>NZ_JBEPQC010000001.1:0-2061648 GCF_040547675.1 Bradyrhizobium sp. RT6a
GGCTTGCGAGCGAAAACATGCAGCCTGTTGCCGGTCGTGTGCCCGGACACGTCGATCAGGATATCGACCTTGTCGGCCTGAATGCGATCGGCCAGTTCGTCATCTGAAAGCTGCCAGGCGTCGACCCAGACGTCCGCCATCGACTTGAACTCGTCCGTTATCTCATCTTGTAACGGCGAACACGAATAGCAGACGATCTCGAACCTGGCGTGATCATGATGGCGCAGCACCGGCAACAGAGCGAACGCTGCCGAGTGGTTCCTGAATTCGGAAGCGACATATCCGATCAAGATCCGCTTGTCCGGATCGAGCGTGCGGGGCGCCAACGCCCTTCGCGGCAATTTGGCGCCGACCGCGTCCCACCATTGTTTTCGCGCGGCCTGCTGGACCGCAAAATCGGCGTCGGGAAGATAGTCCAGAAAGAAGATCTTGCGCCCGATCAAGTCCGCATAATCCGGCGCAATTGCCAGCCCCGCATCGAGATGTTCGAGCGCCGTCACGATGTCACCCTGGCTCGCATAGCAGGAAGCCAGGAGCGCAATCCCGATGTCCGACCGTGGATTTTCCTCCAGCAAGGTCTTGACCGCAGCAATCGCCCCGGCCGTGTTGCCTTTGAGAATGTTGACTTGCGCCTTTCCTTGCAAGGCCACTTCGAGCCTCGGTGAAAGCGCCAGCGCCGCATCGAAATCCGCAAGCGCCTGCTCCAGCCGCGACAGATCGAGATTGAGCCGTCCGCGCTGCGCCAGAATCTTCGGCGAATCCGGCTTGATCGCGAGCCCCGCCGCGATAGCTGCGGCCGCCTCCTCATAATGCCGGAGCTCGATGCACACCATGCCCTTGCCCGCGATCGCTTCCGCGTGACGCGGCTGAAACGCGAGGGCGCGATCGAAACTCTCCTTGGCGCGCTGGAACTGGCCTTCGATCAGCTCCGCCATGCCACGATTGCAAAATGCATCGGCATAGTCCGGCTTTAGCCTGATAGCGCGATCGTGCAGCTCGATAGCCTGCCCGGCGAGGCCCATGTGCAGCAGCGTATTGCCAAGATTGGTCAAGGCAATTGGAGAATTCGGCTTCAGCGCAATGGCCTTCTCCTGGCATGCGCGAGCGTCCTGAAACTTCTGGAGATTGAAATACACGGCCCCGAGATTGCCATGGGCATCGGGCGAACGCGGATCGAGCACGGTCGCGCGCTCGAGCAGTTGTTGCGCCTCCTCGAGCCGCCCACAATCATACGCGCGCAAGCCGAGCAGGTGCGCGGCGTCGAAATGATCCGGAACCTCCGTCAGAATCCGACGGCAGAGTGTCTCGACCTCCGCATATCTGCCCTGCCCGAGTGCCTGAACCGCGGCGGACATGACCGCGTCCGCCTGCTTCTTCAACTTCTTTTGCAATCGCGCGTTCTGGAATGCGCGCGCGCCGGCGCTGCTCTGCAAAGTCTCTCTCCGGAGTATGGCCCGAAAAGAGGCTGGCCGATTCGCATGGTGCCAAGCTGGCGGGGCGGTTAGACCAGCGACGTCACCCGGATTGCAGGCGCTCAGCGCAGGATCTGGCTCAGGAACAGTTTTGTGCGGGCGTGCTGCGGGGCCGCGAAGAACTCTTTGGGCGTATTGGCTTCGATGATCTGGCCCGCGTCCATGAACACGACGCGGTTGGCGACCTCGCGGGCAAAGCCCATCTCGTGGGTGACCACCAGCATGGTCATGCCCTCCTCAGCGAGGTCGACCATCGTGTCCAGCACCTCCTTGACCATTTCGGGGTCAAGCGCCGAGGTCGGCTCGTCGAACAGCATCACCTTCGGGTTCATCGTCAGCGCGCGGGCGATCGCGACGCGCTGCTGCTGACCGCCGGACATCTGTCCCGGAAACTTGTTGGCCTGGTGCGGAATCTTGACCCGCTCCAGAAACTTCATTGCCGCGGCCTCGGCGTCCTTCTTGGGGATGTTGCGCACCCAGATCGGCGCCAGCGTGCAATTGTCCAGCACGGACAGGTGCGGAAACAGGTTGAAACTCTGGAACACCATGCCGACTTCGCGCCGCACCGCATCGACGTGCTTCAGGTTCGGCCCGAGCTCAATGCCGTCAACGACGATCTCGCCTTCCTGAAACTCCTCGAGCGCGTTGATACAGCGGATCAGCGTCGACTTGCCCGAGCCGGACGGGCCGCAGATCACGATGCGCTCGCCCTTCTCGACCGCAAGGTCGATGTCGCGCAGCACGTGAAACTCGCCGTACCATTTGTTCAGGCCGGAAATCTTGACGATGGGGTCGGACATGGTGACCTCGATCAGTTGCGCCGGTGAGCGTTGAGGCGATGCTCGACGAAGAGCGAGTAGCGCGACATTCCAAAGCAGAAGATGAAGTAGATGATCCCGGCGAAGGCGAACCCGGTGAACGCGGTCGACGGCGACGACCATTTCGGATCCGAGAACGACGCCCGCAGTGAGCCCAGGAGATCGAACAGCGCCACGATCGAGACCAGCGAAGTGTCCTTGAACAGCGAGATGAAGCTGTTGACGAGATTCGGAATGACGTGGCGCAGCGCCTGCGGCAGCACGATGAGCGAGGTCGTCTTCCACCAGGACAGCCCCAATGCCGCGGCCGCCTCGCCCTGCCCGCGCGGGATCGCAGCCAGCCCGCCGCGGACGTTCTCGGCCTGATAGGCGCCCGTAAACAGCGAAATTCCAATCAGCGCACGCACCAACCCGTCGACCGTGAAATTGCCCGGCAGAAACAGCGGCAGCATGTAGGTGGCGAAGAACAGCACGGTGATCAGCGGCACGCCGCGCCAGAACTCGATGAAGGCGATCGAGAAGATCCGGATCAGCGGAATGGTCGAGCGGCGGCCAAGCGCCAGCGCAATGCCGATCGGCAGCGAGGTGACGATGCCGGTGACGGAGACCACCAGCGTCACCAGAAGTCCGCCCCAAAGGTTCGTCTGCACGATCGGCAGTCCGCCGTGATCGAGCCCCATCAGCTTGATCACGGTTGCGATGGCGACAAAGGTGGCGATGCTGGATGTCAGGGCCCGCCCCCCGGTGCGGAGGCCACCGCCGAGAACGAAGGCGATCAGCGAGACGATCGCGGCGGTGATGGCGAAATCGGCCCAGACCGACTGGCCTGTCCCCTGCAGCTGATCTCGCAGCCAAGTCAGCGGAAAGATCAGCCAGTAGATCAGGTTGCCCACGAGCACGATGACATTGCCGACGACCCACAACAGCGGTGCGGCAGTGGACGTCTTGCCGAGACTGAGCAGAGCCTGCCCGGCGCCGATGATGCTGTCGTCGAACAATTGCAGCAGGTCAGCGGTCCAGCTCAGGCCAAATCCCTTGATGCCGCCGCCGTGGAGCAGAAAGAATGCGACCACCGGAAACGCAAAGAAGAACAGGCCTGCATTCAATCCTTTCGACGGCAGTCGCGGAATGAGCAACGGCACCAACAGGACCACTGACAGGACGAGCGTGAGGTTGACCCGCCAGCGTTCGGCTTCGGGGTAGAAGCCGTAGATCAGTTGCGGCAGCTTGGCCTGGATGTAGGGCCAGCAGGCGCCGACCGCAAAGCCGGCGTTCTCGGCGAGGCAGGCCGTGCGATCCTTGCCGGTCCAGACTGCATCGATCATCAGGAATCTGACGGAAGGGATGATGGTGAACCATAGCAGCAAGGCGCCGACGATCGTGAGCAGGATGTTGGTCGGCGAGTTGAACAGGCGCGTCCGCATCAGGCCGATGAAGCCCGTGGTCTTCACCGGCGCGGGACGCTCACCGAGAATATCCTGGCGAACGAAGCTGGACGAGGTGATATCGCTCATGCGCCGAGACTCCGGCTGACGCGCCAACCGTAGACGCTCATGACGGCGCTGGTGATCAGCGAGATCAGGAGATAGACGCCCATCGTCATGGCGATGATCTCGATGGCCTGCCCGGTCTGGCTCAGCGACGTGCCGGCGAACACGGAGACGAGGTCAGGATAGCCGATCGCGACGGCCAGCGACGAATTCTTGGTGAGATTGAGGTACTGGTTGGTCAGCGGCGGAACGATCACGCGCATCGCCTGTGGCACGACGACCAGGCGGAGCGTAGTGCCGCGGCTCAGTCCCAGCGACGATCCCGCCTCCATCTGTCCGCTGTGGACGGAGAGGATGCCCGCGCGCACGATCTCGGCGATAAAGGCAGCCGTATAGGTCGACAAGGCTAACGTGAGCGCCACAAACTCCGGGATGATCCGCGAGCCGCCGGCGAAATTGAAGCCCTTGAGCTGCGGCAGCTCGAAGCTGAAGGGCAGACCCGCTACCAGCATGGTGATGAGCGGCAGTCCGAACAACAGGCCCAGCACATAGGGCCAGATCCGGATCATCTGCCCCCGCTGGAACAGCGCCTGGCGCGCATGGATGCGCAGCGCCAGCGAAGCCACGATGCCGAGCGCCAGCACGGCAAGAAACGCCTCGAAGCCGCTCTCGCCGATCGGGCGGGGAATGACGAGACCGCGATTGCTGACGAAGGCGATGCCGAGCAGCGAAATGCTCTGTCGTGGATTGGGCAAGGCCGCGAGCACCGCCAGGTACCAGAACAGGATCTGGAACAGCAGCGGCAGGTTGCGGATGATCTCGACATAGATCTCGCCGACGCGCGCGAGCAGCCAGTTGGGAGACAGCCGGCACAGTGCGACGATAAAGCCGATCACGGTGGCAAACACGATGCCCACCACCGAGACCACGAGCGTATTGAGGAGCCCGACAAGGAACACGCGCAGGAACGTGTCCGAGCCGGTATACGAGATCAGCGTCTGATTGACGTCGAAACCGGCGTTGTTCGCGAGGAAACCGAAGCCGGCGGCAATGTGCTGGTTCTCGAGGTTGGCGCGGGCGTTGGAGACGATTTCATAGGCAATCCAGCCCAGGACCGCAGCGAAGGCAAACTGGACGGCGATGCCGTTCCAGCCTGTCTTGCCCCCCAGCACGCGCCTGATCTTCAGCGCGATCTGGGGCGGGGGTTTGCGAGCCTCGATGCTCATCGCCGCGAGCGCGGGTCAGGCGGGGTCAGCGGATCGGCGGCGCGTACTGGAGACCGCCCTTGTTCCAGAGATTGTTGAGACCCCGACTGATACCAAGCGGCGAGCCCGCGCCGACGTTGCGGTCGAACACTTCGCCGTAATTGCCGACGGCCTTCACGATGCGCACCACCCAGTCCTTGCTCAGGCCGAGCTGTTCACCAAAATTGCCGTCGGTGCCGAGGACGCGCTTCAGCTCCGGATTTTCCTGTTTCGTCTTCTCGTCGACGTTCTTCGCGGTCACCCCCAGCTCTTCGGTGGTGACCAGCGCAAACAGCGTCCATTTCACGATGTCAAACCACTGGTCGTCGCCGTGGCGCACCATTGGTCCGAGCGGCTCCTTCGAGATGATTTCCGGGAGCACCATGTGATCGCCGGGATTGGCAAGTTTGAGGCGGTTGGCGTACAGCCCCGACTGGTCGGTGGTGAAGACGTCGCAGCGTCCGGCCTCGTAGGCCTTGACCGTTTCGTCGTTGGTACCGAACGCGATCACCTCGTACTTCATGTTGTTGGCCTTGAAGTAGTCGGCGAGATTCTGCTCGGTCGTGGTGCCGGTCTGGACACAGACCGAGGCGCTGTTGAGCTCGAGCGCCGAGTTCACCTTGAGCGACTTCTTCACCATGAAGCCCTGCCCGTCATAATAGGTCACGCCGGTGAAGTTGGCGCCAAGCGACGTATCGCGCGAGATGGTCCAGGTGGTGTTGCGCGACAGCACGTCGACTTCGCCGGATTGCAGCGCCGTGAAGCGGTCCTTGGCGGACAGCGGCACGTATTTGACCTTGGTCGGATCGTTGAAGATCGCCCCGGCGATCGCGCGGCAGACGTCGACATCAAGCCCGGTCCAGTTGCCTTTGTCGTCCGGCGAGGAGAAGCCGGGCAGGCCCTGACTGACGCCGCAGGACAGCATGCCCCGGTCCTTGACGGTCTTGAGCGTTTGCGCATCGGCGGCTTGGGCAGTCAGGCCGGCGGCGAGTGCGAGAGTGAGAGCCAGGGTTACGCGTTTCATGGGCTTTGGGCCTTTCAAAGTCGTCTCAAGGTCAGGAACGTTGTCTTTGCGATCGTCTCTGCCGGGGCTAGCCGTATCAAGACTAGCCCTGCAAGAGTCATGCTGGAAAACCTTGCCGATCACCCGCCGATCCCGGGAGGCCCTACCTTAATCCCCGCCGAAAGCGCCCGCCGTTACGGCTGTGGCGCATGGTCCGGTCAAGCGATGGATCGAAGGTCGCGGCAGGCCCCTCAACATGCGGCGACTGAATAGCACTGCGATAACAGAACGACTGGCGTGCCGGGTCAAGGGGTTGACGGGACTCTTCTGTGTTCTGTTATTAACGACAGCGGCCTTTCGGCCAGCCCGCGGGCGCAGGGCGCCTACTGGAAACGCGCTTTTGAAAGCAGACGCATGGATTCCTCACACCCCTCCGAGCAGCACGCCGAAACCCGGCTGGTCACCTCCGGCCGCGACACCAAGGCGCAGAAGGGGTTCGTCAACCCGCCCGTCTTCCACGGCTCGACCGTGCTCTATCCGACCGCCGAGGACCTGCACGCCCATCGCGGCGAGTTCCAGTACGGCCGGCACGGCACGCCGACGACCCGTGCGTTCCAGGACACCCTGATGGCGCTGGAGGGGCCGCAATGCGCCGGCGTCGGCATCGTGCCGTCGGGTCTGTCGGCGATCTCGACCACCCTGCTCTCGGTGCTGAAGGCCGGCGACCACATCCTGGTCTGCGATAACGTTTATCGGCCCTCGCGCAATTTCTGCAACGGCATGCTCACCCGCTACGGTGTCGAGACCACCTACTTCGATCCGATGATCGGCGCCGGCATCGACAAGCTTTTCAAGCCCAACACAGGCGCGGTGCTGGTCGAAGCGCCCGGCTCCCAGTCGTTCGAGATGCCCGACATCCGCGCCATCGCCGAGGTCGCGCATGCGCGCGGCGCGCTCGTCATCGACGACAATACTTGGGCGACGCCGCTCTATCACCGTTCGCTCGAACAGGGCGTCGACATCAGCATGCAGGCCGCCACCAAATATATCGGCGGCCATTCCGACATCATGTTCGGCACCATCTCGGCCAATGCCAAGGCCTGGCCTCAGATCGCCGAAGGCATCCGCCTGCTCGGCGTCTGCGCCGGTCCCGATGACGTCTTCCTGGCGCTGCGTGGCCTGCGTACGCTGTCGGTGCGGCTGGCGCACCATCATCGCTCCGGGCTCGACATGGCGCGCTGGCTTGCGAGCCGTCCCGAGGTCGCGCGTGTGCTGCATCCGGCGCTAGAGACCGATCCAGGCCATGCGATCTGGAAGCGCGACTTCACGGGCGCGTCGGGCCTGTTCAGCATCGTCTTGAAGCCGGCGCCGCAGAAGGCGGTCGACACCATGCTCGATACGCTAAAACTGTTCGGCATGGGCTTCTCCTGGGGCGGCTTCGAGAGCCTGGTGATTCCGTTCGATTGCGACGCCTATCGCACCGCGACCAAGTGGGCACCGGGCGGGCCTACCTTGCGTCTGCACATCGGCCTCGAGAGCACCGACGATCTCAAGGCGGATCTTGATCGCGGCTTCGCTGCCCTCAAGGCAGCAATGTGAGCCTGCTCACAAGGCATCGCGCCTCGGGACGCGGCAATCACGCGCCGGCGGACGCGCCAACGCGCGCCGCGGGAACGTGCAGCTGCCGCAAACGTTAACGCCGATGCGCCAACAAATGGTTTGAACCTCAAGCAATTGGCGCTAGCCTCACCAATCGACTCTCATCCGGACACGGAGCATGGGAACGTTGGTACTGCTCGATCTGATGGGCGGCGTGGCGCTGTTGCTGTGGGGCCTGCACATGGTCCACAGCGGGATTCTGCGCGCCTTTGGCCCGGACCTGCGACGGCTGCTCGGCAAGGCGCTTGGTAACCGCTTCAACGCGTTTGCCGCCGGCCTCGGGCTGACCGCGCTGCTCCAGAGCAGCACGGCGACCGCGCTGCTCACGAGTTCGTTCGCAGCCGAGGGCCTGCTCAGCCTGGTCACCGCGCTTGCCATCATGCTCGGCGCCAATGTCGGCACGACGTTGATCGTGCAGGTGCTGTCGTTCAACATCGCCGCCGTTGCGCCGGTCCTGTTCGTGCTTGGACTGGTCGCCTTCCGCGCGGGTCCGCGCTCGCGGATCAAGGACGTCGGCCGTGTCTTGATCGGTCTCGGACTGATGCTGCTGTCGCTGCACATCCTGCTCGACACGCTGGCGCCAGCCGAGAACGCACCGGGCGTTCGCCTCGTGATGTCCTCCATCACGGGCGATCCCGTTCTGTGCATCGTGATTGCGGCGCTCGTCACCTGGGCGGTGCATTCGAGCGTCGCCAGCGTGCTGCTGATCATGTCACTCGCCTATTCGCAGTTCATCTCGCCTTACGCCGCGCTCGCACTGGTGCTTGGCGCCAATCTCGGCAGCGCCATCAATCCCGTATTCGAAGGCGCCAAGCGTGACGATCCCGCCAGCTATCGCCTGCCGGTAGGCAATCTCGTCAACCGCGTGATCGGGATCGCCCTGGTCCTGCCCTTCCTGGGCCCGATCGCCGAGCACATGCACGCCTGGCAGCCGGATCTCGCCAGGATGACGGCGGCGTTTCATATCGCCTTCAACGTCGGCACGGCCGTGGTCTTCATCGGCCTGCTCGACACCATGTCGCGCCTGTTGACCCGGCTCCTGCCCGATCGTGTTCAGGAGGCCGATCCGGCACGGCCGCGCTATCTCGACGAGACCGCGCTGGAATCGCCGTCGCTGGCGCTGGCCGATGCCGGCCGCGAAACCCTGCGCATGGGCGATCTCGTCGAGATCATGCTGCGCAAGGTGATGGCGGCGATGATGAGCGGCGACCGCGCGCTGGTCGACCAGGTCTCGAAGATGGACAACATCGTCGACGGCCTTGACGAAGCCATCAAGCTCTACGTGACGAAACTCATGCGGGGCAGCCTCGACGAGAGCGAGGGCCGGCGCGCCATGGAGATCATCTCCTTCGCCATCAATCTGGAACATATCGGCGACATCATCGACAAGAGCCTGAGCGAGCTTGCGACCAAGAAGATCAAGCGCCGCTTTCAGTTCTCGCCCGAGGGCGCCGAGGAGCTCGCTGCCTTCCACAAGCGCACGATGGATTCGCTGCGCATCGCCTTCGGCGTCTTCATGTCGGGCGACGCCAACGAGGCGCGCAAGCTGCTGGTGGAGAAGACGGCGCTGCGCAACACCGAGCTTGCCGCCGTCGAGCGCCACCTCGATCGCCTGCGCGAGGGCCGGCCCGAGACCATCGAAACCACGTCGCTGCATCTCGACGTGCTGCGGGACCTGCGCCGCATCCATTCGCATATCTGCTCGGTCGCCTATCCCGTGCTCGACGCGGCCGGCGAGCCCCATCGCAGGCGCGAGACGGAGACCGCCGCCCTGCCCGCGTCGGGCGCAGCGTCGGTGCTGCCGCGCTAACGTGGATCAGCGCTCCAGCGTCTTCGAGGCGCGGCCGCGGTTCTTCACGATCAGCATGATATTGCGGATATAGATGATGGTCGCGAGCGACTGACCGAGGATGATGACGGGCTCACGCTTGACGACCCCATAGACCAGCGTCATCAGCCCGCCGCCCATGGAGCAGAACCAGAACGCCATCGGCACCACGCTATTGCCGGCGCGCTCGCTCGCGATCCACTGCACCAAAAAGCGCGCTGTGAAGAACAGCTGCGCGACGAGGCCGAACGCCAGCCAAAAATCGAACTTGGCGACGAAGACGTCGTAGAAATAGTTGCTCAGCGCCTGACCGTATTGGATGATCATGCCTTCACCTCAGTCACATCCGGCGTCGGCTTCTTGCGGCGGATCAGCCACCACACGCCCACGAGATCCATGATGCCGATCCACAGCCGGTCGAAGAAACCGTAATTGGACACGCCGGAATGTCGCGGCCGGTCGATCACGTCGACATAGGCGATTTCAAAACCCTCGCGGCGCACCAGCGCCGGCAGGAAGCGATGCAGCCCGTCGAAATAGGGCATCATCAGGAACACCTCGCGCCGGAACGCCTTTAGGCCGCAGCCGGTGTCGCGCGTACCGTCCTTCAGGATTGCGTTGCGGACGCCGTTGGCGACGCGCGACTGGAACTTCTTGAAGCCGGTATCCTTGCGGCCGACGCGTTGTCCTGCGGCAAGTCCGACCTTGCTTCCGTTTTCGACCGCCGCGATCAGGTCCGGCAGGAAGGCCGGATTGTTCTGGCCGTCGCCGTCGAGCGTCGCCACGATCGCGCCGCGTGCGGCACGCACGCCGCTGCGCACGGCGGCAGATTGGCCGCCTGATTTGGCATGGCGCAGCTGGCGCAGATTGTCCCGCTGCTTCATGACCCCGCCGAGCCGTTCGCTGGTCGCGTCCGTCGAACCGTCATTGACGTAGATGATCTCATAGGCCCAGCGGCCGTCGAGCGCCGCGCCGATCTCCTCGATCAGCGGCACGATGTTGTCGGCTTCGTTGCGCACGGGAACGACGATGGAAACCGAGGGCTGGAAAACCGAAGGCTGGGGCGACGACAAATCGAAAGCTCGTGGTTGGAATTGGCTTGGCTCGGGAACCGAGGTCCCGGCAGGCAGCCGCTTTTATGGGGCGGATGCCCCGTGGGCAACCCTTTTGAGGCGGCCCGAGACCGCCCCCGCAAGAGGCACAATGGTGCCGTCCGCACGGATGGCAAAGCCGAGCCTGCGGGCCGCGAACCAGTAGCGCACCGCCATGGCGCCCACCATGCCCACCAGGGCGCCGGCCACGACGTCACTCGGGTGATGCGCGAGCAGCACCAGTCGCGTCAGCAGGATCACGATCGCGTAAGTGAACATGAACACGCGCAGGCGCGGCCACAACGCAGAGACCGCAAACGCGAGCGCGAACGCCGTCACCGCATGACCCGACGGCAGGCTGGCATAGGCCCCCGTCCCCTCGAACGGGATGAAGTTGAACGGATTGGCCTTGCCGCCGACGAACGGACGTCCGCGACCGATGAGATATTTCAGGATCTCAGCGACGAATATGGGCACGGCAACAGACAGAAACATGAACTGCAGCCGCGTGCCGAGGCCGAGCAGCAACGCGCGGCTTGTGCCGTGCAATCCCGCCGCAACGAGCACCAGCACCACCAGCACGCCCCCGAGCACCGAGAGCACATACTCGTCCTTGCCGAAATCGGTGAGGATGCGGATCGGCCACAGGCCCGGCGTGCCACGCGCCGGCATCAGCTGGATCTCGGTCAGGTCGAACGCGACCATCAGCGCGATGACCAGGGCTGCACCTGCCGCACTGAGCCACAGCGAATGCCGCGCCAGCTTTCGCGCTGCCTCGGCGCGGCGCGAATGCGAGGGCGAGCGCACGAGCTGCGCCAGGGCGCGCCCCGACAGCGTCAGCAACTGCGCGGGATAGCTCGCGCGCGGCGCGATGTCGGTTGGTGCCGACATCCTACTCGGTGCCTTCCGAGCGGAAGATCGAGATCGAGATCGCACGCCCTTGCGAGAAATTGTAGCCCTCGATGCGCGTGCCAACCTTGTAGCGCAGCCCGATCGCCTCGGCGCGCTGCACGAAGCCGCGCTCCGAACGCTGCTCGATCAGCGCGAAACGGCAGCTTCCCTGCCGCAGGAAATCCGCCGCGCCCGAACCGTCGGTGAGCAACGTCTGCGTACCCGTCAGGAAGACGAGGCTCGGCTCGTGATAACCGGCCGCGGCCGCCTTCGGGCCGACGCAGGTGACGTTGCGAAGCGCGCGTGCGATCTCGATGCTCGGAAACAGCGGCGTCAGCGACGGCAGCACGATGCCGTAGACCGTCACCGCGAGCATCAGGGCTGCGACCAGAGCATTGAGCAGCGAGCGCTCGGCGTGGTTGTTGTCGTGAAGCCACCAGGCGAACAGACCGAAGATCAGCGAGGCCGCGATGAACGGCCAGGCGACGAAAGCAGGCTGCCGCGTCAGCATCACCGCGCCGACGACCGCGATGATCGAGCCGCCCACGGGGATCGCGAACCACCAGGCCGAGCCGCGCATCAGCCAGGACCACGACAGCACCCGCCGCTCGAGCGCGCCCGCGGTGAGGATCGCGATCGCGGGGTACAGCGGCAGCACGTAATGCGGCAGCTTGGTCAGCACCACCTCGAACACGATCCAGGACGGGACCAGCCAGGCCAGCAGGAACTGCGCGCCGGGCTCGCGCCGCGCGCGCCAGACCGCGGGCGCCGCCATCGCCGCGAGCGGCGCGCCGGGCCAGAACGTGATCCAGAACAGGGCCAGGTACAATCCGGGCGGCGCGCCGTGGGATTCCTGCGCGCCCAACTTGCTCAGCATGTCGCCGCCGACGGAATCGGCGAAGAAGGCATCGCCCGCGCGCCAGAAGATCGCGACGAACCAGGGCAGCACCAGCACCAACATCCACATCAGGCCCCAGAGCGGGCGCAGCTTCCATAGCCAGGAGGCATCACGGTCCTGGATCGCGAGCGCGACGATGGTCAGGCCTGCGAACATCAGGATCAGCGGGCCCTTGATCAGGATGCCGACAGCGAGCGCCGTCCAGAAGATCGCAGGCCAGCTCCAGGGCGGATGCGTCTCGTCCTCGGCGCGCTGCCACGACAGATACGCCCGCGCCATCGCGCCCATTGCAGCGGTCACGCAGAACAGCAGCATCGCGTCGGTCTTGGCGAGCCGCGCCTCGACCCCGAGCAGCACGGAGGCACACATCAGAAGTGCCGCAAGCACCGCGGCGCGCCGCGTGACGAAGCCGAGCGCCGCCCAATAGGTCATGAGCACGGCACCGATAGCGCCGATCAGCGACGGCAGCCGGTAAACCCAAATCCGCAATTCGGCCCGCGGCAGACCGAGCGCCGATGCCGTCTCGACCGCGGCCGATTGCAGCCAATAGATGCCGACCGGCTTCTTGTAGCGGACGTCCTCCTGGAAGCGGATATCGACATAATCGCCACTCTCGACCATCTGCTTGGTGGCCTGCGCAAAGCGTGCCTCGTCGCGGTCAACCGGCGGAATCGTGAAGAAGCCCGGCAGGAATAACAGCAGCGCGCACAGCAGCAGGAAGGCGACCGCGCGGACGTGGCTGGCCGTGGCGATGTCGAACATGGACACGAGCCGGCTGCCCGGATTCACCGGGGATTTCGGCTCGCGAGGAGCTCCAAAACGGGGTGCTGGGTAGGTCTCGGCCATCGGTTCCGCTTACGCTGAAACCGCCATCGCCACAACCGCTTGCGGCAGGATCACTGAATTCGAATGACAACTGTGTCCGCGGCGCCCGTGGCATCGATGACCGTCAGCCGCGCAAAGCCCGGACCGGGCGGATCGATCAGCCGCTGGCGCCGTCCGTCGATCTCGCCCTGCGCCGTTCCGTTAACCATGACGGTCATGGGCAGAACGCCGCCGGCGACCTTGACCGGCATGGCTGCGCCACCTTCGCCACCTGAGCGATCGACATCGATCCGCGAGCCGTTCAGCGGAAACTGGATGTGCAGGGCCTGTTCGCCCCCGGTTCGCACTAGGTCTCCGACCGGGCGGAACCGCCTCAGCGGCAACGGCAGCTTGGCGTTACTGGCAACGAGAGTTCCTTTCGGCGGCTTCGGCAACGGGAGGAGCGTCTTTCCGGTCCGGGCGAAGGCGTCGAACAGAATGGGCGCGGCGGCGACGCGCCCAATCAGGCCCGGAACCGGCGCACCGTCGGGCCGACCGACCCAGACGCCGATGGTCATGCGCCCGTCGAAGCCCATCGACCAGGCGTCGCGATAGCCATAGGAGGTGCCGGTCTTGAAAGCGATGCGGTTGTGAGCCGCGTTCTCCGGCGGCGGAGTGCCGAGCAGCACATTACCCACTTGCCAGGCCGCGACCTGATCGAGCAGCCGCAGCGGCTCGCGGTCGTCCCTGTCGCTCATGATCTCGCGCAGCGGCTTGGTGGTGCCGAGCCGGGCGAAGCCCGCATAGAGCTGGGCGAGGTCCTGCAGCGTCACGCCGACGCCGCCAAGGCCCATGGCAAGTCCGGGCGCCTCGTCCTTGGGCAGCACCAGATTGCCACCGGCCTGGCGCAGCCGCGAGGCCAGCCGGCTTGCGCCGACGCGGTCCAGCAGCACGATCGCGGGCACGTTCAGCGACAGCTGCAGCGCCTTCTTCACCGGCACCGTGCCCTGGAACGTCATGTCGAAATTTTCCGGCGCGTAGGAGCCGAAGCGCACGGGCCGATCGTCGATCAGACTGTCGGGATGAACAAAACCGTCCTCGAAGGCGAGCCCGTAGATGAACGGTTTCAGCGTCGAGCCCGGCGAGCGGACTGCGCGGGTCATGTCGACCTGCCCTGCCCGGCGCTCGTCGAAATAATCCGCCGAGCCGACGCGGGCGAGCACGTCGCCGCTCTCATTGTCGACGACGATGATGCCGACCGAGATGTTCGGCCCCAACGCAAAGGCACGGTCGCGCGCCAGCGGCTCCAGCACCTTTTGCAGGTTGGCATCGAGCGTCAGCTTGATGACGGGCGCGTCCTTGACCGTCGCAAGCGCCGCATCGGAGGCATGCGGCGCCAGGATCGGCATCGGCTTGCGCAGTTTCGGCACGGGAACGGCCTTGGCCTGCTTCGCATCATCGAGGCTGATCTGTTGCTCCTCGACCATGCGGTCGAGTACGCGGTCACGCGCCTTGCGCGCCGCATCGGGATGGCGATCGAGCCTGCGGGTCTCCGGCGATTGCGGCAGCGCGACCACCAACGCCGCTTCAGCCAGCGACAATCGCTTCGGCTCCTTGCCGAGATAGGCGATCGAAGCGGCCCGAATGCCTTCGAGGTTGCCGCCGTAAGGCGCGAGCGCCAGATAGAGATCGAGGATCTCGCTCTTGCTCAAGCTGCGCTCGATCTCGATCGCTCGCACCATTTGCCGCAGCTTTGCATAGAGCGAGCGCTGCCGCCGCGGCTCCATCAGCCGCGCGAGCTGCATCGAGATGGTCGAGCCGCCCGAGACGATGTGGCCCCGCGTCCCAAGCTGAAACGCAGCGCGCCCCAGCGCCAGCGGGTCGATGCCGTCATGTGCGTAAAAGCGCTGGTCCTCATAGGCGAGCAGCAGCTTCAGATAGGTCGGATCGACGTTCGTTTTGGTCTCGACCGGCAGCCGCCAGCGCCCGTCCGCCATCGCATAGGCGCGCAGCAGCTTGCCGTTGCGATCGACGATGGTGGTGGAAACCTGGCGGGCTTCGTCGAAAGGCAGCGGACCGAGGGAGTAAACCCAGGCGACGAAGCCGACGGTGGTGAGGATGAGGACGAAGGCGGCTATCGACAGAACGCGACGGCCCCACCTCCGCACTCCGTCATGGCCGGGCTTGTCCCGGCCATCCACGTTCTTGACGGCACCACAGTCCGTGGATGCCCGGGACATCTGCGCGAAGACGCGCTTCGCGCTTTTGCCCGGGCATGACGACTGAGTATGTGGCTCGGCTTTCATCTTACTCACTTCGCCGCCCGCACCTCGACCGTGCCGGTCCCGGTGCGGCCGTAGCGCGAGGGATTGTACATGTCCTCGACATAGGCCTGCGGCAGCACGTATTTGCCGGGCGAGACCACACGCACGACATAGGCCACCGTGAAGACCGCCTTGGAATCGGAGGCCCGGTCGACGGCCGCCGTGAAGCGGTCGTCGCGGAACTCGGTATCCTCGGGCTCTTCGCCATCCTCGATCCAGCCCAGCGTGCCACTGTCACCCGACGACACCAATTTTGGATTGTCGATCTCCAGACCGGCCGGCAGATAGTCGGACACCATGATGTGACCGTACTCGGGCTTGGCCTCGGTGATCTTGAGCACCACGGCGAAGCGGTCGTTCTGCTTGACCTTGCTGATATCGGCGGGCTTGCCGTCGAGCGTGAAGAAACTGCGCTCGATCTTGAAGCCGTTCGATGCCGCGGGCTCCGGCGTCACCGGCGAACCCGACACCGAGACCACCGCCTGCACTGGGGCGTCTCCGGTGTTGGTGATCTTCAGCGGCTTGCCCTCCAGTGTCGCGGCCTTGTAGCTGCGGTACAGCGCGGTCTTGACCGGCTGGCCGTCCACCTCCATCGACAGGTTCTCCTTGGCGAGCGCGCGTGCCGCCAGCACCAGCCACGCATTCTCCTGCGTGGAGGTGTAGGGCGTCAGCCCGCGCGCGGTCTCGACCCGCGAGACCGCCTGCGTCAGCGTTGCCTTCGGCGCATTGCCTTCACTGGCAAGCGACACCAGCGCTGCGGCATCGCGGAGCTGCGAGCCGTAGTCGGTGCGTCCGAACTCCAGCACAGGTTTTGGCGCGAGACTGTCGAGCGCGGCGCCATAGACTCGCTCCGCGCGATTGCGGTCACCGACCAGCGCGAGCGCCGCGGCGAGCTGCGATTTCGCGATGGGAGTTGCGAGGTTGCTCAGCTTGGTGTCGGCGAGATAGCGGAGGTCACCGATCGGCGCCGCGCCGTTGCGCGCCAGCACATAGAGACCGTAGGCGAGATCGCGGCCGCCGTCCTTCTCCGGCTCGTTGCCGTTGACGACGGAGTTGCGGATACGATCCAGCGCGGTCTTGAACAGTACGTCCGGCACCACAAAGCCCTTTTCGCGGGCGCGGGTCAGGAAGTCCGTCACATACGCGTCGAGCCAGGCGTCGTCACCGCCTGCCGACCACAGCCCAAACGAGCCGTTCGAGCCCTGGCGCGCCAAGAGCCGCTCGATGGCGTCGCGGATGCGCTGGTCGACCTCGGTGTCCATGGCCAGATGCGCGCCGGCCGCGAGCTCGTTGACATAGAGCAACGGCATCGCGCGGCTGGTGATCTGCTCCGAACAGCCATAGGGATAGCGGTCGAGCGCTTTAAGGATCGTCGCCGCATCGAGCGCAGCCGACAGGCTGGCCGAGACCGAGACGCTGCCGGTACCCGGCACGAGATCGGCGAACATATCCGAGGTCAACGTCAGGCTCTCGCCCTTCGCCAGCGTCCGGATCGAGCGCCGCGCCAGGACTTGCGTCGCCGCCTTGACGTCGAGCGCATAGTGGCGCGCCAGCGCCAGGCCATTCGGCCCCTTGATGTCGACGTCGAGCGTCGCCTGCCCCGCCGCCGTCGCGTCGATGGCGAGCGTGAACGAATTCCGCTGCTTGGCGCCGAGCTTGACCGTGGTTGCGGGATTGCCGGTCATTTTCACCGGGCCGCCGGTCTTCACGTTGATGACGTAATCGCCGGCCTGCCCTTCGACATTGTCGATCTCGAGATTGACCGTGCCGTGGTCGCCGTTGAGCAGGAAGCGCGGCAGGGTCGTGGTCAGCACCACGGGATCGCGGATCACCACGTCGATGTTGGCGCGACCGAGCTTGGTCGCGGTCCACGCCACCGCCATCACGCGCGCGGTACCGGCGAACTCCGGAATGTCGAAGCTCACTTCCGCCGTGCCGTCGGCGGCGACGGTGACGATGCCCGAATAGAGCGCGAGCGGCTTTTGCGCGGGCGGCGAGCCCTGGAGCTCGGCGGCACCGGCGTCGCCGCCGGACTTGATCTGCCCGCGCGTGCCCGACATGCCGTCGATGAGTTGCCCATAGAGGTCGCGGATCTCCGCGCTCAGGCGGCGCTGGCCGAGATAGTAGTCGTCCGGCGCCGGCGGTTTGTAATTGGTGAGGTTGAGGATGCCGACATCGACCGCGGCGATCACGATCTTGGCGTCCTCGCCCGGATTGAGCCCGTCCAGCTTGACCGGGATCTTCAACATCGCATTCGGCCGGATCAGTGCCGGCGGCGCCAGCTTCACCTGCAATGTGCGGGTCTGCTTGTCGATGCCGAACCATTTCAGCCCGATCGCCCGGCCCGGCATGCGTTGCGCGGCCGCATCGAGCGGACGGCGCAGCGTCGCCACCACATAGGCGCCGGTGCCCCAGTCCTTGCCGACCGGGAGCTTCACCTGCGCGGTGCCTTCCTTGACGTCGATGGTCTGCGTCGTCAGCAGGCGATCGCCGAGCACGTTGACGGTCAGCTTGCCGGCGCTGCGGACGTTGACCGACACGGTCATCGTGTCGCCCGAGGCGTATTGCGGCTTGTCGATCGAGGTCTCCAGGAGGTCCGGCGTGTCGGCGCTGCCGTCGGAATACCAGCCGACGTCGAACTGCACCGAGGTCACGGGGCCGTCGGCGTCGTTCGACTTCACGTCCAACCGGTAGCGGCCGGGCTTTGGGGTCAGCGAAATTCGCGACGGCTTGTCCGCGGCGACGGTCACGTCGCCGTCAGAGACGCGCGAGGTCGATTTGACCGGCTCGTACTCCCAGTAATTGCTCTGGCGATACCATTGGTAGCGCGACTCCATCTTCAGGAGCTCGTAGCGCAGGCCGTCGCGGCGAAGCCTCTCACCCTCGGGCGAGACGAACACGACATCGAACTCGGCCTTGTCGCCCTCGGCGACGTTCTTGTCGCCGAAGAGCGGCTTGATGCCGATCATGGCGGCAGCAGGCGCGACCGGCAGCACGATCCTGCGTTCGACGGCGCGGCCGCCGGTCTCGACCATGCGGACGAAGATCTGCGCCTCCTGCGGCCGCGTCGAGGCCGGCTGCTTGTCGAGCGTGACCGGGAAGGTCGCAACGCCGTTGGCGCCAGCTTCCGGCAGGTTCTCCAGCGGCGTGCGCTCGTTCGAGGAGGTCTCCTCGTCGGCGACGCCGAACTGGTAACCGGCGAAGCCCGGCCGCTCGGACGCGGGCGCGACCAGCATGTCGCCTTCGAGCGCCAGCCCGGAGGCCGGCGCGCCATAGAGGAAATGACCGTCCGCCTTAAGCTCCACTGGAGCGTTAGCTTTGATCAGCTTGTCCTTGGCAGACAAGTCGAATTCGATCCGGTCAGGGACGTAGTCCTCGACCATGAAAGTGGTCTCGCCGACCGAAGACCCCTTCGGATCGGTGAAGGCGCGCACCCGCCAGGTCCCGGTTGGGACAGCCGGGTTGAGCGGCAGGGACAAGGTGCGCCCGCCGGCGCCCTGGTCGGCCAGCACGGCGCGACGGTATTCGACGCCGTCGGGGCGCTCGATCACCAGGGTCATCGGCCCGCCGGTGACGGCATTGCCCTGCCCGTCGCGCAAGAGCGCGGTGAGATAGACGGTCTCGCTGGAGCGGTAGACGCCGCGCTCGGCATAGACGAAGGCATCGGCGCCCGCAGGCACCACGCGACCCGCAACGCCACGGTCGGACAGGTCGAAGGCGGAGGATTTGAGGCTGAGGAAGGCATAGTCGGCCTTCTCGCCGGTCACGGTGAGCATCGCCGGCGACAGGCCGCCCTCGCCGCGCGCAAGCCCCGCCTCGAACCACAAATGGCCGCTGTCATCGGTCTTGCGGGTGGCCAATATCTCGTTGTTGCGCGCGACCAGCCGCACCTCGGCTTTGCCGACCGGATCGGTCGAGGCCAGCGAATTCACGAAGACATGGATGCCGTCATTGCCGGAATAGGCCGTGACGCCGAGATCGGAGACGATGAACCATTGGGTGGCGAGCTGGTAGTCGTCGTCCGAGCCCGGCCCCTTGGCCGCGGCCGTCATCACATAGACGCCGGGCTGGAGCTCGCCCAGCGCCTGGTCGACCGGGAACGCGGTGGTGACGTCCTGGTTCAGCGTCATCGCGGTCGCGAGTTCGCCGGTCCAGACTTTCACGCCGCGCTCGCCACCGAGATCGCTGAGCTGGTATTTCGACAGCGTCTTCTGGAAATCGCTGTCGACCACCGTGTTGATCAAATTGCGGTCGCCGATCCGGAACACGTTGATGTTGACGGCTGGCGTGTTGACGCTGACGACGGGAATGCCGCGCTGGCCGGTCCTCGGCAGCACATAGGCGCGACTGGTGAAGCGCACGAAGGGCTTGCGGTCGCGCACATAGACGTTGAACTCGGCCGATTTCGGCAGTCCCTCCTTCACGGTGGACGGCAGGCCGGCGCGCAAATTGATGTTGTAACGCTCGCCATGCTTCAGCCCGTCGACGCAGAGCTGCTTGCCCTCGGCCGCCAGCGCGGGTTTGTCCTGCCCCGCCAACGCGAGGTACGGCGCGAAATCGGTGCGTTTTGCCAGCTCCTCCGAGAACTGGAAGCAGGCGCGCGGACTGGCGGAGTCCGAGTCCACGGTGTAGTCGAGCAGCCGGAAACCGTGCTCGTCGCGCATCTTCTCATACTGGCCGCGGACATCGGCGACCTCGCGCATCTCGAGGGAGAGTCGCAGCGCATCCAGCGCCGGCCGCCACAACTTGCGTTCGGACAGGGACTTGCCGAGCACCGCGAGCGCATCGGTCTCCTCGCCCGCATTACCGGCGCGCTGGTAAGCGATGTAGGCGGCAGTGGAGGCTCGCTCCAGCAGGAACGTCTGCTCGCTCGAGCTCTTCGGCGATATCTGGAAGATGACCTTTGCCAGGCGCAGCCAGTTGCCTGCGTCCTCCGGCGTGGTCGCCGCGATCTGGCCGAGTACCGAGAGGCCGGTGCGATAGTCGTTGCGCCGGAAGGCAGCATCGGCGTCGGTGCGCAAGCTCGCGGCGGACTTGGCGACCGGCCCCGCTTCGCCCTTGATCTGCGCCTCCAGCTTGATCGCGGAATCGGCGAGGTCGTCCCGTTTGAAGGCTTTGTCGGCGGCCTGCGCTACGCTAAGGCCGAACGCCAGCGTGGCGCAGAGTGTGACGGCGCGAACAAGACCGATCATGGATGGACTCCCGGAAATCGCGGACGAACGCCGCTTGTCGCATGAAATGCGTGGAAAGGTGACGGACTCAAGGCGATGGAACCAAAGCTGCAAACCGTCGCATTCGCCATGACAAGGCACGCCCAGAGGAGACCGATCAAGCTACCGCCGCGCACGCCGTCCTGATGGCGCAGCAATACCCGACCAGTCGTCCGGCGGCCGTGTCCCGGAAGCTGGCCAGCGTTCCCGGCGATGTGATCCATCGTCCAGTCCGCTGCCGCTCAACCCGGCACCCTGACACCCCACCGTTCCGCTTTGTCGCGGCTTCGAGGAAAACGGTTCGGTTCAGGCTTGGCGAAAGACGATATTTTTCATAATGGCATGGTAGATGAACAGCCGGCCCCCAACCAGGGCGGCTCAAGACGGTCCCGTAGCTCAACTGGATAGAGCATCAGATTTCTACTCTGAGGGTTGCAGGTTCGATTCCTGCCGGGATCGCCAATCGGCTTTTGCCGTCAATGATTTCAATAAATTATCGTCACTTTTGCCTAACTCCTCGGGTGGGTTAGGCAATCGAATATCGAAACCCCCTTCAAGTTTCGCCATCGCAGCAACGGCAAGCTTCTTGCGCGCGGCCTCACGGCAATAGCGCTCGATTTCACGGATATCCGTATGGCCGGTGATGCTCATAATTTCGAGCGCTGTGCATCCTGTCTCGGCTAGACGACGACACGCCGCCTTTCGAACTCCATGCGGGCTGGAGCGAGGTGGAAGGTCTGCAGCTGCCGCCGCTTCGCTAATCCAACTTGAAAACGCCTTCTCGCTGCGCGCGTTTCCGTACATGGTTTCAATGAAGGCCGGGCCGTCCTTTGGGCAATCGGCGATGTAGCCCGCCAAGTCGCGATGCACCGGAATGCACAACTCGACATGCCCTTGGCTTTTTTTGGTGGTGATGACGAAACCTTGCTTAGTGAGATGCTTCCAGCCAAGGCGCACGGCATCGCTGCGACGCAGGCCAGTGTGCAGTAACACCTCAAAGGCAAGCCGTAGCGGTGTGCCGACTTTATGGCGCTTGCGGAATGCGGTGATGTCGGCCTCGGTCCAAGTCCTATGGCCTGTGGTTTTGAGCTTCACGCGCTTGGATACAACAACTGGGTTATCACTGCGCATCCCAGCCGATACTGCGTAATCCATCACGGCCTTCAGACGCTTCCTGAAATTGCTCGCGGCTGACGGCCTGTCGGCCATCTCGTCAATGAGGCTGTTGACGTGCTTGGCCTGAATGCCAGCAATCGGCCCGTCACCGTGCTTGTCGGCGAAACGATTCAGGACGTTGCGATAAATCGTTTGCGTGCTCTCAGCCAGGCCCTTGAATTCGGCGCTGCCGTAGTAGCCGCGCACAGCAGCAGCAATCGTCCCGGGCTTGATACGGCGCACCTCCGGCGTTGGCTCGTCTGCGCTCATAGCAGCGCGATAGGCCGTCCAGAATTCCGGTGTGTAGAGAGGCGCGGGCAAAGCGAGTTGCGGCCTGCCGGGCCTGCGCAAATAGACACGGGGTCGCCCGTGCCTATCGAGATATTCGTTTACGTATTTTGGCTTCCGCTGCCGCATTGCTTATTCCAATAGTCGTCGTTTTCGTTCCCGACTGAAACACCATCGAACAAGCGATCCAAGTCGTTGCGGTCCCATAGCACCACGCCGAGCATCTGCCTCGGCGCTGGAATGTTACCGGCCTTACGCTGGGTATCGAAATAGCTGGGAGAGATCCCGAGGTACCGTGCCGCATCGGCACGGCGTAGGCCGCGCGGTTGCACGCGATAGTTGTCATTGGCGGGAATGGGCAAGAGTGCGCCCTTGGGAAAAATTGCTCTGCTTACCTCGCCGGCCGAATCCGACGCACTCACTAAACTATACACGGTCGCCTCGCGACAAATGCGGCACAAGCCGGCATTGCAGTCGGATTGTAACAGTTCGTTACCGGCACCAGCGAAAAACCTGCCCGCCCCCCGGGCGCCTGGGAAGCCACTCCGCCGGTCCGGCATGACAGTCGCAAGCAGGGGCGACAGTCTAAGGCCGCCCGTCGGGCGACCTTCCACGCTCGGCGATAGTTATTAGACATACACGACGCCGGCCGTCGGAGCTGGCAATCGCGTTGCTGCACAGTGAGGTCGAAAGCAACACTGTAATGGTCGGAGGTGTTACGGCGGCGAACCTGCCGCAGGACCTTAAAAATTCGCGTCGATCGTCTTCTTCTGGAGAGGACATCGCGCCACCTATGATTTTGGAGATAATTAAGTGTTAGTCGATCAGGGAGTTAAGCGGTTCAATCACGGAATGTAGCCAAAAATCCCGCCTCAGTCGGCGGACTATTTTACGCGCTGCCGGAATAAATGAAAGAAGCGGTACCAACGTGCGGCTGTTGACACTGGGGTAGGATCTGCTGACCGCCGTAGGAACCTAGCATCACTGCCCGGCTTGCTGTCTCGCTAGCTTTCTCCTTTGGGCTAGCGGAGCGGCCCCGGCAGCAATCCCCCTTGTCCAGAGCCGGGGTCGTCCCTGGGCCGCGCACTGAGATCGCCTTACTGCATGAGAACCAACACTAGGCAGGCGACCATGATCGCCAGCCAGACCAGCGAAAGCCGGTAGTACAGGGTGTGCCGGTCCATGCGTTCATTGAATGTTCGGCGTGGACCAATTCCCTTGAGATAAATCAAGGATTGGCACCGAACGATTGAGCCAGCGACCCAGCCGTAAATTTCCCAGGTGGACCGGCGAGGAACGAACGCGCGGAGGAAGGCTTGGAAGTCTTGCTGGCTCGCTCGACCGGAAGCCAGCGGAGCGACCCCGGCCCATCCTTCCAGCCCCCATGAGCCGGGGCCGCCTCTAAGCCGCTACCGGGGGCCGCTGCGACAAAGCGAGGACAGCAGCCATGCTTCTTTGCACTTACAGCATAAGTAATCTGACCGAGTTCGAATCCGATCTCGCCCCAATCATCTTGGATCGGGATGAGGCGCAAGAGTTTGCGTCCGTCCTGGCGCAAGAGATCCTCGCGGAAATGCCCGAGCTAATTTGTAAGGGAATGTGCATCGTTGTTTACGACGAGGATGGCAATGCCATTGCGCATGCTCCGCTGGGCGCATGGCAATAGCGAGTTCGATTAACGGCGCGAACCGGCGATCGATCACCCTTCGGCGAGATGCGCGAGATGGGCTTACGGCACGTTCTGGTCCACTGCCATTGCGGTTATAATGTTGCTCTTAGCGCCGATCGCTGGCCAGACGATGTTCGCTTGTCTGACATCGAGCCGCGGTTTGTGTGCGCCGCATGCGGCAACCGAGGGGCTCAGGTCAGGCCGGATTTCAGCAGCGGCAAGCCTCCGCAATTTGCGACCTCGAACGGACGTTAGGAACCAACGCGCTGAGGGAGGCTTGCAAGTCTTGCTGGCTCGCGCCCAACGGAGCCGGCGGAGCGGCCCCGGCCCACCTTCCAGCCCCCATGAAGCCGGGGCCGTCTCTAAGCCGCCCAGTGAGGCGGACTTACTTTGCGGCCACAGGTTCAGCCGCCTCGCGCTTCGCCAGAGCCTCAGCGGTCACAGCCTGCTTTAGCCACTCGTCAGCGAAAAGAAGCCACTACGCCTTGGAGCACGGGTTTTGCGCTATGCCCGCTTGCTTGCGGCATTCCTCAGACTCTAGCCGGAACTTAGCAGCATCGTCGAACATGACGCCCAGCCGGAGATCGGTAGGGCTACAATCCCAGCGAGAGCGGGCCTGATCTCCTTAACGCAGGTTAAGTCGGCCGCTTGCCCAATGCACGTGAAAACAATCAGCTCTGTGAGACCGCCCGCAGCGTGGTTCCAGCCCCCACTGCGGCCATCCCGGATAAATGAAATTGCTTGGTACTTAAATCGCGCCGGTGTTCTCACAGTAGAACACCCCGTTCCGAAAATGGACTCCGTACAACTACCGGTGGCGCCTTGTCAGTTTGGAGCGAACATGGCATGGCTCGCCCTCCAGCCCCCAATGCTCCCGGCCTGCCGATCCAATTGCGGATTAGAGCGCCGGAGCCTCGAAAGTGAAGGTCGCAGGAACGGCTAAAGGGCTGCTCCTGCGACCGACGCCGCGACGTTCCGCACGATCGGCACGGCACCGGGGTGCTAGCACAGTGGCCCGTCAACCTGAACCGTGGCTTACAATGAGGCCGCCACATAAGACGGCATGCTCATCGAGTGGGGGCTTACGTTGGGGGGCGGAGGCCGGGGGAGCTTAGCCATTGCTGAATGTGCAAGGCGTTCTCACTCAGGCGCGCGGCTTTTAGCAAAGCTTCCCGCTTGGGCCCCGGAGGTGTTGCCTCTGCCCGGATGCGAGCGGCGCTCGCCATTTGGGTGAGGCGTTCTGTCAGGGATCTGGTGAGCATGGGCATAAATGGCTCCGCATATCTTGGCGGGAGCACCGGGCTCTCAGTCACCGATAGAGACCGTGATGGGCCGGTGATGGATCCACTAGGCGCTTGTTCCACGAGAATAGATACTGAATTCCGCTAGGGCCTTGGGGCATGGCATTCTGCTGCACAATGGCAGGCCGGCCGGCGTGAACCGGCGGGCCCTCGAATCCAATGCACGGAGAGCTGCACTGAAACTTCGCGCGCTTCTGTCCGTAGTATCAGTATCCGGGATTTTGTTGATCCCTCTCGGGGCTGGACTAAACCCATCGCCGCCGGGACATGTGTTTTGAGCCCGGCGGCGCATTTGGTTGGAGTACGCTAAGGGGGGTGTGAGCTTGATGGGTGGCAGGCCACGACTGGCCGCCGATTAACCGTTACTCCGCCGCCTGCAGCACCGCCGCCGACCGTCCGGCGGCTTACATCGGCACGCTGGTCCATCACATAGCTCCTCCGCATGCGCAGAACAAACAAACCCGCCTCGGGGCGCTGCCGCCTTTTCATCCACAAGGCTTGCATATTTTTCCCAAGTTGCGGCATTTTGCGCGCGCAACCTATTGATCTCGCGCGTTGGTTGAGGTTCAGTGCGCCCCTGTTGTTTTTAGGCCGGGGGGCTTTTTACATGCGTAACATAGGCATCGTGGCGCTTTGCGTCGCGCTGGGCAGCTGCGTATCTACTGGCGAGACCGTTTCTTTTCGAGCGTCAAATCCGCAGCAGCAGGCGCTTATGCGAGATGGGCAGCCAGCCCTGGTGTCTCGACAAAAGAACTCACTCGTTCTCGTTAAACCAGCTTCGCGCCAGCTCCAGGCGAACGGGAGACCTGTGTTCATCGTCGGCATCAACAATCTAAGCAAGCAGCCGGTCGACTTCCGCGTCGCGCAAGTAGAGGCTGTCCAGCACGCCGCGGGCTCTGACTTCGAAATGAAAGTCGTGACCTACGAGATGTTGGTGCAAGAGGAGCGAAATCGGCAGGTCGCAGCCGCCCTCCTCACAGGCTTGGCAGCAGGCGCCAATGCCTACAGCGCATCGCACGCGGGACATGGGAGCTACACCACTCCGAGCGGGCGCACTGGCACCTTCTACAGCCCGACCGCTGCAGCAATCGCGCAAAACAACGCAGCAGTGCAGAACGAGACCATGATTGCTGCAACGGTGGAAACTGGGCAGCGCAATATGGCCGTGCTCGAGCAGTCGGTCATCAAAGACAACACGCTAATGCCAGGTGAATGGTACGGAGGTCAACTTCACGTGGCGCCGCCAACCGATCAGGCCGGCGCACAGAAGAGCTACACCATCGTCATCACAGTAGGTACGGAACGACATGTCATCGACGTAGCGCAAGGGCCGCCAGGGGTTTGACCGCATCGCTGGAAACATCGTTTAGAACGGAGGATCAACTAACATGGCCGATGCTCAGGTCACGTGTATCAGCAAGCAGCCTAGAGATAATAATCCCCATGAGGGCATCACTCACCTTGGCGGGTCTAACTGGAAATGGCCTAGATCGGAGGTCATTCGATCCATCGAGTCGGGATCAAACACTTTTTTCGCGATGGTTGATGGCAGGCGGGCTGACATCGGCGTAGTCGATGGCCCCAACGGCAAATACGTTCGAACGCACGCCGACGGCGATTATAACGACAACCTGCTGGCGCTCCGCGAGTGCCCGTAGCACTCAGGATTTCCCGGAACTAGAATCTCAGAAACTTGCGGGGCGACAATGAAGAACGCGATCATAGCCACTATGGGATTACTGGTGGTTTTAGCTCTGACCCAAGATGCGAGTGCACGCGGCGGGTCACACGGAGGTCGCGTTAGCTACGGCGGCGGACATCATACAAGCAGCCACGGGGGCAGCTTCGTTGGGAGCGGCTCTGGCTCATCTCATCGCGGCGGCACTTACGTGAACTCGAAAACCGGCAATCGCTACGGCACCCATCAATAGGAGCAATGCAATATGGCGAAGTCGACCCGTAACAGCGGCAAACCATGGCCCCAGGCGAAGTGAGCCAACTCAGACAGCTCGTGAAAGGCAACACGCCGACGCGAGTGATCGGCCTGAAGTTAGGGCGGACCGAAAACGCGATCTACAACAAAGCTTCCGAAGGAGAGATTTCGTTAGCGCCAACCAACCAGAGTCCCTACGGCACAAAGAAGTAGGATCTAAGCGCTATCCCCCTATCGTGACGTGCTTACCGACTACAAGGTCTCTCTGAGGTAGTGTGATCGGCCAATAACCCATACGGTCGTCCGAACAGTCGAGCAGCCAAATGTCACGAGACGATTTTCTTCGGCCCACTATCGAAAGACTGGCAAAGCGCGTCGGAATGCGCTGTTCAAATCCTGATTGTCGTGCTCCGACCTCTGGGCCGGGCTCTGACGGGTCCGGCGTAACAAACACGGGGGTCGCCGCTCATATTTGCGCAGCATCTCCTGGAGGGGCACGGTTCAACGATGCCATGACGTCAGAACAACGAGCGGACATCGCGAACGGCATATGGCTTTGTCAAAACCACGCGAAGCTAATAGACGATGATGAAATTGCGTTTCCCACCAGCCTCCTTCGAGAGTGGAAGGATACCGCAGAGCGGATGGCTTATCTTGAAGCCCGGGGCTTTGCGGTCAATAGGGCTCACCCGTTCAAGGACTTGGAAAAGAAGGCTCCAGAGCTAATCGCAAAGATGCGAGAGAACCTTCAGAAGGAGCCGTTAGTTCGCGAGTTCGTGCTTCTTCCGAACAACAGGGTTTCTTACGGCGCAAGCTATCCGCAGTTTATCTATTTTGAAGATTCAATTCCTTACATTTCATCGATCATGACGATCATGATTCATGTAGGCGCGATATATGATGCTCGGTACAACAGGGTACCTCGCTACAAATTCACCGAGGCTTTTGTCAGCTTCCTGATCGGGGAGGGATAGCGTCAAGAACTGTGAACCCGGCAGCCTGGGCCACCCTCAATGCGATCAGAGAGCATGATATTAATCGACACAGCGAGCGTTTCGTTCGATGAACGAGACGAACTCGAGTTACTAAATGCAGAACTGAGTTCGCTCGCGGCGCGGCGACGTGAGCAAATCGACCTTCTCGTTGAGCCATATCGACGATCGAAGATCGCTTGGAAAGTCGCGGTGCTAGCAAACGCGGTTGTGTATCGACAGATAGCCTTGGCAGAAGGAGCCGCATCATCTTGGAATAATGCAAACTATTTGAGCGCGATCCTAAATGGAAGAGCCATGGTCGAGACCGCGGCCTTTTATTGGGATTTCTCAAAAAGATTTCGGGAATTGGCATCCATCCCAGATTTTGGAGCAGTCGACGCGCTGGCGATGAATTCTCTTTTCGGGACCAAAGATAAAGAGCTCCTTCGCGATCACCCCGAACATGAGGCCCGGCAGATACTTAGATCTATCGATTTAATCGACCGCACCGTCATCCCACATTTCCGCAGTCACTATGATGCTCTCTCGGAATTCTGCCATCCAAAGTCGTATGGGCACCGCGGGCTCTTTTCTAAGATCGACCACGACACCGGCATTGCCACCTTCGAAGCAAGGGGCAGCGACCGCTTTGTCATCCCAATGAAGTGCGCGTTAGGAACGGCAGCCATCCTGGCGGTGTCCCTCAATGCTGCGGAAGCAATCCTACCTCACTTCGCCGATGCGCATCACGGGGCACATCCCTCACCTGTTGTGGAGGATCCCCGATAACCAATACGCTGAACAAGCTCAATGCTGCGCGCCATCAGCTTGGCACCGCACTTGATCTCTTCATCAAGGATCGCGATCCCGTGGCCGTGCAATGTCTGGCTTGTGGCGGCAGCGAATTGATTGAGGCGATAGCAGCTTCGGAGAACGTTCGCACCTTCTCCACTCACATACTGGAGACCTACCCGCAGCTAGACATGGGAAAAATCCGCCGTCTTCAACGACAATATTGGAACGCCTTCAAACATATGAGCACGAAGGAGGGCCTGCGCAGAGAGGATGACGACCTCTTGGCAGCATTCAACGATACCGTAAACGACGCAGCGCTATTCATCGGGTGGTGGGACTATTTTTCTGTTACGGGTCGCTTGCCGCTCCCTGTGCAGGTATTTCAACTTTGGTGGTTCTCGCTCAATGAGGAGAAGCTAGCGGCTGGTGCTGATCTGGATACCATCCGCAAGCTGTTTCCTGACATGATGTCGCAAACGCGGACAGAACAGAAGCGCAGGTTGCGCCGAGCAGTTGAGAAATATCGTCATGACGAGGCGGTCCTTCAAGATGGCCGTACAGAGAACAATCCGCTTTGCTTCCCGGCTGCCGTCTTCCAGCGAACGTGACGCATCGTTCAGCACCCTGCGATTTTGGCTGGCCTTAGCAGATCAGGAACGTGAGATAATGACGAAGACCAAGTTCGGTGCAATCACGGTTCTGCTGTTACTGCTCTACCCGAGCGTTGAATCAGCCTAGTTTCGGACGAACTTCGTCCGAAACTGCTTTCAGTAGCCCCCTCACCTCCACCGCTTCCGCCTGCCCTAGACCCTATGCCGCGCGATCTCAGCACCGGAGCCGTCAACTACGAGCACGATCGTGCCCGCATCATGGTCGCAATCGGGATCGCTTGCGATATCCCGAGCGACACGAGCGCCGTACTGGACGGCTAGCTCAGCAGAGCGAAATAGCTCTCCCACATCGTCCGCCTGTGTCTCGCCATTGTGTAAAATCGGGAAGTAGTAACGCATAGCCGCGGCTCTCGTCCTTTAGTCGCGATCATGCCCACATGTCTGGACGGCCCGCACCTGTCAAAAACGACAGGGTCTTGCGAAGCGGATCACCGGGCGCCCTCCTCACAGCCCCAGGCGTGTGGCGTCATTGACCCGCAGCAACAACGCTCGACGCATCCCGCTAGGCAGCGTGGCGACACCCCGACCCTTGTCCCCCCGGGGCACTTGGCTGGCACCGACAACCTAGCAGAGCCGACTCAATTCTTTTCGAACACAACGCCGATGCGAGTATCACTGCACCACACAAGACGACAATCTCTGATGATACGGTCTCTTTCCAACATCATCTTGAATGTGGCACGCATGTGCAGCTTCGTCTTTAACTCGATCCCCGCCCCGTCCTCCGAAATGTTGAACACGCGGCAACGTTGGCTGCCGCCATCTCCAAAAATATAGGCGGCTAAGTCGACGTCCGACCGATCGATCTTCCGGCGATCCGACATGGTTATCCTTGAGTTGACGCGGCTGTCTCGTGTCCTTCACCGGTCGATGCTATTTCGATAAGCCGAAACTGCCTCGCGATCCGGGTTGCCAAATTCGACCGCTCCTTGGCTAGCTCTCTCTGATAGTGAGACACGTCGTGTCCGTCTCGCTCAAGGACGTCGATCAGGATTGTTTGGCTCTGAACATAGGTCACCTTGTCAGCGATCTCTCGCGTCAAAATAGCCAGCTCGTCATCATTATCTGATGTCACGGCGATCTCCTTGGTCGGACTGATCACGCGCAGAAAGGCGCTATTTTGCATGCCCAGTACTTACAGATCGTTACGCGGGCACCCTGGAACTCCCGTACATGGTCGACCTTATACGTGCCCTGGGTTTGCAAGCGCAAGTCAGCCGACGTTCACGGCTCGTCTTGAACTTATCATTTACGATGTTGACGTACGATGACGCTCCGCAGCGCTCATCCGTGGCACGATGTCCAACGATCGACAAGAGACCCGCCCGTGGTCGGCCGACGAAGAAGCGCAACTACTTGCGCTACTCGATGAGGGCATGACTGCAGCCGAGTTGGCCGAGCGGTTGGGTCGCAGTCGCCAGGCCGTGTACGGTCGGTTACAACGCTTCCGCAAGCAGCGAGGGCGAACAAGCCGAAGGAGCGGACACGCTTTCGCGCAATGGGGTAGTTAACCCTGGGCCCGCCCCGCGAGGGCCGTCGGATTTCCATCATTCACCGCGCGGCAATAACCTTCATCGGCAGTGCGGCGCCGTGCTGCGCGCGGGCCAGCTGGACGATCGCAACCGTCGAGGCAGGTTGTGGATTTGCGCTGACCCTAAGAGATTGGACGGCATAACGGAGAATGGCCTAAACTGACGCGATGCACCGCGAAATCAAAGAGATGCTGATCGGCTCAGGCTGCATAATCCTATCGGCATCGGCATCATCGCGTGGCCACCCCTCAGTCTATTTGTTGATCGCTACTTCTTCTCGTACCTGAGACTGGCGCTGCAGTGGCTCATCTCCTGAACCAAATCGGCACCTACCCTGAGACAGTTTTCAGACTCCCCTCCCGCATCCAAGGTAGTCGATGCCACAAAATCCACTGAGTAATGAGAACGTAGCGGAAAGGCTCAAGCTCGTGCGAAAAGCCGTTGCCGGGACGCAAACGGCGTTTTGTAGGCGGATCGGGATTGAAATCCCCCGTTGGAACAATTTCGAACGTGGCTTTCCGTTGTCAAAAAGCATCGGCATTCTGCTAGTGCAAAAGATTCCTGGCCTGACACTGGATTGGTTGTTCTTGGGAAAAGCGGATGGATTGCCGCTCCAACTTCGGGAGGAGTTAGAGTCCGCCAAGCCGCAGCGAACAGCGTGAACATTCCCGCCCCCGTCCAACGAGGTCGTTTGCTACACGCGCTTGAATATCGTCGCGCGGTAGTTGGATAAGTGCGCGGCTTGAGAATTGCGCGCTGACCAAGCGCACCGCTGGCGCGCTCCGTCACAAGGCTCTCGTTTTGAGGTTTGGCTTAGGCCTTCAGCCCTGATGAAGGCAGTTGTCGGAAAATCGGGACAACCGGATCGCCAAACTTCCATGTTAGTTTGGACATTAATCTGACGCGTTCTAGCGCAGACTATTGGTCTTGCGATGAGGCAGCCGGGGGGCGGCCTCGCACACGAGGTTGAGGGCTCGCTTTAGCCAGCCCCGGCGAGCCCTCCCTCAGTCAGCAAGACTGACATTTAAGTTTTCCATAAGTGTGACATCGCCGACATTGCGGACTTGAGCCGTCGCTGTAGGCTTGTGTTGCCGGGGCTGGAATCAATATTTCACGTCTTCATTTTGACCGGCTGGCCGCAGTGGTTTGCCGCTGCGGCCTTTTCCGTGGAGCGCTCCTAGCGGTGAGGCCGTCCTGCTGGGACACAGTGATAACACTGCCGATCCGGCGTGCGCCTGTACGACTGCCCAACTTGTAAGCGGTTGTTTTTGGGATGCCAGCCGCCATAATTTGCCTGATCGCGGTCCTGCTTTTGTCTGATCGCAAAAAGTCGGCAGCAGGGTGGAAATGGTCCGATCCGGGGCTCCTAAAAGTTCGGCGATTTGGTCCGCGGAGGACGACGAAATGCTTTTTCAGATGCGCGCGAGCGGAGCGTCATTCAGCGACATTGCAGCAGAGCTCGGCCGGAGTCAGGCCTCGGTCGAGGCTCGCTATTCCAAGCTAAAGAAGCAGATCAAACTGCGTGGTCGTTCCTAAACGCCTTAAGCCCTGCCTCCGGCAGGATACGACCCGGTAAACACGCCTTGTTGCTCAATGCGGTTGTAACGAAACGTGCAGCCATGAGCGCGGGCGAAGACTTCGGCCTCTGCAAGCGCGAGCGCGTCATTCCCGCCGAACGCGTACTCGATGTACCGGTCCCGAATTATCACCTGCTGGTCCGCGCCGACATTATCTAAAACGCTTGCCAGCCGGAGCAGGTAGTCTTCGCGTCTCGATGAAGGCTGGCCATCCTGAAGTTTGTCTTGCCGCGATCCTGCCGAAAGCCAGCCAGCGTGAACCGGCGGGTTGTACCGAAGCGCTGCCAGCTAGCCAACTCTAGGTTTTTGCCTCGGTTTTCCCTTTCCGGTGTCCTGACGGCGCAGCCCGTCAGTTATGGGAAGCAACCAGCTGCGCACACCGAGGACACACGCCGTCGGCCGCATCCGTGAGTTGGCGCACAATCTCTTCCATGAGATCTTCACGCTCCCAGCACGTGCCATCACTCTTGGTGATGCTTCTGGCGCGGTAATAAGCATGCGTTTCGGCGTCGCCGTCTCCGACGCGGATCATGACCTCTGGATGGAAAGGACAGACGACTATAGCCCGCGTTGTCAGCAATGCATAGCGCATGGTCGATTCGAGATTGTCGGTGTGGAGCGGCATGATAGCCTCCTGCTTCGGGCCGCAGGCGCATGTGAGCGCGGAAGGAAAGGCGCAGCCCAATTCTGACTCCCCCTTGCGCCGTGGACCTCAGCGTCGCGTGGCACAATGCAATGCGCGACGCCGTAGCGATTACTTACGCTCCGCGTCAGCCTCCTGCTCAAGCCGCAAAATATGTGCGCGCAAGGTATCAAACCGCTCTTCGGCAACGTCGCTGAAAAGCGGGTCATTCTGACTCGTCGCGGCTGAAGCGATCTCAGTCCAATCTTGAGGCTCGAGAAGCTTAACTGCCAGGGGAAAAAAATCGCGATCTTCCATCCTCATGTGGCGGCGCTCGTGCGCGATAAAATCCCGAATGATAAGATCTACCTCTTCGGGCAGAATGCCACGTTCCGCGAGAACGCTTTCGACCGCCTGAGCGACGCGGCGTAAAAGTTGGGCCCCTTTTTGGTGTTCGCGAGCTAGATCGCCGACCTTCGCAGCAGCGGCTGGATCTCGTGCCCTCAGCTTGGCAAATACCAGGTCTTCCTGGGGATGATGATAAACCTCTGGGTAGACTTCGAAGTAACTGATAACCGCGTGAATGACCTCGTAGTCAGCACGGTCGCCGCGGTCGAATACCTCGAGCTCCCGCTCGAGGATGGCCAGCAGCTTCTCAATGTTGAGATGCTCTTGGGATAAGCGCTCTATGATCATGGCAGAGCTCCATAAACGGATCTCAATATCGTCTTTGGTCGAGTGTCAGCATTTGCGACAGATCAATCCGAGACAATGCGATTTTAAGATCGCGCAACTCGTGCGGACCATGCTCGCGATTGCCTAGCCGCAATTTAGACCCATATTCTGAATTGCAGATGCGTGTGAAACGGGAAAGCCGCGGTCGCTAAGAAACGATTGGTTCTGAAGCTGCGGACACCCCTACCCCTTGCACCGTGCTCTAACCCGCATAGACCTTCGCGACATTCTTGTTCAGGTTTCCTGGTGTTGATGAGGTTCAGCTTCACCGAGCCGAGCCATGGCGCATTGGCTGATCTCCACGTTCTGAACGTTTTAGCAGCGCCGGTAAACCGATCACAGTGGTCTCCTTGATAATTAAACGGCCGCCCTCATAGGCCCGTGGCTGGGTTGAAATGGGGCGCCCCCATGCCCGCCGGCACCTATCCGCGAAACTGTACACGGGATAGAGACAGCGAGAACGATGTTACTCAGCTCACTTGCCTCCCACACAGGCGCACTTCATGGTTCTACCGGCAGCCTTCTTCAGCTATCACAACGCTGGCGTGGCTGTACATTATCACCAAGACGGTGATTGCAGTCGGCGGCTAGCTGCTGTTCTAAAATAATTCGACGAGTTGCAGAAACTCGCAGGCGACACAAACAATCAATCCCCACAGCGCAAAGTTTATCTGCAGAGCTGCTACCATGCATCCCTCCCCGTCGGCCGAGCTTGGTGCTACGGTTGATGGTGCACTTGCATTTTCACCATTTCCCCGAACCTACACCGATTCGAACGTGTCAACTGCGCGCAAGAATACTGGGACGGGCTCTCGATGAAACACGGCAGAACTTCGGGTTATGCACCCGCCCTCTTCCGCATCAGGACAACACGTTGCGCAGGCGCAACAGCCTTCCATGTTCCGCTTCGGAACACATGTTTTGGACTCACCCCGCAAACCAGGTTCTGCAATCATCGCCAACAGCCGGGGCTGGAAGTGTCCATTACGTAAGCACTCAATTTTCCCGGGAAAATAAAGGCCGCGGGAGATGAGCTGATCCTGCGGCCTTTTTCATCTCAGCGGCGGATGTGGCAATCTCAGGAGCGGAGGGCGGAGAGTGTTGCTTGCTCGAAAGGAAAGCTCCCCGAGCAACTTGGAGGTACCAAAGACGCCGATCAGCGAAGCGATATCAATCAGCTTGGCCGATGTTTCGCCTTGGAGTTCTCCCAGGCGACCTTGAAGCGGCGCGCTTGGCTTCATCGAGCGAGCCAGCTTCCCGGAACGGCGGACCGGGAAGCGTCGCGATGCACGTCCACAACCAGAACCCCCGGGAGCGTTCGTTGGCGTAGCGGATGCGCCCGACTAGCTGCCGGTCCTCGTGCACCGTGTAATCATCCAGGCCGATCATCCGCAGTGTCAGAGGCATTGTGGCTTGCCGCAGGGTAGAAACGAAAATAAGGCGGCGGATTATTGTGCCAATTAAACCTCGCCTGACCTGCGCGGCGAGGAACCCGTGTCCTCACGGCGCCGTTGCTGTCTCGCTAGCTTGCCCAAGCTGGCGGAGCGGCCCCGGCGTACCTCAAAAGCCAACCCTGAAGCCGGGGCCGTCTCTCCGCCATCGGTCTTTTCGGAGCATATGTTGTTGCGCGGCGCACAACGCAAGTCCTGCCGCCATAACCCCAGCTTGCGTGACGATCGCGTGCACGAAACCGTTTCGAGCCTCACACAATGACGCTGAAACAAATCCCTCCAAGACTGAACGGCATTGACGTCCTCTCGAGGAGATTAAGATGCGGAAACTATTTTTCGGTGCGGCCTTACTCGCGATCGCATTCGTGGGGTGTTCAACGATTATCTCGGCCGCCCTTTCCGCAGCCCGGGATGCCAAGGCCGCAACATTCTCCGAACGCTTTGCGCCCGCGCTGAAGTCCGCCTCGAGCGGCTAAATGCACTCATAGCCGTTATGAACCTGATCTGGCGGCGCCTTGCTTAGATGATACTGGCCGGCATGCGGGCTAAGCTCGTGAGAGCAATGACGAAAAAGACCGGTGTGACCGGCGGGTCATTTTTCCACTTTGACAAGATAAATCGACCCCCCGATGCGGCGAGCTGGCTGAGACGATCATGCGTGATCGCGCGCCGCTTCTCATCAGCTGGTAGTTTCTCGCGTCAGTCAAATCATGACGAGAACAATAAAAATTGCGATTTCAACCAGTAACACCGCTGCTGTCATAGTGGAGACGACAAACAAGTCAGCCACGCGTAGCATGATCCGCCTCACCATCGGCCAAGAAACGGCCCCTCACATCTCATGGCGTAAGCAGGGGGGATGCGGGAGCCGTTTCTCGGTGGCCAGACGCGTTCGTCCGGCGCCAGGCACCCTCAAATTAATTCGATTTTAAATATTTAGCAATATTCAAGTTACTTAGCTTATTTAATATGACCAATGGTTTAAAATCGCCAGCTTGCCTTGGACGAGCGCATCCGCCGTTCCCCATCCTTTGCTACCTAGCAAGAGAGCAGGATATCAGCGGACAAACGCGTGCCGGCTGCTAACGCGCACGGCACGGTGGGACCGAGCGTATTGCCGCGGCCGCTCTGAAGAACCCCCAGAAGCACTTCGTCGTCGAGGGTGAGAAGGTGGTGCTTGGCCTCGACGACGTTTCCGATTTCAACGCCCTGCACTCTCGCAAGCACAATAGCGAGGCTCAGCTTTACGCCTGCGTGTTGGCGATAGACGGGGACGGCCCACGCGACCGGCCACTGTATCTGCGAAAAACAAATTTACAGCGGCTGCTAGCGCGCCTGCCGGGCGCCCTTTGAGCGTGGCGAAATCGGTCCCGACTTATATCGAGAAGCATTGGGTCAAGGTGAAGAGTCGGATGCATCGCGCAACGGAGCGCGAGCTTTGATCGGGGCGAGCATTTGCGGCGCTTGGGGTTTAGAGGGCCTACTCGAACGCGATGCCGATCTCCATGTCTTTGCGCCAGATGATCCGAGCTGAACGGCGCTGACCTTCCAACGTCAAAACCAGCGTGAAAAAATCCGGAATGCCGAATGCGCTGGTCACGTTGAGAGACGCCCCAGTTTCCGAGACGTTGCGGACCATGCACGGTACTGCATTAATCCCGAATTCGATCATTCCGGGCTTTAGAACCTTCTCTCGTGACGCAGTCCGTTGATTGTCCATAAGCTCCAGTTTTGCTCATTAGAGCTAAATCTTCTGGAAACAGAATAGTTCGAACTGTCACAGTTTACCGCGGCGAGCCCATTCGAATTCCGGCCATGTCTCAGGAGTTTTGACCAGCCACAACTGCTTTAATAGGAAGTGGCGCTCATCCACCTTTCCGACCGATGCCTATTCTCGTGTGGCCAAGGCCGCCGCGATGATGCCGGGCCGCTACGCTCATGCCAAGGAATTCAAGCGGCATCAGCGGCAGTTGCGCATTCTGCGCAGCCGGCTGGGCCGGATCATCCGCGAGATCCGCCGCAGGAGCGAGGGCCAGCCGGTACTGGAGGACGCATTCGCCCTCCCGCTTGGCCAGGCCGCGCAAATCCGCTCGCAGCAGCAGCGCCAGCGCAGCCGGAAGCTTTACTCCTTCCATGCCCCGGCATTGGGGCTTAACCCAGTTTGGAGTTTGGCGATCTGGTCTTCGGTCTGTCCGTTGGACCAGGACGTCGGTAATCGCTGCGCTGACCAACGATGGTTCAAGCTCTCCGTGAGCCTTCTTGCGGATCATCGCATGGAAACCGGCTATGATTTCTCGAGCTTCCACCAGGAGAGGAATGCCTTGTTCAATTGCCGCAATAGTGACGGTCTCTGACTTTGATAGCGTATCGCTGCCATTGGTCATCAGCGCGCGATAGTTCTCGCGGACGGTACGCGCTGCAGGCTCTGAGCATTGGGCATTTCGGCACGCCAACGGCGTGTCGCCCATTCGGCAACGACTCGCACCGAGCTAAATCCCTGCGCCTTGAGGCAACCCCACAGGTCGGCCCCATTATAGTGACCAGCGGCCCACTGAACATCGAGCCATCGCAGGCAACGTACGTGGCGTCTTAGGTGGCTCGCGGCCTCTCGCCCCACCAAACTGTGACGGTCCGTTCAATGTCCTCCTCGTGTCTATAATCAGGGCGAAGACATTCACGCCACTGATTGGATCCCTGCACGTACAGGCGGTGTTGACGCTCGCTTCGCCAGAAAGCTCTGATGCCGTTAACGTGGTGCGTTGCAGTGAGCTATCTGCTTGCTGCGCTGCGTCTACGTTCCGCATGGGTAGTACATCTTCTTTCTACATATGAATCGGGGATGTGCCGGAACGTGGGTTACGAGTTTGCATTATTTCTCTGCTTTGTGATTTGTAGCGAGGTCGATCATGCGTCCGCTTTCTGGAATGATAATGATTGCAGCGGTCTCAACTTGGACGGGGCTTCACGCGACCCCTGCCGTCGGGCAAACATTCAATGACAGATGGTCCATCGTTCCAAAGGCTCACGCGGAGCCCGCTCCTGAAGGACTCGATCAGACAAAGACGGAGGAGCCGCAAGCGCAGTCTCCGAACGGACAAGAGCCCTTGAACGATCGTTCAGGCGCTCAATCCTTCAATCGATTCATTTCCGGAAAAGCCTCCTACTATTCGTATTCCAAAGGCAAGACAGCGAGCGGTTCATCGTTTGATCGGAATCTACTAACCGCGGCGCACCGCCGTCTGCCGTTCGGCACGAGAGTCCGCGTCACTGATCTTGAGACGAATAAGTCGGTGGTCGTTCGTATCACCGACCGCGGACCATGGGTCCGTGGCCGCGTCCTCGACCTCTCGCTGGCGGCCGCGCGCAGCTTGGGGATTACAAATCGTGGCGTTGCTCAGGTCCGCGCTGAGGTGTTGTAGCAGACGTCCATTGCCCTGCGAAAGCACGCAACCGCCGCCCACGCGCCCGTACGTCAACCGTCCGGCTTTTGGCCTGAAACGAATCTGCCGTGTCTCTAAAGAATCCTGACGCTATCGCGGCCCTCGTATCGGCCATTAAGGTCGTCCACGGACGAAGTCGCGCGAACCATGCTCCAGGAAGGTATGAGCCTCGCCACGCTGATCGACACGATGTTCTCCGCGCCGATAGCACATCGCGATGCCGTTCGATACGTCGCGAGTGCCTTAGATGACTTCGCCATTACACCAGAACTTGGCCCGGTCTGGCATCTTCGTTACCTGTATGATGATCAGCCCGGCTCATTTCGCGTCGTCGATTTGGAGATAGCCACGCCGGCCGGTACGCTGTCCAGCAACGACCTTTGGATTCGGCTGCCCGTCTAACTAGTTCCCAAGCTCTGCAATGCCGGGACCGTGCTTCGACGATCAGCCGGTGCCCCTGCACGTGCCGGCCTTGTAGGTCTTGATCGTGCAGGCCGGTATGTCACAGCATGAGAGGGCGCCGCGGCAGCTCATCGACGCCCGTTCTCCGCAGAGCTGCGTCGTTACATGCCATGGCCTGAGCCGAGCACGTTGAGAGAATTAGGCTGATTGTCACGTTTGCTAAGCCTTGGGACCTGCTAGCTCTGGCCGCGTTGGGGATTCAGCGGGCCTAAAGGCCGCGCTGAAGAACTGCCAGAAGCACTTCGTCGTCGATGGCGAGGCGGTGATCCTGGGCATCGATGGCATCTCCGACATTAAGCATAGGCTTCAGGTTTGGATTCCCTCAATGAAACTCGTCACCGAACGCCCTTTTGCCGATCCGGACGTCGCCGCCCGTAAGCTCGTTGAGCTGGCTTCGAGCATCGAGGCGGTACAAGACGGCAGAATCCATATCGAGAAGATCAACTACCCGTTCCTCTACACGCTCGAGGCAAGCGGCCACGGAATTCGGCGCGGGCAGCAGCTGCGCTGTCGAGAAGGGCTGGCTCGATCTGCATGAGAGCGGCACCTATGTTCGGCTGCTGCCCTGGCGAGGACCTGCTCGGTCGTCAAGAGATCAGCGTGGAAGACAGCCAGACCGTCAGGTACCCGCAGAGAATAATTCATACCAGGCGCATCGGGCTTCTCCCTCCGCAACGCGAATATCAAACGACGCCTCGCATGCCAGAGGGCGCGTGACTAAGAATCGGCGGTTGTAATCCATGAAGAGGATGATTTTGGTGGTTCCGATGTTGGAAGGTCATTCTCGGAATGATCCTGATCACTCTGGCCTAGCGATGCTCATGGAGGGGTCCATCCTCAGCCTGTTCTAGGACGTGTACTCATAAAGGTCGGCTTACCAACGCAAAGCGGAAGTCTCCCACCTTCGGCGTGATCGGCGGCGTGCGACCCGGAACGGACATCGGGAATCCTGCGAGTGCTGCTCCTGTCGCCTTCCGAGTATACCTTGGAGGTTACAATGACTCATTATGGTGCTTGGGAGCGGACATGAAAGTGCGCCCTTTCATGGCTCTTGATGGCCGTACAACTGATGGCGGTGCGGGTCCTTGAATGTGATCGGCGCAACCATGGGAGCGCCTCCGGAAACCGTCAATCCGCCCGGACGCGACGAAGGCGTCGGCGGCTCTCAGAGGATCAGATCGTGTTGGAAAGGTAGGTGTCCGCCTTGGCCAGCAGCCTCCTGCTCGTCGAAACGCCAACCCTCCGGCGTTGCATCGGCCCGATAGGACCATGCGGCCGCGGCGGAATCGTGCTCCGGACCGAGGGCGGCGACGGGGACCGAGGAAGCAACCGCCGGGGACGTCGGGTTCGCATGCTGTTGTTCAAAACCCGCCTCGAAATGGAACGCGGGCTCGGCCCGGTTGCGAAAGCCTTGGTCGTCGGCGCCCTGGATGACCACGGTCACGATCTGCGGCGTGCCGTCGATCGTGGTCACGGTGAAGGTGTCGGTCAGCGCGTCGCAAGGCCTCAGGGCCTGGACCTCCGGGTCGTCGGGGTCGAGCACGTATGTCCACGTGCCGCAGGTCGTCATCGTGAAACTGCCGTAGCCGTGGTCGCTCGCCTGCGGGCATGTCGTGGCCGTGAAGGTGTCGTCGGGATTGTCGACGTCCCTGTCGGACAAGGTGCCGCTGGCGCGTGGCGGGGGCTCGCAGGAGTTGCTTGGCTCGGTCACGCGTCCGCAAATATCGCCGCAGACGACTGCGGCGTCGTTGCTGCCCTCGATGGTGACCGCCACCGTCTGCGCCGTACCGTCCGCGGCCCTCACGGTGAAATCGTCAATCAGCGACTGACCTGCGTTCAGCGCCTGCACCGCGCAATTGCCGTTGTCGAGCGCGAAGGTCCAGTGCCCGTCCGCGGTCATGGTGAAGCTGCCGTAACCGTGGTCGCTCGGCTCTGGACATTTGACGGGATCGAACGCGTTCGACGGGCCGTCGACGTCGGTGGCGGTCAGAAGGCCGCACGCGGTTGGGACGCCCTGCGCGGAATCGTGGACGCCGCCTGCTTCGACCACACGACCATGCGTGTCCCCGGAGATGACGGCCGGATCGTCGGCGCCTTGGATGGTCACCATGACAATCTGCGGCGTGCCGCCGATCGTGGTGACGGTGAAGGTGTCGGTCAGGGTCTGGTACGCCGTAAGCGCCAGCACCGCGGCGCTGGCGGGATCCAGCGCGTACGTCCAGTGCCCGTCGGACGTCATCGTGAAGCTGCCGTAGCCTTTGTCGCTAGCATGCGGAGAGCTCACCGCCGTGAACGTGTTGGCCGGATCGTCGACGTCGGTGTCGGCGAGCTTGCCGGTCGCGGTCGGGACGTCGTGCGCCATGAACGCCGCCGCAATCGCGGCGGCGTCCATTGTAACCGCGGCGACGGATCCACCGGTCCCGCCGCTTATCGCTGCCGCGTCGTCGGTGCCGGCGATGTCGATCGTGAAGGTTTGGCTTGCCGAGGCAAAGCCGTCGGACGCCGTGATCGTGAAGCTGTCGGCGTTCGGCGCCTTCAGCGCGTTGATAGCGTCGTTGTTCGGTACGTAGGCGTAGGCGCCGGTCGCGCTGTTCAAGTACAGGATTCCGAAGGAGCCGGCCTTCTCGATGTCGTAGCTTGCGCCCGCGACGGTGAAAGCGCCGATCGCGGCGCCCGCGATGCCGAAGGTCGGGGTCGTGCCGGAGCCGAAGCTCGTGGTCGAGAAGCTGCCGCTGCTCGCCGAGAACTCATCGAACGCGACTGTGTCGATCTCGACCGGGCCCGACCCGAGCGTCAGTGTCGGTGGCGAATGGATCAACGGCCCATCCGGCACGAAGCTGGCCGGCACCACCAGCCCGGGAAGGGCATGTTGGGGACTGGGCCCCTCCGGTGCCTGGAAATCGATCGGCTGCGGCGCCTGATCGACCGCTTCGCCCGGAGGCGTACCGGATCCGGCCGGCCCATGGTCCTTCGAGTAGTTGGCAAGCACGTCCTGCTGCTGGCTCTGCAGGTCCTCCATCCGTGACGCGTTGTTGCCGACCTGCGCGAAGCCGACGGACGATCCGGTCTTGCTCAGGATGACCGTCTGTCCGGGATCGTCCACGATGATGTGGCGCGGCACCGGCTCCTTCGTGATGAGTTCGAAGGTGCCATGCTCGAAGCCCTTGTAGGTGATGGAGGCGTCGTCAAACAGGGCGAGATCGGGATCGGCGGCCCACGCTTCTTTCAGAGCCGAAAGGATCAACGCGACGAAGGACAGCCCTCCGGCCCATCCGAGTCTCGCGACAACCGCCGACTCTACAGCGCGCCCGCCGCGGACGGACGACGGACTGCGTTGGTTCTGCGCCGGCCAAAGACCGGTGAAGACACGTGCGAGCGACATCTTGAACGCCTCGCATGCTGCCCGCTTCCGCCGAAGCGGCCGGACCCATGGATCGCGTGTGAGTCAACCCGCCGAGGTGTCCGGTTCTGCGCACCAGACTACGCTTTGTCGTCCCGAGACCCCTTCACGAAATGTTGACTGGGTGCGCGCAAATGCGCTCTTTTGTTGGCGCTGAGCGGTCGGGACCATCGTCCGTTGCGACTAAAGAGTGGCGGTCACAACATGCGGTATGGTGCGCCGGGCGCGCTCTGCCATCATTCCGCCGAAGCGGGCTCTTCACGGACGGGAGCGGACGCATGCACGGACTAAGGACGGTCGCAGGACTTCTCTGCCTTTTGCTCGTTGCAGTCGCGTATCCGCCTGCGCCGCTTCGGGCGCAGGACGTCAAGCCAATCGGCAAGGTCGTGACCGTCGCTGGCAAGGCAGTGATCGAGCATATCGATGCCGCGGTTGTGCAGGCGAGACTGTCCGAGGACGGGGTCAGCGCGAAGGTCGGCGATCCAGTCTATCGGGGCGACGTCGTCAGGACGGGCGCCGACGGGCGCCTCGGCATCAATTTCGCCGACGGCAGCTCCTTCAGCCTGTCGAGTAACGCCAGCATGGAAATGAGCGAGTTCGTCTACGATCCGGACGGCAAGGACAATTCAACCCTGATCAGCCTGACCAGAGGCACCTTCACCTTCGTCGCCGGCAGCGTCGCCAAGACCGGGAGCATGAAGGTGGACACGCCGGTGGCGACGTTGGGGATCCGGGGCACCACGCCCCACATCGAGATTTCGGACGACGGCACGGTCAAGTTCGCCACCCTGATCGAGGAGGGCAAGGATGCCGTCATGAAGCGGAAGGCCGGCCCGACCGTTGCGCCTCCCCGGCAGCGGAGGGCCGACCGCGCTCTCGGCATCTGCCGGGGATGCTGAAGGTCTTTGGGACGGCGCCAGTTATGATCCTGCTGCTGGCCGCCCCCGCGTCGGCGCAGAAGCCGGAAGGTCAATTCCGGAACGTCGAGCTCTGCAACGCCGCCTCGTCCCCCGACCGGAGGATCGAGGCCTGCTCGGCCTTCATCGCAGCCGGCCGTGGCGGGCCACAGGCCCTGGCCATGGCCCACAACAACCGCGGCATCGCCTACGCGGCGAAGGTCGACTACGACCGCGCTGTCGCCGACTTCGACGCGGCCATAGGCATCGATCCGACCTTCGCCAAGCCCGTCAACAACCGCGGCGCGGCGAGACTGAGGATGGGCGACTACGACGCCGCGATGGAGGATTTCGACCGAGCCATCGCCCTCCAGCCGGCATACCCCGGCGCCTTGGTCAACCGCGCCGAGGCCTGGCTGAAGAAGGGCGATCTCGTACGCGCCGAAAGCGACTACACCACCGCGACTCGTCTGAACGCCGACATGGAAGTGGCTTGGAGCGGCCTTTGCTGGATCCGGGCGAGCACGGGCGACCCGCAAGGCGCGGTGGAAGCCTGCAACAAGGCGATCGGGTCGGGCGCGCATACGGCTGCGACCTACGATTCCCGCGCGCTCGCCCACCTCAAGGCTGGACGGACCGATGCGGCCATCGCCGACTACGACGCCGCGCTGCGCATCGACCCCACGCTCGCCGCCGCGCTGTACGGTCGCGGCCGGGCAAAGATCCGCCGCGGCGAGACGGCTTCGGGAGAAGCCGATGTCGCGGCCGCGAAAGCTGTCCGGGGCGACATCGTCGAGGAATTCGCGCGCTACGGCGTACGGTAGTCCGTGCTCAAGGCATGCGCGTCGGAGAAGACCATCGCCGCCGCGACGCTCGCGCTGGTGGTAGCTCATAGCCACACGCGATGCACAACGCGCTGGACTTGAACTGCGGCCATTTACCATTTCGTGGAGTTGGAATGCCGTAAAGAGCTGCCGCAAGCTCCCTCAGCGTCTTTTTTGTAGCTCCGCTGATCGGTGCTACGTCGATTACCATGGCCTTAGCGCAATTTTGCAGGACTTTTCTCGCCAATTCCAGCGTCTTGCTCCCAGCACAGCGACTCGATCACCACCCAGTTTTATGCCCCATCCTTGGGTGCGTTTGCTGATCATCTCGCCCTCAAGAAATAGTTTAGGGATCGCAAAACTTCGCCACAAGGAACGATCCATCTCGAACGACCAAGTGCACAACATGCGCTTGCGGCCCGTCGGCGGCCTTGCGCTTACACGAAGTGTCTGCTTCGCGCCGAGAGTGGCCCAAGCCTTTAATCGAACGCCATCGCAAGTGTTCAGGCTGCTAGTGCGAGTTCAGGTTTGTTAGGCGTCCTGCCCCACTCTTCGTGCCGTCCGTTGTCCAAAGCATGGCGCGTCTATTTGTAGCTAGTGACCATAGCTACGCTATGGGCTTCAAGCGGCCTGTCGGAAAATTGCTGATACGCAAGCGTCTTGGCTATCGCGGTTTGGAGGAGCGGTGATCAGGCACAACCACAAGACGCGGTTGACCGCTAAGAGGTGGATCCGCATGGGTGTCCAGAGAAGGACGCTTGGTAGGCCGATCGAGTTTAGGCCCATGATGCTCACGAAATGAGTACCAACTATCTCTGACCGCAGCGACTTGGAGGGACTGCCTCATCGACAAGCCATGTGCCCGATGAGCACGATCCCGACCATTCCGAGCAGAGAGGTCCTCAAGAGCAGAACACGGGACTGCGACCACATTCTGAACATTCGACTGCCCGCGCTGTATAGCACCACAGTGCGAGCTGATAGCTGGCGTTCGAGGTTCAGCTATCAGCAACCCCTGGTAGCGGGAAATAACTAATTGCAGCACTCCATCTCAATAATTCGGTTGCGACGGCAGTTCAAAGGTGGTGCCATCAAGTTACGAGTTGATGGCCCGGCGGCGGTCTGGCGCAAGAGTTCAAAGGTGCGATTTCCTCCTGGTCCGTGGATAGCTCATCAGAGGGCTACATGCTTTGTGAGCGGTGCGGCGGTCACAATCCGGCAACGAACCGTTTCTGTCATGGCTGCGGTGCGCCCTTGCCGCTGACATGCCCTACTTGCAGCCATATCAGCCCGTCTGGTTCGGCCTTTTGCGGGGGATGCGGAGCATCGCTCGCACAGGCGGTCAGGCGGCCCCATTCCCTCCCGGGGGCAAACAGGGCTGCTCTCGGTGAGCTGAAGCAGGTGACTGTACTGTTTGCCGATCTTGTTAGTTCGACCGAAATGGTCGCTAGCCTCACCGCTGAAGGTGCGATGCAGCGTCTCAAACCTGCACTCGATACCATGTGCGAGTCAATCGAGCGTTTCGACGGCACCGTTGTTCGAACGCTAGGAGACGGCATTCTTGCCTTCTTTGGCGCCCCTCGTGCTCAGGAGGGCCACGCATTGCTCGCCTGCGAAGCTGCGTTGGCCATGCGCGACGCATTCCGAATTCGAGAAGACGCAATGTCAATTCGCATTGGTCTGCATTCCGGCGAGATCGTAGCCGACGCTCCCCTGCTTGAGACCCTAACGGAACCTAGCGCCTACGGCCTCACCATACATCTCGCGAGCCGCCTACCGGCAAATGCCGAGTCAGGCGAAATTTGTTTGACCGATGACACCTATCGCTTGGTTCGTTCGTTCTGTGATGTTGGCTCGCTAGGCCGTCGACGGCTGCGCGGTATTCCCGAGCCAATTGAGCTCTACGTGTTGAAGAACCTCAAGCCGGCCGTGGCGAGCCAGCAATTCCGCGGCGTCACACTGGCGACATTTCGGGGCCGCGATCGGGAAATGATTCTGCTGCAGCGGACCCTGGCAGCCGTGGAAACTGAAGGACCGCGTGTGACTGGAATAGTCGGAGCTCCCGGAACTGGAAAAAGCCGACTTTGCTTTGAATTTGCAGAATGGTGTCGGGCACGCCTCATTCCCGTGTTCGAGGCACGGGCTCAGCCTTATGGCCCAGCGACCCCTCTGCAGCCTGTGCTCGAATTTCTGCGCTCCACTTACTTCAATATATCGCCCGAAGACGATCCGGACCTCGCGGTGAAACAAATTGCCACACGTCTCGCCGAACTTGGATCGACGTTCGATGCGGACCTTGGCTTGGTCTGCGACTTCCTTGGCGTTAAGCACGGTCAGGGGCACCCCTCTTGGCTCAACCCGAAGGCCCGCAATGCCCGTCTGCTCGACATCATACGACACATGGTGCGTCAGCGCGGCGCGCTGGCGTCTGTCATTATCATCGAAGATTTGCACTGGCTGGATCAGGTGAGCGAAGAATTCGTCGCGACCCTTGTTGACGCTGTCATCGGGACAAAGACAGTGCTGATCGTGAATTTCCGCCCGGCATATTTTACTTCTTGGATGCAGGGCCCACAATATCGACAGATCGAGCTTGCCGAGCTAAGTCCAATGAACACACATGAGCTTGTTGACGAGCTTGTGGGACAGCGAGAAGAGCTAAGCGACGTCCGGCGGCGTATCGCTGAGCGCAGTGGAGGCAATCCCTTCTTTGCGGAAGAACTCATTCGCTCTTTGTTAGAGCATGTTGCTATAGTCGGAAGGCCCGGCGACTACCAACGCGGTATTCCCAGCAGCTTCGACGGTTTACCGGCGACTGTCCAAGCCGTAATCCAAGCTCGGATCGATCGGCTCGCCACAACTGAGCGCGATCTTCTGCACATGGCGGCGATTATCGGTAAAGAATTTCAATTGGCGGTTCTGCAAACCGTCGCAAATCTACCGGCCGTGGAGATGGAAGCTACCTTGGTCCGGCTCTGCACTGCAGAAATGCTGCAGCCACGCGGGGGGCAGGATGGCCAAAGCTACAGTTTTCGCCACCCGCTAATTCAGGAAGTCGCCTATTCGACCCAGCTGCGAGCAAGGCGCAGTACACTACATTCTCGGGTAGCCAGAGCTGTCGAGCAATTTTATCCTGAGCGGCTTGATGAATTCTCTGCCTTACTATCCCATCATTTCGAAGAAGCGGGAGAAACAACTGGCGCCGCCGAGTATGCCGCACGTGCCGCGCGCTGGATCGGTTCGACCAGTCCGGCACAGGCCATCAAGCATTGGCAGAAGGTGCGCGCGCTAGTGGCGGGAGAGCCGCGTAGCCCAAAACGCGACAAACTTGTTATCGTCGCTAATAGCCAGATCGCCTGGTTAGGTTGGCGAGAGGGCATGACTTCGGAGCAGGCAAGACCGTTCATCCGGGAAGCGCTCGAGTGGGCCCGAGACATCGACGACTCGATGATTCCCATGCTGCTTTTTGTTGAGGGGCGTATTGCCGGCGCGAGCGGCGGGCAGGCAGATGCATATGTCAGTGCGGTCAAGGAGGCGCTGACGCTTTCGGCGTCGCGTCAGGATTCGGGTAGAATTGCAACGCTAAACGCGTCGCTCAGCCAAGCCTATGGGTGGGCCGGATTGCTCAGAGAGGCGCTGGCGGCAAGCGATGATGCGTTGGCGGGTGTTTCTAGCGTGGCTGATTTCGATCACCAATTTCTCGGGTACAAAGTGGAGCACTGGATCATGGGCCTCCGCGGCCGAATTCTCGTACGGCTTGGCCGTTTTGACGAGGCGCGCCGTTGCTTTGATCGCATTCTTGTCATCGAACCGGCGATGATCGATCCCACCGTGCAGTTCATCGCCAATCAAGGCTACGTTGATCTGGCTTGGTGTGTCGGAGATGCGGGAATGGCTATCGCACACGCACAGCGGATCGTTGATTTGGCAACACGTCAAGCGAGCCCGTACTTGCGAGCATACTCACTGGCATGTATGGGCGTTGCGCACGGGGTTGCTGGCAATTACCGCGCAGCGATTCAGTCACTTTCGGAAGGCATCGATTTTGTGCGCGCGGCGAGAGTCGCGATGGAGATCGAGCCAGAGATGCTTGCCGGTATTGCCGAATATCAATTGCGCTCTGGTGCCCGGGAGGTTTCGATCGAGAAAGCAAAAGAAGCAATTGACCTTGCGAAGGATCGCCATACTCGATTGCCCGAATGTCGAGCAACGATCATACTAGCGGTTGCTTACGCCGCGAGTGAAGATTCAGATAGATCAGACGAAGCCGCCAAGCTCGTGGGCCGCGCTGAAGCCGCAATCGAGACGACGGGGGCGAGCATCTATCGACGGCTATTGGAAGAGGCACGGCGGCAATTGTCACTTGGAGCTTGATTTCGCTTTCTGACAATTAACGTAAACTCCCTCATTCCGTAGTCTTCGCACAGCTCCGTTGCCGCACCGAATCTGTTGGCGCAGTAGCGTGCCCACTCCGCGGGTTCAGCGTAATAAAGCCCCTCGCGGCCGGGTATTCCGCCCAGCCGCTTCATAAAGTTGACGGCAAAGCCACGCCGGCTGGTCTCGTGCAAGTTGTCAAGGCTTTCTCGAATGAACTTCTCCCATTCTTCCCGAGGTTGGCCTAGTTCGACATTGAAGATGCCACTGGCAAGGGCATAGTCCGCCGTACGTGGGACGATATGGCCGTGCACGAACGTCACCCTTGCCCGACCATCCCAGAGCTGCCTCGCCTGCCGAACCATGCTGGCCGAAACATCTATGCCGAGATAGTCAATTGGAGGGTGGAGATGGCGTCGGCCCAAATAGCTTACTAGCGCTCCATAACCGCAACCCAGATCGTTCAACGAAAATGCCGAGGAGAAATCGCACAGTTTCAGAAGCTGGACGAAACGCATCTCCTGCGTGGCCTGGCAGGTCCAGTCCACGCCGAGGGGCGTGGGCCCGAACTTCTTCGCGCTCGCTGAATAGTAAGCAGCGATCCCCGAATAGATAGCGTCTAGGTTTCCGCCCCGGTCGGACCCAAACTGCCTAGCGCAAAAGACGGTCCCCACGGCTGTTCTTCTACGGGGGCACATTTGGTGCCATCGGCAACGAAATTGTCAGGTAAGGCCGGGTTATGTAGAAAATTGGGGTGTCGCCCACCAAGACGACAACTTTCAGGCCATATCCCTTCGGGTCACGTGAGTCATGAGCCCTCATAAAGCATGGTAGCTTGGCTCCTTTAGGTCCAAGGTTGTCTATCAGCGCGTTGACGATGCGCTTATCGCCACTTTCGCCAGCGTTGTCCGATGGTATCTTCTGCAGCCATTTCAGGAGCTCAAACCAACGATTCTTCGCGCGGTTGTTCTGCAGGCCGCCAAGTCCCAGCAGCTTCGCACTTTCAACGAAGGGCCGCTCCGCCTTGAAGATTTCGAATTCTTTTTGTAGGGCTGCCATCTCGGTAACGCCACCGAAGGCAAACTCTTTGTCTTTCTGCTCAATTCCAAATCTCAGATTAAACAACTCTAGAAACGAGCCGATATATAAGTCGTCGTCACCAACGAATGAGCCCATACCGATCTCTCCCTAAGCAACAGAATTGGATCGATGGTTCGATACCTACATTGAACCTCAATTTCCGATAAATCGCAAGGCAAAGAGCGGTCTACCCCGCGGTTTTGCCACCGCCAGCGCGCGAGAGTGCGCCTTCCAGATCGAAATCTCCCTCACCAAAATCCAATGGCTCTAGCCAGAAGGCGTATGAGAGGAGTGTGTCTCCGAGGGCAATATTGATCTACATCAAGCGCAACGATTTCCAACTTCGGGACTTAGTCGTGCAAAAACGGCCCTAAAGAGAGGCCGGCTTTGAGAGTAACTGCAGGAGGTTCAGGCCGTTGTCGCGACCATCGGTCGAAGCTCACTATTCCAAACTAAAGAAGTAGATCAAACTGCAAAGCTGAGCGGCGCGGGCAATTGGCGCCTCGCCTGCTTGGCAAGTTTAGAGGCTATTTGACACTTCCGGCCTCAGTTCGATTACCGCCAGCCTTCAACGATTCTGCAGTGTCCAGATGCTTTTGCAATGTATCTATCTGGCCGGAAGCATATTCACCTGCAGCGTCCTTACTTTGTAATGCCTTTTTGTACTCGGCGACGTCCTTTTGGTGGTCTGCCACCATGTGAGCCGCAAACATCTTATCGAAGCCAGCGCCGGACATTTTTGACATCTTGTCGTGGTCGGCTTTTTGCTTCGCATTCGGCCCGGTTGGTGAGCTGATTCCCAATCCTCGGGCAGCATCTAAAGCCTTTTGATTGGCGGCGGCGTGGTCTGTGGAAAGCATTCTGCCAAATGGCTTACGGCATCGCTCTGGCCGTTCTGCTGCGCCAGCTCTCCCATGCTCATTTCAGCGAAGTTGCCCTCGATTGTCTTCTTGAGGAACGTTCCACTTTGTTTATCCTTCGCAGATGCGCTGGCAATCGAGATCACCATCAAGGTTGCTGTACCGAGCGACACAAGCATTCTGTTCATCGCCAACTCCTGCGGGTTGTTCGGCGATGAACTATCCAGCTGCGGAAGTTGGTGTCCTTCCGGCAGTAACGGTCTGCTCGGTGCACCAGTCCGCGCGCCGGTCCTATCCGCTCATCCGCTCCGAATTGCAGACCCGCCTCATTGGCCGCGATGTTCTCCTCGGCCTAATCGCCTGCCCCCTCCTCGCATTCAGGTAGATGATAAGGCGCCGACGCAACTTTGGATGTCCTTCGATTGAGAGAAGGAGCAGTCAGCAGCAACTGGAAGATGGCCCGAGCAGCCATGTATTACAAATCGGACAGACCAACTTTCGGCTATCGTCAGAGCTCGAGCCCCGGTCGAAAATAGTTGGAGCTTAAAGCATCCATCTGTACTCTAAGATCTTCGCTAGCGATCTATCTAGAATGCGACCGACTTGGTGTCGCGGTCCCAATCTTTTCAGCTCAATCTGCGCTGTTTCACGGAAAGCGTGAACTGAATGTCACCTTCCTCTACCGACAAGATCGCGCTCTTCATCGACGGAGCCAATCTCTACGCGACGGCGAAAACTCTGGGCTTCGACATCGATTACAAGCGCCTGCTGAAGGAGTTTCAGAGCCGCGGGACGCTGCTTCGGGCGTTCTACTACACCGCGATCATCGAGGATCAGGAGTACTCCTCGATCCGCCCGCTGATCGACTGGCTCGACTACAACGGCTACACCGTGGTCACCAAGGCGACCAAGGAGTTCATCGACGCCTCCGGCCGCCGCAAGGTCAAGGGCAACATGGACATCGAGCTCGCCGTGAACGCGATGGAGCTCGCCGAGCACATCGACCAGATGGTGCTGTTCTCGGGTGACGGCGACTTCCGCTCCCTGGTCGAAGCCGTTCAGCGCCGCGGCGTGCGGGTCACCGTGATTTCCACGATCGCGAGTCAGCCGCCGATGATCGCCGACGAGCTGCGCCGCCAGGCCGACGTCTTCACCGACCTCGTCGAGCTGCAGTCCAAGCTCGGCCGCGACCCGTCCGAACGCCCCGCCCCTCGTGACCGCGATGCGCGTGGACACATGCCAAAATTCTTGCAGGAGCCGAAGGGAAACGATCCACGCAACTAGACTGTTGAGACCCACTTTTATGCAGCCCATTTCAGAACGTGAAGGCTGGTCGCGGGATGCCACTCCGATCTCGCCGATGCACGCGCCCAGCCCACTAAAACCAGATTGGAACGCTTCGCCAATTACCAAGCTTTCCGACGCCCAGCCCCAAGTGGGAAACGCAGTCGGCCCAGCTCATCCCCGCCCTACGGGGTCATTTTCTTTTGGCACCTCCACCAAGGGCGGAGTCCTGAAGTAGAGAAGTGAATGAACGGGCCGAATGGTCGCACTTCGTGAGCGTACCTATTAATTTTAATTGATTTAAGCCTGTATTAAAGGTATTTAATCTTTCGCCGGCTCCGGAGAGAACCCATGCCTGTCCCCGAGTGGGTAATGCAGTCGGGGCCCCTCGCCCCCGGAACCGAGCCGTTTCTCTTTTTACCGCATTCAAGAAGGCCTGATACCGAGCCTGAAATATTGAACTTCTACTTTTACTCTCGCGCTAATTGCTCTGACGCCGTCCTGATAGTGCTTTTTTGCTGGGGAGGACATTATGCGAGGCTCTCGCGCAAACCTTTACGAACGACTTAGCGAACTCGCTTCTCAGCTCTCAGAGTTGGCAGATCTTCGAGATCTGGTCGAAGAAGCTGAGCGAAGCGCCCGCGGTGTGCCTCCATTTCGCTTGACATATCGACCGTCGCGCCGCGTTCGACGTCGCGAACGGGGCGGTTTGTCTGTTCGCCTCCGTCGCCACGCGCCACTAACCGGGAATGCAGGAGCTACCAGCCCCCCTGACAACGACAATCAAGTCGATTGGACTTTGCTGGAGCCATTCCCCGACCAATGGTGGGCTTCCTCCTAAACCTCTCCAAGCGCTGACTCGACGAAGAGAGCGATCCAATGCTGGCGGCCCATCCACCCTGAGGAGCAGACAGCTAGCCACCCTTGCAGCCCGCGGGTGCCGGGGCTGGTCCGGCCGCACCTGTCAATTCTGGATCACCCTTCGCCAAACTCCGGCAACCTGCAACGGCGAGTGAGACAGGGAAGACGGTCAGCACGACCTATGCGGGCTTAAAGTGAGCAACTGCAAAAGCGAATGTCACTTGTCGGCGAGAACACCGGCGGCAAGCTGAGGTCATTTCGTAAAGATTGGTTTCAACACCTCTGGAATTGCGATGACTAAGAACGACACCGCCGTGTTCGACGCGATGCGACCTGATCCAAACGGACGGAGACAATGGGCCGGCCGACTGGGGACGCGCGAGGCAATAAAACCGGATGGCCTGGAGCTCGACCCTGGCTCGCTCGTTTACTGTCCCCACGAGTGGATCAATGCCGCCGGCTATGTTGACCTCGAACTGGTCCGCAAATACCCGCTGATGTTCGCGGTCTAAAGTCGTGACGAACCAGAGCCGACGCGCAAGCGATCCGGACGAACCAGCGATTCGACGGCTGCTAACCCGAGCGGTAAAACGCAGCCGTACAAAGCCGCCTGTGCCACCTGTGCCGTTCGGCACGGAAACAGATCCGAACCGTGAATTTTCCCGGGACGAACCGGAGGCCGTTTGGTTCTTCGTCTTCTTGCCGATCTTCGTGCTGCTCTATGCGATCGTCGAGAAAATGCACGTGAGATAGCACAGGGTTGACGTGTTGCAGGTGGCGCCAGCCGCCCAAATTCTAGTCCTCCGGCAGTGCCTTCCTTCAGCCCAGAACGATAGTTTCAACTCTCAGGCAGGGCATGCACCTGTAGGCATAGGCGGCGGGCAGGTTTGCAATTGCCGGCAGCGACGCGAGAAACTCCATTGGACGCTGACATCTGTTGCAGATGAGGGTTGGTGCCTTGTCCTTGCCACCGCCTTGCGCCATTGCTGGTCCGCCAAAAGGTGAGAATGGTAATTCCAATGGCCGGCGGTTACACCTCCGGACGACTACCGGGCGGCTGTATCGAAATAGGCCCCGCCAGCGTGAGCCGCTATTGCTCCTGAACCGAGACTCAGTTCTGATTTCGATCATTGCGGCCAAATTGCTTGCGGGAGGCGATCGTGAATGGCGAAGCCGGATGCACCGTTTGTAGCCAAGCTCGACTGCTCAAAGCTGTTTTCCCCGTGACCAAAGGCTACGAACTGAAGCGTTATGAATGCGCCAGCTGCCGCAGCGATCTGTGGCTAGTTACGAGAGTGTCCCGATCATCCGCGCCTAAGCAGCAAAGCGGAAGATCCCGCCGAGGTACGCGGCCTAAGACCATCGAAGCGGCCTTGAAAGGCGCCGCTCGTGCCGCAGCTAATCAAAAACCGAAAGCCCCGCCAGCGTGACTGGCCCCCGCAGCTATTCCATTTCTGTACGATCAGACGCGGCGTTCCGATTGCCATTGGAGAATGAGATTTCCGCCCACCCGCAGGGCGGCCGCGACAGCGTACCATTATTGATACCGATCGCTCAGACCTCCCCTGGCGGTGTCAATTAACTCGCCGCCATCCCGACCTGCACCGGGGACGCGACCCCGACCTCGCGCGAAGCCATTTCCCGGCCCCGCGAAATCTTGCTGAAACAGAGGGGGTCGAAAGTGGCGGAATCGAACACGGGGATACCACATGCTAGTCCTGATGAACCTGATCTGGCGGCGTCTTGCCTACACGATGCTGACCGGTATGCGGTCCAAGCTTGTGCGCCAATGACGAGAAGGGCGGCCGCGTAAGAAGGCATCCGTGCCGCGTCAAGGACGGTCCGCCGGCCCGCCCCGGAGCCACCCTTGGCGCCAGGATTCAAGGAGCCGGCGGGCTCCGTACCAAGGGTATCCGTTAGACTGGCAGCATCGAATCCGGACATTCGGGGCGATGCCACCCCTTCATGGGTGCGCATTTCAGTGTGTGACTCAGCTTTCGGTAAGGTTTGCCAAAAAACGGCCCCGGGACGGGAAAGACCTGAAGCTAATACCATTCCTCGCCGCGCCAGGCCGATTGACGCTCGCCGCCGCGACACTTGGATACCGGCATGCGGCCTCAGAAGGCAGCTTCGGTGAGATGCGCGAGATGAGCTTACGGCGGCTCCTGGTCCACTGCCATTGCGGTCATAACGTTGCACTAAGGGCCGATCGTTGGGCCGGACCACGTTCGCTTCTCTGATGTCGAGCCGCGGTTGGTGTGCGCCGGATGCGGCAACCGAGGGGCTGAGGTCAGACCGATTTCAGCAGCCTCAAGCCGCAGCCTCAAGCGCTCGCTAGCCAACCTGAATTTTTCCCAAGACAAGGCGCTGCCAGCTTGCGTAATGCGCGTTTACGCACTCGCGGCCCGACGCGTCCTTGTCCGGTAAGACGCGCCGGGCCTAACCATTCCCTGCTTTCCCCGTAAGGTTTGGCTGAGCCAGCATAGAGCGATTCTACAAGCGACTTATACGTCTACGTCTCTGTGCAGCGCTCCTCTCGCTTCGGAGCAAAAATCCCATGTCTCGGGCCACACGTTTGACGGACGCGATATACCTCCCAAGCTCGGTCGCGATCTCAGCCGCGGTCGAACCTCCGTTGATCATTTTGATCAGCGTCTGTACCTCGCCCCTGGTCCACTGCTTAGCTTGTGGTTTCGCACGCGCCAAGCTCCGGTTCGGGAGAATAACAGGATCGTTCCGTTCTAGGAACATAGTGCACCCCAAGTGGATTTCGGTTCCGCAGAATTTATATTTGCATTCGAGACAAAGCTGCGGCAGAATTTTGGCACCGGGGCTGGCTGCATATTTCACTTGGTCTTTTTAACCCGGCTTCATTTGACCACGCGCGGGCCGCAGCGATTTAACCTCCCGCTGCGGCCTTCGCCGTGGCCGCCAACGTGAACCGGCGAGCACCGATGACCCTAAAAAATACCCCGTCCTAGCGGCCTCACAGTGGGAGGTGAGAGCGGCTAAAGCGGTGTCCAGCCCGGCCGTTCGGCTCAGGAAAGTCATCAATACTGCCGATCGAAGCTTCGCGAGGGCGGCTCAACCTGGGCATTTGTGTCTTGGGACAGTTTGGCGGTGAATCGATCCCGCTTGCACGAAAGGGGTGGCATCCGGCATCATGTTTTTGCTGGCGAAGCGAACCTGCTGTGGCTCTGAAGAACCCCGACGCTATTGCCGTCATCGTGACCGCCCTCCGGCTTTCTCACGGCGACGAAGCTGCACGAGCCATGCTGGTCGGCGGCATGAGCCTGGCCGTGCTGATAGAGACGATGTTCTCCGCACCAATCGGGCGACGCGATGCCGTTCACAACATCACACGCGCGTTGGACGACTTCGCCATTTCGCCGGAACTCGGTCCGGTCTGGCACCTTCGCTACGTTTACGAAAGTCATGGCTCGTTTCGTGTCGTCGACATGGAGATCGCGACGCCAACCGCAGGCTGTCCAGTAAAGACGTCTGGCTTCGTCTGCCCGTCTGGCTATCTCGCCACCTCTGCGATTTGGCCGGTGGTGTCGACGATTAGCGGGGGCGCGGTGCCTTCCTTAACGGCCTTATAGGTCGTTATCTTTCCGGCTGGTAGTTCCTGGATGTGCGAATAGCCGGCGGCGCGAAGCTTAGCGATGACCTCCTCCGACCTCAGGCAGAGCGCGGACGAGGATCCCCAGGCGAGGGCAGCCATGATGAAAGATCGCAGCACTTGGCTCTTTGCGCACTCGCCGCCATCGGATTGGCCGGTTAGTCAAATTGGCCTCAGACCCAAAAGCGCCTCCAGCCCCGTGTCTATCGCAGCGATGTCCTGCTCTATCTAGGCAATCGTCTGAAACTTGAACTCTACTTCCGTATCATCGGGCGATTTTCGATCTGGCGTGTACAATTGCTTATCAGCCACCGCAATTCTCTCTCTTAATTCCACGTTCAATTCCATTTAAAAATTAATGCAGTGGTCCATTTAATATGGTATTTATTCGAGCCGGCTGGATCGGCTCCCGAGATTCAAGCGAACGGGTGCGACGACAATCGACTTGCGCTCTGCGGAGCGAACCCTTTTCTCGGAGAAAAACTATGGAGCAGAACAGTTCTCATTCGACACGCATCCCAAAGTCCGGCTCGATCAGCTTCGGCCGTTCAAAAGCAAATTGCTTGATCCGCAGCATCTCTGTTTACGGTGCCGCCCTTGATATTGCAGGAAATGAAAAGATTCCCGACGAATTCGCGCTGACTGTCATGCCGGACGGTGACCCACGTCGCTGTTCAGTCGTCTGGCGCAAAGAAAAACGTATCGCTGTCGCATTCTATTGATACTCCGCCCACTCGTGCGGATGATGGAATATCTTAGGGCAAAGGGATGCTGCAGCGGAGCCTTGTTGTCCTTGGAGAAGTCGAGCGAAATGCTGCGGCGCCTAGATCGCCAAACACGGCGACCCGCCCAGCCCTGAGCGCAGTGATGCGCTGCAAAAAAACGGCAGCATTGTTGGCTGTTATTTCGAGCGACACCGCAGCTGTATGGTCCCGTTCCGTTTTTCTCCACAGCGGATTGATCACCATGCACCCCATTCAAGGTACGCATATTGCCGCAATCTTCAAACTGGCCACCCGGCAGCTCGAAGCACTTCGCATCGCCCCAGAGATCCAAAAGGAATATTCAGAAATTCTCGTTTTGAGAGAGAAGATAAAACTGGCGACCGATCTGAAGCAGGCTCGCCGGCAACTCCTTACTCGGTGCCTGCCACACGCCTGAGGTAAGTGATCCTGAACTCCACGATCACGTAACTATTTGTCGGCGCCGCCGTCGGAACGGCTCGCCGGTTACCAAGTTTTCCCGATGCCCATTCCCAAGTGGGTAATAAAGTCGGGCCCCAGCTCTTCCCCATACCCCCCGGAGCTGGGGCTCATTTTTTTGTTTCATCTCGAAGGAAATCGTACGCATCCGGCGAAGGCCCCAGCAGGCCGCTTTCGGGAAGGCTGATCGCGCTCAAGCTGCGTGAGCGACGCTTTGAGGCTGCCAATTCCAAGGCAGCAGTTCGTCAATGCGCTTGGCAGAGTGATCAGGTAGGCGCGCCAGCACGTCGGCAAGCCAAGCCTGCGGGTCGACGTCGTTGAGCTTTGCGGTGGCGATGAGGCTGTAGATGGCAGCAGCACGCCGACCGCCCTGATCGGATCCGGCGAAGGTCCAATTTTTTCGCCCGATGGCGACCGCCCGTACCTCACGTTCAGCAGCATTGTTGGACATGCAAAGCCGTCCGTCATCAAGGAAGCGGCTAAATGCATCCCAGCGGCTGAGGCAGTAATTGATCGCCTTGGTCGTGTCGTTGTTCCTGGAGAGCTTGGCGCGCTGCTCGCGCAACCACACCTCCAGCTCGCCGATCAGGAGGCGACTACGCTCCTGGCGCACACGCAGACGCTCCTGCGCAGGAAGTCCGTTGATCTCGCGCTCGATAGCGAACAGAACATCGACGCGCTTGACCGCCTCGGCCGCGATTGGCGCCTTGCTGAGCCGTGCCAGATCAAAGAACTTGCGTCTGCCGTGCGCCCAGCATGCGGCCTCGATGATCGGGCCGCCCTTGCGATTGGCCTCGTAGAGCCTGCCAAAGCCGGCGTAGGCGTCAGCCTGCATCAGTCCGGCGTAGCCCGCCAGATGCTGCTCCGGATGCGCACCGCCACGATCGGGCGAGTAGAAGAACACGGCCGCCGGCGGATCTGGGCCGGCAAACGGACGGTCGTCGCGCACGTAGGTCCAGAGCCGTCCGGTCCGGGTCTTGCCCTTGGCCAGCACTGGCACCGTGGTGTCATCGGCGTGGATGCGCTCGGCTGCGAAGACGTGGCTCCGGATCGCATCGACCAAAGGCATCAGGCTTGCGGCGGAGGCACCTACCCAGTCCGCGAGCGTCGAGACGTCGAGGTCGATGCCCTCACGCTGGTAGACGTCGCTCTGACGATGAAGCGGCAGGTGCAGGCCGTACTTGGCGAACAGGACATGAGCCAGAAGCTTGGGCCCTGCACGCCCGCGCGCAATCGGGTGCGAAGGAGCCTGCGGCTGGGTGATCGCTTCGCAGGCCCGGCAGACGAGCTTCTCGCGCACATGCTGGATTACCTTGCACTGGCGCGGAACGAGTTCCAGCGTCTCGGTCACGTCCTCGCCAATTTTGCGCAATCGGCTGTCGCCGCAGCATGGGCAGGTGGCAGGCACCGGATAGACAATGCGCTCCCGCTGCAAATGCTCCGGCAGCGGACGGCCGGCCGGCTTGCGGCGCTCGAACGATGGCACCGTAATCTTGTCGGCTGCCATCTGCGTCGCGGCCTCAGCCTGCGCCGCGTTCTCCTCCAGGTCGGCGAGCTGTAGCTCGAGCTGGTCCAGCAATGCGCCTCGCTCGGAGGACTGTCCGAACTGCTCATGCCGCAGCTTCTTAATCGTGAGCTTGAGCTTCTCGATCAACAAGGTCCCCGCATGGGCCTCGGCTTCTGCGGCCAACTGGGCCGCTCGCTCGGCGAGCAGCATCGCCTGCAGCGTAGTCACATCATCAGGAAGAGAATCATCGGCGCCCATCGCGACCAGAGAATCACAAGACGCGGTCTCTGTCCGAACTGCTGGTCGCGCCGGCGATTCAAATCACAGCGATCAGCCGGCCGCCTGCGGTCGCCAGGTATGTTGCGGCATCCGCCAGTCGATGCCCTCCAGCAGGTAGCCAAGCTGGGCTGGGGTAATTGTCACGACGCCATCAGCCGGCGATGGCCACAGGAAGCGGCCGCGCTCCAGCCGCTTGGCATAAAGCGACATGCCCAGTCCATCGTGCCAAAGGATCTTGATCAGCTTGCCGCTTTTGCCACGGAACACATAGAGGTCGCCGCCGTGCGGATCTCGCTTAAAGCCTTCCTGCACCAGTAAGCCCAGCGAGTTCATGCCCCCACGCATATCGGTGTGGCCGGTCGCAATCCACACCCGCACGCCTGACGCAATAGGGATCAACGTAGACGTCCATCTGCCAGCACCGCCACCGCGGCCTTCAGCGTGGCCGCGTCGACCGTACCCGTGATCCGCATCCGAGCCCCGGCAGCAAACTCGATCTCGATCGTCCCGCCGCTGCTGGCCGGCGCGACTGGACAGGGCGCCGGACCTGATTCCGCCACCACCATCGCCGGTACGAAGCCAGGTTGATGGACGGCATCCTTCGGCTCAGGCCGAAACGACCGTCGCCATCGCAGCAGCAGTGAGCGCGAAACGCCATATCGCCGCGCCGTCGCAGCGACCTGACGCGGCGCTTGTAAGCTCTCCAGGACGATCTTGAGCTTCTCATCCTCGGACCAGCGCCGCCGCCGGCCTGTATCCACTACTTCGAGCCGTTCGACTTGGCCACTGCGCCTATCACTGTCCATAAGGACAGTTCTCAACAACACGCCTCATTCGGCAAGGCGGCCTTCACCGAAAGCATACAGGAAATCTTCCGTCTGCTTGCCTGCTTTGCTGCCGGGGACTTTGGCGGCGCGCACATAATGAACGGAAGCGGTGGTGCGGGCAGCCCATCGCCTCCGTTGGCGCGGTGTCGCTGCATGTCGGCGGCCGGCCGCCAGTTCGGCGGCTTGTGACCCCGGAGCGGAAATTCGTGGGGGCCTGGCCGGTATTCATGATTGCCAATGTAGGCTGGATAGAGCGGCTCAGTTGCGCCCCCCGCAGCTCACCCAGCCGGAACCTCATTTAAGTATCTGATTTAATTTGTTCGAAAATGTGATTTAATTTTAACAACGAAACGTTGTAAGTCATTGGAGCGCATCTCCGCGGCAACCTGCAAACCAGGAGGGAGGGTCACATGGCTGTTCTCTATGGCGACACAAGTGGATCACTCACGGGACGACAGCATGGCGCAGCGCAAACACTGGTTGGTTCCGATCCGACAAACACACTGTTCGGGGATGCTGGCGTGGACTTGCTCGGCCGCGCGATCGGCGGCAGCGACACTTTGCTGACGTCCGGCTCTGGAAGCCTATTCGGTGATGCGGGCGGAAACATTTCTGATCATGCGCGGGGCGGCAGCGATACGTTGTCCGCTCAAGTACCGGCGTCCGCTATGATTCCCGGCGAGACTTTCAGCCTAGATATGTACGGTGATGCTGGAGGCAATATCTCGGACTGGGCCATTGCGGGCAATGACATGTTCAATGTCGAACTGCCCCTGGCCTTTACGCCCGGAGTGAGGGTGAATGCCTATGGCGACGCTGGCGAAACATTGTCCGGTCAGTCCCAGGGTGGTGACGACAACTTCGGTGTCACCGCTGGCGCACATCAAACAATTACCGTGTATGGAGATGCGGGCGGAAACCTGATCAATCGCGCGGTCGGCGGTAATGACACATTCGTTGGTCACATCGGACCGGATGGCAGTTTTGTGTTCTATGGCGACGCCGGCGGAGGTTTGCTCGGGCATACCCGCGGCGGCAATGATAGCTTCACTGCGACCGGATTAGAGTACAACAACTATCTCTATGGTGACGCCGGAGGTGACATGGGCCGTCATGCGGCGGGCGGCAACGATAGTTTCGCTGTGAGCGGGATTAATCCGTTCAATTTCGTTTTTGGCGATGCGGGTGGAAACATGTCCGCTTCCGCCGCCGGCGGAAACGACACGTTCGACGACTCTAGCGACGCAACACTCGCCGACCGAAATGTCTTTTCCGGCGATGCTGGCGGGAACATGTCCGGCTCTGCCCAAGGCGGGGACGACACGTTCAACAAGACCGGCTTGGGGGGAAGTACGTTCTATGGCGACGCCGCGGGCGACATGTCTGGTCGTGCCCACGGCGGCAACGACACATTCCAGGCCTCAGGCACGCAAAACCAAAATCTCTTCTACGGCGATGCCGGCGGCAATATGGGCGATCAGGCCGTTGGCGGCGACGACACCTATCTCGGTGGCAACGTATTCTCCCAGGTCATCAATCAAGCATATGGCGATGCGTCGACTATGTCGGGCCGCGCGCATGGCGGCAATGACACCCTGGTCGGCGGCAATGATCCGAATCCGCATGCCGCGGGCAGCTACGAGACCATTCTCGTCGGCGATGCCCAATCCATGTCCGACTACGCGCGCGGCGGCAACGACGAGCTGGTTAGCGGCACGGGAAACGATAACATCTGGGGCGATGCCCAGATGATGCTCGGCTTTGCCCAAGGAGGGAACGACACGTTCGTGTTCGATTTCGATAACGGGCACGATAAGGTCGAGGACTTCGGACAGGGACTCTCGAATCGGGGCGCCGATCACATCGACGTCTCTGCGCTCGGCATCGAGAATTTCAGCGATCTGAGCATCTCACTGTTCGATCCTGCCACGCACGAGAGCACGGTCACGTTCAGTCCGGGCAACGACGTGGTTGTGCTTAGCGAGCAAGCGCTCAGGCCTGAAGATTTCATTTTCGCGCCTTCTCAGTACGATCTGTTGACCTGAGCCGATACTAACACCGCCCGCACACCGCATATGCGTTCCAAAGCTCGTTCCTACTTCGGCCGACAAGGTCATCGAGTAACGACCGGCTCCCGGGCAGGGCTCGGACCCTCTCGTCGGGATGCATGTCTTTCAACTTGGTCAACACCAAGCCTGAAGTTGCGGCGATAGATGAGTCCGGTTGTGGCCCTTAGGCGACATGCTGCATCGGCTATTTCTGATGTCCGATAACCGCCCTTACCGGACATCAGGATTCCCGCACGCGGTGCGCTTACCCAAAGGAATGCTGCGCACCTTGGAGGGAAGTGGTGGCTGCGTTCATGTTCGGAACTAACAAATACACTCGCCGCGCCGGCTATAGAGATTCGCTTCCTTTAATGACGCCTGCCGACTCACGCACCTTACTCCAGTCTTTCAGGATGGATTGAATGGGAGGCGCATTTGCAGGGACTTCGCCAAATCCAATTTGCTCAACGACTAGACGAGCTCGCTTCCCAACTAACCGAACTCGAAGATCTCCGATCCCAAGTCGAAGAAGCAGAGCGGCGCGCCAAGTTTGTACTACGGTCGCCTGCGAAGCCTCGATCGCCCGCTCGTAGTGAGACTGCTGCCAGAGCGTCCGCCCTGACCTGAAGCCAGTGAGTGCCCCCGTGCTCAACAATGTTGGAGTTGCGGCCGACGAAGAAACGGGGCTGGAACGACTTGCCGATTGTAAAGTTTTCACGCTGCCCGTTGCCAAGGGTGGCTGCCTTCCCCAAGGGGCAGCCGTAAAGAAAGCCCCAGCTTCACCGCCCTGAATCTGGGGTCCTCTTGCTGTCTCGATCGCCTCAAAAGTGGACCCCGACGCGTGCTGACCTGAAGGGAGCGAGCCGACATCCCGGAGGAGTGAACTTGAGGGTGAGGAACGAAGTCCACAACCTGGTGTTGTCGGACTGAAATCCCTCCCGGAATGCCCTCTCCGCATGCGCCGCCTGCTCATAACTGCTCTGGAAAACCGATCGATCAAACTCGGCACGCTCGCTCTCCGCATGGTCTACACCCCGCCGCGAACCGAGCTCAGGAGCAGGTTTAGGCAGCGCGTAAACATCAGAAAGCTGGGGAAGCCCCACACGCACGACTCTGGAGCGATAACTTCCTTGAAGAAAAGCGGACGGGTTACAACGGGGGCCGAGGCCAAGCGAAGCCACTGAAGGGAATGGACGGACACGCCGCACTTGGTTCAAGATGCCGCTATGCGTACCCATATTATTGCTATCCTAATTGGCGCTCTGCTCGGGACCGCGACATCGGCCGAAAGCATTCGTCCGACCACCGTCCGAACAGGCAAAGCGCGCCCAGACGGCGCCCTAGTTTGCCCCACCTTGGCCGCCGTAGCTTTCGCCACGGAACAGCTCCGGCGAGGCTCCTCCCCGCCTGACCTCAAGATCCTTCGTTGCGCTTTGCTTCCCGAAGGAACGTCCATGACGATCGAGGAAGGCGACCGCGGCGCGATCGTAACGGCCGAAACGATGTTCGGCACCGTCGTTCGCGGCGTGACAGACTTGACGACGGTTGATGTTGATTCACCAGGCCGCTGAAGTTATCGAGGCGCGTTGCTGTTCGGCACGACGAGGCCGACATCCATCGATTTATCGTCAAGTCCACTAGCACCTCCGCCCTTGCCGCTATCCCTGGCTCAATTTCATTGCGCTCGCGGGCAATGGTTCGACGCCCCTCCCGCACACCCTGAGGGAGTGACTGAGAAAGGGACAATTTTAGCAAAAGTCGGAACGGCCCCTCAAAGCCTGCCCGATAGTGTGCGGGTCGGGACTTGGGGACATGCCATGAAATACCTGCTCTGTGCCGCCACGGCGGCCTTTCTGTGCCAGCCGGCAAGCGCAAGCTCGTTGTGCGTCAAGGATCGAACGCCATTTGCATTGGCCTCCGATACTATGACCTGGAGCATGACCATTGCGCCCAGCCAGGACTGCATCCAGGGTCTCCGCTGGTCTTACATGCAGATTTATGACGTCTCGGTCGTGCAAGCTCCAAGCAAAGGACGGCTCGTTGTTGTCGGATCAGGCTTTCGATACTTCGCCGGCGGCTCAGATGATCAGCACAGTGTCGACAAGTTCACGCTGCTGATTTCAGGGAAGAACCGGCACGAAGTCGGTTCTTCGACCCTGGAAGTCGAGGTCCACCCTAGTGCAATGACCTCCGGCCACGCTGCAACCGATCGCTCTGCCGCGGCCGCTGCGGCCGCCGAACTTAGCCCCGCAGGGAGTTAGTACGCAGCCTGAGGGAGTGAACGGCCGCGGTTTGGCCGCACTTCGGTTTGACAGATGATGGCTTCCTACAGGAGGCGTCCATGAAGATCATTTCTCAGGTAGCCGTCGCCGTCACACTGCTCATTCACACCGATGCGCTTGTCATGGTTCGCGATGCCTCAATCAATCATGATCTTGGTGGTGTAAGGGAGCAGTTCAAAGCAATGCTTCGATCACACGAGGGTCAGGCGACAGATCGGGCGAATGCAGTTGCGGCCGTCCGCGACGCAGAGGTGCCTCGTTAAGCGCGTTGCCGCCTGCAGGAGGCTTGGCTAACCGCCGGGCGGCAGGCTTGATCGGAGTGAACCGGGGCCACCACCAGAGACCGTTGCTAGCAAGGTAGTGTGGCCCTAAACTCTGGGTAGATGCATAGAATTTGGGATAATTGCCATGCGAGCAATCTCGATCGTCGCTGTCGTCCTGATTTTACCTACGTCCGTTCTGGCCCAGAAAAAAGAGAAACCGTCTGAACTACCGCCATGCTCATACTCATTGGCGACAGGTCAGTATGTTGAGGTGCCAGTTGGCTCAACTGTTTGCCGCCGCGCCCCAGCACCGTACCAAGATTTGTACGGGCTCCTGCAATGCATTCCACCGCTGAATGAGGTCGAACAAGTAAAGCGCGGCGATCCACGCTGTGAAAAATACGATGATCGGCCTTAAGCGGGAGCTCCGCGGCGATACTCGCAACTTTCGACTGGCGGGGCTGCGACAGGCTACGCCATTCCATCTCCCGCCGCAGGCGTCAGCGCCTAAGGCACTCAAGGTAGTGGACGGTCCTTTATTCCTGGCGTGCAGGCGAACGAGCTGCGGAACTGCGGAACTGCGGTTCTCCTTTGTTGAGATCAGCGGTCATTGAGCGCAGGCCGCCTTCACAAGACTGTCATGGCACATTTTTAGCATGGTACCGCGATGGGGGATCGGCGCGCCAGCTCCCCGCTCGGCCTGATGGCCAAGGCTCTGCGGGGAGTGAGCCGGCCCTTTTGGCCTGCCGTTGGTTCGACAGGCTGCTTGGAGGTTAGCGCAGGTCACCTTCCAAGTTTTTGCGTTGAAACAAATTTGAGAGCGACCGTTTTTTGCGCATTTCCTTCCTTGGAGGGTTTTCCATGCGTATCCCGCCAATTCAAAATTCGTATGTTGCGGCATTGTTGAAACTCCACGAGCAGCGACTAGAAAGACTCCGCATCGATCCAGAGATCGCACGGGAATATGCAAAAATCCTTCGTCTGAGGAAAAGACTAAGACTGGCACTCGATCAGAAGAAGGCTCCGTCCGCACCGTTCAGCACACGAGTCTCGCGATCTCGCACCGAAAAGCGCTCCTGATACATCAATGCGCGCTCCTTATCCAGTAAACCAGCATCTTTGCGGGGGTGGACCGGACGATCATCACCGCCCGGGTCCACGTCGTTTCCGAAGGTGGCTCGGTTGCGATTTCGCCCGCGGTCGAGCCAACGTTGATCATTTTGATCAGCATCTGTACATCGCCCTTGGTCCACTGCTCAGGTTTGTGGTTTCGCACGCGCCAAGCTCCGGTTCGCTGAGAGATTAGCGCAATTGTTCCACGCCTGGACGAAATGCCCACTGCGGTTATACCGAATTTGTATTTGCAAACGAGACGAAGCTGGGGCAGAATTTTCTGCACCGGGGCTGGCTGCACTTGGCCCTTTTAACCCGGCTCCATTGACCCCGCGGGGGCCGCTGCGATTTAACCTCCCGCCGCGGCCTTCGCCGTATGGCCGCCAGTGTGAACCGCGGTGGGTCGTCCGAAGATGGCCGCTCGAAGCGCCTGCTCAGCTTTGCTTACCGTGCATGCAGGCGATCACGAACTCTCGCTTTGCGCGACGTTGTCCCTTTCCTCTTCGCCCACACTCGAAAACCCGCGAGCTGCTGGCATTTTTCCACTTTCTGAGGATTGCGAGGCGCACCCTGCCGAGCCTGTACGGCGCCGCCGAACCAGAGCAACGGAAGCATGCGCACACTGGCCGATAAACTAAATGGGGGCCATTATCCTCCCGCTGGCTGACGGCCATGTGACCTGCAGCATCCAGTGCCTGAACGGCCGCTGCGAATCGCGTGGGCTTGGGCTCAGGTGCCTCTTTAGCCGGGTGAGGCTCGTCAGGCGGCCCGAGGGTCGCGGAGAAACCGAACGCGGCCGTTGAGATGGATCTCAGGTCGAATCGGCCTCGGGGAGTTACAAAGAAAGCCCGGCGGGGGATCGGGACCCAGCTGGGCCTTGCTGAACACTGGGCTTATCTGGAGAAGGACAGTCCCAGCGATAGAGACGATGGATGGCTCGCCGGCGCCCCTTGATCCATGTCAGAACGATCTCAGAAGCTTAACAAAGCTGAAATGCCCGCCAGCGTGAACCGGCGGGCTGAGGATTAGACGGTGTAGGAATTGGGGGCGATCCCACGCAGCATGAGCATGGCGGCGGCTTTCGTTAGGGGCGCCTTCGCCTCTCAGGAACCTTAGCTCGTTCCGTCGCTTGGCAGAAATATGAGCGAGGAGTCCGTCATTCTATTTCCTGGGATGCGCAAGGCCCTTCGGCTGGCCCGCGTGCACGGCTTTTTGGTCCAGCGCGAGGACGGGCTTTATCACCCGGGAGGCAATCAACCTGCGTGCTCGATGGGTTTGGCGCGCAAGATGGTCGAAGGGGGCTGGCTCGTGAAGCACGGCTGGCGTTATGAACTGACCGAACCGGGTCTGAAAGCGGCGGAGTGATCCAAATGGGACTCCGTCGCCTTTGCGCCGCTTGGTCGCGTTACATCTGGCCGCTAATGCTGTCGGTCCTGCTGGCGAAGTCTCTAGCTTTCGCGCATGCAGTGCAACTCAGTTTCCTCATTTTCGGTGTCTAGTCTCTGGCGTTTCTTTTCAGCGACCAACGCTTCCAGTTCGGCCAGTAGCCGCCGTTCACTTGCAACCACCTCGTTCTCAATTTGCCGTAGCACATCTTGAAGAAAGCTTGTGTCCATCTGATCGCTCATCCCGGTTTTTATGAGCCTGATCAAATCCGGCGAGAGGATTGCGTTCCGGCGGGCGATGTCTCTGCCGCTCGTCAATTAGACGGAAACATTAAAGCGTTGTCATCGCGTGGGTCCGAGAGAAACTGTTGCGGCTTGAATCCGTTATCTGATTCTGCTGATGGACAACCATCATGCAGGCTCATTCCAAGAATGCCAACACGGAGGCAAGCAATGGGAATGCAAGATCGAGAAACGAGCAATCTGATCGGCAGCGACAAAGTTGAGGGGACCACGGTCTACGGCGCCGACCGTAAGCAGATCGGTAGCGTCGAGCGCGTGATGATCGACAAAAGAAGCGGCCAGGTAAAATACGCTGTTTTGAGCTTCGGAGGTTTCCTCGGGATTGGCGATGACTACTACCCCTTGCCGTGGCAGTCCCTCACATACGATGAGAGCCTCGGTGGGTACGTCACCAACATTACGGAAGACCGGCTAAAGGCTGCCCCCAAGTACAGCGACGAAAGCAGCTGGAATTGGTCGGATCAAAGTGAGACTAACGTGAACAAGTATTACGGGAGCTCATTTACGTAACACTGGGAAGACCGCCTTCGGGCGGTCTTTTCGTCTCAAAGCCAGCCATAACAGAATCTGGCCGTCCCGGTGCTGTACATCACGAACCCGACGTTGCCCCCCACGTGGCAACTGCAGCACTCACCTGCGCAGAACGACTCCGCTTCACGGCACCAAGCCGGTAAGAAAAGGCGCGTGCGCAATCGAACGCGCTGAGTTTACCTCGGGATCAGCATCCCTATAGATCAACGTCGACAAAGACGTTGCGATCAGTTGAGAAACTTCACAGCGAGACGGCGCTCATCACGCCATACAACGGAGCAATCGACATTCAAGCCAGCACATGGAACGCGAAGCCCAAATGCCGCGGGCACGATAGGCGCGCTATCGATTTGGACGATCGCAGAGGAATCCGTGAGGTGCCGGACCTTGCATCGCACAGGACTGCCGTCGACCAATATCTGCGCAGTATAGACGTTACGTCGCCGCTCGTTCCCCACGTCCCGCAGTCTCCCCCTCTAGCGCGATGGATATTGATCGGCGATTCCAGTCTCAAATGAGGCTGGACCATGGTTTCATTGGCCACGAGCACCTATCTCCATCGCAGCCAGAGCCTCCAAGGCCACGTCTCGCGGTGCCAGCGCCATCTCGCTCTCGTCTAAGGCCAACAACTCTTTACCCTCGGATCGAAGGCCTAATTGGCGATCCATTTGCTCGAGACCCCAACGGCCCATGGCGAGTTTCAGTTCTTATTGCGCGGGCGGCAGGCCGACTACAATGCTTCCCTAAAGGACGGCTCCGCGCGGAAAAATAGCGCAGCGAGACTGCTCGGAGAACAGGGCGTGCAAGTTTCGAAGCACAACGGAGGAACTGTTGATCTTTGATTGATCGTTGGGTGTCCTGCTACCGGTTGTCATTCCTGCCGTGCTGGTTGTCTCGCCGGGCGCATGAGAAGCCGCGCCACGCTTGTCTTGATTGGCCACATAGCCAGATTCACCGGAGTTGCGGGTTTTGATGCCTTTGTCGGCTTCAGTTTGCACGTTTTGGTCCACACCGGCCTGAGACGTCGCGCCCGTTTGCTGCGCGGCAGCGGGTATCGAAATGAGTGGCAACGCGGCAACAAATGCCAAGGAAAGCTTTCGCATGGCCGTTCTCCATCTAAACCCTCCACTGCATCAACGTGCGCATCTCCGAACATTTCCGCAAAACTGCTGAAAACTTGTGACTGCAACGTTGACACGTTCAAACACGGGACGACATGTCGCGTTAGCGTGCGGTACTCTTGGGGATGTAACCGCCCTCAGTTTTTCACCGTGTCCTCGTGGGGACTTCGGGTAGACAGCCAGAGCTCTACTTAGCACCGTTTCGGCTGATGCCAGCGCACTCCGGTCTACCCTGATAACCAGACGCACTTTTGTGAAGGGCGAGAAGCCGACATACCGAACCGCGCCCCTCATCACCGAATCCCTTGGCACCTAGAGCTAAATGCGTAGACTGGGTCCGACCGAGACAGGAGGGAGATTTGGCGATAGAGCGGCCAAGTCGACGGCTGACGACGATCCTAGCGGCCGATGCAGTCGGCTACAGTCGGCTAGTGGGAGCTGACGAGGAAGGCACGCTCGAGCGCCTCCGGGCCGTCCGCAAGAACCTAATCGATCCTGTGATCGCAACCCATCGCGGGCGCATAGTCAAAACGACTGGAGATGGCCTGCTGGCCGAGTTCGCCTCGGTTGTGGATGCAGTTCGTTCGGCGATCGAGATGCAAGGGGCCATGATCGAGAGCAATTCTGACCTCGCACAGGATAAGCGCATCGAGTTTCGCATCGGCATCAATCTCGGAGACGTGGTCGTAGAAGACGATGGCGACCTTATGGGCGATGGCGTCAATGTAGCGGCAAGGTTAGAGGGGATTGCTGAGCCCGGTGGCATTTGCCTGTCTAGTGCGGCCTATCACCAAGTGCGTGGCAAAATTGATATGGCAGCGCAAGATCTAGGTGAGCAGAACCTGAAGAACCTTGCCGAGCCGGTACGGGTCTACGCGCTGTCACCACGAATTGCTGCAGCGGCGGCGCCGTACCCTGTCACACCGCGGCTTTCCATCGTTGTCCTGCCTTTCGTCAATCTCGGCGGCAGGAGCGAGGAGGACTATTTTGTCGACAGCGTGACCGAAAGCCTGACAACTGACCTGTCGCGCATTCCTGGCGCCTTCGTCATCGCACGCAACACAGCCTTCACCTTCAGAAATAAGCCGGCGGACGCGCGCGTGATCGGGCGCGAACTCGGAGTACGTTACGTGATGGAAGGTAGCGTGCAAGGCAGCGGGGACCGCATTCGGGTGAACGCGCAGCTTATTGATACGGGAACCGGTGCTCACCTGTGGGCCGAGCGTTTCGATAAGCCCCGCGCCGACATCTTCGACATGCAAGACGAGATCACCACGCGCCTCGCCCGGACCGTCGGTATCGAGCTCGTTGCCGCAGAGGGCCGTCGCGCGGAGCGCGAACGACCGAACAATATGGATGCCGTGGACCTCGCCATGCGGGGATGGGCAATCCTCAACCAACCCCTGTCGCTGCGCCGCGACCGCGCGGCATGTGACCTGTTCGATGCGGCGCTCCGGTTAGACGCTAGGAACGTCGAGGCGCTGGTTGGTCTCGCCTTTTACCACGGCAACGAGCTTCGCACCTTCGCCTCGACCAATCGGGACGAACAGCTACGCATCGCCGGGATGGCCATCAGCGAGGCACTGAGGCTTGCTCCAAGCAATGCCTTGGCCCATTTCGTTCACGCCAATCTCCTCCATGTCTCGGGCGCGACGGAACCAGCGCTGCGCGAACTTGAGTTCGCTATTGCCATGGATCCTAATCTGGCTTGGGCCCATGCTGATGCAGGCTTTTTGAAAGTACTGCTGGGTCGTGCTGAAGAAGCAGAAGCCGACCTCACAAATGCGATCCGGCTAAGCCCGCGCGACCCCGGGCTAGATCGCTGGTACGCCCTGCTGGGTATCGCCGACCTGTTCCTCGGTCGGCTGGACTCGGCCATGGACCGGCTGCGCAAGTCGGTCGGAATGAATCCAAACGTTGCCATGCCTTATTTCTTCCTCGCGACGTCATTGGCGCTCAACGGCCGCACCGCGGAGGCACGGGAGGCGCGGAACGCCGGCCTCCGGCTTGACCCGAACTTTACCATCGCCAGATTTCGCAATGAACGGCGCAGTGAAAACCCGACCTTTCTGAACCAGCGGGAGCGGATCTATGAGGGGCTAAGCTTGGCCGGAGTTCCAGAAGACAAGTTGAGTTGAAGCAAGGGCAAATGGTCTCCAAGATGACGCTGTTCCAGTTTGTCCGCCTCGGGTCAAAATGCCAAGAACTCAGCGTGAGCAAATCGGGTCTGCGGGCGACGTTCTCGTTATCGCTCGCTTCACAGGATGTGAATCGTGGACCGATCAAGCGGCTCGTCAATGACGGCGCTTCTCCACGCCTGCGTGTTCGATGATCTGGCTGGCATCCGGCTCTTCGATTCCCGCGTCTATGTCCGGCGACCTGTTGCAGGCGCACGGATCACCGGCACCACACTGGCAGCCAAGCTCTGCGCTCCAGGCCCGGTCCGGGTGGTTCTCGCAGACGAAGCCGATGCCGAGGCAGATGGGGCAGTTGGGATTGGTCATGGCATGAAAAAGCGCGCGGGCCTTGCACCAAAGATCGCAAGCATACCGCGCGCCTCGGTCACGCCGCTAATTCTTTGCGAACCGCGGCGGCCGAATTGCCTACCTTGTCGACGGCGTTCTGCAACTCATCCTTCGAGACACCAAGCTGCTTGGTCCAATACTTGACCTCGAAGTCTTCATGCATGTTGATCTTGCTACGGTCGCGCTGGTCCCGCTTGGTGAGATTGTCGCTCATCTTCCTCCTCCATCGCCTGGACAAGCCGCTCATCGTCAAGAACGGCCAGCAGGTCATTGATCGTCTTCTCGCTGTCCCTCGGCCCAGGCTCGACATAGCGAGCGAGGATGGCTTGGGCTTCTTTTACCGCTTGGGTTACGCGATCCGGCATGCCGGTACTCCACTCACACGTGGAGAAAACGCGGTCAGGAACGCCGCGTTCCCTTGCTGAGCCCCTTGAAAGAGCTGGCCCGCAGCAGGCCTTCGGAGGTGATGTCCCGGTATTCGATCTCGGCGTAGAACTTCGGCTCGATCCAGGTGGGCTTCGGCTTCTTGATGCGCTTCGTGAGCTTTTGCTTCGGGCTGACGACGGTATCGAGAGCCTTGCGGATCTCCGCCGATTTCGTCCGTCTCCAGCCCGTCCCGACTTTCCCCATGTACCGCACCTCTTTCCCTTCCTGCTTGCCGAGGTAGAGCGCGGCGACGCCGGACGGGTCCTTGACGAAGCCAACGACGAGGATTTTTTCGCGCTCACCGTCTTGATCTTCTGCCAGGCCTCAACCCGCTCCGACCGGTACGGCGCATCAACCCGCTTGGAGACGATGCCCTCGTAGTTCAGCTTGCTGGCCGCCTCGAACAGCGCCTGCCCGTCACCTTCATGGTGCTCACTGTAGAAGATCGGTGCTTCCAGCCCGTTCTCGTCTATCAGCTGCTTCAGGAGCTCCTTGCGAGCAAGCTGAGCCATCCTGCGAAGGTCCTTCCCGTCCAACCATAGAAGATCGAAGGCGAAGTAAACCAGCCGGTCCTGGTCGCCCCTGCCGAGGTCGGCCTGAAGTTCTGAGAAGTTCGTTCGCCCTTGATGGATTACAACCACCTCCCCGTCCACGATAGCCTGACCTGGGATGTCGAAGGCGCCGGCAATGACGGCAAACCGGTTGATCCAATTATAGCCGTTGCGGGTGAAGGCCTACGGTCGTCGCCGTCGATATGGAGCTGGATGCGGTAGCCGTCGTATTTGACTTCGTGAATCCACTGAGCCCCCGAAGGAGCCTTCATCTTCAGGGTCGCCAACTGCGGACTGATGAAGCCCGGCATGGAAGCTCGCGGCTTCTTGGCCGGTGCCCGGATACGCTTTGCCACTAACGCAACTCACAAAAAGCCCGCCGCCGGTGTTGGGAGCCGACGGCGGGGCAGTCTACCTACCTTATTCGCGACTCTCCAACGGCGAAGCCGATGCGGCGTTCCCCGGCGTTCCCTCATACAACCGCAATCGCGATTCCAGGTTGTATTTTCAACGTCAACGAGAACGGCAGCCGAACAGGAAGCGAACGCTGTGTGCTAATTCCTTCTCAGTACCGCCGCTGCGGCGCGCCCGGGCCCGGCGGGAGATCAGTACCGACAACACAGGTCAGCTTGGCGGGAGTTTGCTTGCACCAATGATTGGCTGCGGAGATGATGCCGAATGTCAAAAGCCATGGAGTTGATTGTCGCAGGTTATTGAGGGGCAAGGATCGACGCGCTCTGGCAGAATTGCTCGCGCATCGGCGCAAGATGCTTGGCGAGCTGCAGGCCGTCTCGGGCATCGATCCGGCGAACTCCATTCAAGCCGTTCAGGACGAACTTGTTATCATCGAAGCCGGCCTGGAAGAGCTTATGCCGCCGCCTGGCTCATTGCCCGAGAACGAGTGGAGCTAGGCAGCCGGCTCCGAGCATGACATAGTTCAACGACGGCGAATTTGCTGCCGACTAGCGAGTTAAAGCTTGGCCGGAAACGATATATGGGCCGATTGCGTCGAGCACCAATTTCGCCCCGCTTGATGTCAGATGAACTGTATCGCTTGCAACCGCGTCTCCATTTGGCGTGCGCACCAGGCACTCCTGGCGCTGATCGCAAAGCACGTTCCTCACGGACACATACTGCACGCCCACCGATTTGCTGAACCCAGCCATCAGGTTGTCCTCGGCCGGACCGGACACGCCGGATCCAAGTCGGTCCGGCAATTCGTGCGAGAAACGATAGTGATTGACGATGGCGTGCGGGAGGGTGCGCTTCCAAACCGGCGGCGGCCCAATAATGACCACCCGGGCGACGCCGGCTTTGCGCAAGGTAGCGATGGTGCCGCCGAGCTTGTCCAGGTCGTTGTCAAATCCCCACATCGCGTGCAGCACTACAACATCGGGGTGAGATACCTTGATGTGGCCAAAAGCCGCCTCGTTGCTTTGCTTGCAGGACGCATTGGGTCCGGCCTCAAGAATCGGCGCGCAACCGGGCGCACTGAGACGCGCTACCCGGAACGATGCCGATCTGGCCGCATCGGCTATAGCCGGAAAGAGCGCCGCAGCATTTGAATCTCCCCACAACAGAAGCAAAGGTCCGTCACCTTGCTCGATGCAGCTCATATCAAAGCTGCTGCCCGGCGCCTCGAGGAAGCAGTGGTCTTTGAATGCGGAATTGTCGTCAGTGCTGACTGCCGCGATCGCCTGCAGTTTCTCTGGAAATCGCGAGACGAAGCCGGCAAAGAGGATCGTTGCGACGCCGATCACCCCGACTAACGCTAGAGTCATCGACAATGCCGGCACGACATTGCGCCCGCGACGAGCCGGCCATTCGACGAAGCGATATGTCAGAATCGAGAGCACGATCGCGGCGACAACCGCGGCCCATACTTCGAGGAAGTTCGGCACCCCATGCCGAACAACGCCGAGGTAAGCCAGGAGCGGCCAATGCCAAAGATAGAGTGGATAGCTGATGAGGCCAAGCAGCACAGCGGGCCTGCTCGACAACAGCAGTCGGTTGACAGCGGCATTTGGCGTCGCGATCACGACTGCAGCGCCGAGCACGGGGAGCAGCGCCAGCGCCCCCGGAAAAAGCATCGATTTATCAAACAGCAGCGCGGAGGCCAAGATTGCGCCAACGCCGGCCGCACTCAGGAGATTGCTACTGTCTTTCTTCACGAGATTGGCCTCAGCGACGAGACCACCGATCAACAACTCCCAGGCGCGCGGAACGGGCGCATAGAAGGCCCAATCCGGATTGGTCCACGCCAAAACCTGTCCGGCTGCCAGCGAGACTCCGATCAATCCGACGATGATCTGCCGACGATGCGGCGAATGCACCATCAGACCGAGAGCCAACGGCCAAAAGATATAGAATTGCTCTTCGACGCCGAGCGACCACAGATGAAGAAGCGGATTTTCGGCAGCCCGCGGCGCAAAGTACCCAGCCTGCCCGACCTGGAACAAATTCGAAACGAAGAGCACGCTGGCGGCCATGTTCTCTCCGAGCAGACGTAACTCTGACGGGAGCAGGATCATCCATCCGAGCGCATAAGTGGCCAACAGGACGGTGATCAGCGCCGGAAAAATGCGTTTGATCCGTCGCCCGTAGAATGTCGAGAGCGAGAAGCCGTCGGGCGCCAGCAATATCCGGGTGATGAGAAAGCCCGAAATGACGAAGAAGATGTCGACGCCAACGAAGCCGCCGGACAACATCCAGGGATGCGCGTGATAGCCGACCACTAGCAGGATCGAAACAGCGCGAAGCCCGTCAATATCCGGTCGATAATTTTCCGATGGTTTCATGGACGTTGCAGGATGCGGCATCCGTTCTTCAACGGCCTGTGGATTTGTGATCGCCTACAAGCTGCACGCGCCTGGAGATCGCAAATTGCGGTTGATTTAACCTGAGCACGTACCAACGTCTAGCCGAGCCATGAATCGAAATCGCAGGATGCCTTGAAGACCGGTTCGCGCGGAATTGTGACAAACGTTGAAGGGCTCCAGAAGGCCGAGCACAAATCCCGCGCCTCGCCGAATAGGCCATTACCATCGACGCCCGCCGAGCACCCTGCCCTTATTGTGATGCGTGTCGGTCTTCTTCAGCGCGTCTCGCTGGTCGCAGAGCGTATCGATCTTGCCTAGCATTCGCGAGAGCAAGGTCTCAGCCGATGCAGTCGATATGCCCGCCCGCTGGAGTTGGAGGATCTCCTTTCGCTGGCGCCCCACTTGGGTGCGCATGCGCTCGATCTCCTTCCTGATGTAGTTCAGGTCGGCCATATCCGCCTCTCGTTTGGAAAAAGACACATTAGAACGAAAAGCGAACGAATACTCAAGCCAGATTCTTCAGGAACTCGACTTTTTGGGAAGAGTTGTGCGCCCATGAAGCCGGCGAAAACCTTTAAACAGCAGGCTCGCGTAGCCAAGAAGGCCGCTGAGAAGACCGCCGACGAATTCGTGTCTCGGCAAATGAAGGCTCTGGCCGCGGGGTTTAGAGCGCAGGGGAAAGTATTGAAGAAGAACAAGAAGAAGGGGAGATGACCAAGGAATCTCTTCAGAACCAAGCCGACCGGGCCGAAGCCCTCGCCGCCGAGACGTAGGACGATGAGGTTAGCGAGACCCTTCTCAAGGCCGCGCGGGAATACCGAGAGCAGCTCAACAGCGAAAACAACCACCGGGCCGATCGCCTGGGCGCCACCGACTCGGTCGCAAAGGAGGATCAGCAGTGAGCGACAGGACGGGCAATGAACCGGCACCCTTGCTGCTTCTCGGCGTGGCAATCATCCCGATCATTGCAGTATTGGCGTGGTTCGCTTTTTAGCTTTGAACCTTTTCCGCGATCGCGCGTCATACAGTCGAAGCGTCCCTAAGCTTCACCCCTACCAGAAAGCCCCGCTTCCCCCAGGCGGGGTTTTCGCTGTCCGCGCTGCATCAACGCACCAATCTCTTGAAGCGCCCTTGGCGTGACCACTTTTGCCGATACAGCAGCCTAAATGTGAAGAGGCAAACCCTAGTGGACTGGAGCGCTTTGCGTGTTTCATGGAACCGCTACATGCTGTGATGTAGGCGCGGCCTCTTGTACTTTTCGGCTCTGGGCCGATGTGACCGCCCCCGGAGGGGAGGTGAGGCTTCTGGCGCGGTCACCCTCGCGGACCGCCGTTGAACTTGCACACGCGACACCGCGGATTTCGCAACTTTTTTTGCCCGTGACACTTTTTGGAAACTTGCGGCCTAAACTCTATGACTGTACGGCCGGAAGTTAAGCTGGATCGTCCAAGAGCGTTGAGCCGCCCCTACCCCTCTCTTGCAAATCGGCCCCATGGCCAACGCGATCAAAACGTGTCGCCAGCTATCATGAAGCACTTGGCGTGCAAGCCGGTGCGCCCGCGACAGCGGTCATCTCGGTTCTCACGAGCCTCTTCCCCATTCGATGCTAGACCATTAGGTCAATGCACATCAAAGGGGAGGACGCATACGTCGCCAACGGGTCTCACAGGCGGGAGCGAATTGCACGGATTAAGCTGAATGACGCTTGCACTCACCGGCTTTGTTGCGCGGCGGCGCACAACGAACACCACGCCCGAAATGGTTGCCCGCCTCCATACCACTCGACAGGCAAGCTTCTTGTGAAGCCCGCGGAACAACAGATCAAACTCGCTGGCGAATATGTAATAGGGCGCGGAAAGGCAAGCGCCAAAGGCATTGATGTCGCGCACTACACACGGATGCACCCCTATAATTCCATCGAAGGAAAGCAAGGCCGGCACATTAACGATCTCGCGCGGCAGAGCGCGACGCTCCATTGAACTTTCAATCATGGCGAGAACTCCGCACAAACTTCTTTGCTTCAGTTGTCGGTCCCGCCGAACCTCGTCAAACAAGATATTTCGTGCACTCCGCGAAACAAGCAGTTCTCCTGTCTAATTAGAGTTGACTCTAATTCTTCTATGAAAGCGAAGAACGGACGATTCAAAAAATCGCGCGATGCACGGAAACGCGCAGATCGAGGCTGCCCGGGCGGATGAATTGAGAAGCACTTTTGGCAGCTATTGGCCATTCTGCGGAGTCGCGACGCCCCTCACTAGCGCGCTGAATCGGTGGGGGGCTGGCATGACTCGGTTCGATCAAGAGGGTCATCGTGGGCAATTTACTTAGTTGCCGGAATGGCTAGATGACCGGCTTGTAGATGACAATCCGGTTCGCTTGATCGACGCCTTCGTTGCAGCCCTCGACCAATCATTCACGAGGTCCTCTTACCTAGGCATGGCGGACCAGATTTGCTCGCGTTGAGTTCTTCGCATTTGACCCGGAGCGGTCCTTTGCGCTGGTCGAAGACGTAGTGGCGTCTCCTCTCTTTTTGCGGTCATGTAGTCGAGCGTTGGGTCACTATGTGCTTTTGCGGCGAGCCGATCGCGCTGCTGTATGTCGCAGATCAGCCGCCGCCAAACTTGGATGGATCATTGTAGGAAGGAGGGTCGTCGTGGTCGGTCCGCAGACCACCCGGAACGGAGTCGTCGCGATAGATCCGCACACCACCTGGAGTGACATAAGCTGGTGAGCTTCCTGGAGGTAATGTTCTAAGGCCTGATCGTCTAGGGGCCAGGATCGTGACGCCTCTAACAGGAGGGCGAACAGTGGAAAGGTTGTAGTTCAATGTGCCTTCTGCAAGGGCAAAGTCACTTGGGACAGCGAGGAGTATTGCTATTCCGATTGTCGTAAGTTTCATAGTCGATCCGCACATTGTGTCGGTTGGTCGAACAGATAAGACACACCCGCACCCGTTCCATTAAATTCTTCTTCAACAATAGAAGCCGGAAAGCCGTTCACCTGTACACAGAGCGTTGATCTTCTGAGCACTCGTTCCGTTTAAAGAACCGGTTCGGAATTGCCATCACTTCCACTGTTGCCCATCTCTGACCTCCCGCAGCGCCGATGACGCCCGTTCCCGGTGCTCAACCCGATGTAAGCAGCCGGAGATACCGAAAGGCCGCTCGTGACCCATGCCGGACTCAGGTGCCTTGAGGCAAACTCCTCGACGGTTGACCAAGGCCACGCGGCATCATGTATATCGGCACCGCCTGATAGAAACCGAAGCCCCGCACCTTGGTCGTCACCTTCTCAGCCGGCAGTGCCTCCATTGAGGCGCCGACGGAGCTTCCCGATGATCTCGCGCAGGCTGTCCGCATATTCCTCGATGATGCGTCGACCCTCCTCCGCGCGCGAAGGCTTGGGCTTTGCGCTTCTTTACCCGGGCTTGGCTCGTCAGGCCGTTCATGGCCAACCCTCGCGGAGACCCAAACGCGGCCGTTGAGATGGATCAAAGGACCGCCCGGCCCGTGATTTCCGTCTCACGGCGCTCAGGTCGAAATGGTGTCTTGATGTTCATGACAAAACAAAGCCCGGCCGGAGATCGAGTCCCGGCCGGGCCTTGTTGAAGACTGGGCTGTTGGAGAAGACCGGCCCAGTGATCAATACAATGGACAGGCTCGCCCGCACCTTCCTTGATCTACGTCAAGGCACCCGCATTAGAAGGCGCGCTCGATTCCCCCGCATGAAGAAGCTAGACCTGGCATTGTGCGCCACGGTCCAACGCAAGGAGCAAGCCATGATAAATCTGAAAGTTCTTGGCGCGGTCGTTATTGCGGCATCCGCGCTGTCCAGCTCTGCTGCACTGGCCCAGGCGGCTCTCTCCAATCCGGACGAATGCCAAGCTGAATTCGCCAACTGCACGGGTCTTGGAACCGGGACTACCCCCGTCTATCGATACCGGCGAACGGCGTATCGCCATCATCCGGTGGCGGCGGCCGCTACCGTCGGCGCCTGGGGCAACTCCTACGCCATGTCCGGCGGGATGGGGTACGGCGGCGGGATGGGGTACGGCCAGAACGGCTGGTACGGCAACTGGAGTTCGTATGCTACCCGCAACGGCATCACCTGCAGGCCCGGCACCAATTTCAAGGGTGCTGACGGTCTCCAGCATCTCTGCCAATAGGTCACCCGCTAGAGGCTAAATCAGGCGGCCCCAAAAGGCCGTCTGACTCTTGGCCCCAAACCCGACACGCATCCTGTCGGGTTTCGCGTCCTAGGGGCAAAGCGGATGGGCCTATTGAGTACACATGTTAAGCCGCAGCCTGCTCATCCCCGCCTATGGCCACGTTCAGCGCAGCTACCGCCGCCCGCACCTCCTTACCCACCATCCTTGCCGCGTATTGGCCCGCAAAGCCGAGATATTCGCCTATCTCACTTAAGGTGCTGTCAGCGCCGGCCATATCCAGCACAGTGCACCTTATGGCCCAGCTGGCCGCGCAAGGTCTCGGTATCCAGCGCGCGAGCCAACTCCCCTTGGGCATCCGGCATCTCAGCATCCCAGCTCTCTGTGTCGGCTTTCTCGCTTGCCCGATACCGAACCTCACCGAACCGTTCTTCGGGACTAAGCCAGGCGTGCCCGTCCCAGATCTTAACGAGCTTGTTACCAACCCAGCACGCCCGTTTGATTTCGACCGCCCAAATCAGTTGCTTCGCGCTGACGTCCACCATCTCGCGCTCCATGCTCGGAAGTACGGGCTGCTCGCCGCTCTCCGTATCCGCCTCATCTGGCACCTCATTGTCGTTGGCAGCCGCCCGCGGCGGAGCGTTCAAGTCGCGCCAGAGCCGGAGGCCCAAGAACGTAGTCTCACCCCCGCCCGCTTGGCCCACGTCACGCAGGGTGGCTATCCCTGGTGCGTGGCTTGCGTCGCTGGTGCGCTTTCCAGCCAAGCACGGCGGGCGGCAAGGTCAGTGAAGTCGCTGGCCTGTATCGGGCTATTGTCGTTGGCGTGTGTCATTGTGGCTCCGTGAAATGCTATTGGCCGTCTGCGCGGCTTAAAAAAACGACTCGGTGATCAGGCGCCATCCTCTAACTGGGCCTCAAACCAAGCGTCGTATTCGGCTTGCTCCTCATCGACAGTCATCCGGCGCTTTGATGGTGGTGCATCGTCGACCGGTGCATCCTCGAAGAATTCCGGATGCGCCGCATCCCATTCCCTCATGCCTGCGGCGCGCTCTTGCCGAGCCGTATAGCGCCGCTCCCATTCCTTGGTGCCAAAGTCGGCCGGCCTGGGGGGTGGTGCGGCCGATGGCGTATGCAGATCCACCGGCTCGGGCTTGACCGGCAACGGCGGCTCGTCATCCGGCCGGGTTGCTGGCGCGGCGAATGCGGCGTCGTCGCCAGTTAGTATGACGGTACGGCCTAATAGCTCCGCGGTGTCATCGATGCGCTCAAGGCCGGTCGCACGGCCAAGCCGCGTGAATAACCGTTGGCCATCCTCCTGCTTTTCTTGGACGTCGTGCTCAAGCGGGATGATGTAGTCCCACACCGTGCCGTCGCCGTCCGTGAATTCTAGACGCAACTCGGTCGCGCCTTTAGTTTTCACAACGTCCACAGACGTGATGCGAGCAGTGGTAGCGGTTGTTCGGACCGCACGCTTGGCGGGCTTGGCTGTGGTTGATGTGATGGCGGAGTTCACCTTGGCCGCCCTGATCGGACGTTCCTTCGGCTGGAAGCCCTTCGGCGGGTCCTCGTCGTACCGCTCATCCTTGAGCCAGCGGGCCAGCGCGTATCGCGGCGCGTCAGGCTTACCTTGTGCCGCCCATGAGGCTTGCCATGCCGCAGCGACCCTGATCACGGCGGCGCGGTCTACCTCGGCGGGGAGCGCATCCCATGCCGCCCTGGCTTCCTTCTTGCCCTTGAGGCAGTCATACGTGCGGTAGCATAGCTCAAAGGTTGGCTTGGCTTGGGAACTCGCCAACTCTTCCACCGCCGTCCCCCCAGCCGGGGTGGCCGCAAGGCCAGCCCCGTGCGGGGGCGCCGTAGGCGGGCGCGTGCCATCTCTATCTTTCTGTATCTCGGCCTTGTAGGCCGGATTCAGTAGATAGGATTCGGTATCGTCAGCAGTACCGCTAGAGGCGCTAGAGGTATCGTGGGCAATACCCCCAGTGGTATCGCTAACAGAACCACTAGGCTCATTGGTGCTAGTGGTATCGTCAGCAATACCGCTAGAGGGAAATTCGAAGTTCAAGGAAAATTCGGAAGGGCGAGTCCCCTGACCTTGCCGAACCAAAACGATGGCACCTTGCTCAGCGAGGCGGCGAACCGATGCGATGACGTTGGGGCGACTCGCTCCCGTCGCCCGCTCCAGGTAGCGCAGGCTGGCACGGCCATTGCCATGCTTTGGGTAATAGCGGTCGATGATGTGGCGGGCCACCTTGTGGTCGAGGCGCGTTGCCCACGACGCATCGATGATGGCACCCAGCAGATTGTATTGGTCTAGAAGGCCGCCGGGCTTATGAGCTTTACTGTCGGCCATGGCCACGCCCCCCAGCCGCTATCGCGGCGCGCGCAAATCAGCAACGGCTCTGTCAAAGCGGACGCCAGCGCCAAACACGCGCATTGAGCCGTCAGGCTTGCGAGTAACCGAGATGTCTACGGCTCGGACTCCTGGGGCAAGCTCTATATCTATTTTTGCAACATGCTTGGCATCCCAACCGGGACGCACATTAGTAATCCTCACTCAAAGGTCTCCTGATAAAAGAGCTAGAGATAGACAACGCCAGCAGCAGTATTCGCTGCCGCGTATTGCGGTTTCGGCTCGAAAAACAGTTCGCCGTCCAGCTCGCACATGATGAATCCTCTGCGGTCCATCTCGGCCGCCGTCAAGGCGAGCTGTCGGTGCATATCTGTGAGCCGCGGGTCCGACATGACGCGACATGCCCACGCACGACGCTTGGCGCGATTACCCATGAAAGCCTCCGTTGTTGGTCTGGTAAGGAATAGTGCGAGTTTTTGAGCCGATCGCTAAAAGCGACGGTGCCGATATTTGGTGGTCGGCGCGGCAAGGCTGCGGGATGCTCTCGGGTAGGCCAGTCGTGCTATAGGGATAAGTATGGCCGGCGAGGAAAATACTCGGGGTGCCCTCAAAAAAGAGGGTCAGGGCAAGGGTCGCCAATCGAGGACGAATCAGACCCCGCGCCTGCCCTCTGAAGGTTAGGCATTCGCCAAATTCCTCTAAGAGAAACAATGGCAGGAGAATTGCCTAACCGCGCCATCAAGCTCTTGAAATGATTCATTTCAATCAATCCTGCCGGGATCGCCATTTCAGTCTCAAGCGTTCATCGTGAGCCCGGTCTACGATGCGCGCCTGCAGAATCCACCGTCCTTCACGAACGCGTGGGTCGCCTCGCTCCGGGCTTTGATCTTGGCAAACGAGCCCTATCTATCCGCCGAGCGACGTGCGCCCGATAAGGACTTCGATGCCACTATCCGACTTGGCGAGAATGGCTGTCGCATCTGCGGTGGCGATTGTGGCAATATCGTTCCTGGCAGTTGACGCGGGAGTCGTGAACTCCGGCGTCATCACAAAGCCCATCGCGACGGCGCGGGCTTCCATCGCGGACGCGGCGGCCAGTCAGCATCAACTCGCCTTCGCCGTTCAGGCATGGACGCGTCGCGGCCACCAGAAGCCGGCCGTGGAAGAATGCCTGGCGATCGATTGAAACAGCGCAGTTGTCGCCGCTTTCGTTTCGCGGATGTATGCGCAACGTAACAATCATGTTTGTTACAGGCCATTATTCCCCCGGATGAAGATCGTCCAAATCCAGCCGAACAGTGCGCTCAAGGCGGCGACCGATGCGGCGATTGCCGCGGTCCGGGTCCACCAGATCTGCCGCTCGTGGCGTTCGATATCCGCCTCGGACTTTTGATTATCTTTCCAGTTCAGCCATTCCTGGGCGAACCCGATCGTCATGACCGGCGCGGTTCCGATCGCAATCGCTCCTGCGGATGCCGCGTCGGTCTGGGCTAGGCGCGCGCGGACGTTGGCTGCACCCGTCTTTTCAAGCACCGCAAGCCATTGCTGGGACTGTTCGTCTGAAACATGCCACGTGCATTCCCTGTAAGGAAACGCGTTCGATCGCTCTGTCATGGCCTTGCACCGTACTCACCCTTCAGTCTCGCCCTGATGTCGCGCCCACCACCCGGCAATCGCCGCCGCGAGATCCTTCCACAACGCGGTGGGCAAATCCGGCACGGCGACCCGGACGCTGTACCGATCCTTGGTCGCGTCGTGAAACCACTCGGTCGCCGCGAAATCGAAACCAAAACTGCCGGCGTGGCGAATGGGGAAGCCTTTGGCGCTGAGGTCGCGGCTCATGTCGTCGGCGGCCTGCCGCGCGGTCGCCTCGTCGAGGGCGCGCCTGCCGCGAAGCGTGACATAGAGGCCGTGGGTGAAATGCAGCTCGGCCGAGAGCGAAGCGAGCTCGGAGGCGAAATATCGCGCCGTGTGGCGACCGTTGCGCAGGATCGCCGCGACGCGCCTTTTCGTCAGCGCCCAATAGCCCGCTGAGCCCACGAATGGCGGGAAGTGCGCCGGCAACGCCGCGCCACCGAGAAGCCGGACGGCATTGCGGGTTTCCGCCGCCAGGCTTTCGGACAGCAGCTGGCCTGCCTTGAGGTCCTTCCGGCTCCAATGCCCGAACACGGCGGAGCCGAGCCGGCCGTATTCCACCCCGAGCGAATCCAGCTTGTTGTGGCTTCGCACCAACACGACGGGAATGTCCCATCGCGCGGCCCATCTCAGGACGCGCCGGATGCGCCCCGATCTGCCGGCGAAACATGTCGTGTCGAAAATCAACAGATCGAGCCCCGAACCGTCGCAACGCAAAGCCGCTTCGAACGCCCCGGCAGGAGCGCATGAATCCAGCAGGAGAAGCCGTGGCGAGGCTGCCGCAGCGAACGCTTCGGCCAGCGGCAGTCTGGCGGTGACAAGTCGCAAATGGGGGACGAGGCTCTCGATCAACTCCAGTGTCTCGCCGTATGTGCCCGGCAGCACCACGATGTCCGCCTTGCCGGTGATTCGTGCGGACGCGAGCAGCAGCGCGGAGATCGCGGCCATGCCGGATGCGGTATAGATCGCCTCGCTCCGGCAGCCGCGCTCGAGTTCATAGAACGAGGGACCGCGGACCTTGAGGTCCGCGCGCTGATAATCGTAGCTGAACACGAACGGACCGCTGGTGGGAGACGCCGCGTGCGACCAGGCGGTCTCCGTCGCCTTCCAGTCCTGCAGCGCATGCTCCGCGCGCAGCGCGGCGGCGAGCCGAAATTTGGAGTCCACGACCTCGTCGACCGATTGCGGCCGAGCCAAATGCAGCGGGCTCCTCAGGCAATCGTTCAGCAGCCCGATTTCCCTGTGCTTTCGTTCGAGATAGGCCTCGGAGGTCTCCATGCGGATATTGATAACGGTCCTGGCAATTGCGGTTGCCTTTCAACGCTCGGCGAACGCATTGGCTCCAGACAGTCGACCCCGCTCGTCCTTGCAACGAAGACCGGTCCTCGCCGTTGACACTTCACAAGGAGAACATCATGAGCGAGATCAGAGAGCATATGAAGATCATCGGCAAGGACGGCGCGCCTGTCGGCACCGTCGACCGCGTCGAGGGAAACCGCATCAAGCTGACGCGGAAGGACAGCCCGGAAGGTCACAAGGACCATCATCATTACATCGACACGAAATATGTGGGTGCCGTCGAAGGCGATATCGTCAAGCTTTCGGTCAATGCCGACGCGGTGCCGAAGTCGGAAGCAGCCTGAGTCAGCAAATTTCCCCGGAGGCTTTTTGTTTGTTCACGGTCCTGCTCCGCTTCGTTCCGCGAAACGAATCGCGATCGGAAAATCGTCGTCCGAACAAGTCTTAACGTCGCGTTTCTGCGACTCTCGTCAGGCGTCGAGCGTCACGAGTACGGGCCGCAAGCGGTAGGCGTCGATCGCGGCGTTGGACAGCAGCAACCGTCGGCGTTCGCCACCCCGCATCATGCGGTCGATCCTGTTTAGGATGAACCGGGCCGCGTCCCTGCGCTCGCCAGTAAGCAGGCCGGATTGGTCGAGATATTTCCAGGCAATCTCGAAGGACTCTGCGCGCAACTCGGGATCGTTCATAGCGGCTCAACGTCGGCGAGGAACCGACGTTCCATCGGCAAGATGCGCCTCCCCGGCCGGCCTTCATGATCTCGCGCGAAAAGGATTGAGGAGGCGCGGAACGAACCTCCGGTCGGCGCGTTCGCTACCGAGTGGTGCCGATTTGCCAGCCCCGATCGGCTCTCGAGAACCCCGTGCTTGTCCCCCCGAGCACGGGGTTTTTCTGTGAATACGGGTATTGTCGCAAGAACGTGGGCTCAGTCCGTCCGCTCTTCGCGCCGGTCGCGGGCGAGTTGATGCCAGGCCAGAGCCAGCTCGATGAGACGTTGCCGGTCGGGGCCTTCGGCCGCGACGGCGCGCTTCATCGCCGCCTCGGCTTCGTGCTGTGGATCGTACTTGGTACACATGAAGCCAATTCTAGCCGGACGATCTGGACAAGCGCGTGGCAATTTCGTCCGTATGATTGCGGGGTTAATGCCGTTCTCGGCGTTTGCGACTCGATCCAGTTCACACGTCTGTCTGGCCTTGATGCGCACCGATCTGTGAAGTGCGTCACAGCCGGCGCCCGGCGCCTCCGCTAAACAGTCCTCAGCGCTCTCAGGAGAGCGAGAAGGCATGGGAGGTGGTCCCGTCATGACACAAGAAGCCGCAGCCGAAATTGCCGTCCCGACGCGACGCGAAAGATCCGATCCGCTCGGCATCGCATATCTTGCGACCATCGGTATCGTGATGCTGGCCTGGATCGCAGGCCTGGTCTGGGCCGCGATCGCGTTCTTCAGCTGGCTGGTGTCCTGACGCGCGCGGCCACGCCACAAACGAAAAGAGGCGGACTTTTCATCCGCCTCTTCGCATCAGGTCTTGCCTGGAGTGCTCAGTAACACGCGCGAGGGTCGGCCTGCACATATTGGCCGCTCGGATAGCGGTAGTAGCAGTTGCCCTGGGCCAGATAGTAGCCAGGACGCGAAGCAGCCGTCGCGCCGGCGATCGCGCCGGTGGCACCGCCGATCACGGCGCCTGCGGCCGCACCTGAGGCGTTGCCCGAGATCAGGCCGCCCAGCAGGCCGCCGACGATGGCGCCGCCAAGCGCGCTCGCGCCGGGATCGGCCGGTGGCGGTGGCGGCGGCGGTTCATAGGCGACCGGCGGCGGGGCGTAGGCCACCGGCACGTCGTCGTAATAGTCCTCCGAGATGTAGGCCGGCGGGCCGGCCATCCGCTGCGGATAATAATACCGCGCGCCGCCGACATCCCACCACCAGCCGGAGCGGCCGTTGTGGACTTCGTGGCGCCAGCGTCCGCCATCCCAGGCGAGATGGCCGCGATAGCTGTGTCCGCCCCAATCGCGCGCCGGTGCGGGCCCCCTGGCGTAATTGCGTCCGGGCGGTGGACCGCCGGCATTGCGCGGCGCAGGACCTGGACCCGGACCTGCATGTCCAGGACCGCCGGCGTGAGGCTGGCCGCCGGGCTGTGGCGCGGGCCGGGCGGCCTGCTGCGGCGGCGGACCCTTGCGCATGTTCTGCGGAGCACTGGCGCCCGGTCCGGCCGATGGCTGGGCGGCGTCTCTCGGCGGCCTGGCCTCCTGAGCCTGCGCCGGGACGGCGAGCATCGACATCGCCGAAACCAAGGGAATGATGATCTTGATGCGACTGGACGCACTCATGCGTGCTTGCCCCCTACTCTCTCGATTGCGGTCAATGGCCGTGATGCCTGGCGCGATAGACGATTCGGCTCGCGCTGAGCTGATGCCGGCTGACATGACTGACCTGCTTTGGTCGCCCAAGTCCCGTTACAAATGATTAAGATCACGAGATTTTTTCGTCCGCGCGGGCCGCGCTGGAGTGCTTCTAGCGGGCCGGCTCGATCACGTTGCAGTTGCTTCGCCCGGACATCAGGCAGTCCTGCATCTTGCTGGCCGAGGTGAGATCGCGGGCGAGCCACCAGCCGACGCCGAGGATCACGATCGCGATGATCAAGCCCGCAATGGCGCCGCGGCGGTTGTCACCGGATTGAGGTTTTGGAGGGGATTTGGGCTTCGCGCCCGGTTCGGGCTTACGTTCGGACTTTGCTTCGGACTTTGACATGGCTGGCCGATCACGGGGGCGAGCGGGCTTTATCACCTCTGCGGCGTGGCGTCACATCTCGCCCAAGCTTCTCCCGGTTAGCCTCGGGTGGGCCGGATCGCTTCCTTGCGCGAGGTTTCGACCGCCGGGATCGCCTGCTGGACCCGCGGTGCGCAGGTCGTGAGCACGAACGCGGTCTGGGTGCATTCCCAATCTGCGCCCAGGACGGCACTTTCGATCGGCTGCGGCCGGGCGAGGAGCAGCGTGGCACCGGCCAGGGCTGCCACCGTGACGGCGATTGCGAGCGCCTTCACGCTTAGTCTTGAGATCGTCATACCCGTGCTCCGCGTCTCATACCGGGCGGGACGCTAGGCACCGCCCTGGTGCCCCCGTATGAGGGACATCACAATTCGGCAGTTTTTCGGGGCTACGAGAGATCGTCGGGGGCGGCGATTTTCGTCTACCTGATCGGCTGCGATTATAGGTGGCATCACGGCGCGCGCCGATGTACACGCATCTGCGTCGCGCGGCGCCCGCTATGCCCAGCCGACGTACCAACAGGCAGTGATGTAGGATCGAAAGCGAGGATGACAAGGTTCGCCGATGAGTGGATTTAGGGAACCAGGCTTCTCCGACCGACAAAAGGCGGCACAGGAAGCACGCAAGAACCTTTTGAACAAATTCAAGTCGCAGCCAGGGCCGGATGATCCGGCGGTTGTGGCGAAGCGTGCGGAGCGCGAGGCCCTTGCGGCCAAGCGCGCCGAGGCAAAGGCTGCGCGAGAGACTGAAAAGGCCGAGCAGAAGCGCCTTCAAGAGGAGGCTGCCGCGCTCGAGTCCGCGCGGATCGCCCGCGAAGCCGAAGAAGCCGTCGCGAAGGCGGCCGAAGCCGAGGCCGAGCAAAAGGCCAAGCGAGACGCTCGCTACGCCGCCCGCAAGGCGAAGCGCAAGTAACGTTCGCAAGTCTAACGCTCGCAAGTCACGTTCAATTGAATTTGGACTGAAACGACACTCTGGGGGGCGGTCATACGTGACCGCCCCCGGATTTTTGGCGCGCGTCTGTCTGTCGCAAGCGCCTCCTCGACGATGGAAGATCAGTGCTTCTTCATCATCCCGTCGTCTTTCTTCATCCCGTCCTTCGACATCGTGTCCTTCTTCATGCCGTCGTCCTTGGACATGGTGTCCTTCTTCATGCCGTCCTTGGACATCGTGTCCTTTTTCATCATGCCGTCATCCTTGCCCATCTTGTCCTGGGCAAAAGCGGCCGGCGACAGCGCGAGGCCGAGCGAGAGAACGGCCGCCGAAACGCCGAGCGCGATGCGGGTACGAATGGTCATGACTGGTCTTCCCTTCGAGATGGATGTTTGTCAGCGACGGACGCCGCTATCTGATCTCGACGGATTGCCACGGGGCGTTGTTACGCGGCCGGTGATAAATTTCTGCGCGCCCGCCGCCTTCCTTCGTTCGGCGGATGCAGGAGATCGGGCGTGTGCAACGCAACATAGCCGCCTCTTGCCGCGGCATTCGGTCTCGAACTATCAGACTAGAGAACATTGTCTGAAAGACCGGCTAGGATAGGCCTCAGCACGGTCTCAAAGACCAACCCAAAATCACGGCAAACAAGAACCCTCCAAAGAACCGTTCAAAAAACCGCCCAAGGGAATCACACCATGCTCACGCGCCGCCACCTGATCGCGACTGCCGTCGCCGCACCCGCCATTCTCCGTTTCGGCACCGGCACCGCGCATGCCGCGACCACGCTGAAGATCTCGCATCAGTTCCCGGGCGGCACCGTCGACAAGGGCGATTTCCGCGACCGGCTCTGCCGCATGTTCGCCGCCGAAGTCGGTAAGCGCAGCAACGGCGACATCGCCGCCGAGATCTATCCGAACTCCTCGCTGATCAAGACCAACGCGCAGTTCTCCGCGATGCGCAAGGGCGCACTCGACATCAGCCTCTATCCGATGCCCTATGCCGGCGGCGAATTGCCGGAAACCAATATCGGCCTGATGCCGGGCCTCGTCACCACCTACGACCAGGGCATGCGCTGGAAGAAGGAGCCGGTCGGCAAGGCGCTGACCGACTTCCTCGCCGACAAGGGCATCATCCTGCTCAGCTGGGTGTGGCAGGCCGGCGGCGTCGCCAGCCGCTCCAAGCCGATCGTGGCCCCCGAAGATGCCAAGGGTCTCAAGGTGCGCGGCGGCTCGCGCGAGATGGACATGGTACTGCAGACCGCCGGCGCCTCGGTGCTGTCGGTGCCCTCGAACGAAATCTACGCAGCGATGCAGACGGGTGCCTGCGATGCCGGCATCACCTCCTCGACCAGCCTGATCTCGTTCCGCCTCGAAGAGGTCGCGAAATCGCTGACCTCTGGCGCAGGGGCGTCCTATTGGTTCATGCTCGAGCCGCTGATGATGTCGAAGGCGATCTTCGACAAGCTGGCGAAGAACCAGCAGGACATCCTGCTCGCGGTCGGCACCGAGCTCGAAGCATTCGGCCGCAAGGGCGCGCAGGACGACGACGTCGAGGTCGCCAAGGTCTACGAGAAGGCCGGCGCCAAGGTCTCCGCGCTCGATGCCGCAACCGTCGGCAAGTGGCGTGACATCGCCCGCGACACCGCATGGAAGGACTACGGCGCCAAGACCGCGACCTCGGCCAACCTGCTCAAGCTCGCGACCGACGTCGCCGCATGAGCCACGGTCCGCTTCCGGATCGTGACGACCAGGCCAACGCTGCCGCAAGGACCGGCCTTGCGGCGGCGATCGATCGCGGTCTCGCCATCCTCAACAGCATCATCGTCGTGTTCGCCGCGATCGCGCTGATCGCAGCCTGCGCCATCCTGAGCTACAGCGTGCTCAGCCGCGCCTTGTTCAAGGCCGCCAATTATTGGCAGGACGAGGCGGCGGTGTTCCTGCTGGTCGGCGCCACCTTCATGACCGCCGCCTACGTGCAGCAGAACCGCGGTCACATCGGCATCGAGGCCTTCGTCGGCCTGCTCTCGCCGCTGGCGAACCGGATCAGGCTCTGGCTGGTCGATGCCGTGACGCTTCTGTTCTGCGCTTTCTTCGCCTGGAAGTCCTGGACGCTGGCGCATGAAGCCTATGTCGACGGCCAGGTCTCGAACTCGATGTGGTCGCCGCCGCTGGCGATCCCCTATTCGCTGATGGCGTTCGGCATGAGCCTGCTCTGCGTCCAGATCCTCGTGCAGCTTGCGCTGCCTTTCGCTGGAGCCAGGCGTTCATGAGCGTTTTCGGTATCGGCCTCGCGTACGGGATCGCGACGCTGGTCGTGATGTTTTCGGGCATGCCGATTGCGTTCGCGCTCGGCGCGGTCGCGGTCGTGTTCATGGGCATCTACATGCCCGCCGCCTCTCTCGATACGGTGACGCAGAACGTCTACGAGGAAATGGCCTCGATCACGCTGCTTTCGATCCCGCTCTTCATCCTGAAGGGCGCCGCGATCGGCAAGTCGCGCGCGGGCCAGGATCTCTACTCGGCTCTGCACGCCTGGCTGCACCGCGTCCCCGGCGGCCTCGGCGTCGCCAACGTGTTCGCCTGCGCGCTGTTTGCGGCGATGGCGGGCTCCTCGCCCGCAACCTGCTCGGCAATCGGCTCGGCCGGAATCCCCGAAATGCGCAAGCGCGGCTATTCCGGCGGTTTTGCCGCCGGCATCATCGCCGCCGGCGGCACGCTCGGCATCCTGCTGCCGCCGTCGATCACCATGATCCTGTTTGCTGTCGCCGCCGAAAAATCGCTGGGACGGCTGTTCCTCGCCGGCATTGGACCCGGCCTGCTGCTGGTCTCGTTGTTCGGCATCTACGCCGTGATCCGCTTCCGCCAGGAATATGCCGCGGCCGAAGCGGTCTACAAGAACGGCGGCCCGGAAGCTGCGATCCTCGCCCGCGACGAGTACACGCTCGCGGAACGCTTCAGCGTGCTGCCGCGCGTGATCCCCTTCGTGCTGCTGCTCACCGGTGTCATGATCGCGCTCTATGGCGGCTACGCCACGCCGTCGGAAACCGCCGGCCTTGGTGGCCTGCTGGCGCTGGCATTGATCGCGGCGATCTACAGCGTGTGGCGGCCGAGCGACCTCGCCCCGATCCTGAAATCGACGATCCGGGAATCGACCATGCTGATGATGATCATCGGCATGTCGCTGCTCTACTCCTACGTGATGAGCTATCTGCACATCTCGCAATCGGCGGCCGAATCCGTCGTCGCGATGCACCTGCCGCGCTGGGGCCTCTTGTTCGCGATCCTCGTCATGGTCGTCGTGCTCGGCTTCTTCCTGCCACCGGTCTCGATTATTCTCATGACCGCGCCGATCATCCTGCCGCCGCTCCGCGCGGCGAACTTCGACATCATCTGGTTCGGCGTCGTCATGACCATCGTGATGGAGATGGGACTGATCCATCCACCCGTCGGCCTCAACATCTTTGTCATCCGCAACGTCGCGCCCGATATCCCCTTGCGCGAAGTGATCTGGGGCACGCTGCCGTTCGTGCTGCTGATGATGGTCGCGGTGCTGCTGCTGTGCTTCGTGCCGGAGATCTCGACCGCGCTGCCGGATCTGGTGATGGGCCCGGACGGGAGCAGGTAAAACTCCCGTAGGGTGGATTAGCCGAAGGCGTAATCCACCTCTTCTCGTCAATGCGGTCAGAAAGAGGTGGGTTACGCTTCGCTAACCCACCCTACGATTTCTCTTTCCGCCGCGACCGCGGTGCGATCGCCACCACCTGCAACAGATCCTTACGCACGGCTTCGATGTGCCGCTCCAAAAACCGGCAGGCTTCATCGACCTTCTGCGCGCGACAGAGCGCGATCAGATGGGCGTGCTCCTTCTCGGCGGTCCCCATCGCCTTGGTGTTGGAGAGCTGAAGGCGCGTGTAGCGGTCGCTGGTTTGGAGCAGTGACAGCGCGATCGCCCGGGTGCGGGGCTGCGGGGCATGGACATACAACGCCATGTGGAAGTCGGCGTTGAGCTGCCCCCATTCGCTGACGTTGCGGGCCTTGATCGCCTTCTCGAAGCTCTTGTGGATGTCGTCGAGCCCCGCGAAATCCTCCGCCGTGAATCGGGGAGCCGAGTGCGCCAGCAGCCGCGGCTCCAGGATCCGGCGCAGGTCGAAGACGTCGTTGATCTCGTCCAGTGACAGCTCGGAGACGATGGCGCCCTTCTGCGGAACGATCCGCACCAGGCCCTCCGCTTCGAGCTGAAACAGCGCCTCGCGCACCGGGATACGGCTGACGCCATAGGCCTCGCCAAGCGCATCCTGGCGCAGTTGCGATCCGGCCGGATAGGTCCCGTCGAGGATTGCCTGTCGGAGTTGGTCGACGATCGCAGCCGACAGGGTGCGATGCTTCAGAGGCGCTTTCATCCGATATTCCGTCCGTTCCCGACTCGGCCGGCCGGAACGGTCCCTGTCTTGCATGTTGATGTCATCCCGTCCCCCGCGAAAAGGTCGTGCACGCCTTCGAGGCAGCCCGCAATTCCATTTGACAGCCAAAATGTATAAATTATACATTCGGCCATCGCACGACAAATCTTGCGGGCAATGGGGCCTCTTCATGATCGAGCAGACGATGCCGGCCACGCGCGCGTTCAGCGTTCGACGCATGATCGTCCGCGCTTCCAGCGCCCTGCTCGCTGTCGAGCGCATCGCATTGATGGGCCTGATGTACCTGCTCACCGGCCTGATCCTGGTCAACGTCGTCACCCGCTACTCGCATTTTCCGATCTACTGGATCGACGAATCCGCGGTCTATTGCGTGGTCTGGCTGACCTTCATTGGCGCCTCCGCGATGACGCGGCTGCGGCTCGATTTCGCGGTGACGATGCTGACGGAACGTCTTTCGCCCCGCATCCGGAAGATCGCGAAGGCGATCTCGACGGGCCTCGTCGTCGTGTTCGGCCTCGCCCTGATCGTTACCTGTGTGCTCTGGATGGACCCTATCGGCCTTGCCCGCGCCGGTTTCGACGGGCGCAAGCTGGCGGCCCAGACCTTCAATTTCCTCTACACGGAGCACACCCAGACGCTGAACTGGCCGACCTGGGTGCTCTATCTGACGCTGCCGATCTTCGCGGTGTCGATGACCGTGCATGGCCTCGCCAATTTGCTGGAAGACCTCGAGCTGGTTCCGCGCACGCAACCGAAGGGCTTTGCGCTCTCCGAACTCGACGGGGTCAACTGATGATCACGTCGGCAGCCTTCCTCGCGATCATGCTGGTCGGCGTGCCGATCGGCCTCTGTCTGTGTCTCGCCGGCCTGGTCTACATCGCGGCGTCAGGCAATCCCGTGCTGTTCCAGTCCTATCCGCTCCAGCTGTTCGGCGGCGTCGACAGCTATGGCCTGATCGCCATTCCGCTCTTCATCCTGATCGGCGAGATCATGAACGGCGGCGGCATCACGCGGCGCATCGTCGATATGGCGATGGCCTTCGTCGGCTCGCTCAAGGGCGGGCTCGCCTACGTCAACATCCTCGCCAACATGTTCATCTCCTCAATCCTGGGATCGGCGACCGCACAGGTCGCGATCATGGCCCAGATCATGGTGCCGGAGATGGAGAAGAAGGGCTACGACAAGACGTTTGCGGCGGGGCTGACCGCCTATGGCGGCATGCTCGGCCCGATCATTCCGCCATCGGTGATGTTCGTGGTCTACAGCGTGCTCGCGCAGGTCTCAGTCAGCGACATGTTGATCGCCGGCATCGTGCCGGGTGTGATCCTCACCGTGATGTTCTGCGTCGTCATCGCCCTGATGGGATACATCTACAACTATCCACGCGCCGACTATCAGACGCCGCGGCAGCGCGTGGCGACGATCCTGCGGACTTCGCCCACCCTGCTGATCCCGATCGTCATCGTCGGCACCATCCTCGGCGGTCTCGCCAACGCGACGGAATCCGCCGCCGTCGGCGCCGTTGCCGCAGCCCTGGTCGGAAAGTTCTGGACCAGGGAGTTCGAATTCTCGCAGCTGCCGCAGATGATGCTGCGTAGCGCGATCTATGCGGCGATCGTGCTGTTCCTGGTGGCCGCCGCGGCGGTGTTCTCCTGGGTGCTGATCTTCGGCAAGGTGCCGCAGGAAACCGCCGCCTGGATCCAGACGGCCGCCAAGGACCCGATCAGCTTCATGCTGATTTGCAACGTCATCCTGCTGGTGATCGGCACAGTGATCGACGGCATTCCCGGCCTGATCATGACGGTGCCGATCCTGCTGCCGGTCGCAACCGACGTCTATCACATCGATCCCAGGCATTTCGGCGTCGTGGTGGTGATCAACCTGGTTCTCGGCCTGTTGTCCCCGCCGGTCGGGCTCTGCTTCTTCGTCGCGGCCGCCGTCACCGGCGCCAAGCCCGGCAAGATGTTCATGGTGACCCTGCCCTTCTTCGTCATCTCCTGCGTCCTGCTGGTGCTGCTCTCGCTCTATCCGTCGCTCTCGCTGATCCTCATCAAATAGGCCCGTCAAAAAGGAAGCCCGACCATGCCGCTTTCACGCCGCCGCTTTCTCGCAGCCAGCGCCGCCGCATCGGTGTTCGCGCCGTCGCTGGCGCTCGCCCAGTCCAAGGAATTCCGCCTCGGCCTGATCACGCCGAACGGCCATTCCTGGAACAAGGCCGCACTCAAATTTGGCGAAGACCTCAAAGCCGCTACCAACGGCCGCCTGACCCTCACCGTGTTCCACTCCGGCCAACTCGGCAACGAGCCCGCGATGATGCAGCAATTGCAGTCCGGCGCGCTCGACATGGGCTTCATCCAGGCCGCCGAGCTCGGCTCGCGCGTGCCGCACATCGCTGCGATCAACGCGCCCTACATCGTCCGCTCGACCCCTGCGGTCGCGAAATTCGTGCGGCATCCGGCGGCGGTCAAGCTGTTCGAGGTGCTGCCGCAGGAGACCGGGACGATCGGGCTAGGCTGGGGCATCACCGGGATGCGGGCGGTATTCTCCTCCAAGGATCTGACTTCGCTCGCCGACATCAAGGGCATGAAGCTGCGGATCAATCCGACGCCGGTCTATCGCGATTTCTACTCATCGCTGGGTGCAGCCCCGACGCCGATTCCGACGCCGCAGGTGTTCGACGCGATGGCCAACGGCCAGGTCGACGGCCTCGAAGCCGACCTCGAATTCTCCTGGAACCAGCGCTTTGACAAGGTATCGAAGGTGATCCTGCAGATGAACGCCGTCTTCATGCCGATGGCCGCAGTGGTGTCGGGCCGGGTCTGGCAGTCGCTCCCCGCCGCCGACCGCGAGCTGATCGCCAAGACCGTCAAGTCGACGCTGGATGCGCAGATCGACGAGTTGGCCTCCAACGAGCCCACCCTGATCGAGAATTTCCGCAACGCCCCGATCCCGATCCGCCAGGTGCCAGCCGGCGATACCGAAGCTGTCATTGCCGAGTTCGACAAGATCTGGCTGCCCAAGGCACCCGTCCTCGCCGAGTTGCGCAAGGTCGGCGCCACGCTCTGACCCCACCCGCCATCCCCTTCAAAACACCCGGCGGATCCAGCCTCCCGCCGGCAAAATCCCCTCGGAGTCAAACCATGAGCCGCCGCGTTTCCTGGGAAGGCGTCTTCCCGGCCGTCACCACGCAATTCCACGACGATCTCTCGCTCGACATCGACGCGACCGCGAAGGTGATGGACGGGCTGATCCGTGACGGCGTCTCCGGCCTGATCGTCTGCGGCTCGGTCGGCGAGAACACCTCGCTTCAGCGCAAGGAGAAGGTCGCGATCATGGAGACCGCGAAGTCCGTCGCGGCCGGCCGCGTCCCCATATTGTGCGGCATCGCCGAATTCACCACGGCCTTTGCGGTTGAAACCGCGAAGGAGGCCGCGCGCGTCGGCATCGACGGCGTGATGGTGATGCCGGCCCTGGTCTATTCGTCCAAGCCGCACGAGACCGCCGCGCATTTCCGCGCCGTCGCCACCGCGACGGACCTGCCGGTGATGCTCTACAACAACCCGCCGATCTACAAGAACGACGTCACGCCCGACATCCTGGCCACGCTCGCGGACGTCGAGACCGTCGTCTGCTTCAAGGATTCCTCCGGAGATACTCGGCGCTTCATCGACACCAGGAACATGGTCGGCGATCGTTTCGTGCTGTTCGCCGGCCTCGACGACGTCATCGTCGAGAGCATCGCGATGGGCGCCGTGGGGTGGGTCTCCGGCATGTCCAATGCCTTCCCGCGCGAGGGCGAGACGCTGTTTCGTCTGGCCAAGGCGGGGCGCTTTGCCGAGGCGATGCCGCTCTACGAATGGTTCATGCCGCTCTTGCATCTCGATGCGCGCCCGGACCTCGTCCAGTGCATCAAGCTGTGCGAGCACATCATGGGCCGCGGCACCGCGCTGACGCGCCCGCCCCGCCTCGCGCTGCTGCCGCAGGAGAAGGCTGAGGTCGAGGCGATGATGGTGAAGGCCCTCAAGAGCCGACCGCGCCTGCCGGATGTCGGGCTGAAGGCAGCCTGATCCTACAAGAGCTCTCTCAGTCGTCATTGCGAGGAGCTCTTGCGACGAAGCAATCCAGACTTATCCCGCGGAGGGACTCTGGATTGCTTCGCTGCGCTCGCAATGACGGAGAACTAGGAAGCGGCGCGCTTCTTCTTCGCGTTCAGCGCGGACGCCACGCGGCTCACGGGCGACTTGCCCAGCACGCCGCTCATCTCATTCGTGGCGGCCAGCAGTCGGTCCATATCGACACCGGTCCTGATTCCCATGCCCTCGAGCATGTAGACGACGTCCTCGGTCGCGACATTGCCGGTCGCGCCCGGCGCGTAGGGGCAGCCGCCGAGGCCGCCGGCGGCGGCATCGATGACGCGGACACCCTCCTCCAGGCCGGCATAGAGATTGGCGAGCGCCTGGCCGTAGGTGTCGTGAAAATGCATCGCGAGGTTGGCGGGAGGGATGTTGGCGCTGACCGCCCGCAGCATCTCTTTGGCTTTGGCCGGCGTGCCGACCCCGATGGTGTCGCCGAGCGAGATTTCGTAGCAGCCGAGCTCCCACAGCGTGGTGGCGAGATCGGCCACCGCCTTCGGCTTGATCTCGCCGTCGAACGGACAGCCCAGCACGCAGGAGATATAGCCGCGGACCTTGACACCATCGGCGTTGGCGCGCGCCAGCACGGGCCTAAACCGCTCGATGGATTCGGCGACCGTGCAATTGATGTTGGCCCGCGAAAAGCCCTCGGAGGCCGCGGCGAACACGGAGACCACCTTCGCGCCCGCGGCGCGCGCGGCGTCATAGCCCTTCTCGTTCGGCACCAGCACGTGGAATTCGGCGCCGATCAGGTGGCTGACGCCGCGCAGCACAGCGTCCGAGCTCGCCATCTGCGGGATCGCCTTGGGCGAGACGAAGGCCCCGACCTCGACTGTATTGAGGCCGGCGGCAACCAGCGCCTCGATGAAGGCGATGCGGGCCTCGACGCTGACCGCCGTCTTCTCGTTCTGCAAGCCGTCGCGCGGCCCCATTTCGATGATGCGGACCTGATCGCTCATCTCATTCTCCGGAAGGCTCGACCACGGCGAGCTCGACGCCCTCCTGGATGATGTCGCCGACCTTGCACTTGATGGACTTCAGCACGCCGGCATAGGGCGCCCGCAGCGTCTGCTCCATCTTCATCACTTCCAGGGTGAGGATCGGCGCGCCCTTCTCGAGGTTGGCACCCTCCTCCGCCAACACGGCGACGACGGTGCCCGGCAACGGCGCCGCGATCTTGTCCGCGCCGGCCTGCTCCTCCATCTCGCCGCCGAACGGATCGACCCAGTGCAGATCGAAGCGGCCGTTGCGCGTGCGCAAATACAGCTCATGACCATCGATCACGGCCGCGACCGACGATTTGACGCCGTCGAGGGTCAGGTCGAAGCCGCCGTCCTTCGCCGCGATCGTGAACGGCAGCTCGCGCTCGCCGATCATCAGCGTCGACGGCCCGCTGCCGTAGTTCAGCACAACCTTTTGCTCCGGCCCGTGGCCAACGCGGAAAGCAAAGCCGCGCTGGCGGCGGCCGACCGGCATCCAGCCAAAGGTCTGCCAGGGCGAGCTCGCCTCGCCTTGCGCGGCCTGCCGCTCATCATTGACGATCGCAGCCACCGCGGCACACAGCTCGAGCTCGCCTGGCGCCGGCGGAGCCTGCGTCAGGACCGCCAGCTCGCGTTCGATGAAGCCGGTATCGATCGCGTTCGCCCTCACCTTCGGATGCGTCATCAGCGCCGACAGGAACGGGATGTTGGTGACGATGCCGCGAACGTCTGAATCCTCAAGCCCGCGATTCAGCCGCTCGATCGCGACATCCCGCGTCGGTGCCCAGGCGATCATCTTTGCCAGCATTGCATCGTAGTACGGCGAGACGGCATCGCCCTCGCGATAGCCCGCGTCGATGCGCAGACCGCCGGTTTCCGCGGGCAACCGCCAGGTCGAAATCTTTCCAACTGACGGCATGAAGTTCTTGGTCGGGTTCTCCGCGTAGACCCGAGCCTCGACGGCATGGCCGTTGAGCTTGATCTCATCTTGTTTGAGCGGCAGCGCCTCGCCGAAGGCGACCCGGAGCTGCCACTCGACGAGGTCGATCCCGGTGATCAGCTCGGTCACGGGATGCTCGACCTGGAGGCGGGTGTTCATCTCGATGAAGAACACGTCCTTGCCGTCGGAGACGAACTCGATTGTGCCGGCGCCGACATAGTTCACCGCGCCCGCCGCCTTTCGCGCGGCGGCGCAGACCGTCTCGCGCTGGGCTGGATTGAGCGTCGGCGACGGCGCCTCCTCGATCACCTTCTGGTGGCGGCGCTGCAGCGTGCATTCGCGCTCGAACAGCGACAGGAGATTGCCGTGGCTGTCGCCGATCACCTGCACCTCGATATGCCGGGGATTGTCGACGTATTTTTCGATCAGCATGCGGTCGTCGCCGAACGCCGCTTTTGCTTCCCGCTTGGCGCTAACGATCGCAGGCGCGAGCTCGTCCGCGGAGCGAACGATGCGCATGCCACGTCCGCCGCCGCCTGCGGACGCCTTCACCAGGATGGGAAAACCGACCTTCTCGGCCGCCTTCGCCAAGGTCGCCTCGTCCTGGGCCTCGCCGTGATAGCCGGGCACCAGCGGCACGCCGGCCTTCTCCATCAGCGCCTTGGAGCCGGACTTCGAGCCCATCGCCGTCATCATACCGGCGGTCGGGCCGACGAAGACCAGTCCCGCATCGAAGCACGCCTGGGCGAATTCGGCATTCTCCGACAGGAAGCCGTAGCCGGGATGGATCGCCTCCGCTCCCGTCTTGCGCGCGGCCTCGATCAGCCGTTCGGCATTGAGGTAGCTGTCGCGGGCGCGTGCGGGCCCGAGCAGCACGGCCTCGTCGGCGAGCGCGACATGCATCGCACCGCGGTCCGCCTCGGAATAGACCGCGACCGTGCGCAGGCCCATGGCGCGCGCGGTGCGGATCACGCGGCAGGCGATCTCGCCGCGGTTGGCGATCAGGAGCGTGCGAAAACGGCGGTAGAGCTTTGAGCGGTCCATCGCATCACATCCTGAACAGGCCGAATTTCGTCGGTTCGATCGGCGCATTCGACGCCGCCGAGAGGCCGAGGCCGAGCACCAGCCTTGTGTCGGCCGGGTCGATCACGCCGTCGTCCCACAGCCGCGCGGTCGCGTAATACGGGTGCCCCTGGCTCTCATATTGCGCGCGGATCGGACTGCGGAATGTCTCTTCGTCCTCCTTGGACCAGCTATCGCCCTTGGCCTCGATATTGTCGCGGCGGACCTGGCTCAGCACCATCGAGGCCTGCTCGCCGCCCATCACCGAGATGCGCGCGTTCGGCCACATCCACAGGAAGCGCGGCGAGTAGGCGCGGCCGCACATGCCGTAATTGCCGGCGCCGTAGGAGCCGCCGATCACGACGGTGAATTTCGGCACCGACGCTGTCGCCACCGCCGTCACGAGCTTGGCACCATCCCGCGCGATGCCGCCGGCTTCGTATTTCTTACCGACCATGAAGCCCGTGATGTTCTGCAGGAACACCAGCGGAATGCCGCGCTGGCAGCATAGCTCGATGAAATGCGCCCCCTTCAGCGAGCTCTCGCTGAACAGGATGCCGTTGTTGGCGATGATGCCGACTGGAAAACCCCAGATGTGGGCGAAGCCGCAGACCAGCGTCGTGCCGTAGAGCTTCTTGAATTCGTCGAACTCGGAACCATCAACGACGCGCGCAATGATGTCGCGCACGTCGAACGGCTTGCGCCCATCGACGGGCACCACGCCGTAGATCTCCTCCGCCGCAAACAAGGGATCGCGCGGCGGATGCATGTTGAGGTTCGGTCGCACGGATGGCTTCAGCGTGCCGACGATGCGGCGGGCGATGCCGATCGCGTGCGCGTCGTTCTGGGCATAATGATCGGTCACGCCCGACTGCCGCGAATGCACGTCGGCGCCGCCGAGTTCTTCCGCGGTCACCACTTCGCCCGTCGCCGCCTTCACCAGCGGCGGCCCGCCGAGAAAGATCGTGCCTTGATTGCGCACGATGATGCTCTCGTCCGACATCGCGGGGACATAGGCGCCGCCCGCAGTGCAGGACCCCATCACGATGGCAATCTGCGGAATGCCTTGCGAGGACATCTGCGCCTGGTTGTAGAAGATGCGGCCAAAGTGACGCTCGTCCGGAAAGATCTCGTCCTGCAGCGGCAGGAAGGCGCCGCCGGAATCCACCATGTAGACGCAGGGAAGATTGTTCTGCCGCGCCACGTCCTGCGCGCGCAAATGCTTCTTCACGGTCATGGGATAATAGGTGCCGCCCTTGATGGTGGCGTCGTTCGCGACGATCACGCATTCGCGGCCCGCGATGCGCCCGACACCGGTGACGACGCTCGCCGAATGCACGTCGCCGCCATAGAGGCCATAGGCGGCGAGCGGCGACAGCTCCATGAACGCTGTGCCGGGATCGACCAGCAGGTCGACGCGCTCGCGCGCCAGCATCTTGCCGCGCGACGTATGTCGGTTGCGCGAGACCTCGCCGCCGCCGCCGGCAACCTGGCTCAGCTTTTCGCGCAAATCCGCGACGAGGCTGCGCATGGCCTCGGAATTGCGTGCAAAGTCCGATGAAGACGTATCGATGCTGGAATGGAGCGGCATGTTGATTCCAATTGCGTGAAGGTTTTAAGCCGTCTCGGCCATCAATTCGCGCCCGATCAGCATGCGCCGGACCTCCGAGGTGCCGGCGCCGATCTCGTAGAGCTTTGCATCGCGCCACAGACGTCCGACCGGAAATTCGGATGTGTAGCCGACCCCGCCCAGCGCCTGGATCGCCTCGCCCGCCATCCACGTCGCCTTCTCGGCGGAATAGAGGATCGCAGCCGCCGCATCCTTGCGCAAGCTGCGCGCATGATCGGCGCGGTCGCAGGCGCGCCCCACCGCGTAGACATAGGCGCGCGTGGCCTGCCAGGTCGCGTACATGTCGGCGAGCTTGCCTTGCATGAGCTGGAAGTCGCCGATCGGCTGCCCGAACTGCTTGCGCCCGTGCATGTAGGGCACCACCGCGTCCATGCAGGCCGCCATGATCCCGAGTGGGCCGCCGGAGAGGACCGTGCGCTCATAGTCGAGCCCGGACATCAGCACCTTGACGCCCTCGCCGACCTTGCCAAGCACGTTCTCCTCCGGCACCTCGCATTCGTCGAAGAACAGCGGATAGGTGTTGGAGCCACGCATGCCGAGCTTGTCGAGATGCTGGCCATGGCTGAAGCCCTTGGCCCCCTTCTCGACCAGGAAGGCGGTCATGCCGCGCGGGCCGGCTTCGGGATCGGTCTTGGCATAGACCACCAGCACGTCGGCATCACCGCCATTGGTGATCCACATCTTCGAGCCGTTGAGCACGTAGCGGTCGCCGCGCTTGTCGGCGCGCAGTTTCATCGAGACGACATCAGAGCCGGCGCCGGGCTCGGACATCGCGAGCGCGCCGACATATTCGCCGGAGATCAGCTTTGGCAGATAGCGCTCGCGCTGCGCATCATTGCCGTTGCGGCGGATCTGGTTGACGCAGAGATTGGAGTGGGCGCCGTAGGAGAGCCCGACCGCGGCCGAGCCGCGCGAAATCTCCTCCATCGCGACGATATGGGCGAGATAGCCCATGTTGGAGCCGCCATATTGCTCCGGCGCGGTCATGCCGAGCAGGCCGAGGTCGCCGAGGCGCTTCCACAGGTCCGCCGGGAACAGATTGGCTTTCTCGATATCGGCGGCACGCGGGGCGATCTCCGCCTCCACAAAGGCGCGCAGCGTGTCGCGCAGCATGCTGATGTCTTCACCCAGATCGAAATCGATGCTCGGGATATTCAAGGCGATTCCTCCGTATTTTGGGGACCGAACCTAGCGGCATCGGGGCCCTTCTGCGGTCGAAAAGGTTGCATTTTCCGCCAAACTTGGCGAGGATTTTCCCAGAGGATTTCCGATGCCTTTTCAAGTCGCAACTGCGATCCCGCGCCGTGCCGTGACCCCTGCCGCCTTCGTCCGCGGCGTCGTTGCCGCTTACGAACGCTACGGCCGCGATCCGACCGAGGCGCTGAGCCGGGGTCAGGTAACGCCAGACCTTGTCAATTCTCCGGATGGGCGGGTCACGGCCGGCCAGTTCGAGGCGCTGGCGGGCCACGCCATGCGCGAGCTCGATGACGAGGCGCTCGGCTGGTTCTCGCGGCGGCTGCCCTTCGGCACCTACGGCATGCTGTGCCGCGCCTCGATCACCGCCCCGACGCTGGAGGTCGCGCTCAAGCGCTGGTGTCGGCACCATCGTCTGCTTACCGAGGACGTGCTGCTCGATCTCGCGGTCGGCGAGGAGACCGCGGTCGTGTCCATCCGCGAACTGGCCGACCTCGGACCTCTACGCGAATTCTGCCTGGTCACCCTGCTCCGCTATGTCCTAGGCTTTTCCTGCTGGGCTGTGGATTCAAGGATCGCGCTCCGCACCGCGGAATTTCCGTACCCCGAACCCGGCCATGTCTCGGTCTATCCGACCATCTTTTGCCGAAACATCCGCTTCGATTCCGACTGTGCTTCCATCATCTTCGACAAGCATTATCTGTCGTTGCCGCTCACCCGTAGCGCGGCGGACCTCGACAACATGCTCAAGGGCGCGCTGCGGCTGACCGTACTGCCGTATCGGCGCGACCGGCTGCTGGTCGAGCGTGTTCGCCGCGTGCTCCGCGATGCGCGCGGACGCAGTCTCGGCGCCGAGGATGTCGCGCGCGAGCTGGCGCTCTCCACCCGTACGATGCATCGGCGCCTGCGCGAGGAAGCGACCTCGCTGCGCGATCTGAAGGAAGAAGCAAAATTCGAGCTCGCCAAGCAGGAGCTGATGCGCGGTCGCAGCCCGATCAAGCGGATCGCGGAGATCGCCGGCTTCCGCAACGAGAAAAGCTTTTCCCGCGCCTTCCGCACCTGGGCCGGCGCCTCACCACGCGAGTTTCGCGGCAGGTATCGCTGACGCGTGGGCTGTCATGCTGTTGCGGCCTCCGAGATCCAACTCGGAGGCCGCAACATTTCGAAACCGGTCCCGATCAGTTCGAGTTGGTCTGCCCGCCCGGGCGGAGCTTGGTGCGCGACTGCGTCTGCTTCGGCTGGAAGGCCAGCGCGTCGGTCGACGTCTTCGCGCCGCCGCTCTGCGAGCACGAGCCGCCGATGCCGCCGGCCGCGGCCCGGCAGGCCTCCATCGTCGGATAGCCGCAGCCGTGCGCGGCCTGGGCGCCATTGGTGATGCAGTAGTCTTCCGCCTGGGCAGCCGGCGCGGTCATCATGAGAAACGCAGATGCAAACAGCGTCGCAGCGGATGCGACGAACGTCTTCGAGATCGAGGTCATGTTGTCTTTTCCTGCTTCAGGGTCCCACAAAAGAGGCCTCGGCATGCGACGCAGGCTGAGGTTCACACCTGGCATGTAGGCCGGCACCAGGAACCGGCAATCACGGCTCGGCGCATTGCAGGACTTCGCAAATCACATGTCACAGTTAGGTGAGTTACTTAGCTTTTTATCCACCTTATCCGAACCTGTATCCCGGTAAGGGAATCACTCCCGCGCCTTCGGATTTTTGGATGTCGTTGTGCGAGCCACGTTTAGGATCCGTCGCCGCCGAACTATCCTGCCGCCGCGATCTCCTGCAACGGCAGCGGTACGTCCTTCGCCACGCCCAGCACCGGGAAGCTGCGGACGTTCTTCACGTTCGGCATCGCGGCGAAATGCAGGAGCTGCTGGCGCATGCTCTCGACGCTCGGCGCCACGCATTTGAGAAGATAGTCGGTGTCTCCCGAAATCCGCCAGCACTGCTGGATGCGCGGGATCGCGGCGATCGAGCTCTCGAACGCCGCCAGCACCGGCTGGGCCTGGCTGCCGAGTTGGATCGAGACGAACGACACCACCTCGTAGCCGAGCAGCCGCTCGTCTATGACGGCGCGCACCGCCCGGATCACGCCGCGGCTGAACAGCGATTTCAGCCGCCTCACGCAGTTGGGCCCGGACACCCCGACGCGCAGCGCAAGCTCGTTGTTGCGAACCCACCCGTCCTGCTGCAATTCGGAGAGTATTTTCAGATCGACGCCGTCGAGCTGGTCACGCCCCGCCATAGCCCACCTCGTCATGCTCGTCTTATGCGCGGCAGCGAAGCACGGAGCGGAATGGCTGCCAAGGGCAGGACGATGGGAAGAACCCGCGTGGTTGCCTGAGCTTGTCCCGGCCAGCCGCGGGCTTTCACGCGGAGGCTAAAAACGTAGATGCCCGGGACCCGGCTCCGCCAAGGCTTCGCCGGGCATTCGGTGTTGGGCCGGCGAAGCTTCAGCGAAGACGGCAAGCCCAGGCATAACGAGAGTCTCGACGCGCGGCCCGCCCTCAATGCGTCCAGGGCTCGCCGCGGCGGAACGAGAAATTGTCGGAATAGGCGACAGGCCGGCGCACCGATTCCTTCGGCTCGATCACCTGGTAGGCGATGCCCTTGCGCTCGCAATAGGCGACGGCCTCTTCCTTGCTGTGAAAGCGCAGCGTGATCTGCTGCTTCATGTCGCCGGACGAGGTCCAGCCCATCAGCGGCTCGACCGCGCGCGGCTGCTCGGGCTCGTAGTCGAGCTGCCATTCCTTGGTCTTCGACCGGCCGGATTGCATCGCGTTCTTGGCGGGCTTGAAAATTCGTGCGGTCATGGATGGTCCGGGCCTCTTGTTCGTCTTTTCGTTCGATTTCGATGCGTCACGGTAGCAGTTGGTGGAAACCGCGGGCATAGTATAGAGACACCTTTTGGGAACTGATCGGTGATTCCGGCCCCCGGGATGCCTCGCCGATGGGTATAATCATTATGCTGCATCGTGACAATTGCGTACCCGCCTTCCGCGCCGGGATCTCGCCTGGCGGCCCTGCTTCGTTGACCTCTCCCTGTCCGTCCCCTCCGAAAGCTCTCGTCGCATGTCCTTCCTGAACATCAATGCCACGCTCCCCGAGAAGGGCCGTGACCTCAGGCTCGACCTGTTTCGCGGCATTGCGAACTGGGCGATCTTCCTCGACCATATCCCCGACAACGTGGTGAACTGGATCACCACCCGCAATTACGGCTTTTCCGACGCCGCCGATCTGTTCGTCTTCATCTCCGGCTACACCGCCTCCTTCGTCTATGCACGGATGATGCTTGAGCGCGGCTTCCTGGTCGGCGCCACGAGGCTGACCAAGCGGGTCTGGCAGCTCTACGTCGCCCACATCATTCTGTTCGTGATCTACATCGCCTCGATCAGCTATCTGGCGCTGCGCTTCGGCGATTCCGAGATGATCAACGAGTTCAACGTCGCCGGCCTTGTCGACAACGCCACCGAGACGCTGCGCCAGGGCCTGTTCCTGCGCTTCAAGCCGCTCAATCTCGACGTGCTGCCACTCTACATCGTGCTGATGGGGCTGTTTCCGCCGGTGCTCTGGTTCATGCTGCGCAAGCCGGACCTGACGATGGCACTATCCATCGTGCTGTGGCTGACAGCGCGCCATTTCGGTTTGAACCTGAACGCCTATCCGGCCGGACAGTGGTACTTCAACCCGTATGCCTGGCAGGTGCTGTTCGTGTTCGGCGCCTGGTGCGCCCTGGGCGGCGCGCGGCGCTCGATGACGTTGATCAACGCGCCGGTCACGCTGTGGCTCTGTCTCGGTTACATGCTGTTCGCGCTGATCATGACCATGGCCGGCCGCTTCCCGACCCTCGGCGGCATGTTCCCGGAATGGCTGTTCTCGGCGTTCAATCCGAACGACAAGACCAACCTCGCGCCCTACCGCTTCATCCACTTCGTCGTGATCGTGATCCTGGTGATCCGCTTCGTGCCGAAGGACTGGCCGGGCCTGGAATGGAAAGGGTTCGACCCCATCATCGTGTGCGGCCAGCAGTCGCTCGCCGTGTTCTGCGTCGGCGTGTTCCTGTCCTTCGTCGGTCATTTCGAGCTGTCGATGAGCTCGGGCTCGCTGCTCGCGCAGATCTTCGTCAGCGTCGCCGGCATCGCGATCATGACGACGGTGGCCTATTACATCTCCTGGTCGAAGAGGCAGGACAAGCCGCTGAAGCCGCCGCCGCCCAAGCCTGCGGCCGCAAAAGCAGGCTGAGCCGGGGACGCCTGGTTCTCCAGGCTCCGGTTAGTCCCCTGGGACTGTTTCGCTTGCCCGGGATCGGATTGACCTGCCTCAACCAAAGGCGGCGCCGGTCGGCCTAATGTCGCCGCGACGCACCCCGCCGCAGCGATGTCGGCGCCCTCCCTCCTCGGAAGGCCCAAGCACATGCCCTCTCATTTTCACGCCGTGGTATGGATCGACCATTCGCAGGCCCGGATCTTCCATCTCGGTCTGAGCGGCTCGGACGAAATCACGCTGCATCCGCAGCTGGCGACGCGTCATCTTCATCACAAGGCCAACGCGATCGGCAGCGGCCATGCCGCACCCGACAAGGCTTTCCTTGTCGAAGTGACCAAAGTCCTCGCCGATGCTGGCGAAATCCTGATCATCGGTCCGGCGAGTGGGAAGACGGAGCTTGCCAGCCACATTCGCGCACACGCGCCCAATATTGCCGAGCGGATTGCCGCGGTGGAGGCGGCCGATCATCCCTCCGACAACGAAATCGTCGCTTATGCAAAGCGTCACTTCAAGTTGCCGCTGCCGCGTGTGCAGACGCCGGGATCGGCCGCGAGCGAGAGGCATTCGAGTTAAGCGGCGTGGCCTGCTAGGCCGCCACTTCGCCGTCGTACTCGGTGAACTTCTTGTAGATCCAGTCGCGGCCGTCGTGGCGGCGCCAGACCTTGCCGTAAACCAGCTGGCCGTTGATCGAGCGGCGCGGCACGAACACGGTCCAGAGATGCCAGATCTCGGTCCAGCTCGCCTGCGGACCGATGGTTCGGACGTCGCGATCGAAAGACATGATGCAGAACTCACAGGATACGAGCGCTGCGACGAACTGTGATGTCGTGTGAGCACGAGTTTCAGGCAGCCATCGCGAGCCGGACCGATCTGATAACAGCCACTAAGGCGGCCGCAACAACCGCTCGCCCTTAACCTAACCGATCAACCTTACTTCCTGTGAGCGCGCGGCAAGACCGGTTGAAAGCGGTCGCCGATTTTCCTAGACTGTGTGCGATTTGAGAATGAGCGCGTCATTTTTTTGAGGGCGCGCGGTTATTTCCGGGCTGACGCGAATTTTTGAAAACTATTGATGGGCGGGGCCACCACGATGAATTTGCAATGTGCATGTCTGCGCTTGGCGCTGCGATCGACGCCGCCTGCGCCGCTCGCGAAGACGCCGGAGCAAGAGCCGCGGAAGGCCGCCAACGACAATCAGCTGGCCTGGCCATTCCTGCCGTTTCCGTTCGGCTGGTACGCGACGAACTGATGGTTGGAAAAGCGCAACGCCGCGCAAGCGGAATATCATCGCTTGGCGGCGTCCGTTAGGCATTGGGCGCTGAAATCCCCCAACACCTATATGTCTAGGGCGACGCCTAAAGGTTCGACAAAGTTTTACGATTTCCGCGCCGCCCGACCCGCCCAATGCCTTGAAAAATCGCGCGGAAGTCGCGTTGCGCAGAGAATGAGGGCCGAGGGTTTAGGAAGGCTTTTGGCAGCTCCCGGCATCGGCACTGAACGCGCGCCATGCTCGGCTGCTTGCGCTCTCGCTCGGATCTTCTGGCGCCTCGCCGAATGGCTGCTGTTCTGAGGTGCGGTTCTGACCCAACTCCGGACTGGTCGGGGCAGCTGGATTCGAACCAACGACCTGCAGTACCCAAAACTGCCGCGCTACCAGGCTGCGCTATACCCCGAATGTCCGGCGAGCCCCGTCGATACACGCTTCCCAAAGCGCCAGCAAGCCTTCCAAAGGCGCCAGCAAGCTTCCCAAGAGACCGCCAGGACGGGAGCAATAGCTCCCTTCCCGCCTACTTGCTGCCGAACAGCGGGTGGCCGACGCGGTCGCCGGCGCGGATTCCATATTTCTGCGCCGTTCCCGCCACCACCTCCAGAACGGCCCGCGCGGGCCCCCTGGATGAGATGATCTTTGTCGACATCGGCTCGGTATTTTCGGCGATGCGCAGGATGCGGCCGTCGGCGCGAATGAAGATCATGTCGAGCGAGACGTAGGTGTTCTTCATCCACATCGACACCTCCTGCTCGGGATTGAAGTCGAACAGCATGCCTTTTCCGTCCGCCAGTTCCTTACGGTACATCAGGCCGGTCTGCTTCTCCTCCTCGGTCGTCGCGATCTCGACCGAGAACACCTGCACGCCGTTCCTGGTGACGATCTCGAGCGGCTGGAAGCTGGCGGCGCGGACGGGCGCGCTCGCAACGGCAGAACTGGCGATGACGAGGATGGCGGCAAGCCAGCCCTTCGCAACCGCGAAGACGGCCTTTCGATCGAAATTCATGAATGGCACTCGAGGCGTGGGACTGGACCAGTCCTTACGCGGCAGCCTCCGGAAAAGCCAGAGGCGCGCCGGCCAGCCAGCGCACTCCTGCTCACGATCGCGGGAAATGGATCAGTGGGATGAGACCGGCGATCCCGTCTCGGGATGGATCTCGGCCGCCATCATGCCCTTGGAGCCGGGCCCGAAGCGGACCAGGACATACTGGCCGGGCCGCAACTCGGTCATGCCGAAGCGGCGCAGCGTCTCCATGTGCACGAAGATGTCGGGCGTGCCCTCGCCGCAGGTCAGGAAGCCGAAACCGCGCAGCCGGTTGAACCATTTGACCTGGGCCCGTTCCAGCCCGCTGGTCGCCGTCACCGTGACATGGGTGCGCGGCGGCAGCATCTGCGCCGGATGGATCGCAGTCGACTCGTCCATCGAGACGACACGAAACGCCTGGTAGCCCTTGGCCCGCTGGATGCACTCGACGACGATGCGGGCGCCCTCATAGGCGGTCTGGAAGCCGTCGCGCCTAAGCACGGTAACGTGCAGGAGCACGTCGGGCCAGCCATTGTCGGGAACGATGAAGCCGTAGCCCTTTGAGGCATCGAACCATTTGATGACGCCGTGAACCTCGACGAGGTTGGCGCTGCTCTCTCCAAGTCCGGTGAACGGACTGAGAGCGCTGTCGCGACCGCCACCGCCGTGTTCGCCCACGGCGGGAACTCCGACCTTCTTGGACTCAAATCCGTCCGACGACCCCATAACCCCGGACCCCACACATGCCATGCAACCCGCCTGAATGGCGGCGCCGAATCACGCGTCTTTAGAGAATCTTCTCAACTGGACGCGACGCGAATCTTTCGACTCAAAAGATAACACTCCCGGTTGCGACGCATAGACAAAAAAGAGATTCGGCGGAACCTATGAACAGCTTGCACAGCCGCGAATCAAATTGCTGCCTCAATTAGCGACAAAGGGCCCGAGCGTTTCGCCGATGTCGTGGCGGATCACGAGGTCGGCGATGTCGTCCTGCTCGGTCGGCTCGCGATTGACGATCACCAGGCGCGCACCTGATTCCTTCGCCATCATCGGAAAGCCCGCGGCCGGCCATACCACCAGCGAGGAACCGATCGCGATGAAGAGATCGCAGGCTTGCGACAGCGCGGTCGCGCGCTGCATCTCGTCCTCAGGCATCGTCTGGCCGAAGGAGATCGTGGCGGTCTTCACTGGCTCGTCGCACACGGTGCAGTTGGGCGCGGCGCCCTCCTCGGCGAAGCGGCGCTTCACCCAATCAAGCGGATAGGCCTGCCCGCATCCGATGCAGCGCGCATAAGTGGTGTTGCCGTGAAGTTCGATCACGTGGTCGCTCGCGACACCGGAGGCCTGGTGCAGATTGTCGATGTTCTGGGTGATGATCGCGGGAACCTTGCCGGCGCGGTAGAGCGAGGCGAGCGCGCGATGGCCCCGGCCGGGCCTCGCCGCCGCGAAGACCTCCTCCATCGCGAAGCGCCGGCGCCAGGATTCGTCGCGCGCCTCCTGGCTGGCGACGAACTCGTCGAACGGGATCGGGCGGTTGCGCGTCCAAATTCCGCCCGGCGAGCGGAAGTCGGGGATACCGCATTCGGTCGAGATGCCGGCGCCGGTGAACGGCACGATCCGTTTGGCTTCGGCGATCATGTCGCCGAGACGCTCGACGCCGCTGCGAAGATCCGATGCAATCAACGCGGCCTCCCGTTTTGCTTTGCCGTGTTGCCTAGTCGATTGGTTTCTCTGATTTGTTTTTGCGCTAGCTGCAACATGCGCAAGCGACAAGATTGTTGACGCTGTTATCCACTGCGGCACAAGGCGTAGTCGGCAATTTTTTCCGACCGTCGCTTATCACAATCCTGCAATGCCTCCTCCCCATTGACGCCCCAATCAGAAGCGCCAATGCATGTGTTGACGCGACTCAACGTGATTGCGGCGGCAGTGCTTGAGTTCAGTAGGACACATACTCACGTGCAGAGGGGATTTGACATGACCGAGGACGAACAACGCAAAATCCGCGAACGCGAAGAGATCGCCGCCCGTGTCGCCGCCTTCCGTGCCACCCAGGAAAAATTCAAACGCGAGCGTGACGAGTATTTCGTCTCGACGCTCGACAACGCTCGCAAGGTAGAGCGGCCCTCGCTCTGGCCGTGAACACACCAGATCACCAAGCATGAAAAGAGCCCGGAGCGTTGCTCCGGGCTCTTTCGTTCGTTCAGCCGTTACCAGTGGCGGTAATAATGGTGGCGGCGGTAGTACGGTCCATCGCCGTAATAGGCGTACGGACCAGGGCCGTAAGCGTAGGCCGGGCGGCCATAGTAGCCATACCCCGGACCATAGCCGTAGCCATAAGGATGGGACGCGGCAACAGCGCCCGCAGTGATCGCGCCGGCGGCGAGGCCGAATGCGAGGCCCGGACCGATGCCGCGGCCGCGCGCCTCGGCGGGCGCAGGCGCCGCGATCGTGGTCACGCCGACGGCCGCAACGGTAGCCAGAACTGCCAGTGTCTTCCTGATCATAAATGTCCTCCTTCGTATCTCGCACAGACAACGCCCGCGCGTTGCGATGGTTGCGCGTAAGCCTGTGGAACCGAGCTCGGAATAAATGCGACCGTGCATGGAACGGGGACGCGTTCCGCGAATTGCATCTTCGAGTGCGGAAGCCTCCGCCATCCGGTTGAGGCAACAGCACGAAGACCCCGTCAGCATCACCGATGCTGGCGGGGTTTTCAGTTTCACGCACAGCATTGGCAATGCACCACAATTGCTGCCAAAGGGGAGCGCCGAGGAGGATAAAGTGCCGATATCCAAATTGCTGGCCCGTATCCGCAGGCTCGTTCCCAAATCAGGCGATCAGCATTACGACGAGATCGTCCGCAATTTCGGTGTCGGCACGCTGCGCCCGCCGCCGACGCCGATGAGCGACGGCGAACTGGCGCGGGCCATTGCCGAGTTCCTTAGGGAACAGCCGTCGAGCGAGTCCGTAGGCGCCCTCGGCCGGCGGCTCGACCCCACCACGCCGCTTTGAGGTGCCGTTCTTCCGGTTCGGGAACATGCGCTTCGCGCGCACGTTGGCGTAGCCTTCAAGGAGAAAAGAGGCCCCCATGCCCGTTTGGCTCGAAGTCTTGCTCAACCTGTCCGGCTATGCCGGCTTCGTGGCGCTCGCCTCACACGGCACCGCGTGCCCGGGCAATTCCGCCGACCATCAGATCTCCGGCGACGACCGCTAGTTCGCGTGCGGCGCCTGGCCCGCAGTCCGCATCAGCCTGTCGGCCTTGACCGCGACACGCGTGTCCTCGAGCTGCGGCCGCAGCGAGAAGCTGATCACCACGAAAGCCAGACAAAAGAGCATGCCGACGATGGCGACCCGCCGGTAGGTGTGGCGGTCGCCCTGATAAAAGCTCGGTTCTGAAAAAGGTGTCATGAATTCGTTCTTGGCAAAATTGCTTGTTGGTAAAGTCGCTTATCGCAAAGTCTTCGCCAGACACCTATCGCAAGTGGCGGCAAGCGCAACGCGATTGCGCTTTTAACCTAACCGAATAGGGTTATCGGCTTCGCGGCAAGCTTCCATTAGGAGTTCGCCAAGCGTCTTCAGAACAAGCGTCTTCAGAACACGCGTCTTCAGAACTCGGCGAGCCGCTTCAGGCTTGCGCGAAAGCCGAGGCCTTGTGCTAATTCGCCGTCCGGCTTTGTTCCAGCTTCGCCTTTCGTTCTCGAAGAACGAATCGGAATCGCGGAAATCGGCGCGAAGCAAGCCTTAAGAATTCGTTTGCACGCAAACGAGCGACGTCGCCAGCCATCGCGCGCTCACATCGCGTCTTCGGATTTCGAGCGCGGTGGCACTTGCGGCACCGATGGCCTGCCTTTGCGCAAGCGCGGGTGCCGATCGTACCAAAACACTTTTGCGATCTCGGCGAACATCTCGAGAAACCAGCACGCATCCATGTCGCGTCTCCCTCGCCTGATCTCGTAGCGAGAACACGCGGACGGGACAGTGCGAAGCATCACGCTGGCTTGGTTAGGAAGCGCGTGTCCCGCATCGACACAGAAGGTACGGCTTGTTCTGCATCCGACTCCATTTCGTTCGCAAAGAACGAATCGGAGTCGAGGAATCAGCGCAAAACGATTCCTAACGATCGGTGAAGGCGGGCGCGATTGCCCTTATCATTGACGCAGTGCGACGCCCATCACGCCGCTCGCTTCACCGTGTCGTTCCCCGACAGGCCCTTCTCCGAAAAGCATTCGAGGATCTGGATGCGGAGTTCTTCCGCGGCCGGGCCCTCGAGCTTCCTGAGCTGATTCCAGAGCCTGATCACTTCGCGTTGTTTCTCGACAGTCATGGGCACCTCCAAAAGAATGGTCACTTCCAAAACCGATGCCTCACTAGAACAAAATAGGAACAAAAAGTCCAGCCCCCTGCCCGCGAAATTCGCTGGGCACATCGCCTTGAGTCTTCCGCGCGCCGGCGCGGTTGCTTTTTGGGTTTTCAACCTTAAGTTCGAGCCACGGCCGGCGGCCCGGCGCTGAAATCCCATCGCCGCCAGCCAAGAAGGCCCCGTGCGAAAGCGCGGGGTTTTTCTTTGGGGAACGCGCCATCGCCGTCCCCGTTAGTCATTCCGGAGCGAGGGACCGTGACCAGAAAATTCTACGCCGTCGAAGTGGTGCGTCAGATCGAGGAGACCGTGGAGATCATGGTCGAAGCGCCGGACCAGACCGCCGCACATGATGCAGCGCTTGCGCACCTGAAGGCGCGCGGCTCAGAATATCAGTGGCTCAATCCCAAATGCGATCTCGTCGTCTGGCGCGAGCGCCAGGTCGATACCCCGGCGATCATCGACGTGTCCGTGTCGCCGGACTAGCGGCCGGAACGAATTTACCCGGCTCGCGTTGTCAATTCGAATTCAGTGGTGCTGGCGGCATGTCGCAACGCGGCCGGCCAGCTTGAAGAACCCCGGTCCCTAAGCCCGGGGTTTTTCTTTGAGGCGACTCCATTCGAACGGTGGCCGAACAGCAAAGCAGCCACCCGGGTGTTACGCCGGGTGGCTGCTTTGAGAACTGTCAACGCTCGCCTCTGTTCGCCTCTTAGACCAGCATGTCAGACCGGCAAATTGTCGGTCATCCCGGGCGGCACTTCGCCTTGCTTGGTCCGCTCGGCGAGAAGCTCCTTTTCGGCTTCGTACCAGAAGGTGTCCATCGTGCCCGCGGGCTCGCCGGCCTCCTTCCAGAGGTGATAGGCCCGGTTTCGAATCTCTTCTTCGCTGAGACCAGTCATGTGATTTCTCCCTTTCGGAAGCAAAGCCTGACGACGCCCGAGAGTTCCCTAAGAGAGTTCCTTATTGGTTCGGCACAAGCAAGCAGTCATTGCAGTACGTCGCGGCAGCACTCCGCGAAAAGGAGCCTCCGCAACGAAACCGCGAACCCTTAGCGAACTCTTAGACGGAGTCCTTGGCCACCTTCAGCGGCGAGGCCTTCACCGACTTGCTCGCCGGCTTCGCCGCGAACTGCATCGGCTCCTTGGTGAAGGGATTGACGCCCATGCGGGCTTCGGTCGCCGGCTTGTTCACCACCGACATCTTCACGAAGCCTGGAATGACGAACTCGCCGGACTCGTTGAGCTCCTTGTAGCCGACCGTCGCCATGTACTCGATGACCGACTTCACGTCGTTCTTCGACAGCTGCGTGCCCTCGGCAATTGCATCAATCAACTGAGTCTTGGTCATCTTCGCCATGTCTGAATTTCCTTCTGTGCGCGCGAGCAGGCTTTGCTCAGGACGCGGTCCAACCGCGCAACGCGCTTCTGATTCATGCCAACTTTCATGAAGTGACGGGGCTTAGAACCCATCGACGCCCAAAACGCAAGCAGGGGGTTCGGCGGGGGGCCGGACGCCGTGGGAAAGATGCCGCAGCCTGCGCCGTTTTCGCCTTGAACCATTTTCTCCCTGAGGCGTCTAACTCTTTGAAGTCCCCAAGCTTCACCCCCATCAGAGAGCCCCGCTTCCCCCAGGCGGGGCTTTCGCCTTTTCCGGGGACCCGGCCACGCAATTTCGATCCAGCCGGGCCCCGAGGTCTGCGCCTGGGCCGCGCGGATGACCGTCACAAGGCAGGTTCTCTTTTCCGGCCATCTCCTGCATAATGCGGCATGGCAAAAACAAAAGTGACCTTCAAAACCGTCCGCATTGCAGACAACGACTGGAAAATCCTGGCGGATTACCCGGACAGCGAACAGCGCGAAATCAAGGGCTTCACCAGCAAGGCAGATGCGGACGACTGGATCAACGGCGACCGCAAGATCGCGTGGCTCCGCTCCCAGGGATACGCCAAATAGCGGATACGCCAATAGCGCGTGCAAGTAACACGCGCCTAAGTTACGCGCGCATCGTGTGACGCCCGTATGGGCATGCGCGCTTAGTCCCTCCCCGCTCCAGATGTTCTTCCCGTGCCGGCGCGTTGTCGAGCAGGCGGCGACGCCCGCGCGTCTATCGCTTACCTGGTCGAGAAACCTGTGGCCGGGCATGTGCCGTTGAGACTTCAGTAACCTAACGCCTCCAAGCTCCTCTCAGTATCGTTGCGTTGGAGTACCCACAGTGCTGGATTTTAACGAGCTGCGTGAACTCGCAGCCGATGTTCGCGTGTTCGTCGACATTGCCGAAGACAAGGCCGAAGCGCTTCGCGCCGTCATCACGGCCTATGACGTGGTGCTCGCGATCTTCCCGTCCGGAGAGGGCATGGGCCTCCACGTCATCAAGGGCGGCGAGATCCTGGACCATATTGCAAAATCACGAACCCATGCGAGCTACAGCCACACGGCCATCGCGGTTCCGGACCTGGAGCATGCGGAAGTGCTCAAGCACCTGACGGGCCCGGCCGACCAGCGCATTGCGGCCTAGTGGGTTTTCACGCGAAGTCGATAGCGGTCCGCGCGCAGACGAGAATTTTTGCACTCCGGAACGCCCTCTTTTAGGAACACGGCTGCTGCGCTCCCGTTGGCCCACGCAACCAACCAGGAGTTTGAGATGAAGAAGCTCATCATTGCGACCGCCGCCCTCGGCCTCATGTGCGGCTCCGCCTTTGCGCAGAACCAGACCGGCCCCGCCGCGCAGACCGACAACATGCAGAAGCCCGGCATGACCAACACGGACAAGGGCACGATGAGGAGCGGCACGACCGGCATGAGCCATGACGGCATGAGCAAGGGCGGAACGGTGAGGCCCGACGCCTCCGGCCAAGGTGGCTCCGGCCCCGGCAGCGATCAGGGCGGTACCAAGACCCGCAGCAACATGAAGTAAGCCGGTTTCCTGTACGGCTTGTTCCCGGCCGCGTCGCTCCCACAAGGCGGCGCGGCCATTTCATGACGCGGTTTTTTTGAACCTGTCGCGAATGCACTCCTCACAATCCCGCGCGCGCCGGAACGGTCAGGTCTCGCCGCGAGTTGCCCCATCTCCAGCAAGGAGATCGTCATGAGCGTTGAAGGTAAAGTGAAGGAAGGCGCCGGGTTCATCAAAGAAGAGATGAACGAACACGGCAAATCCCCCGAGAGTCAGAAGAAGGCTCAGGAAGGTCGCCACTTGCGCAACGAAGGCCGGATCGAAGACGGCAAGCCGCCAAAGACGACGAAGCCCGGCACCGGTCACTAGATCGCGTTTCGAAACCCCGTTTGGTGAAAGCCGCCCCTGGTCATGTCAGGGGCGGTTTTCACGTTCATGACCAGCCGACACGTGCCCACGCGATCTTCCGAAGCTCCGATCTTCCGAAGGTGCGGCCTACAAAGATAGCGGGCGGCTCGAACCAAGCAGCGCAATGGCTGGTAGAACGCTTCGGCTGTTGTATGGTCGAACGTTTCTTGTGAGGGGCTGATGAAGATCGCCATTGTTATCGTCGGTTTGATCGTCGTTGCTGCTGCCGTTCTCGTCTCGGTACAGCCCGGCTTCCTGAAGCCTGCGTCTCTGGCACTCGTGAAGAAGTCCGACATTCTCGGCTTTTCGCCCGGCATGACATTCGACGAGACCAACAAGCTCATCACGCAACGTCGCTACCGCTGCCGTCAGCTTCGCGATTCCTACGTCCTCGAATGCGCAGTCGACGGCGCCAAGGTCACGATCTTTGCCAACGACGTCGACCCCAAGAATCCGGACCCCAAACATCCCATCTGGCGCGTCAATGCGGAGTTGAGCAATCCGGGGCCCCAAGACGCTGCTTCCAAAGACGCTGCCGTCAAATCGATATCCGACCAGTTCAACGCCCAGCCAACCCGGGACGCCGGGGACGCCCGGGAGGAATGGATATGGACCGTCGGGCGTGGGCTGAAGCTGAGCTACGACGGCGCCGCCTTCAAGCTCGTGGACGAAGCCGAGGAAATCAGGCGTGCCAAGCAGGAAGCAAAGCGCTAGCGAGCGCTCCTGTGGTCGTGCCTTTGATGAATTGCACAGCAGTCTATCCGCCTGAGACATGTCTCATTCCAGCGCATCCAACAGCCATCTATCGCATCCGCGCAACTGTTCCTTAATGGGTTTCCCGCCTAGATTGCGCTATCCTGAAATGAACGTGGCGGGGCTTGGTGCGGATCTTCGCGGGTGTACAGGCGATGCGCGGGGTCGCTGCGCTGTCGGTGGTCTGCGGACACGCAATCAGTGCGCGACCCGATATGGTCGGGCCGGACCTTGCCGAGGGCGCGCTGACGATCCTTGCGAGCGGCGTCGACATCTTCTTCGTGATCTCCGGCTTCATCATCGCGACCACGGCGGCGGCACAACACAACCCGCTGGATTTCGCTTTCAGACGAGCCCTCCGAGTTTTTCCGCTCTATTGGCTGGTGTTGCTGGCGGCGTTTGTCAGCTCCTCCTGGATCGCGCTGGCACCGGGCGACCGCCCCGCCCTCGACCTCGGAACCATCTTCGCATGGACCTATCCGAACTGGTACCTTGCGCCGGCATGGTCGCTGGCTTTCGAACTGCACTTCTATGTTGCCGTCGCCGTCGTCCTGGCGATCAAGCCGGACCGGCTGTTCGAGATCTTGTTCGCGGGATTCGGCCTGGTCATTCTTGCTCTCGTCTTCGGCCTTGAGCTCGGGATCTACTTCCATCCGCTGGTGCTGGAATTCGGTGCCGGCGTTGTCATCGCCTATCTCCAGAGAAGCGGACGATTGCGCTTTTCGCGCCGCGTCCCAGCCGTTTCCGCGGGCCTGTTCGTGGCCGGCTGGTACTGGATTTTCGTGCACGGTGCGATCGACGCGCAGTTCGCGCGCGTCCTGACCTATGGCCTCGGCGCGGGATTGCTGATCCATGCTGTGGTCGCCGTCGAGATCGAAGGACGATCCTTCTCACCGGTCCTGCAATGGCTCGGCAAGATTTCGTACTCGCTCTATATCGTCCATTATCTGGTGGTGAAATGGATCGCCAGCTTTGACGGACTGTGGCTTCTATCGACCGTCGGCACAGTCATCGCCGGCATCCTGCTCTCCATCGGTCTCGCCGCCGCCTTGCACGTCGCCGTCGAGGCACCGATCCTCGATTGGGGGCGCAAGGCAAGTCGCAAGATAAGTCTGATGCGCAGACGCCGAACGATGCCGGCCGTTTCCTGATCATTCCCGACGCTCGATTCCGGTCGCCGGCCACGAACAAACAAGGAACAAAAAGCGCGAGCCGGCATTGAACCTGAAAAGGAGAGATCGCCATGGCTGACAGGATCGCTGACAACACACAAAAGGATCCGAAGGATTGGGTCTCCGGCGACGACCCGATGACCGGTGCCCAGGAATCCTATCTCAAGACCCTCGCCGAGCAGGCCCACAAGGAGCTCCCCAAGGAGGATCTGACCAAGGCAGAGGCGTCAGAGCTGATCGACACGATGCGCCAGAAGGCCGGGCTCGAGAAATAGACGGCTTCAGCATTTCGAACCACGGGAGACGGGCGGCGGCTGACAGGAAGGCCGCCGCCGATTTTCGCGAAGCGCCAATTTGCGGCAGCTAAACGCCAACCAGAGGCCGTCATGGGCCATTGAAGGCATCGATGCTGGCGAAGAGCACCGCGATCACGCAGTCAACTGCGCGTCACCGTAATTCGCAATTCCCGTCGGATGGGCGAATATCCGGCATCACGGTCATTGCCGGATCACTTCGGCAGACCACGAATTGCCAGCTTGGCGACCGTAACAACGACGAAGGCAACCGCCCCGTAAACGATGGCATTCACGGCCCAAGTGATGGCGACGCCCAAGAAAACCGAACTGCCGACAGCTCCCCAGAAAAGGTAAGCTGCAGATATGCCCGGCATCTCCCATGCCATCACAGCGATGGAGTAGTCGGTGAGCTGCTCCATCACGAGCAGCACCGCCGAGACGAGCGCCCCGATTGCCAGTGCGGTGATGAGAACCGATTTCATTGTCTTCAAAGCCCCAACAGCCCCATCAGTATCGGAATCATAAAAAACGCTGCCAGACCGAGGAGACCTCCTACGGCAACCTTCACCCAACGCCGTTGAATTTTCGGCTCGAGCCACGTCCCCAGTTTGGCCCAGAGCGCATACGCCCATCCAGCAACAATCGAGCGGATCAATGCGAACAGAAGCTCGCCTAAAATATTGGCCATGGCCGTTAGTCGCGTCATCTTCGGGAGGAGTTCATCTGCCAGCCGCTATCGGGACGACGAAAGCGGCGGCATAAACACTTGCTTTTCAAAAGGATGTCGTTGGAAGCCGCATAGGTAAGTGGAGGCCCGGCAAGCCTCGCGCAGATCGCATAACAGTACAACGCAAGTCGAACTATTTAGACCGGTTTCCAAACTTGATTTTGAGAGGCAATTGAATGTGTCATTGGCTTCTTGTCAATTTTCGGCGCGTTACACGCCGGGTTTGACCAGTTCGCAGCTCCACGTGCTGTCACCGTTTTCCTATTGGTCACGTGCTTTGGTGCGGTTGCTTCAGCCCTGTAGTGAAAAATGCCCACGCGAAAGAAGAGCGTGATCGGGACTAATCATCGTCCTTCTTTATCACCCAAGCGCCTTGTGGGGCGGTCAAAGAATCAAGAAGATGCTTCTCTTCATCGCCAATCGGACGCCAAAGGTAGAAGCTTTGTTTCGACCAACAAGGCCGAATTCAAATGAAGGCGGAGCGTCGGGGGCGATTTTCAGCTGCGGAACGATGACGTGATTATCCTTCTGCAGAAGATCCAGCACTTTACCATTTTGGATCGAGTGAGCGTGGATTGCTTCCTTTTCGCAGTCCATGCTGTAGTGCAGGCAGCGGTTATAGTTCACCTTTCGCAGGTCGAAGAACTTCTTTAGTGCCGCGCCGTCGACTAACCCTTTTTTCGCAGGCGCGATCGGCCTTTGTACGAATGAGCGCCTCTTACTATGGTGCGTCTTGCGCGGGCGATGCTCCCTATGGCTGCGGCGTCCCTTGGACATTCCCACCTCCCAAAAGCTCAGCGTTACCACAGGGTGTAAGAACCAACTAGCTCACGCGTTCGGAACCTCGGTTATCTGACGCCCGGCTTCGGCGCTCCCTTCGCTACCGCCCACGGGGCGTTTAGGTACTGCTCCGACTGAATCGGGCTACGGCCGCCGAAGGTGGTGCTGCACAATCCAAATGCAGATTGTAGGGCCCAAGCACCGGTGACACGCAATTGACGCGCGCCCCCTGCCGCTTGTCGCATTTTGCTGCTATTCATCGCCCCCGGCCCAAACAAAAACCCTCCATCAGGGAGCAACAACCATGCGATACCTCCACACCATGCTGCGCGTGCGCAATCTCGATGTCGCGCTGAAGTTCTACCAGGATGCGCTGGGGCTGAAGGAGGTGCGGCGGATCGAGAACGATAAGGGGCGTTTCACGCTGGTGTTCCTGTGCTCGTCGGACGATCTCGAGGCACTCAAGAAGCAACCGCAGACGCGCGGCGCGCCGCTGGTCGAGCTCACCTGGAATTGGGACGAGGAGAAGTATGGCGAAGACCGCTTCTTCGGCCATCTCGCCTATGAGGTCGACGACATCTACGCGACCTGCGAGAAGCTGATGAAGGCCGGCGTCACCATCAACCGTCCGCCGCGCGATGGCAACATGGCCTTCGTGCGCTCGCCCGATTTGCACTCGATCGAGATCTTGCAGAAGGGCGACCCGAAGCCTCCGCAGGAGCCGTGGTCGTCGATGCCCAACATCGGCCATTGGTAGAGCCTTTCCGCGGGAACCAGCCCCTGCCCCAAGCGTTCTCTCTTCGACAATGCAATTGGAGGAGGACGCGATGGGACGCGGAATTTTGTTGTGGATGTTGGGTGTGCCGATCCCGGTGATCATCTTGCTGTGGCTGTTCTTCGGCCGCTGATCGCCTGACCAGCTTTACCTTGCAATGAAAGCTCCGCCTCGGGCGGAGCTTTTTGCATGCCGACCCTTTTTGCATGCGGACCTTTTTGCATGAGAGGCTCGGCGCAATCGCGCATCGCTCGCGGCGGCGGATTCCGCTATCACCCGCGACACCAAGAAACGCCTGGGGAGGATGACGTGCCGGAGCAAAAACTGACGATCTGGGGCCGCGCCAATTCGGTCAACGTGCAGAAAGTTCTGTGGTGCCTCACCGAGCTCGGCCTGGCTTACGAGCGCATCGACGCCGGCATGGCCTTTGGCAAGACCCGCGAGGCCGACTATCTCGCGATGAACCCCACTGCGCGCATCCCGACGCTGGTCGAGGGCGATTTCACGCTGTGGGAATCCAATTCGGTCATGCGCTATCTCTGCCTTGCGCACGGGCGCGGCACGCCGATCTATCCCGAGGCGCCGAAGCTGCGCGCCAGCGTCGACCGCTGGCTCGACTGGACGCTGTCGATGGTGCAGCCGGTCGACCGCCCGGTGTTCTGGGGCATCGTGCGCACGGCGCCCGCCGAGCGCGACATGATCCAGGTGCAGAAGGATGCCGATGCCGCCGCCGAGGTCTGGGCCATCGCCGACCGCCTGCTCTCCACGCGCCCGTTCATGGACGGCGATGCGTTCACCCTCGCCGACATCGCGATCGGCGCCTATGCGAGGCGCTGGCTCGGCGTCGAGGGCATCACCCGGCCCGCGCAGCCGCATCTGACGCGCTGGCTCGCCGAGCTCGGCAAACGGCCCGGTTTTGCACAATTTGTGGCACCGCCGATGTCGTGAGCGGTGACGCGGCTTAAAGTTCGTTGAGAGCACGATGAATCGGCGTTCTCGCGCGCGCCGCCGGGAGCTAGCGGCTACTGTGCATGGGGTTGTTTTCGCGTTTTTTTGTTTAAGGCCAGCCGCGCTCGAACAGAAGCACGCAGACGATCAGCACAAGGGTGACGGCCGCGGTGGCGAGCCGCGCGGTCCAGCTCAGACCGCGGCCGATCCACCACAGCAGCGCGCAATACATCACGAATGGAACGATGATCTCGGGCCGCATGATGTCCGGTGGCATGGGGCTTCAGCGCCTGATCGTGGTCTCGACGCTGATCGAGCCGCCGATCTTGACGCAGGTGCCGGTGCTCTCGACCATATGGAAGCCGCGGCCATAGGCGGCGCAGGAGCCTGCCTTCGCGCTTCCGCCGGCACCCTTCAGCGGCAAGGCGTTGCCGGCCTGTGGGCGCTCCGGAGGCGGAAGACGCAAGGATTCTGCCGCGGCCGCGGACATGGTCAGCAACGAGATCAAGATGAGGAGCGGCGCACGCATGCGGGCCGTTCTAGCCCGGACCGGCGCCGCGCGCCATCAGGGGGCGCTTCAGATGAACTTGATGCCGGCCGATTTGCCGCGGCGCCACACCACCTGGCAGCTCCGCCCGGTCCGCGCATCGCGCGCGAACGCCATCCGGATCACGCCCGGGAGCTGGCTCGCATCCTCGTCCAGCGTGATCTTGGCGCCCGTGGCGGAGATGTCCTGGACCAGGCATTGCCGCGCCGCGAACCCGCCGTCGAGCGTGATCCAGGCATGCTGCGACAGCGACTTGCGGGCTGCGCGCTTCTTGGGCGGTGGCATCGGCTTAAATTCTCCCAGTCCAGCGCTAGCTCAGGGAACCTAAGAAACCGTTGAATTCGCCCCGATTGATCCTGGGGTAGGAGGCTATCCACCGGTGCCAAAAGACCGTTCCCGAACGGCTTGCCCATGGCGGCAAAGGCCATTATAGGTTCGCCCGCTGCAGCCGCCGGGCATGACTCGGGCGGCCAGCGCCGTGCCGCGATAAGCGGCGGGGCCCTGGGTTTGCTCCCTTCGTCTATCGGTTAGGACGCCACCCTTTCACGGTGGAGAGAGCGGTTCGATTCCGCTAGGGAGCACCATCATCCGGGCGTCTGGATGACACGACGAAATCTGCCACCCGTATGAACCTCGCTGCCCCTCGCCTCCGACCAATGTCCTGTTGGAACCGGATGCAGGCCCATGGCGCAGCATAAATCTCCCTCGGACGATCAGGCCGGGATTGCCTCGCCGGCGCCGCCGCCATGGATCCACCGCACGGCAGCTTACGTGCCGGAGCGGCGCGCCAGAATGCTGGAGCACATGACGCGCGCCAGATCGCTGCCTCGGGCCACGGCTGCGCCGGAGCCGTCGCCTACGGCCGGTGCGAACATACTCGCTGACGCCTGCGGCTACGCCGTCCTGTTCGGCATCATCGCGCTCCTGTTTCAGTCGCGCGTTCCGCTCTACCTCGGCGCCTTCCTCTTATTCACCGATGGCGAGCGCATCGAACTCGCTCTTGGAAAGATCGGCATTCGTCTCGAGCCCGGCACGATCGGGCCCGACATCATCAAGGGCTTCGTATCCCTGTTCGGATGGTTCGCGCTGCTGGCCTCGCTGAAAGCGTCCGTCCCCGATTGGCTCGCGGCATGGATGCTTCCGGACACATCGTGGTCCTTGCTCGCCGGCATCGCGCTTCTGCTCGCCATCGTCGAAGCGTTCGCAACGCGCGCGATGCGGCATGCATTGCCGTGGTTCGGACTTGAGAGCCGACCGGACAGCCTTGGTTGCGCGACGATCAAGTTCGTCATGGTCATTGGCGTGCTGGCTCTGCTGGTGCTGCTCGGATAACGCGATCGTGAGGTCACGGGCCTCATAATCGCGGCGCTATGCCGCCCGTCCCGATCCGCGCATTTACCAGAAATTTACCCCTGCTCGTGAGCGCCGGTATCATTTGCTTAGAATTTGGCTGGTACCGTGGAATTACGGAAAGCCTCCGAAACACGATTGGCGCCCATGTCCGTCGCAGAGTTCCTCAGACAGCGTGCCGTGCAAGTCACCGTGAGTGGCAGCTACTCGCTGCCGCGCTGGTACGATTGCGAGGGCAAGCTGCGTACCTTCGCCTGCCGCACCAGCCGCGTGTCACCGTTCCGCATGATGGTCGACGTTCCCGTGGTCGGAAAGGTCGGCGAGCGCGTGACATCCTACTTCCAGGATTTCGGCGAATTCCAGTGCACCATCAGCGCGACGCTGAAATTGGGCTTCCTGATGGAGCTCGAGATGACGCGGGCCCGGCGCGCCTGGATGTCGGAAAAGCTGACCTGGCTCGAGAAGAAGCAGAAGGACGCGAGCGTCCAGGAGCTGCGGCGTGACGCCCGCTTCGTTCCGCAGGTCGCGCACACCTTCCTGACGCTCGCCGACGGCAGCACCCATGCCTGCTTCATCATCGACGTCTCCACGGCCGGTGTCGCGATATCCTGCGAATACGATCCGCCAGTGGGAACTCCGCTTGCGGTCGGCGCTTGCGTCGGGCGCGTGATCCGCAAATTCGAAAACGGCTTTGCTGTCAAATTCGCCGAAAAGCAGTCGCGGGACGACGTCGTCCGGCTGATCGTCCGCTCGCCCATGCTGCAATCGGCCTGATCCTCCGGCCGCGCCGCCCTATCGCAGCCCTATTTCGAGATAAGCTTTTGAAGGTCCGCGTCTCGTGCCGTGGATCATCTGCAGACTTGCGATCGGGGGACCGAATGGCAGTCGAGAAAATTACGGTCGAAAAGATCAGAGTCGAAAAGATCACCTGGGACAAGGTCGGCCGGGTCACCGAGCCCGGACGCTACATGTACACCTTCGGCTGGCTCACCATCACCGCCGGCGATCTCGATATCTGGAAGCAATACCCGCAGGCCGCGTTCACGCTGATGGCGCAGCATTCCGAGCCGGACGCATCCATCGGCGAGGAATTCCATCTCGGTGCCTTCGACGTCGCGCCCGACACACCGCCGCCGTTCACCACGCATTGAGACAGTCAAACCGGGGCTGGGGATCGGCTGGAACTCAGGCCGCGACGGGAACGCGTGGCATGGGCGTTGCTTTATCATGGCCATGACTCACATCCCCGCTGTCGATCAGGCCTTCCTGCTGTTGCTCATCGTGTTCTGCCTTGGCACGTGCCTCATACGCGCGTTCTGGGAGCTGGAGCAGGTCCGGACACGCCGGATCGCATCATCCTCCCGCGCGACGAAGCGTGACTAGACCGGCCGCGCGTCGGCCGGACGGGACGATCCCGTCTCTGGACTTGGCGCGGCGACACGTGCATCGTGAATCGAAGAAACCTGCACATTGCCTTGATCTGACTTACCAATCGCGATCCGATGACGGCGCGCGACCGTTGTCATGGATGACGAGGTGATTCTGTCATGCAATTGATTGCCCTCTGTATTGTGCACCTCGGCGACTGTCCTGATGAACGCAGGCTGTCGCGCTTGTTAAGAGACGCGACAGCTAGCGCATGACACAAGGTCGCATCGGTGAATGTAGATAAGCGGATCAAGGGAACCTATTTTCGGCGCCGATGTACCTGATTGAAGCGTTACCCACCGTCATCGGAACGGCCGCCATTGCCCCGGCGCTGCTGATGCTGTGGCTTGTCATTGCCGCCGAGGAACGCCCGGGACCGCCGGCCCAGGTCTGGACCGCGTTCCTGCTCGGTGCGGCCAGCATTTCGCTGCTGGGCCTAGCCCGCGCCCCTTTCGCCAGGATGGTCGCGGCCCCGGATGACCCGTGGGCGGCGCTGGCCATGCATTCGATCTTTGGGGTCGCGCTGCCGGAGGAAGCGGTCAAGGTGATCGTGATCGTGCTGGTCGCCTCGACCAAGCGGCGGACCTTCGCCAATCCGATGGACACCGTGGTCTATGGCGCCGCCGTCGGCCTGGGCTTCGCCGCCTACGAGAACCTCGCCTATCTCGTCCAGCACGCCGAGATGTGGCGTTCGTTGGCCGCCTTGCGCAGCGTGCTGACCGTACCGTTCCACGGCGCGCTCGGCATCATCGCCGGCGCCTATCTGACCATCGCGCGCGCCGGCACGGCGCTTGGTGCGAACCGCCATCATCGCGACTGGGCTCGTCTTTCCAGCCGGCTGCTGATCTTCGCAGGCCCGCTCGCCCTCCATTCGGCCTTCGACTTCCCCCTGCTCACACTTCAGCGCATGCCGGATCTCGATCCGACGCTGCGGATGTGGCTGGGCGGCGCGAGCCTGCTGATCGGCTTCAGCTCGATCGCCTTCGCCATCCGCCTGGTGCGGCGCGTCGCGCGCCATCACGCGCCCCGGACTGACGTTGCGCGCGAGCGCCTCAGCCAGCTCCGCCGGATGTGGGCGTTGCTGCTCGCGGGCGGCGGCGTCGGCTTTCTCGGTCTCGCCTTCGTGCTGACCTCGATCCATCACTGGCTCATCAACCCCGAGCGCAATCTGACGCTGGCCCTGATCCCGATCGGCTTGGTTTCGATCCTGCTCGGCCTCGCACTTCTGATCGTCACGACCGCGATCTATGTTCTCGGCCGCAACCGCATCCGCACCAGCGGCGAAGGTTTTTCGTCGGCGCACGGGGGCGGCTGAGCCGCGGGTGGCAAGCGCGGTGTGCGCGTACTAGACTAGATTGAACACACACTTCTCGATCCGGAGCTTGCCAATGACATCGCCTGAGGATTTTTCCCGGCTGCAATCCGCCATGAGCCGGACGGTCAAGGCACATTGGAAGGCCTTCCTGTTCGAAGGCATCCTGCTTGCAGTGCTCGGCGTTGCCGCGCTGATCCTGCCGCCGCTCGCAAGCCTTGCGATCGCGATCTTCCTCGGCTGGATGTTCCTGATCAGCGGCATCGGCGGATTGATCGCCACCTATTGGGCGCGCAGCACGCCGGGCTTCTGGTGGTCGCTGATCTCGGCCGCGCTCGCCGTGCTCGCAGGCATGCTCCTGCTGGCGCGGCCGATGCAGGCCGTCCTGACGCTGACCATCGTGCTCGGCGCCTATTTCCTCGCCGAGGGCGTCGCCACCATCATGTACGCACTGGAGCACCGCCGCGAGCCGGGCGGCCGCTGGTCGTGGCTCCTGATCTCGGGCCTCCTCGACATCGCGATCTCGTTCATGGTGATCACGGGATTGCCGAGCTCGGCCGAATGGGCGATCGGCATCCTCGTCGGCATCAACTTGCTGTTCGGCGGCGCCTCTTTGATCGGCATGGCGCTGGCGGCACGCAAAAGCAACAGTTAAGGCGCCCCGTGGCCATCCCGTCCATTGGGGGGTGACAACCCGCCGATCGCGCGCTATATGTCGAGCCATGATCACCCTCGTCACCAGCTATTTTTGGTACTTTAGCTACGACAGCTCGCTGGCGGCAGGAGGATCGCGCTCAATCTGAAACATTGCAGCAAACGTCCGAACAAGCCGCCAGACCTGGCGGCTTTTTTATTGGCCGGCAGGGTCTCAAAATAATAGGAGCCCGCCGTGCTGAGCACGACCGACGATCTTCGTATCCGCGAACTGAAAGAGCTGAGCACGCCCGAAGAGGTGATGCGGGAAGTCCCGCGCACGCTCACGGCGACGCGCGTGGTGATGGCGGCACGCAACGCCATCCATGCGATCCTCAATGGCCAGGACGACCGGCTTCTGGTCGTGGTCGGCCCCTGCTCGGTGCACGATCCCAGGGCCGCGCTCGAATATGCCGAGCGCCTCGCGAGCTTGCGCGAAGAGCTTGCCGACCAGCTCGAGATCGTGATGCGGGTCTATTTCGAGAAGCCGCGCACCACGGTGGGCTGGAAGGGCCTGATCAACGATCCTGATCTGGACGGCAGCTTCGACATCAACAAGGGCCTGCGGCTGGCGCGCAATGTGCTCTCGGCGGTGAATAATCTCGGCCTGCCCGCCGGCACCGAATTCCTCGACGTGACGACGCCGCAATACATTGCGGACCTCGTGTCCTGGGCCGCGATCGGCGCGCGCACGACCGAAAGCCAGATCCATCGCGAGCTGGCCTCGGGGCTGTCCTGCCCGGTCGGATTCAAGAACGGCACCGACGGCAATGTGCGCATCGCGGCGGACGCGGTGAAGTCGGCCTCGAATCCGCATCATTTCATGGCGGTGACCAAGCTCGGCCGCTCGGCGATCGCCTCAACCGCGGGCAACGAGGATTGTCACATTATCCTGCGCGGCGGCAACACGCCGAACTACGATGCGGCAAGCGTCGCAGCGGCCTGCAACGATCTGGCGAAAGCGAGCGTCGCACCGCTCGTGATGGTCGATGCGAGCCACGCCAATTCGAGCAAGAAGCCGGAAAACCAGCCGCTTGTGACGGCCGACATTGCCAAGCAGATTTCCGGCGGCGAGAACCGCATCATGGGGGTGATGATCGAGAGCAATCTCGTCGCCGGACGCCAGGACGTGGTGCCGGGCAAGCCGCTCACCTATGGCCAGAGCATCACGGATGGCTGCATCGACTGGGCGGCCACGGCAACCGTGCTCAAGCAGCTCGCTGACGCGGTCGAGATCCGGCGCAACACCAAGCGCGCAGGACTGCACGAGCGCTCCGCCTGACCAAACGATTGCGGGCGGGGTGAGGCTGTCGCACCCTGCCCGCCGTTGCGGCGCCTAACAGCCGCGGCAGATGCTCTTGATCTTCTTGTCGAGCGCCTGATTTTCCTTGCTGAGGGGATCGTTCGGGTCGCTCAGGTTCTTCTCATTTGGCACGTCGCCGGCGCGCGGCTGCCGATGACCGACGGGCGCAGGCGGCAAAGTACCCGCCGATTGTCCCGAGGTCGTCGATCCCTTGCTTCCCGTCTGCGCGAAGCCGGCGCTGCCGAACACCGTCAGAAGGGACAGTGCCAGGATGATGCTTTTCATTTTGCTTCTCCATTCCTCGAGCCAGCATCTCCATCACGACCAATCAGGTCTCGGGCGGATAGAGGTGAACGTCGCCGCAATAATCCACGATACGATAGCGCGTTTCTTGATCTGCATCACGCGCATCAGGTGCGGTATTTTGCATCGGCAACACGTAATTCGGCCCCACCGGCGACTTGCCGGCGCCGCCGGGAATGTCGATGACGTAGTCGGGCTGACACAGTCCCGACACCCGTCCGCGCAGCTGCCGCATCAAAGCCTGCCCCTCGGCGAGCGTCGTTCGCAGATGCGCCGTGCCGGGCGCGAGATCGCCGTGATGCAGATAATAGGGCTTGATCCGGCATTCGACGAAAGCTCGCATCAAATCCGACAGAGCGGTCAAATTGTCATTGACGCCGCGCAAAAGCACGGACTGGCTCACCATGGGAATCCCGGCATCGACCAGCCGCGCGCAGGCGGCACGCGCGGGCCCCGTCAGTTCGCGCGCATGGTTGGCATGCAGCGCCACCCAGGTGGTTGCGCCTTCGACCTTCAGCGCAGCGACCATCTCGTCGCTGATGCGCGCGGGCTCGGCCACCGGCAGGCGGGTGTGAAGGCGGATGATCTTGACGTGATCGATGGCGGCCAGATCGGCCATGATCTCGCTCATCCGCCGCGGCGACAACATCAGGGGATCGCCCCCGGTCAGGATCACCTCCCAGATCTCGCTATGCGATCGGATGTAGTCGATCGCCGCGCGATAGGCGCCGTCCGAGAGCGCGTTCTCCTTGCCGGGTCCGACCATCTCGCGGCGGAAGCAGAAGCGGCAATAGACCGCGCACACGTGAACGAGCTTGAACAGCACGCGGTCGGGATAGCGATGCACAATCCCGGGAACCGGCGAGTGCGAATGATCGCCGATCGGATCTGCGTTCTCGCCCGGCTGCATCTCCAGCTCCGCGCCAGTCGGAACGAATTGCCGCGCAATGGGATCGTCGGGATCGGACCTGTCGATCAGATCGACCAGCGCCGGCGTGATCGCGACCGCATAGCGTGCGGCAACGCGCTCGAGCGCCGGCAGCGCTGTGGCCGGCGCCAGCTGCTCGGCCACAAGGTCGGCCGGCTCGCGCAATGTGCGTGCAAGATTGCTCTTCGTCATGTCTCGCTTAACGTTTCATTTGCAGGCGGCGTCCACACCACCTGATCAATTCGCGACGCGCCGCTCGCCAGCATCACCAGCCGGTCGAAGCCGAGCGCGACGCCGCTCGCCTCCGGCATCGCCGCGACCGCGGCCAGAAAGTCATCGTCCAGCGGATAGGCTTCGCCGTAGCGGCGCTGCTTCTCCGCCATGGATTGCGTGAAGCGCTTGCGCTGCTCGTCGGCGTCGGTCAGTTCGCCAAAACCGTTGGCGAGCTCGACACCGCAGGCATAGACCTCGAACCGCTCGGCAACGCGGGGATCGCCCGCCTTGACGCGCGCCAGTGCCGCCTCTGGAGATGGGTATTCGAACAGAATGGTCAAACGGCCCTGCCCCAGATGCGGCTCGACATGCTCGACCAGAATCTTGCTGAAGATGTCGGACCAGGTGTCGTCCTCGGCCACCCGGACCTTGCGGGCAGCTGCCCGGGCGAGCGCGGCACGGTCGCCCTCGCCGCCGGAAATGGTCGCGAGCAGGTCGATTCCCGCAAACTGCTCGAAGGCGCCGGCCACCGTCACAAGTTCAGGCTCGGCGAAGGGATCGGCGGTCCGGCCGCGGAAGGTGAAGGCGCCGATACCGGTTGCCTGGGCCGCGCGGGCGATGAGGACGACGCAGTCGGCCATGATGGCGTCATAGGCGGCGTCTGCCCGGTACCATTCCAGCATGGTGAATTCGGGCAAATGCAGGTCGCCGCGCTCGCGGTCCCGGAACACCCGCGCGAACTCGAAAATCCGAGTCTCTCCGGCCGCCAGCAGCTTCTTGCAGGCGAATTCCGGCGAAGTTCGCAAATATCGGCTCACACGGCTGCCGTCGGGTCGCATGATCTCCGTCCGGGGGGCGTGCAGGTGGGTCTCGTTGCCCGGAGAGACCTGGAGAACGGAGGTTTCGACCTCGACGAAGGCCTGCTCGGCGAAAAATCCCCGTAGAGCCCCGGTGATGGCTCCCCTGGCCTGCAGGAACGGCCGGCGGTCGAGATGCCGCGAGGGGGACCAGAACGGCGACATCGGCTTGTCCCCAGACATTAGCCGGCCGCCCCGCAGGCCAGCAAAATGCTGGCATCCAACGGCAAAACCAGTATGTTGCGGCCCGAAACAGGTGCCGCGGTCTGATTTGGGGCCCCAGGTCCCCCATCAATTTGACCACGTCCTGGCCCGAGCCGGGCCAAGCAAGCAGGAAATACAGCTTTGAGAGTCATCGCCAGTTCTATTCGCAAGGGCAACGTGATCGAGCAAGACGGCAAGCTATATGTCGTCGTGACCGCCGAGAACATCCATCCCGGCAAGGGCACCCCGGTCAGCCAGATCGAAATGCGCCGAATCTCGGACGGGGTAAAGATCTCCGAGCGCTACAAGACCACCGACCAGGTCGAGAAGGCCACGATCGAAGAGCGCAACTTCACCTATCTCTATGAAGACGGTGACGGTTTCCACTTCATGAACCCGGAAACCTATGACCAGGTCCAGGTGTCCAAGGACGTCATCGGCGACGCCGCGGCCTATCTTCAGGAGAGCATGACGGTCAAATTGTCGACCCATGACGTCAACGTGGTGTCGATCGCGTTGCCGCAGCGCGTGACGCTGGAAGTGGTCGAGACCGAGCCCGTGACAAAGGGCCAGACCGCTTCCTCGTCCTACAAGCCCGCGATTTTGTCGAACGGCGTGCGCACCACGGTGCCGCCGCACATCGCCGTCGGCACCCGAATCGTCGTGATGACCGAAGACGGCTCCTACTCCGAACGCGCCAAGGACTGACGGGGCCAAAGCGAGCGCAACAGGTGCCGCCGGGGGGCGAGACAGTGGTTGGGAAAAGTTTCCGCTTCGTCTCGCAACTTCTGGCGTCGCTTTCGCTCCTCATTGCCTCTCCGCTCGCTGCGGATGAGTTCCGCAGCCCCTCGCTCACGGCGCTGCGCGTCGATTGGCGCGCGGCGCTCGACCAGCTCCGCACCGAAATCAACACCCATCCACGGGCCGCGGACGATTTCATCTTCGCCCCCCGTCGTTCGGTGCCGCGCTACGATCCACGTGCGATGCCGGCGCTGGTGCAGCTCAACGCGATCTCTTCGCAATTTTTCACCGGCATCGCCCGCAGCTCCGTGCCCGTGCTGCTGCCGTTCGACACAGCCGCTTATTTCGAAGCACGGCGCAATGGCGCGCCGACGACCCTCGCGCTGTCGCGCTACCAGGCCGACTTCAGTTCCGTCGACATGTTCGATGCCGGCCCCGCCGGCTACAGCGCGACCTTTTCGTTCGAGCCTGGCGCCGGAGACGGCATGCCGAGCCGGGTGTTCGCAAGGCCGGTCGAGGTGCAGATCACGGGTTCTGCGCTCGTCTATGACATTGCCGATCCCTCGGGCGGCAAGGGCGACCCGGTCAAACCGCTCGCGGCGCTCTACCCGGACCTGCGCAAGTTCATCAGGGAAGGCTATGTGCGCTACGCTTTCACCCGTTTCGGCGTCGCCTATGTAGTGTCGATCCAATGCCTCGATAGCGTCGCCAAGCCGCGGCGACTTGCCTGCAAGGAGGCCTATCCGGTCGCCGAACGCTTCCTGAAGGCGCTGCGCGTTGCCGGCGGCCAGCGCATGCGGCCGCTGACGGACATCGCTTCCAACATTCTCGATCGTCCCGGGGTACGTTCCCCGGACTTCACCTACCGGCCGAGCGGCGACATCATCCCGAACACCGGCTATCGCAAGCAGGGCGGCCATCCCGACTTGATGGCCTACGCACAGATCCGCTTTCCTCTCGATAAGGCGCCCGCGTTCGTACACTCGCAATCCTATGCCAAGCGCGACAAGATGGAGAGCACGACCGCCTATCCCTGGCGGGACAATTTTTGCGAGTCCCGCAGTTTCGAGGTCTGGCAATGCGGCGGCGGTTATGGCCATCAGGGCGAGGACATCCGCGCGGCCGAGTGCCCGCCGCCCGGTGAAGGCCGCCAAGCCTGTGATCCCAAGCAGCGCGCCGTCGTCGCCGTGCGGGATGCGAGGGTCATACGCGCCTCCAAGGACCAGGCCGTGACGCTGCAAATCAACAGCCGGACCGAGCACATCCGTTTCCGCTACATGCATATGAACCCGCAGGCGCTGAACGCAGATGGCCTGCTCAATGGCCGCATCGTATCGGAGGGCGAGAAGATCGGCGTGGTCTCGAACTATCTCGACCATCCCGCCGGCACCTCGATGCACCTGCATTTCGACGTGCAGGTGTTCACTCGCGACGGCTGGATCTGGGTCAGTCCTTACGTCACGCTCGTCTCGGCGTACGAGCGCCTGATCCGCGCCCGCGGCCGCGAGGTCGGCCCGGAGATCGCCGGCACGCCGCAGCCCGTGGCGCATGCGCTACCGGAGGACGTGCTCAAGCCGGACCTGCGCGAGGGATCGGGCGGCGACGAGAACTGACGGCTTGCTCCTTCCATTGCCAGGCAGTGCAACAGCGTGTTTGTCGCACACACCGCCCGCTGGAAGGCCGAAGGAACTGGGTTGATGAGTGTCGGACTGATTGGTCTTCTCGACGATATCGCAGCGATCGCAAAGGTGGCGGCAGCCTCGCTCGACGATGTCGCGGGCCAAACGGCCAAGGCGGGAGCAAAGGCGGCTGGCGTGGTCATCGATGACGCAGCCGTCACGCCCAACTACGTGATCGGCTTTGCCTCGAAACGCGAACTGCCGATCGTAGGCAAGATTGCGGTTGGATCGCTCCGCAACAAATTGCTGATCCTGCTGCCCATCGCTTTGTTGCTTGGTTATTTCCTTCCCGCCGCAGTCACGCCGCTGCTCATGCTGGGCGGCGCCTTTCTCTGCTACGAGGGTGCCGAGAAGGTGCTCGAGGCCGTGATGCCGCATCATGCGCACGACCAAGAAACTCAGCGCCAGGCGACGGCATCGAATGCGCGGTCGCTTGAGGACGAGAAGGTCGCGAGCGCCATCAAGACGGATTTCATCCTGTCGGCGGAGATCATGGCGATCACGTTGGCAGCCGTCCCGGCGGGCAGCATCTGGACGCAGGCGCTCGTGCTGGCCCTCGTCGCCATTTTCATCACAGTTGGTGTCTACGGCGTGGTCGCCCTGATCGTGAAGGCGGACGATGTCGGCCTGACGCTTGCGCGGTATGGCGGCGCCTCAGTCATTGGCGGCGCAATCCGCTTGCTTGGGCGTGCGCTCGTCCGCGGCATGCCGGCCTTCCTTGCGGTACTGAGCACCATCGGCACCGCCGCCATGATCTGGGTCGGCGGCGGCATCATCCTGCACGGCATCGAACAATACGGCCCACCAGTGATCGGCCATACGGTCCATGCCGCCGCCGAGGCCGCCGCGCATTTCCTTCCCTCCATTGCCGGCATCGTCGAATGGTCGGTCGAGGCAGCCATCTCGGGCGTCGTTGGCCTCCTTGTCGGCGCGGTTGCGATACCGGCCGTCACATACGGTCTTTCACCACTATGGAAGCGTCTTAAGCGATCGCAGCCGACCTGAACAAAAGCGGCTTCGGATTGTGAGTACCAGCTACTCCAACAGCGTCGTGAGTTGCGCGCCCTCGTCCGCCACGAACACCGCGATCAATTCCGCCGGCTCCGTGGTGCTCGCATTGGCCGAGACCAGATGGGTCGAGCCGGGCGGTTCGAAGAAGGACTGGCCGACGCCGAACGTCTCGACCGGGCCGCCGCCGAGCTGGGAGCGGATCTCGCCCTTGGTGATGTAGGCGGTGACGGATCCCGCGTGACGATGCGGCCGCGAGAACCCGCCGGGACCGTAGAACACGCGCACGATGGTGACGCGTTTGCCCGGTACGTTCGGCAGCGCGTAGGAGCCGATCGGTTCGACCCTGTCGAGCGGCGAGCTTTCGGCGGCTGTGGCGCAGAGCGGCGAGAGTGCGCGGGATATGGTGTCCATCGTCACCGGCAGCGCCTTGCCAATCGCAAGCGCGCAGGCGAGCCCGCCAACGACGGCGATCGCCATCGAGCGCGATGGCAACGGGTGCTGCGTGCTAGGCAAACTCATTACTGTCATCACGATCCTCCCTTCGTTATAATCAGGATGCCGCCGCATTCGCTGCGGCCGGCCGCTTCGCCGGCGTCCAGCGAAATGCCGCACCAAAACGGTTCCAGACGTTGATCGAGGCGACTGCCGAGGTCAGGTATGTCAGCTCGGTCTCGGAGAATTCACGGCTCGCCTCGGCGTACACGTCTTCGCCGACTCCGTCGGGCAGGCGGGTCAGCGCCTCGGTCCAGGCCAGCGCGGCACGTTCGCGCGCGGAAAAGATCGGCGCCTCGCGCCAGACCACGACCAAATTGAGCTTGTCGACGGGCACGCCGATCCGCTCCGAAAGTAGGATGTGATGCTGCAGGCAGAAGGCGCAGCCGTTAATCTGCGAGGCGCGCAGCTTGACCAGTTCGAGAAGCTGCTTGTCGAGGCCGGCCTTGGCCGCCACCTGGCCGAGCGCCAGCACCAGCTCGTACGCGTCGGGCGCGATCTTCTTGAAATCCTCGTATTCGCTGCGGGCGTGTGACATTGCCGTTCACCTCGTGGTATTGTAAGAGTGCTGATACATTATAAGAGCACTTATATGACGCGCAAGCCGCCTGATATCACGAGATCGCAACCGCGGCGGCAGGCAGCCACTGCCGCCCCGGCGGTTCGGGTGCCAGCGCCAGGGGAAGGCAAGCGCGGCGAACAAGGCTATCTCGGCTATCTGCTGCGCCAGGCCCACGCCGCAGTCCGTCTGACGATGGAGCGGTCGCTGGCCGATCTCGGTGTCACCTCACCGCAATTCGCGGTGCTGACCATGCTCAATGCCTATCCGGGACTGTCAGGGGCCGACGTCGCCCGCCTCACGTTTCTGACGCCCCAGACCGTCGGCGTCATCATCCGCAATCTCGAACGTGACGGTGCGATTGTGATGACGCCCCATCCCGTCCACGGCCGCATCCAGCAATGGACGCCGACGCCGCGCGGCGCGACGCTTTTGAAAGCGTGCCGGGAACGGGTGATTGCGTTGGAGAAGCGCCTTGCGGTCGGGCTCGATGCCAGGGCCGAGGCAAGCATTCGCCGCTGGCTCGCAGGCATCGCGGCCGATTTGCAGGAGGATTAGACGAAGCGCGTTCGCCGCTGACGGGTCCTAGTCGCCGCCTCCTCCATCGCCGCAGCCGCCACCGTCCGAATCCGGGAAGTCACTTGCGGCGCCGTTGCCTCGAATGCCGCGCCCAAAGTTCTCCGCAAGGATCATCAGGATGACGACGAACAACCCGGCGCCGAACGGCCAGGGATTGGCGCGGATGATGTCGAACAGCTCCTGCATTCACGCATTGTGCGCAGACGGAAGCGAATCGACCGTAAAGTGACAGGCTCAAAATTGGGGATATCCGACCCATTGCAGGCGCGCCCTACCCGCCCTTCAACACTTTCTTAACCTCGCCATCAGGCCAGGTCTCGCCCGCTGCAATCACCCGCACGCGGCTTTGATCGGCATCATTCACCAGCTCATGCGAACTCACCCGATCGCCGCTTCGCTCCAGATGCAGATCGGTTTCGGGCTTCCAGCTCAGCGTGGTCGCGAGATCGCCGGGAAAGATCTGCCATAGCGATCCGTCGTCGAGCTCGACGACATGGCTTTCCGCATGCGCGCGTATCTTCATTCCACCCCGAATCCTCGATGAACGGACGGCGGGCCCCGACGATCGGCCGGGGCCCCACTCCATCAGTCGTTGTCGTGATGAATCACGGTCTTGCTGCGATTGCCGAATTCGTCTTCCTTCTTGATCACCGTGGTGCGGTCGGCGGGTTCGCGCTCCTTGATGACGGTGGTGCGGTCGCGATCACGGTCCCGCTCACGATATTCGTGAGACTGTCCGACCGTCACGCCGGCACCGACCGGACCGACGTGAACGCCGACTTCGTCGGCAAACGCAGGCGCGGCGATGGCCGTGACCATGGCGGCGGCAAACAGATATTTCCTCATCTTCTCCTCCTCTAATTTGGTGCTGGGGGAATGCGGGAGTGCGACAGTTTGTTCCGGGGAACGCGTGCCTGCGTCTCTTCCTCTAGTTCCAGGAACCGGGTCACAGCCGCCATGTTTCCCGCTAGAATGGGCCCATGAAACACGCTGATTCCATTGCCTCTCGCAGCCGCCGCGCTCTGCTTCGATCCACGCTCGGCGCGGCCGCACTCGTCGCAATCCCAACGCGCAGTCTGGCCGCGCCTCCAGGCTTCGAGGAATGGCGCGAGGGCTTTCGCGCACGTGCAATGGCCAAGGGCATCTCCGCTGCGACCTGGCAGCGCGCGATGGCGCGGGTCGAGCCCGACATGAGCGTGTTCAAGCAGATGCGCAACCAGCCCGAATTCCATGAGCAGGTCTGGCAATACATCAACCGCCGCGTCTCCGACTGGCGCATCATCAACGGCAAGATTGCGCTGAAGAACAACGAGGCGCTGCTCGCGCGCGTCGAGCGCGATTTCGGCGTCGAGCGCGGCACGCTGCTGGCGCTGTGGGGCGTCGAGTCCGCCTATGGCGATCCGCTGGTGCAGCAGAACCACATGACGCCGGTGTTTCCCTCGCTCGCCGCCCTCGCCTGGAACGAGCCGCGCCGCAAAGCCTATTGGGAAACCGAGCTGATCAACGCACTGCGCATCGTCGACAAGGGCTGGAGCACGCCGGAGCAGATGCAGGGCTCATGGGCCGGCGCGATGGGGCATTCACAATGGATGCCGGAGGTCTGGCTCAATGTCGGCATCGACTACGATGGCGACGGCAAGGTGTCGCCGTTCGGCAAGCCCGACGACGCGCTGGGCTCGACCGCAAAATATCTCGTCAACCGGGGCAAATGGCACCGCGGCGAGCATTGGGGCTACGAGGTGCGCGCGCCCGGCGAGATGAGCGGCACCCGGACCTATGCGGCTTGGCAGGCAGCCGGCGTCACCCGCGCCGACGGCCAGCCATTCCCGCAAGCCTCCGCATCCGCGCAAATGTGGACCCCGGTTGCGGGCGGGCCGACGTTTCTGCTGGGACCGAATTTCAACGCGGTGAAGAGCTACAATCCCTCGATGAACTATGCGCTGGCGATCTGCCATCTCGGTGACCGCTGCCTCGGCGCGCCGCCTTTCATCCAGCCATTCCCCGGCTCCGAGCGCGCGCTGACGCTCGCCGAGGTGCAGGAGATGCAGACGCGGTTGACCAAGGCGGGCTTTGACACCGGCGGCACCGATGGCCGTGTCGGCAATGACACCATGAAGGCAATCAAGGATTTTCAGCAGCGCGCGGGCATCACGCCCGCGGACGGCTATGGCGGGCTGAAGGTGCTGGCGAAGCTGCGCCAGGGATCGTAGTTATGGCTCAGTGCCGGTACTGCGGCTCTTCCGCATCGAGTTGCCGCCGGCTCGCCGCAAGATGCAGGCGAGCGGATTCGGAATCGCCCTCGCGCATCTGCCTGTAGGTCTCGGCCGCAATGGCTGGATCGACCGGCAATACCTGACGCCCTGTCGACATCGCCAGCACCTGCACCTCGGCAGCACGTTCGAGATAATAGAGATCGTCCCAAGCCTCCGCGATGGTCGGCGCCAGCACCATCACGCCGTGATGCTTCATGAAGATGATGTCGGCATCACCAACGGCGGATGCGATGCGCGCGCCTTCGCGGTTGTCGAGCGCAAGGCCGTTGTAGTCGCGGTCCACAGCCGTGCGACCGTAGAATTTCAGCGCGGTCTGGCCGGCCCAGATCAGCGGATCGCCCTCGGTCATCGACAGCGCCGTGGCGTAGGGCATGTGGGTGTGGAAGGCGACCTTGGCGCGCGGCAGGCGCTTGTGCATCTCGGCATGGATGTAGAACGCGGTCGCCTCGGGCACGCCTTCGCCGTCGAGCACGTTGCCGTGGAAGTCGCAGATCAGCAGCTTTGACGCGGTCAGCTCGCGAAAGGTGTAACCATAAGGGTTGACCAGGAAGAGATCGTCATGACCCGGCACCACGGCCGAGAAGTGGTTGCAGATGCCCTCCTCAAAGCCGTTGCGCGCCGCCATGCGAAAGCAGGCCGCAAGGTCCTCGCGCGCGCTGCGGATCGCGTCGGTGACGAGGTCCGGACGGTTCGAGCGGAACGTTGCTGGCATGGATGACGAAGAGTGAAGGCTGTGCGCCATGGCGGAAGGACACCTCTGTCGATCGGAAGACGCCCGCGTTGTACAGGTCCGACGCCTGCGCGTCAGCCCCCGCGGGCGCCACCCTGCCCTTCGCAGCCCGCGCGGCGGCTTATTGCCGCCGCGGCACACCGCCGGCATTCATGCCGCCATCGATGACGAGCTCGCTGCCGGTGACGTAGCGCGAGGCATCGGAGGCCAGATACAGCACGCCGGATGCAATCTCGGCGGCCTGGCCGGCGCGGCCGAGCGGCGTGACGACGCGCGCACGCTCGTCTGGGTCGATCGGCGCGTTGCCCTGGTTGCCGGTCGCACCTGTCGGGATCTTGCCCCAGATCGGCGTGTCGATGATCCCGGGATGGACGGAGTTGACGCGAATGCCGTCACAGGCCGCCGCGCACTCCATCGCGATCGATTTTGCGAACAGCCGCACGCCGCCCTTGGTCGCCGAATAGGCCGACAGCCCGGGCGCGCCGCGCAGGCCCGCGAGCGAGGACATCATGACAATCGAACCGCCGCCGGTCTTGCGCATCAAGGGCAGGCAATGCTTGACCGAGAGGAACACGCCGTCGAGGTTGATCGCGTTCTGCTTGCGCCAATCGCTGAGCGTCATGTCGACGATCGACGGCACGGCGATGCCGATGCCGGCGTTGGAGACGAGAATATCGAGCCGGCCAAAGCGCTTCGCGATCTCGGCTGTGATCTCGATCCAGCGCTCTTCGCTGGTGACGTCCTGTTCCAGGAAAATCGCCTCGCCGCCGGCCTTGATGATGCGACTGGCGAGTTCTGGGCCGCGCAGCTCGTCGATATCGGTGGCGATGACGGTGGCGCCCTCGCGCGCGAACAGCTCGACGACTGCCTCGCCAATTCCGGATGCGCCGCCGGTCACCAGCGCGACCTTGCCCTCAACCTGCCCTGCCATGTTCACTCCCTTTTTTGCTGTAAGCTTTTTTGTTGTTTGCCGGGCCTATCTAATCATGGATGGTCCCTGGTCGGGTAGCGCGACGTCGATGACGCGGAATTGCACACGCTCGGCGCCTTGATAGCGATCGACCGACAATGATCCCGCGACATGCAATTGCTGGCCGCGATTGGCAACGAGCGCGTTGCCGAGCTTCTGTCCGATCGAACGGAACGCGATGCCGTTGACGATGGCGCCGTCGCCCGATTTGAAGCGTAGCCTCAAATGTGCCTGTCCCACCTCGTCGGCATAGACGAGCTGATGCGCCGGCAGCGCCAACACGACTTCCGGATTGCCGCTGCCGAAGGGACCTGCACGGTTGAGCGTCGTTGCAAGCTCGGTCGTCACCGCGCGCGCGGAGACCGCGCCGTCGATGTAGAGCTCGTTGACGTGGCGCGCCTCGGCGACGTCGCGTGCCAACGCATGCTCGAGGTAGGCGCGAAATTCGGCGAGCTTTTCCTTCCGCAGCGTGACGCCCGCAGCCATGGCGTGACCGCCGCCCTTGAGCAGAATGCCGTCGGCGACCGCCTGCCGCACCGCCTTGCCGAGATCGACGCCGGCAATCGAGCGGCCGGAGCCGGTGCCGATGCCGCCGGGCTCCAGCGCGATCGCAAAGGCGGGCCGCGAGAACTTCTCCTTCAGCCGGGACGCAACGAGACCGACCACGCCGGGATGCCAGCCTTCGGAGGCCGTCACGATCACGCCGATCTTGTCCTCGAGCCCGATCGAGGCGAGCGCCTCGGCTTCGGCCTGCGCTTCGGCCGCCTGCTCGATGATACGACGCTCACTGTTGAGGCGGTCGAGCTCGGCGGCGATCCGCGCGGCCTCGACGCTGTCACCCTCCAGAAGCAGCCGCACGCCGAGATCGGCGCGGCCGATGCGGCCGCCGGCATTGATGCGCGGCCCCAGCATGAAGCCGAGATGCCAGGCCTCCGGCGGGCCGTTGAGCCGCGCCACGTCCATCAGCGCGGTGTGGCCGACATGGTCGCGCCGCCGCATCGCGATCAGGCCCTTGGCGACGAAGGCGCGGTTGAGACCGATCAGCGGCGCGACATCGGCAACCGTGCCGAGCGCAACGTGATGCAGCATGCCGAGCAGATCAGGCTCGGGCATCTCCGCTTTCCAGAAGCCGCGCTGGCGTAATTCACGATTGACCGCGACCAGCGTCACCAGCACGAGGCCGACGGCGGCGAGATGGCCGAGACCGGAGAGATCGTCGAGCCGGTTCGGATTGACGAGCGCGTCAACCTCCGGCAGCTCCGTGCCGGCCTGATGATGGTCGATCACGACGACGGACATGCCGAGACGCTTTGCTTCGGCGAGCGGCTCGATGCTGGTGGTGCCGCAATCGACGGTGACGAGCAGCGTGGCGCCCTTTTCGGCCAGCGCACGCACGGCCTCCGTGTTGGGCCCGTAGCCCTCGAAAATGCGGTCGGGAATGTGGATCAGCGGATCAAGCCCGCAATGGCGCAGATGCCAGGTCAGCAGCGCCGCCGAGGTCGCGCCGTCGACATCGTAGTCGCCGAAGATCGCGACCTTCTCGCCGTTCGCCGCGGCATCCGCGATCCGCTTCGCGGCGGCTTCCATCTCCGTTACCGTGAACGGGTCCGGCAGGAGCTTGCGGATGGTGGGATCGAGGAAATCGGCGACGGCGTCGCTGTCGACACCGCGGCCCGCCAGCACCCGCGCCAGCAGCTCGGGCAGTTGGTGGCGCTGCACGATGGCAAGCGCCTTCGCCGCCCCGCGCGCATCCAGCCGGTCGCGCCAGAGCTTGTCGGTGAGCGAGCGCGCCACCCCCAGGAACGCCTGGGGCACTTCGACGGGCAAGGCGGTGGCGGGCGGCGTCATGAGCTTCGGTCGGTTTGAGGAACCTGGGAGCCGGAGGTATTGCATCGCCCGGCCGACGGGACGATTGGCCCGCAATCCCCCGGGATTTGCAATCTCTGCGCCGCACAAAGCGGTGGATTGCCGCTTTGCTACGCGGACTGACTATCATTTGAGCATTCCGCAAAACAGCAAATTAAGCAGGCGTTAGGCGGAATCTTCGAAAAAGAATTGTATTCGATCTGTCAGTGATTGTTCCGGGTTCGTTGCAGATCAGACCTCATTGCCAAGGGAAGCCCCCGATGTCTGCTGCGCTGGGCCTCAAAGCCAAGCCGATCGCAAATGAACCCGCTGATGATGATTCCGACATCTCCGCGCTGATCAATCGCCTCACGGCGGAGGTCAACCAGATCGCGGTCGACAAGACCAAGGCGATCCAGCAGATCACCAACCAGATGAAGATGCTGGCGCTGAACGCGCTGATCGAAAGCTCGCGCGCCGGCGCGCAGGGCGCGGGCTTCGCCGTGGTGGCGCAGGAGGTCCGCGGCGTCGGCCAGCAGGTCGAGACCATCGCCCGCGAGCTCGAAAGCCAACTGACGAAACGGACCGGCGATCTCGTCTCCTCGATTGACCGGATGAGCCAGCGCTCGCGCGGCGAGCGCATGGTCGATTTGTCGCTCAACGCCATCGAGCTGATCGACCGCAATCTCTATGAGCGGACCTGCGACGTGCGCTGGTGGGCAACCGATTCAGCGTTGGTCGAGTGCGCGGCCTCGCCCGACGGTGCGGCCGTGTCCCATGCCTCGCAGCGTCTCGGTGTGATCCTGAGGGCCTACACCGTCTATCTCGACCTTTGGCTCTGCGACCTCGACGGCAACGTCATCGCCAACGGCCGCGCCGACCGCTTTCGCACCGTCGACCAGAACGTCGCCCACACCAAATGGTTTCGCGAGGCCACGACCCTGCGCTCCGGCGACGACTATGTCGCCGGCGACGTCGAGAACCAGCCGCTGCTCGGCAACGCGCAGGTCGCGACCTATTGCGCCAGCGTCCGCGCCGGCGGCCAGGCCAACGGCGCGCCGATCGGGGTGCTCGCCATCCATTTCGACTGGGAGGCACAGGCCCGCGCCATCGTGCAGGGTGTGCGCGTCGGCGATAGCGACAAGGCACGCGTACTGCTGGTCGACTCCAATCTTCGCATCATCGCCGCCTCGGACGGCCAGGGCATCCTCAGCGAGCGCATCTCACTCTCCCTGGACGGCCAGCGCTCCGGCTTCTATCAGGACCGCTCGGGCACGCTGGTGGCGTTCCACGCCACGCCGGGCTACGAGACATATCGCGGCCTGGGCTGGTATGGCGTGATCGTCTGCGGGGCGTGAAGCTGGAGGCGGTCTGCCCATCCAACTCAAAACCGTGAAAACAACCCCATGCACAGTAGCCATCTGGTTGTTTTCATGACGGTTTTTTTCGCGATTTGACGCCGGCAAAACACCGGCACGCATGCCATCATGGCGTCTTTCGCGGTCCAGGCTCAGAGCGCTAGGCTCTGGTGATATCGTCTTCGACGGCCTGCACCGTCGCAATTCCAAGCGTTTGCGACGGACGCTCTCCGAACATTGCCAGGTAATATTGCGAAAACCGGCCGAGCTCGTAAAAGCCCTGTTGCATGGCGACGGCTGTCACGGTGGTCGAGCCGGGTGCGCTCTGGTGCAGGATCGAATGAACAGCGCAGAGACGCTTGTGCCTGAGGAAGCTGACCGGGCCGAGACCGAATACCTCCTGAAAGGCGCGGTGGAGCGTGCGCCGCGATACGCCGAGCACCGCGCAAATTTCCGACACATGCACCGGACGCGTGCCGGCGTCGTCGAGAAACTCCTCGACCTTGCGGATCAGCCGTCGCGCGGAAGGGAGCCAGCCATTGCCGTCGGGTGGCAGCGACGACGCGACGTTGGCAGCCATGCATTCGGCGATCGATCGTTTCCAGAAATCGGCAGTTGATGGCGTCAGCCCATATTTGTTGTCGCGCAGGTGCGACATGACCCGGACCAGGCGGCGCGAGGCGATCGCGCCGGTCTCGATGTGCGCGCGGAAATGACCGCGGCTGCGCCAGGTGTCGGGGTCGCTCAGCCGTGCCTCACCACCGAACAGCGTCGCGACCTCGTTGAGGTCGAAGCGCATGGCGGCGTAGGCGGAGCCGCCGTGAAAAACACCGTCATGTTCGAGCCGCGGCGGAATGACGAGCACATCGTTAAGCTGCATGTCGAACGACCAGTGGGCGACGCGCTCCTCGGCCGCGAGCAGCATCCCGATGATCAGTCTGTCGTCGCTAGAAACCCGCTGCGTGCGCATGCCGACGTTGAAAGCACCAATGCTGAGCGAGAAGTCGCCGATGCCGACATGGGATAAAGTTCCGCGCAACCGACCGCGGCCGAGTTGCATCACATCGACATGCGAGCCGTGGACGGCCTGCTGAAGACCTTCGAAACCATCCAGCTTGCGCGAATCAACCAGAAGGAACTGCCCCATGGCTGTACCGTGTTACTGAAGCACGACAATTCTGCGGCAGGCAGCAGCGAAATACCACCACAACGCGAGGTGGGTGTAGCAAGCCGACTTCGCGTTTTGAGGCAAATCATCGCCGAATTTGTCGCGAGATATGCCACTGAATTGCCTCTGCATTGAGGGATTTGCGACATGGGGCGCCAGGGTGCGTACCTATAAAATCTGCTGCCAAGAGTAGGCGCGCAATGTCCGCTTGTCCTCCAACAGCGGCGCGAAAGCGGACGTTGTCGGACTTCCAAGAAGGGCTGATCGCCGACACGTGCCGTCGCGCCAACCATCCGCTACCAAGAGATCGTCAACGCTTCGCCCTTCTCAAACCTTGTCAGACGTTTTGACAAGTTAAACGAGGCAAAGACTTCGGCAAGTTGATCTTGGCTCTCTCTCAGATGCCCCCATCCCTCATTATGCACAGCGACTAGAGCTGCATCCGGGAAGGCGTGCGCAGCCTCCAGCGCGTCCTCGCTACCCATCGTCATGTGAAACCGCCCGCGGGGCTCGGCCGCGCCAGTGTGTAGGATGACAATCCTGGGCGAAAACTTCCGCGCCACCTCAGACGTGCCATCGAACCAAAGCGTATCGCCCGTGATATAGATCAGGTCGCCGGCCTGCTCTGCTCCAAGCGCAAAGCCGACCACGTCACCAGCCTCGACGCCAACAGGGCCATGGCGAGCCGGCGTGGCGGTCACGATTAACCGCTGACCATCCTTTCCTTCGAGAAAACGAGCCTCAAATGGGTCAATGCCGACGGCATTTCCACCTAAACGTTGAGCTCCCGACATGGTCGTATAGACCGCGCCGACCTTCGGTAACAAAGCCCGGCCCAAATTATCGAGATTGTCAAAATGGTGGTCGTGGCTCAACAGGACTGCATCCACCCTTCCGACATTCTCCACCGAGATACTCGGCCCTTCGGTCTTGACGTGTTTCACGGGGCTGTGCGGCCCCTGATATTGCCCAGGTGGATCAAAGGTAGGATCAGTCAGTAGGCGAAAGCCATTGTGCTCAATGAGCACTGTTGGACCACCGATCAAGGTGAGGGTGATTGAACCGGACATGGAGCTCTCTTCAATGTTGTCCAACCTTAGATAATCCACTGGCCATCGGATAAAAATTCACTATCTTCTCCCAATGGCTGTTAAAAATCGCACAGCGCTTGATTGGGAGAATGTTCGGGTCTTTCTCGCGCTCGCTCGCCACGGGAGTTTGACGGCTGCCGCGCGTGCCCTCTCCGTAAATCACGCGACGGTCGCCCGCCGCGTGAAGTCGTTAGAGCAATCTCTTGGTGAGCAGCTGGTCGAGCGGCGTCTCGACGGTTATTTGCTGACACCTGCGGGCACCCGTCTTCTCGGTCCAGCCACTGAAATGGAAACAGCGGCGGCAAACCTCGGCCGTGGCGGAGGCGATGACAAGCCTATTGGGCTTGTTCGAGTAAACGCGCCGCCAAGTCTCTCGCAACACTTTCTCGTTTCACGGCTCGCCAAACTGTGCAGGCAACATCCAGGGCTCGATGTCGACTTGGCGACCGACTTTCGGTCGGTGAGTTTAGAACGACATGAAGCGGATATTGCCCTCCGTTTCGGACGCCCGCAGGATGGTGACGTTGTTGCCAAGCGGCTGCTGCCAATCGGGTTCGGCTTTTACGCTAATGCCGAATGGCGGCGCCGGGTTCAAGCCGGAGCCGAGCCGGTCTTTGTCGGGTTCGATGAAGTGAACGCGCATTTGCCGGAAGCACGCTGGCTGTCTAAGCACTTTCCACGTTGTCGATTATCTTTTCGAACCGACAGTCAGTCCGCCCAGGCGGTCGCCGCTCGTGCGGGCGCAGGCATTGCACTTCTACCGCATTTCGTTGGCAAATCGGAAGACGGCCTCTTCACATGCAATCTTGAGCGTGAACCGCTGATCCGCGAGCTGTGGCTGATCATGAGGCGTCAAAGTCGAGAAAGCCTGCCTATCAAAACCGTCGCGGACCATATTTCTTTTACTTTCGACGACGAGTCCAAATTGTTTCAGTAAGATCGATCCACGGTCAAATTGCTTGAGCCGTCGGGCGAACCACGATCTCATTTATATCGACATTGGCGGGTTGCTCCATTGCAAACGCGATTGCACGAGCTACCGCTTCGGGCGGAATCGCATTTTTGTAGATCTCAAGCATGCGCGCACTTTCGGAGCCTGTGGTCTTATGTTGGATGCCGGTGTCGACGGCACCTGGCGTGATTAAAGTCGACCGTATTGGCGTCGTTGCAAGTTCGGCTCGAAGACCCTCGGATAGCGCCCGGAGCGCAAATTTAGAAGCCGAATGCACCGCGCCGCCTGGCGAAAACACTTTGAGGCCGTGGATGGAACTGAGACTGATGATATGCCCGCGCTGCTGGCGCATGAAAACCGGCAGAACAGCCGCGATTGCCCACAACGCCCCCTTAATATTTAAGTCGACAGTGGTCTCCCATTCCACGGTGTTGATCTCCATCAGCGGGCGGACAAACATGATCCCGGCGCAGTTGATCAGCGTATCCAGCGAACCAAAATCCTGAGCGACCTTCGCGACTGTTGCCTTTACCTGCTCTTTCTGTGTCACGTCGACGGGATAGGCGCGGCTTTCGCCACCCGTGTTACGTATCGCCCTTGCAACATCCTCGGCCTTCGCCTCGCTGATGTCGGCGACCGCGATCTTCGCCCCTTTTGATGCGAGATCCTTTGCCGTTGCTGATCCGATGCCGCCAGCGCCACCAAGAATAAGAACAACTTTGTCTTTAACGTCGCTCATCCGCCATCCCTCTACGTTGTGCGAAACGTAGCTCACCAAAGTGCCGTGTTGACTGAGCGTTTTTGATCAGCGACGGCGAAAAAATGAGTCGGCTTGATCTGCTTTAGCCCGTACCTCTATCGCGCTCGCAACCTCGTCGGACTGTTCTTCAACAGGATCAAGCACTGCCGTCGGGTGGCGACGCGCTACGACAGGCTTGCAGGAAACTACCTTGCCGTCGTCCAACTTGCATCTATCCGGCTATGGCTGGCCGCGCGTTATGAGTCCGCGCCCTAGGTCTCACCAAATGCCCACAGACTGGCACAAACTGCACATCACAGCCGTCCAATCTTCGAGTACCGTTTGCAACCTTAGCGATATCAAGGGGAAGCGCTCTGCGGATGGCAGAGCGCACGCGGCATGATTTGCCGCGTACTCGAAAACGTGCGTGCGAAGGAAAGAGATGTTGACGCAATGCAGCGTCTTCCTCTCCCCCGAGCACCAAAAAAAGAGGGGGACTCAATGCGTCCAGTGGGCCGGGCAAAGAGCTATCGTCGAAGTCTGCCAGAGTTGGCGCAGTAGCATCGAGTGGAATGCGAGTATCGGAGCTTCCACCATGTTGCGAGCGGATCTGGATCACTGCGAGTGGTTGCCGGATGATTTGAAGACCGGCGAGATGGTCTTCATTCCCGGCGGAACCTTTCGCATGGGATCCGACCATCATTATCCCGAGGAAACGCCGAGCCATCGCGTCGCTGTCGACGGCTTCTGGATTGACCGCACGCCCGTGACCAACCGGCAGTTCAAGCAGTTCGTCAACGCAACCGGCCAGGTCACCGAGGCGCAGATCGTTCCCAATCCGAAGGACTATCCAAGCGCGCTGGCAGAGTTGCTCTACGCGGGATCGCTGGTGTTCTCACCGCTGCCGCGCATCACCGATCTGACCGACTGGAGCCAGTGGTGGACTTTCCTGCGCGGCGCCAACTGGCGCCATCCCTATGGCCCCGGCAGCAACATCAAGGACCTCGACGACCATCCCGTCGTTCACGTCTCCTTTAGCGATGCGGCAGCGTATGCCCGCTGGGCCGGCAAGGACTTGCCGACGGAGGCGGAATGGGAGTTCGCGGCGCGTGGCGGCCTCGAGGCGGAGGAATACGCCTGGGGCGATGCGCTGATGCCGGGCGGCAAGCACATGGCCAATGTCTGGCAGGGCAACTTCCCCGTCCAGAATCTCGGCGAGGATGGGTACGAGCGTACCTCGCCGGTCATGGCCTTCCCGCCGAACGGCTACGGTCTCTACGACATGATCGGCAATGTCTGGGAGTGGACCTCCGACTGGTGGTCGTCAAAGCACGCCGCCGAGGCTGCAAAACCCTGCTGCATTCCCAAGAATCCCCGCGGCGGCGGTGAGCACACGAGTTACGACCCTCGCCTCCCCGACATCCAGATTCCGCGCAAGGTCCTCAAGGGCGGCTCGCACCTCTGCGCGCCGAACTATTGCCGCCGATATCGTCCGGCCGCGCGGCACGCGGAGCCGGTCGATACCTCGACCAGTCATGTCGGATTCCGGTGTGTGGCGCGGATGCCGTCAGTAACCGAACGCCAACAAGAAGGACGTGCTGCAATCTAACGCCGCCGCCGGCGGACGCCGGCGACAGCACTGCGCGCCGCGCCTCGAACTATTTCGATACCCAACTTTATCTATCGGCGATCGGATAGACGTCTTCAGCATTTTTCGACAAGGCAGGCCGGTTACAGGCAAGAGCCCGCCCCATTTCCCCGGTAAGAGTCGCCTCATCGCTTTCGGGACGCGCGCGCCGTCGATCCTGAAACGCTCGCGCTCGCAACGTGCCGAGGAGACATGCCATGAAGATCGTCGTGATCGGCGGGACGGGATTGATCGGATCCAAGCTCGTAGCGAGACTCAAGCAGCAAGGCCACGAGGCCGTCGCGGCTTCGCCGAAATCAGGCGTGAACGCCGTGACCGGGGAAGGCCTCGCCGCTGTGCTGGCGGGTGCGGATGTCGTCGTCGACGTTGCCAACGCGCCGTCCTGGGAGCCTTCCGCCGTGCTCGAATTCTTCGAACGTTCGAGCAAAAACCTCGCTGCGACTGAGGCGGCTGCAGCCGTGAAGCATCATGTGGTCCTCTCGATCGTCGGAACCGAGCGCTCGCCCGATAACTCCTATTTTCGCGCCAAGCTGGCACAGGAGACCATCGTCAAGGCATCTCCGGTCCCCTACTCGATCGTCCGCGCCACCCAGTTCTTCGAATTCCTCAGCGCCATCGGCGATATGGGTGCGGCCGACGACCGGATCGTCGTTCCCACGGCATTGTTTCAACCGATCGCGGCCGAGGACGTGGCCGATCGCCTCGCAGAGGTCGCGATGGGCCAGCCGCTCAACGGCACGATCGATATCGCAGGGCCTGAGAAGGCGCCCTTCAATGAATTCATCGCACGGCGCCTGAAGGCGTCCGGCGACGCCCGACCAGTGGTGGGAGACCCAAAGGCAGCGTACTACGGCGCTCCCATCGACGACACATCGCTGAGCCCTCTCGGCGAGGCACGGCTTGGCAAAACGCCGCTCGCTACATGGCTCGCGAGACTTTGAGGAGACTTCCATGCGCAGATTGCTGATCGCAATTGCTGTTTATGCCGCATCATTCCTGACGGTCCATGCCGCCGAGACGGCGGCACCCACAGCCAAGGTGACCGTCGTGTTCGACCAGGCGCTGCCCAATGTCCCCGGCAAGAGTATGAAGGGCGTGCTGGTCGAGTATGGTCCCGGAGGGTCCTCGCCGGCCCACATCCACGCGCCCTCGGCTTTCATCTACGCCACCGTCCTGGAAGGAGCGATCCGCAGCCAAGTGAATGACGGCCCCGCCAAGGTCTTTCATAAGGGAGAGAATTTTTCCGAACGACCTGGCGACCGCCATGCCGTCAGCGCCAATGCCAGCGACACCGAGCCCGCGAAGCTGCTTGCCGTGTTCGTGGTGGATACAGCCGACAAGGAACTGACGACGCCTGTCGCGAAGTAGCGCCAGGTCAGCAGACGGCGATGCTGGAACGGGACGCTGGCGTCAACCCGCGCTCGCCACGAACGCGACCGGCGTACCTTTCGAGACACTGGCTGCCACCCGTTCAGCGTCCCAGTTGGTGAGACGCACGCAGCCGTGGGATTCCGCTTTGGAGATCTTCTTCGGCGAAGGCGTGCCGTGAATGCCGCAGCCCTCGGCAGACAGATTGATCCACATCGTGCCGACCGGATTGTTCGGACCGGGCTGGATGGTGAAGGGCTTGCGCGAACGGACGTCCCTGAAGTGGTAATCGGGGTTGTAGCGATAGTGCGGATTGCGGCTGATTTCCGTGACCTTCAGGGTGCCCGAGGGCGATGGCTTCTCTTCGCTTCCTACCGTCGCAGGATAAAAGCCGATCAGCGCATTCGACTTGTCGAACAGCTTCAACGTCTGTCGGCTCTTGTCGATCTCGACCCTGTCGGCTTTGGCAGGCGCAGCGCCTCCACTCGCGGTATCCACGATGACGATGGTGTCGCCGGCACGATCGAAGCGGCGCCCGGGGTTGAGCGCTGCCAAGAGCTCCTCGCTCATGTGAAATTTCTCGGCCAATCCTTCGCGCGGACTCGTGAATCCAAGCTTCGGAATTCCTTTCATCTCCTCCATGCTCGACGGAAGCCTGCTCAGGAAAGGGCCCGCCACGTCTTGCTGGGCAATCGTGTAGGTCGCCGTTGCCGGCCGGTCGTCCGCCAGCAACGCCTTCCAGATGTCTTCCGAGAGAGCCTCCGAACTCGGCAATTGCTGCGCTTCCGCATAGGCGCGCAGCGCCTTCCTGGCGTTCTCTCCGAACTTGCCGTCGATCTCGCCGGGCGAGAAACGCGCCCTGTCCAGGAGGACCTGCAGCCGGACGCCGGCAGGCGTCGGCTTCTCGTTCGAGAGAGTCTTGTTGGTTGGCTGGGCGGAATTGATGGCGGCGGCGTCCATCGCCGCGGCGAACGCTGGCGGCGCCGTCAGAGCGAAGACCAGAAAGATGCAAATCTGCCCCGCTTTTCCGAGCGACATTGCCGGGTCCTTTCACGTTTCCGACGGTTCAGTGATGAATTCCCGAGCCACGGCGGCAGACAATTTGCGGTACTGATCTTCGTACTGCCTCGCCATTCGGCTCGCGGAAAAGCGCTCCTCGAACCGGGAGCGCACCTTCCTTCGATCCAGCTTGCCCAATTCGCCGACTGCCCTGACGGCCTGCTCCTCGTTCTCGACGATGAAGCCTGTCAATCCGTGCTCGACGACTTCAGGAACGGAGCCGGAGCGATAGGCGATTACCGGGGTTCCGCATGCCATGGCTTCGATCATGACCAGCCCAAACGGCTCCGGCCAGTCGATCGGGAACAACAGCGCAGCGGCTTCGGCAAGGAAGGGCTGTTTCTTCGCGTCATCGACTTCACCAACAAGCTGGATGTTCTTGCCGTCGATGTTGGGCTCGATGTGCTTCCTGAAGTAGGCTGTCTCGGCGCGAGGGACCTTCGCGGCGATGCGGAGGGGCATCTGGACCGCGCGTGCGATGCGAATGGCGTCCTCCGGACCCTTGTCTGCGGTGAGACGTCCGAGAAACGCCAAATAGGACCCCTGTTCGTAGGACGGGCGAAACAGGTCGGACGGCAGCCCGTGCTGGATTGTTCCGATCCATTTCGCATCCGGAAGCGGCAGGCGCTGATGATCGGAAATCGACACGAAGCATGCTTCAGGAAATTGCCTGGCTACGTCCGGTAGCCCAGGCAAGTCGAGGCGCCCGTGCATGGTCGTAAGGAACGGCACGCCGAGACGACTGAGCAACGGCAACGACAGCCAGTCGACATGCGCGTGGATCACGTCGAACTCCTTCGCACGCCTTGCAATCGCCTCCATCAGCATCGCGCTCGCGGCCGTCGGGTCCGCCCCCTTCCGCCCGAGACGCAGCGCGTGTGGCCAAACCGGATGAAGCGCACCATTCGTCCTGGAATCGCCGCTCGCAAACAGCGTGACCTCGTGGCCGAGCTCGACCAGCCCATCCACCAGCCAGGCCACTACCCGCTCGGTGCCGCCGTAAAGCTTCGGAGGGACGCTTTCGGCGAGGGGAGCAAGCTGAGCGATGCGCATGAGAGGGTACCCGTTAAACCGCCGCACGCACGATCAGAATGATCGCGGCGGACAGAAGGTTCGAAATCACGAGCAGCGTCCAATTCGGCCTGGCACTTGCGGCCGCGACCCGGCAGACGAGCCCTTCCATGAGCCTCAACATTCGTCGTCAGGAAGCCGATCGAGGCAGGCAATCCCGAATTGCGTGAGTTCTTCGGCATCGCTCCCGCGCGCTTTCCATCTCCCTTGCAGATGACGCTCAAGCAGGCAGCGACGACTATCCGCGGCATCGACATGGCCATGCCGGGCGCGGTAAACGGACCAAGCAATATCCACCGCCCTTCGTAGCGGGTCGTCGTCGACCATGTTCCAACTCCGAGATGGAGACGTTCATGCGACGGCAACTCGTTACGAGGACGGAAGTTTCCACTTTTTCCCGGAAAGTCCGAAACTGCGCGGCCGCCGCAGACAGAAGCAGGCGCCCACCTCCCCGTCGGAGAAATCAGGCGACGCGACGCACGGCCATCTCCGCGGCGAGCAACACCGCGGCGCGGGTGGCCCCGACTGATGCAATGCCTTGGCCGACGATGTCGTAGGCAGTACCGTGCGCCGGGGTGCAGATCGGGAACGGAAAGCCGCCAAGCAACGTTACGCCGCGATCAAAACCCATCAGCTTCATCGCGATCTGGCCCTGGTCGTGATACATGGTCAGCACCGCATCGAAGGCCCCACCCTTGGCGCGCAGGAACACGGTGTCGGCGGGAAACGGTCCCTCCACGACGATGCCATCGCGCTGGCCGGCTGCGACTACCGGCGCAATAACATCGATCTCCTCGCGGCCGAAATTTCCGCCGTCGCCGGCATGCGGGTTGAGACCGGCGACCGCGATGCGCGGCCGGGCGAAGCCGGCATTGCGCATGCAGGCATCAGTCAGCTTGAGCGCGCGATGGATGCGTTCGCCGGACAGTCGCGCGGCGACGTCCTTGAGCGGGATGTGGGACGTCACGCGGGCGTTCCAGAGCCGGTCCAGCACATTGAATTCGCTTGCGGGAGTTTTGAGTCCGACCACTTCCGCCGAGAACGCGATCTCGTCGTCATACTCGGCGCGAGCCAGCCGCATCGCCTGCTTGTTGAACGGCGTAAAGCAGACGGCATCGACCCGGCTGTCACGGCCGAGTTCGAGCGCGTGCTTGTAGTTGGCAAGCGCGAACCTGCCGCCGGCTAGGCTCGCAATGCCCTGCCTGATGTCGCCGGGATCGAGGTGGCCGAGATCGACGAACAGCGTCTCGCCCACCGCCTCGCGCAGATCGGCCCCCTGCTCCACCATTGTCAGCTCCGGCTTGACGCCGGCAATGCGCGCGCCTTCGTCGAAGATGCGGCGGTCGCCGATCACGACGATCCGGCTGCGGGCGCGGATGTCGTCCTGCACGACCAGCTTTGCGGTCAGCTCCGGACTGACGCCGGCAGGATCTCCCATTGCCAATGCAATGAGGGGCTTTGCGGTCATATGGTCACCTTCTCTCGAGCGGTCTCTTGGGCCGTTGTCTCGGTCGCGGCAGATGCGGGTTTGCGCCAGAGACGCGGCAGCTGCAGCACGAGCGGAAGCAGCAACAGCGCGATGCCGGCCAGGATCAGGCACGTCACCAGCTTGTTGGCGAAGAAGATTCCGAGCGATCCCTTGGACATTAGCATCGACTGCCGGAACGCGTCCTCGGCCTTGTCGCCGATGACGATCGCGAGCACGAGCGGCGCCAGCGGATAGAACAGCTTCTTGAAGAGATAGCCGACGATGCCGAAGCCGAGCATCATGACGACGTCGAGATAGGAGTTCGACACCGAATAGGCGCCGACGACGCAGATGATCACGATCAGGGGTGCGATGATCACGAAGGGAATCCGCATCAGTGCCGCGAACACGGGGACGGTCAACAGCACCAGCACGACGGCGACGATGTTGCCGACATACATCGAGGCGATCAGGCCCCAGACAAAGTCCTTCTGGTCGACGAACAGCATCGGTCCGGGATTGAGACCCCAGATCATCAGCCCGCCCATCATGACGGCCGCGGTGGCCGAACCGGGAATGCCGAGCGAGAGCATGGGCAGAAGCGCGCTGGTGCCTGCGGCATGATCGGCCGTCTCCGGCGAGATGATGCCTTCGACCTCTCCGGTGCCGAAGTATCGGCCACGGCGCGAGAAGCGTCGGGCGATGCCATAGCTCATAAAGGACGCCGCTGTCGGGCCGCCCGGCGTGATGCCCATCCAGCATCCGATGGCAGCGCTGCGCAGCAGCGCAACACTATGCCGCGGCAGGCGGCCGATCGCGCGAAACACCTCGCGCCACTCAATCTTCGACGAGACCGCGCGGGCATGAAACTCCTCTTCGACGGCCACGAGCAGCTCGCCGATACCGAACAGGCCCATCACCGCGACGACGAAGTTGACGCCCTTCACCAGCTCGTCGACGCCCATCGTCAGGCGCACGCTGCCGGATACGGTGTCGATGCCGATGGCGGCAATGGCAAAGCCGATTGCCAGCGCAACGATGGTCTTGATCGGCGCCGACCCGCCCATGCCGACGAAGCTGGCGAAGGCCAGGAAATAGACCGCAAAATATTCCGCCGGCCCGAAGGCGAGTGCGACCTGCGCCACCCATGATGCGAGGAAGGTGATCAGGATGACGCCGATCAGCGCGCCGAATGCCGCCGAGCCGAAGGCGGTGGCGAGCGCCGTGGTCGGCCGTCCGTCGCGGGCCATCGGATAGCCGTCGAAGGTGGTGGCGACCGAGGACGGCTCGCCCGGGATGTTGAACAGGATCGAGGTCACGGACCCCCCGAACAGCGCGCCCCAATACATGCTGGAGAGCAGGATGATGGCAGAGACCGGCTGCATGCCGAACGTCAGCGGCAGCAGCAGCGACACCCCGTTCGGAGCACCCAGCCCAGGCAGCACGCCGACGAGAATGCCGAGCAGCACGCCGATCACCATCAGCGCCAGATGCGGCAGCGTGATCGCGATGCTGAAGCCGTGAAGGAGTTCTCCGAGATTGTCCATCGGCCTCTCCGTCAGAAGCCGAATGCCGCGGCGAGCGCGCCGTGCGGCAAGCTCACCTGGAACATGCGCTCGAACACGACGTAGAGCGCAAGCGCTGTCGCCGACGCCATGCCAAGCGCGCGCGGCACGGATTGTTGTCTGGGGATCGCCAGCACCGCGAAGATGTACAGGGCTGAGGCGACGTACATCCCGGCCAACGGAATCGCAGCCACGAAAATCGCGGCCGGCACGAACAGGCCGGCAAGCCGGCGCAGCTCGATGGATGTGATGGCAATTGGGACGCTGGCGAGCGTCGCGGCCGGCACGACACCTCGAACCAGGTTGTAGAGGCTCCCGAGCACGATGATGATCCCGGTCAGGAACGGAAACGTCCCGGCCTCCACACCCGCGCTCGACCAGCCGATACCGTTATCGAGGCTGGAGACGACGACGGTCACACCGAAGCTGCCGGTGAGGATGGCAGTCGCAAGTTCGAGGGTGCGGCGCGATATCATCGAAGGCTCCGCTCAGTCGGCGGGCGACGGCTGGTCGTGCATAACGCGCGTACTATTCCCGGCGTTCGCTGTCGTCCCGGCGAAGGCCGGGACCCATAACCCCAGGGAGGAGTTTGACGACGACTTGACGTTACAGCCACGTCGGTACAACGACCAACCCTCCTCGAGAGATCACGCGGTATGGGTCCCGGCCCCCCCGTGCGCAATTGCGCACTAGGCCGGGACGACGGAGGAGTTTGAGGCGTACGCCGCCTCACTTGACCAACCAGCCCTGCTCGCCCGCGACCTGCTTGACGTGCTCGAGGTCCTCCTTGATGAACTTGTCGAACTCGGCGCCGGTCAGGAAGGTGTCGACCTGGGAGGTTTTCTCGATGTAGTCCTTCCAGTCCGGGGTCGCCTGCACCTTCTTCATGAGGTCGACATAGAACGCGGCCTGGTCCGGGGTGACCTTGCCGGGGAGCCACACTGTCCGCGGCTGCTCATACTGCTTGATGTCGAGGCCCTGCTCGACGCAGGTCGGAACGTCGCCCCAGCCTTCGGTCGCGGTGACCTTGGCGCCCTGCGGCAGCCGCTTCGGGCTGAAAACGCAAAGTGGCCGCTGCGTTCCACCGCGCCATTGCCCGAGGCTTTCGCTGGGATTGTTGACGTGGGAGTCGAGGTGTCCGCCGGCGAGCTGCACGGCGGTCTCGGCGCCGCTCTTGAAGGGGATGTAAGTCAGCTTGATGTGGCCGGCCTTCTCGATCATGCGGGTCAGCACCTCGTCGGTGTCCTTTGACTGCGCGCCGCCCATCTTGAATTCGCCCGATGCGGCCGCCTTCAGGTAGTCGCCCGCCGTCTTGTAGGGCGCGTCCTGCTTGACCCAGAGCAGGAACTCGTCCTGCGCCATCGCCGCGATCGCAGTGAGATCGGTGTAGTTGAAGGCGACCTTGGAGACGAGCGGCTGCTGCCAGGCATTCGACGTGCCGAAGATTACCTTGTAGGGATCGCCGGCGGATGCCTTGCCGTAGACATAGCCTTCCGCGCCGCTGCCGCCGCCCTTGTTGACGACGACGATCGGCTGCTCCACCAGCTTGTGCTTGGTGATGATGTTCTGCACGGCGCGCGCGAGATTGTCCGTGCCGCCGCCAGGCCCGGCGGTCGCCACGAACTCGATCGGCCTTTGCGGCTGCCAGGCCGAGAGCGCCGGCATCGTACCGGCGAGCACGGTTGCGGCCGCGGAGAGCAGAAGTTTTGACGTTCGACCCATGATTTCCTCCAGCTGATTTTTTGTCTCTTGTTCTTGTCGTTTTTCGACGTCCGGTCAGGCGACGCGTTCCTCGCGTCTTCCAGATGCCAGCACGATTGCGCCTTCTTTTTCGAGCGCTTCGATCTGCTTCTGGTCGAACCCATGCTCGACCAGCACCTCGCTTGTATGCTCACCGTAGACCGGGGCGCCCGTGCGGACTTTGCCTGGGGTCTCCGAAAACTTGACCGGCAAGCCGATCGTCTTCACGGGACCGAGCGTGGAATGCTCGACCTCGACGACCATCTCGCGCGCCAGCGTCTGCGGATCGCGAAGCGCCTCCAGCATGTCGTGCACGGGTCCGCACGGCACGCCCTTCTCGTCCAGTGCCGCCAGCCAGTGCGCCCGCGTGCGGGTGCGGAAGCGCTCGCTCAGGACGGCTTCGAGCTCCTTCAGATTGGCCATGCGGTCGGCGCCGTTGATGAAACGCGGATCGGCAGCGAGCTCGCTCGCGCCCAGGGCCTCCAGCATCAACAGCCAGTGCTTCTTGTTGGCGCCGCCGACCACCAGCCAGCCGTCCGAGGCCTCGAAGGCCTGATAGGGCGCGTTGAGCGGATGGGCCGAGCCCATGGCGCGCGGTGCGGTACCCGCAGCCAGCGCGATGGTCGACTGCCAGTAGGTCTGCACCAGCGCGGCCTCATAGAGCGAGGTCTCGACCCACTGCCCTTCGCCAGTCTTGAGACGGTACGTGTAGGCCGCGAGGATGCCCATGCTCGCCAGCAGGCCGGCGGTGATGTCGGACAGCGGCGGGCCGCATTTCACGGGCGGACCATCGGGACGTTCGCCGGTAAAGCTCATGATGCCGCTCATGGCCTGGGCGACCAGATCGAAGCCGCGGCGGTGCTTGTAGGGTCCGGTGCGGCCGAAGCCCGACAGCGAGCAATAGATCAGCGTTGGATGCTGCTTGTGCAGGTCTTCGTAGCCGAAGCCGAGGCGCTCCATGGCGCCCGGCGCAAAGTTCTCGACCAGCACGTCGGCGCCCGCGATCAGCCGCCGCAAGACCTGCTTGCCGCCATCGGTCTTCAGATCTAGCACGATGCCGCGCTTGTTGCGGTTCATCATCAGGAAGGAGGCCGCCTCGTCGCCGATCTTCGGCGGCACCGAATGGCGGGTGTCGTCACCGTTCGGCGACTTCTCGATCTTGATGACGTCGGCGCCCATGTCGGCCAGCATCAAGGTGCAGGTCGGCCCCGCCATGACATGGGTGAGATCGATGACCTTGAGGCCGGCGAGCGGCCCCGAACGGCGGGAGGTTGATTGCGAGCGATCGCTTTGCATCGGGGCGTCCTATCGGCCGCGCCATTGCGGCGCGCGCTTGGTGAGGAAAGCATCGAGCCCTTCGCGAAAATCCTGGCTCGTGTAGCATATCAGGATGAGGTCTTCGCCCTCGTCCGGCGTCAGCGGCCTTTGCAGGCGCGCCACTGCCTGCTTTGTCGCATTCAGCGTCAGCGGCGCGTGGCTGGCGAGCAATCGGGCAACTTCGTCCGCGCGCCTGTCGAGCGCGGCGAGATCCTCGACGACCTCGCCGAGCAGACCGACACTGGCGGCCTCCGTGGCGTCGACGAGGCGCGCCGTGAAGATCAGATCCTTGACGCGGGCAGCACCGATCAGCGCGGTGAGACGACTGATATTGGACATCGACAGGCAATTGCCGAGCGTGCGGGCAATGGGAAAGCCGATTTTCGCGCTTTGGGTACCAATGCGGAGGTCGCAGGCCGCGGCGATGCCCGCGCCGCCGCCGGTGCAGAACCCGTTGATCGCCGCGATCGTCGGCACGCGGCACTGCTCGAGCGTGGTCAGGACCCGATCGATGCGGCTCTCGTAGTCGATCGCGTCCTGCGGCGACTTGAAATCGCGGAACTGGTTGATGTCGGTGCCCGCGGCAAACGCCTTGTCGCCGGCCCCGCGCAGCACCAGCACCTTGATCGCGTGATCGTGGTTGATCTCCTCGCAGATCGCAGCGAGCCGCTCGTACATCGCGAAGGTGAAGGCGTTGCGGGCCTGCGGGCGGTTGAAGGTGATCCGCCCGATACCGTCCTGGCGCTCGAAAACGAGGTCTTCCGCCCCCACCTGCTGGTCCATTTCCTCATGTCCTTCTGCTTTTCTACATTTTTGAATGCAAAATTGTCGTTTTACAAGCTGGAACTTGCCTTAAACCGCATATATCTTTATTTTTGCATTCAAATGGACTTCAGACCCATGCTGCATGAGGACGTCGTCGGCCGCATCCGGGCCATCCTGCTCGACGGGGAAATCCCGCCGGGCGCGCGGATTCCCGAGCGCGAGTTGTGCGAACGGCTGCAGATATCGCGCACGCCGCTACGCGAGGCGCTCAAGGTGCTCGCCGCCGAAGGGCTCGTGCAGCTCCTGCCCCATCGCGGCTCGCGCGCGGCGAAACTGACCGACAAGGACATGCGCGACCTGTTCGAGGTCTGCCAGGGTCTCGAGGCGCTCGCCGGCGAGCTCGCCTGCGAACGCATCACGGACGCCGAGATCGACGCGATCGCCGCCGCGCACGCAGACATGGTGCGGCATTATCGCGAGAGCGATCTGATCCAGTACTATCGCGGCAACCGCGCCATTCACGAAGCCATTGTCGCTGCGGCCGGAAACCCGGTGCTTGCGGGGCTGTATACGTCCGTGACCGCGCGCATTCGGCGCGCGCGTTACGTCACGCCGATGACACCCGAGCGCTGGGCGGTCGCCGTGCAGGAGCACGATGCCATCTTGAACGCACTGCAGAGGCGGGACGGCGTCGGCCTCGCCCATATCCTGCGCGCGCATCTGCGCCACAAGCGCGAAGAGGTTTTGCAGGCAGGCTTTGCCGAAACGGAAGGCAGTGACCTGGTGCCGCGGATTGCGTGAGACGGCATTCGCGACGAAGAAACTTGCGGTCCCGCTACAACGCGCAGTCAAGAGACACAATCGCGACACAATCATTGACTGCATTCGGCCGTACGATCCGATCGTGCTGACGCGAGGCGATCGGCGCAGGCCGAATGTAACGCGCAAACAATTGCGCAAACATAAGACAAAAGCGGAGGAAACGCATGACAATCGATGTCTCACGTCGGTCCTTGTTGGCCCTTGGGGCCGGCCTTGGAGCCAGCGCAATGCTCGGCAGCAGCGCGATGGCGCGCGCTCCCAAGCTCGGCACCCAGACGCCCTACTGGCACCGCTTCGTTCTCGGCGATGCCGAAGTCACCGTCGTATCCGACGGACCGCTTCCGCTCGGCGATCCCTCCGGCACCTTCACCGGCGTTCCCAAGGAAGAGGTGAAGAAGATGCTGGCAGATAATTTCCTGTCGCCGGACAATGTCGTGCTCGAACAGAACTCGCCGATCGTCAACACCGGCGACAAGCTGATCCTGTTCGATACGGGCATGGGCAGCTCGAAGATGTTCGGCGCTACCACTGGGCGGCAACAGAAGAGCATGACCGAGGCCGGCATCAAGCCCGGGGACATCGATGCGGTGGTCTGTTCGCATGCCCATATCGACCACATCGGGGGCATCGTGGACGACGGCGGCAAGCCGCTGTTTCCGAACGCGCAGATCTACATCTCGCAGACCGATTTCGACTTCTGGACCGACGAAGGCAAGCTCGGCAGCGACGCCAAGGATTTCGTCGTTCACGCCCGCAAGAACCTGCTGCCGGTGCGCGACCGCATCGTGTTCTTCAAGGACGGCCAGGAATTCCTGCCAGGCGTGCAGGCGATCGCGGCGCCCGGCCATACCGTCGGCCATACCATCTTCATGGTCTCGTCCGCCGGCAAGTCCTTCGCCTTCATGGGCGACCTCTCGCACCATTCGGTGCTGCTGCTGGAGCGGCCGCGGATGGAATTCTCCTACGACACCGATCCGAAGCAGGCGGCCGAGTCACGCGTCAAACTGCTGACCATGCTCGCGGCAAACAAGGTGCCGGTGATGTCCTATCACTTCGCCTGGCCGGGCTATGGCCATGTTGCCAAGGCCGGTGAGGGATTCCACTATTATCCCGAACCGATGCAGATGACTCTGTAGATCGTCAAAGTCCGGGCAGCGCCTGCCGCCCGGACTTTTTGCTTCCCGTCTCAAAGCGCCCACTTCGCCTTGGGTATCTAAGATTCCGATTTAATCGACCAATATTATTCGTTTGTCAAAATCGTCCTCCTGCGTAGCTTACGCAGAGCGGCTATCGCCCGCGGCCGAACGGCCGCCACCAAAAATGGCGAAGCACGAGGAGGATGAAGATGACGACGACGCTCGACGCATCGGGAATGCCTGCACGCTCGCTACTGCGGTTCCTCGATCGCGAGCATACGATCGCAAGGCCGGGCTATAGTCGATGGATGGTGCCGCCCGCGGCGCTTTGCGTGCACCTCTGTATCGGGCAGGCCTACGCCTTCAGCGTCTTCAACCTGCCGATGACCAAGCTGATCGGCGTCACGCAATCGGCGCCCGGCGACTGGAAACTGACCGAGCTCGGCTGGATCTTTTCCATTGCGATGGTGTTCCTCGGACTGTCGGCCGCGGTGTTCGGACGCTGGGTCGAGGAAGGCGGCCCGCGGCGCGCGATGTTCACCGCCGGCGTCGCCTGGGCGAGCGCGTTCCTGATCTCGGCACTCGGCGTCTATCTCCACAATCTCTGGATCATCTATCTCGGCTACGGCGTCGTCGGCGGCTGTGCACTTGGCATCGGCTACATCTCGCCGGTCTCGACGCTGATGAAGTGGTTTCCTGACCGGCCAGGCATGGCGACGGGGATGGCCATCATGGGCTTTGGCGGCGGCGCACTGATCGCCTCCCCCTTCTCGGTCTGGCTGATGAGCAAGTTCGCCAGCGCGACCGACGTCGGCGTGCTCGGCGCCTTCATGACGCTCGGCTGCGTCTATTTCGTCTTCATGATGGTCGGCTCCGCAATCGTGCGCGTGCCTGCGCCGGGCTGGAAGCCGGAAGGTTACGTGCTGCCTACAACCGCGACCAAGCTGATGACCAAGAACGACGTGTTCGTCTATCAGGCGATCAAGACGCCGCAGTTCTGGCTGATCTGGATCGTGCTGTTCTGCAACACCACGGCCGGCATCGGCGTGCTCGGGCAGGCCTCGGCGATGAGCCAGGAGATGTTCCCGGGACATATCACCGCGGTGGCGGCCGCGGGTCTCGTCGGCCTGATGAGCCTGTTCAACATGGGCGGACGCTTCAGCTGGGCTTCGTTGTCCGACTTCATCGGACGCAAGAACACCTATTTCGTCTACATGGTGCTCGGCTTCGCGCTTTACGTCACGGTGCCCTATGCCGGCGCGAGCGGCAATGTCGTGCTGTTCGTGCTGTGCTTCCTGATCATCGTCAGCATGTATGGCGGCGGATTTTCCACGGTGCCGGCCTATCTGCGCGACATGTTCGGCACCCGCTATGTCGGCGCCATCCACGGCATCCTGCTCACGGCATGGTCGATGGCGGGCATCGCCGGGCCGGTGCTGATCAACTACATCCGCGAATACAACGTCACCCACGGCGTGCCGAAGGCGCAGGCCTACAACACCACCATGTACATCATGGCCGGACTGCTCGTGGTCGGCTTCCTCGCCAACCTCTGTGTCCGTGCCGTCGACAAGCGCCATCACATGAAAGACGACAACGCAGGTCTCAAGCCGGCGCGGGCTTGAGCCGCGGCGGAACAGAAGGAGCGACCATGACAACGACATCGCGAAGCGAAGCGTCATTCTCCCATTTGCTGCTGAGCTGGATCACCTATCGAGTGTCCCAGATCACGGCGATCAAGCCGTCCCATCGCGCCAGCGAGATCGCTGCCGCCGCCGCGGCGAGCAACAACCCATCGGGAGCGTGACATCATCATGCATCATGCCCAGACCGTAAAAACCACGCCGCTGCAATTGGCGCTGGCCTGGAGCTTTGCAGGCATTCCCTTGCTTGCGGGCGTCATCCAGACCCTGCTCAACGCGATGAAGCTGTTCCAGTAGGCAGGAACCCATGCGCTCGACGGACAGGCCCGCAACGCGCGTCGGCGGCGCGCGGCAAGTGATCGCCGATGAAGGCTTGACCTTCTGCATGCTTGCCGCGGTGGTTGCCGCTGCGGTTCTTGCATTCGGCTTCGATGCGACCCCGGACACCGTCGTCGCCATGCTTGCGATCGGCGCGGTGACAGCCGTTGCCGAAACCCGCTTCCACCGCCGGCGCTAGGACCGTCCGGCCGCTGCGAACCTGCTGTCAGCGGCGTTTGCGCGCGCTCCGCTCCGGCCTTTCCATCACGCGCCGCGCTTGCTCGGCGGCGAGGTCGCGCATGATCGCGATCGCGCTCTGTACATGGTCGTCCGACTGGTCGACCGAATAGACGACATAGGCCGGCATGGAGAACTTCGGCGCGCCGGCCACCAGGTGCAGGCGCCGCGCCTTCAGCAGCGGTTCGACGATACGGTGTGCGAAGTAGCCGGAGCCGCCGTTTGCCAGAACATGCTGAAGTCCGAGCCAGCCGATATTGGCGGTCAGCGCGGGCCCCGCAAAATTGGGGAAGACAGCGCTGTGGCGGGCATAGAACTCCGGTCCCCAGTCAACATAGACGTAACCTTCCTGCGGCTCGGGGGCGCCTTTGGGATTGGTCGAGACCAGCACCAGCTGCTCCTCGATCAGCAGCTCGACTTTCAGGCCGGGCCGACTTTGCGGCGTGTACATCACGCCGATGTCGATGCGGCCTTCGACCAGCCCCTGCATCAACTCGGGCTCGAGCGCGCTCTCGGCGCGGATGGAGATTTGCGGATTGGCCTCCTGCATGCGCGGCAGCCAGAGCAGCAGAAACTCCTCCCACAGCCCGATGCGGCCGCCAATCACCAACGCCCCGCTAAAGCCCTTGGGAACGCCGACATCATGCCGGGCCTGCTCGACGGTGCGCACCAGGGTCGAGGCATGACGCTGGAATTGGCGTCCCGCTGCCGTCAATGCTGCGCCGGCCTTGTTGCGCACGAACAGCGTGCAGCCGAGCAGTTCTTCGAGGCTCTGGATCCGCGTGCTGACCGTGGACTGGCTGACGTGAAGCCGCTCGGCGGCCGTAATGAAATTGCCCGTCGCGACCACCGTCAGGAATGTACGCGCAAGCTCGGTATCCAAGGGCGGCCTCACATCGACATCGTCGATATGAAAGGCGCTCTCTTGAGGGATGTCAAACCGTAGAAAGGCTGCCTAGCACCCGCGCTTGTCGGCGATTCCGCCAAAATCCTTGGCGACGATTTGCCCGTGGCCTCGAAATCGACCTTTCTTGAGCGGACCGTATTCGGTCGGCCGCGCCACGAAGGCGGTCAACCCGATCTTCTGCTCGGCGGCGATATCGCCTGCCGACCGTCTCGCCGGCCGATGTCCTGATCGACCCTGGGTCTGAGCTATCAGCGCGACCGCTCCTGGAGGGAGCGCAACAGCCTGCTGGCCTCCGGACGATCACCACCGTCCGGCTGACCGACAAAAAATTGCAGTTCGTGATGCAGGAGCGTCCGGGCGCGCTCGGTCTCTCCTTTGGCGGCGAGCAGGCGCGCAAGACCCTCCGCGGCACGTAGGCCAAATCCGTGCTGGCCACGACGCTTGGCAAGCGCGAGCGCCAGCTCGAAGTTCCGCTCGGCCAGCGAAGTGTCGTTGATCTGCGCATGTGCGGCAAATCGCCCTTCGATACGCAGGCATTCAGCCTCATACCAGTAGTTGCCGCCTCGCCCGAAGACGTTACGCGCCTGATCGAGACAACGCCGTGCGTCTGCCAGACGGTCGGCGCGGACATAGGCCTCTGCCAACCAGCAGAGATAAGTGGGCAGCCAATAGACGAGGTGCGCCGTCTGCAGGAAATCGCGCTGCTTCTCAAGCAGATCGATGCCTTCCGTGAGGCGGCCGCTTTCAACGTCGGCCCAACCGAGAAATGTCCGTGCCACCGAGACCCAGAGCGGCAGCTCCCGTCTGATCGCCCCATCGAGCGTCCGCTGGGCGAGCTCCCGCACCGTCGGCACGTCCCGCTCCAGCGTGTAGAGCATGCAGGCGTGTGCATAGGCGTAACCGAGGGTATGGGCATGCGACAATTGCTGCGCGTGTCGAAGTGCCTCTCGGCCGTGCGTGACCGCGTCGGCAACTCGGCCCACCAGCCAGTAGCAGATGCACAGGTTGGACAGGCTCGTGATCTGCACGTCGGTGCCGTATGTCACGGCCGTCGCTCGGTCGGCGGCAGCATCGTAGAGTTTGGCGGCCCGATCGAGATGGACGCACGCCTGCTCGGTCTCCCCGTCGAGCAGCGACGTGCCGAGCAGCCGGTGGCCCACCATCCGATCGGCCCTCGTTCCCTTTTGCTCGGCGAGCGTCAGAAAATCCCGCGCCAGCGTGCCGGCCTCCCGCACGTTGCTTGCGACACGCAAATAAGACCATCTTGCGTACAGCGCCGGAAAGACGCGCGGATCGTTGTCGAGGGCACGGCAGAGCTCGATGGCGCGGCTGCTGACGTCAGCGACCGCATCGGCGCCGAATCCCTGCAGCGCGATCGTGGGCCCGATCAGCGCGATCTGGGCGTTCAGCTCCAGATTATCCCGTTCAAGTCCCGCCGGAAGCTTCCTGATCTCCTCCAGCGCCATCTTGAGCTCGGCGACCGCTTCCAGATTAGCCGAACGTTGTGCTGCCTGCTGGGCCGCCTTGAGCCGCATCTGTGCCGCGCGGGAGGTGCGCCCGGCCTCGGACAGGTGCTGCGCAAGATAGCCGGGTTCGGTGATGGCAACCTCCGGCAGATGGAGCTCGATCTCCGCAGCCACGCGGTCGTGAAGCTCTCGTCTCTGCCGTTTAAGAAGCGAATAATAGGCAACGTCTCGGACCAGCGCATGCTTGAAGGAGTAGACCTTTTCGTCGTCGTTGCGCTCAAGTCCTATCAGTCCAGACGCTCGCAGCCGCTCGAGAGCCGGTTCGAGGCTATCTTGAAGCTCGCCGGCGACGGCAGCAAGAAGCCGATGCGGAAAGCTTCGGCCAATCACCGACGCGAGCTGCGCGACGGCCTTGGCATTGCCGAGGCGCTCGAGACGCAGCATCAGGGAGTCGTAGAGCGCCGACGGCACTTCTGAAGGTCCGCTGGCGCCAGCCGTTCGGACGCCCGGATCGACCTGGCCCGTTTCGAGGGCCGCCGCCGCCAGCTCCTCCACGAACAGCGGCACACCGTCCGATCGCGCCACAATCTGCTGTATCAGCTGACTTGATAGCTGTTTGTCGCGCATGACCGATCCGGCAAGATGGCGGCAGTGCTCATCGTCGAGACGCTGAAGCACTATACGCAGGATCGTCGGCGACACGTCACCAAGCACGGATGCCCGGCTGGTGAACACTAGGAGATTCCGCGTACCGCCGATCTGGCGGGCAATTCGCTCGACGATCTCGATTGTCGATGGATCGGCCCAGTGAAAATCCTCAATCAGGATCAGGCTGGCTTCGCCGCGCGTTTGCGAGATCAACAGCCGCACCGCCGCATCACGGGTCTTTCGACGCTGCTCCTGCGCGTCGGGAATGATAGCGCCTGACGCCGCCGGCACCGCTAAGCCGAGCATCTGGCCGATCAGCGCCAACTGCTCCTCGTCGCCGCCGGACGTCGCGGCCACGAAATCACGCAGACGCGCTGAATTCGCGTCGGCGTCTCCATCCCTGCCGATGCCGATGCGCTGCTCGAGTGCCCTGATGATCGGGTAAAGCGGCGTGCTCTGATGCGGGGCGGAAGCTTGGATCGCCAGAATCAGGTCGTCGGGCAGCGCGGCCCTTTCGATCAGCTCCAATGCCAGGCGCGATTTTCCGATCCCGGACTCCCCAGTGATCTCCACCGTACGCCCCTGCCCGGTCCGCGCCAGCTCCCACGCTTGCAGCAGCTGCCCCATTTCAGCGACCCTGCCCACCAGGGGCGAGGCATTGCGACGGCGTGCACGATGGCCAGCGCCATCTTCCAACGCCTCGCCCTCGACGAGAAAGACCTCGACTTTTCGCGACAGTCCCTTGAGCGAACACATACCGAGCGATTGCAGGGCGAATTTGCCGCGGAGGAGACGCCTGGTCTCACCGCTGATCACCAGCGAATTGGGCTCGCCCATCTCCAGCAACCGGAATGCAATGTTGGGCGTATCGCCGACGATCTCGGTTGCATCGTGCACGTGACCCAGCCTCGCCTTGCCGATCACCGCTACGCCCGTATGGACCCCGATCCGAACGCGCAGCGGTTCCCGGATCTCCGCGATGGCGCGCTCACTCAGTTCGTGGAGTGCCCGCAACAACACCAGGCCGGCACGGACCGCGCTCTCGGCTTCGTTCTCCGATGCGAGCGGATAGCCGAATTCCGCACGAATGCCGTCGCCGATATAATTGACTACGCTGCCCCCGGCATTAGTGATGCATTGCGAGCTTATCGCCTGGAATTCCAGCAGGATCTCTCGCAAATCCTCTATGTCACAGCGCTCGGACAGGCCTGTTGAGTCGACCACGTCGCAGAACAGAACTGTCAGCTGGCGGCGTTCGGTTGCTCTGTCGTGAGGGTCATCCATCACTCATCCCGGAATTCTGAAGCATGTTGCCCGGTTCGACGTCACGGCTCGAGTTGGCTCCGCTGCCTCTTCGAAAGTGTGACGCAGATTGGCCATTGCCTCGGTAGAAGTCCACGACACGTTACGCGAGTAATTGGTCAATCCCGCTGCCTCAATCGCGAGCCCGATCCTCACGGACTCAGCAGATCGGAAAAGAACGGATTCAGCATTCGTCCTCGCGGATCTTCCCTTCTCACATGCGCCGAGAAGTCGATCCATCTGGTCCCGTACGCTGCCTCGACGTGGTCCCTAGTGATGAATGGACTCTGGTTCAACAGGGGAATGCCGCCCCTCTTGCTCGCAAATTCATTGAACGCCTTCAAAAACCCGTCCCAAGCCGGCCGGTCCGTATAAGCGTGGATGGGGTCGACCGAAAACACGTCTCCGTCATGCGAGTAGGACAGCAACGAGTGCTCATCCTTCCGGATGAAATAGGAGCCGAGCGCCATGTTGCAGCGGAAGTCATGGTCCTTGAAATATTTTTCGCTGAAGTCCACGTAATCGCGCAGCACATGCAGCCATTCAGAGCGCGGAAATGCCCAGAACGTAAACGCATATCGCGCCGACGGCCGCGTATTGCTGTAGTCGATCGTCTTGTCGGGATTGTATAAGGTCGCTCCGCCGATCAGGTGCAAGAACGACATCAACAGCCGGTTGCCAATGAACCACGTGTCGAGCAACGCATCCCTGAGAGGCTTGGTCGGGATGCTGCTGTCGATGAATCTGCCGACGCGGGCTTCCGCAAAATTCCAGAGGTTACGGCGGCTGGCGGCGAACAGCGATCCCAACGGTCCGATCCTGTCGATGGGACGTCGCGTCTGGAAGTACGCCTTTCGTCCGACCGTCCAACAGATCAGGCCTCGCGACGCATCGATGATCCCGTCCACTTCCTTCTCGGTCAGTTCGCCGATCCGGCGCGGCAAATATCTGAAGTGGATTGCTTCCAACGGCTTGATGCGAAACGTCACCTCGTAGATGACGCCGCACAGGCCGTAACTGGAGCGCATCAGGTACATCAGATGCGGGTCCTTCTCCTCCGATGCTTCCGCCAGCCCGCCGCTGGGCGTCACCCATTTCATCGCTGTGATGTACGAGCCGACCTGTCCGAACTCGCCGCCGTCCAGGCCGTCCTTGGTGTGGCAGCAGGCCGCCGCACCGAGCGTCATGTTCCCGATCTCGATATTGGTCAGAAACTGGAGGTTCATCGCCCGCAATAGCCGCGATGCAGCAATGAACTGGAGACCGGCCTCGGCCGTGAACGTCATGCTGTGTGGATCGATCTTGTGGATGCGGCTCATCCCGGACATGTCGATGATCGTCCCGTCCGAGGACGCGCAAGGCGTCAAGGAATGATAGCTGCCCATCGCCCGAACAGGGCTTGGGTAGCGGTCGGCATCCCTGAGGATCGATTGAATCTCGTCGACGGAGCGCGGTGACACCAATTGCGCGGGCGAGCTTGTGATCCCGCCGTCGTAATTGCGAACCATATTGCCCATCTGCGTCACCCCCTTGACGGCGAAACACGCAACTTAGGATGGCTTTTCGGTCTTGCCGGCGCCGGTGCCGGCCTGGTTCTCACGAGATTGAAGCGCTTTGTCGCGCAGCTTCGCCGCGCTCACGCAAATTCAGCCGGGTCGCCCGATGCACCCACGTGCTGTACGCTATCCTATCCGACCAAACATTTGGTCGACAGGGAAAATTGCATGCCCGGGCGACCGCAACCGCCGGAAAGCCGCGTTGGCAAACGGCCATTTTGGTGCTATTGAACTGCATTTACTAGTTGCAAATTGAGTTTATTTCACGCCATCGAGTTTGGGAGCGTCAATGTCCCGCGAGAACGATGGTTTTGCCTTCCATCGTGACCTGCTCCAGGCGGTCCTGGATGTTGTCTATCGGGCCATCAACTTCCTTGTCAGATGGGACCACCTGCCGACCCTGCTCGGAGCTGCCAATCTTTCGGTGTTCCGCGACCGGCTGCGCGAGCACAACCTCCACCATACCGGCTATGGCACGACGTCGCCTGGCTGGAGCACCGGCAATGACCGGTGGCGTTCCGCTGACGGCTCGTTCAACAGCCTCGACCATCCGCGCATGGGCATGGCGGGCGCCCGGTTCGGACGCAATTTCCCGCTGCCGGAATGCGTGCCGGACGGCGTAGACGATCTGCTAGAACCCAGTCCGCGCGAAATTTCGACGGAATTGCTGGCGCGGGACCAATTTATTCCCGCGACCAGCCTCAATCTGCTGGCCGCCGCCTGGATCCAGTTCGAAACGCATAATTGGTTCAGCCATGGGGTGCCCGAGCCGGGAAACGAGTTCAAAATCCCGCTGAAAGCGGGCGACCAATGGCCCAAGAAGGAGCGGCTCGACGACTGCATGAAGATCCGTCGCACAGTTTGCGACGAGACATCGCGTGAGTCATGGCTCGGCGCCACACCGACATTTCGCAATTTCAACTCGCACTGGTGGGACGCCGGGCAGATCTACGGCAGTGATCGCGCGAGGCAGATGCAGATCCGATCCGGGGTCGATGGGAAGATCAGGGTCGGCGATGATGGGATGCTCCCAGCCGATCCAGTCCATCCGGGTGCCGATCTCACCGGCTTCAATGACAATTGGTGGGTCGGGCTCAGCCTGCTCCACAATCTCTTCGCGCGTGAGCACAATTACATCTGCGATGGCTTGAAGACCCGGTATCCGGCCTGGAATGACGAAGAACTATTCCAGCGTGCGCGCCTGATCAACGCGGCCCTGATCGCCAAGATCCACACCGTCGAATGGACGCCAGGCATCCTCGGCCATCCTGCGCTGGATTTCAGCATGCACGCCAACTGGTCGGGGATACCATACCGGGTGCTGCGCGCAGTGCTCGGCAAGAACAGCGAGGCCGCCTATGGCATCATCGGCTCTCCGACGGACCAGCACAGCGCGCCCTACGCGATGACCGAGGAATTCACCGCTGTCTACCGCCTGCACCCGTTGCTCCCGGACAAGATGGATGTGCGGCGGCTCGATACCACAGAGCCAAAATCTTGCGACTTGGTCAACATGCAGGGACGCGTCTCCCGCGAGTTCATGCAGTCTCACGGCTTCGCCAACCTGATGTACTCCTTCGGCACCGCTCATCCCGGCGCCATTCGCCTCCACAATTATCCCAACTTCCTGCGCCAGTTCACGAAAGACGGCCAGCCGCTGCTGGACGTGGCCGCGATCGATATCATGCGTGATCGCGAGCGCGGCGTGCCGCGCTACAATCGTTTCCGCGAGCTGGTCGGCAAGAAGCGCGTCAAGACATTCGAGGAAATCACCAGCATCCCCGGTGCCGCCAAGAAGATGCGCACGATCTACAAGGGCGACGTCGACCGCGTTGATCTGATGGTGGGGCTGTTAGCCGAGGACCTGCCGGACGGCTTTGGCTTCAGCGATACCGCTTTCCGCATCTTCATCCTGATGGCATCGCGGCGTCTCAAGAGCGACCGCTTTTTCACCGACGACTACCGGCCGGAAGTTTACACCGACTTCGGTCTGGACTGGATCAACCACAACGGAATGAAATCGGTCCTGCTGCGGCATGTGCCGCAGCTCGGGGCGGCGCTCGAGGGCGTCAACAACGCTTTTGCCCCCTGGAATGTGCTGCGAGGCTAGTCATGGCCCTCATCATCACCATTCCGGGCCTCATTCGTCTTGCCCTCGTGCGCGATCCGGACGAACTGCTCCGCGTCAACGATGCGGGCGTGGTCGCGCGCTCGCTGTCCGGCCGCGGCGGTCTGTTCAATCGCTCGATCGCGGCAAAGCTCGCGGTTTTCCGCACACGTGATGGTGACATCTGGCCGGCGTTTCGCGACCGGCGCGATGCATTCCGCGCGGCGCATCAGGCGGCGCTCGAATCCGCACTTTCGGATGTCGAGCCGCTGTTGCAGCGGATCGCGCCGGAGATCACCGAACTCGGCAATTACATCCGCGACGGGCACGCACATCGCAGCATGGGCGTCGCTGTTCAGCAAGCGATAGGCCGGCTCTTCTTCGCCGACTATGTTGCTAGCGAGGAGTCCTACGCCGCCGCGCGCACGTTGCAGGCCTGGCTGTCGGCCTGGCCGCTGCGTGCATACTGGATCAGGCGCAGCGGCGCGTTGAAGGCTGCGCTCGATCGAATTGAGGCAGCCTCGCGCGGCGACATGGCTTGCGCGCATGCAACTGCGCTTGCGATGGACAACATCGTAAAGTCGATCGATCTGATGCGCGAGCTGGTGCTTCGCGGCGACAATCTGGCGAAGATCGAACCGCAGGATGCACTGCTTCGCACGCTGCGCGCGCCCGCACGCGTGATCCGCGAAGTGCGCGATGGAGACTGCGTTGGTTTGATCCGGCTGCGGTCACGGACGTTGGTGCTGCTAGCAGTCGAAGACGCCCGCCAGCAACGTGCCTCCGACCCGGGATTCGCATTCTTTGCCGATGCGTGGAATCGTTGCCCCGCGCACAGCATTGTCCCCGCGTTGCTCATCGAGGTCTGGCAGGCGGCAAGGACCAACAAGAAGCACAGCGCGACGGGAACGCCGCCGCAAGGTGGAGTGACAACGTCGCGGCCGGCCTAGCACTTGAGCTTGTCGGCGATTCCGCCAAAATCCTTGGCGACGATGTCCCAATTGCCGGTGGCCTCGAAATCGACTTTCTGGAGCGGACCGTATTCGGTCGGCCGCGCCACGAAGGCCGTCTTCAGCCCGTTCTTCTGCGCGGCGGCAAGGTCGCCGTTATGGGCTGCGACCATCATCACCTCTTCCGGCTTGAGGCACAGCAGGCGCGCGGCGCCGAGATAGGTTTCGGGATCGGGCTTGTAGTGCTCGAACAGCTCGGCCGACATGATGAGGTCCCAGGGAAGCCCTGCGAACTTCGCCATGTTGGTGAGCAGCGCGACATTGCCGTTCGACAGCGGCGAGATCACGAATTTCGTCTTCAGCCGCGTCAGGCCCGCGACGCTGTCGGGCCAAGGGTTCAGGCGGTGCCAACCCTTGGTGAGGTGATCGAGATCGGCTTCGGTCAGGCCTGAAATCGAAAATTGCGCGACCAGCTTTTCCAGCGAGCGGCGATGCAGATCATCCAACATGACATAGCCGCGCTCGGGATGTTTGCGCACGTCATCCATCGAGGCCATGTACATGCCGCGCCAGCCGTCGACCAAGGCGGTCCAGTCGGCGGAGATCCCGCGGCCCTTCGCCCACCACATGAAGTCCGTGATCAGGCTGGTGCGCCAGTCGACGACGGTGCCGAACACGTCGAACACCAGGGCTTTGACGGCGGTGAGGTCTGACACTGGCGCTTCCCTTGATTATTCTTGTTGTCATTCCGGGGCGACGGCGCAGCATCAAGCCCGGAATCCATTTCACCGCGGATACTGCCGTCCGATAAATTCCGGGCTCTCGCTTTGCGAGCCCCCGGAATGACGGAGAACATCAATCCAGGTGGAATTTCGCCAGCTCGCGGTGCTCGGCCTTGATGTAGCGCACGGTGCCGGTGACGGAACGCATCACCACCGTCTCGGTCTCGATCACGCCGTCCTTGCGGAATTTAACGCCTGACAGCAGCGAGCCCGTGGTGACGCCGGTGGCCGCGAACAGGCAGTCGCCGCGCGCCATGTCCTCGATGCCGTAGATCATCTTGGGATCGTTGACGCCCATCTTGGCCGCGCGTTCGCGCTTCTCGTCGGAGTCCAGGATGAGACGGCACTGCATCTGGCCGCCGATGCAGCGCAGCGCAACGGCTGCGAGCACGCCTTCGGGTGCGCCGCCGGTGCCGAGATACATGTCGACGCCGGTGTTGTCAGGGTCGGCGCAGTGGATCACGCCGGCGACGTCGCCGTCGGTGATGAGGCGCACGGCGGCACCGGTCGAGCGCACGCTCTCGATAATGCTGGCATGGCGCGGACGGTCGAGCACGAGAACGGTGATGCCGTCCGGCTTGACCCCCTTGGCCTTGGCGAGGCGGCGGACGTTTTCGGCCGGTGTCGCATCGAGCTCGACGACGCCCTTGTCATAGCCGGGACCGATTGCGAGCTTCTGCATGTAGACGTCGGGGGCGTGCAACAGCGTGCCGCCGTCGGCCATCGCCATGGTGGCGATCGAGCCCGGCATGTTCTTGGCGCACAGCGTGGTGCCTTCGAGCGGATCGACCGCGATGTCGACCTGCGGGCCGGCGTTCATGCCGACCTTCTCGCCGATGAAGAGCATCGGCGCCTCGTCGCGCTCGCCCTCGCCGATGACGATGGTGCCCTCGATCGGGAGCTTGTTGAGCTCGCGCCGCATCGCGTCCACCGCGGCCTGGTCGGCCGCCTTCTCGTTGCCGTGCCCGCGCAGACGCGCCGAAGACACCGCCGCCCGCTCCGTCACACGCACGATCTCCAGCGTGAGAATGCGCTCGAGCAATGCATGCGGCGGGACTGAAATATGGGTCGACATCGGCTCACTCCTTCGAAACAGTTTTGGACGGACATCTCCGCCGCATCAACTCGTAACACCCACAGTTCGTTCGAACCGTGTCTTATTCTTGGAGCATGACCTTTCCGGAAAACCGCTTCACACTTTTCCGGGTCATGTTCAGTTCTTCTCGATCCTGATGACCTGCGGCCGTCCGCTGATCACCTTGTCCTTCTGCACGGCCGCGAGCGCGCGGCGCACGGCGTCCTCGTGCGTGGCATAGGTGATGAGGATGACGGGCACCGGTACCGCCTTGCCGTCTGCCGGCGCAGCGCCGCCATTGGGATGGCGCTGCACGATCGACTCGATCGAAATCCTCTGCTCCGCGAGCCGCGTCGCGATCGCAGCCGCGGTACCCGGGAAATCGCGTGCCAGAAGGCGGATGTAGTAGCCGCCCTCGTGGCGCTCCATCGGCGCCTTCTTGGTATCGCGCAGCTGCGAAATCGGCCGGCCGAACGGATTGGCGCGAATGCCGCGCGCAACATCGGCGATATCGGCGACGACGGCGGATGCGGTCGCAGCGCCGCCGGCACCGGGGCCGACCAGCGTGATCGGCGGGATGCCCTCGCCATCGATCGTGACCGCATTGGTGACACCCATCACCTGTGCGATCGACGAGGATTTCGGAACCATGGTCGGATGCACGCGCTGCTCGATGCCCTTGGCGGTACGAACAGCGACGCCGAGGAGCTTGAGCCGGTAACCGAGATCGTCAGCGGCACGGAGATCTTCCGGCGCGATGGAGGAGATACCTTCGACATACACCGCGCTTTGAGCAACTTTCGTGCCGAAAGCGAGGCTGGCGAGAATGGCGAGCTTTTGCGCGGTATCGTGGCCGTCGATGTCGAATGACGGATTGGCCTCGGCATAGCCGAGCCGTTGCGCGTCCTTCAGGCACTCGGCGAAGGACAGGCCCTCCTGCTCCATCCGGGTCAGGATGTAGTTGCAGGTGCCGTTGAGGATGCCGTAGACCCGGTTGATGCCGGTTCCGGCGAGACCTTCGCGTAACGTCTTGATGACAGGGATCGCAGCGCCGACGGCTGCCTCGAAATTCAGCGCGCCGCCGTGCTTTTCGGCGGCCTTGGCCAGCTTGAGGCCGTGCTTTGCCAGCAACGCCTTGTTGGCGGTGACGACGGATTTGCCGGCACCGAGCGCTGCCTGGACCGCCGACAGGGCGGGATCGCCGGAGCCGCCCATCAGCTCGACGAAGCAGTCGATGCCGGGATGCGTGGCGAGGGCAAGCGGATCCTTGACCCATTCGATCCCGCGCAGATCGACGGCGCGCTTCTTGGCCTTCGAGCGGGCGGTGACGGCGACGACGCGGATGCCGCGGCCGCTGCGGCCGGCAAGCACGCGCGCCTGCGTTTCGATCAGACGGACAACTTCGGCGCCCACGGTGCCGAGCCCCGCTATGCCCACTTTCAGGGGTGCAACCATGATGCCTTGGAAAACCTGCGGAAGAGAACTTAACGCCGAGTGGCGAGCGGAACGACGTTGTGCAACGTTTCGATGCCGCTTTCAAGGAAACGGCGCACGCCGCGCGCGGCCTGCCTGATCCGTTGCTCGTTTTCCACCATGGCGATGCGGACATATCCTTCACCATGCTCGCCGAAGCCGACTCCGGGCGAGACCGCGACGCCGGATTTCTCCACCATCAGGGTCGCGAACTGCATGCTGCCGACGGTGCGGAAGGCTTCCGGCAGCGGCACCCAGGCGAACATCGACGCTTCCGGCGGCGGGATCTCCCAGCCGGCGCGGCCGAACGATTCCACCAGCGCGTCGCGCCGCTTGCGGTAGGTGTCACGCATCTCCTTGATGCAATCGTCCGGTCCGTTCAGCGCGGCGGTCGCTGCGACCTGGATCGGCGTGAACGCACCGTAGTCGAGATAGGATTTGACGCGGCCGAGTGCCGCAATCACGCGCTCGTTGCCGACCGCGAAACCCATGCGCCAGCCAGCCATCGAATAGGTCTTCGACATCGAGGTGAACTCGACGGCGACGTCCATCGCGCCCGGCACCTGGAGCACCGAGGGCGGCGGGTTGCTTTCGTCGAAATAGACCTCGGCATAAGCGAGATCCGACAGGATCAGGATCTCGTGTTTTTTCGCGAACGCGACCAGGTCCTTGTAGAAGTCGAGGCTCGCGACATAGGCGGTCGGGTTCGAAGGATAGCAGACGACGAGCGCCAGCGGCTTCGGGATCGAATGCACGATCGCCCGCTCGGCCGCCTCGAAGAATTGCGGCGTCGGCTCCGACGGCACCGAGCGGATCACGCCCCCCGCCATCAAGAAGCCGAAGGCGTGAATCGGGTAGCTCGGATTGGGACAAAGGATGACGTCGCCGGGCGCGGTGATCGCCTGCGCCACGTTGGCAAACCCCTCTTTGGAGCCGAGCGTCGCCACCACCTGGGTGTCGGGATTGAGTTTCACGCCGAAACGGCGGGCGTAGTAGCCGGCCTGGGCCCGGCGCAGCCCGGGGATGCCGCGGGAGGCCGAGTAGCGGTCGGTGCGCGGCTTGCCCAGCGTCTCCTTCAGCTTCTCCAGCACATGCGCTGGCGCCGGCAGGTCCGGATTGCCCATGCCGAGGTCGATGATGTCGGCGCCGGCGTTCCGCGCGGCTGCCTTGGCCCGGTTGACCTGCTCGAACACGTAAGGCGGAAGGCGGCGGATGCGGTAAAACTCTTCCATGGCTCTCTCGGCTCCGGGCAACCGGTCAGGACAGAATCGACAGGCCATAACGGCCATGCGGAAAGGCGCCCGCTTCCCTCGCGAAAATTACTCAAGATCAAATACTTAGAGCAATCATCGACGACGGTGACTGAAGTCGTTCGCCCTGACTCTCGGCTGAACTGTGGTCTTTTAGCACGGCGAGGCGGAGGCGCCAGCGATTACCTTGCAGCGCCCTATTTCGCGTCCTTGGTGGCAACCGCCTGGCGGTCGCGCGCGGCAGCAAGCTCGGCCTCGATCTTGGCGCGTTGGTCCGGCGGCATGACCGCCTGATCGCGATCCGGCGGCAGATCGTGCACCGGCAGATAGCTACCGGCTTCCCTCGGATGCGCTTGCGCATCGGCAGGCGTCATATCCGCAAGCTGGCTCGAGCAGCCGCCCAGGGCCAGCGCCGCCATCAGCAGCACACCACAGATCCACCGCGACTTTTGCAGGTCCCTCAACGCCAACACCAGGGAAATCCCCTACCCGTCCCAAAGCACGGCCCCGGGCAACCTTACCCAAGTCCGCGCCCAAGCTCAAACCATTGCTGCCCAGATGGTGCGAGCGAGAAAACAACCCCGGGTCCACCAAGCCGAGCGGTGCGGCTCGATTGTGACGGAACCAAGAAAATTTGTCGCAATGCAACACATCTTCGAGAGTGTTTAACGCCAAACAAGCGAGCTTCGCGGTGACGAATACGGAATGAATCGTTACTGTTCTGCTCATGAGTATGGCCACGACCGATACGCCCAAACCCGAGACGAAGTTCGATGCGGAAGCCTTCGCGATGAATGTCGCGCGGGCGATGGAAAGCGGCGGCAAGGCGCTCGCGGCGTACCTGAAGCCGCGGGAGAGCGGCGAGGTGCAGGATCGTCCTCCCGCGGAGCTTGCCGAAGTCGTCAAGACCTTCACCGCCGTCGCCGAATACTGGCTGTCGGATTCGTCGCGGTCCTCCGCACTCCAGACCAAGCTCGCCAAGGACTATCTCGATCTCTGGGGCTCGGCAGCGCGCCGCATGGCCGGTCAGGACGCCCCGCCCGCGATCGCGCCCTCGCCGCGCGACAAGCGCTTTGCCGATCCGGAATGGAGGTCGAACCAGTTCTTCGATTTCCTGATGCAGCTCTATCTGCTCACGACCAAATTTGCGCAGGAGCTTGTGCGCGACGCCGAGGGGCTCGATCCGCTGACCCGCCGCAAGGCCGAGTTCTACGTCCAGCAGGTCACCAACGCGATGTCGCCCTCGAACTTCGTGCTAACCAACCCGGAAGTGCTGCGCGCGACGGTGGCCAGCAGCGGCGAAAATCTCGCGCGCGGGCTGAAGATGCTGGCCGAGGACATCGCCGCCGGCAAGGGCACGCTGAAGATCCGTCAGTCCGATCCGGATAATCTCGTCGTCGGCGTGAACATGGCGACGACGCCGGGCAAGGTGATCTACCAGAACGAGATGATGCAGCTGATCCAGTATGCGCCGACGACGGAGAACGTGCTGCGCACGCCGCTCCTGATCATCCCGCCCTGGATCAACAAATTCTACATCCTCGATCTCAAGCCGGAGAAATCCTACATCAAGTGGTGCGTCGATCAGGGCATCACCGTGTTCGTGATCTCATGGGTCAATCCCGACAAACGGCTCGGTGCCAAGAGCTGGGAAGACTACATGAAGGAAGGCCCGCTCACAGCCATGGACGTGATCGAGAAGGTCACCGGCGAGATGAAGGTGCACACCGCCGGCTATTGCGTCGGCGGCACCATGCTCGCGACCACGCTGGCCTGGCTCGCCGAGAAGCGCCGACAGCGCGTGGCGTCCGCGACGTTCTTCGCGGCACAGGTCGACTTCACCCATGCTGGTGATCTGCTCGTTTTCGTCGACGAGGAGCAGATCGCATCCCTCGAGCAGGACATGAAGGCGGCGGGCGTGCTCGAAGGCTCCAAGATGGCGATGGCCTTCAACATGCTGCGCTCCAACGATTTGATCTGGTCCTATGTCGTCAGCAATTACCTCAAGGGCCAGCAGCCGAGCGCGTTCGACCTGCTGCACTGGAATTCGGACGCGACGCGCATGACGGCGTCGAACCATTCGTACTATCTGCGCAATTGCTATCTGGAGAACCGGCTCTCGACCGGCACGTTGGTGCTGGACAACACCTTGCTCGATCTCTCCAAGGTCATGGTGCCGATCTACAATCTCGCAACCCGCGAGGACCATATCGCGCCGGCGGAATCGGTCCTGTACGGCTCTCAGTTCTTCGGCGGTCCGGTGAAATACGTGCTGTCCGGCTCGGGCCACATCGCCGGCGTGGTCAATCCGCCCGCCTCGAACAAATACCAGTACTGGACCAACGACAACGTGAAGTCCGGCAACGTCACCGAGTGGATGAAGGGCGCGGTCGAGCACAAGGGCTCGTGGTGGCCGGACTGGCGGCAATGGCTGGGCGCACTCGATCCCGAGGAAGTCCCGGCCCGCGCGGTCGGCAGCGAGGCGTTTCCCGCAATCGAGGACGCCCCCGGCAGCTATGTCAGGGTTCGCGCATAGCAGAATATTCCGCGCTTTCGTATAAGCTCCACGCCTGCGGCAGAAATTGATGAGGGGACCGGGTTATGACGCGTGAATTGTTCTGGCTGACACTGACGGTGGTCCTGACCGGAATCCTCTGGATTCCCTACACCATCAACCGCTGCCAGATTCGCGGTCTCGGTGGCGCGATGGCCAATCCCTCGCGCGCCGACAAGCCGCAGTCGGAATGGGCGAACCGCCTGATGTTCGCGCATGACAACGCCGTCGAGAACCTGGTGCTGTTCGCGCCGCTGGTGCTGATCCTGAACGCGATCGACTATTCCTCGAAATGGACGGTGCTTGCCTGCGCCGTCTATTTCTGGTCGCGCGTCGCGCATCTGATCGTCTATGCGCTCGGGATCCCCGTATTCCGCACGCTGGCCTTCACCGTCGGCTTCATCGCGCAGGCCGTGCTGGCCGTCGCGATCTTCAAGGTGGTTTGATCGCGTCTCCGATGGCTTAGCGCCTGCAACAAAGGGGTGAAATCCTCGAAACCTGCCCGGCTGCTGGTGTTGCCAAAGGATGACAGTGCGACAAAAACAGGGATGACATCCGTGGACGACACGAAGGATCGCCAATCCACAGGTATATTTGGTCATCTCATTGATGATTCGGGGCAGATATGAATTGGAAGATTGCATCCGCGCTCGCCGGACTCTCGCTCGCAGCCGTCACCACCCAGGCCAGTGCCGCCGATCTCGCGGCCCGTCCCTACACCAAGGCGCCGCCGATGATCGCGGCGATCTATGATTGGAGCGGCTTCTACATTGGCGCCAACGGCGGCTATGGCTCGTCACGCAATTGCTGGGACCAAACTGTTGGTTTCGCGGCCGGCGTTGCGGAAGGCTGCCATGACGCGACGGGCGCCGTCGCCGGCGGCCAGATCGGTTATCGCTGGCAGAGCAGCGCCTTCGTGTTCGGCCTGGAAGCGCAGGGCGATTGGGCGGATCTCTCCGGCCGGAACACCAGCGCCGTGGCCGGCGTCGCGAACCGCACCCGTGTCGATGCTTTCGGCCTGTTCACCGGCCAGGTCGGCTACGCCTGGAATAACGCACTGCTTTATGTGAAGGGCGGCGCCGCCGTCACCCGCAATCGCTACCGCGGCATCGGAACGGGCGGTCTGGCCGGAGCCGAGTTCGACGGTGCCGACGACACCCGCTGGGGCGGCACGGTCGGCGTCGGCATCGAATACGGCTTCGCCCCGAACTGGTCGGTCGGCCTCGAATACGACCATCTGTTCATGGGCCGCCACGACGTCACGCTCACCTCCAACGGCGCGCTGGCGCCGGTCGGCACGTTCTCACGCACCGACCGCATCGGCCAGGACGTCGATTTGATCACCGCGCGCATCAACTACAAATTCGGCGGCCCGATCATCGCGAAGTACTGAGAAAGCCCTCGCAGCCGTCATGCCCGGGCTGGTCCCGCCTGTGCGGCTGAAGTCGCTTCGGCCAGGCGAAGGCTCGGGCATCCACAGTCTTCCTAGACTGCGGCGACGTGGATGGCCGGGACAGCCCGGCCATGACGAGCAGCGAATGTGCTCCTACGCCTTCACCGTCGGCTTCATCGCGAAGGCCGTGCTGGCCGCCGCGAGCTTGAAGGTGGCTTGAGATCAGGCCTTGTAGCCCGAAATCAGGCCTTGCGAACGACGAGATGCAGCATGTTCGCCGGCGTCTCGTCAAAGCTCTGGATCACGTTCCTGTCCGAGGACAGCGTGATCCATGGACCTGCGCTGGCGTAGGTCGCCTCGAGCCATTCTGGCGACGCATAATTGTAATAGCGCCCGAGACTGTCCCGCCCGTCGCCCTCGCCCATCTTGTAGCTGGCGTAGAACACGCCTGACGGCCTGAGTGCGCGATGAATCCGCGCCAGGATGCCGGCGAGTTCGTCGCGCGGCACGTGCAGGAGACAGGCACTGGCCCAGAGACCGTCATAGGCCTCGTGCGCGTCGAGCTGGTCGAACCGCATCGCCTCCACGGCATGACCGAGCCGCTGCGACGCGATCTCGGCCATTTCAGGCGAGCCGTCGGTGGCCCGCACCGAAAAACCTTCGGCCAGCATCACTGCCGAATGATTGCCGGCACCACAGCCGAGCTCGAGGATCGAGCCGCCGGACGGCAGCAGGGCGAGAAAGCCTCGCAGCCGCGTCGAGGGCGCCTTTGCCCAGTCCGCATAGGACCGGGCGTTGCTCCGATAGAATTGCAGAGTCGCTTCGTCCACGGCGACCACTCCGATCAGGGAAACAGCGCGATCTGCTCCAGTCCAGCGATCTCGGGGAATCCGAACATCAGGTTCATGTTCTGGACCGCCTGACCGGCCGAGCCCTTGACCAGATTATCGAGCACCGAAATCACGATGGCGCGGTTCTTGATCCGGTCGGCGATGACGCCGATCTGAACATAGTTCGAGCCGCGTACGTTCTGGGTCTGCGGCAGCACGCCTTTCTTGACGACATGCACGAAGGGCTCGTTCGCGTAGGCTTCCTCGAGGGCGGCCCGCAAATCGTCCGGCGTCCCGCCATTAAGCTTGACGTAGGACGTGCAGAGTTCGCCCCGCGACATCGGTATGAGATGCGGCGTGAAATTGATCGTCACCGCGGAACCGGCGGCGACGCCGATCTCCTGTTCGATCTCCGGCGCATGCCGGTGCGTGCCGACCGAATACGGCGAAATCCCCTCGCCCGCCTCGCTGAACAGCGTGTTTTGCTTCAGGCCGCGTCCGGCGCCGGTGACGCCTGACTTGGCGTCGATCACGATGTCATCGACGTCGATCAGTTTTGCTTTCGCCAGCGGCACCAGCGCCAACAGCGCTGCCGTCGGATAACAGCCGGGACAGGCGACCAGCCGCGCCGCGGTAATCTTCTCCCGATAGAATTCGGTCAGGCCGTAGACTGCTTCGCCCTGCAGCTCGAGCGCCTGATGTTCGTGGCCGTACCACTGCGCGTAGGTTTCCTTGTCGCGTAGCCGGAAATCGGCGGACATGTCGAGGACCTTGATCTTCGGGTTGGCCTTCAGCACGGCCGCGATGATCTGCTGCGTGGTGCCGTGCGGCAGCCCGCAGAACACAGCATCGAGTTTGGTCCAGTCGACCTTTTCCCATTCCACAAGTTTGGGCAAATCCAGCATGAAGAAATGCGGAAATACCTCGCTCATGGCCTTGCCGGCATGGGTGTTGGCGGTGAGTGCCGTGATTTCCGCATTCGGATGCCGCGCCAGCAGGCGCACCGCATCAGCGCCGGTGTAGCCGGAGGCGCCGAGAATGCCGATCTTCTTCGAACTCATCACGCGTTCCTTTCAGGCGTCGCTGGATCGTCTTGGCGGGGTAGAAGGTTGCCGGGTCGCTTCGTCCACCGGACTGGTTTCGCGGCAACGCTCGATCGGCTACTCGTCGGCAAGACCCAGCATCAGCCGCATGTTCTGCACGGCCGCGCCGGACGCGCCCTTGCCGAGATTGTCGAGCCGCGCGACCAGCACCGCCTGGCGGTATTTGTCACTGGCGAAGACGTAGAGCTCGAGCGTGTTGGTCTCGTTGAGCGCTTCCGGCTCGAGCTTGCCGCCCTTGGTCGCCTCGTTCTGCAGCGGCATCGCCGAGACGTATTTCGAGCCGGCGTAACGCTTTGCCAGTGAGGCATGGAGATCGGCGCCGCTGGGCTTGCCGGGCAGCGTGTCGAGCTGGAGCGGCACGGACACCAGCATGCCCTGCCGGTAGTTGCCGACCGACGGGATGAAGATCGGCCGCCGCGTCAAGTTCGAATAGAGCTGCATCTCGGGCAGATGCTTGTGCTCGAATCCGAGGCCGTAGAGCTCGAAGGACGGCGCACTGCCGTCCTCGAAGCTCGCGATCATCGACTTGCCGCCGCCGGAGTAGCCGCTCACCGCATTGACGGTGACGGGATAGTCAGCAGGCAGCAGGCCCGCATCGACGATCGGTCGCAGCAGCGCGATCGCGCCGGTCGGATAGCAGCCGGGATTGGAGACCTTCTTCGCAGCCCTGATCTTGCCAGCCTGATCCGGCGTCAGTTCCGGAAAGCCATAGGCCCAGTCGGGCGCGACACGGTACGCGGTCGAGGCATCCAGCACCTTCGGGCCCGACGGCCCCATGCTGTCGATGAGCGCAACCGTTTCCTTCGCAGCATCGTCCGGCAGACAGAGGATGACGAGGTCGACCTCCTCCATCAGCGCCTTCTTGGCCGCGGGATCCTTGCGCTTGTCGTCGGCAATCGTCTTCACGACAACGTCGCTCTGCAGCTTCAGCCGCTCGTTGATGCCGAGGCCGGTGGTGCCGGAGCCGCCGTCGACGAAGACGGTCGCGGGCTTTGTCGCAGCGCCGGTCTTGGGGGCATTTTTGGTGTCAACGAGACTCATGGCGCGCTCCTTTCGAGCATGTTGGTTTCGGATGCGAAGGCCTCCGGCCTCACGTCCTGCATCAGTTGCGCGATCTCCCTGGCGTCGGCGTGGGCTTGCGCGCCAAGCGCGTTGGCGATCGCCGTATAGTCGGCGTCGGACTTGTGCTGGTTGAGCTTGAAGCTGCCTTCGATCTCCTCAACCGTCATGACCAGACCGACGATCCCCTTCTTCATCGCCTCGAGCCGCCCCGCCGTCATTTTGCCCGAGGTCCACGGCTTCTTCGGCAACAGCCAGTTCTCGAACTTGTCGCTGAGCGTGTCGATCTGCACCGCCAGCTCGTCATCCGACAGGAGCCTCACCGGCCCGCTCAGATGCACCGACTGGTAAAGCCAGGTCGGCACCTGATCCGGCGAGACGTACCAGTCCGGCGACACGTATGCATCGGGGCCGTTGACCGCGAGCAGCCAGGACGCCGCGCCGCCCGCCAGCTTTAACAGCGGATTGTGACGGGCGACATGAAAGGCGGCCTGCGGCGTGCCATCGGCGGCATAGGTCAAATAGAACGGCAGCGGCGAGGCGACCGGTTTGTGGCCGTCGAAGGCGCAGATGGTGCCGAAGCCGCGCGTGTCGGCGAATTTCAGGCTCGCGGTGCGGTCCTGCTTGAAAAAGGGTGGCGTGTACATCCTGGTCTCCTGCTGGCCTCTTTCGGGAGGCCGCCGGATCAGATCGCGCTGACAGGAGAGAGAATGCCGCGGATCGGATCCAGCGGCAAAGACGATGATCTCAAACGCGATCGACCGCCCAAACCGCTAAAGAGCGGCGGCGGCGACGGGCGAACAAAATGGTCGCGGCGTTGATCATGGCGCGGGGCTATAGGGCCAGTTGCGGTTGGGGTCAAGGTTCGCACGTCACACCACGCGCCAGATCCATTCCATGATCTTCGCGATCACGTCGCCGAACAGCAGGAGCGCCGCCGACCAGATCAGCGCCGAGACGAAATTGGCGGCCTGGAAGCTCCAATAGGGCATCTCGAAAATGCCGGCTGCAAGCGGCACAGAGGCACGTAAGGGGCCGAAGAAACGGCCGATGAAGATGCTCGGCACGCCCCAGCTGCGCACGAAGGCCTCGCCCCTGGGCAGGAGTTCCGGATAGCGCGAGAGCGGCCACATCTGCGCGACCTTCTCCTTGTAGCGATAGCCGAACCAGTAGGAGACCCAGTCGCCCAGCGCCGCGCCGATGCCGCCGGCGATCCAGACAGGATAGAAGCTGATGCCACTCGCGCCGATCAGCGCGCCGATAGCGACCAACGCGCCCCAGGCCGGGATCAGCAGCGAGATGAAGGCGAGCGACTCCCCGAAGGCGAGCACGAACACGATGGGAGCTGCCCACGTCTGATGCGCGCGCACGAAATCGGCAAGCGCGTGCGCAAACTGCTCCATTCAAAATTGCCTTTCCGCCTGCCCGAAGGTGCTGCTCGATGAAAAGGACTGGTAAGCCAAGGACTTGTGTGACATCAAGTCACAAAGTCCGGTCCAGACCGGACCGGAACGTCAAATTGCCGGGAATTGATGGGGCTGCGGCGTAAAATCGCCGAGATTGGCTCCCAACCACACCGCCCGGCCCGCCCCGCGATAACCTTTCCAGGTCAGAAGTGGCATAGTCGGCCCAACCGATTCGCCGCTCATGCGGCCCTCAAAACGCATAAAGATATATGTCCAAGCAGTTGAAACCAAAAGCAAAAGACGATTTTTTCGGTGGCGATGAGCCGAAGCCTCGTCCCGCCAAGGCGGCTCCGCGCGCGAGCGGCGCCGAGGCCGACTACACCGCGGCCGACATCGAGGTGCTCGAAGGTCTCGAACCGGTGCGCCGCCGGCCCGGCATGTATATCGGAGGTACCGACGAGAAGGCGCTGCATCACCTCTTCGCCGAAGTCATCGACAACTCCATGGACGAGGCGCTGGCGGGGCATGCGACCTTCATCGGAGTCGAGTTGAGCGCGGACGGCTTCTTGACCGTCACGGACAACGGCCGCGGCATCCCGATCGATCCGCATCCAAAATTCCCGAAGAAGTCGGCGCTCGAAGTCATCATGTGCACGCTGCACTCGGGCGGCAAGTTCGACTCCAAGGTCTACGAGACCTCGGGCGGCCTGCACGGCGTCGGCATTTCCGTGGTGAACGCCCTCTCCTCGCTGCTCGAGGTCGAGGTCGCGCGCAGCCAGAAACTCTATCGCATGACGTTCGAGCGCGGGCACCCGAAGGGGAAGCTCGAGGATCTCGGCAAGATCAACAACCGCCGCGGAACCCGCGTGCGCTTCAAGCCGGACACCGACATCTTCGGTGCGAAGGCCGCGTTCAAGCCGCAGCGCCTGTTCAAGATGACGCGTTCGAAGGCGTATCTGTTCGGCGGTGTCGAGATCCGCTGGAATTGCGCGCCCGAACTGCTCAAGGGCGTCGACGACGTGCCGGCGGAAGCGACGTTCCACTTTCCCGGTGGCCTCAAGGATTATCTGGCGGCCGCGATCCATGCCGACACGCTGGTGCATCCCGACATCTTCTCCGGCAAATCGGGCCGCAACGGCGCCCATGGCGCCTGCGAATGGGCCGTCGCCTGGACCGCGGATGCCGACGGTTTTCTGTCTTCCTACACCAACACCGTGCCGACGCCCGACGGCGGCACGCACGAATCCGGTCTGCGCAGCGCGCTGCTGCGCGGCCTCAAGGACCACGCCGAACGCGTCGGCCAGGGCAAGCGCGCGTCGTCCATTACGTCTGAAGACGTGATGGTGGGTGCAGCCGTGATGCTCTCGGTGTTCGTGCGCGAGCCCGAATTCCAGGGCCAGACCAAGGACCGCCTCGCCACCGCCGAAGCGCAGCGCATCGTCGAACAGGCGATGAAGGATCCGTTCGACCATTGGCTGTCGGGCAATCCGAACCAGGCCAACAGGCTGCTCGACTTCGTGGTCGACCGCGCCGAGGAGCGGCTGCGCCGCCGGCAAGAGAAGGAGACCGCGCGCAAGACCGCCGGCAAGAAGCTGCGCCTGCCAGGCAAGCTCGCCGATTGCAGCGATGCCGGTCTGGACGGCTCGGAACTCTTCATCGTCGAGGGAGACTCGGCCGGCGGCAGCGCCAAGCAGGCGCGCGACCGCAAGACCCAGGCCGTACTCCCGCTGCGCGGCAAGATCCTCAACGTCGCGTCCGCCGGCAAGGACAAGCTGACGGCGAACACGCAGCTCGCCGACCTCGTGCAGGCGATCGGCTGCGGGATGCTCGCGCAGTATCGCGAAGAGGATCTGCGCTATCAGCGCATCATCATCATGACCGACGCCGATGTCGACGGTGCCCACATCGCTTCGCTGCTGATCACCTTCTTCTACCGGCAGATGCCGCGGCTGATCGATGAAGGCCACCTCTTCCTCGCCGTGCCGCCGCTCTACAAGCTGACCAACGGCACGAAGTCGGTCTACGCCCGCGATGACGCGCACAAGGCAGCACTGATCAAGAGCGAGTTCAACGCCAACGCCAAGGTCGAGGTCAATCGCTTCAAAGGCCTCGGCGAAATGATGCCGGCGCAGCTCAAGGAAACCACCATGGATCCGGCCAAGCGGACCATGCTGAAAGTGGTTCTGCTCGCCGACGACCGCGACACCACGGCGGATTCGGTTGAGCGCCTGATGGGCACCAAGGCCGAAGCGCGCTTCGCGTTCATCTCGGACAAGGCCGAATTCGCCAATGACGACCTGCTGGACGTCTGATCCGCAGGCGCTGCCCGGTCGTATCCCATCCAGAGCCCCGGCATGAAGCCCGGGGCTCTTTTGTTTTTGGGGCCGACAATCGTCCTACCCACCTCGACTCGCTGATTCCCGGCCTCGTCGCATCGCGACTCGGCCAACGACTCACCCAGCCGGGCTGATGCAGGATTGCCTCCATTTCGGTCAAAGCCGGATTTGCTAACGAGAAGTTACCAAAACACAGATCGCGAAATTCTGAACAACGCATTGATAATGCAGCTCTTATTGTATATTTCGGCAATGGCACTCAGAATCCCTGCGGTGCGGCGTTTCCCGGCGACTGTGCCTGCTCTGCAACAGCATTTCGGAGAGAAGCAGGTATAGTCCGGGACATCAGATCACACGGACTTCAGTGCGCTCGCGCCTGCCAGACAGACCAAAGCTTGGGGATTTTAAGATGAAGAAGATTTTGCTCGCACTGACCGCGGTTGCCGCGATGACCGGTTCGGCCTCGGCCGCTGACCTTGGCGCCCGTCCGTACGTGAAGGCCCCGATGGCGGCTCCCGTCGCCAACTGGACCGGTTTCTACATCTTCGGCGGCGCCGGCGGCGGCCTCTCGGCCTCTGACCAGCGCGTGCAGACCACGGTCGGCGCAGTTCCCCTGACGATCGATCAGCGCCAGGGTGGCTCGGGCTGGTTCGGCACCGTCGGCCTCGGCTACGACTGGCAGTTCAGCGGCACCTGGGTCGCCGGCGTGTTCGCTGACGGTCAGTTCGGCAGCATCCGTGCTACCATTCAAGATCCCCTGCTCTTCGGCGGCATCACCGGCAACCAGAAGCTGGAAGACTCCTGGGCTGCGGGCGTGCGCCTTGGCTGGCTGGTCGCTCCGAACGTTCTGTCCTACGTCAACGGCGGTTACTCCGGCGCCCACTTCGGCAGCACGAACTTCATGACCTTGGCTGGCGTTCCCGCCGGTGTGCATCTCAACGGTTACAACCGCAACGGCTGGTTCGTCGGCGGCGGCGTCGAGAACAACCTGAACATCTTCGGCATCCAGTCGCCCGGCTGGTTCATGAAGACCGAATATCGTTCGTCCTTCTACAACGCCAAGACCCAGGACATCCTGACCGATGTCGGCAACGTCGCGGTCGGTCAGAGCATCCGCGCCAACACCTGGAACCAGACGATCTCGACCTCGCTGGTCTACCGCTTCAACTGGACCGGTCCGGTCGTCGCGAAGTACTGATCCGAACGCAAGTTCAGACGTCAAAGCCCCGGCATCGTCCGGGGCTTTTTCGTTGTGCGGTGCTTCAGCGGCTGATGCCCGCTTTCAGCTTTGGGTAGGCGTCTCCAAAGCTGGCTTTCCGGCGATCTTGCGTATGGACATGCATCCGCCCTGCGGCCTGCATCAGCAGCCATTGTATCCCAACCACGGCTACGGCTAGTCTCCCGCCAAGTTTTCGGGCCGCGGCAATCGGCTTGTCGCGTCCCGACAGAAGCGGACCAATGGGGAGGAATGCATGCGCAGATTTCTGCTTGTAGCAGGCCTGTTTGCCCTCGCCGTCGGGCTGCTCTGGATCGGACAGGGCACGGGCACCGTCGCATGGCCGCGATCGAGCTTCATGGTCAACCAGTTGCAATGGGCCGGCTATGGCGCAGCAATGGCCGGCTTCGGGCTGGTGCTGATCTGGCAGAGCAACCAATAGAAGAAACCAGGGAATAGCAGCATGACAACCAGTCGGTTCGATCTCCGCGGCAAGGTCGCGATCGTCACGGGAGGCAATGGCGGCATCGGGCTCGGCATGGCCCGTGGTCTCGCCGATGCCGGCGCCAACATCGCCGTGGTCGGACGCAACGAAACCAAATCCGCCGCCGCCGTCGCCGATCTCAGTCAACGCGGCGTGAAGGCGATCAGTGTTGCCACCGACGTCACGGACAAGGCGGCCATCGCCGCGATGGTCGAACGTGTCGTCGGAGATCTCGGCCGCATCGACATCCTCATCAACAATGCCGGCATGAGCATCCGCAAGCCGCCGCACGAGCTCGAGCTCGACGAGTGGAATACGGTGATCAACACCAACCTCACCAGCGCCTTCCTGTGCTCGAAGCTGGCCTACCCGGCGCTGAAGGCGTCCGGCAACGGCAAGGTGATCAACATCGGCTCGATGATGTCGATCTTCGGCGCGAGCTTCGCAACGGCCTATGCGGCGAGCAAGGGCGGCATCGTTCAGTACACGCGCGCCTGCGCCAATGCATGGGCGCCCGACAACATCCAGGTCAATGCCATCCTGCCGGGCTGGATCGACACCGACCTGACCCGTGGAGCGCGGCAGCAGGTATCAGGATTGCACGAGCGGGTGCTGGCACGCACGCCTGCGGGGCGGTGGGGCGACATCGACGACTTCGCCGGCATCACCGTGTTCCTTGCCTCGTCCGCCTCCAACTTCGTCACCGGCACCGCGATCCCCGTCGATGGCGGGTTCTCGGTGATGGCGTAGGCCGTACGCGAAAGCCCTGCACACAAAAAAGAAGCCCCGGATAATGCCGGGGCTTTTAAATTTGAGCAGTGATCGTCTTTTATGGCTGCTTGGTCGTTCGTTGACGCACTCAGTAGCGGGCGATGACCGGCGCGTCGAACTTGTAGCTGGCGCGCACGACGGCCCACTGGATGTCGCGCGGCTTGGCATCGAAGCTGTAATTGCCCGAGGTGCCGCCAAGTTGATAGGTCTGGCTGGCGAAGGCTGCGTAGTTGTACTCGAGGCCGACGATCCAGTTGCGGGTGACGCCGTATTCCCAGCCGGCGCCGACGGTCCAACCGTTGGCCCAATGGGTCTGACCGCCAGAGCCGATGGACGGGTTCGGAACGGTGTCGCTCACCGAGAGACGGTTGTTCACGCCGGCATAGCCGCCCTTGATGTAGAACAGATTGTTCTGCACGGCGAAGCCCGCACGACCGACGACGGTCGCGAGCACGTTGGCGCGCCAGGAGAACACATCGTCGAGGCCGACGCCGAACGTGTTGTTCCTGCCCGAGCCGTGGTTGTCGAGGCCGGAGATCGTACCTTCCATGCCGAACACGTAGTTGTTGGCCTGCCAGTTGTAGCCAATCTGGGCGCCGCCCATGATGCCGGCGCCGCGCTGACGAAAGCCCTCGCCCGGAGCGAGGTCACCAAAGGGCGTTGTGTTCGCGGTGTTGTTCCAGCGCTCGTTGGTCCATGCGCCACCGATGTGACCGCCGACATAGAAGCCGGTCCAGTTGAACATCGACTCCATATAGGCCGGCGCCTTTGTGTAGGGCCGTGCACCGAGATCGGCGGCGGAAGCGGCGCCGGTCGAAACCAGAGCGGTCGTGCAGGCGAAGGCGGCAATCAACTTGTTACGCATGGTACACCCCGTGTCCTTTGATGGGTGCACGCTCACATGCAGTTCTTACTCAAATTTGAATCAAGACAGTTAAGACGTCGGATTGGCAAACAGCGCGCCTTCAATCCGTTCGCGCTGTTGCACGCAGGCAACGCGCCGAGCGCGATTTAACGCAGCGTTATCCCTACCGCGTCCTTGCGCTACCGTGCCGGCGCAGCCTTCGACTGCACGTGCTCGGGCCGGACGCCAAGCGCGAGCAGGCGCGCCGGAATGCCCTGGAGCCACGGCAGCGCGGTGATGAGGCGCACGACCAGCGGCACCTTCAGCGGCCTGTCGCCGCCCTGCAAGGCGCCGCTGATGATGTTGTTCTGCACGATCATCTGCATTCGCTGCGTCATTTTCACCGGGAATTCGCGGCGACGGCGCACGGCATCGAGTTCGTCCTCCGACGGACAGCTGTTTTGCAGCTTGTCCGCCAGCAGATTTGCGGTCGCGACCGCATCCTGCACGGCGAGATTGACGCCGACGCCGCCGACCGGCGACATCGCATGCGCGGCATCGCCGATGAGAAGCAGCCCCGGCCGTGTCCAGCGCGGCAGGCGGTTGATCGCGACGGTGAGCAGCTTGAAATCGTCGAAGCTCTTCACATCGGCAATGCCGCTCTTCAGGATCGGCGCCATGCGAACGACGTCGTCGAGCAGCGCCTGCAATCCCCTCGCCTTCACCGCGTCGTATTGTCCCTTGGCGATGACATAGGCGCATTGCCAATAGTCGCCGCGGTCGAAGGTAATCATCATCTTGCCGGGCTCGACGCGAGCGAACACGTCCTCGGTCTCGTTCGCATTGCGGCCGACGCGGAACCACAGCACGTCCATTGGCGCGCCGATCTCCTCGAGCTCGAGGCCGGAACGCTGACGCACTGTCGAATGCCGGCCGTCACAGGCGATGGTGAGATCGGCTTCGATGTCCACGATGCCGTCCGGCGTCTTTGCCCGCACGCCGGCGATGGTCTCGCCGCGGCGGATCAGATCGACGGCCTCCGTGTTCATCATCACCTTCAGCGAGGCGAAGCGCTGGCCGGCCTCGCGCAGGAAATTCAGGAAATCCCATTGCGGCATGAAGGCGATGAAGGGGTACTTGGTGCGGAGGCGGCTGAGATCGGCGATGCGAACGGGGGTACCGCCGAACAGGCCGTCCATCTTCTGCAAGCGCTGATGCGGCAACTTCAGGAATCCGTCGATCAGGCCGAGCTCGTCCATCACCTGAAGCGTCGAGGGATGCACGGTGTCGCCGCGGAAGTCGCGGAAGAAATCCGCATGCTTCTCCAGCACCACGACATCGATCCCGGCGCGCCCCAGGAGATAGCCGAGCATCATGCCCGCCGGTCCGCCGCCGACGATGCAACACCGCACTTTTACCGCGGAGCCCTGGGGATGCTGCGAGGTATCGGGTTTCACGGCCGGGTCCTCATCCACCAGTTGAGCTTTCTGTGCAGTGCAGCAAGCAAGATTCATTTGCCGCAGTTGTGAATGGCCGTTAGCCTTGCTGCCAATTCCGACTCATTCAGGAAATTGCAGTGCAGACAATCCTCATACTGCTCGGCGTCTGGATCCTGATCAACGTGCTTTTCGTCGTGATCATGATCACGCCGCGGAGGCCCGGGCTGGCGCCGGTGCGCATCGAACAGAACGGCTATACGTACGAGGAGTAGGAGAGCTCCTGCTGCGCCGCGCTCGATCGCGATGGGCGTGTTCTTCTCGCTGACTGCGCCCTTGATTGAGGCCGTCAAGCGATTCATCAGGATGCGCCGCGAATAGTTGCGGCGGACGCGGCCTGCTCGACACCTCAGTTGTTGCTGCGGTTCGCGCTGCGGAAGCTCTTGATCTCCGACACGCTGCCGTCGCGATAGGTCAGCTCCACCGAGATGAACTGCGTTGCCGGCGCGAGCTTCATGTAGAGCGGCATGCCAGCGCTGATCGCGCTGGGATCGCGCATGTCGCAGCCCGGCATCTTCAACACCTGGTTCGGAACGGCGGTGTCGATGCCGATGCGCACCTCGCGGATTGCGCAGCGGTAGGACACGAGGTGCGTGTAGTAGACCAGCAGCCCGTTGAACTCGCGGAATGACAGCCAGCTCGTCGCGGTCATGTCGAGAATCTTGCGCTGGTCGCGAATGAGCGCGGCTTCGGGATCGAACCTGATCGGGAACGGCCCCTGCATGTCACCGGACTGGTCGACGTAGCGGACCTCGATGGTGCCGGCCTGCGCGTCCGGCGGCAATTCAATCGATGGGTTCGGCATTCTCTTGCGCGTGCGCGGGTCGAGCGTATCGATGAAGCCGGTTTCACGGAAGTCGCCATTGCCGGCCATGCGCCAGGAAATGCCGAGGGTCGGATCGGCAAAAGAGAACACCACGCTCCAACCGCCATTGTGACGCGAGAAGCTCGCGATCGGCGCATTGGTGGTCTCCTCCTTCTGCACGCGCGGCACCGACACCGGTGGCAGCGCCGCGAGCTTCTGCGCAGGGGGATCGGCCGGGCGCGCGGCGACGTCCTTGGCGATGCCGCTGAGGAAGACGTCGTCGACCATCTGATCGAAATAGACCGGCACCTGCCTGTGCTTGACGGTGTCGGCCATCTCGGCGACGAGACGGCGCGTACGCTGCGCCACCTGCACCAGGTTCTCGCCGGGCTGGAGCAGTTCCTTGGCGAAGGTGCGCGTGAACACCGAATTGGGATTGGCGTCGTCGTTGGAGAGGCGGTCGAGCGCGGTCTGGCGCGGGCCCGCGGAGAAGACCGAGAACACGCCTTCAGGCAGCTGCACCATCGGGGCAAGCCCGCCACCACCTGAGACGGCGCGGGTGCCCTTGCGCTCGAACGGGTTGTTGCGGCAGGCGTCGAACACCAGGATCGAGGTTCGCGCCTTCTTGTTCTGGAGACGCTCGACGATGCGATCGGCCAGGATGGAGGCGTCACGCACCAGCTCTTCCTGCCCTTCCGTCGCCGCCGGCACGTCGGTCGGCAGCAGATAGTTCTGGCCGGCGATCTCGAAGCCGTGGCCGGCATAGAAGAAGAACGCGGTGTCGCCGGGCTCGATCGTCCGATCGAACGCGAGCAGCGTTTCCGAAAATTGCTGCCGGCTCTGGTTTTCGGCGACCATCACCGAGAAGCCGAGCTGCTTCAGCGTATCGCCCATGGTGCGGGCGTCGTTGACCGCCTTGAGCAGCTTCGGAACGTTCCTGTAGTCGTTGTTGCCGACGACGAGCGCAACGCGCTTCTCGGCACAGGCGGGGAGCGCGAAACCGCTGAGGCCGACGGCGAGGCCAAGCGCCGCCAGAACTCTGAAAAGCCGACGCGTCATCGAAAATCCCTCACGAACGGCCCACGCCGGTTCCCTCGAACAGCGGTTCATGGGAACCGCGCCGTTGATGTGATAGTCGGCCCAGCCATAGCGCTGGTTCAACAGCCCCGAGGACTCAGGTTTTGTCGTCTAGCCTATGGCAGATCCCGCTGGAATCTGCTTTTTCTCAGTCAATTCTTGTGGGCAATTCCGCTGGAAGCGAGGGGGCTGCCGTGTATCGCTGGTGCACCGACGAGGTCGAGCCGCACGACCGCTTCGACTTTTGGCGCGAGGTGCGCTCCAAGGGCCTGTTCGGCGTCACCGCCGAACTCGAGCGAGAACGCCGCGCGGACTTCTTCGGCGAATTCTCGCTGCGCCAGCATGGCGGCGCCGGCCTCGTCGAACTGAAGGCCTCGCACTACAGTGTCGAGCGCAGCATGACCGACATCGCTGACGCGCCGAGCGACAGCATCTGCGTCTATCAGCAGTTCGGCAGCGGCGGCTGGTTCGGCGGCATGCGCAGCAGCGACTTCACGATCGCCAATGGCAGCTTCGCCACCAGCCATACCGACTTGCCCTATCGCACGACGCCGCTGGGTGCAGGAGGCTTCCACCTGCGGATCCTGAAGGTCCCCCTGAGCGGCCTCTCCACGCAAGACAAGCGCATGCGCGAGCTTGCGCCCCGGACGTTCGACGATTCCACCCTGGCGCCTCTGCTCGGCGCCTGCTTCGCCGATCTCGGTGAAGTTGCCGCGGGTGATGACGGCGCCGCCGATGCCGCTTCCCTCGTCCAGGCTTTAGCCCATCTGGCGCTGATCGAGCGCGGCATCCTGCGGCCCGGCGGCCGCCTCGGGCAGTCCGCGCTGCGGACCGCCCGGCTCTCGCAGGCACGGCGCCTGATCGCGCGTCACCTGCAAGACCCGAATCTGGCGCCGACCATGGTGGCCGATCTGCTCGGCATCTCCGTGCGTCACCTGCATATTCTGTTCGAAAGCACGGCCAAGAGCTTCTCGCAAACCGTGACGGAGGAACGCCTGAACCAGAGCCGCCGGCTGATGCGCGAAGCCCCGGACCGGCTGATCGCCGACATCGCGACCTCCTGTGGCTTCGATAGTCTCGCGACCTATTATCGGGCCTTCAACGCCGCCTACGGGATGGCCCCCGGCGACTTCCGCGCGCAGGGGCCGCAGGGGCGTTAGCCGACGTTTGGGCAGCTCCGGCCGATCGCCGGATTGGGCGGAAAACCGCAGCCGCGCCCGCTATTTGGGCGAAAACCTCAGGTTTTTTAGGGCCTTCCCGCGCCTGCTCCATTGACTTTGGCCGATTCCCGCCTATGTTCCGTGGCGACGCGGCTCAGATCGAAGAGCGATTCCTGAGCCTGGCGCTTTGTTCGCGTGAGTCAGCACCCCCAGCTTCTTTGAGAGCGCGCCGTTTCGGGGTGGAACGCGACAGCCTTATTACCCTCGATTCCGAACGGCGGTTTCGACCAGAGGCTCAATGTCTTTTACCCATCTCGGACTATCCGAAAAAGTCCTCGCCGCAGTGGCGGCCACCGGTTACACCACCCCCACCCCCATTCAGGAACAGGCGATCCCTCACGTCCTCGCTCGCAAGGACGTGCTCGGCATCGCCCAGACCGGCACCGGCAAGACCGCGGCCTTCGTGCTGCCGATGCTCACCATCCTCGAAAAGGGTCGCGCCCGGGCGCGCATGCCGCGCACCCTGATCCTCGAGCCGACCCGCGAACTCGCGGCGCAGGTGAAGGAAAACTTCGACCGCTACGGCGCGGGTCAGAAACTCAACGTCGCCCTCCTGATCGGCGGCGTTTCCTTCGGCGACCAGGATGCCAAGCTGACGCGCGGCGTCGACGTGCTGATCGCCACTCCGGGCCGCCTGCTCGACCACACGGAGCGCGGCGGCCTGCTGCTCACCGGCGTCGAGTTGCTCGTCATCGACGAAGCCGACCGGATGCTGGACATGGGCTTCATTCCCGACATCGAGCGCGTCTGCAAGCTCGTCCCGTTCACCCGGCAGACCCTGTTCTTCACCGCGACCATGCCGCCGGAGATACGGCGCATCACCGAAACCTTCCTGCACAATCCGCAGAAGGTCGAGGTATCGAAGCCCGCCACCACCGCTGTCACCGTTACGCAGTGTCAGGTCCCGGCCGGGCGTGAGGCGCACGAGAAGCGCGAGCTGCTTCGCCGATTGCTGCGCGAGGCCAAGGATCTCCAGAACGCGATCATCTTCTGCAATCGCAAGCGCGAGGTCGCCGTCGTTCACAAATCGCTGCAGAAGCACGGCTTCAGCGTCGGTGCGCTGCACGGCGACATGGATCAGTCGGCCCGCACCGCGGCACTCGAACAGTTCCGCAAGGGCGAGCTGCCCCTGCTGGTTGCATCCGACGTCGCCGCCCGCGGCCTCGACATCCCAGAGGTCAGCCACGTCTTCAATTTCGACGTTCCCCACCATCCCGACGACTATGTCCACCGCGTCGGCCGCACCGGTCGCGCAGGCCGGTCCGGCATGGCGATCTCGCTCGTCACGCCGCTCGACCAGAAGTCGATGGTGGCGATCGAGAAGCTGATCGGCCAGAGCATTCCGCGCGCCGAAGGCGATTTCGAAGTGCGCACCGATGCTTCCGATGCGAGCGAGCGTCCGCGCGAGCAGCGCGGCCGCGAACGTTCACGCGGCGGGCGCGGCAAGCCGCAGCGCGGTCGCGATCGTGAGCGCAGCCACGAGCCGCGCGAAGCGCGTGGCGAGGCACAGCCTTCAGCCGAAGCACGGCCCGCTCCCGAGGCAACGCCCGCTTCCGAAGCAAGGCCCGCACGCGAGGCCAGGCCTCCGCGTGAAGCCAGACCTTCGCGCGAAGCCAGGCCTGCGCGTGAAGGCAAGCCATCATCCGAGCCGCGTGACGGTGCGCGCCAGCAGGCCAATCCGTCGCATGTGCCGTCGATCGGTCGCCCCGAGCCGCGCCGCCAACGTGAGGCCGACAGTGAGCCGGGCGACCACTCGCATCTGCCGGCATTTCTGCTGCGTCCGGTTCGCTCCCCCGCCGGCGCCTGAAGCGCGATGCGCGCCCGGCTTTGGTTGAAGTAAAGCTGGCGCGCACTTTTTTGGACGCATTCGTGGACGTATATTTACGGGGCGTTCACGATCGTCCGTTAGCCTACGAACATAATTTAAGTATTGCTGCGGTCGACGGCGCGCCGATCGCTGTGGGGTATGTTCCGTGGTCAAGGTGCTCGACGAACACGAACGCACGATGGCGTTCGCTGAGGTTGCGCTCGGTCAAATCCGATCGCTACGACAGACGGCAATTCCCCGCAATTACGAGATCTGGTTCGTCTACGCCACCGGCTACAACGCCCCGCTCAACAAGATCATCAACGAGACGCTGGCGCGGAGCGGCAAGCTGACCGAAGCCGATCTCGATCAGATCTACGAGACCTACCTCTCCCACATCAAGACCACCGACCGCATCGACAAGGTCGGCGCGCGCGTCATCGGCGAGATCGACGACGTCATGAAGGTACTCGGCGACGCACTCGAGATGACCGGCTCCTACGATGCCAGCCTGTCGGGCGCGACCGAAAAGCTGTCATCGGCCGAGAGCCGCGAGCAGATCAAGTCGATCGTCGAGACGCTGCTGCATTCCACCAGCGAGATGCGCGAGACCAACAAGGCGCTGGAAGATCGGCTGACGCTCTCGAAGAGCGAGATCAGCAATCTCCAGCAGAGCCTGGAGGCAATCCGCGCCGAGAGCCTGACCGATCCGCTGACGGGGCTCGGCAACCGCAAATATTTCGATCGCATGATCGACATGGCCGTGCAAGGCGCGCTCGCCTCGGGCGAACCGCTGTCGCTGCTGCTGGTCGACATCGATCATTTCAAGTCGTTCAACGATTCCTACGGCCATCTCACCGGCGACCAGGTGCTGCGGCTGGTCGGCCTGTCGCTGAAGCAGACCATCAAGGGCCAGGACATCACCGCGCGCTATGGCGGCGAGGAATTCGCGGTCGTGCTACCCAACACCGCGCTGCGCCAGGCCCTCACGGTGGCCGATCACATCCGCCGCGCGGTGATGGCAAAGGAATTAAAGAAGAAGTCCACCGGCGAAATCCTCGGCCGCGTCACCATCTCCGTCGGCGTCTCCATGCTCAAGCAGGGCGACGACACCGATGCGCTGATCGAACGCGCGGATGCTTGCCTGTACGCCGCCAAACGCAACGGCCGCAACCGCGTGATCTGCGAGGCCGATCCGGAATTCGCGGTAGAGACGCACAACCGCGTGGCGTGACGCCGAAGCCGCGCACCGCCGCCCGCGCTTGACATTCTGACCTGACGAACGACATCTCCCTCGCCGTCTCGAGGCGCCCGACTGCGAGCATCCGGAGGACTTATCGTCTTGCCCAACCCGCATGATTTTCACACGCCGCAACCGTCCTACACGAGGGACGACTTGTTGAAATCGAGCGAGGGCGGCTATTTCGGCCCGGGCAATGCGCAATTGCCGGCGCCGCCGATGCTGATGATGGACCGCATCACGGAGATCAGCCTGGACGGCGGCGAGTTCGGCAAGGGCCATATCGTCGGCGAGCTCGACATCGCGCCGGCCCATTGGTTCTTCGATTGCCACTATCGCGGCGATGCGACCATGCCGGCCTCTCTGGGGCTGGATGCCATGTGGCAGATGGTCGGCTACTGGCTCGGGTGGTCGGGCTCGCCGGGCAAGGGCCGCGCCATCGGCGTCGGCGAAGTCGCGTGCACGGGCGAGGTCACACCGAACGCGCAACGCGTGCGCTACGAGGTCGCCATGCGGATGGTCCGGCGCGGCAAGCTGGTGCTCGGAATTGCCGACGGCCGCGTGCTTGCCGACGGCATCTGCGTCTTCACCGCCAAGGACATGCGGGTTGGTCTGACCAAGGCCGTGGACTGAGCTTACCCCAGTCGCTTGGCGCGCTTCCCAAGCGAGCTCTTTTTGCTCGCCTTCTTCGGCGCTTTCGCAGGCTTGGCCACCTTCTTCGCCGGCTTGTTCGCCGCTTTCTTCGGTGTCTTCTTGGCTTTGGGCCGCTTCTTCACCTTGGCGCGCTGGGCGGCGGCGAGCGCGGCCCTCGCCCATTGCGCGAGTTCCGCGGAATCGTCGAACAGGCGGGCCGGCAGCTCCCAGTAGGAGTTCACCACCACGGTCTTGGCGCGGGTCGCGTATTGGAACGGCTTTGAGCCTTCCGCTTCAAAATCCGGGATGGTCATCTCGTCGGCGCGGAAAAACAGGCCGGCGCGCAACGCGAGCGCGAAGTTGATGCCGTCGGCGGAGATGCCGTAGCCGGAGAACATTTTTCGGATGGAGACGGGGCCGAAATCGGCGAACAGGTCGATCAGGAATTCGCGGTCCATGGCTGACCTATCTCCGCACGGTCGTCCTGGCGAAAGCCAGGACCCATTACCCCAGGGAGTAGTTTAGCGAAGACTGCCCGTCGCGCCACGCCGGTACCGACATCTCTTACTGACGAGAGATCACGCTGTATGGGTCCTGGCTTTCGCCCGGACGACCGCGGGCCCTACCCGTCGATCTGCGCGGGACGCAGCTCGACCGACTCGCCGCAGCCGCAGGCGGAGATCTGGTTGGGGTTGTTGAAGACGAACTGGGCCTGCATCTTGTCGGCCTTGTAGTCCATCTCGGTGCCGAGCAGGAAAAGCACGGCCTTCGGATCGACCAGGATCTTGACGCCCTTGTCCTCGACGACCTCGTCGGTCGGGCGGACGTCATGAGCGTATTCGACAGTGTAGGACTGACCGGCACAGCCGCCGTTCTTGACGCCGACACGCAAGCCCACGATCTCGGAATCGGCCCGCTGGGTCAGCTCGTTAATGCGCTGGGCAGCAGCGTCCGTCAGCCGCATCACCTGCGGGCGGGGCCGCCGCGGCTTCGGAGTGGATGCTGGTGTCGAGCCTGACGAAATCTGTGTCATGTCAGTGATGTGGTCCGTTGCCGAGCGAATTCAATGCCAAGGATCCAACAAGGATCTTCTAAGTATCTAAAGCCGAGGTTACGCGTCACCACATGTTGAGCACGAGGCGGGCCTCGTCGCTCATGCGTTCCGGCGTCCAGGCCGGCTCCCAGACCACCTTGACGTCGACTACGCCGACGCCGGGGACGCTGGCGACCGCGTTCTCGACCATGGTCGGCAGCTCGCCGGCGGCCGGACAATTCGGTGTCGTCAGAGTCATTTGCACGTCGACGGAACGATCGTCCTTGATCTCGACCTTGTAGATCAGGCCGAGCTCGTAGATATCAGCCGGGATTTCCGGGTCGAACACGGTCTTGAGCCCTGCGATGATCTCGGTGGTCAAACGCTCGGTCTCCTCAGGCGGCAGCGCCGACTGGGTTTCCATCGGATTGGCTTTGATTTCGGCCGTGTCACTCATGCGAACAAATCCCGCGCCTTCAGAAGCGCCTGTGCCAGATGATCGACTTCTTCCCGCGTATTATACATGCCGAACGACGCCCGGCATGTGGCTGTGACGTTGAACCGCTCTAAAAGCGGCATCACGCAATGGGTGCCGGCGCGCACCGCGATGCCCTGACGGTCGATCACGGTGGCGACATCATGGGCGTGCGCGCCCTTGAGCTCGAAGGAGATCACCGGGCCCTTGCCCCGCGCCGTGCCGATCAGCCGCAGCGAGTTGATCTCGCGCAGCTTGTCCTGGGCGTAGGTGACGAGATCATGCTCGTGCGCGGCGATACGCTCCTTGCCGATCGAATTGACGTAGTCGATCGCGGCGCCAAGCCCGACCGCCTCGACGATCGCCGGCGTGCCGGCCTCGAATTTGTGCGGGGGATCGCCATAGGTGACGATGTCGCGCGAGACCTCGCGGATCATCTCGCCGCCGCCGTTAAACGGGCGCATCGCGACGAGGTGGTCGTACTTGGCCCAGAGCACGCCGATGCCGGTCGGACCGTAGACCTTGTGGCCGGTGAAGACGTAGAAGTCGCAGCCGATGTCCTGGACATCGATCGGCAGATGCACGGCGCCCTGGCTGCCGTCGACCAGCACGGGGATGCCGCGGGCGTGGGCGATCTTCACGATGTCCTTGACCGGAACGATGGTGCCGAGCGCGTTCGACATCTGCGTGATCGCGACAAGCTTGGTCTTCGAGGTCAGCAGCTTCTCGAATTCGTCGATAAGGAAATTGCCCTCGTCGTCGACCGGCGCCCATTTGATCACGGCACCATGGCGTTCCCGGAGGAAATGCCAGGGCACGATGTTGGAGTGGTGCTCCATGATCGAGATGACGATCTCGTCGCCTTCTTTGATGTTCGGTTCAGCCCAGGACGAGGCGACGAGGTTGATCGCCTCGGTCGCGTTGCGAGTGAAGATCACCTCCTCGGTCCGCGGCGCGTTGATGAACTGCGCCACCTTGGTGCGGCCGCCCTCATAGGCCTCGGTCGCGGCGTTGGCGAGATAATGCAGGCCGCGATGTACGTTGGCGTATTCGGAGGTGTAGGCCTGCGTCATGCGATCGAGCACGGCACTCGGCTTCTGCGCAGAAGCCGCGTTATCGAGATAGACCAGCGGCTTGCCGTAGATCTGCATGGCCAGCGCCGGGAAATCCTCGCGCACGCGCGCAACGTCATAGGCGCCGTTCTTGACTGCCGGATGCGTGCTCATTGGCGCCGCTCCAGCCAGCGCTCGGCAATGCCGATCACGTGCTCGCGCAGATCATCATCGGCGATCTGCTCGATCGCCTCGCCCACGAAAGCCTGGATCAGCAGCGCCTGGGCCTGCTTCTCCGGCAGCCCACGCGCTTTCAGATAGAACAGCAGGCTGTCGTCGAGCGCACCGGCGGTGGCGCCGTGACCGCAGGAGACGTCGTCAGCAAAGATCTCGAGCTCGGGCTTGTTGTCGGCTTCCGCCTCGTCCGACAGCAGCAGCGCGCGGATCATCATCTTGCCGTCGGTCTTCTGCGCATCTGGACGAACGATGATGCGGCCCTGGAACACCGAGTGCGCACGATCGTCGATCACGGCCCGGAAGACTTCGCGGCTCACACAATTCGGCACGGCGTGGTCGACGACCAGCGTGGTGTCGCCATGCTCGGTCTTCTGCAACAGATTCACGCCGTTGACGGAGAGTTCACTGCCCTCGCCTGCGAGCGTGATGAAGCCCTGGAGGCGGCTGACCGCAGCACCGGTGGTCATGTTGAAGAAATTGAGCTTTGTATTCGCGCCGACGGTGACGAATTGCGAGGTGATGTTCACCGCATCCGGCGAATCGTCCATCAGGCGAATATGCGCGACGTCGGCGTTGTCGCCGACCGAGAGGATGACGGCATCGTTGACCTGGTAAGCCTCAGCGCCGGCCGCGACAAAGCTCTCGATGACAGTGGCACGAGCGCCCTTCCCGACCGCGACCTGCGAGCGGGTGAACGTCGATGCCGAAGCAGCGGTCGCGATGTGAATGATCTGGATCGGTGCGGACAGCTGCGTGCCGTCGGCGATATCAACCACAACACCGTCGGTCGCCATGGCCGCGTTCAGCGAGATCACAGCATCGGTAGCTGCGGTCTTCAGCAGCCCGGAATCCTTCTCCAGCGTCTCCCGCAATGTCTTAAAGCCCGCCTCGGAGGCCAGCGCCTTGATGTCCGAGAGATCGGAAGCGAACACGCCGTCGACCAGCACCAGCTTGCGGGCGCCCGCGATCGCATGCGCTTTCACCGCATCCGCAGCGCGCTTCAACCCAGCCGCATCGGGCGCCGCCGCCAGCGGTAGCACCTCGCCGACCAGCGCGCGCAGATCGGTGTACTTCCATTCCTCGATTCGGCGGTGCGGCAGGCCGAGACGCTCATAGGTCTCGAACGCCTCGCGGCGCGCCGCGATCACGGAAGGCGAACCCGGCAGGCGGCCTTCGGCGCTGGCGAAGAGATCGCTCACCGCGCGGCCGCTTCCGGTCTTTGCCACAGCAACGTTCATCTCAAACAATCCTTACGCGGCGTCCTCGAACTGGGCGTAGCCCGACGCTTCCAGCTCCAGCGCCAGTTCCTTGCCGCCGCTCTTCACGACACGGCCCTTCGACATCACGTGCACGATGTCGGGCACGATGTAGTTGAGCAGCCGCTGATAGTGGGTGATCACGACCATCGCGCGCTTGGGCGAATGCAGCGCGTTGACGCCGTCGGCTGCGATGCGCAGCGCGTCGATGTCGAGGCCGGAATCCATCTCGTCGAGGATGCACAGGCTCGGCTCGAACAGCGCCATCTGCAGCACCTCGTTGCGCTTCTTCTCGCCGCCGGAAAAGCCGACATTGACGCCACGCTTGAGCATGTCCTGCGGGATATTCAGCGACTTCGAGACTTCACGAACCTTCTTCAGGAAGTCGGGCGTCGAATACTCGCTCTCGCCGCGCGCCTTGCGCTGCGCGTTCAGCGCGGTGCGCAGGAAATTCATGGTGGCGACGCCGGGAATCTCGACCGGGTACTGGAACGCCAGGAACACGCCCTTGGCGGCGCGCTCGTTCGGGGCCATCTCGAGCAGGTCTTCGCCCTTGAACAGGATTTGGCCGTCGGTGACCTCGTAACCGGGCTTGCCGGCGATGACGTGGGAGAGGGTCGACTTGCCGGAGCCGTTCGGCCCCATGATCGCGTGGATCTCGCCTTCGTTCACGGTCAGGGTCAGCCCGTGGAGGATCTCACGCTCCTCGACACGAACCTTGAGGTCTTTCACTTCGAGCAAAGCCATCTTGGTGTCCAGTTTATTCAAATGATGCATGGGGCGCGCGATGCGCGCCGCGAGGATCGGCGCTAGCCGACCGATCCTTCGAGCGAGATCGAGATCAGCTTCTGCGCTTCCACCGCGAATTCCATCGGCAGTTGCTGCAGCACGTCCTTGACGAAGCCGTTGACGACGAGGCCGACCGCCTCCTCCTGCGTGAGACCGCGCTGGATGCAGTAGAACAGCACGTCCTCGGAGATCTTCGACGTGGTGGCCTCGTGCTCGAACGTCGCCGACGAGTTCTTGGCTTCGATGTACGGCACGGTGTGCGCGCCGCATTTGTCGCCGATCAACAGCGAATCGCAGGCGGTGAAGTTGCGCGCGCCGGTCGCCTTGCGATGCGCCGTGACGAGCCCGCGATAGGTGTTCTGCGACCTGCCGGCGGCGATGCCCTTGGAGATGATGCGGCTCGACGTGTTCTTGCCGAGATGGATCATCTTGGTGCCGCTGTCGACCTGCTGATAGCCGTTCGAGATCGCGATCGAATAAAACTCGCCACGCGAATTGTCGCCCCGCAGAATGCAGCTGGGATACTTCCAGGTGATCGCCGAACCGGTCTCGACCTGGGTCCAGGAGATCTTGGAATTGTTGCCGCGGCAATCGCCACGCTTGGTGACGAAATTGTAGATGCCGCCCTTGCCTTCCGAATTGCCCGGGTACCAGTTCTGCACCGTCGAATATTTGATCTCGGCGTCGTCGTGCGTGACAAGCTCGACCACGGCCGCGTGCAGCTGGTTCTCGTCGCGCTGCGGCGCGGTACAGCCCTCGAGATAGGAGACGTAGGAGCCCTTGTCCGCGATGATCAGCGTGCGCTCGAACTGACCGGTGTTGCGCTCGTTGATACGGAAGTACGTCGACAGCTCCATCGGGCAGCGCACGCCCGGAGGCACGTAGACGAACGAGCCGTCCGAAAACACCGCCGAGTTCAGCGTCGCATAGAAATTGTCCGACGTCGGCACCACCGAGCCCAGATATTTCTGAACCAGCTCGGGATGTTCGCGGATCGCTTCCGAGATCGGCATGAAGATCACGCCGGCCTTCTTCAGCTCCGCCTTGAAGGTGGTCGCAACGGAGACCGAATCGAACACGGCGTCGACCGCGATCTTGCGACGCGCGGGATCCTCCTCGCCGGGCTTCGGCTCGACGCCTTCGAGCATGGCGACTTCCCGCAAGGGGATGCCGAGCTTCTCGTAGGTCTTGAGGATTTCGGGATCGATCTCGTCGAGCGAGGTGATCGTCTTTTTCGGCTTCGGGGCCGAATAGTAATAGAGGTCCTGGAAGTCGATCTTGGGATAGTCGACGCGGGCCCAGGTCGGCTCGGTCATCGTCAGCCAGCGCCGATAGGCTTCGAGCCGCCACTGGAGCATCCAGGCGGGTTCGTTCTTCTTCTCGGAGATGAACTTTACGGTCTCTTCCGACAGCCCCTTGGGGGCCTTGTCGGACTCGATCAGGGTCTCAAACCCATAACGATACTGATCGACGTCGATGCGCTTCACGCGCTCGACCGTCTCTTGCACGGCTGGCATTCTATCCTCCGCTCGCGGTTTCAAGGACCGCGGTGGATCATCAAACTCGGACGACTATTACGATGTTTCTTGGCGGGACGCACGCGCTTAGAACCGTTCAAGCCGTGTTTCATCGCTTATCCCTTAAGTAGGGTATTACCGAGCTTTCGCCAAGCCTCTAACGCCCTGTTGATGTCATCCGGCTCCGTGGACCAGCCCAGACTGAGACGCACCGCTCCCTGGGCGACGGTGGGATCATACCCCATTGCCGACAACACGTGGGACGGCTGGACTTTGCCCGAGGAACAGGCAGAGCCCGAGGACACTGCGACACCTTCGAGGTCGAAACCGATCACGGCGGTCTCGGCCTTCAAGCCAGGGGCCGTGAAAAGAACGGTATTAGGCAACCGCTCAACGTTGTCTGAGAAGACCGTTGCGCCGGCCATGGAGCGAATGCCGTTTTCCAAGCGATCTCTTAGACTTGCCATCCTCTCCGTATCCTCCGGCAAAGCCTGAAGCGCGACCCGCACCGCAGCCCCGAAGCCGGCGATGCCGGCGACATTCTCGGTTCCCGCGCGCCGGTTCATCTCCTGCCCGCCACCCCGCAGCAACGGCTCAAGTCCGGCCACGCCCTCGGCCACAACCAGCGCGCCGATCCCCTTGGGGCCGCCGATCTTGTGCGCAGAAAAGGTCGCAAGGTCTGCGCCGATAGCTTTGATATCGAAAGGGATTTTTCCAAGCGCCTGGATTGCATCGACGTGCAGGAGGCCGCCGGCCCCGTGAACGATTCCCGCGGCCTCGGCGATAGGCTGCAGCGCGCCCGTCTCGTTGTTGGCCGCCATGACGGAGACCAGCACCGGCGGGCCATCGCTGAGCAGCGCCTTCAAATGCTCGAGGTCGATCACGCCGGAGCGCGTGACCCTGATATGACCGATCTTATCGGCCGGGAACCGGCCGCCTGCCAGCACCGAAGCATGCTCGACGACCGAGACCAGAAGCCGGTCGACAGGTCCGCCAGACGGGCCCCGAAGGTCCGGCGACAGCGCCAGCGCGTTGGCTTCGGTTCCGGTGGAGGTGAAGACGACGTTCCGCGGCAGCGCGCCTACGGCTTCGGCAAGCGTGGACCGGGCCCCCTCAACGAGCCGCCGTGCCTCCCGCCCCTCGGCATGAACCGAGGACGGATTGCCGATCAGCTCGTAGGCTGCAAGCATTGCGCTTCGCGCCTCGGGGCGAAGCGGCGTGGTCGCGTTCCAGTCGAGATAAACACGGCTCGGCATGACGTATTATATTACCATGAGTCAGGCTGCTTCGCCCGCTGGTACCCGACATGGGCCCGCAGGGAGCACTTGGCAATCTCGATTCCCAATCGCCATCGCGCGATGACGGCCATGACACGCTAACGTCTTGAGCCGATTGCGGGATGTTCAAGATGCTTGCTTTTTGACCCTCGCCTCATGTTAGAACGCGCGCGTCAGTTCGCCGCGCGCCGCTCGCGCATCATCCGAGGGCGCCGCTCCACCCTTCCATTCGCGGCTTGATCGGCCCAGCAGCCGATGAAATCCGCACAATCGGTTGATTGTTGAAGAGCGTCTTCAAGGGATCAATCAAGAGATCATCATGCCTGAAGTTATTTTCACCGGCCCCGCCGGCCGTCTCGAAGGCCGCTACCATCCGGCCAAGCAGAAGAACGCGCCGATCGCGATGGTCCTGCATCCGCATCCGCAGTTCCACGGCACGATGAATCATCAGATCATCTACCAGTGCTACTATGCGTTCGCGCATCGCGGCTTCTCGGTGCTGCGATTCAATTTCCGCGGCGTCGGCCGCAGCCAGGGTTCGTTCGACCACGGCACCGGCGAATTGTCGGACGCGGCCGCGGCACTCGACTGGGCGCAGACCATCAATCCCGAAGCGCGCGCCTGCTGGGTTGCCGGCTTCTCCTTCGGCGCCTGGATCGGCATGCAGTTGCTGATGCGCCGCCCCGAAGTCGAGGGCTTCATCTCGATCGCGCCACCCGCCAACCTCTACGACTTCTCGTTCCTCGCGCCCTGCCCGTCCTCGGGCCTGATCGTGCATGGCGAGAAGGACGCGGTGGTGCCGCCCAAGGACGTCAACACACTGGTCGAGAAGCTGAAGACCCAGAAGGGCATCGTGATCGACCAGCAGGTCATCCCCGGCGCGAACCATTTCTTCGACGCCAAGCTCGAGCCGCTGATGGAAACCATCACCGCCTATCTCGACATGCGCCTCGCCAACGTGCGCTAAGGGGCGGCACCGCTCAAGCCAGCTTGAGCGCGACGATTCCCATCAAGACGAGCGCGATGCCCGCAAGTTTCATCGCGCTCAGGGCCTCGCCGAACAGCGCGACGCCCATGACGAAGGTGCCGGCGGCGCCGATGCCGGTCCAGACCGAATAGGCGACGCCGACCTCGAGCACCTTCAAGGCGCGCCCGAGCAGGACAACGAAGGCTACGAGCAGCACGAGCGAAACGACGCTCCAGCCAGCGCGCGTGTAGCCCTCCGCATATTTCATCGAGATCGCCCAGCCGACGTCGAGGAGGCCGGCGATCACCAGCATCAGCCAGGCCATGGATTGCGACATCGGCGTGGGCTCAGGCCGCAAGCTTGAGCAGATGTGCGTCGTGGCGCACGAGGAAGGCGCGCAGCAATTGCGAATAGTCCGCGCCCACGGCAGTGCGGACGCTCGGACGCTTCGCCAGCTCGGCGCGCCACGCCCGGACCTTCGGCACATCGCGGAAAATGCCGTGCTCAGTCAGCTCGTCGAACAGATCGAAATAGCGGAAGACGGGAGCGAACACGGCGTCGACCAGACTGAACGCTTCGCCAGCAAAATAAGGATCGGCACCGAGCGCCGATTCGACCCGCGCAAATTTCGCCACGAGCGCCTGGCGCTTGCTCTCGAACGTCGCCGGATCGGTCGTGGTCTCCAGGCCCCAGAGGTCGCCGAGCACTGCTGAACCGAACTCCATCCAAGCCCGGTGCTCGGCACGCTTCAAGGCATCCGCCGGATGCAGCCTCACCCCGCCTTGCGTCTCCTCGATGTATTCGCAGATCACGTTGCTCTCGAACAAAGCGACCTCGCCCTTCTCGCTCGTCACGACCAGCACCGGCACCTTGCCAAGCGGTGACAGTTTGAGAAACCAGTCGGGCTTGTTGGCGAGATCGATGTCGACCCGCTCGAACGGAACGCCCTTCTCCTTGAGCGCGATCACTGCGCGCTGCACGTATGGACAAAGCTTGTGGCTGATCAGTTTGAGGGAAGCGGTCATGGCAACGATCCCGGCGGTTGGGTGCAACTGCATCCAACATAGATGCATTTGCATGCACCCGTCAAGTTCAATGCATTTGCATGGACCGGCGCCGATCTATTAAGGCCTCAGGGCCGCGCGATCACCCCGCCCGTCATCGGCATCGGCACGCCCGTGGTAGCGGGATACGACAGCGGCAGGCCCTTCAGGCCGCGCGCGGCAAGGAAGCCGAAGGCCTGCGCCTCGATGGCGTCCGAGGCCCAGCCGACCGTCTCGGCGGCCTCGACGGTGGCGGACCCAACGCGCTCCCGCAGCATCTGGAGCATGGTCCGGTTGCGCGCGCCGCCGCCGCAGACGATCCAGCTCCGCGGCCTGCGAGGCAGCAGCGGGATGATGCGGGCGATCGCCGCCGCGGTGAAGGCGGTGAGAGTCGCGGCGCCGTCGGCCGGCTGCACCTCGCCGAGCTTCAGGGCGGCAAAATCGTTGCGATCGAGCGATTTCGGCGGCGGGCTTGCGAAGAACGGCAGCTCCAGCGCTCGCGCGATCCAGGCTTCGTCCGCCTTGCCAAGGGCTGCGAACTTTCCGTCCGCGTCGAACGCCTGATTCATGGTGCGGTACATGAAATCGTCGAGCAGCGCGTTGCCGGGCCCGGTATCGCAGGCAATCAGCGTGTCGTTGCCGTCGATATAGGTGATGTTGGAGACGCCCCCGATATTGACCACGATGATCGGCCCTTCGCGCTCCAGCGAATTGGCGAGCGCGCGGTGATAAACCGGCACGAATGGCGCGCCCTGCCCGCCGGCCTCGACGTCGGCGGCGCGGAAATCATGCATCACGGGGATATGGATTGCCCTGGCCAGCGCCGGCGCATCGCCGATCTGCACCGTCAGCCGCTTCTCGGGGCGATGCAGCACGGTCTGGCCGTGGAAGCCGACGATGTCGATGTCTTCCGGTTTCATCCGGTTCTGGGCAACGAAAGCGGCCACCGCCTCGGCATGTGCGAGCGTCACCGCGCGTTCGGCCTCGGCCAGAACTCCCGGGCGGGCATCGCGTTGCGACAGCTGCGCGGCCTCGCTCAGTGCCTGGCGCAGCAAATTGCGCTCCGCCGGGCTATAGGGCCGGTAGCCGGACGGCCCGAACGCCTTCACCTGCTTTCCGTCGGTTTCGATCAGCGCGACATCCACCCCGTCCAGCGAGGTGCCGCTCATCAAGCCGAGTGCCGTCAACATCATAGATCAGCGTCCTCAAGAGCCCCCTCCGGCATGCCGATCTTGTGCCAGAGGGACACATCTTATAATGCCACAGGCCAAAGTGGCGGGCGGCAACCGAGTTCCCACGGAAGACACTTAAATTGCTCCCAAAACAGTAAACCAAGAATTGTCAGGCGCGCCGACAAATGACTGCATTCAAATCGGATTTCCTCAATACGCTGCAGGAACGTGGATTCGTCCACCAGTGCTCCGATTTCGAGGGGTTGGACGCACTCGCCGCCAAGGGCGAGGTGACCGGCTATGTCGGTTACGATTGCACCGCTCGCTCGCTGCACATCGGCAATTATTTGACCATGATGATGCTGCACTGGCTGCAGGAGTCCGGCAACAAGCCGATCACCCTGATGGGCGGCGGCACCACCATGGTCGGCGATCCCTCCGGCAAGGACGAGACGCGCGCAATCCGCTCCGTCGCCGAGATCGAGGCCAACAAGGAATCGATCCGCGGCGTGTTCGCAAAAGTGCTGCGCTATGGCGGCGGCAAGAGCGACGCCATCATGCTCGACAATGCCGAGTGGCTGACAAAGCTCAACTACATCGAGATGCTGCGCGACGTCGGCCGGCACTTCTCGGTCAACCGCATGCTGACCATGGACTCCGTGCGGCTCCGCCTCGAGCGCGAGCAGGAGATGAGCTTCATCGAGTTCAACTACATGATCTGTCAGGCCTACGACTTCGTCGAGCTCGCCAGGCGAACCGGCTGCAACTTGCAGATGGGCGGCTCCGACCAGTGGGGCAACATCATCATGGGCGTTGATCTCGGCCGCCGCATGGGCACCCATCAACTGTATGCGCTGACGACGCCGCTGCTGACCACGGCGTCGGGTGCCAAGATGGGCAAGACCGCGCAAGGCGCGGTCTGGCTCAACGCCGACCAGTTCTCGCCGTATGATTTCTGGCAGTACTGGCGCAACACCGAAGACGCCGACGTCGGCAAATTCCTGAAGCTGTTCACGACGCTGCCGATGAGCGAGATCAGGAAGCTCGAGGCGCTCGGAGGCTCCGAGATCAACGAGGCCAAGAAGGTGCTCGCCACCGAGGCGACCGCGCTCCTGCATGGTCGCGACGCAGCGAACGAGGCGGCCGAGACCGCGCGCCGCACCTTCGAGGAAGGCGCGCTGGCCGAGAGCCTGCCGACCGTGGAAATTCCGCGCGGCGAGTTCGACGCCGGCCTCGGCGTGCTCAATGCCTTCGTCAAGGCGGGCCTTGTTGCCTCCAACGGCGAAGCACGGCGCCAGATCAAGGGTGGCGGCCTGCGCGTCAACGACGAGCCCGTCACCGACGAGAAGATGGCGTTGTCGGCGGCCGACCTGACGCCGGAAGGCGTGGTCAAGCTGTCGTTCGGCAAGAAGAAGCACATCCTCCTCAGGCCTGCATAGGCGTATGAGCTTTTCGCTGCTTGTCAGGGCGTGCCGAAGCGCGCTCCCTGATTGGCAATGGACCAGAACACGCTCGAGGAACAGTCCAAGCAAGCGACCAGGGAACGCGTCACGGCGACGCCGCAGGGTGTCGTGCGCACCGCGCTCGTGGTGCTCGCGCTCTGCTTCACGCTCGCCGTGCTCGGCCGCGGCCTCAGCGAAAGCTTCACCGTCTTCCTGAAGCCGATCTCGGAAAACTTTGGCTGGGATCGCGCCCAGGTGGTCTCGATCTATTCGCTGACCTGGCTCGTCAGCGGACTGATGGCGCCGTTGGTCGGACGCCTGTTCGATCATTCCGGCCCACGCATCGTCTATGCACTCGGCCTCTTGCTGCTCGGCTCGGCCTTCCTGATCGCAAGCCACGCGCAGTCACTCTGGCAGTTCCAGCTCTCGATCGGACTCTGCGTCGGCATCGGCGTCGCCTTCATCGGCAATGTGCCGAACTCGATCCTGCTGGGCCGCTGGTTCGGCCCGAAGCTGCCGACCGCGATGGCGGTGGTCTACTCAGCCATGGGTGGCGGCGTGCTGGCGCTACTGCCGGCCTCGCAGCTTTTGATCGATCATCTCGGCTGGCGCGAGACCTACCAGCTGTTCGGCTTCGCTGCGCTCGGCCTGCTGGTGCCGCTCATGCTGCTGCCATGGCGGCTTTTCGCCTCGGGGTCGCCGCATATCGCCAAAAAGACCGATCCGCATTTCGTAGATCACGGCTGGACCCTTCCGAGCGCGATGCGCCATCACGCCTTCTGGGCGCTGTTCTCGACATTCTTCTTCACCGCCGTCGGCATGTATGCGATCGCCGCACAGATCGTGGCCTATCTGATCGATGCCGGCTTTCCACCGCTGCAGGCCGCCACCGCCTGGGGCTTCTCCGGCGTCGTGCTGGTGTTCGGCATGCTAGGGGTATCAGCGCTCGACGGCCTGATCGGACGCCGGCCGTCGGTGCTGCTCAGCTACGCGATCTCGATCCTCGGCATCTTCCTGCTGTGGCTGTTGCAGTACGATCCGAACATCCTCCTGCTCACCGGATTCGTTGTCTGCTTCGGCAGCATGATGGGCTCACGGGGACCGCTGATCACGGCGACCGCGATGAAGATCTTCGGGGGCAAGCGCGTCGGCACCATCTACGGCACCATCTCGATCGGCAGCGGACTCGGTTCGGCTTTCGGCTCCTGGAGCGGCGGCCTGATCCATGACGCGACGCATGGCTACAACGCGCTGCTCGCCTTCGCGCTTGGGAGCGTGGTGCTCGGGATGATCCCGTTCCTGGTCGTGCCCGCCTTGCGGCGATAGGTCTCCCGAAGGTAACTTGGGCGCATTCGCGTCACCGGGAAATTACGGATGGGCGCGGCGCGAATAGATGCAAAAAATGCGGATCGCACGCGGCTGAAAGTCTCGGCTGCGGTGTTTTGTCCGACATGACAAAAATGTCAGCTCAAATTGAGCTGGGGTGGCTTGCGGCTCGGAACCGAATACGGTCCAAGTCGCGCATTGGATGGAGGGCACAAACCAATGAACTTTCCCTATCTCGTTCGCTTTCAACCCGTTCTCTTGAGCCTGTTTCGCTTTATGACTGGACTCCTGTTGCTCCAGTACGGCATCGCCAAGCTGTTCAAGTTTCCGGTGCTTCCCTACTTCGCAAACATCCCGCCGATCATCTACGCAGCCGGTACGCTTGAGCTCGTGCTTGGCGCGCTGCTGATGATCGGCCTGTTCACCCGCCTCGCGGCGTTCATCCTCTCGGGTGAGATGGCCTTCGCCTATTTCATGGGCCACATGTTCAAGGGCGAGACGCCGGTGTTCCTGCCGCTGCTCAATGGTGGCACCGCGGCGATCCTGTTCTGCTTCGCCTGCCTCTATCTCTCGGCAGCCGGCGGCGGCTCGGTCAGCGCCGATGCGGCGATGGGCAAGGACTAGCGGCACAACCGGCGGCGCGTTCGCGCGGCGCTGATGCGTCAGCAATTGATTCGTGGATGAAGGGATGGCACCAGTACATTTACGGGTGCCATCTCAGCGCGAGCCCAGCACGTTCCAGACCAGGACGAGGACCGCGATGAGCAGCATCGACATGATGAGGCGATGAACGAATCGGTTCATGTCCGCTCCCACCGCATTCGATCGCGACTAAAGACCCACACAATTTTTCTCCCAGTTGACGCGCCATGCGCCCACGCGGCGCATTTCCGCATGGATATCTGCGCATGCAGCTCGCGGACGCCGCTGCGCGGCAGCCCGTCGCACGCGTCCATTCATGATTGGTAAGAATTTCATGCTACCGACGCGAGCAACAATAACCATTCCGTCGAGGCCGTGATGAAGCTGCTGAGTCATCTCAAGATCCGCACCAAGCTCGCCAGCATGGTCTGTCTTTCGGCGCTCACGGTCACGGCCATCATCGGGGTGTCGTCCGTGCTCAGCAAGAGCCGCATGCTGGAGGACCGCGTCCAGCAGATGCGGACCGCGGTCGATATGCTCCACAACCTCGCCCAATCACTTGAAGAGGAGGTCGGCGCCGGCAAGCTGACGCAGGCCGAGGCGAAGGTCCAGTTCCATCTGCGCGGCCGCCGCATGAGCTTCAATGGCGGGCAAGGCTATCCGGTGGTCTATAACGCCGATACGTCTCTCATCGTCAACGGCGCCAACCAGCAGCTCGAAGGCAAGATCACCGGCGCGAAGGACTCCAATGGCGTCCTGATCGCCGACGCTATTATAAAGGCCGGCGCTGAGACCGCACAGGGCGGCGTAACCTCCTATCTCTATCCCCGCCCCGGCCAGACGGAACCTGTCCGCAAGACCGTGTTCGCGCGCAAATTCGCGCCCTGGAACGCGACGATCAGCTACGGCCTCTATGTCGACGACATCGACGCCGACGTGCGAGCCTTGACGCTGGAATTGGGTGCGATCGGCATCGGCCTGATGCTGCTGATGGCGACACTGTCCTGGCTGATTGCCCGCGACGTGCTCGGCGCGCTCGACCGCCAGAAGAACCGCATGCAAGCCATTTCCGAAGGCGCCATCGACGCGGCGGTCGAGGAGACCGGTCGCGGCGACGAGATCGGCCGCATGGCCGAGACCCTCGAAGTGCTCAGGCAGACCGCGCTGACGGCGCGCAAGCTGGAGGCTGAGCAGGTCGCCACCAAGACCCGCAGCGAACAGGAGAAGCGCGACGCGCTGATCTCGCTCGCCGATCGGTTCGATGCCTCCGTCGGCCAGCTCGTCGGCCTGATGGCCTCGGGCTCCGGCGAGCTGGAGGTCACCGCCAAGTCGATGTCGTCGACCGCGGAAGGCACCAATCGCCGCGCCGCCGTCGTCGGCTCGGCCGCCACGGAAGCCAGCCAGCGCGTGCAGACGGTCGCCGCCGCCGCCGAGGAGCTCTCCTCCTCCATCACCGAGATCAGCCGTCAGGTCGCGCAGTCCGCCGTGGTCACCGGCCGCGCCGTGGACAGCGCACGCCGCACCGACACCATCGTGCGCGCGCTCTCCGATGGCGCCCAGCAGATCGAGCATGTCGCCGAGCTGATCTCCAGCATCGCGGCGCAGACCAATCTGCTCGCGCTCAACGCCACCATCGAGGCCGCACGCGCCGGTGAAGCCGGCCGCGGCTTCGCCGTCGTCGCCTCCGAGGTGAAGTCGCTCGCGAGTCAGACCGCGGAAGCCACCCGCGAGATCGGCGAAAAGATCGCCCAGATCCAGGGCGCGACCAAGGAAGCGGTGGACGCCATCGGCGGCATCACCGCCACCATCGAGGAAGTCAGCCGGATCGCTACGTCAATCGGCGCTGCGATCGAGGAGCAAGGCGCCGCCACGGCCGAGATCGCCCGCAGTGTCTCGCAGACGGCCGAGGCGACCCAGGAAGTCACCACCAATATCGGTGGCGTCAGCACGGCAGCGAACGAGACCGGCAATGCCGCGGGCATGGTGCTCGCCGCGGCCTCGAACCTCTCCAAGCAGGCCGAGCAGCTCTCCGGCGAAGTCGGGACCTTCCTGGCCGGCGTGCGCGCGGCGTAGGCGGCCGGAATGCTCACAATGATCTCGTCATGCCCGGGCTTGTCCCGGGCATCCACGTCCTTGACGCCGCGGGACAAGGCGTGGATGGCCGGGACAAGCCCGGCCATGACGCCGGAGACAGCTGCTCGCCGCTATCGCCGCGCGAGGGTGCAGCCGCTTGATAGCTGACGCGTCGATCCGCTCGAGCCATCGTTCGACTGCGACGGGAATTCCTCGAACGGCGAGTTCTGTTTGCCGGTGTTGAATTCGAAGATCTTGCGGAATAGACCCGGCGCCATCGCCGAAATCGGATTGACGCGCATCACCGGCGCGGCGGGCGTGCCGACGACCTCGTAGGTCACGCCGATCAACCCTTCATTGTTGCCGCCGCCGAGAAAGATACCGAACAGCGGTATCTGGCCGAAGATGTTGTTGACGCCATACATCGGCACGAAGGTGCCGCTCATGCAGACCTGATTGCCGGGAAAGTCGATTGAGCCCTCGATGGTGGCGCCGATCATCGGCCCCTTGACCACGCCGTCGCGGATCGTGAGCGCGCCGTTCTGCCGCGTGAACTCCGCACGCAACGCCGTGAAGGCCACGCCGCTCTGCGCACCGTTGGGAGCGCCCGCCGCGACGCGATCGAGTTGATCCATTCCCTTGACCGAGAAGTCGCGCACATTGATCAGGCCTTCCCGTGTCGTAGGCTCTGACGTCGGCGGCTCCATGGCCACCACCATCTGGCCGCCGTAGACCTTGTTGGTGGTGTCTGTGAAGCGCAGGAAGTTGCCGGCATCGCTGGTCTGGAGATAGATGACCTCGCGGTTGCCCTGGGCGCGGCCGCCGCGCAGGTCGGCGGCCACGGGCGTGTCTTTTCCGATCCTGCCGCTCAGCGTGAAGGCTTTGACCGCACCGTTGCGCCGCGACATCTTGGCTTCGACGCTGCGCATCGCCTCGCCGTTGAAACCCATGACGGCGCCGAGCTTCACGTCCATGTCGAAATCGACGTTCTTCGTCTTGCTCTTGGCGTCGTCCTTGGAATTGCCTGAAATCGCCGATTTCAGGAAGCCGCGGCCGTCGAATACGTCGCCGCGCATCGTGCCCTTGACCACGCCCTCCTGGCTGCGCTCCACCTTCAGCGACGCCTTGTCGCCGTCTGACGGCGCATAGGTCGGGAAGTTCGCGTTCATGAGATCGCCGTTGGCATCGACCTCGAGCGACCCCTTGATCGAGGCGCCGCCGCCTTCGATGACGATCTCCTCCAGACGCGTCGATTGCGCCGTCGGCACCACCTTGAAGCTGGCCTTGCCCGCTCTGCCCGGCAGCTTGACCCAGCCGGGCAGGATGTTGTCGAGCTTGACGGAGGTCAAGTCGGCCTCGATGCCGAGCTTCGTCGTCTGGTCGGGCCCCCCTGCGATCTTGCCCGACAGCTTGATCGGCACCGATCCGCTGACGGCGGGACCCAAGTCAAATCCGAGGCGCGCGCGGCTCGCATCGTCGAGCGTAGTCTGCAATTTGACGTCCGCGTCGCCCTCGGCCGGTTTGCGGTAGTCGAGCGAGGCCGCCTGCCCGTTGATCTTGACGTCGCCCTTGACCTGGTAGCCCTGGTTGCTCGCGACGATCTTGAGGTTGTTGGCCTCCAGCTTCTGGTTCATCACGAGCTTGTCGGCACCAAAACCGTTGAGATCGGCGGTAACGCTGTAGGTGGTGTCGGCTTTGGTCAGCTCGCCCTTGACCGGCAACCCAAGCTGGACGTTCGCCGAGAACGTCCCCTTGCTCGTATTGGGATCGATGACGGTCGACGACAGATCGCTCAGGCGATCGTTGGAAAGCATTTCGGCGGCCGCAGGCACCGGGCCTTCGACACGGAACCTGGTCCGCGACGGCGAAGGCTTGGGCGCCATATCGGGCACCTCGAAGACAAAGTCGGAAATCGTGACCTTGCGGCCTGCTGGCGTATCGGCAATGCCCTGCCCGATATTCACCGTCGCGGTGCGACCGGTCACGCGTGCCTTCAAATCGGCATCGTGCACCACCGGCAAGCCATCCACAGGGCGAACCGTGACACCGCTCGCTACGATATTGACCGACAGGCCGTCGTCGGGAATGGGCGGGCCCTTGCGCGGAAGATTCTTCGTCGGTGAATTAACGCCGATCTCGATGCGCTGGAGCGTTCCACGCTCGATCCGCTCGATCACCCATTCGCGCAACTCGGGAACGACAAGCGTCGGCCACATCCGCTTGAGCGCGGAGGCCGACATCGGCGTACCCGCAAAACCCAGTGTCAGCCGCGGCTCGCCCGAATAGTCGATGGCACCGGTGCCGGCGACGCCGATCTCCCCGTTGGAGATATCAGCCTGCGTCAACAGCAGCCTCTTGTGGTCGGTGTCGAAACGGAAGCCGATCGCAATACGGTTGAAGACCAGCGGCGGCTCGTTGTCGATGCCGCCGAGCAGGATCGAACCGCCGCTGAAACCCAGCTGCCAGTCATTGACGGTACCGTTGGGCGGCTCGACATGAGCCAGAAGCGTCAGACGGTTCGCGCCCGAGAGGACCTTGAAGGGAGCGACCAGCACCCGCCGATTGGCGTCCCACTCGACATTGATCTCAGCCGAGTCGATCGCCATCGGATAGTCGGGCGTATCGGTGTCGATGATGTTGCCCGCGCCGACCGCGATCTTGCCGCGAAAGAAGGTCGGCACGCCGTCGCGGCCGAGCTCGCCCTTGAGCTCGCCGGTCAGCGGCAGGTCGGCGGTGTAGGTGAGGTCCTTCACCCGCAGCGCCAGCAGGATGTTGGCGGTCGAGACCTTGTCGGCGCGGATATCGACCGAGCGCACGCCGTTCTCGGCGGGGCCGATCGTGGCGCGCAACGACCACGGACGCGGGCCCTCCTCGCCGAGGCTGAGCGCGACGCCGCCACGGCTCGGTCGGCGCAGGCTGAGCGTGATGTTCTCAAACGTCCATTTGCTGCCGCGCTGCTGATCGTCGACGATCAGATTGCCGTTCTTCAGGCCGATCTCGTTGAGGTTCTGGCCGTCGAGGCCGGTCATGCTCAGACTGTCGAGCCAGTCGAGGCCCTGAAGAATGCCAGTCGGGGCCGCGGCCTGGGGCGCGGCTTGCGATGCGTCGGGGGTCGCAGGCTCGGTGGCGAACGGCGGCGGTGGCACACCGTTGCGCGGGAAAGTCGGCGGCAGCCCCGCGTCCTTCTTGGAGGCGACGCCGGTTGCGAGCGGCTTTGCGGTGTCGCCAGCCGACACCGTAACGGTGCCGTCAGGCGCGATCCGGATCGCGAGCTCGGCATCGACGAGGTTGAGGCTTTCTGCGCGCAGATGCCCCATCAGCAGGCCCGCACCCGACAGCTTCACCTCGGCCTTCGGTGCGGTGGCGACAATGACGTGATCGTGGTCGCGCACGACGATATCGCGGATGCGCACGGCAATGCGGATCCGCCCGGCCCGTTCGATCTGCGTGCCGCCGACCTCCACGGTGTTGCCGTGACCGATATTGTCCTCGATCGCGGCGGCGAGCCACGGCGTCGCAATGTCGAGATTGATGGGACCGGCGCCGAGTCGCCACCACAGCGCGCCGAAACAGCCGACGAAGATGACGATCAGGGCACCGACGACCACGGCCACGCGCTTCAGCCAGCGACCGCCGCCCAGCCAGCGGCGCAGCGGCCCAAACCCGTCAGCGAAGCGATGGAAGCCCGAATTGGAACGCGACAACAGCCGGCGCGCCCGATAGCCCGCCGCCGCTTCCTGATCCGGATCCCAATCGGCGTCGTCCCATTGCTGCGACTCTGTTTGGCTGCCGCGCCGATCCAAATCCCGATTGTAATCCTGGGGCGACGTATTCCTTGCCATTGCCTCTCGATACAGGCGCCCGTCGTGGGATTGAGCGCCGCCGGGGCCGCAGCCGTCGACGGGAAGCGAAGCTTCCCGCGCCGGCATTGCCGCCATACCTCGAATATTCCTTCTGTTCGTCATGTCGCCCCGGGAGCGCGTTCAACGAGCAGTGGGGTGGTGCGTGGAATTCCTTGTAACCAGACTCCGGCGTCGTCAGACTCGCCCTGCCGAGGGCACGATTCCGGCATAGCGGAAAAGGGCTGCAATACCGCTTTGGTTGACCCGCCGAAAGCGACGAAAGGAAGGCGTATGTCCAAGAAATCCCAAAAGAAATCGTCCAAAGCGCCCTCCGGCAGTCCGACGGCTAAAAAGACGCCCGTGAAAGCGCGGGCTGCGACTCAAACCAAGTCCGCGAAAACACAGCGGACACCGGCGAGCAAATCAACTGGGACCATAGCAAAGACAGCATCGCATAAGGCCGCATCGAAACGGTTAAATTCTTCCAAATCGGCACCCGCACCCGAAAAGGCGACGAAGGCCGGCCTGGCCGAGGGTCAGGAGGCTCCCGCCTTCCGCCTGCCCCGCGACGGTGGCGGTGTCGTCGCGCTGTCGGATTATACCGGCCAGAAGCTGGTCCTGTTCTTCTATCCCCGCGCCGATACGCCGGGCTGCACCAGGGAAGCCATCGATTTCACCCGGCTGACCGGCGCCTTCGCCACGGCTGGCACCGCCGTGCTCGGTATCTCCGCCGATCCGGTCAAGGCTCAGGATAAATTCCGCGACAAGCACGGTCTCGACGTGCCCCTGATCTCGGACGAGACGCATGAGATGCTGGAGGCCTACGGCGCCTGGGGCGAAAAGTCCATGTATGGCAAGAGCTTCCTGGGAGTTCTTCGTACCACGATGCTGCTTGGCGCCGACGGCAGGATCGCCCGGATCTGGCGCAATGTCCGCGTCGATGGCCACGCCGACGAGGTCTTGGAAGCGGCAAGAACCCTTTAACCAATCATTTAAATTCAAGCGGTTCCGTTTCCGGAAAATTAACCATGACTGGCCCAGATTGCCGCGGCAATTAGGCCGTACGGACTCATCCGACCGGCGCGGGAGTGCCGATGTCGAAAAGTTCTGCCCAGCTCTCGCAGTACCCCCAACATCACCCCCACGACCACGGACGAGCCTTTCATCGCCGTGCTGCCGCGGTGGCAACCGCGCTTCCCCTTCCGGACACCGACGACGCCTACACCATCGTGCATCACGGCAAGCAGGTTCGCCTGGGGCCCGTGGTGTTCTGGATCGTGGTCGGCACCGTGGTGTTGCTCGGGCTCTGGTCGGCCGCGACCGCGACCTATTTCGCCTTCCGCGACGACGTCCTCACCCGGCTGATCGCCCGGCAGGCCGAGATGCAATACGCCTACGAGGACCGCATCGCCGAGCTGCGCGCCAAGGTCGACCGCACCACCAGCCGGCAGCTGCTCGACCAGGAGCAGTTTGACCAGAAGCTCGACCAGATCATGAAGCGCCAGACGGCGCTGGAGTCCCGTGCCACGGCGCTCGGGTCCATGCCGGACGTGACCGGATCGATTCCCCGTTCCAACCCACAGCGTGGCGATGCCAGCCAGGCGACGCAGGGCACGCCAAAGCCCTCGCCGATCAGCGACACCGTGATCTTCGTGGCGCCGCCGGATCGCGAAGCGCGGCTCGAGTCGCGCGCGCCGACGCTCGCAGCTCCGCCCGTCAATCAATTCGCCAAGAATCAAGGGTTCGACAACGTCGTGGTTCGGCTCACGACCTCGCTTGACCAGGTCGAGCGTCGCCAGATGGCAGCACTCAACGCCGTCGAGGAAGGCATGGATTCACGCATGCGCCGGATGCGCGGCGTCGTCAGCGATCTCGGCCTGAACCTCGCAAATCTCGAAGCCGCCGTGCCACGCACTGCGATGGGCGGGCCTTTCGTACCCGTGAAGCTCACCGCCAGTTCGGGGCCGTTCGAGAAGCAGCTCCATCGCATCAACAGCACCCGCGCCGAGATGGACCGGCTCAATCGCACGCTCGCACTCGTGCCCTATCGCAAGCCCGTCATCGGCGAGGTCGAGTTCACCTCTGGCTTCGGCGTGCGCAGCGATCCGTTCCTCGGCCGGCCGGCGATGCACACCGGGCTCGACTTCCGCGCCGCGAGCGGCGATCCCGTTCGCGTCACCGCCAACGGCAAGGTCGTCTCGGCCGGCTGGTCGGGCGGCTACGGCCGCATGATCGAGGTCGATCACGGCAATGGTCTTGCGACTCGTTATGGCCATCTCTCCGAGATCAACGTCAGGGTCGGCGAGATCGTGAGGATCGGCCAGGTGGTTGGTCTCGTCGGCTCGACCGGCCGATCCACCGGCCCGCATTTGCACTATGAAACCCGCATCGACGGCGAAGCGGTCGATCCGCAGAAATTCCTGCGCGCCGGCGTGCGACTCAGCGCGGGCTAGGCCTGCGCTTCTCGCATTCTATTGGCCGCGCTCGTGGCCAACCTCACCGGTGATGACGTCGCCGAACAGCTCCCAGGCCTGTCCATTGAAGCGCATCAGCTGCATCTGCTCGATCGGGAAATAATCGTCGGGCGACGTATTGACCATGATGCCGGGCAGCATCAGGTCGGTGTGGAAATCCCTTAGGTTCGTGGCCTGCTTCATCACGTTGTCACGTGTGAGATTGTCGCCGCACTGCTTCAGCACCTGCGCCATCGCCTCCGCCTGGACGTAGCCGTAGACATTGTTGGAATTGGCCTTGTCGCCGTCAGGGTAATATTTGTCCATGAACTCGCGCCATTTGATCACCGCAGGATCCTTGTCCCAGGTCGGATCGGTCGGGTCCTTCAGATAGACGGTCGAAATGATGTCCTTGGAATAGTCGAGCCCGGCTGGCTTGAGCACCGAGGCGACCGAGGTCGCGGTGTTGGCCAGAAAGAATTTTGGTTTCCAGCCGAGTTCGCCGACCTTCCGGATCGCCTGTGCCGATCCCTTGGGTGCGGCCCAGGAGAAGAAGATGTCGGCGCCGGAATCGTGCAAGGCGACGATCTGCGAGTCGATCGAGGGATCGCTGACCTCATAGGATTTGTCGGCAATGATCATATTGGCCTTGTCGCCGAGCCCGTCCTTCAGGCCCTTGAACTGGTCCTTGCCGGCGTCGTCGTTCTGCCAGAACACCGCGATCTTGCTGTTCGGAAACTTGTCACGGATATATTTCGCGTAGATCCGCCCCTCGCTCTGGTAGTTCGGCTGGAATCCCATGGTCCATGGGAAATTCTTGGGATCGCCGAACTTGGTGCCGCCGGAGGCGACGAAGAGCTGCGGCACCTTCTTGGAATTCATGTATTTCATGATCGCGGAGTTCGAAGGCGTGCCGAGCGGCTGGAAGATCAGCAACACCTCGTCGCTCTCGACCAGCTTCCGCGCCTGCTCGATCGCCTTTGGCGGCGAATAGGCATCGTCATAGCTGATGAAATTGATCTTGCGCCCGTTGATGCCGCCTTGGTCGTTGATCATCTTGAAGAACGCGGCCTCGGTCTTGCCGATCACGCCATAGGACGATGCCGGCCCGCTATAGGGCATGATGTTGCCGAGCTTGATTTCGGTGTCGGTGGCGCCGGGATCGTATTTCTTTTGCGCCAGGGCCGGTGTCGTGACGAGCACGCCGGCAGCAAGAATGGCGAGGGCAGCAAGGTTATTGCGACGACCCGGCATCGTTCTCTCCCTGTGTTTTGTAGTCTTGTTTTGCCGAGAGTGTCGCAAGCGGACCTGCCGCTGGCAAGCGTCACGATTTTCCGTGAGGTGAAACGGCCGCTCCAGAACTATGTGCCGCGCCGCAGCAGGTTCAGAACGCGCCCATCGATCACCAGCAACGCGCTGCCGATCACGATCGCGCCCGCGATCTCGCGCATGGAGATCGGCTCGCCCAGCACAAGCCATCCCAGAAGGATGGCGGTGACGGGAATGAGCAGCGTCACCAGCATCACATTGGTCGCCCCCGACCGCCGCAGGATCTGGAAGAAGACGATATAGGCGAGCGCTGTCGACAGGCCGGCAAGGCCAAGCACCGCGAGCCAAATCGTCACGCCCGGCATCGGGAGACGCCACGGCTGCTCATCGCGCCGACCACGATCGCCATCATCACCGTGGAAGCCATCAGTTGAAATGCTGCCGTCCCTAGCGGCGCGGCATCCTTCAACAACCGCCGCGCGGCCAACGCCGCAAAGCCATAGCTGAAGGCGCCACCGAGACAGAGCAGGATGCCGAGCCCCTGCCCTGCCCGTGTCTCGACGCCCCATCCACGCAGGATGATCACACCGGAGAGACCCAGTGCCACGCCGGCGACGCGGCGCAGTTGCAAAGCCTCTTCGCCTGCCGCCGCCATCACGACCACGGTGAACAGCGGCGTGGTGGCATTCAGGATCGACGCCAGCCCGCTTGGAATGAAGGTCTGGCCGACCACGATCAGCGAGAACGGGATGACGTTGTTGAGGAGTCCAATCGCAAAGAACGGTTTCCAGCCCCTCACGCCCTTTGGAAATCGGATGCCCTGGATACGGAGCAGCGGCAGCAGAATGGCCGCGCCAAGCGCGACACGCAAAAGCACCAACGTCAGCGGCGGCAATTCCCGCAGCGCCGCGCCGTTGAAAAAGAACGAGCCGCCCCAGAGCACCGAGAGCACAGCGAGCAGCGACCAGTCTCGCGCGTCGATCCGGTTGTCGTTCGGGGGCATGGCGTCTCATCTCGGTGGGCGAGACAGCCGCCCTAGGACAGCGCGGCGAACAGCGCCACCCGATTTCCGATGACACGTCGGTTTACACAACCGATGCTCGAACGAGGCTGCCCTATGTGGCTATGATCCGCTACGACGGCTTCTTCGGCCGCGACACCAGCTCGATCATCTTGCCTTCATCGTCGTCAGGCATCGCGGCCTTGGCCTGCGCGTAGGCCTCGACCGCGGCGCGCGCGACCAGCGGCTTGTCGGCCAGCAGGCTCTCGGCGAGCTTCACCGCATAGGCGGCATCCTTGTGCCGCAGCGCCGCCGTGAACGTCGCGCCGGAAAAATCGCGGGCAACCATGCGCTTGGAGTGACGCTGCACCTGAGGGCTTGCGGCAACGCCAGCCTGGATCGAGTCCAGCACCAGGTTCATGTCGAGCCCGGCCTGCTCGGCGATCGCAAGGCCCTCAGCGAGGCCGGCGATCTGGATCGCGCCCATCAGATTGTTGATCAGCTTGTAGACCGTGCCGGCGCCGACCGCGCCGAAATGGCGGATGGTCGAGCCGATCGGTGTCAGGTAGGGCCGCGCGCGTTCGAGATCGGCCGCATCGGCGCCAACGAGCAGCGTCAGCTTTCCGCTGGCGGCGGCATCCGGCAATCCCGTCACGGGGCAATCGATATAGATCAGCCCACGCGTGTTCATTTCGCGGCCCATCTCACGCGCATGATCATAGGAGACGGTGGAGCATTCGATCGCGATGGTGCCAGCCTTGGCCGTCTTGGCCGCGCCCTCGGGCCCGAGCCAGACCGCACGCGAGGCCTCGTCATCGGCGACCATGGTCACCACCGCGTCGGCGTCGATCGCGGCATCCTCAGGCGAAGTCGCCCACAGCGCGCCGCGCGCGATCAAGTCTTCCGCCTTGGCCTTGCTGCGATTCCACAGCGTCACCGTGAAGCCGGCATCGAGATAGCGGCCGGCCATGCCGTGGCCCATCCGTCCAAGCCCGATGAAGGCGATGCGGGGCATCAGTCGACGTCCTCGATGTCGGCGCTGGGAGTGCCGAAGGCGCGCTGCGCCAGGGTCGCGGCCATGAAGTCGTCGAGATCGCCGCCGAGCACGCCTGATGTGTCGGAGGTCTGCACACCCGTGCGCAGATCCTTCACCATCTGGTAGGGCTGGAGCACGTAGGAGCGGATCTGGTGGCCCCAGCCGATGTCGGTCTTGGCGGCCTGGTCGGCGGCGGCTTTCTCTTCCCGCCGCTTCAGCTCGATCTGGTAAAGCCTGGCGCGCAGCATGTCCCAGGCCTGCGCCTTGTTCTTGTGCTGCGAGCGACCGGCCTGGCAGACCACGGCAACGCCGGTCGGGATATGCGTCAGCCGCACCGCGGACTCGGTCTTGTTGACGTGCTGGCCGCCAGCACCACCGGAGCGCATGGTGTCGACGCGGACGTCGGATTCCTTGATGTCGATCTTGATGGTGTCGTCGATCACCGGAAACACAGCGACCGATGAGAACGAGGTGTGCCGCCGCGCGTTGGAATCGAACGGCGAGATCCGCACCAGGCGGTGCACGCCGGCCTCGGTCTTCAGCCAGCCATAGGCATTGTGGCCGGAGACCTGGATGGTCGCGGACTTGATGCCGGCCTCTTCGCCCTCGGACTCTTCCAGCATCTCGACCTTGAAGCCGTGGGTTTCGGCCCAGCGCGAGTACATGCGAAGCAGCATCTGCGCCCAGTCCTGGCTCTCGGTGCCACCGGCGCCGGCATGCACTTCGAGATAGGAATCGAAACTATCGGCCTCTCCCGAGAGCAGCGCCTCGAGCTCGCGCCGGGCAACTTCCTTCTTGAGGGTCTTCAGCGCGGCTTCGGCTTCCTTGACGACGCCCTCATCGCCCTCGGCTTCGCCGAGCTCGATCATGCCGATGTCGTCTTCGAGCTCCTGCTCGACTTTGCCGATGCCGGAGAGCGAATCCTCAAGCGAGGTGCGCTCCTGCATCAATCTCTGGGCTTTCTGGGGATCGTTCCAGAGGTTGGGATCTTCTGCGAGCTTGTTCAGCTCAGCGAGGCGCGCCGTCGATTTCTCGACGTCAAAGATGCCTCCTCAGCAGCCCGACAGACTGCTTGATCTCTTCTACCAACCGTTCGATTTCGGCGCGCATGGGATTCTCTGATCTCGCGGTATTGTTCCGCGTCTAACGACAACGGGATGTAGCTGCGACGGCTGCAAAGCGCAACCGCCGCCGCACAGAACGTCTGTCTTGTCCTAAGCCCTTAGTACAGCCCGCCGGTGCCCGGCCGCATGAAGAAGCCGGAATCCGGCTGCTGCTGCTGCGACGCCGGCATGCGGCCGTCGGCATCGGCAACGCCGATGACCGAATAATTGTCCGGCGGCGCCGTGCCCGGCTTGAAGGCTTCGAGGATGGTTCCGCCGGTCTCGCCCGGACCGGCGCGCATGCCGGACTTGGCGACGACCCGCACCAGCTTGATGCCGGCCGGCACCTTGAAGGGGACTGCCGGCTTGTCGGCGAGCGCGAGCTGGAGGAAGTCGCGCGCGATGGGAGCTGCGAGATGGCCGCCGGTCGCGGCGTTACCCTTGCCGAGCGGACGCGGCTTGTCGTAGCCCATATAGATGGCGACGGCGACGTCGGGCGAGAAGCCGACGAACCAGGCGTCCTTGGCCTCGTTGGTGGTGCCGGTCTTGCCGGCGATCGGCTTGCCGACCTGCTTGACCACGGTCGCGGTACCGGCCTGGACCACGCCTTCCATCAGCTCCGTGATCTGATAGGCAGTCATGGAATCCAGCACCTGCTCGCGGCGGTCGATCAGCTGCGGCTCGTTCTGGTTCTTCCAGCCACCCGGCGCGTCGCAGCCACGGCATTCGCGCTGGTCGTGCTTGAAGATGGTGTGGCCGTAGCGATCCTGGATGCGGTCGATCAGGGTCGGCTTCACCCGGCGGCCGCCATTGGCGAGCATCGAATAGGCCGTGACCATGCGCATCGCCGTGGTCTCGCCGGCGCCGAGCGCGTAGGACAGATAGTTCGGCAGTTCGTCATAGACGCCGAAGCGGCGGGCATACTCGCCGATCAAGGGCATGCCGATGTCCTGGGCGAGGCGCACCGTCACCGTGTTGAGCGACTGCCGCAGCGCGTTGCGCAGCGTCACCGGCCCCTGGAATTTGCCCGAGGAGAAGTTTTCAGGCCGCCACACGCCCGCGCCCTGGCCCTGGTCGATCTCGATGGGCGCGTCGAGCACGACCGTCGAGGGCGTATAGCCGTTGTCGAGCGCGGCCGAATAGACGATCGGCTTGAACGACGAACCGGGCTGCCGATAGGCCTGCGTGGCGCGGTTGAACTGGCTCTGGTCGAACGAGAAGCCGCCGACCATCGCCAGCACGCGGCCGGTCCAGGGGTCCATCACCACCATCGCGCCGGACACTTCGGGGATCTGGCGCAGCCGGTACTGACCTTCGACAGGTTGGGCGTCCTTGTACAGCGGATCGGCGTAGATCACGTCGCCGGGCTGGAGCACCTGCGACACCGCGCTCGCCGCCCTGCCCTTCGCAGCTCCCGAGGCTGCTCTTGCCCATTTGATGCCGTCGAGCGTGATGAGGCCGGTCTCGCGCTGCTTGCTCACGGCGCCGCCGAGCTCGCGGCTCGGCTGGAAGCCGATGCGCGCCGACTGGTCGCTGGTCTCCAGCACCACGGCCATGCGCCACGGCGAGATATCGGACAGAGACTTGATCTCGGCGAGCTTCACGCCCCAGTCGCCCGAAATGTCGAGCTTGCTGATGGCACCGCGATAGCCCTGCTGCTCGTCATAGTTCACGAGACCGGCGACCATGGTCTTGCGCGCCATGACCTGAATCTTGGGATCGAGCGTGGTGCGGACCGAGAGGCCGCCCTCGTACAGCTTCTTCTCGCCATAGCGCTCGAAGATGTCGCGGCGCACTTCCTCGGCGAAATATTCGCCGGCGAAAGTGTGGGCGCCGTTGGAACGGCTGGTAACGGCCAGCGGCTCCTTGCGCGCCTTGTCGGCGTCGGCCTGCTTGACCCAGCCGTTCTCAACCAGACGATCGATCACGTAGTTGCGGCGCTCGATGGCGCGGTCGCGGTTGCGGACGGGATGCAGCGTCGCGGGCATCTTCGGCAGCGCCGCGAGATAGGACGCTTCCGCCACCGTCAGCTCGTTCACCGACTTGTCGAAATAAACCAGCGACGCGGCCGCGATGCCGTAGGCGCCGAGGCCCAGATAGATTTCATTCAGATACAGCTCGAGGATCTTGTCCTTCGAGTAGGTCTTCTCGATCCGCATCGCGAGCAAGGCTTCCTTGATCTTGCGGGCGAAGGAGACCTCGTTGGTCAGAAGGAAGTTCTTGGCGACCTGCTGGGTGATCGTGGAAGCGCCCTGCGGACGGCGGTTGGAGCCGTAGTTCTGGATGTAGACCACGCCGGCGCGCGCCATGCCGGTGTAGTCGATGCCGCCATGCTCGTAGAAATTCTTGTCCTCGGCCGCCAGGAAGGCATTGATCACGAGTTTCGGCACCGCCTGGATCGGCAGGTACAGCCGCCGCTCCTTGGCATATTCGCCGAGCAGCGAGCCGTCGGTCGCGTGCACGCGGGTCATCACCGGCGGCTCGTAATCCTGAAGCTGAGAGTAGTCAGGCAAGTCCTTGGAGAAATGCCAGATCAGGCCTGCGATGGCACCCACCCCGACAAGGAACAACACCGTTCCCGCGGCGAACAGGAAGCCCATGAACCGCACCAGCAAGCGCATTATCTGTTTATCCGTTCAAACTCTGGATCAGCCCAAAGATCAGCCCAAGACCAGCTTAAGATCAGCCCTCGGCACCCGAAACAGGCGCCAAACCATCGCGAATTCACCGGCCTTACTCACTACTATCAGTGCCGGACCCAAGACGCTTGCCGAGCGGGATTCTCGCCGATTCCGGAACCCCCTGCGGCGTTTTTATAAAGCGCCCGCTGTGGCCAAACTAGGGCTTTTGCGGCGTGACGGAAAATCACTCTCAATTCGTAGACCCCCCGGTCGTCAGTTCGATCCGGCCGTGGCCATCCGCTTGGCCAAAAACCCGTCGATCGCCTGTGCCATGGAGCCTACCGCACGCGACCGCCATCCTTCGGAGACCAGATGCTCGAGGTCGCCCTTGTTGGAGACATAACCGATCTCGACCAGGACCGACGGCACGTCGGGCGCCTTCAGCACTCGGAAGCCGGCCGACTTCAGGGGATGCTTGTGCATTCGCACCGTCGACTTCATTTCGCCCATCAACAGCCGGGCAAAACGACTTGAAAATGTGCGGGTTTCCCGCTGGGTGAGATCGATCAGGATGTCGGCGACGTCGGTCGGCTCCTCCGCGAGGTTGAAGCCCGCGATGGCGTCCGCCCGGTTTTCCGCATCCGCCAGCCGCTGCGCCTCGGCGTCGGAAGCCTTGTCGGACAAGGTGTAGATGGTCGCGCCCTGCGCATCACCCTCGGCACGCGGCAGCGCGTCGGCATGGATCGAGACGAACAACGCCGCCTTGAGGCTGCGGGCGACTTTGACCCGGTCGTTGAGCGGGATGAAGGTGTCGTCGTCTCGTGTCATCACCACGCGATATTTGCCGGTTTTTTCCAGCCGTTCGCGCAGCGCCAGGCCAAATGCCAGCACCAGATTCTTCTCGCTCTCGCCGCTCGACTGCGTGCCGTTGTCGATGCCGCCATGGCCGGGATCGATGACGACCACCGCGCGGCCATCGGCCTTCTGCCCGGCTTCACGGTGTGCAGATGCGGGAACCGTCGCGGGGGGCGGATCGGCAATTGCCGGCCGCAGCTCAGGACGATTTTCCGGAGCCAGCGACGGCACGAAGGCGGTGCGCTCGACCTCCTCCAGTTCGAGCACCAGCCGCGCCGGCTGACCGTTGGCTGCCTCCACCACGTAGGAATTGGCGATCTTGGCCGGGCCCGTCAGGTCGAACACGATTCGGGAGCCGCCGGGCATCACCAGCCCATAGCGGAAGGCCTTGACCAGCCCGCGTCCGCCGGCCCCGGTGCCGGCGGGAAGCTGAAAATTGACCTGGGGGACGTCGACCACCACCCGATACGGGTCGGCCAAGGCGACGGCGCGGAAGCTAACGGTCTGGTCGATGTCGAGGACAAAGCGAGTTTGCCTGCCGTCACCGGCCAGCCGGGCGGCCGAGGCCGTCGGAAAATTCGCTGATGCAACAGGGAGTTGAGGCTGACTTTCCGCGGCCTTCAGGCGCGAGGAATCAGCACACGGCAATGCCGCCGCGCAGAGCAGCGCGCATCCCAGCAAGATCCTTTGATTTGCGCGGCTCGCCACCGATTCCGTGCCTCCGAGCAGCCTCTTTAACGCAATAGAACCACAGGGTTAAACGATCCTTAATGACAGACACGCGAAACTCGCTGACTGTGACCGCCGTGCGACGCTCCTTGCACGGATGGCCCAATCCACGTATGTACGGAATGCTGACGGCCGATATTTCCGGTTGTGTCGCATTCAGCCTCCCGGTGCAGCGCCGGAACTCTCAAGGTTTGGGAATTCCAGCGTTTTTCCGTTCCCCTCTAGGTCCAGCGCGGTGCGCGGCAGCGAGGTGGAGCGGGGCAAGCCCCGGCGGCGGACGGTCTCCGGTTACCACCACGTTTCCGGGACGGTTCTGACAGCGGCGCAACCCGTTACCCGGTCCCTTAATCTCAAGGGAGCGGTTCGTACTACCCAAGGCGAGCGCGCTCGCGCCATGCCTGGCCAACAGCAACTGATTGAGGGGCGGCCCCGCCGCCCAATGTTTCATACGGGCCGACGCTTGATGCGCCAGACTGTGCCGACCAATTCTGAAGGACCATTCGCGACGCTGCGGAGTGACAATTCCGCGCGCCGCTTTGGTCCTCCGGCTTCCGGTTCGGCAAGGCGCGAGAGACGGCGTTTCGGCCTTCCCCTCACCCCCGAATCAGGTGGACCGTCGCGTCACCCGGCAGCGCTGATGGCGCCCACGGTGAATCGCGCCCGCCGCCGCCAAGAGTTAAGACATGCCCAACAAGATGTTGATCGATGCCACTCACCCGGAAGAGACCCGGGTCGTCGTGGTCCGCGGCAATCGCGTCGAAGAGTTTGATTTCGAGACCGCGCAACGCAAGCAACTGCGCGGGAATATCTACCTCGCCAAGGTCACAAGGGTCGAACCCTCGCTCCAGGCCGCTTTCGTCGAATATGGCGGCAACCGCCACGGCTTCCTCGCCTTCAGCGAAATCCATCCCGACTATTACCAGATCCCGGTTGCCGACCGGCAGGCGCTGATCGAAGCCGAAGAGCAGGCCCATCGTGAGGCCGAGGAAGAGAGCGAGAACCGCTCCCAAGGCCGCCGCCGCTCCCGCCACCGCAATTCCCGCCGCCGTAGTCATGGCGAGCGCGTCCGCAGCGACGTCGTCGAAGGCACCGATCCCGCCGCCCAGCAGGTCCAGGGCGAGGCACTGCCCGAGGGCGCTTCGCACGAAGGCGAGCACCTGCACACCGGCGCAGAGCATCACGGCGAGCACGAAGGCCACGATCATCACGGCCACGAAGCACATGACCACGAAGGGCATGACCACGACGATCATCATGCCCATGGTGACGATCATCACGCCCACGATCATCACGACCACGACCACGATCATCATGGCGAACACGATCATCACGACCATGATCATGCCGACGAGACACCGGCGCCCGTCGCAGCGATCGGCGCCGAGCCCGCGGTCGCCACAGAGGCCGTTGCCGAGCCGCAGGAGGTTGCCTCCGACGCCCACGCCGACGATCTCGCCGAGGCCGTGACAGCGGCTGCTGAGCCTGCCGACGCCGTGTACGCCGCAGGCGAGAGTGCGCAGCCTCCGCATCACGAATCCGAAGCGACGGCCGAGGATGACGACGAAGACGAGGACGACGAGGAAGCCGAAGAGGACGTCGTTGAATCCGTCGGCGGCGACGATGTGCTGGAGGAGGTGCCGGAGCGCACCTTCCGTCCCCGCCGCCAGTACAAGATCCAGGAAGTCATCAAGCGCCGCCAGGTGATGCTGGTGCAGGTCGTCAAGGAAGAGCGCGGCAACAAGGGCGCAGCGCTGACGACCTACCTCTCGCTCGCCGGCCGCTATGCCGTCTTGATGCCGAACACGGCACGGGGCGGCGGCATCAGCCGCAAGATCACGAGCGCGCAGGACCGTTCGCGCCTGAAGGAAGTGGTGCAGGATCTCGACGTGCCCGAGGGCATGGGGATCATTCTGCGCACCGCCGGTGCCGCCCGCACCAAGCCCGAGATCAAGCGCGATTTCGAGTACCTGATCCGGATGTGGGAGACGGTGCGCGACATGACGCTGAAGTCGCAGGCGCCGACCCTCGTCTACGAGGAAGGCTCGCTGATCAAGCGCTCGCTGCGCGACCTCTACAATAAGGAGATCGACGAGATCTCAGTTGCCGGTGAATCCGGCTACCGCGAAGCGCGCGACTTCATGAAGATGCTGATGCCCGCCAATGTGAGCGCGGTGAAGCAGTATCGCGACGGCCAGCCGCTGTTCTCGCGCATGGGCGTCGAAAGCCAGCTGGATGCGATGTTCTCGCCGACCGTGCAGTTGCGCTCCGGCGGCTACATCGTGATCAACCAGACCGAAGCGCTGGTCTCGATCGACGTCAACTCCGGACGTTCGACCCGCGAGCACCATATCGAGGACACCGCGCTCAAGACCAATCTCGAAGCTTCTGAGGAGGTCGCGCGTCAGCTTCGGCTGCGCGACCTCGCCGGCCTGATCGTCATCGACTTCATCGACATGGACGAGAAGCGCAACAATCGCGCGGTCGAACGCAAGCTGTCCGATTGCCTCCGGCAGGACCGCGCGCGGATCCAGGTCGGACGCATCTCGCATTTCGGCCTGCTCGAGATGTCACGTCAGCGCATCCGCGCCAGCGTGCTGGAATCCTCGACCGATCCCTGCACGCATTGCGGCGGCACCGGCCATGTGCGCTCGGTATCCTCGGTTGCGCTCCAGTTGCTGCGCGGCCTCGAAGAGATCCTGATGAAGGGCGCGACCCACAATCTGGTGGTCCGCACCCGCACCGACGTCGCGCTCTATGTGCTGAACCACAAGCGCGGCCATCTGCGCGACCTCGAGAACGGCTTCAAGGTCACGTTGGCGGTGATCGCCGACTCGAGCGTCAGCGGACCGCAGGCCTATGTCATCGACCGTGGCGAGCAGGTGCATACGCTGGAAGCCGCCAAGGCTCTGCTGGTGGCGCAGGCGGCCGCAAGCCCGCCGCCCCTGGTCGAAGAGGCCTATGACGACGAGGAGTTCGATCCTGAGACCGAATCCGAGGTCGAGACCGAAGAGACCGAAGGTCTCGCCGAGGAGCAGACCGCAGGCGATGCCGCTACCGAGCAGGACGGCCAGCGCCGCAAGCGCCGCCGCCGCCGCCGCGGTCGCGGTGGCCAGCGCGACGAGGAGACGCGCGAGGATGGCGCTCCCGCCATTGCCGAGACGGCCGTGGCAGCCGGCGAAGGCGAAGAGGAGACCGAGGCCGAGCCGGACGGCGAGGAAGGCGAGGAACAGGCAGCCCGTGGCGAGCAGCAGGGCAGCGCCGATCGCCGTCGCCGGCGTGGTCGCCGTGGCGGCCGCCGCCGTCGCGGTCCTGGCGAGGAAGGTCTCGCCGGCTCCATCAGCGACGAGCTCGCTGCCAATGCGCCGTCGGAAGCGACCGACGCAGTCGCCGATTTCGACGGTTTTGGCGGCGAGACTGCGCCCTCGATCGCGCAGGCCGAGCACACCTCGCAGCCGCAGGTCACCCAGCCAGAGCCGCGCGCCGAGGCAAAGATCGAGGCACGGACCGAGGCAACGCCCCAGCCTGAGCCGGCTCCTGCTGCCGCGGACGAAGAGCACGCCGACGACAAGGCCGCACGACGCCGTTCGACGGTTCGGGAAAAGGTAAGCTTCCTGTCGAGCAGCCAGAGTGAACCGGCACCGGTCGCTCAGGCGGCCGAGCCGGTTGCCCCGCCCGCACCGGCTCCGGAGCCCGCGCCCGCAGCGGCAAGCGAAACGTCGGCCGCACCGCGTCGCGCCGGCTGGTGGTCCCGCCGCTTCGGCGGCGGCGAATAGACGAGCAAGATAGTTGAAACCGCCCGGCCAAGCCGGGCGGTTTTGATTTGGCGAGGTCAGTTCAATGCAAAGCGCGATCGTACTCGGCGGCGGCATGATCGGCGTCAGCGCGGCGCTGCACCTCCAGCAGCGCGGCTGGTCCGTCACGCTCATCGACCGCAGGGAGCCGGGCCGCGAGACCAGCTACGGCAATGCCGGGATGATCCAGGCGGAAGCGGTGCGCCCCTATCCGATGCCGCGCGACCTCGCCACGCTCCTGAAGATCGCGACCGGCCGGACCAACGACGTGCGTTACAGCCTGTCGTCACTTCATCTCCATATCGAGCCCTTGCTCCGCTATTGGTGGCATTCGGCACCGAAGCGGCATCGTGACGCCATCGACGCCTGGGCGCGGCTGATCGCCTACGCGACGGCGGAGCACGACATCCTCATTCGCGAAGCCCACGCCGACAATCTGATCCGCCGCGCGGGATACCGACACCTGCATCGCGACGCAGCTTCGTTCGATCTTGCCGTCAAGGCGGCGGAAGAGGACCAGCGCGAATTCGGCGTGAGGTTTCGTGCGCTCTCGGGCGCCGAACTCGCCAAGGCCGAACCTGTCCTGCGCGACGACCTGCCCGGCGCGATACATTGGCTCGACACCTGGACCGTGTCCGATCCCGGTGCGCTGGTCACGGCCTATGCCGATCTGTTCGAGCGCCTCGGCGGCAATATCGTGCTTGGCGATGCCCAGACCTTGCAGCAGACCGCGGCCGGCTGGTCGGTCGCGACCGACATTGGACACATCGAAGCCGCCCACGCCGTCGTGACGCTCGGGCCGTGGTCGCCCGATCTCCTGCTCAAATTCGGCTATCGCGTCCCGCTGGTGCGCAAGCGCGGCTACCACATGCATTACAGCGGCGGCGCCTCGCTCGATCTGCCGCTGGTCGACAAGGCCGGCGGCTACGCCATGGGTCCGATGGCCAAAGGCATTCGCATCACCACCGGCGCGGAGTTGACCGGCCTGGACGCGCTCGCGACGCCCGTGCAGCTCGCCAGCGCGGAAGCCTCCGCACGCGAGCTGATCGACCTCGGCAAGCGGGTCGAGCCCGACCCGTGGTTCGGCACCCGCCCCTGCACGCCCGACATGCTGCCGGTGCTCGGCCCTGCCCCACGCCATCCCGGCCTCTGGATGAACTTCGGCCACGGCCACCAGGGCTTTACGCTGGGACCAGCGACCGGGCGCCTGCTGGCCGAGATGATGAGCGGCGAAACGCCCGCGATCGATCCGACGCCATATCGGCCGGAGCGGTTCTAGCGCTCTGCGCTCGCGAGGAGGATCTCGACTGGTCACCGCAAGAAAAAGGGCTGATCGAGGATCTCGACCAGCCCTGCTATTTCAAGACCTGACGGCGCGCCGTCGGTGACAGCTTGCAGATCAGTCCGTCGTGAGCGCCGTTTCCATGTCGGTCGGATCGATCTGCTTGGCGAGGTTGGCGTTGAGCTTGTCGCGATCGAGCTCGCCCTCCCACCAGGCGATGATCACGCAGGCAACGCCGTTGCCGCACAGATTGGTCAGCGCGCGGCACTCGCTCATGAACTTGTCGATGCCGAGCACGATCGCCATGCCCGGCACGAGGCGCGGATCGACCACGGCGAGCGTCGCCGCCAACGTGATGAAGCCCGCCCCCGTGATGCCGGAGGCCCCCTTCGAGGTCAGCATCGCCACCACCAGGATGGTGAGTTGCTGGCTGAAGGAGAGATCGAAGCCCAGCGCCTGCGCGATGAACAACGTCGCCAGCGTCATGTAGATGTTGGTGCCGTCGAGATTGAACGAATAGCCCGTGGGCACCACGAGGCCGACCACCGATTTGGAGCAGCCGAGGCGCTCGAGCTTTTCCATCAGGGACGGCAACGCGCTTTCCGAGGACGAGGTGCCGAGCACGATCAACAGCTCGTCCTTGATGTAGGCTAGGAACTTGAAGATGGAGAAGCCGGCGAAGCGCGCGATGATTCCGAGCACGACGAACACGAACAGCGCCGCGGTCACGTAGAACGTCGCGATCAGGCCGATCAGGTTGAGGATCGCCCCGGTGCCGAACTTGCCGATGGTGTAGGCCATCGCGCCGAAGGCGCCGATCGGCGCCGCGCGCATCACGATGGAGATGACGCCGAACACCGCATGCGCGGCGTCGTCGATGAAGCTGCGGATGGTGTGGCCGCGTTCGCCGAGCCCCATGATGGCGAAGCCAAACAGCACCGAGAACAGCAGCACCTGCAGGATCTCGCCTTGCGCGAACGCGCCGACGACGGTGTCCGGAATGATGTGCAGCACGAAGTCGACCGACTTCTGGCCTTCGGCCTGCTTGGCGTAGTTGGCGACGGCCTGCGCGTTGGCGGCGGCGCCGCCGAAGCCCGCACCCGGCTTCACCAGATTGCCGATGATGAGACCAATCACTAGTGCGAAGGTCGAGACGATCTCGAAATAGACCAGCGCCTTGACGCCGATGCGGCCGACCTTCTTGGCGTCCTGGATATGGGCGATGCCCGAGACCACGGTGCAGAAGATGATCGGCGCGATCACCATCTTGATCAGCTTGATGAAGCCGTCGCCGAGTGCCTTGATCCACTCATTGGTGGCGACTGACGGCCAGAGCCAGCCGACGATGGCGCCGAGCACGATCGCGATCAGCACCTGGATATAAAGTACTTTGTACCACGGCTTGGCGGCGGGCGGCGCGACCGGCGCCCCCGCCATCGTTGTCGTCGTCATTGTTTCACTCCCCCTCAAACGCCAAGCCAGCCAAGATCAACTTGGCCGGCCCTGTCAATCGGAACTGCTCGTTATTGCGCGCTTTACCCGCGATCGACCACCCGGCGTATCGCCGGCATCAACGTCGCGCCCAGCGCGTTCTTGACCAGCGACGCCGCAACGAACGGCATCAGGCCGACCTGCCACGCCTTTGCGGCGCCAAGGCCGAGACCGAACGCCAGCCAGCCAAAGCCTGCGGCCAGAATGAGGATGTGGCCGACGGCCATGGCAGCAAACAGCAGCATTACGCTGCGATCCCAGCCGCGCTCGGCGAGCCAGCCGGTGACGAAGGCGGCGCCGACGAAGCCAAACAGATAGCCCGCGGTCGGGCCGACCAGCGGTGCAATTCCACCGACGGGGCCGGCGAACACCGGCAGGCCCATTGCGCCCTCGGCGAGGTAGGCGATCATGGTTGCGCTGCCAAGCCGCCAGCCATAGGCGGCGCCGATCATCAACACGACCAGCGTCTGCAACGTCATGGGCACGTAAGGCAGCGGCAGGTTCACCTTGGCTGACAGCGCCATCAAGGCGGTACCGAGCGCAATCAGCACGACAGCACGCAAAGCGCCGACGGTTTCACGGGGGCGGACTGGCCACATCAATGCGGCGAGAGGAGAATGCGTGGCGGTAGACGGGGCGGAACGGTCAGGCAAGTTGCACTCCAGAAGGCTGTCGAAAACTGGCGGCTATTTAAGCCAGTGAGCGATCCGGTCAACTGCTTCCCGCATCTCCGCAGCCGAACGCGCATAAGAGAGCCGTATGAATGAACGACCATGGATGGGATCGAAGTCGAGGCCCGGCGTGGCCGCGACATGGGCCTGCTCGAGCATCTGCTTGGCGAACTCGAAACTGTCGGAAGTGAAGTCCGAGACGTCCGCATAGAGATAGAATGCGCCGTCGGCCGGCAGAAACCTGGTCAGGCCGGCCTTGGGCAATCCCTCGATCAGGATGCGCCGGTTTTCCTGATAGCCGTGCTTGATCTCCTCCATCTCGGCCGCGCCGTCGAAGGCCGCTTCGGCCGCGATCTGCGACAGCGACGGCACCGAGATCGACAGGTTCTGCTGCAGCCGCTCGATCGGCCGCACCAGAATCTCCGGCACGACCATCCAGCCGACGCGCCAGCCCGTCATGCAGAAATACTTCGAGAACGAGTTGATCACGAGCGCGTGGTCCGACAGCGCCGCAGCCGTCACTGCGGGAAACGCGTAGTCGAGCCCGTGATAGATCTCGTCCGAGATGAAACGGATGCCGGCATCTTCCGCCGCAGCGATCAGGCCGGCGAGCGCCTCGCGGGACATCATGGTCCCGGTCGGATTGGCGGGACTGCCGACCAGCACGCCCTTCAGCGGGGCTTTGCGATGGGCGGCCAGCAGCGCCTCGCCGGTCAGCGCATGGCGCGTCTCGTTCGTGGTCTCGATCAGCACCGGCTCGCAGCCGAGCGCGGTGAGGATATGACGGTACGGCGGATAACCCGGCACCGTCACGGCGACGCGGTCGCCCGGCTCGAACATCGCCAGGAAGGCCAGGATGAACCCGCCGGAGGAGCCGGTGGTCACCACGATCCGCTCGGGACTGACGTCACAGCCATAGGCATCGCGATAATGCCGCGCGATGCGCGCGCGCAAGGAGGGGATGCCGAGTGCGGAGGTATAATCGATCCGCCCTGCCTCGAGCGCCGCATGGGCGGCCGCGATCGCGGTCTTCGGCGCGCCCGCGGCGGGCTGGCCAACCTCCATGTGGATGACATGGCCCCCGGCCGCCTCCATTCGGGCCGCGGCGGCCATGACGTCCATCACCATGAACGGGGGAACATCGCTGCGGCGGGAGGGCTCAAGCCACTGCCCCAACCGGTTCCTCAATGTCGCATCGTGCATCGATTTCTGCTATTTCGCTGGCGGGCCGATCCGTCCGACCCGGAAAACGGGGTGCTTGCGCCCCAGACTGGCCGCATTGTACGGCTCATAAGGGGTACGGCTCAAAGGGGCATATCGCGTATCCGGTCCGCCGCCAATCGCCAAAAACCAATCACGAAACTGCTTGACCAAGAATGCCTGACAAGCCTGCCGACAAGACCGTTTGACCCAGACCGCTTGATGTTATTCCAGATCGCATTGCGCAAGAAGGCCATCGCCCTCACCTCCCTCGTCGCGGCGGCTGCGATCGCGCTGACGCCGTTCTCGGCCGCGCATGCTCAGTCCAAGGGGCCGCCGGTCCTGCGCGACACCGAGACCGAGCAGCTGCTGCGCGAATACACGCGCCCGATCCTGCGCGTCGCGGGTCTGGAGAAGCAGAACATCCAGATGGTGATCGTCAACGAGGGCTCGTTCAACGCGTTCGTCGCCGATGGCCGCCGCATCTTCGTCAATTACGGCGCGATCCTCCAGTCGGAGACGCCGAACCAGATCATCGGCGTGCTCGCGCACGAGACCGGGCATCTGGCCGGCGGCCATCTCTCCAAGCTGCGCGAGCAGCTCGCCAACGCCCAGACCCAGATGATCATCGCGATGCTGCTCGGCGCCGGCGCGATGGCCGTGGGCAGCACCCGCGGCAGCGGCAGCGCCGGCAACAATGGCCTTGCCAATGCCGGAGCCGCCGCCCTCGCCGGCCCGCAGGAGATGATCCGCCGTACGCTGCTGTCCTACCAGCGTCAGCAGGAGGAGAACGCCGACCGCGCCGGCGTGAAATTCCTGACGGCGACCCAGCAGTCGCCGAAGGGCATGTACGAGACCTTCAAGCGCTTCACCAGCGAGAGCCTGTTCGCGGCACGCGGCGCCGATCCCTATCTCCAGTCGCACCCGATGCCCGCCGAGCGCGTCGCGTCACTCCAGGAGTTCGCCAGCGCGAGCCCTTATTGGGACAAGAAGGACGATCCCGCGCTCCAGCTCCGCCACGACATGGTGCGCGCCAAGATCTCCGCCTTCATGGAACGGCCGGAGACGGTGTACCGCCGCTATCCTCTGACCAACGACAGCATGCCGGCGCGCTACGCCCGCGCCATCAGCACCTATCTCCATGGGGATTTGCGCAGCGCGCTCGCCCAGATCGACGCACTGATCCAGGTCCAGCCCAACAACGCGTATTTTTACGAGGTGCGCGGCCAGGCCCTGCTGGAGGGCGGCAAGCCGGCTGAAGCGATTCCTGCCCTGCGCAAGGCTGTCGCACTTTCGAACAACGCACCCCTCATCGAGATGTTACTTGGGCAGGCTCTGGTTGGGTCCGATAATAAGGCCTACACCGATGACGCCGTTCGGATTCTCCGGGCCGCGGTGGCACGGGAACCGGAGGCCGTTCTCGGCTACATGCAGCTCGCGATGGCCTATGGCCGCAAGGGCGACTATGCCGAGGCCGATCTGGCGTCGGCGCAGGCCGCTTATCTGCGCGGCGACAACAAGACCGCCCGCGAGCTTGCGACGCGCGCGAAAACCCGTTTCGCCGTCGGCACCCCCGGATGGGTCAAGGCCGACGACATCGTGGCGTCGAAACCGCCGCGCAACTGACAAGACCAAGACGACGCCTTGCACCACGACGTCACGACACCGAGCTTAAGTCCGCCGGGACGTTTTCCGAAACCTGCTTTGGATAAGAGGATTTGCCTATGCCTTCGCTGCGCCTGCTTGCTCCCGCGCTGTTTGCGCTCGCCATGTTCGGCGCAGCCGCGCCCGCGTCGGCCGACAGCTTTTCCGATGCCCAGCGCACGGACATCGAGGTGATCATCAAGAACTATCTCGTCACCCATCCCGAGGTGCTCGAGGAAGCGATGACCGAGCTCACCAAGCGCCAGGCCGCCGCCGAGACGCAAAAACACGAGGCCAGCGTCGCACAGAATTCCGATGCGATCTTCAACTCGCCGCGCCAGGTCGTGCTCGGCAACAAGGACGGCGACGTCACCTTCGTCGAGTTCTTCGACTACAATTGCGGCTACTGCAAGCGCGCGATGGACGACATGCTCACCCTCATGAAAGGCGATCCGAAGCTGAAGGTGGTGCTGAAGGAGTTTCCGGTGCTGAGCCAGGGCTCGGTCGAAGCAGCCCAGGTCGCCGTCGCCGTGCGCATGCAGGATCCCTCCGGCAAGAAGTACCTCGACTTCCACCAGAAGCTGCTCGGCGGTCGTGGCGCGGCCGACAAGGCGCGCGCACTTCAGGCGGCCAAGGAAGCCGGCCTCGATACCGCGAAGATCGAGAAAGACATCGGCAGCGCCGAGGTGCGCACCACCATCGAGGAGAACTTCAAGCTCGCCGAAGCAATGGGCATGAACGGCACGCCGAGCTACGTGATTGGCAAGCAGATCATTATTGGCGCCGTCGGTGTCGAAAGCCTGAAGGAAAAGATCGCTGTGGCCCGCTGCGGCAAAGCGACTTGCTAGCGAGGCGACTTGCTGATCACGTCTACAACTCACGCATGCAACGAGGCCGGCTGAAAAGCCGGCCTTTTCATTGCGCCGAAATCTGGCGCGCGCGTTCATCTGGCATTCAACAAACAAAAGCCTCGGAACCGCCAATGTTCCGGAACTCCTGATACGTCGTTTCGTTGTCGGCGCGGGCAATGACGCAGAGAAACACGTGAGGAGAATTCAATGTCTAACCGCTTTATGATCTCGGTCGCCGCGCTCGCGCTCGTCGCCGGTACCGGTCTGGCGAACGCACAAGGCACCATGAACCGCGACAGCGGTGGCGGCGCAGGCGCGCAGCCGACGCAGCACTCGCAGCCTTCCGGCGCCGCCGAGCGCGGCGGCTCGATGGGCCGTGAATCCGCTCAGGAGAAGGGCACCGTCGGCCAGACTGGCGGCGCCATGAAGCCCGGCGGAGCAGCCGAGGAGAAGTCGTCCGGCGCGATGAACAAGAACGCGGCCGACGAGAAGGCCGGCGCGGCGAAGGGTGAGCACGCCCAGGGCGCGCAGGACAAGTCAGCGCAGGATAAGGCAGCGCAGGACAAGTCGAAGAGCACGATGGACAAGTCCCAGACGGACAAGACCAAGAGCACGGAGACTGACAGCAAGAGCGGCAACATGAACGCCCAGACCAAGGGCGCAGACAGTCAGACCAAGGGTGCAGACAGCAAGGCTGCCGATACCAAGTCTCAGACCACGACCGGCACGGCCTCCGCGACCGCTTCTGCGCCGCCGCCCGAGAAGCGGACCGAGATCTCATCCGCGATCAAGTCGACCAAGATCGAGGAAACGACCAACGTCAACTTCAACATCTCGGTCGGCGCGACCATCCCGGCGAGCGTTCGCTTCCATCCGCTCCCGCCCCGGATCGTCGAAATCTATCCGGAGTGGCGCGGCTACGAGGTGATTTTCGTGCACGGCCAGTACGTCATCGTTCGTCCGCAGACGCGCGAGATCGTGTACGTCATCGAAGGCTAAGCTGCCTCGCTGATGCCCAAATGAGCCCTTGCCGAGAGATCGGCAGGGGCTTTTGGGCTATCGGGCGCTCCTCCCCCGCATGTCCCGTCCGGCAGCCACGATTAGAACTGGTTAACAAGCAATTTCCGTAGCTTGCGCACAGGTTTTTGCACCCCGGATGAGCTATCTGAAGCCACCTCGGAGGTCCTTCAAGGCTTCCCCTCACGCGCTTTGTTACCTATAACCCCCGCCACGCCGAAGCACCTCTTGCGGGATTGGAATGGCCGAACCAGCAACCGACACGATCCTTGTCCTGAACGGGCCGAACCTCAACATGTTGGGGACACGCGAGCCCGAGAAGTACGGGCATGCGTCGCTGGCCGACGTCGAGGCGCTGTGCCGGGAAACGGCGGCGACGTTCGGCCTCAAGGCCGACTGCCGGCAGTCCAACCGCGAAGGCGAGCTGATCGACTTCATCCACGAGGCGCACGCCCGCAAGATGAAGGGCATCATCATCAATGCCGGCGGCTATTCGCACACGTCGATCGCGCTGCACGACGCGCTGCTTGCAGTGCAGATCCCGACGGTCGAAGTGCACGTCACCAATATCCACGCCCGCGAGAACTTCCGGCATCATTCCTACACCGCGCGCGCGGCCTTCGCTTCGCTCTGCGGTTTCGGCATCGAGGGCTACCGCCTCGCCATCCAGGGCCTTGCCGCCAAGCTCGGCATCAAGCCCAAAGCCTGACGCTCCCCCTTCACACAGAACATTCGGATCAAACAACATGGCGCGCCAGCCAGACGACAAAGCAGCCGCAAAGTTTTCCAGCGAGGATTCCGCCCTCGTCCGCGAGCTCGCCTTGCTGCTCGATGAGACCAGCCTCACCGAAATCGAGATCGAGCGTGCCGGCCTGCGCCTGCGCGTCGCCCGCAACATCAGCGTCGCCGCGACCATGCCGATGCAGATGGCGGCCGCCCCCGCCGCTCTCCCAGCGGCCGCCGTTGCCGCCGCGCCTGCCGCTGCCGACCTGTCGAAGCATCCCGGCGCCGTGACCTCGCCGATGGTCGGCACCGCTTATTGGGCGCCGGAGCCCGGCGCCAAGCCGTTCATCGAGGTCGGCAGCAAGGTCTCAGTCGGCCAGACGCTGCTGATCATCGAAGCCATGAAGACCATGAACCAGATCCCCTCGCCGCGCGCCGGCACGGTGACGCAGATCGTGATCGAGGACGGCCAGCCGGTCGAGTACGGCGAGCCCCTCGTGATCATTGAGTGACGGTCGAGGGCGGTCTCATCGCCCTGGCCGCTTTCCGCGCGTCAGTCCAATAAGGACACCATGTTCGACAAGATCCTCATAGCCAATCGCGGCGAGATCGCCCTTCGCATCCTCAGGGCCTGCAAGGAGCTCGGGATCGCGACCGTCGCCGTGCACTCCACCGCCGACGCCGATGCCATGCATGTGCGCCTGTCGGACGAGAGCGTGTGCATCGGGCCTCCGGCGTCCAAGGACAGCTATCTCAACGTGCCCGCGCTGCTCGCGGCCTGCGAGATCACTGGTGCCGATGCCGTGCATCCCGGCTACGGCTTCCTGTCGGAGAACGCGCGCTTCGCCGAAATCCTCGCCGAACACAATCTGCATTTCATCGGCCCGAAGGCCGAGCACATCCGCCTGATGGGCGACAAGATCGAGGCCAAGAGGACTGCCAAGAAGCTCGGCATTCCCGTGGTGCCCGGCTCCGACGGAGGGGTCGGCCCCAACGACGACGCGATGGCGATCGCCAGGAAGATCGGCTTCCCCGTGCTGGTCAAAGCCGCGGCCGGCGGCGGCGGCCGTGGCATGAAGGTGGCCGAGAGCGAGGCCGATCTTCAGGTCGCGCTGTCGACGGCCGCCAACGAGGCCAAATCCGCCTTCGGCGATGCCTCCGTCTACCTCGAAAAATATCTCCAGAAGCCGCGCCACATCGAGATCCAGATCCTCGGCGACGGCCGCGGCGGCGCGATTCATCTTGGCGAACGCGACTGCTCGCTGCAGCGACGCCACCAGAAGGTCTGGGAGGAAGGCCCCTCGCCCGTGCTGACCGCGGCTGCACGCGCCAAGATCGGCGAGACCTGCGCCAAGGCGATGCGCGAGATGAAATATCTCGGCGTCGGCACCATCGAATTCCTGTTCGAGGACGGCGAGTTCTACTTCATCGAGATGAACACGCGCATCCAGGTCGAGCATCCCGTCACCGAGAGCATCACCGACATCGACCTCGTGCTGGAGCAGATCCGCATCGCCGCCGGCGGCGACCTGCCGGCGCGGCAGGACGAGGTCCAGGTCATCGGCCACGCGATCGAGTGCCGCATCAACGCCGAGAATCCGCAGACCTTCCGCCCTTCGCCCGGCCGCATCACGCAATATCACCCGCCCGGGGGGCTCGGTGTGCGCATCGATTCCGCCGTCTATCAGGGCTACACGATCCCGCCTTATTACGACTCACTCGTCGGCAAGCTGATCGTGCACGGCAAGACCCGCGGCGAGTGCCTGATGCGGCTGCGCCGGGCCTTGGACGAGATGGTGGTCGAGGGTATCGAGACCACCCTGCCGCTGTTCCGCGCTCTGGTGCGCGAGGACGACATCATCAACGGCGACTACCACATCCACTGGCTGGAGCAATATCTCGCCGGCAAGGCGGAACCCGCCCCGAAGTAGTCGTCCCTCCGCATGGAACCCTTTGGCCCCAATCGCGTTTGGGACGATGGGGACAGTTCCGAGGGGGCGTTTTGAAGTCCGGCAAGCCTGACCGAGCGAGACCGTCGTGACTGCTGACGCACAGCGACGGCGTACATTTTGGCAGATCCTGCTGTTCGCGGCGGGGCTTCTCGTGCTGACCGTGATCAGCGCCGGCTCCGTCTACCTCGTCAACAAGGCGAGAGACGACAGCAAATGGGTGGTTCACACCATCGAGGCGGAGAACCAGATCAACGCCCTCCTGCTGGAGATCCGGCGGGCCGAGAGCGCCGCCCGCGGCTACCTTCTGACGCAAGGAGAGGATTTCAAGGCCGACCATGACAAGGCCGTGGCGGCCGTCATCCCGGCTCTCGACAAGCTCACGCGCCTGATCGGCGACAATCCGGCGCAACGCGAGAACATCGAGAAGCTGAGCGCGTCGATCGAGACCCGGCTCGGGCAGTTCGTGCGGGAGATGGATTTCATCCGGCGGGGTGAGCCGGAGAAGGCCGCAGCGCTGGTCCGCGAGATCGCCTCCACGGACGCGACAGCCGCGATCGCCAAAGTGGCGACCGGGATGATCCAGGAAGAAGAACGGCTGTTCCGGCTTCGAACGGTCAATTCGGACCGCAGCCAGACCCTCGCGGCGTCGATGACCGGCATCGGCTCCGGCCTCGTCGTGCTGCTGGCGCTGATCTCGATTTGGCTGGTGCGGCACTCGGTCCGTGCCCGTGACGATGCCGAGGCGCGCCTGCGCGATGCCAATGTCAATCTGGAGGCCGTGGTCGACGAACGCACGGCCGATCTGCGCGAAGCCAACAACGAGATCCAGCGCTTTGCCTATATCGTCAGCCACGATCTGCGCTCGCCACTCGTCAACATCATGGGCTTCACCAGCGAACTCGAGGAGCTCGGCGGCGACATTTTCCGCCGCATCGGCGGCCTTACCCATGTCCCGGCCGACGGTCCGCCGCCTTCGACCGGCGAGATCGCGCTCGAAGGTCCCGATAAGCAGCTTTCAGCGGATTTTGCCGAGGCGCTGGGCTTCATCAAGTCGTCGATCGCCAAGATGGACCGCCTGATCTCGGCGATCCTCAATCTCACCCGCGAGGGCCGGCGCGAGTTCCAGCCGGAAAAGATCGACACGCGCGAGTTGATCGAAGCCATCGCGTCGACGCTGGCGCATCAGGCCGCCGAGGCGCAGGCCGAAATCCATGTCGCCCCCCTGCCCAATCTCGTCAGCGACCGCCTGGCGCTGGAGCAGATATTCTCCAATCTGATCGACAACGGCATCAAATATCTCAAGCCCGGCGTCCCCGGCGAGATCAGAATTCGCGGGCGTACCAAGCTCGGCTACGCTATCTTCGAGATCAGCGATAACGGCCGCGGCATCGACCCCAAGGACCACCAGCGGATCTTCGACCTGTTTCGCCGCGCCGGAACCCAGGACAAGCCCGGTCAGGGCATCGGTCTTGCGCATGTGCGTGCACTTGTGCGTCGCCTCGGCGGCACCATGTCGGTATCATCGGAACTGAATACGGGCAGTACCTTCACCATCACGCTGCCCATCACCTGGAACGCCAGCAACCGGAACGCGGATCAATGACTCAACCCGTCAGCATCATCATGATCGAGGACGACGAAGGACACGCGCGGCTGATCGAGCGGAACATCCGAAGGTCCGGCGTCAACAACGAGATCATCTCCTTTGCCAACGGCACGGACGCGATGAAGCACCTGTTCGGGCCCGACGGTAGCGGGCTGGTGCAGAAAGGTAATGCGCTCCTGATCCTGCTCGATCTCAACCTTCCCGACATGACCGGGATCGACATCCTCAAGCAGATCAAGGAGAACAAATACCTGAAGGCCTCGCCCGTGGTGGTGCTGACCACCACCGACGATTCCCAGGAAATCAAGCGCTGCTACGAGCTCGGCTGCAACGTCTACATCACCAAGCCCGTGAACTACGAGAATTTCGCCAATGCCATCCGGCAGCTTGGCTTGTTCTTCTCGGTCATCCAGGTCCCGCCCGCCGCCCCATGAATCAACGTACGCCCACACTGCTCTACATCGACGACGACGGGGCGCTTGCGCGCTTGGTCGATCGCGGCCTGACACGGCGCGGCTACAAGGTCGTCCATGCCGCGAGCGGCGAGGAAGGCCTCGAACTCATCCGCCGCGCGGGCACGACCGGCGGCATCGACGTCGTGGCGCTCGACCAGTACATGCCCGGCCTCGACGGGCTGGAGACGCTGGAGCAGATCATGGCGATACCAGGCGCACCGCCGGTGGTCTTCGTCACCGCGTCGCAGGATTCCAGCATCGCGGTGACGGCGCTGAAGGCGGGCGCGGCCGATTATCTGGTCAAGGACGTCAAGGGCGACTTCATCCCCCTGCTTCACGTCGCGGCGGAGGGCGCGCTGCGCCAGGCCGAATTGCAAAAGGCGCGCGAGGAAGCTGAAGCCGAGATCCATGCCTCGCGCGACCGCTACGCAGCGCTCGCTGCCGAACGCGAACTGCTGCTGCGCGAGGTCAACCATCGCGTCGGCAACTCGCTGCAGATCATCGCCTCCCTGCTGCACCTGCAGGCCAGCTCCGCCGCGCAGGACGAGGTCAAGGCTGCGTTGACCAACGCGATGGGCCGCGTCGCCGCGGTCGCGCAGGTGCACCGCCGCCTCTACACCTCGCAGGACCTCAAGAGCGTGGTCCTGAACCAGTATCTGGACTCGCTGCTCGAGGATTTGCGCCGCTCGGCCGAGGGCAACCGGATGTCGCGCCTGACGCTGAAGGCCGAACCGATCGAGATCGATCCAGATCGTGCGGTCGCCGTCGGCATCATCGTCAACGAGCTGGTGATGAACGCGGTGAAATACGCCTATCCTGACGGCGCCGGCCCGATCCATGTCGAGCTGACCTCGCAGGGCGACGATCTCCTGCTGTCGATCAGCGACGATGGCGTCGGCGACAACGTCAAGGCCGATCCGCGCTCCACCGGCATGGGCCAGCGTATCGTCGCAGCCATGGCCACCAAGCTCGACGCTTCGGTCGAGCGCGACCCCACACATTCCGGAACCCGCGTCATGTTGAGGTTCCGCCGTGTACCCGCTGCCGCCGCCAAGCCGGCCGCTGCCGCAGCGAACTGATCCGCACCGCCCATCGCAACCGCATTGCGATCCTGCTATTGTGGCGAGCCATGACTTCGCGCGACTCTGCCCCGTCTGAAATCACGCCGGCCGTGCTGCTGCGCGCCTATGCCTGCGGCATCTTTCCGATGGCCGAAAGCGCCGATGATCCGACCCTGTTCTGGGTCGAGCCGGAGTTGCGTGGCGTCATCCCGCTCGACGGATTTCGCGTGGCCTCGCGGCTCGCGCGCACCGTGCGTTCGGATTCATTCCGCGTCACCGTCAATACCGCCTTCAAGGCCACGATCGCCGGCTGCGCCGCGCCGCAGGCCGGGCGCGAGGACACCTGGATCAACAAGCGCATCCGCAACCTCTATGGCGGGCTGTACGAGCTCGGCCATTGCCACAGCGTCGAGGCTTGGCAGGGCGAGGACCTCGTCGGCGGGCTTTACGGCGTCAGCCTGGGGCGGGCTTTTTTCGGCGAGAGCATGTTCCACACCGCGCGCGATGCCTCCAAGGTCGCGCTGGTGCATCTGGTCGCGCGGCTCATCCATGGCGGATTCGAGCTGCTCGACACCCAATACGTCACCGAACACCTGAAGAGTTTTGGCGCGGCCGAGATTTCGCGGCGGCGCTACACCGCGCTGCTCGACAAGGCGCTCGCGGGCGAGCCCGGCGATTTCCTGAGGCTCTCGGCCGGCGAAGCGATCCCGGGCGCCCGCGCGCTCGAGATCATCGCCGCACGGCAATAATCAGCAATTACCGGTCAAACCCCGGCGGATTTGGCCTAGCGGCCAAACCCGGGGATACCGAACAGACCTGGCCGCTGCTCGGGCGGCGGGGGTGGTGGCGGCGGTGCCGGCTGCTGCTGCTGGATCGGCGGCAATTGCTGCGGCGGACGCTGCTGCACCTGCTTGGGCGCTGCTTTCTTCTGCGCGGGCGGCGGCGGTGCTGCCGGCTTGGTGCCGGGATCCGGTGCCGCGGTCGCAATCGTTTGCTGCGGCTCTTTGCAGTCGGTGAGCCAGATATCGTAGATCGGGTGCTCGACGCCGTGCAGGCCCGGACTTGCCGCGTACATCCAGCCCGAGAAGATGCGCTTCACCTCACCCTGCAAGGTGATCTCGTCGACCTCGACGAAGGCGTCGGTGTTGGCGGCCTCGGTCGCCGGCCGCGTGTAGCAGGCGTCGGTTTTGACCCGCAGCGCACCGAACTGCACGGTCTCGCCGATCTCCTCGTCGAAATTGATGATGCGACCGGTGATCTTGTCGAGGCCGGAGAAGGTCGCTTTCTTGTTCACGATCTTCTGGGCCGGCGGCTCGGTGACGACCTCGTCGCCCGGCTGAAGGCTCGCCGGCGTCTGCGGGACAGCGCCGCCCGGCCCGCCCTTCTGCTGTGGCTGGCGCTGACCGGGCGCACCCGGGGCGCCTTGCGAATTGGGTGGAGCGACCGCGACGGGCGGCGGCTGGTTTGGCGGAGCGGCGCTAGAACCGGGCGGCGGCGCCAGAGGCTGGGTCTCGACCGGCCCTGGCATCACATTGCCCTGCCGGCCCGGCGGCGGCGCCATCGGACGCGAAGGCAGCACACGGCCCTGCGGCGGCAGCTCCGGCACCTCTTCGTCGTCGTCGGGGATCTGTGGCTGCGGCTGGGGCTGGCCACGCGGAATGTTGCCGGGCGGCCGCAGCGGCGGCGGATCGGAAAAGATCGTGCCGATTTGCGCCTGCGCCGGCGTCGCAGCCGTCAGTACGGTGGCGGCCAGAAGCGCCGCAAGACCTGTCAGGGTAAATGTTCGAAACATCTCGCGCGGCTTCAACAGCGAATCGGGCTTGCTGGACATTCTACAGGGGATACCGCCGCTCGCAGGCCATCCGGTTAACACGGCGAATACGGCGGGGGAAGGGCGGCATCCCTGCCCTTCCCGGCCCGGTCTGGCCAGATCGGCCCCCGGATGGGATAGTCGAGCGCCCTTCCCCGGGGGCCAGGCGGCGCCGCTCCCAAAAAGAACTCCAACCATAACTGGAAACCCAGAGGTCGCTTCCCCATGTCCGTCGTGCTCGATCCCGATGCTGCCGCCGTCTACAAGGCCTTCCAGGAGGCCGGCCGCCCCGCCTACGAGAGCCTCACAGCACCGGAAGCGCGCGCCTATTACGCGCAGGCGCGCTTTGCGACCAATCCCGAGCCACCGGACCTCGCGCGCGTCACGCCGCTGTCGATCCCGGCACCGCACGGCGCCATTCCCGCGCGCCTCTATGTTCCGAAGGAGCCGCGCCGGCACGATGGCTTGTCCCCGGCGCTGGTGTTCTTCCACGGCGGCGGCTGGGTGATCGGCGATCTCGACTCCCATGACGTCGTCTGCCGCCAGCTCGCCGACGCCGGCGCGCTGATCGTGATCTCGGTGGACTACCGCCTCGCGCCCGAGCACAAATTTCCCGCCGCCATTGATGACGCGATCGCCGCGACCAAATGGGTCGCCGCCAACGCGCGCGAGCTCGGCATCGACGCCTCCCGGCTTTCGGTCGGCGGCGATAGCGCCGGGGGCAACCTCGCCGCAGTCGTCGCGCTCGCCGCGCGCGACGGCAACGGTCCCGCCATCGCGGGCCAGTTGCTGATCTATCCGGCGACCGATTTCGCCATGACGCACGGCTCCCACAGCGAGCCCGAGACCAGCGTGCTGCTGACGCATTCTGTGATCCGCTGGTTCCGCGACCATTATCTCAACGGCGCCGCCGATATCCACGACTGGCGCGCCTCGCCGGCACGGGCGAAGAACCTGGCCGGCCTGCCGCCGGCCTATGTGCTGACCGCCGGCGCCGATCCCCTGCGCGACGAGGGCGACGAATATGCCGAACGTCTGAAGCAGGCCGGTGTGCCCGTGGCTACCAAGCATTATCCCGGCCAGTTCCATGGCTTCTTCACGATGGGCAAATTGCTGCGAGAGGCCAATGTCGCCGTGAGCGAGATCGGCGCGTGGCTGAAAGGATTGGGCTGAAACGCCATTCCTCATGCCGCCCGTTCTTCAAAGCATATTCGCCCTCCCCCTGCGCGGGCTGACATGGCTCGGTGGCCAAGGCACCCGCGCGGTCGCCGCCGTCGTGTTCATCGCGCTCGCGGTGCCGCCGCTCGGTGCGTTGCTGCGTCCCTACGTCACCGAGGCGATCTTCGTCCTGCTCTGCATCTCCTTCATGCGGGTCGATCTGGCCGCGCTCTCCGGCCATCTGCGGCGGCCGGCGCTGGTGGCGACCGCGACCGTCTGGACCATGATCGGCGTGCCTGTGATCGTCGGGCTGATCGTCCATCTCACCGCGCTCACGGCGCGCGCGCCCGACCTTGCCCTGGCATTGATGCTGCAGAGCATGGCGTCGCCGATGATGGCCGCGCCGGCGCTGGCCGCGCTGATGGGCCTCGACGCCACGCTGGTGCTGGTCACGCTGGTGAGCGCGACCGCGCTGGTGCCGTTCACGGCATCGCTGTTCGCAAGCCTGTTCCTCGACGGCATGCTCAGCATCTCGCCGCCTGCGCTGGGGCTGAAGCTGCTCGGCATCCTCGCAGCATCGCTGCTGGCCGCGACCGCGATCCGACAGATCTTCGGCGCGGCCGCGATCCAGCGCCACAGGCAGCCGATCGACGGCTTCAACATCGTCATCCTGCTGGTCTTCGCGACCGCGATCATGGGCGACGTCGCGAGCGACCTCGTCGCCCAGCCCGTCTCCACCATCGGCTTCGCAGCGCTCGCCTTCGCGATCTATTTCACGCTGCTCGCCGTCACCACGGTGCTGTTCCGCCGCATCGGCTATGAGCGCGCGCTGGCGCTCGGGCTGATGGTATCACAGCGCAATCTGGGCCTGATGCTCGCCGCGACTGCCGGCGCGCTGCCGCCCACCACTTGGCTCTATTTCGCGATGACGCAGTTTCCCATTCACCTGGCGCCCTACATGCTGATGCCGATCGCGCGGCGCTTGACGGCGCGCGCACAGGCCTCGGGCGCCGCGGCGACCAGCGGCAAGGCCGCATCGGGCTGAATCAATCTTCACGTCATGTCCGCTGTGCCGTCGCGAGGCCGCTGGTAACCAGGCGAACGTCGTCACGCAGCGCGCCAATTTCCTTTGTGAATATCGAACTTCACGGCGCCTTCGTCACGCATCTTCAACAGGAGCGATTGGCAGTCGTCCTGGTTCTTGATGTTCACGCGCTTCATGACCTCGAAAGTCTTCAGAGGCTTTTCGCGAAGGGCAATCAGAATCTTTTCTCGATCGGTCATTAGGGTTCCTTGCATCGGGATCAGCGACGGTACGTGTTGTACTGATCGTCTGCAACGGGTGACGCAAGGCTGGGCAATATGCAAGTCTGCTCACCCGCTCAAGCGGCCTCTCCAAGTCGATGAATCTCCCTACCCCGCCCTTGCCGCGCGCCGTAGCGCCTGCGGCGGCTGGCCGAAGGCGCGGATGAAGGCGCGCCGCATGCGCTCGGGATCCCCGAAGCCGGTCGTCTCCGCGACGAGCTCGATCGCCTCGCGCGAGGACTGCACGCGCTCGCGCGCGACCTCGATGCGCAAGCGCTCGATGGCCTTCGAGGGCGTCGTGCCGGTCTCGGCGGCAAAGGCGCGGGCAAAATGCCGCGCACTCATGCCGGCGCGGTCGGCGAGGTCTTCGACCGTCAACCGGGCGTCGAGGTTCTCGCGCGCCCATGACAGCAGCGCGCCAAAGCGGCCGTTCGGCGTCTTCAATTCCAGAAGTGACGAGAACTGCGACTGGCCGCCGCTGCGGCGATGATACAGCACGAGCTGCCGCGCGGTGTCCTGCGCGATCTGCTCACCGTGATCCTCCGTCACCATCGCGAGCGCGAGGTCGATGCCCGCCGTGATGCCTGCCGACGTCCACACATTGCCATCGCGCGTGAAAATCTGGTCCGGCTCGAATTTCACCTTGGGATAGCGCGCGACGAAATCCCGCGTGCGTCCCCAATGCGTGGTGGCGCGGCGGCCGTCGAGCAATCCCGCCTCGGCCAGCACATAGGCGCCCGAGCAGACGCTTGCGACCCGCACGCCGCGCCGCGCCAGCCGCTGCACGAAGGCGCGCGTAATCTCGCAGCGCGCGGCATCCGTCACGCCCGCGCCTCCCGCCACGACCAGCGTCGTAATCGCATTCGCCGACTTGAAGTCGCGCGCCATCATCTCCACGCCGGACGAGCTGCGCACGGGCCCCGCGTTCACCGCCAGCACGCGGATCCCGGTCGTCGTCTTGCCCGTACAGCGCGCCGCGATCTCGAACACCGAGATCGGGCCGGCCGCATCGAGCAGCTGGAAGTCCGGGAAGATCAGGATGCCGATCATGGTCATGTCCGAAAGCGAGGGAAAAACGCCATTTTGGACAGAAGGGCATCATGAGAGGCTGCTTCCGTCAAGCTCATAATTGGAGGCTCTCATGTCGTCCCCGCTCCAGATCGGTCTCTTGGTGTTTCCGCGCGTCACCCAGCTCGATTTTACGGGTCCCCTGCAGGTGTTCTCCTCCGTGCCCGGCGCAAAGCTGCATTTGATCTGGAAACGGATCGAGCCGGTGCCGAGCGATTCCGTGCTGACGCTGACGCCGACCACGACGTTCGCCGACTGCCCGCAGCTCGACGTGATCTGCGTGCCCGGCGGCGGCGGCACCAACGATCTGCTCAATGACGAGGAGGTGCTCGGTTTCCTGCGCCGCCAGGCCGAGGGCGCCAAATACGTGACGTCGGTCTGCACGGGATCGTTGGCGCTCGGCGCCGCCGGCCTCCTGAAGGGCTACCGCGCCGCCACGCATTGGAGCGCGATGGAGATGCTGAGCCAGTTCGGCGCGACGCCGACCAAGACGCGCGTCTGCATCGACCGCAACCGCGTGACCGGCGGCGGCGTCACCGCGGGAATCGATTTCGCGTTGACCCTGGTGTCGATCATGGTCAATCGCACCACCGCGGAGGCGATCCAGCTTCAGCTCGAATACAAGCCGGCCCCGCCGTTCAATGCCGGCTCGCCGGATACCGCGCCGGCGGAAGTGCTGGCGTTGCTCAGAGAGCGTGGCGCGCAAGGCCAGGCGCGGCGGCTAGAGGCGGTGAAGCGCGCGTCTGAACGGATGATGTAGTTGCTCGCGTGTCCCGGACGCGGCGCGGCACGCAATGCCGCCCCGCAGAGCCGGGACCAGAAAGCTGCACGGGTGCTGCTGCATGGGCCCCGGCTCTGCAGCACCGCTGAAGAAGCGCTGCGCTGCGTCCGGGGTACGAGACATCCATGAGCCCCAACAGAAAAAGGCCGCCCGGTTTCCCGAGCGGCCTTTCCTGTCTTACGGCGGCTGCACATTTCATCGGGCGATTTCGGAGCTTCCAGACCGGGGGCCTATCTCCCGATCGAGTCCTGGTCGGCGGCCGCTGCATTTCGGGACAGTCGCGAACTGTTGCCCGAACCGAACGCGATGGTCTCCCATCTCCGTAAGATGCGACCATTGAGCCGCATCGCTCGCACGGCTGCAACCAGTGCGCAGCAATCATCCCCGCTGTTCCCGCTGTCCACAGCAAAGCGAGGCGGATGCGGGTGCATCCACTCCTACGACAAGGATTCAGCGGGGATCGGAAGCCTAGCTGGGCGTCCAGGGCTGATAGTCGCCGGTCGCCTTCGGCCGCTTGCCGCTGGCGAGCGTCGAGCCCGAAGGACGGTAGGCGTTCGCCGTGCCGGTGAGATTGGGCTGGTGCGGCTTTTCCCACTCGCGCGGCTGGTAGTTGTCCTGCGTCGGCGGCACGTCGACGGTGTGATGCATCCAGCCGTGCCAGGACGGCGGGATACGGCTGGCCTCGGCATAGCCGTTATAGACCACCCAGCGCCGCTCGAAGCCGAGCGCAGGATCGATCGCCCCGCCGCGGGTGCGATAATAGAGGTTGCCCTGTTCGTCCTGGCCGACCAGCTCGCCGTAGCGCTTGGTCCAGAGTTGAGTGCCAAACGTCTGGCCATTCCACCAGGTGAAAAACTTGAGGAAGAACTGTTTCATGCGGCAAGGGCCCTGCTTCGTCGGGTCCTGATGCCATCCGGACGGCGAAATGTCCAGTTCGGCGCGGGCGGCGGTGCCCCGCTGCAGATGCGGTCGCCGGGCACACGGACGCTGCCGCAAATCGGACGCGATCCGTTCATGCCAGATACAGCGTGGCCATGAAAGCTTATCCTCGCACGCAAACCGCCGTGATCCCAGGAACTACAGCCCTTTCATGGGGTTTGCTTCCGGGAAAAGGAGTTTTGATCATGAAGAGTCTGAAAGTCTTGAGCGCGGCTGCGGCCGTGGCGCTGGTTCTCCCGTTGGCGACGCCAAGCTTCGCGCAAGGTCGCGGCGGACATGGCGGTGGCGGCGGTGGGCATTTCGGCGGTGGCGGCGGTGCCCACTTTGGCGGCGGAGGTGGCGGTGCCCACTTCGGCGGCGGTGGCGGCGGCGCTCACTTCAGTGGTGGGGGTGCTCACTTTGGCGGTGGCGGCGCCCGCATGGGCGGCGGCAATTTCGGCGGCGCGAGGATCGGTGGTGGCGGTGGCAATTTCGCCGCCGGCGCAGCGGTACGTCCCAGCGGTGGCAGCTTCGTAGGCGGCACCGCGAGCCGACAGGCCTTTTCGCCGTCCTACAGCGGGACACGCAGCGTCGCGACTGCGGGCAACTGGCAGGGCGGTAGCGGCAATTGGAGTGGTCGTCACTGGCATCATCGTCGCGGCGGCGGGTTCTGGCCCGGTGTCGCCGCGGGTGCTGCGATCGGCGGCCTCGGCTCGTACGCCTATTACGGCGGCGGCTATTACAACGACCCCTACTACTATGGCGACGACAGCTATTATGACGAGCCGTCAGTGGCCGTGGTCCCCGATAGCGGCGGCGACTCCGAGGGCTACTGCGCGCAGCGCTACAAGTCCTACGATCCGGCGTCCGGCACCTATCTGGGCTATGACGGCCAGCGTCATCCTTGCCCGTAAGCACACCGGCAACATTTGAAGAAGAAGGCGTCGCAGCGATGCGGCGCCTTTTGCATTGGGGCGCTTCACCTGTTTCGCGTGTTCGTCATCTGCAATGCCGCGTACCAACCGAGGCGAGCGGACCTTTATTCACCGCACCGTGCATATCTACCCTTATCCAATCCCAAATTGACCCGACGCGCGATTCACCTGTATCAACTTGGCTATGGGGACTTCGATGACTGGGAAGTGTCATGCCGCGTATTCTCGTGGTTGATGACGATCCGATGGTCGGCGCGACCATCGAGGTCCTCCTCCAGCGCCAGGGCTTCGACGTCACGTTGACTGACGGCGGAGAAACGGGTTTGGCTGCGCTCGAAACACAGAGTTTCGATGTGATGCTGGTCGACATCTTCATGCCGCATATGCGCGGCTTCGAGTCCATTCGCATCTTTCACGAGCGCGCGCCGGCGGTTCCGCTGATCGCGATGTCCGGCTACGCCTTCGCGTCATCCGCTTCGCCCTCTCCCGACTTCCTCCGGATGGCGCTGGAGCTCGGCGCGACCCGCTGCCTGCGCAAGCCGTTCACGCCGGACGCGCTGCTGACCACGATCCGGGAATGCATCGCCGGGCCGGGCGATGGCTCACAGCCGAAGGACAAGAAAGAAGCCCCTTGATCCCAACGCAGCGCGTCATTCTCGGTGCTGGACTTGCCATCCTCCTGATCATCACCGCAGCCTCGATCGGCCTCGACGTCAAGTCACGGTCCGATGCGGCATGGGTCAATCACACCGTCCAGGTGCTGAAGAAGATCTCCGACCTGCGGGTGCTGATGCGCAGCGCCGAGAGCGCCGCACGCGGCTACGAGATCTATCGCAGCCCGAGCTTCAGCGAAGAATTCCAGGCGGTGCACGCCCGGATCGCACCGGCACTCGCCGACCTCAAGCGCAGCGTGCGCGACACGCCCGAACATGTCGCGCTGCTCGAGGGCACCGAGCCGCTGGCGCTCCGCCGGATCGAGATCGCCGCCGAAGTGATGCGCCTGCGCGCCGGAAACGATCAGGCCGGCATTGCCGCGGTGCAGGGCAAGGGCGAGGGCCGTGGCCTCATGGACACGGTGATGGGCAATTTCGATCGTTTGAGCGCAGAGGAAGAACGATTGCTCGCGGCGCGCTCCCAGGATTCGCGCCGTACCGGCATCGTGCTGCTCGGCATCGACCTCGCCGGCGCGCTGGTGATCCTGCTGCTGGTCGTGATGATGATGCGCGAGAGCCGGCGCACCGAGGGCGCACTCAAGAGCACGCTATTGGAGACCACGGCCGCCAAGCAGCAGCTCGAGTCCGCAGTGGCCGAGCGCACCGAGCATCTGGTCACCGCGCATGACGAGCTGCGCCTGTCGGTCAACGTGCTCCAGAGCACGTTTCACAGCATGGCGGAGGCCGTGCTGGTCATCGATGCCGAGGGCAACGTCCTTCTGTCCAATCCGGCCGCGGAGCGCATGCTGCTGCACCGGAGCGGCATGAACCTGCGCAATCTGCGCGCGATGTCCAGTGTGCTTCACGGCGACGGCGTCACCCCGCTCAAGCCCGACGAGCTGCCGTCGGCACGCGTGCTTCGCGGCGAGCCGTTCGAGAATATGGAGATGATCGTCCGCCCGCACAGCGGCAATCCTTCCCGCCATCTCATGATCAGCGGCCGGCCGATGCTGGACGGGCAAGGCAACGTCTCCGGCGCGGTGCTGGTCTATCACGATGCGACCATGTCGCGCGAGACCGAGCGGCAGTTGTACCAGTCGCAGAAACTGGATGCCATCGGCAAGCTCACCGGCGGCGTCGCGCACGACTTCAACAACATGCTCACCGTGATCTCCGGCAATACGGAGACGCTGGTGGCAAGCCTGAAGCAGCAGCCCGACCTCCAGCGCGTGGCGCGCCTGATCGACGAGGCCGCCGAACGCTGCGCCGAGCTGATCCAGCATCTGCTCGCCTTTGCGCGCAGGCAGCCGCTCCAGCCGCGCAACGTCGAGATCAACACCGCGGTCGGGGACATCGCGAAACTGCTGCGCCCTACCCTCGGCGAGCAGATCGAGATCGAGACCGTGCTCGAACAGGGGCAGATGACCGCGCACATCGATCCGTCCCGCCTCACCAATGCCCTGCTCAACATGGCCATCAACGCCCGCGACGCCATGCCGAACGGCGGCAAGCTGCTGCTCGAGGCCCACCGCGTCGTGCTCGACCAGGCCTATGCGCAGAACAATCCCGACGTACGGCCCGGCCCGTACGTGATGCTCGCCGTCAGCGACACCGGCACCGGCATGCCGGCCGAGGTGCAGCAGCAGGCGTTCGAGCCGTTCTTCACCACCAAGGAGGTCGGCAAGGGCAGCGGCCTCGGCCTCTCCATGGTCTACGGCTTCGTCAAGCAGTCCGGCGGCCACATCAAGATCTACAGCGAGGAAGGCCACGGCACCACGATCAAGCTCTATCTGCCGCCGGGCGAAGGCATGGCCGAGGCGGCCCCCACCACGACGCCGCAGGCGGAAGGCGGCGCCGAGACCATTTTCGTGGTCGAGGATGATACTCTGGTGCGCAACTTCGTCACCGTGCAGCTCCAGAGCCTCGGCTACCAGACCGTCGCCGCGCCCGACGGCAAGGCCGCGCTGGAGTTGATCCGGGCCGGCCAGCCGTTCGACCTGCTGTTCACCGACGTCGTCATCCCCGGCGGCATGAGCGGGCGCGAGCTCGCCGACAAGGTGGCGACGATCCGCCCCGGCGTGAAGGTGCTCTACACCTCGGGCTATACCGACAACGCCATCGTCCACCACGGCAAGCTCGACGACGGCGTGATGCTGCTGACAAAACCCTACCGCCGCAACCAGCTCGCCGAGATGATCAGGAAGGCGCTGGGAGGCATGCCGGCCGGCTAGCGCATCTGCTTGGCGACACATCCAATGGCGTTGCAGATGATCCGCGCTGCGCAGATTGCCCCGATATTCTGCACATCACGCTCCGGCACCAATTCGACCAGATCGAGACCGACAATTCTGGCGTTCGAGGCGACGCCCGCGATCAGGTCTATGACGTCGAAATACGACAGGCCGTGTACATAAACGTCGGCTCACCAAGGCCAAGCGGAAGCTCCTACCTGGGCGTGATCGGCGACTTGTGACCCAGTCCGGACAGTCGTGGCGCGGGTTTTGTTCGTCGACTTCGATTTTTGACGGGAACCTCTTCGCTTCAAAGCCATCCAAGGAGACAGCAAGGAGAGCGCCGATCAGGCGGGGCCTGAACGCCAACATTGGAAGCGTACCCGCTGGCATCGGAGGACGCCGAGCTACGACACACCGTGCTCAAGGCGGTGAGGCCTTTTGAGCCATCTCTAAGGAGCTGCCAATGACAAAGACTCGTTCGACTTCCATCACGCGACGAAGCATCGTCGCAGGATTGGCGATGATTGCTGTCCCCATGGCTTTGGCGAGTGCAGACAACGCGCAAGCACAGAACAAGCAAACCACGCCTGAGAAAAGCCTCTATGAGCGCCTGGGCGGCGCTTTCGCCATCGCGGCTGTAGTGGATCACTTCAGCGATGCCGTCGTGAAGAATCCCATCGTCGGCCAGAAGTCCAAGAATCCGCAGCTCCGAGAATGGCACACCAAGAACCTGGAAAGGCTCCCCGGCCTCAAATTCATGCGCACGTTGTGGGTCTGCGACGTTTCGGGTGGCCCCTTCAAGTTTGCAGCAACCAGGCCCGGCGCAACCCCGCTTGGCCTTGAGGAGGCCCATCGCAACCTCCGGATCTCACCTGCAGAGTTCGACGAGGTCGCAGCGGAACTCGGACGGACCCTGGATCACTTCAAAATCCCGAAGCGCGAGAAGACCGAAGTTCTGGAAGCCTTCGCTGCCCACAAAGACGAGGTCACCGCGGGCGCCAAGCGCGGCTGAACCGTCATAACGCCCCGGCCTTGGCGGAATTGTTAGCTGCGCGCTGACGCGGGCGATCGAAAGTTGCAAACTGCTGAGTTCGCGATGCGTCCGCTCGTGGGCCCATTGCTCCAGTTTGCGCTACAGCGAAGTGTCCGAAGCCGGGCGTAGACCGGAAGTCGTCGAGCTACCGGCGAACCAACGCGTATGCCCCGAAGCAGACCTTCACTTCGAGTTCTGCGTCCGAGGCATTGTTATCAACCAGGCTTCCTCAGGGGAATGCGGCCTCCAGGTCAGCTCTGCGATGCTCGGCTGCCTATTCTTTATTTTCTGAGTGCTGCCAGCAACTCCTTGGCCAGGAGCCCGGCCGAGGCGGGATTCTGGCCAGTGATGAGGCGTCCGTCGACGACGACGTGAGGTTGCCAGTTTGCTGCGGACGTATACTGGGCACCCTCTGCCCGCAGCGCATCTTCGAGTTCGTAAGGAACGTCTTCGCGTGCGTAGTCGTACTCTTCCTTCTTCGAGAACGATGTGAGCTTCTTGCCCTGCACGAACGGCTTGCCATCGCCAAGGTCTACCCCGAGGAGCGCGCACGGACCGTGACAAACGGCAGTTACAAACTTTCCAGTGCTCCAGGCGCGCACGACTGCATTCTGAACGACGGGGTTACGCTGAATGTCGACCATCGGTCCAAGACCGCCAGGCACGAAGATGGCTTCGTAATCGGCAGCATCCACCTCAGCTAGTTTGCGACTGCGATTCAAACGGCGAAAGGCCTTGCTTTCGAGAAAAGACTTCTGCGCAGGATCTTTCTCGTCGTAGGCATCATATGGCGTCCACCCGCCCCTTAGAGAGGCGAACTCAACGGCAATGCCTGCCTTGTCAAGCACATCGAACGGATGCGCGACCTCGGCAAAAAAGAAGCCCGTCTTACGATTGTGCGGACCGATCACGGCCGCGTTGCTGACAATAACCAGGACGTGTTGAGTCATCGTATTCCCCTTGAATCTTGTGAAGGCCCTAAGCCCAAACGTCGTAAATATTGCTGCCAACATGGCATTGGGCAGCTGGGCTCAAGCAGCGTAGAGCGGGCCGCTGAAGAAAGGAAACCAAGCCTCTTCAAACCGGCCCTTGTTTAGAGTGCCGGTGATATCAATCTGCTTCTCCGGCTGCGCTTTCGATGAAGGCTGCAACTTCCCGCGGGTGGGAGAGCATCGCGGCATGGCTGCTCGGCAGCTCGGTAAGTTTCGCTTTTGCTCGCGAAGACATGAAGCGCTGTGTGCTGGGCGGCACCATGTGATCTTGCGTTGTCAGCATGTAGTGCACGGGCTTGTCTTTCCATGCTGCGCCAACGATCTTGTGTTCGACCGCTTTGAGTCCCCAGGGAACTTGTGCTGCGGCCATGAAGGCGGTGATGGACGGATCGACATCCGGCGCAAACGCACTCGGAAACTTCGCCGGATCAACCAGAAGAAAGCCGCCGCTCGGCGGCAACAACGGTGCTCCAGCCTCGCCCGGAGTAGGACGCGCCGCGAGCTCGTAGACGGATTCTCCGACCTCTGGCGCGAAAGCGGCAATATAGACAAGCTTGCGAACCTTGGGATCGCTTCCGGCTTCGGTGATGACGGCACCGCCATACGAGTGGCCTACCAAAATGACCGGCTTCCCCGCCTTGCGTATGACCTGCCGCGTTGCCTCGACATCACCGTCGAGCGTTGCAGTCGAGTTCTGGACGACCAAAACCTCATAACCGTCGCGGGTCAGAATGTCGTAGACAGCCTTCCAGCCCGAACCGTCAACGAAGGCGCCGTGTACGAGAACGATCGAGACGGGCTTGCTTGCGGGCGTCTGCGCGAACGAAGGAAGGCTGGCCGCCATGGAGAGGAGTGCTCCCAGGATCAGGTGTTTCATTGCGATACCTTTCGGACGGACGAAACTGCGATCGAGCGACTATAGTCCGGTGGGCGGTGCGGGTCGGTTAAATCAGGTAAATCCGCCGTTCGTGGCAGGGGCCGCACGAAGCCCAAGGAACGCTTTGGATCCTGTGACAAAATGCTCGCTGCGATCGTGCTTTTCAAAATCGCGATGTTCAGCAGCCTTGTGACGCATGATATTTTCAGCGCACTGTCGCGTCGTTTGGCAGTGAAGAATGCGGGCTACCACGGAGATATTGCAGAGAGGCCGGCGTCGAGAGCAACTCACGTTTTCCTTTGGGCCATTCCAACTCATTCAGCGCCGCCAGCTTCGTCTTTTCGATGGCCACCCGGTCAAAATGGGCGCCGCGCCTTTGAGCTATTACAGCCAGATCCGCCCAACGTCACCCGCATCGGTATCTCGACCTCCCTGGAGTATGCCAGCAGGTGCTCGAAGACAAACTCCCGATGACTGAAAGTGCTCCGTTAAGGCGAATGCAGAGCCGTCGCCTCAATGCGTTCACATCGCCTGGGCGAGCGCGAACAGCCGGAAATCCTCGAGCGCCGCGTGCCGATGCGGGGCGGCTTCGCGCCGGTAAGTCTCGGTGTCGACGATCGAGCGGAAGGTGGCGAAATCGCCGTATTCATTGATCGCCGCTTCGTCCCAGCGTTCGCCTGGCGCGCCGACGAGGCTCGTCAGGACCGGCCCGGAAAACATCCGCACGAGCGGCTTACCGGCCGCGAGGCGCCGAAATGCCGGCCTATAGCGTTCATGAAAGGCTTCGCGGCCCGAGCAGGGCGCGGCGTCGAATCCGTCCTCGTAACGCGCATACGCGCGGTAGCGCAGCAGATTGAGCATATAAACCGGCTGGCCGGGCGGAATCGCGCGCTCGGCGGCGTCGAGGGCTTGCAGGGTGATTTCGATGGGGTTCATGGGACTTCCCGCGGTTTCTAGCGGCGCAGATTGCGCGCTGACGCTCCGTATTTAGCCGCTAGGGAATGGCCCTTGTAGTGACTGCACAGCCATGACTATGTGGACTGCATGTCCACAACGACTTTACCTCCCGACCTCTCACGTCTCCTCGCCTTCGTCCGTGTCGTCGAGGCGGGCTCCTTCGCCGAAGCCGCGCGGCGGGCGGGGACGACCACCTCGGCAATGTCCAAGGCGGTCGCCCGCTTCGAAAAGGCTCGCGGGTTGCGGCTTTTGCATCGCTCCACCCATTCGTTGGCGCTGACCGAAGAGGGCGACAGGCTAATGGCGGCGGGACGCGCGTTGGCCGAAAGTCTCGCCCGTGTCCAATCCGCGCTCGGCGAAGTCGCGCGCGACGATGGCGGACGTGTGCGCGTGACCGCCCCCGCCTCGTTCGCGCGCGCCTGCATCCTGCCGCGACTGCCCGCGTTCTTGCGGGAACGGCCGGAAATCGAGATCGAGGTCAAATTCCGCAACGAGATTCTCGATCTCGCGGCGGAAGGCGTCGACGTCGCGATCCGCTCAGGGCCCCTCGACCGCGCGCCCGGCCATCAGGCGCGGCGGCTTTGCACGTTCTCCTGGATCGCTTGCGCCTCGCCTGCCTATCTGAACGCGCGCGGCGCGCCGGCTACGCCAGACGAGCTTTCCGCGCACGACCACGTCGGCTTCCGGAATCCCGCGAGCGGTCAGATCCTGACCTGGCGCTTCGCCGACCCGCGCGGCAAAGGACTCATTCGCGTCACGCCCAAGCCCAAGCACATTTGCGACGACGCGCACGCTTCGCTCGCTTTGATCGCGAATGGGTTCGGCATCGGCTGGGGGCCGGCGTGGCTCGTCCATGAAGACCTGCGCGCCGGCCGGCTGGTCGAAGTGCTTGCGCCCTGGCGCGCGCCGGCGGAGCCCCTATGGATGCTGCGCACCTCCGACCGCCGCCCGCCCCTGCGCACACAGCGCGTGATGTCGTTCCTCACCACGCTTCCCGCTGCGTTCCGCGACAAGGCGGTGTGAAGCGTCGGTCGTCACCAAAATTTAGGCGCCTACCGCGTCGCCAGCACCACCGCCGCCAGCGTGAAGATCAGCGCGGCAATCTGCCCTGCTCCGAGCGGCTCGTGGAGTGCGATCGCGGATGCCACGACGCCGATGACAGGCACCGCCATGGTGCCGATCGCGGCGACGGAGGCCGGCAGGCGCGCAAGGGCTGCGAACCAGCTGACATAGGCGATGCAGAACTGCACCACAGTCGAATAGACCAGCAGCCACCATCCGACCGGCGTCACCAATTCCAGATGGGTGGTCTCGACGGCGAGGCCAATGATCGTGATCGGCAGGCAGCCGATCCCGATCTGCCAGGCCGCGGCGGTGATCGGCGGCAGACGGATCGGGTACTTCTTCGAAAACACCGTGCCGAGCGCAAAGCCGAGCGCGCCGCACAGCGCCATGACGATGCCCGGCAGCTTGTCCGCGGTGGCGGCAAAGCCGTTGCCGCCCATGATCGAGGCGAGGCCGGCAAAGGCCATCACCAGCGCGATGGTGCGCAACAAGGTCGGCCGCTCGCCAAGCACCGGCCAGGCGATCAGCGAGGCCCAGACCGGCATGGTGTAGGCGATCAGCGCGGCTTCGCTCGCCGGCAGCCACAGCAGCGCCAGGCCCATCAGCACCATCCAGCCGGTGACGTTGAGGAGCGCGGCGGTCACGAGGCGCGGCCAGATCTCGCGCGGGACGCTGAGGCTGTCAGCGCGGATCAGCGCCAGCGCCGCCAGCAGCACCGCGCCCAGCACGCCGGTCACCCCGCGCAGGGTCAGCGGCGGCAGCTCGGAAAGCAGGAATTTCGTCACCGGCCAGTTGAAGCCCCAGCCCACCGAGGTGATGGCGAGGAACATCAGGCCGGCCGGGGCGATGCGCGCTCGCGCATCCCGGCGGGTCGAATCAAGCATGTGGGTAGTCCGGCAAAATCGAGCGCAGCTTGGCGCGGATTCGCGCCTCCCACCACCACCCCGGCGGGCATGCCTGCCCTTACCTACCTTAGCCCTACGTGAGTCCCGCTGAGGCAAGCCCGCGACTTAAAAATATACCTGCCCTGTGAACAGCGGGGTGAAGCCTCGGCAGGACCACCAGATGCAAATTTTTTCGGTTGGGAATCCCTGAGGACTCACTGATACTTGGCTCAACAACAGGCGCGGGCCTGCCCCCTGTTATCCCCCACAATCCACCATATTTAGTATTTGATTCAGGAACTCGCACTAGTTCTTGACGGGCGTAACGGAGAGTCCTAGTTTTCGATCCGTTCGGCGCGAGTGTGTTTGCGTCCCGCCGGCACTCCCCCAAAGGGTCTGCAAAACAGCACTCCGCCAAGCCAGACAAAGGCAGCGGGATACGGGCTTGTCTGCCCGGCGAGAGCGGACTTTTCGGGCGCCTGAACGGGCTGGAAACAGGCTCGGATGGCAATGGTTGAAGACGTGACGTTGTGGGGCGTTGAACGCATGTCGGGCTCATCCCTCTGGGGCGGATGGGTCTGGACGTGCCGGCGGATGATCGGTGCGCGCATCGAGGAATCGCGTCGGGAGAAAACGGGCCGGGTCTACCGGCTGAACTGCGATGTCAGGGGCCAGACGGCCGCCGAGCACCGCGAAATGAAATGATGACCCGGCACGCCTGAACGGAGGCGGTTCGGTCAAAGATAGGACGGGGCAAGACCATGCGGATTGAGCGGCGCCACACCACTTCGGGACAGTCACCTTACGCCGGCATCGAGTTCCGGCTGACCACGTCGGAGATCAGGAATCCCGACGGCTCGGTCGTGTTCAAGCTCGACAATGTCGAGGTGCCGACCGCGTGGTCGCAGGTCGCCTCCGACGTCCTGGCCCAGAAGTACTTCCGCAAGGCCGGCGTTGCCGCGCGCCTGAAGAAGGTCGAAGAAGAATCCGTTCCCTCCTTCCTGTGGCGCTCCGTGCCCGACACCGAGGCGCTCGCCCTCCTGCCCGAGAAAGAGCGCTATGTCAGCGAGCTCTCGGCCAAGCAGGTGTTCGACCGTCTCGCCGGCTGCTGGACCTATTGGGGCTGGAAGGGCAACTACTTCTCCTCCGACGAGGACGCCCAGACCTTCTACGACGAGCTCCGCTACATGCTGACCATGCAGATGGTCGCGCCGAACTCGCCGCAATGGTTCAACACCGGGCTTCATTGGGCCTATGGCATCGACGGCCCCGGCCAGGGCCATTATTACGTCGACCCCTTCACCGGCAAGCTGACCCGCTCGAAATCCTCCTACGAGCATCCGCAGCCGCACGCCTGCTTCATCCAGGGCGTCGGTGACGATCTCGTCAACGAGGGCGGCATCATGGACCTCTGGGTCCGCGAAGCCCGCCTGTTCAAATACGGCTCCGGCACCGGCTCCAACTTCTCGCGCCTGCGCGGCGAAGGCGAACGCCTCTCCGGCGGCGGCCGCTCGTCCGGCCTGATGAGCTTCCTCAAGATCGGCGACCGCGCCGCCGGCGCGATCAAGTCGGGCGGCACCACGCGCCGCGCGGCCAAGATGGTCGTGGTCGACGTCGATCACCCCGACATCGAGACCTATATCGACTGGAAGGTGAAGGAGGAGCAGAAGGTCGCCGCTCTCGTCACCGGATCCAAGATCAACCAGAAGCACCTCAAGGCGGTGCTCAAGGCCTGCGTCAATTGCGAAGGCTCGGGCGACGATTGTTTCGATCCCGAGAAGAATCCTGCGCTCCGCCGCGAGATCAAGCTCGCGCGTCGCAGCCTCGTGCCCGACAATTACATCAAGCGCGTCATCCAGTTTGCCAAGCAAGGCTACAAGGACATCCAGTTCGACGTCTACGACACCGACTGGGATTCGGAAGCCTATCTCACGGTGTCCGGCCAGAACTCCAACAATTCGGTGTCGCTGAAGGACGACTTCCTGCGCGCGGTCGAGACCGACGGCGACTGGAATCTCGTCGGACGCACCACCAAGAAGATCACCAAGACGCTGAAGGCGCGCGACCTCTGGGAAAAAATCGGCTACGCCGCCTGGGCGTCAGCCGACCCGGGCCTGCACTTCAACACCACCATGAACGACTGGCACACCTGCAAGGCGTCCGGCGACATCCGCGCCTCCAATCCGTGCTCGGAATACATGTTCCTGGACGACACGGCGTGCAACCTCGCCTCCGCCAATCTGCTGACGTTCTACGACATCCCCTCCAAGCGCTTCGACGTCGAGGGCTACGAGCATCTCTGCCGGCTCTGGACCATCGTGCTCGAAATCTCGGTGATGATGGCGCAGTTCCCGTCGAAATCGATCGCCGAGCTCTCCTACGAGTTCCGCACGCTCGGCCTCGGCTATGCCAATATCGGCGGCCTCCTGATGACCATGGGTCTGTCTTATGACTCGAAGGAAGGCCGCGCCATCGCCGGCGCGCTGACCGCGATCATGACGGGCATCACCTACAAGACCTCGGCCGAGATGGCGGCCGAGCTCGGCACCTTCCCTGGCTACAAGAAGAACGCCGCGCACATGCTGCGCGTGATCCGCAACCACCGCCGCGCCGCTCACGGCCAGTCCAACGGCTACGAGGCGCTGAGCGTCAACCCGGTGCCGATGGACCTGGTGTCCTGCCCGCAAGGAGACCTCGTCACCCATGCGCAAGCCGCCTGGGATGCGGCGCTCGAGCTCGGCGAGAAGCACGGCTATCGCAACGCCCAGACCACGGTGATCGCGCCGACCGGCACGATCGGCCTCGTCATGGATTGCGACACCACCGGCATCGAGCCTGATTTCGCGCTGGTGAAATTCAAGAAGCTCGCCGGCGGCGGCTACTTCAAGATCATCAACCGCGCGGTCCCCGCAGCCCTGCGCGCGCTCGGCTATCGCGAGAGCGAGATCGCGGAGATCGAGGCCTACGCCGTCGGCCACGGCTCGCTCTCCAACGCGCCCGGCATCAACGCCTCGACGCTGAAGACCAAGGGCTTCACGGATGAGGCCATCGCCAAGGTCGAGAAGGCGCTGCCGACCGCGTTCGACATCAAGTTCGCCTTCAACAAATGGACCTTTGGCGAAGACTTCATCCGCGACCAGCTCGGCATCGGTGCCGAGGCGATCGCGGCCCCCGGCTTCGACCTGCTCCAGGCTGTCGGCTTCACCAAGCGCGAGATCGAGGCGGCCAACGTCCACATCTGCGGCGCGATGACGGTGGAAGGTGCCCCGCACCTCAAGGCCGAGCACTATCCGGTGTTCGACTGCGCCAATCCCTGCGGCAAGGTCGGCAAGCGCTATCTGTCGGTCGAGAGCCACATCCGCATGATGTCGGCGGCGCAGCCCTTCATCTCGGGTGCGATCTCCAAGACCATCAACATGCCGAACGACGCCACCGTGGAGGACTGCAAGTCCGCCTACATGCTGTCGTGGAAACTCGCATTGAAGGCCAACGCGCTCTACCGCGACGGCTCCAAGCTCAGCCAGCCGCTCAACTCGCAGCTCATCAGCGACGATGAGGACGAGGACGACGCGGTCGATCATCTCTACGACAAGCCGATGGCGGCACGCACCGCCCAGGTCTCGGAAAAGATCGTCGAGAAGCTGGTCGAGCGCATCATCGTGATGCGCGAGCGCGAGAAGATGCCGGACCGCCGCAAGGGCTACACCCAGAAGGCGGTCGTCGGCGGCCACAAGGTCTATCTGCGCACCGGCGAATATGACGACGGCCGCATCGGCGAGATCTTCATCGACATGCACAAGGAAGGCGCGGCCTTGCGCTCCTTCATCAATAACTTCGCCATCGCGGTGTCGCTGGGTCTCCAGTACGGCGTGCCGCTCGACGAATATGTCGACGCCTTCACCTTCACCCGCTTCGAACCCGCGGGCCCCGTGCAGGGCAACGACAGCATCAAATACGCGACCTCGATCCTCGACTACGTCTTCCGCGAACTGGCTGTGAGCTATCTCAGCCGCTTCGACCTCGCCCATGTCGATCCCAGCGAGACCGGGTTCGACGTGCTCGGCAAGGGCGTCGAGGAAGGCAAGGGGCCGGATGATCACGGCCAGCGCGCCTCCAAGCTGGTGTCGCGCGGCCTCACCCGCTCCCGCACCGACAACCTCGTGGTGATGCGCGGCGGCTCGACCGCGGTCGCGCAAGGCAACGACAGCGCTCCGGCCGGCGGCAGCAAGGTGACCTCGCTCGCCTCGCACGGCGCAGGCCGTGCCGGCGACGTCCTGGAAGGCGCGGTCGCACTGAAGCAGGAAGTGGCCCACGACCTCTCGCCCACCGAGAAGCTGGAAGCCCTGCAGTGGAGCAAGGCCGGCAGCGCGCAAGTCGCGGTCCCCAGCAAGGCCGAGCGCCGCGCGGAAGCCAAAGCCAAGGGCTACGAAGGCGAGATGTGCAGCGAGTGCGGCAACTTCACGCTGGTGCGGAATGGCACGTGCATGAAGTGCGATACGTGCGGAAGCACGACGGGGTGCAGCTAAAGCAAATTAACAGAGGCGGCACAGTATTGTGCCGCCTCAACCAACGAAATCGTGGAATTGCATGACAAGAGGGCTGCTGTTGCTCACTCGCTAAATCAGAGTACTGGCGTACATGTTTACAAAAGTTCGATTTCGCAATTTTAAGTCCTTGAGGGACTTCACGGTACACCTACGCGCTATGAACGTGCTCGTGGGCCCGAATAATGCAGGAAAGTCAACAGTACTAGATGCGTTTCGCATCATCATGGCAGCACATTCTTTTGCTGCGCGGCGCCTCCAGCACACTATTCATATAAATCGCGAAACGATCGTAGGGTACGATATCCCTGCGTCGTTGATCCCCGTGTCCCTTACAAACATCCATTCCGACTACCAGACAGACCAAGAGACTTCGCTCACGTTTACATTGGACAACGGCAATCAAATCCGTCTCCAGTTCTACGACAATGCCCGTTGCATCATGACACTTGATGCACAGCAGCGGACGGTAACGACCGCCCAATTCAAGAAAAACTTCCCTATCGACGTCTACTCGATTCCCACGCTGGGCCCTCTCGAAGAAGTCGAAGAACTACTAACCGATCAATATGTTGCACAATCGATTGGGACCAGGCGTGCACACCGCATGTTCCGGAATATTTGGTTTCGTTGGAAGAAGGAGTTTCCGGTTTTTCAGAAGCTTGTCGAGGACACGTGGGAGGGGATGACGATTTCCAGACCCGAGTTGGATCTCTCTTATCCGCCCAAATTTTCCATGTTCTGCACGGAAGGTCGCGTAGATCGTGAACTCTGTTGGGCCGGTTTCGGCTTTCAAGTCTGGCTCCAGCTTCTAACTCACATCACGAACGCGACGACCGCTGACATCCTTGTCGTTGACGAGCCAGAGATCTACTTGCATCCCGATTTACAACACAAGCTGTTCCAAATTCTCAGAGGAACAAAAAAGCAAATCATTCTGGCAACGCACTCGGCTGAGATCATTAACGAGGCGGAGCACGATGACGTGATAGTCGTGAATAAAAGTCGCCGATCAGCCATCCGCATAACCGACGTTGACGGTCTCCAAGAGGCGCTATTCAGCATAGGTTCAGGTCAGAATGTTCACCTCTCTCGTCTTTCGCGCGGACGAAAGCTCCTGTTTCTAGAAGGCAACGATTTCCGCATTCTTCGGCGTTTCGCCGTTACGCTAGGCCTAAAAGAGCTCGCAGACGACGTTGACATTACGGTCAAGGCCTGGTCCCGCGCGTGAATTCCAGGACGCCGCAAGCCAACACCCCGCCGCCGAAATTCCCTTTGCGGTCGAGTCCTTCTCTCCTACACTCCAGGCATCACCGGCATCGGTTCCGACGGGCCCGGTAGAAGCGGAGTCAAGTTATGCCCAAACCGGAAAGCTTCCCGATCGAGAAGATCTTCGTTCCCACGAAGCAGAAGAAAGCCATCAAGCCCGGGATCGTCGGGGAGATCGCTGAAAGTATGCTGGACATCGGACAACAGGAACCCATTTCCGTCCGGCTCGACGGAGACCGCCTCGTTCTGGTCGAGGGACTGCATCGGCTCGAAGCCTGCAAGGCGCTCGGCGAGACAACCATTATCGGTGTCATCGTCCCGGCGGAGGTCGCTCAACACAGGCCGCTGCTGTCCGAAGGACCCGCAGTCGAGGCAGAGCGCATCAAGATGGCGCGATTGAAACAGCTGCGCCTCGAGAAGGAAGCTGCGGAAGCATCTATGGCTGGCTCGAAGAGCGTCAACGGAACGGAAGCGCCGCGCACCCGTCCGACGAAAGGCGTTCGCGACAATCCGAAGGCATCACCGGGCCGGACTGCGAAATCGACACCGAAAACATTGTCGGACTGGATCACGCAGCAAAAGGGCCACGGCGGCCGCTATTGATGGCCGGCGATGACGGTGCCAGTGCACTTGACTGTCGATGTAGAGTCAATGCACGTCGCCGTAATCCGCGAAATGGTCAGGCCGACACGACCGCAAACGCCCGCGCCCCCCTCGGCCCCTACTTCGTATTGGCCTCGACCGCGTCCAGCAGCGGCATCTCGCGGTGCGACTCGCAGAAGCGCGAGAGCTTGTTGCCGTTCCTGTTCAGCGCTTGCGTGTCCACGACGGGATTGTTGCGGCGGCCGGCGTAGAACCCGGCGAGCCAGACGTTCACGGTCTGCATGTGGGTAATACGCTGGGTGATGTACTGGTCGCAGCTGATCTTGGAAACGTCGACCAGCACCTGTGCCTTGGCCGGCACGGCCAGCAGCAGGGCCGCGAAGGCACCAAGGATGATCGCTCTTGTCTGAACCATGTGTTCCTTCCGATGAATGTCTGCACGGTGGCGACGGTCGGGCGCTGCATGCTTGATCCAGATCAAGGGCGCCCGTTGCATACCCCGCGACCGCCCCACCCCGAGGTCTCGCCATAATTTCTCCTTCGCGCGCGCGTTGTGTTGGACGGCGGCGAGACTTATCGTTCCGATCGGACTGCCGCACTCCCATTGACGCCCGACTGGATCGAGAGCGCATCGGTGCCCGAGACGAACGACCCCAAACCTGACGACCACAAGCCAGACGCGCCCAAGCCCGATGCGCCCAAGCCGGACGTGGAGCGCGCCGATGGCGGGCTGGCGCGGGCCTACGATCGGATCAAGAGCGCAGAGGCAGACCTTGCGCGGCTGGACCGGCTGGTTTCCGGAATGGAACGCGGCAACGAAGGCCCGCGGGTCTCGCGAGCAAGCGCCGGTGCCGAGGCTGTCGAGACTCCCAAGGACTGGGCTCCCGAGGACAAGACTCCCAAGGCCGCGGCGCTGGCGCCGGCCAGCACGGTTCGCACCCAAGGCCTGAAGGCGGATCGGCCCATGATGCGCGCTCTGGTCGGTCTCGTGCTGGCGATCGGTGTTCTCGGTGCCGCCTTCGCTTCGCAATATCGCGATGAGGCCAGGTCGATGACCAAATCGATCATGGCGCGATGGGCTCCGCCGGCCGCAACTGAGCCTCCGCAAGTGTCCGCGGTGGAAAGTCCGGCGCAACCGCCGGCCGTGCAGCTGGCTGCCGCGGATGAGCCCGGCACGGTGCCCGCGCCGCCGGCCGGCAAGGACACGGAGAGCAATGCAGGGTTTGACGCTTCAAGACCCGACGCTCCAAGGCCCGACGCTCCAAGGCCCGACGCTTCAAGACCTGACGCTTCAAGAGCTGGCGCCACAGCGCCTGACCCGTTGTCGTCTGATCTCGCGCAATCGCTCAAGACCATCACCAGCGAGCTTGCGAGCATGAACGGAAAGCTCGAGCAACTGAAAAGCCGCAACGAGCAGACGCTGCGCGAGCAGGCCGACACCATTCAACAGCTCAAGGCGGCGCAGGAAAAGGATGCGGCGGCCAATGCGCGCCTCGCCGCACAGGTCCAGGCGCTGCAAAAGGAGCTGACGACGTCATCCGCATCTTCATCCGCACCCGCGAAACCCGCCGCGCGAAGCGTGATGAACAATGAGACCGCTGCCCCTGCACGGCCGCACGCGCAGGCGGCCGCACCGCGGCGACCCCGGCCGTCGCGAGGGCCCTGGATGCCCCCGCCCTATATGGTCGATCCCTACTATGGCGATCCGGATTGGTGAGCCCGCAGGGCAATGCGAGCACGTCTGCGCCAGCACACAAGCTCGCGGACCGGCCTCAATCACGCGGCGAGATCTGAAGCTCCATCAACGCCATGCGCTCCAGGACGACGGGGTCTCGCTCGCCCTCCTTCGCTGTGCGAAGGATTGTTTCCGCGATCGACCGGACATGCGCGGAGCTGACCGGGGCCGGCAGTGACGCAACCGCCGTGTCCAGCGCAGTTTTCATGATGCCGATGGTTTCAGGTGTAAAAGATGCATTCGAAAAGTCTAACATGCTGAATCCGATCCGGGGGTCATCACGAGCGTCGCTTGGTTCGAATGGCTGCTGATCTGCGCAATGCGGTCGACCAGGGCCGTCAGATGTTGCGGAAATGGGTCATGCTCGCCGCGAAGCTTGATCCGCAGGCGGTCTGCTATTTCATGAGAGATCGCCAGGCTGGAGCCGCGGTCGATCTGAATCGGATTGCGAACATCGGGGCTGTTCATGAAGATTTCCGGTTGGTACGCACGGAGCACGCTTCGCGCGGAGCCGCGCTCACAACGCGACGGCGGTTACTCAGGCGAGGATCGGAGGTTCGATCTCGCTACGCTCGGGGATCACAGGCTCAACGGCCCCATCGGGCCAGAGTTCCCTCCGAACACAACTTAGGTTTGGATTTCACGGAAGCAGCAGTTTCTGCGGCTTGCGGCGGCTAGGGACCGTAGCCCGGATGGAGCGCAGCGAAATCCGGGATCTCGCGCCAAGCTGGTCTGGTCCCGGATTGCGCTGCGCTCCATCCGGGCTACAGCGCCCTTCAGACAATTGCTTCGGTATCTGCCACTGGACGTTTTCCGCCGTCCGGATCTCCGGAGCGAACAGCCCTGCTCCCCGCCGCGAAAATATCGTGCACCAGCCCGAGCTTGCCCAGCCCCAGAATGATCAGGCCGTTGATGTCGATCTCGTACCAGGCGTGCGAAATGTAGGCGTCGCGCGGAAACCGGTGATGGTTGTTGTGCAGGCCTTCACCGAAGGTGAGGATCGTGGTCACGAACTCGTTGGTGGTGCCGTCATCAAGGTCGAAGCGGCGGTAGCCGTAGCGGCCGTCGCTGTGGCAGACCGAGTTGACCAGCGATGTCGCCATGGTCATGAGATAGCTGCGGAACAGGCCTGAGAACAGGATGCAGCCGGTCATGGTGTGCACGCCGCCGAAGGCGTAGCCGATCGCACCCGGAATGATCACCGCCGAGAGCGCGTACCAGTACCAGCGCGTCCTGGTGAAGAACATGGCGATCGGGTCGGCCAGGATATCCTTGGCGTAGTATCCGGCATCGGTGGTGGCCTGGTCCCACACCCAGCCGCCTTGCGCATGCATCATCCCCTTGGCGAAGGTGACATAGGGGTTGCCGTCGCCGTCATAATAAGGGCTGTGGACGTCGCCGGGCTTGTCGGAGTGAAGATGATGCCGGCGATGATTGCTCACCCATTTCAGGATCGAGCCCTGCACTGCCATGGTGGCGATGGCCGCGAACAACGTCCGCATCACCGGGCCGCAGCGAAAGCTGCGGTGGACGAAGTAGCGATGCATGAAGCCGATGCCGACCGTGGACAGCGCGAATGTGCCGGCGAAGACCGAAACCTCCACCCAGCCGATGCCTTGCCAGAAGGCCCAGACCAACGCCGCGATCGAACCGCCGATCATGATGACGAAGGAGATGTAGGAATCGCGAAACTTGGCCTCGACCACCGGCCCTTCGACCAGCACGCCCGGCGGCATTTTCCGCTCCGCAGCTTCCGCCGACACCACGCTTTCGATTACGGTCATTCCAGCCGATCCATTCACACAAAATTAACCCTGTTGCGGCGCACAGTACAACCTCGGGTTATTTCCATCAAGGATCCGAGCTGCCGTGGGAGTACGGAGCGGCAACTTCAAAAGACGTGACAGAGGGAAAAGAAGCGGGATTTCAAGGCCTGGTGACCGCGTTAACCAGGTGCAAAGCCTCCCCGATGCACGTCCACGAGACCGATGCCAGCAAGAAGCAAGCGCCCCCTCCCTCGCCTTCGCAGCATCCTGCGCCGCGCGCGTTGGGTGCGAAAGACTTTCGCGCGCGCACCGCGAATAGTTCGCATCGCGAGCGGCGCGGCGATGCTGCTTGCGGTCGTCGTGCTCGTGAACCTCGCCTATCAAACGATGCGCAAGCCGACCGAGCTGTTCGTCCTTGTCGGCCACGCGCTCGACAAGGAGCCATCAGAGACCTGGCGGCAATACGGGCCGCTGTTCCGCAAGCATTCCACCGCGACGATCACGCCCGAATTGCTGGCCGCGCTGGCGCAGGTCGAGACATCGGGCAATCCGCTCGCGCGCACCTACTGGCGCTGGCGATGGAGTTTTAATCCCCTCGCGATCTACCGGCCCGCCTCCAGCGCTGTCGGCCTCTTCCAGATGCTGGACGCAGCCTATGCCGACGCCGCGCGGTTCTGTATTCGCAGCAACGCGGTCACGGAAGCCGGCTGCGGCTCTCCCTTCCTCTATGTCCGCGCGATCCCGAGCCACGCCATCGAGCTGGCATCGGTGTATCTCGACCGCAATGTCGCTGATGTCTTAACCCGCGCGGGCGATGTGAAGGCGAGTGCGCGCGAGCGGCAGGATCTCGCCGCCTTCATCCATCTCTGCGGCGCCGGCCCCGCCACCGCCTACGCGCGCCGCAAGTTCGCGATGATCGCCGACGAGCGCTGCGGCGATCACCTCGTCGCGAGCTATGTCGCCAGGGTCAACGCGATGAAGCGGCAGTTTGTGCGGCTTGCAGCGGATGACGATTAGGTCCGTAGCCCGGATGGAGCGGAGCGAAATCCGGGATTCGTGCCATGCGGGCGATCATGCGATGTGGACGGTCCGGCCCCGGATTACGCTTGCGCTCCATCCGGGCTACGGGATCACCACCAGTACGGCCAGCGCCAGCCTTCATAGCGCACCCACGACGACACCAGCGGTGGACCGTAGGGATCGACCCGGTCGTCTTCCGGGCGATAGCGATAGCGCGGAACGATATTGTAATCCCATGGCGTCGGCCTGAGCACGGGGACATCCACCCTCAGCCGTTGTTCATCCACCACGCGCGCCTTCCGCGTCCGGGCTTCGGCATCCGAAATCCCGAGATTGCACAGGACCAGGGCGGTTCCGAGCGCACACGCGACAGTCATGATCTTCATGCGTTGGTCTCCTTCCCGCCAGAGTGCAAAAGGACGCCAAGCAAGGCAAGCGAATTTGTCCCGAGTCTTCCGCTCAACGCAGACCGGTCGTCACGCGCCGGGCTCGCCATCCAACAACGCGAGCGCCCGCGGCACCTGATCGCGGTCCGCAACCAGCACATACTCCTGCCGCGCCAGGCTGGCGCCGCTCGCGATCACGATCGATTGTTTCGGGCAAAGGCCGAAGCATCCGGTCACGATCAGCTTGGCCGGCTTGGTGCCGTCGCGCTTGTTCGCCTTCAGTTCGGATTTCAGCGCACGCCTGACGTCGCGGCCCTCGTCGCTGCGCTTGAGGCATTTGCGGCACACCAAGACCGGCGCCGCGCGGCGCGGGCGCACGATCATCGGGCTTTTGGAATTCGAGGGATTTTCAGGCATTCAGACCTATATGGGACTTCAGTCCATATAGGGATGGAACCGCGATCTCGCCGCTGAGGACGACGACCTGCCACGCATGGCCGGCCATTTACTCCCGCGCGCGACGCACGGCCTCAGATAGCTTCATCCTCTGCTTGTCCCACCGGCTCTGCTCCGCCTCGGCGCGCTCATCCAGCGCGGCGCGCTCCGCTTCGATCGCCTCCGCGCGGGCGTCGTGCTCCTGCCTCGCCTCGTCCAGCGCCGCCTGCGCGCTCGCGACCGCCTTGTCGCGGCGCGCGCGCTCCTTGGCGCGAGCGGCCTCTTCCTTGCGGCGCTCGGCTTCCCGCCGCTTTTCTTCCTTCTCGAACGCCGCGGCGGCCTTGCGCGCCTGTTGATCGTCGACCTTGCGTGATGGTTGCTTTGCCGCCTTTGAAGGACCCTTTTTCGGTTTGGACTTCGCTTTGGACTTGGCCTTGCGCTTTGGCTTGGCCTCGTCGTCAGCGAGATCGGTCGGCAACTCGGAATGCTCGGTGAACGCGCCGTCCGAGCCGACCGGACGCCGGAGCACCACGCCCGGCCTCTCCATCGTCGCCGCGACGATGTCGGGGTCCTCCGTCTCTTTCGCAGCGCCTTGGTGAAACAGATTGGACCTGGCGCCCCAGGCGTCCAGCGCCGCCTTCATCGAGGGCGCGGCGATCGCCTGGTCGTAGAAGCCGAGCGAGGTCTGGTAGGTCTTGAGTTTTCTTTTTGGTGTCTTCGGCATGTGGTCCCGCGGCCCGGCGAGGCACCATCACGCGAACCTTCGCCACGATGACATCATGCCCCTGTTTTGCCCGACGAGTCAAATTCGATTCGGTATCGCCGAAGTCGATGCGGGGCCCGTAGCTCGGATGGAGCGAAAGCGTAATCCGGGACGGTGCCCCGCCGCAGGACTCCCGGATTGCGCTTCGCTCCATCCGGGCTACGGTCAACACCAACGCTTTTTCGGATTTACAACACTCTGAAATCCCTCGGGATTTCTACTGTGCATGGGGTTGTTTTCGACTTTTTTGTTTTGACGGGCGCCCCTACGCCGCGTCGACGTCCTCGGACGCCGGCCCGGCGACGAGCCCGTCGAGGCCGACCATCAGCAGATCGGCGATGTGCATCAGCTGATACTGCGGAATGTCCGCCTCGCCCTGCTCGGCCAGCGCCACGAAGGCCGACGTGGCGCCGATGAGCTCGGCGAGCTGGCCTTGCGTGTAGCCGCGCTTTTCGCGCGCAGCCTTGAGGCGCGCACCGATCCCGAGCCGGTGCCGGGACTGCTCGTCCGCGGTCATCATCACGGCCTGCTCGTCCGCGCTCGCATAACCGTCCACGAACGCGCTGCCGATCAGCCTGCCCTTGCGCCAGGCGACGCGGCAGTCCTTGCGCAGTCCGCTGCTGAAGACCAGGGTGAATTGGTCGGCGACCCAGAGCGAGGCGTTGAGGCCGAGGCGCGCGCCGGTGCCGGAGACATCGCGAATCGTGCAGGGCGCGCTGATGATCTTGCCGGTGCCGTTGTCGAATTCGACGATGCCGGTGCGCAACGTGTGATGTCTGACTGCGGCGCGATGCTCGCTCATGACCAGAACGCTCCCTTCCGCGGCAACGTCGAACGAACGCCGCGTAAACCCGGACCTCGATACCGCAAACTTTTTCCTGAACTCCTAAATTTCCAAGGGTTCCACCAGGACTGAAAGCCATGGTAAAGGATTTGCTCCCAATCCATCTTTTTCCGGCGGAAAGCGTGCGGCGCGCCCGTGACGGGCGACGAGGCAAACGATGACCGACGCGATGAAATGTCCGACCTGCAACTCCGAGCACGCCTATCAGGATCGCGGCCTCTGGGTCTGCCCGGAATGCGGCCATGAATGGAGCGGCACGGCGGAGGCCGCCGCGGACGCCGCGCAGGAGGCCGGCGTGCGCGATGCCAACGGCAATGCGCTCGTCGATGGCGACAGCGTCATCGTGATGAAGGATCTCAAGGTCAAGGGCTCCTCCTCCGTCGTCAAGGGCGGCACCAAGGTCCGCAACATCCGCCTGCAGGACGCGACCGACGGCCACAACATCGCCTGCAAGATCGACGGCATCGGCGCGATGAACCTGAAATCGGAGTTCGTGAGGAAGGCGTAAGCCGAGGCCCAGTGTTCAAAAGTGGACATACGCTGCTGCGCCGGACCGGTACCCATCGCTCAACATCCGCACGACAATTTTGGGAGGCCGCTCTGCGAGGACCGCCAACAAGCGACGCGACCCGGCCAAACCCGACCGATGACATGTTCGACAATCTGAGCGACCAGGCCGTTTTGCGATTGTACGAAAACATCCGGCATCAGGTTGCCGCCGACAAGGCGCTCGGAGGCAGGTATCGGCTGCTCGGCAAATCCGCCAGCGAGCGCGCCGAGCGGCTCGGGCGGGAGCTGACCGGCCGCGGCGTCAAGTTTACCGCCATCGAATGGTAAGCGCCGTTTAGGGTCCGCGATCTATCGCTGCCGCTGCGCCAGATAGAATCCGCACAGCACCGTCACCAATCCCGCCGTCTGCAATAGTGTCGGCGGCTCGCCCAGCAGGAGCCAGCCGGTGAGCACCGTCAGCGCCGGCACGCAGGCGGGGACAACGGCGGCGCGGGCGACGCCGAGGCGTTGGACCGAGACGGCGAACAGATAAAGCGCAGCCGGGCCTGCAAGCACGCCCTGCGCCAGCGCCTGGATGGCGTTCTCACCGATACCGATCGCCGCGATCCGCGCCAGCCCGCCGGTCATGAGGTAGATCGGCAGCAGCAGCAGCGACAGCACGTTGATGACGAGCGCGGCCGACACGGCGGAGACACGCCAGTGGCGCAGCAGCGCGCCGAAACCTGCGAACATCAATCCGGTCAGCACGAAGGTGAGATCGCCGAGCACGCCGTCGACGCCGATATGGCCGATCGATTCCGCGCCGATCACTCCGAGCCCGCCGACGATGACAACGGCGCCGGCGATGCGCGACGCGGAGACATGTTCTTTCAGGAACAGGGCCGCGAGCAGCAGGCCGCCGAGCGTCGCGCAGGAAGGCTGAATCACGCTGCCATGGCCGAGCGGCACGAACAGAAAACCAGTGTAGGAGATCAGCGACATCACGGGACCGCCGAGCACCATCAGCGCAAGGCCCCTGCCCCAGCCGATGCCGCAGAGATCGGAGATCCCGCCGCGTATCACCAGCGGCAGGAACGCGATGCCGGACCAGACATAGCGATGCACCAGCAGATCGACCGGCGTGAAGCCGACCTTGAGCCCGTGCCGCGTGCTGGCAAAGCCGAGCGCCCAGAACACCGCCGCGGCGAGGCCGCAAAGCACGCCGACAAGCGCCGGCGCCGCATCGCTTTTCCGAGTGAGAGCGTCGGCGCCGCTCGTCCGCTGATCCATAAGCAAGCCTTATGTCAGCGCGCGACGAGGCTCAACCCACGCGGTTGCAGATCTGGCTAGAAAAATCCGGGGCTGAGATCGAGCCCATAGGTCAGGCTCAGAACAAACACGAACAGCGCGGCGGCTGCGAACAAGGCGAGATGCCTGAGAATGAACGCGCGCGGCGAGACGCTTGCAACAACGGCTTTCTGTGCAACGGGCATGACTACTCCATTATGAAAATGATTCTTGGCTGCTCAATAAGCGGCGCCCGCATCAAGCGCGCCGATCTGCAACGCAACTATTAAAGAGATCACACTCGCTTTGAACGGCCGTACACAAGTGGCAAGTGACTACGACTCGCTGCGAAAAAAAAGACCGCGCTCCCGAAGGGGAACGCGGTCGTGGCAGGCTCGGAGAAAACGAGCCTGCATCACGTTAGCTTGATGTTGGCTTGTGGCGACCCCAGATCAGCGGGCGCTGCCGGTCGTGACATCAGCCGTCTTCACCTTGCGCGACGAGAGAACGCGGGCCTGGTGGATCGAAGCAACGTTGGTGGGTGCCGAGGCCTGCTGCTCGACATGCGCGGCACCGAGCACGCGCACCTGCATCGGGGACACAGGAAAACCGTTGGCCTCATAAGTCGGCAGCTCGGCGGCAAAAGCCGCGGTGCTGCCCGCGATCGTCAGGATGGCGGCGGCGATCGACAGAGTCTTCTTGTTCATGGGTGATGCTCCTTCAGTGGAAGATTCGGAGCACATTTAAGCGCGTTTTGCTGCATTGCGACATGCGTTGTTGCAACGCAACAACGCGCCGGGTGCATGGCAATATGTTTAATGCGCGCAACGCTTTGGCAAAATCGCCGCCCGGCGCGACATGACGCTTTTATGGGCGGCGTCAGCCGCCGAGCACGTGGCCCCAGCCGTCGAAAACGTAGGCCTTCCAGATCACGGTTCCGTCCTGGCCCGGCCGGCTGGCACGCCTGAAATCGTCGGCCTGCTCAGCGGTCCAGGTGATGATCGTATCGGAGAGCTGGTCGTGCAGGATGGCGGGCTCGGTGGGGTCGAAGGCGTCCATGGGACGAAGCGAGGAATGCGTCATGGGCGCCTAACGCGCTAGCCGCAGCAAAGTTGCCGCAAGGCGTCGGGCGCCGCTCCACACAGCTCATTTCAACGCCGTCGCCAGCGATTGCAGTTTTGCGACGAGGTTGGTGCCGAGGGCGTAGATGATCTCGATGATCGCGAGTGCGATGCCGGCTGCGATCAGGCCGTATTCGATCGCGGTGGCGCCGGATTCATCGGCGACGAATTCGGCCCATTTGCATTTCAGTTTCATGCGCGTGTCCTTCCCAACTCTGCCGGAAATCGCCGGCACGGGAGACTTGCATGACCACAATCCAAGATTGAGTAAATTCAACCGCCTCAAGTTGACGACAATGAATACTGCATTTGCAGGCCCTTTCGGCTGCGGCACCCCCTGGAACGCAATGGAACCCGCGTTGCCCGCGCGCAACACCCGCTCGAAAAGCCCGCTTTCGCCGAATTGCGCCATTGCGCCGCCACACCGTCCTCCGAACAATCGACGCGCGGCGTGCCTTTTCGTGCAAGACTGTTTGCCGAGACTGTTTGGTCAAGACTGTTCGGAGAAGACGAGGTTCGACAGAACCGTTTGGAGGCAGGGATCATGAATGATCGGCGGTCTCTTCTGGTGGCGGTCTCCTGCCCCTCGGCGGTTCTCGCCGGCTGGCTGGCGCTCTCTTTGTCCGCCTATGCCCCTGCCCTCATCGAGAACAGCGGCGCCAATGCTTCTGCCGTCTCGCGCGCCAAGGATCTCAGCCGGCTTGACCTCGCCGACATCCCGCACGCTGCGGCCATCGAGGACGGCGTCGCCCTGACCGCCGATATCGCGGCCGCTGTCGCTGCGACACCAGGCACGGTCACCGGTGAAGCGGCAGCGCCCGAGGCGCCAGCTCCGGCCATCAAGCTCGCCTCGGCCGACCCAGTGCTGATCTTGCCGACCGAAGCGCCGCTCGCGCCGCAGATTTCGCCTGACCCGACACCAGTTGCCAGCGAGATTGCTCCGGCTCCGGCGCCGGAGCCCGTGATAAGGCTCGCATCCGCCGATCCCACCGAGATCGTGACGACGGACGCGCTGTCGCCCGCGACGATCGCGACCGGCCCTGCGCCTGCCGCGAGCAAGGCCTCGCCGTCCGCGGACACGACCGCAGTACTCGACGAATGCTACGTCATGGAAGCCTGTATCGACCGGTATCTCTGGGCGCTCTACCAGCGCACGGCCAAGGAAGACTCGATCAAGGTCACAGATCGCCGCGCCGTCACCGTCAAGCGCAAGGGCAAGATGGTGACCGTGATGCGCAGCTTCACGAAACTGGTCGACGAGGACTTTGGCTGGAAGGATCCGAAGGCGGCCGACCGCGCCGGCATGTCGATGATGGACTACGTCATCGGCGGCATGGACAAGAGTTTCAAGAAAAAGCTGTTTCGTACGTTGCTCGCGGCTGAGGCTGCCGGGCTTTCGCCGGGCATCACCAGCGCGTTCCGCGACGACTATCGCCAGTCGATCGCGAGCGGCCTGAAGGCCGCCTCCGACCGCTCCTATCACGGCGGCAGCACGCGCGGCGGCTACGGCCACGGCATGGCGGCCGACATCGTCAGCACCAAGGGCGACAACCGCGCGCAACGCTGGGTCTCGACCGAGGTGCTGTGGAAGTGGGTCGATGCCAATGGCAAGGCGCTCGGCATCGGCCGCCCCTATCTTGGCCGCGATCCCCCGCATGTCGGCCCGGTCGACGGGACGGAATACGTCTCGCGCCGAGGCACGTCGGACCGTAAGGAAGCCAACGTCAAGCCCAGGAAGGCGCGGGCCGTGGCAAGCGCAAAGCCGCCAAAGGCGCAGGCGACGCGCGAGCAGAAGGTCCCGGCAAAGCCGCAGAAATCAGCGCAATCGGCCGCGAAGCGCGCGACCTGAGTATGGCGGTCTACCGTCCGGGCGTCGGCAGCGGCACGAGCCGCATCTCGGCGGTGCCGGCCTCCTGCGTGCGCACCAGCACTGCGAAGATGGTTTCGACTGCGAGCCGCACCGCCGCCTCGGTCGCTGTGCCCCTAGCCAGATGTGCCGCGATCAGGCCGGTGAGGAGATCACCGGTGCCTGAGGGGCGGATCGGCAGGCGCGGCGTCGCAAAGCGCGACAACTGACCGTCGGCGCACAGAATCGTTTCCACCTGCCCTTCCGCCGTATCAGTGAGCGTGCAACCGGTGGCGACCACGTCGATGCGACCGGTTCCGGCCAGCGCCGCGCACGCCGCGCGCAGACCCTGCGCATCCAATATGTCGAGGCCTGTGAGCAGCCCGAGTTCGAACTGGTTCGGCGTGGTCAGATTGGCAGCCGGCAGCAGCCGGTGCCGGACCACGTCCAGGATGCCGTCCGCGACATAGACCCGGCCGTCATCGCCGATCACGGGATCGCAGAGATAGACCAGCTTTGAATTGCGGGTCAGCGCCCGCTCGACGAAATCGGCAATGACAGCGGCATTGCCGGGCGAACCGAGATAGCCGGTGACGATTACCGCGGCCTCGTCGACGAGATCGCGCTCCTCGACGCCTCTCAGCAGATCTGCAACGAGCTCGGTCTCCAGCACCCGCCCGCGCACGGTCGGATAGCGCGGATGGTTCGACAGCAGCGTTGTCGGCACCGCCGCGACATTCACCCCTTCCGCCTGCATGGCATAGGCAGCGGCGCTGTTGCCGACATGGCCGTGGACCACCTGGCTTTGAATGGAGATGACAAGCATGAAAGTCCGTAGGTTCAAATGCCGCGCGAGACAAGGGTCGCCCGGATCACGAAAGACCATACCCAAGCCCGGGCCGCAGCGCCTGCATCTTCCGCGCCAGCCGCCGATGCCCGGTCTCCTCCGACCGCGCCAGCCGGTCCACGACCGCGACGTGATCCGCATCGCTCTTGTGCTGGTTGAGCTTGGCCTGCCCCTCGACGGTATCGACCACGAGATCGATGACGCGAATGGCGGCCAACATGGTCTCGCGCTTGTCCGGCTCCATCTGCGCGAGGTCCCAAGGTGCTTTCGGCAACCGCGCTTCCGACACGGCGAGCAGCGCATCGCCATGGCCGCGGTTCTCGTCAAGCCCGCGCGGATAAGCCACGCCCGATAGATGGACCGCCTCGTAGAGCCAGGTCGAGACGTTGTCCGGCGAAGAATACCAGTCGTTGGAGATATAAGCATCGTCGCCGGCAACGATCAGCAGAAAGCGCCGTGCGCCATCCGCGAGCGGGACAAGCGGATTCCTGGCGGTGAGATGGATCTGGACGATCGCGCGCCCCTCGCGTTGCTCCAGCACGAACGGCACATGCGAGGCGCGCGGACCGCGCTCATCCGCCGCCACGATCATTCCGAAGCCGCGCTGGGTTGCGAATTCCAGCGCTTGCTGCTCCTCGATGCGGAATTGGGGGCGGAGGACATGCATGGCGGCGCTCGTTGACTGGCTGGAGGACAAACCGAGGCTAACTCATGATCCAGTCAAGTCGGAAACGATATTGGCCCGCGAACGCGGATGTCAGGAATGACTTCGTCGCCGCGCAAGCTCATCGATATAGGCGCAGAACATGTCGGCCATTGCGTCGGCATGACGCGCGATCTCCGCCTCGTTGCGCGGTGTCTCCGAGAACCGCTTGCCAACCTCGCTCAGCGTCGTCTTGATCAGCTCGCCGGCAAGCTCCCGCGTCGCATCCGGCGCCTCGGGCAGGGCCTCCCGCATGAAGGCCGCGACGATGCCCTTACCGGCGGCCCGCGCGTCGTGTGCTTCGGGCGCGTCGCGATAAAGTGGTGCGGCGTCATCGAGCGCCCCACGGATCGCAGCCTCCTCGCACTCGGAACGAATGAAGGCGTGGACCAGCGCGCGCAGCCGCACCAGTGGCGGTTCCGCCCGGTGCGCCAGGATGCCGCGCAGGAGCTCGCTCGTGCGCCGCCACTCGTCGCTCTGGAGGCGGAACAGGATCGCCGCCTTGTTCGGAAAATATTGATAGAGCGACCCGACGCTCACCCCGGCCCGCTCGGCCACCCGCGCCGTCGTGAAGCGCTGCGCCCCCTCCTTGGCCAGGACCTGAACAGCCGCGTCCAGAATGGCCGCCACCAGCTCGTTCGAGCGGGCCTGCTGCGGCTGTTTTCGTGAGGAAACTGAACGGCTTCGACGATCGGCCATGGCGCCCTCGGGCAATGCGAATAGCGAATGCGACGAATTAGTCGTATTTCAATTCTCACGCAAGCACTGCCTCGCGGCGACATCTGGAGACTACACATGACCACCCCGACCATCATATCACTTGCGCCACTGCTCGATCGTCTGTTCGACCAGGACGAAGCGGCGCGCGGCGCGATGCGAGCCGCCTTCGCCGATGTGACCGACGCCGACCGCACACGGATGATGCGGAGCAAGACCGCTTACCGCGACCTCTACGGGCGGCTGAAGGACGCACCGCTCGCAGTCTCCCGCGAGACCGGTCACCTGCTTTACATGCTCGCACGCAGCTCCCGCGCCAAAGCGATCGTCGAGTTCGGCACCTCGTTCGGCATCTCGACCCTGCACCTTGCCGCGGGCTTGCGCGACAATGGCGGCGGTCGCCTCATCACCACCGAATTCGAACCGTCCAAGGCGGCCCGGGCGCGCGAGAACCTCGCGGCCGGCGGGCTGCTGGACCTCGTCGAAATCCGCGAAGGCGACGCGCTGAAGATGCTTCAAGTCGACCTGCCCGACACGATCGATCTCGTGCTGCTCGACGGCGCCAAGGCGCTCTACGCCGATATCCTGGATCTGGTCGAAGGCCGTCTCCGGCCGGGCGCGATCATCGTCGCCGACAACGCCGACGACAGCCCCGACTATCTGGCGCGCATGCGCAGGCCCGGAAGCGGCTACATGTCCACGGCCTTTGCCGAGGACGTCGAACTCTCCGTGCGGATCAACTAACGCCACCACCAATGAGCCGCCGCGCGAACCATCGCGCGGCGGTTTCGTGCTGCGCTCCGCCGTGTCGCAGGCTCGTCACTGACACGTGATAGCTGGACACGGGCAAACGTCACATTCCCCGTACCGCGCGGTATCTTTCTCTGCGCAACACGCCCGAGCCCGTGATGACTTCCGCCTTCAATGCCTACGCAGCGCTTGCCCTCGCTATCGTCCTCGAGGTCACGGCGTCCGCCTTCCTCCAGCAATCCGTGCAGTTCACCCGGCTGTGGCCGACACTGGCGATGGTGCTGTTCTACGTTGCCTCGTTCTACGCGCTGTCGGTCGCGATCCGGGTCATCCCCCTGAGCATCGCCTATGCGATTTGGGGCGGGGTCGGCATCATCCTGACGGCAACCGTCTCCTTCGTGCTGTTTCGCCAGATGCTCGACGCTGCGGCCTTCGTCGGTATCGCGCTGATCGTGTCCGGGGTCGTGGTCATCAACCTGTTCTCGGCGACCACAGTGCATTGATGCCGGCAAGCGAGGTATTCACCGGCAAGGGCTTCGGCTTCGCGACGCCCTGCCGGCAACAACCGCTCACGCCTACTGGCTTTGCGACGGCTTGGGAGCACGCGGCCCGGATCGCTTCGCGCCAGGTTTGGCCGCAGCCGGCGCCGCATCGACCGCTTCCAGATAGGAGGCAAGCGCCTTGGCTGTGTCCGAACTGGTTGCGTAATGGTCCTTCAGGAACCAGGACAGCGTCAGGTTGAAGCGTTCTTTGGCAAGGCCGCGCGGGCTGCGATGGCAGGTCGCGCACCCATCGGCGAAGAGCTTCTGCGGCGACTTGCCGGCATCGAGATTTTGTGCGGCGGCAATTGTCGCCGTCAGGACGGCGGCGGCTGCAAGTGTCATCGTTGGAAGAGTCATCAGGGGCGCGATCAGGTCGCGCCCCGGTCGAAATGGCGAAATCAATGTCGTCCCCTGCCCGTCTTGCGGTCAGGCCGCCAATAACTGATCGAATTCGGGCGGCGCATAGGCCTTGCCGTCCTGGTCGGTGATGACGACCTTCCACCCCTCGCTTGCCCAAACCTTTGCCTTCGCCACGATCAGCAAACGGCTCTCGCGGGCAAAACTGCACTTCTCATTGTCGCGTTCTGCGATCATCTTGTAGGCCAATGCGCATCCCCTTGCGTTGCCCTGCACCCGATCTCGTCGTGGCAGCGGGCTTTGGCGGCAATTCGCCGGGAGCGTGGCAATTTGATGCCATCCAAGGCAGCATTGTGCCTTGCTCGGCGGAACGACGGAGGTTGATCGTGCGTCGCATCATGAATGCGATCCTGCTTGTCGCGGGCCTGTTTGGTGCGGGCTTGCTCGGCGCGGTGCCCACAGCCGCGCAGACCTACGACCCGCGCCATCCCGTCTGCCTTGAGATCTACACGATCGACGGCCGCAGCATCGATTGCAGCTTTGCGACGATCGCGCAGTGCGCCGCGACCGCCTCCGGGCAATCCGCGCAGTGCTACGCCAATCCTTATGCCACGCAGAGCCGGCAGCTGAGCTTGGTTCCGTCGCCGCCGCGACGAAGCCGATAGCATCAGGTCTGCGCTCCGATCAGTGGACGCGAATGATGTGGGGGCGGCCAAGATCAATCAGCCCCTGCACCGCCGAGAGGCGGTCGTCGAGGGCTGCGATGGTCAGCAACAGATTGTTGCGGCGTTCGTCGAGAAGGCCCATCTCGGCGCCGGAGAGTTTGGTGCTCGATCGCTCCTTGTGAATCATCTCGAGAGATTGGCGCAATCCGGCAATCAGGCCGGACAGCTGCTTGGCCTCCTTGGTCATCGACCGCTTCGCGACATTGTGGCGGCGCGTCTCCGCCTGGTTCTGTCTCATCGTCGTCATCCTCCCGTGCCCCGCTGCCCCGAGTGGAATGCTTGCAGCTTTGAGTAGACATATTACGATCGATGAAATCTGCCCGCGAAGAACTTTCTTAAATTATACGCGCCGGGAACCTGGTCCGACCCAAGCAGAAAGCCCGGCGCGAGGGCCGGGCTTTCGTTGGCAAATTTAGTGCTTCTGGTGTCCGCCGCCGGGACCGCCGGCCGGCGCACCGCCGCCGCGCGGCGCGGCGTTGATGTGAGGAGCGCCGCCGCCGCCGTGCGGCATCGCGGGCGCAGCCGCGCGCGGCGCCGGCATCTGGGCATGAGCATTCATCGGCGAGCCGTGGCTCAAACTGGGCTGGGCCACATGCGGCATCGCGGGCCGGCTTGCGGGAGCGGCTGACACCCGCGGCGCCTCATGCGGCCGCGCCATCGGTTGCGCACGCACAGCCGCGCGGCTCGCGGCCTGCTCGTGCATGATGCGGGCTTGTGCATCGCGCGGATTGCGGCTCTGCAGATTGATACGCTCATGCGCGATGCGCTCGGTTCGTCCAGCACGGCTCCGGTCCGTCGTCACTGCAGTCTCGCGCTTGGCGATGGCGGCGTCGTGCCGTGAAGTTGCGGCATCATGGCCGGAGACCGCGGCCGCGCCCTTGACACTTTCCTTGGCATTCGCACCGTTGCGCCCGAGTGCGACCGCCGCATCGCGCGTTGCCGCGCGGCCGATGCGAGCCGCGCGCGGATCGATCGTCATCCGCGTCGCTTCGCGCTGATGCGAAGTCCAGTAGGTGTTCCAGTGGGCATGCCGCCGATACCATGGCCGCCCCTCATAATACCTCGACCAATACGAGGTCAGCACGAAGGGAACGATCGGCACGTCGATCTCATCGACATAGTCGGGGAGATAGACGTAGTGATTGCGGTAGAGATATTCGAGATATTGCGACGACACCCAGCCACGGTCATCCGAGAAGCTCACGTCGCACCAGGCCCTGCCGCGCAGGCAACCATGGATGTCGACGCGGGCGCCCTCGGGGATGCGATCGACCAGCGGAAAGCCCGAACCCGGCCCGGCGCGCAGGCCGGTCGAGACGGTGACCATGCCCGGTGCGGCCAGTGCGGCCGTCGGGGCGAGCAGCAATGCGGCTAATAACACGCTTCGGAATTTCATGGCGTAGTCCTCCTCTTTCGAGTCGGAACGCGCAAGCGGAACGGGCGTTCCGCGTACGAAGGTCTCATCCGCCAAAAGATCGAGACGGATGCCGCGCGCGGTTCAATATTCATTCGCCGTTCATCGACACAGCGCGCAAGAGCGCCGCCGGCCCGTCAGTTCGCTTGCAGCATGAAGCCGTCGAAGTACGCAGCAAGCGCAGCAAAATCATCCAGCGGCAGCACGGTCGCGACATACTGATCCGGCCGCACCACGACCGTGCAGCCGACCTTGCGATCGATGCCGCGCATGGTGAAGACGTCCTGACCATTCTTGAGGTCCGGACAGAACATCTTCTCGTAGTCGATCAGGCCGTACCGGCCCTTGCGCGGAAGCAGCAGCGCGGGCATCGCCTCGACGGCGAGCTCGCGATGATCTTGCTGGAAGACCGCCCGCAGGTCGATCACGCTGTCGATGTCGGCGGCCGCGGGCGTGTAACGCCGGACCGGCGACTCCCGCGCCTCGGAGAGAAAACTGCACAAGGCGCGAATGGCCGAGCCGGCTGCTGCGGGATTCTCAGCGCCAGAGAAAGCGTAGATGCGGAAGCGGCCATCCGCCGGCGCAGCGTGACCGAGATGCACGGGCTTCGCATCCGCAAGCCGGATCACCGGGGGGGAATGAAAGCGCGTGCCGATGACGAGGCCTTGCGCGAGATGCTGGTGCGACGTCGCTCCGGTCAGAACCGACGGACGGTAATGCGTCGCGGTGCCCGCGGTGTAGCGACCGTGCCTCACGAAATAGTCCTGCGTCCTGGCGGCATCGGCGCCGCCGGCCTTGGCGGCGGACGCAAGAATCCCCGCCCATTCGCGATCGAAATCGATCAGCTCTTTCGCGACCGCCTGGCGCTCGGCCGAATAGGAATGCAGCAGGCTCGGCGCAGACTGCTTCCGCAGAACGGCAGCGAGCTTCCAGCCGAGATTGAAGGCGTCCTGCATCGAGACGTTCATGCCCTGCCCCGCCTTCGGGCTGTGGGTGTGGCAGGCATCGCCGGCGATGAAGATCCGCGGCAGACGCGTAGCGATCTCGGTCTCCGGCACGTCGTCGAACTTGTCGGTCAGTCGCTGACCGATCTCGTACACCGACCACCACGCGATCTCCTTCACATCCAGCGTATGCGGCTTCAGGATCCGCTGCGCTTTCGCGATCACGTCATCGGCGGTGATGTTACGATTGGCGACGCGCTCGCCGATCTCGAGCTTGGCGAGCTCGACATAGAGGCGGACCATGTAGCCGCCCTCACGCGGGATGATCAGCAGGCTGCCGTCCTTGGCCGACTGGATCAGGGTCTTGAAGCGGATGTCCGGAAAATCGGTCACTGCCAGCACGTCCATCACGCCCCAGGCGTGATTGGCGGAATCGCCGAGCAACTCGCGGCCGATCGATTTGCGCACCATGCTGCGGGCGCCGTCGCAGCCGACGACATAGCGCGCCTTGATCGTCTCGACCTTGCCCTCGATCCTGGCATCGACCCGTTCGAGCCGCGCCGTCACGGCATGGTCGGCGGGACCCGCGGCCGGATCGACCTGAAGGTCGAGCAGGCGCCGGCTATAATGGGGCTCGAGCCTGGCCGGCGCTTTGTGCATAACGTCGAGAAAGCCATCATGGATGCGCGCCTGATTGAGGATGACGTGCGGGAATTCCGACAAACCGTCCTCGACGTCCTGCACCCGGCCGCTGCGGACGATATTTTCCGGCGCCCGCTCGTCCGGTTTCCAGAACGTCGTCTCGTTCACCCAACAAGCTTCCTTCAGGACGCGCTCGCTGAATCCGAAGGCGTGGAACATCTCCATGGTGCGGCATGCGATGCCGTCCGCCTGCCCGACCAGCAAGCGGTCCGGCTTCTGCTCGACGATGCAGGTCTTTATGTCGGCAAACTGCGCAAGCTGGGCAGCGAGCGTCAGGCCCGCAGGGCCACAGCCCACGATGAGGACATCCACTTCGTCAGGCACGGCCCCGGTGGCGCCGGAGGCCTGAATGCGCGCGGCGGGATCGGCGATTTCAGGATCGCCCGGCTGAAATCCATTGAGATGGAATTGCATGAGCACCTCTCCCCCCGATGTTTTGCTTGGATGTTGCTCAGTATGCTGACTATCAGTATACTTGTCAACGACACCGGCCGACCTGCCCCAATGGAGAAATTCGGTGAAAGACAACAACGACATGCCCGGACATCTGGCGCGCCGATTCCAGCAGATCGCAGTCGCGGTGTTTCTGGCCGAGGTTGGAGACGCCGGCTTCGACCTTACGCCGGTGCAATACGCCGCGCTCGCGACCATCAAGGCCAATCCGGGGCTCGACCAGGTGACGCTCGCAGGATTGATCGCCTACGACCGGACCACCATCACCGGCGTGATCGACCGCCTCGTGCAGAAGGGGCTCGCGGAGCGCCGCGCCTCGAGCCGCGACCGTCGTGCCCGCGAGCTCGACATCACCGACGAGGGCCGCCGCACGTTGCGCAAGATCACGCCGGCGGTCGAATCCGCGCAACGCATCATGCTGCGCGGCCTCAGCGCCAAGGAAGGTGAGGATTTGATGCGCCTCCTGCACAAGACCATCGCCGCCGGCAACGAGCTCAGCCGCGCCCCGCTGCGCGAAGCGCAGGCATAGAGCGTTTTCGAGCGACGTGGATGCCGGTTCGCGTCAAGAAAACGCGCCAGGACGATCAGCCCCGTAATTCTACCCGTCATTGTCGTAGATCCGCGAAACCAGGAACTAACCTTCGGCTGTTAGGGTCGGCCGCATTCGGCGTTTAACGCGCGATTAACTTTGCCGGTCTGGAGTTTCGGATGTTCAGGTTCCTCATTGCGGCGGCGGCCATCGCACTCTCGAGCGTTCCGGCGCTCGCGAATGGCCATGGTGGCGGCGATGCCCCTCCTCCGCCGAAGCCCGCGACCTCACCGGCGAAGGTGATCCTGACCAAGCAGGGTCCGACGCTCGTCGACCTCAACGGAATGACGCTCTACTATTACGAGCGCGATACCACCGGCAAGACGTCGAACTGCAACGGCAAATGCGTCGAGAGCTGGGTTCCGCTATCCGCAACGGCCGATGCCAAGGCGATCGGCGATTTCACCGTGATCAACCGCAACGACGGCAGCAAGATGTGGGCATATCGCTATCGTCCGCTCTACACCTCGCCGGCCGACAAGGCGCCGGGCGAGGCCAACGGCAATGCGACGACGTTGCAATGGCGCATTGCACGTCCCGAGAACTAGGGCGACCTCACCCGCGCCAGCTCGGCCGCGCTTCGACCTGCGCGTTCTGTCCGGGCGGCAGCACCACGACCATCGAATTGAGCTTCACCCGGTCATAGAGATCGATCACGTCCTCGTTGCGCATCCGGATGCATCCGGACGAGATCGCCTGCCCAATATATTCCGGCTGGTTGGTGCCGTGGATGCGGTAGAGCATGTCCTTATTGCCGGCATAGAGATAGATGCCCCGCGCACCCAGCGGATTGGCGGGACCGCCGGGCACGCGCGCCGGATAGGGTCCGAGCCGCGCCTGGATGTCCGCCGTCGGAACCCAGTCCGGCCATTCCGCAAGACGACCGACCCGCGCCACTCCGGAGAACGCCATGGCTTCCTCGCCGACCGCGACACCGTAGCGGATCGCCTTGCCGTCGGGCAGCACGAAATAGAGATAGCGCGCATCGGTATCGACCAGGATCGTGCCCGGCTGCTCCTTGCGCGGATAATCGACGATGTGACGCAGATATTGCTCGGGCACGCTCGCCTGCGCGTAAGGCGTATGCGCGAGCAGCTGCCGGTCGCGCGGCGTCATGCTCGCGTCCGTCGATGGCGAAAGCGTCGTCTGCATGCAGCCGCCCAGCGGAAGCATGGCAAGGACGAATAGAACGAATAAGGATCTTGGCACCGCCCGGCCCCGATAGCGATAGCAGCACCCCCAGCAACACCAGATGCTGCCAAAATCGTGCTGAAAACAAGGCATTGCGGAACACGTGCCTGTGTTTGATGAAGCGGGTTCCATCACCACAAACGGCGCAAGAGCGTCGCACAGTCTCCATCCCCTCGCCTTGCTTTGGTCAAACCCGGCTGGACTCGTGCGTCATGTGCTTGGGCCTCGGGGAATTGGATGGGCTCGCCTCACGGATCTGCTCGCGCGAATGCGGACGGCCAACACTTCAACTACTCAACACCTGGACTGCAAAAAACCCAGGCTTCAAAGGAGCTGCGATGCTCGCGACACTGAACTCTCGGCAAATCGTCGATGAGATCGTGAAGGACACGGTCACGAACAACGACCCGCACGACGCCGTGCAGATTTCGCCTGACATTGTGCTGGCCTCGCGCCCTCTCAGCGTCGCGCCCGCGCTCGCGCCTGAGATCACGACTCGTCCGGAAGTCAAAATAGATCCGGCGTTCACACTGAAGTCCAGAATGGATCCGGAGCCGAAGTTCAATCCCGTCCGCGAGCCGCAGGCGGCAGCGCCCTCGGTCGACACCGCCGTGCGCGTCGCACCCGGTGATGGTCTCAGCCGGCAGAAGCGCTCCTCCGCTGGTAAATGGCTGCGCGGTGCGTTCGTCACGATGCTGTTTGCGGGCGGAAGCGCGGCCGCCACTGTTGCCTGGGAGAAACATGGCGACACCGCAAAACAGATGCTCGCCGAATGGACACCGGCAGTGGCGTCGCTGCTGCCTTCGACGTCGCAGACGGCACCGGTCGCCGCCGCACAGGCCGCGCCGCCCGCGGACCAGGCCGCAACCGATCAAGCGGCAACGGATCAAGCGGCCGACCAATCTGCGGCTCCGCCTGCCACCCCGGTTGCAGCAGCGGTGCCCACGGCAACACAATCCGATCCTGTACAATCGGTGCAGTCGATGACGCGCGATCTCGCCGCGATGGCGCAACAGATCGAGCAGCTCAAGGCCAACATCGCCGAGTTGAAGGCCGGGCAGGAGCAGATGGCACGCGAGATGACGAAGCCGCCCGCGGCGAAGCCGGTGGCCGATGCGAAGCCGCGCATCGATCCGCGCGCGCAAATGTCCGCGCTGCCCCCGCGGCCCGCGGCGCCGCCGGTTCGCAAACCCAAGCCGGTCGTCTCGCACACCTACATGCCAGCTTATTCGCCGGCACCGCTCGCTCCGCCGCCGTCGCAGGCTGCCGCAGTGCCTCCGCCAGCTGCCATGACGACGACGCAAGCCGTTGCCGACGACGACGGACCTGTCGTGCGCCCGCCAATGCCGCTGCGCTGAACGATCGCACGCGAGGGCATGAAGCGTCGCGCCAGGGACGCTGTCCGAGTCGATGTGATGCGTTGAGTCCGGGTGACTACGGGAAGCAATGCTTCCATTGTTTTCCATCAAGAGAAAAGGCCGTCGGGATCTATGCCGGCGGCCTTCTCTTGCAGCTGCCGGTTCCCGGAGCCCGGTTCTGCTGCAATTCCATGGCTCATGATCACGCCGACATATTTAATAAAATCTTAACACGCTTGAATGTTGCACATCATTTCTGCGCCATAAGCACAGAGATTGCGCGTGCCGTTCATTCGATAAACATCGACTCAGTGGTACCATCAGTCATGTGTTGAAAGCCGAAGCTCAATTCGTCACACCGGGGAATTCGGATGCCTTACTATTCCTTCGATCTCGTGGTTGGTGAAGAGTTCAAGAACCAGGGCGGTATCATCCTCGAAGACATCGAGGTCGCCTCCGATCGTGCCGTTCAACTGGCCACCGAGCTGTCACAGGTGAAGCCCGAGTTGCAAAGCAAGGGTTGCGCTGTGCGCGTCACCGACCGCGATCACAAAGAGGTCTACCGCACGCCGCTCGATCCCGTGCCGGCCTGGCGGCGCTAGCTCGCCGGCCGCTTCGCTCCCGCACGCCATCCCCATTGCGGAGCGGCGCGCCAGCCGCTAGCCTTCCCGAAAATTCGGGGAGGTACCAAGGATGCGGACTGGTTTTCTGATGACGGCTCTGTTGCTGCTGGCGGCGCCGGCCCAAGCGGCCGACCATCCACGTTCGACCTATGTCACGTTGGTCTTGCAGGCCTTCGCCGCCAAGGTCGAATGTCCCGGCACGGATGTCGTCTACCAGGATCTGGTGCAGAAGGCGGAGCAGATGCAGCTGCCCGAGGGCACCACCGAGAAGGTCCGCAAGGCGATCGCCTGGATGCACACCGGCGGCAAGATGGGCGAGAAGCAGGACGACGATCTGATGGCCGAAGTCGCGGTGGCCACCCAGGCGACCGACCTCAACCAACGCCGCCTCGGCATGCCCAGCTGGTGCGAGGCCCAGAAGACCAACCTCGCCGGCCTGATCCGCAGCAAGGGCGGCTAGGGTTCTCAAGTGGCGTTAAGCACGCCGCGCCGGAACTTTTGCTTCGGCCAATAATCGTCACAATCCTCGCCAGCATGCGGCTCTCTTCGAAACTCGAACAGGGGAGCCCCATGCGGATCAACCATGTCTTTCTCGCCGTCGCGTTTGCCGTCGCTTCGATGCTGACTGCGCCCGTGCTGGCGAAGAATTCCGATGCCCAGAAGGGCGAGGACAAATCGACCTCGTCGTCATCGTGCAGCGCCTATCAGCAGGCGCCGGACGGCTCGTGGGAGCCGCTCCCCTGCAAGGAGACGGGCGAGCACTCCCAGCCGACACAGAATCGCACGTCGCCACAGGGCGCCGATCGCGGGGAGCGTTGAACGCGGGGAACCTTGACGCGCGAGGGTGTCAGCTCTGGTGCGGGCCGCGTATGATCTTCATCGCGTCAGCGATGTGACGCCACTCTTTGGCCTCGTCGCCCTCGCCGCGGCCCTCGCAGGCCCTGGCCTGTTCGGCGGCCTTCGCGATCGCCGCAAAACCATGCTGTTCCAGCATCTGGCGCGCGACGGTGTGGACCTGGACCTCGGTCATCATGGGCGTTCTCCCGTTTGACGAAACCGCGGTGCATCGCGCCGCCGCGGGTTGTTGACAACGATTGAGCCCCTGACCTCGTTCCGCAGCGTTCCGATCGGCGCGCAAAAGGCGGCCCGCTATGCCCAGCGGACCGCCTTCTCACCCACCCCAAATTTTGAAGCGTCGCGGCCGAGGTCCCTACCCGACCGCCGCGCGCCTGCGCTCGAAATCGTTGGGCACCTCGATATCGACCTCGAGGGTCGAGACCTCGTCGCCGCGATCGAGCCGGACGATGACCTTGGTCGGGTCCAGCGTGACGTGCCTTGAGACGACCGCGAGAATTTCCTCACGCAGCACACCGAGCAGATCGGGCTGGCCGCGCAGTCCGCGTTCATGGGCAAGCAGGATCTGCAACCGTTCGCGCGCGACGGGTGCAGAGGCCTTGTTGCCGCGAAGAAGCCGAAGCAGACCCATGCTCATGCGGCCCTCCGTCGCAGCAGGCGGTCCATGAAGCCCTTGCGCTCGGTCGGCACCTGCATCGGCACAGTGTCGCCGCAGAGCCGTCGCGCCGCATCGATATAGGCCCGCGCCGGTGCGCCTTCCGCGTTCGACAGCGTCACGGGCGTGCCGACGTTGGAGGCGCGCAGCACGTCCTGGCTCTCCGGGATGATGCCGAGCAAGGGCGTTGCAAGAATCTCGAGGATGTCCTCGATGGTCAGCATCTCGCCGCGCGCGGCGCGCGAGGGATCATAGCGGGTGATGAGGATGTGCTTCTCGACCCGCTCGCCCTTCTCGGCCCGCACCGTCTTGGAATCGAGCATGCCGATGATGCGATCGGAATCGCGCACCGAGGAGACTTCGGGATTGGTGACGATCACGGCTTCGTCGGCAAAGCGCATCGCCATGGAGGCGCCGCGCTCGATGCCGGCCGGGCTGTCGCAGATCACCCAGTCGAAACGGCTGCGCAGATCGTCGATGACCTTGCCCACGCCCTCTTCGGTCAGCGCATCCTTGTCGCGGGTTTGTGAGGCCGGCAGCAGCCAGAGGTTCTCCAGCCGCTTGTCCTTGATCAGCGCCTGCGGCAGCTTTGCGACGCCTTGCACCACATTGATGAGGTCGAACACGACGCGGCGTTCGGCGCCCATCACGAGGTCGAGGTTGCGCAAGCCGACGTCGAAATCGACGACCACGACCTTTTCGCCACGTTGCGCGAGCGCAGCTCCTAGTGCGGCGGTCGTCGTCGTCTTGCCGACGCCCCCCTTGCCTGACGTTACGACCAGTACCTTGGCCATCTCTGAAATCTCCTTCTGGTCAGTTCAGCGCAGTAATTCGCATGGTGTTGCCCTGGAGCCAGGCCTGGGCCGGCTTGCCGCGCAGGGCCGCGTCGATATCGTCGGCGGTCTGGTAAAAGCCATCGATTGCAAGCAGTTCGGCCTCGATCTTCTGACAATAGATGCGTGCGCTCGTGTGACCGTTCACGCCCGCCATGGCGCGGCCGCGCAGCGCGCCGTAGATGTGAATGGAACCGCCGGCGACGACCTCGGCGCCGGAGCCGACAGAACCCAAAATGGTGACATCGCCTTCGGGGAAGATCACGGTCTGACCGGAGCGCACCGGGCTTTCGAGCAGCAGGGACGTCGGCTTGGTTTCGACCTTCGCCTCAACCTTCTTGGGCGCACTCGGCTCGACCACGCAGCTCCGCCCGCCCGAAAGCAGCGGCGGCATCATGGGGGTCAGCCGGCTCTCCTCCACGCCCTCGATCCCGAGCACGCGGATATTGCGGTCCTGAAGGCTGGTGAGGAGATGGCCGATGCCGGATTGGCTGAGATCGACCGAGGACAGGTCGATCACCACGGGGCGGCCGGCGAAGAAACCCGGCGAGCGCGCGATGGTGGTGTCGATCTCCTGCAGCCAGTCCTGGATGGGAACCGTCGGCACGAACACGAAGGCCACATAGGAGCGCCCGCGTAAGCGCACCATTTGGCGTTGAGGTTTTACTGCAGCCTCCATAGCGGCCGACTCGTTCCCTGTTATTGAATGGTTAACGATGCCGCCGATATGGTTAATGGCCGGTTAATTTCTCCGTGGGGTTAGGTGGGGGCGGGCGTCGGGCCGTGGCCCTCGGCGACGGGCAGCCGCCCCAGATCTCCGGTGTCGTCCGGCGAAAGCCAGGACCCATACCGCGGAATCCATCGATGCGGACGGTGGGAGTACCGAACCACGAGTCTTCGCCGAATCACGCCCTGGGGTAATGGGTCCTGGCTTTCGCCAGGACGACGATAAGGAAGCCCCCCTACTTCTTCACCTTGCTCGCATCCATCTTGATGGCGGGATCGAGCATCTTGGTCGTGAACGCCGTCGTGACATCGAACGGCTTCTCCATGCCCAAATAGGTCTGGACCAGATCGTAGTCCTTCTTCATGCGCTCGCCGTCGATCCAGCCGAGCGACTTTGTCGTCGTGAATTCGTCGGTCATCAGGAATTTGATGCGCTCCCACTGGCGCTCCTGGTTCTCCTTGTCGAGACCGGAGACCTGATCGAGCAGCGCCTTCAGGCAGGGCGCGGCGTCGGCGACGCAGGTCGCGAAGGCCTTTTGCGTGACCCGCACGAACTCCTCGACCAGCTTCGGGTTCTTCTGCAGATAGTCGCCATTGACGATCAGCGAATTGCCGTAAGGATTGAGCCCGATGTCCTTCCAATTGACGTAGCCGAGATCGCTTCCGAACTCGATCACCTTCAAATCGTGCTCGTTGTAGAAGTCGCTGATGATGTCGACGGTATGGCTCTTCAGCGCAGCGATCTTCGCCGTCGGCCCGACATTGACGAAGCCGACGGAGTCGGGCGCAAGCCCTGCGGCCTTGGCGAAGGCCGGCCACATCACGCGCGAGGCGTCCCCCGGCGGATTACCGATCTTGTGGCCGGCAAAATCCTTCACCCCGTTCACGCCGTAGCTCTTCAGCCAGTAGAAGGTCTGGCCGGTGTTGGCGTAGACGCTCATCACGGCCACAGCGTCAGCCCCCTTGCTCTTCGCCACCAGCATGGTGGCGAGATCGGCGACGCCGAAGGGCGAACCGCCGGAGCCGACCTTGGCGGCGGAGACGCCGGAGCCCTTTCCGACCTCGATGGTCAGATCGATGCCCGCCTTCTCGTACCAGCCTTGTGCCTTGGCGTAATAATAGGGCGAGTGATCGGCCGTCGGCGCCCAGTTCAGGATCAGATTGACCGCCTCACCCGCGTTCGCCGGCATCGCCGGTGAACCGAGCATCAGGGCCACAGCCAGGGCCGAGCCCGCCGCCTGCAAACGCTTCATCGCATCTCTCCTCGTTGCCCGCGACCCGGCTTGTCGCTCTCCCCCTGTGAGGATACCAATGCAACAAGGCCGCCCTTCACTTGTCAACTGTTTGGTTGGAAATGCCCGCAAAACGTTCAGGCGACACCGTGCCGCAGCGGCGCGACCCGGTCGCCACGCGCAAGAAGCTGCTCACCGCGGCGCGCGAGGAGTTCGCCCGGCACGGCTTTGCCGGCGCCCGCGTCGACGAGATCGCGGAGCGCGCCGGCGTCAACAAGCAGCTCGTCTACCACTACTTCGGCGACAAGGACGCGCTCTATCTTGCCGTCCTCGAATGGGTTTACGCCGATATTCGCGAACAGGAGCGCCAGCTCAATCTCGAAGGCCTGCCCCCGGAAAAGGCGATCCGGAAACTGATCGAGGCCTCGTTCGATTACCTCGCGACAAACCCCGATTTCATCGTGCTTCTGAACGACGAGAACCGCGGCGGTGCCCGCCACGTCCGCGGCTCGACGCGGCTCGAGGCGATGCATTCGCCGCTGGTGAAGAGCGTGTCCCACATCCTTCACGAGGGCGTTCGCGCCGGCATGTTCCGCAAGGGGATCGACCCGATCCAGCTCTATATCTCCATCGCGGGCCTCAGCTATTTCTATCTCTCGAACACGCCGACGCTGTCGGCGATCTTCGGCAAGGACCTGTCAAGCCGGGCCGCGCGCCGCGCCCGCCGCCGGCACGTCGCCGATCTCGTGCTACATTCGCTCCGGCCGTAATCAACCAACTGGTTGAAACTTCCCTCAAGGCCGGTTAGGCTTGCGACCAGCGGCAAGGTGGCCGCTGCAACAGGGAGCAACCGGTGACAGGAGACGGCGCCCGCAATACGCGCAGCTTTGCGATCGTCCTGATCGTGCACCTCGCCGTGCTCGTGCTCTGGCAGGTCCTGGTCGACGCCTTCCATGTGCCGAAGTTCATCCTGCCCTCGCCGCTCGCGACGATCCAGACGCTGGGAACCGCGAGCTACGCCTGGGGCGCCAATACGCTGGTGACGGCGATCGAGATCCTCGGCGGCTTTGCGCTCGGAGCATTCGTCGGCGTCACGTTTGCCGTCATCTTCAGCTGGGCACCGCTGCTCAGCCTCGTGCTGCTGCCGCTGTTCGTGACGCTGAACATGATTCCGAAGGTCGCGCTCGGCCCGCTCCTCATCGTCTGGTTCTCCTACGGCATCGTGCCGAACATCCTGATCGCCTTCAGCATCTGTTTCTTTCCGATCCTGCTCACCACCGCGCGCGGTCTTCGTGAGGTCGAGCCGGATCTGCTCGATCTCGTCAAATCGCTGCGCGGCTCGCGCTGGACGCTGTTCCGCAAGATCCAGCTGCCGGGATCGCTGCCATACATATTCTCCGGCATGAAGGTCGGCGCCATCCTCGCTGTCGCCGGCGCCATCGTCGGCGAGTTCATCGCCTCCGAGCGCGGGCTCGGCTACCTCATGATCCAGGTGCAGTCGTCGCTCGACACGCCCGCGATGGTGATGGCCGTCGTGCTGCTGACGCTGCTCGGCGTCGCGCTTTACGGCTTCGTGCTCGTCCTCGAACGCATGTTCGTGGTCAGTGACGCAACACCGACTTGAACGGCAAAGCCAAGACCAAGGACCACAACCATGCTCCTGACCCGCCAGACACTGCCGAAAACCATCCCCGATATCGCCGCGCTCGACCATCTCCTGTGCCGGCCGACGCAGGCCTTGATCGACGACCTCGCCAGGGTCGAGGGCGACATCATGATCCTCGGCGTCGCCGGCAAGATGGGGCCGACGTTGGCGGGGCTTGCCAAAGCCGCAGCGCCCGATCGCCGCGTCATTGGCGTCGCCCGCTTCAGCGACGCCAGCGTCAAGGACTGGCTGCACGCGCGTGGCGTCGAGACCATCAATTGCGACCTGATGGACGAGACCGCGATTCAGGCACTGCCGAAGGCGCCCAACATCGTCTTCATGGCCGGCCGCAAGTTCGGCGCGGAGGGCGATCTGTCGCTGACCTGGGCGATGAATGCGCACGTGCCGGCGCTGGTCGCGCAGGCCTTCCCGTCGTCGCGGATCGTGGCGTTCTCGACCGGCTGCATCTATCCCTTCGTTCCCGTCGACGGCAAAGGCTCGAGCGAGGACATGGCGCCGAACCCGCCCGGCGAGTACGCCCAATCCTGCGTCGGCCGCGAGCGCATGTTCGAGTATTTTTCGCGCAAGCTCGGAACGCCCGGGCGGCTGTTCCGCCTCAACTACGCGATCGACATGCGCTATGGCGTCCTCCACGACATCGCATTGAAAGTGCTCACGGGCACTCCGATCGATGTCAGCATCGGCCACGTCAATTTCATCTGGCAGGGCGATGCCTCGTCCCAGGCGCTGCGCTGTCTCGCGCATTGCAGGGCGCCGACCTCGCCGATCAATGTCAGCGGCCACGAGATTTTGGCGGTGCGCGACCTCGCAGCACGATTCGGCGCCAGGTTCGGCCGCGCGCCGGTCCTGACAGGAAACGAACAGCCGACGGCATGGCTGACCGACACGTCCAAGGCAGTCGAGCTGTTCGGCCTGCCGGTCGTCGACACCGAGCAGCTGATCGCCTGGACCGCGGATTGGATCTCCCGCGCCATGCCGAGCCTCGGCAAGCCCACCAAATACGAGGTGCGCGATGGACGCTACTGACGCTCCGCGCGTCATCCGGCTTGGCGTCGAGGATGCTGCGGCAGGCCTCGCGCTCTCGACAGAGGCGCACTGGAACCAGAATGAAGACGACTGGCGCTTTTTCCTAAGCGACGGCATCGTGTTCGGCATCCGTGATGGCACGCAACTGGTCGCGACCGCGGCGCTCTTGCCCTACCCCGGCAACAACGCCTGGATCAGCATGGTGCTGGTGACGGCAAGCCACCGCCGGCGCGGTCTCGCCACGCGGCTCGTCGACGCCTGCCTGGCGACGGCACGCAAACGCAACCTGACGAGCTGGCTCGACGCGACGCCGGATGGTGCCGCCGTCTATGGGCCGCTCGGGTTCACGCCGACCCTGCAGTTGCGCCGCCTCAGGCTGGTGAAATCCGCTTCAACGTCGGAGCAGGCACCTTCATCCGCGCCGCTCGACGCGCTCCGCGCGCGTGACCGGCGCGCTACGGGCCTCGATCGAACCGCCCTGCTCTCTGCCTTTGCGCAGCGGCCCGGCTCACGCATCGTCTCCGCGAGCGGCGCCATCGCGCTGGTTCGCGACGGACGCACGGCGCGCCATATCGGCCCGCTGTTTGCCGACGACGCCGCAGCCGCGCTGACCTTGGTCGATGCCATCGCGCGATCGGAAACCGGCCCGCTGCTGCTCGACGCCGTCGCGTCGCAACCTGGGTTCCCTGAAGGATTGACCGCATCGGGCTGGAGCATCGAACGTCCGTTCCAGCGCATGCGGTTCGGCCCCGCCACTGCCACAGGTGAAGAAATGCCATTCGCCGTCGCCGGCCCTGAATTCGGATAGGATATCATGCACCACAGCCAGATCAACAGCGAGATCCGCAAGCTGATCGCCGACGGCACCGTGCTGCCGGCGCATCCCCTCGCGCTCACCGCCGAACGCCAGCTCGACACAAAGCATCAGCGCGCGCTGACGCGCTATTACATCGACGCCGGCTCCGGCGGCCTTGCGGTCGGCGTGCACACCACGCAGTTTGCGATCCGCGATGTCGGCCTCTACCGTCCCGTGCTCGAACTCGCCGCCGAGACTGCGGCGAACTGGACCAAGCGTCCGCTGGCGCTGGTCGCGGGCCTCGCCGGTCCGACCAGGCAGGCCACCATCGAAGCCCGCACCGCGCGCGACATCGGCTACCACGCAGGGCTCCTCAGTCTCGCTGCGATGAAGGGCGCGTCGGAGGACGAGATCATCGCGCATTGCGCAGCGGTCGCTGCCGAAATTCCGCTGGTCGGCTTCTATCTTCAGCCGGCCGTCGGCGGCCTGGTCCTGTCGAGCCGGTTCTGGCAGCGTTTTGCCTCGATCGACAATGTCATCGCGATCAAGATCGCGCCCTTCAACCGCTACAGGACCCTTGATGTTCTGCGCGGCGTCGCGGCGGCCGGCGCGCTCGACCGCGTTGCGCTCTATACCGGCAATGACGACCACATCCTGCTCGATCTGATGCTGCCGTTCGACCTCCGTGACAACGGAATCACCACGCGCACTTATTTCAAGGGCGGACTGCTCGGCCACTGGTCGGTTTGGACCGCGAGCGCCATAAAACAGTTCGAGCGCTGCAGAGCGGCACGGCACAAGGACAGCGTCCCGGCCGATTTGCTCGCGCTCGATACCCGCGTCACCGATTGCAACAGCGCATTCTTCGACGTCGCCAACGATTTTCACGGCTGCATCGCCGGCTGCCATGAGGTGCTGCGACGGCAGGGCCTGATGCAGGGCCTGTGGTGCCTCGATCCGAACGAGGGCCTTAGCCCCGGCCAGAAGAATGAGATCGACCGCGTCTACCGCGAGCATTCCGACCTCAGCGACGACGCGTTCGTGGCCGCAAACTTGAACAAATGGCTGGCATGAGCTCAAACCCCTTCATCAGCCTGCAAGGCGTCCGCAAGGTGTATCGCAGCGGCGGAGCCGAATTCCTGGCGGTGTCCGACGTCACCATGGACGTGCAGGAGGGTGAGCTTGTCTCGCTGGTGGGCCCATCCGGCTGCGGCAAGACCACGGTGATGAAGATTTTGGCCGGCCTGCACGACGCCGACGGCGGCACGGTGAACATCGGCAATGCCAAAAGCCCGTTCGATCCGACCCGCGACATCGGCATGGTATTCCAGCAGGCGCTGCTGCTGAAATGGCGGACGATCCTGGACAACGTGCTGCTGCCGGCAGAGATCGTCGGCCTGCCGATCAAGGCCGCGCGGGAGCGGGCGCGCGATCTGCTCAATCTGGTGGGACTTGCCGGCTACGAGCAGAAATATCCGCGAGAGCTCTCCGGCGGCATGCAGCAGCGCACCGCGATTGCGCGCGCCTTCATTCACGACCCGAAACTGATCCTGATGGACGAGCCGTTCGGCGCGCTCGACGCCTTGACGCGCGAGCAGATGAATCTGGAGATGCTGCGGATCTGGCGCGAGAGCGGCAAGACCATCATCTTCATCACGCACTCGATCCAGGAGGCCGTATTCCTGTCCTCGCACTGCGCCGTGCTGACGGCGGGCCCGGCGAAGATGGCCGATTATTTCCCGATCGACCTGCCCTTCCCGCGGGATCTGCCGCTCAAGACGACGGACGCGTTCGGCGCCTATGCACGGCGGATTTACGAGAAGCTCGGGCTGGGCGCGGCTTAATTCACCGCACGATAGATGCCGTAGGGTGGGCAAAGCGAAGCGTGCCCACCATGGCGAGTCAAGCAAGCAGTGGTGGGCACGGCGCAAGTGCGCCTTTGCCCACCCTACGGGAGTTTGCGCACTCAAGCCTTGTTGCGCATCTTGCCGAGCAGATAATTGTCGTAAAAATTCTCCGCGATCTGCGTGTAGAACAGCAGCTCCTTCATATAGGCGTCGTGGCTTTCCTTGGTGCGCTTGAACAGGTCGCTCTTGGTGGCGAGCTCGTTCAGATGCTCCTGGGTCGCGGCGTAGCAGGCCTCCAGCACCGGCTGCGGAAACGCCTTCAGCTCCGCGCCATTGGCGATCAGCCGCTTCAGCGCCGCCGGATTCACGCTGTCGTATTTCTCGAGCATCCAGGCGCCCGCGGCCGACGCGGCCTGGTTGACGATCGCCTGGTACTGCTTGGGCAGCGACGCCCACTTCTCGTCGTTGACGATCATGTGCAGCATGGCGCCACCTTCCCACCAGCCCGGGAAGTAGTAGTATTTGGCGACCTTCTGGAAGCCGAGCTTTTCGTCGTCATAGGGGCCGACGAATTCGACCGCGTCGATCGTGCCCTTCTCCAGCGCCGGATAGATGTCACCGCCCGCGATCTGCTGCGGCACCACGCCGAGCCGCGCCAGCACATGGCCGCCCATGCCGGCGATGCGGAATTTCAGGCCCTTGAGATCGTCGACGGTCTTGATCTCCTTGCGAAACCAGCCGCCCATCTGGGTGCCGGAATTGCCGCAGAGGATGGCATGCGCCTTAAACGGCTTCAGCGCCTCGTTAGTAAGGTCGGCGCCGCCGCCGAAATGCCACCAGGACTCCTGGTGGCGATGGTTCATGCCGAATGGCGCGCCGGTCGCATAGGCCAGCGCCGGCTCCTTGCCGATGTAGAAATAGAGCGGGGTCTGCGCCATGTCGACAGAGGCTGTGCTGACCGCATCGAGCGCCTGCAGGCCGGGGACGAGCTCGCCGGCCGCAAAGGTCTGGATCTGGAATTTGTTGTCGGTGGCCTCGGCAACATATTTCGCAAAAGTCTGCGCGGTGCCGTAGATGGTGTCGAGCGATTTCGGGAAGCTCGACGTCAGGCGCCATTTGATCTCGGGCGCGCTCTGCGCGATCGCGGGTGCGGCAACCAGCGTCGTCGCGCCGGCGAGCGCGCCTCCCTTGAGAAATGTACGGCGTTTCATGATGGGTCTCTCCCTGAACTATGTTTCAACGTATCGGCTTGAGCGCGATCTTCGCAGACCATTGCCTGTCCCTATAGCGGAGTCCAAGCCGTGAGCGGTAGCCCGGATGGAGCGCAGCGCAATCCGGGAATCTCCCCAAAAATCTGCCGTGTCGCTCTCAGAGCAGTTTGGCGCTGACGAACAGCGCGCGCACGGCGTTGGTCGCCTGCACGACGAGCATGGCGTTCTCGGCGGCGCCTTCGAGCGCTGCGACCGCGTCTTCATGCAGCGAGCGGAATTCCATCCACTCAACCGATTTGAAATTGGTGAGGAATTGATAGGCCTGGCCGACGGTCGCAATCGCCAGCGTGTCGCCGTTCAGCTTGATCTTGAACGTCGTGCGCAGCGGGGTCTCGGAACTTTGCGGATCACTCATGGGCTGCTTCTGGACGATGACGGCTTAACGAAGGGAAAACGGCAGCCCCGCCGTAGCAGGCAAATATCAGGCGCAGATATCAGGACTCAGTGCTCGCGCGCTGCGAGGCAGTCGCCGACGGGGTCAGCCGGGGCACCACGACCAGACGGTTGAACTCACCGTTGTCGTAGGCCTTCATGAATCGATCATAGTCCTTGATCGAAACGCAACCGTTGGAGTCGCCACGGGGCCCGAGCATGTAATTATGGGTGAGCAGGCCGACGCGGCCGAGCGCGCTGGTGCCCTCCGTGGGCGTCAAACGCAGTGCGCGGACGCCGTGAAACAGTTTTTCGCGCGGCTTCAGGTCGTAGGTCGCGGGCGGGGTGGCGCCAACCATGCGCTGGTCGACATGCTCCGGGTCGTCCATCAGCGCGCCCATGCCCGAATGCGCTTCCAGCGCGAGGCCGCTCGGCAGGTAAAGCGCCTTGGCCGAGATGTCGTAGACAGCCGTCCGCGAATCGTAACCGAGCGCGGCGAGATCGGGCGCCTTGCCGAACAGGCCGCTGTCGGGCGTCAGCGAGGCCAGCTTGATCTTGTCGGTGAATTTTTCGAAGAAGTTGCGGTTGTCGACCCGGGGGTTGGTCTCGGCATAAGCCTGGCTCGAGGCGATCTGGGCAGAGATGTCGGCCTGGGGCGGGCGCGAGCGCGGCATCGGGATGGCGTCAGCACGCTGCGCAAGTCTCGCCTCTTCGGACATGTGCCGGTCGTCGTCGGTCAGGGTCGAGCGCCAGTCGTCGCCCTGGAGCTTCTGGGCGAGCATCGCCTTGGCGTCGCGCAGCTTGAGCTGGACTGCACTCACCGCGGAGCGCTCCAGCGTCCGCAGGCCGAGCTCGCGGGCGGGCGGGCTGCTCGATGCCGAAGCGAAACGATCATCGAATGAAGGTGCATTGGCCGGCGGCAGTGCGGCGGTGACAAGCGAGGCCGAACCGCCGATATCCGCGACCCAGGCGGCGGCGCCCAGCGCCAGCGCGACGGCGGCCAGAGACAGCAATATCGTCTCGGCTCGCCCAATACGGCGGCGCGACAATAGCCTCTCGGCTTGTGCCCGGTCGGAAACCATCAGCTCCCCAAAATCGACCCCCGGGGGGACCCACCCCCACCCGGAGATTCTATACCAGCTACCACATTGGGAGCCAAAAGTTAGGCATAATCGGGGCCGGCAGGGGTCTGGCAAGGGTCTGGCAAGGCTCCGGCAAGCCATTCCGGGGTATCCCAAGGTATATTATGACTGATCCGTTCGATCTGGAACGCTTTGTCCGGGCCCAGGACCCGGTCTATGGCGACATCCAGGAGGAGCTGACCCGGGGCCGAAAGCAGAGCCACTGGATGTGGTTCGTCTTCCCCCAAATCGCCGGCCTCGGCTTCAGCGCCATGTCGCAGCGCTACGCCATCGCCTCCCGCGCCGAGGCCAGCGCCTACCTCGCCCACCCCATCCTCGGTCCGCGCCTGATCGAATGCACCCGCCTTGTGCTCGCTGTCGAAGGCCGGAGCATCAACGCCATCCTCGGCGCGCCCGATGACGCCAAATTCCGCTCGTCGATGACGCTGTTCGGCGCCGTGTCGGATGAGCCCGTTTTCGACGAGGCGCTCGCCCGGTATTTCTTGGGCGAGCGCGATCAGGCAACGCTCGATATCCTTGCGGCCCTCGACCGACGGCCCAAGTGGTCGCGGCCACCAGCGTAAACCCGGGATTAACATCGCCTGCCTATTGTCCGTGCAAATAGTTTCCCGCGCCAGTTGCCGGACAGAATCATGAAAATCGGTACGCTCCTGACCACCGCCATCGTTTCGCTCTCGACTGTGGGCGGCGGCCTCGCCGTCTACGTCGCCGTGACGAAATACCAGACGATGGAGCGGATCACCGAAGCTCAGGGGCGGCTGGCGATCGTCCGGGCCGTCAGCGACATCCCGCGCTACCTCAATCCCGAGCGCGGCTTTTCCACCAACATCCTGTATGGCCCTCCCGCCGTCGACCCGGCGCTGCTTGCCGAGCAGGGCAAGCTGCGAAAGCAGACCGATGCCGCCCGCGACACGATGAACGCGCTGCGCAAAGACCTGCCCGGCCCGTTTGACGACGGCAACACGACCGGCGGCAACATCGACGCCATCAACTCGAAGTTCACCGCACTGCGCGAGGCCATCGACAAGGCGATGTCGGGCCCGCCTGAGGCGCGCAAGGACGCTGCCAAGAAGATCGTTGCCGACAACGCCGTTCTTAACGCCGGCGTGACCGCGCTGCTCAACGAGCAGGTCCGCCGCATGGCGATCCTCAACGGCGATGCCTATCGGCAGGCCAGCTACGCCAACATCGCGATGACATTGCGCGACGTGGGCGGCTTCAACTCCAGCCTGCACAAGAACCTCGTCGGGGGCAAGAAGCCGGCGACCGACACCGAGAAGGCCGAGATCAGCCGCTCGCAGGGCCGCAACGATCAGATCGTGATGTCGCTGCTGGAGTTGCGTGGCAATCCCGCAACGCCGGCCAACGTCGCCGCCGCGCTGGAAAAATTCAACGCGATCTACATCGAAGAGTTCGGCCGCGAGCTCAAGCTGGTGAAGGAGGGTGCGGTCAGCGGCAAGTACGAACACGACATGGACACCTATTACACCGCCACGCAGCGCGGCCTCAGCACCATCATCGAGGTCCGCGACGCCTTCTACGACAACGCCGAGCAGATTCTCGCCGGTGCCTCGACCGCCGCCCACACCAGCTTCACCATCGCACTCGCGGGCCTCCTCGCCGTGCTGATCGCCAGCGCCGGCCTCATCGTCACGGTCCGCCGCCGGGTCTGCGCTCCGATCGTCAACCTGACGACGCGGATGTCGCGGCTTGCCGACGGCGAGGTCGCGGAAGAGATTCCCGGCGCCGAGCGTTCCGACGAAATCGGCGCGATGGCCGCGGCTGTCCGGGTCTTCAAGGACAACATGATCCGGGCCGACAGCCTCGCGGCGGAGAAGCAGGCCGAGAACGACGGCAAGATGCGCCGCGCACAGGCGCTCGACGGGATCACCCGCGCGTTCGAAGCCAAGGTCACCGAGCTCGTCGGCGGACTATCGAAAGCCTCCTCCACCATGGAAAGCACGGCGCAGTCGATGACCTCGACGGCGGCCCAGACCAACAGCCAGGCCGCGGTCGTCGCCGCCGCCTCGCAGCAGACATCGAGCAACGTGCAGACCGTCGCGAGCGCCACCGAAGAGCTGACCTCTTCGATCTCGGAGATCGGCCGTCAAGTGGCCCAATCCACTGAGATCGCGGCCCGCGCCGTCGACAACGCCCGCCGCACCGGCGACACCGCCCGCGCGCTGGCCGAGGGCGCGCAGAAGATCGGCGACGTCGTGACGCTGATCCAGAGCATCGCCGAGCAGACCAATTTGCTGGCGCTGAACGCGACCATCGAGGCCGCCCGCGCCGGCGAGGCCGGCCGCGGCTTTGCGGTGGTTGCTGCCGAGGTGAAATCGCTGGCGGGCCAGACCGCCAAGGCCACCACCGAAATTTCCGAGCAGATTTCGGCGATCCAGGCCGCGAGCGACGAGACCGTGACCGCGATCCGCAACGTCGCCGACGTCATCGGCGAGATCGACCAGATCGGCACCGCGATTGCGGCCGCGATCGAGGAACAGGGCTCGGCGACCAAGGAGATCGCCCGCAGCGTCCAGGAGGCCGCGCGCGGCACCCAGGAGGTCAACACCAACATATCGGGCGTGCAGCGCGCCGCCGACGACACCGGTACGGCCGCGCGGGAGGTGCTGGGCGCCGCCGAGCAGCTCTCGACCCAGTCACGCGACCTCGCCGGACAGTTCGACCGCTTCCTCGGTGAGGTCAGGTCGGCGTAAGCGCGGCAAACGCGCAGCTTCGTAGCCCGGATGGAGCGAAAGCGTAATCCGGGAATCGTGCCGCAAACACCGACGGCCCGGATTGCGCTTCGCTCCATCCGGGCTACGGGACCGTCAATACGGGGCTGTCAATAAGGCGGCGCCTTGCGCGCCCGTTGCGCCTTGGCGGCCTCGATCCACCAGGCGAGATCGTCGGCGAAGCGCGGGAACGAGCGTTCCAGCGCCTTGCCGCCCTCGCCGACTGGCTCGCCCGCCTCCGACAGCGTCTGAGCGATCGGGCCGACGCCGATGGTGCTCGACACCACCACCATGCCCATCTCCGAGAGCGTGCCATGCCAGGCGGTCGAGGCACGCGCGCCGGACAGGCGGCCGGCCGAGTAGCTCACGATGGCGGCCGGACGCCAGAACCACTCCTCGAGGAAGTGGTCGGTAAGATTCTTCAGGCCCGGCTGAATGCCCCAATTGTATTCGCCAGTGACGAACACGAAACCGTCCGCGCCGCGGATCTCTCCGGCCAGCTTCTCCAGCGCCTCGGGTGCGGAGCCCTTGGGATATTCCTTGTACATACGATCGAGCATCGGCAGGCCGATCGCCTTGGCGTCGATGAACACGACGTCGTCGCCGCGGGCGCGCAAGCGATCGATGACGAAATTCGCAAGGCGGATGCCCATGCGGTCGGAACGGTAGGAACCGTACAGGACGAGGATGCGATTGCTCATGACCGGTACTATAGCACGGATCATCAGACCGGCCTCAACGTTTTGACGGCTAGGTTCGCCGTCCGCATTCAAGCGTTTGCGACGGTGTCTCGCCGAACTGGTCCCGATAGCTTCTGGAGAAGTCGCCGAGATGCCAGAAGCCGAACGCCAGCGCAACGGCCTTGACGCTGTCGGCACCGGCGAGCAGCCGCTGGCGCACCAGCCACAGCCGCCGCAGGCGCAAGTAGCGGTGCAGGCTCATGCCGCGATAGCGGCGGACGACGTCGTGCATGGTGCGAACGGACAGACCGAGCTTGCGCGCGATCTCGTCGCTGTAGATGGGCTGCGAGAGGTCGTCGGAAAGCAGCGCGCGGATGTCCTGAAAGACCTTGAAGTTGCGCTCGTCATTGGGGCGCAGGGTCCATCGCGCAGGAACGATGCTTTCGAAAACTGCGTCCACAGCGCCGAGCAGGGTCTCCTTCATGGCGGCCGCCTTCAGCGGCACGTCGGGCGCATCGACCGGCTCCGAAGCGGCTGCCAGCACCTCCCGAACCACCCCGCGGAGCCGGTTCAAGCCCGCCGCGGTCGTTTCGAAGATGTTGAAGCAGAAGGCTGCTTGTGGCCAACCGCGATCCGTCACCTCTGGCCTGAACACCACCGAGGCGATTTGCCGCTGCACCTCCTCGATGGTGGTGTAAGCCGCGCCGCCGTTGCCGATGACGATGACGGGTCGCGTGCGCTGCGTGCCGTTGAATCGAACCGGGACGTCCAAATCGTCCATCGTGAATCCGATCGCCGTACAATTCTCGACGAGCTGTGCGTCGACGACCCGCGGAAATGCCCGCGTCAGATTGACGTCGCAGCCGGGCAGCGACAGAATGGTCTGCTCGGCCGAAATCCTCCGTACGAAAGGCGTGAACTCGAAGTTCAGGCCTCGTATGGCACTTCGAAATTCATCGACGTCGGTGAAACGAAATACCTTCGGCGCCAGCGTCGGCGCATCATCACTTCTGTTCATGGCAATGTGACTTCGCATCGCAACACACGCGCGTCCGGCGACGATGCTGGCCCAACTTCCCCGTTCCGGTGTCCCCTTAAGTCTGAAAGAATCACTTCGAACTATGCTGACCAGTTGGCGAGCGTCGAAGTCCAAGGACAAGGCGACGCATCAAATCTCGCCAATTTTCGATAGCGTTTCCCGTGTGGCCTGCGGTGCACATATACCTAGACGAGCAAAATCCAAATTTCAAATTAACGTTTGTCGAGCGGAATAGGCGCAGTTCGATAGTCCAAATCAATTTTGAGTCAGGCCCCTGCCATGATGGCAAATTCGCCTGCTGATATTCTTGCTGAATTGGAAGAGACGGTCGCAACGTGCCCGGCGGAGCGTTGCGCACGCATTCTCTCCGGCATGGTGCAGTTGCTCATTGGCAGCCGCGACCAGTGCCGGGAATTGCTCAGCAACGTGGTGGACGGTGTTCTGCTGCGATTGACGGAACGGGTCGAGGCCAGCGCACTGGTCCAGCTCAGCACGGCGCTCGCTGAGCTTGACATCGCGCCTCCCGAAACATTGTGGCGTCTCGCCTCGCACGATAATCCGGACGTGGCATGTCCTGTGTTGCTCAAGTCGCGTGCACTTTCCGCAGCCGATCTCGAGGCTGTCATTGACTCCCGTGGCGAGTGGCATCGACGCGCGATCGCCGACCGCAGCGACATCGCGCCGGCCGTGACCGAGGCGTTGATCAAGCACGGCGGCCCGATCTGCCTTGCCCTGATCAAGAACCCGGGAGCGAAATTCTCCGACGCAGCCTATGCAGCGCTGATTGCCAAGGCCGACCAGGACGGCGAGATCACGAAGGCGCTGGTACTCCGGCCCGGCACGCCCGACCTGGTCGTGCGCAAGCTGCTCTCCGTCCCACCAATCCGGAAGGCACCGGCGACGCCCAACCCATCCGCCGCGGCGCCGGTGCCGGAAGCGGAGCCGGCTGCGCCAAAGCGGCCTTGCCGGGCCGACTACGCAAGCGCGAGGCCGGAGATCGTCGTCCTCAACCGAATCGGCAAGCTCAATGATTCCACGGTGAACCGTTTTGCGATCCGCGGCGAGACGGCCAACCTGTTCACGGCGCTGTCGGTGCTTTCAGGGGCGCCGCTTGAAATCATCGAGCATGTCGTGAGCGACGACGATTGCGAGGGGCTGGTCATGGCGTGCCGGGCTTCGCGGCTGAACTGGCAGACCACCCTTACCATCCTGAGCAACCGCAGCGGCAAAAGGCTCTCCTATGCCGAGCGCGAGCGCGCGCAACGGATCTTCGAGACTCTGCTTCTGTCCACCAGCCAATGGACAGTGCGATGGGGGGAAATAGCGGCAAGCGCCAACACGAGCGATCCGGCAAATCGCGGCGCGAAGATGGGGGTTGGCCGATGAAGTTCGACGGTCGCAAGGCGCAGCGCGTGAAAATGGATCACAAGCAGCCGGTCAATCTGATGGGCTCGGACGGCACGTGGCGGCGCAGTTGCGTTCTGCTCGACATATCGCAAAGCGGTGCGAAGATCGAAGTCGAGGGCACGCTCGACGTTCTGCGGGCCAAGGAATTCTTCCTGCTGCTGTCGTCGACGGGGCTCGCCTACCGGCGCTGCGAATTGGTCTGGATCGACGGCACCACGGCCGGCGTGCACTTCGTCACCGTAGACGGAAAGAGGAAACCGGCAGCCGCCGCCGCCGCTCAGAGCAAATAGGCCCAAGGATTCATCGGTCACATCCACTCAGCATAATTCAGGTCAACCGTGCAGAACGCGCAAATTATATCCCGCCCCGTCAAAGGCGACGGCGGCATCCGAGAGAAGCAAGCGGCACGCCCGTTCGTGCATGTGCTGGCTGATTCCTCAGACAAACTATCGAGCGTCTGTTCGATTCTCGAGCTGCAGTTTGCCGTCTCAGGCGAACGGCTCGACGCGGAAGCCAAGCTGTCCCAGGTGCCGTTCGCGATCGTCATCCGCGCGGAATTGCGTGACGTCCGCACCATTGCGGCCATCAAGAAGCGAGCCGTAAAGCTCGCGAAGGCAACGAAGCGCATCTTCCTGGTCGAGCACTCCTCTCACATGAGTATTTCGCAGGCCTACGCGCTCGGGGCCACGCTCGTCCTTCCCGGAACGATCGACAAGATCAAGCTGCTGGCAGCGCTGGCGGAGCCCGCCGAAGTGGCGTCTGCTTTCTCAGGTCACGCGGCGCAGCCTGACAATGCAGTCGAGACCGCGGCGACCGCGATCGCATCGATGTTCACCTCGGTGACAACGGGCCAGCCGATCGACGTTAACGGCGCCATAGAAGCCGGCCGCCAAATCGCCGATCGCATCAGCCAGCATGGCCTGTCGGAATGGCTCACGACGGTGCGGCGCCATCACGAGGGGACCTATCAGCATTGTCTCCTCGTCACCGGCGTCACCATCGACTTCGGCCTGAGCCTCGGCGTCGGCAGGCCCGATCTGGAGCGCCTGTATACGGCGGCCATGTTCCACGACATCGGCAAGGCCCGGATCCCTCTTGCCATCCTCGACAAGCCCGGCCGTCTCGATCCGGAGGAACGTGCCATGATCGAGACTCACCCGGCAGCGGGCTACGATTTTCTGAAAGACCACGACGATATCTCGCCGGAGATCCTCGATGCCGTGCGGCATCATCACGAATATCTCGACGGCAGCGGCTATCCGGATGCGCTCGGGGCCGAGAGCATTGGCGACATCGTGCGGATTCTCACGATCTCGGACATCTTCGCGGCCCTGATCGAGTATCGGCACTACAAGCCGACGCTGCCACGCGGCGAGGCCTATGACATCCTATGCGGGATGAGCGGAAAGTTGGAGAAGGCACTGCTGATCGCGTTCAGGCAGGTCGCGCTCACGCGATAAGCGCGTCACACCCGCCTCGACTCCAGTCTAGTGCGCGGCGCGATGTATGGTGCGGCGCGGAACGGACCGGCAGGCGAGCCCGTTGGCCAGCAGCTTCATGTCCTCATGCCGGCCGCTGCGGATCAGCCGGCCGAACTCTTCGGGGGTGAAAGGAAGACTTGGATCATCATCGATCGGACGCCGCACTCGCGGGCCGAAGAACCGTCGAACCAGGCTAGCGAGCCGCCGCATGTCAATTCCCTCGCGCCAGCATCAAACCTTTCAGTCCGCACATTGTTCCTCCCGCACGATCGAGATTGCAAGAGGCCGCCAAGCGGTCCGCACCAAAAATTTCAGGCGAGAGAATAATCTCCTCTGCCTGCACTACTCCGCGAATCCGACGTAGCGCACGAAATCGTCGTTGCCCTCGCGATCGGAACGCACGGCGTTCGCGGCAAAGTTGTCGTCGGGATAGCCCATCGCGACGCAGGTCATGATCACCTCGTCCTCCGGAATGTTCGCGACCTCGCGCACCATGTCGGAACGCATGATGCCCTGCCCGTTGATCACCGAACCGAGACCACGGTCCCAGGCCGCGAGCACGATGCCGTAGCAGAGCGCGCCCAGATCGAAATGGCAGACCGCGCCGGGATCGAGCACGCGGTCATAGGTCAAGACCAGCGAGACCGGCGCGTCGAACTGGCGGAAGCCGCGCAGCACCCAGTCCTGCCGCATCGGCTTGTCGTCGCGCGCGATTCCCATCGCGCCGAACAGTTTCTTGGCGACGTCGACTTGCCGCGTGCGGTGCACGCCCTGGTATTCGCCATGACTGACGATGTCGCGCTTGACCTTGGCGCCGCCGACCATTTCCTCCATGTTGCGTCGGCGCAGCTGTTCCAGCGGTCCGCCTGTGAGCACGTGGACATGCCAGGGCTGGGTGTTCATCGACGACGGCGCACGTTTGGCGCTGTCGATGATCGCCTCGATCACCGCGCGCGGCACCGGCTCGTTCTTGAAGCCACGCACGCTGCGGCGCGACTGGACCAGCGTTTCGAATTCCACCTCAAGACCTCCCTGCCCGTTCATTCCCGGCATTGCCACATGCGAGCGGTTGCCGATGCGGCGCGCAAAATCTATGCTAACCCTCAACCAAGACCAAGAACCCTGTGAGGATCCCCATGAAAGCCAACATGGCCGCACCGCTCGATCCCGTCATCGCCCAGATCATTCCGCTGCTGCCGATGCGCGATCACACGACGATGACGCCACAGAGCGCCCGCGATTCCTTGCGCGCACTGGCTGCCTCGCGCGCGGCCATACCGCCGCCGCCGGTCGACATCGTCGCGGATATCAAGGTGAAAGGCGGCGCCGGCCCGCTCGACGCACGGGTCTACCGGGTCGGCACCACGCCGGCGCCGACCGTGGTGTTCTTCCATGGCGGCGGCTGGGTCGCGGGCGACCTCGAGACCCACGACCGGCAGGCACGCAACCTTGCGATCGAGACCGGCGCGGTCGTCGTCTCCGTCGACTATCGGCGCCCGCCCGAAACGCGCTTTCCCGGTGCGTTCGAGGACGCCTTTGCCGCGGTCAGCGACGTGTTTGGCCGCGTTGCGGAATTTGGCGGCGATGCAAAACGCCTCGGCGTTGCCGGCGACAGCGCCGGCGGCAATCTCGCAGCCACCACCGCGATCGCCTGCCGCGATGCCGGCATCAAGCTCGCGGCGCAACTCCTGGTCTACCCCGTGACCGACGTCCTCGGGAGTTATGCGGACGCGCGCGAGAACGCACCCTTTCCCTCGCGCGCCGAGAATGCCGAAGGCTACTTTCTCTCACGCGCGGTGATGGAGTGGTTCTGCGGCCATTATCTCGCCGATCCCTCGCACGCCACCGACTGGCGCGTTTCACCGCTGCGCGCGAAGTCGCTTGCCGGCGTCGCGCCCGCGATCGTCACCACCGCCTGGTTCGATCCCCTGCGCGACGAAGGTGCCGCCTATGCACGCGCGCTGGAAGCCGCCGGTGTGCCGGTGAACCATCATGAGGGCCCCGGCCTGATCCACGGCTATTTCGGCCTCGGCGACGCCTCCGAGGTGGCGCGGGCCGAAGCGCGGCGTGCACGGGCGGACTTCAAGGCGCTTCTCGCGCGGGGCGTATGATGTCGGGAGCGGCAGGATCGACCGCCGCGCCGGCCAGCGGTCAGACCTTGGCAGCGGGCACCTCGAAGAAACCCGTCGCCTGAACGAGCCGGCCGTCGTCGCCGAAGCGGCCGAAGCTCTCGCCCGTGACGAACACGTCACCGGTGCCGTCATACATTGTCCAGCGAAAAAGCCCCTGATCATGGTGCTCGAGGAAGCTGTCATTCCTGAAATGCGCGCCAGGAAACTTGAGCTGGGTTTGACCAATGCGCGCCATCAAGGCGTCACGTCCCTCAATCTGTGAGCCCGGATCGGTATACACGCAGTCCGCGGCAACGCTTTGCTCGAGCAGCCGACGCCGCTCGTCCTCATCGATGGGTCCCCACGCCGCCTGATAGGTGTTCCAAGTCTTCAATCGCGCTTCATCGTTCATCTCGCAGAACCTCTCATGGCCTCATGCACTTTGTGCAAATTGACAATTATCGTTATTTTGTCAATATGGCCGACGTTCAGTTCCGACCCTCGTGAGGCTCATGGCTCGTTCCGGCATTTCGAAAGAAGAGCTCGCCGTCGGGGCTGCGACGGAAGTCTTCTCCCGCTACGGCCATGCCCGCACGACGATGGGCGACATCGCCGCCAAGGCGGGAATGTCGCGGCCGGCGCTCTATTTGCTCTTCCCCGACAAGGATGCCGTGTTCGCGGCGGTGATCCAGCGAATGGACGAGCAGAAGCATCGGGAGATCAGGGCCGCCATCGCGCGCCTCGACGGCCTTCACGCCAAGCTGCTCCATGCCTGTAAATCCTGGGGATCGCATGGCTTCGACCTGATCGAGGCGCATCCCGATTCGGCAGATCTGTTCGACCTCCGTTTCCCCGCGGTTCGGAAGGTCTACGACAACTTCCAGTGTTTAGTCGCCGACCTCATCCGCGATCAGGTGAAGGCCGCTGGGATAGCGAACGAGCCGGAAGTGCTGGCGCGATGCCTGGTGTTCGGCATGCGGGGGCTGCGCGAAACCGCCCGAAGCGGCAAGGAGATGCGGCGGCTGATCGCCGTTCAGGTCACCGTGCTCGTCAGAAGCATCGATGACGGCCGTTGACCTGCTAAGAGCCGCCTATCGGGCGCTCCGCGCCCGTTGCGCGTCGGTGTGCCCCCACGTCTGGTCCCAATCCTGACCGGCGGCATCGACGACGCGGCCGTCGGCTTCGAAGAACTTGTTCGGCACCTGGAAGATCGCCAGGATCAGGGCGCCCTCCGGGCACCAGGCAGCATGCCGGCTGCCCGCCTCGCGCCAGATGAATTCGCCGGCCTTGCAGGCGATGCCGCTGGCCGGTCCCTCGTTGTCGACGAGAGCGCCCTCGATGACATAACTCTGCTCGACGCCGACATGCTCGTGATCGGGCAGCACCGATCCCGGCGCAAAGCGCATCAAGGCCGTCATCAGACCGCTGCTGCGATCGAACAGCAGCGTCTTGGCCTCGCAGCCGGGAAAGCGCGTCTTTTGCCATTCCATCTCTTGCGGCCGAACCAGGTGAGAATGCCGGTCAGAAGCGGCATTCGGCATGTTCGCAATCAGGGTCTCCATCACGATGCTCCCTCGGGCTAAACTCGCCCGAAGCTAGCAGGATCGCCCGTCCCGGTCAGCGAGCAGTGCAGCAGGCGGTGGGCCCTGTCGCACCCGCGCTCGGAAAATCGCTGGGAAGACCGGACGGCAGGCACTCATCCAGCTTGATTGCGCCACGATTCCCGGCTCCAATCCGCGCGCCATTTCTGGTTTAGGGAGACAATCATGATGAAGCGGATTTTCCTGGCTGCGATCGTTGCCACGTTTGCAGCGGGTTCAGCCTTCGCGGACGACACCTGCGAAAGCAAGGCTGTCGGCAAGGACGGCAAGGCCTTGGCTGGTGCCGCCAAGACCTCGTTCATGAAGAAGTGCAGGGCCGACGCCTGTGCGCCCAAGGCCGTCAGCGCCGAGGGCAAGCCGCTCGCCGGCGCCGCCAAGAACAGCTTCATGAAGAAGTGCGAGATGGGCGCGTAAGGCGTCGCGAATTCGCTGCATCTTTAGCGGGCAATCGCCAAACGAACACTGTCATGGCCGGGCCTGTCCCGGCCATTCGCGTGTGTGCTTTCATATGCCGGCGTCCAGACCAAATCATCCGAAAGCCGCCACCCTAGACAGGAGCTCTCGACTGACCGATCATACGGTGCTGAGCGAACCGGGGCGCATCGACAGGGCTTTCTAGGAAAGGGACGTCAAGATGTGGCAACCTCGAGTGCGTCATCACTTCATCGCGGCAATGAGCTTGCTCTTCGCGCTGCTCATCGGACTTGAAGCCGCGAACGCGCGGGGCCCGGGGCTGCCCAACGTCATGGTGCTCGCAACCGGCGGCACGATCGCCGGCAGCGGGGCGAGCAGCACCACGGTGGTCGGTTACACCGCCGCCACGGTGGGCATTGAGACGCTCCTGAATGCCGTCCCCGAACTGAAAACGGTGGCCAACGTCAAGGGCGAGCAGGTTTTCCAGATCGCCAGCGAGAACATGAACAATGACTACTGGCTCAAGCTTGCCAAGCGCGTCAACGCGCTGCTCGCGCAGGACGACGTCGATGGCATTGTGATCACGCACGGGACGGATACGATCGAGGAAACCAGCTATTTTCTCGACCTCGTCGTCAAGAGCAAGAAACCTGTCGTCGTCGTCGGCGCGATGCGGCCGTCGACGGCGATCAGCGCGGATGGGCCGATCAACCTCTTCAACGCGGTGATCCTCGCAGGCAGTGACGAGGCCGTCGGCAAGGGCGTGCTCGTTGCTCTCAACGATCAGATCAACGCGGCTCGCGATGTCACCAAGAACAACACCTCGACGGCAGACACCTTCCGCACGCCTGAACTCGGCTTTCTCGGCTACATGCAGGGCAACAAGCCATACTTCTATCGTCAATCGACTCGGCGGCACACGGCGGACTCCGAATTTGACGTCTCCAGCCTCGATGTCCTGCCGCAAGTCGACATCGTCTACGGCTACGCCAACATGAACCGGGTCGCGATCGACGCCTTTGTCGCCGCCGGAGCCAAGGGGATCGTGCATGCAGGCGTGGGAGACGGCAGCCTGGCTCGGCCCGCGGTCGAGCCGGCGCTCGACGAGGCCCGAAAGAAGGGGGTCGTGATCGTGCGCAGCAGCCGGGTCGGCAACGGCATCGTCGCACGCAACGGCGAGGCCAAGGACGACGAACACGACTTCGTCGTCTCGGATACGCTCAATCCTCAAAAGGCGCGCATTCTCCTGATGCTGGCGCTGACCAAGACGACCGACACGAAAGAAATCCAGCGGATGTTCTTCAGTTACTAGACCGTCCGGTCGCCTACTCCCGCTTGAAACGGTAGTCGAAGGCGGCACCGAGCGGCTTGATCAGCCCGACCGTCGGCGCCGGAAAATGGATCGGCAGGATCAGCGTGTCGGTGTCGGCGACGGAAGCAAAAAACTTTCGCCGCGACACCGCCGACTGCTTCGGATCCCAATCCGGCTTGGCCGACCAGTCCGGCTCGCGGCACTGGATCTGGTGGTGCATGAGGTCGCCGGCGACCACCGCGCGGCGCCCCTTCGAGAAAATGTTGACGCAGCAATGGCAGGGCGAATGCCCCGGCGTCGGCATCAGCGTGACGGTGTCGTCGAGCGCGTAGTCATCATCGACCAGCAGCGCTTGGCCTGCCTCGACGATCGGCAGGCAATTGTCGCGAAACACGGTGCCGGGCGGGTTGCTGCCCTTGGCATGCTCGGCCTCCCAGGCCGCATATTCTCCCTTGTGGAAGACGTATTTCGCATTCGGAAACGTCGGCACCCAACGGCCGTCGCGCAAGGTCGTATTCCAGCCGGTATGGTCGATATGAAGATGCGTGCAGAAGACGTAGTCGATCTGCTCGAAGGAGATGCCGAGCGCGAACAGCTCGTCGCGCCAGCGCGCCTTGCCCGGAAAATCGAACGGCGGCGGATGGCCCTTGTCCTCGCCGGTGCAGGTGTCGACCAGAATGGTGTAGCGCGGCGTGCGCACGACGAAGGTCTGATAGGTGATCATCATCATGCCGCGCCCAGCGTCGAACACCTCCGGCTCCATGGTCGGCAGATGGCGCTTGAACACGCCCTCGTCATAGGCCGGGAAAAAATCCTGCGGCCGCCGCCACGGCCCTTCCCGCTCGATCACCGCGTCGATGGTGATGTCGCCGATGCGCAGCTGCTTCATGGCTGTTTCGCTCCCGCTTTTTAGGAGGAGCGTAGCGGGCGGCAGCAACGCGTCAAGGCGGCGTAGCGGAATGCTAGCTCCGCAATCCCGGCGCTTCCTGCCCTGTGCGCGCGACATATTCGGTGTAGCCGCCGCCGAACTGGTGGATGCCCTCGGGCGTCAGCTCCAGCACGCGGTTCGACAGGACGCTGAGAAAATGCCGGTCATGCGAGACGAACAGCATGGTGCCCTCGAAATCCGACAGCGCCGCGATCAGCATCTCCTTGGTGGCGAGGTCGAGATGGTTGGTCGGCTCGTCCAGCACCAGAAAGTTCGGCGGATCGAACAGCATCTTCGCCATCACCAGGCGCGCCTTCTCGCCGCCCGACAATACGCGGCAGCGCTTCTCGACGTCGTCGCCGGAGAAGCCGAAGCAGCCGGCGAGCGCGCGCAAGGACCCCTGCCCCGCGGTCGGAAACGCGTATTCGAGTGACTCGAACACCGTCTGCTCGCCGTCGAGCAAATCCATCGCATGCTGGGCGAAATAGCCCATCTTGACGCTGCCGCCGACCGCCACCGTGCCCTCGTCCGGCTCGCTCGCTCCCGCGACGAGCTTGAGCAGTGTCGATTTGCCGGCGCCGTTGACGCCCATCACGCACCAGCGCTCCCTGCGGCGGATCATGAAATCGAGCCCGTCATAGATCCGCTTGCTGCCGTAGCCCTTGAACACCTTTTTGAGCGCAACAACGTCCTCGCCGGAGCGCGGCGCCGGCGGGAAGTCGAATGCCACCGTCTGGCGGCGGCGCGGCGGCTCGACCCGCTCGATCTTGTCGAGCTTCTTCACCCGGCTCTGCACCTGCGCTGCATGAGAGGCGCGCGCCTTGAACCGCTCGATGAACTTGATCTCCTTGGCGAGCATCGCCTGCTGGCGCTCGAACTGCGCCTGCTGCTGCTTCTCGCTCAGCGCCCGCTGCTGCTCGTAGAACTCGTAATTGCCGGCGTAGGTGGTGAGCGATCCTGAATCGATCTCGACCACTTTCGAGATCACGCGGTTGATGAACTCGCGATCGTGCGAGGTCATCAGCAGCGTGCCTTCGTAATCGTGCAAGAACTTCTCCAGCCAGATCAGGCTTTCGAGATCGAGATGGTTGCTGGGCTCGTCGAGCAGCATGACGTCCGGGCGCATCAGGAGAATCCGCGCCAGCGCCACGCGCATCTTCCAGCCGCCGGAGAGCTTGCCGACGTCGCCGTCCATCATCTCCTGGCTGAAGCCGAGGCCGGACAGCGCCTCGCGCGCGCGGCCGTCGAGCGCGTAGCCGTCGAGCTCTTCGAAGGCGTGCTGCACCTCGCCATAACGCGCGATGATCTCATCCATCTGGTCGGCCTTGTCGGGATCGGCCATCGCCGTCTCGAGCTCGCGCAGCTCAGCCGCGACCGCACTCACCGGCCCCGCCCCGTCCATGACCTCGGCCACGGCGCTGCGGCCGGCCATCTCGCCGACGTCCTGGTTGAAATAGCCGATGGTGATGCCGCGATCGGTCGAGACCTGCCCCTCATCGGGCAGTTCCTCGCCGGCGATCATCCGGAATAGCGTGGTCTTGCCGGCGCCGTTCGGGCCGACGAGCCCGATCTTCTCGCCCTTGTTGAGGGCGGCCGAGGCTTCGATGAACAGGATCTGGTGGCCGGCTTGCTTGCTGACGTTGTCGAGGCGGATCATGAGGTCTTTTTGGGGGATTGTTGCGTTGCAGCGTCAATAGGCCATGCGGGCCGTCAGGGGAAGCCCGGCCGGACCCGGATCAACCCTGTCCGCCGCCAAACTCCCGCAATTCGACCCGCAGCTTACGGCTTATAGACCTCCACGGTCTGCATCATGCCCATCTCCTCATGGTTCATCATGTGGCAGTGGAGCATGTAGACACCGGTGAAATCGATGAAGCGCGAGCGGAACACGACCACGCCGCCCTTGCGCTCCACGATCACGGAATCCCGCCATTCCGGCACCGCCAGCGCCTTGCCATTGGCCGAGATCACCTGGAACGGGTTGGTATGGATGTGGAACACGTGGTCGTCATGCTCATGCGTGTTGACGACGGTCCACTCCTCGACCGCGCCCAACTTGACCCGTTGATCGATACGGCTGGGGTCGAACTTCTTGCCGTCGACGAAGAACTGGAATTCCTGCCAATGGCCGGCCGCATCGGCCTCTGGCGCGGTGGCCGACAGCACCACCTTGCGGCGGTTGGTGATCTCGGAATCCTTGATGGTCGCGAGCGGCGCCGGCGGCAGGGTGCGCGGCAGCTTCATGTCCATCGGCGCGCCTGAGACCACGACCCGGGCCAGCGGTCCCACCGGCGACGGATGCCCCTGGTCGTAGGGCGCGGCATTGAAGGCGTAGGTGCCGGGGGCGCCTGCCTTCACCAGAATGTCGGCGCGCTGCCCAGGCGCGATCAGGACCTGCTTGAGCGGCTGCATGGCGCCGAGCTGGATGCCGTCATAGGCGATCGCATGCAGATCGTGCTTTTCCAGGTCGAGCAGCATGTCGTCCTGATATGCGGCATTGAGGATGCGCCAGCGCTGCACCTCGCCTGGCCGCATCTCGATCATTGGCCGGCGCTGGCCGTTGATGGCGAGAAAGCGCGTCGCGGTCTCGGGAAACAGCGTCTCGAAATTCTCGACCATGCCGTTGGCGTCATAGACCACCTGGGTGAGCACCATGAGCCGTTCGCGAGCCGTGGCGATCTCGGGAATTTCGGCGAAATCGCCCTCGATGATGACGGCGCCGACCATGCCGGAGGACATCTGGATGTCGGCGCTGCCGTGGTGATGCGGGTGATACCAGTAGGTGCCCCTGGTGTGATCGGCCGGCAGGGTGATTTCGATGTTGTAGCTGCGGCCCGGCGCCATCGACCGCATGACGTTGTCGGAAATCCCGCTCGGGCTGGTATGCGCGCCGTGGAAATGGAAATTGGTGTTGTTGAACTGGTGCGGATGGCTGATGTCGGCCGGCAATCCATCGCGGTTCGGCGGCAAATCGTTGATCATCTTGATGCGCAGGGTTTCGCCGGGCTTCATGCGCAGGGTCGGTCCGGGGCTGCCGCCTTCATAGGATCTGACATAGAGCCTGACGCCGCCGATCTGGCGATAGGCATAGCCGACGCGCAACGTCGTGCTCAGCACGCCATTGACGGACCGCCGTACCTCGGGCTCGACCAGCGCTTGGTCCATGGCAGGAACGGGCGTTTCAGCGACCATCCCCATGCTCGGCGACATGTCCGCGGTGTGGGACGTGCCCGCATGGTCGTGCATGGCGTGCTGGGCATTTGCGGCACCTGCGAACAGCGACAACGCGCCGGCTTTGAGACCGCAATCCAGCAATTGGCGGCGCGACAATGTCGTCGTACCCATCGCCCTGGTGACTGAAGACGCACCGTTCGAATCGTGCTGCATTTGAATTGCGCCCCCTGTTGCCGGACCGTCTTCCGTTCGATTCGATTCTAAAGCAAGCACGAAACCACAATTCGATCTGCGAGCGCACGACATTCAGCGGTTGTAAACCTTCTCACCCGTTCTATCGTCGCATGATGCATCGTGACGGATTCGCGCTGGCGCGCGCCTATGCCCTTCGGACATCGCATGCTGACGGCATCCCGATGTTCTCGAAATTCTGTACAAGGATATGATCATGGGGACTTCGCGACGCGAGTTCGTGAAGTGGTTGTCGGCGGGAGGCATCTCGGTCAGCCTGTCACATCTGGCGTCCGCGGCCGGTGTGCCCTTCGCAGCGCACGAGACGCTGCCTGGACGCGGCAAGTTCAATCCCGCGACAACGGGCGCCGGCCGTGTCGACGGCGTCGCCAAAGTCACCGGCGCAAAACTTTACGCCTCCGACTTCCGCGCCAACGATCTCCCCGGCTGGCCGCAGGCCACCTCGCACGCCATCCTGGTCCGCGCCAACGAAGCCACGCATGTCTATACCGGGCTGGACCTCGCCCGCCTCGGCGGCGCGCTCAAGCCGTCGGTGGTGGTGACGGCCGCCGATCTCGACCGGATCGGGACGCAGGTGCCGGAATTCTATGCGGGCGACCTGTTCTGTCCGGTCGGCAAGACGCCGCTTTATCTGGGACAGCCGGTCGCGCTTTTGATCTTCGAGAAGTTCGACGCCTTCGACCAGGCGCGTCTGGCGCTGCGCGACGGCACGTTCGTCCAGTTCGGCGAGGAGACCGGGCCTGTAGTCGTCCCCGATTACGGGGCCTTCCGCTTCACCCGCGTGGCAGGTCCCTCACCTGACAAACCGGATGTCTATTCGCCGCTCCAGGCCGGCTGGGTCTCGCCCAAGAAGGTCCAGAGCGCGGCGCTGCCGGTGTGGTCGCCGCTCGCGAAGGAGATGCCGGCGGATTACGCCAAGGCGGCGAAATATGGCGAGCAGATCCGCGCCGAGCTTGCAGCGGATGACGCCTCCACGCTGGTGCTCGACCGCGAGTTCGAGACGCAATCGGTCGACCCGATGTTCCTGGAGCCGGAATGCGGCCTCGCCTGGTACGACGGCAAGGGCGGCAATCTCGAACTGCTGCTCGGCGTCCAGTCGCCCTACGAGGCAGCTGAATCGATCGCGCATCTGCTCGGCAAGGCCCGCGCGCCCTACAAGCCGGCGCACATCAACGCGCAGTTCGCCCATGTCGGCGGCGGCTTTGGTGGCCGCGATCACACGCCTTTTATTCTCTATGTTGCGCTCGCGGCGGTCTGTTTTCCCGGCAAGCCGGTGCGGCTGGCGCATGACCGCTACCAGCAGTTTCAGGCTGGCATCAAGCGCCACGCGATCAAGATGCGCTCGCGCATCGGCGTCGATCGCGCGACCGGCAAGATCAAGGGGTTCGCCGCCGATCACGTGCTCGACGGCGGCGGGCTCGCCCATTTCTCGGCCAGCGTCGCCGTCGTCGCAGCCACTGGTGCAATCGGCATCTACGACATTCCGAAGGTCGACGTCAGGACCGTCGCGGTGCACTCGCGCGGCGTAAGCGCGGGCTCGATGCGCGGCTACGGCATCCTGCAAGCCATGACGGCGCTGGAGGTCCTGATCGACGAAGCCGCGTCCGAGCTCAAGCACGATCCGATCGATTTTCGGCGGCGCAATGCGCTGCCGCAAAACGGCCGGACCATGACGGGCAATCCCTACATCGTCTCGGTGCGCACGCCCGAAATCCTCGACAAGCTCGAGAAGCACCCGATCTGGCAGCAGCGGGCGCAGTTCAAACAGACCTCGTCGGATCGACTGGTCGGCACCGGCGTCGCCTGCGTGACGAAAGACTATGGCTCCGGCGCGGACGGCTCGCTCGGACGCGTGGAGCTTGGACCTGACGGCAAGATCGTCATCTATTGCGATCATGTCGAAATGGGCAACGGCATCGGGACGGCGCTGGCCAACCGGGTCGCCGGTCATCTCGGCGCCATCGCCGACGAGGTCTCGGTCGCCCGCGTCGACAGCTATGACGTGCTCGGGCTGGTCACATCAGGCGATCCCTCCACCATCGATCAGAAGACCCAGGATGCCGCGGAGAAAAATCCGCGCTGGGTGCCCGCGATCAGCTCGCCGACGAGCTCCTCGATCGGCGCCCATGTCGGCACGCATTCCGCCGCGGAAGCCGCCCGCGTCATTTTCCGCTTCGGCCTGTGGCCCGCGGCGATTGAGCTGTGGCACATCGCAAAGAGTGATCCGCGCGCACGGAAATGGGACGCCGCAAGCTGGCAGAACGGCCAGCTGACCATGCCCGGCCTCGAACCGCTCGCCCTCCCGGCGCTCGCGGCGACGGCTCACACGCGCGGCTTCGTCACCGGTGCGGTCGCGCACAGCTTCTCGCGCTGGGCGTGGTCGCGGGCACGCTTCCCGCTGTCCGGCGAGCAATATCGCGCCGAGATCGACGCGCTGGCGATCCGCAAAGGCAACGGCAAGTTCGAGCGGATCAACCGCACCAGCGTCAAGTTTCCGCCGACCGAGAACAACCGGATCGGCACCGCCTACACCTCGATGTGCGGCACGGTTGTTCGCGTCGAGATCGAGCGCGCAACCGGGAGCTTGCGCATCGCCAAGGCCTATAGCGTGCTCGAATGCGGCACCGCGCTCGTGCCCGAGGTGGTGATGGGCCAGGCCCAGGGCGGCTTCGCCATGGGCGTCGGCTACGCGCTGCTCGAAACCCTGCCCCCGTTCGAGGGCGGGCCGGGCAACGGCGAATGGAATCTCGGGCGCTATCTGGTCGCACGCGGCTCCGACCTGCCGCTCCGCGATCTCGAGATCGAGATGCTGAAGCCGCAAACGGCAGACGAAGCACCGAAGGGCATGGCGGAGGTCGTGATGATCCCGATCGTGCCGGCGCTGATCAACGCCATCCACGACGCCACCGGCCATCGCTTCCGCGCGCTGCCGGTCACCGCAAGCCTATTGAAGGGAGTGCTCGCGTGACGACCCTCAGCCTCACCATCAACGGCCAGAAGCACGGTCCGATGGACGTCCGCGACGATCTCTCGATGAACGATTTTCTGCGCGAGATGCTGGGCATGACGGGCACTAAGTTCGGCTGCGGCGCCGCGCAATGCCTGAGCTGCGCCGTCATCGTCGACGCGCCCGACGGCACCAGCACCACCAGCCCGACCTGCGTAGCGCCCGCCGTGAATTTCGACGGCAAGTCGATCCGCACCGTCGAGGGGCACGCCAGGGACGGCGAGCTCTCGACCCTGCAAAAGGCGTTCATCGCGCACTTCGCCTTTCAGTGCGGCTATTGCACCGCCGGCTTCCTCAATGAGGGCCAGGTGTTGCTGGAGCGCCTGTCGCGGACACCGGTCGCGCGGGAGGCGCTGGAGCAGACCATCGCGGATGCGCTCGACGGTCATCTCTGCCGCTGCACCGGCTACATCAAATATCACGAGGCGGTGCGCGACGTGATCCTCGCCGACTCGAAGCGCTACCTCATGGCCACCAAGTGACACGCACCATGATCTCCGACGTGCGGTTCAAGATGATTGCCGTGGTCGCCGCCCTCGCCGTTAGTCTCAGTGCGGGCTATGCGGCATCGGAGACGGCAGGCCACGCCCTCGCCTCGCCCGAGAGCTTTGCCTCGATCGGCGACACAGAGAAACGTTCGGCCGCAATCTTCACCGAGCTCGGCAAGGTGCTGACGCACCCGCGTTGCACCAATTGTCACCCGGCCGGCGACAGGCCGCACCAGGGCGACAATGCCCGCCTGCATCAGCCGCCGGTCACGCGCGGCGCTGACGGCCATGGCCTCGAGGCGATGCGCTGCAACAGCTGTCACCAGAAGGCCAATTTCGAGCCCGGCCGCATGCCCGGCCATCCCGAATGGCATCTCGCCCCGCGCGAGATGGCTTGGGAGGGCAAGACCGTCGGCGATATCTGCGAACAGATCAGGGATCCCGCGCGCAATGGCGGGCGCAAGGTGGAAGACCTGATCGACCATATCGGCAAGGACACCCTCGTCGGCTGGGCCTGGAAGCCCGGCTTCGGCCGCACGCCCGCCCCGGGCACGCAAGAGCAGGCCGGCGCGCTGGTCGAGGCCTGGGTGAAGACCGGAGCGGCGTGTCCGGCGCCGTGACGACGTCGAAGTGGTCCGTTCCGCGAACGGCGTTCAATCAAACTTGTCTTCCACGCCGAGCGTCATCATGTCATGGCGCGGCTTGATCGTTTCCGACGGCACCGCTGCCACCCGAGGAGTTCACCACGCATATCGCACCACGCCCTTGCCGGCGTAGCTGCGCGTCACGTTGGAGAACTCGCCGTCGAAAGTCGCGGCGGTCGACCAGCCGTTCATCCATTTGGTTTCGGCGGATGCGGTGAGAAGCGCGGAATCGCTAGCCTGCGGGGCGCCGTTGACGAATAAGCTGGCGCCCGGCAGCGTCTGGAACGTCGCACCGATGCCGCGGTCGGAACTGAAGTCATGCGCCCAGGCCACGCGGCCGCGCAGCGTCAGCATCGCGCTCTGCATGGCGAAGGATTTGTCGGCGCGCACGCCGAGTTCGCTGCGGGTGTCGGTCACGCTCTTCGCCGTATAAGCGAGCGTAAAGGTGTTGTTGCCCGAGATGACACCTTCCGCATAGGCCGGCAGTTCGAACGTGGTGAACTGGCCCGCCCCGTAGGGCGTGAAGCCAATTCCGCCGATCAGGGGCGCCACGAAGCGGTAGCCGCCCTCGACGCGGCCCGACCAGGCATTGGCGTTGAACTGCGCGCGCAGCCGATCGATGCCGGCGACGGTAACGGTGCGATCGGTGGTGACGTCCTGCCAGCCATAGGCGAGCGCGCCGGAGACATAGGCGGCGTCGATAGTGTGCCGAACGAACGCGCCGGCCTGGAACAGGTCGGAACGCCCGGTGCCGTTATTGGCGACGCTGAAACTGGTGCCGCCGCCGGCCAGCGAGAAGCCGGCGATGGTAAACGGCGAGAAGCGATAGTCGGCGCCAACAGCTGTGCCATAGACCTGCGACGTCGCCGCATTGGAGCCGGTCACGTTGTTGCCATCCGTCGTTTGCGAGCCGCCGAAGCCGGCCGCCCATACGCTCCAGCGCTGCTGGAATGGCACCGCAGCTGGCGCCTTGGTGTAAATCGCCGCCAGCGCATCGCTCGGATTGCGTTTCTTCGCGGCATGCGCCAGCGCTTCCGCGTCGGCGTAACCTGGCGCCGTGCCGGGCGTGTTCCCGCCTTCGTCCCTCCCGGCAATGAACGGGTCGGTCATGACGCCCATGAACTGGTTCATCGCGTTGAACGTGGATTGCTGCGATCCCGTTCCGGTCTCGCCGGCCGCCTGCGAGAGCCCCTTCGGCGACATGTTTGCGAACACTGCGGGAATGCCGCCGGTGGTGTTGAAGAACTTCGTCAGCGCGTCGCCGACCGCCTGCTGATTGGGGTTGAGGCCGCCTGGAATGGCGAAACTCAGCACCATGTCCAGGTAGACGTTGTTGGCATCGTAGCTCAACGTCGAAGAAAAGTTCGATGGCGCACCGGAAGTAATCACGCCACCGAAGGTACCGCCGACGCCACCGGTCGCGGTGAGGATGGTGTACTTCTTCTGCACATAGGTCCCGGGCGCAAAGCTGGCGCCCACCGCAGCGCCGCCAAGCGTCGCTGTACCGTTGACGACCGCAAAAGAGGCGGTCGTGGGGTCGATTTGGACCAGATATTGCGCGGCCGCCTGGAACGCGAGATTGCCTGTTATCGCCATCGACGAACCTGGCGTGCCGTTGCCAGGCGCAAAGATGCCGGAGATCGTGCTGTTGGCGCCGGTCACTGTGCCGGCGCCTTGCAAAACGGCGAATGTCTGGTTGAAGCCGTTCAAATCCAGCGTCGCGCCGCCCGCGACCGAAAACTGGTCGCTGGTCCCGAACGCGGCGGCATGTCCGGCGCGCAGCGTTCCGCCGTCTACTATCGTTGCGCCGCTATAGGTGCTGGCCGCCGAGAGCACCAGCGTGCCGACGCCGTTCTTGTTCAGTCCCCAGGTTCCGGCGTCGACACCCGTGCCGCCAGAACCGGTCTGGTCGGCGATGCCGTCCGAAAGCGTTTGCGTCGCACCGCCGCCGGGCTGGAAGTTGAGGATGCCGTTGCCTTGAAGGAAGATGCCGGCTCCGAAGGCAGAACCGCCACTACCTGCCGTGCCATTGTCCACGCCGCCAAAACCGTTGCCGCCGGCGCCGCCGACTCCCCCGGCGACGCTGCCGCCGTTGACGTTGAACGCGCCGGCGATCGTTAGCGAGCCGCCCTCCTGAACGAACAGCGCGCCGCCCAATCCGGCACCGCCGCCTCCGCCGCCGCCTCCGCCACTCCCACCGTTCGCCGCGATGCTGCTGCCGTTTCCGGCGCCGCCACCGCCAAATCCTCTACTCCCGCCCGTTCCGGCCACCTCACCCAAGTGGTCGGCCCCGCCGCCGCCGCCGCCGCCGCCGCCAACGCCACCAGCGCCTCCCTGATGGCCCGCTATCGAGTGCCCCCCTGCGCCGCCGCCGCCAAATCCCCCTGTGCCGCCTCTGTCGTCCGCAGCGCTATGACCGCCGCCGCCGCCGAATCCGCCTTGGCCATTGCTGAATATAGGACTTCCACCGATCCCGCCGGCGCCTCCATCGCCGGCACCTCCGCCGTTAATGCCACCGGGGGAACCGCCGAAACCTTGTCCGCCACTTGCCGCGCCCACGACAATGCCCGCTCCACCTCCGACCCCTGTGTCGCCATCGGCGCCGCGTCCGACACCGCCACCGGCCCCACCCCCTGCATTGCCGCCGAGACCGCCGCCTCCGCCGCCGGCCGTTCCTGCGCCCGGCACGCCGTCACCGCCGACAGCGCCGGCGCCGCCCGTTGCGTTGTTGCCCGAAAGAACGACGTTGCTCACGGTCACATGGCCGCCGCTCGCCACGAACAGCGCGCCGCCGGCACCGAGTCCGCCAGCGCCGCCCCCGCTACCGAATCCAATGGTGCCCCCATTGCCGCCGAGCGCCTGGGTGTTCTGGATCGTCAGATTGTTGACGGCGACAGTGCCTGCGTAGACAAAGAACCCGCGCTGCACACCACCGCCGTCCAGCCTGAAGCCGCCGCCATTCACCGTGACGTTGCTGGTGGTGTTGAAGGCGCTCAGCGTGTCGGCCGCTGCGCCAGTCAGCGTTATGTTGTTCTGGAAATTGATGACATAACTCGCGCTGGCATTGCTGTCGGCCTGCGCGATCGCCGCCGACAGGCCGGCGCTGTCGGACACATTGATGACCGTCTGGGCGTGCGCACAGGTGCAACCGATCAGGGCATAAGCCGTGCCGCTCAGGAGAGCTGATCGCATTAGAAGCTCGCGGCGCTGTCGACGGGCAGGCAGATTCTTCACTTCATTGCTCCACCGCCGGCACCCTGGCCGGTGGAAGCTGCGAGTGCCGGAATAGCGCCTGAGAGGACGAAGAAAGGGTCGGGCCATCGCCTGTCCGTCCGGCCTTCGCCGGGCCATCTAAGCCGGGCGCGCCCGTCGTCGTACGCATCGCTGATCTCCCAATGTCGCTACGCTGAGAGAATCCGTCTTCCCAGTCACGCCGCCGAATATCGCGCCGCTGGATAGGTCTGAGAACTACCTAGAAAGGTGGTTCGCCGTGCTTTATGTATGCCCGCGCAGGTCGGCGACCTCTGAGGTCGGAGAAACTCTGCACGCGCACTGGGAATGACATGCTTCTCTCCACGGATCCCATCGATCCGCAAAATCAAGAAATCTATGCGCTCTGGGATCAGTTGGCCGACTTCTCGGTTGCCGATGGTGATGCGGCGCTGACCCACCTGATGTCCGCACTGCGAACCATGTTGTCGGCACGCAATGTGCTGTGGGGCGTGGTCGTGCGATTGCCTTCGCCGAAGCGGGCCGATCCCCTGCTCGGCTGGCGTCCGCGCTTCGTCAGGGTGCTGGACCCGATCCCCGCGGTCGCGGCATCCGTGCAGAAGCAGTACGATACGCTCTGGTCCGACGACGTCGACCTGTCGCAGATCCTGTCAATGTCGGGCGATGAGCCGTTCCGCGTCCGCCTGCTGTTCGAAACGCTGCCGCCGGAATGGTTCGAGGGCAAGCACTATCGGCGGCACTATCTGGATGTCGGCTTCGCCGACAGCATTTCCGTGCGCATTGCGCTCAATGACGATTTGAGGATTCGCCTGTTCGTATTTCGTGATGCGCAGCAACCCCGCTTTACGGCACAGGACGGCCAGCGTCTGGGCTTCGTGATGCGCGCCTTGAGATGGTTTCACCGTCAACAATTGCTCAGCCACGGACTGCTCATCGCCAACGCGCCCCTCACACCCGCTGAACGCCGGGTGCTGCTCGGACTGCTCGCCGGGGACACGGAAAAGCAGATCGCACAGAAGCTCGACCAAAGTCCGAACACCACGCATTTCCACGTCAAGTCGATCTACGCCAAGTTCGCTGTGCGCAGTCGCCAGTCGCTCGCCGCGCTGTGGCTCGGCAGGCTGCGATAATGGGCGAGCAAATGTATTGCTGCTCGATTGTTTCGCCGTAGGATGGGAGCACAAGCTGGAGGGGTGAAATGACTTCTTTTCGAAGGTTGGTGATGGGGATTGTCGAAGCAATGGCGGTGCTCTCGATACTTTTCGGCACGATTGTCGGAGGACTTTATGGTGCAGCGTCTGGAGCGGTTTGGTCGAGCATTTTCGGAATTTCTCCCAACGTTGACATCCGGTTGCAAGGCATGGGCCAGGTAGCGACTACTGGAGTCGTGTTCGGGGTTATCATTGGCGCTATTCTAGGATTTGTGGTCTCGTCAACATTTGGAGGCACCGTCTTCTTTTTTGCCCAAATTGAACGGAACACCCGTAGTCCATTGGAAAGAGAACGCTCTGAAGAGCCGACACAATATCGGATCGCCCCGCGCTTCTAAGCATCCGCTGACGACTCAATGTCGTAGTTGGGTCACTTGCCGATATCGGCCCAAGTCGCACGTCAGGCCTGCTCTACCTTCGCAAGCGGACACCCAGAATTCTAAGCAACCGCCCTACGCCCGCCGCATCAGCTTGAGCGAGGCCGCCAGCCGCAGGCTGCGCTTGCCGGCAAGTGCGATGCCTTCGAGCTCACCGCTGTCGGCGGTGCAGGTTCCGGAGAAGCCGATCCCGACCTCGTTGCCGCCGAACACGAGGTTCTCGCCTTTCGCCGGCGTGTGCTCCTGGTTGAGCATCTCGCCCTTCCAGCGGCCGTCCGCCGAGGAATAGGAGCCGAGGTAGTAGAAGAACGCATCTCCGCCCAGGATGCGGCCGTCCATCAGCAGCATGACGCCGGAGAGCCCGGCATCGACGCCGTCGAGCGCGCGCAGATGGATCGCATAGAGCCCGTTCACGACCCCGCCCGGACCAACCGTCCCCTGCGGCGGCAACCCCTCGTCATCGAGCCGCGTGAGATTGGCCCAGAAGCCGGCGCCCGGCATCGTGTCCGCGCTGCCCGCGAGACGGATCTGGTTGCCGACGAGCCGGCCGCGTGCGCCGATCGAGGCGACGTCAGCCCCCATCAGCGGCTGGTAGTTGGGATCGTCGTTATGCCGTTCGGTGATGACTTCGGCGATGATCTCGCCGTCGCGCTCGAAATAGCTTCCGAGATGCGCGAAGGCCGAATTGCCGCCCAGCAGCTTGCCCTCATGCATGCACATGATGCTGCGGCCGAAGGCATCGTTGACGCCGTATTCAACCTTGTAGAGCCCGTCCAGCAACGCAAGTGACCCGCAAAATCAGAAGGAAAGCACGCGCTACCTAGCACCGCCATCGCATCAAGGCCATCGGGCTTTTTCGCGCAGGGCCATTCGCGAAGCCACACCCTGCAATGATGCCATCATGCGCCTGTTTTGCCCGACGGCGCAACCGATTTCGGCATTTCCGTAGGTGGCGATTTCAACAGCATTGCAGAGCTGTGATTTCAACTACTTGGCTACTGTGCATGGGGTTGTTTTTCGACTTTTTGTTTTGGCCGGGTCGCGAACGGCCCTTAGGCACTGACCAAAGCCGGCTTCGAACCCGCCGGCTGAGGCGCACGACAAAGCAGCATGGATCAAATGGAGCCATCAGCCGAGGCGCAGATCGCAACCCTCATCGCAAGCGCGGCGAAGCTGCCGCTGCTCGATGCCGCGTTCGAGCTCTGGCTCCGACGCTATCAGCTGGACTCGATCGAGGGGCGCCCGACCGCCGCAGAGGTCCGCGTCAACCGCACCCTCACGCCGGAGCGGAGCAGCGCGAAGTACCGCCGGGATCGCGACCACGCCCATAAGGGACCGACGTTCGGTTATGTGAAGCGTGCTCATCCCGGCGCCGATGACACTGCGATCAGGCGGGCCATCATCACCGCCGTCAGGTTCGAGGACGCGACCTTCACGCATTTCAGCTGGGACGGCGATTTCTGGGACTGCGTCGTCCGCGCGGTGGCAATGGCCTCCGCGCACTATCCGGATTTTCTCGAGACGAGCTATCGCGACGCCCGCAACAACGTCGCCTACTCCTACAAGTGAAGCTAGAGCATGATCCGGAAAAGTGCGCGGCGGTTTTATAAACCTAAAGCGCGTTCATCGCGCTTTAGAAGCACAGCGTGGTGACGAGCTTGCCCTGCTTGTCCTTGATCGCATAGGGACAGCGCAGCCGCTCCAGCGCCTGCTTGGCATCCTCATCGCCGAGCGCCGCGGCGCGCTCGTAATAGGATTTCGCGGCGTCCTTGTCCTTTGGCCCGCCGCGGCCTTCCTGCGCGAAGGCGCCCATCCGCTCCAGCGCGCCGGGATGGTTTTGCGCCGCCGCCTTCTCGAACAGCGCGCGCGCCGCGGCGTCGTCCTTTGCCCCGCCCGTGCCTTCGGAGAGCATCATGCCGAGCTGATACTGCGCCTCCGCATTGGTCTCGGCGGCCTTGCCGAGCAACGCGCGCGCCTGTGCTGGATCGGCCGGCGCGGCACCGCCGGTGCCGCCGAGCGCGGCGAGATTGCTGATGCCGCGGGGATTGCCGGCCTGTGCCGCCTTCTCGAACAGTTTGCGCGCCTGCGCTTCATCTCTGGCGACGCCGGAGCCGGTGCCGTAGGCCACGCCGAGCTCGACCATCGCCGCACTCGATCCCTTGTCGGCGGCCTTGCGCCAGGCAGCCATCGCGTCCGCCGTCTGCCGGTTGGCCGCATAGGCGCGGCCGAGCGCGAACATCGCGCGCCGCGATGATGGCGCAGCCTGCTTGCAGAACTTGATGGCGGTCGCAACGTCGGAGGCCGCAATCTCCGTCACGCCCCTCATATCGGCCGGCTTGTCGGGATCGCTGGGATCGGCGGCGACGCGGTCGCATAGGACGAGATCGGCCGATTGCGCATGCGCCGATAACGGCGCCGCAAGCGTGAGAAGGATGGCAACGAGGAAAGTCCGCATGGACGCCACGTTGCGTTGCCGTCCCGGCAAATTCAAGGCTCGAGTCCCGATTGGCGCAGCACCGGGACGACCTCCGGCGATGCCAGATAGCGCAGCAGCCGATCCGCGGCGTCGGCGTGCTCGGCGCTTGTCATCCTGCCGGCGGAGAACACGGCCGGCGTCTGCAGATCGTGCGGGATCGGGCCGACCAGCTCGATGCCTTCGACCTGCTTCAGCTCGCTGATCTGCTGCACGGCGAGGTCAGCCTCGCCGCTCACGAGCCGCTCCGCGGTAAAGCCCTGCTCGACGATGGTGGCTTTGGCGTTGATCTCTGCCGCGATCCCCATCCGCGCGATCAACCGGACGAAATAGACCCCGCTCGCGCCCAGCCGCGAATAGGCCACGGACCGCGCCGCGAGCAGCGTGTTGCGCAGTGCGGATTCCGTGGCGATGTCGGGATGTGCTTGCCCTGCCCGCACCGCAATGCCGACGAAGGAGCGCGCGAGATCGGCCGCGCTCCCTGCGACGACGCGGCCCTCGCTGATCATCTCGTCGAGGCCTTCGCGGGTGAGGATGACGAGATCGGCAGCCTCGCCGTCGCGCAACCGCTTGAGCAGTGCCAGCGTCGGCGCGAAATCGGCGTCAATGTGGACGCTGGTCGCGGTTTCGTAGGCGGAGAACAGGCTGCGCATCGCGCCCATCAGGCCGAGCGTCGAAAGCATGCGTATGTTTTCCATCAGCGATTCCCGTGGCGATCAGGCGCGGTGCATCAGCTTGAGCGCGGCGGTCAGGCGCAGACTGCGCTTGCCGGCGAGCGCCGTTGCCTCCAGCACCGCCTGCTCGGCATCATAACTGCCGGAGAACCCGATGCCGACCTCGTGGCCGCCGAAGATCGGATCGTCCTTGGCCGGCGTGTGCTCCTGATTGAGGACCTGGCCCTTCCAGCGCCCGTTGGCGGCGGTGTAGCTGCCGAGATAATAGAACGATGCATCGCCGCCGAGGATGCGGCCCTTGTTGAGCAGCATCACGCCGGTGAGACCACCGTCGACGCCATCGAGCATGCGCAGATGCACCGAGTAGAGCCCATCGGCGATGCCGGCCTCGCCGACGCCGCCGGCGATCGGCATCTCGTCTTCGGTGATCGGTGTCATCAACGATTGAAAGGGTACGCCCGGCAGCTCCTTGAGCTCGCCCTTGAAGCGATAGAGATCGCCGTCGGCCCAGCCCTTGGCCAACAGGGTCGCATCGTCCGTGCCCGCCATGGCGCGATAGTTCGGATCGGGGTTGTGGCGGACGGTGTCGATCACGACATCGACGCCTCCTTCGGTCTTCGTGTAGGTGCCGATATGGGCGAAGGCCGAATTGCCGCCGAGCATCTTGCCGTTGCCGGCATGCATCACGCTTCGGCCGACCGTGTCGCCGAGCTGAAATCTCACCTTGTAGAAGCCTTCAAACACCAGCCGTCCCCGGCCCTGCGCGCATCCAGACGCACTCTATCCCGCTTTCGGCGGCGATGGACAAGTTTCCCGCCATGATGTCCGAGGAGTCTCCCGCAACGGCTGTCATCAGAATGAAAAATCCGCCGAAGCCTTTCGGCTTCGGCGGATCGAAGTCCAACCCGGGCCAGCCCCCCAGCCCGGGCCGGGAGGATCTTAGGCGGCGGCCTTCTTGTCGGCCGGCACGGAGGCGATCGTCTTCAGGATCTGCGAAGCGATCTGGTATGGGTCGCCCTGCGAGTTCGGACGACGGTCTTCCAGATAGCCCTTGTAACCGTTGTTGACGAAGGAGTGCGGCACGCGGATCGAAGCACCGCGATCGGCAATGCCGTAGCTGAACTTGTTCCAGGGCGCGGTCTCGTGCTTGCCGGTCAGACGCTTGTCGTTGTCCGGGCCGTAGACGGCGATGTGGTCCATCAGGTTCTTGTCGAAGGCCGCCATCAGCGCCTCGAAGTACTCCTTGCCGCCGACCGTACGCATGTACTCGGTCGAGAAGTTGGCGTGCATGCCGGAGCCGTTCCAGTCGGTGTCGCCGAGCGGCTTGCAGTGGAACTCGATGTCGATGCCGTACTTCTCGGTCAGGCGCAGCATCAGGTAGCGGGCCATCCACATTTCGTCAGCGGCCTTCTTGGAGCCTTTGCCGAAGATCTGGAATTCCCACTGGCCCTTCGCGACTTCCGCGTTGATGCCTTCATGGTTGATGCCGGCAGCCAGGCAGAGGTCGAGATGCTCTTCGACGATCTTGCGGGCAACGTCGCCGACGTTCGAGAAGCCGACGCCGGTGTAGTACGGACCCTGCGGGGCCGGATAGCCGGAGGCCGGGAAGCCGAGCGGACGGCCGTCCTTGTAGAAGAAGTATTCCTGTTCGAAGCCGAACCAGGCGCCGGAATCGTCGAGGATGGTGGCGCGCTTGTTGGTCGAGTGCGGGGTCTTGCCGTCGGGCATCATGACTTCGCACATCACGAGCACGCCGTTGGTGCGGGCGGCATCCGGGAACACCGCGACCGGCTTCAGCACGCAATCGGAGCTGTGGCCTTCAGCCTGCTGGGTGGAGGAGCCATCGAAGCCCCAGAGCGGAAGCTGCTCGAGCGTCGGGAACGACGCGAATTCCTTGATCTGAGTTTTGCCGCGCAAGTTCGGAGTCGGCGTATATCCGTCGAGCCAGATGTACTCGAGCTTATACTTGGTCATTGAGCCTCTCTGTAGATGATGCGAAAGGTGGGGGCCGCAGGCCCCCGCACGATTGTTTACCCGGCCAACATCGGCCGACCCCTCCCAAGCATTTAACGTGCCAAAAGGCCGCAGCGCGGGAGGTTTTCCACCTCAACCGGCCTCCTCTCCCGCCCGGCGGATGGTCGACTGCGCCGTGCGTCATAGCGGCGCACCTTTGCGTGAAGCTGCACCGCAAAAATCCCGCGGAAAACGCCCGATTCTGGAGCAGGCAGGCTGGCGCCTGAGGTTGCCGACTAAACGCGCATCAACGTCCGGCAATATTCGCCAAGTCTGTGCCCGTCGCCCGCAACCTTCGCAATGGCCCACGCGTTAGCCACCCGACCGCTGCCTTAGAGGAAGCAGAATGCAGTCTGCCTACAAAATAGGCCAAGGCTGATTTCCTTTTCAGCACTTTGCATTTCGGAATGCACGGCCGATATGGGGATTCCAGTAACCACAAGCCAACGAGTCGGGCGCACCATGGAGGCCCAGCGCTGCGATCTCGGGAGATACCGCAATGATGAACAATGGACTGAGTCACGGATCTGCACAGATCTATCAATTCCCTGTCGGGGGCCGCTCGGCTCTCGGGGGGCGCCGCAACGGTGAGACCCGCCTTCCCGCCAACCACGCCTCGCTCCCCGCGAACGAGACGATTTGCAGCGGCAGCTGGTACCATCAGGAAGCAGTCGATGAAGCCAAGCCGAAATGGGATCGCTGATGCCCGCGTTCGGTTCAATACCGCCGCGCCCTCTCAAGCGTCCGGCGTCAGTTTGAAAAAGGGTCGAAACAACGAAGTTTCGGCCCTTTCTGATTCCTGCGGCAATACCGCCGTTCAGATGCCCGCGCAGGCCGTGACCGGCCGCTTCAGATGCTTGACCGTGGTGCTGCCGGTCTTGCCGATCACCAGCGTGATCCCCGCCGCCGAATAGCGCGCGCCGGAGACCGTGATCCGCTTGGCGAGCGTAACAGGCTCGCCGTCGATCTGGAGGAAGGCGCGCTTGTCGGCATCATAAAACCCAACGATGAACTGCGTACCATCGACGCACCGATAGGTCCGGAACGTCTGCGCATCGGCCTGCCGCGCTCCGATCATTGCGCCCGCCAGCATGGCGACCGTCAAAAGAATGGCCTTGTGCCGGCCCATGATCGCCCCCTGTAATAGATCTCAAGGACGCCCGTCGTGCGTCCAATGGAACCATAACGCAAGTTGATCTCATGCAAGACAAGTCCCCGCAAGACAACTCCGGACAAGACTCCCCTGCCCGCCATCTCGCCCTGCAGGGCGCCAGCAATTTTCGCGACCTCGGCGGCTATCCGACCGCAGATGGCCGTACCACGCGCTGGCGGCACATCTTCCGCTCCAACCATCTCGGCCAGCTCACTGCTGCCGATGTCGAGATCGTCCGCGCGCTGGGCGTGCGCAGCGCCTTCGATTTTCGCGGTGTCGAGGAGCGCGCGGCGGGCGTCTGCGTGATCAACGAGATCGCCGTGCATTCGCTGCCGATCGAGCCGACGGTCGTGGCTGCGCTGCGCGCCGAGCTCGCCAGGGGCAGGCTGACCGCGCCGGTCGCGCTCGAACTCATGCGCGAGTCCTATCGCAATTATGTCCGCCACAACACAGCCAGTTTCCGCATCCTGTTCGCGCATCTCCTGGAGGACCGCGCGCCGCTCGTCATTCACTGCACCGCCGGCAAGGACCGCACCGGCTTTGCCAGCGCCCTCATCCTGCATGCGCTTGGCGTGCCGGATGACGTCATTGCCGAGGACTATCTGCTGACCAACCAGCACTACAAGCGCGATGCGACGGCTGCCACCGATCTGCCCGAAGACGTACGCAATGCCATCGGTAGCGTAGAGGCGTCGTACCTTGCCGCAGCTTTCGAAGCTGTCGGCGCCGAATATGGCGATCTCGAAACCTATCTGCGCGACGGGCTCAAGCTCGGCGCGGCCGAGCGGAGCGCGCTCAAGGAGCGCTATCTCAAGTCGTAATCAGGCACGGGCATCTTTGCGTTGCACCGGTCGCCGTCAGGATCGCCGAACGCAGAGCCCGCGCGACTTGCATGGTGCTCCAGTCGCTCTGGTGCAGCTTCAACTCGTCGTCCGGCGCGAGCAGTTGCTCGAGCGAGGCGTTGTTGTGCTCGTTCCAGTGCCGCATCAGGGCCCAGCGCTGGAACAAATTGACTTTGGCCTCTTGCGCGGCGGCCCGGATCGCCGAGACCATCTTCTCCGAGAGCTTGGCATTGTCGCCGAGCATGGCCGTGACGTATTGCGGGTTGATAAGAATGACATCTGTGGCCGGATGATCGCGCAGGCGGGCCAATCCCTCGGTGATCTTAGCCACCACCTCATCGAAGTCGAATTCGTTGCTGCGAAACACGGCGTTGGTTCCGACCTGCCAGAGCACCAGCGAAGGATTGTCGGCAAAGATGTCGTCTTTGAACCGAGCCACTTCTTGCGGCGCTTCTTCGCCGCCCTTGCCACGGTTGAGCACGTCGATCCGGATGTCCCGATGGGGATCGTCATCCTTGTAGTGCTTTCTCAAATACAGCTCGAGCCGCGCAGGATATGCGACGACGTTGCCAAGTCCGGCCGTCGAGGATGACCCCATCGCCACGATGCGCACGGGCCCCCTTCCGCCCAATGCCTTCCTGAAGTTCGGCAGCGGATACTGCAAGTCAACGATCGCAGCAGGAAACTCGAGGGTCGGCAAATTGTCGGTCATGAAACAGCCTCCTCCACGATCTAAAGTTGCATCTTAGCCCAATCTGGAGCCGGCCGCCATTGCAAGTCCAGTTCGGGCCGCGCAATAGTCGGCGACAGGTGAAGGACGGAGAGTCTCGTGCAGGGAAAAGTCATTGTGGTGACCGGCGCACTCGGCGCGCTCGGCAAGGTGGTCGCCGAGACCGCACTGGCACGCGGCGCGCGCGTTGCCGGCATCGACCATGCGCCGTCGCAGATCCCCGCGATGCCTGAACGCATCGAGATCGGCGGCGTCGATCTGTCCGACGCAGCACAAGCAAAGACGGCGGTCGAGGCGGCGGCGAAGCATTTCGGCCGGCTCGATGCGCTGATCAACATTGCCGGCGGCTTCGCCTTCGAGATGGTCGGCGACGGTGACGTGAAGACATGGCAGCGCATGCATGCGCTCAACCTGCTGACGGCGCTCAACGCCTCGCACGCGGCGCTGCCGCATCTGGCCGCGTCCAAGGCCGGCCGCATCGTCAATATCGGGGCCATGGGCGCGCTTCAGGCCGGCTCCGGCATGGGCCCCTATGCAGCGTCGAAAGCCGGCGTCCATCGCCTTACCGAGGCGCTGGCGAGCGAGTGGAAAGACAAAGTGACCGTGAACGCGGTGCTGCCCTCGATCATCGACACCAAGGCCAACCGCGCCGACATGCCAAAAGCCGACTTCGCCAAATGGGTGACACCGCAGGAGCTCGCCGAAGTCATCCTGTTCCTCGCCAGCGATGCCGCCAGCGGCGTCACCGGCGCGCTGATCCCGGTCGGCGGGCGGGTGTAGTCGCATACCGGTTTGCTTGTCTTTGCGCCGGCTACGATTCTATCGAAGCCAGGAAAGCTCTACACTGCCCGCAACTGATTCCCCGATCGGACATGATACTCGGAAGCTTCCTTTGGAAACCACGCTCTACCTGCCTGTCAAACGGTTCCTCGAAGAGCTCGGCTTCACGGTCAAGGGCGAGATCGGCGGCTGCGATCTCGTGGGCCTCAGTGCCGGCAATCCGCCAGTGGTGGTGATCGGCGAGCTCAAGCTGAGCTTCAATCTCGAGCTGATCCTTCAGGCGGTCGATCGTGCACCGGCTGGCGACGAAGTCTGGATTGCCGCAAAGATGTCAGTGCGCGGCAAGGGACGCGAGACCGACGCACGCTATCGCAATCTCTGTCGCCGCCTCGGCTTCGGCATGCTCGGGGTGACCGACCAGGGTCAGGTCGAGGTGCTGGTGAAGCCGCCGACGGCAGCCCCGCGCCGCGAGCCGAAGGTGCGTTCGCGCCTCGTCGCAGAGCATCAGCGCCGCCAGGGCGATCCGGTGCTGGGCGGCAGCACCCGCGCGCCGATCATGACGGCCTATCGGCAGCAGGCGCTGGCCTGCGCCTCGGAACTCGCGGCGGGTCCGCGGCGGGTGAGCGAATTGCGCCAACGCTGGCCCGATGCCGGCAAGATCATGCTTAACAATGTGTATGGGTGGTTCGAACGCACCGAGCGGGGAATCTACGGGCTGACGGAAGCGGGCCACGCGGCGCTGAAACGCTGGCCACAACAGCTGGTTGCGGATGTTGCCGGTGTCGCGTCACCACCCTGACACCCAGCCCGTGCATAGCTGAGATGCCACACCGATTTCATATTGCAATGCAACATGGACGGCACTAGGTATCCCGGCATCGAAACGAGGCCGTTATGAACGCAGACTGGAATACCAAATATGGCACGCGGCGCGTGCGCCACGATCCCCCGACTTTGGACGAGGCGATCTTCGCCGCCGTCGGCATCACCGACGATCAGGAGCAGCAGGCCGAGATCGCCGCAGCCCTGATGGGAATGCCGCTCGATGTCGTCCAGGCCGAGGTCAAGAAACAGGTTCGCACCAACAGCCGCATCACCTCGACCCGCGTGATCGCCGGCGAACAGGGTGCGCAGCGCTCGGTAGTGGTCGAACGCCGTGTCGTCCGCCGCTTCGGCAACGACAAGCGCACCGGCACCTGACGCTTAGCTCGTTATTTTGAATACGAAAGCGGACCGGTTTTGCCGGTCCGCTTTTTGATTCCAGTCGGCTTTTTCAGGTCAGGCGGCGCGATTGCCATAGATGCTGGAGATGATCTTCCAGCAGGTCGAGTTGAAACTGATAAGAGCGCGGCCGGCCGTGAATGGCGAGGCCGCGAGATCAGCAAGTTCGTCCCCAGGCGCCTTGGCAAGATCAATCGTACCGGTCGATTCGCCATGACGGAATTGCAGATGCGCCCCGAATTTCCTGGCGAGCGCCCGCATTGCGTGGTTCTCGGCGCCGGTGGTGATGCGCAGGCGCTTGTAGCCTTTCCAGCGCGCTTCCGCGATCAGGCGGCTGAACAGCACGGTGCCGACGTTCTGGCGCCGCGCCGAGGCTTCCACGCTGAAGGCGACCTCGGGCAGCGAATCCCCCTCGGGCGGATGCAGCTCGGCCGCACCGCGGACCACGCCGTCGACGATATAGGCGACGATCACGGTGCCGTCCTCGGCACAGCGGGCGGCGTAACGCTCGATAAAACTGTCATCGAGAAAACCGTTGAAGCGGTCGTGCCGGCTTTCGGCATCGAGCCTCAGCAGGTGATCGCGCAAGAGCGGCAATTCTTCCTGCTGGCTCAAGGTGCGCACGTAGCCCTGAACGGACTTCGGGCGATTGGTTAGTTCAAGTCCAAAATCTGCTGCGAGTGACAAGTCAAAACTCCTCTTGGTATCCCTCGAGGAGGCGTTCGAATCCCTAGGCCTCCAATATTGTGCATCGCAACAAACTTTTCAAGACGGGAACCTGCCCAAGTTTCGGGCATTGGAGGCGACTAATTCGTTAATAAAATCAAGCCCCGTATTCATACGAGGACCAGCTGGGTCTGCGTCACCACGGCGACCAGCTTGCCGTCCTCGGTCTCCAGCCGAGTGGTCCAGACCTGCGTCCGCCGGCCCCTGTGGATTGGGGTGGCGGTCGCGATCACGGTGGTTCCCTCCTTGGCCCCGCCGATGAAGTTGGTCTTGCTCTCGAGCGTGGTCGTACCCTTGGCGTCGTCCGGCAGATTGATCACGGTGGCCGCTGCGCCGACGGAATCGGCCAGCGCCATCACCGCGCCGCCGTGGATGGTCTGATGAAGCGTGCAGAGATCGGGCCTGACCGTCATCCGCGCCACCACGCGATCTTTCCCGGCCTCGACGAACTCGACGCCCTTGAGTTCGGCAAACGGCATCTTCATCGCTTTAAGTTTCTCGAGCGGCGTCATCGGATCTCCTCCCAAATCATTCTGCTCGCAGGGTGAATTGCTCCACGCGGCAAAGCAATGACGTCCGAGGTAATCAGTGCGAGCGCGGCGAAGCAATCCAGACTCTTTCCGCGGATACATTTCTGGATTGCTTCGCTGCGCTCGCAATGACGGGGGAGACAGCCTTCGACCTCACGTCACCGCATTCACTACCTGATACTCCGGACGCCGCCACACCTCGCCCGCAATCACCTCCTCGATGATCTCGGCTGCCTTCATCACCTCGGCCTCGCCGATATACAGCGGCGTGATGCCAAACCTCATGATGTCAGGTGCGCGGAAATCGCCGATGACGCCACGGGCGATGAGGGCCTGCATCGCGGCGTAGCCGCCGTCGAAGGCGAAGGAGACCTGAGAGCCGCGGCGCTCATGCGGGCGCGGCGTGACGAGCTTCAAGGACGGGCAGCGGCGTTCGACCTCGGCAATCAGGAGATCGCCGAGCGCCAGCGAACGCGCGCGGACTTCCCTGATATCGACGCGATCCCAGATGTCGAGCGAGGCCTCCAAGGCCGCCATCGCCAGCACCGGCGGCGTTCCGACGCGCATGCGCTCGACGCCGCCGGCGGCCGCATAGGCAAGCTCGAACGCGAACGGCTTTGCGTGCCCCATCCACCCCGACAAAGCGGCGCGCACGCTGTCGGCATGGCGCGGCGCGACGTAGAGGAAGGCCGGCGCGCCAGGGCCGGCGTTGATGTATTTGTAGGTACATCCGGCGGCGAAATCAGCGCCGGTGCCGGCAAGGTCAACCGGCAGCGCGCCGGCCGAATGCGCGAGGTCCCACACCGTGACGATGCCGAGCGCATGCGCTGTTGCAGTCAGCTTCGCCATGTCGTGGCGCCGTCCGGTGCGGTAATCGACCTCGGTGATGTAGAGCACCGCGATCTCCACCGATAACGAAGCCTCGATCTCCTCCGGCGCCACCAGGCGCAATTGATGGCCACGGCCGAGCGTCGCGATCAGGCCTTCAGCCATGTAGAGGTCGGTCGGAAAATTGCCGGTGTCCGACAGGACGATTTTGCGCGATGCGTTCATGTCGAGCGCGGCGGCGAGCGCCTGATAGACCTTGAGCGACAGCGTATCTCCGACCATGACGGAGCCGGCTTCCGCACAGATCAGTCGCGCGATGCGATCGCCGACATGACGCGGCTGGACGTACCAGCCCGCCGTATTCCAGGCGCGGATCAACTCATCGCCCCACTCGGCGGTGATGACGCGGCTGACGCGCTCGGCGACACCAAGCGGCAACGCGCCGAGCGAATTGCCGTCGAGATAGATCACACCGTCCGGCATATGGAACAGCGCTTTGGTGTCGTCGTAGACGCGAAGCTTGGTCATGAAAATCTCTACAGGATCGTGCGCACGCGCCAGAGTTCAGGAAACAGCTCGACCTCCAGCATGCGCTTGAGATAGCTGACGCCACCGGTGCCCCCGGTGCCGCGTTTGAAACCGATGACGCGCTCGACTGTCGTCACATGGTTGAAGCGCCAGCGCCGGAAGTAATCCTCGAAATCGACCAGCTTCTCGGCGAGCTCGTAGAGCATCCAATGCGTTTCCGGCGCCTCGTAGACGATACGCCAGGCCTGCAGCACACCTTCGTTGAAACTGTGAGTCTCGCGAACATCGCGCGCCAGCACGGCCGCGGGCATCTTGAGTCCGTTGCGGTCGGCGAGCCGCAGCACCTCGTCGTAAAGGCTTGGGGTCGCAAGCTCGGCTTCGAGCAGTTGCGTGGTTTCCAGATCGTGCGCGTGCGGCTTGAGCATGGCGTGGTTGCGGTTACCAAGGAGGAATTCGATCAGCCGATATTGCCGCGACTGGAAGCCTGAGGACTGGCCAAGCTGCGAGCGGAAGCGCGTATACTCGCTGGGCGTCATGGTGCGCAGCACGTCCCAGGCGCCGTTGAGCTGCTCGAAGATCCGCGACATCCGTGCCAGCATCTTCATCGCAGGCTGCACCTCATCCTTCGCGATCGAACGGCGTGCGGCGCTGAGCTCGTGGATGGCGAGCCGCATCCAGAGTTCGGTGGTCTGATGCTGGATGATGAACAGCATTTCGTCATGGGCTTCCGACAGCGGATGCTGCGCGCCGAGGATCGCATCCAGCGCCAGATAGTTGCCATAAGACATGCGCCGGGCGAAATCGGTCTCGGCGCCTTCGCTTGCGGGATCGTATTCGCTGGACGTCATGGCAGGCCCTTTCGATCGATCGTTATGGCCTCGTCAGTCGAGGCCGATCAGGCGCGCGGTGATTGGCGACGACGGGTCCTTGAGGGCGTCGATCACGGTGAAATGGTTCAGCCCGGGATCGACGACAAGACGCGTCGGCACGTCGAAGCCAGTCCAGACATTGGCCATCAGATCGGACTGGCGGATGAATTCTGGCCGCTCATTGCCGCCGACCCAGGCGGTCACGGGGGAAGGCCCACGCGGCAGATGCAGCGCTGCGCTTTCCAGCGTCGCCTCCTCCATCGTCATGCGCAGGGTGTCGTTCATCCTGGTCTTGAGCAGCGGACGCAGATCATGCAGGCCGCTGACGGAGAGCGTGCCGGCGATGCGGTTGAAGATGGCGGGATCGAGCCGGCTATCATTGCACAGCATACGCGTGACGAGATGACCGCCCGCGGAATGGCCGGCGAGCCGGATCGGACCCGCGACGAGAGCGGCCGCCTTGGCGATCGCTGCGGCAATTTCCGTCGTAATGTCGGAGATGCGCGCGGCCGGCGTCAGTGTGTAGCTTGGCAGTGCCACCGTCCAGCCATGATGACGCGCGCCTTCGGCAAGATCGGTCCATGTCGATTTGTCGAAGCGCATCCAGTAGCCGCCGTGGACGAACACGACGAGGCCCTTGCTGTCGCCGTCTGGCAAGATCAGGTCGAGGCGCTGGCGCTCGCCGGGGCCATAGGCGATGTCGGCGCGAAACTCCTTCAGCCCGGCACGATAAGCCGCCGCCCGCTCCGCCCATAACGCCGGGATCTTGTCCGAGCCTGGGATATGGGCCGAATTGGCGTAAGCGTCATCCCAATCGCGCATCGTTGCTTCCTCGACGGACTCGGGTCTTGTGCAGCTGGCGCCAGTCTGCCACCGGCGCGGGCGGCATCCTAGTCTTTAGTTTAAGCTTAAAGGATTTGGGGGCGCCGCTGGATTGGGCAGGCGGAAGATGGTTCGTTCCCCGGGCGCAGCGCAGCGTGAAACGATGCGCAGCTGAACCGGGGTCCAACTGTGCGGTGACGTGGGTCCCGGCTCTGCGGCGCACCACTTCGCGCTGCGCCGCGTCCGGGACACGAGAGCTACCCCTTCTCGACCCCGCACCAATCCGCGATGAACAACGCCATCGCCTTGGTCGTCTTCTTCAGCGAGTCCAGATCGACAAATTCATTGAAGCCGTGCATCTCGCCGCCACTCGCGCCGAAGCACAGGCTCGGGATACCGTGATTGAGGCCGTAGAAGCGGGTGTCGGTGAGCGCGGTGAAGACGAGGTCTTCGATTTCGCCGCCATAGACGGTGTTGAAGGCCTTGCCGAACGCCGCCTCAGGCGCGGCGGCGTCGGTCAGCTCATAGCCTTCCGACAAGAAGCCCGACCATTCGACCTCCGGCGGATTGTTGGCGAGGAAGCGGTGGTTGCGTGCGGCAGCCGCAACGCAGGCCATGATCTCTTTCTGGTGATCGGCGATCGACCAGCCCGGCAACACAGCGATCCGGCAGTCGACGTCGCACCAGGCCGGCACGCTGGAGGCCCAGTCGCCGCCCTTAATGATGCCGGGGTTGAAATTGATGGGATGGTTCAGCGCCTTGAAGTGACGATCGGCTTTCGCGCGCTCGTTCCACTCGATCTCGAGTTTTTGCAGCGCCTGAATCAAATGATAGGCCGCCATGATTGCGTTCGCGCCGGAGCCGGCGAAAGCGACATGGGTCGGATGGCCCTTCACGCGCAGGCGGAACCAGATCACGCCGACCTGCGAGCGCACCATCTTGCCGCCGGTCGGCTCAGGAATGAAGCAAGCATCGGCACGATAGCCGCGTTGAAGCGTCGAGAGCGCGCCGACGCCGGTGCTTTCTTCCTCGATCACGGACTGGAAGTGAATCCGCGCCGTCGGCCTGAGGCCCGCGGCCTTGATCGCATCGAGCGCAGAGAGCGCTGCGATGGTGCCCGACTTCATGTCGCAGGCACCGCGACCGAACATCTTGCCGTCCTTGATGACGGGCGAAAATGGCGGGGTATCCCACAATTCCAGCGGCCCCGCCGGTACCACGTCGCAGTGGCCCTGGAGGATCAGCGATTTGCCCGCCTCGGTTTTGGGCCGGTACGTGCCGACAACAGTGCGCGCCTTCGAAAAATCATGCTCGATGGGGCCGAAGCCGCGCAAATCCTTGAGGTCGTCGACATCGATGTGCCAGTCGTCGACCTCGTAGCCGCGCGCGCGCAGGAGGTCGCCGATCATGTCCTGGCATGGCCCCTCCGCCCCACGGGTCGAGGGGATCGCGACGAAATCGCGTGTGGTCGCGAGCTGGGCTTCGAAGCCGGCATCGACGGCGTCAAGAATCCTCTGCTGCGTTTCGGCATTCATCAGGCAACTCCAATCGGGCATTGAGATCATCGAAGGAGCGCAAGCTAGCCGATTTCAGCCGTTCGGGTACTCTGCAAAATAGGCATCCCGCAATGCATCTTCGAGCAGCCGACCCTCCGAATAGCCATTCAGTGTCGCCGGCCGGCGCACGCCGTCGAGCAGCCGCGCGCAAGGCTCCGGCGCGCCCAGCACGGTGCGCACGGGGATGCGCTCGGCATAGATCGGCAATGCATAGTCCTCGTCGTCGTCGGCGACACCCTTGGCCCGGACTTTCGCGGAGGCTTCCTCGATCTCCATCGCGATAAAGGAGGTCGCCTTGATCTCCTGCGCATTGCTCGCCCGCAGGCTCGCTGTCCGATCCGGGAAGAAGCGGTCGACCATCGCGATCACCGCGCGCTCTTTCTCTTCGGGATCGGTCACGAGATAGGCGGTGCCGAACGCCATCACGGCGCGGTAATCGGCCGAGTGATTGAACCCGCAGCGCGCCAGGACCAGACTGTCGAGATGGGCGACCGTCAGGCACACACGCTCGCCCCTTGTCTGATTGCGCAGCATGCGGCTGGCGCTCGAGCCGTGCCAGTACAGCTTCGTCCCTTCGCGCCAGAAGAAGGTCGGCGTGCAATAGGGTTGGCCGTCGATCGCGTAGGAGACGTGGCAGAGCATCGAGGAATCCAGGATGCGATGAACGGTGTCGTGATCGTAAAAGCCGCGGTCGTGACGGCGCTTCACCTGGTTGCGCGCGGACGTCGGATAGGAATTTGGGTTCTCGGTCTGGCTCACGGCCGCTCCTGTCGGATTGGAACAATTCCAGGGCAGTTGTAGCCGCGGATTTGGTCCGCGATAGTGCCAATCCCATGCGAAAAATTCCGACCAATTTCGTCCCCTCGCCGGCCAAGGCCGAGCTGCCGCTCGATCTCGCAGGTCCGCACGTCACGGCTGGCGCCTCGTCGGCGCACCGGCTGTACCAGGCGCTGTGCGAGATGATCGTTGCCGGCCTCGTCAAGCCGGGCGAGCCGCTGCCGCCGTCGCGCACGCTGGCCAAACAGACCGGCTTTCGGCGCAATGCCGTCGTCACCGCCTATGAGCGGCTGATCGCCGATGGCTTCGCCGACGCCACCGTCGGCTCTGGCACCTTCGTCGCTGCGCGTATCCCCGCGCGCGCGGCCGAGCCGAAGCGACCAAAGATCAGCGTCGAAACGCCGGGGCAAGGCGCGTTTTCGCTCGGCTGTACCCATATCGACGCGCGCGCAGTACAGCGTTTCCGCGCCTTTGTCGGCCGTCGCATGCGAGCCTTCGGCGCGGAGCATCTGCACTATGGCGACCCCCGCGGCAGCCGCGAGCTGCGTGCGGCGATCGCCGATCATCTGTTGTCGGCGCGGGGCCTGCGCTGCGATCCCGATCAGATCATGCTGACGTCAGGCACGCTGCACGCGCTACGCATCGTGCTGAGCGCGATCCTGAAGCCCAACGACCAGGTCTGGTGCGAGGATCCAGGGTACCCCGCCGCGCGCAAAACCATCGCGCATTGCGGCTATCGTGCCGTGTCCGTTCCCGTCGACGCGCAAGGCATGCGTGTCGCCAGAGGCCGCGCAGCGGCGCCGTCCGCGCGCGCAGCCTATGTGACGCCGTCGCACCAGTTTCCGCTGGGTGTGCAGATGTCGATGCCGCGGCGGCTCGAGCTGCTGGACTGGGCCAGGCAGGCCGACGCCTTCGTGCTGGAAGACGATTACGACAGCGAATTCCGTTACGACGGCGCGCCGCTGATGTCGCTGGCCGGCATCGATCACCTCCAGCGCGTGATCTACATGGGCACGTTCGCCAAGACGTTGTTTCCGGGCTTGCGCATCGGCTATTGCGCCCTGCCCGAGCGCTTGATTGCGGATGTCACCGCGGCGCGGGCCGCGCTCGACCGCTTTCCCGGCACGCTGATGGAGGGTGCGGTGGCCGACATGCTCAATTCCGGCGCGTTCGCGGCGAACCTGAAGCGCGTGCGCAAGCTCTACCGCGAGGCGCGCGACGCGCTGGCCGGGACGCTCGAAGCCGCATCCCACGGCGTGCTGTCGGTGCCGGTCCCATCGCAGGGCCTGCATCTTGTCGCCCGGTTCGATTCCTCGGTCGATCTGGCTGTGGCGGCAGACGCCAAGCAGGCCGCCGGCGCCGAAGGCTGGCTATTGGCCGACACCTATTCACGCGCGCGTCCTCTGCCCGGTTTCGTGCTGGGATTTTCCGGCCACGCGATTCCGAAGCTCGTGGCATCCGCCGAGCGGCTCGCGCGGGAATCGCGAGCGGCCTTGCGTGCGAGGCGCAAGCCGGCCCGGCGGGCATGACGAACGTTCGCTATGAGAATCGGCTGCCGCTCCCTACATTGCGGCATCGATGCTGGGAGCTCACACCATGCTGCTACGCCGTGCGACTTGCCTCTCGCTCCTGATCTTCATCGCACTCGCCGCGACGGCGCGCGCAGGCACAGTCGGACGCGAACAGGACATCGTCGATCTCAAGCTCGGCCAGCGCGTGCAAGTGGACGACGGAACCTGTCCCGCCGGACAGGTCAAGGAAGTCCGCGGCGCCAAGATGACCGACAAGGGCGTCGCACGGACGAGCACCTGCGTGTCGCGGTTTGGTCCGAAATCGAAGCGATGAGCGCTACTTCGCCGGATCGAACATGCATTGCAGGGTCGGCTTGGCGATCTTGGTGAAGGTCGGGCCGATTTCGGTCTGCTTTGAGGCCGGCACCCAGTCGGTCTCGATCGTCGGCACCCCGGTCTCGCTGATGCCCCGCAGCAGGGCCTCGCGGAGATCGCGATCCTCGACGACGGCGGCAGCATGATCGTGCAGGCAGCCGCAGACCTCTTCCGGATGCTCCCATCGTCCGAGCATGCGCGGCGCGCATTGCCTCACGAACTCAGTACGGGGATCGGGTAATCTGGAGGGAGAGCGCACCTGCGCCTGAACGGCACTGATCGTCAGAAAGGATATGAACGCCGCGGCGCAAAAACGAACAAGCATGATGGCCTTTATCGGCTGATTTTTCTTGTTGACGATCAGAAGCGCGCGGCAACCACGATCGCCTGCGGCGCCGGGGTCGTGATCGGCGAGCCGCTGTACTGGAAGGTACCGATGCCCGGGACATTGCCATCCGGCGAGCCTGCGAACGAGGAGCCGGCGAGCACGAAAGCGAAAGCAAGGATGAGGCTGAGCGTGCGCATGGAGTTCTCTCTGAATTCGGTGGCCGGCGTGCGCCGTCGTCGTTGTGAGGTTGATAACCATGGGCGGTTTCGCGCGTGATGCGCCAAAGCCGGAAAATGGTTTCATCTCCGTGAGAATTGTTTCGTCCCGCTCGCGGCGACGACATATTCGACGGAAAATCTCAATCTTTTCAGATGGGTCATGCGGCCACCCAATGTGGCTGGCAGGTTCCGTGCGAGTTCAGATGCATGCCGGAGCGCTGGCGCCGTCATGATCCCGCCTCACACCCTTCACATGCGTTTTACGTTTTTCTGCTGAAGAGAAGCCGAACGAAGGCTGGGTCCTGTCGAACCGGGGGCGCTTCGACTGCGACCCAAGCTATCGAGACCGAGACGCCCGGGCATCGCCGAGCGCGTTCATGTGAGGAACGGCCATCATGACGGCGCAGAATCGCGCAACGACGCGCGATGCGGACCAACGAACGGACCGCTGGGAGCAACGGCCAGTTCGCAGCAGCGCCAATTCGCCTGGCGAAATGACTCTGCAATCAAGTCGTGGGTTTGAGGCCACGCCGCAGTCATTCGTGCGGCTGACCGGCTCGCATCTTGCAAAACCGCGCGCCAGCCGCGCTGACATCACTGAGTGAACGCAAGCGCGTCACTGAGTGAAAAACTCTCCGCACTTCTGGATGTTGGCGTCCGCCGGTCCCCACGGCATGATCGGCACGGTCGAGGTCGAGTTCTTCGGCGACCCCTCGATCAGCCTGTCCGAATAGACCATGTAGACCAGCACGTTGCGCTTGGCGTCACAGCCGCGCACGATCTGCATCTTCTTGAAGAACAGCGAGCGGCGTTGGCGGAACATGTCGTCACCCTGCTCCATCTTGTTCTTGAACTTGATCGGACCGACCTGACGGCAGGCGAGCGAAATGTCCGAGACCTCCTCCGCAAGGCCCAGCCAGCCCTTGAAGCCGCCCTTCTCCGGCACCGTGAAATGACAGGCCACGCCCTCGACTTCGGGATCGTCGAGGCCGTAGGTCGCAAGCTTGTCGTTCGGGCTCATCCATTTGAACACGGTCGAACGGCGGAAGATCAGATCTGGCTCGTCCGCGGCGAAGGCGGACGCTGCCGGCACGGCCAACGCCAGGAGGAATAAAGCGAGCCCTTTCAAGCGGATGCTGGAAAGACTGGGGAAACGAGATGACATGAAGTTCTCCGGAAACAAGTCCCAGCAATGTAGGCATCGGGCGACCGATCGGGAAGACGACCGGCAAGCCGACACGGCCGCCGTTTACCGCTCCGTGAGGCTTTTTTGCTACGCTTTGGACAAAAGTAGCTGATCGCAGAACCGCCGTGCTGGTGAACGCGTATCCCCTCTGAGAGACTAACATCTGATTTGGATTGTGGATTCGATGATGAACAGCGTGAACGGGTCTGGTTTTTCTGCCAAGCCGGCGCGATTTTGGCAGGTCGCTATTTTGACGGCGGCGGGTGCGATCGGTACGGCGAGCCAGGCGGACGCAGCATTTTATTACTGGACGGATTATTCCGACGGATCGTACGGGCGCCAGGAGCGCCATCCCGAAGTCCCGCGCCAGAAGCCCCAGAAGCGCGGTGCGGCCGGCAAGAAAGACCTCGTTTCCGAAAAAGAAGCGGGCACAAAACCGCAAGGTCCCCTCGTCATCGTCGTCTCGATCGACCGGCAGAAGGTCACGGTCTACGATACCAACGGCGTGTTCGCGGAATCCCCGGTGTCGACCGGCATGAAGGGCCATTCGACGCCGATGGGTGTGTTCAGCGTCATCCAGAAGCACAAATTCCACCACTCCAACATCTATAGCGGCGCGCCGATGCCGTACATGCAGCGGATCACCTGGTCGGGCGTTGCCATGCATGCCGGCGTGCTGCCGGGGTATCCGGCCTCGCACGGCTGCATCCGCATGCCGATGGCGTTCGCCGTGAAGATGTGGAACTGGACCAGGATGGGCGCGCGCGTGATCGTTTCGCCCGGTCAGATGTCGCCGCAGAACTTCTCACATCCGCTACTTGCCTCGGTGCGGGTGCCGCCGCAACCCGCGGCCAGCCTCGAGCCGCAGACCAATGCCGGCGACAAGGCCGATAAGGTCGCGGCCAATACCGGAGCCGCCGAAGCAAAGCCGGTTGAAACGAAGACCGCCAGCGCGGACGGCGTGCTCGAGCTGCGCTCGTCGGTCGGCCACACCGTGATGTCGGACGTGACCACCGGATATGCCCCGGGCCGCGAGGAGTCCGCGACATCCGCCGACCAGACCGAGACAACGGCAAAGCCCGAGACCAAGACCGCTGAGGCGGCGGACGCGGCCAAGTCTCAGGCCGGAGACGCCGCGCAGCCCGCGAGCACTGAAGCGAAGCCTGTCGAGGCCGCGGAGACGCCGAAATCCGAAACGGCCAAGTCCGAACCCGCGAAGACGCCCGATGCGCCGGCCGTGGCGCCAGCGCAGGCGGCAACGCCCGACGTCAAGAAGGACGAAACCCGCGTTGCCGATTCGGCGCCCGTGGCAAAACCTGACGCGCCCAAGCGGGCGGGCCAGATCGCGGTCTTCATCAGCCGCAAGGATTCCAAGCTCTACGTGCGGCAGAACTTTGCGCCGCTGTTCGAGGTGCCTGTCACGATCGCCGCGAGCGATCGGCCGCTCGGCACGCATGTCTTCACCGCCGAAGTCGACAAGACCGATTCCAATGCGCTGCATTGGTCGGTGGTGTCCTTGCCAGTGTCCGTTCGCTCTGCCGCGCGCCAAGATGACGGCCGCCTGACAGGCCGCCAGCGTGGCGCGGCCGTGATTCCCGTCGCTGCCAAGCCTGTGGTCACGCCGGACAGCCCGGCCGAAGCCCTCGACCGCGTCTCGATCCCCGCCGACACGATCGCGAAGATCAACGAAATGCTGACGTCAGGCGGCTCGATCATCGTCTCCGACCAGGGCATCAACCAGGGCGAGACCGGCGAAGGCACCGATTTCATCGTCCGCCTGTACTAGCGCGGCAGATAACGCGGTGTTGACGACGCCGCTCGCACCGGAGGGGTAACATCCGCCCGGATCATTTCGGGGGACGCCGTCATGATGAACCGCAGGACCATGCTCATCGCCGCCTTTGCAAGCACGCTGGCGCCGGCGACGCGTGCACTGGCGGATGGCGGCATGAGCCGAATTTCCGCCTACGCCTTCTCTTTCCCGGCATTGTCAGGCGACGACATCCGGCTTGCGGCCTTCACCGGCAAGCCGCTGCTGGTGGTCAACACCGCTTCGCTTTGCGGTTACACGCCGCAATATGCCGGTCTGCAAGAAATTTGGGGCGAGTTTCGCGAGCGCGGTCTCACCGTCATTGGCGTGCCCTCCAACGATTTCGGCGGACAGGAGCCCGGCGGCACCAGCGAGATCTCGGAGACCGCCCACCACCAATACGGCGTTACCTTCCCTATTGCGGCCAAGGCCGTCGTCGTCGGTGCAAAGGCGCATCCGTTTTACAAATGGGCGGCAGAGGCACGCCCGCGGGAAGTTCCGCGCTGGAACTTCCACAAATATTTGATCGGCCGGGACGGCTATATTGCCGACGTCTTTGCATCCACCGTGGAGCCGGCCGACACGCGGATCAAAACGGCAATCGCCAAGGCTCTGGCCGACACTTGACGCCACACGTCTCCCCAACCCGGTTGGGCACAATTGTGTTGGGGCGCCAAACAGCCGTTGCAATGGCGAGGGCCCACCATCTAGGCTAGGATCGTTAGGGGCAGGATGGTTTTGCCGGAGGCGAAAAGCCGCGGCGGAACAACGGGATCAATCTCGAGGACAACACCATGCGTGTGGCGGCAGGACTGATTTTGGCAAGTGCGATGTCTCTTGCGATGACGGGCGCGGCATGGTCGCAGACCCCGCCTGCAAAGCCCGCTGCCGCGACGCAAGCCCCTCCGGTGGCAACGCCGGCTGCGGCTGCGCCCGCTGCGGCTCCGGCACCCGCTCCTGCAGTAGCGGCCGCCGCGCCGGCGGGTTTCGTCAATCCTCCCCCGCCCAAACAAGCTCCGCAACCCGCCCGCGCAGCCTGCAACACGCCGGGCGCGCTCGGCGTCGCCCGCACTGTCGAGATCGACACCACCGGTGGTCCCGGCTTCGGCTTCGAGCATTTCAAGGAGCTCGATTTCCTGCGCGACCACGAGGTGGTGCTGACCTTCGATGACGGCCCCTGGCCTAAGAACACGCCCGCGGTGCTGAAGGCGCTCGCCGACGAGTGCACCACCGGCATCTTCTTCTCTATCGGCAAGCACGCGACCTACGAGCCGGAGATTCTCAAACAGGTCTACGCGGCCGGCCATACCGTCGGCACCCACACCTGGTCGCACGCCAACCTCAACAACAAGAAGCTCACGGAAGCGCAGCGCAAGGAAGAAATCGAGAAGGGCCTGTCTGCCGTGAAGTGGGCGCTCGGCGGCATTTCGCCCTCGCCGTTCTTCCGTTTCCCGGCGCTCCAGCATCCGCCGGAGATGGTCACCTATCTCGGCAACCGCAACACCGCGATCTTCTCCTGCGACATCGACTCCTTCGACTTCAAGGCTTCGAAACCCGAGAAGGTGGTCGAGACCGTCATGAAGAAGCTGGATACCAAGGGCAAGGGCATCATCCTGATGCACGACTTCCAGAAGCACACTGCGGAGGCCCTCCCCGAATTGCTCAAGCGCCTGAAGGCCGGCGGTTATAAGGTGGTGGCGATGCGCGCCAAGTTCCCGGCTTCGACGCTGCCGGAATACGACCAGGAGCTGCTCAAGGACGTCAAGCTGCCGACGGTGAGCACCCGGCCGGTCAACAGCGTCGTGACGACGGTTTCCGAATAGCCGCGCCATTGTCCTTTCGGATCGAAGGCTACGTCATCGTCTCCGCGGACGGCATGCTCGCCGACGCTGACCATGTCATGCCCGACAGCCTGAAATTCGAAGGCGACAAGCTGTTCTTCGAACAGGCGCTCGATCGCGCGGCGCTGATCGTGCACGGTCGTCACTCGCACGAGCAGCAGTCGAATTCACCCAAGCGCAAGCGCCTGATCCTGACGCGCAAGATCAAGGCGCTGACCGTCGATCCCGAGATGCCGAACGCGACCTTGTGGAATCCGGATCACGCCAGCTTCGAAGACGCCTGCGCGTTCGCCGATGTCGCTTCCGGCACCGTCGCAATCATCGGCGGGCCCGTCGTGTTCGACATGTTCATGGACCGCTACGACACGTTCTGGCTCTCGGAAGCCCCGCATCTGCGGCTGCCCGGCGGCGAAGGCTGTTTTGTCGAAGTACCGTCGCGTACACCTCGGGAAGTGCTGGCCTCACACGGGATGAAGCCGGGAGCGCCGTATCTGCTCGATGCGGCGCATGACGTGACCGTCACGCCGTGGCGCAGGACGTAGTGGTTTAACCTTCACACGTCCCCGTAGGCTGCCTCCGCCGGACGCGTGACGCGGCCGTAGCCCATGATCATGAACAGCGCGCCGATGATCGACAGGTTCTTGAGGGCATCGACCAGCATCTTGCCGTTGTCGGGCGGAACCTGGTTCCAGAAGTCGTAGAACAGGAAGGTCGCGACCGCGAGATAGACGATCATCAGCATCGCGAAGAAGCGCGCGCCGAAATTCAGAGCGATCATCACCCCCGCGACGATCTCGAGCACGCCGACCACGATCGCCAGCAGCTGCGGCGTGGTCATGGCCGTCGCCGTCTCGATCTGCTTGGTGTAAGGCGCGATCATATCCGGCACGACAACCTTGGCGGCGATGAAATCAACCGTCGACTGCATGGCAAACAGTCTTGCCGCACCCGTGTAGATGAACAGCACGGCGAACAGGATCCGCCCGAAAGTCACGAACGCTGGCATGATCGGCCTCTTTGCTCAGGCTTTTTGAAACCGGATTTTTGGCGAAAGCACTAAGGGATTATGGAGAGTCATTCGCCGGTTTACAAACGGGGAAATGGAAAACTGCGAGCAATTCAAAGTTGGTGGCGCGCTATTCGCTTGGCGCTCCCTAGCGGAATCGAAAAAAGCAGCGACCGCACCGCGCTCGGCGTCACGGCCGGGCTTGACCCGGCCATCCACGACTTACCTCGCCGCACCAGGAACGTGGATGCCCGGGACATCTAGTGCGAAGACGCGCTTCGCGCTTCCGCCCGGGCACGACGAGCCTGCGGAACGATCGCGGCTCCGAGAGACGCCCAACGCGCCACCCCGCCTTAAGTAAACAACGTCGGCTGCTGCCGCGACGCGCGCTCCTGCGCTTCCACCACAGCCACCGCGGTCATGTTGAGGATGCCTCGCGCCGTCACCGACGGCGTCAGGATGTGGGCCGGGCGCGCCGGGCCGATCAGGATCGGACCGACGGGCAGCGCGTCCGCCAGCGACTTGATCATCTGATAGGCGACGTTGGCGGTGTCGAGGCTTGGCATGATCATGATGTTGGCCTCGCCCTCGAGGTTGGAGTGCGGCAGCACCATTTTGCGCGCAGCGGCCGAGAGCGCGGTATCGCCTTGCATCTCGCCGTCGGCCTCGAGTTCCGGATGCTTCTCCTTCAGGAGCTGGGTTGCCCGGCGCATCTTGCGCGAGGATTCCGTGTCGTAGCTGCCGAAATCTGAATGCGAGACGAAGGCGATCTTCGGCTTGATGTTGAAGCGCTGGACGTGGACCGCCGCGAGCGAGGCGATCTCGGCGAGCTCTTCGGCGCTCGGATTGGGCCGCACCTGGGTATCGGCGATGAAGAAGGCGCCCTTGCTCGTGATCAGCAGCGCGAGCGCCGCATAGTCGCTGATCCCCGGCGTGAACCCGACGATCTCGCGGACATGGCGCAGATGGCTCATGTAGCGGCCCTCGACGCCGCAGAGCATGGCGTCCGCCTCTCCGCGCACCACCGCGAGCGCCGCGATGACGGTGTTGTTGGTGCGCACCACCGTGCGCGCCGCATCCGGCGTCACGCCCCGGCGGCCGGCGACCTCGACATAGGACTGCACGTAGGAGCGGTAGCGCGGATCGTCCTCGGGATTGACGAGGTCGAAGTCCTTGCCGGCCTTGATCGACAGGCCGAAGCGCTTGATGCGCGCCTCGACCACCGACGGACGTCCGACCAGGATCGGCGTCGCCAGCTTCTCTTCCAGCACCACCTGGGTCGCGCGCAGCACGCGCTCATCCTCGCCTTCGGCGTAGATCACGCGCACCGGCTGGGTCTTGGCCTTGGCGAACATCGGCTTCATGACGAGGCCGGAGCGGAAGGCGAAGCGCTCGAGCAGCGCGGTGTACTCGTCGAAATTGGTGATGGGCCGGGTCGCAACGCCCGATTCCATCGCGGCCTTCGCCACCGCCGGCGCGATGCGCAGGATCAACCTCGGATCAAAGGGACTCGGGATCAGCGAGCCCGGGCCAAACCCTTGCGTCTCGCCGGTGTCGAAGCCTTGCGCGACCGCATCGGACGGCGCCTCGCGCGCGAGCTGCGCGATGGCCTCCACGGCCGCGTGCTTCATCTCCTCGTTGATGGCGCTGGCGCCGACGTCGAGCGCGCCGCGGAAGATGAAGGGAAAGCACAGGACATTGTTGACCTGGTTCGGAAAATCGGAGCGGCCGGTGCAGATCATGGCGTCGGGACGCACTTTGCGCGCCTCCTCCGGCATGATCTCCGGCGTCGGGTTCGCGAGCGCCATGATGAGCGGCTTGTCGCCCATCGCCTTGGCCATCTCGGGCTTGAGCACGCCCGGTGCGGACAGGCCGATGAAGATGTCGGCGCCGCCGATCACGTCGGCGAGCGTGCGCTTGTCAGTCTTCTGCGCATAGACCGCCTTCCAACGGTCCATGGTGGTGTTGCGGCCCTCGTGCACGAGGCCGTCGATGTCGCAGACCCAGATATTCTTGCGCTGCGCGCCCATCGACACCAGCAGGTTCAGTGTCGCGAGCGCTGCGGCCCCTGCCCCCGATGCCACGATCTTGACGTCCGACAAGTTCTTACCGTTCAGGCGCAGCCCGTTGGTGATCGCGGCGGCGACGATGATCGCGGTGCCATGCTGGTCGTCATGGAAGACCGGGATCTTCATGCGCTCCTTGAGCTGCGCCTCGATCTCGAAGCATTCCGGTCCGCGGATGTCCTCGAGATTGATGCCGCCGAAGGTCGGCTCGAGCGCGGCCACCGTCTCGACCACACGCTCGATGGTGTCGGCCGCGATCTCGATGTCGAACACGTCGATGCCGGCGAATTTCTTGAAGAGGACCGCCTTGCCCTCCATCACCGGCTTCGAGGCCAGCGGGCCGATATTGCCGAGGCCGAGCACGGCGGTACCGTTCGAAACCACGGCGACCAGATTGGAGCGGATTGTCAGCGTCGCCGCTTCCGCGGGGTTCTTGGCGATCTCCATGCAGGCGGCGGCGACGCCCGGCGAATAGGCCAGCGCGAGGTCGCGCTGGTTGGCAAGCGGCTTGCTTGCCTGGATCTCGAGCTTTCCGGGGCGCGGCAGCCGATGATAGGCCAGCGCCGCCTGGTGGAGATCATCAGAATAGGACGACATGCGGTGTCTTGCCTCGCGTTACCGGCCTCAAACTACGTTGTCCTGACCGGTCCGCCTGCGGCTGGTATTTCCGGGTCATGGAAACGGGATGAAGCACGCCGGGCGCCCCGGTGGCAACATCCGATTGCGGCCCCATCAACAGGGCGCGCGGTCAAATAACTGATAGCGCTAGCTTTCCCTGGACCGCGCGTTGCTTTGCGAATATGGCAGGTTGCGTCGTGCAACGCGGGCAACTGGAGCTGGGAATGAAGCGAATCCTGATCGGCCTGATCGTCGTGGCCGTGGTCGCCGCGGGCGGATGGTTCGGCTTCAGCTTCTACGCAAAACATCGCGTCACCTCCGAGATCGAGGTGGCCTTCGAGCAGATCCGCGCCGGCGGCGGCAAAGCCACCCACGGCAAGGTGGCGTTCGATCTCACGAGCCGGACGTTGACGATCGAGGATATCGCGGTTGAGCCTGCCAACCAGCCACAGGCTCATGTCAAGATCGCCGCGATCAAGGGCGTGGGCCTCCGCCAGGTCGAAGAGACACGCTTCGCGGCCGACAGCATCGATATCTCGGGCTTCGAGGTCGCGCTCGACGAAATCGGCCCCGCGAAGCTGAAAGTCTCCTACAAGGTGCCGCAGTTGACCATGCGGGATTACGTCGGTCCCATTCATGCTCAGGGCGCGCCGACGTCAGGCTCCCTGATCGACATGTACCGTTTCGTGCTCGACCAGTACGTAAACGTGACGGCTTCTTCCGTGATCGCGCCGACGCTCGCAGTGGCCTTCGACGCGGGCAAAAGCGCCGGGGGCAGTGGCGAGGTCGCCTATTCGGGTCTCGCGATCCACAAGCTCGGCCAAGGCAAGATCGCCGCGATCAAGGCGGAGCGCGCCAGTTTCACGATCAACGTGCCGCAGCCGGGGAAGGCGGACAAGCTGACCGGCGAGGTGTCCGACATCATCATCATTGATTTCGATTCTACCGCGATCGCTGCCGCGCTCGATCCCCAGAAGGCCAACGACGACAGCTATCATCGTGTCTACGGACAGATGTCCAGCGGCACTTATGTCGTGACGTCGACCCTCGGCATCCGGATGCAGGTCGATGGGATCGCCATCACCATCGCGGTGCAACCGTCGAAATTCCGGCCCGCCGAGATCCTGGCGCTGCTGCCGGCGGACAGCTCGGTCCCGCCGACGCCGGCGCAATCGCGCGAGATGATGGAAAAGCTCGCCGGGTTCTATGAAGGCCTTCGCGTCGGCAAGATCGAGATCGGCACCATGTCGATGACGACCCCGCAAGGAACGCCCCGGCTGAGGGCCATCAGATACCAAGAGGGCGAGTTCGCGCTCGAGGGCCTCGATGCGCCGACGCCGCAAGGTCAAATCAAGATGGAGCGCTTCGCACTCAAATCGCTCAGCATCGCGAATTTGATGCGTTGGGCGGCAAGCCTCACCACTCCCGGGCGGGCGCCCTCGCCGGATCAGATGCTCGGGCTGTTCGGCGTGCTCGCAGGCGCGGAGATCAAGGGCGTGACGGCGCCGTTCAAGACCACCAAGAAGCTGGTCACGATCGACACGCTGAGCCTGGACTGGGGGCAGCTGGTCGGCTCGATCCCGAGCAAGGCGCATGTGGTTGCCAAACTTGTCACGCCCACCGATCCTTCCGATCCGAATCAGCTTCCATTGCTAGCCGCCGGCGTCGACAAGCTCGCCATCGACCTCGATCTCGGCGCCGCCTGGACCGAACAGTCCAACAGCTTCGCCCTGACGCCCGCGACCCTCGACATCGGAGGGATCGCAAGAGCGCAACTGCGTATCGGCCTCGGCAACGTACCACGCGAGGTGTTTTCGGCCGATCCCGCCCAGCTCATGGGCCAGGCGGCCCAGATCGAGGCGGGCACGCTCGAATTTTCATTGCGCGACGGCGGCGTCGTCGATCTCGTCGCGGCACAGTTCGCGCGCATGCAGAATGTCAGCCGCGATACTGCACGCCAGGCGCTCGTCGAGAGCATCAAGGCTAAACGCGAGCAAGTTGCTTCCGCCAATCCGGATGCAAACGCGGCCGTGGACGCGATCGCCCGCTTCGTCGAGACGCCGGGCCAGACGCTTTCCATCAAGCTGTCCCCGCGCGCCAAGGCACCGCTGATGCAATTGATGCAGCTCTTGCAAACCGACCCACAGAGCGCGCTTGCGCAGTTCAGGATCGAGGCGTCGACGGGCCTGTAGGCGAACCGGCCCGCGCACGCCTCACTTGCCGTCATGGCCGGGCTTGTCCCGACCATCCACGTTCTCTCATGCAATCTAAAAACGTGGATGCCCAGGACAAGCCCGGGCATGACGAATCCGTGGCCCTCTCCCGCGTGAGAGGAGAGGCGTTGCATTCACTTCTGCGGCAGATTCACCTTCACATGCAGCTCGCGGAGCTGCTTGGGGCTGGGCTCCGACGGTGCGCCCATCAAGAGGTCCATAGCCTGCTGGTTCATCGGGAACAGCGAGATCTCGCGCAGATTGTTGGTGCCGCACAAGAGCATGACGATGCGGTCGACGCCGGCGGCCATGCCGCCATGCGGCGGGGCGCCGTACTGGAAGGCGCGGTACATGCCGCCGAAGCGATCGACGACTTCCTGCTCGCCATAGCCGGCGATCTCGAACGCCTTCACCATCGCTTCCGGCACGTGGTTGCGGATTCCGCCGGAGGCGATCTCGTAGCCGTTGCAGGTGATGTCGTACTGGAACGCCTTGATGGTCAGCGGGTCCTGACCCTTCAGCGCCTCGAGGCCGCCCTGCGGCATCGAGAACGGGTTGTGCGAGAAGTCGACCTTCTTGTCTTCCTCGTTGTACTCGTACATCGGGAAGTCGACGATCCAGGCGAGCTCGAACCGCTCCTTGTCGGTGAGGTTCAACTCCTCGCCTACCTTGTTGCGGGCCAATCCTGAAAACTTCCAGAACTTGTCGGGATCGCCGGCGACGAAGAACGCGGCATCGCCTTCCTTCACGCCGATCTGCGCGCGGATCGCGGCGGTGCGCTCAGCACCGATGTTGTTGGCGAGCGGACCGGCCCCCTCGCCGCCCTCGCGCCACATGATGTAGCCGAGGCCCGGCTGTCCCTCGCCCTGCGCCCAAGAATTCATGCGGTCGCAGAAGGCGCGAGAACCGCCGCCCGGCGCCGGGATCGCCCACACCTGGTTCTTGGGGTCCTCCAACATCCGCGCGAACACCTTGAAGCCGGAGCCGCGGAAGTGTTCGGAGACGTCCTGCATCTCGATCGGGTTGCGCAAGTCCGGCTTGTCGGAGCCGTATTTGCGCAGCGCCTCGGCGAACGGAATGCGGCGCCAGCCCTTGGTCACCGGCTTGCCCTTGGCGAACTCCTCGAACACGCCGGTGATGACAGGCTCCATCGCGGCGAAGACGTCGTCCTGCGTGACAAAGCTCATCTCGACGTCGAGCTGGTAGAACTCGCCCGGCAGACGATCCGCGCGCGGATCCTCGTCGCGGAAGCAGGGCGCGATCTGGAAGTAGCGATCGAAGCCCGACATCATCAGGAGCTGCTTGTACTGCTGCGGCGCCTGCGGCAGTGCATAGAACTTCCCGGGATGAATGCGCGATGGCACCAGGAAGTCGCGCGCGCCCTCCGGCGAGGACGCGGTCAGGATCGGGGTATTGAACTCGAAGAAGCCCTGCCCCTCCATGCGCCTGCGCATCGACTTGATGATTTCGACCCGCGTCATGATGTTCTGGTGCAGCTTCTCGCGACGCAGGTCGAGGAAGCGGTACTTCAGGCGGATGTCTTCAGGGTATTCCTGGTCCCCGAACACCGGCAGCGGCAGGTCGCCGGCCGGGCCCAACACCTCGATCTCGCTGACATAGATCTCGATCTTGCCGGTGGGCAAATCGTCATTGTCGGTGCCTTCGGGACGGCGGCGGACCTTGCCGTCCATCTTGACCACGAATTCCGAGCGCAGCTTCTCGGCCTGCGCAAACGCCGGCGAGTCCGGGTCGACCACGCACTGGGTCAGGCCGTAATGGTCGCGCAGGTCGATGAACAGCACGCCGCCGTGGTCGCGAACGCGATGGACCCAGCCTGACAGGCGGACCGTCTCGCCGATGTTGCTCTCGCGGAGCGCGCCGCATGTATGTGACCGGTAGCGATGCATGGTCGTCCCAAATTCAATGTCGGAGGATCGAATCGAACCGCCGAGACGGCAGGCCCAAAGTTGCGGCAGGGTTTACCCGACGAGGCCGGGTGCGGCAACCAATGGAACGGCCCGTTTTCGGCTGGAAGTGCCCATTTTTGCCCAATCTGGGCTCAAGCCTTTGCCATCAGGCGTTCCACGCCTATCTTGAGGCCATGACAGTCCATTTCCCGTTCCAGAACTCCTATTCGGCGCTGCCCGACAGCTTTTTCGCCCGGGTCGCACCGACGCCGGTGGCGGCGCCCCGGCTGATCAAGCTGAACCGGCCGCTGGCGGTCCAGCTCGGGCTCGATCCAGATGTGCTGGAGACCCCTGAGGGCGCCGAAATCCTGGCGGGCAAGACGGTTCCCGCCGGTGCCGATCCAATCGCCCTGGCCTATGCGGGCCACCAGTTCGGACAGTTCGTGCCTCAGCTCGGCGACGGACGGGCGGTGCTGCTCGGCGAAGTCATCGACAAGGATGGCATCCGCCGCGACATCCAACTCAAGGGCTCGGGACCCACCCCGTTCTCCCGCCGCGGCGATGGCCGTGCCGCGCTCGGGCCGGTGCTGCGCGAATATATCGTGAGCGAAGCGATGTTCGCACTGGGCATCCCGACCACGCGCTCACTCGCTGCCGTCGTCACCGGCGAGCACGTCATCCGCGAAACCGCGCTGCCCGGCGCGGTGCTGACCCGCGTCGCCTCGAGCCACATCCGCGTCGGCACCTTCCAGTTCTTCGCGGTCCGCCGCGACACCGACGCCATTCGCCGGCTCGCTGACCATGTGATCGCCCGCCATTATCCGGAGCTATCAGGCGCCGAGCGGCCCTATCACGCGCTGCTGTCCGGCGTGGTCGCGCGCCAGGCCGATCTGGTCGCACGCTGGCTGCTGGTCGGCTTCATCCACGGCGTGATGAACACCGACAACAGCTCCATCTCCGGCGAGACCATCGATTACGGCCCGTGCGCCTTCATGGACGCCTACAACCCTTCGCAGGTGTTTTCCTCGATCGACGAGATGGGCCGCTATGCCTATGCCAACCAGCCGCGCATCGCGCTGTGGAATCTGACGCGGCTGGCCGAATGCCTGCTGCCGCTGTTCTCCGACGATCAGGAAAAGGCGGTCGCCGAGGCCCAGGACATTCTCGGCGCCTTCTCCGACACGTTCAGCAACGCCTATCAGGCGGGCCTGCGCAAGAAAATCGGCCTGTTCACGGAGCGTGACGGCGACGACGCGCTGATCCAGGACCTGCTGGATGCCATGGCCAAGAACCAGGCCGACTTCACCCTCACCTTCCGCAAGCTTGGTGACGCCGCTCGCGATCCGGCTGCCGACGATGCGCGCGCCCAGTTCATGGACCCGGGGGCGTTCGACGAGTGGGCCAGGCGCTGGCACGAGCGCACAGCCCTGGAGCCGCAGAGCGCAGCCGAACGGCAAGCCGCCATGCACGCCGTCAACCCGATGTTCATCCCGCGCAACCACCGCGTCGAGGCCGTGATCCAGGCCGCGGTCAACAACGACGACTACACGCCGTTCGAGGAGCTGGTGAAGGTGCTGGCAAAGCCGTTCGAGGACCAGCCGGACTACGCCGCCTACGCCGATCCCCCGCTGCCAGACCAGCGAGTGCTGCAGACGTTTTGCGGGACCTAGAGGCAAATTCGGTGCGTAGGGTGGATTAGCCGAAGGCGTACCGAGCCGAGCTTGTGGACGCCTCGCGCCACCGGAACCGCTGTCATCAAACTGAAACACTCGCACTCTAACGGCCTGTCAGGGTCGTCTTGCCGGAGGCGCCTGTCCTCCAACAGTCCTGACAAGCGCCATGCCCTTCAAATTCATCCACATTACAGACACGCATCTCACGAACCCCGGGCTGAAGCTGTATGGCCTCGACCCGCGCGCCCGGCTTGACGCTGCGATTGCCGACATCAACAAGCATCACGTCGACGCCGCCTTCGCGGTCGTGACCGGCGACCTCACCCATTGGGGCGAGGCTGAATCCTACGCCAATTTCGCCGACGCAATGGCGGCGCTGGAAATCCCCCACATTGCCATGGTCGGCAATCACGACCGCCGCATCACCTGTCTCGATAGTCTTAAGTCCGCCCCGCGCGATTCCAACGGTTTCGTGCAGGGCACGCGCACCACCGAGCACGGCCTGTTCGTGTTTCTGGACACGCTGGACGAGACCAGCCACGCCGGTGAGATGTGCGCCAAGCGCCTGGGGTGGCTCGCAAGCACGCTGGCAGCCGCGCCGGCGGACATGCCCTTCGTCGTCTTCATGCATCATCCGCCGTTCCCGGTCGGCGTCCACGCGATGGACGAAATCTCGCTGGCACAGAGCGCCGAGTTCGCCGAGGTGATCGCGCCCTATCGTTCGCGCATCCGCCACCTCTTCTTCGGCCACGTGCACCGGCCGATCTTCGGCAGCTACGGCAAGATCCCATTCTCGACGCTTCGCGGCACCAACCACCAGGTCTGGTTCGAGCTCGACGCTGCCGCGGCCGAGCATCTCGCCAGCCATGAGCCGCCGGCCTACGGCGTGGTGCTGATCGACGGCGAGAACCTGGTCGTGCACAGCCACGACTTCCTCGACACCAGTCTGCGCTTTCCCTTCGAGCCACCGGCGGGAGTGGACGGCCGCGACTATGCGCTCAATTTCCCGGCGCGATGAGATGAGCTTCGCAGAACCCGCGGCTCTCCCGGTCGCGGCCTCGGCGCCGCCGCGCCTGCATATCCTGAATCGGTTGTCTCACCGCTTCAAAACCTCGCTGCCCGCCTATCTGCTACTGCTGCCCTCGCTCGTCTTCCTCGCGCTGTTCACTTATGGTGCGATCGGCCGCGTCCTCGTCGACGCGCTCTATCAGCGCGCCACGCCCAGGGCGCCGGTCCGTTTCGTCGGTCTCGACAACATCGCAGCGGTGCTGGCGGACCCCGCCTTCACCGGCGCGGTCGTCAACAATCTCGTCTATGCCGTCGGCACCGCGGTCCCGGGCATCGGACTTGCATTGCTGTTCGCGCTGGCGCTGTCGCGCACCAACGCCGCAACCAGCGTGCTGCGCGCCGCGCTGTTTCTGCCGGTGCTGATTCCGATGGTCGCGGCCTCTGCGCTGTTCCTGTTCATCTTCCTGCCCAATGTCGGACTGCTCGACTATTACATCGGCAGCCTACTTCCGGTGCTGCCGAACTGGCTCGGCGATTCCGACATCGCGCTTTATGCGATCATGGTCATCACGATCTGGAAGAACGCCGGCTACTACATGCTGTTCTTCCTGGCCGGCCTGCAGGCGGTGCCGGAAGATGTCATGGAAGCCGCCCATCTCGACGGCGCCGGTCCGTACCAGCGGCTGCGCCACATCATCCTCCCCGAGCTCAAGCCCACCTTCCTGTTCATCACGGTCATCGCCACGCTCAACGCGGTCACGCAGGTCGACCACGTCTTCGTCATGACCAAGGGCGGCCCGTCCAACGCGACCAATCTCGTGCTGTTCTACATCTACCAGCAGGCGGTCGAGCACTACGACATCGGCAAGGCCTCGGCAGCGACACTGCTGACGCTTGCGGCGCTGATGGGCCTCACCGCGCTCTCCTTCCGGACCATGGCAAACCGCGAGGGCGGGTCATGAGGCTGGTCGACCGTCTGTTCAGGGACGTCCCGCTCGCCACGCGCCGCGAGATCACGCCAAAGCTCGGCTTTGCGCTGACCGTGCTGCTCGCGGTGGTCTGGCTGATCCCGTTCCTGTGGATGGGCGTGGCGACGTTGCGCCCGGCATCCGACGGCATCAATCTGATGGCCGAGCTGATGCCGAGCCTGAAGCCGACACTCGACAACGTCAGGGACGCCTGGGAGATCGGCGATTTCCCGCGCTACACCCTCAACACCATCATCATCTGCACCGGCATCCTCCTGGTGCAGGTCTTCACGATCACGCTGGCGGGCTTTGCCTTTGCGCGGCTCGCGTTCGCGGGCAAGACGCTGATCTTCTATCTGTTCCTGATGCAGCTGATGCTGGTGCCGGTGCTGCTGATCGTGCCCAATTTGAGCCTGGTGGCGCAGCTCGGCCTCTACGACACGCTCACCGGCGTGATGATGCCGTTCTTCGCTTCCGCCTTCGGCACCTTCCTGATGCGGCAAGCGTTCGAGGCTATACCGACCGAGCTGGAAGACGCTGCCCTGATCGACGGCGCCAGCCTGCTCCAGCGCATCCGCCACATCTACGTGCCGCTGTCGATGCCGAGCTTCTCGGCCTTCGCCATCATCTCGGTCACCAGCCATTGGAACGACTTCCTGTGGCCTCTGATGGTGATCAACTCGCCGGACAAGCGGCCGCTCACGGTCGGGCTCTCGGTGTTCACCGCGACCGCGGAAGGCACGCAGGCCTGGGGCACCATCGCTGCCGGCACGCTGATGGTGATCGCACCGCTGCTCATCACCTTCCTGATCTTCCAGAAACGCTTCATCAGCTCTTTCGTCACCTCAGGCATCAAATAGGAGATTTCTCGATGCTGTTTTCCCGCAGGCTTATGCTTCGCCTTGCCATCGCAGGCACTTTGGCAAGCGCCCTCACCTTCCCGGCGCTGGCCGAAGGCCCGACCGAGATAGACCTGTTCTTTCCCGTTCCCGTCGACGGCAAGCTCGCCCGCGACATGGGCACCCTGATCAAAGAGTTCAACGAGACCCATCCCGCGATCAAGGCGACCGCCGTCTACACCGGCTCTTATGACGACACGCTGATCAAGACGCGCGCCTCGATCAAGGCCGGCAAGCCGCCGGCCGCCGTGATCATGTCGGCCAACTTCCTGCTCGATATGCAGATCGAGGACGAGCTCACCAAGCTCGATCCCTTGATCGCCTCCGACGGCACCACCAAGGAGCAGTTTCTGGGCCAGTTCTTTCCGGCGCTGCAGGGCAACGCGGTGATCAACCGCTCGGTCTACGGCGTGCCGTTCCATAATTCGACGCCGCTGCTCTACATCAACGCCGACAAGGCGAAGGAAGCGGGCCTCGATCCGAGCAGGCCGCCGCAGACCTGGGCCGAGCTCACCGACTGGGCCAAGAAGCTCACCAAGCGCGAGGGGGACAAGGTGACCCAATGGGGCATCGCGATCCCCTGCGCCTACGACTATTGCGGCTGGATGATGGAAACCCTCACCATGACCAATGGCGGGCGCTACTACAACGAGGAGTTCGGCGGCGAGGTCTATTACGACACGCCCTCGATGCTGGGCGCGCTGACCTGGTGGAACGACCTCGTCACCAAGCACAAGGTTCATCCTCCCGGCGCAACGCCCGGCCCTGCCGTCAGCACCTCCTTCATCTCCGGCAACGCCGCGATGATGATGCTCTCGACGGGCTCGCTCACCTATGTGCGCGACAACGCCAAGTTCGCCTACAAGGTCGCCTTCATCCCACGCAACGTCCGCAACGCCGTGCCGATCGGCGGCGCCTCGCTGATCGTCCCCGCCGGCCAGGGAGCCGACAAGCAGAAGGCCGCCTGGACGTTGATCAAGTGGATGACCTCGCCGGAAAAGAGCGGCTGGTGGAGCCGCGCCACCGGCTATTTCGCTCCCAACATGGCCGCCTACAAGACGCCTGACATGGTCGAATTCCTGAACAAGAACCCGGACGCCAAGACCGCCGTCGAGCAGCTCGACGTCGCAAAGCCGTGGTTCGCGACCTACAAGACCGTGCCGGTGCGCAAGACGCTGGAGGACGAGGTCATGCTGGTTCTCAACGGCAAGAAGCAGCCGAAGGAGGCCCTCGTCGCCGCCCAGAAGGCCGCGGACGAGACGCTGAAGCCGTACAATGCGGAGACATCGCTGAAGCTGCCGTAAGGCCGGCGACATCGGCAAGACAAGCCTCGGCGCTCCGTCATGCGGGGCGCCGAATTCGTTGGACGGCCGCCCCCGTTAACCCCGCGTTCACCATCCGGCCCACCCCGGGCGCCGGTAACCACGAGAATTAACAAACCCTCAATTCGCCCCAGACAAGTTTAGCGATGTTTCTGAGGGGTTTTGCCGTGGATCTGTTGGTTTTCGAGTTCCTGGGGCTGGCACTGGTCGCCATGTGCGTGGTCGTGGTGGCGCTGCCTTGTGCGCGCAAACCCTCCCGGCGGGTCCGCTACGAATAGGATATTCGTCGGAAAATGCGATTCCGGCCCAAATGCAAGGCTCGAATTCGCTTCGAGCCCCTTGACATCACAGCGCTTTCGGCAGAACGGCTGATGGACTTGTCATGGGCCGTTCATGGATTTAATTACCACCACCGCTGACCTTGCGGCTGCCTGCAGCCGGCTGGCCAAGCACCCCGTCATTACCGTCGATACCGAGTTCCTTCGCGAGACCACCTATTACCCGCTGCTGTGCGTGGTGCAGATGGCCAGCGCCGAGGAAGCGATCGTCATCGACACCCTGGCCGCGGGCATCGACCTCAAGCCGTTCTTCGAGCTGATGGCCAATGAGGCCGTGCTGAAGGTGTTCCACGCTGCCCGGCAGGACATCGAGATCATCTGGCATCAGGCGGGCATCATCCCGCACCCGGTGTTCGATACCCAGGTCGCGGCCATGGTGCTCGGCTACGGCGACAGCATCGCCTACGACGCGCTGGTCGAGAAGGTCACCGGACACCGTCCGGACAAGACCCACCGCTTCACCGACTGGTCGCGCCGGCCGCTGACCAAGGAACAGATGCATTATGCGGTGTCCGACGTCACGCATCTGCGCGACGTGTTCGCCGCGCTCGATGCCGACCTCAAGAAGCGCCGCCGCAGCGAATGGGTCTCGATCGAGATGGAGGTCCTGACCTCGCCCAAGACATACGATTTCCACCCCGAGCGCGCCTGGGAACGGCTCAAGACGCGGGTGCGCAAGCCCAAGGACCTCGCGGTCCTGATGGAGGTCGCCGCCTGGCGCGAGCAGGAGGCGCAGAGCCGCGACGTGCCGCGCGGCCGCGTGCTGCGCGACGAGGCCGTCAGCGACATCGCGACCCACGCGCCGAATACGATCGAGAAGCTCGCAAACCTGCGCTCCGTGCCGAAGGGTTTTGAGAAATCCAAATGGGGCGCCGACATCGTCGCCGCCGTCGAGCGCGGGCTGGCGCGGGATCACGCCACGCTGCCGAAACTGGAAAAGCCGCGCAACAACAACAATGGCGCCGCGATCGTCGAGCTGTTGAAGGTGCTGCTGCGCATGACCGCGGAGCGCCATGCGGTCGCCAGCAAGGTGATTGCGACCGTCGACGATCTCGAGGAGATCGCGGCCGACGACGAGGCCGACGTGCCGGCGCTACGCGGCTGGCGCCGCGAGCTGTTCGGCGAGGCCGCACTGAAACTGAAGCGCGGCGAGCTGGCGCTGGCGGTCGAGAAAGGCCGCGTGATCGGGGTTCAGCGGGCGGAATAGGCCCGATGCCTCCTTGTCGTCCCGGCGAAGGCCGGGACCCATACCGCGGAATCTATCGTGGCGGGCGGTGGCTGTACCGAACGACCGATCTTCGCCAAATCACTCCCTGTGGTGATGGGTCCTGGCTTTCGCCAGGACGACACGGAGAGTGCGGCGGATCGCTCCGCCTGCACTGACGTTTCCCTTACGCCGGCGTCAGCTTCGCCACTTCGCCCTTCATGTCATCCAGCACGCCTGATATCGCCGTAACCAGCTCGTCGATCTGGGCCTTGGTGACGATCAGCGGCGGGCAGATGGCGATGGCGTCGAGCATGTTGCGCGAGATCACGCCGCGCTCCTGCAGCATGCGGCTGGCCATGCCGCCGACGGCGCCCGGCGTTGTCGCTGCGGTCTTGCGCGCCTTGTCGAGTACCAATTCGATCGCAGCGATCATCCCGACGCCTCGGACCTCGCCGACCAGCGGATGGCTGGTGAGTTCACGCAGCTTGCCTTGCATGTAGCCACCGAGTTCGGCGGCGTGCGCAACCAGGCCCCGCTCCTCGATGATCTTCAAATTCTCCAGCGCAATCGCCGAGCCCACCGGATGGCCGCCCGCGGTGAAACCATGGCCGAGCACGCCGATCTTGTTGCTCTCATCGGCGATCGGTTCGAACATGCGATCGTTCATCATGATGGCCGACAGCGGGAAATAGCTCGAGGTGATCTGCTTGGAGACCACGATCGCGTCGGGCTTGATGCCGTAGGTTTCGCAGCCGAACATCTTGCCGGTGCGGCCGAAGCCGCAGATGACCTCGTCGGCGACCAACAGGATGTCGTACTTGTTCAAAACCTTCTGGATCTTGTCCCAATAGGTTGCCGGCGGCACGATGACGCCGCCCGCGCCCATCACCGGCTCGCCGAAGAACGCCGCGATCGTGTCGGGGCCTTCCTTTTGGATCAGCGCATCGAGCTCCTCGGCTCGCCGCGTCGCGAAGGCTTCCTCGCTCTCGCCGGGCGCGCCGTCCTTGTAGAAATGCGGCGAGCCCGTGTGCAGGATGTTCGGGAGCGGCAAGTCGAAAGAGCGGTGGTTGTTCGGCAGGCCGGTGAGGCTGGCGGACGCAATGGTGACGCCGTGATAGGCGCGCATCCGGCTGATCACCTTCTTGCGCTGTGGTTGGCCGAGCGCATTGGAGCGATAGGCAATCAACTTCAGAACGGTGTCGTTGGCCTCCGAGCCCGAGTTGGTGAAGAACACCTTGCTCATCGCAACCGGCGCGAGCGCGACCAGCTTCTCGGCGAGATCGATCGAGGGCCCGTGCGATTTGGCGGAAAAGGTGTGATAGAACGGCAGCGCCTGCATCTGCTTGTGCGCAGCCTCGACCAGCCGCTTCTCGTTGAAGCCGAGCCCGACGCTCCACAGGCCTGCCATCGCCTCGAAATAGCGCTTGCCCGAGGCGTCGAACACGTAAGGGCCCTCGCCGCGTTCGATCACGAGGGGACCGGCCTGCTGATGGGCGCGCGCGTTGGTATAGGGATGGAGCTGATAGGCCACATCCCGGGCCTCTTGCGAATTGGGTAGCATGGACATTTGCAGGCATCCTTGAAAGCGTCACGTCGCCGGCGCGGCCGGCGTCATCACTCGATGATCCAGCTCCTTGGCTATTGCCACCGCGCAAAACTTGCAACGTCAATCCGTGGGCGGCAAGCGCTCAGCAGCGTTGCACAAAGCCGCACATCGGGAAGCCGTCACGCCGCGCCGTCGTCATTCCCCTCGTTATCGGCGGCAGCGGCCTCCCGCACCTCCACCAGTGCCATCGAGAGCAGATACACCGTCGTGGGCAGACCAAGACGGCGCGCCGCCTCGGCGGCATGCGACAAGTCGCTTGCCAGCTCCTTAAGCTGATCTCCCCGTGACAATGTCCCACTCCATCCGTCGATCGCGGCCGCCTACACCGCAACGGCGCCGCTGGTTCTGATCAGTTCGGCGCTGGACTGGATTGTAGCAAAATTCCCGATCACATTCACTACCGCCTGCTTGTAGGCGGCGGCATCGCCTGTCCCCGGCTGCCGGCAGGCCACCGCGTCGGCCACTATCTGGTAGCGATGGCTGCGGTGAAACCCGTCGATAGCGGTGGCCAGAATGGTTTCATCCAGGGAAAAGCCCGCGAGCACGCAACGGACATTGCGGATATTGGACATATAGTCCACAAACCGCGACGAGCTGTAGGCCGACGGCAGCGGGTGCTCGAACGTCATTTCTCCCGGCCGCGGCTTCGCCTCCGCGATCCAATCGGTCAGCCTGGATGCCGGATTAAACCAGGCCGCCTGCGCGATGCGCTTCAGATGCATCACCGGCCAGAGATTGACGCGCCACAGCGTCAGCATTTCCACGCAGCGCGCCGTGGCGTCATCGCCGTCGAGGATGACGTGGCGACGTCCTGGGGTCAGGTATTCGACCTGGAGATCCGCGCAGACCAGGATCGGCGGATCGTCGGTGATGGAAACCAGCATGGTTTTGCGCGCAGCTGCACCAGTTTCAACGGCCGGCGGGCGCGACGTCCCGCAGCGGCGACGTCACGGCCCGTCCTGCCGAGGCGTCGAGCACGCCCGGCCGGTCCCAATCGCCTTCGGGGCGGATGATCACGTATGGATCGCTGTCCAGGGTAATGGCATCTGGGCCCGGCTCGATCTCCAGCAGCATTTCCGTATAGGAGAAGTCGGAGAAAGTGATCTTGCGATTGTGGCCGAGCGGCTTGGCGCCGAAATGGGCCCAGAAATCGACCAGACGGTCCTGCGCCTGGCCGTAGATCTTGCGAAAGCCCTTGCGCTTCACATAGTCGACGCTCGCCTGTACCAGCTTGAACGAGACGCGCGAGCGCCGATATTGGTGCCGCACCGCAAGCCGTTCCACCTTGGCGAAATCGCCGAAGAACCGCACCCGCAGACAGCCCGCAGGCTCGTTGCCGACATAGCCGATGAAATGCGCGGCGACCATGTCGTTGCCGTCGAACTCCTCATCGAACGGGCAATCCTGCTCGGCGAGATAGACGGCTGAGCGGATCGAGGTGACCAGCATGAGATCGCTGAGATCGCGTGCGAGGCGAACGGTGATGGCGCGGGAATCGGGCTTCGCGAGAGGAATCCTAGTACCGTGCATCTGCAAAACTCCTTGCTTGAATGATCGCGCCGGGCATGCGCATCGGCTGCCGATGCCAAGGCCGCTCGTAGCACCACAGATCGGGTTGGAAGCTTGGAACAGGCTCGAAGCCTGTCGCCTTCATGATGTCGCGTCCGGCCACGGTTGACGGCTGCGCATAGCAATCCGAGTTGCGAAACCTTAGCTGTCTCAGATGAGCCGCGGCTTTGCCGAGACCGGCGACGCCGCGCCCCGTCGCCGCGATCGCCCAGATGTAGATGGCGGAAACGTCCTCGTTCGCGGACGCGAGATGGCGCGTCTCCGGCGCGGTGAGGCAGATCTCGTCGAGCAGCAGCGCATCATGCCCGCGATCGTTGAGAAACAGGAAAGCCATTCCGCCGACGAGGTTGCCCTTCCGGCTGAAAGTCAGGATGCTATCAGGATCGAAGGCGAAATATTTTGCAAGCTCAGCCGCCCCGATCCGAACGCCCGGCACCAGCCGGTTCGCCAACTGCGAAAGCGCGGCTATTTCGGAAAATTGGGCGCGACGGACGTCGACATCCGGACTGAGCGGCAGCGCGTCGAAATCATGCCTTGCGGCAAACGAGCCCCTTTCCATACCCATGTCACCCCTCTATCGTTCGCGGCTTTCGTGCCCCGCTATAACAAAGAGCTTAGCGGCTGGGGATCAGGCGTATGCAGCAGTTATTGCACCGGGGTGCTGCGATGATGCAGCACCGTGAAGAAGCCCTGGACATGTCCTGGGACGATTTGAAACTGTTTTTAGCTTGCGCAAAATATAAAAGTTTCCGCAACGCCGCCGAAGAGCTCGGGCTCACCTCCACCACCCTGATGCGCAGGATCGACCGGCTCGAAGAGAGCATCGATTGCAAGCTGTTCCTGCGCGACCAGAGCGGGCTCACGCTCAGCGACGAAGGCAGCGCGATGATCGCCGACGTCGCGCACATGGAGCGTCATGCCTTCAACGTGTTCCGGCGTGCCTCGCGGTCGTCCAATGACATGTCAGGCACCGTACGCGTCGCGGTGACGGAAGGCCCCGGCAATTTCTGGATCCTGCCGCGAATGATCGACTTCCAGAAGACCTATCGCAAGATCACCGTCGACCTGCGCTGCGCGATGGAACAGGCCGATGTCGCGCGGCTCGAATCCGATATCGCGATCCAGCTCGAGCCACCCACCAATCCCGATCTGATCGTCGCCAAGCTCGGTCGGCTGCACATCTATCCGTTCGTCTCCAAGGAGTACGAAAACCTCTACGGCGTGCCCGCGAGCCTGGCCGAGCTGAAGAACCACCGCATCATCAAGCAGAGCGCCCCGCAGGTCGACGACGGCGCTTATGCCCGCGTACTCGGACTTAAGTCGCTCGAGGGCATCGTCGGGATCAAGACCAATTCCTCGGTCGGCGTGCTCTACGCAGTGGAGCGCGGCGCCGGCATCGGATTCCTGCCGACGGTCTCGATCGCGCTCGGCGCCCCGCTCGTTGCCGTCGATCTCGGCGTCAGCCACCATGCCGATCTCTGGCTCACCTATCACAAGGAGTTCCGCACCTCCGAGCGCCACAAGATCGTGGTCGACTGGCTGAAGAAGATCTTCGATCCCAAGACGCATCCCTGTTTCCGCGACGAGTTCATCCACCCGAACGCGCTGGCGCCGATGATGACGGCCGCGCGCGAGGGCTTTGGATTGACGGGATATGTCGCGGCAATGCCGACGTAAAGCTTGAGCGTGATCTTTTCGGAAAACCGCTTCGCGGTTTTCCGGATCCTGCTCTGGGCGGACGTGGGCAGGCTTCGCCTCACCAACGATATTCGAAACCGACCGTGCCCTGATGCGACATCAGTTCGTTGCGGAACTTGCCGTCGTAATTGACGTAGAGCCGCGCCGTGTTGGTCAGGCTGAGCGAGGCCGAGGCGCCGGCATCCATGCCGTAGCGGCTCTCGCCGATGCCGGGCACGACGATGCTCTGGGTCCCGAGGCTGACCTGCACCGATCCCAGGTCCTGATGGAAATTGTCGACGAACTTGCCATAGGCGGACAGGTCCAGGATCTTCTGGTCGAAGATGAAGTAGCGCCCGATCTCCGCTCCGATCATGACACGCGCGCGCGAGAGCGCCGTCGAGCCGACATTGAGTGGATCGAGGCCGCCAACCTCCTGGAATGCGACGCTGGTGGCGCGGACATATTCCAGTGCGCCCTTGGGCACGATGCGCATCTGGTCCTTGGTCCAGTAATAGCTGATCTCGGTCAGCGCGCCGTCAACTGCGGCGCGATAACCCGCGGTCGCCAGTCCCAGGCCGGTGTCCCGGCTGGAGCGGACCTTGCCGAAGCCGTGCACCACCGCGAACGCCCAGGTCCAGGGACCCTTGTCGACCGAGCCGCTGAAGCCGAGTTGCGTCAGGTCCAGCGTCGCGGACTGAAGTGCGAGCGGCACGTTGATGTCGGTGTGGCTCTGGTCGACGGAGAAGCCGAGATTGACACCCGGCGCGAGCCGCGCGCCAAGACCTGCGACACCGCCAAACGTCTTCCGCTTGTCGCCGACAAAGTCTCCTTGCGCATCCGTCCGAACCGTGATGCCGTAACCCTCGAACCAGGTGCGGTAGCGCGGGTCTTCCGTGCTCGCCGACGCGCCGCCGCCGCCGGGATTGGTCCGGAACGCCCGGTTGACGCCGCCAGATGCCTGGTTTCCGAGCCGCTCCAGGAAATTCGAGCCGAGATTGAGCGAGCTGTTGCCGGCCGACTGGTCGTAATTGGTCGCGGTCGGCATCGGCGTCGGTGACGGCGTGGGTGTCGGGGTTGGCGTGGGCGTCGGGCTTTGCGCAAAGCCTGATGTCGTCGACAGCACCATGATGAGCGCAAACGCCACGGCAGCCGCGATCCGGCGGACGCGGTTCAGCCTGATCGCCTGCCGTGTCTCTGAGGGCTGCGACGTGCAGCACATGGCGACAAATCCCGAAGCAAAGGGCGGCGCGCAAAAATGCAACAGGAGCGGCGCACGCGTGCCGCGATTTGTGCCGAACTGTTACTGAGGGTCAACCGGCTGGCGCGTCAAGGCAAAGGCATTGCTTTCGATTGTGGTTCCGCGGCCACAGGTCGCAAATTGCGGACGGGCAGTCCGGTCGGGCTCTTGAAATTCGCGCGCGGCTTGCTAACGGGCGATTTTCATGTTGCAATATCGGACACAATCGGAATTGGCCGCTCGACTGTGCGTTTCGCGACATTGAGACTCAAGACTCGAACAGACTACCGGATGCCCGTTTGTGGCGTGGCACGCGAAAAGCGGCCGCGTCGTTTTTGTATCTAGCGGAGGAGACTGAGGATGCCGCAAAAGGGCACCGTCAAATGGTTCAACCCGACCAAGGGCTATGGGTTCATCAAGCCAAACGGCAGTGACAAGGACGTCTTCGTCCATATCTCCGCCGTCGAGCGCGCCGGACTCTCGACCCTCAATGAAAATCAGGTGGTTGAATACGACCTCGTGGAGAACCGCGGCAAAGCATCCGCGGAGAACCTCAAGGTCTCCTGATTTCTCTCGCGGTCTGCGCAAGAGATCATGACGTTGCCCCCGGCTCTGCCGGGGGTTTTTGTTTGGGATGAGACGTATTCCGAGTGCGATGGCGCTTCACCGCACCAACGGCGCTATCAGAAAATTCTCCGACGGCCCGCCGCCCGCGGTCTTGCAGACATCGCCCTCGATCTGGACCTTGCCGGTCGCGAGCAGGCTCAGTGCTGCGGGATAGATGCGGTGCTCGACTTCGAGGATGCGCTCCGACAGCGTGTCCGCCGTGTCGTGGTCGTTGACGGGAACCGCGCCCTGCATCACGATTGGGCCGGCGTCGGTCTCGGGGATCACGAAGTGCACCGTCGCGCCGGAGAGCTTGACGCCGGCGCGCAACGCCTGGCCGTGTGGGTCGAGACCGGGGAACGACGGCAGCAGCGAGGGATGGATGTTGAGCATCCGCCCGTACCAGGCCCTGGTGAACTCGGCCGTGAACAGCCGCATGAAGCCGCCGAGGCAGATCAGCTCGATACCGTGCTGATCGAGCGCTGCTTGCAGCACCTTCTCGAAGCCGGCGCGGTCCTTGCCGAATGGCTTGCTTTCGATCACCAGTGTCTTCACGCCGCTCGCTTTGGCCCTTTCCAGCCCCAGTGCGTCGGCCTTGTTCGAGATGACGAGCGAAATCTCCGCCGGAAAATCCGGCGCGGTCGCGCCCTTGATCAGCGCAGCCATGTTGGAGCCGCGGCCGGAAATCAGGATGGCGACGCGGCGTTTCATCACAGCGCCGGCCATTACAGCGCCAAATCGAGATGGCCGTTATAGACGACGCGGTGCTCGCCCTCGGCCGGGATCACGGTACCGAGCTGGGCCACGGTCTCACCGGCATCGGCGAAGACCTCCACGACCTCGTCGACCTTGTCCGGTTCGACGATCGCGATCATGCCGATCCCGCAATTGAAGGTCCGCAGCATTTCGAGTTCGGCGATGCCGGCCTGCGCGGCCAGCCATTTGAACACCGGCAGCACTGGCAGACGCGCCAGATCGATACCCACGCCGAGATGCTTCGGCAGCACGCGCGGAATGTTGTCGGTGAAGCCGCCGCCGGTGATATGGGCAAGCCCCTTCACCGCGCCGGTCTCGCGGATCGCGCGCAGGCAGGATTTGACGTAGAGCCGCGTCGGCGTCAGCAGCGCGCCGCCGAGCGTCATGACGGGCGCAAACGGCGCCTGCGCTCCGAAGCCGAGGCCCGATTGTTCCACGATCTTGCGCACCAGCGAGAAACCGTTGGAGTGCACCCCCGACGAAGCCAGCCCGATCACGGCATCGCCGGCGGTGATGTCCTTGCGCGGCAAGAGCGTGCCCCGCTCCGCGGCACCGACGGCAAAGCCGCCGAGGTCGTAGTCGCCGTCCTTGTAGAGGCCGGGCATCTCGGCCGTCTCGCCGCCGATCAGGGCGCAACCGGATTCGCGGCAGCCTTCGGCGACACCGGCGACGATCGACGCGGTCGCCTCCGGATCGAGCTTGCCGCAGGCAAAATAGTCCAGGAAGAACAGCGGCTCGGCGCCCTGCACCACGAGGTCGTTGACACTCATGGCGACGAGGTCGATGCCGATCCCGCCATGCAGGCCGGTCTCGATCGCGATCTTGACCTTGGTGCCGACGCCATCGGTCGCGGCCACCAGGATGGGGTCCTTGAAGCCGGCGGCCTTGAGGTCAAACAGGCCGCCAAAACCGCCGATTTCGGCGTCGGCGCCAGCACGCGCGGTGGCGCGCACCATCGGTTTGATCAGGTCGACCAGGCGGTTGCCCGCGTCGATATCGACGCCTGAATCGGCGTAAGTGAGGCCGTTTTTGCGGTCGGTCATGCCCGATTTCCAGTGGGTTTGCGGCTGGTTACGTCGAATTCCGGGGACACGCAATGGCTCGCATGGCGCGCCTCCGTATACTATGTAGAGATATCAACCGGTTCAGCCTCCAAAGGGCCGAATTCGAGGTCAGGCCGGGTGCCGGGAAGCGCCGTGTGAGTATACCGAACATCATCACTCTGGGCCGCATCATGCTGGTCCCGATCATCGTCTGGGCCATCGTGTCGAGCCAAATGGAGGTGGCGTTCGCCGTCTTCCTGATCGCCGGTATCAGCGACGCGGTCGACGGCTTCCTTGCCAAGCGCTTCAACATGACGAGCGAGCTCGGCGCCCTGCTCGACCCGCTCGCCGACAAGGCGCTGCTGGTCTCGATCTACATGGCCTTGGGCATCTGGGGCGCGATTCCGCGCTGGATCGTCATCCTGGTGGTCTCGCGCGATATCATGATCGTCGCTGCCGTGATCATATCTTGGCTGTTCGACCGCCCTGTGGAGATGAAGCCCTCGAAGGTATCCAAGCTCAACACTGTGGCCCAGGTGGCGTTCGCGGCGCTGGTGCTGGCCGCCCTCGCCTTCGGCTTCAAAGCCGGTCCTTATGATATCATCCTGATGGGCCTCGTCACGGTCTTCACGCTTTCCTCCGTATCGCTCTATCTCGTCGAGTGGTTGCGGCACATGAGCACGATCGAGGCCAAATGAGTTGGGAAGCGGCCCCGCAAAGGACCAACTCCCGCTCGATTAAGTCGCATCTCTTGAAACGAAGCCGGCCCGCCGGCACGGAGCAAAGCAAGCGTGCCAGGCCGCGTTCATCCCCGACAATTGGCGTTTTCGCTTCCGCATGCGGAGAGCCTGAGCCGGGACAATTTCCTCGAAGGCCCCGTCAATGCCGCCGGTCTTGCCCTCATCGACGCCTGGCCGGAATGGCCGAACCGGATCATGTGGCTGGCCGGCCCGGAAGGAAGCGGCAAGAGCCATCTCGCCGCGATCTGGGCCGAGGCCTCAGGCGCCCGCTCGACCACGGCCAATGGGCTGACCGCCGAAGCCGTCCCGGCTGCGCTCGCCACCGGCGCGCTGGTGGTCGAGGATCCCAAGGCCGGGGAATTCGACGAGCGCGCCCTGTTCCATCTGATGAATCTGGCCCGCGAGGACGGCGCCTACGTCCTCTTCATCGGACGCGAGGTGCCCGCATCTCTCGAGATCGAGCTCCCCGACCTGCGCTCGCGGCTCCGCGCCGTCCCCGTTATCTCGCTGTTGCCGCCTGACGACCAGCTCTTCCGCGGCCTGATCGTCAAATTCTGCGCCGACCGCCAGCTCGCGGTGGACGAGAGCGTGGTCAGCTACCTCGCCACTCGCCTGGAGCGGTCCTCGGCCGCCGCCCGACGGGCTGTGGACCTGCTGGACAGCGAGGCCCTGCGCCTCGGCCGCCCCGTCACCCGGGCCTTGGCCGCCGAGCTGCTCCGAGATGTCTGACAAGGCGGCTTGACGCGGCCGGACGGCGGAACATCAATGTCATCGAAACGTCATCGCTCTAACACATGCTCCCGCGGGTTTTGCGCGTAAGTCGCAAATTGGGGCGAACTGGATGGATCGACTTCTGATGGACTCTGCGCAAGCTGTTGAAGTTAAAGAAAAAGCCCCGGAAGCCGAGGGCCCGCCTGCGATCGCATCGAACCCCGAGCGGTTCATCAATCGCGAGCTCTCCTGGCTGCACTTCAACCGCCGCGTCCTGGAGGAATCGGTCAATCCCAGCCACCCCATGCTGGAGCGGGTGCGATTCCTGTCGATTTCAGCGAATAACCTCGACGAGTTCTTCATGGTCCGCGTCGCCGGCATCAAGGCCCAGGTGCGCGAGGGCATTGCCGAGCGCAGCCCCGACGGTCTGACGCCATCCGAGCAGCTCGCGCTTATCAACCGGACTGTCTCGCAGCTTGCCTCGGACCAGCAAGCAATCTGGCGCGACCTGCGCGGCACGCTCGCCGACGAGGGCATCGTGCTGGTCGAAGGCAAGGAAGTCACCAAGGCGGAACGAACCTGGGTCGAGGACTACTTCCTCAGCAACGTGTTCCCGCTGCTGACGCCACTCGCGATTGACCCGGCCCACCCCTTCCCGTTCATTCCGAGCCTCGGCTTCACCATCGCACTCCAGCTCACGCGCGCCGCCGACGGCAAGCAGATGAACGCGCTGATCCGCATGCCCGGCAAGATCGACCGCTTCATCCGTCTGCCGGCTGATGGCAAGGTCGTCCGGCTGATCTCGCTGGAGCAGGCCACTGCGCTGTTCATCAACCGCCTGTTCCCCGGCTACAATCTGCACGGCCAGGGCGCCTTCCGTGTCATCCGCGACTCCGAACTCGAAATCGAGGAAGAGGCCGAGGATCTCGTTCGCCTGTTCGAGACTGCGCTGAAGCGCCGCCGCCGCGGCTCGGTGATCCGGCTCGAGATCGACGCCAAGATGCCGGAGCAGCTGCGCAGCTTCGTGCAGCACGCGCTGTCGACCGCCGACGACGAGGTGTTCCTGGTCGACGGCGTGCTCGCCATGAACGAGCTCTCGCAGCTCACCCGCCTCGACCGGCCCGATCTGGAATTCACCCCTTATGTACCGCGCCATCCCGAGCGCGTGCGCGAGCAAGGCGGCGACATCTTCGCCGCGATCCGGCAGAAGGATCTCGTCGTCCATCACCCCTACGAATCCTTCGACGTCGTGGTGCAGTTTCTCCAGCAGGCGACGCGCGACCCCGACGTCGTCGCCATCAAGCAGACGCTCTACCGCACCTCCAGCAACTCGCCGATCGTGCGCGCGCTCGTGGAAGCCGCCGAAGCCGGCAAATCCGTCACCGCGCTGATCGAGCTGAAGGCGCGCTTCGACGAAGAGGCCAACATCCGCTGGGCACGCGACCTCGAACGCGCCGGCGTGCAGGTCGTCTACGGCTTCCTCGAACTGAAGACGCACGCGAAACTCTCGATGGTGGTGCGGCGCGAGGGCGGAAGCCTCACGACCTACGTCCACACCGGCACCGGCAATTATCACCCGGTGACCGCGCGCATCTACACCGACCTCTCCTACTTCACCTCGGATCCGACCATCGGCCGCGACGCCGCGCGCGTGTTCAACTTCATCACCGGCTACGCCGCGCCGAGCGACTTGGAAAAGATGGCGGTCTCGCCGCTGACCTTGCGCAAGCGCATCATCGAGCACATCCAGGGCGAGACCGCGCATGCGCGGCACGGCCGGCCCGGTGCAGTCTGGATGAAGATGAACGCGCTGGTCGACCCCGACATCATCGACGCGCTCTACGAGGCCTCACAGGCCGGCGTGCAGGTCGAGCTCGTGGTGCGCGGTATCTGCTGCCTGCGACCCGGCATTCCCGGATTGTCTGAGAACATTCGCGTCAAGTCGATCATCGGACGCTTCCTCGAACACGGCCGAATCTACTGCTTCGGCATGGGCCAGGGCCTGCCGAGCGCGAAAGCGGCTGTGTATATCTCCTCAGCCGACATGATGCCGCGCAACCTCGACCGCCGCGTCGAGGTGCTGTGTCCGCTGCAAAATCCCACGGTGCATCAGCAGGTTCTCGAACAGATCATGGTCGCCAACCTCAAGGACAACGAGCAGAGCTGGCAATTGTTGCCGGACGGGTCCTCAACGCGTATGAAGACCGCGAAGGGCGAGGAGCCTTTCAACGTCCACAACTACTTCATGACAAATCCGAGTCTGTCTGGCCGTGGTAAGTCGCTCAAGGAATCCTCGCCGCGCCGCCTCACGCGCCGTAATGAACGTCATCAATCCTGATCCGGGATCGTCGACGTGAAGCGGCCGCGCAAGCGCGGCTCGAGCGTCGCGGTCATCGACATCGGCTCCAACTCGGTCCGTCTCGTCGTCTACGAGGGACTGACGCGGAGCCTGATTCCGATCTTCAACGAGAAGACGCTGTGCGGGCTCGGGCGCGAGGTGCAGAGCACGGGCCTGCTCGCGCCTGACGCCGTCGACAAGGCGCTGACCTCGCTCAAGCGCTTCCGTGCGCTGTGTCGGGTCATGCAGGTCGGACGGGTGTTTGCGATTGCGACCGCCGCCTGCCGCGACGCCTCGAACGGCCCCGACTTCATCGCGAAAGCCGAGCGCATCTGCGCGGTGAAGATCGAGATCCTGTCGGGCCCGCGCGAGGCGCGGCTGTCGGCGCTTGGCGTGATCTCCGGCATCCATCATCCCGACGGCATCGTCGGCGACCTCGGCGGCGGCTCGCTCGAACTGATCGACGTGCGCAAAAACACCGTGCGCAGCGGCGTGACGCTGCCACTCGGCGGCCTCGCGCTGCAGGACCTCGCGCATAAATCCCTGAAACGCGCCGACCGCATCGTGCGCGAAGCGCTCGACGGGGTGCCGCAGCTCAAGGCTGGGAGCGGCCGCAGCTTCTACGCGGTCGGCGGCACCTGGCGCGCGCTTGCGCGCATCCACATCATCCAGAGTGGCTATCCGCTCCAGGTGATGCACGGCTATTCGATTTCGGCTGCCGAGGCGCTCGACTTCTCGCGTCGTCTTCGCCGGCTTGCGGCCGCGGGCATGCTCGCCGACATCGAGATCGTCGCCGATGCCCGGCGCCCGCTCCTCACCTATGCCGCACTGGTGCTCGAGCACATCATCCGGGTGGCGAAGCCGAAGACCATCGTGTTCTCGACCTTCGGCGTGCGCGAGGGCCTGCTGCACGAGAAGCTGCCGGACTCCGAACGCAACAAGGACGGACTGATCTGCGCGGCCGAAGAGCTGAACCAGCTGCTGTCGCGTTCGGCAAAGCATGCGCGCGAACTGATCGCCTGGACCGACCGCCTCGCGCGCGTGGTGAAGCTGCGCGAGACCCAGGAGGACCGCCGCCTCCGCCACGCCGCGTGCCTGCTGTCCGACATCGGCTGGCGCGTGCATCCCGACCATCGCGGCGAGCAGACGCTGAGCCTCGTCGTCAACGGCAATTTCGGCGCGATCACCCACACCGAGCGCGCCTTCGTCGGGTTGTCCGTGTTCTATCGCTATGCGGGCCTCAGCGAGGAAAACCAGCCGCCCGTCGCCATGCAGGAGCTGCTGACGCCGGCGCAGCTCGAACGCGCCCGCCTGCTGGGCGCGGCCTTCCGCGTCGCGCATCTAATCTCGGCGGCGCGTCCGGGCGTCTTGCCCGCGACGCATTTCCGCAGCCTGGGCCGCAAGCTGTTGCTGGTGTTCGAGCACCGCCTCGGCGACCTCGTCGCGGATCGCGTCGGCAGCCGCTTCCGCGCGCTCGCCCGGCTGATCAACCGCGCCGGCTCGATCGTCCGGCGGTAGATCGGCTAGCCTAACCTGATCCTGCCCGGACGTTTCTTGAGCCACATGATCCCGCCGCTGATGAACAGAACGAGGGGAGCGAAGCCGGCTGCGAAGACGAACAGACGCCCGACGAGTCCGAACGTCGCACCGTTGTGGATCCAGAGCTGTTCGGCCAGATAGCGATCGCCCATCGACGTGGCGCCCGAAGTGCGATCGTGCACCACCGCGCCGCTCCATGGATCGAGCCAGATCGCCCCCCGCGCACGTACCGCGGGATCAGCGCCTTCGGCCCGGAACTGCACGCGCCAGGTGTTGCGCGTTTCGGTTGGCGGATTGAACATGGCAATCGTCGTATCCGGCCTGGCCGCTTGCACGATTCGCACGATCGCATCGGCTGAGAGCTGCGGCGTCCCTGCGGCCGGCAGTTCGATCCGCGGCGAAGGATCAGGTGTCGGTTGCGACACGAGCCCAACAATGGGACGCACTACGCCAGGAAAAATGATCCCGACACCAGTGATCGAGATCATCGTGAGCGCGAGCAGCGCCCAAAAACCAGCCATGCCGTGGACGTCGAAAACAAATCGAAGAAGCGAAACGTCCTTGCTCACCGATACCGAGCGCCAGAACCGCCCCGGTTTCGGCCACCACAAGAACAGGCCCGAGACGGCCAAGCCGAGCAGTACGAGCCCGACAATGCCGACCAACTCCTTGCCCCACCACTCATGGAGCAGCAGCGTATAGTGGAGACGGTAAACCTTGAGGGCGAACGCGTTTATGTAGTCACGTCGTCCGAGAACCTTCCCGTTCGATGGATCGACCATGGTCGTCCAGCGATTGGGGTATCGACCTGTAGTGGTTTCGTGTGCGTGTATCACGACCCAGACCGGCCAAGTCCGGTCCGGAGCCAGGATTGTGGAAATCGGCGCGGTATCCGCCGCCGCGGCGGCGCGCATCACCTCGCTCAAGGTGACCTTTTGTTCGGGGCCGGCGGGGACGTAGAGCGCGGAATTCAGAGCGGCGTCGATTTCCCGATAGAAAACGATGAAGCTTCCCGTAAGGCCTATCAGCACCACGACGATGCCGCTGGTCAACCCGAGCCATCGGTGAGCCCAGAGAAGCTTGCGCTTTACGCGTCCAGGCCGCTTCAACTCAGAAATCCGTGGACATCGACAACAGCAGGGTCCGCGGAGCCCCCTGTGAGAGCGCGGAGAAGCTTGCCACGCCCGACCAGTAATTTTTATCGAACACGTTCTGGACCAGCGCCCGCAACGTGACAGGCCGGTTGTTGATGCGCGTGTTGTAGCGGGCACCGAGGTCGAGCCTCGTCCACGCCGGAACGACCTGCGTGTTTGCCGCATCCAGATACTGGTATCCCGTATAGATGGTGCTTGCGACCAGCGTCAGCCCGGGCGCGAATGGGGTGTCCCATTCGGCGGACAAATTGGCTTGCACCTGAGGCACACCGATCGGCGTCTTGCCGAGATTGGAAGGCGTGCTCGTCTTCGTCAGCTCCGGGTCGATCAGCGTCACGCCGCCAAGCACGCGAAGGCCTGTCTGCACCTCTCCGAATACCGTGAACTCCAGGCCGCGATTGCGCTGTTCGGCGTCGGCCCGGAAGACTTTGTCGACACCCAACTGCCCCGATGGCTTGGTGATCTCGAACAGGCTGATCGTGGTGGCCAGCATGCCGAAATCGATCTTGACGCCGGCTTCGTGTTGCTTGCTGAAATAAGGTGCAAGAACTTCTCCGGAATTGCTCGCCGTCGTTGGTGCGACATCCCCCTTGCTCAGTCCTTCGATGTAGTTTGCGTACAGGGAGACGTGGCTCCAGGGCTTGACGACCAGACCAACCATCGGCGTGAGCGCCGTTTGATCGTAAGCAGCGCTAACGGCACCCGTGGCGGTGTTGTAGTTGTTCGACTTCACGCCTTGTTGCCGGACGCCGACGGTCAGCTGAATGCGATCCTGAAAGACCGACAAGGTGTCGGCCAGCGCGAGGCCGGTCAATTCGGTATCGGAAAGCTTTGGAACAGTCGCGGGAGCCGGAACGAGTTGCTCCGGACGGGCGACCGGAGCATAGATGTTGGACAGCACCGGCGAGCCGGAAACAGAACCTCGCGACAATTGATCGGTGTAGTAGCTCCCCTGGAAGCTCACGGCATGATTGATCGCACCGGTCCCAAACCGGGCGCGCACGCCGGCGTCGGCGACGTTCCTGTCAATATCGAATTTGAAGCGGCCGGGTGTCGAACTGGTATTGCCGACCGAGTTCAGGATCGTCGGCGTACCAAACAGACGATCGACCTGGGTCCTGCCGCCACCGCCGTCGGCGAACACCGTCACGGAATCGGTCACGTCGTATTCGGCGCGTGCTAGCAGCGAGTTGTCATGGACCTTGGCGAACTCCCAGGCCTGCGTGACATTGCGCCTCCCGACCGGAGCGGTCGGGACAGCGACGCCTGTCGCGACCAGAAACGGCCTTGCGGGCGCGTCGAACTTTTCTTCCTGGTCGATGAAGTCGAGCGAAGCCCTGAACTTCTCGCCGCGATAGTCGAACGCCGCAGAGCCGACATGCGCCTGGCGGCTCTGGTTGTCGAGCGGCGTATCGCCGTTGTGATAACTGCCATTGACGCGAATTCCGAATTCGCGGTTCTCGCCGAACCGTCGGCTCACGTCGAGATGCGTGCCGAACTGGGAGTTCGTCGCGTAGTCGGTGGTAACCCGCGTGAGATCGACGTCACCTGCGCGTTTCGGAACGATGTTGATGGCGCCGCCGACGCTGCTGTTCGGAGCCATGCCGTAAAGGAGCGCGGTCGGGCCTTTGATGATTTCGATGCGTTCGACGTAGTCGGTGAACACACGGTAGTTTGGTGCAACACCATAGACGCCATTGAAGGCAATTTCTCCGACATTCCCCTCGCCGATCGGAAAGCCGCGGATGAAGAAGGAGTCGAGAATGCCACCGGTCTGGCCCGTGAAACGGACCGAAGGATCGTTGCTGACGACGTCGGCGACCGTGGTGGCCTGTTGATCTTCGATCTTCTTCGCCGTGTAACTGGTGATGTTGAACGGGGTGTCCATGAAGTCCCTGTTGCCCAGCAAGCCAATTTGCCCTCCGCGGGCCACCTGCCCGCCTGAATAGGCCGGCGGCAGCGTGCCGGGCTTCGGCGCTGCGGGAGTTCCTTCCGCTTGCGTCGTGACCTGCCCAACTGCGGGCGAGCTTCCGCGGGCTGCTCTTCGGCCGGGATTCGAACGTGCGCGTGCGCGCTGCTTCGGCACGTCTGCCGTAACGGTCACCGCCGGCAACGTTGTCGCCCGCTCCGTCTCCGGCACAGCGCTCTGCGCGTTGCTGCCGTGAAGGAAGCCGTCGCTGAACAAGGCGATGGAAATCACAGAGGCCGCGAAAGCTGTCGGTCTGGAGATCCTCGGTCGGGATCTGAAGGCAACAGCAAGAACAGCAACAGGGCGGCAAGTGACTCTCGGCGGCATCTCTTAACAGCTTCCGGTTTGATTAAATGAATACCGGAGCGACGTGCAGCGGGAACAGTCACCGAGTCAACGAAAACGGCTTTATTTTCAGTACTTTAGAATAAGACAACGTCTAATTATGGAAGGATCGCCATGGCAACGCTGGGCCATTCCAGTCCGGCGCGGCTTCCGTAGGCGACAACAGGCTTGGTGCGGACAGCGGCTGCCGCAGAGGATCACTCCGCCGATGCCTTGGCGTGGCGTTCGGAGGACTCCAGAGCGGCCGCGCTCATGCTGCGGCGGCGCCAGATGGAGCCGACGACCAGCACGACGACGACGCCGAGAGCTGCGCAGAGATATTCGCCGCCTCCGCCGCCATGGGCGAATTGCGGCGGGATGCGCAGGGCGCCGAGCATGTTGTCGAGCGAGGCGCCGAACGGACCGTCGAACAGCGTGTGCAGCCTCGGCGCGATGCCGGGATCGGTCGCGATCACCTCGCCCGCGATCCAGCCGAGCAGCGCCGCGCCGGCCCACACCAGAACCGGCAGTTTTGCAAGCAGCGCCATGATCAGCGCCGCACCGGCGACGATCAAGGGCACGCTGATGGCAAGACCGAGCACCAGCAAGGACGCGCTGCCATTGGCGGCCGCGGCCACCGCAATGACGTTGTCCAGGCTCATGACGATGTCGGCGACGACGACGATCTGCACGGCCTGCCAAAGATGCGAAGCCGACTCGACGCCGTCCTCGTCCTCCTGTTCCGGCACCAGCAGCTTTGCCGCAATCACGATCAGTGCAAGACCGCCAACCAGCTTGAGGTACGGTAGCTCCATCAGGCTCGCGACGATGCCCGTGAAGATGATCCGCAGCAGCACCGCGGCGCCGGCACCGAAGATCATGCCCCACAGCCGATGCCGCGGCTTGAGGCCGCGGCAGGCGAGCGCGATCACCAGCGCATTGTCGCCGGACAAGAGGATGTTGATCCAGATGATCTTGCCGACCGCGACCCAGAAGGTCGGTTCGGCCATCTCAACGCGGAACTGGGTGAAGAATGCCCCGATCGTAGCGGGATCGAAGATCTGCCAGAGCCAGTTCACACTACGTCCTTTCGCCGCGTCTCGTTAACTTATCGGCTGACGGATCAGCCGACGATCTCGTTGCCCGAAAAGAACTGCGCGATCTCGATCGCGGCGGTTTCCGCGGCATCCGAACCGTGCGCGGAGTTCTCGCCGATCGACTTTGCGTAGAGCTTGCGGATGGTGCCGTCAGCCGCCTTGGACGGATCGGTCGCACCCATCACGTCGCGATACTTGGAGACGGCACCCTCGCCTTCCAGCACCTGCACCACCACGGGGCCCGACGTCATGAAGTCCACGAGCTCGCCAAAGAAGGGGCGCGCCTTGTGGACCGAATAGAAGGTCTCGGCCTGTTCCTTGGTCATGCGGATGCGCTTCTGCGCGACGATGCGCAGGCCCGCCTTCTCGATCACGGCGTTAACCGCACCGGTGAGGTTACGCGCGGTGGCGTCGGGCTTGATGATCGAGAAGGTGCGTTCGATGGCCATGATCATGTCCTTGAAGAGAAAACGGTGGTTCGGAGTTGCCGGGCTTATATCGGCGCCTTCGCCATACGGCAAGCGACCGCCAAAACCGACTCCGGGGGCGCTTCGCCGCAGGCCAGGCGCCGAATTCCAACATGGATTACAACGATTTCACCCAGATGAACCCAATCTGAAGGCCTCGTCAGGGTTTGGTTCAGCCTCGCTCGGATAACCTCAGGTCCATCGAAACCAAAGCCTCTGCCCGAGGCGGACCGTTTCGGCGGCCTTTCCATCGACGCGATAGCCCCGCGCCGGCAGTTTTGAGGAGATCACCATGTTGAGGAAACTTTCGCTCGCCGCGGTCGCCGTGGTCGCGCTCGGTGCCGCGCTGGCCCCGACCTCCGCCTCCGCGCACTGGCATGGCGGCGGCTGGCATGGCGGCGGTGGCTGGCACCACGGCCACAGTTGGGGTGGACCGCGCTTTTATGCCCGCGGCCCCGTCGTCTCTTACGGCAATGGCGGCTGCTATGTGCGCCGGCTGGTCCCGACCCCCTGGGGACCCCGCTGGCGGATGATCAACCGCTGCTACTGAGCCCGACAGCACCTTTCCAAGAGCACCAACCAAGGGTACCTGTGCCCCCCAAGGTACCTTCCGAGCGAAGCCCCGGCGTCCCCCAACGCCGGGGCTTTGTATTCGGAGCGGGATATTGCACGGCTTCACACAATTTTTGCTAGAATGCCGCGCAATCGCCGCGAGTGGCGAAACCATTTGGGAGCCAAGGACTTGGTACCGTGTCGCTTCTATGAGAACACGGAACCCTGCGATGGTTAGCCTTTTCGCCGATGACAGCGAGCAAATCGACCGGCGCACCAGCCGCTCGATCCGCGATGCGGTGGGTGAACGGCTCCAGCAGAGCCTGCGGCTCGAGGCCAGGCTGCCGACGCACCTCGAGCAACTCCTCAATGAGCTGAAGCAGCGCGACCGCGATTCGCACTGACTTCGCAAGAACCGGCTTGCGGACACGGAAAAACGGGTTGCGTTTGATCGCGGGTGCGGTGACAAGGCCGCATGCTCTCCATCACCGACCTCTCCATCCGCCTCGCCGGACGCCTTCTGATTGACCAGAGTTCCGTGCAGATCACGCCCGGATCCCGCGTCGGCATGGTCGGTCGCAACGGCACCGGCAAATCGACCCTGTTCAAGGTGATCCGCGGCGAGCTTGCGGCTGAGCACGGCACGGTGACCCTGCCGCCCCGCTGGCGCGTCGGCAGCCTCGCGCAGGAAGCGCCGAACGGCCCAGAGAGCCTGATCTCGGTCGTGCTCAAGGCCGACCTCGAACGCGACGCACTGCTCACCGAAGCCGAGAGCGCGACCGACCCGCACCGGATCGCCGAGATCCAGACCCGGCTGGTCGACATCGACGCACATTCGGCACCAAGCCGTGCCGCAGCCATCCTCTCCGGCCTCGGCTTCTCGGCCACCGACCAGCTCCGCCCCTGCGCCGAATTCTCCGGCGGCTGGCGCATGCGCGTTGCGCTCGCCGCAACGCTGTTCGCGGCTCCCGACCTGTTGCTGCTCGACGAGCCCACCAACTATCTCGACCTCGAAGGCACGCTGTGGCTCGAGGATCACCTCGCGCATTATCCGCGCACCGTAATCGTGATCAGCCATGACCGCGACCTGCTGGAAAGCTCGGTCGACCAGATCCTGCATCTGGAACGCGGCAAGCTCACGCTTTACAAAGGCACCTACTCCTCCTTCGAGGAGCAACGCGCCATGCGCGAGATGCTCGACGCCAAAGCGGTCAAGCGGCAGGAAGCCGAACGCGCCCGCCTGCAGGCCTTCGTCGACCGCTTCAAGGCCAAGGCCTCGAAAGCCCGCCAGGCCCAATCACGCGTCAAAATGCTGGAGCGGCTGAAGCCGATCACGGCGCTGGTCACCCAGGATGTGCGCGAGATCAGCTTTCCCGCGCCCGAGAAAATCCTGTCGCCGCCGATCATCGCCACCGACAACGTCGTGGTCGGCTACGATCCGAACACGCCCGTCCTCAACCGCGTCACCTTGCGCGTCGACAATGACGACCGCATCGCGCTGCTCGGCTCCAATGGCAACGGCAAGTCGACCCTTGTGAAGCTGCTCGCCGGCCGTCTCGCGCCGTTCTCGGGCAAGGTGACCCGCGCGGACAAGCTGTCGATTGCCTATTTCGCCCAGCACCAGCTCGACGAATTGAACGAGGATGCCTCGACCTACGACCACGTCCGCAAGCTGATGGGTGAAGCGCCTGAGGCCAAGGTGCGCGCACGCGCCGGCGCCATCGGATTCTCCGGCAAGGCGGCCGACACCAAGGTCGGAAAATTGTCGGGCGGCGAGAAGGCACGGCTCCTGCTGGGGCTTGCGACCTTCTTCGGCCCCAACATGATCATCCTGGACGAGCCGACCAACCATCTCGACATCGACAGCCGCGCCGCGCTCGCGGAAGCCATCAACGAATTCCCCGGCGCCGTCATCATGGTTTCGCACGACCGCTATCTGATCGAGTCCTGCGCCGACCAACTCTGGATCGTCGCCGACCGCACCGTGACCAATTACGATGGCGACCTCGACGAATATCGCCGCCTGGTGCTGTCCGCCCGCAATGGCGAGCCCGCCCCGCGCGAGCGCAGCGCGGTGAGCGAGAAGCCGCAGCGCCCGAGATCGGACAATCGCGGCTCGCTGAAGAAACGTATCGCGGAAGCCGAAACCGAGATCGCCCGCGTCAGCGAGATCATCAGCAAGATCGACACCGCGCTCGCCCTGCCCGACATCTTCACCCGCGATCCCAAGCAGGCCGCGCAACTGTCGAAAGCACGCGCGAACGCAGCCGACGCGCTCGCGCGCGCCGAGGAGCAGTGGCTCGAGGCGAGCACGCAGTTCGACGCGGCGGCGGGTTGAAGCTCCACGACCGGGCCGACATTAAAAATCGCGAAAACAACCCCATGCACAGTACCGGTATTTTGCTACCTGGTCATTAGCTCTTGAATAGACAGTTCTTTACCGTGTTGGCTTAGCGCGTTCACGGAGCGATGTCGGCTCGAATTGCGCAGGAACGGCTCAGTCCGCAAACTGGCCGGCGGCCTTGATCATCGGAGCCCAACGGTCGACTTCACTCGCCAGCGTCGCGGCCAGCGCCTCCGGCGTCGCCTTCTCCTGCGGGACCGGCTCCGTGTTGATGTCGTTGAACCGGGCGATCAGCGCGGGATCCCTAAGCGCGGACTGGAGCGCCGCCGTCAGCTTCTGAACGACCGCCGGCGGTGTGCCCTTCGGCGCGTAGATGCCGTGCCACACGCCAAGTTCGAACCCCTTGAGGCCGGCCTCATCAGCCGTCGGCAGATCGGGCAAGCTCTTCAACCGCTCCTTGGTGGTGATCGCATAGGCCTTGACCTGCTTCGACATGATCGGGCCGGTCGTGTTCGTCGCCTGGTCGCAGGTGAGATCGATCTGCTTGCCGAGAAGATCGTTCATGATGGGGCCGTTGCCCTTGTAAGGCACCGCGGTGAGCTGCTTCTGGATCGCCGTCATGAACAGCATCCCGCAGAGATGCGAGGCCGCTCCGAGTCCAGCGTTGGCGTAGGTCAACTTGTCGCCCTGCTGTTGGGCGTAGGCGACCAATTCCTTCAGTGTGTCGGCCGGGAAATCCGCACGCGCGATGATGGTCATCGGCGCATTGGTCACAAGCCCGATCGGCGCGAAGGCGGTCTTCGTGTCATAGCTGAGGTTGCGGTACAATGTTGCGGCGGTCGAGAGGCCGACATGATGGATCAGCAGCGTGTATCCGTCGGGCTGGGCTCGCGAGGCGCGGGTCGTCGCGATGGTGCCACCGGCGCCAGGCGCGTTCTCCACGATGACCTGTTGGCCGAGCGATTTCGCCATGCCTGCCGCCGTCAGGCGAGCAATGGTGTCCGTAGGTCCGCCGGCGGCGAACGGCACCAGCATGGTGACGGGCCTGACTGGATAGTCCTGGGCGAGCGCCGCGCCAAACGGCAAGAGCAGAGCCGACACGAGGGCAATGAGCCGCATAGTTTCCTCCAAATTTTTGCTTGCTCCTATGTACGCATTCCGGGCTGCGCGGCCACACGAAAACGACTTCGTCGAGAGTGGAGCGCCCGCGGCATGGTGTAGCTGCCGAAAAGCCCGATCGGTTCTCAGGGCGCCTCGCGAAGCTTCGTCGGCAACAGGCGGGAACTAGCGCTCCCGCATGATCTCGTGCCGGTAGCGCTGCAGCGGCGATAGCAGGTAGCTCAGGATGGTGCGCGAACCGGTCCTGATCTCGACGGTCACCGCCATTCCCGGCGACAGGTTGACGAGGCGGTCGTCCACCTGCATCTGGGTGCGATCGAGCGAGATACGGGCGCTGTAACTCAACTCCTGCCCGCTGGGCTCGCTGCTGTCGCGTTGCGTCCCGGGCGCACGGTCGCTCCCGCGCTCCTGCGGCCGGTCACGGACGATGGCATCCTGCGAGACGCTCAGGACCCGACCTGCGAGAAGCCCGTAGCGGGTGAAATTGAAAGTGTCGATCTTGATCGCGGCGCCCTGCCCGGCCCCGACAAATCCGATATCGCGGTTGGAGATCATCGCCTCGATCTCGAGCCGCGTATCGGTCGGCACGATCACCAGCAGCGACTGTGCGGGCGTGACCACGCCGCCGACAGTGTGGACCGCGAGCTGCTGCACGACGCCGTCGACCGGCGACGTCAGTTGCTGAAGCCTCGTCCTCTGCTGCGCCTTGATCAGATCGCGTGCGACGCCATTGGCTTTCTGTTCGCTCTTGGCAAGCTCATCGGACAGACTTTTCCTGTACTCGGCCAAGGCCTGGATGCGGGTCTCCCGGATCGCAGCGACGGCCGCCTCGGCCTCCTTCAAGCGGCTACTCTGGACGCGAAGCTCCTCCTGCTGCTCGATCTGGAGCTGGAGGGTCTCATAATAGGTCAGCTTCGAGCCGATCTCCTTCTCCATCAGCGTCTTGCGGATCTCGACACGCTGCTGGGTGACCGGCAGCAACGCATCAAGCTTGTGAATCGTCGCAGCAATCGTCTGATGTTCGGCCTCCTTCTGCGCTTCTTGACGTGCGAGCGCCGCGAGCTTGGCCCTGTTCTCGCTGACCTGATTGGCGAGGAGCTGCCGTTGCGTCGCGACCAGCATGGGATCGGCGTCCTCTGGTACGACGAGATCGGCGGATACCCCTTCGCCGCCCGCCAATGCGGCGCGGAGGCGCGCAACGTTGAGCCGCTCGGCCATGAGATCGTCGTGCAGACGATCGCGCTCTGCGGCGTTCACGGTCGGATCAAGCTCGATCAGCAGGTCGCCCGATTTGACCGATTGCCCGTCCTGCACGTGAATGGCACGCACCACGCCGGTCTCGAACGGCTGGACCACCTTGCTTCGCCCGCTCGACACGACCTTGCCGGTTGCGGACGCCACGATGTCGATCGTGCCCCAGGCCGACCAGGCCAGCGCCGCGCAGACAAGCAGCATCAGGGCCATGGCGATGGCGCGGCCGATCGGCGACGGCGGTGTTTCCGTGATTTCCAGCGCCGCCGGCAGGAAGGCGACTTCTTCGGCGCGCCGACCCTTTCCATTCCGGAACGGGATCACGGTCTGCTCCGGCCGAGCGGCCGGCACAGTGCTAGCCGACCTCATAAATGCCTCCCTGGAGACGATGCAGGGCGGCGTAGCGGCCGCCGGTCTTGATCAGCGCATCATGCGTGCCGTCCTCGACCAGGCGGCCGCGTTCCAGGGTGAAGATGCGATCGGCGCCGCGGACGGTGGACAGACGGTGCGCGATGATCAGGACGGTGCGGCCTTTCGCGATCTCCTTCATGTTGTCATGGATGATCCGCTCGCTTTCATAGTCGAGCGCGCTGGTGGCTTCGTCGAAGATCAGGATCCGGGGATTGCCCACCAGTGCGCGGGCAATCGCGATGCGCTGGCGCTGCCCGCCCGAGAGCGTCGAGCCGCGCTCGCCGACCACCGTATCGTAGCCCTCGGGGAGCTCCAGAATGAAACCATGCGCGCCCGCGAGCTTCGCCGCGTCGATGATGCGATCCATCGGCAGGCTCGGATCGGCCAGCGCGATGTTGTCGCGCACCGACCGGTTGAACAGCATGTTGTCCTGGAGCACGATTCCAATCTGCCGACGGAGCCCTGCCGGATCGGTCGTCATCAGATCCATTCCGTCGACCAGCACGCGGCCGCCTTGCGGAACGTAGAGCCGCTGCACCAGCTTGGCGAAGGTGCTTTTGCCCGAACCGGACGATCCGACGATGCCGACGGTTTGTCCGGCTGGAATGTCGAACGAGACATCGTGCAGGATCTCCGGCCCATCGAGGCGGTAGCGGAAAGAGACGTGCTCGAAGCGGATGTTGCCCCGGATCGGCGGTAGCCCCGCGCGGGCGGCGGAGTAAGCCGGCTCCGCCGCGCTGTTGAGGATGTCGCCGAGCCGCGCGATCGACAGCCGCGCCTGATGAAAATCCTGCCAGACCTGCGCGAGCCGCAGCACCGGGGCCGACACCCGCCCCGCGAAGATGTTGAAGGCCACGAGCTCGCCGACGGTCAGGGCGTCACCGATCACCAGTCTGGCTCCGACATAGAGAATGGCGGCGGTGACGACCTTGCTGACGAGCTGCACCAGCTGGCTTGCCGTGTTGCCGAGGCTCGTGACACCGAAGCTCGCGGAGACATAACCGGCGAGCTGCTCTTCCCAGCGGCGCTGCATCTGCGGCTCGACCGCCATCGCCTTCAGCGTTTCGATGCCGCTGACGCTCTCGACCAGGAAAGCCTGGTTCTCGGCGCCACGGCGGAATTTCTCGTCCAGCCTGCGGCGAAACAGCGGCGTCGCCACGGCCGAGATCGCGATGTAGAACGGGAATGATGCCAGCACGATGAAGCTCATCTGCGCCGAATAGGCGAACATCACCGCCAGGAACACCGAGGTGAAGACCAGGTCGATGAGAAGCGTCAGCGACGAGCTGGTGATGAAATTGCGAATGTTCTCGAGCTCACGGACCCGGGCCACGGAATCTCCGACGCGCCTGGCCTGAAACCAGGCCATCGGCAGCGCCAGCAGATGGTGAAACAGACGTGCCCCGAGCTCGACGTCGATGCGGTTGGTCGTGTGCGCAAACAGGTAGTTGCGCAGGATCCCGAGCACGGTGTCGAACAGGGAGACGACGACGAGGCCGATGACGAGAACGTCGAGCGTGGACAGCGAGCGGTGCACCAGCACCTTGTCGATCACGACCTGGAAGAACAGCGGCGAGACCAGCGCAAAAAGCTGGAGGAAGAACGAAGCCGCCAGCACCTCGCCCAGCAGCCGCCGGTATTTGCCGATCGCGCCGATGAACCAGGTGATGTCGAAGTGCCGCCCGAGGTCGGACCGGCCGGCGCGCCGGACCATCAGGATCAAGCCGCCGTCCCAGATCGCGCACAGCTCGTCGCGATCCATCAGCACCGGGCGCTGCGCCTCCGGAGACTGCACCAGCACCTTGTCGGCGGAGGCCTTTGCGATGACCATGAAGCCGCCGTCCCGCAGCATTGCGATTGCAGGCAGCGGGGTGTCCGACAGACGGCTCCACTGCGTTCGATAGGTTCGCGCTTTAAGTCCGAGAGACCTGGCGCAGCGGACAATATCCGCTGCGCCGAAGCTTGCCGCGCCCAGCCGCCTGAGCTGCGCGCGATCGGCCGCGACACCTTGCAGATGCAGCAGCGTCAGCAACGCATCGAGCCCCGTATCGGAGGAGACCGCGTTGGTCATCATGAGCGTTCTCCGGGCCGATGCCGCCGGCTTCAGGCGTGCTGCGGCGATGCGAGCACCTGGCTTTGCGTCGCGTGCGGATCGGGCAGCGGCATCTCGCCGTTGCCCTCACCTGCCGGGACGAAGCTGGCCGCCATGGCCTGGTTGAGCAGCATCGCGGCCGCGAACGCTCCGCCCTGGATGACGACGTTGTTGCCGGTGCCGCCGTCCAGGATGTCGAGGCCGCCGCCGCCGATCAGCACGTCATCACCGGCACCACCTGCCAGCGTGTCGTTGCCGGGGCTGCCGATCAGCACGTCGTCGCCGTTGCCGCCATTGGCGACGAGCTGGATGCCGCCGTGCAAGCCGGAAGCCGTGATGACGTCGTCGCCATCGAGGCCATTGATGACGATCCTGTCGCCCGCGCCGGCATCGGTGATGTTGATGTCCTGGCCAAGCCCCGACACCGTGATGATGCCGTCGTGCTCGGTCACCGTGATGACGTCGTTGCCGCCGGTTGCGCTGATGGTCACGGTATCCGCGGCGCCGTCATTGGCGCCGAGATCGAGGTCGACCTGGCTCACGCCAGTGCCGGAGAGGTCGCCGACCGTAATGTCGTCGGCACCGCCGAGGGCAATGAAGTCGACATGTTCAACCCCGTTCAGGTCCATCGCAATGGCGGCAACATCTCGCGTGAACAGCACCCGGCCGCCATTGGCCGAGATGTTGATGGTCTCGCTGATATTGGCTCCGTTGAATGCCAGCGTGTCGGTGCCCTTGCCGCCTTCGACGGTGTCGCTGCCGTCGCCGGGATTCCAGACGAAAGTGTCGTCGCCCGCACCGAGATTGGCGAAATCGTCGCCGCGTCCGCCGTTCACAATGTCATTGCCGGCACTGCCGGTGATGGTGTCGTTGCCGTCGCCGCCGTTGATGTTGAGGCTGAACGACTGTCCCGCCTTGATGGAAGACGCATTGATGACGTCATTGCCTTGTCCGCCGTTGATGCCGAGTACATCACCGGCGTCCGCGTGCGCAATCGTCACCTGCGCAGCGAGGCCGTTGACCACGATCGATCCGCCGGAGGTCACGACCGATATGTTGTCGTCACCGGTCGTGCCATTCACGGTCACGCGGTCCGCCGCTCCATCGCCGCTCTGGCTGCCGGGGCCGGCACTCAGGTCGATGGCAACCTGCGCGATTCCTGTCCCGGTCAGATCGTTGACGGTGATGTTGTCGGCGCCGCCTGCTGCCGCGATCTGCACGTGCTCGACGCCAGCGAGGTCCATGACGATTGCACCGACGTCACGGGTGAGTAGCGCACGGCTTCCGTTCGCCGAGATCGACATGGTCTCGGCCACATTGGCGCCGGTGAACACCAGCGTATCGGTTTCCGTGCCACCTTCGACAGTGTCGCTGCCGTCACCGGGATTCCACGTGAAGATGTCGTCGCCTGCACCGAGAAGCGCGACGTCATTGCCGCGGCCGCCAGTGACCTTGTCGTTGCCGTCGCCGCCGATCAGGGTATCGGCTCCCTGGCTGCCGGTGATGGTGTCGTTGCCCGCACCGCCGTCGATGGTCAGCCCGATCGCCGCGCCGAGCGTGGATGCATCGATCGCGTCGTTGCCGCCGAGCGCCTGCACGACCAGCCGGTCGTTGCCGGCCTCTGCATTTGCGATCGTCACGACCTCCGGCAGCCCCGTGACGGTGACCGTCGTGCCCGTGGCTGTGACCTCGATGTGCTGATTGCCGTTGCTGCCGTTGACGGTCACCGTATCAGCTGCGCCGTCGCCTTGCGTCCCTCCCGGAACGGCTCCGAGATCAATCAGCACCTGCTTGACGCCGGTCCCGGTGAGGTCACCGACGGTGATGTTGTCGGCACCACCCCGCGCATCGAATTCGATCTGCTCGACGCTGTTGATATCCATCGTGATGTTGGCGACATCGCGGGTGAAGAGCACTCGGCCGCCATTGGCCGAGATCTTGATGGTCTCGTTGATGTTGGCGCCATTGAAAAGCAGCTTGTCGCTGCCCGATCCGCCTTCGACCGTGTCGCTGCCGTCGCCGGGATTCCAGATGAAAGTGTCGTCGCCACTCCCGAGCTGGGCGACGTCGTTGCCGCGTCCGCCGCTGACGATATCGTCGCCGCTGCCGCCGATGATGAGGTCGTTGCCGTCGCCGCCGATGATCCTGTCGTTGCCGGCGCCGCCATCAAGCGTCAGCGAGATCAGGCTGCCGAGCCCGTTGCCCGCGGTGATGACATCGTCGCCGCCGCCGCCGTGCAGGACGAGATTTTCCGTCGTGCCGATGTCGAGCGAGAACGGCGCCGCGCCCGCCCCGTCGAGCCGCACGCGGGTGCCGTTCGCCGTGATCGTGAACGTCTCGGCGCCGTTGTTGCCGTTGACCTGAGCCGTATCGTTGCCCTCACCACCCTCGAACAGGTTGGTGCCGCCGCCGGGATTCCAGATCATGACATCGTCGCCGGCCTGACCGAACAGCTGGTTGTCGCCGCTGCCGCCATCCAGGACGTCGTTACCCGCTCCGCCGAACAGCAGATCGTTGCCGCCGGCGCCCTTGATCAAATCGTTGCCGGCCTGACCAAACAGAAGGTCGGCTCCCGAGCCGCCCGTGATCTTGTCATTGCCGTCGCCGCCGAAGATGTGCACCGCGGGCATCGGTCCGTGGCACTCGTCGACGGTGATCGTGTCGTCACCGCCTTGACCGAAGATGTCGATCGCCGTGGTGTTGTCGACCGTGGGTTCGCCACCAACCGTTTTCACGTGCCCGTTATTGACCAGGATGCGGCCGGACTTGTCGCGACTTATCACGAGGCCGTTATTCGCGCTGTCGCCAAAAATGGTGAGCTGCCCCGTAACCGGGGAAAACACAGAGGTAATGGACATCCAAATGATCCTTCCGACCTAGCCCCTCCCCTCGGTGCGTAGCATTCGCGCACATGACGTTCTTGAACCGTTGCTTGAGACGCGCGTGATTATTCTGGAGATTTCCTCCAGTTTTGCTTCGGGGCAGTTTTCGACAGCGGACGTGAAGGCTCGCTGATCACGAACCGCGTGATCACGGATCACGCGTAACGCCCCCGTGATTTTCAACGCGCGCGGAAGAACGCGGCCCGAGGCAATGAAGGCGCTTTGGGCGAAGGTCGGCATCCCGCGATGTCGAAACTCACGAACGCGATCGCCGGCGGGTGCGAGCGCGAAGAGATAACGGTTCACGCCTCCGCCATCGCAATCAAGGGATGCAAAATCCGCTTGACGATGGGGGCAAGCATGCGCGGCTGATCGCATCGATAGCCGCAACCAGCATCAGGGTAAAAGGCCGACCCGTGTTACGCCGCCGACTTCTTCTTCGGCTTCGGCTTGGTCGCCTTCGGCATGACCGGCGCCTCGGGCGTGCCCTCGATCGAGGACAGGCGGCCGGACGTGAAGGTGTAGATGCCGGCACGCGGACCGCTCGTCCACGTCACGACCGCAACGCGCCTGCCGGCGGCATCACCGGAGAGGTTGACGTTCGAGGGCGCGCCGATGCCGCGCACCACGTCGCATTCGGTGTGGCCGAGCGCGACGGTGCCGCCCATCGGAGCCGGCGAGGTCGTCGACGCATTGGCATCGGCCGGCCCGGGCGGCGGCGCCATGCCGGCACAAGCCCCGTCGGCACTGACCAGATCCTCGGCAACAACCGGCTTGTCGGGGGTGAGCGGCGGCGACTCAATCGAGATGCTTTTGATGAACAGGCGGCTGGGCGTGTTGAACCACTGGGCATCCCGGGACAACAGATCGGTCCCCGAACAGCCCGCGACCAGCGGGGCTACGGCCGCCAACGCAACTATGAGCGAGCTGGGAAGCTTTTGATGTCGCACGATAAACTAAATTCCCCGAGTGAAGGATCGGCCCTAAGCAATTGTACCAACATCACTTTGCGGCACGAAGGTGACAAAAGCCATCATTGCCCGAAAAGTGCAAATTATCATTAATTGCGAGCGACCGCTAATTCCGCTTCTGCCACCGGCCCCGCTCGTCGGCCTGCCAATAGGTGACATCAAATCCCCGCGCCTTGCAATCCGTCCAGGCGCTGCGGGCGAACGCAAGCGCGTCCGGATCGTCGCCATCGAACAGCAGCACCATGCGCTCATAGCCCTGGGCGTCCTGCGGCAGCGCGGCGTTGTCGACGAGGAAGCGGACATTGGCACCGTTCGGATTGTCCTCCTCGACCGCCAGCACGATCGGCTGATCGGCGGCGTCGCTCACCCGCCATGTCGCGTGGGGCAGGAAGGAATCGTCGCGATAGGTCCACAGATGGGCGTCGAGCGCATCGGCGCGCTCCGGCGAATTCGACTGCACCACGACGCGCCAGCCGCGCTCGAGCGATTTCTCGAGAAGCGGCGGCAACACGTTCTCCACCGTCATGTTTTGCAGATGGTAGAAAAGGACTTCAGTCATCTCGGGTCATTTGCGCTCGTAATGGTCGGCGACCAGACGGTCCAGCAAGCGAACGCCATAGCCGCTTCCCCAGCTCTGGTTGATGTCGGTCTTCGGCGCTCCCATGGCGGTACCGGCGATGTCGAGATGCGCCCAGGGCGTGCCGTCCACGAAGCGCTGGAGGAACTGCGCCGCGGTGATCGAGCCGCCATGGCGTCCGCCGGTGTTCTTCATGTCGGCGAACTGGGAATCGATCAGCTTGTCGTATTCAGGGCCAAGCGGCAGGCGCCAGACCTTCTCGCCGCTCTCGATGCCGGCCGCCAGCAGCCGCTCCGCAAGCTCGTCATTGTTGGAGAACATGCCGGCATGCTCGGTGCCGAGCGCAACCACGATGGCGCCGGTCAACGTCGCCAGATCCACCATGAATTTCGGCTTGGTTCTCTTGGCGACGTACCAGAGCACATCGGCAAGCACCAGACGGCCTTCCGCGTCGGTGTTGATGATCTCGATGGTCTGGCCCGACATCGAGGTGACGATGTCGCCCGGGCGCTGCGCGTTGCCGTCCGGCATGTTCTCGACAAGGCCGATGGCACCGACGACGTTGACCTTGGCCTTGCGTGCCGCGAGCGCATGCATCAGGCCGACGACGCAGGCCGCGCCTCCCATGTCGCCCTTCATGTCCTCCATGCTGCCGGCCGGCTTGATCGAAATGCCGCCGGTGTCGAAGCAGACACCCTTGCCGACGAAGGCAACCGGCGCCTCACCCTTCTTGCCACCGTCCCAACGCATGATCACGGTGCGGCTCGGCCGCGCCGAGCCCTGGCCGACGCCGAGCAGCGCCCCCATGCCGAGCTTGTCCATCGCCTTGACGTCGAGCACCTCGATCTTGACGCCGAGCTTGCGGAGCAGGCCTGCGCGGCGCGCGAACTCCTCGGGAAAAAGCACGTTCGGCGGCTCGTTGACGAGGTCGCGCGCGATGATCACGCCGTCCACGATCGCAGCCGCCGATGCAAACGCCTTCTTCGCGGCGACGACATCGCCGACCGCAAACGAGACGTCGGCGCGCGAGCCGCCCTCCTCGCCGTCCTTCTTCTTGGTCTTGTAGCGATCGAACTTGTAGGTGCGCAGCCGCAGGCCCGAGGCGATCGCGACCGCCTGCTCGCTCGTCATGGCGCCATTGGGCAGTTCCGCCATGATGGTCATGGCCGCCGTCCCGACCGGAAGCTTGCTCGCCGCCACGCCGCCGAACTTGAGGAGGTCGTTAGCCTTCAGGCCGGTTGCCTTCCCGGCGCCGATCACGATCAGGCGGGTGGCCTTCACGCCCTCGGGTGCAAGGATGTCGAGCGCGGCGCCGCTTTTGCCTTTGAAGGCGGCGGCGGCCGCCGCCCGCTTCACGAGTTCGGTGGCGCCGCCGAGCGCCTTTGCGGTCGCCGGGCCGAGCTTCAGAGCGTCGTCGCAGAACACGACCATGATGCCACGGACGGCGGCAGATAATGGAACGAAGCCGACCTTGATGGCATCGGACATAAGTAACTCCTCAAAAACATTGCGCTTTTTTACCGATCGGCGGGCCCGGCCACGGGCCGGAGCTGAACGGCGATTCACTGAGCGTGCCGCACTATGGGCCACCGGCCCGGCAGATGCCAAGCACCCCCCGTGGCCGAGGGGCCACAACGAGGGAAATATTAACCATATATTGAGGGTGCCACGGGGCAGCCATTTTGTTGACGGATCAAAGGGATGGTACTGAGAGAGTAAGCCGGCGGATGAGATGGTTGGCCGACCTTGGGGATCCCCTTGCGGGGATTGGTTGGACAGCCGGAATTCCGGCCGGCATTGGGGACTTGGTGGGATTCGTGCGGTAGCGCATGGGGTCAATCGATAGGTATATCTTCCGCACGACGCTCGCGTCGTTTGCGCTGGTCCTGGTCAGCCTCACGGGCGTGATCTGGATTACGCAGGCGTTGCGCGGCATCGACCTGATGACGAGCCAGGGTCAGACCATCCTGACCTTTCTCGGCATCACCAGCCTCGTTGTGCCCGCGCTGGTCCTGATCATCTCGCCGATCGCGCTGATGATCGCGATCTCGCATACGCTGAACAAGCTCGCGACCGATTCCGAGATCATCGTGATGAATGCCGCCGGCTTCTCGCCGTTCCGGCTGTTCTATCCGTTCTTCTACGCCACCTGCGTCGTGGCCCTGCTGGTCGCCTTCATCGCCGCCTATCTCGCTCCCGACGGCATGCGCCGGATCAAGCAGTGGGACGCCGAGATCACCGCCGACGTGCTCACCAACATCCTGCAGCCCGGCCGCTTCGCCCAGCTCGACAAGAACCTGACGATCCGGATTCGCGAACGCCAGCCTGGCGGCATCCTCGCCGGCATCTTCATCGACGACCGCCGCGATCCGAACGAGCGGGTCTCGATCGTTGCCGAGCACGGCGAAGTCGTGAAGAACGACAACGGTTCGTTCCTGGTGCTGGAGACCGGCAATCTGCAGCGTTTCGAGGCCGGCAAGCGCGATCCGGCGCTGGTGGCGTTCGGGCGCTACGGCTTCGACATGTCGAAGTTCTCGGGCCAGGGCCGCGACGTCACCCTCGGCATCCGCGAGCGTTATCTCTGGGAGCTGCTCTCGCCGTCCGAGGACGATCCCGTCTACAAGCAGATTCCCGGTCAGTTCCGCTCGGCCCTGCATGACAGCCTGCTGGCGCCGATCTATCCGTTCGCCTTTGCCGTGCTGGCCTTCGCGTTTCTGGGTGCGCCTCGCACCACGCGCCAGAGCCGCAACTTCTCGATCGGCTCCTCGATCCTCGCCGTGTTCGGCCTGCGCATGGCCGGCTTCGCATGCTCAGTGATGGCGGTGAAATCGCCGGGGGCGGTGCTGGTCCAATATGCGATGGTCATTGGTGCCATCGGCATCGGGCTGGCGATCATCATTGGCGGCCTCGTGGTCGAACCGCCGCCGCGCCTCATGGAGGCCATCAACAGGTCGAACGCGCGCATCGCGCGGCTGTTCGGACGGCCGGCCACCGCATGAGCATGCTCACCAACACACTCGGGCGGTATTTCGCCGGCCGTTTCGTGGTCGCGGCGCTCGGCGTGTTCGCCAGCATTTTCCTGCTGCTGGTGCTGGTCGATTACATCGAGATGGTGCGCAAGACCTCAGGGCTCGCGTCCGCCTCCGCGGTCATGGTGGCCGAGACCTCGCTGTTCCGCGTACCGCAGCTGTTGGAGAAGCTGACGCCGTTCTGCATGCTGATCGGCGCCATGACCTGCTATCTCGCCCTCTCCCGCCGGCTCGAACTCGTGGTCGCGCGCGCCGCCGGCGTCTCCGCATGGCAATTCATCTCTCCGGCGCTCGGCAGCGCGCTCCTGATCGGAGTCATCGCCACCGTCGCCTACAATCCGATGTCGGCCAATCTGCGCGAGCTCTCCAAGCGCATGGAAGCCGAGCTGTTCGGCTCGGCGCCCGGCGGCGGCATTCAGGACGCCTCCGGCTTCTGGCTCAATCAGGTCACCAATGACGGCCAGACCATCATCAACGCGGCGCGCAGCGAGCAGCAGGGAGTCCGGCTCACGGGGCTCACCCTGTTCCGGTTTGACACAGAGCAGCACTTCAAGGAACGGGTCGAGGCACGCGAGGCGACGCTCGAGGCCGGCCGTTGGCTGTTCAAGAACGTCCGTCGCTTCTCGCTGGATTCGCCGCCGGTCGATCAGGCCAGCCTGGAGATTCCGACGACGCTGACCGAGGCGCAGGTCCGCAACAGCTTTTCCACACCCGAGACTGTGTCCTTTTGGCAACTACCGAGCTACATCCGCTCTTCCGAAAGCTCGGGCTTCGCGACAGCCGGATACCGACTCCAGTATCAGAAGCTTCTGGCACAGCCGTTTTTGCTTGCGGCCATGGTGATGCTCGCGGCCTCCGTGTCGTTGCGCTTCTTCCGGATGGGCGGCGTGCAGAAGATGGTTTTGAGTGGCGTGGGCGCAGGCTTTCTGCTCTACGTCCTGTCGAAAGTGACTGAAGATTTGAGCAAGGCTGAGTTGATGCATCCGATCGCTGCGGCGTGGTTGCCTGTGGTGGTGGGCGGCCTCACCGGCTTTTTGGCCTTGCTGTATCAGGAGGACGGATAGTGACGGCCGTCCACCGAGGGCCCGTGTCTCGTTTGACGCGGCGCACATTGGTGCGCGCGAACGGGTGTGGCTTGTCCATTCGCAGGTTCCTGCTTGCCGTCGCCGCCGCGGCATCGCTCGGTGGCCTGATGGACGTTGCCGCCGTGGCGCCGGCTTCCGCCCAGAGCTTCACCTACAATCCGCTGCCGCCGCGTGCGAAGCCGCCGAAGGCCGTCAACGACAACCAGATGCTGGTTCAGGCGACCGAGGTCGACTACGACTACAACAATTCGCGCGTCTCCGCGGTCGGTAACGTCCAGCTGTTCTACAACGGCACCAGCGTCGAGGCCGACAAGGTCATCTACGACCAGAAGACCAAGCGGCTTCATGCCGAAGGCAACATCCGCATGACGGATGCCGACGGCAAGATCACCTATGCGGAGATCCTGGACCTTTCCGACGACTACCGTGACGGTTTCGTCGATTCGCTGCGCGTCGACACGGCCGACCAGACCCGCATGGCGGCGAGCCGCTCCGATCGCTCCAGCGGCAACTACACGGTGTTCGAGAACGGCGTCTACACGGCCTGCGCGCCGTGCAAGGACGATCCGAAGAAGCCGCCGCTATGGCAGGTCAAGGGTGCGCGCATCATCCACGACCAGCAGGAGAAGATGCTGTATTTCGAGACGGCGCAGCTCGAATTCTTCGGCGTGCCGATCGCCTATATGCCCTATTTCTCGACGCCCGATCCGACCGTGAAGCGCAAGACCGGCTTCCTGATGCCGGGCTTCACGTCGAATACGCCGTTCGGCTATGGCGTCGAGGTTCCGTTCTACTGGGCGATCGCGCCCGACATGGACGCGACGTTCAACCCGCGCATCACGTCCAAGCAGGGCGTGCTGTTCCAGGCCGAATTCCGCCAGCGCCTGATGGACGGCGCCTATCAGATCCGCGTCTACGGCATCGACCAGCTCGATCGGAGCGCGCTCGCCGGCCAGCCCGGCGACAAGCAGTTCCGCGGCGCCGTCGACACCAAGGGTCAGTTCGCGCTGAACGACAAATGGGTCTGGGGTTGGGACGGCGTCCTGATGTCCGACTATTATTTCTTCTCGGACTATCGGTTGTCGCAATATCGCGATCCGCTGGGCTCGTTCCTGTATCTGCCGACGGATGCGCTCTCGCAGCTTTACCTGACCGGTGTCGGCAATCGCAGCTTCTTCGACGCGCGCACGATGTATTGGCTGAGTTACTCCGGCAACCAGAGCCAGGTGCCGATCGTCTACCCCGTGATCGACTACTCGAACGTGCTGAACTATCCGGTCTTCGGCGGCGAGTTCAGCTACAAGACCAATTTCGTGAACCTGTCGCGTGACACCGCGGTGTTCGATCCGATCACGACGCTCGCCAACACCAATGGCCTGTGCACGACGGTGTCGGCCGATCCGCTCGCGCGCACGCCGTCGCAGTGCCTGCTGCGCGGCTTCCCGGGCACCTACACCCGCCTGACGGCCGAAGCGCAGTGGCGCAAATCCTTCACCGATCCATTCGGTGAAATCTGGACCCCCTTCGCCATTCTCCGCGCCGACGCGATCAACTCCTCGGTCTCCAACCAGCCGGGCGTGTCGAACTATCTTCCTGTCGGTGACACCCAGGCGCTCCGCCTGATGCCGACTGTGGGCCTCGAATACCGCTACCCCTTCATCAACGTTCAGCCCTGGGGTTCGACCACCATCGAGCCGATCGCGCAGATCATCATCCGGCCGAACGAGACCTATGCCGGCAAGCTCCCCAACGAGGACGCGCAGAGCATGGTGTTCGACGCCTCGAATCTGTTCAGCGTCGACAAGTTCTCCGGCTACGACCGTGTCGAGGGCGGCGGCCGCGCCAATGTCGGCGTGCAGTCCACCACGCAGTTCGACAGGGGCGGCGCGATCAAGACGCTATTCGGACAGTCCTACCAGCTGTTCGGCATGAACTCCTTCGCGGTCCAGGACTCCATCAATACCGGCGTGGATTCCGGCCTGCAAAGGCCGCGCTCCGACTACGTGGCGAGCGCCGCCTACTCGCCCAACAGCACCTATACGTTCAGCGTTCGCTCCCGCATGGACGAGCAGACCTGGAACATCCAGCGCTTCGAGGCGGAAGGCCGCGCCAACTTCAACCGCTGGTCCGTCAGCATGCTGTACGGCAATTACGCGGCACAGCCGGAACTCGGCTATCTGACCCGCCGCGAGGGCATCCTCACGTCGGGCTCGATCAAGGTCGCGGCCAATTGGGTGGTCACGGGCTCGGCGCGCTGGGACCTGGAGGCCAACAAGATCAACCAGTATGTGCTCGGTGCCGGCTACGTCGACGATTGTTTTGTGCTCGGCTTGAACTATGTAACCGCGTATAGCTATTCCGCAGGCGCGACGCCGCCCACCCTGAACCACGCGATCATGTTCCAGATCGGCCTGCGCACGCTGGCGAACACAGCGACGACCAGCAGTTCCGGCGGCGGCCTCCAGTGAACGGTTTGAAGGTGCCGGCCGCGTGTTCCCGATCGCAGGTTCACCACGGCTGACATGCGAGCGACAAATATGACGATCCCATTGCCAGTCTTCCGACTCCTCCTCGTCCTCGCCGCCCTGCTCCTGGCCGGCACGCCGTTGCGCGCGCAGAACATCGTCGTGATGGTCAACGGCGATCCCATCACCGACTTCGACATCGAGCAGCGCTCCAAGCTCGACCAGTTGACGACGCAGAAGACACCGTCCCGTCAGGAGGTCATCAATGAGCTGATCGACGACCGGGTGAAGATGAAGGAAGGCAAGAAATACGGGGTCGACCCCGGCGTCTCCGACATCAACCAGTCCTACGATGGCATGGCGCAGCGCATGCGCATCTCGTCGGACCAGCTCACCAAGACGCTCGAGGTCAAGGGCGTCCGCCCCGAAACCCTGAAGAGCCGTATGAAGGCCGAGATGGTCTGGACCAGCCTCGTGCGCGGCCGCTTCAAGGAGAAGCTGCTGGTCGGCGAGAAGGACGTCGCGCAGGCCGTACAGGCCCAGACCGGCGACAAACTGCAGATCGAGGGCACCGAATACAAGATGCAGCCGATCGTGCTGATCGTGCCGCGCGGATCGTCGCAGGCGTTCCTGGAGACGCGGCATAAGGAAGCCGAGCAATATCGCTCGCGCGTCGGAAGCTGCGAAGAAGCCAATTCGTTGTTCCGCTCGACGCCGAACGCCACCATCCGCGACATCGTCACCAAGACCACGGCGGAATTACCCGAGGCGCTGCGCAAGGTCCTCGACGACACGCCGATCGGCCACCTGACCGCGCCCGAGATGACCAAGGCGGGCATCGAGATGGTGGTGCTGTGTTCGCGCAAGCCGACCATGATCGACACGCCGAAGAAGCGCGAGGTTCGCGAGAAGATGTATCAGGAGAAGTACGAGAAGACCCAGAAGGCCTATCTCGAAGACCTCCGAAAGGCGGCGATGATCGAGTATCGCAACCGCTGATGGCCCAGCAGCCTGCCAAGCCCCTCGCCCTGACGCTGGGAGAGCCTGCCGGCATCGGTCCCGACATCACCATCGCAGCCTGGCTCAAGCGCCGCGAACTGGACCTGCCCGCCTTCTATCTGCTCGGCGACGAGGCACTGATCGCCCGCCGCGCCAAGGCGCTCGGCGCCGAAATCAGGATCGCTTCGGTGAGCGCCGGCGAGGCCGCGGCCGCCTTCCCCGAGGCCCTGCCCGTGGTCGCGACCGGCGAGCCCGCGAGCGCCGAGCCCGGCAAGCCCGACGCATCGAGCGCCCCGGCCGCGCTCGCCTCGATCCGCCAGGCGGTCACGGATGTCCGCGAGGGCCGCGCCGGCGCCGTCGTCACCAATCCGATCGCCAAGAGCGTGCTCTATCGCGCCGGCTTCCGCCATCCCGGCCATACCGAATTCCTCGCCGAGCTCGCCGCGGACGACGGCCGCGCGCCGCAGCCGGTGATGATGCTGTGGTCGCCGCGGCTGGCCGTGGTGCCCGTGACCATCCACGTCTCCTTGCGCGATGCACTGGCCCAGCTCACCAGCGAGCTGATCGTCTCGACCGTGCGCATTGTCGCGAGCGAACTCAAATCGCGCTTCGGCATCGCCAATCCGCGCATCGCGATTTCCGGCCTCAATCCGCACGCGGGCGAGGACGGCTCGCTCGGCCACGAGGAGCAGACCGTGATCGCGCCGGCGATCAAGACGTTGCGCAGCGACGGCATCGAGGCGAAGGGGCCGCTCCCCGCCGACACCATGTTCCACGAAGCCGCGCGCAACAGCTATGACTGCGCCGTCTGCATGTACCACGACCAGGCGCTGATCCCGATCAAGACGGTGGCCTTCGACGACGCGGTCAACGTGACGCTCGGCCTGCCCTTCATCCGCACCTCGCCCGACCACGGCACCGCCTTCGACATCGCCGGCACCGGCAAGGCCAATCCGGCAAGCCTGATCGCCGCGTTGAGGCTTGCGAGCCGGATGGCGGCTGCGAAAACCCGATGAGCGCGATCGACGACCTCCCGCCGCTTCGCGAGGTCATTCGCCAACACGCCTTGTCGGCCCGGAAATCGCTCGGCCAGAACTTCCTCCTCGACCTCAATCTCACCGCGCGCATTGCGCGTGCGGCGGCACCGCTCGAGGACTCCACCATCATCGAGATCGGCCCCGGCCCGGGCGGGCTGACGCGCGCCTTGCTCGCGCTCGGCGCCAGACGCGTCATCGCCATCGAGCATGACGAGCGGGCGATCCCTGCCTTGCAGGATATTTCCGCGCGCTATCCCGGCCGTCTCGAGATCGTGCATGGCGACGCCATGACCTTCGATCCACGCCCGCTGCTATCGGGCGAGAGAGCAAAAATCGTCGCGAACCTGCCCTACAACATCGCGACCCACCTTCTCGTCGGCTGGCTCACCACCGAGCCCTGGCCGCCCTGGTACGACATGATGGTCCTGATGTTCCAGCGCGAGGTCGGCGAGCGCATCGTGGCGCGCGAGGACGAGGAGGCCTTCGGGCGGCTCGGCGTGCTCGCCAACTGGCGCTGCGAGACCAAGATCCTGTTCGACATTGCGCCGTCCGCCTTTGTGCCGCCGCCGAAGGTTACGTCTTCCGTCGTGCGACTGATCCCGCGCGAAAATCCTCTCGCCTGCGATCGCAAGCTGCTCGAACAGGTCGCCGCCGCCGCCTTCGGCCAGCGCCGCAAGATGCTGCGACAAAGCCTGAAGGCGCTGGGCGCCGACCCCGTGCGGCTCGCCGCAGCTGCCGGCGTCGATGCGACGCGGCGCGCGGAGACCGTTCCGATTTCCGGCTTTGTTGCCATGGCGCGTGAATTGGCCAATATACGCAGCGAAATAGAGAGATAATTTCGGAGGAAGAAATATGGCGTTGATGCGTCGGCAGTCCCTGGTCAAGTTCGATGCGCCGCTGTGCGAGACCATCGTCGACACGCCGAAGCCGCAAGGGCGGGAGGTGCTGGTGCGCATCGAGCGCTGCGGCCTCTGCCACTCCGATCTGCACATCCAGGACGGCTACGCCGATCTCGGCGGCGGCAAGAAGCTCGACACCACGCGCGGCATGACGCTGCCCTTCACGCTCGGCCACGAGATCGCGGGCGTGGTCGATGAAGTCGGTCCCGACGTGTTCGCCGGTCTCGTCGGCAGCAAGAAGGCGGTGTTTCCGTGGATCGGTTGCGGCCAGTGCCGTGACTGCGCCAATGGCGACGAGAACCTCTGCGCCAGGCAGCGCTTTCTCGGCGTCTCCATCGACGGCGGCTTCGCCACGCACGTGCTGGTGCCCGACGCGAAATATCTGCTCGACTACGATCCGCTGCCCGTCAACCAGGCCGCGACCCTGATGTGCTCCGGCGTCACCGCGTATGGCGCGCTCAAGCGCCTGGTCGACCGTCCGCGCCAGCGCAATCTCCTGCTGATCGGCCTCGGCGGCGTCGGCATGATGGGTCTTTCCTTCGCGGCGGCCATGTTCAAACAACCGATCACGGTCGCCGATCTCAGCGGTGCCGCGCGCGAGACCGCGCTGAAGAACGGCGCCGCGGTGGCCTACGATCCTGCCGAGCCCGACGTGATCAAGCGTATCCTCAAGGAAACCGATGGCGGCTTCGACGAGATCGTCGATTTCGCGGGCAACGAGAAGTCCATGGCCTTCGCGGTCGCCGTCGCCGCGCGCGGCGGCAAGATCGTGGTCTCCGGCCTGATGGGCGGCCAGTTCACGCTGCCGATGGTGCAATGGGTCTACAAGCGCATGACCATCGAGGGCTTCATGGTCGGCACGCTCACCGAGGCTCACGAATTGATGGCACTCGCCCGCGCCGGCAAGATCAAGCCGACGCCGATGCGCGAGGAGTCAATGGGCGACGTCCAGACCTGGATCGACGAGCTTCGCGCCGGCAAGGTCGTCGGCCGGATCGTGCTCAAGAACTAGATGCGCGAGAAGAACGAGGCGGCGGGGTCGGTATTTCGCCGCCGGCTTCACAATGTTCGCGATTAACTCGAGATTGACGCAAGCCGGTGTTCCAAATTGGGGAACCCGCTCTCGGCGGATTATGGTCCTCGCCAGCTCTCTTTTGGAATTCTGGTAAGACCATGCAGACCATCCGCCGCTTTCTCACCGACGAGTCCGGAGCCACCGCGATCGAGTACGGCCTGATCGCCGCCGGCATTGCGCTGGCGATCATCGCCGTCGTCAACAACCTCGGCGCGACGCTGAACAAGAAGTTCACCTCGATCAGCAGCTCGCTGAAGTAACGCGGGGCACGCGCGCCAATTCACGGCATTCGTCTGTCCCGCGGAACGGCAACGGCCGCGCCGCGTTGGCAGCCATGTCCATTCGCTGCACCGTCGAAAACGCATTCTTCATCGCCTGGAGCTTCCTGGAGCAGAGCGGAGAGCTCGGCTCTCCGGACGAGACGGCGAACGTCCTGCTCGACGCCATTGAGGCCCAGCTCAGGACCGGTGAACGCCGGCAACTGATGCTCGCCAACAGGGCGATCGATGCCTATCGCGCCCACGCGGAAAAAAGCCGGCCCGCGCACGATTGCGAAGCACGCTTCGGGTGACGAACTTCGGGTGATCAACATCCTCGCCGCCCTTGGGCCCGCCGGCCCGGCGGCTTTTGAGGTATAGGCCGGCGGTCCGTCGGGCAGAGCGCACGGGGTGCGGCGCTCCGCGACGAGGACGCTACGCCGATCCGCGCCCCTGCTGTGTGCACTCCTGCACAGAGCTCGTGAAGTTGAAGGCCGCTGGATTCGGCCGCGCCATGTGCCTCGCGTGCCATGCGCCTCGCCACTAACTTCCGGATTTCCGCAAGCGGGAGGCCACTTTTTCAACGTCTGAAAAACGCCTTGTGTGCACTTTGGAACCGTCGGCTCCGCCACGGAAACGTAGGGTTCTGGCCGGTGCCGATTCCCGGCCAGAGCAAGACATGTGACCGGTCGGCCCCAGAACGATCTTCTCCAGCGGCTCAGCCGCCCGGATTTCGAACTGCTCGCGCCGCACCTACAGCCGGTCGAACTCGAGGCGAGCCACATCCTGTATCACGCCGGCGACGAGGTCGCGGCGGTCCATTTTCCCTGCCGCTCCACGCTCGTGTCGTTCGCCGTGCCGGTCGAGGACGATCGCGAGGTCGAAAGCCTGCTGGTCGGGCGCGAGGGCGCGGTGGGCATTGCCGCCGGCCGCAGCGTCTCGCTGGCCTATTCGCGCATCGTGGTGAAGCTGGGCGGGACCCTGGTGCGGCTGCCGCTGCGCGCGCTCGAGCAGGCCCAGCAGAGGTCGGCCACGCTCCAGCAGGTGCTCTCGCGCTATGGCGACTGCCAGTTCGCGCAGCTGCTCCAGACCGCGGCCTGCAACGCCGCGCATTCGATCGAGCAGCGCGCCGCCAAGTGGATCATCTCCGCACAGGAGCATGTCGGCGGCCCCGAGATCCCCCTCACCCACGAGCAGCTTGCCGGCATGCTCGGCGTGTCCCGCAGCTATGCCAGCCGCGTCATCCAGATGTTCAAGGCGAGGCGGATCCTCGCGACGCGCCGTGGCGCCATCCTGATCCTCGACGCCCCGGCGCTCGAAGTCAGAGCCTGCCGTTGCAACGATTGGGTGAAGAAGCATTTCGAGGAAGTGCTGGGCGCGCGGCATCTGCCAGCGGCTGACGCTTTGCGGCCTCACGCGCGCGGCGGCGACTGACGCTTGAGGTGCAGATAGCTCGGACTGAAGTTTCCGAGCCGCTGCAGATCGCGCCATTTCAGGACGATCAGCTCGCCCTCGCGCATATCCATGGTCCCGCTCCGTCTGAGGTCGGCGAGCGTCCGGTTCACCGTCGCGATCGCCATGCCCAGCGTTTCGCCGAGCTGCGCCAGGCTGATCGGCAGACGGCAGCGATTGCCGCGGACAAGCTGCGCTGCGCGGGCACGGTAGAACAGCTCGCAGAACAGGTGTGCCATGCGCGCGTGCATCGGCCGGGCGCTGTTGTTGGTGATGGCCTCGCGAAAGATCGCGGCATCGAGCAGCGTCTCGCGCCAGACCGACAGTGCGAAGGCCGGCCGTCGCCGGAAGGCAATAAACAATTCGCGATGCGGGATGAACGCCACGGAAGCGGGCCCGAGCGCGCAGAGGCCATGGTCCATCTGGTCTATGAACAGTCCCTGGGAGTCCGGCAGGTCTCCAGACAGATGGAACGCGAGATATTGCCGCCGGCCGCTGTCGAGCAAATGGTAGCGCGCGACCATGCCGGAGACGACCAGCGCCGAATGCTCGGGTTCGTCACCCTGACGGATGAAATCCTCGTTCGGCGCGAACTCGCGCTGTACAAAGGTCAGCCCGCGAATTTCGGCGACATCCTCGTGTGCGAGTGCGGTGTGCTCGCCCAGGTTCCGAATCAGCACATCATGCGCTTTTTCCATGTGACCCGTTCCATGTGTCCCGCCAAAAATCCTGCCGGTTGGATCAAATGATACATCTGGCCCGCATCCAGCGGACTAGAACGCTGGTCGGAAGCACAGGTTGCTACCGGTCTGCGACATTGCTGGGTCGCGGCCCCCGTCCCTCGATCGCGGACTGCGCCCGCCATTCGCATGAGCCCTACGACGATCCTGAAACGCATTCGCCACCTGTTCGCATCGGATTCGGGCGAGCACCTGGACAGTATCCGCGCGGCCTTCCTGCATGGCACGTTGAAGGAGCCGGCGCGGCCGATGTCGGATCAGGAGCTTGCGCGCGCCATCCGCGAGTTCCAGGCGGTTCCCGTGTCCGATTGGACCATCGCAAAACTCTCACGACGCCTGCTCGAGCCGGCGATGCCGCGTGACGACTGAACACCTCTTCCTCTCATGCCATACCCGAAGTTCATCGCACATCTCCAGGCGATCGAAGGCCTCTCCGAAGACGAACGACGCCAGATCGCGGGTTTGCCGTCCACGCTGCGCCAGGTTTCGGATGGCGAGATCGTGCTGCGCCAGGGTGAGGATCCCTCCCGCTGCGTTTTCGTCGTCAGCGGATTCCTCTACCAGGCTCGCATCGTCGGCGATCGCAGCCAGATCCTCGCCTTCCACGTTCCCGGCGACATGCCATGCCTGCACACGCTGCTGGTCTCGCCGATGGATGCGGACCTCGTCGGTCTCGGACCCTCCATCGTCGGCTACGTTGCACACAGCCATCTCAAGCAGCTGCTTGACGGCTCCATTCATCTGACCCGCGCGTTCTGGCGCGAGACGCTGATCGATGCGGCGATCTCACGACAATGGATCGCGCGCCTGGGCGCACAGGCGGCGCTGCCGAAGGTGGCGCATTTGATCTGCGAGCTCGCCGCAAGGCTGGAGGTCGTAGGCCTCGTCAAGAACGGCCGCTTCCAGATGCCGATGACGCAGCGGCATGTTGCCGATGCGTGCGGACTGTCGATTGTCCATGTCAATCGCACCATCCAGGAGCTGAGAGGGCGCCGATTGATTGCCTGGGAGGGAAGCGAGATCGAGCTGCTGCTACCCGACGAGCTTCGCGCGCTCGCGGATTTCACGCCGGATTATCTGACCTGACAAAGACCGGTGAATGTGCCTCGGTCGGGGCGCCGGACGCGCTACCCGCTCCGTCGAATCTCCTCCCGCTGCGTCTCGACCTCTTCGGCGTCCTCGTCATCGACGTTCATCTGATGGGCACGGCCGCTCGCCTTGAGCAGTTCGTCGAGCTTGGCGTGAATCGCCTGAGTATCGCGATGCTCGGCGCGCTGGATCACTAGCGTCATGCCCCATGTCGCCAGCGTGGCGAACGAGTGCCATTCGAGCCCGTTGCCCAACGTGACCCAGGCAACGGCATAGGCCGCGAACACGGCAAACGCGGCGGGCCGCGACGTGGCAACGCCAATCTCGGTGAGCCAGCCTTTTGATTTGGGAAGGGACATGCGCGGCAACTCGCGCCATGGGGCGGCGTTCCAATGGAAGACGCTCGAAACCGGCACAGCGAAAGCGATCCCCCCGCGTCACGATCGCGACGACTTTATCCGCCATGATTTGAGCAACGGGCCGCCGGCACCCAGCACGGGATCTGTCTTCGGCTTGCGGGCCTTGGCGATGCGTTTGCTGGCGTCAGGACGCTCTCGCGTGTCGGTGCACTCGTCGTACGTCCCCTCCTGCGGATACGCTCCGACGACCAGGAAGTCCCGACTGGACTCGATCAGACGGTGTCCGGTGCCTGCGGGAAGGACCAGAACGTCTCCGGCCTTCACGCTCAAGATTCGCCCCTTGATCCCGCCGCACTCAATCTTGGCCATGCCGCGTGCCACGCCCATCACTTCGTGGATCTGCGAATGATAGTGGACGAAATCGTAAACCGTATCGCGCCAAGAGCGGCCCCAGCCATGACTATCGAACAGCGTGTCGACGATGACCTCTGGAGCAAAACGCCGGGTCTTCAGCTTCACCGCGCCGCGATAGAGCAGCACGGGAAAATGCGGGTTATTCGGCACGATGCCATCGTCCTGAAAACGGATGGCTGTCGGTTTCCGAGCCCGCACGAGCGCCCGCAGCGTTGCCGCGTCGGGGTGATCCTCCACGAGCTTCTTGGCGAGATTCTTGATCTGGTCCTTGATCGGCATGGCGTCTCCTCAGCCGCAATGAAACGTCTGGCGCCTGAGGAAGTTTCCGGACGCGGGATCTGGCCGGCGATGAACAGCGGAGATGTCGGCCAGCCCGACACAAGGCGTCGGGCAAAACACCTCGTCAAGCCCTCGGTGTAAAAACATTCCGCTTTTCGGAATTTCGGATTTATGGCATAAAGCGCGCATCCTGGCCCTGCCAAAGGGGCGTTCGCGACCGTCACGACATGCGGGCCGGGTGGCGGTGGACGGGGCAGCGACGGCGCGGGCGGCGTGATGACAGGGCGGGCAACCGTGAGTCCTCACGCGACGCGTACGACACGGCGCTGGAGAGCGGGTTCGTCGATCATCGGGGGTGAGCACACGCAAGCCTTCGATGATTTGGGCGAGACCGTCCGCGGACGGAGAAGTCGTGTGGTCCTGACGCCCGGGGTCTGTGCGTCAAGCCTCGCGGTGATGTGGCGGCCCGACCGGGCGCGCGCATCTGGTCTCCTCAGGCAAGGTGATAGGCCAAGGCGTCACGGGTACCGTCAGCGCGAGCGGCGCGGTCAGCACGTTCGGTCAAGGCGACGGCGTGACCTTCACCGGCTCCGGCCGCCTCGGTGGACGCAGCGGCTCCGGATCCTTCCGCCGCTCGGACGGCTGCGGCGGAACCTGGACTTCGACCAAGCAATAGCAGCGAAAAAGCCTGATTCCGCGGCGGAACGAACGCCGCGCAGGCCCGATTCAGGCCACATCCTCTCCGGATTTGCGGCTCATTGCCACCCAAGTCTTTGACGAGAAAGGGAAGGTAACGAGTTGCGTCGCGCGTAATCGGGAGACCAGGATGGGCAACCGCACCGCAAAGTTCTTATCCGCCCTTGTGGGCAGCATCATTGCCGGCGCGCCGCTTGCCGCCGTGTCGCAGAATGCACCGACGGCACCGAGCACGGCAAATGCCGCGAGCGACTGCCTTGCCTCGCCAAAGGGCGCCGCGCCGCAGGGCCAGCATTGGCATTATCGTCTCGAGCGCGCGACCAAGCGGCAGTGCTGGTATCTGCGCGCCGAAGGCGGCAAGGCCACTCAAACCGCACAGGCTGCGCCTGACACGCCCGCAGCGGATTCAGCCGTGCCGCAGCAGCACTCGGTCCAGGACGCGCGCGCCGAATATCTGACGCCGCAGAGCATCGCCACGGTGAAGACGCCCGCACAGGCGGGACCGGCGCGGACGCAACAAGCTGCGAGCCCCGCCGCCGACGCCAACGCGCAGCAGCCCGCCGTCGCCGGGCCCTGGCCCGACGCGTCCGCCGCGCCCACAGAGCAGCCGTCGCCCGCACCTGTCGCGGCCGCCGCGCAGCCGACCGCGAAACCGGCGAAGTCCCCTGCTCCGATGGCTCTGGCTTCGGCGGACAGCACCGCCGACAAGCAGACCGGCTCGCTCCAGATGCTGTTGCTCGTGATCGGCGGTGCGCTGGCGCTTGCCGGCATCCTCGCCAGCCTCGTCTACCGCTTCGCCGGTGGACGCGTCCGCGTTCAGGGTGCCGACCAGCGCCGCGTCAACTGGGACAGTTTTGAGCCGCACGATCACGACGATGGCCGCGCGCCCTGGCTCAACGCAGCGCCGGCCGGTGCGCAGCACGCTCAGCAGCCGCGCCCGGTGGATTTCGATGCCGTGCGTCCGCAGACAGCCAAGACCGCGCAGCTCGCCGCGATCGATCGCGAGATTGATGTGATCGAGGAGCGGGCCCCGCAAGCGCACGAAGATGCCGCAGAGCTCGACGATGCCGATATATTCAAAGGAGAATTCCAGATCGAGGCCGCGCCGCGGCTTGCGGCCAACGACGTCAATGACGAAGAGGCGGCCGATCGAGATAAAGATGCGGGAGTCGAGGACGTTATCGACATCGACGTGATCACGACGATGCTGGAACGGCTGGCCAAGGACGGGCCGCGGCTGACGCAGCCTAACCTTGAAGCTGACCTTGCAGACCTCGCACGAAGCCCACGAGGCCGGTCTGCCGCTCGCGCTTGAGGCGTTCGGCCTTCAGGATCGACTGCACCTCGGCGAAGGCCTCGTCAACGTCGTGGTTGATGACGATGTAGTCGTACTCGGCCCAGTGGCTCATCTCGTGGCTGGCGCGGCTCATGCGCTTGCGGATCACCTCGTCGGAATCCTGCGCGCGCGAATGCAGCCGTTTCTCGAGATCGGCAGCCGAGGGCGGCAGGATGAACACGCTGACGACGTCGGCGCGTGCTTTCTCTCGAAGCTGCTGCGTGCCCTGCCAGTCGATGTCGAACAGCACGTCCTGCCCAGCTGACAGCGCCGCTTCAACCGGCGCACGCGGCGTGCCGTAGCTGTTGTCGAACACGGTCGCCCATTCCAGCAGTTGGTCGGCCTTCACCATCGCGTCGAAGGTGGCCTTGTCGACGAACGAATAATCCCTGCCGTCGACCTCGCCCGGCCGCATCGCCCGCGTGGTCGCCGACACCGACATTCGGAGGCCGGGCATACGGTCGATCAACATGCGCGACAGCGTCGTCTTGCCCGCGCCCGACGGCGAGGACAGCACGAACATCAATCCGCGCCGCTCGACACCGTCAGTTCCGTGACCGCCAATCGTCATCGATCACTCCAGATTCTGGACCTGCTCGCGGAACTGCTCGACCACGTTCTTCATGGCGAGCCCCGTATTGGTCAGCTCGATGTCGTTCGACTTCGAGCAACAGGTATTGACCTCGCGGTGAAACTCCTGCGCCAGGAAGTCGAGCTTGCGCCCGACCGGGCCGCCCTTGCCGATCAGCTCGCGCGCCTGCGCGATGTGCGAGGCGATGCGGTCGAGCTCCTCGCGGATGTCGGCCCTGGTCGCAATCAGGATCGCTTCCTGCATCAGGCGGTCGGAATCGAAACGGTCGGAGGTGTCGAGCAGGCTCGCGATCTGCTCGGCGAGTCTCGCCTTGATCGCCTCGGGCTTGCGGCCGGGCGCGGCCTCGGCCTTCTTCGCCAGCTGCTCGACCTCGTCGACGCGCTGGATCAGGATCTGCCCGAGCGAGGTCCCCTCACGCTTGCGCATCTCGACGAGTTCGGCGAGCGCCTTGTCGAAGGCGTCCGCGGCGGCGGCGCGCGCGGACTTGTCCTCCTCCTCGTCGCCCTCGGGCTCGGCGACCTCGATGACACCCTTGATGGCCAGAAGCCCGTCGACGCTCGGCGCGACCGCATCGACCTTGCCGGCGATCACGGCGGCGGCCTTGAGGACGGCGTTGAGCACGTCCTCGTTGACGCGGACGCTGGTGGCCGCATTGGCGCGCTTGACGGTCAGATTGGCGTAGACGGTGCCCCGCGAGAGCAGCTCGGCGGCGCGCTTCTTGGCATGAGCCTCGAGTTCGTCGAACCCCTGCGGCAGCCGCACCCTGAGATCAAAGCCCTTGGCGTTGACCGACTTCAATTCCCATTCGAACGTATACGGCCCGCTCGCGCCGTGGCTTCGGGCAAAGCCGGTCATGGACGACAACGCCATCAGGTCAATTTCTCCAGAAGCACGGGATTCGCAGGGGCCATCAAGCCACGCGAATCTTAAGACTATTTTGCAAGAAAGTGTAACCCGCAAAGTCCCGCGGGGCAGGTCTGCGCGCAGGCCTAGCGCTGCACCACAGGGGGCGAGGCCTGCACCGCGCCTTGCCGGGCCGGCGGCGGACCCGCGGGGCGAGCAGGCGGCGGCCTTTTCTGCTGGTTGGGCCGCGCCGGCGTGGTCGCCGTCGGCGTATCGACGGCACCGGGCGCGGCGGCGGCCGGTGGCTGCGCGTCCTCGGCCGGCTCGACCGTGTCGTTCTGGATCTGCTTTTCCATCGCGCGCAGCTTGGCGACGTTCTTCTGGTGCGCGTCGTAGGTCTCGGTGAAGGAATGCCCGCCGGTACCATCCGCGACGAAATAGAGGTCACGGGTGCGGGCCGGGTTGGCGGCAGCCTCGAGCGAGGCGCGGCCGGGGTTGGAGATCGGGCCCGGCGGCAGGCCCTCGATGACATAGGTGTTGTAGGGCGAGGGCTGCGTGATCTCGCTGCGCTTGATCGGACGGCCGAGCGTGCCCTTGCCGCCGACGAGGCCATAGATGATCGTGGGATCGGACTGCAGCTTGATCCTCTGCTTCAGACGGTTGATGAACACGGCGGCGACACGGCTGCGCTCGTCCGGCTTGCCGGTCTCCTTCTCCACGATCGAGGCCAGCGTCACCAATTGCTCCGGACTCTTGACCGGAATGTCCTGACTGCGGCGCTCCCAGATCTCGGTCAGCACGCGCTTGTGCGCCTGCTGCATGCGCTGGATCACCTGATCGCGCGGGGTGCCGCGCGGGAACTTGTAGGTCTCGGGCAGCAAGGTGCCTTCGCGCGGCAGCTCACGCACACTGCCGGTGAAGATGTCGTTGTCGGACAGGCGCGCCACGATCTGCTCGGAGGTCAGACCCTCCGGGATCGTCACGGCATGCTGCACCACCTTGCCCTCAACGATGGTGGCAATGACGTCGCGCAAGGATGCGTTCTTCTGGAACGAATATTCACCGGGCTTGAGATCCGAGCTCGCCTTCAACGCAGCGACGCTGGCAATGAACGCCCACGGATTGACGTCGGTCACGCCTTCCCGGTTCAGCGTCTCGGCGATGTCACGTTTGCCGGCGCGCTGCGGGATGTTGACGATCTTGTCTTCCTTTAGCGGTCCCGGCGCCTCGAGCACCTGTCGGCCGTAGTAGTACACGCCGCCCGCGCCGATCATCGCAATCAGCAGCAGGGTGATGATGGCGTTGCCGACGATCACGAAGGGATTGCGCGCGCGGTCCGATCGCTTCGGCGGCGGCGGGACCTGCTCGGGCTCGAGCGCTGCCCGCGGGCTCCGGGGCGAAATGGGCGGCCTTTCACTCATCGAAGCAACCTGAATCCTGCCGGTTCAATCGCGACCTGACAATCGCTTGCCGAGCCAAATGCACGCGCCCGCTTCCATGACTATCGCCGAATACGGCAAAACGGTGGATTCGTCGCAACAACAAACTAATGGACCAGACGCCGGAAGATGACCGACGCGTTGGTACCGCCAAAACCAAAAGAATTCGACAACGCGACGTTGACCTCGCGCTTCTTCGCCTGATGCGGCACGAGATCGATCGCAGTCTCGACCGACGGATTGTCCAGGTTGATGGTCGGCGGCACGACATTATCGCGGATCGCGAGAATGGCGAAGATCGCCTCGATCGCGCCGGCCGCACCCAGGAGATGACCGGTCGACGATTTGGTCGAGGACATCGCGACCTTGGAAGCGGCATTGCCGAGCAGGCGTTCGACCGCACCGAGTTCGATCTCGTCACCGAGCGGCGTCGAGGTGCCGTGCGCGTTGATGTAGTCGAGATCGGACGCGGTGAGGCCGGCGCGCTTGAGCGCAGCCGCCATGCTGCGGAAGCCGCCGTCGCCGTCGGGTGACGGCGAGGTGATGTGATAGGCATCGCCCGAGAGACCGTAGCCGATCACCTCGGCATAGATCTTCGCGCCGCGGCGCTTGGCGTGTTCGAGCTCTTCCAGGACCAGAACGCCGGCGCCCTCGCCCATCACGAAGCCGTCGCGGTCCTTATCGTAGGGGCGCGAGGCCTTCTCTGGCGTTTCGTTGAAGGCTGTCGAGAGCGCACGCGCGGCGTTGAAGCCGGCAATGCCGATGCGGCCGATCGGCGATTCCGCGCCGCCGGCAACCATGACGTCGGCATCGCCCAGCGCGATCAGGCGGGCGGCATCGCCGACCGCGTGAGCACCGGTCGAGCAGGCCGTGACCACCGAATGGTTCGGTCCCTTCAGCCCATGCTTGATCGAGACATAGCCAGAGGCGAGATTGATCAGGCGGCCCGGAATGAAGAACGGCGAGACCCGGCGCGGCCCGCGTTCCTTCAGCAGGACCGCGGTTTCGGCGATGCCGTTGAGCCCGCCGATGCCGGACCCAATCATGGTGCCGGTCGCGCATTTGTCCTCTTCGGTCTCGGGGTGCCAGTTGGCATCGTCGAGCGCTTGGCCGGCTGCGGCCATGCCGAAGATGATGAAGTCGTCGACCTTGCGCTGGTCCTTCGGCTCCATCCAGATGTCGGGATTGAAAGTGTCGTTGGTGCCGTCGCCGCGCACGACCGTGCAGCCGATCTTGGTCTGAAGATCGGAGACATCGAAGCTCTCGATCTTGCGTGCGCCGCTTTCGCCGTCGAGGATGCGCTTCCAGGTCGGCTCGACACCGCAGCCGAGTGGCGAAACCATGCCAAGACCCGTGACGACAACCCGTCTCATATCCGAAAACTCCGCATCGAAAGATTCACGGCCAATAACAAGAAACCGGCTGACCGCTGTTGAGCGGTCCGTCCGGTTTCAATGTTGTCCCCGCGAAAATGAAGAGCCTTAGCTCTTCGCGTTCTTCTCGAGAAACTTCGTGGCGTCGCCGACGGTGAGAATCGTCTCCGCGGCGTCGTCCGGAATCTCGCAACCGAATTCCTCTTCGAACGCCATCACCAGCTCGACGGTGTCCAGACTGTCGGCGCCGAGGTCGTCGATGAAGCTCGCAGCGTCGACAACCTTCTCGGGTTCAACACCAAGGTGTTCGACCACGATCTTCTTAACCCGCTCGCCAATCTCACTCATTGCATAACCTCGTGTTGTTCCCTGTAGACCCGACCCCCCGGGACGATACGAGCCGTCGTGGTCGTTGACTGCCTTCGCTTACGAACTTTGATCTGGCCCCATCCTAACCGATGCAGGCCCGGCGAATGACGGCCAAGGCTCCGCATCGCCAATATACAGGGTTTCAAAAACCTGCAATGGCGTTCTTTGCCCATCCGTTGAAGGTCCGGTTATCATACTTCAATTGCGTTGACTACAAGCCTCATTTCGCTCCGGAAACGGCCGTTTGCCGCATTCCGCGCCGCCAAGGGGGCAGTGCGGCATGAAGCGTCAGATCATGGCCATGCCGCCGTTGACGTGGATGGTCTGGCCGGTGACATAGGCCGCTTCGTTCGAACTCAGGTAGACGGCGGCCGCCGCGATGTCCTCTGGCGTCCCCAGGCGATTGGCCGGAACCTTGGTCAGAATCGTTTCGCGCTGCTTGTCGTTGAGCGCGTCGGTCATCGGCGTCTTGATGAAGCCTGGAGCGATGCAATTCGCGGTGACGCCGCGCTTGGCGTATTCGGCGCCCAACGTCTTGATCATGCCGATCAGGCCCGCCTTCGACGCGGTATAATTGCCCTGCCCCGGATTGCCGGTGACGCCGACCACGGAGGTGATGGCGATGATGCGGCCGAAGCGCTTGCGCATCATCAATTTGGTGGCGGCGCGGGCGAGCCGGAAGGTCGAGGTCAGATTGATGTTGATGACCTCCTCCCAGTCCTCGTCACGGAGCTGCACGAAGAGATTGTCGCGGGTGATGCCGGCATTGGCGACGAGGATGTCGACCTGTCCCATCGCCGCTTCCGCAGCGGGCACCAGCGCCTCGACCTCGTCGGCCTTGGAGAGATTGCAGGGCAGCACATGGGTACGCTCGCCGAGCTTGCCTGCAAGCTCATCCAGCACTTCCTTGCGCGTCCCTGATATCGCAACGGTGGCGCCCTGCGCGTGCAGCGCCTGCGCGATGGCACCGCCGATGCCGCCGGTAGCACCAGTGACGAGCGCCTTTTTGCCAGTCAGATCGAACATCGATAACTCCTCCAAGGCACGATCCGGAAAAGTGCGCAGCTGTTTTCCGAAAGCATCGTGCGTCAACTAAAGAACCCGCGCGCGACGACGAATCATCGCGCCTCAGGCCTGCTTCGCAGCGGCCAATGCATCTTTGGCGGCAGCAATGTCGTTGGGGCCACCGACCGCAACGCCGACGGCGCCGTCCGCAATACGCTTGACGAGGCCGGTCAGCACCTTGCCGGCACCGATCTCGAAGAAACGGGTGACGCCCTGTTCCGCCATATAGGCAACCGACTCGCGCCAGCGCACGGTGCCGGTGACCTGTTCGACTAGGCGGCGGCGGATCTCGTCGGGATCGGTGATCGCGCTCGCCAGCACGTTCGACACCAGCGGGGCCGCCGGCGCCTTGATCGTGACCTTGGCCAGCGCCTCTGCCATCGCGTCCGCAGCCGGCTGCATCAGCTTGCAATGGAACGGTGCGGACACCGGCAGCAACATTGCGCGCTTGGCTCCCCTGGTTTTGGCGATCTCGAGGGCGCGATCGACCGCGGCCTTGTCGCCGGAGACGACCACTTGCCCGCCGCCATTGTCGTTGGCGGCCTGGCAGACCTGCCCCTGAGCGGCCTCGTCCGCCACCGCCACGGCGGCCTCGTAGTCGAGGCCGAGCAGAGCGGCCATCGCACCGACGCCGACCGGCACGGCTTTTTGCATTGCGAGACCGCGGATGCGAAGCAGCCGTGCGGTATCGGAAATCGTCAGGCTGCCGGCCGCAGCCAGTGCCGAATATTCACCGAGCGAGTGGCCGGCGACGAAGGCCGCATCCCGCCCCACGGAAAACCCGGCTTCGGCTTCCAGCACGCGCAGGGTGGCGACAGACACCGCCATCAGGGCCGGCTGGGCGTTCTGGGTAAGCTGGAGGGTTTCGGCCGGACCATCCCAGATGGTCACCGTCAGCTTCTCCCCCAGCGCGGCATCGACCTCGTCGAACACGGCGCGCGCCACTGGAAAGGCATCGGCCAGGGCCTTGCCCATGCCGACCGCCTGGGAACCCTGCCCCGGAAATGTGAATGCTGCCGTCATCGGCGCTCCCTGCTTGTCGGGCGTGATCCCTGCGAGAACCGGCAGCCGTTTACGCTCGGCCTTAGGACATGGTTCCGGATCATACTCCAAAGGGGGCCGTAGACACTGTCCGGGGCCGGAATGTCAAGCCAAGTTAGGAACTTCGATCGGCCTTCAAGTGGCAGCCTTCAATTGGCAGCCTTCACTGTAGAGACGGGTCGCTAGAATCCGCCGGCCGTCTGATTGGCGTCGACCTCGGACCCCGCCTGCGCGCGGCGTGCGCTGTTGACCAATTGCCCGGGCCGGTCATCGCGGTTCGGCTTCGCGGTCGCAAGCCGCAGTACGGCTGCGTAACTCGGTTGCACCTCCATACGGCCCGCATGCCGGCTCTCGCTCAGCAGGCGATGCACTTTCGGCAGATTGTAGCAGGGCACGTAGAACAAGAGATGATGTTCGAGGTGGTAGTTCACGTAGTACGGCGCGATGAACAGACGCTCGAGGAAATTGGCGTAGGTGGTGCGGGTATTGCGCAAGGGATCGCTGCTGTCAGGCACGACCGCGTGCTCGGCGATGTTGCGGATGCGGGTGATGACCATCATCCAGGTCAGGAGCGGCACCAGCCACAGCAGCGGATAGGCCCACCATACGCCGGCCGCCGTGAGCGCGGCGAACATCGCGCCATTGACCAGACATTGCGGGCCAAGCTTCTCCCAAAAATGCGCCGCGCGCTGCCGCAACGGCCAGTCCCTCGGCCCCAGCGCATTGAGCAACTGCGCCTTGCGCTGCTGGTAGCCCGTCTGCCCGGTGAGGTCGCGAATGAACTTGCGGCGATAGCTCAGCTTCGTGATCGGGAATGGCGCCGACAGCACGAGGTCAGGATCATCCTCCTGCTGCGTGCGCGCATGGTGCTGAAGGTGATAGCGCCGATAGCTGCGCGTCTCCGCAAAGAGAGGATAGGCGCAGAACCACTGGCTCAGGGCCAGATTGGTTTTCTCGTCGGCGGAGAGGCAGCCATGCGCGCCGTCATGCATGAGGATCGCGAGCCCGAGCTGGCGCGAGCCGATGATGGCGACGGCGAAGAGATAGGTGATCGGATTGGGCCACCACGCGACCAAGGCGATTGCCGCGATGATGAGCGCCCAGGCGTGCGCGATCAGCGCGACGCCTTTCCAGGTCACGCGCTGGCGCACGTCGGCAAGTTGGTCGTCGGTCAGGAAATCGCGGGCACGCATGCGAAGCGCAGTCATGGCCTAACTCTCCTCATTCGAATTGCTCGATGCGTCGCGCGCGTCGACGAGGCGCAGGCGCGCCGCGTCATTATTGGATTTCGCCTGTTCACCCAGCACGCGCAGCATCTCGGCGCACAGCGCCTCGGGCGAACGGCCCATCGCGTAGCCCTCGAGGATGATTCCGATGGCGACGGCCCAGAACCGCCGCGAACTCTCATCGGGCGCGCGCAGGGAGCGCCAGCCGTGCCGCGCGACCTGGCTCGCATAGGCCCGCGCACCTTCACTGTGCAGGCGCTCGATCGTGCGCTCGACCAGCGGCGCGAGATCCTGCCGCCGCCGCGTCAGCGTCAGCGCCTCGGCGAAGAAGGTCACCGAATCGCTCGCCGTAACGGTCTCGGCCAGCGCGTGGGTATAATCCTGGGGCGTGCGCGCCTTCAGCGCCGCCTGCTCGGTCGCCCGCGCCAGGTACAGCAGCTCGCGGCAGGCGCACTCGACGAACAGCGCCTCCTTGGTACGAAAATAATAGGTGATCTGGCTCGGGAACGCGTTCGCAGCGGCTGCGATGTCGGTGATCGCGGTACCCGACAGCCCCCGCTCCCGAAACAGCGGGCTCGCGGCATCCAGGAGCAGCGAGCGCATTTTGCGGCCGGCCGACCGCGTGGCGCGGACGGCGTGCTTGGGGTCGCCTGCCGCCTCGAGCGGCTCATGGGCCGGCTTCTCTGCCATTGGGGTTCGCTCCCGTTAGACTTGTTTGTATGATATACAAACAAACAAATCAAGCCGGTGGTGGTAGCCGGCGGCGGAGTCGGCCGCCCGCATCGAAACCCTCCGCGCTGAAGACGCCCCTGCAATCTTGCCAAAAACCTTGCCAAGTCAGCCGAAATCCGTATAACGCGCCCATCCGCAGACCCCGGCCGGGAGCTGAACGGACGGTCTCAGCAAATCATTCGTGATTTTGGTGTGGCAAGGCCAGTCGGCCCGTCGTCCCGTGTTTCCGCCTTCTGAGCTTAATCCCAGAGTCCTTTCCGAAGGCCTCTTAAGGGCTTGACGCCGGGCGATGCGCCAACATGAGGAAAGGACTTCCATGGCTCTCTATGAGCATGTTTTTCTCGCGCGCCAAGACGCGAGCACGCAGCAGGTTGAAGAGCTGACTGCGCAGATGACCGGCATTGTCGAGGGTCTCGGCGGCAAGGTTGTCAAGACCGAGAATTGGGGCGTGCGCTCCCTCACCTACCGCATGAACAAGAACCGCAAGGCGCATTTCGTGCTGCTCAATATCGACGCGCCGTCCGCGGCGATCGCCGAGATCGAGCGCCAGGAGCGCATCAGCGAAGACGTGATCCGCTATCTCAGCGTCCGCGTCGAGGAGCTCGAGGAAGGCCCGTCCGCGATGATGCGCAAGGCCGACCGTGACCGCGAGCGTGACGACCGTGGCGGCGGCTTCCGTGGCGATCGCGAAGGCGGTGGCTTCCGTGGCGACCGCGAGGGTGGTTTCCGTGGTGGCGATCGTGAAGGTGGCGGCTTCCGCGGTGACCGCGGTCCGCGCCGTCCGCGCGAAGACGCTGAAACCACCACCACCACCACGACGGATGGGGAGTAAGAACAATGGCTGAAGCTGGTGCACGCCGTCCGTTTTTCCGTCGTCGCAAGAGCTGCCCGTTCACGGGCGCGAATGCTCCGAAGATCGACTACAAGGACTCCAAGCTGCTGATGCGTTACGTCTCCGAGCGCGGCAAGATCGTGCCGAGCCGCATCACCGCGGTGTCCGCGAAGAAGCAGCGTGAGCTCGCCCGCGCCATCAAGCGCGCGCGGTTCCTGGGCCTGCTGCCCTACGTCATTCGCTAAGACGAATTCGGCCGGCGGCGACATCGCCGCCGGCCGTACGATCTAGTTTCTCATAAGGCTTCCGGGTCGTCCGGTCGCCGATGGTTGGGGCGAGATGCCTCTAACCGCTCGAAGGGAGCGGGACAGCTGATGATGGCCTTTGGACTGATAGCCCTGATCGCCGGCGCTGCGTCGGCCCTGATGTTCGCCTCGATCATTTCGGGCGCGCTGATCTCGCTCGTCCTGTTCTATCTCGCACCGCTGCCGCTGATGGTCGCCGCGATCGGCTGGGGACCGCTTTGCGCGAGCCTCGGCGGCATCGCCGCCGCAGTAGGCCTCGGCGCGCTGTTCGGCCTGCCCTACTGCATCGCCTTCGCCCTCACCGTCGCATTGCCGGCCTGGTGGCTCGGCCATCTCGTCCTGCTCAGCCGGCAGGTCGGACCTGCCGCGCCGGAGGCCGCCGCCGAGCCGCCCACTGAGCCTGTGCTCGAGTGGTATCCGGTCGGCCGCATCCTGCTGTGGATCGCGGGCTTCGCCACACTGACCACGATGGCCGCCCTGCTCACGCTCGGCACCGACGCCGAGACCATCACCGGCACGCTGCGTCGTGGCCTGATGCGCCTCCTCCGCGCCACCGACCCGCAGAGCTCCGGCGAGACCGACCAGTTCGTCGGCGCACTGCTGCGGATCTTGCCGGCCGGCGCCACCATCGTCGCGATGATGACGCTGACCCTCAACCTCTGGCTCAGCACCAAGGTGACGGCAACGTCGGGCCGGCTGCGGCGCCCCTGGCCGGACCTGATGACGGCGGAGCTGCCGCCGATGACGCTCGTGGCGCTCTGCATCGCGCTCGCCTTCTGCTTCACCGGCGGACTGCTTGCGATCGTGGCGCAGATCGCGACGGCGGCGCTGATGATGGGATATGCGCTGACCGGCTTTGCCGTGCTGCATACGCTGACGCTGGCGCTGAAGAGCCGCACCTTCTGGCTCGGCTCGACCTATGCCGTCGTGGTCGTGTTCGGATGGCCCGTCATCGCGATGGTGATCCTTGGCCTCGCGGATGCCGTGTTCGGCCTCCGCGAACGCTTCCTTCGTACGCGCCAGCCACCGCCGCTGCCGACCTCTTGAGTTCAAGTTCGAAATTCCAACTCACCCAACACATCAAAGGAGAACGAATATGGAAGTCATTTTGCTGGAGCGCGTCAACAAGCTCGGTCACATGGGCGAAGTCGTGAAGGTTCGCGACGGCTATGCCCGCAATTTCCTGCTCAAGCGCGGCAAGGCGCTGCGCGCCACCGCCGACAACCGTGCCAAGTACGACGGCATGAAGGCCGAGCTCGAGGCTCGCAACCTTGAGTCCAAGGGCGAGGCATCCAAGGTCGCCGAGAAGATCCAGGGCAAGAACATCATCGTGATCCGTCAGGCTTCGGAAGCCGGCCAACTGTTCGGCTCGGTCAACGTGCGCGACATCGTCGTGGCGTTCGAAGCCGACGGTGTTTCGCTGTCCCGCCCGCAGGTTCAGCTCGACGCGCCGATCAAGACCATCGGCAAGCACACCATCACGGTCGCCATCCACCCCGAGGTCGAGGTCGAGATCAGTGTCACCGTGGCGCGCAGCCAGGACGAGGCAGAGCGCATCAACCGCGGCGAGGATATCTCGACCCGCGACGAAGACCGGGATGCTGCGGCCGAAGCGATCGCAGCCGCCGGCGAGTTCTTCGACCCGGAAGCCCAGCAGGACGACGCCGAACCGGCGCCGGCTGCGGAAGAGACCGAGAAGTAAGCCTCGCGTTCGCGCAAGGCTTGCGAAGCCCGGCCGCCTCAGGCGGCCGGGCTTTTCGTTTTGGCGGCAACGTCCTCGCTCAGCATCGCGATCGAAGCGAGCGCCGTTGCCGTATGCTTCTCGACGCCGTCGCTGACGCAGAAAACGTCGGCTGCGACCACGGAGACCTGACGCCCCGGCTTGATCACCCTCGCCCGGCAGATCAGCTTCTCGCCGGCCGCGGGCGACAACAGATTGAGCTTGTATTCCGCCGTCAGCGCCGGCTGGCCGCGCGAAGTCGCGGCTGCGATCGTCGTGGCGTTGTCGATCAGGAACGCGGTGACGCCGCCATGGAAGAAGCCGTGCTGTTGCAACAGCTCCGGCCGGCGTTGCACCGCGATCGTGCAGGTGCCGCGCGACAATTCGGACAGCTCGGCGCCGACCAGATTCATAAAGCCCTGCCGACCGACATTGGCGTGGATGCGCTCGGCGATCGGTCCGAATTCGGGATCTGCTTCGGGTCGCATGACGCCTCTCCTTATTGCTTGTTGATTCGATCGAGCGGCCGTAGCGCGCGGCTGGCGCAGGCGATCAACGTGTCGGTCTCGGCGCGCGGATCGGCGCGGTCGCGTCCCGACAGGAAAGCGCGGCAAAAAATCTGCGCCGGACCGATGAGCTGGCTGACGAACATGACCGGCGTCATCGGCAAGAGCTCTCCGCGCGTGACCAGCGGCGCGCGCCAGCGCTCGATGCCTTCGGCAAGGCGCGCATTCTGCGCGCGCTGGGCATCGCGAACGTTCTCGCCCCATTCGCCGCGTGAGATCTCGAAGAGATAGCGCGCCTCGCGCCGGCTGGTGACGACCCAGTCCAGATGCGCCCGGATCAAACGATCGATGCCCTGCTCGGCATCGGGGAGAGGATCGAGTGCTATCAGCATCGCGGCGTGATAGTGCCGCAGCACCTCCAGGAACAGCGCACCCGCCAGCTCCTTCTTCGAGCCGAAGACGTGGAAGAAGCTGCCGTTGGAAGCGCGCGCCCGGGCGCGGATCGCAGCCACCGTGGCAGCTTCGAAGCCGACGCGGTCGAAGACGAAAAGCCCCGCCGCCAACAAATCCTCGCGCACACCAGCCGCCATGAACGCTCCTGGAGAGACACTCTAGAGTAACACTCTAACGGCGGTCAAGATGATGAAGGCCGCGCCATAACGCGGCCTTCGCATGCCTGTAAAATATGGTCGTTTATCGCGAAATCGGCGGCGTTGGCGGACCGGACGATTCGGCCGGCGCCGGTGGGGCCGCAGCGGTTGCGGGCGGCGCCGGCTCCTGCGACTTCGCTGGCGGTTCGGACCTCGCGGCGGGCTTGGGAGCAGCCTCTTCCGCCGCCTTGGGCGCAACTGGCTCGGCGGGCTTCGCGGCGGACGGTGCCGCCGGCGTCACCTGCGGCACCGGATCAGGCCGCAACGCCGGAGCCTCGCTGCCGCGCGGCTCAACCTTGGCGCTTTCCGGCTTGGCCTCGGCGGGCTTCTCGGACGGCTTGCTGCCCTCAGATTTGCTGCCTTCGGATTTGGCCTCGCCGGTGTCCCCCTTTGCAGTCTCGGGCTTGGGCTCGACCTTCGGCTCGCTCTTCTTGTCGTCTGCCGCCGGCGTCGCGGCATCGACCTTCGGTGCCTCATCACTTCCCGGCTTGCCGCGCTTGCCGAGACGCTTGGCCTTGCGCCCTTCGGGTGCAGCCTGGCCCTCGGGCTTCGCGCCTTCCTTCGTTCCTTCTTCGATCGGCCGCGCGGCGCGCTTCTGACGCGCGCCCTCGGCGGCGGGAGCGGCAGCCTCGCCTTCCGGCTTGGCGGATTCCTGAGAACGTTGCCGGCGGCCCTGATGTTCAGGGGACTGCGCGGGATTGGTATTGGCTTCCTTGTCCTTGTCCCTGGCCCCAGCTTTCTTGTCCTTGCCGTCTTTGGCCTGGTAGCGGGTGTCGGTGGCTCCATTGGAGACAAGGTAGGAGGCGAGCACGCCGGCCATGTCGGAGCTGGTCGTGTAATGCTGACGCAGGAAGCCTGGCAGCGAGCCCGGCGCCACCGTCTTCAACAGGCCGCGCGGGCTCTTGTGACATGCATTGCAGGTCTGCGCGAAGAGCTGGGATGGGGCCTTGCCGGCCTCGAGGTTCGTCGCCTGCGCGAGAACGGTATCGGTCGCGCCGAAGCCGATCAGAAGCAAGATCATCGCGAGGCTGAGCGCTCGGCTCGACATTCCCATCATCTCCATTGAATTCCGAGAGGTGCAGCCGGCAGGCGGCGCCACGGCGGGTCACCTTTTATCCGATTGAGCCGCGAATGGAAGCAGGCTCCGCGCGCAAGGATGTGATTAAGCGGTTTTGGAATATCCGCTTTGAGCACAGCGCAATAGCGAGCCCCGGACACCTCCCTAGATTTGGATGCAAACGCATAGGAACCGCTGAGATGGCCGGGCGTAGGGTGTGAAGGCCGGGTTAGTCGCATCTCTTCGGGTTCGCTCGAGAGGATGGGTGCCGATGGACCGATTGTTGCGTCAATTCCTGTCTCAGTTCATCCGCCGCGGGTCGATGACGGTGACCACGGCGAACGGCTCGAAGTTCACCGTCGGCGACGGCTCGGGCGAACCGGTTGCAGTCCGCTTCGTCACCGCGGACGCAGAGCGGAAGATCCTCGTCAATCCCGAACTCGGGCTTGGCGAGGCCTACATGGACGGCGAGTTCGTGGTCGAGCGCGGCACCATAGCTGATGCCCTCGCGATCCTGCTCGATCAACCCGACCTATTGCCGCACTGGGCAAAACCCTGGTGGCACCTGCGCTATCTGGTGCGGCACCTGAAGCAGTTCAATCCGCGCCCGCGCTCCCGCAGCAACGTCGCACATCACTACGATCTCGATGCAAGGCTCTATTCGCTCTTCCTCGACGCCGACAAGCAATATAGCTGCGCCTATTTCGAGACGCCGGAGAGCACGCTCGACGATGCGCAGCTCGCTAAGAAACGGCACGTCGCCGCAAAGCTGCTCGTCAAAGGCGGCCAGCGCGTCCTCGACATCGGCTCGGGCTGGGGCGGACTTGGGCTCTATCTCGCCGAGATCGCAGGTGCTGACGTCACCGGCATCACGTTGTCGACCGAGCAGTTGCAGATCGCCAATGCGCGCGCAGCCGAAAAGGGCCTGACCAGATCGGCCAAATTCCTGCTTCAGGACTATCGCGACATCGCCGGCCCGTTCGATCGCATCGTCTCGGTCGGCATGTTGGAGCATGTTGGCGCTCGCTTCTACGAAATCTACTTCCAGCGCTGCGCCGAGCTGTTGGACAAGGATGGCGTCATGCTGCTGCACTCGATCGGCCGCTCGCAGGGCCCGGACTCCACCAATCCGTGGATCGCCAAATACATCTTTCCCGGCGGCTACATCCCTGCTCTCTCCGAGGTGCTGCCAGCCATCGAGCGGGCGGGCCTGCTGGTCTGCGACATCGAGATTCTTCGCCTGCATTACGCCGAAACGCTGAAGGCATGGCGCGAGCGCTTCATCGCGCGGCGCGAAGAAGCCGTGCAGCTGTATGACGAGCGCTTCGCGCTGATGTGGGAATTTTATCTCGCTGCCAGCGAGATGACGTTCCGCAAGCAGGATATGATGAACTTCCAGATTCAACTCACGCGGCGTCAGGGCGTCGTGCCGATGACACGCAATTACATCGCGCGTGAAGAAGCCCGGCTGCGGGCCATCGAAGCCGGCGCCAAGCCGAGGCTGAAGCTGGCTGGTGAATAAATCCTAGTGGCGCAGGGTCGAAATCGGAGCGGACCGGAAAGACGCCGTTAAGGCCAATTGCATCCGCAGTGCCTTCAGGATTTCGGGGGCGACCGGCTCCCGACGCACTTCCGGCCGCTCAGCGTGCTCCATGGCCGCGATCAACCCCGACAGCCAAAGTTGGCTGCCTGCTTCGCTTCGCCAATTCCGGGGCTGCCGTTCTGGCCGCATCGCTTGCCTCATTCCCTGGTGGCAGATCGGGAGACAACCCCCCGCCCGCTTGCCTGTTCCCGGCTGTACTCCCGAAAGAATCCGGGGAGATGTGATCTGCTTCACATAAGTCTCGTCGGCCCTGGCTTAGACCGTCGCCATGAGCAACGAGACCAAAACCTCATTCGACGTGCAGGACGACCTCCGCACCGATTACGCCCTGATCGCTACGGGCGTCGGGGCGGCCCTGGTTGCGCTGGTCTACCTCCTGCTGGTCTGAACCGAGCCGAAAGCGCCCAGCGTGCGTCATTTCGCGCGCGTCTCGATATGTCAGCCCGCCAACCCATCAGGTTCACTTCATCCGACGTTTTCCGCGGCGCGGCAGCCGCCGCTTCCAAGCTGCGACCTGGTTCCACGAAAGTCCGTCAAGCGCGGCGCATGCTGCGGCGGCCAATCATCCACCATTTTAATGATCGGTTGATAGCGGCGAGCTTTTGCTTCCGCTTTGGGCTGAGGCGGCGCTTTATCCCGGCCCCGCATCCGCCCCAGAAAATTGCTATCGCTCGACCATGGCCCTAACTGATTCGAACGTTCTCAAACTCGCGCCCGAAGCCGGAACTCCCGCCTATCGAAGCGCGCCGCATAATATTGAAGCGGAACAGAGCCTTCTGGGCGCAATCCTGGTCAACAACGACGCGTTTTACCGCGTCTCCGACTTCCTGGAGCCGAAGCATTATTTCGAGCCGCTGCACCAGACCATCTTCGAGACCGCCAGCAGCCTGATCCGGATGGGCAAGATCGCGACGCCCGTCACGCTGAAGACCTTCCTGCCCGCCGACACCGATATCGGCGGCATGACCATCGGGCAGTATCTGGCACGCCTCGCCGCCGAAGCGACCACCATCATCAATGCGCAGGATTATGGGCGCACCATTTACGATCTAGCATTGCGACGCGACCTGATCGGCATCGGCGAGGACATGGTCAATGTCGCCTATGACGCCCCAGTCGACTTCGCGCCGCGGGCGCAGATCGAGGATGCCGAGCGCCGCCTCTACGAACTCGCCGAATCCGGCCGCTATGACGGCGGCTTCCAGAAATTTTCGCAGGCGCTGACGCTTGCGGTCGATCTGGCCGCGAAAGCGTTCCAGCGCGACGGAAAGCTGTCGGGCATCTCGACGGGCCTGCGCGACCTCGACACCAAGATGGGCGGGTTGCAGCACTCCGACCTCATCATCGTCGCCGGCCGTCCCGGCATGGGCAAGACGTCGCTTGCAACCAACATCGCCTACAACGTGGCCCGGGCCTATGTCGGAGAACTCCAGGCCGACGGCACCATGAAGGCCGCCCATGGCGGCGTCATCGGCTTCTTCTCCTGCGAAATGTCGGCCGACCAGCTCGCCACGCGTATCGTCGCCGAGCGCACCGGCATTCCCTCCTCGTCGATCCGCCGCGGCGGCATCTCGGAGGCCGATTTCGAGAAGATCCGCGAGGTCTCGATCGAGCTCCAGTCGCTGCCCTTCTATGTCGACGAGACCGGCGGTCTCTCGATTGCGCAGCTCATGGCGCGCGCGCGCCGGCTGAAGCGGCAGAAGGGCCTCGACCTCATCGTCATCGACTACATCCAGCTCTTGTCGGGTTCGGGCAAGCGCAGCGAAAACCGCGTGCAGGAAATCACCGAGATCACGACCAGTCTGAAAGCGCTCGCCAAGGAGCTCAGCGTGCCCGTGATTGCGCTCTCGCAGCTCTCGCGCCAGGTCGAGTCGCGCGACGACAAGCGGCCGCAGCTCTCGGACTTGCGCGAATCGGGCTCGATCGAACAGGACGCCGACGTCGTGCTGTTCGTCTATCGCGAGGAATATTACCTCGGAAACAAGGAGCCGCGCCCGGGCACGCCCGAGCACGAAAAATGGCGTCTGGACATGGATCTTGCGCATGGCAAGGCCGAAGTCATCATTGGCAAGCAGCGCCACGGCCCGACCGGCACCGTCGATGTGGCCTTCGAAGCGTCGATCACACGGTTCGGCGACCTCGCGCCGGACAGCCAGGTGCCGGACCGCAGCGGCAACGACTACTGAGTTCTGTGGGTTGAACCCGACCGGCCTCTTGCGTAAAACGGCGCCATGACAATGGCGTCCGACCCGAAAATCATTCCGCAATCCGGCCTCCTCTCCGCGGAGGCCAATCAGGCAGCCGCGCTCGCGACCTTCGGCGGCGTGCTCACCGTCGATCTCGACGCCATCATCGCCAATTGGCGCAAGCTCGAGAAGACGGCGGTGCCGGCCGAATGCTCGGCGGTGATCAAGGCAGATGCCTATGGCTGCGGCGCCGAGCAGGTCGCGCGTGCCCTGAACAAGGCCGGCTGCAAGACCTTCTTCGTCGCCACCATCGAGGAAGCGCGCAAGGTGCGCGCGGCGGTGCCGGAGCCTGCGATCTACGTGCTCGGCGGCTATTTCCAGAACACCGGCGAGCACTACGCCCAGATCAACTGCCGCCCCGTGATCGGCGATCTCAACGAACTCGCCGAATGGGACGTGTTCTGCCGCCGCACCGGCTGGACCGGTGGCGCCGCCATCCACATCGACACCGGTATGAACCGGCTCGGCCTGACGCTTGCGGAAGCGCAGGCCATCATCCCCCGCATCAACGCCGGCGATCACGGCATCACGCTGGTGATGAGCCATCTGGTTTCGGCCGAGCAGCTCAACAACCCGGTGAACGCCAAGCAACTCGCGGCCTTCCGAGGCATCGCCAGCGAATTCTCCGGCGTGCCGGCGGCACTCGCCAATTCGTCCGGCGTCTTCCTCGGCGCGCCCTTCCAGTTCGACATGGTGCGGCCGGGCGCCGCGCTCTACGGCGTGAACCCAACGCCGGAGGCCGACAATCCGATGCAGCCGGTGGCCGATCTCAAGGCCCGCATCGTGCAGATCCGCAACGTCGAGCGCGGCGAGAGCGTCGGCTATGGCGGCACCTGGACCGCACGGCGGCCGACGAAACTCGCGATCATCGCGGTCGGTTATGCCGACGGCTATTTTCGCGCCGCAAGCTCCAGTGACGGCACCCGCGGCGCCGAGGTCATCGTCGCCGGCAAGCGCTGTCCGGTCGCCGGCCGCGTCTCGATGGATCTGATCGCGATCGACATCACCGATCTGCCGCCCAACGCGGCGCGGCGCGGCCACATGGTGACGCTGCTTGGCGAGGGCATCACCGTCGACGAGCTCGCGCATCATTTCGGAACGATCGGCTACGAGGTGCTGACCAGCCTCGGCCGCCGCTACGCCCGCATCTACAAGGGGGGGAATGTTGTGGAGCCGCTGGCCAAGCCGGCTCCCGCGCAGGCGGTCGAGCAGCAGACGCCCGCGCCGCCGCCGATCGAACAGCCCGCAAGCCCGCCGCCGCTGCCGGGCTGAGCAGCTCGCCGCTTACTTCTTTTTCCTGCTGTCCAGCGCCGTCTTGCAGGTCGCGCTGAGCTGATCGCGCTTGCTGTTGAGGCAAGCGACGATGCCACCGCCCGGCGCAAGGCCGGCGCAGAATTTGTCATAGTCCGCCTTGCACGCGCCGCGCGGATCGGATGATTGTGCCGAGGCGCCCCCGGAGAACGCAACGGCGACGGCGATAACGGCAAAGCTCAACTTGGACATTGTTTCTCCGGTAACGGAAGGCAGGAGCCGGTAGCTCTACATGAAGATCGCGACGTTCAACATCAACAACATCAATCGCCGCCTGCCCAATCTGTTGGCATGGATGCGAACGGCGAAGCCAGATGTCGTCGCACTTCAGGAGTTGAAGGCAAGTGATGGCGAATTTCCGGCGGCCGCGATCGAAAAGGCCGGTTACGGCGCAGTGTGGTGTGGACAGAAGACCTGGAACGGAGTCGCCATCCTGGCCCGCAATGCCGAGCCCATTCTCACCCGCGATCGCTTGCCCGGAAAGCCCGGCGATCACGAAGCCCGCTACATCGAGGCCGCAGTACGCGGTGTCATCGTCACCAGCATCTACCTGCCGAACGGCAATCCGCAGCCGGGACCGAAATTCGACTACAAGCTCGACTGGTTCGCGCGCCTCAAGCGCCATGCCAGGACGTTGATCAAGCAGGACCTGCCCGTGGTGCTCGCCGGCGACTACAACGTTGCGCCTGATGAGATCGACATCTATCCGACGCGCTCGTGGGACAAGGATGCCTTGATCCAGCCGAAGAGCCGTGCGGCTTTTGCCTCGCTGGTGGCACAAGGCTGGTGCGATGCGATCCGCGAACTGCACCCGGAAAAGCGCATCCACACCTTCTGGGATTACAAGCGAAACCGCTGGCCGCGCGATGCGGGCCTGCGGCTCGATCATCTCCTGCTCAGCCCTGCCCTCGCCTCACGCCTGGCAAAAGCCGGTGTGGACAAGAAGGTTCGCGGCGAGGAAGGCGCGAGCGATCACGCACCGGCATGGGTCGTGCTGCGCTAGGTCAACGCCCGTAATACTCTTGCACCGTGTCCCACGCTGCTTTCTGCAGCAGCTCCACCGTCGGCGCATCAAGTCCCATCGTGTAGGAATTGCCGACCGGTGAGCGGCCCGTCAGGGCAGCGAACGTCACGCAGGTCGACAGATACGTGCCTGCGGGGCTCGGGTGCCGCTTGTCCGGCGCATACAGATTGAGCTCGGGCTGCAGCTTGCGCACGCGTGCGAAGGCCAGGCCTGCGGGGATCACCAGCGCATCATTGGCATTGCCGGCGATCGTGTAGGCCTCGGCCAACGCTTCCGTCATCTCAGGCTTGTCGGCGTACGCCCAGGACATGAACAGGACCGGCCGCATGCCATGGGCGCGGACGATCTCGCTGTCCTTCTTCACGAAGGTCGCGAACGCGTCCTTCAATTGCGGATGGATCGGGCACTGGCTGCAATCCATCATGACGACGGCGTCGTACTGCCTGCCCGGCTTGTTGAAGACGACGTTGTTCTGCTCGTCGAACGAATAGGCGCCGAGGCCGCCCGCCCGCAGCAGGTTCTCCATGTCGTGCCAATCGAGGCCTGAGCCGCCGATCGTCGCCATGGTATTGCGATAGGCCGCCTTGTTTTCGGGATACGCAGCCCGCTCCATGAAGGAGAGATGCCCGGGCATGCCGTTGTTGTAGTAGAAAAAGCTATTGCCGACGAACAGCGTGGCTTTGGGGAAATCCGGTCCTGATGTGGCGACCTTGGGCTTGGTCTGCGCCTGCGCATTGAAGCCGGCTACAACGGCCAGACACATCGCGAGCATCACTCGCGCGAAAAGACGCATCATCGGCTTCCTCCCTGTTCTATCGGGCCGGAAACAGATCAGCTTTTCAAGAAGGCCTCAAGAGCACGGGCGAGCAGCAGACATGCGTGAGAAGCCCATGCTCACCACAAATTCTTGCCGTCGATCATGGTCACCGGCACGGCCTCCAGATCGAATTCGTCGAACAGGCGCGCGTTGACGCCGACCCTGGGATTGTCGAAATCGGGCTTGCCGGTCGACCAGTCCGGCGACTCCGAATAGGTGCCGCAGCCGCAGCTTGCGCAGAAATGGTGTTTGACCGTGCGGCTACCCCAGAGATAGGTCGCGACGTTCTCCGCGGGCGACAGCAGCCGAAACTGCGCCGGCGTGTAATAGGCCCACAACGCGCCGCGCTTGGCGCAGAGCGAGCAGGTGCAACGGGTCACGCTCGAGGGCGCCTCCGTCACTTCGAACACCGTCTCACCGCAATGACAGCTTGCCTCGATCGGCATGACCCGCTCTCCGTTTTGTCAGGAGATGGTCGTAGCCCGCCCCTGCTGCCAACATGCTGTCAGCAGCGCGCAGCCGGCCTTGCCCCATGTGCTGCGAGCACCGACTTGCCGCGCCAACTCAACAAAAACATGAAAAACAACCCCATGCACAGTAGCCGACCGCTGGCGAATCAATGGGTTACGCATACTCCGAAACGCAGGTTTTCACCGGTCGAGACACTTCGCCCGACACGCAAACGGTGCGATGGGCCAGGAGCTGACCTCGTGGCGCCTTGCATTGGCGCCTTGTCCTCAGTTGCAGGATGGCGACGGAGGACGCGTTACCGGGCCTCGGCGATCTTCGGCCCAGATGACGGCATCTGCGCGTGAGTTGCCGGGAACCGGTTCGACGGCGATGCCGGGTCCGGTAATCGGAAAGCGGCGTCGGCCGGCGCTCCCTGGGGTGGTCGGCGGGCAACGGTCGTCGGAAGCACGATCACCTTCGCGCCGACTTTCACGCGATCATAGAGATCAACGACGTCCTCATTGGTCAGCCGGATACAGCCGGACGAGACCCGCTTCCCGATCGTATCGGGCTTGTTGGTGCCGTGAATTCTATATTCCGTTTCGCCCAGATACATCGCCCGAGCGCCAAGCGGGTTGCCGGGACCGCCTGCCATGAACCGCGGCAGATAGGGCTGACGCGAGACCATCTCCGCAGGCGGATGCCAGTCCGGCCATTCTGCCTTGCGAGCCACCGTCTGCTCACCGGACCATGTGAAACCTTCGCGGCCAACACCGATGCCGTAGCGCAGTGCTTGCGCGTCGTTCAGAACGAGATAGAGGAATGTGTTCTTGGTATCGATGATCACGGTGCCCGGAGTCTGGCGGCTGGCGTAGTCAACCACCTGCCGAACGAATGCTCCGGGAACGTCGGCCGCTTTGGGCGGTTCGACCAGAGGCGCCGGGGCCGGAAGCGGAGCCGGAGCCGGGGCTGACGGTGATGCATGAACTGGCGTTGAGACGTAAACCGGAGTTGACGACGCTTGGGCTTCGTGCGCGGACGACTTTCGTGTCGGTTGCACGTTCGCCGGCCCGGACAGCAAACCGTACCCCAAGGCGGCGACGGCCACGGCGCCAATTGCAACTCTTGCGGCCATCGGGATTGCGAACGTCTCCGCCTTTCCGCGTTTGGCCCGCTTACCCATACTCTTTCCCCCAGGTCACCATGCCCACGAGAGGTACCCAGTAAAATTTAAGAAACTTCGAAGCGATTTCGCTCAGGCTGGAACCTCAGCGATGGTTAACGCCGGCTCTCGTTCGCAGGATAGGGTTCCCTCGCCTCGCGGATCGCCCGCGCCGCTGGCCGCGGCTAAACTCTCCCGATTCGTGGAGACCGTTTTGGCTTTCCTCTTCGTCCTCATCGTCGGCCTCGTCGCAGGCACCATTTCCGGCATCGTCGGCACGGGCTCGTCGATCATGCTGATGCCGGTGCTGGTCTATGCTTACGGGCCCAAAGAGGCGGTGCCGATCATGGCGGTGGCCGCTGTCATGGCCAACTTCTCACGAATCCTGGCTTGGTGGCGCGAGGTCGACTGGCGGGCCTGCGCGGCCTATTCGGTGACAGGCATTCCGGCCGCCGTGCTCGGCGCGCGGACGCTGCTGGCCCTGCCCTCGCACGCCGTCGATCTTGCCATCGGCGTCTTCCTGATCGCGATGGTGCCGGTGCGCCACTGGCTGGCGCGGCACGATCTCAAGGCCAATCTCTGGCATCTGGCGATCGGGGGGGCCGTCATCGGTTACCTCACCGGCATCGTCGTCTCCACCGGCCCGCTCAGCGTCCCGCTATTCCTGTTCTACGGCTTGTCCCGGGGCGCCTTCCTCGCGACCGAAGCGGCTTCTTCGCTCGGGCTCTATGCCGCGAAATCAGTGACCTTCGAACGGTTCGGGGCGCTGACCGGCGACGTGTTCGTCAAAGGCCTGGTCGCAGGATCGTCGTTGATGGCGGGCGCCTTCATCGCAAAACGCTTCGTGCTGCGCCTGAAGCCGGAGATGTTCCGCGTGGTGATGGACGCGATCATGATCGTGGCCGGCCTCTCCATGCTCTGGAACGCCGCGCAGGCGTAGCCGGGCTTCGGGGTGCGCCCGGGCTCACTCTCTCGACCCGTCATTCCGTGCTATCAGCAAACCTGAAACTCCCGACTCGCTGTCCCGAACTCGCTGTCCCCATGGCCAAGAACACACTTTCCTTCGTCTGCCAGAACTGCGGCGCGGCCTATAACCGCTGGCAGGGCAAGTGCGAGTCCTGCGGCGAGTGGAATACGCTCGCGGAGGAGGACACGACCGGCAGCGTGCCGGTGTCGATCCGCTCCAAGCGAAAGGGGCGGACCTTCGCGCTGGAGAGCCTGTCCGGAAAAACCCAGGACGCCCCGCGTCTGTCCTCGGGCATGACGGAGCTCGATCGCGTCACCGGCGGCGGCTTCGTCCGCGGCTCGGTGCTTCTGGTCGGCGGCGATCCCGGCATCGGCAAGTCGACGCTGCTGACGCAGGCCACAAGCCTGCTCGCGCGCGCCGGGCACCGCGTCGTCTATATCTCCGGCGAAGAGGCGGTCGCGCAGGTTCGGCTGCGCGCCGAACGGCTCGGGCTGTCGGATGCGCCGGTGCAGCTCGCCGCCGAAACGTCTGTTGAGGACATCGTCTCGACGCTGTCTGAGGGCGCGGTGCCCCGGCTGATCGTGATCGATTCGATCCAGACGATGTGGACCGACACGGTGGAATCGGCGCCCGGCACGGTGACGCAGGTGCGCGCCTCGGCGCAGGCCCTGATTCGTTTTGCCAAGAGGACCGGCGCGGCCATCATCCTGGTCGGCCATGTCACCAAGGACGGCCAGATCGCCGGCCCCCGCGTGGTCGAGCACATGGTCGATGCGGTATTGTCGTTCGAGGGCGAAGGCTCGCAGCAATTTCGCATCCTGCGCGCCGTGAAGAACCGTTTCGGGCCGACCGACGAGATCGGCGTGTTTGAGATGACCGGGCTTGGCCTGCGTGAAGTCACCAATCCCTCCGAGCTGTTCTTGTCGGAGCGCGATCTCGGCACGCCCGGCACCGCAGTCTTCGCGGGCATCGAGGGCACAAGGCCCGTTCTGGTCGAATTGCAGGCGCTGGTGGCGCCCACTTCGCTCGGCACCCCGCGCCGGGCCGTGGTCGGCTGGGATCCGAGCCGGCTGTCGATGGTGCTGGCGGTGCTGGAAGCCCATTGCGGGGTCAAGCTGTCCGGCCACGACGTCTATCTGAACGTCGCGGGCGGCCTGCGCATCCACGAGCCCGCGGCCGATCTGGCCGCCGCCGCGGCGCTGGTGTCCTCGCTGGTTAATGCGCAGTTACCCACCGATGCGGTCTATTTCGGCGAGATCTCGCTGTCCGGCGTGGTGCGCCCGGTGGCGCAGACCCCGGCCCGGCTGAAAGAAGCGGCAAAACTCGGCTTTCAGCGTGCCGTGCTGCCCGAATCGGCCCGGGGCGAAGCCGGCGGTGATGCCGGCCTCTCGCTCAACGCGATCAACAGCCTGACGACATTGGTCGCCGAGATCGCCGCACGCGGCTCCCGGCGGGGCGACTCGAGTGCGCCGGCGGAGAAAAATGCCACACCGGCAAGATTCCGCCGTGGAGAGGGTTAGCCGGTGGTGACGTCCCCCGCCCTCGCCGCTATACAGCCGTCACAAAAGCAGCATGGGATTGCGTGGTTGCGGCCTTGCCGGGAACGTCGTCTGGCCCTCACTTAGGGCGGGCGGCCAAACACCGATTCGCTGAGCACCTTGAAGTACGAGCGGACCAGACCAGCCGATGCCAGTAACTATCCTCGACCTGATCCTGCTCGGTGTGATGCTGATTTCGGGCCTGCTCGCCATGGTTCGCGGCTTCATGCGCGAAATCCTGTCGATCGCGGCCTGGGGCACGGCGGCAATCGTCACCCTTTATTCATTCTCGAAGCTGCTGCCGACCGCAAAGACCTACTTCAACAACGATACCGTCGCGAGCGTGGTCGTGGTCGCCGGCGTGTTCGTGGGCACTTTGGTCGTGGTCTCCGTGATCACGGTCCGGATCTCCGACATGATCCTGGATTCGCGCATCGGCGCGCTGGACCGCACCCTGGGCTTTCTGTTCGGGCTGGCGCGCGGGCTTTTGATCGTCGTGGTCGCGTTCCTGTTCTTCACCTGGCTGGTGCCGGACAAGCAGCGCCCGGATTGGGTCACGGGGGCCAAATCCCGCGTGGTGCTGCAGGGAACCGGCGATTGGCTGATGGCCCTCTTGCCTGACGACCCCGAGAACACCATCTTGAAGAGATTCAAGAAAAACAAACCAGATGAAGAGCAAACTGATTCCGAGCAGCAGCCTTCGGGCAGTGGCGACGGATACAGCAAACCGGCTCGTGACAGCCTTAAAAAGCTGATCGAGAAACCCGCGGCGCGTTGATAAGCCCTAACGAGAGGCTCGGACGAGATGCGAAATCCTGACCAGGACGCCCTACTTGATCTCGGCCCGGCCGCGCTGGAACTTCAAGACGATCTGGAGGGGGATACGCTGCGCGAGGAATGCGGCGTCTTCGGCATCTACGGCCACCCCGATGCCGCCGCCATCACGGCGCTCGGCCTCCACGCCCTTCAGCATCGCGGCCAGGAAGCCGCCGGCATCGTCTCCTATGACGGCGGCCGCTTTCATTCCGAACGCCGCCTCGGTCTCGTCGGCGACACCTTCTCCCGCCGCGAGGTGATCGACCGCCTGCCCGGCACAATGGCAGTCGGCCATGTCCGCTATTCCACCACGGGCGCGACCATCCTGCGCAACGTGCAGCCGCTGTTCGCCGAACTGAATGCCGGCGGCCTTGCTGTCGCCCACAACGGCAACCTCACCAACGGCCTGACGCTGCGCCGCGAGCTCGTGAAGAACGGCGCGATGATGCAGTCGACCACCGACACCGAGGTGATCCTGCACCTGGTCGCGCGCTCCAGGCGCAGTCGCTTCATCGAGCGCTATATCGACGCGCTGCGCGAGATCGAGGGCGCCTATGCGCTGGTGTCGCTGACCAACAAGAAGCTGGTCGGCGCGCGCGATCCGCGCGGCATCCGTCCGCTGGTGCTCGGCGAACTCGATGGTTGCCCGATCCTGACCTCCGAGACCTGCGCCCTCGACATCATCGGCGCACGCTTCGTCCGCGACATCGAGCCCGGCGAGGTGATCGTGTTCGACGAGAACGGTCAGGACATTCACAAGCCGTTCCCGCCGATCGCGCCGCGGCCCTGCATCTTCGAGTACATCTACTTCTCCCGTCCGGATTCCATCGTCCACGGCCGCTCGGTCTACGAGGTCCGCAAGGCCTTCGGTGCGCAGCTTGCGCGCGAGAGCCACGTGCCGGTCGACGTCGTGGTGCCGGTGCCGGATTCCGGCGTGCCTGCCGCAGTCGGCTACAGCCAGCATTCCGGCATCCCGTTCGAGCTCGGCATCATCCGCAACCACTATGTGGGCCGCACCTTCATCCAGCCGACGCAGGCGATCCGCGAATCCGGCGTGCGCATGAAGCATTCGGCCAACCGCGCCGCGATCGAAGGCAAGCGCATCATCCTGATCGACGACTCGCTGGTCCGCGGCACCACCTCAAAGAAGATCGTGCGCATGATGCGCGATGCCGGCGCCAAGGAAGTGCACTTCCGCCTCGCCTCGCCGCCGATCCTCTATCCCGACTATTACGGCATCGACCTGCCGGACCGCGGCGGTCTTCTTGCGGCGACGCATTCGCTCGAGGAGATGCGCGAGATCATCGGCGCCGACTCGCTTGCCTTCCTGTCGATCGACGGCATGTACCGCGCCATGGGCGAGCCGGGCCGCGACCCCGCCAATCCGAAGTTCTCGGATCATTGCTTCACCGGGGCCTATCCGACCCACCTCACCGACCAGACCCAGACCGAGCAGCAGCCGCGGCAATTGTCGCTGCTGGCGGAGGCGAGCTGACGGCGCAGCCGTCATCCCGGGGTGGTCCGCAGGATTTTCTTGCAACCTCTGGATTCCGGGTTCGATGCTTCGCATCGCCTCGGAATGACGGCGTATTGGGGGCTTGTCCCGGCCATCTACGCCTGTAAAACCCGGCCATGACAAATCCCCTCGCCAACCGCATCGCTCTCGTCACCGGCGCCTCGCGCGGCATCGGTTTTGCCACGGCAAAAGCGCTGGCCAGGGCCGGCGCGCATATCGTCGCCGTGGCGCGCACGCAGGGCGGGCTGGAAGAGCTCGACGACGAGATCCGCAAGGACGGCGGCAGCGCAACGCTGGTGCCGCTCAACCTGACTGATTCCGGCGGCATCGCGCGGCTGGGCGCCGGCCTGCACGAACGCTACGGCAAGCTCGACATCCTCGTCGGCAATGCGGGCGTGCTCGGCCCCTCCTCGCCGATCGGCCATATCGAGCTGAAGGCCTTCACCGACGTGATGGCGGTCAACGTCGCCGCGAACTTCCAGCTGATCCGCTGCATGGAGCCGCTGCTCAAGCAGTCCGACGCCGGTCGCGCGGTGTTCGTCACGTCCGGCGCTGCCAACAAGGCGACCGCCTATGTCAGCCCCTACGCCGCCTCCAAGGCGGCGCTGGAAACGCTGGCGCGCGCCTGGGCGCAGGAGACTGCGAATACGAAGCTGCGCGTCAATTTGTTCAATCCGGGCCCGGTCCGCACCCGCATGCGCGCGACGCTGATGCCGGGCGAGGATCCGGCGACGCTCGATACAGCCGAGCAGGTCGCCGAATTCATCGTGCCGATGTGCGCGCCGGATTGGACCGAGACCGGCAAGTTCTACGATTACAAGACCCGCAGCCTGATGAGTTTCCGCTCGCCGGCCTGATTGACTTGACGGCCTCCCCGCGATTGACTGCCCGCGCTCAAGCGGCAGCAAGCTGCAGGCCAAAAAAGGGAGGTTGCCATGGCGCCATGGCGGAATCGCGCAAGCTTTAAGCGTGCGCTCGCAAATGTCTCTCGCGTCCTCTCTGTCCTGATCGCGGCCGTCGCGTTTGCGCTTCCGGGCGCGGCAACCGCCGGCGATGTCCCGACCTTCGCGGTCGACGCTTCCTGGCCAAAGCCGTTGCCGAACAACTGGATCCTCGGCCAGGTCGGCGGCATCACCGTCGACTGGCAGGGCCACATCTGGGTGATCCATCGTCCGCGCTCGCTCACCGACGACGAGAAAGGCGCGAGCCTCACTCCGCCGCGTTCCAAATGCTGCGTGTCGGCACCGCCGGTGCTCGAATTCGACAGCGACGGCAATCTGCTGCGATCATGGGGCGGCGCGGGCGAAGGCTATGAATGGGTCGGCCGCGAGCACGGCATCGAGGTCGACGAGCGCGGCTTCGTCTGGGTCGGCGGCAATGCCGACAACGACAACGCGATCCTGAAATTCACGCTCGACGGCAAGTTCGTCGCCCAGATCGGCAAGATCGCGCCGAGCCTCGGCAGCAGCGACACGACGCAGCTCGGCAAGCCCGCCGAGACCGCGATCGACAAGGCTGCCAACGAAATCTACGTCGCCGATGGCTACGGCAATCGCCGCGTCATCGTCTTCGACGCGACCACTCTCGCCTACAAGCGGCATTGGGGCGCCTACGGCAACAAGCCCGACGACACCAAGCAGGCGGCGTACGATCCCAAAGCGCCGGTGTCGCAGCAGTTCGGCAATCCCGTCCATTGCGTAAAGCTCGCCAATGACGGTCTCGTCTACGTCTGCGACCGCATCAACAACCGCATCCAGGTCTTCAAGAAGGACGGCACTTTCGTGAAGGAGTTCTTCTTCGAGAAGAACACGCTCGGCAACGGCGCGGTGTGGGACATCGCGATCTGGCCCGATCCGAAGCAGACCTGGCTGCTCAGCGCGGACGGCGAAAACAACGAGATCAGGGTCATCAAGCGCGAGGACGGCAGCGTGGTCGGAAGCTTCGGGCACAGCGGCCGCAACGCCGGACAATTCCACTGGGTGCATGCCATGGCGATCGACACCAAGGGTAACGTCTATACCGCCGAGGTCGACACCGGAAAGCGCATCCAGAAATTCAAGTTGACGTCGGACGCGCTGAAATAGCGTCTCGACGCATTTTACCCAAAAGTTAACGGAGCGATGACGCTGCGACTCAGCGTCATCCGGCTTTAGGCGCATTGCCGCCGGCCGTGGGACACGGTAGAGCCATCAGCCGGAACAAGGCTCCCATCCAAGAGAGCTGTCCGCATGTTTGACAATGGAGGAAACCTTTTATGACGACGACGTTCGCGCGCCGCTCCGCGGCCCTTCTGGCCTGTGCCGCCTTCGGTTTTGCCACATCCGCCTACGCCCAGGACAAGACCGTCAAGATCGGCGTGCTTAACGACATGTCCAGCCTCTATGCCGACATCGGCGGCCCGAACTCCGTGGTCGCGATCAAGATGGCGGTCGAGGATTCCGGCCTGCTCAAGAAGGGCTGGAAGATCGACGTGCTGAGCGGCGACCACCAGAACAAGCCCGACATCGGCGTTAACATCGCCCGGCAATGGATCGACAACGACAAGGTCGATGCGATCGCGGACACGCCGAGCTCCGGCGTGGCGCTCGCGGTGAGCAACCTCGTCAAGGAGAAGAATGCGGTGCTGCTCAATTCGGGCGCCGCCACCGCGGACCTCACGGGTAAGGCCTGCACACCGAACACGGTCTCCTATACCTACGACACCTACATGCTCGCCAACGGTACCGGCAAGGCGTTGACCAAGGCCGGCGGCGACAGCTGGTTCTTCCTCACCGCCGACTACGCGTTCGGACATGCGTTGGAGCGCGATACCAGCGCCGTCGTCACCGCCAATGGCGGCAAGGTGCTCGGTGGTGTCAAGCATCCGCTCAACACCGCAGACTTCTCCTCCTTCCTGCTGCAGGCCCAGTCGTCGAAATCAAAGATCGTCGGTCTCGCCAACGCCGGCGGCGACACCACCAATGCGATCAAGCAGGCCGCCGAGTTCGGCATTGTGCAGGGCGGGCAGAAGCTCGCGGCGCTGCTGCTGTTCATCAACGACGTGCATTCGCTGGGTCTGAAGACCGCCCAAGGCCTGACCTTCACGGAATCCTTCTATTGGGACATGAACGACCAGACCCGCGCCTGGTCGAAGCGCTTCTCGGCGCTGGCCAGCAAGAATGCGATGCCCTCCATGACCCAAGCCGGCAATTACGCGATGGTGCTGCATTATCTGAAGGCGATGGACGCGCTCGGCGGCAACCCGCATGACGGTGCCAAGGTCGTCGCCAAGATGAAGGAGCTGCCGACCGACGACCCGCTGTTCGGCAACGGCCCGCTGCGCGCTGACGGGCGCCGTCTCATCCCGGCCTATCTGTTCGAGGTGAAGAAGCCCGAAGAATCGAAGGGACCGTGGGACTACTACAAGCAGATCGCCACGATCGCCGCGGAAGACGCGGCCAAGCCGCTCAAGGACAGCGAGTGCCCGCTGGTGAAGAAGTAAGAAGTCGTAGGGTGGGTTAGCTCTGCGGCTGCGCAAAGCGCAGTCCGCAGGGCGTAACCCACCTCTTCTCGCGCGTCGGACAAGGTGGCGGATTACGCTTCGCTAATCCGCCCTACGGTTCTGATCTCGCCGCTCCCAGCGCCCGCACCGCGATCGCCACGCACGCCACCATCAACACCGCCGCGAGCAGGAACGGCGCGCCGGGCAGCTGCCATGGCGCGCTGGCGCCGATGAAGTATGAAAACGTCAGCGTGAACAGGAACGGGCCGACGAGCTGCGACACGCTCTGCACGCTGGCGGTCGCGCCCTGCAACTGGCCCTGCTGATCGGGCGCGACCAGGCGCGTCATCAGTGATTGCATGGCGGCGCCCGAAATGCCCCACAGCGACATCACGGGAATGCCGATCCAGAACAGCGGCCCGGTCGGCGCCGCGCCGAAGATCACGAAACCGATCGCGCCACAGCACAGGCCCATCAACAAGGCGTTGCGCTCGCCGAGCACGCGCACGATCGGGCCGATCGCGAGCCCCTGCACCACCATGGCGCAGATGCCGACCATCGCCAGCGTCAACCCCACGGTTTTCGAATCCCAGCCGTAGCGATAGGTGGCGTAGAGCACGAAGGTCGAGGGCAGCACGACATGCGCGACCTGCGCGATGAAGTTGACGACGGACAACGCAGCGAGCACCGCGTTGGAACGCAGCAGGCGGAGCGCACCGAGCGGATTGGCGCTCCTCCAGCGGAACGGCGCACGCTTGTCCGGCGCCAGCGATTCCGGCAGGACGAAGAGCCCATAGAGCGCGTTGGCAAAGCTCAAGGCCGCCGAGGCCCAGAATGGCAGGCGCGGATCGATGTCGCCGAGCAGGCCGCCCAGCGCCGGGCCCAGCACGAAGCCGGCGCCGAACGCAGCCCCAATCCGGCCGAACACCGCCGCGCGCCGCTCCGGCGGCGTGATGTCGGCAATATAGGCAAAGGCAGTCGAGATGCTCGCCGAGGTAATGCCCGAGATGACGCGGCCGATGAACAGCCAGACCAGCGACGGCGCCAGCGCCATCAGCACGTAGTCGGCCGCGAGCCCGAAATTCGACAGCAGCACCACCGGCCGCCGCCCGAAGCGATCCGACAGCGCGCCGAGCACCGGCGAGAACACGAACTGCATCAGCGCCCAGGCGGTGCCGAACAGGCCGAAGATGCGGGCCGCATGCGCCGTGTCGTTGTCGACGAAGCTCTCGATCAGTTTTGGCAGGATCGGCATGATCACGCCGAGCGCGAGCATGTCGAGCAGGATGGTGACGAAGATGAAGGCGACCGCGCCGCGCCGGACCGGCGCAGCGCCTTGCGCCACCGCCTCGCCGGCCTCGTTGCTCACGACGGCCGCTTGCGCTTGTGGGCGAACGGATTCGCCTTCTCGCGCAGGGTGATACGCACCGGCGTGCCGGGCAGCTCGAAGGCCTCACGCAGCGAATTGGTGAGATAGCGCAGATAGGATTGCGGCACCGCGTCCGCACGCGAGCAGAACAGCACGAAGCTCGGTGGGCGGGCCTTGGTCTGCGTGATGTAATTCAGCTTCAGCCTGCGGCCGGACACGGCCGGCGGCGGATTGGCCTGGACCGCCTCCTCGAACCAGCGGTTCAGCGCCGCGGTCGACACACGCCTGTTCCAAAGCGCATAGGCATCCTGGATTGCCTGCATCAATCGATCGATGCCCTCGCCCATCAAGCCGGAGACGGCGACGATCGGCACGCCCTTGATCTGCGGCAGCAAGTGATCGGCATCGCGGCGCAGGTTCGAGATCGCACCGCCGCCTTTGCTCTCCATCAGGTCCCATTTGTTGACGGCGAGCACGACGGCGCGACCCTCGCGCTCGATCAGGTCGGCGATGCGAAGATCCTGCTCCTCGAAGCGGTTCTGCGCATCCATCATCATCACGACGACTTCGGCAAAGCGCACCGCGCGCAGTGCGTCGGCGACCGAGAGCTTCTCGAGCTTCTCCTCGATCCGCGAGCGCCGGCGCAGACCCGCGGTGTCGAACACGCGAAACTCGCGGCCCTTCCAATTGATCTCGACCGCGATGGAATCCCGCGTGGTGCCGGCCTCCGGGCTCGTCAGCAGACGCTCCTCGCCCAGCAGATGATTGATCATCGTCGACTTGCCGGCGTTGGGCCGGCCGACGATCGCGACCCGGATCGGACGCGTGGCGGCCTCTTCCTCGGTCAGCGGCTCGTCATCTTCGAACTCATCCTCCTCCACCGGCTCCGGCATCAGCACCCTAAGAGCGTCGTAGAGCTCACCCATGCCCTCGCCGTGCTCGGCCGAGATCTGGATGGGATCGCCGAGGCCGAGCGCGAAAGCCTCCATCGCGCCGGCATCGCCATGCTTGCCTTCGCTCTTGTTGGCGACGAGCAGCACCGGCTTGTTGGCCTTGCGGGCGAAATCGGCGAAGGCGCGATCGTTGGGCGTGAGGCCCATGCGGGCATCGATCACGAAGAACAGCGCGTCGGCCTGTGCGATCGCGGCCTCCGTCTGCTCCTGCATGCGGGCGGTCAGCGAACCCTTGGCGCCCTCATCGAGGCCGGCAGTGTCGATGATCGTGAAGTCGAGATCGCCGAGCCTGGCCTCGCCCTCGCGGCGGTCGCGGGTGACGCCGGGCAGGTCATCGACAAGCGCGAGCTTCTGCCCGACCAGGCGGTTGAACAGCGTCGACTTGCCGACATTGGGCCGGCCGATAATGGCAATCTTGAAGGACATGGGTCATTCGTGCGCTGCCGGAGCCGCGCCTGTCAATGAAATGAAAAATCAGCGCGAGAAGCTGCCGCTCGGCATCGGCGCCGGGAAGGCGCCCTGCGTTTGCTGCTGGGTGGTCTGGGTCGGCTGCGCCTGCTGGACAGGCTGATCGGGCGGCGGCGCGGTGGTGCGCTTGCGCACGATCTTCTGCCTGGGCGGCGGAGTGGCCGCGGGCGGTGCGGCCTCGGGCTGGGCCTCGCCATCGACTTCGCCGGCGGGCGCCTCAGCCGGCGCGACGGCCGCGCTGGCCGGCTGCCTGGTCTTTTTCGCCTTGGCGCCCTTCGCCGGCTTCGGCTCGGGCTGGGGCTCCACAGGCAAGGCCGCGACGGCGGGTCCGTTCGGATCGGGCTGTTGCTGCGCGCCCTTGTACATATCCTTGGGAACGCCCTGCTCGAGTCCCGGCACGCCTTCCGGGAACACCGGCTTACGGTCGCCCGGCAGCTTCTTCTTGGTATCGAGGAAGTCGAGCATGTCGCTCGGATCGAAGCTGGAGCAACCGCCCAACACGCCCGTGAAGGCGATCAGGACGGCGGCTGCGATCAAGCGTGGCGTGCGGCGCATATCGGTATCTCGTCTCAGCTCTCGGCTCAGCTCTTCGCTACGGGCGGCAGCAAGGCTTGCAGAGCCTCGGCGCGTGAGCGCAAGCCGGGCGGCGTTTCGCCATCCTCGGCAATCGCGTCGAGCCATTTGCGGGCCGCGGTCATGTCGTTGTTGCGCCAGGCCGACAGCGCCAGCATCTCGCGGGCGGTATGACGGAAGGTCGATTTGGGCGCGGTGGAGGCGTCCAGCCGCTGCTGCATGTCGGCATAACCGGCACTGTCGAGCAGGAGGCCTGCGGCGCGGATCTTTGCCAGATCCTGCCACTCGCCGCCTGTGCTGCGGTCGGCGGCGATGTCGTCATACAGCTTGGCGCCTGCCTTGGGATCGCGGGCTGCAGCCTCGGCCGCAGCACGCAGCCGCGCAAGGGTGCGATAGCCCGATGGAGCCTTGGCAGCGAGCTCGGTGAAGGCCGCCTCGGCCTCCGCATGCTTGTCCTGATCGGACAGCTCGGCGGCCTTTTCGAAGGCGGCGCCGGCCTCGGCAGCCTTCTTGGCCTCGACATACTGGTAAGCACGCCAGCCACCCACGGCGGCGACGATCAACACCATCAGGGCGATGAAGACAATCGAATACTTGTCCCACAGCTTCTTGAGCTGTTCGCGACGTACTTCCTCGTCGACTTCGTCAAATAATTCAGACACTTATGCTAATCCCATGCCCGTCCGGGTGCGCGCGCCAAAGCGTTCGCGTCAGGAATCCCGTCCCCCACGTGGCGGCGGGGTACCCTAACGATATGGCGGTGGCAAGGCAAAGCGAGCCCGATCAAGGCGTTAACCACCGGGACAGCCCGGAGAGACGCCTCGCCGGGTCAGGCTCCCAACAGCTCCCGCAGCTGCCGCTTCAGCACCTTGCCATTGGCATTGCGCGGCAGCGGCTCCGCGGTGATCACCATCGTTTCCGGGACCTTGTAGTCGGACAACCGCTCCGCGCACCAGGCGCGCAAGGCCTCGCTGTCCACCGGTGCGCGCGCCACGACCACAGCGTGAACGCGTTCGCCCAGCACCGGGCACGCCTTGGCGACGATCGCACTCTCGACCACGGCGGGATGGCCGGCCAGCACGGATTCGACCTCGGCCGAATAGATCTTCAGGCCACCGCGATTGATCATGTCCTTCTGCCGGTCGAACACCCGGACAAATCCCTCCGCGTCGACCGAGCCGAGATCGCCGGAATGCCAGAACCCGCTGGTGAAGCTTTCGGCCGTGGCTTTCGGATTGTTCCAGTAGCCCTTGATCACGGAGGCACTCTGGATCCAGAGCTCACCGATTTCGCCAGGCGGCAGCTCACGCCCGTCCGCCCCCATTGCCAGGATGCGCGCACCCGGACACGGCAGGCCGACGCTGTCGATGTGGGTCGCCGTCAACTTGCCGGGCATGATCGTGGACGGCGATGTGGTCTCGGTCGCGCCGTAGCAATTCGCAAGCTCGAGGCCGGGAATGATCGCCTTGAGCTTCTCGATGGTAGCGACCGGCATCGGTGCGCCGCCAAAGCCTCCGATGCGCCAGCTCGACAGATCGTAGCTCTCGAAATCGGGCTGGAGCAGGCAGAGATTGTACATCGCCGGCACCATCACCGTGTAGGTGACGCGCTCGCGCGCGGCGAGCTTGAGATATTCGCCGGCTTTGAACTCTGGCATGATGATCAGCGCGCCGCCGCAGCAGATCATCGTCGTGATATTGGCGACGACACCCGTGACGTGGCCGAGCGGCACCGCCGCGATCGAGCGATCGGCCGCCGTCAATCGCAGGCAGGACACGAAGATCATCGAGGAATGGACGATGTTGCAATGGGCCAGCATCGCGCCCTTCGGCTTGCCTGTCGTGCCCGAGGTGTAGAGGATCATCGCGGTGTCCTCCTCGCTCGTCTCGACCGGCGCCGCGGCCGGCGCGTTGTCGACGAGCACCGCGAAATCCGACAGAGCCGGATCGTCGTCGACGGCGATGCGGTGGATCACATCGGGCACGTCTAGTGCATCCGGCAGCCGCTCCGCGAGTGCCGCCTCGTGGATCAGGATTTTGGCACCGCAGTCGGCGAGCACATAGGCGATTTCCGGCTTCTGCTGCCGCGTGCTGAGCAGCACCGTGACAAGCCCCTCATGCGCGGCAGCGAACAGCAGCAGCGGAAATTCGACGCGGTTGCCGAGCAGGATCGCGACACGATCGCCCCGCTGCAATCCGAGCTTGCGAAATCCCGCCGCGATCCGCGCAGCCTGCTCCGCGGCCTGCCGCCAGCTCAGCCGGACATCGCCCGAGATCAGCGCTTCGCCGTCGGGATTACGCGCGCAGGCATCTGCGATCATGGCCCATATGCTCACGGGGCGGTCGGCGAAGGCCGGCACCACGCGATCGCCAAAGCGCGTCTCGAGCCGCATCGGCGGGATCTGAGAATGCGACCAGTCCATCGGGATGCCCTCGGCTTGTTGCTCTTGTTACCTTCCGCGCATGGGCATGCCGGTGCTGTCTTGTGCTGATCGGCTAGCCGCCGATCACGGGAACACCGATCACGACCGGATGGAACGCAAACGCCAGCGCCAGATATGCGACGATTCCAACCACGATCGCGATCAGATCGTTGGTGACGCCGCCCACCGGAATCGGCGGACCGCCGCCATCGGTGCGACGCTTCAGCGTGATGCGGTCATACACCGCCCAGCCCAGGAAGGAGCCGAACAGGATGATGGAGCCGAGATCGCCATTGGCCAGAAGATGCGCCGCCGCCCACAGCTTGATGCCGGCCAGCATCGGATGCTTCAGCGTCGCATAGATGCGGCCGCGCAGATAGGACGCAACCACCAGGATGACCGCCGGCAGCATCAGCGCGAGGGTGATGTGCTTCAGCGCTTTCGGCGGATACCAGACGTCTATCCAGCCCGTCGCACGATAATGCGCGAAGCCCCAGATGATCAACGCGAGCCCCGCGAGCGAGGCGAGCGAATAGAGGATTTTGTAGGTCCCCTCGCCCAGCCTCGCGATTGCCTGCGCGCGCGCCTCGCGTTTCGTCGTGAACACATGCGCCGCAAAAAACAGCGCAAGCCCCAGGATCATGACCAGCAGACCCACGAGATTCTCCCCTCAACCAGCGCCCCAGCTCATGGCGTATCATCGATTGGCCGCGGGTCGCAACTGATGGGCTACTTGCCGATCTCGCGATTGTCGACATACCGGATCGCGATCGGCCGCCCGGCCAGGGCACCGCCAAGACCGCCGGTGAATTTCAGCGGCAAGCAGGCATTCAGCGATGAATTGATCGCCCTGAGATAGGTGGTTCTCGTCTCGGCGGGCACGCCCGCGGTCGCAAAGGTCAGGCGCGGCGGGCCGATCAGGCCGCCCGACTTGTTGAAGCTGAAACGCACGGCCATCTGCATGCCCGCGCGCGCATTGTCCGATGGCGGCGACCAGCAGCTGCGCAGCTCGGCGAAGAGGTCGCCGATCGTATCGAGATCGTGATCCGGCTTTTGATATTTGCCGCGATCCGCCTCCGGTGGCACGCTTTGGATCGTGAGCTGGAGGTTCTGGCCGTAGGGATAGTCGATCTCGGGAATACAGGGACCAGGCTCGAGCGGGCTGCAATAGGACGGCGTGCAGGGCCTGCCGTCGAGCACGCTGCACGGCTCGTGCGAAAACGGAATCGGGTTGATTTGTCGCGGCCGCGCGTCCGCGGCGATCGTCGAGATCGCCAGCAGGAGGAAAACAAGGATGCCGCGCCACATGACCAGAACGTGGCATCGCCGGAGAAGCCGTCAAGCCCGCAAGCGTTCACATGCTCGCGCGTACACGCGGTGTCGTCGTCCGGCTTGACCGGACGACCCAGTATTCCAGAGACGTTTGTGATTGAGCCGAGAGGCTGCGGCGTGCTGGATGCCCCGCTTTCGCGGAGCATGACAGCGGAGGGGGAGTGGCTGCAGAGCGGGCGAAGCCGCACCCTACCCCTTCTTCTTGACGTCCTTGACGTTGGTGAACTCGATGCCCTCGGCCCGTTCCCTGGTGTAGCCGAGATAGAACTCGTTCCGCGCCAGATAGACGGGGTCGCCGTCGACATCGTCGGCGATGCTGGAGGTGTTGGCCGCGATGAAGGTATCGAGCTTCTTGCGGTCGTCCGAAGAGACCCAGCGCGCAAGCTGGAACTCGCTGACCTCGAATTCAACCGGCAGGGAATATTCCGCATCCAGCCGCGCCTTGAGCACGTCGAGCTGGAGTGCGCCGACGACGCCAACCAGCGCGGGCGCGCCGTCGCGCGGGCGGAACACCTGCACAACGCCCTCTTCCGACATCTGCTGAAGCGCTTCCTTCAGCTTCTTCGCCTTCATCGCATCGGTGAGACGCACGCGGCGGACGATTTCCGGCGCGAAGCTCGGCACGCCGACGAAGTTGAAATCCTCACCGTCGGTCAGTGTATCGCCGATGCGAAGCGTGCCGTGATTGGGAATGCCGACGACGTCGCCGGCATAAGCCTCGTCCGCAACCGAACGGTCCTGCGCGAAGAAGAATTGCGGGCTCGACAGCGGCATGCTCTTGCCGGTGCGCACGAGTTTCGCCTTCATGCCGCGGCTCAACTTGCCGGAGCAAAGCCGCGCGAAGGCGATACGGTCGCGGTGATTGGGATCCATGTTGGCCTGGATCTTGAACACGAAGGCGCTCATGCGGGGGTCTGTGGCTTCGACCTTGCGCTGATCGCTCTCCTGCGCGCGCGGCTCGGGCGCGAACTTGCCGAGCCCTTGCAGCAAGTCGCCGACGCCGAAATTGCGAAGCGCGCTGCCGAAATAAACCGGCGTCAGATGGCCCTCGCGAAATGCTTCGAGCTCGAACGGTTTTGAAGCCGCGGTGACGAGCTCGAGCTCGTCCTTGACCGCGGACACGTCGAGATTGGCATTGAGCTTGCCGAGCTCGGCGATCTCGATCTGCTGCGCCGCGCCGGTCTTGGCGCCACCGCCTTCGAGCAGGCGCACGCCGCCATTGACGACGTCGTAGGTGCCGAGAAAGTCGCGGCCGCGACCGACCGGCCAGGTCATCGGCGTGGTATCGAGCGCCAGCGTCTTCTCGATCTCGTCGAGGAGCTCGAACACGTCGCGGCTCTCGCGGTCCATCTTGTTGATGAAGGTGATGATCGGGATGTCGCGAAGACGGCACACCTCGAACAGCTTTCGGGTGCGCGCCTCGATGCCCTTGGCGGCGTCGATCACCATGACGGCGGAATCGACCGCCGTGAGCGTGCGATAGGTGTCTTCCGAAAAGTCCTCGTGGCCCGGCGTGTCCAGCAGGTTGAACACGAGGCCCTCGAACTCGAAGGTCATGACCGAGGTCACGACAGAGATGCCGCGCTCGCGCTCGATCTTCATCCAGTCCGAACGCGTGTTGCGCCGCTCGCCCTTGGCCTTGACCTGGCCGGCCAGATTGATGGCGCCACCGAACAGCAGCAGCTTTTCGGTCAGCGTGGTCTTGCCGGCGTCCGGATGCGAGATGATCGCAAAGGTACGCCGCCGCGACACTTCAGCGGCAAGCGAGGAACGGGCCGTCGATTCGGCTGTGGTGGCGATGTCGGACATTGCGGCAGCGTTTGGCAGGGAAAATGAGCCTGATCAAGCCTCATCTGGTGATTGCGGAGCCTTCCGGCCAGCCCCATATCGGGCTTGGGTTGGGAGGACGGCCTTCCCCTCCCACAGCACACCAGTCGCGGGGACGACCCTGCCTTGAATGGAGGGTCGTCATGGCCTGGAGCATCCTGTTCGTCGCCGGTCTGCTGGAGATCTCCTGGGCGATCGGCCTCAAATATACCGAGGGGTTCTCCAAGCTCGTTCCGTCAGTCCTCACGCTCGGCGCCATGGCCGGCAGCATCATCCTGCTCGGGCTCGCCCTCAAATCGCTGCCGATTGGAACCGCTTATGCAGTCTGGACCGGCATCGGCGCGGTTGGTACCGCGACGCTCGGCATCGTCCTGTTCGGCGAGCCGGCCACCGCGTTCCGCCTCGCCAGCATCGGGCTGATCGTCGCCGGGATTGTCGGACTGAAGCTGGTTACCTGACGAAGAGCTTGACCGCCCACCAACTCAGCGCGGCGACGATGGCCGAGGCCGGCATCGTGATCACCCAGGCATAAACGATCGAACTGGCGACGTTCCAGCGCACCGCCGAGAGGCGGCGGGCGGCGCCGACGCCGACGATGGCGCCGGTGATGGTGTGGGTGGTCGAGACGGGAACGCCGAGGAAGGTCGCCATGAACAGGGTCGCGGCACCGCCGGTCTCGGCGCAAAAGCCCTGCATCGTGGTCAGCTTGGTGATGCGCAGGCCCATGGTGCGAACGATGCGCCAGCCGCCCATCAGCGTCCCCATCGCCATAGCGGCCTGGCACGAGAGCACCACCCAGAAGGGGACGAAGAATTCGCCGCCGAGCTGGCCCTGCGAATAGAGCAGCACGGCGATGATGCCCATGGTCTTCTGCGCGTCGTTGCCGCCATGGCCGAGCGAATAGAGCGAAGCGGAGGCGAATTGCAGGATGCGGAAGGCGCGATCCACGGCAAAGGGCGTGGAGCGCACCGAGGCCCAGGAGACGATCGCAACCAGCACCATCGCGAGCAGGAAACCGACGAGCGGAGACAGCACGATGGCGATCACCGTCTTGGACAATCCGCTCCAGACCGCCGCCGAAAGACCGGCTTTGGCCACGCCGGCACCAAACAAGCCGCCAATCAATGCATGAGACGAGGACGATGGGATGCCGAGCGCCCATGTCACCAGGTTCCAGACGATGGCGCCGACGAGCGCGGCGAAGATCACCTGAGCATCCACGATCGCGGGATCGATGATGCCGGTGCCGATGGTCTGGGCGACGTGGAGCCCGAACACCAAGAAGGCGACGAAATTGAAGAACGCCGCCCAGAACACCGCGTATTGCGGCCGCAGCACGCGGGTCGAGACGATGGTCGCGATCGAATTGGCGGCGTCGTGCAGGCCGTTCAGGAAGTCGAACAGCAGCGCGACGGCGATCAATCCGACCAGGACGGGAAGACCCAACGCAACATCCACGGCGTGGCCCCTGCCCTATACTTGCTCGATGACGATGCTGTTGATCTCGTTGGCGACGTCGTCGAAGCGGTCGGCGACTTTCTCGAGATGGTCGTAGATCTCTGCGCCGACGATGAAATCCATCGCGTTGCCGTCGCGATGCTTGAGGAAGAGTTCCTTCAGCCCGATATCATGGAGATCGTCGACGCGGCCTTCCAGCTTGCCCAGCTCTTCCGTGATCGCGGTCAGCATCGCCACGTTCTGACCGATCTTCTGCATCAGCGGCAGCGCACGGCCGACCAGATTGGCGCATTCGATCAGCAGCCCGCCGATCTCCCGCATCGGCGGCTCGAAGCTGCGGACTTCGAACAGCATCACGGCCTTGGCGGTCTGCTGCATCTGGTCGATGGCGTCGTCCATCGAGGTGATCAGGTTCTTGATGTCACCACGGTCGAACGGGGTGATGAAGGTGCGGCGCACCGCCGTCAGCACCTCACGGGTGATGTTGTCGGCATCGTTCTCGAACTGGTTGACGCGCTGACAATAGACCGGCGTCTCCTCGCCCCCGTTGAGCATGCTCTGGAGCGCGATCGAGCCCTGGATCACGGTCTGGGCGTGGCGGTCGAACAGGTCGAAGAACCGTTCTTCCTTGGGCAGGAAAGCGCGAAACAATCGCATCATGGGGGAGAGACTACCGGTTGGATTATGGCCTGGCCCAAGCGGGCCGTCATGAAACTGTCATAGACCATTTTCGATCCACGCGCGTGCCACCTCACGCCCGTGGAGCCGGATCATCCACCGCTTTCGCGCGTCAGTACATCTTCCATTATATCAATTACTTACAGCGACCGCCGGAAGTAATGCGCGATTTCGCCGATGACGCCACGGCGGAAGGTGAGCACGCAGATCACGAAGATCGATCCCTGGATCACGGTCACCCACTGGCCGAACCCCGCCAGATATTGCTGCATGGCGATGATCACGAAGGCACCGACCACGGGACCGAACACGGTTCCGAGTCCGCCGACAAGCGTCATCAGCACGACTTCGCCCGACATCGACCAGTGCACGTCGGTGAGCGAGGCATTCTGCGCCACGAAAACTTTCAGCGCACCGGCAAAGCCGGCCAGCGTGCCCGAGAGGACGAAAGCCAGGAACTTGTACTGATCGGTCCGGTAACCCAGCGAGATCGCCCGCGGCTCGTTCTCGCGGATCGCCTTGAGGACCTCGCCGAACGGCGAGTTGATGATGCGGAAGATCAGCAGGAAGCCGGCGAGGAAGCCGACCAGAACCACGTAGTAGAGCACGGTCGGCTTGGTCAGATCGAAGACGCCGAACATGCGTCCCTGCGGAATGCCCTGGATGCCGTCTTCGCCATGGGTGAACGGCGCCTGGAGGTAGATGAAGTACAATAACTGCGACAGCGCCAGCGTGATCATCGAGAAATAGATGCCCTGGCGGCGGATCGAGATATAGCCCGTGATGAGCGAGAGCACGAAGGCACCGGCGACGCCGACGAGGATGCCGAGTTCCGGCGGCAGCGCCCAGACCTTCAGCGCATGCGCGCTGCAATAGCCGGCCGTCCCCAGGAACATCGCATGGCCGAAGGACAGCAAGCCGCCATAGCCGATCAGCAGGTTGAAGGCGCAGGCGAGCAGCGCGAAGCACAGCGCCTGCATCACGAAGAACGGGTAGACTCCGGTGAATGGCACCGAAGCCAGCAGCAGCGCCATCACCACGAACACGATCATCTCGTCGCGGATCGAGCGCGGGGTTACCGGCAGCGTGTCGTCCGTCAAGGCTGTCATATCAGGCCGCCCTTCCCGTCAATCCCGTTGGCTTCACCAAGAGCACCAGCACCATGAGCACGAACACGACGGTGTTGGAGGCCTCGGGGTAGAAATATTTGGTCAGGCCCTCGATCACACCGAGCGCGAAGCCGGTGATGATGGAGCCCATGATCGATCCCATGCCGCCGATCACGACCACCGCGAACACCACGATGATGAGGTCGGCGCCCATCAGAGGCCGCACCTGGTTGATCGGCGCCGACAGCACGCCGGCGAGCGCGGCAAGGCCGACACCGAGGCCGTAGGTCAGCGTGATCATGCGCGGCACGTTGACGCCGAAGGCGCGCACCAGCGTCGGGTTTTCGGTGGCGGCGCGCAAATAGGCGCCGAGCCGCGTCTTCTCGATCAAGAACCAGGTCGCGATGCAGACCACCAGCGAGAAGATGACGACCCAGCCGCGATAGACGGGCAGGAACATGAAGCCGAGATTCATGCCGCCCTTGAGCTGATCCGGAATGGCATAAGGCAGGCCGGAGGAGCCGAAGTAGTTCTGGAACACGCCCTGCACGATCAGCGCAATGCCGAAGGTCAGGAGCAGACCGTAGAGATGATCGAGCCCGGTCAGCCATTGCAGCATGGTCCGTTCCAGGATCATGCCGAAGAGGCCGACAATGATCGGCGCAAGCAGCAACGCCCACCAATAGTTGATGCCGCCGAGGTTCAGCAGGAAATAGGCGACGAACGCGCCCATCATGTAGAGCGCACCGTGGGCGAAATTGATGATGTTGAGCATGCCGAAGATCACGGCAAGCCCGAGACTGAGCAGCGCGTAGAACGAGCCGTTAATCAGTCCCACCAGTAGCTGAGCGTAAAGAGCCTGCATCGATCCCGCACCCGGTCCCTTCGGCGTTCCCTGAAAGTCGCCCGCAGACCTGATGGCCTGCGGGCGGTTATCTTACTTCTTCAACAGCGCGCACTTGCTCTCGGACAGCGGCGTGAAGGCCTGGTCGCCCGGCACCGTACCGACCAGCTTGTAGAAGTCCCACGGTCCCTTGGACTCGGAGGGCTTCTTCACCTCGAACAGATAGGCATTGTGGATGGTGCGGCCGTTGGGCTGGATCTCGCCCTTGCCAAACAGATCGTCTTCCGTCGGCATCGACTTCATCTTCTCGACGACCTTGGCGCCGTCATGCGGGTTGCCGCCGAGCGCTTCCAGGGCCTTGAAATAGTGACGCACGCCCGCATACACGCCGGCCTGCACCATGGTGGGCGGCGCGTTGTTCTTCATCTTCTCGGCGAAGCGCTTGGAGAACGCACGGGTCTGGTCGTTCATGTCCCAGTAGAAAGTCTCGGTGAAGTTGAGGCCCTGTGCGGTCTCGAGCCCGATCGCCTTCACGTCGGTGAGGAACAGCAGCAGCGCCGCGAGCTTCTGGCCGCCCTTGACGATGCCGAACTCGGCCGCCTGCTTGATCGTGTTGGTGGTGTCGCCGCCGGCGTTGGCAAGGCCGATGATCTTGGCCTTGGAGGCCTGCGCCTGGAGCAGGAAGGACGAGAAGTCCGGCGTGTTCAGCGGGTGCTTGACGCCGCCGACCACCTTGCCGCCATTTGCGGTAACGACAGCGGTGGTGTCGCGCTCCAGCGCCGCGCCGAAGGCGTAATCCGCGGTCAGGAAGAACCAGGTGTCGCCGCCGGCCTTCACCAGCGCCTGGCCTGTGGTGTGGGCCAACATGTAGGTGTCGTAGGTCCAGTGCACCGTGTTGGGCGAGCACTGCGCGTTGGTCAAATCCGAGGTCGCCGCGCCCGAGTTGATATAGACGCCGTTCTTTTCCTTGATGACGTTGTTAACCGCAAGCGCCACGCCGGAATTCGGCACGTCGACGATGACGTCGACCTTGTCGACGTCGAACCACTGCCGCGCGATCGCGGTGCCGATGTCGGGCTTGTTCTGGTGATCACCCGAGATGATGTCGATCTTCCAGCCCTTCGCAGCCAAGCCGGAGTCTTCAATGGCCATCTGCGCGGCGAGCGTCGAGCCCGGTCCGCCGAGGTCGGCATAGAGCCCGGACTGATCGGACAGCGCGCCGATCTTGACGGTCTTGTCCTGCGCGAAGGCTGCACCGGTGGCGGTCACGACCAGCGCCGTGCCGAGCAGAAACGACGCAATCGACTTTGTGATCATGCTACTTCCCTATGAATCTTTTTGTTCTAGACGCCGAGATAGGTGTGGAGCTTGTCCATGTTGGCGGCAAGCTCCGCATTGGCAAATCCGTCGATGATCTTGCCGTGCTCGACCACGTAATAGCGGTCGGCGACGGTGGATGCGAACCGGAAGTTCTGCTCGACCAGGAGGATCGTAAAACCCTCCTTCTTGAGCCGCGCAATGGTGTGGCCGATCTGCTGGATGATGACGGGCGCAAGACCCTCGGTCGGCTCGTCCAGCATCAGGAAGTTCGCGCCGGTGCGCAGGATGCGCGCGATCGCGAGCATCTGCTGCTCGCCGCCGGAGAGTTTGGTTCCCTGGCTGTTGAGCCGTTCCTTCAGGTTCGGAAACAGATCGAATATCTGCTCGAGCGGCAATCCGCCGGGGCGCACCACCGGTGGCAACAGCAGGTTCTCCCGGACATCGAGACTGGCGAAAATTCCCCGCTCTTCCGGGCAGAATGCGATTCCCATCCGCGCGATCTTGTCCGAGCTCGTGCGGATGATGTCCTGGTTGTTGAACTTCACCGAGCCGGTGCGCTTGCCGATGATGCCCATGATCGACTTCAGCGTGGTGGTCTTGCCGGCGCCGTTGCGCCCGAGCAGGGTGACGACCTCACCCGCGTTCACGTCGAAGTTGATCCCGTGCAGGATGTGGGACTCGCCGTACCAGGCTTCGAGGTTGCGGACCTGGAGGAGGTTGCCGCCGCTCGCGGCCTTTGCGGGAGCTTCCGCCGATGCAGTCTCAGCCATGACCGGCTCCCAGATAGGCTTCCTTGACGCGTTCGTCCTTGGTGAGCTCGCTGTAATGGCCCTGCGCCAGCACCTGCCCGCGCGTCAACACGGTGATGATGTCGGAGAGATTGGCCACGACGCTCAGATTATGCTCGACCATCAGGATGGTATATTTCGCGGAGATGCGCTTGATCAGCGCCGCGATCTTGTCGATGTCCTCGTGGCCCATGCCGGCCATCGGCTCGTCCAGCAGCATCATCTCTGGGTCGAGCGCGAGCGTGGTTGCGATCTCCAGTGCGCGCTTGCGCCCGTAGGGCATCTCGACCGCGGGCGTATTGGAAAACTCGCTGAGGCCGACATCGTTCAACAGCTCGCGCGCGCGATCGTTGAATTGGTTGAGCACGGATTTGGAGCGCCAAAAATCGAAGGAGCTACCGTGCTGGCGCTGAAGCGCGACGCGGACGTTTTCCAGCGCGGTGAGATGGGGAAATACCGCCGAGATCTGGAACGAGCGAACCAGCCCCAGGCGGGCCACGTCGGCGGGCGCCATCGCGGTGATGTCCTGTCCCTTGTACAGGATTTTTCCGGCAGACGGTTTGAGGAACTTGGTCAAAAGATTGAAGCACGTCGTCTTGCCGGCGCCGTTCGGGCCGATCAACGCGTGAATGCTCCCACGGCGAACCTTGAGCGCAACGTCGCGGACGGCGAAGAAGCCCGCGAACTCCTTGGTCAAGCCTTCCGTTTCGAGAATGAACTCATCGGCCAAACAGTTTTCCCCCTGCCCGCACAACGCGCGTGGCTATCCTTGTTGCTTCGGCTTTCCGGAGGCCTTGGAGCCACTCCTTGGAGCCCATCCGGAACGCCGCCTCCGGGCGCGGAATATGCCGGAGGTGACGGGGGTTAGGCAAGGCGGAAAGCTGAGCAGGTCAGGCCTCCGGCCGGGAGACTTATGCTCCCTTAGTCGGACGTGTTTTGATGTCGCGCCTGCCCGGCCTCCCGGTTCGCAAAGCGCCGGTCATCAAGCCGTCGTTAACGGTCTTTCGTTCCCTACGCCAGCCTTCATAGAAAATTTTCCCGCCGCGAGGATCATGCGCGGGTTTCATGCGTCCGGAATTTCTATTCGCCGGGAATATTGCCTTGGATTTTGCAAGCGCGGCTCCTTCCGTGGTCAAGTCGATCCGGCAGCGTGATCTCCTGAACACGTGGCTGCGGCTTTATGCGCGCCAGCAGACGGCCCCGGCGATCTGGGAGTACCAGCCTGCGCGGCTCGAGGAAGAGCTCTCCGATCTGATCTATTATACGGTGGATGCGTCGACGCCGACGCCGCGTCTGACCATCCAGAGCGAAGGTACGCGAATCTCTCGCGCCTATGGACACACCGGCAAGGGCGTTCTGCTCGACGAGTATATCGGGCCGCGTCTCGTGCCGTTGGTGATGCCGGTCTATCATGAATGCGTGGCGCGCGGGCTGCCTGTCTACAGCGTTGCCGACGTCGATGACATCTACGGCCGTATCGTCGCCTATGAGCGCCTGCTGCTGCCTTTCCAGACCGACGGCAAGGTCTGTCACATCATCGCATCGCTCAAGACCTTCTGCGAGGACGGCGGCTTCGAGATCGAGAATCTGATGCGCGGAAATGACGCGCTGCCGCGCCCGAGATTGAGCGCGGTGATCGACCGCGACCTGTTCCATCGCCCCCCCGGCCGCATCGCGCCCGCCGAGCCGATCGAGTTCGCGGACCAGCAGGGCTCCGGTGTTCCCACCGAGATCATCGAGCTGAACTAGCGGTCAGCGCGATTTGACGGCGGCTTCCTTGGTCGTGACTTCCTTGGCATAAATGTCCGGCTTGAATCCGACCAGCAGCTTGCCACCAACTTCAAGCACCGGCCGCTTGATCATCGATGGTTGCGCTAGCATCAACGCCAGCGCCTTTTTCTCGGAGAGGCCTTCCTTGTCGGCATCGGGCAGCTTCTTGAAGGTCGTCCCGGCGCGATTGAGCAGCGTCTCCCAACCGACCTTGTCGCTCCACTGCTTGAGCTTGTCCTTCTCCACGCCCGCCGTCTTGTAGTCGTGAAACGCGTAGGCGACGCCATGGGTGTCGAGCCAGGCGCGCGCCTTCTTCATGGTGTCGCAGTTCTTGATGCCGTAGATGATGTTGGGCAAGACAGTCCTCGCGCATGCGTCATATCGTGATGCTTCGGCGTTGTACGCAACTCCGGTTCGCGCGACAATATTGCGAACGACGCCAGCTCTCCGAACGGACACTCCATGCACGTCACCCACGATCCAGCCGCGACCGCGTCGCCGACCATCGACTTCAACGCCTTCCTCGCGGTCGATATCCGTGTCGGCACCATCATCGATGCAAAGCCGTTCCCGGAAGCGCGCAAGCCGGCCTGGCGGCTGTGGATCGACTTCGGTCCCTCGATCGGCGTCCGCAAGAGCTCGGCCCAGATCACCGAAAACATCCGCTTGAAACGCTGGGCCAACAGGTAGCTGCGGTCGTGAATTTCCCGCCGCGCCAGATCGGCCCGGTCGTCTCGGAGGTGCTGACCCTCGGTTTCCCCGATGCCGAAGGCAAGGTCGTGCTGGTGCAGCCGAGCAAGCCGGTGCCGAACGGCGGACGGCTGTTCTAGTTTCCGGGCCGCTTCGGAATGTTCAGCCCGCGCTCGACCGCCGGACGCGCCAGCCCGCGTTCGAGCCAGGCCGCGACGGATTTGAACTGGCTGAACTCGACGAGATCGCCGGCGCCGTAGAAACCGATGAGGTTGCGCACCCAGCCGAGCATGGAGATGTCGGCAATGCTGTAATCGTCGTCCATAAACCATTGCCGGCCGGCAAGATGCATCTCCATCACCCCGAGCAGCCGCTTGGCCTCGCCCACGTAGCGCTCCAGCGGCCGCTTGTCCTCGAAATCCTTGCCGGCGAATTTGTGGAAAAAGCCGACCTGGCCGAACATCGGCCCGATGCCGCCCATCTGGAAATGCAGCCACTGGATGGTCTGGTAACGGCGCGCGGCATCCTGCGGCAGCAGCTTGCCGGTCTTCTCCGCGAGGTATTGCAGGATCGCCCCGGATTCGAACAGCGGCAGCGGCCTGCCGCCGGGACCATTGGGATCGAGGATCGCCGGGATCTTGCCGTTCGGATTGAGCGAGAGGAATTCCGGCGTCTTCTGGTCGTCCTTGCCGAAATCGACGAGATGGACTTCGTAGGGAAGCCCGATCTCCTCCAGCATGATCGAGACCTTGACGCCGTTCGGCGTCGGCAGCGAATAGAGCTGGAGCAGCTCCGGGTGCTTGGCCGGCCAGCGCTTGGTGATGGGAAAGGCGGACAGATCGGACATCAGGACCCCGGCTTCGTTCACGAGATGCCGCCTAGTCTAGGCGAGCGAACGAACGACGCAAGGTCGAGTGGTCAGATCATTTTCCCGCGCAGGTCACAACGGCCGCAGCAAATGGTTGGTGGCGTGCATCACATCGCGCTGTGCGCGTTGCTCGATGAAGAGCTGGCCGGTGACGAGCAGTGCTCCGGTGAAGACGAGCGCAAGCATCGCGGTAGCGAATTGACTGGCATCCCTCATCGGACGAGCTTCTCCCTCTTCGGTTCACACGAGGAACGCGGGCCAGCCGTCGTCAGTTCCTGCAAGCTTCAAATAATTGCAGCTTTTTCCCGACCCTAGCACGCGGACAGCCTCAATAATTAATCTCCATCCGCAAGCCCCGGGGGTCGGTCTCCTCCCCGCCGAACCGCTCCGTGCTATCGCGCGCTGCGACGGCGCAGGCACAGGCGTCGATGAGATCGTCACGGCCGATCCCGGTGCCATGTCGCTGAGTCAGCCATTTTGGCAAGCGCGCGAAGCCGCGCTGCTCCAGGAGTGCGATACGCTGCTCGCGGCCCTCCGCCGATGTCTTCCTTGCAAGCCGGACCCGCCCAGCCAGATTCCAGAAAATCAATTCCGGATGCGCTTCGCCGATGGTCTCCTGCCGCGTCGGCGTCATGATCTCGTCGACCTCCCTGATCTTATCCCTGATGTTCCAGAGCTGCGCCGATACGCCCTTGCCCTTGCCCTCGTATTCCCAGTAGTGCCGGTTAGCTGCAGTCATGTCGGCGAATGTCCAGAGGTCACGGCGCGCGCCGAGAAACACGGCGGGACCGACCAGCTCGCGCGCGCGCAAATCGCAGATGCGATACCCGCTCGGCTTCAAGCCGACCGGCATGTCGATCATCGCCCGGGCATGCGGCAGCGCGAGCAGCCGCGCGAGACCCGGCGAATAATCGAAGCCGTGATCACCGCGATGGTCGATCCAGGCGGCGACCCAGCCGAAGCGGAATCCATCGAGGCCGAGATGGTTTGGCAAGCTCCTGATCCTTGACGGGCATCCGCCCGCTCCTCTATCCCAGTTCCTCGCCCCGATGCCGCTCGAACAGGCGCTGCGCCAACAACGCATGGCCGAGCGTGCCGCCGGCGCGAACCGCCGCCGCGATCAGCGCGGCTTCCGCGATTTCTTCGCGCGTTACACCGGCCTTCGCCGCCTGCGCCGTGTGCACATCGAGGCAATAGGCGCACTGCGTGGTGAGCGCGACCGCGAGCGAGATCAGCTCGCGATATTTTGGCGGGATCAATCCGTCCTTGCGCTCGACCGCGTGGTTGAACGCAAGAAACGCGTTGGCCTCTACCGGCGCCAGCGCCACGAAGGCAGAGATGGATTTCAGATCGTCAGGGCCTTGATAATCGGCCATGGCTCATCTCGTCAGGTATTCGCGCATCAGCGCGCGGGCGCGATGCAGGCGGGCCTTCACAGTCTGCCGGGTCGCGCCGAGTGCGACGGCAATCTCGTCGATGGTCAATTCCTTGACGTCGCGCATCAGCGCGACATCGCGGTAGTGCGACGGCAGCGCCTCGAAGGCCGCTGCGACGTCGAGCCGCAAATCGGCTTCAGGACGCGACAGCAGCAGCGCCTCCGCCTCTCCGCCGTCGATCGCCGGCGCGAGGCTTGCCTTGCGGGCGAGCCGCAGGCATTCGCGGCGGACCACACTGAACAGCCAGGCCGAAAACGCCAGCCATGAGCGGATCGTGCCGACATGGCGAAACAGGATCCACAGCGCCTCCTGCGTCGCATCCTCGGCATCCGCCGAGCTGCGACAGGTGGCACGGGCATAGCGGCGGATGTTCGGCGGCGCCGTCTCGAGCAGAGACGCGATCGCCTGGGGATCGCCGAGGCGCGCGGCCTCGAACAGGTCCGGCGAGATCACAGCGGCGCTCACGAGACGCCTCCTCTTCCGATGCCGGCCATCGCGCACATCGGACAATAGCCGACGAGGCCCGTCAGCGCGAAGCCGCCGCCGCCGAGCGCCGCCAGCCACGCCGCGGCGCCGGTGAAATAGACGAATGCCGCGGCGGCCACCGCGACGCCCAAGGCGATCCGCACGGCTTGGTGCAGGCCGCCGATGTTCTTCCTGTAAAATGCCATCACATCCTCCGACATAAGCCGAAGCAAAATGCCTCGACCCTCAAGAGAGGGCGCGACGACCGGAAAGGATTCGCGGCGACGTGCAATTTTCTTCGCGATCAGCCTCCGACGGCCTGATAGGCCAGACGCTTGAATTCGAAGAAGAACGGATTCCAGAAGCCCATGTAGCGCTGCGCCATCAGCACACCGGCGGTATTGGCCTGCGGGCAGATCCACCAATGGGTGCCGGCAAGGCCGCCCCACTGGAATTCGCCGGTCGAGTTGGGAGGATCGAACGGCATCGGCGCGAAGGTGACGGCGCCGCCGAGGCCAAAGCCCTTGCCGGGGATCGGGCCGAGATTGGCGAAGCGGATGTTCTCGCCGGCGGGCAGCTGGTTCGTCATCATCTGCCGCAGCGTCTCCGGCTTCAGTAGCGCATCCGAGCCGGGGAGCAGCGCCCGTATCAAAGCGAGCATGTCGGGCAAGGTCGAGACCAGTCCGCCGCCGCCCGACAGCCGCGGGAATTGCCGCCGATAGGCCTGCGGATAAGGCAGGTCGTCGGCCCGGGTGAGGCCGGGCTTCATGGGATCGAGCACATCCGTGCCGTTGTAGAGCGCGACCAGCCTGCCCTGCTGCGCGTCCGGCACGTGGAAGCCGGTGTCGGTCATGCCAAGCGGATCGAAGATGCGCGCCTTGAGGACGGCGTCGAGCGGCTTGCCGGAGACGACCTCCACGACACGCCCGAGCACGTCGGTCGCCACCGAATATTCCCAGGACGCGCCGGGATGAAAGGACAGCGGCAGATCGGCGAGTTGGTCGATCATGGCGGCCAGCGGCGTCAACGGATTGAGAACGCGCGCCTCGTTATAGCCTTTGAACAGCACCGTACCGGGATCGAAGATGCCGTAGCTGAGGCCGGAGGTGTGGGTCAGAAGCTGCCGGATCGTGATCGGGCTCTTCGCCGGCTCGACGTCGGCAAGGCTCAAAGCACCCGGCTTCAGAACCTTGCGATTGCCGAGTTGCGGCAGGAATTTCTCGACAACGTCATCGAGCCCGATGCGGCCGTCCTCGACCAGCAGCATAATCGCGCAGGTGACGAAGATCTTGGTATTGGAGAACGCGCGAAAAATGTGATCGGGCCGCAGCGCGGTGCCCGCCTCGCGATCGGCGAAACCGACGCATTGCTGATCGACCACCTCGCGGCCCCGCAGCACCGCCCAGGATGCACCTGGAATGATCTCCTGATCGACGTAACGCTGCATTGCTGTCCGCGTGGCGGAAAAATCAGGTGTTCTGGCGTCCATGTGTTTCCCCGATGATGGTTGGGATCGATATAGCGTGAATTCGCCGGATATGAAGCCTGACCGGACGGCGCGGCTTATTCCTGCTTCATGAACGCAGTCACGTGCAGGCGGCGCCGAATCCACATCCCCTGCCGCTCGTACAGCGCGATGGCCGAGGAGTTGCTCGAGAACACGTGCAGGAACGGAATTTCGCCGCGCGCCTCGATCTGGCGCGCGACCGCCGCCAGCAGCGCCTGCGCGTAACCCCGCCCGCGATGGTCGGGGCGGACGCAGACAGCCGTCATCTCGACGAAATTGCCGGGCCTCATACGCTCGCCGGCCATCGCGACCAATTCGCCGCCGGCGCGGATGCCGAGAAACGTTCCGAGCTCGTGCGTGCGCCGGGCGAATGGACCCGGCTTCGTCAACTCCGTCAACGCCATCATGGCCGGAACGTCGGCCGCACCCAGCCGGACGATCTCGGCATCGCGAAGCGGACTGTCGGCCGGAGAGCCGATCATCTGCTCGCAGGGTCCGGCCAGCACGAGCTTGAAACCTGCGGGAACATCGACGGCCTCCGGTGTGAACAGTGCGGCGACCTGCGAGCCCGACAGGAGATCACGGAGCGCGGCAAAGCTCGCCTCGGACATGTCGACCATGTCGGCAAAGGGCGTCACGTCCACCGGATAACGCAACGCTCGCGGGCCACCTTCGGCCAGATGTTTGTGGCTGGTCGTCAGCGCGCTCCAGATCGGGCGATCCAGCAGCGTCACGTCACCGTTGGACACCGGCCTAGTCCTTTTCGAAGCTGACGATGACGGCGGCATTGGCGATGAGGATGGGGTCGTTGCCCTGTTCCGGGGCGGAGGGAATCTCCAGTCCGCCCTTCACCGCGTTGACGGTGACCGTGCCGTAAGGCAGCTCCTTCGCGACCGCATCCTTGTCGACGGCTTCGGGATTCGGCACCGCGATCGTGACGTCCACGAACATGTCGTTCGCAGTCTTGTCGATCATCCGGAAGAAGCCGAGGCTCGAGTGCCTGATGGCATCAGAGACGGCACGCTTCGCCGCCTTGGTGGCGTCCCTGCCATGGACGTCGACACCCATGCCCATCTCGGTGATACAGCGAACGCGAGCCATGTCTTTGTCCTGTGATTGATTAGATTGGGTTGATGCAAGTTGTTATCGCATTTTGGTTGATCGTCATACTCCGTCATTGCGAGAAGCGAAGCGAGGAAGCAATCCAGACTGCCCCTGCGGAAAAAGTCTGGATTGCTTCGCTTCGCTCGCAATGACGACGGAGGCAACCGCATCGCACAAACTCACGCCTTCGACTTCTCCCGCGCCCGCAGTTCGTCGACGAGCACCCGCACATTCTCCGAATAATCGATTGGGATCACGACCAGATGGACGCCGCCCTCCTTGAAGGCGGCATCCAGCGTCGGGCCAAAAGTGTCGATGCTCTCGATGCGATGTCCCTTCGCTCCATAGGCCCTCGCGTACAGGACGAAATCGGGATTGCCAAAGGTCATGCCAAAATCGGCGAAGTGATCGACGGCCTGTTTCCAGCGGATCATGCCGTAGGCGTTGTCCTCGAGCACCAGCACGACCAGATTGAGCTTGAGGCGGACGGCGGTCTCCATCTCCTGGCTGTTCATCATGAAGCCGCCGTCGCCGGCGACCGCGAGCACGCGGCGCTCCGGATACAGCATCGCGGCCATCATCGCCGACGGCAGGCCGGCGCCCATCGTCGCCAGCGCATTGTCGAGTAGCAGCGTGTTGGCGACGCGGGTGCGATAGTTGCGCGCGAACCAGATCTTGTACATGCCGTTGTCGAGCGCGACGATGCCGTTCTCCGGAATGACCTGCCGGATATCGTGCACGATGCGCTGCGGCGTCGGCGGCCAGCGCGCTTCGGTGGCGCGGTCGGCGATCTGCGCGAGAATCTTTTCGCGCAGTGGCAGCAGCGCGGCGGCTTGCGGCAGCTTGCCTTCGAGCCGGTCGGCGAGCAGTTCCAGGCTCGGGCCGACGTCGCCGACGACTTCCGCATCGGGAAAGTAGACCAGCTCGACGCTGGCCGGCGTGTAGCTGACGTGAATCACCTTCGGGCCCGACGGTCCCATGATGAAGGGCGGCTTCTCGATCGGGTCGTGGCCGATCGCGACGATCAGATCGGCGGCGTCGATCGCGTCATGAACGTAGTCGCGCTCGGACAGCGCGGCGGTGCCCATGTAGAGATTGGTGCCGCCGGGCACCGTGCCCTTCCCCATCTGCGTGGTGAAAAAGGGAATGCCGGTCCGCCGCACGAAGCTGGCGATGCCGTGGGTCGCGCGCGGCCGGCTGGTCGCGGCGCCCATCATCACCAGCGGGTGCTTCGCGGCCAAAATCATCTCGGCGGCGCGGTCGAGCGCGGCGCGATGGGCGACCGGGATCTCGATCGGATGAACCGGGATCATCGGCACATCAGGCACTTCATCGCCTGCGATGTCCTCAGGCAGTTCGAGATGCACCGGCCCCGGCCGCTCCTCCATCGCCACGCGAAACGCATCGCGGACCACCGTCGGGATGCTGGAGGCGCTGATGATCTGCCGCGACAGTTTCGTCAGCGGCTTCATGGTGGCGACCACATCGACGATCTGGAAACGCGCCTGCCGGCTGCTCATGATCGGCTTCTGGCCGGTGATCAAAATCATCGGCATTGCGCCAAGATGCGCATATGCCGCGCCCGTCGACAGATTGAGCGCGCCCGGGCCGAGCGTCGAAAGACATACTCCGGGCTTGCCGGTCAGCCGTCCGTGCGTCGCGGCCATGAAGGCGGCGGCCTGCTCGTGACGGGTCAGGATCAGTTCGATTTTGGAGGTGCGGAGCGATTCCACCAGATCGAGATTCTCCTCGCCGGGCACGCCGAAGATGCGGTCGACACCTTCATTCTCCAGCGCGGCGACAAACAGGTCGGATCCTTTTGCTTTGCGTTCCTGCCCACTCATGTCGCCTCCCGGTCACAATGTCGGCTCCCCGTGTTCCACGGCAGCCAGAGCATGGTAACGGTCCGCGCCGCGGGCACAACTCACAAAGAGGCGCGCAGCTGTATCATCCCTGTCATTGCGGAGTCTGGCGACAACGCTCGTCCCTCTCGTGTCCTTGCCGCGTGCGCTGTGCTATGGCTCAGGCGATGACTCCCAAGACCTTCGAAACCCGCTGCCTGCGCCTGCCTGCCGTCACCAAGGTGGTGCAGTGGGAGGGCACCTCCGTGTTCAAGGTCGGCGGCAAGATGTTCGCACTCGGCGGCGGCTTTGCCGCGCGCTCCGGCGGCTACATGTTCAAGGTCTCGAACATGGCCTATGCCATGCTGATCGAGCACGGCCTCGCGCGGCCGGCGCCGTATCTAGCGCGCGCCAAATGGGTGCAGCTCGTCGGCAACAACGCACTGCCGGACGCCGAGCTCACGGGCTATCTGGCGCAGGCGCACGCGCTGATCGCGGCGAAACTCACGCGGAAGTCCCGCAAGGCGCTGGGCCTCGACTGAAGCGCAGCCGCAGCTGAAGCGAAAGCCTGCACAGATTGACTCCGATGATATGCCTGACTAAAGTCAGACATCATGCTCGACCCTGTTTCCCGCGTCCGCCGCTTCAACCGCGCCGTCACGTCCGCTGTCGGCGCGCTCGACACGTCGTTCCTGGGACGCGGACGGCCATTGGGGGCGGCGCGCGTGCTCAACTCGATCGGGCATGGACGTTCGGACGTGGCCGAGATCCGCGACTATCTGGCACTCGACTCCGGCCTGATGAGCCGTCTGCTCCGCAGCCTCGAGGATGAAGGGCTGGTCGAGACCAACGCGCATGACGACGATGCCCGCCGCCGCGTGGTATCGTTGACGCGTGCGGGCCGGCGCGAGTTCGCGGCCTATGAGGCGCTGTCGAACACGCAGGCCGAGGGCTTCCTCGCACAACATTCGCAACGCGAGGCGCTGCTGGCGGCGATGGATTTGATTGCTTCCGCATTGACGCGCGAGCGCGTCGCGCTGGAGGAGATGGATCCGCGCAGCGAACAGGCCCGTTATTGTCTCGGCGAATATTATGGCGAGCTCGGCCGCCGCTTCAAGCAGGGGTTCGACGTCTCGCTGTCGCGCGATCCTGACGCCAAGGACATGCGCCGCCCGCGCGGCACCTTCATCGTGGCGATGTCGGACACGCTGCCGGTCGGCTGCGTCGGGCTGAAGGGCACGGATCACGGCTATGCCGAGATCAAGCGGCTGTGGGTCGCACCGGCGGCGCGCGGATTGCGGCTCGGCCGGCGCCTGATGGACGCGACCGAGGATGCCGCGCGCGGGCTCGGCATCAAGCTGCTGCGGCTTGACACCAACAGCGCGCTGGCGGAGGCCGGCCAGCTCTACCGGCGAAGCGGCTGGAGCGAGATCGCCCGCTTCAATGACGATCCCTACCCGGACCTGTTCTTCGAAAAACGTCTGTGAGCGCCGGCGCCGATCGCAGCGTTGCCGCGTTATGGTCGGAGCCGCAGGAGCAACGCCATGACCAGGTCAGACCTCGCCGACATCTTCCGCAACTACATCGCCTGCCTGAACCGGCAGGATTGGCCCGCCCTCGGACAGTTCGTCCACGATGACGTCGTCCACAATGCGCGACCGTTCGGACTGTCCGGCTATCGAGCCATGCTGGAGCAGGATTTTCGCGAAATTCCGGATCTGCATTTCAACGTCGAGCTGCTGGTCTGCGATCCGCCCCACATCGCGTCCCGGCTGACGTTCGATTGCACGCCGGCTGGAACGTTTCTGGGGCTGGATGTGAACGGCAGGCGCGTGTCCTTCTGCGAAAACGTGTTCTATCAATTTCGCGACGGAAAAATACGGCAGGTGTGGTCCATCGTCGACAAGCCCGCGATCGAGGCGCAGCTCTAGCGCTGCGCCTCGATGAACCTGCTTAGGCCGCCGCGGGCGCCAATTCCGCTCGCGGCTTCGGGAACGGCTTGAAATTCATCGCCATCAGGAAGGCGCCGAGGCCCATCGCCCAGGAGGCGATATAGAGCCAGACGTAGCTCGAGAACGCATCGTAGATCAGGCCGCCGGCGAGCGGGCCCGTGGCCATGCCGAGACTGCCGGCCATCGCGGTGCCGCCGATCACCGTCCCCATCATCTTGAGCGGAAAGTTTTCGCGGATCAGCACCGCGTAGAGCGGCATGGTGCCGGCATAGATGAAACCGAAGACGGCCCCGACCGCATAAAATGTCGTGAGCTGGTGCGCGAAGACATAGGCGAGTGCGCCAAACGCCTGCAGCAGCAGGCCCGAGACGAGCACGCGCTTGGCGCCGAAGCGGTCACCCATCAGGCCGAAGGCGATGCGTCCGCCGAGGCCGGCAAAGCCCTCGATGCTGTAGATCGTCACCGCCGCGACCAGCGGGATGCCGCAGCTCACGGCATAGGAGACGGTGTGGATGATCGGGCCGGAATGGGTGGCGCAGCAGAAGAAGTTGGTCGCGAGCAGGATCAGGAATTGCGGTGAGCGCAGCGCCTCTCCCATCGACATCTCACCTTGCACGGCGCTCTCGCCCGCTGGCGCGACGGCGGCGTGCGCGAGCGCCGGCGGGCGGCGCACCAGGAACGAGACCGGGATCATGATGGCGCCGACCACCAGCGCCACGATCTGCATCGAGGTGCGCCAGTCGTGGCCGGAGACGAGCCAGGCCGCGAGCGGCGCCATCGTCATCGGCGCCATGCCCATGCCGGCCGAAACCAGCGAGACCGCAAGGCTGCGATGGGTGTCGAACCAGCCGGTCACGGTCGCCATCATCGGCGCGAAGATCGCGGCACAGGACGCCCCGACCAGAAGGCCAAAGACGAACTGAAACGCCAACAGCGAGGTGGCATGGCTCGCCGCGAACAGGCTCACGGTCAGCGCCGTGGATCCCGTCAGCACCACCGGCCGCGGCCCGAACCGATCCGTCAACGTGCCCCAGGCCATGCTGGTGCAGGCCATCGCCAGAAAGCCGATCGTCATCGCGCTCGAGATGCCGGTCACGGACCAGCCGGTATCCTTTGCGATCGGCTGCAGGAACACCGGCAGCGAAAACATGCCGCCGATGGCGACGCAGCCGAGCAAGCCGCCCGCGGCGACGATCACCCAGCGATAGGAGGAAGAGTTCATTTTGGTCTCCCGTCAGGTCTGTCTGGGTGGAAGACGAATGGGAACATGGTGGACCGACAGCCCGGCGCAAGTTTTTGCGGCACGCTTTTGTGACCTGCCAAACAAAAAATGCGAAAACAACCCCATGCACAGTAGCCGGACGCTTTGGGATCAAGGACTTACAGCGCAGCTCTTTGGGGTGCGAGGAACCGGCGTTTGACTCGTCGGGCAAAACACCTGCATGATGGCAGCATCCCGCAAATCCTATAGCAAGGCTTCAAAGCGCAAGGCTTCAAACAGCCTCGCTGCGCCGCCACTCGCCGACCGTGAGCCAGATCGCCGAGACCAGGAAGTAGAGCGCACCAACGCCGGCATATCCCGCGACAGTCGCGATCGAGGGAACCGCAGGCGTCGTCGCCTGAACGATGAAGAAGCCGCCTGCAAGCGCCGACTGGCCACCGCTGAGCACCATGGCCCATTGCGCGCCAAAACTCCGCCAGCGGCGGATGGCCGTCCCCAACTGCAGCAGTCCAGACACAATCGCCCACGCCCCGAAGATTCCGAGCACCCAGTTCATGCTCGACTGGAGGGCGACGACGACCGCGATGGTTGCCGCAACGCTTGCCATAGCGTTGAAAACCTGGGTGCGATTCTGATCGAAGCCGCCGCTGCGCAAGGCGTCCGCGAAGTTGGCCGCGGCGTCCCATGCCGGATAGAGGACCAGCAAGGCGCCGGCGATGACTGGAGAAGAAGCCCCGGCGGCAAACGCAGCAGCAACCCAGGCGACCGAGAACGCCGCTCGCACGAAGTAGTATTGCTTCAGCCATCGCGCACGATCGGCACGAACCAGATCCAATTGATATTGCGCCACTGCAGTCTCTCCTATACCTACTAGTTGGTAGTCTCGCACGCAGCGAAGCCGACTTCGCTCCAGCCCACCTGCGAGCTGCGTTCGTTCGCTGATGTCTCTCAGTGCTTGTTGGACAGCCGGTCCAGCAACGGGGTGGTGATCACACCGAACATTTTTGGATCGCCATAGGCACGCGCCGACAGCATCGCGCCGTGAATGGTCGCCATGAATCCTTCCGCCTCGACCCGGGCTGTGCCGGAGAGCTTGAGTTGCCCCTTCCGCTTGCCACGCTCCATGACGGCCGTCAGCCAGGAAGCCAGTGAGCGGAAGTGCGCACGGACTTCGAGCGCGACCTCCTCCGGCAAGATCGGGAGCTCGCTCGCCAGCAGCGCGCAGACGCAGAACGGCGCCGTCGCATCATTGATGCACGCCTTCCAATACGCGACATAGTTTTCGAGCTGGTCGCGCGGATCAGGGACATTGCGCTCGAGCGCGGACAGTCCGGCCTCGGCTTCGGCGCGGTAGCGCGACACGAGGGTGCGGACCAGATCGACCTTGCTGGCGAAATGGTGGTGGATGCTTGGCTTGCGGATGCCGACCACATCGGCCACGTCGGCGTAGCTGAAACCATTATAGCCGCCCGCGATGATCAAGCTGCGCGCGCAGGCCAGGATGTCGTCGGCAGTCGAGGAAACATAAGTCATGACCTTAAGCTACCTTCCAGTTGGTAGGGCGTCAAGAACAGGATGCTTCAACCATCCGTGAGTGCTAGGAGCCTGCATGACCATCCGCCCGAGATGATCCTGCATCGTGAAGGCAGCGTCTCGATGCCCGGGAGTCGGAAGCCTTGCGCGCCGTCTGCCACCAGCACGAGATCGACCAGCTCGATGGCATGTTCTGGATCCAGCGGCTGTCGCGGCTGAAGCGCGAACGGCTGGTGAAGAAGTTCGAGAAGATGTCGCGCGGGTGAGCGCGCCGGCGAAGATCGGACTTGTGTGAAATCGCGCCGCCTGTTCGATGTGGAGAAATCAAACCAGCCTGATATGATCAGACCGGTCGGCCCCGTCGGGAGCGAGACGAATGACATATTCAGGTCGTTGCGCCTGCGGCGCGGTTTGTTACACCATTACGTCCGCGCCGATCCGCGGCTTCCAATGTCAGTGCAGCGACTGTCAGCGCGACACCGGCAGTGGCCACAGCTCAATCTTCGTGTTCGCGCGCAGCGCAGTCTCGGTGACAGGCGAGGTGCGCGAAATCGAGCGCATTGCCGACAGCGGCGCAGTCAAGCGCAAGGGGTTCTGTCCGAACTGCGGCTCGCCGATCTACAACAAGCCGGACGAGAAGCCGGAGTTCATCGGCATCTATGTCGGCACGCTGGACGATGCCAGCACGTTCAAACCGTCCGTCGTGCTGTTCTGCTCGCGCGGATATGCCTGGGATCACCTCGATCCCGAGATCTCCAAACTCCCGGAATGGCACCCGGGATCGCGCTGATTTGCAGATTGGGGGACAGCCAATGGCGATGAGCTTCGAGCTATCGATGCTGGCCGCCGCAATCGTCTGGGGCTTCGTACAGCTTGTCGCCGCCGCGCAAGCCGCGAACCTGCAGTACGGCCTCAGATGGGCTGCGAGCCCGCGCGATATCGAGATGCCTCCGCTCAAGTCCATCCCGGGCCGCCTCAAGCGAAATTTCCGCAACTACATGGAGACGTTTCCGTTCTTTGCCGCCGCGATCCTCATCTCTCACTCCGCAGGCGTTCACAATGAGCTGACTTATTGGGGATCGATCGCCTATCTTGGCGGACGCATCGCCTACACCGCGCTTTACCTATCCGGCATACCGCTCGTCCGCTCGCTGTTCTGGAATATCGCCAGCTTTGGCATGCTTGCAGTTTTGGCCGCGGCTTTCGTGCCTCACTAAAGCGGCGCCATAGCGACTTTGCCTTTGCCGCGATGCCTTCACGCCCGCTTCCCGCTCCGCTTGGTCATTGGCGCGTTACGACGCTCGCGTTTGCCGCGTGCGATTTCCGTCGCCAGGGCGTCCAGCTTCGGCTCCCAGAAATTGCGGAACTGACCGATCCATGCATCCACGGCTTGGAGCCCCGCAGCATCGACCGAATAGAGCCGTCGCTGCGCCTCCGCCCGAACCGTCGCGAAGCCGTTCTCGCGCAGAACCTTGAGGTGCTGCGACACGGCGGCCTGCGTGATCCCGAACTCCGCCCCTATCGCCTCGACGACCTCACCGGACGCCATCTCGCAGTGCGCAAGCAGCTCGAGGATGCGACGGCGGACGGGGTCAGCGAGGACCTCGAAGATTTGCATCAGCTTCCTGTGCCAGGATGCGCGACGTCGGGCAGCGTCTCGCCGCGATAGAAAGCGATGGTGCGGTCGGACCGCTGCTTCGCGGAGGCAGGATCCACGCCGCTTGCGACATGCGCCGCGCGCCAATACTCGCCGCTGCTCGTCATGAATGCCTTACCCGCGGGAGAGACCATCCATGCCTCGGCCGTCTCATGGTCGACCGATGCCCCGGTCGCAACATATCGCTCCAGCCCCGCAATGGCGAGATCCCAGCCGATCCCGACCGCCCCCGGACCGAACTGCTCCCAATGATCCTCGATCATCGCGGTGTGCTCAAGCGTCAATCGCGCCTGGCTTCGTTCTGCCGTCAGCTTGACATCGATCCAGCTCATCGCGCCGCCGAATTCCCACGTCGCCGCAAAATGGGTCGGCGGCGTACACGCCGTGATGGTCCCGCCTGCATTCCCCTTGAGCTGGTACTTTCCGCCGAGCCGGAGGTCTCCCTCGACCGGCAGAAACCAGCGCGGAATGCGTTGCTCGCTGGTCACTGCGTCCCAGAGATCGTCGACGCTGGTCTCGTAAAGCCGCGTCAGTGTCACCGCACTGGCCGCTTTCCCGTCCTTCTCGAAATTCCTCACCGAGCGCGTAACCAGCCCCAATACTCTTGCGACGTCGATCTCCATGGCGCTTGCTCCCTGTCGTTTCGCGCAAGGATGAATATCGGTCTAACCTAATATAAGTCAACTCTTATATTCAGGGGAGATGCCGCTCAGATATTTTCGAGCGCCTTTTTGAACATGGTGATGAAGGCCGCGACGGAGTCGTAGCCGAGACCCGAACGGATCCAGCCTGCCAGCCTGGCCGGCCTATGACGAGAACGACGTCGTGCAGATCCTCGGCAAACCGATCGAATCCCGCCCCAATCCGCAAGCCGCCCGCTTCCGCTTCCTCGACAGTTTCAGGCAGGATGGCATTTTGCCGATGCGCTGGCGGGAGCTGCCGTAGGCGCGCTCACTCGCCCGCCATCAGCTGCTTCGCCAGCGCCATGTAGGCCGGCAGCGTCACGGGGTCGTTGGCGGCGTTGCCCGCTGCGGGGTGCGAGGCGTAGCGCGCGATCACCATCTCGGCCATGGGATCGACGTAGATGCCCTGGCCGTGAACGCCGCGCGCCATGTAGGCGCCGTGGGCGTTGTGCGTGACCCACCATTGATTGCGATAGGACGCACCGGGCAACGTGGTGTAGCCGGCCGGCCTGAATTTTTCGGGATCGCCGCCGCGCGCGATATCCTTGACGACAGATGAAGGCACGATCTGCCTCCCGTTGAAGCGGCCGTGATTGCGCATGGTCTCGCCGAAGCGGGCGAGATCGCGCAAGGTGGTGGAGAGGCCGCCGCCGCCGCTTTCGGTGCCCATGCGATCGACGTGATAATGCGCGTCCTCCTCCGCGCCGATACGGGTCCAGATCCGTTCCGAGAGAAAATCGGACAGCGTCATGCCGCTGGCGCGCCTGATGATCCAGGCCAGCACATCGGAATTAACGGTCTTGTAGGCGAAGACCTTGCCGTGCTCACCCTGCTTCTTCTGACCGACGAGGAAATCGAAAATGTTGGTCGCGCCGTCATAGCCCGGTTCGATCGGCGCCATGCCGTTCGCCCGCCGCAACCCCCACACTGCGGAATTCCTGTCGGTGTAGACTTCGGTGTAGGCGAGCCCGGTGGTCATATCCATGGCCTCGTGCACGCGCGCATCGCCGAAGGCGCTGGCCTTCAGCTCCGGCACATACTCCGTGACAGGCGCCTGCGGATCGATCTTGCCCTCGGCGACCAGGATGCCGGCAAGCACGCCCGTGAACGACTTCGTCACCGACATCGCGATATGCGGCTTGTGCGGCTTCAACGCGCCGAAATAGCGCTCATAGATCAGCCTGCCCCGGTGCAGCACGACGATGCCGTCGGCATAGGTTTCCTTGAGCATCTTCGCGAACGTCATTGGCCGGCCGTCCATCGTGGTCGACGCGGAGGCGCCGATGTCATGGTCTTGGCACGGCAGCACCGATGCAGGCTCCGCCCCGCGCCAGACGTTTACGGTCGGCACCAGCTGGCGGATGTTGCTCCAGGCCCAGCGCAGCTCGGGGAAGCTGCGGAACGAGCCATTCTGGAAGGAGATGGTGCGGTTTTCCGGTGGCGGGAAGCCCTTCATCCAGCCGAGTGTTTCCGGATCGGTTTCGGCGGCGGTTGCGGGCGGCTGACTCGGGGCGGTGGCGGCGGACATGAATATTGGGCTCCGGAAGCGAACGACGGGGATCTCGTATCATGGCGATCGGTGGCGAACATCCAGTGTTTACGCCGAGGCGACCGTCGCCGCGCGCTGGGCACCAACCGTCTCCTGCGCTCCACCATCGTCCGCGCCATCTGCGTCAAACCGCCCCGCAAGGCGGGTTGAACAAAACACTTGCTTGCGACTTCTATCATCCTCACTCCGCCAACTTTGATCGCAGACGGAAGACATCTCATGCAAGTTCGCAAGTTTGCCATCTCGGACGCAACGCTCGAGCGTTCGCCGGGACAGGATGGCGACATATTCGTCGGCAATGTGATCGACCAGCGTCACGACGCGCCGGTCACCATCGGCTACGGCCGCTACGCGCCGAACCAGATCCTCGACGAGAAAATCGCTGTTGACGACGTCATGGTCGTGCTCGAAGGGAAGCTCTCGGTGTCGAGCAACGCCGGCACCGTGACCGCCGGTCCGGGCGAGATCGTCCACATGCCCAAGGGTGCGCAGGTCACCATCCGCTCGCACGAGCAAGGCGCCGTCACCGCCTATGTCACCTATCCGCACTGGCAGGAGGCGCGCGGGTGAGACAGGCTTTCGCGACCGCACCCCGTCATGAACTGGTCTGATCGACGGGGCAGAGCCCCGTCGATCAGACCCGAACGGATTCGTCATCAGGTCAAACGGACCGACATGCCGCCGTCTACCGTCATGGGGCTGCCCGTCATGAACGATGCCCGGTCGCTCAGGAGAAAAACGGCTGCCTGCGCGATCTCCTTGGGACTGGCCATCCGCTTCATCGGGTGGAGCCCGGCGATGAAATTCAGGGCGTCGGGATTTCCTTCGCCTGCCGACGGGGTGACAGTCCCTCCGGGCAGAAGCGCGTTGACGCGAATGCCTTCGGCCGCATGCTCGGCGCCCAGTGATTGAGCCAGGCCGATCAGTCCTGCCTTTGAAGCTGCGTACGCCGCCATTCCCGGCAAGCCCCCGTTGCTGAAGCCAACGAAGGACGAGGTGAAAACGATCGAACCGCCGCCCTGCTTGCGCAGCGCCGGGATCTGCGCCTTTGCGCCGAGGAATGCCGAGGTGAGATTCACCGCAAGCACATCGGTCCAATTTTCGACGCTCATCTCGGGGACCCGCGTCATGTCGCCGACGATGCCGGCATTGTTGAGAGCGCCGTCGAGCTTTCCGAAGGTCTTGACGGCGTGCTCGACAAGGCGGGTTGCATAGCCGGTGTCCCGAACGTCGCCCGGGAGAAAAGTCGCGCGCCCTCCGGCGCTCTTGATGCTTGCAACAATGGTCTGCAGCTCGGGGGCGCGGCGAGCCCCGAGCACCACATCGGCGCCTTCGGACGCGAACAGCGACGCCGCGGCAGCACCGATACCGCTGCTGGCGCCGGTTATGATGATCGTTTTGTTTGCCAGTTCCACCGCGAGACTCTCCTGATGTCAAAGCAAGCGAACAAGACATCAGGCACCGGCAAGCTGCCACCCGTTTCCCGAGTCACATGCGGGATCGGATGGCGGCGGCATTGATCGCGGATAGCGGCCCGCCGGCTTGTTGCGACCGAAAGCCAGGCCGCCGCCAGGGTTATTTCAGCGGCAGAAAGAGGTCCGCGACCGTCTCGTGCTCCGGCACCTCCGGAAAGAAGCTCAGCCGCTGACAATAGATCGGGAAGTCGCGTGCTTCCTCTCCGCTAGCCGGAAGCCAGTCGCGATAAAGGAAGAGCGCGGCCGGCTCGAGGTTGTCGGTGTAGCCGATAACGCGCAGCACCGCGCAGCGTCCGCCGGGGATGTCGCCGGCCTTGATTTCTTCGCCGTTCGCCACGATCGGCTGGTCGGTCCCGACGCAGAGGTCGACGCTGTAATCGGCGGGTGACGCAGGCCGCCGCTCGGAACGCCAGACATTGAAGGTCGGACTTGTGCTGGGGTGCAGGTGAGATGCCTTGCGCCACGCGATGAAGCGCTGGATGGTGGCGGGAAGCGTCGTGGGGTCGCCGCGATGCTCCATGATCGCCACCGGCGTCGGGGGCACATCGCGGATCGTCACGTCGTCGGTGGTAAACGTTTTCTGCATGAGCTTGCTCCTGGCATTGTCGAGAGGCCCGAAGGCCGCAAGCCACGGCTCCCAGTCGGGAGACTTCCGGAACGACGACGGCGATTGCCCGAACCGTTGCCGAAAGGCGCGGGCGAAGGCATCCGGTGCCTCGTAACCGGCATCCATCGCGATATCCGTGACATCAAGGGCGTCCATGTAGGCCAGCTGATGCGAAGCGCGCTTCATGCGGGCCAGCTGGACATAGCGATGCACCGATACCCCGAAGGTCGCCGAGAACTGCCGGTGGAAATGAAACTTCGAGAAGGCCGCAACAGCACTCACCGTGTCCAGATCCAGATCGCCGTCGAGATGCCGGTCGATATGGTCCAGCACCCGCCGCATCCGGTCCTGGTAGTTTTGCAGCGCCGCCTTCATCGTCCCTCCTCCGTGGCGGCTCCATCTAGTCGTTGACGGCCATGACACGCTCGACCGATCTTGCGGTTTGGCAGTTCTCAGTCGCGGGACACCGACAGCCCCGCGAGCAGCGGAGCGTACGCGGCGAGCCGGCGGGATACGAATTCCGTGAACAGCCGCACGCGCTTGGTCTTGCGTGTCTCCCCCTGCGTGAGAAGCCAAACCGTTCCGTACATGTGCAGGTCGGTGCCCGGCACCCTCGCGAGCAGCGGGTCGGCATCGCCGACGAAGCACGGCAGTGTCGTGATGCCGAGCCCCTGCCGGACCGCGGCGATCTGCGCCCCGGCGTCCGAGGTCCTGAATGGAACGCCCGTGGTGCGAACCTCGCCCGCGCTGGCCCAGTCCGGGATGCCATGCATGCTGATGACGATCCAGCGGAAGGGATCGGGCGCGCCGGCACGCCGCGCGGCCAGCCGATCCCTGGACATGTAGACGGCGCCGAACAGCTCCGGTCCCTTCATGCCGTGAAGATTGAGCGGCAGGGTTTTGCGGTCGTAGACGACGCGGATCGCGACGTCGGCCTCACGGTTGGTCAGGTTGGCCAGCTCGCCGAACGACAGGATATCCATCTCGATATCGGGATGCAGACGCGCGAAGTCGGCGAAATCAGGCATGAGCAGATGTGTCGCCATCGGCGGCGCCAGCGTCACCCGCAGACGCCCGCGCACGCCCTGGTCGCGCCCGAAGACGCGCGTCTCCAGCTGATGCGACGACGCTTCCATCTGGTCCGCGAATTCGAGGACCTCCTCGCCCGCAGCCGTCAGGCGGTAGCCCGAAGGCAGCTTTTCGAACATCTGGACCCCGAGGCGTTCCTCGAGCTGGGCGATGCGTCGCAGCACGGTCGCATGGTTCACATCGAGGCGCTCGGCGGCAGCCCGCACCGAGCCGCCGCGCGCGACGGCTAGAAAGTAGCGAACATCGTCCCAGTCGATCATGGTGCAATCCCGCACCACGCGGTGCGCCTTCCAAAACCCTGTCCAACGCCTCGTACCGCAGTACGGGCGGTCATCATAGGCCGCTCCCGCAGGCGCAGCCCCTTCCCAACGGCGGACGCCGATCGTCGCGGCTGGCGTCGGTGGTCCGACCGGATCGATTTCGCACCACCGATGTGCGCGCTTCCGCACTCAACGCCTGGCGCCGGCGGACCTATGTCGCGACTCTCGGGGGCAGATGCTGTCCCGATACCACGACAGGAGAACCTATGGGAAAGCTCGACGGCAAGGTTGCAGTCATCACGGGTGGCGCGACCGGCATCGGCCGCGCCGCGGCAAAGCGTTTCATCGAGGACGGCGCCTTCGTCTTCATCTTCGGCCGCCGGCAGCAAGCGCTCGACGCAGCTGTCGCCGCCCTCGGGCCCAACGTCCGCGCGGTGAAGGGCTCGGTCTCGGATGAGGCCGACCTCGACCGGCTCTACGCGGCGGTGAAGGCCGAGCGCGGAAGGCTCGACATCGTCTTCGCCAATGCCGGCGCGGGAAGCCAGCTTGCGCTCGGCAAGATCACCGCCGCGCACATCGACGAAACCTTCGACACCAATGTGAAGGGGACGATCTTCACGGTCCAGAAGGCGCTGCCGCTGATGCGCCGGGGCGGTTCGATCATCCTGACCGGATCAAGCGCCGGCACCACGGGCGCGCCGGCCATGAGCGCCTACAGCGCGAGCAAGGCGGCCGTGCGCAACCTCGCGCGGACCTGGGCGGAGGATCTGAAGGGCAGCGGCATCCGCGTCAACGTGCTGTCGCCGGGGGCGACCGCGACCGAACTCGCGAAGGAAGCGCTGGGCGAAGAGGGACAGAAGGTCTTCGCCGCGATGACCCCGCTGCAGCGCATGGCCGATCCCTCGGAAATTGGTGCCGTGGCGGCCTTTCTCGCCTCATCGGACAGCAGCTTCATGACCGCCAGCGAAGTCGCCGTCGACGGCGGACTTGCGCAACTCTGACTCCCGGCGCGGTCCCGCGCCAGGCTCACACATAACGAAAGAGAAACGACATGAAAAAACTAGAAGGCAAGATCGCAGTCGTCACCGGCGGAAGCAGCGGGATCGGGTTGGCCACAGCCAAGCGCTTCGTGGACGAAGGTGCGCACGTGGTGATCACCGGGCGACGCGAGAAAGAGCTGAAGGAGGCCGCAGCGTTCATCAAGACAAACGTGACGACGGTCGTGAGCGACGTCTCTCGCTTGGAAGACCTGGACCGGCTCTATGCCATCGTGAAAGAGAAACATGGTCACATCGACATTCTCTTCGCGAACGCGGGCGCGGGGACGATCGCGCCGCTCGCGCTAGCGACCGAGGCCCATTTCGACCAGACCTTCGATGTGAACGTGAAGGGGCTGTTCTTTACGGTGCAGAAGGCCCTCCCCCTTTTCAAGGACGGCGGTTCGATCATCCTGAACTCATCGGTCTCGAACGTGTTGGGGCTGCCGGGATTCAGCGTCTACGCCGCGAGCAAGGCGGCTGTGCGCAACTTCTCGCGCGCTTGGACGCTGGAGCTGAAAGACCGCAACATCCGCGTCAATACGATGAGCCCCGGACCAACCGAGACCCCTGCCCTGGAGACGACGACGGGCCTGACCCGCGAGCAAGCCGAGCAAGCGGCCGCTCAGTTTGCTTCACAGATCCCCATGGGTCGCAGGGGCAAGCCGGAGGAAATCGCGGCTGCCGTCACGTTCCTCGCCTCCGATGAAAGTTCTTACATCACCGGCGTGGATCTCGCCGTCGATGGCGGCACGGCGCAGGTCTGACCGCAGCATCAACACAAAATCAGAGAAACATCATGAGCTACGCAATTATCGGCTTCGGCCATATCGGCCAGGCGCTGGCCAGGGCGTTTGCCCGCAATGGCATCGAAGTTTCCGTTGCAACCACGCGCGACCCGGAAAGCTTTGCATCCGCCGCGGCCGCGATCGGACCCACGATCATTCCCAAAACACTGGCGAACGCGGTCAAGGCGGACATCGTCTTCTTGGCGGTCCGTTTCGAGTCGCACCAGGATGTCGCGAAGGCGCTGCCCACCTGGCAGGGCAAGACGATCGTCGATGTGACCAACGCCTACGGCGTGCCGCCTGAGAAACTGGGAGGACAACCTTCGTCCAGGGCCGTCGCGCAAGCCTTCAATGGCGGTCGGCTCGTCAAGGGCTTCAACCATCTGGGTGCTGCCGTGCTTGGCCAGGATCCGGCCGTCCATGGTGGCAGGAGAGCCGTGTTCCTGGCGAGCGACGATGACGCTGCCGCAGCGGAAATTGCCGTGCTTGCGGAAAAGCTCGGCTTCGCGCCGATCAAACTCGGCGGGCTTTCGGACGGCGGGCAGCTTGTGCAGGCGCGCGGAAATAGCTGGGGTCACCTGATCTTCAAGGATCTGGTCAAGTTCGGCTGATGAACACGGGGACACGAAGCATGCGATCGGATCGAGCGCGATCCGATCGGAGCGCAATGGAGAAATTCCCATGAGTATCGTGAAGAACATCCAGACCGTGAAGGACTTCTTCGCCGCGATCGGCCGCGGCGACAGCGAGGCTCTGCTGGCGCTGGTCACCGTCGACATCGAGTGGATCATTCCGGGTGAGGACTGGCCGCTGGCCGGCACGCATCGCGGGCACGACGGCGTGACGGATCTGCTCGAGACGGCATCCAGATCGATCGAAACGTCCACCGAACCCCGGGAGTTCGTCGCGCAAGGAGACCGGGTGCTGGTCGTCGGCTTCGCGAAGGGAAAGATCAAAGCCACGAACAAAATTTTCGAGGACGACTGGGTCTTCGCCATCACCGTTCGCAACGGCAAACTGACGAACATCCGCGAGTACGTCGACACGCAGGCACTGGCGCGGGCCGCGCGCGTGTCGAATGCCCAAGCTTAAAGGAGATCCAGATGTACGACCAATCCGGGCTGGCCGAGTTGATCCGGTTCGCACGAATAGAAGCGGGCTCCACCGTCATTGACGTTTACCCGGGCGACGGCGACTGGACCCGTCTCTTCTCCGAGATCGTGGGACCCGGAGGACGGGTTGACAGCTTCGTGCCGGCCGAGATCGCCCACTTCAAGAACGATCCCGTCGGCCGCATGCGGATGCTTGCGAAGGAGCCGGGCCGAGACAACGTCGAAGCCGTCTCGGCGGACCTCGTGGCGATGCCGCAGGCCACGCGACCAGCGGATGTCCTGTGGCTGCACCTGTTCTACCACGATCTCCACACCGCGCTGATCCAGGCCCGGGGCGCGACGGCGGCCCACTTCAATCGCGCCGTCTACGAGCGGCTGAAGCCCGGCGGGTGCTACGTCATCATAGACCACGCCGCCGCGCTCGGGGCGGGCACGAGCGAGGCCCAATCACTGCATCGGATCGAGCCTGCCTCCGTTCGCGAGGAGGTGGAGGCGGCCGGCTTCGTGCTGGACGCGCAAAGCATCCTGCTCGCGAACAAGGACGACCCGCACACGATCAAGGTGTTCGATCCCGCGATCAAGGGCAAGACCGATCGCTTCGCCTATCGGTTCGTGAAGCCGTGAGAGAGATCGTAGGGCGGATTAGCGAAGCGTAATCCGCCATCTTGTGCGCGACTCGGCGAGAGATGGCGGATTACGCCTTGCGGCTAATCCGCCCTACGCATCCGCTGCGGGCCAATTACAGGTCTTGAGCGTTCGGGGCAGCCGGATCACTTTTTAGTCGTGCCCTCAGATGGCTGCGCTGCCGATCCGCCGATTTTCGTCGAGACCACGTAGACGTCGACGCCGCTCATCGAGCATTCCTCGCTCGATGCCTGGTTTTTCGTGATGACCTCGATTGTCTTGCCATCCTTGGTGTGAAAGGTGATGTCGTAAACCTGCTGGTAGAGGTCTTTGCCGATCTTTTCGGACGCGAGACGAACGGCCTTGGTCTGCGCCTCGATCACTGATGGGATATCAATCAGGCCGGCGTTCTTGAGGTGCACGAGGGCCATGTTCCTGGGCCAACTCGCGCAGTCCGGAGACTTCGCCAGAGCCACCGCAGCCGGCATGGCAAATATTGCGGCCATCACCACTTTCAACGCGGCGCGCATCAATGCACCACCCTGATGGTGTGGTCGCCACTTTCACAGATTTGCTTGCGCCTATTGATGGGCAGGACGGCAATGGACATGCCGTCGCGGTCGCCGCGCTTACAAAGCTTCTTGCCAGGCCTGAGCTTCTGAAGTCCCGTATCGGTCAACAAGGTATTCTCCGTTCGGTTCGGCGCCAGATAGCATCATCGACCATGATGGTACAGAACCGACCGAAACGGAGCCCCTAAAAACGCGCCCTCGGCAGTACCTGCAATATTGCAGATTTGGCGCGATGGGAATGCGCGGGCGGTCTCGCCTAAGACTTCATGCCTAACTGATATCAGTCCGCGGTCATCCCGTCGATTGAGTCACGGCACGCAGGCCCACGACGAAATCCTAGGTGCGGCCATCGCGCATGACACCCCCGGCGTTGACCGGGAGTCCTCGGAATCAGCGAACGCCGAGCGCGTTTCGAAGTAGGCAGCACACAATGTTCGGATCTTGTCACAATCCGTGCTGGCCTGAATCTGCGCTCCCGGACCGCTCTTCAGCGCCCGCCTGAGCTCGTCTGTTTTCTTGATCAACGCCTCGATAGCGGCGGTCATCAACCCTTTCCCTTTGCCGGGAGTTGATGTGCGACAAGATTGTGGCCGACACGCGTGAGCTTGTACTCGCCCCGAGCCGCGCTTTCGAAGTAACCCGCGCCTCGGCAGTCAATCAATAATTGCTCCAGCTTGGTGGGCAATGCGAACCTACCCTGCTTGAAGTACCTCTCGATGTCTTCGATAGTAATGACCTCTTTGCGCTCGTTACCCGTGGCAATCTCGGCGAGATAATACGCAACCACGCACGCCATCTGGCGCGCCGACGATGGGTTTTTCAGCTCCTTGAAGCTCTTGATGTCCATCCCCGAGTATTCATTTTTGGGTGCACGAGACGGTGGGTGCTCTGCTCGCTCTTCTTGGGCTGGTTCCTGACGTTTGACAGCAACTTCGCCCGGCCCTGAGATGTTCAGATGTGCATACACTGCCTTTAGGATCGTTTGCTGGTCAGCCGCCTTAAAAGCTCCAAGCGCAGCAATGACTTGGTCAATAGCCTGACCAAGCGTCAGCTTCACCTGTTCGTCACCGGACGCATCAGTCATTCGGACCTCCGAATTTGCAAAACATTGCTCTTAGGATGAGTAGAGCGCAGCAATTTCTTGTGAATCTCGTTCCCGCCAGCGCCATGGTTAGCTGCGGTCTAGCTATCCCCGCGTCAAGACTGCTTCTCAAAAGCGCGCAGTTCTGGTGAGCGGCGAACAGCTCGGACTATCCCGTGCCTTGCACCGGTACAATAGCGAAATTTACGCACCAACTAACGGACAAACTTCAGCTGGAGGATCCCATCCCTAAATAAAGTGATGGGTCCATCCTCAGACACTTTAATTGCCAAGCCAAACCGGGAGGCCGAGATGGCAGCCTGAGTTCGTCCTCCGCCACTAATTTGTTCACCGCCTCCAGTTTGAAGATCAATTATCTCACCTGCACCTAGAACAATGCCGGAGCGACTCATTGTAGTGAGGCCATCCGACGTAAGAATTCCCAGAGCCTCGTTAGACCTGACCAAGGCGTCAAAGCTCTTACCGCAAGATAATTGCTTGAGAACGGACGATATGCCGAAATTGCCGATGTCTCCAGCAGGGGTCGGGCGCTTTTGCTCATCGTTAGCAATCAAAACGAGGGCGCCAAAACGCATGTCACTGACGGCCAACAAGCACGACGACACGCTCTCCGCGGTTTGGTCTTGAAGCCCAAACGAGACCAGTGTTTCCACCATGAGCGTCTTGTCGGTCGCAGACCAAAACAACTGATGCCAACGAAGTTGGACCTTATCTCGTGAGTGATCCGCAGCAGTATCGGATAGTCTGGTCCCACGGCCTGGCGCACCGCGTGGACGATATCAGCGGCAAACCGGGCCCGGCCGGGCAGATCCTTGCCTCCATAGGCATCCTCGCGGCGATTGGTACCTTCCCAAAAGAACTGGTCGATCAGATAGCCGTGCGCCCCATGCAATTCGACGGCATCAAACTCCAGGCGCTTCGCGGCAAGCGCGGCATCGGCGAACGCGCGAATTGCGTCCGCGATATCCTCTTCGCTCATCGGCTCCCCAAACTTCTTCTCGGGTCGAGACAGACCAGACGGGCTGTCGTAGGCTGCAGGAGGAGACCAATTCTGGGCACGCGTGCGGACGGCCCCGACGTGCCATAGCTGCGGCGCCATCAGGCCCCCCGCACCATGCACCTCGTCAACCACGCGCCGCCACCCGGCCAACTCCTTCTCGCCATGAAAGCGGGGAACATTCGGATCGTTCAGGGATGCCGGACGATCCACGCCGGTCCCCTCCGATATGATGAACCCGACTGCTCCTTCGGCACGGCGGCGGTAGTACCGCGCGACTTCTTCGGTCGGAATTCCGCCCGGCGAGAACGAGCGGGTCATCGGCGCCATCACGACCCGGTTCGGCAAGTTCAGCCCTTTCAGCCTGAAAGGCCGGAAAAGAACGTCGGTCACTATCTGCACTCCGTGAATTCGAACTTCGCGCGAACTTTCCGACGCAAACTCAACAAACCGCGTCGTCCATTCCGACCTCAACGATTGAGCTCATTTCTGGCCCGCAGTGAGCACGTCCCCGAACTGCTCCCACGAACTTCCGGACCAGCGCTGGAGCTGAAGCTGCGTGTAGGCCATGCTAATTCTCGGGACCTGTGTTGATCGTAATGCCCGGTATCACGGTGGGCAACGACAGCCCGCGTATGCTCCGCGACTGCTTGACGATATTCTCGCGCGAGAGATCGTTGCCACACTGCTTGAGCAGCTGCTCCAGAATCTGTCCCTGCTGCGTCCCGAACACATAATTGGCATCACCGATATCGCCGCCAGGAAGGTATTTGGCGAAATGTTCACGATACCATTTGATGCCGGGGTCGTCGGCCCATTTCTTGTCGTTCGGATCCTTGGTGATCGTCGCAGCGATGATGCCTACGGCCTTCTCCGGCCCGGCCGGAACGATGGTCGAAGACACAGAGCTCGAAACGAAGTTGATCAGGAAGAGAGGCTTCCAACCGATCTCGTCGGTTTTCTTGATGGCTTGTGCTGCGAATTTCGGCGTGCCCGCGACCAGAAACGCTTCGGCGCCGGACGCCTTCAGGGACACAACGTGGGAATCAATCGTCGGCTCGGTCACCTCGTAAGAGGACACGACGACCTTCTTGTCGAAATCGTCCTTCAAATAGGCTTTGAATGCATTGACGAAGTCCTTACCCAGATCGTCGTTCTGATAGAGGATCGCTATCTTCGCTTCCGGACGGGTCTGCGTGATGTACTTCGCGTAGATTCGTCCCTCTGTGTCGTAGCTCGGCAACCCCGTTGTGGTCATAGGAAATTCGGCAAAATTGGTGAATTTGGTGACTCCGCTGACCACGAAAAGATGAGGCACTTTCTTGGCGTTGACGTACTTTATGGTAGCACTGATGCCGGGGGTACCCCAGCGGACCGAACAGGAAGGCGACCTCGTCGCTTTCGATGAGCTTGCGGGTCTGCTCGACCGTCTTGGGCGGACTGTAGGCATCGTCATAGGTGATGAGGTTAATCTTTCGTCCGTTGATGCCGCCCCGATCGTTGATCGAATTGACGTAGGCAATCAGGCCCTTGCCAGTATTGCTGAGCGGCGAAGCGGGGCCGCTGAACGGAAAGGTCGCCCCTATCTTCACCTCGGACTCGGTAACCCCGGGCGTCTCCGCGCGCGCGGCCGCGCCGTTCATCGATGTCGCAAGCGCGACTGCGATCACTGCCTTCCTGAACATTGACTATTCCCTCCGGCGACAAATGCGTCGCTCACAATTCTTGCTTGAACGGCTCTATTTCGACGTCCAACGTGTTTCCTGGAATGCGTCAGCCTGCAGCCGCCGCCTCGGACGTCTCGGCGCTTGCCCGCGCGACCGCGATCTCGCGCAATTTGTGCTTGAGTATCTTGCCGGTGGAGGCCGCGGGGAGAGCCTCGAGGACAACCACTTCGGTCGGACGTTTATATGACGTGAGCTGCTGGGCGGCGTACGCCTTAAGATCTTCTGTGCTGACGCGAGCACCAGGCAGCAGTTGCACGAACGCAACGACCTCCTCGTTGCCGTCGACCGATCGTCCCACCACGGCCGATTGCACCACCTGATCGTGCGCATTCAGAACCGCCTCGACCTCGGCGGGGTACACGTTGAACCCGGAGCGGATGATGAGTTCCTTGGTGCGGCCGGCGATGTAGAGATGGCCCTCACCGTTCACCCGGGCGAGATCCCCCGTGTTGAACCAGCCCTGGCTGTCGATCGCCGCCGCCGTCAGCTCCGGAGCGCGATAGTAGCCGAGCATCACGTTGGGGCCGCGAACGTGCAGCTCGCCCACTTCGCCGGCCGCAACCGCCTTGGCTTGACCGTCCACGATCCGGTGCTCGATGCCGGGAAGAAAGGGGCCAACTGACTCGTCTGTGACAGGCTGCTCTGAACGGACACCCGACAAGCCCGGCGAGCATTCGGTGATGCCGTAATTGTTCAAGAGCGGGATTCCAAACTCGTCCTCGATCCGCTTTTTCAGATCGAGGTCGAGGGGAGCGCCGGCGACAGACATGAGCCGCAACCTGCCCCGATCGAGCCGTTGGATACCCTTGACCGCCTTGTATTCGAGCAAACGCTGATATGTGGCGGGCACGCCGAACAGGCTCGTAATACCCTCCTCGGCTATCGCATGTGCCAGCGCAGCCGGATCGGCCTTGGCTACGACGTGCAGGGTGCTGCCATGCATCAGCGTTGCAATCAGCAGAATCGAATAGCCGACGATGTGGGACATCGGCAGCACACCATAGATGCGGTCGGCCGGAACGTTCTTGCGCAGCAGCCCCGAAACCCTTCCGGTGAAGAGGAGGTTGCGGTGGCTCAACATGACCCCCTTCGGGGCACCGGTCGTGCCCGATGTGTAAAGAAGACCCGCAACCTGCCGCGCGCCATTTCTCTCGACGGGCTCCGGTTTCGCATCGGCATTGAGAGGACCGATGCCAATTCCGCCAAACGGCCCCACGGCGCTGATCTTGGCCCCGATGCGGCTGGCGTGATCGGCGGCTTCCTTCGAGACCGCCGCGTTGATCAGCACGCGCCTGGCGCCGCTATGCGTCCCGATCTGGTCGATCTCCCGGGCCGAGAGGCGGGGATTGACCGCGATGCCCCATGCATCGAGCTTGCTGGCCGCAAACAGGATCGCGCCCAGAGCCACGCTGTTCTCGCTCGCAATCATCACGCGATCGCCGGGCCTGATCCCGAGATCGGCGAGATCCTTCGCCGCGGCGTTCACGGCATCGGAGAACTGCCGGTAAGTCCACGAACGTCCCCCTTCCACGAACGCCGGATGATCCGGGATGTCCCGCACGAAGGGCGCGTAGACCTCGTGTACCCTGGACGGTAGTCCATCCAGCAACTCGGCCGCAGTGATATCGTCCACGCTCCTCATGCCGTCCTTCCTGGTGCTTTGTTTTTGAGATCGCAGAGCGGCCCCTTCAAACGGAAGGTCCGCACGGTCACTCCATCTGTGACGAGTAAATCGTTCTAAAACAGAACTGTCAACACGAACGGCTTTGCTACCGCCGCAAACCCCAAACACGCCGGTGCAATCACCTAATTCCTATTTGGAATTGAATGTTGCGACGCAGATCGTTCGGTGAAGCCGAAAGGCGACACTGGAACGAGCGCAGTGCTTGTTCGAACGCAGCCGCAGTAATTGGCGCTCTCTGGAGTCTGCTGATCCCGGCTCAATGCCCGCTGGCGCTCAGGTTTGGGAAGCTTCTGTCGGGACTCGGCATGCGTTCGCCGGGTTGAGAGTTCGCGCACCCAGGGTCACCATTTCTCGACCCATGGCCGGAGCACGATTTCGAACGCCCAGGTCGACCGATGCTGCCGATGAAGCTGCAGATAGGTTTTCGCGATATGGTCGGGGTCGGCCATATTGTCCTCGACAGTCGTCCCTGCCAGCCGATGCGCGCGAGTGCCGTCCTCCTGAGTCCAGCCGATCGCGGCGTCGATCGGCACATTCGCTATGTGGACGCCCTGCGGCATCAGTTCTCTTGCCATGCTTTGCGCGAGTGCGGACTTGGCATGACATGCCATTGCAAACGCGCCACTTGACGGGAAGCCCTTGAGCGCCGCGCTGGCGTTCGTGAAGATGATCGTTCCTCTCGCGCCGTTGCCGTCGGGTTGGTTTCCGAGCATGAGCCGAGCTGCTTGTTGACCGACCAAAAACGCGCTGAACGCCGAGTTTCGAAGAGTTTCGAGCACCATGATCGGGTCGGCTTCGATCACGTTCTTGCGGAAAATGCCGGGAACCCGGCCGTCAATGTTGTGAACGATAAGCCTTGGCGTTCCGATGTCCTGAACGACATTCTCGAACAGCCGTGCCACGGCTGCCGGTTCGCTTGCATCGCAGGCATACCGACGCACACCATAGGTTTTCTCGAGAGTTTCAAGCACCGCTTTTTCGGGATTCCTGGCTGCAACGCCGACACGCATGCCGCTTTCCGCGAACAGCCTGGCGCAACTCGAGCTGATACCCGGGCCGCCGCCGATAATGAGAGCAACCTCCTGGGCGGAAGTCTGGATGTCGCGGTTGGATCGAGTCATGTTGCTGCCTACGATGCGTTTGGTGACCTATTGCTTCGCTGCGACATTGCCCTTCGCGCCCGGCATTGCAATTCACTCAGCGGGTTTCACCTGCAACTGGGAGAACGTTTCTCAATGAAAGCTAGGACGGCTTCGGCGTGTTGCGTAGTCCCTGCCGCAAGTACCATCTCTCGGCCTCCTGATCCAATGACGTCAGGAAATCAGCCGAGAGCGCAAGATCGAGATTGTCCTTGATAGAGGCAAACGCGCTCCCCGGACCGTTCGCCAACATCCTTGCCACTGCAAATGCTTCCTGTTGCAGTTCAGCATCGGACACCACGCGATTAACCAGTCCCAGTACCTCACAACGGCGTGCATCGAGCCGTTCGGACAAATACATGAGTTCGCGAGCGCGCGACGTTCCGGCCAGCCGGGTCAATAGCCACGAAATGCCGTAATCGCCGGTCAGCGCAATCTTGGCGTACCCAGTCGTCATGATGGCGGATTCGGCTGCAATACGAATGTCACAGGCGAGCGCGATGGCAAGTCCGGCGCCAGCCGCCGCTCCCGGCAAGGCCGCGATGGTGGGCTTGCGCATCGAGACAAGTACGCCGGTGAGGGTTCGCTGACGATCCCTTAATCGCTCGACCTTCTCGCTGACTGACATGGCCGGTGCTGCAGTGTTGCTGCCCATCCCCTTGACGTCGCCGCCCGAACAGAAGGCGGTACCCGCGCCGGTAATCAGCAATGCTCCGACGTCCGGATCGTCACCGTTGCGCTTGATCATCCGACGCAACGCCGGAGTGAGATGATCGGACAGCGAATTTCGTGCCGCCGGTCGATTCAAAGTGATCACGGCGACGCGGTCCCGAATCACACACAGCAGTTCGTCCGTTCCGGTATCGATTGAGATTGATTCATCCGCCATGTCATGTCCTTTCAAGTTTCGCGCAGGGCTCTCCAAATGGCGAAGCGCGCACTACGGGTGATCGTTTTTCGCGTCAGCCGGGATTACCAATTTTCGCGGAATGGCCGCAGCTCGGTAAGAAACGACCAGGCCGATCGGTCCTGACCGTAAAGATGAAATAGTTCTTCAGCGATCGCGGCGGGCCTGATGAAAAATTCATCTGGTTTGTCGCTCATCCGCGTGCGCATACGAGGGGTGTCGATCACGGCGTCGATGAGGACATAAGAGACGTGGACGCCGAGAGGTCCCACCTCACGCGCAATCGACTCGGCCAAAATGCGCTGCGCCGCCTTTGTCGGCGCGAAGCCGGCGAAGTTGGCTTTGCCGCGGATCGAGGACGTGTTCCCGGTCACCAGGATTGCGCCCTTGCCTCGGTCGATCATGTCAGGAGCCACTTCGCGCGCCAGGTATAACAAGCCCATCACGTTGACCTCGAAATTGCCCTTCAGCATCTTCGGATCGATCTCTCGAAAGCTCCCCCAGCCCCCGCCCACCGCGTTGTGGACGAGAACTTCAGCCGCGCCAAAACGCCGCTTTACATCAGCAACGACGGTCCGCACCTGATTTTCGTCTGAAACGTCGCAGGTCACCGCGTGGACATCAGGAAGCTCTTGCGCCAGGCAATTGATTAGCTCGGCTGAGCGAGCCAGCGCTATGATACGGAATCCGCCGGCAGAGAAGCGCTTGACGATGGCAGCTCCGGTGCCCGGCCCGACCCCGGTCACGATCGCGATTGGTTTCTCGCTCATTTGAACGCTCATTGCCCGGCCGCTCTCAAATGAATTCGCTCGGATTGCGACTGATAGGCGGCCGCCTCCTGCGCGGACACCAGGCCCAGACGAACCGCAACATTCTTGTGGTAGGGCGTACCGGCGATGGGATCGCGGTTGCCGCTCTCTGTGAGCAGATTGATACGTGGTCCGTTGATCAGTCGCTCTCCGTCCGACGCGGGGTATGCCTGGCCATAACCGTGCGGTAGCGCCAGCTGGCCGTTTCGCATGGCGTCATCGACCTTGCAGCGGACGACGAGCCGGCCAATCACGGATTCCACCGCGACCCAGTCACCATCCTCCGCGCCCAGATTTCTCAGATCGCTCGAATTGATCAGCATGGCGCCATCCGGATCCTCGCGACGCCATGCGGGGTCACGGAAGATCTGGTTGGCGTTGAACATCCGGCGGCCGCCGGCTGCCAACATGAACGGGAACTCCTTTGGCGCGCCCGCGGCACGTGGATCGAGCCGCGCGAGCCATTCGAACATCTGCGGGACCACCAGTCGAACCCTGCGGTCCGAATGGCTGATCAATGACCAGACCTCGTCATAGTCGTGCTGGGTAATCGCCGTCCCCTGCCGCGCAACCACGATCGTGTCGAACAGGAGATCGCCGAGTTGATGGTCCGCCACGTCGTGCGATGCACCAATTGCCCGTCGCACCGCTTGAGGCGACCGCTTCGCGCAAGCCAGTGCCGCACTCCACATAGGCGCCGCTGCCGCCGTACCATCCGGAAGCGTCTGCCCCAGCGTATGGTAGAGCACGAGGGCAGGCACTGCCGCTGGGTTTTCCGCGATGAAAGCGCGAAATGCCGCGGCAAATTCCGGTCGCGAGCGTCGTGCTGTTTCGCGCAGCGGCGCGAGCACATTATCGCCCGGCAGAAGCCCCAAGGCGATCGCAAGCCGCGTGTAGATCTCAGGCTCCGGCAGGGTCCCGGCGAGCGGCGGCAAGACACCCGCGCGAACGTGAAAGTAGTTCCTCGGAAACTCGAAATTGAACAAGGTGAATTCTGTTTTCTCAAATTGCGAAGACGCCGGCAAAACGTAATGCGCGAGTCGTGCGGTTTCGGTCATCGCAACGTCGACCACGACGCATAGATCGAGCGAGCGCAGCGCGCGCTCTACAGCTTCGGTGTTTGCCGCCGTGTTGGCTGGATTGGAGCTGTCGACCCAGACGCAACGCAACCGGTCGGGATGATCGTTGAGCACCGCTTCGGGGAAGATGTTGGGCGGCAACAGGCCCCCAATGATTGCGTCGCCGGTCGGTGCGAAGGTCTGGTTCGGCGAATTGCCCCATAGCGGTTGGAGCCAGCCATGCAGTTGATTGGTGCCCTTCCGGCCGAAATTTCCGGAAAGCATGATCAAGAGCTTTTCGAGATAGGAGTTGAGCGTCGAGTTGATCCCTTGCTGGATGCCAAGCTCGACCCGCACCACCATGGCCTTCGCGGCTGCGATCATCGCAGCGCACCGCTCCAGGTCCGCGATCGAGATATCGGCGGCGGCGGCCCATTCTTCTACGGGAATGTCCAATAGCGCCTGCCTCACTTCCGAGAAGCCGACGGTGTGCTCCTGAATGAATGCGTCGTCGATCCGATCGGAGCGGACAAGCGTGGCCAGCAGCGCGCCAAGAAGGAACGTGTCGGCACCCGGACGCACTGCGAGATGTAGATCCGCCGTTTCGGCGGTTTCGGTTCTCCGGGGATCAATGACGATTAGCTTGCGGGCCGGATCCTTGCGGATTTGGTTGAGATGATCGCGCGCATTGGGGAAGCCGTGCGCGATCCAGGGATTTGCACCGATGACCAGCAAGAGATCGCAATGATGGACATCCTCGGCGGTGTGACACGTCTGGCTGCCGAACATGTGGCCATTGACCCAGAAGTCCCCGGTCTTCTCCTGCGAAAGAGCGTTGAACACGCTGCGCGAACCCAGCGCGCGCAATAATCCGCTGGCATAGGCGCCGCCGGCGTGGTTGCCCTGCCCGCCACCGCCGTAAAGGGCAATAGTCTTTCCGCCATGCTTGTCCACGATCTCGCGCAGCCGCGCCGCGATTTCCGCGATCGCCACGTCCCACTCGATTTCGTCGAAGCCTCCGTCCGCGCGCCGACGTAGCGGCTTGGTCAGCCGATCCTTGTGATGGGCATAATAGGGAATCCGGGTCGCCTTGTTGCAGAGATAGCCCTGTGATTTCGGGCTCGAACGGTCGCCTCGCACTTTCTCAAGGCGCTCGTTGTTCACGAACACCTCGATCCCGCAATTGATGTAACACAGGTTGCAGGCTGTTTTGAGCCACTTGCCGGCCGTCATAGTGACCTCCCCTGGTATTGTTATTTGTCGCAGCGCATCGTCCTTGTCGCCCGACGCCGAGGCTTTTGAGTCCGGCCACCGGCAGTCATGCGTCCCGCAGCGAGAATTCCGTCGGAAAGCTTCCCAGCACCAACAGCACGCGACAGCACGATTGATCCAACCAGGGTTGCGATAGCGCCGGTCGCGATTTGGCGGGCCTGTCGAGGTGGCTGATCGGGAAGCAGTTCGACAAAGACGTCGATCATCTTCTCCAGCTTGTCGGCAAACGCCTGCTGCTCGCTCGAGCCCGATCGAGCGATATCGACAGCCAGGGTTGGAAGGGCGCAACCATGTTTGGGATTGTCTCGATGCCGCGGACTCAGATAGTCGGCAATCAAGGTCTCGAAGCGTTCGCCGTTGGCCGTGTCGTCAGTCAGCTTTTTCCAGCGCTCGGTCGTTTGGTCCATCGCAAAGGCGATCGCCTCGCCAACAAGCGCCTCACGCGACTCGAAATGATTGTAGAAGCCGCCATGCGTCAGACCCGCAAGCTTCATCAAATCGATGACGCTGAGCCCTTTGGCGCCCTTCTGGCGTAAACCGTAAGAGGCACTTTCAACGATCCGACGGTGCGTCCGACGCCTGTGGCTTTCTCCGTAACGCATCACCACCCCGCGCAAGCTCCCTGGAGGACCGGCCGTACAATCGTACTCATCCCCTCGGAACAATTCTCGAACCGCGCTTTCTTGACGGCTGCGGCAAGATTTCATTGCAATGCCTGCCATCTTATATGATTATCATCATATAACAACAGATATCAGCAGGAGAGTTCGCGATGGCCGCCGTTTCCGATCCCATCGTCATTGTTTCCGCCGCTCGCACGCCCCTTGGCCGGTTCATGGGCGAGTTGTCGCCGCTGAGCGCCCACAAGCTCGGCGCTCACATTATCGGTGCGGCACTGGAGCGGGCGAAGCTGACGCCTGAAAAGATCGACGAGGTGTTCATGGGCAATGTGTTGCCGGCGGGACAGGGGCAGGCACCTGCCCGCCAGGCTGCGCGCGGCGCCAAACTGCCCGACGCGACCGGCGCCACGACCGTTAACAAGGTCTGCGGCTCCGGCATGAAGGCGACTATGCTTGGCCACGATATCATCAAGGCGGGGTCAGCGGAGATCGTGCTGTCCGGCGGAATGGAAAGCATGAGCAATGCACCCTATCTGCTGACGAAAGCGAGGAGTGGATATCGCGCCGGGCACGACCGGATCATTGATCACATGATGATGGACGGGTTGGAAGACGCCTATGAAACCGGGCGTTCGATGGGCGATTTCGGCGAGGCCACAGCGGAGGCTTATCAATTCACCCGCAAGGACCAGGACGCCTACGCGATGGAGACGCTGACCCGCGCGCGCAACGCGGTCGAAGGTGGCGCGTTCAGGGCCGAGATCGCGCCGATCACGCTCACAGAAAAGGCCGGACAACGGATCATCGCGAACGACGAGCATCCGCTGAAAGTGGATCCGGCCAAGATTCCCGGATTGAAGGCAGCGTTCCGCGCCAACGGCACTATTACGCCGGCCGCCTCCTCCGCCAATGCCGACGGCGCCGCGGCTCTCATCCTTGCAAAACGCTCTCTCGCCGATCGCGATAGCCTACCCGTGCTGGCAGAGATCAAAGGTCATGCTACCCACAGCCAAGAGCCGCAGTGGTTCACCACGGCGCCGATCCCGGCGATCCGCAAGCTGCTCGACAGGGTCGGCTGGAGTGTCGGCGATGTCGACCTGTTCGAGATCAACGAGGCCTTTGCCGTGGTCGCGATGGCGGCGCAGAAAGACCTCGGCATTCCCAGGGAGAAGCTGAACGTCAACGGCGGCGCCTGCGCGCTCGGTCATCCCATCGGCGCTACCGGCGCGCGGCTGATCGTCACATTGTTGCATGCCCTCGAGGCCCAAAATCTCAAGCGGGGCGTGGCTGCGCTCTGCATTGGAGGCGGTGAAGCGACCGCCATCGCCATCGAGCGAGTGATACACCGCTAGCACGTCAACCCGCAACCGGACCGTTTTGGTTTCCGGGCGCGCCGGCCATGCCGATTGCTGAATCCTGGGCGCGGCAGATGCGCCCGGTTGAAGCGGTCGAATTGGACGAGGCGAGGATCTCAGCCGCGCGCCTTCAGATGCAGCATCGGGTGATGCTCGTAGTGGCCGGCGCCATTCTTCACGATGGGGTCTTCCGAGGTGATCACCTCGATGTCGAGATCATCCGCGATCTGGTAGAGCGACACGCCATAACCGCCACGCGGGTCCATGACGGGACCGTGCGCGACGATCTGCCCCTTTGCGAGCAGATCATCCAGGAACGCACCGTGTTGCTTCATCCATTGTTTCTCATCGGCGTTCATGGTCGCGAGGAAATCCGCCCGGGGCGGAAGGTACTTGCAGAGGTAGTACTTCATCGGTCGCTCCTCGGTGAACACGGCATTTCACCTTGCACGTCGGCCTGGCTCGCGCCCCCTCGATTTGAGAGATCAATCGGCGACGCCCATCTGCTGCTGAATGCGATCGGCGAGTATTGATCCTTGCACTGAAGGGTTCTCTCACAAGGCCTTGTCAAGCAACGGCGCGCGTGGCCGCATTGTCGACAGTACCGTCAAGGAAGCCGGTCAGCCGCTGCCGGATGATCTGTTCGGCTTCCGTCATGATGCGATCAATCAGCTCCTTCACCGTCGGGATATCGTGGATCAGTCCGACCACCATGCCGCAGCTCCAGGCGCCGGCGTCCATCTCGCCGTCAACCATCACCCTGGGGTAGACGCCCGCCACCTGCTCGTGGATGTCCTCGATCTTGAGGCTCGCCCCCTTCTCGCGCTCCACTTCGAGCAATTGATCGACGCCCTTGTTCTTCAGCACGCGCTCGGTGTTGCGCAGCGCACGCATCACCAGCACGGTGTCGAGCTCGGTGGCTTTGACCAGAGCCTGCTTGACGTTGGCATGGACGGGCGCTTCCTTGGTCGCGACGAAGCGGGTGCCCATGTTCATGCCGGCGGCGCCCATCGACAGCGCGGCAACAAGGCTGCGCGCGTCCACCATGCCACCCGAGGCCACGAACGGAATCTTCAGTTCATCCGCCGCGCGCGGCAGCAGGATCATGTTCGGGATATCGTCCTCGCCGGGATGACCGCCGCATTCGAAGCCGTCGACGCTGACGGCGTCGCAACCGATCTTCTCGGCTTTCAGCGAATGCCGCACCGAGGTGCATTTGTGGATCACCTTGATGCCGGCCGCCTTCAGCGCGGGCATGTACGCTTCCGGGCTGCGGCCGGCGGTCTCCACGGCCTTGACGCCGCCTTCCTTGATGGCGGTGATGTATTCGGGATACGGCGGTGCAGTGAAGCTCGGCAGGAAGGTCAGGTTTACACCGAACGGCTTGTCGGTCATGTCACGGCAGCGTGCGATTTCCTTGGCCAGCAGCTCCGGCGTCCGCTGGGTCAGGCCGGTGATGATGCCGAGACCGCCGGCGTTCGACACCGCGGCCGCCAGCTCGGCGAAGCCGACATAGTGCATGCCGCCCTGGATGATCGGATGCTGGATGCCGAACAGTTCAGTAATTGCTGTCTTCACGTGCGCTTCTCCGCTTTCCGATCAGTTGACGATTTCGAACAGGCCGGCAGCGCCCATGCCGCCGCCGATGCACATGGTCACTACGCCGTACTTTGCCTTGCGCCGCCGCCCCTCGATCAGGATATGCCCCGCAAGCCGGCTGCCGGTCATGCCGTAGGGATGGCCGATCGCGATCGAGCCGCCATTGACGTTGAGCCTGTCCGGATCGATGCCGAGCTTGTCGCGGCAGTAGATCACCTGGACGGCATAGGCTTCGTTCAGCTCCCAGAGATCGATATCATCGATCTTCAGGCCGTGCCGCTTGAGAAGGCGCGGGATCGCAGCGACCGGACCGATGCCCATTTCGTCCGGCTCGACACCGGCGGCGACGAAGCCACGGAAGATGCCGAGGGGCTTCAGGCCCTTCTTGGCGGCGGTCTTGTCGCTGATGAGTACGCAGGCCGATGCGCCATCGGAGAGCTGGCTGGCATTGCCGGCCGTGATGGTCTTACCTTCGAACACCGGCTTGATTTTGGCGAGTCCTTCCGCCGTGGTCTCGGGACGCGGGCCCTCGTCCTTCGACAGCGTCACCTGCTGATAGGTGACCTCTTTTGTGTCCTTGTTGAGCACGGCCATCCTGGTCGTGATTGGGACGATCTCGTCATTGAAGCGACCGGCCTGCACCGCGGCACCGATGCGGCGCTGACATTCGAGGCTGTATTCGTCCTGCCGGTCGCGGCCGATCTTATAACGCTCGGCAACGATCTCGGCGGTGTCGAGCATCGACATGTACATCTCCGGCTTCATCGCCATCAACTCCTCGTCGACGGCGTGAAATCGGTTCATGTGCTCGTTCTGCACCAGGCTGATCGATTCGATGCCGCCTCCGATTGCGATCTCGACACCATCGAGCATGATCGAGCGTGCCGCGACCGCGATCGCCTGCAGGCCGGAGGCACACTGCCGATCGATCGTGGTGCCGGCAACGGTCACCGGCAGGCCGGCCCGGATCGCCCCCTTGCGTGCGACGTTCATCACCATGGTGCCCTGCTGCATCGCGCAGCCCATCACCACATCTTCGACCTCGCCCGGATCAATGCCCGCGCGCCTCACCGCTTCGGCCATTACATGGCCGGCCATGGTCGGACCTTCGGTGTTGTTCAGCGCACCGCGAAAGGCCTTGCCGACGCCGGTCCGTGCGGTGGAAACGATAACTGCCTCTGTCGTCATGCTTGCCTCTTTTGCTATGCAGCCGCGTCGAGCTGCACGTAACGCAGCAGGTGGTGAGCGGGATCGCCGAACTGGATGTTGATGGAGGAGATTCGCTTGAAGTAATGGCCGACGTTCAATTCGTCGGTCATGCCCATGCCGCCATGGAGCTGCACCGCCTGGTCGGCAATGAACTTGCCGGCATAGCCGATCTTCGACTTGGCGCCGGACGCTAGGCGGGAGACGCCGCTCTCGCCAGCGCCGAGGCTGAGATTGAGATGCTGCATCAGGGAGAGCGCCTCCTGATGAGCGATGAACATATCGACCATCCGGTGTTGCAGCACCTGGAAGCTGCCGATGGTGACGCCGAACTGCTTTCGGTTCTTGGAGTATTCCAGCGTCGCTGAGTTCAATTCGGCCATCGCGCCGACTGCCTCGGCGCAGAGCGCGCCGACGGCCCGGTCACGGCAAGCTTCCAGCAGGGCGACGCCCTCGCCCTCGCTGCCGAGCAACTCGCCGCGCACATCGCGGAAGGTGATCTCCGCGGCACGGCGGCCATCGATGGTCTTGAAGCTGCGCAGATCGAGATTGGCCGCCCGGGCGTCGACGACGAACAGGCTGACGCCGGCCCGATCGTCGCGCTTGCCGCCAGTCCGGGCGGAGACGATGAGATAATCGGCCCAGGGCGCGGCGATGACAGCGGTCTTCTCACCACTGAGGATGTAGTCCTTGCCGTCGTGCCGCGCCGCAGTCGCGACATTGGCAAGATCGAAACGCGCGCCCTTTTCCGTCCAGGCCAGCGCCCAGATCTTCTGTCCGGCGATGATATCGGCAATCAACGCCTGCTTCTGCTCATCTGTCCCTGCATGCTCGATCAAGCCGCCGGCCAGAACGACCGTTTCGACGTACGGCTCCACGACGAGGTGACGGCCGAACTCCTGGGCGACGATCATGGTGGAGAGCGGTCCGCCACCAAGGCCGCCGCTCTCCTCGGAAAACGGCGCTGCGAGAAGGCCGAGCTCCGCAAAGGCGTTCCACTGCTTCCGACTCCATCCCTCTTCGCTCCCGATAATCTTGCGGCGCGCCTCGAAACTGTACTGGTCGCGCAGCATGCGCTGCACGCTGGAGCGCAACAGTTCCTGCTCTTCCGTGAACTGGATATCCATCCGATCCTCTTGTTGCGCTGTTGCTAGAGACCGAGCACCGCTTTGGCGATGATGTTGCGCTGGATCTCGTTCGATCCGCCGTAGATGCTGAGCTTGCGGGCGTTCAGGTATTTTTCCGAAGCGGTATGGCCGTAATCGGGACCCGGCATGAACTGGTTTGCGCTCAGCGGCTGCTCGCGAAGCGCCAGCCCGTAATTGCCGATGGCACGGTGCGTCAGCTCGGTGATCCCCTGAAAGATCTCGGTGCCGCGGATCTTGAACAGCGAGGCCGCAGGACCCGGATCAATGCCGCGCGCCATCTGGGCAACAACGCGCAACTCGGTCGCCTCAAGCGCAAGCACGTCGAGCTCGATCCGGCCGATCTCCTTGCGCAATTCGAGATGCGCCGGATCATCCGCTGCGATCTCCGCCTTCACGATCTTCTTCAACCGGTCGAGATAGCGCGTCGAGCGCCCGATCCCGGCCATGCTGGTGCGCTCATTGCCCAGCAGGAATTTTGCGTAGGTCCAGCCCTTGTTCTCCTCGCCGATCAGGTTCTCGACGGGGACGCGGACGTCCTCGAGAAAGACGTCATTGACCTCGTGCGATCCGTCGATTGTGATAATCGGACGCACGGTGACGCCGGGCGACTTCATGTCGATCAGGAGGAACGAGATTCCGGCCTGAGGCTTTGCGCCCGGATCGGTACGCACCAGGCAGAAGATCCAGTCGGCGTGCTGCGCCAACGTCGTCCAGGTCTTGTGGCCGTTGACGATGTAGTGGTCGCCGTCGCGCACGGCCTTGGTCCGGACGGTGGCGAGGTCCGAGCCCGACCCCGGCTCGGAATAGCCCTGGCACCACCAATCCTCACCCGAAAGGATCCGCGGCAAGAATTTCTGCTTTTGCGCGTCGTTGCCGAAAGTGTAGATGACCGGCCCCACCATGGTGACGCTGAATGCCAACGGCGGCAGCGTGCCGGCCCGGCTCGTCTCCTGCTCGAAGATGAAACGTCGGGTAATCGACCAGCCGGGGCCGCCATATTCCCTAGGCCAGAGCGGTGCGATCCAGCCCTTTTTGTAGAGAATGCGGTGCCAGAGCAACGATTGCTCTTTCGTCAGGTCGGTCTCCGGATTGGGGACCCGCATTTCCTTCGGATAGTTTTCGGCGATGAAAGCGCGCACCTCATCACGGAAGGCCGCATCTTCAGGAGACAGAGCGAGTTCCATCGGGCGCGTCCTACCACTTCTCACCGAAGGGCCGGATTTCCAGCTCGAAGGTCCAGGCGCTCTTCGGCTGCTGGTAGAGCTGCCAGTAGGACGTCGCGACCGAGGCCGGTGGCATCAGCAGATCCGGATCGTCGAGCGCACCGGGCCCGAGCGCTTCCAGGCGCCGCTGGCGGACCCACTCGGTGTCGACGCCGGAATCGATAATGAGGTGGGCGACATGGATATTCTTCGGGCCGAGTTCGCGCGCTATCGCCTGCGCCACAGCGCGCAGCCCGAATTTGGCGCTGGCAAAGGCGGCATAGCCGCTGCCACCGCGTAAGGAAGCGGTCGCGCCGGTGAAGAAGATGTTGCCCTGGCCGCGCGGCAGCATCAGCCGGGCCGCCTCGCGACCGGCGAGAAAGCCGGAGTAGCAGGCCATCTCCCAGACCTTGCGGAATACGCGCTCGGTGGTGTCGAGGATCGGGAAGTTGACGTTGGCACCGATGTTGAAGATGCAGACCTCCAACGGCGCGTGCTTGTCGGCGTCACTCAGGAAGGAGATGATCTCCTCCTCCTTGCGCGCGTCGAGCGAACGAGCGTGGATCTCGCCGCCGGCGGCTTCGATCTCCTTGACCAGCGGCGCCAGCTTGTCGCCATTGCGGCGGCCGGCGAAGACGGTGAAGCCCTCGGAGGCAAACTTCTTGGCGATCTCGCCACCGATGAAATCGCCGGCGCCGATCACGGCGACGGTTGCATTTCTCTTTTTCAAGGAACTTCTCCAGGTTAGGTTAGGCGCGCTGTGTGCGAAGCTGTTCTATCGACTCTGGAATGTGGATCACGTTGTTTGAGCGAAACCAGGACGGTGGGGATTTCGCCATCGCGCTGATCAAGGCTATCATGGCCGCGGCGCAGTCCTCGAGCGGCGCGATCTCGTTCAGCGCTTTGGCAAGATGGTGGCCTGTCGATTGCCGATGCGGCCCGTCAAACCGAAAAGCAGCCTGAGCGAGACCGAGTGCTTGCGACAGCTCCGTCACGACTAACCGCCTCCCGACTCAAAAACATCGGCGCCTTTTTCAGAATTGCGCCTCGTGGTGAAACATGCGTTCTTTTTTAGAACTCGTCAATCGCTATTTTGTTGTCACAAGTCGGATCAAGAAATGGCAAGTTCGCTGCCCTATGCAGAGCCTATCGAGAACCCCGTTTACAACGCGGCTTTCAGGCGATACCCATAGCGTATCAAATAAGAACTTATGGGAGAAGTGAGCATGGGAGAGAGGCGCGGAGTCGCGATGCTGGTCGGCGCGGGCGATGCCATCGGCGCTGCCGTTGCGCGGCGGTTTGCCTGCGGCGGCTACACCGTTTGCATCTGCAGGCGCGATGCAGCCAAGTCCCAGGCGCTTGTCGATGAACTCAGGGGGAAAGGTCACAGCATTCACGCCTTCGGCTCCGATGCTCGCCAGGAAGCGGAGGTCCAGAAGCTGTTCGCGGACGTCGAGCGCGACATCGGGCCGATCGAGATCTGCCTTTTCAATGCCGGTTCGAACGTCAACAAGCCCTTGCTGGAGACGACCGAAAAGCTCTTCTTCAAGGCCTGGGAGCTGGCCTGCTACGCCGGCTTCCTGGTGGGGCGCGAAGCCACGCGCGTCATGCTGCCGCGCGGACGCGGCACCATCTTTTTTACCGGTGCGACCGCAAGCATTCGCGGCAGCAAGGGGTTTGCCGCCTTCTCGTCGGCAAAGTTCGGCCTTCGCGCGCTGGCCCAGGCCATGGCGCGCGAGCTCGGGCCCAAGAACATTCACGTCGTCCATCTCATCATCGACGCCGGCGTCGATAGCGAAGCCATTCATCAGCGCATGAAGGCGGCCAGGGGGATTGAGGCCAGCGAGATCCCCCCCGACAGTCTCACCAAGACCTCCTCGATTGCCGAAGCGTATTGGTTTGCCCATCAGCAAAGCCGCGACGGCTGGACCCATGAACTCGATCTTCGTCCCGCTGCGGAGAAATGGTGACATGAGCGACAATCCAGACCTCACTTTGTGGGGCGTCGGGACAAGCCGCACGGTTCGACCACACTGGGCGATGCAGGAGCTTGGCCTGGCCTACAAGATCAAACCGATCGGCGCACGGACCGGCGAGACCAAGACCGCCGAATATACCAGGCTCAATCCGCGCCAGAAGATTCCGTTGCTGCAGGACGGCGACTTCCGCATCGGCGAAAGTGCCGCGATCGTCGCCTATCTGTCGCGCATGTACTCGACGCCGGAGCGGGCATTGATTCCGGAACCCACCCGCGACTATGCAGCGTGGCTGGAATGGTGCTTCTTCATTGTCACCGAGCTCGACTCCACCAGCCTGTACGTGATGCGCCGTCACAGCGCCGATGCGCTCGGCCCGATCTACGGCGTCGCGCCGGAGGTCGTAGCCCAAGCCGCCGAATACTTTCGGGCGCAGTTGCGCCACGTCGAGGTCGCGCTGGCCGACGGCCGGCATTTTATCATGGGCGAGCGCTTCAGCAGCGCCGATATCCTGCTGACGACGTGCCTGGACTGGGCGGTCGCCTACGGTGTCGGCATCTGCGACAATGCGCAGCCCTATCTCGAGCGTATGCGAAGCCGGGAGGCTTACCAGCGCGCAGCTGCGGCGAATGTTCCGGCAGCACCGATTACACCGGTGCCTGCCAAGGCTTGATCGCCGATCGCCGGACGAGGAAAGGGCGTCGGCCTAAACGGCCACGCGCAACGTGCGTGCAGCGACCATATCGTCGATCGCGCCATCATCGTAGCCAAGTTCGCGCAGGACCTCGCGCGAGTGCTCGCCCACGCGCGGGGCTGGGCCGCCGATCGCGGCCTGGTTGACCTCGAAGCGGGCCGCGGGCTTGGGCTGGCGCACACGGCCGACCTTCGGCTGATCGAATTCCGCGATGATCCCCCGCGCCACCACCTGTTCATTGTGGATGATTTCGCCGCGCCGCAGGATGGGCGCGCAAGGCACATCCGCAGCGTCCAAACGCGCCAGCCATTCGGCGGTCGTGTGCTGACCGATATATTCTGCCATCTTGTTGATGCGCGCCGTGGCGTTGACTGAACGTGCCGCGGGGGTCGCGAACCGCGGATCTTTGGCAAGCTCGGGATCGCCGGACGCCCGGCAGAAGCCCTGCCATTCGGAATCGGAGATCGTGCCGGCCGTGATGTAGCCGTCGCTGGTCTTGAACACGAGATCAGGTCGGTCGTTGGGATCGGCGGCGGCGGCCTCGGCTCCGACCACGGTGTACTGCATCATGCCTTCCGGCCAGAGGTAGGAAATCATCGCGTCCAGCATCGCGACCTGGATATGATCCCCGTGCCCCGTCTTCTCACGCGCGTAAAGCGCGGCCGCCACGGCCTGCGCGGTGAACACGGCTGTGGTCTTGTCGCAAACGATGGTGCGGATCATCTGCGGGCGGTTGGTGACCGGCTGCGACTGGATATCCGCAAAGCCCGACAGGCCCTGAATGATTGGATCGTAGACGCGCTTCTTCACATACGGTCCGGTCTCGCCGACGCCGCTGATCGAGACGTAGATCAGGCGCGGATGGCGCCGACGCAACTCTTCGACGCCGAGACCGAGGCGCTCCATGGTGCCGGGGCGGAAGTTCTGCACCAGGACATCGGCCTGCGCGACCAGCTTGGCCAGCACCTCGCGCCCGGCCGTGCTCTTGACATCGATCGAGAGCGAGCGCTTGCCACGGTTCGATGAGATAAACAGCGCCGAGAATTCGCCATCCTTGTCGATAGTGGCACGGCTGCGACGGGTGATATCGCCGCCGATCGGCTCGATCTTGAGCACGTCGGCGCCCTGATCTGCGAGAAACATCGTCGCAAACGGGCCCGACACCACGCCGGTCAGATCGAGGACACGAACGCCGCCAAGCGGACCAGCCATTGCACTCTCCCTGGATTTTTTTATGCCAACGGGCTGAGGTTAACTCTTCCCGCTGCCCCTCTCACCACGATCGCCCGGACAGGCAACTAGCCGGTCTTGGAAACGGGCTGCCGGGTCTGTTCGACGATCGATTCCTCGACGTCCCGGAGTTGATCCTTGCCGAAAAACATCTCCTTGCCGACGAAGAATGTCGGCGAGCCGAAGGCGCCGCGGCTGACGGCGTCATTGGTGAGCTCGATCAGTTTCTTCTTGACGTCATCCTGCTGCGCGCGCGCGACCAGCCTGTCGATGTCGATCCCCGAGGAAGCAAATGCGCTCCGGAACACTTCGGCATCGTCCATCTTCTTGGGCTCCTCCCACATGTGATGATAGGCGGCACGGAAATAGGGCTCGAACACGCCTTCGAACCGGGCCGCGACGGCCCCGCGCATCAGCATCAATGTGTTGACCGGGAAGAAAGAATTTTGGCGAAATTTCGTGACATTGTGGCGCCGGATGAACCGCTGGGTTTCGAGCGCCTGATATTCCGGCTTGTTCTTGATTCCGCGAAGCGAGTCGAACGGCGACATGTTGCCGGTCGCCTTGTAGATCCCGCCGAGCAGGACCGGGACGTACTCGAATTTCACGCCGGTCCGCCGCTCGATCCCGGGAATGGCGACTTCCGCCAGATAGGCGTTCGGGCTGCCGAAATCGAACTGGAATTCAACCCTGAGCGTCATGAGCGCTTTCTCCCGTATAGCGCGTTGGATGATCAGAGAGCGGCTATCCAATCGCGTGCGTTACCTGATTAACCTATAGTTCTAAAATTGAACTGTCAAATCTGAGCGGTTTGAGGCTGGTTTAGCCGTTCTATCGGTATTGTTTGGAATTCAGTACCTATCTAGAATGCAAGGAAATGCGACGGCCTCGGCGACGATTCGAGGCAGTCATGCCGGGACGACTGGAGAGTACGGATGAAGTGGAAGGAACTCGAGGAAGAGCCGTGTTCGATGGCCCGAACCATTGGCGTGATCGGCGACCGCTGGACCCTTCTGATCCTGCGCGAATGCTTTCTGCGCACGCGCCGCTTCGAAGGATTTCAGTCGGCGCTCGGAATTACCCGTCATCTCCTCGCCGAACGGCTGAAGAAGCTGGTTCGGCTGGGCATCCTGCGCCGCATTCCTTACCAGGAAGCGCCCAAGCGACACGAATATATCCTGACCCAGAAGGGCCTCGATCTCTATCCGATCATGATGGCGCTCGTGCATTGGGGCGATACTCACATGGTCGACGAGCGCGGCCGCCCGTTGCTGCACCAGCACCGCAAGTGCGGCAAGGACTTCGACCCGGTCATGGTGTGCTCTGAATGCGGCGAGCCGCTCCTGGCCAGGGAAGTTCACACCCATCCAGGGCCAGGCGCCCAAGGCCCGCGGACGATGGCGGCACCTGACAAGCCGAAGGCAAAGGCCCGCCGCAGCGCCGCTTGAGCCGGCCACCGGCATCAGGCACTGAACGCATCCTCAGACTCGAATCACAGTTGCGTCAGGTTCGTTGCAGTGGAGGCGGTCCGCTTGATCAGCCCGGTGTTTGAGCACAGCACGTTGATTGACATAGGCCTTGTCGGTAATTTCTCCGTCGGCCAATGAGGGCGGATCCTTCAGCAGGGTGAATGAGCAGATTTTTTCGCTGCTTCCGACGGCCTCATTATATTCCTGCAAACGATGTCTCAGGAATTCGATTACCTTGGGGTCGCAAGTCAAATCCGCAGCCGGCGCGTTCGAAATCCGAGCCGCCTCGCTCGGATTCAGCCAGCACAGCAGCGCGCAGGCTTCACGGTTTTCTCCCGCAACGACGATGTCCAGCAGTACGCCGCGCGTTGCGGCCAGAATGGCGGCACGCATCGCTCCGATCGCAACCCAGGTGCCGTTCGCGAGCTTGAAGTTCTCGGAAATTCTGCCCGTGAAACGCAGACCGAGCTCCGGCTTCTCGGGATCGATAAACGACACGGTGTCGCCGATGCGATAGAACCCCTCCTCGTCGAAGGCCTTCTCAGTGAGATCGGCCCTGCCGAGGTAACCGGGGGTAACGTTGGGGCCTTTCACCCTGGCCTCGTACGTGTCGGAAACAGGAATCAGTTTCAGCTGCACACCCGGCGCCGGGAGACCAATCTCGCCCGGCCGATCCGTTGCCCAATGCGTCGTGCTGATTGTCGGCGCCGTTTCGGTCGTCCCATAGCCCGACATCACCGGAATCCGCCGGCCTGTGATCGATGATGTCAGCCGGTAAAGTTTTTCAAGCGTGGCTTGCGAAATTGCAGCCCCGGCGTAGCTCAATCGATCCAGCCGCTTGAAGATGCTCGCGCCGAGGGCGGCATCGTTCTCGATGGCATCACACAACAGGTTATAGCCGGCGGGCACATTGAACATCGCCGTCGGCGAGATCTCCTTGAGGTTCGCCACCGACTTGTGAAAGAGCTGAGGCAGCGGGCGGCCGTCATCGATGTAGAGCGTCCCGCCGTTCTTGAGAATGCCGTGAAGAATGACGTTGCTGCCCATCGTATGGTGCCATGGCAGCCACTCGACCTGGACCGGCGCCTCCGGAGGCGACACCAGCAGGCTTCCCATTTGCAGGGAGCTCGCCATCATGCGGTGCGTGTTCAGCACACCCTTTGGCAATCCGGTCGAACCGGACGTGAAGAGAATCTTCGCAACGGCGTCAGTAGAGATCGCACTCGACGCCTGCGTAAATCCTGTCCACTCCGTTCGATCCGTCAGGACGCGGAAGGGGATCGTATCCGGCGCGCCATCGACGCTGATCCAGGTAGAGTTTGCCAGTTCAGGAACGGAACGGGCGGCGGAAAAGTCGCGTCCACTCTGAACGAAAACGAAGTTCGGACGCAGCACCTGCGCGATGTCCTTGAGGCGCGCAAGGCCGCCGGGCATCAGCGTGTAGTTCGGCGATATCGGCGCCAGAATGATGCCTATCGACATCACAGCAAAGGAGATCACCGCGTTCTCGATGGAGTTGCCCGAAAGCACGGCCAGCCTGTCAGCCGGCTTTGCGCCCATGTCGATCAGACTCTGGCCGACCGCCTGGACCTGCGACCATGCTTCGCCATAGGTGATCTCGTCCCATCCCCCTTTGGCATTGCGCTGTGCGAGGAATATTCTGTAGGGAGCCGCGCTTGCCCAGCGCGGCAGAAAATCGGTGACGCGCCAGTCGCATGGCCCCAATTCGAGCGGCGACCTCAATACGAGCGTGCCGTCGATCCGACGCTCGACGGAGAGCTCCCTTGGCACAAACGTCAATGGCTTCGTCGACATCGAAAACGATCTCCTGAATTTCCGCGGACGGATAGAACAGCGCGCGGCGCCAGATTCACTCGGACCTGGCATCCAGGACTTCTCCGAAGGCTTGCCACGTCGTGCCGGTCCAGCGCTGCAGCCGCATCTGCGTCCAGATCATGTTCTCGGTCTCGCTGGTGTTGACCTTGATCCCGGGCAGCACAGTCGGAACGACGACGTCTTTCAGGTTCTTCGCCTGCGCCAGAATATTCTTCCGCGACAGATCATCACCGCATTGCTTGAGGATCTGCTCGAGCAGGACGCCTTGCTGATAGCCGGTCAGATAGCTGCCGTTGGTGATATCGGCGCCCTGCAGATACTTGTCGAAAAATGCCCGGTAGGCCTGCATGCCCGGGTCGCCCTTCCATGTCTCGTCGAGGACATCCTTGTTGGTCGTCCCGACGATCACGCCGACCGATTTGTCGAGCCCGGCCGGTGCAAGCGTGCCTCCGACGGATCCGGACGGGAAATTGATGATCACGGTCGCCTTCCAGCCGATCACCGAAGCCTGCCGGATGGCCTGGGCCGCGAACTTCGGCGTGCCAGCGATCACCAGGGCTTCGGCACCCGAGCTCTTAAGATTGGTGATCTGCGAATCAATCGTCGGTTCGGTGACCTCGTAGGACGCACTGACGACCTTGCGGTCGAAATCCTTGCCGAGAAACGCCTTGAAGGCACCGACGTAATCTTTGCCGAGATCGTCGTTCTGATAGAGGATGGCATACTTGGCGTTCGGCAGCGTCCTCGTCAGGTATTTGGCGTAGATTTTTCCTTCGGTGTCGTAGCTGACAAGACCCGTGGTGATCAGCGGGTAATTGGTGACGTCAGTGAACTTGGACGAGCCACTGACGATGGCGACACTCGGCACACCCTTGGCCCTCAGGTATTTTGCAGTGGCCGAGATACCGGGCGTGCCGAGCTGGCCGAACATGAACGACACTTCGTCGCTTTCAACGAGCTTGCGGACGTGCTCCACCGCCTTGGGAGGGCTATATCCGTCATCATAGGCGATGTAGTTGATCTTGCGTCCGTTGACGCCGCCGCGGTCATTCAAGGCCTGGATGTAGGCAATGAGTCCCTTGCCCACGAGACCGATCGATGATGCCGGTCCGCTGAAGGGAAAAACCCCACCGATCTTGATCTCGGTAGCAGTGACTCCCGGCTCTTCGGCGGCGAATGCCGGGCCGCTCAAAAACAGGGCCAGAGCCGCAACGATCTTCCATTTCACCAGCATTGCTCGTCCTCCCAAACGTGCACCCTTTTCGGGTACGTGGCTTTGTTTTTTTCGCCGGTCGCTGCTCTTCTCACGTCCTTGCGAAAGACGCATCGCGCTGAACGGATCCAGCCGTAATCCGGCACTTCGCGGCCGTTGCGTTCGGCCATCTCATGCTCGTAATCTACAGTTCTTTTTTTGAACTCGTCAAGCGATTAGATTGCCGGTGACCCGGTCCAAGAGCGATACGGGCCTTTTAAAGCAAGGTATATATGAGAACCTGCAAGTCACAGCGGGTTCGTTGCACGCTCCCATCGTTGAGCTTATAGTTACTTCTGTTTTTGAACTTACTGGGAGGACCGCAATGCGCAAGGCAGGGATACACAATTTTCCGCCAATCGATCGTGTCGTCTACGGCAAGGCTGCGTCTGACGCCTTGAACGATGAAGCGGTGCGACTGGATGCCAAGCGCGTCTTCCTGATCGTCAGCCGCACCTTGAACACCAGGACCGATGAGATCGAGAAGATCCGGCGCGCGCTCGGCGGCAGACATGTCGCGACCTTCGATGGAATCGCAGAGCACACCACGCGCAAGCAAGCTGCCGAGGTTGCCCGTCAAGCCAAGGATGCCGGAGCCGACCTGATCGTCGCCGTCGGCGGAGGCTCGGCGATCGACCTCGCCAAGATCGTCATCATGGCGATGGAACATGACATCGCCGACGAAGCGGGTTTCGATCCCTTCCCGATGGGGCCTGGGGTCACCGTCTCACCGTTCCGATCGCCAAAAATTCGACAGATCGCGGTGCCGTCGACGCTGAATGGCGGCGAATACAATGCAGCAGCGCTTGTCACGGATGAACGCAACAGGCTGAAGCAGATTTTCTTTCATCCCCGGATGATGCCGGTGGCGATCATTCTCGACCCTGCGCTCACCGTTCATACGCCTTCCAAGCTGTGGATGGGATCGGGAACGCGCTCGATGGATCACGGCATTGAGGCCTTGTGCTCCCCTGCCGGCACCCCGCTCGCCGACGAGGTCGTCCTGGCGGGCATCCGCACCCTGCGCGACGGAATGCTCCGGACCTTGCAGCAACCTGATGATCTGGAGGCGCGCCGACTGTCTCAATATGGCGCGTGGCTCGCCGCTTTCGGCCTCCAGGCGCGGGTGCCGATGGGAGCCAGTCACGGCATTGGCCATGTGCTCGGCGGAACCTTCGGCGTTCCGCACTACTATTGCACACCGGTCATCATGCCGAGCCTGCTTCGTTACAACAAGCCGTTCACTGACGATGCGCAGCAACGCCTGGCGACGGCCCTTGGCGAGCCCGGTATGGAAGCCGCCGCCGCCTTCGCGCAATTCACCAAGAAACTTGGATTGCTCGGCCGTCTTGCCGACGTCGGGATTGGCGAAGACAAGTTTGACCAGATTAGCAAGATTGCAATCAATCATCGCTTCGTCCTGGCCAATCCGCGGCCATTCAAAAGCGAAGCCGACATCCTCGATCTGCTGCGAATGGCCGCTTAGCTATCAATCAGCAAAGTATCTCCACACCGATAGCTACGCGAAGCCGCAACGTGCGATTGGCTCATCAGAACAAAAACACCTGTTGAACTCGTGGAGGCCGCTGGAGCGCGCCATAACACGCTGCTTGCGTAAGCCTGTGGGATTCACACCCTGATAGGGGCTAAGTGGAGGCCGCAACTCAGGTCAACGCGCCAAACCACGCCAAATTGCGCGGCAGCCGCCGGCCACACTACTCCCACTCGATTGTTGAGCAGGAAGTTTCGTCCTTGTTCTACAAGCACAAATCTCCACATCTGACGGACATATCCCGATGGTATATCCGCTGCAATTTTTCGATCTCGAATTCACAGGATAATTTGCGCTGTTCGAAGTACCGGCGATATGGCTACCTGTCGGAGACGATCGACGAATAGTTTACCGAAGTGGCGGAAATCGCCACTTCTTGAACTGCCACGTACGATTCAAAATACCGTCAGTGATGCGGAAAGCGACGGTTCGGCCCCTGAGCCGGGCCGACATAGGTTCAATCGATCAGAGCACGCCGGGTGTGCCAGTCCGTCACCGATTGGAAGGCATGCCCGGAGCGGGCGAGCACATCCTCGGACAGATGAGGGCCGACCAGTTGCATGCTCAGCGGTAGGCCGTCCGACGCTATGCCGTTCGGCAGCGTGATCGTCGGGCTGCCGGAGAAGTCGAACACCGCGGTGAAGCGCAGGATGCTGAGCAGCACACCCGGATCTGCGCCGTATTCCCCCATCTTGGTTAGCGTCGGGATCGGCACGGGCATGGTGGGAATGAGCAGCAGGTCGACGTCACGGAACAACGCGGAGAGGCTGCCGCAGAACTTCAGGCGCTCGTGATGGATCTGCGCGATCTCGACGCCGCTCATTGACCTCCCCTGCTCGATCAGCTGCGCCAGATCGGGGCCGTATTCCGACTTCCGCGACGGATAGGTCTCGAGATGCGCCTCCGCGGTCTCAATCGAGCACATCGGAATCCACATGCTCACGAGCTTCTCATAGGCCGGAAACTTGACCTCGCGGATGTCGGCCCCCAGCGCCGCAAGCGTCCGCTCGGCGTCCAGCAGCGCGGCGACCACCTGCGGATCGATCCCATTCTGGGTGTAGCTGCGGTCCATGCCGATCCGTAAGCCTCGAATGCCGTCTCCGATCGCGGCTAGATAGTTCGGCACCGGCGCCTGCAGCGCCGTCGGGTCGTTGACATCCGCTCCCGCGATCACGCCAAGCATGGCGGCCGCATCGGCTGCGCTTCGACACATCGGCCCGACATGGTCGAGCGAGTCCGCCAGGGGAAAGATGCCGTGACGGCTGACGCGTCCCCAGGTCGGCTTGATGCCGGTCAGCCCGCAGGTCGCGGACGGAAACCGGATCGAGCCGCCGGTGTCGCTACCGATCGAGCCGAAGCAGAGCCCCGCCGAGGTCGCCACGCCCGATCCGCTCGAGGAGGAGCCGACCCAGTAGTCGACGTTCCAGGGATTGAGCGGCGCCTGATCGTCCGGATGGTGACTGGTGTAGGCACCCTCGGTCATCTTCAGCTTGCCGAGCGTAACAGCGCCGGCATGCTCGAGCCGGTCCACGATCGTCGCATTGAAGGACGGGACGAACTTGGCGTGGATCGTGGTGCCGCCCGCCGTCGGCGCAAAGGTGGTGTAGCAGAGATCCTTCAGCCCGATCAGCACGCCATGTAGCGGCCCGCGCCAGATCCCTTTCGCGAGCTCCGCGTCACAAACTTTCGCCCGAGCCATGGCGCGCTCGGCGAGGACGAGTGCGTAGCCGTGAAACCTGCCGTCGAGCTTCTCGATCCGGCTCAGCATGGCCTCCGTCACCTTCGACGGCAGGAGCTCACCCCGGCGGAACAGTTCGGAGAGTTCGGTGATCTGCTTGTAGTGGATTGGATCGGTGGACATTGGAGGCTCTTCTTCTTGGTGTTATTCTCAACTGAACGACAAACTCGGTGCACCTCGCCCGCTCGCGGGAGAGGTCGCGCCGCTGCGCGGATAAGGGCTTTCTCCTCTTGGGGATTCCCGACGCGGAGACACCCTCTCGCCGATCCCCCCCGCAGGCGGGGGGAGAAAGCGCGATGCGCTCGCGGCCCTAGAACTGCACGCCGCGCGTGAGCGCGCCATCGACCACGAGGTTGGTCCCCGTAATGAAGCTTGCAGCCTTGCTGGCAAGGAACACCGCACCGTTCGCCATTTCCTGCGGCGTGCCCATGCGGCCGGTCGGGTTCAGCGCAAGTGCAGCCTTGTACAGCTCGGGATTGCCATCCTTGATCTGGTTCCAGACGCCTCCCTCGAAATAAGTGTTGCCCGGCGAGACCGAGTTGGCGCGGATGCCCTTGCCAGCAAGCTGGAAGGCGAGCCCTTGCGTGTAGTGGATGATCGCGGCTTTGAACGTGCCATAGGGCCCGCTGGCGAAATCGACCTCGCGGCCCGACACGCTAGAGATGGTGACGATCGCGGCGGCCTTGCTCTTCTCCAGATACGGCATCGCCGCATTGACCAGCCGCACAGTGCCCATCATGTCGGTGGAGAACTCCTTCTCCCAGCTCTCCTCGTCCTGCCCGATCGACAACGCGCTGACATTGGCGACGACGACGTCGATGCCGCCGAGCCTGGAGGCCATATCCTCCACCCAGGCCTTGAGCGCCGGGCCGTTGGAAACGTCGACCGAGCTGCCGAACGCGGCGACGCCCTTCGCCTTGATCGCGGTGACCGCGTTGTCGACGTCGGCCTGGTTGCGCGCGCAGATGCCGACATTGGCGCCTTCGGCCGCAAACGTGTCGGCGATCGCCCTGCCGATGCCCTTGGTGCTGCCGGTGACGAGAACCCTTGCTCCCTTGAGTCCCAGATCCATGTTCATTCCTCCCTATCGACGACTTCAAGACACGCATGCTGCCGTTCAGAGCAGAAGCTGTTCGCGGACGTTGTTCTCGTTGACCTCGGCGCCTGCCAGCGACTGCGTAATCTTGCCCTTCTCCATGATGTAGCAGCGCTCGGCGATCGCCAGGATCGTGTCGAGGTTCTGCTCGACGAAGATGATGGTGGTTCCGAGCTCGTTGCGGAACGACCGCAGCGCCTCGCAGATGTGCTGGACGATCGACGGCTGGATGCCCTCGGACGGCTCGTCCAGGATCATGAGCAACGGATTGCCGATCAGCGCCCGGCCGATGGCGAGCTGCTGCTGCTCGCCGCCCGACATGGTGCCCGCGGCCTGCCGGCGACGCTCCTTCAGCCGCGGAAAATACTCATAGACGAGCTCCGGCAGCTTCTTGCCCCCGGGGCCGCCGATCAGCTCTCCGACCTGAAGATTCTCCTCGACGGTCATCTGTGGAAAAACGTCTCGCCCTTGCGGGATGTAGCCGAAGCCGGCCCGCGCCCGTGCATCGGCTTCCAGCGCCGTGACGTCCTGCTCCATGAAGCGGATCGTGCCGCGCCACGTCTGCACCAGGCCGATCAGGCATCGCATCAAGGTCGATTTGCCGACCCCGTTGCGGCCGATCACGCCGACAATCTCGCCGCGCGCGACCGACATGGTGACTCCCTGCAGGATCGGCGTCGCACCATATCCGGCCCATAATTCCGATACGTCCAGCATCCGGTCGGTGGGATTGGGCTTAGTGAGCATGGGTCTTGCCGAGATAGATTTCCGCGACCTTCTCGTCCTGCAAGATGCTCTCGAGATCGCCGCGCGCAAAGATCTTGCCGAGATGCAGCACCGTGACGCGCTGGGCCACCTGGCGTACGAAGGCCATGTCGTGCTCGACGACGAGCACCGTCATTCCCTCGGCATTGAACGATTTGATCAACTCGCCGGTCTTGTAGGTTTCTTCCGGCGACATGCCGGCCGTCGGCTCATCCAGCAGCAGGAGGTGCGGCTTGAGCGCCAGCGCCATCCCGATCTCGAGCCATTGCTGCTGGCCATGCGACAGCGCGCCCGCGAGCTTGTCGCTGTCCGGTGCGAGGTTGAGCAGCGTCAGCAGGCGATTTTCCTCCGCGATGCGTTCCGCGCCGGACAATCGCTCCTGGAGCGCAGTCTGGATGTTCTGTCGGACCGGCAATTCCTTGAACACGCTCGGGGCTTGCATCTTGATGCTCATGCCCCGCTGCACGCGCGCATAGGGACGCTCCCTGGTGATGTCGACACTGTCGAACAGGATGCTGCCCTCGGTCGGGGGGTAGAGACCCACGATCAGCTTGAACAGCGTGCTCTTGCCGGCGCCATTGGGACCGATCAGGCAGTGGACCTCGCCGGCGTTGACCGTGAGGTCGACGCCGGAGACCGCGGTCAATCCGCCGAACCGCTTGGATAGGCCTTTGACTTCGACCAGCGCCATGATCAGGACTCTTCCGACTGCAAGCGACCGGCCTCCGCGATAACGTCACCGTCACCGCGACGTCGTCGGCGCGACCAGTCCGCAACGAGCTTGCCGATGCCGAGCACGAAGCCCTGCGGCGCCAGCATCACCGTGGCGAGCAGCAACGCCCCCATCAGCACCAGCGCGGCCTGCTGGCTGTAGACGGTGATGGTCTGAAAGCCGAACAGCAGCAGGAACGACCCGACCAACGTCGCCGTCAGATCGCTGCGCCCGGAGAAGGCGACCCAGACGATCGGCATCGCGGCAGCCGGCAAGCCGATGCTGGACGGTGTGATGAACTGCCCCCAGGATGTGTACAGCGCACCAGTCAGCCCAGCAAGGCCGCTGCCGATCACGAATGTCAGAAGCTGATATTTGCGGACGTCATAGCCCAGCATTTCCGCACGCTGCGGATTTTCGCGCGTCGCCACGATGACGTTGCCGATCCCCGAGTTCACCAGCATCCGCAGCGCGAGATAGACGATCACGATCAGCGCGACCATGACATAGTAGAGCGCCGATCCCTCGATGTAGAAGTCACCCACGGTCAGCGGGTCCATGCCCTTCATGCCGTTGAAGCCGTTCAGCCGGGCCGGACCGATATGCCATTCCGGTCCAGCCGTCTGGCCGAGGAAGAAGGCCAGCACCAGCGTTGCGGACAGCGTAACGATGCCGAAGAAGATGCCATTAATGCCGCCCCAGATCATGAAGTAGCCGAGGATGCCCGCCGCGATCATCGCGAGCACCACGGAGAGCACGAGCGCGGCAATCGTCGCGGTGCCGCCGCCCATGTTGATCGCGAGCACGCCGTAACCGTAACCGGCAATACCGAAGAACAGGGTCTGGCCGAACGAGAGCATCCCGCCATAGCCCCACATCAGGCAGAGGCCAAGTGCCATGAAGATCCAGATCAGGAAGTAGGCGAAATTGCCGACATCGTAGGAGTCGGCGAACAGCGGGTAGGTCAGCGCCGCGCCCAACCCAACCAGGAAGCAAGACCAGAACATCCTACCACGTCCAAGGGTCTGTGGACCTTCCAGCAGCTTGAACATCAAGATCTCCTCCTAGCGCCCACGCCGAACCAGCACGCTGGAGAGCCCTTCGGGCAGCACGCGGATGATCAGGATGACGGCCACCAGCATGCCGATCTGCCCTATGATCTGGCCGTAACTCGCGTTCAGCGCCATCCGGATCATCGCCAGGAACACCGCCGCCGGCGCCGTTCCGAGCAGCACATTGGCTCCGCCGATCACGACAGTGACGAAACTCTCGACGACGAACGTCGCCCCCATGGTCGGAATCAGCGTCATGGTCGGCGCGTATAGCGCCCCGCAAAGTCCGGCGAGGCCGGTGCCGATCCCGAAGCTGATGGCATAGATGCGTCCGGTGCGCGCGCCGAGTGCCTTCGCCATCGCCGCATTCTGCATGGTCGCGCGGGCGATCACGCCGAACCGCGTCTTCATGAAGATGATGTAGAGGCCGGCCAGCACGGCCACCGCGCAACCGAACAGAACCAGGCGATAGGTCGAGAACGTATAGCCGCCGATCGCAAAACTTCCCTCTGGCGTTCCGATGCCGCGCACGGCAGAGCCGACGATCAGGAGCATCGATTGCGTCACGATAAGGCTGAGGCCCCAGGTCGCGAGCAGCGAATCCAGCGGCCGCTTGTAGAATCGCCGTACGACGAGGAACTCGACGAGGACTCCGATGAGACCCGCGGTGACCGCGGCCAGGATCTGTGCGATTGCGAGCGGCACGCCGAGATTCACCAGGCCAACGGTGACATAGGCGCCGCACATGATGAACTCGCCATGCGCCATGTTGATCACGCCCATCATGCCGAAGACGATGGCGAGACCCGCGGCCGAGAGAATGAGGAACGCGAACACATCGGCGAACTGGTAGAATACCGAGAACACTTCAGCCGACATCCTGGCACCCCCACCCCTCCCGGCGCCGCGTCGTTGCGGCGCCGGTTTTGTTCAGGATCGTAAGACTCAACACGACCAAGATCCGTGCCCGAACATCACGACTTCTTGGGAAGATGGTTCGGCGTGTACTGATCCTTGTCGTTCTTCTTGGTCAGATCGCAGCCGATCTCGCCGAGCCAATAAGGCTGGATCGTGCCATAGTCCTTCTCGACCTTCACCTCATGCTTTGGCCCAACCGAAATCAGGCGCATGCGGTGAGACGTGTGCTGGCTCTTGGGATCGATGCAGACCTTGCCTTCGGGAGCATCGATACACGCATCGCCGGTGGCGATGACCTTGCGCATGTCCTCGAGCTTGATCGACTTCGCCTTCTCGACCAGCGCCTTGTACATGTAAAGCGCGTTATAGGCGTTGTACCCCATGTCGTTGATGTAGAGCTCGTCGGGGAATTTCGCATGCCATCGCTTCTTGAACTCGGTGGCCTCGGGCGTGTCGATCTCCTCGAACCAGTTCGCGGTCGCGTGCATGTTGTTGAGCGCCGGCGGCTTGAACCGCTTGTGCTCGAAGCCGAGCATGACCTTGATCGACGAGCCCATCGGCAGGTTGAGGTTGGCAGCGGCCGCCTGTTCGAAGAACGAATCCTGGGCGGCGCCGACATTGATCGTCAGCAGCCAGTCCGGCTTCGCCTTCTGGATATTCTGGATGGTCTGCGCGAATTGCGACACGCCGAGCGGAATGAATTCCTCTCCGACGACCTCGCCGCCCAGGTCCTTCATGATCTTGCGGTTCCACTCCGCCGAGATCTGACCAAAGTTGTAGTCGGCGGCGATGACATAGACCTTCTTGCCAAACTTCTCGACCATCCAGGGGATCAGCGTCGAGAACTGCTGCTCGGGCACCGCGCCCATGCTGATCATGCTGGCGTCGCAGACACCGCCCTCGTACTGGTTGGTGTAGAAATACGGCGTCGTCGTGCGATCGACGATCGGACGCAGCGCCTCACGCGAGGCCGAAGTGATGCCGCCGATCAGCACGTCGACCTTGTCGCGATTGAGCAGGCGGCGGCCAAATTCCTGATAGCGCGCGTTGTCGCCTTGCGGATCAAGGTGGATCAGTTCGATCTGCCTCCCCAGGATACCGCCACTCTTGTTGATCTCCTCGACAGCGAGCTGCGAGCCGTGCAGCTTCGGCATGCCCATGAAGGCGAGATCGCCGGACACGTCCTCGAGCAGGCCGACCTTCAGTGGCGGCTCCGCTGCGCGCCCAACACTCATCGACGCCACTGTGCCGAGCAAGGCGCCGAGCAAAACCATCCGTAATTTGCGTCCCGAATTCATTGTGATGTCCCCTCTATTGAAAGCGGCTGGATGTCATGGCTTGAGGTAATTCTTCAGGATCGACGCTCCCATCGTGTATTTGGGGTCGACCATGTTGCCGAGGCGCATGCGGCCGGCCTGGCTGAGCAGCATGTAAGCGTCGATCTCGTCGAAGCCGTAATCGGCCGCCATCCATCGCACCAGCTCGCGATAGGCGATGCGCGCCGCATCCTCGAGCGGACGCGCGCTGCCGATCGTCATGATGAAGTCCTTGGTCTCGAGCCGCGGCCAGGCGAAGCTCCAATTCTTGATCAAATCGACCTGGAGCGTGACGGTCGCACGCTGCTCGAGCGCAACGCCGGAGAGTTCGCCGTCGCCCTGCGTCGCGTGGCAGTCGCCGACGTAGAGCATCCCGCCATCGGTATGTACCGGGAAATAGATGATCGCCCCTGGCGCGACGTCGGGCAGGTCCATATTGCCGCCGTGATAGTCCGGCTGCAGCGACGAGATCGCCTCGATCTCCGGCGAGACGCCGATGGTGCCGATGAAGGGCTCGTAGGGCAGCGTGAGCCTGTCGTTCCAGCGCACGCCGCTCCTGTCGACATGCAGCTTCTTCACGCGCTCCCGCAACGGCGGATTGAGCAGCGCCGTCGACCCGGTCCCGACCAGCCCACCGAACTCCGGAATGATGCAGGTCGTGCCGGCCGGCTGCTCGCCCCGTGTCTCGACGTCGCGGATATAGATCGCGAGGCAATCGCCCTTCTTGGCGCCATTCACCGCGATCGGCCCGCATTGCGGATTGAGATAGGGGAAGTTGAGCTTGGCGGTGGGGCTGTCGGTCTCCTTGGTCAGCACGCCGCCGAACGCATCTTCGGTTTCGACGACGACCACCCCGCCCGGGTCGATCGACAGGGTCGGCTTGGCATAGGGACCGTAGACGTAATGGAAGTCCCCCTGCTGCTCGATGGTCAGGCTATGGGTCGCGCCGGTCGCGCCCTTGGCGACGGCGCGCCTGGCCAAGATGGATGTGTTCAACCAGTCTTCGGACATGAGATCGGCTCCTCGGCTCAGATCGCGGGATGACGCTTGTGCCAGTCGGTGACGCGCTGGAACGCATCGCCTGCGCGAACGAGGCCGGCCTCTTCGAAGTGACGGCCGACGAACTGGAAACCGACCGGGCCGCCATTCGCCGCGAAGCCGCCGGGCAGCGTCACGGTCGGGCTTCCCGTCATGTCGAACGGACACGTGAAGCGGAGTAATCCAGCGATGAGAGAAGCGTCCTCGCCGAGGGCCGCCATCTTGGCGAGGGTTGGCGCCGCGAATGCCTGCGCCGGCACCGCGAGGAGATCGACCGACTCGAACAGAAGGCGGACGGCGCCACGAAACGCCTCGCGGCGAAGCACGATCTTCTGATAGTCCATGCCGGACTGCTGCCGGCCGAGATCGAGCAGGCTCGCGAGCGCCGGGCCGTACTCGTCCTTGCGTGCCGGATAGGTCTCCTCATGCGCGACCGCGACTTCGATGCCGCAGAGCGGGAACCAGTCGTCGATGATCGCCTTGGGATCGGGAAAGGCAACTTCCTTGATCTTAGCACCGAGATCGGCCGCCACCCGCAACCCCTCGGCCAGCACCTTGGCCGCATCGCCGTCGGTGCCGTCGCTGGTCCAGCGCCGGTCGACGCCAATGGTCACGCCGCGCAGATCACCGGTCAGCCCGGCAAGAAAATCAGGAACCGCCAGCGGCACCGCCGTCGTATCCTTGGGATCCTGCCCCGCGATCACGCCGAGGATGGCGCCGCAATCGACCGCGCTTCGCGCCATCGGACCGATGTGGTCCAGCGTCGCGGCGAGTTCGAAGGCGCCGTAGCGGCTGACCCGTCCCCAGGTCGGCTTGAGGCCGGTGACGCCATTGGCCGCGGAGGGAAAGCGGATCGAGCCGCCGGTATCGGTGCCGAGCGAGCCGAAGCAGAGGCCTGCTGCCGTCGCGACGCCGGAACCGCTCGACGATGCGCCCGGCCAGAGATCCGCGTTCCACGGATTTTTCGGTGGGTCGATCTTCGGATGATGATCGGCGTAGGCGCCTTCGGTCTGCTGCAGCTTGCCAAGGATGATCGCGCCGGCGTCCTTCAGCCGCGCCACGACCGTTGCATCCTCGGCGGGGCGGAAGTCACCATGGATCGTCATGCCATGCGCGGCAGGTGCACCCTTGGCCCAGCAGAGATCCTTCACCGCCACAGGCACACCGTGCAGCGGCCCCCTGATCTTGCCGGAGATGATCTCCTTTTCGGCCGCGGCGGCATCGGCGAGCGCCGAGTCAGCCATCACACAGGCAAAACTCTTGAGCTTGCCGTCGAGCTTCTCGATCCGCCCGAGCATCGCCTTGGTCGCTTCGACCGGCGACAGCTCTTTCGCCTGGATCTTTCGCCCAAGGTCGACGAGCCCGAGATAGTGGAGATCCGTTTCCGCCATCGCTCTTATCCTCCCGCTCACATGACACACCGCCGTCTCGCGCATGCGCCACCGTTCTGGCGACGCGGACGCATCGCCAGCTTCCTCGGCGGCAAACGAAAAAAGCCACCCGTTCCTCCCGAATGAGGTGACGAATGGCTCAAATGCCGCGGCTATGATCTGTCGCTTTAGGGTCCGTGATCGAACGAAGCACTTAGTGCAAGGAACTGGACGTCATCGGCCAGATCGGCGCACGCGAGGTTCGACAGGTTGCCCTGTAGGAGAAAAGTCTAAGTAACTGCCTATCGCGTTGTCAACGATGCTGTCTGCCTAAATTTCGAGAGTGCTGCGCAGCAAAACGGCAAGCCACTTGCGCAGTCATCCGCGATGATGATTTCATCTTCGCGTTACGTGATCGAAAGCTGTCAATGACAAAGCCGTCTGTTCCCGTTGGCATCATCTGCTCGCAGTCCGGGCCTTATCAGGCCATGGGATGCGAGATCCTCAAGAGCGCGATGATGGCGGTCGACGAGATCAACAGCCAGACGGAGTTCGACTTCGCGATCGCGCCTCATGTTCGCGATCCTCGCGGCATCGTCTCCGAGTATCACACCGTCTGTGACGACCTCATTCGAAATGTCGGCGTCGCGCACATCATCGGCTGTTACACCTCGGCCTCGCGCAAACAGGTGCTTCCCATCGTGGAGCGCACCGATCGCCTGCTCTGGTATCCCGCCCGCTACGAAGGCTTCGAGTGCTCGGACAACGTGATCTATGTCGGCGCCTCGCCCAATCACAACGTGCTGCCGCTGGTCCGCTACGTGCTCGACAGTCTGTCGCGAGAGATCTTCTGCGTCGGCTCAAACTACGTGTGGACATGGGAGACCAATCGCGTCACCCGTGAACTGGTCAGCGCGGCGGATGGCCACATCCTCGCCGAGCGGCTACTCGAGCTCGGCGAGAGCGCCGTCGGTCACATCGTCGACGAGATCGTTCGCCGCGAGCCGCCGGTCGTGTTCAATACGCTGGTCGGAAGCTCGAGCTACGACTTCATCCGCGCATTTCACGCCGGCACCAAGGCCGCGGGGCTGGAGATTCCCATGCTGAGCTGCAGCTTGTGCGAGCCCGAACTGGCAATCGTCGGCCCGGCATCGGCCGGATGCATCACGTCGTCGGCCTATTTCGAGAGCATCCGCCTGCCGGAGAACCGCGCCTTCGTCGCACGCTGGAAGGCGCGCTATGGCGAGGACAGCAGTCCTTCCGTGGACGGGCAATCCGCCTATGTCGCGGTCTATCTGCTGGCCCGCGCGTTGCAGCGCGCGGGGACGTCCGACATTGCCGAGGTGCGGCGCGCCGCGGCGGGCTATCGCTACAATTCGCCGCAAGGACCCGTGTGGATCGACGGCGGCAACAATCATTGCGTCCTTACACCGCGGCTTGCCGTATCCAATCCGCAAGGACAGTTTGATATCTTCTGGGAAGCCGACGCGCCTGTTAAGCCTGATCCCTACCTGACGCAGCTCGACGTTGCCGTCAGCCCGTCGAAAGAAACCTCGGCGGGCGGCGCATTGCCGAACGCGCCGCATTTGCGGGTTGTGAAATGAGCAGACCGTCTTCATTTTCGCTACGCGGACGCAAGGCGCTCGTCGCCATCAAGGACGAGCGCGACGCAACCATCGTGCGACGCCAGTTCGAGCGTCTCGGGATCGAGGGGGTTGCATGGTCGCCTGCGGAGCCCGTCACCTTCGCTCCCGACCTGTCGCTGATCGACGACGAGTTCCTGCCCCTGCTGCAACCGGCGCAACGTGCGTTCCTCGCGCGATCGCCTGTCATCGCCCTGCTCGGCACCGAGACGCCAAGCCGCCTGAAGCTGGTGTTCGAACTCGATCCGGCTTCCTTCCTCATCAAGCCGTTGCGATCGGCCGGCATTTACGCAGCGCTCGTCATGGCATTCGAGCGTAACGAACGCACAGGCGAATTGAAGCAGCAGATTCTCAAGCTCGAGCAGCGCCTGCGGTCGCGTCGCATCGTGCTCGCCGCCGTTCTCCAGGTGATGCATTCGCATGCGCTCGCCGAACCTGCCGCCTTTGCCCTGATCCGCAGAACCGCGATGGAGCAGCGCAAGACGATCGAAGAACTCTCGGCGGAGATCACGGCCAAGGGCATGCTCCCGCGCGCAACCGGTTAGACAGCCTGTACTACTCCGCACAGCGAACAGCCAGGCCCCCCGCCTATTTCGGAAACAGCTTGTCGCGAATGTAGCGCGAGGTTGGGGTCAGCTTCAGTCCGCGCGGCTTGCGCCATTCCGCCCGGTCGAGCTCCTTCTTGTCGCCGATCTTCAGGGGACCCGAGGCCTTCTTGCCCAGGAAGATCGCATCGCTCATCCTTCGGCCGTACCTGCGGTTCTTGCCGTTGACTTCCTTCCACAGCCTCAACTCGCCAAGCCTGAGCTTGGGCAGCTCCTCCATGATCTCGCGATGGAGGCACTTTCTCTCACTCTCGCCGGCCCGCCTGCGGCCGCCCGGAAACATCCAGCGCTTGTCGCGCCGCCGCCTGACGAGGAGCACCCTGCCCTTCCTTGCAACGACAAGCTTTGATGACTTCGCCATTCTCTAGTCCACCAGCTCGATCCCGAGGGGTTGGTGGTCGGACGCATCGGTTGCTGCGTTGACCTCGATGCTGCGCACGCGACTGACCAGATCCTCCGTGACGAAGATGAAGTCGCGACAGTCCGGCCCGTCGGCCCATTGCGCGCGATCAAAGATGCCGCATGTCGGCGCCCGCGGGCGACCCGGACGATTGGCGGTCCACGCATCCCGGTAATTCAAGCCGGGCCTGCTCCGACGGTACATCCGACCAAACTTTTCGGTCTTGAATCCACAGTAAAATTTGTGGGGGTTCTCAAGAACGGCTTTTCGCCAACTATCGGAGTCAATCGACTAGGTGAACGCGTGCGCATAGCTGCAACGGTCGCTGCCGCTTCTCACCCCTTCCGTACGGTACCGTCAATCGTCATCAGTTCCCGGCCGATTGAGATATGGTCCGCTCTGCGTGAAAAGCGGCGTTCCAGGTAAGCCAGCGCACCATTCGTCGCAGCTCTCGCTTGAGGTCACGCGGTATCAATTCTCTGACATGCTGAGACTGCTTGAGGCGAAACGAAGGATCTCTACTTCACGGTCTAGGACGAAACTAACGACTCATGGCCGGTTATAGCTGGGGAATAGCAGGACACGCCATCCAACCGCTTGCGCAACGACCGCTTCGCTTAGCGAGAGCGAGCAAGCAGGTTCTACCGACGCAGAACCTGCCGATTTTCAGCGGATTACCGGAAGGAATATGCGTGCATCCCGAAAGACGCGCTCGCAGGAAGCCAGTGGGTCGAACTCCCATTGGTTGAGGGCCCCCGCATTTCGCGGATGCTTTGCTCCCGCGGCGACATATACACCGGACCGTAGGCGCCACCGCCACTCCGACTCGCCCTGTTCGGGTTCGGTGCTAGGGCCGCTTCGAACGCAAGCGCTTCAATCCCTGCGACTCCAAAGGCGCCGCCTTAAGGCGGTATTTTTGAAGACGTGCCCCGGGCACCAGGTGCCCCTGGTCCAGTCCTTGTTTCCGAATGAACCGGGCAACAAGGTCGTCAGATACTCCCAGGCGCGGCAAATTTTCTACCCAAGCCACTCGACTTTGGATCGGAACCTTGTCACTCTTGCAATTTCTCGCTGAGCTCGTTTTTTGACCTCGGCGAGGCTGCATAGTTCGTTCATAACAGACTAATAGGTGCGGCCGTGCGCCACTATGGAAAGCCCGGGACGCTTTATGCGAGCGAACTTGAGGATGTGCCGCTGGTTGCCGCCCGCGCCTACTACTATAGGCCACTGCCGAAGGAAGCAACGGGAGAACAGCGATAGGGGCCTCAAGCGAGATGAAGAAGCTTTTGGCGATTACTAGGAATCTTGCCGCATCTCACGAAGAGGTCGCGGCAGTTCTCGCTGCTGCCGGTGTGCTAACGGCAGCAGGTTGGGACTGGTTGGCCAAATTTGATCCGGCGCGCGCCGCACAGAGTATGCAGTTGCTTGGCGCCAAGCGAATATGGGTACCGCCACCTGCCTATTCCTATGACGTGGTCAGCACCGTTGCCTCCGAGATCGCAGAGGCTTGGCTTCATTCCTTTCGCGACGCGAGCGAGCCTGGGCCTGCGCGATTGTTGCTCAAGCCATCACAACGGCAGTGGGGCGACAGTGAGCGTTTTGCCCTTCCCCCTCTGGTGCATGCGATGCTCGGTGGCTTTCAACAACTGCGCGGAAGCTGGCCCAGTTGGACCGCTATAGACCAAGCGACAGTTGGCTCCGTTGCGATCAAGATCGGACCAGGTGGAGGCGACCGAAATCATTGGAAGTGGCCGCTGCGTCTATCGCTCGAGGGGATAGAGCCGAAATCGTTCGACACGACGTTTCGGCCTGCCGAGCGCGGCCTTTCTCGTACTGTCAAACTGGGCGCACCGTCCGAATATGCCTTTGTCCGAAGCCTGGACGGACTTGACGCAGCAGATACGGCCTTCGTTACGTTCATTTCGGACGAGTCCTACGATCTGATTGCTCCTCTGCTGGCTACCGGGCGGCGGCGTGCAATCCGCCCGGTGGCCTGGCTTCAAGGTGCCGACATCGATATCAAGAGTCTCGCCAAGGAGCTAATATACGAGACCGCCCACGACGCTCCACCAGATCTAGCTCTGAACCTCGCTTGGCTCAGAGCGGGCGGCAGCGCCGCGCCACCAATAGTCTTCGCAACGCAGGACTATTTTGAGCAGATGGACGCCGCGCGCCTGTCGCAGAGTGTGAAAGATCTCTCTCAACAGCTCCGCGTACTTGCCCGTACTAATAATTTGCCGATATCCATACTCGAAAGCACTGCCTATTGGTTCGGTGTTCCCGCACAAAACAACGTCCGGCCTTCTGAGCTGGCTGAAGCGATTGCGAACGCCGTCGAACACGACAGCATCTCCTATCAATCAGAGGATCATGCCGCACATGCGACCGCACAAGTGACGAGTCTTATCGCAGATCGTGTGGCCGACTCGCGACGATCGGCCGACGCAAAGGTAACGGCGGAAGAGATAGCGCCTTCTCCAGGGACAAGTGAAATCGAGACCGAGCGATTTAGTGACCTCTCGATCCTCACGGGGTCATGGTGGCTCGGTGATTTGATATCTGATGACGCGCGATTAGCGCAGGATGCGCCATTGGGTGAAGCGAGTGAGTACACACTCGAGGTGGCGATACGAGCAAACCCGATCGCCAGCAAAGATAACCGAAAACCAATCCCGCCCCCGCGCCGCACGAAAGAGTCGATCACTATCTATGCACGCGTTATAGCTCGAGCCGACATCAAGCTTGCCGACGAGCTTCTTCCGATCACCTGGCCGTTCGACGAAGATAGCACTCCGGCATTGTTTCGCTTCTCGCTCGGCACCGCTTTCAACAATGGCACGCTGCTCGAAGTCCGACTCCTGAGCGGCGATCTCCGGCTGCTCGACCAAATCAAGTACGTCTTCGAGAAGCAACAATGGAGCGTATCCCCGGTCGACCCGCTCGCAACGCTTGCCCGGCCTGCTAGCGAGCGGGCCCGCGACGCATTGTCTTTGGCGATCAGCGGCGCTCGGAACGGATATACTGTCCAGGCCGAGCTTGTGCGCGACGGCAGCACTCCTCTCGCGGTCCCCCTTCGCCAGACCATCCGCTCCGACGACGTTGCGAGGTTGCTTACCGACGTCCGGCGCCATTGGACGAAGCTCGTGATCGGCGTAATGAGCAAGCGCAACCAGCTCACTGAACCCTCCTATAAAATAGCGAGCGACGAGCTCGCCGCGTTCGGCCGTGAGGCTTGGCGATTGCTCTTCGGCGACAAGCGCGGCGGTCAAACGGGTACGGGCGAGACATTAGGCACATTGCTCGCCGACACCCCCCTGCCATCGAACGCACTTGTGCGTGTCTCCTTCTCCGACGATGCTCAGGACTTCACCTTTCCGTGGTCCATTGTGACGCCACCAAAACGGAAAAAAGAGGCTGCATCTCCTCAACCTTGGGGCCTGTCCTACCAGATCGAGATTGCGCGCGCTCAGGGCCGAACGCCTCCTCCAAAAAGCGGCTCGCTACGCATGACCGCAATTGTTGACGACGGATTTGTCTCATTTGTGGACCATCGTAAGACACTCCAGGACATCGTCACCGCAAACCCGGTCCTTGCCCTGACCCAAGCTGACCTGAACGACGAAATCAGGGCAGCGCTCGTTGCGGACAATCCTTCGGACATTTTCTACTTCTTCTGTCACGGGATGATGGCGAGCGCTCCGCCCGCCTTGCTGGCCGAGATGCAAGCTGAGATCGGCGCCGCGGTCAAAGCGCTGGACAAGGCGAGCCAAGAACCGTGGCAGCTCCTTGTCAACGCACTCGGTGGTAACGATGGCGGTGCGCGCATCTCCAGCAGCCGTGCCGACTTCAGCGAACGCGCGTTGCGTGAGCTCGAATTCTTCAATGGCTTGCGCCGCCCGCTCGTGTTCCTCAATATGTGTCACTCAGCCTCGAGCCTTCCCGCGTCGCATATAGGGTTGCCGGCCGTGTTCCTTGACCGTGATGCGATCGCCGTGATCGGCACGGAAGCGCCGATTACGGCACAGTTCGGTGACGCCTTCGCTCGAGCCTTGCTCGGACGATTGCTCAATGGTGAAGCTCTGGGGACGGCGATGCTCGCGACTCGTCGTACCTTTCATCACCAGAATAACCCGCTCGCGCTCATTTATACGCTTTACGGCCGTGGAGATACGAGGCTCGTACCCAAGCGGCCGGAGAGTCCCTCACCTCCCACTAACAATCAACCGAAGGAGATTGCCTTATGAATTCCCTCACGCAGATCGAACAACAGTCCGTTTCTGTCGCGCAACGCCTTGCACGCGATGAAGATGATGCGCTGTACGTCCGAATTGGAAAGCTCGCAAAGACGATTGACGACCATCCTGCGCTCGCCTTTAGCCCGGAGCTCGACCCGCCGTACAAGAAGGATCAGATGGGCCCGCTGGAAGATCTGCGTGATCTTGGCCGCAAGATCGTGCGCAAGTGGGCAGCGGCCCTCCACGAGCTGGTATGCGGAAGCACAAACGACGAGGCAAGAAAGCAGCTATTCTCGGCGCTAAACGTGAGCGAAGCCGCCGCAATCGGCGTCGTCACAACAATGTTGTTGCCGGTACTTTCGCCAGCGGTCGCTGCCGCCGTATCGGTCGTGATCGTCAAAAAATTTCTGGAGCCGGCCGGCGGCTTGATCTGCGAGTTTTGGGGCGAACAGCTTGAAACCGCAGGCTGAAATGCCCGAGGGGTCGGCCGGCGATGCCGACAAGGTCGATCTAACGCTCGTCGACATCTACCGAGCGCGATGTCCGCTATGCAAGACGGAGTTTGACGCAAAACTCTGGCGGATCATCGATTTGGATGCGAATCCAGACCGGCAGTCAGATATTCGCGATGGCACTCTGCAGCGAAGCTTCTGTCCGGTATGCATCGGCCCCGGTGTAGAACGCCTCGGCGCCTTGTGCGTGGTCGGCCGCGGACCGGAAGGACGGGCGCGCGTTCAGTTTGCGTTCGATCGCAAGAGCGTCGTTGAGGCGTTTGAAGCATTGAGCGCGCGCTTTTCCAAGCGCTGTTTAGACTACAATCTGGACCCCGCTTCTATCCCAATCGTCGGCAGTGGCCTCGTGGACAACATTGTGGAGTTGGGTCAAAAGCTCACCGACTTTTCTGGTTTTTCGTTGCAGGCCAGCTCCCTTGAGCGAATGCAGGCGGCAATCGCGCTGGTCTTTGCCAGCGATTGCAACGTACGCCGCGAGATTCTCATGGAGAACCCCGACCTTGTCCGCCCTGGCTCTATCCGTTTGCTTGCCTCCATACCTGACATGAACGCGGACCTACCACGCGCTCGTGTTCGACCGATCCTTGGGCTTCTAACCACCGCATCGCGCGATGGGATTGATGCAGCGATCGCCTCCTGCCGAGCCGAGTTTGCGGGCGAGATGGTCTTGAAAGGCCTACCGAAGCCGGTCGGCGACGCCTATCTCGACGCGTTTCCCGGACCCGACACGCTACCTGCCGCAGAGCTTGAGGTGCGCTGCGTGCGTGCAGAGCGTCTGCTGGCAGAGTACCCGGAGTTGCATGGTGATCTAAAGGCCGATCTGTTTCTCTCGCTTGGAGAAGCATGGCAGGCGCTCGCAGCAGATTTTGGCGACACTGCGGGGGCGCGGGCACGGAGTTGGTACGCTCGTATTCTCGATGATAACGATCCCACTATCACACCGCGCGTCAGGCTTGAGGCACACCGAGGGTTGTCCGCCTCGTGGGATGCGAGGCTCGAAGGAGATCCAGCAGATAACAACCGACAAGCATTGCTGCATGCGGAGACATCAGTTTCAATTGCAGAGCCGCTCTCCGACGAAGAGTTGGCACTCGCGCTCATGGAGCTCGGCATCGCTCGCACACGCCAAGTGACGGGCGACCCTTTTGCAAACCGTGTGCTTGCTCGAGAGGCTCTCGACCGTGCGGAACTTCCTGGCGTGTCATCCCTCACGAGCTTGATGGTAAAATATAACAGGGCCCTGACGTGGATCGAAGAAGGGTCCGGCGACATTGTGGGGAAAATCGACCACGGCATTCAAATTCTGGAAGTCCTTCGCGAGGGAGCCTCTGATGCTTTCGGACCTGCGCAACTTCAGCTAGTTCATCAAAGCCTCGGCGCAGCGCTTTTGCAGCGGGGTACCTTCACCGGCGATATTGATGACTTTGGCGAAGCAGCGAATGAATTCGCAGCAGCCGTCCGGTTGGCGATCAAACGAGGCGATCGCCGCGCCCGCGCGCGACTTATATATCTTCACTATGCGGCGCGCGTCGAACTGGCGGTTCACGGCGGCGAGTTGCCCAATCCGGCAATTGTACTGTCGCATATCGACGAGATCCAGAACATCTACGGGCCCGAGCAATCGCCCTACTTCTACGTTGAGACCGAGCGGCTGCGCGCTAAGGTGCTTGAGGCATTTCCGCCTCCAGACGCGCCGGAGGATGCGGCACTGCTCGCCCGCGAGCGGGTTGTCCACACACTCTCGTCGAACGGAATGATGAGCGTTGCCCTCCCGGATTTCGTTGGACTGGGACGAGCCCAGGAACAACGTGGCGCCCCAGGCGAGGCCGCACGCAGTTACGCGGCCGCGGCGCAGTGTGCAGAGGGCCGGCTAGGGTCAGCGAGCACATCTGCGCGCCGCGATGAGGAGATTGCAAATATCTCCCAGGTCTTTTCGGCGCTGGTCCGCACATTGATGGTCCTCTTCGATCGTGGAGAGGCGGACGGCTGGCATGTGCTCACCGCCATGGAGCGAGGGCGCGCACGCGATTTGCTGGAAGAACTCGGCGGCCGCGAACTTGCAGAACCGGCGGGCGTTCCAGTCTCGCTACTAGTAGAAGAACGGGAGCTGCGTTCCGCGCTGGGCAGCGAACCTGAGGACAATCTGGCGAGAATGCTCGGCACAAATGCCGACACCGGCCGCCGAATCATGCAACGCCAAGCACTTCATGCTCGCCTTCTGGAGATCTATGATGCGATGGCCGCTTCGGGCAAAGCGGGCGCGGCCTATGTTTCACTCAGACGGCCGCAACCGCCCGATCTGGATTCCCTCCGCTCCGTAGTCGATACGCTCGCCGATGATACCGGTGTGCTCTCATTCTGGATCGAGCCGACGGGCGCCGTCGGCATATTTGCGAGGGCTCTCACCCCTATCGTCGTCCACCCGCTTGAGTTCACCGAGGCCGACGCGCGTGCCCTGCTGGAGGCGCTTGAGGCCCAAGTTGAGGGACCGATCCGGGTCGAGAAAGAGCCACTGGGCTCTTGGCAGGAGTACGGGCTGAAATTGCTCCATCCCTTCGAACGTGAGATCAGAGGCTGCCGGACGCTGGTCATCGTTCCACACGGCCTCGCTCATCGGTTTCCATTTCACGCACTGATGCTGTCGGCCGGTAAACTGCTCGTTGAGGTCGTAGCAACGCAGACCGTCCCGTCACTCGCAATCTTGCGGGATCTAGAGGCGGCCTCAATAGTACCCGGCTCGACAAATGCGCAGGTCCTGTGCAGCGCCCGTACGCCAAACGAGCGCGAGAGCTTTCATGCAGAAGCCGAGCTGGTCGCCGGAACGTTCGGCGTCGGGGCAATTCTCGACGCAAAGCGCGATGACCTGCTTGCGGGAGCATCGCAGTCTGACATCATTCACGTTGTTTGCCACGGCCGGTTCGACGATGACGATCCCCTAGCCGCAGAACTCATTCTCTCCGATGGCCCTGTCGCGGTGCGGGAGCTGCTGAGCCTGCGCCTTCGCGCATCACTCGTGTCTTTGGCTGCGTGCGAGACGGGCATTCTAGCGGCAACAAAGGGCGATCGTTTGAAGGGCTTCGCCCAAGCGCTCCTGCTCTCCGGGGCCCGCACGACGCTGCTTTCTCTCTGGAGTGTGTGGTCGGAACCGACCCGATTCTGGATGGAGCAATTCTATCGGGCGCTCATGGAGCCTGAAGCGCACTCGAACAGGCTAGCGCACGCTCACCGAATGGCGACCCTTGCGACGCGGAGGCGCTATCCGGACCCCACCAATTGGGCGCCTTTCATTCTGTCGGGTCGAGCCGAATGATGGCCACCAGTCTCCGGCCCCTTTGTACGCTGCAATTCGCTACGGTACTCTGTCAACGAAAGCGCGGTGGAGTTCCTGCCTCGAGCCGGTCAAGTTGAAAGCCATAACTTACGTCGTCCCTTGATGTGAAAGGTACTGAGAATAGCCCCACCAAGGCCTACGCCAAATCACGCGATGGCAGCCCGTCCCACTACTCCCACTCAATTATTTCGCGCGACGCTTCGTCGTTGATCTTCAAGCACAATTCCTCCTGTGCGACGGACAAATGCCGACGGTACATCCCCGCAACTTTTTTATCTTGAATTCACAGAATAAATTGCGCCGCTCGGAACGTTGACCATTCCGCCACCTGTCGAAGTCAATCGACTGAATAGCTCCAAATGCGCGAAAAAATCGCGATGCTGGTACTGCACGGCAATGCTTTTTATACCGTCAGCGATCAGGAATTTTTGTTTGGTCGTCCGATGGGTTCTACACCGCACGGCAGTGTGTAGAAGCCGTCAGCCAAGGTCGCCGTCTTGAACGTCGGTCATTTGAGAAACATCAAGCTGTCCGGTGATCGTCCCGATTGGACGATCGTGGCGATCAACCGAGCTTTGCCGACGGGTTCACCCTGCCCGACTACATGAAGTGGGCGGATCGCGGAACAGCATTGAGACGGGGCATCAGCATGTTCGGGTTCACACTGGAATGGACGGGTGTTCGTTCTCCCGCCGAGCGGGCGGCCGACGCGCGAGCGGTGACCGATCGCGTCGACTGGCATGAAGCCTTGATCCTGCCGATGTTGCTGCTGATCGCGTTCCTGTTCGTGCTCGGCATGATGACGGGGGCGCACCTGCATGAGCGCGCCGACCGGAGCCTGATGTATGCATCGTCCGGCAGCATGGGCCTGCCCATGCTGCCGATGGCCCCGGACTCCTGCCGTAGACCGCTGAACATCGGTTCTACACAGCAGCTGCGGCACGCCGAGGTGCTCGCGCTGCTCGCGAACGAATGATCCAACACATCCGCACTCCCGACGCCGTATGAAAAACGTTCCTTGTGAAACGCCGCCGTGGAATTTCCTGCTCAAACAAATGACAGTCTCAGTACAATCTAACCAATCTGGTCGTGGTCAACGGCTGGGGATGTTCAACGTGTTACCGCTCGTGTTAGCTTCATCGTGTTCTCGCCCGCCTAGTCGGCGTAGGCTCCTGAAGAGACCCTTCGCCGTTTGTGCAACACGAACCGATTTGTTCGCTTGCTACCCCGCCCGTTGAGCCTCCCGCAGCATGATTCCTCTGCAGAGGCCCTCGCAGCATTCAACCATCATTTCAGTCAGCGCCCGCACCTTTCGGGCTGGATGTTGGCCGGCCGGCCGTACCACGTAGATGCCCAAACTTGGAGGTGGGTACTGCTTCATCACCGGGACCAACGCACCGGAGTCAAGATGCTCGATGATAAGTTCCTTCGGAATACCTGCAAGCCCGATGCCCGCAAGAGCAGCGGCGACGAGAGCGACGGCGTTGTCCGCCTTAAAGCGTCCTTTCGGCCTCAGTGTGATCAGCTTGTCGCCATCGAGTGCCAGCCAGGTCTCAGTCCCTTGCATGACAACGTCGTGAGTTTCGAATTCTTCAGGGGTTTCTGGAGCACCATGACGCTCGATGTATTCAGGCGTCGCCACGTATACGGCTGGCGTGTATCCGACTTTCCTGGCGAGCAGGTTCGAGTCGGCGAGGTGACCGATCCTGATGGCGCAATCAAATCCTTCCGCTATCAGATCAACGAATCGGTCCGTGTAGCTGGCGCGAACCTGCAGCTCAGGATTCAGGCGCGCCAGTTCGGCTATCACCGGCGCGAAGTGTGTCGGACCGAAGGTCAGCGGAGCGGCGATCCGTAAGTTGCCGCGTAGTTTGCCCGCTGGCAGGATCGTTTCTCGAGCAATGTCGATCTCTGCGCAAATTTTCGCGGCGTGTTCGCGAAACGTTATCCCAGCTTCGGTCAGGCCAGCGCCACGTGTGGTTCGTGCGAGCAATTGGATACCCAGGTCGGCCTCTAGCCTAGCTAACCGCCGACTGATGATTGACTTGGAAACGCCAAGGCGAAGCGCAGCTGCCGTGACGCTTCCCGCATCGGCCACCTCAACAAATGTCCGCAGTTCCTCGATATCCACTCGCGTTCCCCGATTTGCAACTCAGCACAACACTTCTTGAAGCTATACGCACCAGAAATGCAATGGCATTCGAACATGCGCGGTGCGCTGCAATCGCGTCAAATGAGCGCTTCTGCAGGAAAGGAATTGCCATGAGTTTTCGCCAAGGTCTCGGTTCCCTCCTTAGACCGGAGGATTCGGTGTTGGTCCTGATCGACCATCAGCCCTACCAACTCGCCAATCTGAACAGCCATGATCCTCAGGCAGTAGTTAACAACACAACTGCACTAGCCAAGGCTGCCAAGGTCTTCGGCGTCCCGACGATCCTGACGAGCGTCATTGCGGGGCGGGGCGGACTGATCTTCAAGCATGTCACCGACGTCTTCCCGGACCAGAAGGTGATCGACCGCACCTTCATCAATACCTGGGAAGACAAGGCCGTCGTAGATGCTGTGAAAGGGACCGGACGTAAGCAGCTAATCATCGCCGGTCTTTGGACAGAAGTCTGCGTCGCGATGCCGGCGATCCAGGCTGCGGGCGAAGGTTGGGATGTGACAGTGATCACCGACGCATCAGGAGGCACGTCGGTTGAGGCCCACGAGGTCGCCATTCAGCGCATGATCGGGGCCGGCATCAACATGATGACCTGGTTGGCCCTCGCAGCCGAATGGCAGCGCGACTGGGCGCGTCTCAAGACGGCCGGTCCGCTGACGCAGGTCATGATCGATCATGTTGGCGGCAGCGGCGTCGCCTACCTGTGGGAGCAGCAGCTGCTGAACACACCAGTGCCCAACGAACAGTCGGCAGGCGTCTGATCGGAATGAAGGGGCACGCGGGATGCGCCCCGTGGCGCGACCCGCTCCCTGCCCCGCCGCAGAAAGCGGCGGCCCAGAGGTGCCGCTCGCTGCGTAGGGAGTGTGTAGATATCGATTGAGCTTCCCCATCAACAGGAGATGGACGTCACTTACCCCGAGTTTCGGGTGAGCCCACTCGCAGAGCGCTGGGACGGGCTCCAGGACGAGGTGAAGCCGTCCTGCGGCGGCATCTCCATGTTCAATCCTCTGGAACGGAAGCGCCAGGCGCTACGAGACGCCGGCTGAGCCGAGCCGTCACCCGATCCCTCCTGCGCCTCGAAAGACCCAAAATGGAAATTGGCATCGACAGCTTCGCTGCCACCCTCCTCGATTTCGCGACTGGCGCAGGTGATCGGACGACAGTTGCGGCCAAGATCCACGAGTCAAGTGCAGCCTTGGGCGGGCTTTCACGTATCGCTTTCCAAATAAGTACCGGCTCCAGGACTCGCTGCGATGAGGCACTCGATCGAGCTCCTGGGCAATGAAGTCGCTCCCTCGCCATGAGCATCGTTTGAAGGGTGCGCAGCAATCCAGGAGGGTCGTTATGGCATCCCGCCCCCGACGTCGTCGGTATTCGGTCGTGATCACCGGAGCCGGCACCGGTCTCGGACGCGAGCTCGCGTTGGGCTACGCCGCCCGAGGCTGTATCGTCTTTGGTACTGCAGTGTCTGCTGCTGAGGTGGAGGAGCTCAGAACTGCGTCGGGCGGACGCGTCAGCCTCGCGGTGAGCGATGTCACCAAATTCACCAAAGGCAAAATTTGGGCGGAAGGCGTGTCGGACGCGCTCGACGGGGCCGGGCTCGACCTCCTCATCAACAATTCTCACGTTATCCCCCCGAGCCCGCTCGAAGCGATCTCCATCGATACGGCACGGCATGCTCTTGAGGAGAACGTCCTTGGTGCGATGAGCATCATCAACGCCTTTCTGTCGGCGCTTCGCCGATCGCGCGGCCAGATCGTCCAAATCATCGACGCGAGTAACAGTACCCCAGATACCTTTTGTGGGCTTGCGGCAGCGTCTAACGCGGCGCTCGAGGCGCTCGTGTCCGCTTACCGGGCCGACCTCAAGCCGTTCGGCGTGCACGTCACGACGGTATCGATGGGCCGCATCCAAGGCGGTGATGTATCGACGACTTCAGATGCTCTGATGAGCGCCGCTAAGAACATGGGCCCTGAGCAGCGCGAACTGTATGGCAGGCGGCTTGCAGAATATTCCAAGAGTAACGAAGAGCTGGGCGCGAAGGCTTTGGAGTCCGGCGAAGCTGCTGCGCGCCTTATCGAGTTTCTCGACCAGAAACCCGCCCCAAGCCGGGTCGCTGTCGGGTCCGATGCGAAGGCACATTGATCTTCCCAGTCCTGCTGAAGCAGCGGTATCAGGTCGCGATCACCCGCCGTCCTCAGGCATCCGATCTCGGCGTTCCATTCCCTGCAACACAGCTCAGCAGGTTTCGCCACTAAGCACGGCGAACCCGCCTCCCCAAGATAAGGGGAGCATGTGATCCCGTCGCTGCTTCACGCGCTCCGGCTGTAGCGGCCGATTTCAGGGATGGCAGAAAGGAAAAGAGAATGATCGATCTGAGTGGAAAGCGAGCCCTCGTGGCCGGTGGTTCGCGGGGAATCGGTGCCGCGATCGCGCTGGCGCTCGCTGAAAACGGCGCCGACGTCGCGTTCACCTATCAGAACTCCGCCGAGAAGGCCCAGGCAGTAGCTGCGTCGATCAAGGCGACCAGGCGTCGTGCCGTCACCATCCAGGCCGACAGCGCCGATCCCGAGGCGATCACGCGCGCGGTCGGCGAGGCCGTGACCGAGCTTGGCGGCATCGACATACTCATCAACAGCGCGGGGATCGGCTATTATGGACCTATCACCGAGCTGGACCTCGGCCAGTACCAGAAGCTGATGGACGTGAACGTCCGCGCGCCGATGCTGTTCGCGAAGGCTGTCATTCCGCACCTTCGCGCAGGGGGCCGCATCGTCACCATCGGCTCCGGTCTCGCCGAGCGCGTTCCGTTTCCGGGCGTGACGGCCTACGCGGTTTCGAAGGCGGCGCTCACCTCGTTCACCCGCGGCCTGTCGCGCGAGCTTGGGCCGAGCGGCATCACTGTCAACCTGGTGCAGCCCGGCTCGACCGACACTGATGCGAATCCCGCGAACGGCGACGCGGCCGACTTCCAGCGGGGCATGACGTCGCTCGGGCGCTACGCTGAGCCGCGCGAGATCGCCAATGCGGTCGTTTTCCTTGCGAGCCCGGCCGCGAGTGTGATCACCGGCACGATCCTCAACGCCGATGCGGGCGCGCTCGCCTAGCTTCGACCCCGCGCCGCCTGGTCGGCCAAGTGCAGCTTGCCGGCACCATCGCCACAATCATAAAGGGCAGACAGATGTCGAGCGTCCGCTATCGCACCCAACAGGTCGGGGCCGTCGAGGTCTTCTATCGGGAATCCGGCCCCGTCGACGCCCCGGCCCTGCTGTTACTCCATGGTTTCCCTACGGCAAGCCACATGTTCCGGGACTTGATTCCGCTGCTGTCGGACCGTTACCGCATCATTGCGCCCGACCTGCCCGGATTCGGCCAGACGCGGGCACCCGAGCGCGGCTCCTTTACCTACAGCTTCGACGCGCTGGCCGGAGTGATCGAGGAGTTCGTCGATGCAATCGGGCTAGACCGTTTCGCCACCTACATATTCGACTATGGAGCGCCGATCGGCCTGCGGCTCGCCATGAAGAACCCAGATCGCATCACCGCAATCATCACTCAGAACGGAAACGCCTACGAGGAGGGCTTTAGTGACGAATGGGGCGCGTGGCAGGCCTACTGGCGCGAGCCTACCGAGGCAAATCGCGAGGCCTGTCGCGCATCGCTGTCGCCTGAGACGATCCGCAGCTGGCAATATGGGACAGGCGCGAATCCAGATCTGCTTGGCCCTGACGGATACGAGCTAGACATCGCGTACATGGCGCGTCCTGGCGCGGAGGACATACAGCTTGATCTCATCCTGGACTATCGCAGCAACGTCGCGCTCTACCCGACCTTCCAAGCGTACTTTCGCGAACACCGTCCGCCGCTCCTGGCGGCATGGGGTCGTCACGATCCTGCGTTCGTTCCCGCAGGAGCGCTCGCCTACAGGCGGGACCTGCCTAACGCCGAGGTGCACCTGCTTGACGCTGGCCACTTTGCACTGGAGACGCACCATCGGGAGATAGCCGTCATCATCCGCGACTTTCTTCAACGCTCACTCGGAACGTGACGCGATCTGTCCACCGCACATAGGAGATACTGATGTCCACACGCGAGCCGATCTTCCCGGCCGAGCGCCACGCCCTTTATGACAAGCATCGCTACTCGGCGGCGATCAGGTCCGGCGACCTGCTGTTCGTGTCCGGGCAGGTTGGGAGTCGCGAAGACGGCTCGCCCGAACCGGTGTTCGAGAAACAAGTCCGGCGCGCCTTCGCCAATCTCAGGTCTGTTCTGGCAGCGGCCGGTTGCACGCTCAATGACGTGGTGGACGTCACCACCTTCCACACCGATCCCGAAGCGCAGTTCGAAACCGTTATGAAGGTCCGATCTGCCGAGATCGGCGATCCGCCTTTCCCCAACTGGACGGCGGTCGGCGTGACTTGGCTGGCCGGCTTCGATTTTGAAATCAAGGCGATTGCCCGCATTCCAAGACAACATTGAGCGGCTGCCGGTTTCAAGCGATGGGCGAGCACCAGTGTCCTTGTCTAGAACCTGGCCGGCAGAACTGCCGAGAATCTAGACCGGCATCGCGATGCAGGAGGGCTCGCAGGTCCTGGTCGGTTACGAGCTTCGGAGCTGGCTTTTTGAGAGCCAACTCGGCTTTGCAGGCCCTCGCGACGGCGGTGGCTCCAACTAGGCCGGACGGCTCGAAGTCGGCGGGCCGTGGCCTGGTCCCCTGGAGCAAATGACTTATTCCGGGACGGATCTTAGGCTGCTTTCAGACGCTGGTTTCCGATCCGTCCGGATTTGCCTTGATGAGATATTCGCCGCTTGCTCTAAAACTGCGGACGGTCGCGAAGGTATCTTCCATAAACTGCACGTATGACAGCTTGCCGTTCTCGCCGCGCGCCAGAACCGCGAAGGGTGATGTCACCGTTTTTCCCAGAGCGTTTGATGTGTACGTAAAGGAGCCAAAGATCGCTGCGCCGTTCTTATTCTCGAAGCTGTCCTGAATCTGGAAGTCGTCTACCGTCCAATAACGGCTGACGTCGATAAAGGTCTGAACCAGCCCTTTGGTGCCTTCGTTGGTTCCGGCCCAAGGCATGATCTGCTTCAGTTCCGGATGATCATAGTTGAGCGATACATATACGAAGTCATCAGTCGTGAATTGTTTGACGAAATCCAGATCTGTCGGGTTCGACAAGATCGACTGCAGCACTGCCAAAGGCGATGCCGGCGACGCGGGTTCGGCCGTAGATGATTTCTGCGAAAGAGCGTGCGCGCTAGTTGGCATGGTCAGTTCCTCCTTGGGTTAGATCTTGGAATTGAGGTGTCGGGCAGCCGTCGTCTTGTATCGAGTTATCGGTCACTTATCGCTTTCAGCTCTGACTTTATCGAAGGAGAGCTCTCCAAAACGCGTTGAACCGGGCACTTGGAGGCAACATCAAACAGCCGCGAACGCTGCTGGTCGGTAAGCTGGGAACCGCGAATGAAGATGGTCTTCTCGAACACATCGACGGGGCTAGAAGCGCCTGCAGGCTGTCTTTTCTCATAATCGACCACCACCGATACATGGTCCACCGGCCAGCGCTGTTGGCGGGCGTACCACCGCACTGTCATCGCCGTGCATTCTGCCAGGGCAGCCGACAGAAGTTCGAAAGGGCTAGGGCCAAGTCCGCCGCCGCCGGCATCCACAGGTTCGTCGCCGGTAAGCACATGATCGCTCATTTCGATGCGAACGGCGAAGTGCTTCCTCCGGTCTCGGAAGCTGTTACATGTGCGCGCGGCGCAGCCATCATCCTTCTCCCACCAATAGCCACAAAGCGGATTTCGCGGTACCTCGCCGCCTAGGAGCTGGCCGAAGCAGGCGGCTCGGGCTGGCTCGGCAATGGGATGAACTCCGCGTCGTCCGCATCCGGCAGCTTCATCCGCCCCGCTTTCCAATCTGCGGCCGCCTGAGCGAGCCGCTCCTTCGAGGATGAAACGAAGTTCCAGTAGATGAAGCGCTCACCGACGGGTTCGCCCCCGAGCACCATCACAGCCGACTTTTCGAACGCCTTTACGCGCGAGATTCCCGCACCGAGCACCAGCATCCTACCTGCCTCATAGCGGCGACTATCGACCTCGACCGCGCCCGTGGCGACGTATAGGGCGCGCTCCTTGTGGCCGATCGGAACCTCTGCCGTTGACCCGGCCGACATGTCGAGATGTGCGTAGAACAGGGGCGAGTGCGTTACGGAGCTGGCCACCAAGCCGTAGGCGCTGCCGGCGATGAGATGACCCATGATCCCCGACTCGTTCCACTGCGGCAGATCGACGCCGGAATGGTGTGAAAAGGAAGGTGCGACCTCCTCCTGCTCGACTGGCAGTGCAACCCAGGCCTGGATGCCGTGCACGCGATCACCATGCGCCCGGGCATGCTCGAAGCGCTCACTATGGGTGATGCCGCTGCCTGCTGTCATCCAATTGACTTCCTGCGGTCGGATCGCCTGCTCGTAGCCGAGACTGTCGCGATGCATGATCTCGCCAGCGAACAGATAGCTCACAGTAGAGAGGCCTATATGCGGATGCGGCCGGACGTCTAGGTTGTGATCATCGCCCGGCGCGATATCGATCGGTCCAATGTGATCGAAAAAGATGAACGGGCCCACCATGCGTCGCTTGGCGAATGGCAGCACACGTCCGACTTCGAAGCCACCGCCGAGATTTCGGCGCCGCTGTTCGATGACCATTTCAATCATGTCTATTCTCCTGTTGAGCCGTGTCATCGACAACGTCAAAACATTCTGGGTGGCGCGCGTAGAAGCCAATCATGAAAGGACAAACAAGAACGGCCCGCGCCCGGCGGCCTGGAGCGCTTCGAACACGCCGCGCGCCAAATGCGAGTTGATGACTCGGCCCGAAAATTGCTCCGGCATAGCGTCGACGGCGGGGAATTTGAGGCAGGCCCTTGTCCAGAGCGCGGTCACGATGGCTTTCGTCGACCGATTGCTGACTGCGTGCTTGAACTCGGTGTCCCTCCGGTTGCTGGTTGATGTCGGTCGGAGGTCGACAGGTGGCCGACATTCGTTATTGAGGATCTTCAGCACGCAACGCTCCGCTTCTTCACTGAAGTAACATTGTGGCGCGTGCTTACGGAAGGTTCGGAAAGTGAGTAGCTGTGTCGCATAAAGTGGAACGCACGAGGGAGGCTTTTCGACGAGCTCTAGCGCGCGTCTACAAACCGCGTTGCCGTGATCTCCTCCAGATCGAGTTCCTGCTCGATTGCGTGGAGCACGCTATCGTGTATCTGGTCGGCGCGATGCATACGCAGCAGTTCGTTGCGGCCGGCGGAAATCGCTGACAACACGGCCCTGAAGTGATCAACGCGGTGTGAGGCGAACGTATCCGGCTCTTCGGAGAGCCGCGCCGAAGCCCGCACTCGATAGGAATACTGCTCCATCAGTCGCGGATGGCGGTGCTTGCCATCCGGATCGAGCGACTCCTTTTCGACTGCCGCCAGTTGAGCGGCAGCGATGCGGGCGCGAGCCTCCGCCTCCGAAAGCTTTGCGGTGCTCAATGAGACAAATCCCGCTCCGGAAAGCAGACGTACGAGGGGCGCCAATGTCGCGCCTTGTATCAGGACCGTGACGAGAATGACCGCGAACGTTACCGCTAAAATGAGATCGCGGCCGGGAAACGCTTCAGGAAGCGAGAGCGCCGCAGCCAGGCTCACCACGCCGCGAATGCCCGCCCAGCTCATTATGAAGGGTACCGATAGCGGAGGATAAGGATCTCGCGCTCGCAACGTCGAGAACAACGCGCGAGGAATGTACGTTGTCGAGAAAATCCAAACGAACCTTGCGACGATCACGGCTGCGACGATCGCCATCATTGATGGCAGCAGCCCGAGCAAAGTTTCCAGTCCGCCGAGCCTTGTCAATATGCCGCGGAGCGATAGGCCGATAAGGATGAAAATCAGCGATTCCAGCAAGAAAACAGCAACGCCCCAGACGGCAGCCGATCGCGTGCGAGTGACGGCTGATAGAAGTTCGTGCTGATGCCAGCCCATGACCATTCCGCATGCTACGGTGGACAAAACTCCGGAGACGCCCAACTTCTCCGCCGCGATGTACGAAATCCAAGCGGTCAAAAAGCGCCAGACGACGGTAAGGTCGGCATCGGCGATGCGCTTGATGACAGAAATTGATACGTAGGCGGATGCCACCCCTAGCGCCACCCCGCCAACCGCGAGCCAGGAAAACTGGAACACAGCGGAGGTCGTGCTGAAGGCTCCGGTAAGCGTTGCGGCCACCGCCAGTCGAAACAGTACGAGTCCGGACGCGTCATTGACCAAGCTTTCGCCCTCGAGCAAAGCAACGATCCGCTGCGGCAAAGGCAGTTTCTGTAGCACCGCCTTCGCTGCGACGGCGTCTGGCGGCGAGACAATCGCCCCTAGTGCGAAGCAGGCTCCCCATGGAAGGGCCGGTTGCACTAGGTGGGTTACAACGCCGACGGCCAACGTCGTGAAGACGACCGCACCGACGGCCAGTTGCATTATGATCCTTATGTCGGCGCGAAAGTCCCGCCAAGCGGTAAACCACGCGCTGGCCATCAATAATGGTGGCAAGAACAGAACTAGGACCAGTTCGGGATCGAGTTCGATGTTCGGAGCTTCCGGGACCATCGCAAGACCAATTCCGCCCGCGATAAGCGCCGCAGCACGAGGAAGCTGAAGCTTGCGCGCGAGTACCTCCAGGATGACGATCATGGCCAACAGCAGGAGCATGATCTCAAAGCGCGCTACAGGGGTCATGTCTTCCTACTTTGTCTCACCGACCAAGGCATTTGATCGGCCCATTAACGAGATGGCGGTTCGGCCGGATGACTAATGACGCTCTAGGTGTTTGTCATCCAGATGGATGCGGTGTTGGCGCACCCGTGTACACGGTGCCGACGGAATATAGGGGGCCTGCAGAGAATTCCGGGATGAAATGATAAATAAGCGTTCCGCTTTGAGAGACACAGAGTTTCGTATCGCGCAACACCTATGGATTGGGCGGCAATTTGCTACGGACAGGCCTAGAAAACGCCAAGCCATGGATGCACGAATCATGCGACGAGCAGCAGGCAGACGCCTCCTCTCTCCAAATTCTTCGTAAGGGTGTTCCTGCGCATTCGTCATTTGCCATGGAAGGTAGCGGTCAGTACTACCCAACTATGCGGTGGTTCAGGCCTTTCCGGGCTTGTCGGGCCTATCCGGGTTTGTCGCAAAAGCGGAGAGCGAACTCACCAGGAACTCAGTGAATGCACGCAGCTTGAAGGGCATATACCTGGCCGGCGGAAACATTGCGTAGACAGACATCTCCGGCGCGCGATAGTCAGCCAGTACTTCCTTCAGACTGCCGTCGTGCAGACACGTCTGGACAATGAAGTTTGGAAGAAGAGCGATGCTTTCCGGCGATCATGTCCGAGTCGCCCCAGGTGACCGGCGCCTCCCACAGGACGTTTTCTCGGCCGAACCGAAACGGACGACGCTGCGGGAATTCCACGATGGTGTCCGGATAGCCGATGAGACGCCCCTGCTCTTCGATCATCTTGGTCAAGCGAAGCCTGTCCGGATGTTGGGATAGATCGCCACGCTGCGAGTCGAGGAAAAGCATCGCGATCGGGAGCAGGCGCTCCTTCCCGATGGACCCGAGCAGAGCTTTGAAAAGCTTGATAAAGCGCGACCCCGTCAAACATTCGTCCATCAGCACCACGAGATCCGCGCCTGCGGTCGCTTTTCCGCAAAGCTTGGCGGCATCCTTGACGGTACGGCCGCGGCCGGGTCGATCGTTCCGCGGGGCGTTCCACTGTACCACCTCGATCGAGATCCCTTTGCTCCTCGCCAGTTCGGCGACAAACTGAACCGGCACAGTATTTCCGGTCGGCGACTCCACGAGAACGACCTGATCGTGCCTCCGCTCGGCGAGCCATCGAACGAGACTGATACCTAGGGTTACCAAACCGTCAAACTGAGAAATACCGACGTCGAAGAGACCTTCGGCACCCGCCTCGAGGGCTCGATCGAGCCCAGATGGATATTCGTACGTCTGATTGAGCGCGGTCGGCGCGAGAACGATCGCAATCAGGGATTGGGCGGCCCAGAATTTTAACGCCGCTTTGCCCCTCTCATCGAGCCCGGCACGATTTTGAAGCCGTTTCATCCATGTCGTCAGTTCGAGAAAGGCCGCCCTCCGCATCTCTATAGTGGCGAGCGACCGAGCGACTGCGGGATCGTCCACTCCGAGGATACCTAAAAGCCAGACGATGAGCGGCTCGGTCTCGTCGACGCCGACGCGCGACTGCAGAAAGGCGACATGCGCTGATTTTCCGAATTTCTCCGTCGAGCTATCGTCTGTCATGACTAGCCAATTCGTTTCGTAGCAATGATGCGCCTGATCTATGCGCAGCCACAGCTCTCGCAATCGTTGTTGCGCGAACGGCGCTTGTCGCGTTGCCGCGTTGTGGCCGGCATCGAGCGCCCTTGGTCAGGTATCGGTTCAAGCGGTCGCAGAACGCCTCAATCACCTCGACTTTCCAGTCGAGATTCTCGGTGAAGCGTGGCACAAACCGTGTTGGAGAGTGCTACACTGTGGTGCTCCACCGCAAAAGGCCAGCGGTTCGCGAAGCGTCTGTTTTTGAAGGGTTTTTTCGCCACTGAGAATCGGTGGCGGAGAGAGTGGGAGTCAAACCCACGATTCTCGGTCCTCTACCTCCGGACAACCAACACTACTCGTCAGCGCTCCCGGCGTCCTGTCCTCGGAATCAGACCGCAGATGCGCCACAAGCCTGCTGTGCCGGCGCAAACGCCGGCTCCTGGCCAATTGAACCATTCCAACTTTCGCTCCAGCTTATCATTAGCCAATTCGAGCTATAGCTACCGCCAAGCAATTGAGGCGGATAATAGTTGGTCCTTTTTGCGCCAAAGCCTGTCGGTGCGCCAGCCAGGCTTCAAGCGCTCGAACCTTCCGTACGATGGAGCCCGCTGCAGTACTCCATCCGTCAAGACGCAATGGATGTCGGACCTAAGCTTGGGGTAGAATTCTCAATCTGGAGGAAGCGAGAACGACTCGACGAAGCTACGCTAAACTGCGCGATGCCAGCCCGTAGGTTTGCCCTCGCGACTTGGAGAGACGACTACAAAAACGCCCGGCCACATAATGCCTAGGGCAATCTCACACCGACTAAATACGCCAGCCACAGCGCTCTTGGGCCGCAACGGGGCGGGACTCCGCGCTGCGCGATGCCGAGGGCTCCGCGCCCCTAACAGAAAGTGGAGCATTCGCGCGAGTCTACCAAAGATTGAATATCGAAATTTTTGTTAGCGTTAGAACTGACTTTCGCCGAGCGCCTCACTCAATGGATCGCAAGGCAATCCGACGATCTAAGGTCTTATGATTGATCGGGGTTGAATGCGCCAGCGTCGTTCCTGGGAGGTACGTTCCCCAATATCGTCGTAGATTGAGCCTGAGCGATGAATGAATACGCCGAATCCCGGGTGCAATCTTTTGCGACAGCGCTCAAACCGAGAATGCATGTAATATAAACAGCTCATGCCAGTGAGTATCACTGAATATCCTGAAAACGATGGCGGAAATCATTGCTCCCTCGAGCAGCTAGTCCGTAGAGACAGCGGCGAGGAAAGATCGGTTGGAATCAACCGCGGCCTCTGCACCTTGTCGATCAGACGCCGTACGGTCTGGCTGCAATCGTTGCGGTCAATAGTCCATGCGGGCAACAGAGCGGATCTGGCTGCGGCTCTTCGGCATATGATCGTCGAAGCTTTCCAGCGGCTGTTGCTTCCGAAACGCGTCTCCCAGCGCGGCGATCGCCTCCGCTCGTTCTCGCAAGATCTGCCGTTCGCTTACCGAGAAATTCTTATAGGATGACGGTTCGTAGTTGGTTGCGATCTCTGCGTATCCAAGCGAGCCCGGTTCGGGTGCTTCAGCGTAGGCATCGGCGAATTGGCGCAGCATCTCGTCAAGCGCGCGGACTTCGACCAAATAGCGACGCCACTTGTGCTCGTTGAGTTCGAACTCGCTATTGATCAGGTCGCCGGCACGTTCGCCGAAGCCGGTCAGCTGGTCGATGCGGGCGGCCGGCATTTCCAGGTTGAGACCGCCCTCCTCCGGCTTGAGGTTGACCGTCACGATCCGTTCGCGATAGCCGGCCAGGATCGACTGGAGGGAATCCTGCCAGTCCTTGGCGCTGTCAAAGAGGGCGAACACGAAGGCGATCAGTCCGGAAAAGCCTCGCGTTGGCAGGAGTTGCCCCTGTCCTGCCTTTGTCGGAAGGAAAACCCGGGTTTTCCCGGCATTTTCCGGCTTCTCCCGCCGGCGGTCATATTCGCCGAGCGAAATGCCAAAGGTCGGGCGCGACGGCAGGAAGCGGTCGAAGAAATGTACCGGAAAATTCGACGACAGCCCACCGTCGGAGAACATGCAGCGCACCAACCTGTCCTGTTCGGGGACGCCGACCAGCGTATAGTCGATTCTGTAGAGCGGCACCGCCGAGATCAGCGCCGGGAAGCTGAGGCTCATGCGTGCGAGGACCACGAGCGGAAGATTATCGATCTTGAACAGATAGAGGTCGCTTGATCCCTCCTTTGGCGTCGTCAGCATCGCGTCGACGACGCGAGCCGGAAAAAGCGACCGGAACTCCCGTTCGGAAAAGTAATGAAGGTTATTCTCCATCGGCAGCACGTAGGGGCGATGCGAGGTGATGTCGGTGGTCACCGTCTGCACCTTGATCCGGCGGGATTGAAGGTCCTTGACCCCAAGCGGTGCGCCGGTGGCCGAACGCCCAGCGACGAGATCGATCGTATCGGCCAGCCACTCGGTCAGGGCGGGCCGGCCGGCGGGCATGTAGGGTTGGGTCATTCCGTTGCAGAGGCCGTAATCCGCCTCCGGGAGCCTGCAGGCAACATCGCGAGCGGCGACAAAAGCCGCCGTGGCGGCAGGCAGCAGAATGAGCAGGAACAGGAACAGCAAGACACCGAGCACCGCCGCTGGCACCGAATGCCAGGTGAACGGGATCATGATGGCAATAATGATCGCAGGGATGGCACCCAAAAGCGCAGGCACCGGGTAGCCCTTCAAAAGCGCGAAGACCGTGCCCGCGATACTTTTCGACATCGCCGCCAGCATCAGATTGAACACCGGACGTAGCTCCTGGCGAGGCTGGAATTTCTCCAGGAGCGTCGCCGACAGCTGCTGTGGGAGCGCTTCGATCTTTTCAAATCCGCCTTCGGCGCGTCCGTATTCGGCTGCGGCAGTGACGACCGCGGCAATCGCGCCGGCCGACGTGCCGCCGATATTGCGGAAGCGGTACCTGCGCGAAAGTTTCACGACGGCCTTCGGGTAGACCACCCCGCTGGTGATCCCACCCTTCATGACGAGGTCGCAGCTCTGTTCAGGCGCGCTCATGTCCCATCTCCTCAGTTGACTCTAAGCGCCTTCGACCAAGCCCTCACGAGGCTTGAATAGGGCTGGTCCGGCCCCGCCATCGCGCGAATTTCGTCGAGGATCTGGTTGACCAACAGGTCGAGCCGCGCGCCCATCGTCTTGTTCTTCGGATCGGGGCTGGCAAGAAGCGTCTCCGAAATCTTGCCGATCTCGTCGATCAATCGGCTCAGGAAATCAAGCTTGCGCAAGGCTCGCGTTCGCTCCTGGACCAATCCGAGCCGGTTCAGACCATAGACATGGATCGATGTCAGGCCACGCCTGGAAGGGATGTCATCCTTCAGGGTCGGAAGGACGAGACCAAGGGGGTCGCCGCGGTCGATGTGAAACACTAGGTAGTCTTCCGGATCGTCCACGCAGGGGTTGATGAGGTCAGGCTGCTCGTCAATGCCGGGAAAGTCTGCCGTCGCCCTGGCCGCGCCGGCGATCGGAAACAGATCTTGCTTGCCAAGCGATGCCTTGACCCCTTGCATCTCTGGAGCCGCCAGCAGTTGCGCGAGGCTATCGGGGAATTTCGGCAAGTCCTGCCAGCGCCGCCGATTGCAATCGATACAACTTGGCAGCAGGTTGTCCCACACCATGGCAAGCCACCAGTAGCCGGGATGATTCGCAACCCCGGCGATACGTCCCTTCGGCCGGTAATGTTCGACATCGACCGGCGCCTGGTTGGCATACCGGCTTTCGCAATAGGCACATTTGCCGAAGAACAGCTTGTCGAGCGCGTATTTGACTGCTTCGTCGGAATAGGCGTTGAAATTGAACGCCTTGTCCTTCTTCTTCCTGGCTTTCGTAGTTGGAACCGGGGCCCCGGCGGCGGCTGCCCCAGCTTCTGCCTCTGCCTGCGCTGCAAAGAAGATCCGCGCCTTCGTCAGTTCCTTGCCGCCAAGGCTCTTGTTGCCGACAAGGACAGCCGGCGCCGAAACCAGGGCCCGATCGACGCGCCGCATCAGATGCCCTCCAGGACAGCCAGGATCCGCCTCTTCGTTTCACCGCGCAGGTCCTTGCGTGGCCTACCGGCAAGGTTGCGCCGCTTTACGAGGTAGTCGGCAACGGCCTCCTGCACGAGGCGGGCAGCCTCGCTCATGCCGACAGGAAGGGCATCCACCACCTGCCTGCGGAGCTCGTCCATCGCAGCCCTGACGGCCTGGTCCGGCGCACTCCCGTCCTTTTTCGCGAGATAGTCACCAAGCCTTGCGAGGCTTGCCTCGATCTCGGGGTCGTCGGTGGAGAACAGGCTGAACAGGTCCGAGGTCAGGAGTTGCTCGATGGTCAGCGTCGATACCTTTGGCAATTGGGTGAGGCTGTCGACCATGACCGGGATTTGGCCGCTGCCTAGCTGCCTGGCGACCTTGCTCAACACCACCACTTCCCCGTCGCGCATTCCCCTGAGGCACAACGGATCATGGGTCGTGACGATGAAGGTCATTGACGGCAATGCGGTGCGCAGGCCCTTCATGATGTTGATCTTCCAGCGCGGGTGGAGATGGGCCTCGACCTCGTCGATCAGCACGATCCCCTCCGCCGAGGTCAGCGTCGTGAAGTTCGGATTGACGTCGCGATCCATGAGCCATCGCATGATGTCGCAGGACAATGCGAGAATGGTGCGGAAGCCCGACGAGACGTTCGAGAGCGGGGTCCTGCTCTTCTTGCCGGACGCATCAATCTGCATTTCGACGAAGCATCGGCCCTTGGCCTCGTCGCGATAGATGACGTCTATCTCTTCGGCCGCCCCGAAAATCACGCCTAGCGCCTGGACGACGGCCCGGTACTCGGTTGGCGACAGGCCGAGAAGCCATTGCTCCGGATTGCTGAGCAGGCTGTCGGTATGAAACGGGCTGAGCACCGGTCGCGACGGTTTCCAGGCCTGTAGGTCGCGCACATAATGACGGTAGGCGCCGTAGCCGAAGACCAGGGGCAACCGGTTCTCGCCAATCTGAGAATAGCCCTTGGCACCGATCGTGAGTGTCGAGACCTGTTCATTGTCGAATTGAAGCCGGACCTTGGCCGTTGGCTTCTGCGGCAGGTCTTCGGCGCCCATGAAGCTGGGGTTGAGCCTCAGGCTACCCGGATCCTCCACAAGATCGGGGCGCGCGTCGCCGCCGATGAGGTTAAGCGCGATCGCCTCCAGGATGGAGCTCTTGCCAGCAGCGTTTTCGCCAAGGATCAACAGTGCCTGCGCAATGCGTTCGGTCGGATCTGGTGCAGCAGGCATCTTGATCGACAGCGTTTCGATCGCCTTGAAGTTCGTCAGCCGGATTTCCTTGAGGCGGGGTCGTGCTCCCGCGATGTCGGTTTCCTCAACGATATTCGCAGACGCGGTGACCGCCCCGATTTCCGCGTCGCCGGCATCGCCTTGGCGCCTCAGGAACCGCCAGAGACTGACGAATTCATTGGTGTCGTTCGGCCCATCGCCTTTGAGTTTTGTATAGTCGTCGAAGGCTCGTCTTCGCCTGGTTCTCAATCGCGTCCGATTGAGCCGGAAATGCTTGATCGTTTCCTCGCCGCGCCGACTTGCAGCTTCCAGCGATCCGTCTTCGCGCGGGACGAGATGGCGAGCGATGTCGTCGGCACAGGGATCGACCAGGAGCGGTGTTTCGTCGAGGTCCAGATCCGGCCATGTCCCGTCGCCATTCTCGACGAACCGGGCATATTCTTCCGCCGTCGGGATATGCGCCCTCTGTCCGTCGACCGGGAAGTACGTGGTTCGTTTGGGCCTGCAGTCCCCGCAGATCGGATAGAGATTGATCCAGGCATCCGACAGCCAGCCGTAATAGAGATGGGCGTCGCGCGTCCGCCCGTCCTCCTCGCTGCCGATCGTTGGCTCGGCATCGTTCATCGGCCTGAAGCGGTGCAGGAACATGCTTTTCGAAGCCTGTTCGCAGAATGCGCATTTCCCCAGGAACATGTGGGAGAGATCGCGCATGATCTCCCGGGACTCGAACCGCATGATCGGAACGCGGGTCTGTTCGCGTTTCATCGGATCCAACTGAAGATAACGGAGAAAGGATTGACGTCTTTCCATGGCAAGCGAGCCGGCCAGGGCCGCTGGTGGACGTGGTGTCCGGGCGACGTATCGCATGATCTACCCCAAGTGGTTCGGCGTCGGCACGTCGCGGACCCGATAGAGCGCAGGCCTCTTAATTTGTATCATCGTGCGGATTGAAAAAACCGGTCCACTCTGACTGCTTTTCTTCGCTTCTGTAGGCCCCTGAGGGCGTGACAATCCGCTTGAACATCAGACCGCGCCGGCCACAATATCGCTCGATCTCCTCGATCCTGGATTTAATGTTTGGAATGCCGTCAAATCCCCTTCGCGTAAAGCAGACCCGGCGCAGTGATTGCAGAGTTTCCAGTTCCGAAATGACGTCACGCCACCGGGTGACGCGACTATCGATGTAGGCGTCCGGCCGATCGCACTCGCGACCTTCCTCAACCTCGACCTCGAATATCAGGTCAACAAAGTCAATGCGCCTGCGCGACAGGAACTGGAGTTTCTCACCGAGTTGAGCGCGGCGCAGATCCTGCTCGCCGAATGCCCGAGATCAAGAGGCTCCAGAGCTGATTTCTCGGGTTGCTGTAAAAAAACTCCGCTTTGTTGGCCTCGTGGCCCGGATTGAATGTCCCGAGAATGATCGTTTCGACAGCCGGGTTCAGCCCGTGGTCTCCAAACTTGTGCCGAATGCAAACTCTTTTCTCCAGTTCTTTACCCCGCACCATGAACTGGCGATCCTCTTGAGTGTAGTTGAATGCGATCTCCTGCCTGTCCCCAGAACCTTGCACCGGACTGCGGTTCGGATTGCCACGACAGCTTGCGCCGCGCGATCGTCACTCCATCCCGAACATCTCGGCGAAAGTCACGATCGGCACGCCTTCCTTTCGCCGCAGCGGCTGCGCCAGGCTATCCTAATCTATCCTACCGTATCTACTTCACTCCCACTCAATCGTCCCCGGCGGCTTGCTGGTCACGTCGTACACCACCCGGTTCACGCCCTTCACCTCGTTGATGATGCGCGTGGCGGTCTCGCCGAGGAATTTCATGTCGAACTGATAGAAGTCGGCGGTCATGCCGTCGGTGGAGGTGACGGCGCGCAGGCCGACCACAAAATCGTACGTACGGCCGTCGCCCATGACTCCGACCGTCTTGACCGGGAGCAGTACCGCAAAGGCCTGCCAGATGTCATCGTAGAGCCCGTGCTTGCGGATCTGGTCGATGTAGACGGCGTCGGCCTTGCGCAGGATATCGAGCTTCTCTCGCGTGATGTCGCCGGGGCAGCGGATGGCGAGGCCGGGACCCGGGAACGGATGGCGGCCGACGAAGATTTCGGGGAGGCCGAGTTCGCGCCCGAGCTTGCGCACCTCGTCCTTGAACAGCTCGCGCAGGGGCTCGACGAGCTTCATGTTCATGCGCTCGGGGAGACCGCCGACATTGTGGTGCGACTTGATCGTCACCGAGGGGCCGCCGGTGAAGGAAACGCTCTCGATCACGTCGGGATAGAGCGTGCCTTGCGCCAGGAAGTCGGCGCCGCCGATCTTCTTGGCCTCCGCCTCGAACACCTCGATGAAGAGGCGGCCGATGGTCTTGCGCTTGGTTTCGGGGTCGGTGACGCCTTCGAGCTCGCCGAGAAACTGCTTCGAGGCATCCACGTGCACGAGCGGGATGTTGTAGTGGTGGCGGAACAGGTCGACCACGGTCTTGGCTTCATCGAGACGCAGCATGCCGTGATCGACGAACACGCAGGTGAGCTGCTCGCCGATCGCTTCGTGGATCAGCACGGCCGCGACCGCGGAATCGACTCCGCCGGAGAGGCCGCAGAGCACCCTGCCCTTGCCGACCTGGGCGCGGATCTTCGCGATCTCCTCCTCGCGGAAGGCGCGCATGGTCCAGTCGCCGGAAAGGCCTGCGATCTTGCGAACGAAATTGCGGATCAGTTTGGCGCCGTCGGGCGTGTGGACCACTTCGGGGTGGAACATCAGGCCGTAATATCTGCGCGTCTCGTCCTGGATGATCGCGAAGGGCGCGTTCGGCGAGGTGCCGGCGACCGAGAAGCCCGGCGGCATCTTTGTGATGCGGTCGCCGTGGCTCATCCAGACCTGGTTCTTGCCGCCTGGTGACCAGACGTCCTCGAACAGCTTGCTCGGCGCCTTCACCTCGACATCGGCGCGGCCGAATTCGCGGTGATGGCCGCCCTCGACGGTGCCCCCGAGCTGCTCCGCCATCGCCATCTGGCCGTAGCAAATGCCCATCACGGGCACGCCGGAATCGAAGATCGCTTGCGGCGCGCGGGGCGAGCCGGCCTCATGCACCGACTCAGGGCCGCCGGAGAGAATCACCGCCTTCGGCTTCATCTCGTTGAAGGCTTGTTCCGCCTTGTTGAACGGGACGATCTCGCAATAGACGCCGTCCTCGCGCACGCGACGCGCAATGAGCTGCGTCACCTGGCTGCCGAAGTCGACGATGAGAATCTTGTCGTGCGCCGAGGCCACCGAGGGCGTCGACGCGGAGCGGTCGGTCTGTGCTGCTGTCATGGCAAGCAAATACGCGACGGGGGCTTTTCCCGCAACCGCGCGGGCCGCGCGCCCACATTCTTCTTTGGGCATGGACAAATCAATATAGGTAAGTATTATTGACCTAATCGCCCCATCCTCAAACAGGGGCCAATCAGGGAGAACGCTCGTGTCACAACACCATCAGCCATCACAGCTCGCCGCGCTCGGCCGGACCTGGGTCGAGGCCTGGAACGCGCGCGATCTCGAGCGCGTGCTCACACTCTATGACGAGGATGCCGTGATGACGTCGGACCGGATCCCCATGTTGGGATTCGATGAAAGCGGCACCGTGCGCGGCAAGGATGCATTGCGCGCCTATTGGGGCAAGGCGCTCGCCCTGGTGCCGAACCTGCATTTCTCGCTGATCGAATTGTTTGTCAGCCCTGATAGCGTGGTGGTGTTCTACGAGAACGAGCGGGGAAAGCGGATCTGCGAATATCTGCGGGTGAATGCGGCCGGAAAGATCGTGCAGGGCTCGGCGAATCATTTGCCCGATTAAGCGCTCGCTGGGTTGGACGATGCGCCCTCACCCACCGCTGTCATTCCCCGCGAAGGCGGGGAATCCAGTACGCCGCGGCTTTTCCGTATCACGGCACGGCCTCTGGAATACTGGATCGCCCGGTCGAGCCCGGCGATGACACCGAGAGTGAGGCGCGAGCGTGCCTCAAGCTCGTCATTGCGAGCGCAGCGCGCAGCCAAGCAATCCAGGTTGCCGCTGCAGATGCATTTCTGGATTGCTTCCCTGCGCTCGCAATGACGGAGACTGTGGCGAGCGCATACGCTAACAACACCGCCGCCGGCCCCGAGACAGGACACTCCATGAAGCTCCCCACCTCCCCCTTCACCGTCACCGACTGGAGCAAGGTCGAGCCGACCATCCATCCCGGCGAGACCGGGCAGGCCCAGTGGCGCACGCTCAACATCGGCGATCTCCGGGTGCGGATGGTCGAGTATACGCCGGGCTATCTCGCCGACCATTGGTGCGACCGCGGCCACGTGCTCTACGTGTTGCAAGGCGAGCTCGACAGCGAGCTGCGCGACGGGCGCAAGTTCAAGCTCACGGCCGGGATGAGCTACCAGGTCTCGGATTTCGGCGACGCCGCGCACCGGTCCTCGACGGCGACCGGGGCGACGCTGTTTATCGTCGATTGAGCGCCCTGGACGGGTTAATTTGCACCGCAAAATAGCAAAATACGGGGACATCCCGAGCGGCGGGTGGTGCCTTGAAGTGGCCCCAAAATCTCGCTATATTGTGATCATCGATACTTGGCCGAACGACTGGGCCGCTTCGCTTCGTTGCTGACGGGCGCGCACGCTTCAGATGATTTCTCCAACATCGACTGATCAGGACTATGGGCGCAATAATGCGTACCGGTCCGCGTGTTAACTTCTTAAGCAAAGGAAATTCCCATGGCTATGGGCACCGTGAAGTGGTTCAACAATCAAAAGGGTTTTGGTTTCATTCAGCCGGATGACGGCGACAAGGACGTGTTCGTGCACATCAGCGCCGTCGAGCGCGCTGGCCTCTCGACCCTCAACGAAGGTCAGAAGGTCTCGTTCGACATCGTCGCCGATCGTCGCAGCGGCAAGTCCTCGGCTGACAATCTCCGCGTCGGCTAAAGCCCGCGCACCGTTCTGACCACGGACGTACCGGCAGAACGTCAACTTAGAAAACCCCGCGACCGGGTTCCGGTTCGCGGGGTTTTTGTTTGGGGTCGCCGCACCCCAAAGAGCGACTATGACGCTACGATTTCTTCAGCACCGAGACGAAGAACCCGTCCGTCCCCGTCCGCCGCGGCGTCATCATCCACCCTTCGGCGGATCGTAGCGCGGCTTGCTCAAACTCCTCCGCCTTGTCCCAGAGCACGCTCGCGGTCTGCTCGGGCGGCACCACCGCGAACTCGGGATGGCGTGCGGCAAACGCCCTCACCTGTTCGCCGTTCTCCTCGGAAAGTACCGAGCAGGTGATGTAGGCGATGCGGCCGCCGGCCTTGACCAGCGGAACCGCGCGGTCGAGCACCTCGGTCTGGTCTCGCAAGCGAATCTCCAGCGCGCCCGGGCGCATGCGCCATTTGGCATCGGGGTTGCGGCGCCAGGTTCCGGTTCCCGTGCAGGGCGCGTCGATCACGACGAGGTCGGCGGTGGCGCTGATCTCGGCCAGCGGATCGGCGTCGCCCTTGGGCGTGCGCACGTCGGCATTGTGGACGCCGGCGCGCGACAGGCGTTCGTGGATGGGCGCGAGTTGCCGCTTGTCGCTGTCGGTCGCGATCAGCCGGCCCTTGCCCTGCATCATCGCGGCGAGCGCCAGCGTCTTGCCGCCGGCCCCCGCACAGAGATCGATCACCTGCTCGCCCGGTTTTGCCGCGGTCAAGGCAGCCGCAAGCTGCGACCCCTCATCCTGCACTTCGATGGCGCCCTTGATGAAATCCTCTTCGGCCTGGATCCCGGGGTTGCGCGCATCGGCCGAAAGCTCGATGCGCAGCCCGGTTGCGGACCACTGCGTCGGTTTCGCATGAAGATGAGCAAGCGCCCCCAGCACCTTGTCGCGATTGGATTTTAGCGTGTTGACGCGCAGGTCGAGCGGCGCCCGGCTCGCCATCGCGGTCGCCTCCGCGACGCGCTCTTCGCCGAACGCCTTTGCCAAATACGGATCCAGCCATTCCGGATAGTCGCCGGCGATCGCGGCCGGAGCCCCTTGAAGCGATCGCGAGGCGAGCGCGGCCTGCTCGGCCTCGGTCAACGGCGCGGGAGCAAAGCGGCTGCCGTCCAACAGCGCGGCCATCGTGGCCGCATCCATGTTGCGCTCGAGGCGAAGCATGCCGATCAGCCGAGCACGCGCGGTGTCCGAATCCATCAGGTAGGCGCTCGAGGCATAGCGGCGCAGCACGTCCCAGACGAGGCCGGCAATGGCGGCGCGGTCGCCTGAGCCGGCGAAGCGGTGCGCGGTGCCCCACTCCTTCAGCGCCTTGGCCGCGGGCACGCGGTCTTTCTCGATAGTGTCGATCAGTTCGATGGCTGCGGACAGCCGGGCAGCGGGAGTCATTTGAATCTTTCAGATCAAATTCGACGGCTAACCGTCAGATCAACAAGAGCATCTTCAGTGCGAAGTAGATCCACGTCGCGAGCAGCACGAGAACGCCGGCGAGCCAGATCGTGGAGCGGCGTCCGAGATTGTTGGAGGAGATGAAGATTCCGGCATGGACGAAGCGCGTCACCACGAACACCCAGGACATCAGCACGATGAAAAGATCGGCATGGCGCAAGGGGAGCGCAAGCGCGATCAGGACATAGAACAGCACCGGCAGCTCGAACTGGTTGCGGTAGCAATTGGCGAATTGTGTGGCGCCCTTGGGCCAGTTGGGCTCGCCCAGCGCAATGTCACGGCTCTTGGTCTCGCCGGAGACGAGCGCGCGCCGGCGCCCCATCGCCATGGCGATCAGGAGCGCGAAGGTGAGACCGACCTGCACGAAAACCGGCAGCAAAACCATTTGAACGGACATCGGAATTTCTCGGGATTTCCCAACCGGCGGAAGCCGCAGCTAGCGTCCATTAGCGGTCACCGCTGGTCCTGACAATCAACGAGTTGAACCGGCGTTCCCGATGAGGCGACCAACTGTCGACAGTTAAAGCGATTTTGCCCCTTGGGGCGCGCAAGGCGAGAGACCGCCATGAACACCCTCTTCAGCCAAATCGCCAGCCTGACCGGGGCGCTGACCGAGTCCGCCGACGGCCAGTTCGGCATCCTGATGTCGGCACTGGCCGGCATCGCGACGGCGCTCGCGGTGGCGCTGGCCATGACGGTCTACTTCCGAATGAGTTATCGGACCTGGCGCGATGTCCTCAGGCATGGCCTCGCCGCGCTCGCCGCCCTCGCCCTGTTCGCCTTTGCCGCCTACGACATGCGCCATGCCGCGCTGGCCTATCTCGGCCTCAATCCCTCGAAACCCGCGGTCGAGTTCGAGATCCGCATGCCCAGGGAGACCTTGGCGGCGGTGTCCGACACCCAGATCGAGCTGCATACCGACCGCAACCAGACGCTGGCGCTGGTCGACGGCGTGCGGGGGCTCGGTGATGGCCGCTCCGTGCTGCGTGGCGTGGTGGCGCTCAACCATCGCACCGCAGACCGCGTGCTGGTCGTGAACCTGCCCGGCAAGGGCACCTTCGAATTCCGCCTCCGCCTGCCCGCCGAGCCGCATCGCTCCGAGCAGTCCGGTGCCCAGTTCGGCCCTCAGTTCGGTCCCTGGCACCTCGCCGACCGAATCGCCTCGCCGCTGGCAAGCCCGGTCGCGCCGCAGGACGCCTACACGATCCGCTATCGCGTGCTTTAAACATTGTTCGATCGTTGACCGCGGACGCGCCGTCATCGTTCCGACGTCGGGCGTGGCCTATGATCGATCCATGTCCGAATTTCGCCTGACGCAGATCTCCGATACCCATCTTGGCCGGCGCTTCCCTGGCCTGATCGCCAACTTCCAGGCGCTCAGCGAGCATATCGACACCGATAGGCCCGATCTCGTCGTCAACACCGGCGACGTCTCGTTCGACGGGCCGACCAGCCGCGACGATGTCGAATTCGCCAAGGGCCTGCACGACGCCCTGCCTGTCGCCTGCCGCTACATTCCCGGCAATCACGACATCGGCGACAATCCGACCGCGATCGGCCCTGCGCCGAAGCCACCGGTCGCGGAAGCGCATCGCCAGCAATTCCGCGGGATCATCGGCGAGGACCATTGGTCGTTCGAAGCCGCGGGCTGGTGCTTCATCGGCCTCAACTCGCTGGTGATGAACTCAGGGCTCGCCTTCGAGGCCGAGCAGTTCGATTGGCTCGCCTCGGAAGTTTCGCGCGCGAACGGCAAGCCGGTCGCGCTGTTCGTGCACAAGCCGGTATTTCTCAACGGGCCTGACGATCCCGAGACGCCGGAGACGTCGATCCGCTACGTGCCGCAGCCGGCCCGCGCGCGGCTGATTGAGATGTTTGCACATGTCGACCTGCGCCTCATCGCCAGCGGTCACGTGCACCAGCGGCGCGACTTCACCTGGCGCCACACCCGCCACGTCTGGGCGCCGTCGGCGGGCTTCAAGATCAACGATGCGCGCCAGGACCGGATCGCGATCAAGGAGGTCGGGCTTGTGGAGTACCGCTTCCAGCCCGACGGCTTCGAGGTTCGCCACGTCAGGGCCGCGGGCCAGGTCGATATCGATATCGAGGAGCTGCTCGCCCAGATGGGCGGCGAGCATTAACGCTGCCCATCGCGGCTCAAGCGACGCTCTTGAGATCCTGCTGGATCGCGGCAAGCAAGGACTGCAGAGCGTCGCTGTTCACCGGCTTGGCCCCGGTATTGGCGGGCTGAACATTGGCAGGCCGCGCGGCTTTGACCGGGCGCTTGGGGAATGGCGGCGTGGGTGTGGGCATCGCGGATTGCGCGAACACGTCCTCGGTGTGAACGAACTTGCCATGAATGACGTCGTCGCGACGGCCCATGACAAACATCGTCGCCCAATAACCGGCAGCCAGCAGGATTACGCAGAAAACAACAAGCTCTAACATCATCGCACCTGAAATATGCGCAATGATTCAATGCCTTCGCCTGCCCGTCAATGAACCGACGGTCACACCTGCGGCTTTTACGGGCAGGTGTGGCCGATCGGTCACTCTTTGTTAACCATACCCGGCCCCGAGGGGGCCGAGAGCAGCGGATCAAGCCTTATCCGGCCCGACCCGCACCAGCTGCTTGCCGAAATTGGCCCCCTTCAGAAGCCCCATGAAGGCCTCGGGCGCGCTCTCCAGGCCCTCGGTGACGAACTCCTTGTACTTGACCTTGCCCTCACAGACCCAGCCGGACATGTCGCGCAGGAAGTCGCCATGGCGTGAGGCGAAGTCGGAGACGATGAAGCCGCGGAAGGTCAGCCGCTTGGTCAGGGTCGCGCGCATCATGCTGGCGGCCCATTTCGGCGGCTTCGCTTCAGTGTCGTTGTAATGGGCGATGAGGCCGCAGACCGGCACGCGCGCAAACGCATTGAGCAGCGGGAAGACCGCCTCGAACACGGCGCCGCCGACATTCTCGAAATAGACGTCGATGCCCTTCGGGCAGGCGTCCTTCAGCTTCGCCGCCAGATCGGGATCGCGGTGATCGATGCAGGCATCGAAGCCGAGCTCCTTCACGACGTAGTCGCATTTGTCCTTGCCGCCGGCAATGCCGACCGCGCGTGCGCCCTTGATTTTCGCGATCTGTCCCACGGCCGAACCGACCGCACCGGAGGCGCCGGCGACGACGACGGTCTCGCCCGCTTGCGGCTTGCCGATATCGAGCAGGCCCGTGTAGGCGGTCATGCCGGGCATGCCGAGCACGCCGACGGCCGTCGAGATCGGCGCGAGCTTCGGGTCGATCTTGTTCAGCCCCTTGCCGTCGGAGATCGCGTGCGTCTGCCAGCCCGCGCGAGAGAGCACGATGTCGCCCTTGGCGAAGTTCGGATTGTTGGAGGCTGCGACCTCGCAGACGGTACCGGCTTCCATCACGCCGCCGACGGGTACCGGCGTCGCGTAGGACGGACCGTCGCTCATGCGCCCGCGCATATAGGGATCGAGCGAGAGCCAGATGGTGCGCAGCAGGACTTCACCTGCCGCAGGCGTCGGCACGGCGAATTCCTCGATGCGGAAATCGGACGGCTTTGGCTCGCCGACGGGACGCGCGGCGAGAACGATGCGTTTGCCTTGGGACATGATGGCTTCCTCCTGAGTTTTCTTCGTCGCGAACGGAAGCGGAGCGAGCGGAGCACGTCAATACAAAAGCGACGGAGCGTAGTTGCAGGACAGCGCGGCAAATGGAGTTTAGTACACGCCAACCACGCCCTCGCTGTCATCGCCCGACTTGATCGGGCGATCCAGTATTCCAGAGGGGGTCGTGGTCGAGCCGAGAAGCCGCGGCGTACTGGATGCCCCGGTCAAGCCGGGGCATGACAGCGGAATGTGGAGCGCCTAACCCCCGCCCGGATAGTTCGGCGCCTCGCGCGTGATGGTGACGTCGTGGACGTGGCTTTCGCGCAGGCCCGCTCCGGTGATGCGCACGAACTGCGCCTTGTTGTGCAAGTCCTGGAGCGTCCCTGCACCGACATAGCCCATCGCAGCGCGCAGGCCGCCCGCGAGCTGGTGCATGACATTGCCGACCGGGCCCTTGTAAGGCACCTGCCCTTCGATGCCTTCGGGCACGAGCTTGAGCGTGTCCTTGATGTCCTGCTGGAAGTAGCGGTCGGCCGAGCCGCGCGCCATCGCGCCGACCGAGCCCATGCCGCGATAGGCCTTATAGGAGCGGCCCTGCCACAAGAACACTTCACCGGGCGTCTCGTCGGTGCCGGCGAGCAGCGAGCCGACCATCGCGATGTCGGCACCGGCAGCGAGCGCCTTGGCAAGATCGCCGGAGAACTTGATGCCGCCGTCGGCGATGACGGGGATGTCGGACTTCTTCGCCGCCTCGACCGCATCCATGATCGCGGTGAGCTGCGGCACGCCGACGCCGGCGACGATGCGCGTGGTGCAGATCGAGCCCGGGCCGATTCCGACCTTGATGCAGTCCGCGCCTGCATCGATCAGCGCCTGCGCACCCTCCGAGGTCGCGACGTTGCCGGCAACGACCTGCACGGAATTGGACAGGCGCTTGATGCGGTTGACCGCATGGAGCACGTGACGGGAATGGCCGTGCGCGGTGTCGACCACGACGAGATCGACGCCGGCATCGATCAGCCGCTCGGTGCGCTCGAAGCCGCTATCACCGACCGTGGTGGCGGCGGCGACGCGCAGGCGGCCCTGCGCGTCCTTGCAGGCCAGCGGATGGGCGACCGCCTTCTCCATGTCCTTCACGGTGATCAGGCCGACGCAGCGATATTGCTCGTCGACCACGAGCAGCTTCTCGATGCGGTGCTGATGCAGCATCCGCCGTGCCTCGTCCTGGCTGACATTCTCGCGCACCGTGACGAGACCTTCGTGCGTCATCAGCTCGGAGATTTTTTGCTGGCGGTCGGTGGCGAAGCGGACGTCGCGGTTGGTGAGAATGCCGACCAGCTTGCCCGGCGTGGACTTGCCCGCACCGGTGACGACGGGAATGCCCGAGATGCCGTGATCGCTCATCAGCTTGAGCGCGTCGTCCAGCGTGGCGTCGGGGCTGATGGTGAGCGGGTTCACCACCATGCCCGACTCGTAGCGCTTGACCTGCCGCACCTGGGCGGCCTGCCCTTCCGGATCGAAATTGCGATGGATGACGCCGATGCCGCCGGCCTGCGCCATGGCGATCGCCATGCGGGCTTCGGTGACCGTGTCCATGGCGGAAGCCATGATCGGGATGTTGAGCGGAATGGCGCGGGTGACGCGGGAGCGGATGTCGACCTCGCCCGGCATGACGTCCGACAGGCCCGGCTTCAGCAGCACGTCGTCGAACGTGAGGGCTTCGCGAATGCCTTGTTGCACCGTGGCCATGTGCCAACTCCTTCCGCGGCCCTGCCGCAAATAGCTATGGATGAGCGCCGCCCTCGGCGTACCTTGCGGCAACGCCGGAGAATCGGAGCCCATCGGTGGGGTTGACGCGGGTCGATAGCACGGGCGGGCGACGAATCAAAGCAAATCGGACCGCCGGCCAGCCATGCACAGGCTATTTTTGGGCAGGTTCGGCGGCGGCTCGTGCTGGCGGATGGCGTCCACGACCTCCGGTGCCGATAGATCATCGCCATCTCCGGCACGGGACGCGCACCCACCTGGGCTCACGCAGGATTTAGGTGCCATGCGTCGATCCGCAATGGTCGCGGCCCAGCGGCGGTGATAAGCCGCAATTCGCGCCCTTCCTTCCGATTTCCCTTACCAATCCGTCATGGTCGACAAGCAACGCGTCATCCCGCTGATCGTGGCCACTGCTCTCTTCATGGAGAACATGGACTCGACGGTGATCGCCACGTCCCTGCCCGCGATCGCGGCCGACATCGGCACCAGCCCACTGACGCTCAAGCTCGCGATCACCTCCTATCTGCTGTCGCTTGCGGTTTTCATCCCGGCGAGCGGCTGGACCGCCGACCGTTTCGGCGCGCGCATGGTGTTTGCGATTGCCGTCGGCGTGTTCATGGTCGGCTCGGTCGGCTGCGCGCTCTCGACTTCGGTCACCGACTTCGTGTTCGCGCGCATCCTGCAAGGCATGGGCGGGGCGATGATGACGCCGGTCGGGCGCCTCGTGCTGTTGCGGTCGGTCGACAAGAGCGCGCTGGTCAATGCCATGGCGTGGGTGACGGTCCCTGCCCTGATCGGCCCCGTGATCGGGCCGCCGCTCGGCGGCTTCATCACCACCTATGCGTCGTGGCACTGGATCTTCCTGATCAACATCCCGATCGGGCTGCTCGGCATCTTCATGGCCTTGCGCTTCATCGATCCCATCAAGAGCGAGGAACGGGAGCCGTTCGACCTCTACGGCATGGTGCTCGCCGGCCTCGGGCTCGCCGGCATCGCCTTCGGGCTGTCGGTTGCCGGCCTCAATCTGCTGCCATGGAGCACGGTTGCCGCCCTGGTCGTCGGCGGATCCATCTCGATGACGCTGTATGTCCTTCACGCGCGGCGAACGGGGTCGCCGGTGCTGGACTTCACGCTGCTAAGGCTGCCGACGCTGCGCGCGGCCGTTCTCGGCGGATTCATGTTCAGGCTCGGCATCGGCGCGCTACCGTTCCTGTTGCCGCTGCTGATGCAGATCGGCTTCGGCCTCTCGCCGTTCAAGTCCGGCCTCGTCACGTTTGGCTCCTCGCTGGGCGCCATGGGCATGAAGGCGCTGGCCGCACGCATCATCCGCGCTTTCGGCTTTCGCAACCTGATGACGGTGAACGCGATCATCAGTGCGGTTTTCGTCGCCGCCTGTGCCCTCTTCACCGTGACGACGCCGCTGCTGATCATCATGATCATCCTGGTGGTCGGCGGCTTTTTCCGTTCGCTCGAGTTCACCGCGATCAACACGGTGGCCTATGCCGAGGTCGAGCACGCGCAGATGAGCCGCGCCACCACGCTCGTCAGCGTCAACCAGCAGCTCGCGGTCTCGGCCGGCGTCGCCGTCGGCGCCGCGTCCGTGGAGACGACGATGTGGCTCAGCCACGCCAGCGAGCTCAACGCCAGTGTGTTCGCGCCGGCCTTTCTCGTGGTCGCCCTGACTTCGGCGGCGTCGAGCTGGTTCTTCTGGCAGATGCCCGCCGATGCCGGCCACGAAGTCTCCGGCCGCAAGGCCGTGGAGATCGCGAGCCGCAAAGGTGCCGGCAAGGGCGCGGAGAAGGCGGCCGTGAAGGCCGCAACCGAGGATACGCAGGACGTGCGGGATCAGCGGCTGGGGTAGCCCAACTCGTCATTGCGAGCGAAGCGAGGCAATCCAGAATCCCTCCGCGGAGACAGTCTGGATTGCTTCGTCGCAAGAGCTCCTCGCAATGACGGAGTTTGTTGCTATTCCGTCGCCCCGCCCCGAAACCCCGTCGCGAGAACGTAGCGCTCCGAGGAATCCGCACGGCTCGCGGCGGGCTTCACATGACGCACCGTGGCGAAATCGCGCTTGAGCTGGGCGAGCAGCTCGGCGTCGGCGCCGCTCTGGAACGCCTTTGCCAGGAAGGTCCCGCCCGGCTTCAGCACATCGCAGGCGAATGCGGCGGCAGTCTCGATCAGGCCAACGATGCGAAGCTGGTCGGTCTTGCGATGACCGGTGGTATTGGCAGCCATGTCGGACATCACGATGTCGGCGCCGCCGTCGAGCATCGCCTTGAGCTTGTCCGGCGCGTCATTGTCCATGAAGTCGAGCTGTGCGAACTCGACGCCGGCAATCTCGGGGATTTCGAGCAGATCGATCGCGATGACCTTGCCCTTGCCGTCGACCGAGCCGACGCGCTTGGCGGCGATCTGGCTCCAGCCGCCCGGCGCCGCGCCCAGATCGACCACTGCCATGCCGTGCTTGAGCAGCCGGTATTTGTCGTCAATCTCGAGCAGCTTGAAAGCGGCGCGCGAGCGATAGCCCAGCGCCTTCGCCTTCACCACATAGGGATCGTTGAGCTGCCGCTCCAGCCACAGCTTGGACGACAATTTGCGCTTGCCGTGGGTCTTGACCTGGACGTGCAAGCGGCCGGTGGTGTCCTTGGCCATCTCACCAGCTCCTGAGCGCGCCGTCTTCGCGCATCATCTCGACCAGCATGCCTTCACGCAGGCCCCGGTCGGCGACGCGCAGGCGTGGCAGCGGAAAGGCGCGGCGGATCGCGTCGAGGATGGCGCAGCCGGCCAGGACGAGATCGGCGCGCTCGATGCTGATGCAGCTGTTGCCGGCGCGCTCCTCGTAGCTCATGCCGAGCAGCTTGTTGATGGTCGCGGTGACATCGGTATCGTTCATCCAGACGCTGTCGATGCGTCGACGGTCGTAGCGCGCAAGGTTGAGATGGATGCCGGCGAGCGTCGTCACAGTGCCTGACGTGCCGAGCAGATGCATGTCTGCGAGATCGCCGCCATGCTGTTCGGCGAACGGCTTGATGTGGTGGGCGACCTCGCGCTCCATCGCGGCGTAGATCTCCGGTGTCACGTCGCGCCCGCCGAACTGCTCGGCAAGGGTGACCACACCGAACGGAATCGACATCCAGGCTTTGATGCGCGGCTCCGGATTTGCGGCGTCGCGCTCGATCCGCACCAGCTCGGTCGAGCCGCCGCCGATGTCGAACAGGATCGCACCGCGCCCCCTGGGATCGACCAGCGGAGAGCAGCCGAGCACGGCGAGCGCCGCCTCGGTCTCGCGGTCGATCACCTCGAGCTCGATCCCGGTCTCGGCAGCGACGCGGCTGCGAAAGCCTTCGGCGTTCGAGGCGGCGCGGCAGGCTTCGGTGGCGATCAGCCGCAGCCGCCGCGCTTTGCGCAGGTTGATCTTGTCGCGGCAGATGCCGAGCGCCACGATGGCGCGCTCGATCGCGGCCTCGCTGATGCACCCCGTTGCCGAGACGCCCTCGCCGAGCCGGATGATGCGCGAGAAGGAATCGACCACGCGAAACCCGTCGTGGGTCGGACAGGCGATCAGGAGCCTGCAATTGTTGGTGCCGAGGTCGAGCGCCGCGTAGACGCCGGTTCCCGGCGCTTGCGCGCCGACGGCCGGTTCAGTGGCGAACGCCGCCGCCATCGACCCCAGCTCACCGTGCGGCGCAAGGCCGTCGCGGAGCCGCGTGTGGTCATTCATACAAACTGTCTTTCCGCGGCCGGTTGGGCCGATCTGGAATTGCTTTTTCGCCTGAAACATTAGCAGCGCGCCAATCCTGCGCAACAACGCATCACATGGGACCATGCCCATTCGTGCGTTGTCGTGAACGGGCCGGTAGGTTATTTTTGAAGGGTCCGGTCCCCCAGGCGCCCCCCAAACCGCGCAATTGCCGGCTTTTCAGGTCCATTCCATGCAAGAACACACCAAATCCTCCACGCTCGAAAACGCTATTGCACTGCAAAAATATGGCGTCGGGCAGCCGGTCCGCCGCAAGGAGGACGATACCCTGGTGCGCGGCAAGGGCCGCTACACCGACGATTTCAACCTGCCCGGCCAGGCCCATGCCATGATCGTCCGCTCGACCCATGCCCACGGCGTCATTCGCGGCATCAACATCGATGCCGCCAGGGCGATGCCGGGCGTGCTGGGGGTCTGGACCGGCAAAGACCTCGATGCGGCCGGCTACGGCCCCTTCACCTGCGGCCTGCCGCTGAAGAGCCGTGACGGCTCTCCCCTGCTCCAGACCAACCGCCAGCCGCTCGCAACCGACAAGGTCCGCTTCGTCGGCGATCCCGTCGCCTTCGTGGTGGCAGAGACGCTGGCCCAGGCGCGCGACGCGGCCGAGGCGGTCGAACTCGATATCGATCCGTTGCCGGCGGCGACCGATCCCGAGCAAGCCGCAAAACCCGGCGCCCCGCAACTCTACGACCACATCCCGAACAATGTCGCGCTCGACTACCACTACGGCGACATCGAGAAGGTCAATGCGGCCTTCGCCAGCGCCGCTCACGTGACCAAGGTCGACATCGAGAACACCCGCGTCGCAGTTGTCTCGATGGAGCCGCGCGTGGGGCTCGCCTCCTTCGACAAGAAGACCGAGCGTTACACACTTCAGGTGCCAACGCAGGGGGTGGCGGGTAATCGCGCCAATCTCGCCAAAAACCTGAAAGTGCCGACCGAGAACGTGCGTATTCTCACCGCGAACGTCGGCGGTTCGTTCGGCATGAAGAACATCAACTACCCCGAATACATGTGCATCCTGTACGCGGCCAAGGAATTGGCACGGCCGGTGAAATGGCTGGACGAACGCTCGACCAGCTTTCTCTCCGACAGCCACGGCCGCGCGCAGAGGATCCATGCCGAACTGGCGCTCGACCCCGAGGGCCATTTCCTCGCGGCAAAGCTCGAAGGCTACGGCAATCTCGGCGCCTACATCACCGGCGTTGCGCCCGGCCCGCTTTCGCTCAACACTGGCAAGAATTTTTCCAGCGTCTACCGTACTCCGCTGATGGCGGTGGACATCAAGGTGGTGCTGACCAACACCACGTTGATGGGCGCCTATCGCGGCGCCGGCCGGCCCGAGGCCAACTACTACATGGAACGGCTGATCGACCGCGCCGCCGACGAGATGGGCATCAACCGCCTGACCTTGCGCAAGCGCAACTTCATCAAGCAGAACCAGATGCCGTTCGCCGCGTCCTCCGGCGTCACCTATGACAGCGGCGACTTCCAGGCTGTCTTCAACAAGGCGCTCGAAATCTCCGATCACGAGAATTTCGCCAAGCGCAAGAAGGAGAGCAAGAAGTCCGGCAAGCTGCGCGGCATCGCCGTCGGCTCCTATCTGGAGGTGACCGCACCTCCCGGCGTCGAACTCGGCAAGATCGTGTTCGATCCCGATGGCTCGGTGCAGCTCATCACCGGTACGCTCGATTACGGCCAGGGCCACGCATCCGCATTCGCGCAGGTGCTCTGCCAGCAGCTCGGGGTGCCCTCCGACAGCGTCAAGCTGGTACAGGGCGATAGCGATATCGTCCACACCGGCAATGGCACCGGCGGCTCGCGCTCGATCACTGCGACCGGCATGGCGATCGTGGGCGCCGCCAAGCTCGTGATCGAAAAGGGCAAGCGCGCCGCAGCGCACATGCTGGAGGCATCCGAGGCCGACATCGAATTCGAAGGCGGCAACTTTACGATCGCCGGCACCGACCGCAGCATCGACATCATGGAACTCGCCAAGCGCCTGCACGACGGCAAGGCGCCGGAGGGCGTGCCCGACAGCCTCGACGTCGATCACACCAGCGAACCGGTGCCGTCGGCCTTCCCTAACGGCTGCCATGTCGCCGAGGTCGAGATCGACCCTGAGACCGGCGTCGTGCAGATCGTGCGCTACAGCGCGGTCAATGATTTCGGCACGGTGATCAATCCGCTGCTGGTCGCGGGCCAGCTCCATGGCGGCGTCGTCCAGGGCATCGGCCAGGCGCTGATGGAGCACGTCCGCTACGACGAGAGCGGCCAGCCGATCACGGGCTCGCTGATGGACTACGCACTGCCGCGCGCCGAGGACGTTCCGAACATGACGGTCGGCGACCACCCGGTGCCGGCCACGACCAATCCGCTCGGCAGCAAGGGCTGCGGCGAGGCCGGCTGCGCCGGCAGCCTGTCGACGGTCGTGAACGCGGTGATCGATGCCCTCTCCGACTACGGCATCAAGCACATCGACATGCCGCTGACGCCGGAACGTGTGTGGCGCGCGATCCAGGATGCGAAGGGGAAAGCGGCGTAAGTCACGCTCTCTCCTTCGTCATGGCCGGGCTTGAACCGGCCATCCACGCCGTGAGGCATCAAGAACGTGGCTGCCCGGGACAAGCCCGGGCATGACGGTGTTGTGGCGATGTGCCTTTTTCGCGCCTACGCCGCCGCCTGCTCGCGCGGCTGGTAGATCGCGGTGTGCTGGCAGTGCGCCAGCGGTGTCGTGCCGTTGGCGACCACCAGCGCATCGAGCTCGACGAAGCGGTGGCCCTTCTTCTCGTAGTTCGCAGTGACTTTGGCCCGCGCGGTGATTTCGTCACCGGCGCGTGCGGCCGACAGCAATTGCATGCGGCTGCCGACATGGATCCACGGGCCGAGGATCGTGTTGTCCACCAGCACGCGGTTCATGACGCGCTGGATCAGGCCGGGGTGGCCGAGCCCCTCGCGCGCGAAGATCGGATCGGTCTCCCTGACATCAGCGAGATAATCGGCTGCATCCTGACCGGCCCAACGGCGCGGCGTCGTGCCCAACCATTTGCCGGTCTCGAATGTTGCCGGGCCGACCGGCTTGCGCTCTGCAATCGCGGGGACCTCGACATAGTCGCTCAATGACACCGCAGCCGCAGTCGCCGGCAGCGACGCAGTGCCGGTAGCACAGAGCTCGGTGCGACTGAACACCTCGATCGTGAGCAGGCCGTTGTGCTCGGTCGCATCGATATCCGCGGTCTCGCCGTCATAGACCGGCTTGATGAAACGCGCCTCGATCAGCCCGCGCGACAGGAAATCGCGGCCCCAGCGCGCCACCGGCACATGCATCATGTAGGCGAATACGTCGACGCCGGGGACCAGCCCGCCGGAGAACCCGAAGCGGCGCGCCACATTGTCGTCATGCATCTTGTTTTCGGATTGCTTGGCCGTGTTGTAGGCCTCGACGCGATAGGTTTCGAGCCGGTTCGGCATGGCTTGGCTTTCCCCAAATTCTTGTTGTTTCGCGCCGATCGTAGGCCCTGAGGAACCGGGGTCAATCCCCTCGCCTTTGCGGCCCGAATGGGGTACCACGCGGCTGCTGCGGAACCGCTTCGCAAGCCCCATCTACGGACAATGACGAACCCTCAAAACACTACCCGCATCTATGTCGACGCCGACGCCTGTCCGGTGAAGGACGAGATCTATCGCGTCGCCGGCAGGCACGGCCTGCCCGTGAGCGTGGTCGCGGGCAACTTCATCCGCGTGCCCCAGGATCCGCTGATCGAGCGGGTCGCCGCCGGCGCGGGCATGGACGCGGCCGATGACTGGATCGCGGAACGCGCCGGGCCCGGCGATATCGTCATTACCTCGGATATTCCGCTCGCGAGCCGCTGCGTGAAGGCCGGCGCCGATGTGATTGCATCCAACGGCAAGGCGTTCACCGAGGAATCGATCGGGATGACGCTCGCGGTCCGCAACCTGATGACCGATCTGCGCTCGGCCGGGGAAGTCACCGGCGGTCCGAAATCATATTCGCCGCGCGACCGCTCGACGTTTCTGTCGACGCTCGACCAGACCATCCGCCGCATCCAGCGCCGCCGCGCCGATCAGGCCGCAACAAGACAGGACTGAGACACCGCATGGCGCCACCGCTGATTCAACTGCGCGATATCAAGCTGACCTTTGGCGGCACGCCGCTGCTGGCGGGCGTCGAACTGTCGGTTTCGACCGGCGAGCGCGTCTGCCTGATCGGCCGCAACGGTTCCGGCAAATCGACGCTGCTCAAGATCGCCGCCGGCCTGGTCGAACCGGATGGCGGCAGCCGTTTCGTGCAGCCCGGCGCCACCATTCGCTACCTGCCGCAGGAGCCGGATTTTTCCGGTTTCTCCACTACGCTTGCCTATGTCGAGGCCGGCCTCAATGCCGGCGACGACCATTATCAGGCGCGCTATCTGGTCGAGCAGCTCGGTCTCAGCGGCGAAGAAGATCCGGCGCATGTCTCCGGCGGCGAAGCGCGCCGTGCGGCGTTGGCACGCGTGCTGGCGCCCTCGCCCGATATCCTGCTGCTGGACGAGCCGACCAACCATCTGGATCTTCCGACCATCGAATGGCTGGAGGGCGAGCTGGAGAGCCGCCGCTGCGCGCTGGTGATCATCAGCCACGATCGGCGCTTCCTGGGCAATCTCTCGCGCAGCACCGCCTGGCTCGACCGCGGGCAGATCCGGCAGATCGACCGCGGCTTCAGTGCCTTCGAGGCCTGGCGTGACGAAGTGCTCGCGGAGGAAGAGCGCGACCAGCACAAGCTCGACCGCAAGATCGTCAACGAAGAGCACTGGTTGCGTTACGGCGTCTCGGGCCGCCGCAAGCGCAACGTCAAGCGGCTCGGCAATCTCCACGCGCTGCGCGACCAGCGCCGCACCCATCGCGGCGCGACGGGCAACGCCAACCTCGCGGCTGCCGAGGCCGACAAATCCGGCAAGCTCGTCATCGAAGCCAAGAATATCAGCCGGTCCTACGGCGAGCGGAAGATCGTCGACGGCTTCTCGATCCGCGTCCAGCGCGGCGACCGCATCGGCATCGTCGGCCCGAACGGCGCCGGCAAGACCACGCTGATCGAGATGCTGACCGGCGGCAGCGCACCGGACGCCGGCAGCATACGGCTCGGTGCCAACATCGAGATGGCGACGCTCGACCAGCATCGTGAAAGTCTCGATCCCAAGTCGACGTTGGCTGAGGCGCTGACCGGCGGCCGCGGCGATCATGTCATGGTCGGCGGCAAGCCGAAGCACGTAGTCAGCTACATGAAGGACTTCCTGTTCGCCCAGGAACAGATGCGCACGCCGCTGGAGGTTCTGTCGGGCGGTGAGCGCGGCCGGCTGATGCTGGCACGCGCGCTGGCGAAGCCCTCCAACCTCCTGGTGCTGGACGAGCCGACCAACGACCTCGACCTGGAGACCCTCGACGTCCTCGAGGAAATGCTCAGCGACTACGAGGGCACCGTGATTCTGATCAGTCACGATCGCGATTTTCTCGACCGCGTAGTGACGTCCGTGATCGTGCCCGAGGGCAATGGACGCTGGCTCGAATATGCCGGCGGTTACACCGACATGCTGGCCCAGCGCGGCGCCGACGTGAAGCGCGCGACGGCGAAGGCTGTCGAAGAGACGAGAGAACAGCGATCAGCCGCGCCTTCCGGCGTCGCGAGACGACGGCTGACCTTCAACGAGCAACATGCGCTGGAGACGCTGCCCAAGACCATCGCCAAGCTGCAGGCCGAAATCGCCAAGCAGCAGCGCTTCCTTGACGACCCCGATCTCTTCCGCAAGGATCGCAAGCGCTTCGATCAGGCCTCCGACGCCCTGACGAAGGCGCAAAAGGAATTGGCCGAGGCCGAAGACAAATGGCTGGAGCTCGAAGTGCGGCGCGAAGAGATTGAACAGGCCTAGCGTGCATTTCGCAAAAGTGGGCACCGCTTTTGCAAACAGATTGCGCGCCAACTCAGAGACTTCCATGACAACGACCCTTGCCGCCAAGATCGCCCGCGAATACGGCACGCCCTGCGCCGTCATCGACATGGACAAGGTCGAGCGCAACATCGCCAGGATTCAGAAGGCTTGCGACGACGCCGGGATCGCCAACCGTCCTCACATCAAGACGCACAAGAACCCGACGATCGCCAGGATGCAGATCGCGGCCGGTGCCAAGGGCATCACCTGCCAGAAGCTCGGTGAAGCCGAGATCATGGCCAATGCCGGTGTCGACGACATTCTGATCAGCTACAATTTGCTCGGCGATGAGAAGATGGCGCGCTTAGGGGCGCTGCAGGCAAAGGCCAACATGACCGTCGCCGCTGACAATTCGACCGTCGTTGCCGGCCTGCCCAAGGCTGCCGCCGCCTCAGGCCGACCGCTGTCGGTCGTGGTCGAATGCGATACCGGCCGCAAGCGCGCCGGCGTCGAGACCCCCGCCGAGGCAATCGCGTTGGCGCAGGAGATTGCTGCATCCAAGGGGCTCGAGTTCGCCGGCTTCATGCTCTACCCGACCGAGAACGGCTGGGCGGATGCGCAGAAATTCTATGACGAAGCTCTGGCCGGCGTGCGCGCGCACGGGCTGGATGCAAAAATCGTCTCGACCGGCGGCACGCCCAACCTGAAGAATATCGGCAAGCTCAAGGGCGGCACCGAGCACCGCTTCGGCACCTATATCTATAACGACCGCATGCAGGTCGCCGCCGGCTCCGCCACCTGGGACGATTGCGCGCTGCACATCTTTTCGACCGTGGTCAGCCGCGCCGCGCCTGAGCGCGGCATCCTCGACGCCGGCTCGAAGACGCTGACGACGGACACCGGCGGCCTCGACGGCCACGGCCTGATCCTGGAGCACCCCGAAGCCAAGATCGCACGCTTTGCCGAGGAGCACGGCTTCCTCGACCTCTCCCGCAGCAACACCCGGCCTAACGTCGGCGACGTTGTCCGCATCGTGCCCAATCATGTCTGCGTCGTCGTCAACATGATGGACGAAGTCGTGATGGTGCGCGGCGAGGAGATCATCGGCACGCTGCCGGTGGCGGCACGGGGAAAGCTGAGGTAGGGCTCCATGGGATGAGTAGAGCGCAGCGAAACCCATCGACCCTACCTGAATGATGGGTTTCGCTGCGCTCTACCCATCCTCCAGGGCGAGCCGTCGCAACACACTCCTGCCCGCCACAGCCCCCGTCGCAAACGAAGCCTGGAGCAAATAGCCACCGGTCGGCGCCTCCCAGTCCAGCATCTCACCGGCTGCGAACACGCCCGGCAGCTTGCGGATCATGAAGTCGGTGTCGAGCTCGTCGAACGAAATCCCGCCGGCGCTGGAGATCGCGCGCGCGATCGGCGCGACGTCCATGAGCTTGACCGGCACGGCGTTCATGAGCTCCGCCAATTGTTCAGCCGACATTGCCGACAACGACCGGCCAGCACCGATGGCGGCTTCCTGTAACAATCCGACCGCAACGGGAGAAAGCTGCGCAGCCTTGCGCAGGAAATTGGAGAACGATTGCTTGCCGCGCGAGGCGGACAGGCGCTTGACGAGTTCGCCATGATCGACATCCGGCCGTAAGGCGGCCTGCAGGACCGCTTCGCCGTTCGCCGCGATGGCGTCGCGCAGTTCGGCCGACAACGCATAGATCGCCCCGCCCTCGATCCCGGTGCTTGTGATCATGGCCTCACCACGCGCGCGGTGCGGACCGAAGGACAGCGTAATACCCTTGAGCGGCTCGCCTTCGAAGCGCGTGCGGAAGATTTCGGACCATGTGACGGTGAAGCCGCAGTTCGCCGGCCGCAGCGGCGAGATCGCAATGCCTTTGTCCGCCAGGATCGCGGTCCAACTGCCATCGGAGCCTAGTCGCGGCCAGCTTGCGCCGCCGAGCGCAAGCACCGTAGCGTCCGCGGCGACGGTGGCGCCGCCGCCGGGTGCGCCAAAGACCAGTCGTCCCTCCCCGTCCCAGCCGATCCAGCGCTGGCGAAAGGCAAAGCGCACGCCGGCAGCATCGAGGCGTCGCAGCCAGGCCCGCAGCAAGGGCGAGGCCTTGAACGCTTTCGGGAACACACGGCCGCTGGAGCCGACAAAAGTCGGCTCGCCCAGCGCCTCGCTCCAGGCGCGCAGCGCGTCAGGCGGAAAGGCGTCGATCGCCGATGTTAGCTTCGGCGCCGCCTGACGATAGCGCGCCAAAAACTGCGGCAGTGGCTCGCTGTGGGTGAGATTGAGTCCGCCGCGGCCGGCCATCAGGAATTTGCGGCCGGCGGATGGCATCGCGTCGTAGACGGTGACGCGAGCGCCACCCTGCACGAGCACTTCGGCCGCCATCAGCCCGGCAGGGCCGGCGCCGATGACGGCAACGGCTGTCAGAGTTTTACCCCGGCGCGCGCAGCGGCCTGCGCCACATACTTCTGCGTCTGCTCGAACGCTCCCTGCAGCGCCTTCGCCTTCGACATGTCGCTGATCTCGGCGAAATGCGCCGCGACCGCGTCCGGGGTCCACTCGGACTCCGGCAGATTGATGCCTTCGCTCTCGACGATCTTGATCACCGCGAACGAGCCGGCGCCAGCGCCCATGATGGTGCGGGTCGGCGCGTCCTCGCTCAGCATGTACTCGACCGCGGGCGTGATCGCGTTCGGCTTCATCAACTGCAGCGCCTGCGGCGGCAGCAGCTCTTCCGTCATGCGGGTCGCCGCCGTCGGCGAGATGATGTTGACGCGGATGTCGGACTTGCGACCCTCTTCCGCCAGCACGTTCATCAGGCCGACCATGCCGGATTTGGCCGCACCGTAATTGGCCTGGCCGAAATTGCCGTAGAGGCCGGAGGACGACGTCGTCAGCACGATGCGGCCGTAGTTGCCATCGCGCATGCCGGCCCAGGCGGCCTTGCAGCAATAGAAGGTGCCGACGAGATGCACGTCGAGCACCTTCTGGAAATCGGCCGCTTCCATCTTGCCGAACGACTTGTCGCGCAAAATGCCGGCATTGGCACACAAGAGGTCCACGCTGCCCCACTCCTTGGTGGCGCGCTCGACCATCGCGGTGACTTGCTCGAAATTAGAGACGTCGGCGCCGTCGGCCATCGCGGTGCCGCCGGCCTTGCGGATCTCCTCGACGACGGTCTCCGCAGGCGACAGCGAGCCGCCAGTGCCGTCGCGCGCGCCGCCGAAATCGTTGACCACGACTTTGGCGCCGCGGCTGGCCAATCCCAGCGCATGCGCCTTGCCGAGACCATTGCCCGCGCCGGTGACGATGGCGACGCGCCCGTCGAACCTGATTGCCATTGTGCTTCCCTGTGCTGTCTTCCCTTCTCCCCTTGCGGGAGAAGGTGGCATGGGCGGCCAACGGCCGCCGTTCCTAGTAAAAACGCCAACGCGTAGCGTTGGCTACGGCGCCGGATGAGGGGTCTGTCTCGGCAGATGAGCGTGTGGAGAGATACCCCTCACCCGGCTTCATCTCGCTCCGCTCGATTTCGCCACCCTCTCCCGCAAGGGGAGAGGGTGCACCGAGCGCGATTTGGACAACTTTTGAGCAGCGATGGGCTGCCGGGTCAAGCCCGGCAGCGACGGCCCACTCAGGCGAAATAGATCAACCCCAGCCAGTCCGCGACCAGCGCGGGCTTGTCCTCGCCTTCGATCTCCACGGTGACGTTGGTGCGCGACTGCAATTCATTCGGCTTGCGCAGCTTGGCTTCCGCCAGCACGAAACGGCCGCGGACGCGTTTTCCGGATCGTACCGGCGAGATGAAACGCAGCTTGTCGAAACCGTAATTGACGCCCATCGTGGTGCCCGCGATGACGGGCATCACCTCGTAGGACATGATCGACAGCAGCGACATCGTCAGGAAACCGTGCGCGATGGTGGAACCGAACGCCGTCTCCTTCTTCGCACGCTCCGGGTCGACGTGAATGAACTGGTGATCCTCGATCACGTCGGCATAGGTGTCGATGCGGGGCTGATCGACCAGGTGCCACGACGACACGCCGATCTCCTTGCCGACCATGGCCTGATAGGCGTCCAAGGTAATCGGCGGCTTCTTCCAGACTTCGTTCACTTAGGTCTCACTCCGTGTTTTCGGCAGCTCCGGAAAATCCTCTTCGCGGAATTCCCGGCCGCGCAGGGGATCGTTGCGATCGTCGTCACGCTCGAGACGTCTGAGCTGAACGCGGCGGATCTTTCCCGAGATCGTCTTCGGCAGCTCCGTGACGATCTCGAGGCGACGGATGCGCTTGAACGGCGCAAGGCGCGTGTGCAGATGCCTGAAGATGGAGAGCGCAGTTTCCGGCGAGCGCTCCGCGCCGGATGTCAGCAGCACAAAAGCCTTGGGAATCGCGAGCCGGATCGGATCCGGGCTCGGCACCACGGCGGCTTCTGCGACGAGCTCGTGCTCGAGCAACACGCTCTCGAGCTCGAACGGGCTGATGCGATAATCGGAGGATTTGAACACGTCGTCGGAGCGGCCGACGAAGGTGAGATAGCCATCGTCGTCCTCGAACACGACGTCGCCGCTGCGATAAAGCTCGCCTTCGGCGCCGGACAGCCCTCCGTTGTCGCCCTGATAGCCCTGCATCAGGCCCGCGGGGCGGTTTTCGCCGAGCACCAGAGCCACCTCGCCCTCCTTGGCCGGATGACCATCGGCGTCACTGACCTGCACGCGATAGCCCGGCAGCGGCCGGCCCATCGAGCCGACCTTGATCTTTTGACCCGGCGAGTTGCCGGCGAGCGCCGTCGTTTCGGTCTGGCCGTACCCGTCGCGGATGGTGAGGCCCCAGGCGGCCTGCACCTGGTCGATCACTTCCGGGTTGAGCGGCTCGCCGGCGCCGCAGACCTCGCGCAAGGCCACCTTGAACGAAGCCAAATTCTCCTGGATGAATAGCCGCCACACCGTCGGCGGCGCGCACAGCGTGGTGACGCCGCAGCGGCCGATGGTGGCAAGCAGGCCCTTGGCATCGAAGCGCGGCTGGTTGAGCACGAACACGGTCGCGCCCGCATTCCACGGCGCGAAGAAGCAGCTCCAGGCATGCTTGGCCCAGCCGGGCGAGGAGATATTGAGATGGACGTCGCCCGGCTTCAGCCCGATCCAGTACATGGTCGAGAGATGGCCGACGGGATAACTGCGCTGGCTGTGCCGCACCAGCTTCGGCTTTGCGGTCGTGCCCGAGGTGAAATAGAGCAGCATCGGGTCGTTGGCGTTGGTCGGGCCGTCGGCTGCAAAGCTCTCCGGCGCCTTTGCCGCGTCATCATAGGAAAGCCAGCCATCGGAGGCCTCGCCGGCGACGATGCGGACGATATTTTCGGCGCCAAGGCTTGCGAACTTCGCAACCTGGTCCTGCGCTGCGACAACGGCCTTCGCCTGGCCGCGATCGAGCCGGTCGCGCAGCTCGTCGGCGGTGAGTAGCGTCGTCGCGGGAATCACGACGACGCCGAGCTTCATCGCGGCCAGCATCGTCTCCCAAAGCGGAACGACATTGCCGAGCAGCAGCAGGAGATGATCGCCGCGCTTCAAGCCCTGCGCGCGGAGGAAATTCGCGACCTGGTTGGAGCGGCGCGACAACGCCCCGAACGAGAGCTTGGTCTGCCGGTCCTGCGCGGCATCGACGATCCAGAGCGCAGCACGGTCCTTGCTGTCCCCATTCGCCGCCAGCTCGGCGTCGAACCAGTCGAGTGCCCAGTTGAAGGGAACCGGATCCGGCCAGCGGAAGCCGTTGACGGCTGTCTCGTAGTCCGTGCGGTTGTGAAGCAGAAACGCGCGCGCTTCCTGAAATGTCGTCATCAAGCTTTCCCGGCTAGACTCCTAACGTGCTTGATAATTCCGGAAAAATCCACCCCGCCCTGGCCGGCTGCGTCGAATGACTGATAGATCTCCTGCGCATGCTTGCCGAGCGGCGTTGCCGCGCCGGCGGCCTTGGCGGCGTCCTGCGCCAGCGTCAGATCCTTCACCATCAGCGCCGAAGCAAAGCCCGGCTTGTAGTCGTTGTTGGCGGGCGAGGTCGGCACCGGCCCGGGCACCGGGCAATAGGTCGTCAGCGACCAGCACTGGCCCGACGAGGTCGAGGCGACGTCGAACAGCGCCTGATGCGAGAGCCCGAGCTTCTCAGCCAACGCGAACGCCTCGCTCACCGCGATCATGGAAATGCCGAGGATCATGTTGTTGCAGATTTTTGCCGCCTGGCCCGCGCCGGCACCGCCGCAATGCACGATCTTCTTGCCCATGTTCTCCAGCACAGGCTTTGCCGCTGCAAACGCGTTGTCCTCGCCGCCGCACATGAAAGTGAGCGTCGCACCCTTGGCGCCGCCGGTGCCGCCGGAGACCGGCGCGTCGACCGAACGAACCCCGTGCTGGGCCGCCAGCGCATGCGCCTGCCGCGCGCTCTCGACGTCGATGGTGGAGGAGTCGATGATCAACGCGCCCTTGGTCATGACAGGGACGACCTCGCCCCACACACCGAGCACATGCTTGCCGGCCGGCAGCATGGTGACGACCGCGTCGGCGCCTTTCACGGCGGCCGCAGCGCTCTCGGCGATGCCGGCACCGTCGGCCTTGGCCTGGTTGCGGGAGGCCTCGGCGAGGTCGAAAGCGACGACCTTGTGGCCGGCCTTGACCAGATTGGCGGCCATGGGGCCGCCCATGTTGCCGAGACCGATGAATGCGATCGTGGCCATCTTAATTTCCTCCGCTGAACGTTTCGTTGATTAGTTGAACTTCAATTCGTCGGCGCCGATCTCGGCGAGATAGTGCGCAAGCATGTCCGGCGTGACGTCCTCGACCCGCGACGGCGACCAGGTCGGATTGCGATCCTTGTCGATCACGGCGGCGCGCACGCCTTCGCGAAAGTCGTCGCTGCGGAAGACTTCCAGCGCAGCGCGATATTCGCGCACCAGGCATTCTTCCAGGCTCGACGCGGTGCGCGCGAGCCGCAGCAGCTTGAGCGTCACCACCATGCCGCGCGGCGATTTTTCGTTGAGCGTCTTCAACGTCGCCAGCGCGAACTCGGAACCGTCGCGCTTGAGCGCGGCGAAGATGTCTTCCATGTCGTCGAAGCCGAACAATGCGTCGATCGCCAGCTCCTTTGCGGCGACCGGCCCGGCGGTCTCCCCAGTCGCAAAACCGTTAATCAACTTGCTCACATCGGCCGCGGAGACGCCTTGGCGAACCTTGGTCAGCGCGTCGCGCAATTCCGGCCATTTGGCTGCCGGCACCACCGCGTCGGCAAACCTGGCGTGGATCGCATCGGGGCCGTTCATGGTCTGGCCGGTCAGGCCGAAATAAGTGCCGATCTCGCCCGGCGCGCGTGACAACAGCCAGGTGCCGCCGACATCGGGAAAAAAGCCAAGTCCGACCTCGGGCATCGCGAGCCTGGTGCGGTCGGTCACGATTCGATGGCTGGCGTGCGCCGAGAGTCCGACGCCGCCGCCCATTACAATGCCGTCCATGAAGGCGACATAGGGTTTTGGGAATTTCTTGATCCGCGCGTTGAGGATGTACTCTTCCCGCCAGAGTATCTTGCCGAGGTCGCCGTCGACCTTCGAGCTCTCCCAGAGCGCACGGATGTCGCCGCCGGCACACAGGCCGCGCTCGCCGGCACCTTCCAGCACGATCACGGCAACGGCTGGATCGGCCTCAAAACGGTCGAGCGCCTTATCGATGTCGCGAAACATCTCGAGCGTCACGGCGTTGATGGCCTTCGGACGGTTGAGCCTGATAATGCCGGCCGAGCCCTCGACCCGCGCGACCAGATCGCCCTCCTCCGCTCCACTCATCGCGCACCCTCGATCAATTTGCGCGCCACGATCAGCCGCATGATTTCATTGGTGCCTTCGAGAATCTGGTGCACGCGCAGATCGCGCACGATCTTCTCGATGCCGTATTCGCTGAGATAGCCGTAGCCGCCGTGAAGCTGGAGCGCCTGGTTGGCGACCTCGAAGCCGGCATCAGTGCCGAAGCGTTTGGCCATCGCACAGAGCATGGTGGCGTCGGGATCCTTGCGGTCCAGCGCGGCTGCTGCGCGCCACAGGAAGGTGCGCGCGGCCTCGAGCTCGATCGCCATGTCGGCGAGGCGGAACTGCAGCGCCTGGAATTCGTCCAGACGCTTGCCGAAGGCTTTGCGCTCTTTCATGTAGGCGCGCGCCTTGTCGAGCGCGGTCTGCGCGCCGCCGAGCGAGCATGCCGTAATGTTCAGGCGGCCGCCGTCGAGACCGGCCATCGCGATCTTGAAGCCGACGCCCTCCTCGTTCAAGCGATTGGCGACCGGAACGCGGACGTTCTCGAAGATCACGGCGCGGGTCGGCTGCGCGTTCCAGCCCATCTTGCGCTCGTTGGCGCCGAACGAGACGCCCGGGGTCTTGCCATCGATCACGAGGGTGGAGATGCCGCCGGGACCCTCGCCGCCAGTGCGCACCATCGCGACCAAAAGGTCCGTGCCGCCGGCGCCAGAGATGAACTGCTTCTGGCCGTTGAGGACATAATGATCGCCGTCGCGCACGGCGCGGGTGCGCAGCGCCGCCGCGTCCGAGCCGGCGCCGGGCTCGGTCAGGCAGTAGCTCGCGATCAGCTCCATGGTGCAGAGCTTGGGCAGCCATGTGTGGCGCTGGGTGTCGCTGCCATAGGCATCGATCATCCAGGACGCCATGTTGTGGATGGAGATGAAGGCCGAGGTGGTCGGACAGCCGGTCGCCAGCGCCTCGAAGATCAGCGCCGCGTCGAACCGTGTCATGGCGGAGCCGCCGACATCCTCGCGGATGTAGATGCCGCCCATCCCGAGCGTGGCGGCCTCGCGCATGACCTCGACGGGGAAGTGCTTCTCCTCGTCCCAGCGCAGCGCGTGCGGCGCGATCTTCTCCGCCGCAAACGCCAACGCCATCTCGCGAACCGCGATCTGATCCTCGTTCAGAGCGAACTGCATCTGTTAGCTTCGCTCCAACGAGGGTTACTTCATCAGCGGGATCGAGAACTCCGCGCCTTCCTTGACGCCGGACGGCCAGCGCGAGGTCACCGTCTTGGTTTTGGTGTAGAAGCGCACCGAATCCGGGCCGTGCTGGTTGAGATCGCCGAAGCCCGATTTCTTCCAGCCGCCGAAGGTGTAATAGGCGATCGGCACCGGGATCGGCACGTTGATGCCGACCATGCCGACATTGACCTTGGCCGCGAAGTCGCGCGCAGCATCGCCGTCGCGGGTGAAGATCGCAACGCCGTTGCCGTAATCATGCTCCGACGGCAGCGCCAGCGCTTCCTTGTAATCGTGCGCGCGCACGACCGAGAGCACGGGGCCAAAAATCTCTTCCTTGTAGATCCGCATGTCCTTGGTGACGTTGTCGAACAGCGAACCGCCGAGATAGAAGCCGTTTTCGTAGCCCTGCATCTTGAAGCCGCGGCCGTCGACGGCGAGCGTCGCGCCTTCCTTGATGCCGATGTCGATATAGCCTTTGACCTTCTCGACCGCCTCGCGCGTCACCAGCGGACCGTAATCGGCGGACGGATCGATCGAGGTGCCGATCTTGAGCGACTCGACGCGCGGGACCAGCTTTTCCATTAGGCGGTCGGCAGTGGACTTGCCGACGGGAACGGCGACCGAAACCGCCATGCAGCGTTCGCCGGCCGAACCGTAGCCGGCGCCGATCAGTGCGTCGACCGCCTGGTCCATGTCGGCGTCTGGCATGATGATGGCGTGGTTCTTGGCGCCGCCAAAACACTGGCAGCGCTTGCCGGTCTGGGCTGCGCGCTCGTAGATATATTGCGCGATCGGCGTGGAGCCGACGAAGCCGACGGCCTTGATATCGGGATCGTCGAGGATGGCGTCGACCGCTTCCTTGTCACCGTTGACGACATTGAGGATGCCGGCGGGCAGGCCCGCCTCGATCATCAGCTCGGCAAGCATCATCGGCACGCCGGGATCGCGCTCCGACGGCTTCAGGATGAAGGCGTTGCCGCAGGCAATTGCGGGAGCGAATTTCCACATCGGGATCATCGCCGGGAAATTGAACGGCGTGATGCCGGCGACGACGCCGAGCGCCTGACGCATGGAATAGATGTCGATGCCGGGGCCGGCGCCTTCGGTGTATTCGCCCTTCATCAGATGCGGAATGCCGCAGGCGAATTCCGCGACTTCGAGGCCGCGCTGGATGTCGCCCTTGGCGTCCGGGACGGTCTTGCCGTGCTCGCGGGCGAGCAGTTCGGCGAGCTTGTCGTAGTCGCGCTGCACCAGTTCGACGAACTTCATCATGACGCGGGCGCGGCGCTGCGGGTTGGTCGCAGCCCATTCCGGCTGCGCGGCGCGGGCGTTCTCCACGGCGGCGCGGACCTCGGCCTTGGACGCCAGCGCCACCTTGGCCTGAACGTCACCGGTCATCGGCTCGAATACGTCGGCGGTGCGGCCCGAGGTGCCCTTGACCTCCTTGCCACCAATGAAATGTCCGACTGAACGCATGGAATGGTCTCCTTGAGGCGAGCTTGAACGCTTTGACAAATCCTATCGACCTGCATTTTATAGGATTCAAGTCTGAGATAATGCACCATAGATGTGCGAAAATGCTGGATCAAGGCGCTATCGACTGGGACGACTTCCGCTTCGTGCTGGCCATCGTGCGGGGCGGCTCGGTTTCGGCTGCGGCAAAACAGCTCGGCGTCGACCATGCCACCGTCATCCGCCGTGTCGACCGGCTGGAGAAGCACCTCTCGGCCAAGCTGTTTGACCGGCGCAAGACCGGTTATCTCCTCACCGAGGCCGGCCAGCGCGTCGCCGACAGCGCGGAAGCCATGGAATCGACCATCGTCGCCAACCAGGAGCAGGTCGGCGGGTCGGTGGCGCGGCTGACCGGCACGGTGCGGATCGGCGCCCCCGACGGCTTTGGGACCGCGTTCCTGGCGCCGCGGCTCGCTCAGTTCGCCGACCGGTATCCCGATCTCGATTTGCAACTGGTCGCGACCGCGCGGCTGTTCAGCCTCTCCAAGCGCGAGGCCGATATCGCGATCAGCCTGACCATGCCGAAGGAAGGCCGCATCGTCGGCCGCAAGCTGCTCGACTACCGGCTCGGACTCTATGCCGCGCCCGCCTATCTCGACCGCTTCCCGAAAATCACCTCGCGCGAGGTCCTGCCGCAGCATCGCTTCGTCGGCTATATCGAGGAGCTCTTGTTCACGCCCGAGCTCGACTATCTGCCGCAGGTGTCGCCCAAGATCTCCGCACGCTTGCGCAGCGCCAATCTGATCGCCCAACTCAACGCCACGCTCGCCGGCTTCGGTATTGCCGTCCTGCCGCATTTCATGGCGGCCGACTATCCGCAACTGATTGCGGTACTGGCGGAAGAGGTGTCGATCACCCGCACCTTCTGGATGCTGATGCACGCCGACAGCAAGGATCTCGCGCGAATTCGCGCGGTGGCGGATTATATTTCCGAGATCGTAGAACGCGAGCGGGCGCTGTTTGCGGGGCGGACTTCGTAGGGTGGGTTAGCCGAGCAGATGCGCAAAGCGCATCTGCTCGGCGCAACCCACCAACTTCGTCCCGCGCTCAGTGAAGCATGGTGGGTTACGCCTTCGGCTAACCCACCCTACGCATTCAACGGCACCTCGGCCTAACTCTGCTTCGCCTTCTTCGCAACCGCAGCCTTCGGCTCGCGGCGGGCGCCATCCAGCGCACTGTCCTTACCCGTCTTCAACACCTCGTCCGACAGCTCGCTCGAGCCGGCGATGCGCGCCAGCAGCATGGTGCCGGCCATGGTCGCCAGCGTCGCGATCGCCTGCTTGCGCGCGGCCTTGCGCGGCAGATTCGGGATGAAGTCTGTCATCATCTCGATCATCTCGTCGAGCTTGCCGGCAAACGCCTTTCGCGTCTTCGGGCTCTCGCGGGCGATCTCGGCGCCGAGCGCGGGGATCGAGCAACCGTGACCGGGGTTGTCGCGATGCACCGTCGAGAGATAGGTCTCGACGATCTGACTGAGCTGCTTTTCCGGCGCGACCTGATCGGACTGCTTGCGCCAGTGCTCCATCGAGCGATTCATGGCGTAGTCGAACGCCTCGATCACCAGCGCCTCGCGGGAATCGAAATGGGCGTAGAAGCCGCCGTGGGTCAGGCCCGCTTCCTTCATGAGGTCGGCGACACCGATGCCGTGGGCGCCCTTTTCGCGCAGCCGCACGGATGCCTTCTTCACGATGCGGTCGTGGGTTTCCTGCTTGTGTTCCCGGGAATAGCGCATGCGGATCTCATTGGATGTCGAAGGTCATCTAATAACACGGATATCGGCCGGACGGCGCATTAATTCCCGGGAAAATTGTTGCCGATCATGGAAAAGGTCGCCGTTGCGTGCACCGCAAGTGCCCCCTTACCGTCGCGGACGAATCCCTCGGTGTAGCTGCTCTGGCGTCCCAGCTGCTTGATCACCTTGCCTTCGGCGGAGATCAACCCGGACCGGACCGAGAGCGGACGCAGGAAGGTCATTTTCAGATCGAGGGTGACGGAGCCCTGCCCGGACTCCAGCCTGGTCGAGATCGCACACCCCATGGCGGTGTCGATCAGCGCGGCGGCTGTAGCTCCGTGCAGGAGGCCGATGGTGTTCTCGAGATCCTCGCGCGGCTCGAGTTCCATGACGATCCGGCCCGGCTCGACCACAGCCATGACGAAGCCGATCAGCTTGGCAAAAGGTGGCGGCGGCAGCCTTCCGTCGCGGATGCCCAGCATCGCATCCATGCCTGACAGGCCCATCGCCACTTTCGCAACCGGCGCCGGCACCTGCCACTCCACCACCCGCTCGCGCCGCTGCGCGGGCGAAAACAGGTCGAGTTGATCGATGTTGGTCATCGCGACCTCTTGGTATGATTTTCATCATACTATGCTGCGGACTTCGCGCTGGCAACTCCCTCCCCGCCCGCTTGACAAGCAATGCGTTTCGGCCCGGAAGTGATCCCGACCGGCGTATTCGCACGTCCACGAAGCTCAGAGATCCCATCATGGAAATGCTCAACAACCACTGCGGCGTGACCCGCGATGCGCGCGGCGTCGTTCATGTCGCCATCTGCAACGCCGGCTCGCTGAACATTTTGGGCTCGCCCGTCACCGATGCGGTGCGCGAAGGCTTGCAGCAGCTCTCGTCCGACCGCAGCATCCGGGTTGTGGTGCTCCGCGGCCAGAGCGAGAAGAGCATGATCGGCGGCGCCGACATCAAGGAGATGGCCAGCCTCGACCAGAAGTCCGCCGAGGCCTTCATCAGCCGCCTGCGCGACCTCTGCGAGGCCGTGCGCGCCTTCCCGGCCCCGATGATCGCGCGCATGCCCGGCTGGTGCCTCGGCGGCGGGCTCGAAGTCGCGGCAGCCTGCGATTTCCGGATCGCGGCACATGACGCGCATTTCGGCATGCCGGAGGTGCGCGTCGGCATTCCATCGGTGATCCATGCTGCGCTGCTGCCGCGCCTGATCGGCTGGGCCCGCGCGCGCTGGCTGGTGATGACCGCTGAGAACATCGACGCGCCGACGGCGCTGGCCTGGGGGTTGGTCGACAAGGTCGCGCCCGAGGGTGGGCTCGATGCCGAGGTCGAGCACCTCGTGAAAGCCCTGCTTGAATGTGGCCCCGAGGCGCTGCGATCGCAGAAGGCACTGCTGCGGCAATGGGAGGAGCTGCCGCTGACGGAGTCGGTGAATTTGAGCGTCAAAGTGTTCGGCGAGTCGTTCCTGACGGACGAGCCGACGCGGCTGATGGGCGCGTTTGTGAATCGGAAGCGGTAGGCGCTCTCCGCCTCGTCCGCCCGAACGAGCAAATCTCATCTGACCCACGACAATTTCTCATGCCGGACGCGGTTGCATTTTTTGCGCCGCATCATATGATGATCATAATCTTACATGTCCGACATCTGAGGGAGTATCCCCATGGCCGAAGCCGCCGATCCCGTCGTCATCGTCTCCGCCGTCCGAAGCCCGCTCGGCCGCTTCATGGGCGAGTTGTCGCCGCTCCCCGCACACAAGCTCGGCTCGCACGTGATCGGCGCGGCACTGGAGCGTGCCAAGCTTGCGCCGGAGAAGGTCGACGAAGTCTTCATGGGCTGCGTCCTTCCCGCGGGCCAGGGCCAGGCCCCGGCGCGCCAGGCTGCGCGTGCCGCCGGCCTGCCCGACGCCACCGGCGCCACCACCGTCAACAAGGTCTGCGGCTCCGGCATGAAAGCGACCATGCTGGCGCACGACATCATCCGCGCCGGCTCGGCGGAGATCGTCGTCTCCGGCGGCATGGAAAGCATGAGCAACGCGCCGTATCTGCTGGCGAAGGCACGCGGCGGCTATCGCGCCGGCCACGACCGCATCATCGACCACATGATGATGGACGGCCTCGAAGACGCCTACGAGACCGGCCGCTCCATGGGCGATTTCGGCGAGGCCACGGCAGAGGCCTATCAATTCACCCGCAAGGACCAGGACGCCTATGCGATGGAAACGCTCAGCCGGGCGCGCAAGGCGGTCGAGGGCGGCGCGTTCAAGGCCGAGATTGCGCCGATCACGCTGAGCGAGAAGGCCGGTCCCCGCATCGTCGCCAATGATGAGCATCCGCTGAGGGTCGATCCCGCAAAAATCCCCGGGCTGAAGCCGGCGTTCCGCGCCAACGGCACCATCACGCCGGCGGCCTCCTCAGCCAATGCCGACGGCGCCGCTGCGCTCGTGTTGACGAAGCGGTCGCTCGCCGATCGCAGCGGCCTGCCGGCTCTCGCCGTGATCAAGGGCCACGCCACCCACAGCCAGGAACCGCAATGGTTCACCACGGCGCCGATCCCGGCGATCCGCAAGCTCTTGGACAAAGTCGGCTGGAGTGCCGCCGACGTCGACCTGTTCGAGATCAACGAAGCCTTCGCCGTAGTGGCGATGGCGGCGCAGCGCGACCTCGGCATTCCCCGCGAGAAGCTCAACATCAACGGTGGCGCCTGCGCGCTCGGCCATCCCATCGGCGCCACCGGCGCACGGCTGATCGTGACGCTGCTTCATGCGCTCGAGGCGCGAAACCTCAAGCGCGGCGTGGCGGCGCTCTGCATCGGCGGCGGCGAAGCCACCGCGATCGCGGTGGAGCGCTTGACGCACTGACGTGAAAGTCCGGAAGTGAGGGAACTCTGTCATTTTCGACAGACGAGTCCCGTGCCATTCTGCAAACTTGCGCAGGCCTCTCGCCTGCCCATTAAGATTGAGGCCCAATGATCTCGAACTGGCTCGCGGCAACGCTCGGCCGCCGCAATATCCACTACGGCTGGGTGATGGTCGGCGTGACCTTCCTCACCGCGCTGATCAGCGCCGGCACGGTCGGCGCGCCCGGCGTGTTCATCGTTCCGCTTCAGCAGGAGTTCGGCTGGAGCACGGCGGAGATCTCGTCCGCGCTGTCGATCCGCTTCATCCTGTTCGGGCTGATGGCGCCGTTCGCGGCTGCCCTGCTCAACCGCTACGGCCTGCGCAACGTCACGCTCACCGCGCAGCTCATCGTCGTCTCGGCGCTGGTGCTCTCGCTCGGCATGACAGAGGTCTGGCAGCTCGTGGCGCTGTGGGGCGTGGTGATCGGGATCGGCACCGGCATGACCGCGCTGGTGCTGGGCGCCACCATCGCGACGCGCTGGTTCGCGGCGCGGCGCGGCCTGGTCGTCGGCATCATGACCGCGAGCGTCGCCACCGGTCAGCTCGTGTTCCTGCCGCTGCTGGCAAGCCTCACCGAACGTTTCGGCTGGCGGCTGGCGCTCGGCTTCGTCTGCATCGCGCTTGGTGTTTCCGCCCTCGCGGTCCTGCTCGCGATGCGCGACCGTCCGAGCGATCTGGGCCTGCGCCCGTTCGGCGACGAAGGCACCACCCCCCTGCCCGCGCCGCCCGTCAGCCATGGCTCGATCACCGGCGTGGCACTCGGCACGCTGCGCGACGCCTCGAAGAGCAGCGCGTTCTGGGTTCTGTTTGCGACGTTCTTCGTCTGCGGCGCATCCACCAATGGGCTCGTGCAGGTGCATCTGATTCCGATGTGCCTCGATTTCGGCATCCCGCAGGTGCAGGCCGCGGGCCTGTTGGCTGCGATGGGCATCTTCGATTTCTTCGGCACCATCATGTCGGGCTGGCTGTCGGACCGTTACGACAACCGCTACCTCCTGTTCTGGTATTACGGCCTGCGCGGGCTCTCGCTGATCTTCCTCCCCTTCAGCGATTTCTCGTTCTATGGGCTCTCGATCTTCGCGATGTTCTACGGGCTCGACTGGATCGCAACCGTGCCGCCCACGGTGCGGCTCACCGCGCAGAAATTCGGGCCCGAGCGCGCCAATCTGGTGTTCGGCTGGATCTTTGCCGGCCACCAGCTCGGCGCGGGCACCGCCGCCTTCGGCGCCGGCTTCTCGCGGACGGTCTATCAGAGCTACCTGCCCGCCTTCTTCATCGCCGGCGCGCTCTGCGTGTTCGCCGCGCTGATCGTGCTGACGCTCTCGCGACAACCGAAGCCGAAGCCGCAAGCCGCGATGGCTTAGGACCTGATCGTGGTGGTGACGCCGAAGACTGCGGCGTCACCGATCCGCGGATACCGGCTTCTTCGGGTTCGGGATGCCGCGCGCTGGGCGGAAGACGTACTGGAAATAAGGCGCGACCAGCGCTCAAACAAAAAGTGCGAAAACAACCCCATGCACAGTAGCCGGGGCGTGGCGGATCAATGACTTACGCTTTACCGAAAACGATTTGACTCGTCGGGCAAAACAGGAGCAGGATGTCATCGTTGGGCATCTGCGTCGTCATCCCCTTCAACCTGCAAAATGGTCTCCGACAACAGAGCGGCAGCCTTTTGCAGCGGGCCTATGAACCGGTCCAACTCGACGAAGCTGACGCGTGCCACCGGCACGGAGACGCCCAGGCAAGCGATCAGCTCTCGATCCGGGGACAGGATGGGCACGGCACACCCCACCACGCCTTTCACGTACTCTTCGTTCGTTTTGGCCCAACCGCGCTGCCGCGTCTCTTCGAGCACCTTCATCAGCGCGTGGACATCGACAATCGTCGTTTCCGTGAATTTGGTCAGAGCGAGTGCGCGGCACAGCTTCGCCCGGGTCCGCTCGGGCAATCCGCTCATGTAGATCTTTCCGGTGGACGTGCAGTGTAGCGGCGCCGCTTCGCCCGGATTGAACTGAAGACCTTGCGGCTCCGAAACGCGAACGCTGTCCACATACGCGACGGAATTATCGCGCACGACACCGATTTCGCATTGTTCGCCGATTTCTGCCGCGACCGCTCGAAGCACCGCGTGCCGCCGCGCTGTGCGGAAGGCCGCTCCGATCACAGTCGCGGACAGCGTGACGAGTTGATTACCCACAACGTAACGCTTGGTCCCCAACGCCTTCTGAAGCAGTCCGCGGCCTTCAAGATTTCCGACCAACCTGTGCGCCGTTGGAAGAGGCAGCGAGAGAGCCTTCGCGATCTCTGCCGCTGAGACGGCTTTGCGTTGGTCAGCAACATGCCGAACGATCGCGAGGGCGCGGTCCAAGGGTCCGTCCCTCTCAACTTGCTTCGTCATTTCCCTACCGGTTGGGATTGGCAGCAAAATACACAACAGTCCCAATATTATCATTTTTCGGAATAAAATCTATTGATATTCGACAATTCCGTTTGTCCCGATGCGGAAAGCTCATATTCTTGGCGCTGCGGGCGATTGACCAAAAGTTGTGCAACGCAGTCTCGCCGTTTCGAAATGTCGCTCCGTCGCTTGGCCGACTGCCAAGTCCGACGGCGCGCTCAACAGGAGAGGTGCATGTCTCGTCACTACGACGTGGACGCCGTGAGGAAGGAATTCCCTGCCGTTCAACGGATGGTTTATCTGGACTCGGGATTTCAAACGCCGCTCGCGCGCCCGGTGAAAGCCGCGATCGAGCTCTTCCTTCGCGAGGGCTTCGAGACGGCTGGCCCGAAAAGCGTCTGGCTCGACCGGGTGGAGCAGACCCGCGCCAAGGTCGCTCGCTTTCTCGGCGTGACATCGGACGAGATCGGCTTCACGAAAAACACGTCGGAAAGCATGAACATCGCGGCAAACGCACTGCCGCTCCAGGCCGGTGACAATGTTCTGATGATCCATGGCGATCATCCGAACAACGCCTACGCGTTCCTCAATCTGCAGCGGAAGGGCGTAGAAATCCGCTTCGTTCCGATGACGGATATCGTCGACGGCGACAGCTTTGCTGCCTTCATTGACGACAAGACGCGTGCGATCTCGATGTCGCATGTGACCTTCCATGCCGGTCACTGCTTTGACATCGAGAGCGTCGGCGCGATGTGCGCCAGGAAGAAGCTCTACTTCATCGTCGATGTGATGCAGGCGATCGGCGTCGTACCTGTTGACGCGAAGGCGATCGGCGCCAGCTTCATCGGCTCCGGCAGCCACAAGGGATTACTCGTTCCGCAAGGGCTCGGGCTTCTCTATTGGGACAAATCCCTTGGAGAGCTGGAACCGACCTATATGGCGGCCGCGAGCCTCGCCGATATCCCCAGCGACCTCATCGCGCGTCCCGACAAAATGGCGCCCTCTCCGACCGCCAGGCGCTTCGAACTTGGCAACTTCAATCTGCCCGCGATCCATGCTCTCGGTGCTTCCCTCGACATGATCGAGCAGATCGGGGTGCAGAACATCCAGAACCACTGCTTCGACCTCGGCGATCACCTGATCGCGCGCCTGGACGAACTGGACGTCCGCCTGGTTGGCCCGCGCGAGCGACAACACCGCGCTCCGCACATCTACGTCATCGCCCTGCCCGCAGCGGACTGGCTCGGGCATTTCGAGGAGAAAGGCGTGCGCGTTTCGCCCGAACGTGACGGCATCCGCGTCTCGCTCGGCATGTTCAACACCGCGACGGATATCGATCGCCTGATCGACGTCATTCGCCGGCGAGGGCTCGGACGCCCTTCGGTTGCATCTTGAATTTGACAAACGATGGGATGGCAAAAACCATGAAACAGCTCGTTCAGGTATTGGGACTTCTCCCGGCGCTCTTGGTTATCAACGCAAGCCCCTCCGCGGCGGCGGATAGCCCGACGCTGGACAAGATCAAATCCAGCGGTTCGATTACGATCGGCCACCGTGAGGCCTCGATACCGTTCTCGTACCTCGGGCCCGATCAGAAGCCCGTCGGTTTCTCGCTCGATCTCTGCGCGGCGATCGTCGACCGCGTCAAGGAGGAGCTGAGATTGCCCAATCTCAAGGTCAGCTTCACCCCGGTGAACTCGTCGAACCGGATACCGCTGATCCAGAGCGGGACCGTCGACATCGAATGCGGCGGCACCGCAAATGACAAGAAACGGCAGGAACAGGTCTCGTTTTCGGTCGCCACGTTCGTCAGCCAGCCGCGATGGCTGGTCAAGGCCGCCAGTGGCGTCAAGACCGCCGGCGACCTGAAAGGCAAGACGATCATCGTCACCCAAGGCTCCAACGCGGTCGGCTTCGCGCAGGGCGTCAACGCCAAGGAACAGCTCGGCCTTAACATCGTCCAAGCCAAGGACCATGCGGAATCCTTCCTCATGTTGAACACCGGCCGTGCGGCCGCCTTCATGGAGGACGATATTCTCCTCGCCGGGCTCAAGGCTGCGGCGCCGAATCCGGACGCACTCCTGTTCCTTCCCGAGGGTTACGCGAAGATCTACTACGGGCTGATGTTCACGAAGGGCGATGCCGGCTTCAAGGCACTCGTCGACGACGTTCTCTCCAAGCAAATGGCATCAGGCCAATTCGAGAAGACCTACGCAAAATGGTTCACCAAGCCGATCCCGCCGAAGGGTGAGAATCTCGCATTTCCGCTCACCGACGAGTTGATGGGCCGGATCGCGCATCCCAGCGATGCTGTCGACTGACTGACGGAGCCGATCGTCTCGCCAGGTCATCCTCGTCCGCACCTGCAACTTTGAGGACTCGCGATGTTCGGAGTGCTTTTTGAACAGACGGCGGACGGCCAGCGCTATATCGACTGGCTGCTGTCGGGCCTCGGCTGGACACTCGCTCTCGCCTTCTTCGGCTGGTGGATCGCCTTCGGCATCGGGGTGATCGTCGGCGTGGGCCGCACGGTGCAAAATCGCGTCTTCGCGATACCGGCCCGGCTCTATGTCGAGATATTCCGGAACATCCCTGTCCTTGTGCAGATGTTCCTCTGGTATTTTGTTTTCCCAGAGGTGGTGCCAAGCGCAATCGGAGATGCAATCAAGCAGATCCCACCGCCATGGGCATCGTTCTTCCCGGCACTTCTTTGCCTCGGGCTCTACACGGCTTCCCGCATAGCCGAGCAGGTCCGGGCCGGCATCGAGGCGCTCCCAAAGGGACAGCTCGAAGCCGCCAACGCCCTCGGCCTCAGCGGTTATCTCACCTATCGACACGTCATCGTGCCGCAGGCCTTGCGCCTCATCGTGCCGAGCCTCACCAGCGAGGTGATGGGCATCTACAAGAACACCTCCGTCGCACTCACGATCGGTTTGATGGAGCTGACCGCCCAGGCACGCCAGATCAGCGAAGCGACGTTCCAGACATTCACTGCCTTTGGCGCGGCGACCATCGTCTATCTCTGTCTCGCACTGATTGCCTATCAAGCCATGGCGCTGATCGACAGAGCCGTCCGGATTCCGGGTAGCGCGCCCGCCACGCTCCCGGCTGACCAGGATCTCGCCGCCGACGTGCAGCAAGGCGCCTTGCCCCGCGTCATGGAGGCCGCGAAATGAACGCCCTCGATTTCTCGATCGTCGCGCAATCATGGCCCTATCTCTGGTCGGGCCTGCTGTTCTCACTGTCGCTCACGGCCGCCGCGTTCGCCATCGGCATGATTCTCGGAACCTGCCTTGCGCTGGCGCAGCACTTCGAGATTCCCGTGGTTGCCCAGATCATCCGCGGCTACGTTGCGATCATCCGATCGATCCCGCTGATCCTCGTTCTGTTCTGGTTTTTCTTTCTGGTGCCGATCGTGCTTGGGCACCTTAGCGGCAACGGCCGTCCGATCCCGATCGGCGCCACCTATACCGCCTTCATCACTTTCGGCTTGTTTGAGGCGGCCTACTATTCCGAGATCATCCGCGTTGGACTGCGTGCCGTGAACAAGGGCCAGTTTGAGGCCTGCCAGGCCCTCGCGCTGTCCACCTATGACACCTACCGCCACATTGTCCTCCCGCAGGTCCTGCGGGTGGCAAGCCCGATTATCCTGAGCCAGACGATCATTCTGTTTCAGGACACGTCTCTCGTCTATGTCCTGTCGTTGACGGATCTTCTCGGTGCCGCCTCCAAGCTCGCGCAGCTCAACGGCCGCCTCGTCGAAATGTACCTCGTCATAGCTGTAGCCTATCTCGTCATCAGCTCTGCGACGTCCCAGTGCGTCGCCATCCTTCGCAAGCGATATGCTGTTGCCGCTGCCCACTGACCATCGGGGTACCGAACGGCCCCGCATTTGGGAGACGAACATGCCTCGAGCGACTGTCAGCAATGCCACACGACCCGCCGAGATCGTCGTCGTCGAGAACGTCGTGAAGCGGTTCGGCGCGTTCACCGCGCTGAACGACGTTACCCTCAAGGTCGACAAGGGCGAGAAGATCGTGCTCTGCGGACCATCAGGCTCCGGCAAGTCCACCCTCATCCGGTGCATCAACCATATCGAGAAGCACGATGCAGGCAGGATCATCGTCGATGGTGTCGAGCTGACCAACCGCATCGCCGACATCAACAGCGTACGTTGTGAAGTCGGGATGGTATTTCAGAGCTTCAACCTTTTTCCGCACCTCACCGTCGCGGAGAACTGCATGCTGGCTCCGATCAGGGTTCGCGGGATTTCGCAGTCTGAGGCGCGCGATCGCGCACTCGGCCTGCTGCGGACGGTCCGCATTCAGGATCAGGCCGACAAGTATCCCGCGCAATTGTCGGGCGGTCAGCAGCAACGTGTCGCCATCGCGCGAGCGCTGTGCATGCAGCCCAAGATCATGCTGTTCGACGAACCGACATCGGCTCTCGACCCCGAGATGGTCAAGGAAGTACTGGAAACCATGGTCGAGCTGGCGAAAGAGGGAATGACGATGGTGTGCGTGACGCACGAGATGGGATTCGCCCGGGAGGTCGCCGACCGGGTGGTCTTCATGGATCGTGGCAGCATCATCGAAGAGGCCGAGCCGGAAACGTTCTTCAAAGCCCCTCGCACGGAACGGGCGAAGACTTTTCTGAATCAGATCATTCACTAGCTAAATCGGCAGCGCCCGATAGAGCGGCTTGTCGAGGCGGTGCCGCAGCCCCGTTCACGACGCCCCGGAGCGCTTGGTTTCCGCGCCGATTCGAAGGTCCGATTTTGCAGCACTGAGCGCTGCGGCGAGCTCGTCGATGTGGTAGGGTTTCGACAGGATCCGGATCCCGGCCATTTCGGCCTCGTGAACCGCGGCTTCGGCGTATCCACTCGTCAGCAGGACCGGGATGTCGCTTCGCCTTCTCCTGATCTCGGACGCGAGTTCGACACCGTTCATGCCGCCCGGCATCATGATGTCGGAAAACACCAGATCGACGGAGCGGCCGTCCGCTAGGGCCCCGAGAGCCGCCGCAGCGCTGGCCGCGCGCGTGACCTGGTAACCGAGCTGCGCAAGCATCTCGCTGACCAGCGCGGCGACCTCGTCGTCGTCTTCGACGAGGAGAACCCGGCCATGATTAGCCTTCTTGGGACGCGCCCTGTTCAGGTCGATGAGATGCCGTTCACCCGAAGGAATATTCCTGGATCGCGGCAAATACAGCTCGATGCTGGTGCCCTCGTCGACGATCGATTTTATTCGAACCATCCCGCGTGATTGCGTCGCAAATCCGTGGACCTGAGCAAGCCCCAGGCCCGAGCCTTTCCCGACATCCTTGGTCGTGAAGAACGGTTCGAAGACCCGCGCCAGGATCTCGGGACTCATTCCAACACCTCTATCGATCACGGACAGACGAACGTAATCGCCCGCGATCTCGTCCTCGGCCAGGCCGGCCAGGTTCTCGCCGCGGACAACGATCGTGCCGCCGTTCGGCATCGCATCGCGGGCGTTGACCGCCAGGTTGAGAATGACCAGTTCGAGCTCTCCCGGATCGACCTCCACCGGCCAAAGCCCCTCCGGAAAATCGAACTCGACGTGAACGTCGCCTCTCAGGCTCCGATCGAGCAATTCGCGCATGCCGCCGATTTGCGCTGGGATGTCGACAGCCTCGGGCCGGAGCTTCTGCCGCCGTGAAAAAGCCAGAAGCTGCCTGGTCAGGCCGGCACCACGCTGCGCCGCCTGAACCATTCCTTCCAATAGACGACGCCGCCGATCAGGATCCGTCTGCCGATCGAGCATGTCCAATCCACCGGAGATCACCATCAGCAGATTATTGAAGTCGTGAGCTACTCCCCCGGTCAATTGCCCGATGGCTTCGATCTTCTGGGCCTGACGAAGGGTCTCCTCGACGCGGGCACGCTCTTCCATTTCGGCCCGCAGATGCTTGTTGGCCTCCTCGAGCGCGCGGGTGCGCTCGACCACGAGCTTCTCGAGCTCCTGGGCCGTCCGCTCGCGCGCCTGCAGCAAGGTCCGAATTTCATATTGCCGCCGGCGGGCCCGCATTGCGGATTGAATTGCGCTCGTCAGCGTGATCGGCTGAACCGGGCGCTCGAGCAGCGAAACGTTGCGGAGTGTCTCGACGATGCTGCGGCGCCAGGCAACCACCGCCGGCTGCTCGCGGTGGCTGGTGAGAATGACAAAGGGCAGGTCGGACCAGGGCGGCTGCCGCTCGATCCAATGTGCCAGCGGTTGGGTATCCTTCCCGAACAAGCCCTCCTCAGCGAGAAGGACCGCGCCCACGCCGGCCGACATCTCGCTGACCAGTTCAGGCAGACCACGACAATTGATTGCCAGGAGATTCGAATTACGGAAAAGCTCGACCGATGCCGGTCCATCGCGGCCGATCGGAGCAAACACCAGGACGCAATGATCGCGGTCGGCGCTCATTCCGGCAGCCCTTCCGGCATCTCCGTGCCCGAGTAACGCGGATTCCCGGAAAAGATGCCGCTGAATCCGGTCAGCGGAGGACCGACCGTAATGCCGGCACTGCCAAGACGAAACTCGCGGATGGAATTTTCATGATTGCCGCTGCGCTTCTTCACGACCGAGAGGGCACGCCGCACCGTTCCGCCGACTTCGAAATAGCGCAGCATCAGCACGGCATCGCTCAAATAGCTGATATCGAGAGCCGTTTCCATCGGACCGACCAGCCCATGCTGAGCGAGGATGAGGACGGTCAGCACGCCTTTCTGTCCGAGATAGCTCAGGAGCTCATGCATCTGGAGGATGAGAAATCGCTCGTCCGGCATTGCGTTGAGGTAGCCGTTCAGACTGTCGATGATAACAATTCGCGCGTTATCCTTTTCGACGCTGTTGCGCACATTGGCGGCGAATTCGCCGGGGGACATCTCGGCGGGATCGATCTGTTTAAATCGGATGAGTCCCGATTGCAGATGGCTTTCAAGGGGCAGGCCCAGCGTTCGAGCCCGGGCCTCCACCGTACCGCGACCTTCATCGAAGGCAAAGAACACCGTATGCTCACCGCGATCTGCCGCCGCGATCGCGTAGGTCAGCGCGAGAGAAGACTTGCCGACACCGGCGGCGCCCAAAAGCAGCGCACTGGTGCCGCGCTCGAGCCCTCCTCCCAGAAGCTGGTCGAGTTGCGCATTGCCGCTGGGCGTCAACTCACCGATAAACGAGGTGTGATGTTCCGCCGCCACCAGACGGGGGAATATCCGCACCCCTCCCGCTTCGATCGTGAAATCGTGGAAGCCGCCGCGAAATCGAATGCCGCGCATCTTGATCACGCGAAGCCGCCGGCGCTCCGCTCCATAATCAATGGCGAGCTGTTCGAGCATCACGACGCCATGCGCGATCGAATGGAGTTGCAGATCGTCCTGGGACGATGAGAGATCGTCGAGGAGGATGACCGTGCAATTGCGGTTGGTGAAAAAGTGCTTCAGGGCCAGAACCTGGCGCCGGTACCGCAGCGGGTTCTGCGCAAGGAGGCGCAGCTCGGACAGGCTGTCCAGCACCACGCGTGCGGGATTGATCCGTTCGACCTCCTTGAATATCAGGCCGGTGGTTTCGCTCAGCTCCATTTCGGCGGGGTGGAAGACGGTGAGCTCGCGCTCCGGATCGAGCGTCGTCTCCGGCGGCACCAGTTCGAAGATGTCGACGCCGTGCAGCGACCAGCCATGCCGCTGTGCAACCAGCGTCAGCTCACGCTTCGTTTCCGACAGGGAGATATAGAGCACGCGTTCACCGCAGCGCGCGCCCTCGAGAAGGAATTGAAGCGCCATCGTGGTCTTGCCCGAGCCGGGCCGACCCTCGTAGAGGTACATGCGATTGGGATCGAGCCCGCCGTACAGGATATCGTCGAGGCCGTCACTGCCGGTCGAAATCCTGGGCAACTCTCCGGGGTCGCTGGTTTGCGCCCGGCTTGATGAATTGGTCATTGAACCCCCGTGAAGCTCCATCGCCGACAGTGCGCTCCGGCCGGCCCGAGATGGGACGCGCGGTCAGCGGCCCGGTCCCAGCCGTAAGGCGAAATCTGGCAAAGAACGCCTAAGCCGGGTTCCAAGTTCCGCCCCCGGACGCATGTCCGCCAGACCGCCTGCCGCGGAACCGTTCCGGGCGCCCGCTTTAGCTTTTGCGGTCTGACTGGCGGTCCTAGACGGTCAGCGTCGACAATGCGGTTCGCCGGCCCGAAGGGCCGCGCGAGCTCACTGCACCATCGCGGCCGCGATCTTCTCCGCCGACATCAGGACCGGAAAATTGGTGTTGGCGCAGGGCACCACCGGGAAGATCGAGGCATCGACGACGCGCAGGCCCTGCACGCCCTTGACGCGCCCCTCTGGATCGACCACCGCCATCGGATCGTCGGCCCGGCCCATGCGGCACGAGCACGAGGCGTGCCACACGCCGATGGTGGCCTTGCGCACGAAGGCTTCCAGCGCCTCGTCATCGTTGATGACGTCGTCGAAGGTGAAGCCCTCGACCACGAAATTGTCGATCATGTAGTGGCGCAGCACTGCCGGCCCGTCCATCAGGGCCGCGGCGATCTTGGTCAGAATCCGATTCTTGGTGTTGACCACGCCGATCTTGCGCACGCGGTCGGTATAGGAGGCCGGGAACGGCTTGTCCGTCACGGCCCTGACGACGTCACTCATCTGCACCGCCGCCATCTTGCGGAAACCGCTCATCAGGCGATCGAGGTCGCGCCGGTCGGACAACAGGTTGAACTCGACGATCGGCTCGGCTGCCGGATCACGCGAGGCAAGCTTGACCTGTCCGGTCTCGGAATAGGTCTTGTTGACGAATGTCAGCAGCGATCCGATCTGCTCACCGACGGCGTGCCAGGCCGATTTGCTGAGCAGGACGACGAACATATCGCCTTTCGGTACGCCCTCGAGCCCGGACGAGTAACGCAGGCCAAGCTGCATGTGGCGCCTGGTGTGCTCGTTCATCCGCGCGCCGCGGCGGACAAAGGACGACAGCGAGATCGAGGGATGATCCATCAGGCGCTGGCCGACGCCCTGCAGTCCCATCAGCACGGGAATGCCCATATCCTTGAGGTGACCGACCGGCCCGATGCCGGCGCGCAACAGATGCGCCGGCGAATGGATCGCGCCGCTGGAGAGGATGATCTCGCGGGCGCGGAATTCCTGCTCCCGCCCCTCGACCACAGCCTTCACGCCGACGCACCGGGTGCCTTCGAACAGCAATTCCCTGACTTGCGTGTTGGTGGAGATCGTCAGGTTGGCGCGCTTGCGCGTGTCGCGATCAAGATAGCCCATGGCAGCCGAGACGCGTTGCTCGGCCTGGTTCGAGTGGGTCACCGGGAAGAACCCGTCGACGAACTCGCCATTCTGGTCGGCTACGAACTGATGTCCGGCCTGCTGGAAGGCTTGCGCGAACGCCTGCGAATGCCGGGTCCAGTGCTCCCTGGGGATTCGGCGGACCGGGATGCGGCCGTCCTTGCCGTGGTAGGGCCCGTCGAAATCGAGGTCGCGCTCGACCTTCCTGAAGAAGGGCAGCACATCGTTCCAGCTCCACCCCGCAGCGCCGCGTGCGTCCCATTCGTCGTAGTCGGTCGGCGCGCCGCGGTTGGCCATCTGGCCATTGATCGAGGAGCCGCCGCCAAGCACGCGTGCCTGCTCGTATTTGCGTAACGGCGGACGTCCTTCGTTCGGATTGTTGTGGCTGACGATCTGGGTCGTGACCTTGAGCTCGGTCCAGTGGAAGCGCGGATCGAAATAGGCCGTCCCCGGATAGCTGTCCCTGATCTCGGCCGGCTCGTCTCCGGGTGGTGTGTCCTGTCCGGCCTCGCAGAGCAGGACCTTGTTGGCGCTCTTCGCGGAGAGCCGGTGGGCCAGCACGGACCCCGCCGAGCCGCCGCCCACGATAATGAAGTCATACACGATTAGCGCTTCCTCTTGTTCTTGCCCGGGAAGCGTAGCGCGTTATTGTTTTGAGGTCACGTCATCGCTGCCGCGACAAAGCGCGAGCACAGCCCTCGATGGCTTTGCCTATGGCCTGGTCGCGATGCTCGCGGGCTTTACCGCTTGCTCGTTAAACTCGCCCGCAATCGCTCGGCGAACCAAACGGCAAAAATCGCAGCGAACGACAGACCGAAATAGATGGCTGTCCAAAGCAGCGCGTTTCCCGCGTTTGTCATGGCGTTCCTCCCCTTGTTATCGGCGAGAGGCTTGCAGACAATGGGGCGCGAGGCTTTGCGCTAGATCAATTTTGCCCGATTGTATCGGGCTGAGGGCAGGCTGACCCTAGGGCCTGATCGAGAAATTCCCCGGCGGCCCTACCTTTCGCAGCGGCTCCGCCAGCCGCGCGAACTCGCACAGCAGCGAGCGCGTCTTTCCGGGATCGATGATCTCCTCGACCCAGAATTTTTCGGCGGACCGGAAGGGCGAGCGCAACTTGTTGAGGCGGCCCTCGATCTCTTTCAGTTTCTCCGCCTTGTCCTCGGCCGCGTCGATGTCCGCGCGGTAAGCGGCTTCGATGCCGCCTTCGAGCGGGAGCGAGCCCCAATAGGCCGACGGCCAGGCGTAGCGGATCGAGAAGCGGTCGGCGGGCTGATGCACCACGCCAGCGACGCCGAAGGCGTTGCGCAGGATCACCGTGCACCAGGGCACCGTCGTCTGGTTGACCGCGGCCATGGCGCGAACGCCATGGCGGATGGTGCCCGCCTTCTCCGCATCAAGGCCGATCATGAAGCCGGGGCAGTCCATCAGATAGACGATCGGCAAATGGAAGGTCTCGGCGAAGTCGACCCAGCGGACCACCTTCTGGCAGGCATCCGCGGTCCAGGAGCCGCCATAGTGAAAGCTGTCGCTGGCAAGCACCATCACCGCCCTGCCCTCGAGCCGCGCGAGGCCGACAATGATCGGCTTGCCGAAATTCTTGGCGACCTCGAAGAACGAACCCTTGTCCACGACCTGTTCGACGATCGGCCGTATCTTGTAGACCTGCTTGCGGTTGCGTGGCACCGCGCTCATCAGCGCCTCTTCGGTGCGCTCCGGATTGTCGGTGCAGGGCAAGGTCGGCGGCAGCCCGTCAACCGACGACGGCAGATAGGACAGGAATCGCCGCGCGCAGGCAAAGGCCTCCTCCTCGGTGTCGACGGCATGATCGACCGCGCCGGCGCGGGTCTGGATGTCGGCGCCTCCGAGCTCTTCCTTCGAGAGGTCCTGCCCCAGCGCCTTCACCACCGGCGGGCCTGCGACGAACATCGCGGACTTCCGGGTCATGATGGAATAGTGGCTGGCGGCAAGACGCGCGGCACCGAGCCCTGCGACCGAGCCGAGGCCGAGCGCGACCACGGGCACGCGCGACAAATTCTCCGTGGTGAAGCGATACCAGCGAGTGCCGCCGATACCGCCCGGAAGGTTCGCCGCGCCCTTGGTCTCGATGGTCTTGACCGAGCCGCCACCGCCCGAGCCTTCGATGATGCGGACGATGGGCAGGCGGAGATCATGCGCCATCTCCTCCGCCATCAGCGGTTTTGCGGAGATGGACGCGTCCGCCGAGCCGCCGCGCACGGTGAAATCGTCGCCGACCACGACGACGGTGCGGCCTTCGACGCGCGCGCGGCCGAACACGCAGTTCGCCGGCGTCAATTTCTGCAACTCGCCGCTGGAATCGTATTCGCCGACGCCGGAGACGGCGCCGATCTCGTGAAAGCTGCCTTTGTCGGTCAGTCTGTCGATACGTTCCCGAACAGTCAGTCGGCCCTGGTCATGCTGACGCTTGACCTTGTCAACGCCGCCCATCTCCCGCGCGAAGGCTTCGCGCCGGGCGAGCTCGTCGAGTTCCGGCTTCCAGTTCATTCACTCCCTCCGAATTGATCGGCTTGCTATTGTTGTGCACGGCCATTGCGACCGGTTTGCGCGAGATGCGATTGTTGAAGACGTCGCCTTCCGCGCCCTCCATCAGGCTGCCGAGCGAACGACCAAGCGCGAGCATCAGCGGCGCGACTTCGGCATGCAGGCGCTGCTCGTCATACATCGACGACAGAAGACCGATCGTGATGACGACGAAGGTCTGGTACTGCGGCGACCAGATCGGCACCGCGAGCCCGTTGATATGCGGGCTCCACAGGCCGCAGGCCACGACATAGCCGCGCTCATGCAGCGACTGCCGGTTGGCCTCGATGCGGGGCCGCAGGATCTTCGCCGCCTCGGGAGCTTCCCGCTCCATGTCCGCGATGAAGGCATCGCCGATCTCGGGCGCCAATGCCGCGGTGTAGGCTGCGCCCGCAGCGGTCGAGGCCATCGAGATGCGGCTGCCGGTGCCCTCGTGCAGGCCGAGTGCCGAGGCCGAGCGCGCGAACTGGAGATAGACCAGATGGAAACGATCGGGGACCACGAAGCCGACCGTGCCCGGCAATTGCTCGGCGACTTCCTGGAGCCGCTGGCGGATCATGCTGCGCAGCTGCGCGCCCTTCATCATCGAGGCGCTCATCGCCACCGCGCTCGGCCCGATGCGATACTTCTGATCGCGCGGCAGATAGACCAGCTGACCCATTCGGGTCAGCGTGTGCGTCAGCCGCGATACCGTCGAGCGCGGCAGGCCGCAGCGATTTGAAATCTCGAGATTGCCGAGCCTGCTATCGTGGCCCTCGAAGCATCGCAACACGTCGAACGCGCGCGACACCACCTGGATGACATCACCCTCACCGGCTTCGCCAGCGAGCGCACCTTGCCTACTCAACCGCTCCGAACGTCGTCCCATGTTCCCTACCGCTTGTTCCGCTGTGCGGAATTAAATTCCGCTTGCAGAAGAAACTACCTCAGGCATTTTGCGACCACAACAAAAAGGCGATGGCATGCCAGAAATTAAGATCGTCACCGAAATCGCCGGCCGCGTCTGCGCAACTCCCGTGCAAGTTGGAGGAACCGTTGTAGATGGTGATGAGATTGTGGTGGTCGAAGCGATGAAGATGGAGATCCCTGTGCTTTCTCCTGTGAGCGGCGAGATCACGTCACTTCTAGTGAAGCTCGACGACGTCGTTGCCGAGGGACAGGCGATCGCGATCGTCGTGAACTGACTGCATTATCCCGTCGTTTCCGCGACAATCTGTCAGCCACGTTGCTGGGTTCGCGGTACGGCGTTGCCATCGCTTGATGGCGATGACATGATCCGTTTCAAACAAAACCTGTTTCAAACAAAGAAAGAAAATCGTCGCGGCAAACGCGAGGATCATTGGAGGGAAACATGCTTCGTGGGCTGATCATGCTCGCGCCTGCCTTGGTGGCGGGCATTTCTTTTGCGTCTACACGCTATGCGTCCGCCGAAGACATCAAGCTGCCGGCGACATTGACGTTCACCGCCTATGACACCGGCACCGCCGGCTTCAACATCGCGGTCGGCGTCGGCAAGATGATGAAGGACAAATACTCGAGCGACGTGCGCGTGCTCCCCGCGGGCAACGACGTCGCGCGTCTCGCGCCGCTGCGCGCCAAGCGTGCGGTCTCCGCGGCGATGGGATCGGGTACCTATTTCGCGCAGGAAGGCGTGTTCGAATTCGGCTCCAGGGAATGGGGCCCGCAACCGCTCCAGATCCTGCTCTCATCCGTCGACTGCAATTGCGGCACGCTCGGCGTGGCTGCGGATACAGGCGTGAAGGAGCTCAAGGACCTCAAGGGAAAGCGTGTCGGATTCGTCGTCGGCTCGCCGGCGCTGAACCAGAACTCGCTCGCGGTGCTCGCCTTCGCCGGCCTGACTCAGAAGGACGTCAAGGTCGTCGAGTTCGCAAGCTACGGCGCGATGTGGAAGGGCCTGATCAACAACGACACCGACGCGGCGTTCGGCACTACCATCACCGGCCCCGCCAAGGAAGCCGAGACCTCGCCGCGCGGCCTGATCTGGCCGCCGCTGCCCGCCAAGGACAAGGAAGGCTGGGCGCGGATGCAGAAGGTCGGCTCGTTCTTTTTCCCGCAGACCGCGACCTGCGGCGCCGGCATCTCGCCGGACAAGCCAATCGAGCTCGGCAACTACCCCTACCCGATCTTCGTTGCCTACGCCTCGCAGCCGGCCGACCAGGTCTATGCGATCACCAAGGCGATGATCGTGAACTACGATTCCTACAAGGACTCCGCGCCCGGCGCGGGCGGGCTTGCGGCCGATCGCCAGACCAAGAACTGGGTGGTGCCGGTGCACCCCGGCGCGGTGAAGGCGCTGAAGGAAGCCGGGCAATGGAGCGACGCGCAGGAGGCGCACAACAACAAGCTGATCAAGCGGCAAGAGGTGCTTGGCGCCGCGTGGACCGATTACGGAAAATCCAATCCGCCCGCGGATGACAAGGCGTTCCTCGACGGCTGGATGAAGGCGCGTGCCGCGGCGCTTGCGAAGGCCGACATGCCGAACGGGTTCGAGGATTAGTTCTCAGCGGTAATTGCCCACGCGCGGGGTCGATCATGTCGTCTGCTTCAGTCTCCACCGCCCCGCAGGACGAGGCCAAGCGGATCGTGTTCGACGATCCGCATGGCGCGGCCGGCAACATGCAGGAGGCGGAGGTCACGCGCGTGCGAAGCTTGCGCGGGGCCTGGCGCTGGACGCTCGTCGTCGCGACCGCAGCGACCATCCTGCTCTGCATCAACCAGCAATTCTCGCTGCGCTTCTTCGTCGGCTACACCCAGCTCAACACGGAGTACTTCTATCTCCTGATCGCCCTGATGCTGCCGTTCACGTTCCTGATCTTCCCGGGGACCCCGCGCGCGCCGCTTGACCGCATTCCCTGGTATGACCTTCTCTGCTTTGTCGTGACTTTTGCCGCGGCGCTCGTGTTGATGTCGAACGTCCGCAAGGCCGCGGAGGCCGGCTGGGAATTCGGCGGCGCGCCGAACAGCGTGACCGCCGCGGGTCTCGTGATGTGGGTGATGCTGATGGAGGCGCTGCGCCGGACCGGCGGCTGGAGCCTGCTTCTGAGCGTGCTTCCCTTCACCGTCTATCCGCTGTTCGCGGAATCCAGCTGGTTAGGTCCGTTCCGCGGCACGCAGTCGACGCTGGAGCAGGCGACCGCCTATCACGTGCTGTCGGGCGAGAGCCTGCTCGGCATTCCCATCCAGGCGTTTGCCGACACCGTAATCGGCTTCCTGGTATTCGGCACCGCGTTGATGATGACCGGTGCCGGAAAGTTCTTCATCAATCTCGCCTTCGCACTGTGCGGCACCTTCCGCGGCGGCGCGGCGAAGGTCTGCATCTTCGCCAGCGGGCTGCTCGGCATGATGTCGGGCTCGATCATCTCCAACGTGCTCACCGCCGGCACCATGACCATTCCGGTGATGAAGAAGAGCGGCTTTCGCGCGTCCTATGCCGGCGCGATCGAGGCCTGTGCCTCGACCGGCGCGGTGCTGGCGCCGCCGGTGATGGGCGCGACCGCCTTCGTGATCGCGCAATTCCTCAATGTCAGCTACGCCGATGTCGCGATCGCGGCGATCATTCCGGCGGTGCTCTATTACATCGGCCTGTTCATGCAGGTCGATTCCTACGCCGCACGACACGGGCTGAAGGGCATTCCGCGCGCGGAGCTGCCGCGGGTCATGGATACAATCAAGGACGGCTGGTACTACGTCTTCGTGATCGCGCTGCTGATCGTGATGCTGCTCTACTTCAAGCGCGAGAGCCATGCGCCATTCTACGCCACCGCCCTGCTTCTAGTCCTCAACCAGCTGTTCTCGAAGGACACGCGCTGGACTGTCGCGACCATCGGCAAATTCCTCGAGGTCAACGGCCGCACCTTCGTCGAGCTCGTCGGCATTCTCGCCGGCTGCGGCCTGCTGATCGGCGCCTTCTCGATGACCGGCGTGGTCTCGAGCCTCGCCAACGACCTGCTGCGCATCGCCGGCGACAATCCGTTCCTCCTGCTCGGCATGTGCGCCCTCACCAGCCTGATCCTTGGGCTCGGGCTGACCACGACGGCCTGCTACATCTTCCTCGCCATCCTGGTCGCACCCGCGCTGGAGAAGCTCGGGCTGAACAGGATGGCTGTGCACATGTTCATCTTCTACTGGGGCATGCTGTCCTCGATCACCCCGCCGGTCGCGATCGCCTCGTTCGCGGCCGCAGGCATTGCCGGCTCGCCGGCGATGAAGACGGGCTGGGAATCGATGTGGGTCGGCAGCATCATCTATTTCATCCCGTTCTTCTTCGTGCTCAATCCGGCGCTGGTGCTGCAGGGACCGAGCCCCTATCTCGCCGGTCTCGGGCTGATGGCGCTTGCGGCGTTCGGCACGCTCTTCATCTGCGGCGGCATCCAGGGCTACCAGCCCTTCGTCGGCGATCTCCGCGGCGCCGGCGCGCTGGAATGGCCGATCCGCGTGCTGCTGGTGATCGGCGGGTTCGTGGTGGCCACCCCCGGCGGCGGCATCATGCCGCTCTCGCAGATGCAGGTGACGCTGCTCGGCCTCGCCATCCTCGTCCCCACGGTTTTGCTTGCCCTGCTGCTGGTCCGGCGGCAGACCATGGTGCCGGACGGGTTGCGCGTGCCCTGATTGCGTTGCACAAAGAGAGGCGATGAAACCGCTTTCGCCTCTCGCTACCGCCTGGACCCGTTCGAAGCCGCCTTTGCTGCGGTTTCTGGACAATTGCCTCAACGAATTCTCGGCGGAGAGCTCGGGCGCGGTCGCCGACTACATTCCCGAACTCGGCAAGGCCGATCCTGCCTGTTTCGGCATCAGCCTCGCGACCCTGGACGGTCATGTCTACGAGGTCGGCGACTCCAGAGTGCCCTTCACCATCCAGTCGATGTCCAAGCCATTCGTGTTCGCACTGGCGCTGGACCTGCTCGGCGCAAACAGGGTCGAGAGCGCGATCGGCGTCGAACCTTCAGGCGATCCCTTCAACTCGATCCGTCTCAACTCGGAGAACCATCCGTTCAACCCGATGGTCAATGCCGGCGCGATCGCCTGCACCGGGCTGATCCACGACAGCAAGGGTCCGGATGCCTTCGAGCAAATTCGCCTCGCGCTCAGTCGTTTTGCCGGCCGCGATCTCGCCGTCGACGAGGCCGTCTACGCTTCCGAAAGCCAGACCGGCGACCGCAACCGTGCCATCGGCTATCTCCTCAAGACCAATGCGGTGATCTCGGACAATGTCGCTGCCGTGCTCGACGTCTATTTCCGGCAATGCGCGGTGCTGGTCACCGCGCGCGACATCGCGGTGATGGCGGCAACGCTCGCCAACCGCGGTCTCAACCCGGTCACGGGCGAGCAGGTGCTGAGCGCTTACGCGATCTCGCGCACGCTGTCGGTGATGACATCGTCGGGCATGTACGACTATGCCGGCGAATGGATCTACCGGATCGGCATCCCCGCCAAGAGCGGTGTCGGCGGCGGAATTCTCGCTGCCCTCCCCGCCCGCCTTGGGCTCGGCAGCTATTCGCCAAGGCTCGACAAGCACGGCAACAGCGTGCGCGGCATCAAGGTCTGCGAGGCGCTGTCCTCGCATTACGACTTGCATATGCTCAACCGCAGCGACGATGCTCGCAACGCCGTCATCGCCGATTATGACATCGGCAAGAGCCCGTCGCGGCGCGTGCGCCGCCCGCAGGAGCGCGATATTCTCGCGGCCCACGAGCAGGAGGTGAGGATCATCGAGCTGGTCGGCACGCTGTCCCTGTCGGCGGTCGACTATGTCTCGCGCCGGCTTGCGGGCCGGCCGCGGCCGCAATTCGTGATCTTCGATCTCCACCGCGTCACCTCCACCACGCGCGCCGGGGCGCGGCTGGTGGCCGAAGCATTCGAGGAGCTGGCGGCGCTGAATGTGACCGTCGTCCTGTCAGGCGTCAGGCGCGCCTCCAAGGAATGGGACAGCCTGCGGGAATGGACCGCGGAGCTCAAGAACGTCCGCGATTTCTACCTGCTCGACACCGCAATCGAATGGGCCGAAGACCAGATCGTCTACCGCTATGGCGGTTCGATCGACTTCCATGAGACCACCGAGCTTGCCGAACAGCCGCTGCTGGCCGGCATGAGCGAGGAAGAGCTGACCGACCTCGCCGCGATCTGCACGATCCGGACCTATCAAGCCGGGACAAAGATCCTCACCACCGGCGATCCCGCCGATGCCCTATTCTTCCTGCGCAGCGGCGCGGTGCATGTCACCCTGCCCGACGGAGTGCGGCTGGCGACGCTCACCGCCGGCATGGCCTTCGGCGAAATGGCGCTGATCGAGACCACTCGATCCGCCGACGTGTTCGCGGATATGGCTGCGACCGCGTTCGAGGCGCCCCTGAAAGCGTTCGAGCGCTTCCGCAGGCAGCACCCGCACGCCAGCGAACGCATCATGCGCAATCTTGCGCAGCTTCTCGCCGACCGCCTGATCGTCGCCAACGCCAGGGTGGATATCTTGAGCTCGACCTGAGCGGCCTAGCGGCTCGCCGCCTCGCTGATCCGCCGCTTGATCTTGGCGGCGCTGGTCTTGAGCAGATCGGATGGCTGCTGGCCGGTGGCCACGCACAGGCAGGCCCAGTAGTAGATGACATCGCCCAGTTCATCGACGAGGCCAGCCTGGTCGAGCCAGTCATCGCGGAGCAGCTTCTTGATGTGCTCGGCCACCTCGCCGGATTCCCCGGCGAGTCCGAGGCCCAGATAGGCCAGCCGTTCGTTGGACGGACGCTCATCGACTTTCGCAATCGTTGCAGCCCAGGCGGCATATTCATCGATCGTCATGAGCATCCCTCACAGCAATGCCTCGATCAGCCTACCACTTCGGTGACCGGCTGAAGGTCGATCTCAAAGGTCTCCAGAAATTTCGACGTCATGATGTAGAAGCCGACAGAGAGCTGCAGCTCGACGAGCGCGGCCGGCGTCAGTTTCGATGAGATCGCCTTGAAGGTCGCATCGGTCGGCTTGTTCAGCTTGACGATCTCGTCGGTGAAGGCGAGTGCGGCGCGTTGCGTCTCGTCGAAACAGCTCGCGGCCTGCCAGTTCTCGAGCGCCTCATTCTGCTCATCGGTGACGCCGACATTCTTGCCGATGCGCTTGTGCGCGACGATCTCATACGGCGCCTCGCACAGGATGCCGGTGCGGGTGATCGCGAGCTCGCGCACGATCGGATCGAGCTCGCCCTTGTGGCGGATGGCGCCGCCGAGCCGGCAGTACTGCTCGAAATAGCTCGGCGAATGCGACATCATCCGGAAGATATTGGCATTACGGTTCTTGTCGAGGATTTCGCGGGTGCGGTCGGATGCCTTGGACGGGTCGCTGTAGTTGATGCGGGCCATGATTTTCCTGAAGTTTTCCCTAAGCCTTTGATGTTTTTTGTCGTTAGCGGCGATAGTTCCACGAAACTGTATTCTTGCGCGTCCGCAGGAGCAACAACATCGAGTCAAAATGCCGCCGCATTGCTGAACGACCTTGGCACAGTCGATATTCGCCGCGTGGGGACTTGATCGCGGCGGATACTCGCAAGGGGTGTTCCGAGTAAAAACAATTGGCCGTCGGGCGCTAACCGCGCATCGATGAGTCACGCCCAAGTCTAGGGAGAAAATGGCATGAAGGAAGCCACCAAGGGGGCGGCCTCGGAAGCGTTCGCGCATATGCTGGCGGTGATGGCGATGCTCGTCATCGCCAGCATCTTGTTCTACGGGCGCTAGTTAAGAGTCGGGTGAGAGCTTTCGTCATTCCGGGGTGGCCCTCGCACAGGCCAGGCCCAGAATTCCCGTTCCAGGCTCGGTCTCTCAGGACCGCCCCCGAATGACGAATCCCACTATGATCTCTTCGTGAAAAACGGCACAATCTTCCCAGCGAACAGTTTGAAGCTCGCACTGACCTCATCGCCGATGGCGAGATTATTCTCACCATGCGCCATCATGCGAAAACCCTCGGCGCAATCGACCAGCAGGATGTTGTAGGGCACGTGGGACCGCGTCTCAGGCGTCGCGGCGCGGCAGACCAGCGAGGCCGCGTAGACCCTGCCTTTGCCGCTGGCGCGTTGCTCGCGCGGATCGGACGCGCCGCAGGCCATGCAGAAGGCGCGTCGAAAATACTGCACATGGCCGCATGCGCTGCAGGTCTGATAGGTGACGGCGTGTTCGCCATTGGTCCAGTCGCCCAGACGCTCGCTCATCGCACCCGCTCCAGGAACATGGTCACGTGAGACGACAGCACGCCGCCGTCGCCGTGCAGCAGCGCGATCGAGGCGTCGCGCACCTGACGATTCGCCGCCCGCCCCGTCATCTGCAGATGCGTTTCGACAAGATGCGCCATGGCGCCACCGACGCCGCAATGACCGTAGCTGAGCAGGCCGCCATGGGTGTTCAGCGGCATCGCGCCGTCACGGCTGAAATGGCCGGCGCGCACGCGCGCGGCTGCCTCGCCCCGGCCAGCAAGGCCGAGGTCTTCCAGCAGCATCGCGAGCGTGATCGTAAAGCTGTCGTAGATCGCGGCGTAGCGCACGTCGGAAATCGCGAGGCCGGTGGCCTCCTTGGCGCGGGCGACGGAGATCTCGGCGCCGAGCTCACTCAGGGCGGGCGCTGCAGTGACGTGCTGATGGGTATGAGCCTGGGCACAGCCGCGAATGCGCACGCCGGCCTCTCCGGTCCGCTCGCGGCTGACGACGAAGGCGGCGCCGCCGTCGGACACCGGGCAGCAATCGAGCAGCTTGAGCGGCATCGCGACCGGCTTCGAGGCCATGACGTCGGCGACCTCGATGGGATCTTGGAATTGCGCACCGGGATGATTGCAGGCGTGGGCGCGCATCAGCACCGCGAATTCGGCGAGGTCTTCTTCGGTCACGCCGTATTCGTGCATGTATCTGTTAGCGACCAGGCCGTAATAGGCGGGAATGGTCGGGCCGAGCGGCACCTCGTAGTCGGGATGGCCGACCTGCGCCAACGCCTGGATCGAGGCATCGCGGCTCTGCCCGGTGAGGCGGTTCTCGCCGGCGACGACGAGCACATTGCGGGCGACGCCCGCTTCGACGAGATGATGGGCGAGCATGGTCATCGCGAGCCCGGTCGCGCCGCCGACTTGGACGGCGTGGGCGTAACTGGGGCGGATGCCAAAATGCTCGGCAAAGACGGTCGCCAGCATGATGTGCGGCGACACGGTGGAGTAGCCGCAGAGGATGCCGTCGACGTCGGCGCGGTTGAGCCCGGCATCGTCGAGCGCGGTTTGCGCGGCCCTGCTCATCAGGTCGAGCGAGGACGAACCTTCGTGCTTGCCGAAAGGCGTGAGGCCGACGCCGGTGATGAAGCTCACGGACGCACCTGTGCATCGTCATTCCGGGGCGGCGAACGGGTAACGCCATCGCGGACCATGGCGTCGATCTCTTCGGCGGAATAGCCGATCTCACGCAGGATTTCCGCGCCGTGTTCGTTGAGCTGCGGCGCAAGCCGCACCGGTTCGGCCTCGGTCTCGGACCAGGTCGCCGTCACTCTCATACTCCGGATCGGCCCTTCGGTTGGATGGTTCACCACCGGAAAAAAGTTGGTCGCCTCCAGATGCTCGTCGTGCAGCATCGACGCGAGGTCGTGCATCGGCATCACAGGCACGTCCGCCCTGGTCAGCAGGTCGATCCATTCCGCCGTGGAACGCGTCTCGAAGATGCGCGCGAGCTCGGCATAGACGACGTCGATATTGGCGGCGCGGCCGGCGAATGTCGCGAACATCGCGTCGGCGCGCAGGTCGTCGCGTCCCGTCGCCTTGAAGAAATTCTCCCACTGCTTGTCGTTGTAGACGATGACGCTGAGATAGCCGTCCGAGGTCTTGTAGGGCCTGCGGTCGCGTGAGAGGTGGCGGGCATAGCCGCCCTTGTCGAGCGGCGGCTCGTAGGTCAATCCGCCCATGTGGTCGCCCATGACGAAACCAGCCATGGTCTCGAACATCGGGATGTCGACGCGCTGGCCTTGCCCGGTGCGGTCGCGGTGGACGAGGCTGGCGCAGATCGCGCCGACGGCGGTCAGGCCGACGATGCGATCGACCAGCGCGTTCGGCACATAGCGCGGCACGCCGTCACCGGTCTGCGCCATCAAGGCCGGCAGCGCGGTGGCGCCCTGAATCAGATCGTCATAGGCGGGCTTTGCGGCATACGGCCCGTCCTGGCCGAAGCCGAACACGCCGGCATAGACCAGCCGCGGATTGATCTTGCAAACAACGTCATAGTCCAGTTGAAGCCGCGCCATCGCCTGCGGGCGAACGTTGTAGACGAGCACGTCGGCGTCCTTCAGCAAGCGCAGCACGGCCTCGCGGCCGGCGGGCTTCTTCAGGTCGAGGCAGATCGAGCGCTTGCTGCGGTTGGTATTGAGGAACACCGGGCCCATGCCGGCGTGCCGCATCGGACCAATCAGGCGGGTGACGTCGCCGTCCAGAGACTCCACCTTGATGACGTCTGCGCCGTAGTCGCCGAGCATCTGGGTCGCATAGGGACCCATCAGCACGGTGGTCATGTCGACGACCTTGATGCCCTTCAGCGGCCCCATCGTTCGCTCCCGATTGCGCGGGCTCAGATGAGCCCTGCGATTTCGGTCCAGCTAACGGCAGCGGCGGGGCGTGCGCAAGGGCGGCCGGCGTATGGCCGCATGCGCCGGCGGCGAAAGTCTGCTATTTCTTCTGACGGGATTCGCGCACCTTGAGGAGACGGTCGAGCTCCTCATTCTGCTGGTTGATGCGGTCCGCGATCCGCGACTCGTTCTGCTCACCGGAGGCGGCCGCGGCCTGCTCGATGAGCTGGCGGATATTGTCCTCGAGAATCGCGATGCGATCGTTGAGTGCGTCCATCGACAGCGAATCTTCGTAGTCATTGCTCATGATGCATCCCCTGCAAATCGATCATGAGCTTTAAGAGCCCCGGGGGAGCCCACCATGATCTAGCGCAAGATAAGAAGGTGGGCACGGCGCTTGCGCGCCTTTGCCCACCCTACAAGGTCGGAGCTTACTTCAGCGGCTCCAGTACGGAGACGTAGTTGGCGACCGCCGCACCGCCCATGTTGAAGATGCCACCGAGTTTTGCGTTCTTGAGCTGCATGCCCTCGGGCGCTTGGCCGGCGAGCTGCATCGCGGTCATCACGTGCATGGAGACGCCGGTGGCGCCGATCGGATGGCCCTTGGCCTTCAGGCCGCCGGACGGATTGACCGGCAGCTTGCCGTCCTTGAGCGTCCAGCCTTCCTTGATGGCGCGGGCACCCTGCCCCCTCGGCGTCAGGCCCATCGCCTCGTACTCGATCAGCTCGGCGACGGTGAAGCAGTCATGGGTCTCGACGAAAGAGAGATCGGTGAGCGCAACACCTGCCTTCTCCAGCGCGCGCTGCCAGGCGACCGTGCAGCCCTCGAACTGGAGGATGTCCCGCTTGGACATCGGCAGAAAATCCTGGGCGTGCGCGGTGGCGCGGAAGCCGATCGACTTGCTCATGCCCTTGGCGGTTTCAGCGTCGGCCAGCACCAAGGCAGCGGCACCGTCCGAGACCAGCGAGCAGTCGGTACGCTTCAGGGGGCCGGCAACGTAGGGGTTCTTCTCGCTCTCGGCGCGGCAGAACTCGAAGCCAAAGTCCTTGCGCATCTGGGCGAAGGGATTGGCAACCCCGTTCTTGTGGTTCTTGGCCGCGATCAGCGCCAGTGCATCGGACTGGTCGCCGTATTTCTGGAAATAGGAGCTGGCGATCTTGCCGAACACGCCGGCGAAGCCGCCGACGGTGTCGCCGTCCTCAGGCAGATAGGATGCCTTCAACAGGTTCTTGCCGATCTCCGGCCCCGGCGTGCGCGTCATCTGTTCGACGCCGACAACGAGGACAATCCTGGCCGCGCCGGCCGCGATCGCGCGCACGCCCTGATGGACGGCGGCGGAGCCGGTGGCGCAGGCGTTCTCGACCCGGGTCGCTGGCTTGAAGCGCAGCTGCGGGTCGGCCTGGAGCACCAGCGAGGCGGTAAAATCCTGCGGCGAGAAGCCGGCGTTGAAATGGCCGAGTACGATCTCGTCGACATCGCCGGCCGAAATGCCGGCATCCGCCAGCGCCTCATTGGCGACCTTCACCACAAGGCTTTCCACAGTCTCGGTGTCGAACTTGCCGAACGGCGTATGCGCCCATCCGACGATGCTGGCGGTCATGGTCATTCTCCCTGGCGGTCTCTTGCTGACCTAAGTCTTAGCCCAGCGATGGCAAGACTTCACGCGGGTTTAAGGGCCTGGAGGGTGCGCTGGCAGATGGCAGTTATGCCGGCCCAGTTCCCGGCCCTGATCTCCGCCGTCGGGCACAGCCAGGAACCGCCGACCGCGACCACATTGGGCTCCGCGAGCCAGGTCGCCGCATTGGCCTCGCCGACCCCGCCGGTCGGGCAGAACCGCACGTTCGGGAACGGCCCGCCCAGCGAGCGCAGCCCCTTGATGCCGCCGGCCTGCTCGGCCGGGAAAAATTTTGCGACGTCGAAGCCGTAGGACAGCGCCATCATCAGCTCGGACGCCGTGGCGATGCCCGGCGCAAACGGCAAGGAGCTATGGGTGGCGGCCTTCAAGAGGTCCGGGGTCAAGCCCGGGCTGATGCCGAACGCAACGCCGAGCTTCTCGACACGCGTAAAGTCCGCCGGATTGAGAATCGTGCCGATGCCGACCACCGCCTCGGGCACCTCAGCCATCATCGCCCTCGCCGCCTCGATCGCAACGGGGGTCCGCATGGTCACCTCCAGCGTGCGGACGCCGCCGGCAACCAGCGCACGCGCCAGCGGCACAGCATCCTGGATACGCTCGATGGTGAGGACGGGAATGACGGTCGCGGCCTTGAACAGCGCGACGAGGTGGTTCTGCTGGGCAGTCGTGGTCATCTTGGCTTTCGTTTCACTTGGTCGCCTGACGCGTCGTCGCCGGCCGGTGCCGTTTCTTCGGCGGCATGGCATAACCCGGAATGATGGCGCCGGCATAGCAGATCACGAGGCTGGCGAGGCGGTGCCCGGCCTGGGCGGCCTCGACCGGGTCGGAACCGGCGAGCCGCGCCGCGATATAGGCCGCGGCAAAACTGTCGCCGGCCGCGGTGGTGTCGACCACGGGTTTGGTCATGGGCTCGGCGCGAACCTCGTAGGGTCCCCCGGGAAAACGCAGCAGGCTGACCGGATCGGCGAGCCGGAACACCAGCTCAGGGCTCGGGATGCGCGCCATCAACTGCTCGTGGCTCTCGCCGGGATAAAGGGCGAGCAGATCCTCGGTCGAGGTCAGCACGATGTCGGCAGCCGCGAAGGCGGCTGAAAACACCTCGCGCGCGACGTCGCGATCCGGCCATCCCCGCGCGCGGAAATTGGTGTCGAACACGAAGCGGGTGCCGAGCAGGCGCGCGCGCTTGATCGCCGCGAACAGGCGCTCGCGCCCGGCCGCGTCGTAGATCGAGAGCGTGATCGCGGAGAGATAGACGATGTCGTAGCTCATCAGCGAGTTGAGGAGATCGTCGGTCTCCGGCAGGTTCATCAGCTGGCGCGCCGCCGCACTGTCGCGCCAGTGGAAGAACTGGCGCTCGCCCTTCGCATCCAGCTGGATCATGTAGAGGCCGGGCAGCTTGCCCGGCAGCCGCACGACGCGCCTCGTGCCGACGCCCTCCGCAGTCCAGGCCGCGATCATCTCATCGCTCAGGGCATCGTCGCCAAGCGCGGTGAGATAGTCGACCTTGACCTCGAGCCGCGCGAGGTACACGGCCGTGTTGAGAGTGTCGCCGCCGAATCCACGCGAGTAGAGGCCCCCGCCCTGCCCGCTGGAATGTCCGGCGGATTGTCCACCCTGGGCCTGCCGGAGCTCGACCATGCATTCGCCGATGCAAGCAACGCTCGCCATCACTTTACCCGCTCAGTCAGAGATCAGGCGACGAAATTGCCGCCGAGCTCGTCTTCGATGTGAATGCGGATGATGTCGTCGAAAGTCTTCTCGGCGGTGGTGAAGCCGAGCTCGAGCGACCGCTTTGCATTGAAGTTGCGCGGCCAGCCGCCGACGATGCCGACGATGAAGGGATCGGGCTCCCGCTTGATGCGGGCGGCGACCTTGTCGCCGGCGACGCGTTTCAGCGCAGCGATCTGCTCGCCAACCGTCGCCGACAGGCCCGGCATGGTCAAGTTGCGGCGCGGCCCCACCGCTGCGAGGTCCATGGTGGCGGCATGCAGCAGGAAGCCGACGGCGGAGCGCGGCGTGGCATGCCAGTGGCGGACGTCTTCGGATACGGGAAGGACCACTTCCTTGCCGGCCAGCGGCTCGCGCAGGATGTTGGAGAAGAAGCCCGATGCTGCCTTGTTGGGCAGGCCGGGCCGAATGCAGATGGTCGGCAGGCGGATGCCGATGCCGTCGAGAAAGCCGCGGCGGGAATAGTCGGCCAGCAGCAATTCGCCGATCGCCTTCTGCGTACCGTAGCTCAGAAGCGGCGTGTGGAAGAACTCGTCGCCGATCGCATCGGGGAACGGCGCGCCGAACACTGCGATCGAGGACGTGAAGACCACGCGCGGCTTGTAGCCGCCGCCTCCGAGCCTGACGGCATCGAGCAGCATCCGCGTGCCGTCGAGATTGATGCGGTAGCCCTTGTCGAAATCGAGCTCGGCTTCGCCCGAGACGATCGCGGCGAGATGAAAGATCACGTCCGGACGGCCGGCGATCAGCTTTTCGGCCGCACCCGGCACGGCGAAATCGCTCGACACGGTCTCGACGGCAAAGCCGGCTTTTTCCGGCGCCTTCGGCTCGACCACGTCATGCATGGTCAGCTTGGTGATGTCGCTCTTGCCGAGCCGGCCGTCGCGCAGCAGCCGTTCACAGAGTTTGCGGCCGACCATGCCGGCGGCGCCCAGAACCAGAATGTGCAAGAGCCTACTCCTTCTTATTGGCCGGAACGCGCCGGTTTCGGCGATTCGTCCTGGCGCGCGCTCAAGGCAGGCCCCGCGATCATTCCTTCACGGCGCCGGTCATCGCCGACACATAGTACTCCACGAAGAAGGAATAAAGGATAACTACGGGAACCGAGCCGGTCAGAGCCGCCGCCATCAGCGCGCCCCAGTGGTAGACGTCGCCATTGACGAGCTCGGTGATCGCGCCGACGGGGATCGTCTTGTTCTCGGACGAGGAGATGAAGGTCAGCGCGTAGATGAACTCGTTCCAGGACAACGTGAAGGCGAAGATGCCCGCCGAGATCACGCCCGGCAGCGATAGCGGCAGCGTGATCTTCATCAGAATCTGCAGCCGCGTCGCCCCGTCGATCAGCGCACACTCCTCCAGCTCATAGGGGATGGTGCGGAAATAGCCCATCAGAAGCCAGGTGCAGAACGGGATCAGGAAGGTCGGATAGGTCAGGATCAGCGCCAGATTGCCGTCGAACAGGCCGAGCTGAAACACGATCGCCGCCAGCGGAATGAACAGGATCGAGGGCGGCACGAGATAGCCGAGGAAGATCGCAAGGCCGACATAGCGCGAGCCCTTGTAGCGCAGGCGCTCGATCGCGTAGGCGGCGCAGACGCTGGCGAACAGCGAGATGAAGGTCGAGGACACCGAGACGATCACGGTGTTCCACATCCAGAGCGGATAGTCGGTGTCGAAGAACAGCTTCTTGATGTGCTCCAGCGTCGGATGCACGATCCAGAACGGATTGTACTTTTCGTAGTCGTACATCTCCGCGTCCGGCTTGAACGTCGCGACCGCCATCCAGTAGAACGGGAACAGCAGGAAGAAGATGATCAGGCCGAGCGGAAGGTAGACCCGGAAGAACTTCCGCGGGAAGCTCTCGAGGTAGTCCATTCCGACGCTTTGGTCGTCTGCCGTGGTCATGGTCAGTCCCTCCCGCCCTGCTGCCAGCGGGAACGCTGAAGCCCAAAGAAGCTGAGCAGGATCGCCGCGACCAGGAACGGAATCATCGCGTTCGAGATCGCCGCGCCCTCGCCCAGATTGCCGCCGGTGATGGCGCGCTGGAACGACAGCGTCGCCATCAGATGGGTGGAGTTGATCGGCCCGCCCCGCGTGATGGTGTAGATGAGCTGGAAGTCCGTGAAGGTCATCAGCACCGAGAACGTCATCACGACCGCGATGATCGGCGACAGCATCGGCAGCGTGATGTGGCGGAAGCGCTGCAGATTGGTGGCGCCGTCGAGATTGGCGGCCTCATAGAGCGAGGGCGAGATGGTCTGAAGTCCCGCCAGCAGCGTGATCGCCACGAAAGGAACGCCGCGCCAGATATTGGCGGCGACGACCGACCAGCGCGCATTCCAGGGATCGCCAAGGAAATCGATATAGCGTGTGATCAGGCCGGCCTTGATCAACACCCAGGAGATGATCGAGAACTGGCTGTCATAGATCCACCAGAACGCGATCGCAGAGAGCACCGTCGGCACCACGAAGGGCAACAGGACGATGGCGCGGACCATCGACTTGAACGGCAGCCGCTCGTTGAGCAGCAGCGCCAAATAGAGGCCGATGGCGAATTTCACCGCGCTGGCGGCGACCGTGTAGAAGATGGTGTTGAATACCGACAGCCAGAACACCGAGTCCTTCGCCAGCGAGACGAAATTCTGGAAGCCGATGTAGCGCCCGGCGCCGCCGATCTTGGTGTCGGTCATGCCGAGCCAGAAGCCCAGCGCCAGCGGGTAAGCCAGAAACAGGATGAGGATGGCGATCGCCGGCACCATGAACATCGCGCCGAGAAAATGCCGGCTCTCGAATGCTCTGGTCCACAGGCTGCTGCGCTTGACCTGCGCGGCTGCGGACTCGGCCATAACTGCCATGTCGGATTCCCCTTGACGAAGAGTCGCGGCGTCCGGCGAACCGGACGCCGCGTAGATTGGAGCTGATCAGACCTGGTAGTAGCGCTTGGCGCGCTCGGCTGCGCGTGCGGCTGCAGCCTTCGGCGTCACGGAGCCCGACGCCGCCTCGGCGAACATGTCGACGACGACGAAGTCGCCCATCACGGCGGCAGAGGCATAGCCGAGATCGCCGGCAAAGCCGTTGTCGCGGCAGCGCTTCAGGCAGTCGCGATACGGCGTGATCTTCGGATCCGACGTCCACACCGGGTTGTCGTTGTAGGCCGGCAGCGGCGGCGACACGTAGCCGTTGGAGGAGACCTCCCAGGCGTCGTAGTTCGCCTTGTCCATCATGAACTTGATGTACTCCTTGACCGCCTTCGGATACTTCGAGTGCTTGTAACCGTAATAGACCAGCACGTTCTGCTGCTCGGTCGACACGCCCACGGGACCGATCGGCATCGGCGCGTGGTTCATGTCCTTGGCGATCTCCTGCTGCTTCGGATCGGTCGAGTTCTTGCCGACGGTCCAGATCGAGATGCCGTTCAGCGTCAGGCTGAGCTCGCCGTTGAGGAACGCCTTGTTGTTGTTCGAGTCATTCCACGACAGCACGCCGGGGATGAAGGTCTCGTAGAGCTGCTTGACGTATTCGAGCGCGGCGATCGTCTCCGGAGAGTCGATCACGACCTCGTTCTTGTCGTTGACGACCTTGCCGCCGAAGGCCCACAGCGCCCACTGGCACCAGCCGTTGGCGTCGCCCGTGGCGTGGCCGAGCGCGAAGCCGGCCGGCGTGTTGTTCTTCTTCAGCGCCTGGCAGAGCTTGAGGAAGCCGGCGGTGTCCTTCGGAAATTCATCGAAGCCGGCGGCCTTCACGTGGCTGACGCGGTAGTTCAGGCAGCCGCCGGTCGCGCCCTGCGGAATGGCGATCCAGCTGTTGCCCTTCTTGCCGTAGCGTTCGGCAACCGGGTACCAGCCGCCATACTGCGCGCCGAGATAGTCGGCGACGTCAGTCATGTCGATCAGCTTTTCCGGGAATTTATGGGGATCATCGAGCGTGCCGATGATCAGGTCGGGACCGGCACCGACATTGGCGGCGACCGCGGCCTTCGGGCGGATGTCCTCCCAGCTCTCGGCCTCGAGCTTGACCTTGACGCCGGTCTTCTCGGAGAACGCCTTGGTCTGCTCGGCGAATTTGTCAAACTCGGCCTGAATGAACTGCTTCCAGCGCAGCACGCGGATGGAGGCGTTCGGCTCGGGCGTGTTGGTCCACTCCGCCGCGCGCACCGGGACGATGCCGGGGCCGGCCAGCAGCGCCGCGCCGCCCAGACCGCCTTTAAGCACACTTCGCCTGTCGAAATCGCTCATCGTTCTCTCCCTAAATTTTATATTTGTATTGGGTCGTCTTGTATTGGTCGTCTTTGGCCGTTCTTCGGCCTCGCTACACTCGCTTGCCCGTCGCCTCGTCGAACAGATGAATCACGGAAGGATCGGGCTTCAGCTTGACCTTGTCACCCGGGTTGAACTGGTGACGTTCGCGGAAGACCGCGACGACCTGCTCACCACCGAGCTTCGCAAACACTTGCGTTTCCGAGCCGGTCGGCTCGACCACGACGATCTCGGCATCGGCGCCGTCGTCAGCGATGGTGAAATGCTCGGGACGTACACCATAAACGACAGGACGGCCGTCGGACGCCGCCGGCGCGTTCTGGAGCGGCAGCTTGACGCCGTTCGGGCCCTCGAAGGTTGCAACGCCGTTGACGCGCACATGACCCTTCAGGAAGTTCATGGACGGAGAGCCGATGAAGCCGGCGACGAACTGGTTGTCGGGCTTGTCGTAGAGCTCGAGCGGCGTCCCCATCTGCTCGACGATGCCGTCATGCATGACGACGATCTTGTCGGCCATGGTCATGGCCTCGATCTGATCGTGGGTGACGTAGACGGTCGTGGTCTTCAGCCGCTGGTGCAGCTCCTTGATCTCGGTGCGCATCGCGACGCGCAGCTTGGCGTCGAGGTTCGACAAGGGCTCGTCGAACAGGAACACCTGCGGATCGCGCACGATGGCGCGGCCCATGGCGACGCGCTGGCGCTGGCCGCCGGAGAGCTGGCGCGGATAGCGTTCGAGCAGCGGCGACAGCGCCAGGATCTCGGCGGCGCGCTTGACGCGCTTGTTGATCTCTTCGGTGCTCTCGCCACGCAGCTTCATCGAGAAGCCCATGTTCTCGCCGACCGTCATGTGCGGATAGAGCGCGTAGTTCTGGAACACCATCGCAATGTCCCGCTCCTTGGGCTGGACATTGTTGACGACGCGGTCGCCGATCGAGATCGTGCCGGAGGTGATGTTCTCGAGACCGGCGAGCATGCGCAGAAGCGTCGACTTGCCGCAGCCGGAGGGGCCAACCAGGACGACGAACTGGCCGTCCTCGATCGGAATCGAAACGCCGTGCAGGACTTCAAAATTGCCGAACGATTTCCGCACGTCGCGGATTTGCACAGACGACATCTAGCTCCCTCCTCGAAAGTCCACGACGCATCTCGCGCCGCGACCGTCTTGTTTTTTCAGACTTCACCGAACGAAGCCCAACCTTAGCGGGCGACATTGTCGGCAGTTTGTGCGGTTTTGGCAATTTGTCTTTGGTTAGTCTGTGCTGGTAGCGCTGTCAACGTTCCTTTGTTTGCGACAGTGAGTGTGTTATGAGCAGCAAATGGGTCGAAACCGCACCAAGTCAGGCAAAATCCGGCTGGCGGAAGTCGCCGAGCTTGCCGGCGTCAGCCCGATCACGGCGTCCCGCTTCTTCCGCAATCCCGAGGCGCTGTCGCTCGCCAAACGGACCCGGGTCGAGAGCGCGGCCAGGGAGCTCGGCTATGTGCCGAACCTGGCGGCGCGCGCGTTGGCCTCGCAGCGCACCGAGGTGATCGGTGTCTTGATTCCGTCACTGACCAATAATGTATTCTCCGACGTGCTGCGCGGCATCTACGACGCCTCCGAAAACAGCCGTTACTCGATCCAGTTATCCAACACACGCTACAGTATTCTCCAGGAGGAGAAGCTGCTGCGGCTCTTTCTCGCGCAGAAGCCGGCCGGGCTGATCGTCACCGGCATCGACCAGACCACGGAATCGCGCGCGATGCTCGATGCTGCCGACTGCCCGATCGTGCAGATCATGGAGCTCGGCCCCAATCCGATCGACATGATGATCGGCTTTTCGCACTATGACGCAGCCCGTGCGGCGGTTGCGCATCTGTTCGCTCAAGGTCACCGCAAGATCGGCTTCGTCGGCGCGCGGATGGATCCGCGGGTGCAGCGGCGGCTCGACGGATACGTCTCGGCCATGAAGGACGCCGGACTGTTCGAGCAACGCCTCGTCGTCACGACTGCGACACCGACGTCGGTGACGCTCGGAGGCGCCCTGTTCACCGATCTCCTGACGCGGGAGCCCGGCATGGACGCGGTGTTCTGCGCGAATGACGACCTCGCGCTGGGAGTGCTGTTCGAATGCAGGCGCCGCGAGATCGCGATCCCCGAACAGATCGCGATCGTCGGCTTCAACGATCTCGAATTCATGGCCTCCGCCGTCCCGACTCTCACGAGCGTACGCACCAACCGCTACGAGATGGGGAACACGGCCGCCAGCATGCTGATCGACGCCATTGACGGACGGCGCCCGGAGCATCCGGTGCTCGATCTCGGCTTCAAGGTGATCGAGCGGCAAAGCTCGTCGGCCCGGCGTTCCGACAACCGGCCAGCCGTTTCCGGCGCGGCTGCCGTGAACAAAATGGTAGCGTTACCAAGTGGCCATGACTAGTATCGGATTTGTGAGGAAACGACCCGCCAGCGGGCAGGCAAATCGTCGCTCGCGCCGTTGGGCATCGCACAAGCCGATACCATAGAACGGACGCCAGTGCGTTTGCATTGCAGGAGAAACCAATGACAAACAAACCAACCAATGGGCATGCGCCCGCCGGCAACGGCGCTCGCCGCCACCTCCGCTCGCAGGAATGGTTCAACAATCCGCATAATCCGGGCATGACCGCGCTCTATATGGAGCGCTATCTGAACTACGGTCTCACCCGCGCCGAGCTCCAGTCCGGCAAGCCGATCATCGGCATCGCGCAGACCGGCAACGACCTCTCCCCCTGCAACCGCCACCATATCGAGCTTGCCCATCGCGTCCGCGAAGGCATCCGCGAGGCCGGCGGCATTGCGATGGAATTCCCGACCCATCCGATCCAGGAGACCGGCAAGCGCCCGACCGCGGCGCTCGACCGCAACCTCGCTTATCTCGGCCTCGTCGAAATCCTCTACGGCTATCCGCTCGACGGCGTGGTGCTGACCACGGGCTGCGACAAGACCACGCCGGCCTGCATGATGGCGGCGGCGACCGTCAATCTGCCCGCGATCGTGCTGTCGGGCGGGCCGATGCTGAACGGCTGGCACAACGGCGAGCGCACCGGCTCCGGCACCATCGTCTGGAAGTCGCGCGAGCGGCTCGCCGCCGGCGAGATCGACTATGAAGAATTCATGGAGATCGTCGCGTCCTCGGCGCCCTCGGTCGGCCATTGCAACACCATGGGCACCGCCTCCACCATGAACGGGCTTGCCGAAGCGCTCGGCTTCGCGCTGCCGGGCTGTGCAGCGATCCCCGCCCCCTATCGCGAGCGCGGCCAGATAGCCTACGAGACGGGAAAACGCATCGTCGACATGGTCTGGGAAGACCTCAAGCCCTCGGACATTCTGACCCGCAAGGCGTTCGAGAACTGCATCGTGATCAATTCGGCGATCGGCGGCTCGACCAACGCGCCGATCCACATCAACGCGCTGGCGCGCCACATCGGCGTCGAGCTCTCCATCGACGATTGGCAGAAGGTCGGCCACGACGTGCCGCTGCTGGTCAACATGCAGCCGGCCGGCTTCTACCTCGGCGAGGAATTCCACCGCGCCGGCGGCGTGCCGGCCGTGGTGCGCGAACTGATGAAGCACAAGCGCATCCACGAGGACGCGGTCACGGTCAACGGCCGCGGCATCGGCGAGAACTGCGCCAATGCGCCAAAGCCCGACAATGACGTGATCTGGGCTTACGACAAGCCGCTGGTGAAGGACGCCGGCTTCCTGGTGCTGAAGGGCAATCTGTTCGATTCCGCGATCATGAAGACCAGCGTGATCTCCAAGGAATTCCGCGATCGCTACCTCAGCAACCCGACCGATCTCAATGCCTTCGAGGGTCGGGCCGTCGTGTTCGAAGGTCCCGAGGACTATCACGAGCGGATCGACGATCCCTCGCTCGAGATCGACGAGCGCTGCGTGCTGTTCATCCGCGGCACCGGTCCGATCGGCTATCCCGGCGGCGCCGAGGTCGTGAACATGCAGCCGCCTGCGGCGCTGATCAAACGCGGCATCATGTCCCTGCCCTGCATCGGCGACGGCCGGCAGTCGGGCACCTCGGGTTCGCCTTCGATCCTCAATGCTTCGCCGGAAGCCGCTGCCAATGGCGGCCTCGCGGTCCTCAGGAACGGCGACAAGGTGCGCGTCGATCTGAACAAGGGCAGCGCCAACATTCTCATCTCCGACGACGAGGTGAAGAAGCGCCACGCCGAGCTGAAGGCCAGTGGCGGCTTCAAGCATCCGCCGAACCAGACGCCGTGGCAGGAGCTTTATCGCAACACCGTCGGCCAGCAGTCGACCGGTGCCTGCATGGAGCTCGCCACGCGCTACCAGAACGTCGCCGGCACCTTTGGCGTGGCGCGGGATAATCACTGACCACTCGTCATTGCGAGGAGCGAAGCGACGAAGCAATCCAGGCTGTCTCCGCGGCGGGACGCCGGATTGCTTCGCTTCGCTCGCAATGACGATCCGATAGAACTTTCAGGCAAGGGAGAAGAAAATGGCAGACCGCCTCAAGGGAAAGCGCGCCGTCATCACGGCTGCAGCGGCAGGCATCGGACGCGCATGCGCCATCGCATTCGCGCGTGAAGGCGCAACCGTCATCGCCACCGACATCAACGAGAGCGGCATCGCGAGCCTGACCAAGGAAGGCGTCGCCGAAACCGCGAAGCTCGACGTCCGCAGCACCGCCGACGTCAACGCCTTCGCCAAGCGCGTGGGCAAGGTCGACATCCTGCTCAACGCAGCCGGCTTCGTGCACCACGGTACCATCCTTGAGTGTTCGGAAGAGGATTTTGATTTCTCGTTCGACCTCAACGTCAAGTCGATGCACCGGACCATCAGGGCCTTCCTGCCGGACATGCTCGCGGGCGGCGGCGGCAGCATCGTCAACATCTCCTCCTGCGCGGCGCTGCGGCCGCCGGCCAACCGCTACGTCTACAGCGCCTCAAAGGCGGCGGTGTCGCTGCTGACGCGCGCGGTCGCGCTCGACTTCATCACCAAGGGCATCCGCTGCAACAGCATCTGCCCGGGCACCGTCGAGACGCCCTCGATGCTCGACCGCGCCGCCGCGCAAGGCCCGCAGGGCAAGGAGATGTTCGTCTCCCGCCAGAAGATGGGCCGGCTCGGCACCGCCGACGAGATCGCGTCCATGGCGGTTTATCTCGGCAGTGACGAGAGCGCCTTCACCACCGGCGTCGACCTCGTCGTCGACGGCGGCTACATGCTCTGACGCCAAGGCATCCAGAAGGCATCCAGCATGAACAAGATCGATCTCAACGACCGTGTCGCCATCGTCACCGGCGGTGCGCAGGGCTTCGGCCGCGCCATCGTTCAGCGCTTCGTCGCCTCCGGCGCCAAGGTCGCGATCTGGGATTTCGACGCCGCGCTGGCCGAGAAGACGGCGAAGGAAATCGGCGACAACGCCCGCGTCTTCAAAGTCGACGTTACCGATACCGCGGCCGTCGAGCAGGCTCGCGACGCCACGCTTGCCGCCTTCGGCAAGATCGACATCCTCGTCAACAATGCCGGCATTGCCGGGGTCAACAAGCCGGTCTGGGAGACCGATCTCGAGGAATGGCGGAAAGTTCTGCGCATCAACCTGGACGGCCCCTTCATCTGCTGCAAGGCGGTCGTGCCCGCGATGCTCAAGCAGAAATACGGGCGCATCGTCAACATTGCCTCGATCGCCGGCAAGGAAGGCAATCCGAACGCGTCGCACTATTCGGCGTCCAAGGCCGGCCTGATCGCGCTGACGAAGTCGCTCGGCAAGGAATTGGCGGCACATGACATCCTCGTCAATGCGGTGACGCCCGCGGCTGCGAAGACCGCGATCTTCGACCAGATGACGCAGCAGCATATCGACTTCATGCTGTCGAAGATTCCAAAAGGCCGCTTCGTGCTGGTGGAGGAGCTCGCCGCGATGGCGGCCTGGCTCGCATCCGAGGACTGCGCGTTTTCGACCGGCGCGGTGTTCGACATCTCTGGCGGGCGCGCAACTTACTGAGGGCGTCATGATCCGGGAAGGCGGATGTTTGTGCGGCGCGGTGCGGTTCAAGGCGGAGGGCGAGCCGCTCAACGTCCGCATCTGCCATTGTCGCATCTGTCAAAAGGCGATGGGCTCGCCCTACTTCGCCCGCGCGCAGTTCGACCAGCGCGCGCTGACGGTCGAGGGCGACACCGAGCGCTATGCGTCGTCCGAGCACATCGACCGCGTGTTCTGCAAGCGCTGCGGCACGCGGCTGTTCGCCTGGCGCCGCAATGGCACGCTGGCTGGCGTCGCGCTGGCGACCTTCGACGATCGCAACGCGTTTGTGCCGACCGAGCATATCTGGGTCAGCGAAAAGATGGACTGGGTGACGATCGAGGACGGCATGATCCGATATGAGGGGACGATCCCGACGTAGCTCATCCGGCGCCAAGGCTCGACGTGACGGCCGCCGGTCTCGCCGATCATTTGCAGCGTGGCATTTCGGAACCGGTCACCCTATGTTGAGGTGAAGCGTTGCTGCACCACCGGTTGGCTGGGTCGGCTGCAAGACCGCAGGTAAACCGGGACGGACGAGCCGTGAACATTTCTTTGTATGACCTCTCGGTGTGGGTGCTGCCGCTGGTGCTCGCCATCACCTTCCACGAGGCTGCGCACGCCTTCGTGGCATATCGTCTCGGTGACGATACGGCCTCGCAGCTCGGCCGTGTCAGCTTCAATCCGCTCCGCCACATCGACCCGTTCGGCACCGTAATCCTGCCGGCGATGCTGCTGTTTGCGCATTCGCCGTTCCTGTTCGGCTACGCAAAGCCAGTGCCGGTGAATTTCCGCAAGCTCAACGACCCCAGGCTCGGCATGGTGTGGGTGGCGCTGGCCGGGCCTGCCACCAACATCCTGCTGGCGCTGGCCGCAGCTCTTGCCCTGCACGCCCTGCCTTGGGCTCCGGCCAACTCGGCGCAATGGATCTTCGACAATCTCAAGAACGCGCTGCTGATCAACGCGGTGCTGGCGGTGTTCAACATGATGCCGATCCCGCCGCTCGACGGCGGGCGCGTCGCGGTTGGGCTGCTGCCCCGGCCGCTCGCCCTGCCGCTGGCGCGGCTCGAGCCGTTCGGGATGCTGATCCTGATCGGCTTGCTGATCCTGCTACCGCTGGCAGGCTCCCAGTTCGGTCTAAATCTTGATGTTATTTCAGCAATACTGCGAACGTTGACCGGTTATGTGATTCAGGCTGTTCTCATTCTGACCGGCAATGCGTAGTTGAACAGCGACACACCCGAACACAAGCCGAAGGGCTCGAGGCCGACTTGGTCAAAGCTGCCGATATGCTGATCGCGCGACGCGCCGATACCCGCGCCCGCGCCGATTTCGCCACCTGGAAGATGATGGCCAAGCTCAACGGGTCGTCCGCGCTGCCGCCGGGGGCGCAGGAATTCCTCGCGAGCTACAAGAACCTGCAGGCACAGATGAACGAGGGTGAGGCTACCGAGGCCACCATCGGCGCCATCTACAAGGCCTACTATGCCGAGATGGGCGGCGCGGGAACCCCGCCTGACGTCCGCCCCAGGGCGGCCGAACCGGCGGCGGACAATGTTACCGCTTTCCGCCGCCCCGAACCGAAGCCGAAGAAGGCCAATTTCTTCGGGGCAGCGACCGCGGGCGCGACCCAGAAACGGCCGCTCCCGGTGGCCCTGATCTTCGCCTGCCTGGTTGTGGTCTATGTCGGGATCAGGCTCTACTGGCGCTGAGCCGACTTCTTCTTTTTCTTTGCGTCCGGCGGCGTGAAGATGATGTCGACGGTGCGCTCGAACCGGTCGTCGGTCAGGCTGGCAGGCGGCTGCGGGATGGGATCGGACTTGCGCACAATCGAGATCGCCGCCGCATCGTAAGCTGCATCCCCGGATGACTCGGCAACGTCGACTGAAAGCACGTTGCCCCGCCGATTGATCGCGAAGGAGACCTTGACCTTCTGATTGTTGGGCTCCTTGCCCTCCGGGTTGACCTTGTGGGCGGTAAGATGCGCGCTGATCTTGCGGTTCCAGTCCGCCGTCAGCTTCAGAATATCCTTGCCGATGCCCAGCACAGGCGCCAGCGCCTTCTCGGCCTCGCGCGCGTCCTCATCAAGCGTCTGCCGCGCCGTCGCAACGGACTTCGGCGAGGCCTCCGCAGCGGGCGTCTCGACCGCCGCGATCTTCGGATCCTCGTCCTGCGGCTTCTTCGAGATGTTCTCGGTGACGATCCGATCGGGATCGTCGACCTGTTGCGACTGATCCTTTGGAAGCTCGGTTTCCTTGGTCTCGGCTTTTTGCTCGGGAAGCGCCTGCTGCTCCTGCATCGCTTCGCTATCCGGTCCCGGCGGAAGGTCGGTGTCAGGCGCCTTCGGCGAGGCCATCTCGACAGCGAACTCCGCGCCGGCCGCGCCGAGGCCGTCATCGCCGTCATCGGCGCGCAGGTGCGCCAGCGCGAGCGCGGCACCACCCAGATGCAGCGCGAGCGCCGCCACCGCTGCCAAAATCCAAAGCGTCCGGGCTGGTTTGGACTCGTCCGACATCGCGGCCTCTAAGGCTGAGCGGCGCCTGCCGCAGGCGCCCCCGGAGCGCCTTCCAGCGCAACCAGCTTCACCCGCGAATAGCCGCCTGAGCGCAACAGCTCCATGACCCCCATCAACTCGCCATACGGCACCGAGCGATCGGCGCGCAGAAAGACATACTTGTCCTTGCTCATGTCGGAGAGGCCGTCGAGGGTGCCGATCAACTCGGCGCGGTGGACCGGGTTCTCTCCGATGGCAAGCGTCAAATCGGGCTTGATGCTGAGATAGGTCGGCTTGTCCGGCTTCTTCTGCGGCGTCGCGCTCGACGTCGGCAGATCGATCGGCAGGTCGACGGTCGAGAGCGGCGCTGCGACCATGAAGATGATCAGCAGCACCAGGATGACATCGATGAACGGCGTGACGTTGATTTCATGCGTTTCGCCGAAATCGTCGTCGTCATCATTGTCTGCGAGCGAAACGCCCATGGATCACTCCGCCGCGCGCGAATGCACGCTGCCGTGGCTGCGGTCGAGATCGCGCGAGAGCAACCGCCCCGCCGCGCCCGAGGCACGGCTGACGAGCTCGAGATAGCTCTTCGTCACGCGCGAGAAGTAGTTGTAGATGATGACGGCGGGAATGGCGGCGACCAGACCGATCGCGGTGGCGAGCAGCGCCTCGGCGATGCCGGGCGCGACGACGGCGAGGTTCGTAGTCTGCGACTTCGAGATGCCGATGAAGCTGTTCATGATGCCCCACACCGTGCCGAACAGGCCGACGAAGGGCGAGGTCGAGCCGATGGTCGCGAGCACGCCCATGCCGACGCGGATGCGCCGCGCCTCCGCGCGCATGATCTCGGAGAAGCTCGAAGCCGCGCGCTCCTTGATGCCGGTGTCGCTGGAGAGGCCGGCCGACATCCGCGCCTCCCGCAGCGCCGCCGCCAGGAAGGACGGCAGGATGCCCTCCTTGGCGCCGAGCGCCATCTGCGCTTCGGCGAGCGAGCGTGCCTCCGCGATCTTCTTCAGCGCCGAACGAAGCTTGGTTGCGGCGATCGACAATTCGATCGACTTGGCGATCAGCACCGTCCAGGTCATCAGCGATGCGAAGGCGAGCCCGATCATCACCGCTTTCACGATGATATCCGCCGACTGGAACATCACCCAGGGCGACAATTCCTTCATGGCGGGCGCGATGCCGGCATCGGACTTTGCCGCGGGTGCGGCAGCTTGGGGCGCCGCAGGCGGAGCAACAACCGGGGCTGGGCTGACCGCGGACGGCTGAGCCGTCGACTGGACCGGAGCCGCGGGCGCGGCTTGTGTCTGGGCCGAAACAGGGGATGCAAGCCAGGCGGCCGCCAGCACCAGAGCTGCGGCAAGGCTTGCTTGGAAGGACATGATCTTCATACTTCGGCCCAGTAGCGAATGAGGTTGTGATAGATACCCGTCAATTTGACCGTTTCGGGATCGTCACGCCCGAGCCGTTCCACCAGCGCCTGTATCGCGGTGTCGAGGTCAAAGATCATGCTCCGGGCTTGATCGTCCCGTATCATGCTCTGAAGCCAGAAGAAAGACGCAACCCGCGTTCCCCTGGTCACCGGGGTCACCAGATGGAGGCTGGTCGAGGGATAGAGCACGCAGTCCCCGGCTTGCAACTTGACTTCGTGCGAACCGTAGCTGTCCTCGATCACAAGTTCGCCACCGTCGTACTCCTCCGGCTCGGCCAGGAACAGCGTGACCGACAGGTCTGTGCGGATGCGAAGGCCGGTCAGGCGGTCGCCGCGGATGGCATTGTCGACATGCAGGCCGAAATGGTGGCCGCTGCTGGCTGCATAGCGGTTGAACAGCGGCGGGAAGATCTGGAGCGGGATCGCCGCCGCGATGAAGCGCGGGTTCGACGTCAGCGCCGAAATGATGCGGTTGCCGAGTTTTCGCGCGATTTCGCTATCGGGCGGCAGTTGCTCGTTGCGCTTGACCATCGCCGACTGCGCGCCGGCGGTGGAGCGCCCGTCTTCCCATTCGCTGGCGTCCATGATGCGGCGGAAATCCGCCACATCATCCTTGCTCAGAACGCCAGGCAGGCACGTCAACATGATCAGAACTTCGCCGTCGTCACGAGGTAGAACGCCCGCCCCGGCGCGACCGCCACGAAGGGCACGGCACTGCGATAGAACGAGTCGTAATAGAGCTTGTTCGTCAGGTTCTGAGCGTAGAACTTCATGGTCCAGTTCTGGTCGATCTTCTTCTCGATGAACGCGTCGAAACGCCAATAGCTCGGCAGCTCGTTGGTGTTGGCCGCGAACGTGCCGCCATAGACCTTCGAGCGGTACACCGCCTGCCCGCCGAGTTCCCAGCCGCCGTCGAACTTGTACTTGGTCAGCATGCTGAACGACTGGTGGGCAATGTTGGCAAGCTGCAGACCCAGATTCGACGCAACGCCGCTCTGCGTGACCTTCGACTGCATCAGCACCAGGCCGCCAAAAATGCTCCAGCGGTCGGTGAGCTTGCCCTCGGCCTCGATGTCGATGCCCTGGATCCTGTAGGCGGCCCCCGAAGTCAGCACGCTGTTGACGGTCTCGCGCGCATTGTCCTTGGTCGTCTGAAACAGCGCACCGGTCACCAGCAGGTGACGGTCGGCGAGCTCCCATTTGGTGCCGAGTTCGATCGCCTTGTTACGCTCGGGTCCGAGCAAAACGGCCGTGTTGGGCGGAACACCACCGTAGTCGGTCGCGGTCGCATCAAGCTCCGACCCGAACGGATTGGCCGAGGTGGCGTAGGCCGCATAGACGCTGCCGATCGACATCGGCTTGTAAACCAGGCCGACGTTGTAATTCACAAGATCGGCGTTCTGCTTCAGATAGGCCGCGTTGGTCGACGAGCTCTGGCTGTAGCCGTCGTAGCGCACGCCGCCGTTGACGATGATCGTGTCCTGCCAGTTCGCGGTGTCCATGGCATACACGCTGGTGGTGTTGACGCCATATCGCGTCGGATTTCCGACGATCCCCGGAATGCTGAAGGGGATGTTGGTGAATTGCGGAGAATAGAGATTGACCCCCGTCACGGCGCCGTTGCTCGTGAAGGCGGAACCGGACAGCTCCGACGCGAGGCCCGCATAGCGGTCGATCGAGATGTTCTCGTTCGCATACTCGACGCCGAACACCGTGGTGTGCTTGACCCCGCCGGTGTCGAGCTTGAACGTGGCCTCGTTCTGGTTGGCCCACACGTCCACGTTCTGCAAGCGGCTCTGCGCGCTTGCCGTCGTGGTCCAGAGCAGCGGATTGGGGCTGGTCGTGTTCGGGTTCTGCGGCAGCGTGCCGATGTAGTTCAGCACCGAGTGCTCGCCGCGCACCTTGCTGGTCAGCGTAATGGCGTCGTTGACCTTGTACTCGATCGTGCCGGTGCCGAAATCCTGCCGCGCCGTCTGGAAGTCGCGGTTGAGGAAGCCGTACCAGCTTCCGCGCGGAATGCCCGCCGACGTCACCGGCACGTTGCCCTGCCTGTAAAAGGGCACGCCGAAATCCGGGTAGCCGCTGAGGTCGGTGTGGACGTAGTTCGTCGTGATCTTGATGTCGTTGGTCGGGGTGTACTTGGTCGAGATGAACGAACCCCAGCGATCGTCGGTGATGTAGTTGCGGCCGGCGACGTTGGCGTCCTGGAACAGGCCGCCAACGCGCACCGAGAAGGTGGGATCGATGACCTGGTTGACGTCGAGCGTGACCCGCTTGGTCCGGTCGGTGCCGAACTCGGTATCCATCCGCTTGAAATTGACGTCGCCCGCCTGCTTGGTGACGATGTTGATGGCGCCGCCAGCGGTGCCGCGGCCGGCGTAGGACGAGGCCGGGCCGCGCAGAATCTCGATCTGCTCGGTGAAGAAGTTCTCGCGGATCGAGACCGCGGGATCGCGGATACCGTCGATGAAGACGTCGTTGCGCGCGTCGAAGCCGCGGATGAAGAAGCGGTCGCCGAACGCGTTGCCGCCCTCGCCCGATCCCAGCGTCACACCCGCGGTGGAGCGTCCGATCTCCTTCAGCGTCGTGGCGTTCTTGTCCTCGAGCACTTCCTTGCTGAGCACGGTGATGCTCTTCGGCGTGTTCAGCATCTTTTCGGGAAACTTGCCGGAGGCCTGGACCTGGTCGACCTTGTAGGGCGCTGCCGGATCGGAATACGGATTACGGTCGGCTTCGCCGGCCGGAACGGTAGGAGCCGTCTGCTGCGCGGCCTGCTGCCGCTGCGCGGCGCGGCGTAGCGCATTGCGCGCGCGGACCTGGTCCGCCGTCGGCTTCGAAGCCACCGGGCGCGGACGCGCGACCGGAGCATCGACCGTCACCGGCGGCAGATTCGACTGCTGCGCTTCCGCGCCGCTCGACACCGATGCTGCCGCGATCAGGCCCGCGACAGCGGAGACCTTCTTGCCGGAAACGCTCGTGAACTTTTCATCGAATGCTGCGACCGAACGCAACGACTTCGGTGCGACCACCTGCCCCATTACCAAACACGCCCCATATTCCTGTTCGCCCATTCACTTCGATGAACGATTGGTGTGTTGGTATCGGCGGCAAAATAGCGGGTCAATGCGAGCAAGCCGCGAGAACGCTTGAATAAGTCCAGATCAAAACGATTCTAAACTACAGTTTGAAATCGTTCTAAAACAAGATTGGAGTCGTTCTAAAGAGAGCGCGAGTTCGGCGGTCGCGCGCGCATCGTCAATCGCTGCTTGGCGGCTTCATCAGCGAGAACAATTCATCGACGGTCTTCTGCGCCACCGCGCGCACGCGATCGCTGTTGTCCATGCCGGCGATGTTGACGCCGTTGACGACGGCTCTGATCTCGTCGCGGAAGTCGGTGAGAAAGCGCAAGGGATCGCGCTGCTCGTTGGCGACGCGTGCGATCAATCCCGTGATCAGGATCTGACACGCGATCAGCTTGCCGTTCAGTTCGTCCATGCTGCGCTCCCGTTGTGGCGCGCCGATATGACCGATGCCAGTTTTCCTGACAACCGAAACGGCCTCCGCACGATTTAGAACCGTTCTTGCGAGCCCTCGCCTTGCGGCCCATGCGCGGCGCCGCTCGGTGCGGAGCACACCGCTTTCGAGCATTGCACAAAGTTTGCACGCTGATCGTTCCTAACGGGACAATCCAGCACTGCACACCGTAGTGACACGGAGCTGCCCAAGCGGTGCAAAGCTTTCCAATTGTTTAGGATTCTCAACGGATAGTGCTGTTTACACAGGAACTTGGCGTGTATTATACAAGCGCGCTGGAACCCTATGATTGCCTCATAATTCGTAGTTTAGGGCACAAGAGCCGACACGAGACGATATGAAAAAGTCCCGGCCGATCCTCTGGATTCTGATCATCGCGGCCGTGGCCTCCGCAGGTTACTATGGTTGGCAGAAATTCGGCGCGCCCGAGGCCGGAAAAATCCAGACCGCACAGAAGGGGCCGCCGCGCCCGCCCGCCGTCCCCGTGAGCGTTTCGCCGGTCCAAAAGGTGGACTTTCCGGTTTACCTGACCGGTCTCGGCACGGTTGCGGGCTTCAACACCGTCCAAGTCCGGACCAGGGTGGATGGCCAGATCGACAAGATCGCCTTCACCGAAGGCCAGATCGTCAAGGAGGGCGAGCTCCTCGCCTCGATCGATCCCCGCCCCTATCGGGCCACGCTCGACCAGGCCAAGGCCAAGAAGGCGCAGGACGAGGCAAATCTGGCCAACGCCAATCTCGAGCTCCAGCGCGCCATGAAGCTCGGCGAATTCGCCACTGCCCAGCGGGTCGACACCCAGCGCTCGACGGTCGCCCAGCTCACCGCGCAGATCGCCGCCGACGAAGCTTCGATCTCCAACGCGCAGACCCAGCTCGACTACACCCAGGTCAAGGCGCCGATCACCGGCGTCGCTGGCCTGCGCCAGGTCGACGTCGGCAACATCGTCAATTCCTCGACGCAGACCGGCATCGTCACGATCTCGCAGGTCGAGCCGATCTCGGTGATCTTTACCGCGCCCGAAGATCAGCTGCCCTATATCAGCGAGGGCCAGAAGGCTGGCGCGCTCAGGGTGATCGCCTTCACCACCGACGGCAAGAAGACGCTGGCCGAGGGCAAGCTCGCGGTCATCAACAACCAGGTCGACACCAGCAGCGGGACGATCCGACTCAAGGCGGTGTTCGACAACAAGGACCACGCGCTGTGGCCTGGGCAGTCGGTGTCGACACGCCTTCTGGTGCGCACCCTGAGGGATGCGACCGTTGTCCCGGATGACGCGGTCCAGCATTCCACCAACGGCCTCTACGCCTATACGGTCAACCAGGACAACAAGGCCGAACTGCACAAGATCAAGGTCAGCTACGCCATCGACGGACGTTCGGTCGTCGACGAAGGGCTGACGCCCGGGCAGCAGGTGATCACCGGCGGCCAATTCAAGGTTCAGCCGGGAAGCCTCGTCTCGACGGCCGTGGCGAGTACGGATCCGGCCCAGAACAAGGTTCGACAGGAATGAACGCGGGCGGGATTTCGGCACCTTTCATCCGTTATCCCATCGGCACCTCGCTGCTGATGGCCGGCATTCTGTTCGTCGGTCTCGTCGCCTATCCCCTGCTGCCGGTCGCGCCGCTGCCGCAGGTGGACTTCCCAACCATCCAGATCACCGCCAATCTGCCGGGCGGCAGCCCCGAGACCATGGCCTCGTCGGTGGCCCAGCCGCTCGAACGGCAATTCGCCCAGATCCCGGGCATCGCCCAGATGACTTCGACGAGCTATCTGGGCACCGCGTCGATCACCATCCAGTTCGACCTCAACCGCAGCATCGACGGCGCCGCCAACGACGTGCAGGGCGCCATCAACGCCGCGAGCGGTCAGCTGCCGAAGAACCTGCCCTCGCCGCCGACCTACCGCAAGGTCAACCCGGCCGACGCGCCGATCCTGCTGTTGTCGGCGACCTCCGACACGCTGCCGCTGACCAGCGTCAGCGACGCCGTCGACGCCCAGCTCGCCCAGCAGATCAGCCAGCTCTCCGGCGTCGCCCAGGTCTTCATCGGCGGCCAGCAGAAACCGTCCATCCGCATCCAGATCGACCCGGCGAAACTCGTCGCCAAGGGCCTGTCGATGGAGGACGTGCGCAGCCAGATCGCGATCACCACGGTCGACAGCCCCAAGGGCAACATCGACGGCCCGAAGCGCGCCTACACGATCTACGCCAACGACCAGCTGACCCAGGCCAAGGACTGGAACGACGTCATCATCGCTTACCGCAATGGCGGTCCCTTGCGAATCCGCGATGTCGGCCAGGCGGTCAGCGGCGCCGAGGACGCCAAACAGGCGGCCTGGGCCAACGGCAAGCGCGGCGTGTTCCTGGTGATATTCAAGCAGCCGGGCGCCAACGTCATCGAGACCGTCGACCGGATCAAGGCCACCCTGCCTCGCCTCGTCGCAGCGATCCCGCCCGCGATCAAGATCGAGCTCATCAGCGACCGCACCACGACGATCCGCGCCGCGGTCGAGGACGTCCAGTTCACGCTGCTGCTGACCATTGCGCTGGTGGTCATGGTCATCTTCATTTTCCTGCGCAGTTTCTGGGCGACCGTCATACCCACCATCACGGTGCCGCTGGCGCTGCTGGGCGCGTGCGCCTTGATGTGGGTCGTCGGCTATTCGCTCGACAATCTGTCCCTGATGGCTCTCACCATCGCGGTCGGATTCGTCGTCGACGACGCCATCGTGATGCTCGAGAACATCACGCGCTACATCGAGGAAGGCGAATCGCCGATGGCGGCCGCCTTCAAGGGCTCCAAGGAAATCGGCTTCACCATCGTCTCGATCAGCATCTCGCTGGTCGCAGTGCTGATTCCGCTGCTGCTGATGGGCGGCATCATCGGACGCCTGTTCCGCGAATTCGCGGTCGTGCTGGCGATGACCATCTTCGTCTCGATGTTCGTGTCGCTGACCCTGACGCCGATGATGGCCTCGCGCTTCCTGCGCGCGCATGGGGAGGTGACCCACGGCAAGTTCTATCAATGGAGCGAGCGCGGCTTCGATGCGATGTTGCGCGGCTACGAATGGGTGCTCGACCATGCCCTGGCCTGGCGTCGCACGACCCTCACGATCTTCTTCGCGACCCTTGCCCTGTCGATCTATCTGTTCGTCCTGATCCCGAAAGGGTTCTTCCCGCAGCAGGACGTCGGCCTGATCACCGCGACCTCCGAAGCCTCCCAGGACATCTCGTTCGCGGAGATGCAGCGCCGCCAGGTCGAGCTCGGCAAGATCGTGATGGACGATCCCGACGTCGCAACGATCGCGATGAACATCGGCGGCAGCGGCCGCGCCGGCAACAACGGCAACATGTTCATCACGCTGAAGCCGCGCAGCGTCCGCAATGCCTCGGCGCAGCAGATCATCGCGCGGCTGCGTCCCAAGCTCGAAAAGGTGTCCGGCGCCCGCCTCTACATGCAGGCGGCGCAGGACGTCCGGCTCGGCGGCAGGCCAACGCGCACGCAGTTCGAGTTCACCCTGCAGGACGCCGATCTCGCCGAGCTCAACGACTGGGCGCCGAAGATCCTCGCCAGGATGCAGACGTTGCCGCAACTGCGCGACGTCGCGACCGACCAGCAGACCCAGGGCACCACGGTTCAGCTCAAGATCAACCGCGATACTGCAGCGCGTTACGGAATCCAGCCGCAGCTGATCGACGACACGCTGTACGACGCCTTCGGCCAACGCCAAGTCACGCAGTATTTCACCCAGCTCAACACCTACAAAGTGATCCTCGAGATCCTCCCGGAGATGCAGGGTAGCCTCGAGAGCCTGAACAAGCTCTACCTGAAATCTCCTCTGACCGGCGACCAGGTGCCGCTGTCGACCTTCGCGACCTGGAGCACCGATCCGGTCCGCCCGCTCTCGATCAGCCACCAGGGCCAGTTCCCGGCGATCACGATCAGCTTCAACCTCGCCCAGGGCGTCGCGCTCGGCCAGGCCACCGAGGCCGTGCAAAAGGCGATGGCCGATCTCGGCGCGCCGCCGACGCTCAATTCGAGTTTCCAGGGCACGGCACAGGCGTTCCAGCAGTCGCTCGGCACTGTGCCGCTCCTCATTCTCGCCGCGCTGGTCGTGGTCTATCTGATCCTCGGCATCCTCTACGAGAGCTACATCCATCCGATCACGATTCTGTCGACCCTGCCCTCGGCCGGCGTCGGCGCACTCGCGATCCTGATGGCGGCCGGCTTCGAGTTCAGCCTCATTGCTTTGATCGGAGTCATTCTGCTGATCGGCATCGTGAAGAAGAACGGCATCATGATGGTGGACTTCGCCATCGCCGCGGAGCGCGATGAGCACAAGACGCCGGCGGAATCGATCCGGCAGGCAGCGCTGTTGCGCTTCCGTCCGATCATGATGACGACGATGGCTGCCCTGCTCGGCGGCGTGCCGCTGATGCTCGGCCACGGCACGGGCGCCGAAATTCGCCAGCCGCTCGGCTACGCCATGGTCGGCGGTCTGATCGTCAGCCAGGCGCTGACGCTGTTCACCACTCCGGTCGTCTATCTCTATCTCGACGAGCTCAACAACTGGTTCTCGGGCTGGGGCCGTAAGGGTGACGGCGAAGGTGACGAGACGGTCGAGCACGGCACCGTTAAGGAAGCTGCCGAGTAGCAGCTTGCACCGCGCGCCTCACGACGTTACAGCGAGGCCCTCGGTTCACGTCAACGCGGTTTTGCCATGCCCATGCAATCCAGACTTGTCGCCCTTGTCGCCGCCGTCCTGTTGTCGGCGGGTGCCGCGCACGGCCAGCAAAGCGCCAAGAAGAACGCGGCTCCCTCTGCCCCGGCGGCACAGCCCGCACCGGCTCCGACGCAGCCGCAGGCTGACGGCGCTGCGGCGCAGCCGCCCGGCTGGATCGTGCGCTGCACCAGCGTGAGCCGCGATGCACCGCTCGAATGTGCGATGGAGCAGAACGCGGTGCTGACCAAGACCGGCCAGACCATCGTCCTCATCAACATCCGCATCGCGCCGGACACCCGCACACCGGTGGCGCTGCTGCAATTGCCGCTTGGCCTCAACCTTCCCATCGGCGCCAAGCTCCAGGTCGACGACGGCAAGACGGTCGATCTCCAGATCCAGACCTGCGAGAACCGCGGCTGCTACGCCTCGACCCCGATCGCACCGGACCTGTTGGGCACTTTGAGGTCAGGCAAGCAGTTGAAGGTCTCCTTCCAGAACATGGCGAAGGAAACGATCGCGATCCCGATGCCGCTCGGCGATTTCGCGGCGGCCTACGACAAGATCAAGTAAGTCGCCTCTCTCCTACTGCCGCGCCATCTGCGCGTTGCCGACGGCATCGCCGTCGAGCTTCTGGTCGTTGTGCATGGTGACGCTGACGTGCGAGAGCCGTCCGGTGAATTGGAACGGCGCATCATAATGCGACACCGGACTGCCGCGGTCGCGGCCGATGTCGAGGCCGGACCACGAGATCAGCGTGTGGAAGGCAAGCTCTGTCTGCAGCGACCCCGCCTTCTCACCATCAATCAATAGCGTGTAGTCGGTGATGCCAGTGCGCGAGCCCTTCGCCGGCGGCTCCTTGCGCACGAGACGCTCGACATGCACGCCCAGCCGCCGCGCGCCCGACGGCACCTTGCGGTCCGAGCGGATGATCTGGTGACTGCCTCCGATGTTGAGGTCATGCACGAGGTGGCCATCCTTGACGTAGAGACTATAGCCCGACGTCGCATCACCATGCGAGATCAGCACGCCGTCGGCACCCGCCTCGTCGATCTCGACATGCGCCTCGATCGTATAGCTGCGGCTGCGCACATCAGGCGCGACGTCGGTCGGCACATGGCCCATGCCGGCATGGAAGACGAAATGGTGGCGCGCGCCGTGGAAGCGCGCGGCGTTCTCCGCAAAGCGCGGCCCGAAACGGTCGTCGAGCGGCAGCACCTTGTGCTTTTCGGCTTCCTCCCACCATGTAGCGATCATCTTCGCCAGCCGTTCCGGCTCTTTCGCCGCGAGATCGTCGGTCTCTGAGAAATCCTCATCGAGATGGAACAACTCCCATTTGTCGCTTTCGAACGGCGTGCCCGATGGATGGAAGGCGACCGCCTTCCACCCCGCCTGCCAGAGGCCGCGATGGCCGAACATCTCGAAATATTGCGGCGAGCTCTTTGAAGGAGCAGACGCGTCCGTGATCGAAAGCGCAAAGCTCTCGCCTTCCAGCGGCATCTGCCGGCAGCCTGAGATTTCGGCGGGCGCCTCGATGCCGATCAGCTCCAGCAGCGTCGGCGTGAGGTCGCAGGCGTGCACGAACTGGTGCCGCAGCTCGCCCGTGCCCGCGATCTTCTTCGGCCAATTGATGACGAAGGGATCGCGGATGCCGCCGCCATGGGTGTTCTGCTTGTAGCGGCGCAGCGGCGTGTTCGAAGCCATCGCCCAGCCATGCGGAAAATTGCTGTGGGTGTCCGGCCCGCCGATGTCGTCGATGCGGCTCAGCTTCTCCGCGATCGGCTCCGGCTTGAAATTGAATGGGCCCATCGCGTTGACGAAGCCGAGCGGCCCGCCCTCCTGGCTCGCGCCATTGTCGGACATCACGATGATCATGGTGTTGTCGCGGATGTCGGCCTTATCCAGAAATGAGACGAGGCGTGCAAGATGACGATCGGAATGGTCGAGCATCCCGGCAAAAGCGGCCTGCAGGCGCGTGAAGACACGACGCTCGTCGGCCGAATGATCTTCCCAGGCTTTCACACCGTCATTGCGCGCCGGCATCCGCGTTCGCTCCGGCACCAGTGCCATCGCCTTCTGACGCGAGAGCCGCTGCTCGCGTTCGACGTCCCAGCCGTGCGCGAACGAGGCGTCGTAGCTCCTGATGATATCCATCGGTGCCTGGTGCGGCGCGTGGCAGGCCCCCAGCGCGACCCAGGTCAGCCACGGGACGTCAGGACGATCGGCAACGTGATCTCCGATGAAACGGATCGACTGGTCGATCAGGTCCTCGGTCAGATGATAGCCGTCGACATAGGTGCCCGGAGGATCGATATGCGTGTTATCGGAGACGAGCTCCGGCGCGTACTGGTCGGTCTCGGCGTCGAGAAAGCCGTAGAAGCGATCGAAGCCGCGGCCGAGCGGCCAGCCGTCGAACGGGCCGGTGGCGCCGCTCTCGGTGAGCGGCGTCACATGCCATTTGCCGACCATGTAGTTGCGATAGCCGTGGGTGCGCAGCATCTCGGCGAGCGTCCCCGCCTCGCGCGCGATCTTGCCGCGGTAGCCTGGATACCCGGAATCGAAATTGGCAAGGCACCCGACGCCGACCGAGTGATGGTTGCGCCCGGTGAGCAGTGCCGCGCGCGTGGTCGAGCACATCGCTGTGGTATGGAAGCCGGAATAGCGCAAGCCTTCGGCGGCAAGCCGGTCGATGGTCGGCGTCCGGATCGCCGAGCCGTAGCAGCCGAAATCGGAGAAGCCGACGTCGTCGAATAGCACCACCAGGATGTTCGGCGCGCCCTCGGGCGGCCTTGGCGACTCCGGCCACCAGGGTTTTGAGTCCGCAACCGTCTTGCCGACGGTGCCGCGAAACGGCGTGTCGCTGCCTGCGCTCATCTGATCCTCCCTGTTCGGCCGGCCTGGGTGGCCGCCGACGGCCACGGTTGACCCGCAGCTCGTCCCCACCTAAATTATAACAATAATTATGATTATCATTTAGCCGCGATGCAAGCACGGAAGCAGCCACGTTTGGAAGACCCCGGGGTTCGCGATTTCGACCTGCCCGGCGTCGCCCCGTCGCGCCAGAAGCGCAGCCGGGAGACGACGCTGGCGCTGCTGCGCGCGGGCGCCGAGATGCTGCGGACGCGCAGCCTCGCCGAGCTCTCGATCGAAGCACTCTGCACCGAGGTCGGCGCCACCGTTGGCGCCTTCTACAGCCGCTTCGAGAGCAAGGAGGCCTATTTCAACGCGTTGATGGCGCTGGCCGCGCGCGACGGCGAGCACCGACTGGGCGAGATCAGGCAGCCCTCGCCCGAGACAGGCCTCGGCGAGCTCTGCCAAATCGTTGTCAAAGGCATCATCGCCTGGATGCGCAACCACGAGGGCGTGCTGCGCGCCGCGCTCCAGCATGACGACACCCGCCCGGACAAATGGACAGCGTTCAAGGCGCTGGCGAAAGCCACCACGATCGGCGCCACCCCTCTCCTGCTGCCGGCCATGGGCAAGGGACGCAAGGCCGCCAAGACCCGCACCATCGCCTTCGGCTTCCAAATCGTCCTTGGTACGCTGGTGAACGCCATCCTCAACGATCCCGGCCCGCTGTCGCTTTCGTCGAAAGAGATGGAGACCCGGCTGGCCGGCTGCCTTTTGCTGCTGCTTCAGGCGGAAACCAGTCAATCCACGCCGAGATAAGCCTTCTGGACCTGCGGGTCCTCCGCGAGCGCAGCCGCCGTGCCTGACAACACGCTCTTGCCGACCTGGAGCACCGTGGCGAAATCCGAGACCTCGAGTGCGAGCTCGATCGACTGCTCGGCGAGCAGGATGGTCAGGCCCTCGCGATGCAGGCGGCCGAAGGTCTCGTACATGGATTCGACCACCGCCGGCGCGAGACCGAGCGACGGCTCATCCAGCATCAACAGCTTCGGATCGCTCATCAGCGCGCGACCGACCGCGAGCATCTGCCGCTCGCCGCCGGACATGGTGCCGGCGCGCTGGTTGCGCCGCTCCTTCAGGCGCGGGAAGATCTCGTAGACGCGTTCGAGCAGCGTGGCCTGGCGCGACTTGTCGTGCAGCGGCGTTGCGCCGAGTAGCAAATTGTTCTCGACGCTCTGCTGCACGAACAGCCGCCAGCCTTCCGGCGACAGCGCCAGCCCCTTGCGCACGATCGCAAACGCTCTCTCGCCGGCAATGTCCTCGCCGCGAAAACGGATCGATCCGGAATGCACGGGAATGAGGCCGGCGATCGCGTTCAGCGTCGTGGTCTTGCCGCCGCCATTGGAGCCGAGCAGCGCGACGACGCTGCCTTCCGGAACCTCCAGCGAGACGTCGGACACGCCGATGAGATCGCCGTAGCGCACCTCGAGGTGCTCGATCCGCAGCAACGGCCCGCTCATAGGTCCGGCCCGCCCATCAGCTCGACCGGCGTGTGGCCGGCGGCCGCCTTGGCTGCGCGCTTGCCGAGATAGGCCTCGATCACCGCCGGGTTGGAGGTGACCTCGCGCGGCGAGCCGCGGGCGATCTCCTTGCCTTGGTGGAACACCATCACGCGGCTGGCGAGCGACATGATCACTTCCATGATGTGCTCGACGATCACGAGCGTGATGCCGGAACGATGAATGTCGCGCACGAGGTCGATGGCGAGCCTCACCTCATGGGCATTGAGGCCGGCCATGGCTTCGTCGAGCAGAAGCACCTTCGGCTCGGTCGCCAGCGCCCGCGCGATCTCCAGCCGCTTGCGGCCGGGCGTGCCGAGGGAGCGCGCCGGCGCATCCGCAAGCCTGATCATGCCGACGCGCTCGAGCACCGCGCGCGCCCTGGTCTCGGCGTCCTTGCGATGCGAGGTGCGCAGGAACGCGCCGATCATGACGTTCTCCAGCACCGTCATGCCCTCAAAAGTCTGCGGCACCTGGAAGGTGCGGGCAAGCCCAAGCCCGGCGCGCAGCTCCGGCGTGAAGTCGGTGATGTCGCGGCCCTCGAACAGGACGCGGCCTGAAGTGGTCTTGAGATCGCCAGTCAGGCAATTGAAGAAGGTGGACTTGCCCGCGCCGTTCGGGCCGATCAGGCCGAGGATGTCGCCCTGCTCCAAGGTCACGGAGGCGTCGTCCACCGCCTTGAAGCTGCCGAACGCCTTTGTAATTTCGCGTGCCTCAAGGAGCATGGCCAGCTCCGGTGTCCTTGGTCGACTTGCTGCGCCGCGTGAACAGGCTGAGCAGACCGCCGGGCTGGAAGCGCGCGATGACCACGATGATCGCGCCATAGAGCACGAAGGTGAGCCCGGCGCCTTTGCCGCCGAGCCAGCTGTTGGAGATCTCCTCCAGCGGCACCAGGATCGCGGCACCGACCAGGGGGCCGAACAGCAGCCCTGCCCCGCCCAGCGCCGCCATGATCAGGATCTTCACCGAAATCAGGATGCCGAATCCGGACTCGGGATCGACGAAGCCGAACATCATGGCATAGAGCGCGCCGGCGACGCTCGTCAGCGCCGCACTCAGCATGTAGGCGTAGAGCTTGGTGCGGCTGGCGGGTGCGCCGAGCGAGCGCGCCGCTCGCTCGGAATCCTTGATCGCGCGCAGGTAAAATCCCATGCGGCTGTTGGTCATCCACCAGGTGATCAACAGCGTGATCGCGAGGATTGCGAGGAAGAGGTAGTAGTACGGCAGCGACGACAGGAACGAGAGATCGAAGATGTTGCGCGGCACGGTCGGCCCGGAGAGCCCGACGGCCGCGCCTAACCAGTCGGTGTTGGTCACGATCAGCCGCATCGTCTCGGCGACTGCGATGGTCGCCATGCTGAAATAATGGCCGGACAGACGCAGCGTCGGCACGCCGATGATCGCGGCCAAGCCCACGGCGAGCACGATCCCGCCGGGGATGCCGAACAGGGGCGACAGGCCGAACTTTGCGTAGGATCCCATCGCGGCATAAGCACCGCAGCCGAAGAATACGACGTGGCCGACCGAGACCTGGCCGGCATAGCCGCCGACGATATTCCATGCGGACGCCGCAATCGCATAAAGCAGCACCAGCGCGCCCAGGCGCTGCTGGAACGGCGAGGACAGCAGCAGCGGATAGGCGATCGCAATCGCTGCGACGACCGAGAGCCAGATCAAGCGCCGCATCACATCTTTCTCATCAGGTCTTGCTCATCACATCTTCCCCATCAAGCCCTGTGGCCGGAACCAGAGGAAGAGCAGGAACAGGACATAGACGACGATGTCCTTGTAGATCGCTCCGATCAGATAGCCCGACAGGGACTCGATCACGCCGATCAGCAGGCCTGCGACAAGGGCGCCCGGCACACTGCCAAAACCGCCGAGCGACACGGTGACGAAGGCGACGATGCCGAGCGTCTCGCCGACGGTCGGCACGATGTAGAAGAAGTTTGCAATCAGCGCGCCGGCAAGCCCGGTGGCGCCGGCCGCAATCGCCCAGGCGATCGCCTGCATGGTGTCGGGACGGATGCCCATCAGTTGCGCCGCTGTTTGATCCTCCGCCACCGCAAGCATCTTCGAACCGAGCGAGGTCCGCGTCAGCAGCAGATGCAGCCCGAGCGTGACGAGCAGTGCGACCACCCCGGCAAGCAGCCGCGAGGCCTCGATGCGCAGACCGGCAAACGCGTAAGTGCCACCCACGATGTTCGGAGGCATCGACAGGAAGTTGGCGCCGAACCACCAGAACACGGAATAGCGCAGCAATAGCGCAAGCCCGAAAGTGCCGAGAATCTGCGCCAGCATCGGTCCCTTCATGATGTCGCGGATCAGGGCGAAATAGACGACGACGCCGACGGTCGCGAGCACCAGCGTCGCCAGCGGCGCGCCGAGGATCGGCCCTCCCCCCATGAGCGTGTAGACGACGTAGGCCACGTACATGCCGAGCATGACGAAATCGCCATGCGCGAAATTGACGATGTTCATCATGCCCCACACCAGCGTGAGGCCAGAGGAAAACAGGGCATAGACGGCGCCAAGCAGAAGCCCGCCGACGATCACCTGCACGAGTACAAAGGACATGAGCCAGCGTTGCTCTGATCAAATCATTTCGGGAAAGGCGGGGCGCGCAGCCCCGCCTTCAAATCTCACCAGCCCTTGTAGGGCAGCACCGGCGCCTTCGCGGCATTGGCCTTCGGCCACACCGCGGTGTAGTTCTCGCCGTCCTGAAGCTGGATGATGAGCCCGGAGGCGAGAATATTCTGGCCCTTGTCGTCGAACTTCACGCCCTTGTAGCCCATCATCAATTGCTCGGGCTTCAGGTCGGTCGCCTTCAGCGCGGCCTGGATCTTCGCCGGGTCGGTCGAGCCGGCGCGGTCGATCGCGTCGGCCAGCACGAAGAAGCCCTGCATCTGACGGCCGACGGTGTCGTCCATCTCCTCGCCGCTCTTCTTCTTGTACATGTCGGCGATGATGGCCGACGGTGAGCCGGCCGGCCCCACCGACCATGACGAACGGTTGAAGACGCCTTGCGATATCTTGCCGACCGCCTTGATGAAGGAGGGATCGGAATAGCCGGCGTCGTCGGCGAGCAGCACGGCCGGCTTGTAGTCGAGCGACTGCATGGTCTTGGCGAACAGGATCGCATCCGACGTGTAGCTGATCATGATGATCACGTCGGGCTTTTTGTCCTTGAGCTGGAGCACCTGGCCCTGCACATCGGTCGCGTTGACGGGATAGGCAACGTCAATTGCGATGGCCTGGCCCTTCTCCTTGAAGGCGGCGCTGATCGTGTTGGCGACCGAGGTGCCGTATTCGGTGTTGTCGTGAACCAGCGCGATTGCATCGGTCTTGGCGCCCTGCGCCTTGATGTCGGCGAGGAAATCGACATAGGCCTTGGCGAAGTCGGTGGCGATCGGCGTGGTGCGGAAGAACCATTTGAAGCCGCGCTCGGTGAGATTGGCGGCGACCGACTCGGAGTTCAGGAAGGGAATGCCGTATTTCTCGGCGATCGCGCTCGAGGTCAGCGTGACACCGGACTGATAGGAGCCGAACACGGCGGCCACCTTTTCTTCCGTGATCAGGCGCAGCGCCTGGTTCTGGCCTGTCGCGGGGTTGCCCTGGTTATCGGCGAACACGATCTCGATCTTGGCACCGCCGAGGCCCGCAAGGCCTGCGTTCTTGGCCAGCGGCAGAGTCCCGAGCTCGGGATGAGCGTTGTTGATGATGTCCATGGCGACCTCGAGCGCCGCCTTGGCGTGAGCGCCGATCGAGGCGGTGCCGCCGGACATCGGCAGGATCGCGCCGATCTTGACGACCTTGTCCTGGGCCTGCGCGGCTGAAGCGAGCGCAAGGGACATCGCAGCCGCGCAAAGCAGCCCGGTGACGTGCTTCAATCTCATGAAATCAGACCTCCCAAGGGGTTTCCCCAACCAGGATTTTTTGGAAGCTCGGCTAAGCGCCCGCTTCCGTTTGTTTATGCCTGGCGATGAGAGGATGGCATGCTGGCCCGGTACCGGCAAGTGAAACGGCTTGCTACCCAGCGCCCTCACCCCACGGGATCGCTCGCCCTCAGCAGCGTCGTGAAGCCGCCATAGATCATGCGCTTGCCGTCGAACGGCATGCCGTCTAACTTCAGCCGCGGGTCCGACATCACCTTCTTGTTGACGGCATCACGGGTCTCCCGGTCGCGATAGATGATCCAGGAGAACACCACGATCTCGTCCTCCTTCGCCATCACCGCGCGCGGAAACGAGGTGAGCTCGCCATAGGGCACGTCGTCGCCGATGCATTCGACATAGTCGAGCGCGCCGTGCTCCATCCAGATCGCGCAGGCCGATTGCGCCAGCGCCTTGTAGGCCTCGATGTTGTCCTTCGGCACGGCCAGCACAAAACCATCGACATAGGGCATCACGGATCTCCTTGGGTTGTGTGTCCGAAGGACGATGCGGCGCCTGACGATCCGACCAGGAAACGTGATTTTCGGATGAGGCAAACGGTCGCGCGCCGCCGCGGCCCTCCGCCGGAGCCCACGATCCCACCACCCGCACGTCCCAAGTGGACCGCAAAACACCCCTGCGTCGCAGCGCTTGCCAGCCCACAGCCGAGCGGGTAGAAACCCTCCACGCCTGAGCCGTGATTTGCGCGACAGCGCCATCGGCCACAGCCGGACAAATCAACAAGTCATTGAATTTGTTCGGCTATTCCGTTGGGGAATGGTGTAACGGTAGCACAACAGACTCTGACTCTGTTTGTCTAGGTTCGAATCCTAGTTCCCCAGCCACTCCGGGTAACCAGCTCACAATCAGACCGTCAGAGGTTGCGCTCTCTTTGAGCGGTACCGCTAAATCACGATGCGATCGAAGTCGGCGGCAATTCGCGTGTTTGGAAAAATCATCGTCGCTTCGGCCAGAATCTCTTCGTCCCGATAGCGCCCCGACATGTGATTGAGCACGAGTTGCCCGACGTTGCTCGCGGCGGCAAATGAAGCCGCCTCGCGTGCGGTGAGATGGCCATAGTCCCGTGCGGTCGCGGCATCGCGATCGAGGAAGGTCGCCTCGATCACCAGCAGATCGGCGTCGGCCACACGTTTGGACAGCCCGTCGGTGGTTTCGGTGTCGCCGATCACCACGAGCTTCCTGCCGCCGCTCGGCGGCCCCAGCACGTCTTCCGGATCGATCGTGCGGCCGGCGATCACGACTGGTCGCCCCGCAGCCAATTCTCCGCGCAGCGGCCCATCGGGAACGCCGAGTTCGGCGAGGCGCTCCCGCTCAAGATGGCGACGTGCGGGACTGTGGATGCAAAAACCAAAGCTGTCGGTGTCGCGGTGGCGGACCGGAAAGCAATCGACGGTGAAGTCGCCGGCCTCGATAACCAGTCCTTCGATCAGCGGCGCGAACTCCACAGGGATCGGCGCCCTGCCCGCGCCCCACAGGCCGGCAAGCATGCGGATGACGATGTCGAGCGTACCCTGCCCTCCATGGACGGTCATCACGTCCGATTGCTGGCGCAACCCCAGCGTCGAGAAGAGACCGGGGATGCCGAGCACATGATCGAGATGGGCATGCGTCAGCAGAATGCGGTCAAGCCGCCGAAAGCCCGCGCCGCTGCGCAGCAACTGGCGCTGCGTGCCCTCGCCGCAATCGATGAGGACGCGCTTGCCCGCTGCCACAACCAGGAGAGCCGGATGGTTGCGCTCCGCCGATGGAACGCTGGCCGAAGTCCCAAGGAATGTCAGGGCGAACATGCTCGTCAGTGTCCAAGCTTCACCGCCCCCAATGCCACGTGAGCAGCAGCGCGTACAGAGCCCATCGATCCCGCATAGAGTGCGGCAAGAAGTGCGTATCCCGCGATCTGGCGGCCAGCCGCCGCCTTCGGCCCCCGATCGGCGGACAGATCTGGTTCCCGTTGCGCGACCTCCTCATCCCATCTGCCAAATTGCATGCTTGATACTCGGATCGATTTGCAGCCGAACGACGGCGACGCGGCGCTGCAAGACAATGGAGATCGTGATGCAGTCCGGATTGACCGCCGCTGACTGGGACTACGGCTCGATCAGCACACTGCTGAGCGCCCTGCACGCGCGTAAGGTTTCTGCGTCGGAGTTGATCGAGCATACGATCGCGCGCATCGAGGCGCTGGACGGACGGATCAATGCCGTCATCGTTCGCGATTTCGATCGCGCACGAGACACCGCGCGCGCCGCCGATGCCGCGCTAGGCCGCGGCGAGCGGCAGCCATTGCTCGGCATCCCCGTGACGTTGAAAGAACCGTTCAACGTCGCCGGCCTGCCGACGACATGGGGCTTTCCGCATTTCAGGGATTTCCAACCGGCGGAGGACGCCCTTGTCGTCTCGCGGTTGAAGGCGGCGGGCGCTGTCATCATCGGCAAGACCAACATCCCGATCGGTCTGCGGGATTTTCAGAGCTACAATGAGATCTACGGAACGACAAACAATCCGTGGGATCTCGGCCGATCGCCCGGCGGCTCCTCAGGCGGATCGGGCGCGGCGCTGGCCGCGGGGTTCGGTCCGCTCTCGATCGGCTCGGATATCGGCGGCTCGATCCGGGTGCCCGCGCATTTCTGCGGTGTGTTTGGACACAAGCCGAGCCTCGGCCTGGTGCCGCTGCGCGGATACAGCCTGCCGCCGGCGCCGCCCGTGCCTGGCCAAGGCGATCTGGCCGCCGTCGGGCCGATGACGCGCACCGCCCCGGATCTTGCGCTCGCCCTCGACGTAATCGCCGGCCCCGACGAGACACGCGACGGGATTGGCTATCGTCTCGCGCTGCCGGCCCCGCGACACGACCAGCTCAGGGATTTCAGAATCCTCGTGATCGATACGCATCCGTTGATGCCGACAGGCGATGCCGTGCGTTCCGCCATCGGGCGATTGGCGGAACGGCTCGAACGATCAGGTGCGCGGGTCGCACGCTCGAGTGCGGCGCTGCCCGATCTCGCAGAATCCGCGCGGCTCTACATGAAGCTGCTGAACGCGGCGCGAAGTCCACGCCTGACACCGGCCGCCCTCGCAGAGGCGCAAGGAGTTGCCGCGGCACTCTCGCCCGACGACCGCAGCCTGCAGGCAGAGCGGGCGCGCGGCTGGGCGATGGTCCATCGTGAATGGCTGGCGACCGATGCGGCGCGCCTGCAGCTGCAGCAACGATGGCAGGAGCTATTCCGCGATTTCGACGCAGTGATCTACCCGGCCGCCGCCGTGCCGGCCTTTCCACAGGACCAGTCCGAGCCGTTCGACGCGCGGCAACTGGATATCGATGGACAGCTCTATCCCTACGCTGATGCATGCTTCATCTGGGCAGACCCCGCTTCGACCTGCGGACTGCCTGCGACCGCCGTTCCGATCGAGCGCACGCCATCGGGCCTGCCAATTGGCGTCCAGATCATCGGGCCTTATCTCGAGGACCGCACCACGATTGCGCTCGCCGGACTGATGGAACGCGAGTTCGGCGGCTTCGTCCCGCCGCCGTCGCTGGCTGCCAAGTAATGGCGAGCTGATCGAGGGCGATTAAGTTCTGTTGGCCGACTGCGCTTCGACCGCCTGCACGGCGACACTCGCGACCTGCTGCAACGCTTCGCGGTCGGAGCCCGAAGACGCCATCACGCCCATACCGACAGATACCGCTGAGACATAGCGTGCGAGTGCCGCGGGATCGGCGCTCTCCTTGAGATCGCCTTCGGCCTTTGCGCGAATGAAGCGATCGCGGAGCTGATCTTCGTTCTCGGCGCGGCGGGCGGCGAGTTCAAAAGGGACGCTCTCTGATCCGGTGCCGCACGCAATGCCGCCCTGCACGAGCAGGCAGCCGGGCGGGTTGGCCGGATCGGTTTGCTTGTCGGCGATGCCCATCAGCATCCGCTCGGCGACGTCGCGGGCCGTGGGTGCCGCCACCACCTCGTCCATCCAGACGTTGCGCAGTTTGGTATAGCGATCGAGCGCGGCCTTCAGCAGCCCTTCCTTGTTGCCGAAACAGGCATAGAGGCTGGGCGGATTGATCCCCATGGCCTCGGTCAACTGAGCGACCGTGGCACCCTCATAGCCATGGCGCCAAAACACTTCCATCGCCTGGTCCAACGCCGTTTCGGCGTCGAATTCGCGGGGGCGTCCCATGCCCATGTACCTGTTCTCCTCGAAACCGACGTCGTCCCTCAGCCTAACGCCTGATCCTATCTATTTGTTCTCGCTTTATTTTCTCTTCCGCTGCCAACTCTTGCGGTAAGGGGCTACAATTTTCTTAGTGAATGGTACATAAGTATCTTGCGCTGCGGTATCCAGCTCCACATCTGTAGTGAACACTACATATCTGGAACGCGCAAATGCATCCCTCCCAAAATACTGCCCAAAATGCTCGCCGCACCGGCCGTTTCCGCCGCCTGCTTGGCGGCGTGGCCATCGTGGGCGCCCTCGCCGTGGTCGGCACAATCGCGACCGGCCACTACTTTCGAGCCGCCCAGGCGACCGCGACGGCCGCCGCGGCCGAGCAAGCCGTCCCTGTCACGGTCGCGCTGATCGAACCAAAGCAGACCGTGCTATGGGACGACTTCTCCGGCCGGCTGGAAGCCATCAACCGCGTCGAGCTTCGTCCGCGCGTCGCGGGTGCGATCCTTGCGACCAACTTCACCGAAGGCGCGCTGGTGAAGGCCGGCGACGTCCTGTTCAAGATCGACCCGGCGCCCTACGTGGCCGAGGTCGACAAGGCCGCGGCCCAGCTCGAAGCTGCGAAAGCGCGCGTCGTGTTCACGCAGAATGAGCTCGAGCGCGGCGCGCAACTGGTCGGCAACGCCGTGGTCACGCGGCGCGACTACGACCAGCGCGACAACGCCAACCGCGAGGCCATCGCCAACGTGAAGGCGGCCGAGGCGACGCTCCAGACCGCAAAGCTCAATCTCGATTACACCGAGGTGCGTGCGCCCGTGGACGGCCGCGTTGGCAAGATCGAAATCACCGTCGGCAATCTCGTCGCCGCCGGCACCGCCTCTCCGGTGCTGACTTCGCTGGTCTCGGTCAACCCGATCTATGCGTCATTCGATGCGGATGAAGAGCTGGTGGTGCGGGCGTTGAACTCGATTTCCGAGGTCTCCGGCAAGCGCGGCAATCTCGATCAGATCCCGGTCGCGATGGCGACCTCCGGCGGCCTCTCGGCAAAGGGCCACATCCAGCTCATCGACAACCAGGTCAACGGCCAGAGCGGCACCATCCGTGTCCGCGCGGTGTTCGATAATGAGGACGGGCGTCTCATCCCCGGTCAGTTCGCCCGCGTACGCATGGGCCAGCCCAAGCAGCAGTCGCTGGTCATGATCGACGAGCGCGCGATCGGCACCGATCAGGACAAGAAGTTCGTGATGGCAGTCGGCGACGATAGCCGTGCGGTCTATCGGCCGATCACGCTCGGCGGTTCGGTCGACGGGTTGCGTATCGTGACGGCGGGGCTGAAGACCGGCGACCGCATCATCGTCAACGGCCTCCAGCGCGTGCGCCCGGGTGCCCTGCTCAAGACGGAAATCGCGGCCATGGGTGCGCGCGGTCCGCAGCAGGCATCCAACCACAGCAATCAGGACGTCGTGCAGCGTTAGCGTCTCCGCCATGCCGGACCGCGCGGGCAGCACGAGCCGGAATGTGGAAATCGTTGGACTACCTAGACATCACTTCTGGATTCCGGGTTCGCGGGCTTTGTCCGTGCCCCGGAATGATGGGAGAGTCGTCTCTCGCGCAGGGGCAAGGCCATGAATCTCTCGAAATTCTTTATCGATCGTCCGATTTTCGCCGGCGTGCTGTCGGTCCTGATCTTTCTCGCCGGCCTGATCTCGCTGTTCGCGATGCCGATCTCGGAATATCCCGACGTCGTGCCGCCCTCGGTGGTGGTGCGCGCGACCTATCCCGGCGCCAATCCCAAGGTGATCGCGGAAACGGTGGCGACGCCGATCGAGGAGCAGATCAACGGCGTCGAAAACATGCTGTACATGTCGAGCCAGGCGACCACCGACGGTGCGATGACGCTGACGGTGACATTCCGGCTCGGCACCGATCCTGACAAGGCGACGCAGCTGGTGCAGAACCGTGTGCAGCAGGCCGAGCCACGCCTGCCCGCCGTGGTGCGTCAGCTCGGCATCATCACCAAGAAGTCTTCGCCCGACCTCACCATGGTCGTGCATCTGCTGTCGCCGAACAACCGCTACGACATGACCTATTTGCGCAACTACGCCGTGCTCAACGTCAAGGACCGGCTGGCGCGGATCGACGGCGTCGGCGACGTCCAGCTCTATGGCGCCGGCGACTATTCGATGCGGGTGTGGGTCGATCCGCAAAAGGCCGCCGAGCACGGCCTCACCGCAAGCGATATCGTCAAGTCGATCCAGGCGCAGAACGTCGAGGCCGCCGCCGGCGTGGTCGGCTCCTCCCCGAACGTCAAGGGCATCGACCTGCAGCTGTCCGTCAACGCCGAGGGACGGCTTGCGAACGAGGAGCAGTTCGGCGACATCGTGGTCAAGACCGGCACGCGTGGCGAGGTGGTGCGGCTACGCGACGTCGCACGCATCGAGCTCGGCGCCTCCCAATACGGCCTGCGTTCGCTGCTCGACAACAAGCAGGCGGTGGCGATCCCGATTTTCCAGGCGCCCGGCTCCAATGCGCTCGAGATTTCCGACCACGTTCGCGCCACCATGGCCGAGATTAAGAAGAACATGCCGGAAGGCGTGTCCTACCAGATCGTCTACGACCCGACCCAATTCGTCCGCTCGTCGATCGAGGCTGTGATCCACACGCTGCTGGAGGCAATCGCGCTGGTGGTGCTGGTGGTGATCCTGTTCCTCCAGACCTGGCGCGCCTCGATCATTCCGTTGCTGGCGGTGCCCGTATCGATCGTCGGCACCTTCGCGGTGATGCACGTCTTCGGCTTCTCCATCAACGCGCTCAGCCTGTTCGGCCTGGTGCTTGCGATCGGTATCGTGGTCGACGACGCCATCGTCGTGGTCGAGAACGTCGAACGCAACATCGAGGGCGGGCTGTCGCCGCGCGACGCCACCTACCAGGCGATGCGCGAGGTGTCGGGGCCGATCATCGCGATTGCGATGGTGCTGATCGCGGTGTTCGTGCCGCTCGCCTTCATCTCCGGCCTCACCGGTCAGTTCTACAAGCAGTTCGCGCTGACGATCGCGATCTCGACGGTGATCTCGGCCGTTAACTCGCTGACGCTGTCGCCTGCGCTGTCGGCCCTGCTGCTCAAGGGACACAACGAGCCGAAGGACCGGCTGACGATCATCATGGAAAAGGGCCTCGGCTGGTTCTTCCGCGGCTTCAACAAGGTGTTCACACGGTCGTCGGAGAATTACAGCGGCACCGTCACCAAGGTGATCTCGGGCAAGGCGGCCGTCATGGGCCTCTATGTGGTCCTGGTCGGCCTCACCGCCTTCCTGTTCCAGCAGGTCCCGAGCGGCTTCGTGCCGGGTCAGGACAAGCAATATCTGGTCGGCTTCTCGCGACTGCCTGATGGAGCAACGCTGGACCGCACCGAAGACGTGATCCGCAAGATGAGCGACATCGCCCTTACCCAGCCCGGCGTTGAGAGCTCGGTAGCATTCCCGGGCCTGTCGATCTCGGGCTTCACCAACTCCTCCAACGCCGGCATCGTGTTCTCGACGCTGAAGCCGTTCGACGAGCGCAAGGGCCCCGCACTGAGCGGGAATGCCATCGCGGCCGACCTCAACAAGAAATACTCCGGGATTCAGGAGGCCTTCATCGCCATGTTCCCGCCGCCGCCGGTCAACGGTCTCGGCACGATCGGCGGCTTCAAGCTGCAGATCGAGGATCGCGCCGGTCTCGGTTATGAAGCGCTGAACGAGGCGACGAATGCGTTCATGGCGGCGATGCAGAAGGCACCGGAGATCGCCGGCGTGTTCTCGAGCTTCCAGGTCAACGTGCCCCAGCTCTTTGCCGACATCGACCGCACCAAGGCGCTCCAGCTGGGCGTCCCCGTGACGGAGGTGTTCAACACGCTCCAGATCTATCTCGGTTCCTACTACGTCAACGACTTCAACAAGTTTGGCCGCACCTACTCCGTCTACGTGCAGGCCGACGCGCCGTTCCGCGCGCGCGCCGACGACATCAGGCAGTTGAAGGTGCGATCGTCCTCCGGCGACATGGTGCCGCTCTCGGCGTTGCTCACGATCCGCCAGAGCGCGGGCCCCGAGCGCGCGATCCGCTACAACGGCTTCCTGTCCTCCGACATCAACGCGGCGGCTGCGCCCGGCTTTTCCTCCGGCCAGGCACAGGAGGTGGCGACGCGGATCGCGGCGGAGACATTGCCGCCCGGCTTCGCCTTCGAATGGACCGACCTGACCTATCAGGAGTTCATCGCCGGCAATTCCGGCCTCTGGGTGTTCCCGCTGGCGATCCTGCTGGTGTTTTTGGTGCTGGCCGCACTCTATGAAAGCCTGACCTTGCCGCTCTCGATCCTCATGATCGTGCCGATGGGTCTGCTGGCTGCGATGTTCGGCGTCTGGATCTCCAAGGGCGACAACAACGTCTTCACCCAGATCGGCTTGATCGTGCTGGTGGGACTCTCGGCCAAGAACGCGATCCTGATCGTCGAATTCGCGCGCGAGCTCGAATTCGCAGGCCGCACGCCGATCCGGGCCGCGATCGAGGCGAGCCGACTGCGGTTGCGCCCGATCCTGATGACGTCGATGGCGTTCATCATGGGCGTCTTGCCGCTGGTGCTGTCCACCGGCGCCGGCTCGGAGATGCGGCGCGCGATGGGCGTCGCCGTGTTCTCCGGCATGATCGGCGTCACCATATTCGGCCTGTTCCTGACGCCAGTGTTCTATGTGCTGCTGCGGACCGTCACCGGCATGAAACCGCTAACGCATCACGGCAGCGACACCAGCGCGGCGCCGGTGCAAACCGTCGGGCATTAAATCAGGGAAATCCCCGACAGCAACAACAGAACGAGCACGGTCTTGCGAAAGACCGTCTCGTTGACCCTGTGGAAGGCGATCACGCCGAGCGCGGAGCCTGCGAACAACGCCGGCAGGCTGACTGCGAGATCGATGAAGACTTTCGACGACAGATCCTGATGTCCGACCAGCAGCGCGATCGCGAACAGCTGCATCGCGGCGATGAACGGCTGCACCAGGCCGCGCTGCTCGCTCTTCGGCATGCCGCGCATATCGCACCAGATCGTCGGGATCGCGCCGGGCATCGCCGTCAGCCCGCCGACCAGCCCTCCCCCGAACCCGATCAACGCGACCCAGTGCCGCCCGACCGCCTCGCCGGCCGTCACCAGCGTCGGCCGCAGCAGCATATAGGCCGCATAGAGGGCAACGATGATGCCGAAGCCGCGCCGGAGCAGATGCGTATCAGTGCTCTGGAGCAGCGACACCGCGATGGGAACGCCGATCAAGCCACCGACGATCAGCAGCAAACTGCCTTCCCAGCGGATACTGCGCCGAAGCGCCCAAAGATTGGTGGCCTGCACGCCGATGCTGCACGCCATCATCAGCGGCACGGCTTCCAGCGGCTGAAACACCCGGAGCAGAATGGCGCCCGCCACTGCCGAGAAGGCGAATCCCGAGAGCCCGGAGACGAAGGCGCCGGCGAACACGGCAACGCTGAGCAGCATCAGGGTCGTGACATCAGGCACAATCCGCCCTCCGGTCAATCGTAAGTAATTTGCGAGACGGCGACCTCGGCGCTCTCCGTGCAAAGCGCCGGCCCGAGTGGAACCGACGGATTTGCGTAAGCATGAGATCGCTCCAGCATCGTGAGGCCGACCAGTTGGAGCGCGACGAGCGCCGCGGTCACCGCGATTGCGACGATGCTGACATTACGCACGCTCGAATTTGGGGTGGCCGGTCGTGCGCTCCCGCGGATCAACTCCGTTGGCATTTTCTAAAGTATCCTCTTCACGGGAGACGGGAATAATTTCATTCAAACACGGCGCGTCGTGCGGCTGGTCCAGCAGGTGGCGGTAGCGCCGCAACACACGCTGCGAGTCGATTTCCCGCTGCGCGCGGAGTGCCGCGCCAATGCGGGCCACGATATCGCGGAACCTGCCTGCCGAAACCGGTGACGTCGTTCGCATGACAATCTCCTCTCAACCTGTACGAGAGATTGACGGAATTAACTTCCGCTCGCAGTGAGTTGCTTCACACAAATGTCTGATAAGTCGAACAACAGATCGTGTGACGTCTAATAGAAGACAACGCGGAAAATCGCGTCATTCGATCGAACGACGTGCGATAACTTTCTAATGATGCTTCTGATTGAACCTATTGCGAGCTGCAGCGACTCGCGTGCGTTTTTGAACGCGTCTCAGTGCACAAGCGGATTGGAGAATCCAGCTGCGAGCTTGACGAGATCGGCTTGACGAGAAACGCCGGTCTTGGCGAACACGCGATGCAGATGCGTCTTCACCGTCGTCTCCGCGATGCCGAGCGCAACCGCCGTCTCCGGCACACCGCCGACATCGACGATCGATTGCAAGACCCTTAGTTCCGCAGGCGTGAGTTCGAAGGTGCGGTCAATGAGACCGGCACTGGAGCGACCGTCGAGTTCCGCTTTCCAGATGAACAAGGCTCCGACGGCCGAACTGCGCTCGGCCGTACCCTCGCGCAGCAATGATGGCAGCGCGATGACGTGCGCGACGTAGTAGGAACCGTCACGTGACATCAGCGGAATTTTCCGCCCCGAAGATGCAGCCAACGCGACCTCGCCTGCGTCACGGAAAATATCGCGCAGGGCCGAATTTGCAGCGGACGAGCTTGCCACCAACCGGCCCGAGACAGATCGCAGAACATCCTCGACGGCCAGGATCGTCTCCGCGGCCGGATTGCTGTGGACGATATGACAGGTCGAATCGAGCAGGATGACACCGGCATTCAGTCGGTCCACGACGTCGGCGAGCGCGATCGCTCGCTGCTGCTTCCGCTCGATCGCCCGGTTGATCAACAGCGCCCGGCTCGCATGCGGAGCCAGAAACTGCATCCGCGCCCGCTGCTCGGCGTCGAGCATCTCCCTGCCCGGGATCACGGTCAGCAGCATCGGACAGGGCGACTTCGACTGCTCCAGCACCACACTGGCGACGTCGACGCAACCCTGGGGGCGCAGCCATTCCTGGTAGAATCGGCCGCGGCGATATTCGTCGAAATCCACGAGATCGGGGATGTTGCGCACCTCGCCATAGCGCGGAAGCCGAGCAAGCGGGTCGTACCGGGAGTAGGTCTCCGCATAGAGCTGAATGTAGTACGGATCGACCCCGCAATAATAATGCGTCGCGCCTGATTTGCTGACCGGGTCCTTCGAAATCAGACCACAGGCCCGGCTGCCGATGAAGGCATTGAGCTTGACAACGACCTCACTCCACAACTCCGGGTGGAGACCCGCGTCATAGATAGTCTCGATCAACTCGGACGGTTTTGGAAGTCGGGGCATCGGAAGAGCCAGTAGTGACACATGGAGGTGGCGACATGTTCTTCATGCCCGGCGGCTCCTGTGAGTCTGGCGAGGGAGCAAAAGGTTCAATCCTGAGGGCACAATGAGCCGCCTAGTTGACCAGCGGATTGGAGAATCCTGCCGCGAGCTTGACGAGATCGGCCTGACGCGAAACGCCCGTCTTGGCGAACACGCGATGCAGATGCGTCTTCGCCGTCGTTTCTGCGATACCGAGCGCGACCGCCGTCTCCGGGATGCCGCCAACCTCGACGATCGACAGGAACACGCGCAGCTCGGCCGGCGTGAGGTCGAAGGTCCGCGCGATCAATTCGCCGTAGGACTGTCCGCCGAGCGACACCTTGCGCAGCAGCAGCGCACCGACGGCATCATCGACCACCCTCTCGTTGCCGTGCCGCAGGACGGACGACAGCGGCAGGATATGCGCAACGTAGCGCTCGCCCGAGGGCGAAAGCAGCGAAAACGCATGCCTCTTTGCGGCAAGCAGGGCAATTTCACTGCGGGTCGCGAACGCTTCCCGCAGCGTCTGATTGGCCTCCGCGCTGCTGGTCACCAATTGCCCCGCAACGGACCGAACCAGATCGTCGGCCGCAAGCAGGTCGTGGCCCGCGGAATTCGCGTGCACCACCCGGCAGAAGCCATCGAGCAGGAAGATGCCGCAGGCGAGATTGTCCAGGATCTCCGCCAGCGCCGTCGCCAGCGTCAGTTGCGAGGTCATGGCGCGGTTGATCAGCAACGCGCGGCTGGCGTGCCGGACGATCAGCGAGAGACGGTGCTTCATCACCGGATCCACCATCCGGCGGCCCGACAGCACCGTCATCATCACGGGGCAGCTCGCATTCGAATTCTCGAGCACGACGTTGGCCGCATCGCTGCAACCCTGCGGCCGCATCCATTCCTGGTAAAAGCGTCCTCGCCGATATTCATCGAAATTGACGAGATCCGGAATGCTGACGATCTGGCCGTGCGGTGGCAGGACCGTCAGGGGATCGAATTTCGAATGCGTCTCGGAATAGAGCTGGATGTAGTGCGGGTCCGCCCCGCAATAATAGTGCGTGACGCCGAATTTGCTGATCGAGTCCTTGGAAAACAGCCCGCAGGCCTGGCCGCCGACGAAGTCGCGGATGCCGGTGACGACGTTATTCCACAGCGAGGGATCGAGCCCGGCATCGTAGATGGCCTCGACCAGGTCGGGCAGTTTCCGCGGTCCGTGCATGGCTATAAATGGCCTGGGTGATCAATATCACCGAGCATACCACAACCACAGCATGCGGCATCCTCCGATCGGAGGAGGCGCCGGGCGGGCAACGAACGGATATCAGTTTCGGGTGCTACTCATGCAAAGTCGCGCGATACCGTACCGGGACGCTCACGTCTCGTCCCAGCCGACCTTCTCCACATTTTCCGACCAGACGGCGGCGCGATAGATCTCGCGCCCGTCGGCATTTCTGACCCGGATGCAGGCATCGCGGTCGCGCAAATCGTCGCGCCAGACGAACAGGTGACTTGCCATCTCGTTGGCCACCACGAATGTCGCTTCGGGGCATTCGAACACCATGCCGCCCGGATCGATCTTCACGATATTGCCGATCATAAGATCAAAGAAAAAACGGCGCATGCAACACTCCAACTGCGGGCGGCGCACGCCCGTGCCGTCTCCAAGCGGCATTTGACTTGAAATTCAGTCGTGCGCGGTCACGACATTTCGCCGCTCCTGACGTCACTGGGTGTGGCGCCATAAGTTCGACGGAAGCAGCGGTTGAAGTACGAGAGATCGCCGAAGCCGACATCGTAGGCGATCGAGCTGACCGTCCGCTCGGCGTATCCGGGTTCACGCAACATGCGATGGGCGCGCTTGACGCGTTGTTCGATCAGGAACGACGAGAACGTCTTGCCGTCGGCCTCGAACAGGCGCTGGAGATAACGCGGCGTCACGCCGAGCTCCTGGGCGACCGTGGCCACCGACAGATCCTGCCGCCAGCAATTGTTGGCGATGGAGACTTTGGCCTTCTGCAGCCGCGCCGCCTTGACGCCGCGCCGCCCGGCCAGCTCCCGCGGCTCATTGGTGGCACCGAGGACGATCGCCAGAAGATCGTGCAGATGCCCGACCCCGAGCTGCCGCAAATTGGGCATCGCGAACGCCTTCTCCCGCACCAGCGTCACCGCGTAGTCGACCAGCAATCGAAGTCCCGTAGAGCTCTCCGGCATGACACGCATCACGGCGTCATCGACATCCACAATCATCGGCGCCAGCACGCGTCTCGGCACGCGCAGCGAGAAGCAGCTGCCCAGCGACAATCGCTCGAACGTCGTGACGTCCTCCGCGCTCGTCAAGACCGCCTCTCCTGCACGAAGGCTCAGATCGTGTCCCCGCTCGGATATCCCAAGCACGCCCGATCGATTCACGATCAGGGCCAGGCTGTCGTCGCCATCGGCAACCAGGTGCTTGGTGCGAATGACCCGCGCTCCGCACAATCCTCCGATCAGCAATTGGGCTTCCGGCAAGACGTGGGACGTGAAGCTCGCCGCGGCCGGCTTTCCATCCCTGGCCTCGACCTCCGCCTTCAACACCCCGCGGCAGTAGAAATCGCGAAGCAACGGGATACGCTCGTTTTCGGGAATTTCATTCGTTGAAACATTGAGAACGGAAAAATCAAACTGGCTCACTGCAATCCTCCAACCGACGAGCAGGTCCGGCCACGCGCTGTCGTTTCCTCACACTCGCGTTCGATGCCATCGCGGCATTTCCTCACGGCGCTCGCTGCTCTTCACTTTTCTGCAACGCGATATACGAAAGTATCAAACGACTCGCGTCCTGCATTCGGAGGACACGGGAGCTCGCCTCATCACAATGGATTGAGATTGCGGCACACACCGGCGAACCATGTGAAATGGATCACACGACGTTGTCACCACCGTTCGTTCGACGCGCGAATGGAACGGCAAAGCCGGCGGCGATCTTGACCAGGTCGGCCTGCCTGCCGGCGCCGGTCTTCTCGAACAGGCGGCCGAGATGGGTCTTCACTGTCGTTTCGGCGATGCCGAGCTTTGCCGCAATGTCTGGAACGCCGCCAATCTCGATAATGGCCATCAAAACGCGCAATTCGGACGGGGTCAGCCTGAAAGCCGCAGCGATCGCATCGGCTGCGAGCCATGTCGCCGCCGATGCCTTCTGAACGAAGAGCACTGTGGCTGCAGCATCTCGCGATAGAGTGCGATCGCGCTTCAGGGGAAAAGCGTGGAGCAGATAGTGCTGCCCATCGACTGATGTCGCAAGCTCGATCTGACGGCGGGCAGCGGAACGAGTTTCGCTGCCTGAATCTGTTTCGCACAGACCGCGGAATATTTTGTCGGTCTGGGTGTTGCGGCCCACGATCCGGTCGCCGACCATGGCGAGCAGGCTCGCATCGGCGAACAACTCGCGGCATGCTGCGTTGGCATGCACGACCCGGCCGTCTGCGTCGAGCAGGGAGATCGCCGTGCTCAGTCTATCCAGGACTTCGGCAAGGTCGTCCACGGTATGCGAGCGTGCCCTGATCTGCCGGCCCATGATCCTGGAGCGCTGGAGGTGCGGAGCAAGCAGCCGCATACGCTCACGCATCGGCTCGTCAACGATACCGCGCGAGCGGTGGCGCAACACCTGCAGGATCGTGGCGCGCGTGTCCGACTTCTCAAGCGCAACGGTTGCAAGGTCTATCGCTCCTTGCGGTTCCACCCACTCGCGATAGAAGCTCGTTGCCAGGAAATCGGCCTGAGGCATGATGTCGGCTACGCCGATCGTCTGCTCCGCCGCGAGCGTGAGATGACGATCGAGCAGAGGGTCCAGCTCCACATATCGGTCGCGATAAAGCTGGCGGAAGCGGGATTCGGTGCCGAAATGCTCGTGGATCTCGATCGAGAGCTTGGCTCTGTCCCTGGACAGGATGGTCGCGGCGCATCCGCCGACGAAATGCGAAACCTGTTCCAGCACCGCGCTGCGCAGCGCGGGATCGACCGCCGCGTCGTAGATCTCGCCGACGAGGGACGAGAATCGATTTGCGTGGAGGATTGTCATCGGCCGGACGACGCAATCTGCGTATGGCTCGCCCGCGCGAGAAAGATGGCGATCCGGCGACTGGCGGAGACGGACCGGTCAATCGCCGCCTTCGACGCGGAGAAAACGTTGCAACGAAATGCTGGAATATCGAACATCGTCCTTGCGTAACGTCAACCGCAGGATGCGGCTTGGACGTTTTCGCCAAAGACTAGGATAAATGCGAACAGCGCGCCGACTGTGTGCGATCAGTCACGCGAGCGATGCGTCAGACGCCGCGCGCGCTGCAAAATCCTGCCGCCACCAATCCCGCCGGCGTCGCATCCGGCTCCGGCAATTTACTTGCGATTCTCTTCGCAGAATTTCAGCGCCGCCAGCGCTTCGCCGGCACGCGGCACCTGCATCTCGATGCTGTCGTCATCATCGTCTTCGAAATCGAGCGAGAGACGCTTGGCTTTGGACAGCCGGTCCATCATGGACTGATCGTATTCGAAGATGCCGCGAACGGTGGTCTTGTCCATGACCTCCCACTTCGTCTTCTTCATGATATCGGCGTCATCGGTGCCGACATCGGCCCGGAGGATCTCGCCGACCTTGTCCCACTCCCAACCGTCATAGATCATCACGATCACGATCGCCTTCTCGGAATAGGTGATGACGATGACGTAGTCCCGGTTCTCGTCTTGCTTGTCCTTGTAGCCGCGGCTCGCATTGCAATGTGCGTCCTGCGTGCGCTTCTCGATGGTCCAGTCGCCGACCTTGGATTGTTGCGCCTGCACCGGTCTTGCGGTCAAAGCGGCTGCGCTCAAGGCGCCGGCCAGCAACCCGACAGCGAGAAGAGATCGTTTCATGTCAGCCTCCAGCCTGTTCCCCGGACCGAGATGACCACCTCTGCCGGCGGCTCGCAAGGGCTTCCCCCGGTTTGCGTAGGACGCCGACCTCGCCCTACTCCCGCCGCGGCACGATCGCGATCGGGGTGAAGGTGTAAACCTCCTCGCCGTTCTGGTTGAACATCGTCCATTTCACCAGCGCGATGCCCTGCGGCTTCGACTTCGACGGCGTCAGGCTTATGACCTCCCCGACCAGATGCAGGCGGTCATCGGGCCGTACCGGGATGGTCCAGCGCAGCCCGTCGACGCCGGCGCCGATCAGCGGATGCGGGCCGAAGGGGCGGGTCTGGATCGCGAGGCTCATGGCAATCGCGGCGGTGTGCCATCCCGAGGCAGCGAGACCCCTGAACAGCGTCTGCTTGGCGGCTTCGTGGTCGAGATGCATCGGCTGTGGGTCGAACTCTGCCGCGAACCGCTTGATGTCCGCCTCGGTGACGTGAACTTCAGGGGATTTGAACTGCATTCCAATGGTGAGATCGTCGAACCACTCGACCTGCGCCATGATTTCGCCTCGCAATGTGATGCGCCGCCTCGCGCTAACAGAATTGAGCAAGAGCGGGATGTAGCGGCTCCGCAGCGCACAAGCCAGCCCGGGGGTTCCCCAAGAAACCCGTTTCCAGATGCGACGAAACACGCCTGAAACAGATGGCCGGTTATCTGGTTGTCAAAATCATACAGGGACGGCCACCATGCAATTCTTCCTCGACCTGATCTGGGATTACTCCTGCTGTCAGCACCTCGTTGCCCTGCCACCGCAGGAGGACGAGCTATGATCGAGCTGATCTCGGCCTTGCTCGCGCTTTGCAGCGTCGGCGTTTTTGCAGCGCACGCGGTGGATGCCTATCGCACCACACATCACTGATAGCCGTGCACTGATAGCCTTGCCCTAGAACGGCCGCCGGTAGAAGTGCTCCGAATGGGTTGCCGGCGGAAACCTGTTGGCGAGCGCGAGCGCCCCCCTTTCGTCCGTCTCGAGCGCAATCTTCTGTGCGAGCATCACGTCGCCGGGAACGAGAAAGCCTGACGGGACGAAGCACCACCCCATCGTCGCATTTCCGGCCGCATCGATCTCATGGACATTGGCCGCAGTGCCATAATGGATGCGATAGGTCTTGCCGGTATCGCAGCCGACGACATCGAAATGCCGGTGCTGCTCGAATTGCGCGCGCTGCGCCGGCGACAGCCAATCGGCCAGAAGCCGGCGGCCGCGGGCATCCGGCGTGTTCTCGCCGAAAAAGCGCCGATAGAGTTCGCGTAGCGCATGCAGACGCGCACGCGCCGGCGCGCGGAGCCAGACTGCCGCGATCATGAGCAGCTCAGATCAACCGCCGACCAGGCGGGGATAGAACAGCGTTTCCTGCACGGTCGGGTCGAACGATCGGATCCGGGTGACTTCGCCAGGTCCGGTTCGCAGCGCGGCGGTGAAGCCCGCTCCGGTCAGCTCCCGAAAGCGCCGTTCGGCCCGCGCCAGCGCTTCGGCATTGCCAGGATCAAACTCGTGGCGCGTGTCGCCAGTCTGGTCCATCACGATCTGGGTTGCCATGTTGAGTCTCCTCATGCCCAGCCCTGTTCGATCTAAGCAAACCTCGTGCCGTCGGTTCCTGATGGCAACAACTTTCTCTTGTCGGCGCATCACGCCTTGCTGAGCTGCTCAGCGCGAGGCGGCCGTTCCTCCGCCCTCGTCGATCTGCCGTCCCATCAGGGCGATCGCCTTCTGATAAACGCCGGCGGCATTCCAGGCCTCAATGGCGACGAAATTCGGCTCGCCCGGCTGGTAACCGGCTCCTGCGCGCCAGCCGTGGGCCTTGAGGAAATTCGCCGTCGAGTTCAGCGCATTGGCGGCAACTTCGAGATTGCCGGTGCCATAGGCCAGGATGTTCTTGGGCATGAACTGGGTCTGGCCGACCTCACCGTGCATCGAGCCGCGGGTTGCACCCGACAGCGTGCCGCGATCGATCAGCTTCAGCGCCGCATAGAGCTGCTCGGTGAAGAATTCGGGACGGCGGCAGTCGTAGGCGAGCGTCGCAATCGAGGAGAGCATGTTCTGGTTGCCCCGCTGGCTACCGAAGCCGGTCTCCATGCCCCAGATCGCGATCAGCGGGCCCGGCGGGACGCCATAGCGCTGCTGGATCGAGGCGAACAAGGCGGCCTGCGACTGCTTGAGCTGGCGGCCCTTGGCGACGATGGTGGTGGCGCCGCGCTTGGCGAGGAACTGGTCGAGCGTCAGCGAGAAACTGCGCTGGCCGCGGTCGGCCGCGATGGTGGCACTGGCGTAATTGGTCTGCATCAGCGCCGAGAGTGCAGTCTGGCCGACGCCCTTGCCCTGCGCCTCCGCGCTGAATTCGCGCTTCCAGGCCTCGAAGCCGGCCGACGAACTGCCGCATTGCGCGGCGTGAGCGGCGGGCGCCAGGCAGCCGAGCAGCGTCATCGCCCCAAAAACCGCCCCAGCTACAGTTCTGCCCCTGATCATGTACGATGTCCTCTCTCTGGCGCGATCCAATGCCCGAGCTTACCCGGACGAAGGCGCCGACTCCATGGCGTGATCATACGACAGTTCCAGTCCATCCAAATTGCCCTCCTTGCGCCACTTGTCGAGCAGCCGCAGGAATGCCACCGGCCCGCGCCAATACTGGCTGTTTCTCGCCGCGATCGGATCAAACACGCCTTCATTGTTGTAGTAGCCGGGCGTGCATTCGGCGAGATAGGTCTGGCGGCCGAGCGCGGCTTTGACCACCTCCTCGACCCAGGCGTCCTCGGCCTCGAGCGTCGGCTCCAGCGTCCGGGCTTTGCGCTTGCGCGCCTCGGCGATCACATAGGCGATGTGCTGCGACTGCGCGTCGATGATGTGTGGGAAGTTGGCGCTCTGGCCGGCCTGCACCGTGACGATCTGGAAGCAGTTCGGGAAGCCGCGACTGTAGAAGCCGTGCAATGTCTTGACGCCATCGCGCCAGCGCGCGGACAGGCTGATGCCGTCGCGACCATAGACCTCAAAGCCCATGCGGCGGGCGTAGTCGGTGCCGACCTCGAAGCCGCTGGCATAGATCAGGCAGTCGAGCTCATAAGCCTTGCCATCGACCACGACCGCGTTCTCGGTGATGCGCTCGACGCCCTGTCCCCTGGTGTCGACGAGATGCACGTTGGGGCGATTGAAGGTGTCGAGATATTCGTCGTGGAAACACGGCCGCTTGCAGAAGGCCTTGTACCAGGGCTTTAACGCCGAAGCCGTCGCCTCGTCCTTGACGATCGCATCGACGCGCGCCCGGATCTCTTCCATCTTGCGATAATCAGCCTGCTCGATAACCTTGAGCGCCTCCTCGATCGAGGTCACCGGCTGGGCCTGGCGGCGCGGCGCCAGCAGGATCTCGCCGAGCAGGCCGGTCCAGCCGTCCTGCACCAGATCCTGTTCGAAGGGCTCGCCCGAGATCACCGCGGTGAAATTATCCATGCGTTCGCGCTGCCAACCAGGCCTGAGCCCCTGCGCCCAGCTCTGATCCGTGGGGCGGTCGTCGCGCACGCCGATCGCCGACGGCGTACGCTGGAAGACGTAGAGCTCCTTGGCCGAGCGGCCGAGATGCGGCACGCATTGCACGGCGGTGGCGCCGGTGCCGATGATGCCGACGCGTTTGTCGCCAAGACCGGTCAGACCACCTTCGGCCGTGCCTCCGGTGTAGGCGTAATCCCAGCGGCTGGTATGGAAGCTGTGTCCCTTGAAGCTTTCGATGCCGGGAATGCCCGGCAGCTTCGGACGGCTCAGCGGGCCTCCGGCAAGAATGACGAAGCGCGCGCGGATGCAATCACCGCGATCGGTCTCGACCAGCCAAATTGCCTCCTGCTCCTGCCATTCCATGCGCGTGATGACGGTCTGAAACAGCGCGCGCTCATAGAGACCGAAGTGACGGCCGATGCGGCGCGAATGTTCGTAGATCTCAGGTGCTCGCGCATATTTGCGCACCGGCATGTAGCCGGTCTCTTCCAGCAACGGCAGGTAGATGTAGCTCTCGGTATCGCAGGCCGCGCCAGGATACCGATTCCAGTACCAGGTGCCGCCGAAATCGGCGGCCTTTTCCACGACCCGGAAATCATCGATGCCGGCTTCGCGCAGTCGCGCGCCGCACAGAAGGCCGCCGAAGCCGCCGCCGACGATGAGCACCTCGGTCTGTTCGCTGACAGCCCGCGCGCAAATCCGGAATTGGCCCAGAGATCGTCGAGATAGCGCCCGAACTCGCCGGTCACCTCGACATATTGCGCCTTGCCCTCGGTGCGCAGGCGGCGATCGCGCTCGTCGCGATAGCGCGCACGGAGTGCCGCAATGTCGATTGTAGATTCGCCGGCTGCACCGGTCTTGTGTCTTTGCGCTGACATCCGTTTCCTCCCCGGCGGACACTGCTTCGCCGGCAGCTCGCATCACTTAGCCCCGAAAAAGAGACGCGCGCAATCACGTCCCTCGCTTTTTGCGTGAACGTCGCGTGGCGTTCCGCTAACCTCAAGCGCACATCACAAAGCGTACGCCATGCAACGACATGGCGGTCCGGAGGACACGATGCAGGGATTGATGATGGACATGCCGCTCCTGATCAGCGGCCTGATCCAGTATGCCGCCGATTATCACGGCGAGGCCGAGGTCGTCGCCCGCGAGATCGAAGGCGACATCCATCGCTACACCTATGCCGACGCCCATCCACGCATCAAGCGCATGGCATTGGCGCTCAAGAGGCTCGGCATGATGCCCGGTGACCGCGTCGGCACGTTGGCCTGGAATACGCACCGGCATTTCGAGATGTTCTACGCCGCGCCGGGCATGGGCTATGTGCTGCACACCATCAACCCGCGGCTGTTCCCTGAACAGCTCGTCTACATCGTCAATCATGCCGAGGACCGGCTGCTGTTCATCGACCGCGCCACACTGCCGATTGTCGAGGCGATCGCGCCGCAGCTGAAGACGATCGAGGCGTTCGTCGTGATGTCCTCCCGCGAGCGGATGCCGGAGACGAAGCTGGCGAATGTTCATTGCTACGAGGAGCTGCTGGACAAGGAGAACGACGCCGGCTTCGCATGGCCGGAGTTCGACGAAAAATCGGCATCGACCATCTGCTACACCTCCGGCACCACCGGCAATCCGAAGGGCGTGATCTATTCGCACCGCGCCGCGATCCTGCAGACCATGGTCTCCTGCAATTTCGACTTCCTGCCTGGGCACCTGGAAGGCGTGCGCGAGGTGATGATGCCGATGGCGCCGCTATTCCACGGCAACGGCTGGAACATGCCGTTCACCGCGCCCTATACCGGATCGAAGCTGGTGCTGCCCGGCCGCAATTACGAGCCCGACAAGCTCTATGAATTGCTCGAAGGCGAGAAGGTGACGCTGTCGGCGGGCGTGCCGAGCTTCTGGTTGATCCTGCTCGACTGGCTCGGACGAACCGGCAACAGGTTCTCGACACTCCGTGCAACATTGTCGTCAGGCTCGGCGCCGCCGCGCGCGATGGTCGAGAAGCTCAAGCGCGAGTATGGCATCGATTACATCCAGGCCTGGGGCATGACCGAAGCCCTGGGCTGCTCGATGCCGGGCTTGCGGCCGGGCTCCGAGCATCTCGACGACAAGGAGAAGTTCGACCGCCGTCAGGTGTCCGGCCGCGCCTGTTTCGGCACCGCCTTGCGCATCGTCGACGAGGGCGGCAACGAGCTGCCGCGCGACGGCAAGAGCGTTGGCCATCTGCGCGCGCGGGGACCGTGGGTTGCGTCCGGCTACATGAAACTTGATGAAGGCCTCGACCGCGACGGCTGGCTGATCACCGGCGACATGGCGGTGATCGACCCTCAGGGCCACGTCACGCTGACCGACCGCTCCAAGGACGTGATCAAGTCCGGCGGCGAATGGATCTCCTCGATCCAGCTCGAGGACGTCGCCTTGTCTCATCCCGATGTGCTGCAAGCTGCCGTGGTCGCGATCAGCCATGAGAAATGGCAGGAGCGGCCTCTGCTCCTCGTCGTCCGCAAGAAAGGCGCGACCGTCGACGGCAAGACGCTGCTCGACCACATGCGCCCGAAGATCGCGAGCTGGTGGATGCCCGACGCCGTCGAGTTCATGGACGAGTTCCCGATGACCGGCACCGGCAAGGTGCTCAAATCGGCGCTGCGCGAGAAATTCAAAGAGTATCGCGCCCCTTGAGCCGATCGCGCGCCGGCCTGTCCATCGATCAAGGAGACCAAAGATGCTCTACCCGATGTCCCCCAAAGTCGTCGAGCTCAAGCGCAGGCTCGAAAGTTTCATGGACCGGCACATCTATCCGAACGAGGAGCGCTTTTATCGCGAGGCGGAGGAGCTGGGGCCCTGGAAGGTCTATCCGGTCGTCGAGGAGCTGAAGCCGCTGGCGCGCGCCGAAGGCCTCTGGAATCTGTTCCTCCCGGACTCCAGCCACGGTGCAGGCCTGACCAATCTCGAATATGCCCCGCTCTGCGAGGTCATGGGCCGCTCGCATCTCGCGCCCGAAGTCTTCAACTGTTCGGCGCCCGACACCGGCAACATGGAGGTGCTGGAGCGCTATGGCACGGACAAGGACAAGGAGCGTTGGCTGAAGCCGCTGCTCGCAGGCGAAATCCGCTCCTGCTTTGCCATGACCGAGCCTGCCGTCGCCTCATCCGAGGCGACCAACATCGAAAGCTCGATCGTCCGTGACGGCGACCATTACGTCATCAACGGCCGCAAATGGTACACGACGAACGCGACCGACCCGCGCTGCAAAATCTGCATCTTCATGGGCAAGACCGATCCCGACAATGCGGACCGCCACAAGCAGCAATCCATGATCTTGGTGCCGATGGACACAGCGGGCGTCGAGGTCAAGCGTCCCCTGCCCGTGTTCGGCTTCTACGGCGTGCCCGACCGTGCCTCCGAGGTCGTCTTCACCAATGTGCGGGTCCCCAAGGAGAACATGCTGCTCGGCGAGGGCCGCGGTTTCGAGATCGCGCAGGGACGCCTCGGTCCCGGCCGTATCCACCACTGCATGCGGCTGATCGGGCTCTCCGAACGCACGCTGGAGAAGATGTGCCGCCGGGTGCGCAGCCGCGTCGCCTTCGGCAAGCCGGTTTCCGAGCAGACGGTGACGCAGGAGCGCATCGCAGAAGCCCGCATCATGATCGAACAGGCCCGGCTGCTGACGCTCAACGCCGCCTACGCGATGGATACCGTCGGCAACAGGGTGGCGAAAGCCGAGATCGCGATGATCAAGGTCGCCGTGCCCAACATGGCCTGCCAGATCATCGACTGGGCGATCCAGGCCCATGGCGGCGGCGGCACGTCGAACGATTTCGGATTGACGCAAGCCTATGCGACCGCGCGTTTGCTGCGTCTAGCCGACGGCCCAGACGAAGTGCACAGGAACCAGATCGCGCGGTTCGAGCTGAAGAAATATTCGAACGCCTAGCGTCCCACACTGGCCGATGAGCACAGTGCCCTGTTCCTTCTCCCCTTGCGGAAGAAGGTGGCGCGAAGCGCCGGATGAGGGGTCTCTCTCAGCGAAGACAACCCCCTCATCCGAGGGTGTCTGCATCAACCAGCGGAGCTGCCCTCTCCCGCAAGGGGCGAGGGCACAATGACACGCAGCCCGATTGCAACCAGCGCCTTGGCGCCCTCGCCTCAATTCACGACGTACACATCCGGGTCGAAGCTGGAGCTCGGCTTCTTGAAGGCGTTGCGCAAGGCGCCCGACATGGGGACGTTGTAGTTGAGGCCGTTCGGCGGCGTCGGCGATTCCAGCCACTTCTTGTAGAGGACCTCGATCTCCTGGCTCGCATAGAGCTCCGCGGTCGCGCGATCGGCGAGCGCCTTGAAGGGCGCGTCCTCCCGACGCAGCATGATCCCGTAAGGCTCCGGCTTCGAGAACGTCTCCTCGCTGATCATGAAGAGCTGTGGTTCCTTCGAGCGCGCGATCGCGACCGCGAGCTGCACGTCGTCGAGCGCGTAAGCCTGGGCGCGATCAGTTTCCAGCAGCAGGAAGGCTTCGGCCTGGTCCTTGGCGGGCATCACATTGATGCCGAGATTGCGCTCGGTGTTGACCTTGGCGAGCTGCGTCAGGTTGACCGAGCCGGCCACCGCCGTCACCGCCTTGCCCTTGAGATCGTCGATGGTGTTGATCTTTGCGGCTTTCTTGGCCGCAAATCGCGTTGCGCTGAGGAAGTGCGTGTTGGTGAATGCGACCTGCTTCTGGCGATCGGCATTGTTGGTGGTCGCCGAGCAATGCAGGTCGAGCGTCCCGTTGACCATCAGCGGAATCCGGTTCGACGACGTCACGGCGAGGGTGTCGACGGCGATGTCGGGCATGCCGAGCTGCTTCTTCACGGCATCCACGATCTTGAGGCAGATATCCATGGCAAAGCCGACCGGCTTCTGGTTGCCGTCGAGATAGCTGAACGGGACCGAGGCCTCCTGATAGCCCAGCGTGATCTTCTTGGTCTCTTTGACCTTCTGAAGCGTACCCGACAGGTCTTCGGCTGAGGCGGCAGTCGCAAGGCATGTGAGGGCCAGGACAACAGTGGGAAGACGCATCGGGAGCTCCTCAGGGATCAGCGGCTTGCGCCGGCGCGCAGCCGCGGATGGTGTAACCCATGGCAGGACCAACCGCCAGACGAGGTTGTACCTATCAGCTATCGCGGTTTTATATCGACGCCAGCCAAGGTGTATTCGTGCCCGTCTATTCGCAAGTGAGTTGCTGCTCGAACCAGCCAGATAGCCGATCGGACAGCGGCGGCCACATCCGCTGGAAGCTCGCGAGCTTGCCGACATTGGCGCGATACATCGCGCGTAACTCCTGCTCGATGGCCGGCAGGTCAACGCCAATACAAGCCCCGTCCTTGGCAATCGTTTTCCCCGCAACGACGACTTCCTTGACCATGGACGCATTGCCGCGGGCGAACAGTAACGCCATGGAATCAACCGGCATGATCTGGTCACGGTCGAGCCGGTCGAGATCAATCACGGCGAAGTCCGCGGGATTGCCGGGCGCGAGCTCGCCCGTCCCCGGCGCGCCGGTAGCGCGCCGGCCGTTGTGGACGGCGAGCGCGAACAGTTCGGCCGGCGTCCATGTCTGCCTGAAGCCGAGGCCACCATGGACCATCTGAACCAGCCGCATCTCGCGCAGGACGTCGTCATCCTCGTCGAGCGCCAGCCCGTCGACGCCGACGGCGATGGCACAACCGCATTTGTGCGCGGCGGCGATGGGGGCGAGCCCTGAGCGCAGATGCATGTTCGAGCTGAAGTTGGTAACGATGCGCGCGCCAGAGGCCGCGATCATCTCGAGCTCATCCGGGCGGGCGTGGATGCAATGCGCGAGCGTCAGCCGCTCGGAGAGGAAGCCGATGTCGCGCAGCCATCGCACCATGTCGGGAAAGTTCTGGTCCGCCCAGGCGCGCTGATACACGGTCTCCAGCAGGTGCATGTGGATGCGGCGGCCGGTCCGCACCGAGTTCTCGGCAACGGCTTCAAGGAGCGGCTTCGAGCACCATTGCACGCCGGCGGGCCAAGCTGCACATCGACCATGGGGCCAGTGATCGCCGCGGCAATGGCGTCGGTCATTTCGATATAGGCCTTTGGCGACATCGGTACGCGGACAAAGAGGTCCTCGATGGTCTTGCGATCATCGCGGGAGAGCCCAGCGAGGACCGGTTCGGCATCACCATAGACGATCGGATTCTGGTCTCGCACGGCCAGCGCGAAGGCGATGCGGATGCCGACATTGGATGCAGCCCTCGCGATCACCTTGGCTTCTTCGAGCATGGGCATCGTCCCGCTCGGCCGCGTGTAGTGAACCATCATCGCCGCGCAGCCGGCCTTGGCCGAGCGCGCCAGCGCAGAGGCCGCGGTCAGATAGGGATCGACCGGCGTGCCCAGTGCGGTCCGCAGGATCCAGCTCTCCAGGGGCATGCCGACCGCACCGAAGGACGACGCGGTCACGCGGGCATGGTCATGGGCGTTGACGAACGCTGGAATGACGAAGGAGCGAGGACCGCTGGTTGGCCCCGCTCCTTCAGAAACATCGGTGATGACACCGCCGTCGTGCCGCAGCACGACATTGTCGGAGACACCACGATCGAGGCCACGGAACAGGCTGGTCGCCGCAATCTCCGTGACCATGACCGCCCCTCCCAATCAGTTGGCGGTATACACCAACTCCCGCTCCGCGCGCGGCGGCAGGAATTCGCGCGAGAAGACTTCCGCCGGGGTCGGCGCCCGGGCGAGCTGATAGCCCTCAACCACGATGCCGATAGCCCGCGTCATGCGGTCGTCCTTGATGTCACCGATCCCGATTTCTTTCATCTCAGCCGAGACGATCAGCTTGTCGAAGGAATATTGCAGCCGACGCTTCTCGACTGCGACGTCGATCAGATTGTCGTAGTTCAGCGCGGCTTTCATGCCGGCGTTCTGGTCCTTGGCGACGGCAATCGCGCCCTTGTTGATGGCACGCACCAAGCCCGCTACCGCCTTCGGGTTCGACGCGATCAGCTTCTTGGAGACCATCACGCCGTTGGAATAGAGATCGAGGCCGTATTCACCGAAAGAGAACCATTTGAAATCCTTGTCGGGATCCTGGCGGTTGAGCACGAGATTGAAGTAGCTGGTGATGTTGAACACGAGAGCAGCATCAATGTCGCCCTTGATCAGCATCGGCTCCTGCAGGTTCGGCGCCATGTTGGAGATCTTGATCTTGTCGCCGTCACGGCCGTTCTTGCGCGTGAACACCGGCAGCAGCCGCGTCGTCGGCGTGCCCTGCGCGCCCCCGAGCGTGTGCCCTTCAAAATCCTTGATCGTGTTGATGCCGCTGGTCTTCTTGGCAACAATCGCGAACGGCGGCTGGTTCCACATCATGTAGACCATGACGGGGGCGTCCTGCGGCTTGGTCGAGGCGTTCTGGATGATGGCGTTGACGTCGCCGAACCCTGCGTCATAGGCGCCTGACATGACGCGCGTGACGGTGGCACCTGATCCCTCGCCCTGGTCGATGACAACGTTAAGGCCTTCCTCTTTGAAGAAACCGTTGTCCTTGGCATAGAAGAACGCGGCATCGCTACCCTGCGTCTTCCAGCCCAGCGTGAACTTGATCGTGGTGTCCTCGGCCGCGGCGAGGCCCGTGGACAGGGCCAATCCCAGCACTGCGGCAGTTACTTTTCTCAACATCGAGACCTCCTCAGCTTCGTTGCGTGACGTTTGAAAAAATCAGGTGGCGATGACGTCGTTCTTGCGCGTGGCCCAACCGGTGACACGCCCCTCGATCAGCGAGAACACGACGTAAAGCGCGACGCCGAGGGCGGCGAGCACGAACAGGCTGGCGAACACCAGCGGCACGTTGAAATTCGATGACGCGGTCATCATGACGTTACCGAGGCCGCGGTTGGAGGCGACCGTCTCCGACAACACCGCGCCGACGAAGGCGTAGGAGATCGCGACCTTCAGAGAGGCGAAGAAGAACGGCATCGTCCTGGGCAGGCCGACATTCCAGAGGATGTCAAACTTGCTGGCGCCGAGCGCCTTCAGCACGTCTTCGAGTTCGGGCTCGGTGGTCGCAAGTCCCGTCGCGATATTCACGACGATCGGGAAAAAGCAGATCGAGAGCGCCGTCAGGACGGCGGGCACCGTGCCGGAGCCGAACCACAGCACGAAGATCGGAACTACCGCGACCTTGGGGATTGAGGAGAAGCCGATCAAGAGAGGATAGCAGGTGTCATAGGCCGTCTTGGACACGCCGATGATGGCGCCGAGTGCGACACCGAGCGCGACGCCGAGCACGAAGCCGAACATTGTGGTGGCAAGCGTCTGCACGATGCGGGGCCACAGCACCGGAAAGCGCAGGTACAAGGTCACGAATACTTGCGACGGCCGGGGAAGCACGAGATCGGACATTCCCGTCGCGAGACAAAACAGTTCCCACGCGACGAAGAACAGCACGATCAGTCCGGCCGACCATGCCTTCTGCCTGATATAGATTGCGGACATCTCAGCCTGCCCTCTGTTGGGCCGCGCCGCGCGCATCCTCGATGAAGGCGCGCAGCTTCTGGTTCAGCGCGACGAATTCCGGCTCGAAGGTCATGGCGACGGTGCGCGGCCGCGCGAACTCCACACGACTGTCGTCGAGAATGCGGCCGGGACGCGCGCTCATTACGCAAATGCGGCTGGCAAGGAAGCCGGCCTCGCGCAGGTCATGGGTGACGAGCAGCACCGTCGGCTTGTGCGTCATCCAGAGGTTCTGGAGGATCGCCCACAGCTCCTCGCGGGTGAACTGGTCGAGAGCGCCGAATGGCTCGTCCAGCAGCAGCATGCGCGGCTCGTGGATCAGCGCTCGGCAGAGGTTGGCGCGCTGCAGCATGCCGCCGGAGAGCTGCCAGGGAAAGTGGCTGCCAAAGCCCTTGAGGCCGACCTGCTCAAGCAGGGCGTTGGCCTTGTCGCGGAACGCAGTCTTGCGCAGCTTGCGGAAGTTGGAGCGGAACGGATCGACGATCTTGAGCGGCAGCATGATGTTCCGCTCGATCGTCATCCACGGCAGCATGGTCGGGTTCTGGAAAGCCATGCCGACCCGCAGCGCGCGCGCCGCGACCTCCCGGCCGCCGACGATGACGACCCCGCTGGTGGGCTGCACCAAGCCGCTGACGAGACGCAGAATGGTCGATTTGCCGCATCCGGACGGGCCGACCAATGCGACAAACTCGCCGTCGGCGATCTTCAGGCTGGTCTTGGACAGAGCGGGCACGGCGCGGTCGCCCCGTCCGAAGGTCACTGACGCCTCGGACAGCTCTATCGCTGTCGCGGCGGCCTCTTCGGAAACGGGCCGACCGTCAAATTGAGCGTTGGGTTGCATGCGCATCACAGCCAAAGTGCATGCAAGGTGGATGCCAGCGGGCAAAGCTCGTAAAATCAATGTCCTGAGAGAATTCCGTGCCTGCGAAGCGGATTCGGTTTAGGCAATCGAACCGTCAAACTGCATGCAATTGGGGCGCTAAATTGCCGGAACGCCGTGCTAAACAGAGGTGACACCCACCCAAGGAAACGCCGATGCCGGCGCGCGCCACCAGGAAGACTTCCGAATCGTCAGACAAGGTCAGCATGATCTGCCGCGCGCTCAGGCGCGCGATCATTGAGCAGGCGCTGGAGCCCGGCGCAAAGCTGCCCGAGGATTCACTAGGCGAGCGCTTCGGCGTCAGCCGCACCATTGCCCGCCACGCGTTAGGGCAACTGGCGGCGGAAGGCCTGGTCGAGCTCCGCCGCAACCGGATCGCAGTGGTGGCGACGCCGAGCTGGCAGGAGGCGCGCGACGCCTTCGATATCCGCATCGAGCTCGAGCGGCTCGTGGTCCGCCAGCTCGCGGGCAAACTAACCAAGAGCCAGATCAGCGAGCTGACCGACCACGTCGATGCGGAAGACCGTGCGCGTGGCGGCACGGACGCAGCCTCGATCCGGCTGGCCACCGAATTCCATATCCTGCTCGCCCAGATGACGAATAGCCCGATCCTGGTGCGCTATGTCAGCGAGGTTGCCTACCGTTGCTGCCTGACGCTGTCGCTGTACAGCCGACCGCACTCGACCGAATGCGCGATCAACGAGCATCGCGCCATCATCGCCGCGCTCGCCAAGGGCGACGAGGCCAAGGTGATGGAATTGATGCACCATCATCTGGATTCTGTGGCCAATCGCGCATTGGTCGCCCCGACTCCGCAGCGCGGCCGCGATCTGCTCGATATTCTCGCGCCCTACGCCGATGAGGTCACGAGCGACCGCGTCGTCAAACTGCCTAAAGTCGCCCGGCGCGGTTAGGCTTCGATCCCGCGTTGAACCAAAATGCGCTCCGCGCTGTCGTTCCAGACATCCATTTTCACGATCTGGCCGCCCCTGACGACGAAACGATCGACATAACGATTGCCCTCGAACGGCGTGCCGTCGATCCACTCGCCATAGAGCGTGCCAACGCTGTAGACGACGGTCTCGTCCGCGCCCGGGCAGACGTCGAACCGATCCATCTTCTTCTTGACCCAGCGATAGCGTTTTGCGTTGAAGCCGGTCGGCCCGCGCGGGTGATCGAATTCGCGCCCGCCTGTAAACGTGATCACCGTCCCCGGCTTCATATAGGCTGCGGCTGCATCGGGATCGGGTATCATCGAGGCCGTGAGATAAGCTTCGACGATCTCAGCGTCGGTCGTCGGACGTTGGGCTGTTGCAGGAGCGGACATGACGGGTTCTCCGGGGCCGACACATTCTACAATTCACCCCTCGAATTGCATGCACGTTTTTTGAACAATTCGACTGCGGAACTGCACACAATCTAGAGCTGCCCACCTCCTCCGCTTCCGTTAGGCTATCCACCTGAATCAGACGCCATGACCAGCCAAACCGCCCTCGACCTGATCTTCCGCAACACGCTGTTGCGATCATCCGCCGCACCGGTCGATATCGGCGTGAAGGCCGGCCGCATCGCCGCGATCGAGCCGAAGCTCGCCTGCGAAGCCGTCGAAGTCGATGTCGGCGGGCGTCTCGCCCTGCCGGGCTTCGTCGACAGCCACATCCATCTCGACAAGGCCTGCCTGCTCGGCCGCTGCGGGCATGATCACGGCAGCGTCTCGGAAGCGATCCGCGCCGTCGCCGGAATGAAGAAGGATTTCTCGGTCGAGGACGTCTACGCACGCGGCGCCCGCGTGCTCGAACGTGCCATCGTGCACGGCACGACGCGCATGCGAACCCACGTCGAGATCGATCCGCGCATCGGCTTGCGCGGCTTCGAGGCGGTGAAGGCGCTCAAGCGTGACTACGCCTGGGCGATCGACCTGTCGCTCTGTGTCTTTCCGCAGGAAGGCCTCACCAACGATCCCGGCAGCGAGGAGCTTCTGATCCAGGCGCTGCGCGACGGCGGCGAGGTGATCGGCGGCTGTCCCTACACGGACACCGACCCGAACGCCCATCTCGCACGCATCTTCGACCTCGCCGAGGCGTTCGACGTGGATGTCGACCTCCATCTCGATTTCGATCTCGATCCCTCCTGGTGGCACCTCGACGAGGTCTGCCGGCAGACCGAGCGGCGCAACTACGGGGGCCGCGTGGCGATCGGCCATGCGACGAAACTCTCCGCACTGCCACCGGAGCGGCTGAAGGCCGCGACAGCGCAACTGGCGAAGGCCGGCGTTGCCGTGACCGTGCTGCCGGCAACCGATCTCTATTTGATGGGGCGCGAAGCGACCCACAACGCGCCACGCGGGCTGACGCTCGCCCACAAGCTCTCCGGCGACGGCGTGGTGTGCTCGATCGCGACCAACAACGTGCTCAATCCCTTCACGCCGTTCGGCGATGCCTCCCTGCTCCGAATGGCGAACTTCTACGCCAACGTCGCGCATGCCTCGGTGAACGACTTCGATGCGTGCCTCGATCTCGTGACCGAGCTGCCGGCGCGGCTGATGAACCTACGGAATTACGGCATCAGGGTCGGAAACCCCGCCGATCTCGTCGTGCTCGATACGCAAGACAGCCGCTTCGCGATCGCCGAGCTGCCGGATATCGTGATGGGCTTCAAGAGCGGCCGGCAGACTTTTGCGCGGCAACGACCCATTCTGTTTCGCCCCGGCTCCTGAGCCGCTCTGGACGCATATCTGCATTGAAGCGAGGCGGATTGCCGCGTTATTTCCGTTCGATGTTACCGCCAATCGTTCTTATATTCCGAATCCGGTAGAATACCGGATAGTCGATCCGCGCTGATTGCCGATAGCTGAGCGTATTGCCAGTCCCGCGGTGCCGTTCAAAGCAGAACCTGCACTGATGTCTGCATTCATCGGGGAAGCATCGACATGTTCAGCGCATTCAGCAGCATCGACCATCACGCCATTCGAGCGAGAACGCCCGGCGATGCCGCGATAAAACGGCTCGACGGCATCGGGCATGTCCTGTCAAACCTCGATCTGGCGAGCATCCGGACCCAGGATGACTTGACGCGCATGCTCCTGACGCTCGACACCGCCGACAAGTGCATTCGGGTGATCCGCGCGGAATTCCGGACCCAAGTCGCGAACGATCGGCTGGCCCGCAAGACCGAAGACCTGATGGCGTTGATCGAACGCGTCCGGGACGAGCTCACGGGCTGTTGCGCGGTAAAGTCCTGAGCAAGAGCCGCCCTATTTCTCGCGATTGATCTTCGCCAGGATTCGGTCCGCCTCGGTGCGCCAGTCAGCGCTGCGGGCGAACTCCTTGGTGCCCTTCGTTCCGAACAGGCCCTCATCGGCGAGGTCCGCCACCCAGGCCTGCCGCTCGGCGGTGCCCTGCGCGGACCACGGCGTCAGTCCGGCTTCACGCACGGTTTCGGCGACTTCGCGTACTTCCTCGGCGCGGCGGCGGCCATGCTCGATCACGCGCTGGAAGCAATAAGCACCCTGCTTCTCCCAATCGATCGTGGGGAAGGTTTCCGCCAGCGAAGCCAACACCGCATCCTCGATGCCATAGGCGCGCGCGGTGGTGAAGCTTTCGATCACCATGGCCTCCAGGCCCTTGATCATGATGCTGCGGCACATCTTCACCGCCGATGACACACCGAGCTTGTCGCTCGCAACCTTGGCCGCAAAACCGATCGCGTTCAAAAGCGGCTGCAGCTCCCTTGCGCCGGGACCGCCGAGCAGCAGCGGCACCTTGATCCGATAAGGCGGCACCGACGTCATAACCGCGCCCTCGACATAGCGTCCGGCGGCGCCATCGATCAGGGCGGCGGCACGCTGCTTGGCGCCGGGAGAGGCCGAATTGAAATCCAGGAACCAGGTGCCCTGATTGATTGCGGCCGCGCAGGCCTCTGCCACCGGCACGGCCTGGCTCGCCGTGACCGCGGAGATGATGAAATCGGACTTCGCGGCCAGCTCAGCGTGAGACGCCGCCAGCGCCACACCGAATTTCGCCGCATGCTCGAGCAGCGTTGCGCCCTGCTCGCCACCGAGCTTGATGTCATAAGCGGCAACCTTGATGTCCTGCTGGCGCAAATCCTCGGCCAGGATCCTGCCGACTTCGCCATAACCGATCAGCCCGATCTGCCATCGCTTGGGATCGCCCGCCATCAGTTCAGTCCTCGCGTGGTCTCGTCGAACAGCTCTTCGACCGCATAGCGGCGCGGGATTAGCGCCTGCTGAAATGCATAGTCGATGATCAGCTCCAGCGGCTTCCTGTTCGCCTCCATTCCGAACGGAACGAGATCGGGCGTCTCCGCAGGCCCCATCTGGGTCTTATTCCGCTTGAGCAGATCATAGACGCCCGAAACCACGTCAGGACGCGATTTCGTCAGCTGCTCGGTCACGACCACGAGATGGTTGACCGGCACGACGCCGCGACGCGCGTACCATTTGGCGGCTTCCGCGGCCGGATCGGGGAATAGCGTCTTCAGCTTGGGATCGTTCGAGGGCTCACCAAGGACGGCATCGAGCTCGCCGTCGAGCAGCATCTGCAAGATCTTCTTGCCCTTCGACGCGCGCTCGGTGGTGTCGACATATTCGGCGACGTGCGGATCCTCGAACGTGACCCAGCGGATGTTGTCGAGATTGACGCCGCAGTCATTGGCGAGGATGCCCCTGATCCAGGCGCCGGTGGTGGTCGTGAACGAGCGGATACCGACGCGCTTGCCTTCGAGATCGGACGGCCCGAGGGTTCCGTGCGCGGGATTATAGAGCGCGTAAGAATGCTGGAAGCGGCCGAGCATGGTGGCAGGCAGCAGCACCAGCGGCTTGCCATGCGCCTTTGCCATCAGATAGGTGACGATCGCCATCTCGCAGACGTCGAAGGCCCGCTCGCGCACCATCGGTTTGAACGCGGTGTTGGTCGGCGTGTACTCGACGAAATCGAGATCGAACAGGTCGGAGCGGAGTTCGCCGCTCTTCACCGCCTGGACATGGGGGTGACTGCCGAGCACGGCCTTCAGCTTGAGACGATCCATCGGCCCGCTCCGCTTCTCTTCAGACATCCTCGGGATTGTCGACATAGACGAGCCCCGCCTTCGCCAAGGCCTCACGCATGCTGTACATGTCGAGGCCCAGCTCGCCCGAAGCCAGCCGCTTGCGTTTGCCGCCTTCGTCCGCGTTGCGCTTCTTCGCCTTCTCGGCGACCTCGGCTGCGTAGCGCTTCGGCACAACCACGACGCCGTCGTCATCGGCCACGATGATGTCGCCGGGGTCGACGTTGACGCCGGCGCAGACCACGGGGACGTTGACCGAGCCGAGCGTGGCCTTCACTGTGCCCTTGGCCGAGACCGCGCGCGACCACACCGGAAACTTCATCTCGTGCAGTGCCCTGACGTCGCGGCAGCCGGCATCGATGATCAACCCCTGCACGCCGCGCGCCTGCAGCGAGGTGGCGAGCAACTCGCCGAACATGCCGTCGGTGTTGTCGGTGGTGCAACCGACGACGAGAACGTCGCCCTTTTTGCACTGCTCGACCGCGACATGGATCATCCAGTTGTCGCCGGGCTGCGCCAGCACGGTGACGGCAGGACCGGCGATCGCCGCGCCCGGCCACACCGGCCGCAGATAAGGCTTCATCAGGCCGATGCGGCCATAGGCCTCGTGCACGGTCGAGACGCCGTACTCCGCCATGGCGGCGGGATCGGCACGCTCAATGTTGCGAACGACGACCGGCCTCATGCCAGCTCCTCCGCTACCGTCGGGAACAAGCGCTGATAGGCCTCGCCATAGGTCATCGGCACACCGGTGTTGCGGCTGCCCTGGATGCCGCGATTGAGCGCAACGCGCTCGTAATAGCCCCAGAGATGCTTCTGCGCGGCAAGGATCTGGAATGCCTCATACTTATCCTTCCAGACCTCGTCGATCTTGAGGAGCAGGTCCGGCTTGTAATTGCATTGCTCCGGCTGGTGCGGCTCGAACAGGAACACCGGCGGCGCCGAATATTTGTACTGCGCGCCTGGCTTGTGGCCCATGGCCTGCGCGACCACGCGGGTTTCCTGCGCGAAATGCGCCGCGTTCGGATGATCGAAATTATACGGGTCTTCCAGCGCGTGCGTCAGCACGAAGCTCGGATTGAGCTTGCGGTAAATGTCGACCATGCGGTCGAAATGCGCTTCGTTAAGCTTCAGCGGATAGTCGCCGCAATCGAAGAACTCGATCTCGGCTCCGAGCAGCTTGGCAGCACGTTCCGCCTCGTCCTTCCGGCCAGCCTTAACCGATTCCGGCGTCGCGCCCTTCTCCTTCCAGGCGAACTGGCTCTCGCCGCGCTCGCCGAAGGACAAGCAGACAATCTTCATGCGATAGCCCTTCTTCGCATGCAGCGCGATGGCACCGCCGGCGCGCCAGACGAAGTCGCCGGGATGGGCGGTGACCACGAGACCTGTTTTCATGGCTTATTCCCCTCTTTCCTTGATGAGCAATTTATCGAGCACGGACACCGTCATTCCTCGAACTCGAACAGGCGGGCTGGATTATCGACGAGGATCTTCTGCTGATACTCCGGCTCCGGCGCGAACAGCGGGATCAGGTCGACGAGATCGCCGTCGTTCGGCATCGCCTTGACGTTGGGATGTGGCCAATCGGTGCCCCAGATGATCCGGTCGGGCGCGGTCTCGACGATCTTTCGCGCGAACGGCACCGCGTCGGTGAACGGCGGACCCGCCGATGACACCCGCTCCGAGCCGCAAATCTTCACCCAACATTTCTCGTCGCGCTGCATCAGCTCGATCAGGATCTTGAACGGAAGCTGATCGAGCCCTTCGGACGCCTTCACCCGTCCCATATGATCAATGGTGTAGCTCAGCGGCAGCCTTGTCAGCATGTCGGCATATTCAGGCAGGTCGATCGCGTCGAAATGCAGGTCGACGTGCCAGCCCAGCGGCGCGACCATCGCGACGATACGGTCGAACACGCTTTTGTCGGGGACGCCGCCGAGATGGCGGACGAAATTGAAGCGGCAGCCGCGGAAACCACCCTCGTGCAGCACGCGAAGCCCGCGCTCCGTGATGGTGTCGTCGATATTGGCGACCGCACGGTAGGCCCCGTTGCTCTGCGCGATGGCGTCCAGCGCCACCGTGTTGTCGGTGCCATGCACGCTGGCATTGACGATGACGGCACGCTCGACCCCGAGCTTGGCATGCAGCGCGCGGAAATCCTCGAGCGGAGCATCCGGCGGCGTATAGGAGCGGTCCGGCGCATAAGGATATTTCGCGCCGGGGCCGAAGATGTGGCAATGCGCGTCGCAGGACAGTTTCGGCAGCCTGAACTTCGGCGTGCGCGTGTCCGGATCGGGCGGCGGAATGGTCGGCGTGTACATCATTGCCATCAGATAAACCGCCGAACGAGACCGTGTCTTTAAGTCTTGCTGCTGACGACGGGCCGCCGCCGTGCCGGCGCAGCCTGATCGAGCGCCGGCGCCTGGAACGCGGCCACGGTGGCTTGCACCAATTGCTCGATGGCGGTTGCGGCATCGCTGCCGTCGGCCTCGCCGCGCGACAGGCGGGAGACGCGATCCGGCGTCACCAGCGAATAGTAGAGCGCGCCAAGCAGAAAGTGGCTGCGCCAGACGATGTCGGTGCGCGGAACGTGCGGCAGGCTGTCGTGAATCGCGTCGATGAAGGCGTGGCTGGTGTCATCAAACGTCTGCGCGATGATCTTTCGTGTGACCTCGTTGCCCTCCGCGGACATCACCGCGCGCAGGCGCGTGAACCGCGCCCCGCCCCCGGCTAGATCACTGCCTGAGGTGAAGGCCGGCGCGACATAGGCCCGCACCACTGCTTCGAGCCGGTCCTGGAGATCGCGCACGCGTTTGGCGGCCGCGAGCAGCTCGGAACGGCGCAAATTCATCGGCCCGCAATGGCGCCGGTAGATCTCCAGCAGCAGGCCGTCCTTGGTCTTGAAATGATAGGTGACGCTGCCGGGATTGGCGCCGGCGGCCTGTGCGATATCGCGCACCGACACGGCGTTGAAGCCGTTGGTAGCGAACAACTCCTCGGCCGCAGCGAGGATAGCCTCGCGCATGTTCGGCTTGCGGGCCGTTTCCTTGCTGGCGGGGTTGCGCATCATGTGATTTGTACTATCGTACAAAAGATCAGGTCTCGTCAACAAGAACCGCGGGCGCGTCCGGACGGCTCGAAAGCCGACGGTCCGCCCGCAAGGAGTGCTGGAAAATGCCGGGTTTGAACAAGAAGATCGGCGGCTTGATGCTGGGTGCCGGTCTGCTGTTGGGAGGCGGCGCGGCGCAGGCCGCCGACAGCTATCCGAGCAAGCCGGTTCACATCCTGGTGCCCTACGCGGCCGGCGGCGCGGTCGACGTACTCGCGCGCACGCTTGGGCAGGCATTGGCGAAGACCTGGGGCCAGCAGCCGGTGGTCGACAACCGCCCCGGCGCCGGCGGCATCGTCGCCTCGCAGGCACTGACGCAGGCCGCCCCCGACGGCTACACGCTGATCCTGGTCGCGAGCGGTCATCCCCTCAATCAGTTCATTTATCCGAGCGTGCCCTACGACACGTTTAGGGATTTTACCGCGATCACCGAAGTCGCCTCCTCGCCGCTCGCGATCGTCGTCGCCAAGGACAGCCCCTACAAGACACTCGGCGATCTCCTCACTGCGGCGAAGAAGGAGCCGGACAAGCTCTCCTACGGCATGTCCGGCAACGGCACCTCGGCCCACCTCGCCGGTGAGCTGTTGAAATACATGTCCGGCACCAAGATCGTCGCGATCCCTTACAAGGGCGGCGCGCCCGCGCTGACCGCCGTAATCGCCGGTGACATCCCGCTCAGCATCAATCCGCTTGCGGAGGCCATCGGCCAGATCGAAGGCGGCCCGGTGCGCGCACTCGCGGTGACCTCGGCCGAACGCTCCAAGGCGCTGCCCAATGTTCCGACCATCGCCGAGTCGGGCGTGGCAGGTTACGACGTCTCCGTCTGGTGGGGCGTTCTCGGCCCGGCGAAAATGCCGCCGGAGATCGTGGCGAAGCTCGAAGCCGATCTGAAGGCGGCGCTGCAGGACCCGAACGTTCTGTCGACGCTCGGCAAGATCGGCGCAGCCCCTGTCGGTTCTTCGTCCAAGGAATTCGACGCCTACATGCACGCCGAGGCGATCAAATGGGAGCCAGTGCTGAAGGCCGCCGACATCCGAGCGCAATGAGACACTTCACATGAGCACCGGCGCGCTCGACACGATCCAGTAGCGGGCAGCCTTGCGCGGCGCCACGAAGGCGACGCGCGAGCAGGTCAATTGCGTGCGCTCGCCCGCATCTTCTCCGGCGGCGCGGGACGCCGCGCGAAATCGGCATCGTCATCGCCTCCTCCCGACGGGATCAGGATTGCGCGCTCGCGCGGCAGCGCTTCCGGCATCTCGTCGCGGATGAAGGCGATGAGCTTCTCTCTCATCTCGCAGCGCAAATCCCAGGACTGCGGCGCGTTCCTTGCGCTGACGAGGGCGCGAAGTTCGATGGTGCGAGAATCCGCGTCGATCACCTGGAGATTGACCACCTCGCCGTCCCAGAGCTTGGACTCCTTCACTGCTTCTTCCAGCCAGCGCCGGATCCGCGGCACGTCGGCGCGATAATCGACGTGGAGGGCGATCACGCCGATCAGGGACGCGGTGTCGCGGGTCCAGTTCTGGAATGGCTTTTCGATGAAATAGGACAGCGGCACCACCATGCGGCGCCAATCCCACAGCCGGATCACCACATAGGTCGAGGCGATGTCCTCCACCCAGCCCCACTCGTTTTCGATGATCACGGCGTCCTCGATGCGGATCGGCTGGGTGATCGCAATCTGCAAGCCCGCGATCAGGTTGCTCAGCAGCGGACGGGCGGCAAGACCAACGATGATACCGGCTGCGCCGGCCGAGGCGAACAGGCTGACGCCGTATTGCTTCACCGAATCGAACGTCATCAGCGCAGTCGACACCGTGATGACGACGATGATGGTGTCTGTGACCCGCTTGAACACCCGCACCTGCGTGACGTGCTTGCGCGCAACGAGATTCTCGGTGACGTCACGAAAGTTCTGGAGATAGCGCGCCGCGCTCATGTCGACGATCCGGATCGATATCCAGCCGATCAGGGCGATGAAAGCCACGACGAACACGCGCATCAGCGGCGTGCGGATGATGTCGTCGAGCGGCGCAAGCGGCAGAACCAGCGCAACCGCAGCAAGACACAGGGCTAGCCTAGCTGGACCTGCGGTACGCTCGATGAACACAGCCAGCAAAGGGAGGCGGGTTCCGAAGGCACGATTGAGGAGCCATACCGCGACCCGATACAGGAACAAAGTAAGCAGGATCGCGATGACAATCAAGCTGAGACCGACGAACCAGGAAGGCACCCAGCCAAGCATCTCGTCGAGGTCGGCCACAATTGCTTGCAGATTCATGCGTCTCCCCGCGTTGCATTAGCGTCCGCGCTCAACGCATTTAGAGCGGCTTCGCTCCCGCACTCGGTGCAATGCAGCATCCCCTTGGTGCATCCGTCGTCGAATTGCGCTATTTCTGAGCAATCATGACTCGACGGACCGGCAGCGCCGACCTTCCTCTTCACACCGGCCGGGTTCCACCCTGGCTGGCCACCCGCATGTCCTCGCTCGGCGCGATCGTCACGCAGGCGATCGTGCATCACTACGGACGCGATGCATTCCTCCAGCGGCTCTCGCACCCGTTCTGGTTCCAGTCGTTCGGCGCCGTGATGGGGATGGACTGGCACTCCTCGGGCATCACGACCTCAGTGATAGGCGCGCTGAAGCGAGGTCTAGGCCCCCTCCAGGATGAGCTCGGAATCTATGTCTGCGGCGGGCGTGGCCAGCACTCGCGCAAGACCCCGGACGAACTGATGCAGCTCGGCGACCGCGTCGGCTTCGACGGCGCAAAGCTCACGCGTGCGAGTCGCCTTGTGGCGAAGGTGGACAGCGCCGCGGTCCAGGACGGTTTCGACCTTTATCTGCACGGCTTCTTCGTCACCGCCGACGCCAAATGGACTGTGGTGCAGCAGGGCATGAACGGCGACAAGCGACAGGCTCGCCGCTATCACTGGCATTCCGAGGCGCTGAAGAGTTTTGTCGATACGCCGCACAGCGCGATCGACGGGCCGCTGCAGGGCGAGATCGTCAACCTCACCGACCATCGCGCCGATATCTCGCGCACCGCACAGCTCCAGCTCCTGAGCGATCTCGGCCCGGATCGCATCCTTTCCGAATTCGAGCGGCTCACCGGGACTGCGCCCGAGCCCGCGCAAGCGATGCTGCCGCACCTGACCATGCCGGCACATCACGACGTCCGGCCGAAGGACGTGTTCGCGCGCCGCTTGCACGGCACACTCGCGGCCGCCGCCGAGCGCGGCCCGGTCGATTTTCCGGAGCTGCTGCTGACGCCCGGCGTTGGCGCGCGTACCGTGCGTTCGCTGGCGATGGTCGCCGAAGTCGTACACGGCGCGCCTTACCGCTTCAATGATCCCGCCCGCTTCTCGCTTGCCCACGGCGGCAAGGACCGGCATCCCTACCCTGTCCCGATCAAGGTGTACGACGAGACCATTCGCGTGCTGAAGGGCGCGATCCAGAACGCAAAGCTCGGACGCGAGGAAGAGATGCAGGCCATCAAGCGCCTCGACGACCAGGCGCGGCGGCTGGAGCGAACCGCGCACGGGCCGTCGGTCGAAGCCTATATCGCCGGAGAGCGTGCGGCCTCTCCCGATCTCGACGGCCGCTCCGTGTTCGGCTGGGAGCGTGATCTCGGGCCGACAAAAAAGCGGACCGGCTGAAGACCGGTCCGCAAGTTTAGCGGGAGGAGCGCCTCTCTCAGGTATCGTCGTCCTTCGATTCCTCATCGAGCCGGTTAGCCGAGTGATCCTGATATTGATCCGTCTGGATCGACTTGCCGTCCATGCCGCGAATGTCCGAATGCTGCTTCTTGTCGCGGTTCGAGAGGACCATGTTGTCGCCGATCTTGTCCTTGGGGACGTCCGTCATGGCGCCGGTACCGTCGCCTTTGCCGTGCATGCCCGATCTGAAATGCGTCTTGCTGCCATGACCACCTGGCATCTTTTTCTCCTCTTGCTTTGATCGTCGGTGAGGCTCAGTGCTTCTGCTGTGCCGGCGTTGGTTTCGGCGGCTTGTGGCCGCTCTGGCCGGTATCGTTGTGCTTGTTGTGGTCGCTTTCCTGGTTGAGGCCGCCCCGGCTCACCGGAAATTCACTCTGCCGCGCCCCAGGTCGCGCTCGGTGAACCGCCGTGCCCTCGGGATTGTGGCCGAGGGCCCGTTCAAGCTCTCGCGCGTCTGGAACATCCGGCTTGCGCTCGAGGATGCGAACCTGTTGCTCGTGGGTCTTCTTGCCTTGCATGCTTGTCCTCCAGAGCTAGCGGCCTCTTCGGTGGGCGCCGCTGCGTGCGACGTCCTTGTCGATACCGCCAGCGGCGTTCACGTCGTTCTCGACGTCGCCTTCGATCGTGTTCTCGCCCAGGGCGTCCTCGAGGTCCTCAGGCGAGATACCGGCCATTGTTGCGCCCTTCGATCCGCCGATCGTGGGGTTGTCGTGCAGATCCTTTTCGGTCGGTGCATAGAGTTTGGGTTGCTTATTGGTCATGTCTCACCTGCCTCCGCCTTTTCCGGCCTCGTCATGCCTGTGGTGTGAATCGTGCTCGCCACCTCCGCCGGAGACGCGGCTGTGCTTGCGCTGCGGGTCGTCCGCCGGTGGCTTCTTCACTTCGAGCGGTGTCTTCGCATTCTCGTGCGATGCGCCAGGTCCGCCCTGACGGATGCTGTTTGGTGTCTTGGTGGATGTCGACATGAAGGTCCGCTCCTCAGCGATCTTGCTGATAGCCTTGGTTGGTGGTGTTCTGCTTGATGTTGCCCTGCTGCCCTTGCTGATCCGGATCTTGCGCACGCTGCTGGCCGCGCGGGGCAGTCGAGGACACTTGCTTGGCGTCGCCGGTTCCCTTCGGGCTTTGGTTCTCGGCGGGAACAGGTGGCATCTTGCCAGTCATGATGCTGTCTCCTGTTGTTGGTTCTGCGACATCGACCGGAGGAACTCATCCGGCTTCCGATGTCCCAAAAACAACTAAAGCAGCGACATGCCGTTCCTAGCGACCGGGTACAGAAAAATTTCCGAGGGCGTGTAAGTCTCAGCACGCCGCTGGCTGGGAACGAACCATCATCGATTCAGCTGACGCTGTCGTCTGTGCTCTGTAGCCGTCCGGCACGACAGGGAGGTTCGCGATCGCACGCATGCCCGGTCGCTTGCGCCAGTGGATCTGAGACCCGTCCACAGCAAAGCCAAGTTTCGGCCATCGCACGAACAGCGCTTCCAGGGCACACGCTGCCTCGATCCGGGCCAGCTGATGGCCAAGGCAGAAATGGATTCCCGTTCCGAAGGAGATGTGACGGTTCGGCTTGCGCGCGAGATCGAGGCTCTCGGGACGATCATGCATCGCCGGGTCCATGTTCGCGGCGGCGAGCATCACCATGACGCGATCGCCCTTCTTCAGACGCACGCCCGCAAGCTCGATATCCCGCCTCACATAGCGCGGCTTCGAGAACTGCACCGGCGACACGAAGCGCAGGAATTCCTCCACCGCGAGCCCGACGCGGCTCCAGTCCTGTGCCAGCCAGTCGCGGAGTCCAGGATTTCTGAGGAGTTCGTAGACCGAACCGCTGATGAGATGCGTGGTGGTCTCCGAGCCCGCCGCGAGCAGCAGGAACACCATCGACACCATTTCGTCTGGCGTGATCTGGCCGCCCTCACGCTCGACCTGGACCAGCTCCGCGATCAGGCCCTCGCCGCCCCGCACGCGGGCAATCTGCAACTGCCGTTCGAGATAGGCTCGCATCTTGCGGAACGCGAACAGCATGCGGAAGAAGCTGGCGACGTTCGTGAGCGAGGACATTGTATTGGCCCAGGCGATGAAGCGAGATCGATCGGCCAATGGCAATCCAAGCAGCTCGGAGATCACCGCAAGCGGCAGGATGCGGGCATACCGCTGGACGAGATCGGCCGGGCTTCCTGCCATGAACAGCTCGTCGGCGAGACCATCCGCGACGGCGCGGATACGCGGCTCCATCGCGACGATCGCGCGGCGGCGGAAGGCCTCGTCCACGATGCTGCGCAGCCTCGTGTGGTCCGGTTCGTCCATCGTCAGCATGTTGCTGGCGATGGTTCTGACGTAGTTCGGCATCCACCAGCGCAAACCTGCGACGTCGCCATCCTCCTTGCGCAGCGTGAAATCGGCGCCGTCTTTCAGGACTTGCGCCGTGGCCTCATGGGTCGTGGTGATCCAGACGTCGCCGACGAAAGGAAATCGCGCCGCGACCACAGGACCGGACATGCGCAACGTTGCGATCGCCTTGGGCGGATCGCGAAAGAAGGCCTCGCTGGTGAAATCGAGGCGTGGTGCCATGTGATCACCGGAGCGGTTGATGGCGTCTCAGCGAGATGGTGCGTGTCATTGCCCACGCAAGGGGTGCGGAACCTCCGCTTCGGCATCGCTGCAGGCGCAAGAGTCGAGTCTCACCCCCGCCCAGGCGAACGCGGGCCGATCTTGCGCTGCTGCTGATTGGTGTAGGCGTCCCAATTGCTCCAGCTGCCATTGCTGAGGCTCTGCAGGTCGGTGGTGAGCGGACGGCGCGTGCGCTTGTCGTGATCGGCGATCACGCGCTCAGATTGCAAGATCTTGCGCTTGAGTTCCCCGACCGCCTTCTGGGTCTGGCCGTTCCGCTTCGAAGACGCGATCTCGCCCATCGTGAAGCGCGCGGTCTCAAGTGCCTTCAACTCGGCGCGGTTCTTCTTCAACTGAACCCGGTGCCAGGCGATGTTGCTGTCGCTGTCCGCAACCATGGGGGAACTCCGCTGATTCGCTCCCGCAGTGTATCGCGTGCCGAATCGGCGCCGCAACGGGCGCACGGCGGCGAAAATACGGTCTTATTGCGCGGGAGTTCCGAGCCTAGCGCTCGGCGAAGGCCTTTTCGACCACGAATTGGGCCGGCTCGCCGTGATTGCCCTCGATCAGCCCCCGCTCGCCAAGGAGCACGCGGGTATCCGCCACCAGCGCCGGGCTGCCGCAGATCATGACGCGGTCGTGGGCGGCTTCCAAGGCCGGCAGGCCGATATCGGAAAACAGCTTGCCCGAGGTGATGAGGTCGGTGATGCGGCCGCGATTGCGGAAGGGATCGCGCGTCACGGTCGGGTAGTAGATCAACTGGTTGCGGATGTACTCGCCGATCAGCTCGTCCTTCGGCAGCGTCTCGGTGATCATCTCGCCATAGGCGAGCTCCTTCACGTGCCGGCAACCGTGCAGCAGCACGACTTTCTCAAAGCGCTCGTAGGTTTCGGGGTCCTTGATCACGCTCAGGAACGGCGCAAGGCCCGTACCGGTGCCGATGAGGTAGAGGTTGCGACCGTCCTCCAGATTGTCGATGACCAGCGTCCCGGTGGCCTTGCGGCTGACGATGATCTCGTCGCCTTCCTTCAGATGCTGGAGCCGCGAGGTGAGCGGGCCGTCCGGCACCTTGATCGAGAAGAACTCCAGCGTGTCCTCGTAATTGGCGCTGGCGACGCTGTAGGCCCGCAGCAGCGGCTTCTCGCCGACCTTAAGTCCGATCATGGTGAATTCGCCGTTGCGGAAGCGGAAGGTCGGGCTGCGGGTGGTCTTGAAGGAGAACAGCGTGTCGGTCCAGTGGTGGACGCTCAAAACGGCTTCCTGATTGAAATTGCTCATCTCACCCTTCCGTGGCGCGTCGTGGCGGTTCTCAAGGCGGCAGCTATGCGTCGTTTGTACACAATCATTTGTATACTAATGAATAATCCGGCTTGATCCCGCGGTCAAGGCTGCCCAAGATCGGAAGCGTTGCAGTTAAGGACAAGGACCCATTCCATGGCGCATGACGCACCCCAGGCCACCGGACCCTCGAAGCTCGTGATCCGCAATATCGGCCTGATCCTGTCCGGCGCGCTGGAAAAGCCGATCCTGGACGGCGACACCATCGTCGCCGAGAACGGCAAGATCACCGCGATCGGCCGCTTCAAGGACCTCAACACCGAGGACGCAACCACCATCGTCGAGGCCAACGGCACCACGGTGGCGCCCGGCCTGATCGACAGCCATGTCCACCCTGTTGCGGGCGACTGGACGCCTCGCCAGAACCAGATCGGCTGGATCGACAGCAATTTGCATGGCGGCGTCACCACGATGATTTCCGCCGGCGAGGTGCATATGCCCGGCCGCCCGCGCGACGTCGTCGGGTTGAAAGCGATGGCAATTTTCGCACAGCGCGCATTCTGGAATCTGCGGCCTGGCGGCGTGAAGGTTCACGCCGGAGCGCCCGTGATCGAATGCGAGATGGTCGAGGAGGACTTCAAGGAGTTGGCCGCAGCCGGCGTCAAGCTGCTCGGCGAAGTGGGCCTGGGCGGCGTCAAGGACGGCCCCACCGCGCGAAAAATGGTCGGTTGGGCCCGCAAATACGGCATCCAGAGCACGATCCACACCGGCGGTCCCTCGATTCCCGGCTCCGGCCTGATCGACAAGGACGTGGTGCTGGAGGCCGACACCGATGTGGTTGGCCACATCAATGGCGGCCACACGGCCCTTCCCGACGACCAGATCCGCTGCATCTGCGAGGGCTGCAAGCGCGGCCTCGAACTCGTGCACAACGGCAATGAGCGCTCGGCGCTGTTCACGTTGCGCATCGCGCGCGAGATGGGCGATCTGCATCGCGTCATCCTCGGCACCGACGCGCCGGCCGGCTCCGGCGTACAGCCGCTCGGCATTCTCCGGATGGTCTCGATGCTGTCCTCGCTTGGCGACCTGCCGGCCGAGGTCGCGTTTTGCCTAGCCACCGGCAACACGGCGCGGATGCGCGAATTGGATTGCGGCCTGATCGAAGTTGGCCGTTCCGCCGACTTCGTCATCATGGACAAGGCGCAGCACTCGGCCGGCAAGAACATTTTGAACAGCGTGCAGCTCGGCGACCTCCCGGGCATCGGCATGACCATTATCGACGGTATCGTGCGCACCCAGCGCAGCCGCAACACCCCACCGGCCGGCAGGGTGCCCGAGGTGGTGGCGAAGTGACGCAGCCGGAGCGGCTCGCCGCTCCGCGCGGTCCCCTGAAAGCATTGAACAAGTCACCAGCCTGCTGCGTCTAACGCAGGCAGTTCATTGCTGGACGTCGAGGCAGACATGAAGAATTCGTCGCGGATTGCTGCCGGCGTTGCCGGTGCGGTCGGAGGTTATGTCGCGACCTTTGTGCTGTTTTCGGTGCTCGATCTGGGCAACCGGGCGGACCCGATCACGTCTGGTCTGTTGGCACTGTTCGTCTACTCACCCGTCGGCGCGATCGCTGGCGTGGTGCTTGCCAGCTGGCTGGTGACGCGTTCCGGCGCGGATGTAAGCAATAGCGGTCTCGCCCGCAACAGCCTGAAGTCGCTCGGCGTCGTCGCCCTGCTCTGCGTTGCCGCTACGGCCACTTACATGGGCGTCGCGTACATGACGGCCACACCCTGGCTCAACCGGAACGGCGCCACTCCCCTGCTCGTGTTCGAGGTTCGCCTTCCGGCCGGCGCAACGGTGCCGAAATCACCGCAAGACATCACTATCGAATTGCAGACCGACCTCAACACCATGCCGGGCGAATTGAACCCGGCCGGCTTCCATCGTGACGGCGATCAGCCCGTTATCGCAGGCGAAGTCGAACTGGCGTTCCGAACCTCGCACCGGCAGCTCGCCGTCAACATCCAGGGACAGCCCAGCCGAGTGTACCCGATCGGACTGACGGCCTGGGCTCCGCATACGCCGGAGTTCGGAACGTGGCGACGGCTCGCCGACGGCAGCGAAATCCGCTATCGCGCCAAATGGCCAGGGAAGACGTAAGGGCCTCACCGCGGTTTTGCGATTTCACAACGCACATAGGTCTGGCGCTTGCTTGGCCCGACCGGGCTGTTGTCCATCACCAGCTTGCCGTCCGCTGCAATGGAAACCCGGGGACTGGAGCGATACTTCTCGCCCTCACCTTCGCAGGCGAGCTTCATTTTCCAGGCGAGCTTCCCATCGGCAGTGATCTCACTGGCGCGGCACCGGGTCTCGTACCAATAGAGGCGGTTGCCGCCCTCGATGCTCATGCGGTTGGCACTGTCCTGGTCGCGGCAATCCTTTTTGGTTGACGCCCAGAACCCCTCATAGGCTTGCGCCGCCAGGGCGGGAGCACACTGGCTTGCCAGCACCACACTCATACTCAGAGCCATCGCAAAGCGGGTCGTCGCTCTCATATCAAAACCTCGACAAGTCCTTCACCGAGGTTAGTCGCGCCTCAGCGCAGCTTGTTCAACAGGGCCATCAGCATCTCGCGCTCCTTTGCCTCGAGCGGCGCCAGTGTCTCCCGTGTGATCGCGAGCGCATTCGGCGCCACCTTTTCCGCCAGCTGCTGCCCGGCGCGCGTCAGGCTGACCAGAAGTCGCCGTCCGTCCTCGGGATCCTGGCTGGTCTCGGTGAGGCCGCGCGCCGTCAAGCGATCGATCACGCCCTTGATGGTCGCCACATCCATCGCCGTCAGCCGTCCAAGCTGGTTCTGCGAGCATGGCCCGGCTTCGGCGAGCTTCGACAGCGCCGCCCATTGCGTCGGCGTAATATTAGTGCCGATCTCGCGAGAGAAGATCGCGCTGTGGCGCTGCCAGACCTGGCGAAGGATGAAGCCAACCTGCTCATCGAGCACGTAAGGCGGCTTTGCCGGTTTGACGCTTTTCTTCGCCGCGACGCTTCTCGCCATCCGCTCCCCACTCCCTACAACGACAGATGCGCGTCGCGGATATCCGGACGCGCGTCGAGCTCGGCCATGGTGCCGCCGAAACAGATGCGGCCGCGCTCGATGATATAGGCCCGATCGGAGATCAGCCGCGCAAAGTGCAGATTCTGCTCGGAGACGACGATGCTGACGCCCTCCTTCTTCATGGTCAGGATGGCATCGACCATCTGCTCCACGATCTTCGGCGACAGGCCTTCCGAGGGCTCGTCCAGCAGCACCAGCGACGGATTGCCCATCAACGTGCGTGCGATGGTGAGCATCTGCTGCTCACCGCCGCTCATGCGGCCGCCCGGGCGATTTTTCATCTCGCCCAAGTTTGGGAACAGCGAAAACAGCTTGTCGCGGGTCCAGTGCGGCGCGTTCGGGCGCTTCGGCTGGCGGCCGACTTCGAGATTTTCTTCTACCGTCAGGTCGGTGAAGATACGCCGCTCCTCCGGCACGTAGCCAAGCCCGTCCCGCACGATCTCATGTGTCGGACGCGCCGAGACATCCTTGCCTTCGAACATGATCCGTCCCGAGCGCTGCGCGACGAGCCCGACGATCGAGCGGAACGTCGTCGACTTGCCGGCGCCATTGCGGCCGAGCAACGCCACCACTTCCCCCTCGCCGACCTCGAAACCGATGTCGAACAGGATATGGGCCGGCCCGTAATGACTATTGAGCCCCTCGACCGTGAGCTTCATACCGCTGCTCCCTCGCGATGCCCGGCCTCGTAAAGGAGGCCCTCGCCGAGATAGACCGCCTGCACCTGCGGATTGCCGCGCACCTCCGCCGGCGAGCCCTCGGCGATCAGCGTGCCGCGGTTGAGCACGATGATGCGGTCGGCGTGCTCGAACACCACGTCCATGTCGTGCTCGGTGAAGAGAACGCCGATCGATTTTTCACGGGCGATCTGCGCGGTCAGCCGCATCAAATCGACGCGCTCGCGCGGCGCCATGCCGGCGGTCGGCTCGTCCATCAGCAGCAGCTTTGGCTGGTTGGCGAGCGCGACGGCGAGCTCGAGCCGCTTGAGATCGCCATAGGCAAGCTCGCCGCAGGGACGATCCGCATAGCCGCCCATGCCGACCAGCTCGAGCAGTCGCCCGGCTTCGCCGCGGTCGAAGTTCGGCGCCGAGCGCCAAAGATTGAACAGCTGCTTGCCGTGCGAGATCAGCGCGACCTGCACGTTCTCGCGCACCGTCATGGTCGCGAAGGTCGCCGTGATCTGGAAGGTGCGGCCCACGCCCATCCGCCAGATCTCGCGCGGCTTCCTACCGGTCGTGTCTTCGCCGAGCAGGCGGACGTGGCCGCTATCAGGCTTGTTCTGTCCGTTGAGCATGTCGAAACAGGTGCTCTTGCCCGCGCCGTTCGGTCCGATCAGCGCCAGGATTTCGCCGGCGCGTAGCGAGAACGAGACGCCGCGCACGGCGTGGACGCCGCCGTAGGATTTGGTCAGTCCTTCGACCGCAAGAAGTGGGGGGGCGAGGCTCATTCGGCGGACTCGATCGGCTTGGCAAGCAAGGGTGCCCCCGGCGGCGACGTCTTCCTGCGGCGCTGCGCCAGCATCTCCAGCATGCCGACGATGCCCTTGGGGAAGACGACGACGATCAGAACGATGAAGCCGCCGAGCACGAGTTTTGACAGGTCGGTCTGGCTGACCAGCCAGATGTTCAAAGCCTTGTAGACGATGGCGCCGATCACTGCGCCCGACACGGTCTCGACGCCGCCGAGCAGCACCATGACGAGGGCATCGACCGAGAGCGAGATGCCGAGATTGTCCGGGAAGACGCTGCCCTTGAGGTAGGCGAACAGCGCGCCGCCGATGCCGGCGGTCGTGCCCGCGATCACGAAGGCCGTCCATTGGATCCGCTTGGCGTTGATGCCGACCGCTTCGCTGCGCAGCACCGAGTCGCGCGTCGCCCTCAGCGCATAGCCGAACGGCGAGAACGCCATCGCCCGCAACGCGATCGTCACGAGTGCCGCAATGCCGAGCGACAGCCAATAGAAATGCGATGGGCTCGCCGCCCAGCTCGCCGGCCAGACGCCCAGAATGCCGTTGTCACCGCCGGTGACGCTCACCCACTGGAACGCGATCGACCAGACGATTTGCGCGAAGGCGAGCGTCAGCATCGCAAAATAGACGCCGGAGAGCTGCACCGCGAAGAAGCCGAACACGGCAGCCCCCATGCAGCCGAGCAGCGGACCGAGCAACAGGCAGACGATCATCGGCAGTCCCGCCATCTTGGCCAGGAAAGCAACGCCGTAAGCGCCGAGGCCGAAATAGGCGGCGTGGCCAAAGGAGGCGAGTCCTCCGACCGACATCAGGAAGTGCAGGCTGACGGCGAAGATCACTGAGATCGCGATCTCCGAGCCGACGGTCAGTGCATAATTGCCGGCAAACAGCGGCAGCGTCGCCGCGATGACGAGCGTTGCAAGCGCAGCCAGCCGCTCGTTCGACGTCAGCGGTCGCCAGGGATTGACGGTGAGACCCGGCGTCTTGCGCGCGGGGGCCTCGGGCCTGCCGAACAGGCCCCAGGGCCGCACGATCAGCACCGCCGCCATCACCAGGAAGACCAGGATGATGGAGATTTTTGGAAAGATCAGGATGCCGAAGGCGTTGAGCTCGGAGACCAGCACCGCCGCGACGAAAGCGCCGATGATGCTGCCGAGGCCGCCGATCACCACGACGACGAAAACCTCGACGATGATACGCAAATCCATCGCATGATGCACGGCATCGCGCGGAATCTGGAGCGCGCCGCCGAGCGCGGCCAGGAAAACGCCGACCGCAAACACGGATGTAAACAGCCATTTCTGGTTGACGCCGAGCGCTGCGACCATGTCGCGGTCCTGCGTCGCTGCGCGCACCAGAACGCCCCAGCGCGTGCGCTGAAACAAAAGCCAGAGAATGCCGAGCACGACCGGGCTGAGCACGATCAAGAATAAATCATAGCTCGGGATGTTTTGGCCGAAGAAGTCGATCGCCCCCTTGAAGCCGGGTGCACGGCGTCCCACGAGATCGTCTGGGCCCCAGATCAGGACGACGAGGTCCTCAACCATCAAGGTCAGGCCGAAGGTCGCGAGCAGTTGGAACAGCTCGGGCGCGTGATAAATGCGCCGGAGCAGCACCATCTCGACAATGACGCCGATCACCGCCACGGCAAGCGCTGCGATGACGATCCCGCCCCAGAATCCGAACGTCCCCGATAGGCGCTCCGTCAGTGTGAAGGCGATATAGGCGCCGATCATGTAGAAGGCACCGTGCGCGAAATTCACGATCCGCGTTACGCCAAAGATGATCGACAGGCCCGACGCCACCAGAAACAGCGACGCTGCGCTGGCGAGACCGGTCAGAAACTGTACGACGTAAAAGGCCATCGGCGGTCCGGGTTGGTGTTGCATCACCTCTCCCCGCTTGCGGGGAGAGAGAGCTTCGTAGGGTGGGTTAGCGCAGCGTAACCCACCTCTTGTGGTCCTGCGGGTACAGACCGTGGTGGGTTATGCCTGCGGCTAACCCACCCTACGGCAGCGGAGATCAATCCTTCGGACGCAGCTTCTCGACTTCGGCATCACTTGGCAGATAGTCCGCGCCCTTCTTGTAAGACGAGTCCACCATCACGCCCTTGCCGTCCTTCAGCGCGGTCTTGCCGACATAGGCACCGAGCGTCGACTGGTGATCGATCTTGCGGAAGGTGATCTCGCCCAGCGGCGACGGCATCGACAATCCTTCCGCCGCAGTGATCAGCTTCTCCGGATCGGTCGAATTGGCCTTCGCCAGGATCGCCGCCGCAGACTTGATGGTCTGGTAGCCGACGATGGAGCCGAGACGCGGATAGTCGTTGTACTTGGCCTGATACGCCTTCAGGAACGCGTCGTGCTCGGGCGTCTTGATCGAGTACCAGGGATAGCCGGTGACGATCCAGCCCTCGGGCGTCTCCTCCTTGAGCGGGTCGAGATATTCGGGCTCGCCGGTCAGGAAGGACACAACTTCGCGGCCCTTGAACAGCCCGCGGGTGTTGCCTTCACGCACGAGCTTCACGAGGTCGGCGCCGAAGGTGACGTTGAGGATCGCTTCGGGATTGGCCGCTGCAACCGCCTGCACCACCGGGCCCGCGTCGATCTTGCCCTGCGGCGGCCACTGCTCGTCGACCCACTGGATGTCGGGCCGCTTCTCCGACATCAGCTTCTTGAACACCGCGACCGCGGACTGGCCGTATTCATAGTTCGGCGCGATCGTCGCCCAACGCTTTGCCGGCAGCTTGCTGGCTGCTTCCACCAGCATAGCCGCCTGCATGTAGTTGGAAGGGCGCAGTCGGAACGTGTATTTGTTGCCCTTGGACCAAGTGATGGCGTCCGTCAGCGGCTCGGCCGCCAGGAAGAATACCTTCTTCTGGTTGGCGAAGTCGCTGACCGCAAGACCGATGTTCGACAGGAACGTACCCGTCAACATCGCCACGCCCTCGCTCGACACCAGCTCGTTGGCCGCGGTCTGCGCATCCGCCGGCTTGCCGCCGTCGTCTTTGGAGACGACGACAAGCTTCTTGCCGTTGATGCCGCCGGCCGCGTTGATCTCTTCGACCGCGAGCTGCCAGCCCTTGCGATAGGGCTCGGTGAACGCCGGAAGCAACGAATAACTGTTGATCTCGCCGATCTTGATGTCCTGCGCCAGAGCCGAATGAGCCATGCCGCTCGCCAACAGCGCAAATGCCGCGCCGGCGAAATAGTTCTTTGCTCGCATCCCAACCTCCACTTTTCTGAAAAGATTAACGCAGTCCGTCTTCGCCCTTGATCTCCGCAGCCGTCAGCCCGCCGACGCGCGGCAAAGGACGGCCGCTGTCGGTAACGGCGACCGCCACCATGATTTCGTTGGCGCGCGGCGCGTCGTTGATCTGCACTTCCATGCCGTCGAAATGACTGCGCACGAAGGCTGCATCCTTGTGGCCCAGCGGAATGTCCAGCGTCGTGCCGGGTCCACTGCGCTTCTTCGACGACGGGATCAGCGCAGCGCCCTTGCTCAGCACTTTGCGCACCGGCGCGCCCATTTTCGGGTGAAGGATGGCGGCTGCATGCTCCAACTCGCCGTTCTCGCCGACGGCCGCGGCCTTGCCATAGCTCTGCGCCTTGGACCCGTCGATGCCGAGCGCCGCCACCGCGCGCTTCGATAGCAGCTCGCCGAGCTCTTCGCCAATCGCGATCAGCGGCGAGAGATCCTCGACATACTTTCCAGCAAACGGGTTCTCAATCACGGCGATTGCCGCCGCACGCCGCGTCGGCGGCGAGACCTGGCGGCCCATCTCCATCTGCGTCTCTTCGACGACGGTGACGATCTTGCGGATGATCGCGCTCATGATTGTTTCCTCAAGCCGCTTCCCTGTTCAGGCATGAACCGCGTTCTCCGGCACAAACTGGCGCGGTCGTTGCCGTTCAATATCCTTGGTCCCGATGACAAGCATATCACCACAAAGCTGCAGCACGGCACTCTCGATCAATCCGCGATCGAATAATTGCCGTGCACATTCCGCGCCAGATTCGAGCGCGGTGGTGATCTCGTTCTGCGACAATCCACCAACGTTGCGGGTCACGAGCCGCCCGCCGAGATCGCTGTCGGGCTGAAGTTCGTTCGCAGGTTTTCGGATGACCGCGGGATGCCCCGGCAGATCGACGGCGTTTGCAATGATCGTCGCAGCCGCATCGGCTTGCGACGCCGTTCCGGCCAATACGGTCACCGCATCGGCAATCCCGAGCGAAAAGCTGCGGCCGTGCCGTCCACTGGTCGCAATGCCGCGCACGGGATCATCGGCGTCCACTCTGATCGTCCGTATCACGCCGTCGCGATCGGGCCGATCCATCAGGCCGACCGAAAAATGCTCGCCCTCGACGAGATGCAGGGCGATGTCGCCGCCATTGTTGACATAGGCCCGATCGAGCGATGCCGCACCCAGCATCGCGCCCAACACCTCCTCCGCCACGCTGCCGGCCACAGCGGCCATCGGCGTGATGAAGCCATCAGCGGCATAGGGCGCCGCCGCGGCGTGCATGCGACGCGCCACAACGCCTACCAACGAGGTCCGCCCCTCGACGGCAGCCCGCAACTCCGGCAGTTCCGCGCAGAGCTCGTCGAGCAAACCCGTGAAGCGCTGCGCGGCCGCCTCATAGGCTGCATGCACTGCGTCGGCGGCCCCCCTCGCCTCGACGATCAGATCAATCGGTCCATCCTGCAAATGCAGCCGCCGGCCGTCAGACAGCAACGCGATTTGCGGAAGCCTTGTCATGCCCGAGGTCCCGGAATCGGGTTCTGCCAAGGCAATTGGCGGACATCGTCGCCGCCCTGAACTTCGGAGAGCGGTTTCACATAATCCATGTGCCCGCCGAGCGCTGCATAGTCCGACAGCTTCATCGTGAATTCGATCGGCGCGACCAGCGCGGGCGTCGGCACGTAGCCGAACGCCCCCGCAGGCATCTGCGTCACGTCGACCATGTAGGTGATGCCGCCGCCCGGCCAGACATAGACCGGTGCGCCGCCACTGGTGACGCGCGTCAGCGCGTCCTTCACCGAGCGCGTCAGCCGCACCGGATTGTCGGTCACGCCCGCCCGCAAGGATCCACCGGCGCCCGCCATGAACAACACCGTACACAGCGCCGGTTCGCAATTCTCCTGAATGCGCTCGACCGAGAACTTGAGGTCGTCCGGCATCTCGGTCTCGACCGGCTTCAAGGTCTCGTCGAGCACGTAATAAGACGAATGCTCGCCGGTAGTGGAGACCATCAGCATGGAAAGACCGGCCCTGGCTTCCTTGGCGTCGAACGGTCCCAGGATTGCGAGCGGATCGGAGATATTGGTGCCGCCCCAACCCGTGCCGGGATCGGCGACCTGGAAATAGCGGCCGGGCGTCGAGCGCCGCCCTTTCATCTTGATGCCGGTGTCTGCGATGTCGAGCAGCTTGCCGGCCTGGTGCTCGCTAAGCACGCCGGTGATATGGTCGTCGACCACGACGACCTCGTCGACCTTGCCGTGCCATTGCTTGGCGAACATGCCGATCGTCGCCGAGCCGCAGCCGACGCGCATGCGCTCTTCTTTCATGCCGTTGACGATCGGCGGCTGGCCGGCCTGCACCACCACGCTCGCGCCGCCGTCAATGGTGAGCTCGACCGCCTTGCAATTCGCCAGGTCCATCAGCGTGTCGCAGGTGACGCGGCCTTCCTTCTTGGAGCCGCCGGTCAGATGATGCACGCCGCCGAGCGACAGCATCTGCGAACCGTATTCGCTGGTGGTGACATGACCGACCGCCTCGCCTTGGGCACGGACGGTCGCGGTCTCCGGCCCGAGATAGCGGTCGGTGTCGATCTTCACCTTGATGCCGCAATAGGAGAAGATGCCCTCGGTGACGACAGTCACCATATCGACGCCGTCGACCTCCGCCGAGACGATGAACGGCGCCGGTTTGTAGTCGGGATAGGTCGTACCCGCCCCGATCGCGGTTACAAAGGTGGAAGGCTCGTGGACGATCTTGCCGTCCCAATCTTCGGTGCGGCTGAACGGAACGAGCTTGCCGCCATGCGACACGGTGCGCTCCAGGATCACATGCGGATCGACGCGGACGAGCTTGCCCTCGTGATTGGCATAGCGGTCGCAGGCGCCCGCCGCGCCCGGCTTGATGTAGCACATCACCGGACACGCATCGCAGCGGATCTTGTCGATGGCGGCGCTCGTAGGTTCAGTCACCATGTCAAAGCCAGCCGACAGTGCAGTTATCATTTGTACACGAACGATGTTGCGCGCCCTCCCGATGGCTGTCAAGCGGCGGTGCGGCGCAAAACATACGCCTGCCGCATAAAACCTCATTTGCCTATCCGCTCTGTCCACAAAGAAGGCATTCGCGCTGCACTGCGGCATGCACGGCTTGCACGTTTGTGTACAAACGGTATCGTCGCAACGTAGATTTTGAGCGAGCTTGGAATTTTCGCGACGCTTTGGCCGCGGCGCTCGACGAGTCGACTTGGGAACGAGGATGACGCAGACACCGATCCGCCTCACCGTGAACGGCAGAATCCACGAGATCACTGCGGCGCGAGACACGCCGCTGCTCTACGTGCTGCGCAACGATCTCGCGCTCAACGGTCCGAAATACGGTTGCGGCCTCGGTGAATGCGGCACCTGCACTGTCCTGATCGATGGCGCGGCGGCGCGCTCCTGCGTGATTCCGATCAGTGGCTGCGCAGGCCGCGACATCGTGACGCTCGAAGGGCTCGGTAGCCGCGACAAGCCGGACGTGGTGCAGCAGGCCTTCATCGACGAACAAGCCGCGCAATGCGGCTACTGTCTCAATGGCATGATCATGACGACCAAGGCGCTGCTTGCGATCAACCCGCGGCCCACCGAACAGGAGGCGCTGGCGGCGCTGCGCTACAATCTCTGTCGCTGCGGAACGCATATTGAAATTCTCCGCGCCGTGATGCGTGCGTCCGGCCACCTCGCCGAGGCCGGTGATTGATGGCCTCCCCGCATCCGAACGGAGCTGAGCTGCAATCCGGCTCGCTCGTCGTCGTCCGCACCGTGGACGAGTGCACCTCCGAGACCTTCGTCCGCATCACAGCGGACGGTTCGGTCACAGCCTACAATGGTCATGTCGATCTCGGTACCGGCATCCGCACGGCGCTTGGCCAGATCGTGGCTGAAGAGCTCGACGTCTCCTTTGCCCGCGTCGTCGTGGTGCTCGGCGATACCGCAACGGTGCCGAACCAGGGCGCCACGATCGCGAGCGAGACCATCCAGATCACCGCCGTTCCCCTGCGCAAGGCCGCCGCGCAGGCGCGACACTTTCTGATCGCACGTGCGGCCGAGCGCCTGGAACTGCCGGCAGCCGATCTCAGGATCGAAGACGGCCTTGTGCGCGGGCACGACAATCGCAGCGTCAGCTATGGCGAGTTGATCGGCGGAGAGACGATTCGTCTCGAGCTTGCCGACGATGTCGCCGTCAAGCAGGTCGGCGATTACGCCATTGTCGGCCAATCGATGCCCCGCGTCGACCTGCCGGCCAAGGCCACGGGCGAGCTGACCTTCGTGCACGACATCCGTGTAGCAGGCATGCTGCACGGCCGCGTGGTGCGCCCGCCCTATGCCGGCGTCGACGCCGGCCCGTTCGTCGGCACCAGCCTGATTTCGGTCGACGAATCCTCGGTGCGCGACATTCCCGGCATCATAGCCGTCGTGCGGATCGGCGATTTCGTCGGCGTCGTCACGGAGCGCGAGGAGAACGCGATCCGCGCGGCGGAGCAGCTTGCGGTGAGCTGGCGCCCGACGCCTGAACTAACGGATCTTTCCGACGTCGAGACGGCACTGCGAGCCAATCCATCGACACCGCGCACCCTGATCGACAAGGGTGACGTCGATGCTGCCATTGCCGGTGCGGCCAAGCCGATGCAGCGCACTTACGTCTGGCCATATCAGATGCATGCCTCGATCGGCCCGTCCTGCGCGGTCGCCGACTTCCAGGACGGCAACATCCGCGTCTGGTCGGGCACGCAGAATCCGCACGTGCTGCGCGGCGACCTGTCGCTGTTGATCGAGCGTCCCGAGAGCGAGATCGATGTCATCAGGTTGGAGGCCGCCGGCTGCTACGGCCGCAACTGCGCCGACGATGTCACCGCGGACGCGCTGTTGCTCTCGCGCGCGGTCGGCCGACCCGTGCGCGTGCAGCTGACGCGCGAGCAGGAGCACGCCTGGGAGCCCAAAGGCGCCGCGCAGCTCATCGACGTCAATGGCGGCCTGAACGCGGAGGGTGACGTCGCTGCTTACGATCTCGCCACGCGCTATCCCTCGAATGCCGCGCCGACGTTGGCGCTGTTGCTGACGGGGCGGATATCGCCGAAGCCGGACGTCCTCCAGATGGGCGACCGCACAGCGATCCCGCCTTACGATTACGACCACATGCGCGTCGTCGCCCACGACATGGCGCCGATCGTGCGCGCGTCCTGGTTTCGCGGCGTCTCGGCCCTGCCGAACACCTTTGCGCATGAATCCTATATCGACGAGGCCGCGACCGAGGCCGGCGTCGACCCGATCGAATATCGCCTGCGTTATCTGAAGGACCAGCGCGCCGTCGATCTCGTCAATGCGGTCGCCGAGCGCGCGGGCTGGACGCCGCGGCCAGTGCGCGAAGAGAAAGACGGCGAGATCCTGCATGGGCGCGGCTTTGCCTATGCGCTCTACGTCCACAGCAAATTTCCCGGCTATGGCGCGGCGTGGTCGGCCTGGGTCACCGACGTTGCCGTCAACAAGTCGACCGGCGAGGTCAGCGTCACGCGAGTCGTCGCGGGGCAGGACTCCGGATTGATGATCAACCCGGACGGTGTGCGCCACCAGATCCATGGCAACGTCATCCAGTCCACCAGCCGCGCGCTGATGGAGGAGGTCTCGTTCGAGCGCGGCGCAGTCGCGGCGCGGGAATGGGGCGCCTATCCGATCATCCCCTTCCCTGACGTGCCCAAGATCGACGTGTTGCTGCTGCCGCGGCCGGACCAGCCGCCGCTCGGCGTCGGCGAATCCGCCTCGGTCCCGAGTGCGGCCGCGATTGCGAACGCGATCTTCGATGCCACCGGCGTGCGCTTTCGCGAGCCGCCGTTCACGCCTGAACGTATCCTCAACGGGCTGCACGGCGGCGCCCCAGCCACGCCGCAGGCGCTGCCAGCTCCCGCTACGCCACAGCCATCCCGCATCTGGGAAAACCCCTTCGCCAAACGCGCCGGCATCTTCGCCACGATCGCGGCCGTCTGCACCGCGGCGATTGGCATCGGTGCGGCTGTTTTGCCCGGCCGCGCCATCGCGCCGATCGCGCGGCCCGACCCATCGGTCTATTCCGCAGCGACGATCGCGCGCGGGCAACAACTGGCCGCACTCGGCAATTGCGCGGAGTGCCACACCACGATCGGCGGTGCGCTCAACGCCGGCGGCCGCGCCCTGGAGACGCCGTTCGGCACGATCTACGCGACCAACATCACGCCAGATGTCGAGACCGGAATCGGCGCCTGGTCCTATCCCGCGTTCGAGCGCGCGATGCGCGACGGGCTGCATCGCGACGGACGGCAGCTCTATCCCGCCTTCCCCTACACGCACTTTTCGAAGACCGGCGATGCCGACATGCAGGCGCTCTACGCCTACCTGATGGCGCAGCCGGCGGTGCGCGCGACGCAGCCTGCGAATACGCTCGCCTTCCCGTTCAATCTTCGCCCGCTACTTGCCGGATGGAATGCGCTGTTTCACCAGACGCGGGAGTTCAAGCCTGATCCCGCCAAATCCGAAGTCTGGAATCGCGGCGCTTATCTCGTTGAAGGTCTCGGCCATTGCAGCGCCTGCCATTCGCCGCGCAACGCGCTCGGCGCCGAGCAGCGTGGCGCCTATCTCGCCGGCGGCTTTGCCGAGGGCTGGGAGGCGCCGCCGCTGACCTCGCTCTCGCACGCGCCGATCCCATGGAGCGAGGACGAGCTTTTCGCTTATTTGCGCACGGGCCAATCGCGATATCATGGCGTCGCCGCCGGACCGATGGCGCCTGTTGTCAGGGACCTCAAAGCCCTGCCCGACCATGACATCCGCGCCATGGCCGTCTATCTGAACTCGTTCAATGATACCGCGACCGGGACGCCGACGCAGGACGCACTCGCAACCAGGCTTGAAGCGTCAACGCAAGTCACGGTTGCTTCCTCCACAGGCGCGCGGCTCTATCAGGGAGCCTGCGCCGTCTGTCATGAGGTCGGCGGCCTGCCGCTGTTCGGCAGCCGGCCCTCGCTGGCACTCAACAGCAATCTGTACAGCGCCGCATCGGACAATCTCGTGCAAATCATCCTGCACGGCATCGCCGAGCCGGTGTCGAGCGATCTCGGCTACATGCCGGCATTCAAGAACAGCATGAGCGATACGCAGGTCGAGGAACTGGTCACCTTTCTGCGCAAGCAGTTTGCACCGGACAGGCCGGCGTGGACCGGCGTGAAGGAGACGATTGCGCGTGTGAGAGCCGCCGCGAACTAAGCGCTACTCCTTGTGCTCCACAGGCGGCGTGCCGTGCGTATGGAACGACTCGATCGTCTTCAGGCCCCACGCCTGCCCCTTCTTGCGCTCCTCCTCCGTCCACACGATTGGCCTCCAGTCGGGCGCGAGGATGAGGCGCGCGCCGGCATTGGCGACTTCGACGCGATTGCCGCCGGGCTCGTAGACGTAGAGGAAGAAGGTCTGCTGGATCGCGTGCTTGTGCGGGCCGGTCTCGATGTGGACGCCGTTCTCCAGGAAGATGTCGGCGGCGCGCAAGATCTCTTCGCGGCTGTCGAGCGCGTAGGTGACGTGGTGGAAGCGGCCGGGCGTGCCGGAATGGTCGAGCGAATAGGCGAAATCGTAGCTCTTGTTCGACATCGTCAGCCACATCGCCGCTTCGCGGCCGTCGTTCAGCACGATCTGCTCGGTGAGGCGGCAGCCGAGATAATTCTCGAAGAACTCGCGGTTCGCCTTGATGTCCACGGCGAGGCAATTGAGATGGTCGAGGCGCCGGACGTTGACGCCGCGCGCGGGAAAGCGCTGCGCCTGGTTCTTCAGCGCCGGCTTCAGCTCCGGCGGCGCTTGATACCATTCGGTCTCGTAATAGAGCTCGACGATGTGTCCATCGGGATCGCGGCAGCGGAAGGTCGGCCCCTGCCCCATGTCGCCGTCGATCCAGCCGATGTCGAAGCCGGACCCTTTCAGCGCCGCGACGCGGCGCTCCAGCGCCTGCTGGCTGCGCGCGCGTAACGCCATGTGCTCCATGCCCGATGTCTTCGACGCCGTCAGTTTGAGCGAATAGCGCTCATAGTCGTCCCAGCCGCGCAAATAGACCGACTCGCCCTTTTGCCCGCTGACGGTCATGCCCATCACGTCGACGAAGAATTTCAGGCTCTCGTCCGGCTTGGGCGTCAACAGCTCCATGTGGCCGAGATGAGCGAGATCGAGGATCGGTTCGGGCTGCATGATGTCCTCCAAGGCGTGGCTTGCGATCCGCTGGATCGGATCCCTCGAGCTGGCGCCGGCGGCAATCCGCTCATGCGCCGGTGGGCGGCACTGAGGCTGCCGGTTCATTTGCACCAATGTACAAATGATTAGGTCCCGTCAACAAATCAAAAGTCGTCACTGCGAGCGAATGACGGCCCATCCAAGACGACGACCCGTCCCCCAAGGCGACCGACTGCCCGAATGGTAAAATCTTCCTTAAACCCTGTCGGTGTCGACGGCCGGGAAAAAGCAGCATTTCTCGGCCGCTTCTGCCAGGAAGTATGCATTGGGAACAAACCTCGCACCCGAATTGTCGCGGATTTAACGAAGCGCCGGCCCCTGCCGCTTAACCGTTTGTCCAGCGACGGCCGTGCATAGTCCGGGTCAACCCGTTGCTCTTGCCAGGTTCATTCATTGTGACATCTTTTGGACGCGTGATTTCGGTTCGCGGATCGCTCGCCCGGGTCGGGCTGCTGGCCGAAAGCCGCATGCCGGTCTCGGAAGTGCGGGCCACTGTCGGCCGGTTCGTCAGTATCCGCTGCGCCAGCTCGGTCATCGTCGCGATGATCACCGAGGTGTCCTGCGAAAACCTGTCGAGCAACGACAATTTGATCGCCATCGCCTCGGTCGACCTGCTGGGCGAAATCCTCAACGCGACCGGCAAGGCCAAATTCCAGCGCGGCGTCACCAACTATCCGACAATCGGCGATTCCGTCGATCTGATCACGAGCCAGGAGCTGCGCACAATCTACGCGCCGACCGGATCCGACCAGATCAATGTCGGCTTCCTTCAGCAGGACAGCTCCGTCGTCGCCTATGTCGACATCGAGGAAATGCTCTCCAAGCACTTTGCAGTGCTGGGATCGACCGGCGTCGGCAAATCGACCGGTGTGTCGCTGTTGCTCAACGAGATCCTTAAGGCGCGCCCGAACCTGCGTATCTTCCTGCTCGATGTGCACAACGAATATGGCCGCTGCTTCGGGGACCGCGCGCTGGTGCTCAATCCGCGCAATTTGAAACTGCCATTCTGGCTGTTCAATTTCGAGGAAATCGTCGACGTGCTGTTCGGCGGCCGCGCCGGCGTGCCCGAGGAGCTCGACGTCCTCGCAGAAGTCATTCCGCTCGCCAAGGGCGTCTACACCCAGTACCAGAACGCCGACCGCATTGGCCTGAAGCGCATCGATCCCAAGCAGATCGGCTACACCGTCGATACGCCGGTGCCCTATCGCCTGGTCGATCTGATGTCGCTGATCGACGAACGCATGGGCAAGCTCGAGAACCGCTCCTCGCGCATCATCTATCACAAGCTGATCTCCCGCATCGAGGCGGTCCGCAACGACCCGCGCTACGCCTTCATGTTCGACAACGCCAATGTCGGCGGTGACACCATGGCCGAGGTGATCAGTCATCTGTTCCGCCTCCCAGCCAACGGCAAGCCGATGACGGTGATGCAGCTCGCCGGCTTCCCGGCCGAAGTCATCGATTCCGTCGTCTCGGTGCTCTGCCGCATGGCCTTCGACTTCGGCCTGTGGAGCGATGGCGTTTCGCCGATGTTGTTCGTTTGCGAAGAGGCTCACCGCTACGCCTCCGCTGATCGCAATGTCGGCTTCGGGCCGACCCGCAAGGCGGTGTCGCGCATCGCCAAGGAAGGCCGTAAATACGGCGTCTATCTCGGCCTCATCACCCAGCGTCCGGCTGAGCTCGACGCCACCATCATCTCCCAGTGCAACACGCTGTTCACGATGCGTCTTGCCAACGAGCGCGACCAGGCGCTGCTGCGCGCCGCCGTGTCAGATGCGGCCGCGAACCTGCTTTCGTTCGTGCCTTCGCTCGGGACCCGCGAAGTGCTGGCATTCGGCGAAGGTGTCGCGCTGCCGACGCGGCTGCGCTTCAAGGAGGTGCCGCCGCATCAATTGCCGCGCGGCGAAGCCACCATCAGCAGCGTGCCGTCCGTCACCTCCGGTCACGACATGCATTTCGTCGGCGCCGTGCTCGAGCGCTGGCGCGGTGCCACCTCGCAGCGCGACGTGCCGAACGATCCGGTGTTCTCGGCGCCGCCCGCGAAGACGCTCTCGAACGTCGAAGCCCCGATGCTGCAACCGTCGATGGGGCTGGATCCGGACCGCTTCTCGCTGCTGAAGAAGCCGCTGCGGTAAAGCAACGCTCGTTTTTCCAGCTCCGGCATTGCGAGCCTGGCGTCACGTTGAGCATGGCGCCGGCATCGACTATGGTTGCCGGCCCCAAGCCGGAATCCATGCCCATGACAAAGCCCGCGCAACGCTTCCCCGCTCCCGCCCTCGATGCGCTCCCTGACGACATCCGCACACGTCTCCTCGCCGTGCAGGAGAAGAGCGGCTTCGTGCCGAACGTGTTCTTGACGCTGGCCTACCGCCCGGACGAGTTCCGCGCCTTCTTCGCCTACCACGACGCGCTGATGGAGAAGGACGGCGGCGTCACCAAAGCCGAACGCGAGATGATCGTGGTCGCGACCTCGGCGGCGAATCAGTGCCAGTATTGCGTGATTGCGCATGGCGCGATCCTGCGTATCCGCGCCAAGAACCCGCTGATCGCCGACCAGATCGCCACGAACTACCGCAAGGCCGACATCACGCCGCGGCAAAAGGCGATGCTCGACTTCGCGATGAAGGTCTCGGCCGATGCGCAGCGGATTTCCGAGGATGATTTCACCGCGCTCGCGCCGCATGGCTTCAGCGACGACGACATCTGGGATATCGCCGCAATCTCCGCCTTCTTTGCGTTATCTAACCGGCTGGCGAATTTCACCGGCATGCGGCCGAATGACGAATTCTATTTGATGGGACGGCTGCCGAAGAAATGAGCGCCCGCCGCGAGCGCGGAAGGAACGCGTCGACGACAAATGCAGCGGATGAGTTCCCGTGTGACGGGAACTCTGCGTTTTCGCAATCGCACACGTTTAATTAAGAATCTCACCCTCAACTAGCACAAACGCTTTGGCACAACTTGCGCAGTTTCCGTCACCGGAGACGCTGATGAGTCGTGCCTGTTGGGGGCTTCTCATGAACGTGCGGGCATTTGTTATCGCGACCTGTATTGGCACGGCATTCTTCGCGGCCGGATACGCATGGAACTATCAGCCCGACTTCATCGACGCGAACGAGATATGGAGCATGTTCGAATCGGAGCATGGCAAGGCGCGGGCTGCCGTCTTGCGCGTCCTGGTTGCGCCGAATTCAGCTCACTTCAACGGCCTGCGAACGATCGATGCAGACAGGGCAAGATACGTATGCGGCTCCGTAAAGGCGATGGATAAAGAGACGCAGTATGTCGAGGCCGCGTTCGTCTACACCGTCGCGATCGATTTTGCCCGTATCGACGACGACGGCCGGATGACGTCGCAGCGCTCTGCTTACAAGCCCTGCCCAGCCGCGGCCGATGACAAAATTGCCGATCAGAACACGCTGATATCGCCAGGCGCGCTGTCGATGATCAAGACCGTCGAAAAAATCATCCCCAAGTCCAGCAGCGGAACGATGGAACAACAGCTTGGCCAGCTGGCCGGACAGACAGCGGCGGTCGCGCCAGGTTTGGCGGCCCCGCAGAGATCGGCCGGCTCATCGGGTTCGGCAGCGTTAGCAGGGGCAGGACGGGCGCCAGTAGCACAGCATTCAAGTTCGGGCGTGGAGGGGCGACAAGCAGATGAATTGACGTGGCGTGTCGATCAGCCGCCGGCCGCATGGCCGACCTTCCCCTCGGACCATCCGCTGGCGAAATCGGCGCAGAAGCGGACGGGCGCCGAGGCCCTGGCTTTCGCGAAAGATATCGAGGCTCGCTGGGAGGAAGCCAAATCATCCGGGGTTCCGACCAAGCGTCCTTCGCCTGAGGAGATCAAGGAAGCATGCCGCGCGCTACTTGCGATTGATCCCACGGACAAGGATTATCCGCGGGCCTGGGCCGCCTTTGTCCGCTTGCGCAAAATCGATCGCGACGCTGCTGGTTGAAGGCCTCGCTCAGGCCTTGCGCCGCAAGCTCCAAAGGCTCCCGAGAGCCACGACGGCGGTCATGAGCAGGATGGCGACGAAGGTTTGGATGATCGTGAAGTTCAGGGCGTCACGCGCGACGAACAGCGCGGTGACGGCCCCGGCGAACACAAACAGAATGCGAAGAATCAGACTCATCATCATGTCTCCAGACGGCATGATCCGGAGCCACCCGGCGACGCGGATGCGCAAGGCTGGTTCGGCGGTCATGCCGGCGGACCTTAGCGGCCGGCATCAAAGCCTGTTTGCGATACGTCAAGCGCGCCACGCCGTTACGCAGCAGGTTCGAACCGCCCCCCGCACGCTGTGGCGGCATCGCAATTGCGCTAGGCGAGGCTGCGCAGCACTGTGGTGCTGGACTAGCGCTTCGCCATCAACTCGAGCGCCGGGGCAAAGCGCTCGGAAAACGTCAATGTCTTGGCATGGTGTACTGCGGCAAACGATGCCGAGATCCCGGCTGAAGCGACCACGAGCAGGGCAACGGCGAAAACCAGACGGCGCATTTCGGCCTCCTATGAGCTCGATGACTCCAACAGATGGCACGGCTTTGTTTCAGCACCGCTTCGCGCGGACGGAGGATGGTTTCGCTCAAGAGACTGTGATCGGATCCGGTCTGTGGCGCCGCATGCCGTACCGATGAGAGCGCTGCGCCTAATCATCGTCAGCCGGACCGCACCAGCCGGGCAGATAGATCGCATCCTTGCTCTTGGCTGAGGACATCGCCTTCTCGAGCGCCTTGTCAAAATTGGCATCCACAGCCTTGCGCGACAGCTTTCGGCGCAGATAATCGGCCCACAGGAATTCGGAGAACGGCGTGGTGTCCTTGGCGAAGCCGCCCATGCGGCGCAGCTCGCCGGCAAGGCTCCGGAAGGGATCGTCCTTGAGATCGACGACGGATTTCGGCAAATCGCGGAACGTCCGCCGTTCGCCCTTGGCGTCGTAGGGATAGACCCAGCGCTTATTGTCCATCACGCCCCAGAACGCTTCGCGCTCGACCATCCTGAGGTCGCCGACGATGGTGACCAGCACCTCCTTGACGCCCTCATCGTGCAGCGCGCGACCGAGATGATGATGGTCGATCACGTAATAGCGCTCGTCGGGGCCGTGCACGACGGGGATCATATGCTTGCCGAGCAGATCGGCCTGCTTCTTCTTGTCGTGCTCGCGCCAGCGCTTGCGCTTCTCCTTGACCTCGCGCATCCCGACCGTCATCTGCGTCGGCCGCAGCGACAGGATCGACACCGGATGTACTCTCGGTTCGCGCGTATTGGTCATGGTCGAAAGGCCCTTAACATGGTTGCAGCTGCGTGATCAGGTTCCCTGAACTATGGCATAGCCCTCGCGCCGGCAAATGCATTCAGCTGGGCGGAGGTTTTTGCATCGCACCCTCTGCATGTCCGGGACGACGGTTCCGCAGTCATTCGTTCGCAGCCCCGCAGGATAGTGCGAACGCGCAATGCACGTGCGCGTTGAGAAGATTTTCTGCAACGCGTTCACCACCTATGCTATCTAAAAATCGCTGCTTCGGAGTGATCCCTGCACCATGACAACCCAGCGGCCCATAAGCTCGGATGACGAGCACCGGGTGCTCCAGTTCAGGCCGCGCACCTCGCCTTCCCCGACGGGCTACCGCGGCAATGCTACCGTGCAGAAATTGCGCGTCGCGCCCGAGCCGCTCGACCTGTCGCGCTATGAGCAGCCCCGCACGGCACCGGACGATTTCCGCCATCGCATGCTCGCCAACATCGCGGCGCTGGCCTTCACCATCGCACTGACCGCGATCGGGATCTGGCTCGCGGTGAGCATCGCCGACCTGCGCCGGACCCAGGATTGCGTGCTGATGGGCCGCCGCGACTGCGTCAAGATCACGACGCCGCACATCTAGGCGACGGTCCTTCGGCCGGAGCGGCTCAGCCGGGGCGTCCCCAGTCCAGTTCCCACACCCATCCGGCTCCATTGAACTCAGGGCGGCGCTCCGATATACGGGCTTTCGACCCGGCCAGAGGGGGGTTGAGGGCGTCATCGGGGCGCGATGCCCACCCACCGTTCCACTCTGGACAATCTGACAAATATGTGCAATATATCAAAGGCTTAGTGATGTCCTCCACATTCGATCAGGTCGCTACGATCATCGCTGAAACCTGCGACATCCCGCGCGACACGATCACGCCGGATAGCCATGCCATCGATGACCTCGGCATCGACAGCCTCGATTTCCTGGACATCGCGTTCGCGATCGACAAGCAGTTCGGTATCAAGTTGCCGCTGGAAAAGTGGACCCAGGAGGTCAACGACGGCAAAGCGACCACCGAGCAGTATTTCGTGCTGAAAAACCTGTGCGCCCGCATCGACGAACTGGTTGCGGCGAAGGGCGCGAGCGCCTAAGCGCGCGGTCATGCAACTCGAATACTTCCACATGATAGATCGCGTCGTCGACCTCAACGTCGACGCGAAGACGATTGTCGTCGAGGCTCAGGTCCCGATGGAGAGCACCATCTTCGAGGGACACTTCCCGGGCTACCCCCTGATGCCCGGCGTGCTCCTGATCGAATCTATGGCGCAGGCCTCGGGCTGGCTTCAGCTTGGCGTGCTCAAATTCGAGCGCATGCCGATCCTGGCCGCGGTCAAGGAGGCCAAGGTGCGCGGCTCGGTCTTCCCCGGCGATCTCATGAGCATCGAGGCGAGCCTTGCCCATCAGGGCTCGGGCTACGCCGTGACCGAAGCCAAGATCAAGGTCGGCGGCAAGCTGCGCGCGAATTCGACGCTGACCTTCACGCAGATTCCCTTTCCCCATGCGGATATGCGCGCCCACATGGACGCGGTCGCCAAACGCGTCGGCTTTCCGCAACAGGCCGTATCGCCATGACCGAGACTGCTTCGAAGCCCGCCCAGACGGAAGTCTGGATCACCGGCATTGGCCTCGCCACCTCGCTCGGCGAGGGCCTGGACGCCAACTGGGCCGCGCTTCAGGAGAAGCGCATCAATGTCGATGAGAAGGGCTTTGCACCCTATATCGTGCACCCCCTGATGCCTGTGACCTTCGACAGCCAGATCCCGAAGAAGGGCGACCAGCGCCAGATGGAAGCCTGGCAGCGCATCGGCACCTATGCGGCCGGGCTTGCGCTCGACTCCGCCGGAATCAAGGGCAACAAGGACATCCTGTCGAAGATCGACATGGTGGTCGCCGCCGGCGGCGGCGAGCGCGATCTCAACGTCGACACCGGCGTGCTCACGGCCGAGGCCAAGGGCGCCAATGCGCCCGGCTTCCTCAACGAGCGGCTGATGAGCGATCTCAGGCCGACGCTGTTCCTGGCCCAGCTCTCCAACCTGCTCGCCGGCAACATCGCTATCGTGCACGGCATTGGCGGCACCTCGCGCACCTTCATGGGTGAAGAGGTTGCCGGCGCCGATGCCGCCCGCATTGCATTGTCACGCATCGCCTCCGGCGAGAGCGACATCGCGCTGATCGGCGGCTCGCACAATGGCGAGCGCAAGGACCTGATGGTCCTCTACGAATTCGGCGACTTCAATCTCAAGGACAAGTTCGCACCCGTGTGGGCGCGCAAGGACCACGCCGGCTTCGCGCTCGGCTCGGCCGGCGCGTTCCTGGTGCTGGAATCGAAGGCGCATGCGGAAGCGCGCGGCGCAAAGCCATTCGCGAAGCTGTCGAGCGTCGTTGCCGACCTCGCCCGGCGCAAGACCCCCGGCGACATGGCCGCGACGCTGGAGAAGCTTTGGGCAAAGTTGCCGAAGCGCGACGGCAAGGGCGCGATCATATCCGGTGCGACCGGCGCTGAGCCGGCGACATCAGAAGAGCACGGCTTCCTGAAGGGCCACGCCGAGTTCCCGGTGCGCTCGACCGGCACGATGTTCGGCCACACCATGGAGACGCAATTCCCGCTCGGCATCGCGCTCGCTGCGCTGTCGATCTCTCGTGGCGCGCTGTTTCCGCCGAACGATTCCACGGGCACCGAGATTGAAATGCAGGGAGCGCCCACCCAGATTGTGGTGGTGGGGGCCGGACACTGGCGCGGCGAAGGCATGGCGCTGGTCGAGGCAGTAAGCTAAAGCGCGTTGCGCTTTTGGCAGGTTATTGTTTGGGCATGATCTTCTCGGAAAACCGCGTCACGCTTTTTCGGATCATGCTCCAGCTCAAGCGGGGATCGACATGACTGCACCACGCGACAAACTCGGGCGCCCCGTCGTCGTCGTCACCGGCATGGGCATCATGACCTCGCTGGGCAACGGCAAGACCGACAATTGGGCGAAGCTCGTCGCCGGCGAATCCGGCATCCGCACCATCACGCGCTTTCCGGTCGACGGCCTGAAAACCACGATGGCCGGCACGGTGGATTTCGTCAGCGTCGATCCGTTCTCCTCCACCGGGCTGTCCGAACGGATGGCCGAACTGGTGACGCAGGAGGCGCTGGAGCAGGCCGGCATCGGCGCCAAGGCGGATTTCCCGGGTCCTCTCTTCCTTGCGGTCGCACCGGTCGAGGTCGAATGGCCGCAGCGCCGCGAGCTCGGCCGCGCCGTTGGTAAGCTCGACTTCAATTACGACGATCTGCTGCGCATCTCCGGCGGCGGCAAGTACAGCGCCTATCACCACCGCTTCATGTTCGGTTCGGTCGCCGCCTATCTCGCCGAGACTTTCGGTACCAAGGGCTCGCCGATCTCGTTGTCGACGGCCTGCGCTTCGGGCGCGACCTCGATCCAGCTCGGCGTCGAGGCGATCCGCCGCGGCGAAACCGATGCCGCGCTGTGCGTGGCGACCGACGGCACCGTGAATCCGGAGGCGCTGGTGCGCTTCTCGCTGCTCTCGGCGCTGTCGACCCAGAACGATCCGCCGCAGGCGGCCTCCCGTCCTTTCTCCAAGAACCGCGACGGTTTTGTCATGGCCGAAGGCGCAGGTGCGCTGGTGCTCGAAAGCTATGAAGCGGCCACCGCGCGCGGCGCAAAAATCCTCGGCGTGATCGCCGGCTGCGGCGAACTCACCGATTCCTTCCATCGCACCCGCTCGTCGCCCGACGGCAAGCCGATCATCGGCTGCATGAACAAGACGCTGGCCGACGCCGGCATGACGCCGGACCAGATCGACCACATCAACGCGCACGGCACCGCGACGCCCGAGAACGACAAGATGGAGTACAATACGACATCGGCCGTGTTCGGCGATCTCGTCTCGAAGATTCCGGTCACCTCCAACAAGTCGATGGTCGGCCACACCATCTCGGCCGCCGGCGCGGTCGAGGCGATCTTCTCGCTGCTGACGCTGGAGCATCAGCGCATCCCGCCGACGATCAACTACGACAATCCGGATCCCACGATCCTGTTCGACGTCGTCGGCAACAAGGCACGCGATGCCCGCGTCACCGCTGTGATGTCGAACTCGTTCGGCTTCGGCGGCCAGAACGCCTCGCTGATCCTGACCCGCGAACCGGCCTGACCGGACGCATGGCGCTGCTTCCTGCGAGGACGAAGGCCCGCGCGCGGGAGACGGCCAAATCGATCGGTGGAGGCCTGATCGGCGCTGCCACCGTCGGCATGTTGCGCACCACGCGTTATTTCGATCCGGCCAAGACCTCGGAGTTTTTCGCACGCGTCACCAGGCTGATCGGGCCGCGCCTGCGCGAGCACCGCATCGGCCGCGCCAATCTCACCGCCGCGTTTCCGGACAAGCCGCCCGAGGAAATCGAATCCATCCTGATGGGCGTCTGGGACAATCTCGGTCGCGTCGGCGCCGAATTCGCCCATATGGACCACGTCTGGGATTATGACCGCGATCATCCGGAAAACAGTCGGATCGAACTGCCCAGCCGCAGCATCGAGCTGTTCGATCAAATCCGCGACGACGGCAAGCCGGCGCTGATCTTCGCCGCGCATCTGGCCAATTGGGAATTGCCGGCGCTCGCCGCGGTCGCACACGGGCTCGATGCGGCAATCCTCTACCGCCGCCCGAATATCGCCTCCGCCGACCGCATCATCCAGGAGATGCGCCAGGTCAACATGGGCACGCTGATCCCGGCGGGGCGCGACGCGCCGCTGCGGCTTGCGCAGGCGCTCAAGGACGGCAAGCACGTCGCGATGCTGATCGACCAGTATCTGACCGGCGGCGTCGAGGTCACCTTCTTCGGCCGCAAGACCCGCGCCAATCCGATGCTGGCGCGCCTGTTGCGCCAGGTCGAATGCCCGATCCACGGCGTCCGCGTCATCCGCCTTCCCGGCGGCCGCTTCACCGCCGAGATCACCGAAGAGGTCCAGCCGGTGCGCGACGCCGACGGCAGGATCGACATCCAGGGCACCACCCAGGCGATCACCAGCGTGGTGGAAGGTTGGGTCCGCGAGCATCCCGAGCAGTGGCTGTGGCTACACCGACGTTGGCGGTGATCCTGTTTCGTCATTGCGAGCGACTTGTCCGCCGTAGCTCGAAGAGCGAAGGCGGAAGCGAAGCAATCCAGACTCCCTCTGCGGAAAGATTCTGGATTGCTTCGTCGCTCGCAATGACGGGCGCGATTACCGTCCCGTCTTCACCCTGGTCCAGAGCCTATTGATGACCCGCTGGGTCGCCGGCTCGCGGGCCGTGATGACGAACAGCTTTGCGAGCGTTGCCTCGTCCGGATAGATATTCTTGTCGTTCAATATTTTCGGATCGACCAGCTTCTGGCTGGCGAGGTTGCCGTTGGCGTAGGACAGGAAGTCCGTATTCTTGGCGGCCACGTCCGGACGGTAGAGATAGTTGATCAGCTCGTAGGCTTCCGCGACGTTCTTCGCATCGGCGGGGATCGCGAGATTGTCGAAGAACATCTGCGCGCCCTCCTTCGGGATGGCGTAGCCGATCTCGATGCCGCTCTTGACTTCGGCAGCGCGGGCGCGGGCCTGCATGATGTCGCCGGACCAGCCGGCCACGAAGCAGATCTCGCCGGTGGCGAGCGCGCTTAGATATTCGGACGAATGAAACTTGCGCACGGAGGGCCGCACCTTGGCGACGACATCGGCGGCCTTCTCGAGCTCGGCCTGCTTGGTCGAGTTCGGATCGAGCCCAAGATAATTCAACGCCGCCGGAAAGATGTCGTCGGCGGAATCGAGCATGTGCACGCCGCAGTCTTTGAATTTTGCGAGGTTCTCCGGCTTGAACACGATGTCCCAGCTATCGATCTTCGCATCCGCTCCGAGAATCTGCTTCAGCTTGGCGACGTTGTAGCCGATGCCCGTCGTGCCCCACATGTAATTGGCGGCGTAGACATTGCCGGGGTCGTAGATCGCGAGACGTTCGGTCACCACCGGCCAGGCATTGGCCAGGTTCGGCAGCTTCGCCTTGTCGAGCTTCTGGAAGATGTTGGCCTTGATCTGGCGCTGGAGGAAATAGGCGGTGGGCACCACGACGTCATAGCCGGACTTGCCGGCCATCAAGCGCGTCTCCAGGGTCTCGTTGGCGTCAAAAGTGTCGTAGACCACCTTGATGCCGGTCTCCTTGGTGAAGGCCTCGAGGACATCGGGGGCCACGTAGTTCGACCAGTTGTAGAAGTTGACGACCCGCTCCTCGGCCCCTGCGGGGGCGGAGAGCAACGTCAGCGCGGCGGCGATCGCGAGGCCAAAACCAAAGCGGCTGACGATCGTCATCTCCTACCTCTTGCGCCCGCGCACCGCGTCCGACAGCCGCTCCAGCGCGGTATCGAGCGTCTCGTCCTTCTTGGCAAAGCAGAAGCGCACCACCGAGGTCACAGGATCCTGCTCGTAGAAGGCCGACACGGGGATTGCGGCGACCTTGTAGTCCTTCACGATCCGCCAGCAGAACTCGGTGTCGCTCTCGTTCAGCCCCAGCGGCGACAGGTCAACGGTGAGGAAGTAGGTGCCCTGCGACTTCAGCACCGGGAAGCCGAGGCTCTCCAGTCCCTTGGCGAGACGGTCCCTGCTCCGCGCCAGGTCCTTGCGCATCGACAGGAAATACTCGTCCGGCTTGCCGAGGCCGTAGGCGACGGCGGCCTGGAGGTTCGGCGCGGTGGTGAAGGTCAGGAACTGGTGCACCTTGGCGGCAACGCGCAGCAGCGGCGGCGCGGCGCAGACGAAGCCGATCTTCCAGCCCGTCAGCGAAAAGATCTTGCCGGCCGAACCGACCTTGATGGTGCGGTCGCGCATGCCGGGGATGGTGATCAGCGGGATGTGCTTGTGCTCGTCGAAGGTGACGTGCTCCCAGACCTCGTCGCAGATCGCGATAACGTCGAACTCCTGGCAGTAGCGCGCCAGCAGCTCGAGGTCCTCGCGCGGAAACACCACCGCGGACGGATTCAGGGGGTTGTTGAAGAGCACCGCCTTGGTCTTTGAATTGAAGACGCTTTTCAGCATGTCCTCATTCAGCCGCCAATGCGGCGGCTCAAGCCGGACCAGGCGCGGAATGCCGCCGGCCTGGCGAATGATCGGCAGATAGGAATCGTACACCGGCTGGAAGCACACCACTTCGTCACCGGGCTGGACCACGGCGAGGATGGCCGAGGTCAGGGCCTCGGTGCCGCCGGAGGTCACCATCACCTCGCTCATCGGATCGAGCTTGAGGCCGTGCCAGTGGCCGTAATGGGTCGCGATCGCCTGGCGCAGTTCCGGCAGGCCCATCATCGACGGGTACTGGTTGTAGCCGTTCAGCGAGGCATCGGCCGCGGCGCGGCGGATGTCCTCGGGGCCGGGATCATCGGGGAAGCCCTGCCCGAGATTGATGGCGGCATTGTCGCGCGCGGCTTGCGACATTGCCTCGAAGATGGTGACGGGAAGGTCCGCGAAGACCTTGTTGAGGGACGAGCTCTTGGACATCGGCGGGGTCAGCCGCCGACCTTGCTGGGAAGACCCGCCGCCTTCCAGCCGAGCATGCCTCCGGCCAGATGCTTGTCGTAAGGCAGGCCCGCGGCCTGCGCCGCCAGCGAGGCCGTCACCGAACGCTTGCCCGAGCGGCAGGCGAACACGACCTCCTTACCCTCGGGATCGGGGATCGCTTTGGGATCGAAGGTCGAGAGCGGCACGACCACGCCGTAGGGATAAGCCTCGGCCTCGACCTCGTTCGGCTCGCGCACGTCGACGAGGAGATAGCGCCCTTCCGCGACACCCTTGGAGACCTCGTCCGGGGTCAGATCCTGTACTTGATTTGCCACATCATCCTCCAACGTCGCGGGCCGCTGCCGGGGCGATCCCGGCGGCCGGCAACCTCGCCTCTCGGCCGGTGAAAATCAAGCGCTACAAAGGCTTGAGCTGCCTTGCGCAAGTTAAAGCTAAATCGCAGCGACTTGAAGCGCGACCTTCAGGATGCCTGAAGCTCCTGCTTCACACCCTCACCGCTAACTCAGTGTCATTCCCCGCGAAAGCGGGGAATCCAGTACGCCGCGGCCTCCCCGTATCTACGCATGGTCTCTGGATACTGGATCGCCCGGTCAAGCCGGGCGATGACAGCGGCGGAGCTAAATGGTGACCTGGGTGCCGACCTCAACGACGCGACCGGAGGGGATCTGGAAATAGTCGGTGGCGTCGTTGGCGGAACGGCTGAGCGAGATGAACAGCCGGTCCTGCCAGCGCGGCATGCCGGAATGGGCGGCCGGCTTGAGCGCCCTCCGCGACAGGAAGAACGAGGTCGACATGATGTCGAACTGCCAGCCGAGCTTGCGGGCGATCGCCAGCGCCTTCGGCACGTTGGGCGATTCCATGAAGCCGAACTTCAGCGTCACCTTGGAGAAGGTCGGCGAGATCTGCTCCAGCTTCACCCGCTCGGCCGGATCGATGCGCGGGGTCTGTGCGGTCTCGATGGTGAGAATGACGTTCTTCTCGTGCAGCACCTTGTAGTGCTTCAGACTGTGCATCAGCGCGGTCGGGGCGCTGAGGGGATCGCTGGTCAGGAACACGGCGGTGCCGGGCACGCGTTGCGGCGGCCGCTTCTCGAGCATCGCCACGAGGTCGGCGAGCGGGAATTCGAGCTTGCGCGACTTCTCGAACAGCAGCCGACTGCCGCGCCGCCACGTGTACATCAGGATGATCATGAGCGCGCCGAGCGCCAGCGGCACCCAGCCCCCCTCGAATACCTTGAGCAGATTGGCGGCTAGGAAGGTGAGGTCGAGGAACAGGAACGGCGCGATCAGGGCGGCAGCCGTGAACGGCGACCACCGCCAGACCTTCCAGATCACCACGAAGCCCATCATCGCCGTGACGACCATGGTCCCGGTGACGGAGATGCCGTAGGCCGAGGCCAGCGCGCTGGAGGAGCGGAACAAGAGCACCAGCAGGACCACCGCGACCAGCAGGAGCTGGTTGATGCGTGGGATGAAGATCTGGCCCGAATGGGCTTCGGACGTATGGCGAATTTCAAACCGCGGCAATAGACCGAGCTGGATCGCCTGACGCGTCAGCGAATAGGCACCGGTGATGACCGCCTGGCTCGCGATGACAGTTGCGGCGGTCGCCAGCACGACCATGCAGCCGCGGAAAAAACCTTGCGGAAAGAGCTGGAAGAACGGGCTGACGATCGCGCCGGGGTCGCCGAGCACGAGGGCGCCCTGCCCCAGATAGTTCAATGCCAGCGACGGCACCACGATGAACAGCCAGGCGGTCTGGATAGGTCGCTTGCCGAAATGGCCGAGGTCGGCATAGAGCGCCTCGGCACCGGTGACCGCCAGGAACACCGCGCCGAGCGTCACAAAGCCTATGATGCCGTGGTGGATCATGAAGGACACGGCGTAGAGCGGGTTCAGCGCGAACAGCACCTGCGGCTGCTCGATGATCGGATGGATCGCCGCGATCGCGATCACAGCGAACCAGACGCACATGATCGGCCCGAAGAAGGCGGCGACGCGAGCGGTCCCGCGGGATTGCACGGCAAACAGACCGACCAGGATGATCACGGTCAGCGGTACGATGTAGGGCTCGAAGTGCAGCGTGATGTCCTTCATGCCTTCGATCGCCGACAGCACCGAGAGCGCCGGCGTGATCACGGCGTCGCCGTAGAACAGGGCGCCGGAAATGATGCCGAGCAGGACGATGGTGGCTCCGCGGGTGCCGACTGCGCGCTGGGCCAGCGCCATCAGCGCCAACGTGCCGCCCTCGCCGTTGTTGTCGGCACGGAGCAGGATCACGACGTATTTGAGCGTCACCACGACGATGAGCGCCCACAGGATCAGGGAGAGCACGCCGAGCACGGCTGCCGGCGTCGGCACCCCCTCCGCGCCAGAGGCCGCCATGACGGCTTCGCGGAACGCGTAGAGCGGGCTGGTGCCGATATCGCCATAGACGACGCCGATGCTGCCGAGTGTCAGCGCACCGAAACGGGCGGTGGTGTGGGCATCGCCATGCCCATTGGCCGCCGCCGTTTCCGGGGCGGAAATCGCTACATCACTTGTCATGGGAGAGCCTGATGGCCTCTAAAATGCTTCACTGCACAACGGCAGAAGGGCGCGCGGCTTATAGGCCTGCGCTACCGGCATAGCCTAGCCCGATTTCGGGGCTTAGGCATGCAATTTCGCATAGCTTCGCCGGCCGCCTCTTAGATGGTGACCTGGGTTCCGACTTCAACCACCCGTCCGGTGGGAATCTGGAAATAGTCGGTGGCGTCGTTGGCGGACCGGCTCAGCGCGATGAACAAATGGTCCTGCCAAAGCGGCATGCCGGACTGCGCCGACGCCTTCAGTGAGCGCCGGGACACGAAGAACGACGTCGACATGATGTCGAACTGCCAGCCCTGCTTGCGCGCGATCGCAAGCGCCTTGGGCACATTCGGCTGCTCCATGTAACCGAAGCGCAGGCGGACCTTGAAAAACTTGTCGCTGATCTTCTCCATCCGGAAACGCTCCGACAGATCAACCCGCGGCGTATGCGCGGTCTCGATGGTCAGGACCACGTTATGCTCGTGCAGCACCTTGTTGTGCTTGAGATTGTGCAGCAGCGCGGTCGGCACAAAAGAGGGATCGCTGGTCAGGAACACCGCGGTGCCCTTGACGATATGCGGCGGCCGCTTCTCCAGGCTCCGGATCAGATCGTCCAGCGGCACCTCGATGCGGCGCGTTTTCTGGATCAGGATCCCCGACCCTCGCCGCCAGGTCCAGATTGTCCCGGCCATGATGACGCCGAACAGCAGCGGCACCCAGGCGCCTTCCAGCAGCTTCAGAAGGTTCGCGCTGAAGAAGCTGATGTCGACCACGACGAAGGGCAGGATCACGGCTGCGGCCGTCGCGGCGCGCCAGTTCCACAATTTCCAGATCACGATGAAGCCCATGATGCCGTCGGCAACCATGGTGGTGGAGACCGCGATGCCGTAGGCGGATGCCAGGTTGCTGGGGGTGTGGAACAACAGCACCAGCAGCATCACACCAATGAGGAGCAGCCGGTTTACCCGCGGCAGATAGATCTGGCCGGCGTGGGTTTCCGAGGTGAAGCGCACCTCGAAGCGCGGCAGGAGGCCGAGTTGCACAGCCTGATAGACCAGCGAATAGGCTCCGGTGATCACCGCCTGGCTCGCGATCACGGTCGCGGCGGTCGCAAGGCCGACCAGCGGCAGCACGAAGTGCTCGGGCACCATGCGGTAGAAGGAATGTTCGATCGCGCTGGGATCGGACAGCACCAGTGCGCCCTGCCCGAAATAGTTGATCAGGAGCGAGGGCAGCACGAAGAACATCCAGGCCGACTGGATCGGCTTGCGGCCGAAATGGCCAAGATCTGCGTAAAGCGCCTCGCCGCCGGTCACCGCCAGGAACACCGCGCCCAGCGTCACCAGGCCGATGGTGCCGTGCGACAGCAGGAATTGCAGCGCGTAATAGGGATTGATCGCAGCGAGTACCGACGGATCGTCGGCGATGTGAATGGCGCCCAGCACGGCAAGAACGGTGAACCAGACGACCATCACCGGCCCGAAGGCCGAGGCCACCAGCGCCGTCCCCTTGCTCTGGACCGCGAACAGCAGCGCCAGGATGAGAACGGTCAGGGGAACGACATAGTGCTCGAAGGCAGGAGTTGCGAGTTTCAGACCCTCGACCGCCGACAGCACCGAGATCGCCGGCGTGATCATGGAATCGCCGATGAACATGGAGGCGCCGACGACGCCGAGCGCCGTCAGGAACCAGCTCCGCCGCCCGAGCGCGCGCTGGCCGAGCGCCATGAGGGAAAGCGTGCCGCCCTCCCCGTTGTTGTCGGCGCGCAGCAGCAGCAGAACGTATTTGGCGGTGACGACGATCAGCAGCGCCCACAGGATCAGCGAGAGCACGCCGAGCACCATGACCCGCGAGACCGGCTGGCCATGAGCCGCGCCCCTGACCGCCTCGTGAAATGCGTAAAGTGGCGACGTGCCGATGTCGCCGAAGACGACGCCGATGCTCCCGAGCGTCAGGCCCCAGAAACCAGAGGTGACCGGCCCGTCCTGAGCTTCGGTCGATGTGATGCTCGCCGTCATATGAAACTGGAACGCTTCTGCCCGAGAATTGATCCGGCGCCTTTTGACGGTTCCGGCGCCCCTGTCAATCGGCACATCACCATAGCAGGCGCCGGGGCAGATGCTGTGACGCCGCAGCAACGGTCGTCGCCCACGCGACGACATGCCTCAGGTACGATGGTGGCACAAGAGCCCTGAGCCTTTCCGTCCCGATTGAAGCGGAACGGGCTCTACATCCTTGTTTTGTCGCGTTTTCTTCAGACGAAGCGGCGTCCACCTCGCTCGGAGACGCCCTAAGGCTTCAGATTCGGCGGCAGCGGCGGATCTTCACGCATCAGGGTGATGGTCACCCGCCGGTTGGCGGCAAGCGACGGATCGTCCGGGAACAGCGGCTGGGTGTCCGCCTTGCCGGAGACGGCAAAGACATGGGCGCCCGGCAGGCCCTCGCGTTCGAGGATCTGACGCACCGCATTGGCGCGGTCGGCCGACAGGTCGAAGGCACCGTAGTCGCTGCGGGTCGGCACAAATCCAGCCGCGGTGTGGCCGGCGATGGAGACGCGCAGCGGCGTCGCCTTGAGCGGGACAGCGAGCTTTTCGATCAGGCGGCGGGTGCGGTCATAGGGCACTTTGGAGCCGTCGGCGAACATCGAGCGGCCGTCCTGGTCCACGATCTCGAGGTTGAGACCCTGCTTGGTCTCCTCGAACATGATGTGCTTGGACATCTCGGTCAGTTCCGGCATGTCCTGCAACGCCTGGCGCAGCGAGGCCGCCGCCAGCGCAAAATTGCGGTCGACCTTGATCTTCGCGCCCGACGTGCGGTCACGATCCTCCTGGTCCGGCGTCGGCGTGTTGGAGGAGTCCTCAGGCTGAATGTGATCGACGTTCTTCAGCCGAGGGCGGGTCGGCAGGCCGTCGGACTCGACGATGCCGGAGTAGCGCGCTTCGGTCTGGACACCAAAGGCGTCGCGCATTGAGCCTGCGACGACCTTCAGCTTGTTGGCATCCTGGGTCGAAAACGCGACGAGCATCACGAAGAAGCTCATCATCAGGCCCATCAGGTCGGCGAAGGTCACGAACCAGCCGTGACCGCCTCCGTGTGAATCGCCGCGCTTCTTCTTGGCCATATCTCAAATCCCGGCGGGCAGAATCAGGCCGGAACCGGCTCGCCTTCGGCGTGGCGGTGCTTCTCGGGCAGATAGGCCAGCAGCATTTCGCGGACCAACGTCGGACTCTTGGAGTCGCGGATCATCAGGATGCCGTCGATGATCAGCGTGCGATTGGTCTCTTCGTCCAGGAGCTTGCCATGCAGCTTGTCCGCGATCGGGGTACAGAACAGGTTGGCGACCAGCGCGCCGTAGAGAGTCGCGAGCAGCGCGGTCGCCATGAACGGGCCGAGCTTTGACGGGTCGGTCATGTTGGCGAACATCTGCACCATGCCGATCAGCGTGCCGACCATGCCAAAGGCCGGGGCGCAGTCGCCGATGGCGCGGTAGATCTTGCTGCCTTCGTCCAGATGCATCAAGAAATTGTCGCGGTCGCGCTCGAGATTGTCGCGAATGAAATCGAGGTCGTAGCCGTCGGCGACGTAGCGGATGCCCTTGGCCAGGAACGGCTCGTCGGTCTCTACTTTTTCCAGCCCCACCGGGCCCTGCTTGCGGGCGATCTCGGCGATGCGGGCGAGCTCGTCGACCAGATCGTGCGCCGACAGACGGCTCATTGTGAAGGCAAATTTGGCGCCGAGCGGCAGGCCATGGATCAGCGTCGAGAGCGGAAAGCGGATCATGGTCGCAGCCGTCGAGCCGCCGAAGATGATGATCATCGCATGCTCGGAGACGAACATGTGGAGATCGCCGCCCAGCAGCATCATCGTCGCGATGACGATAATGCCCGCCACGAGCCCGATGCTCGTCATGATATCCATGGGAGACTCCAACGCGAACGCAACAACGGCCGTCCTGGCCGATGGCGCGGCCCAACCCCGAACCGCATCGGAGACCCTAGTGAGCCGCGATTAAAGACGCGTAAAGGTTAAGTTGAGCCGGCGCGCCCGGCGGCCGCAGCGCGCTGAAAGGCGCCGGCTTTTGCCGACTGCCGACAGGCATTTCAACATTTTGCTAACCATACGGCGCCGCGCGCACCCATCACCGTGCGTGCGCGAAAGCTTCGGCTGCGGCCCTGCGCCACATCGGGCGCGACCGATCAGTTGGTATTCTGGACCGGACCGGCCCCTCATGGCGGAAGGCATCGCAATGGTGACGCTGTTCAGTCTTCTCACCGCGCTTCCCGCAGTGCTGGCGCTCCACATGCTCGAACCCGAGCTCGTCCTGCCGGCCTTCAGCGTGCTGCTCTTTGTCGAGGCGGCCCTGGCCGTGATCGCAGCGCGCCTGATCCGGATGCCGGACAATGCGGAAGATATCACCCTGTGGGATTTTGCCGGCGGCTTCACCTTGATCGGATGCGCTGCCGCGGTATTCGGCGAGCCGGATCAAGCCGCCCTGTTCCTGACGGACCAGGGCGGCCTGCGAGCAACGTCGCAGCCGTAGATCGTTCCGGTCCGGCCGTTAGTGGATCTCCGCCGACCGCTTCAGTGCGGCCTTCAGCTTCTCCAGCGAGAAGTCGGGACTGCGGGCGATTTCGAGGATCGGCGTCTCGCGGCGGCCGCAGAGCTCGGCGGCCTCGGGCAGCTTTGCGGCGATGTCGCGCGGGATCACGATGGCGCCGTGCAGATCGGCGTGGATCAGATCGTCCGACTTCACGGTCATGCCGGCAACGCGCACCTCGCCGCCAAAGCTCTCGGCATGCACCCACGCATGCGACGGGCCGATCGAGCCGGCCAGCGCCTGGAATCCAGGTGCCCATTGCGGGATGTCGCGGATCGAGCCGTCAGTGATCACACCGAGGCAGCCGAGCGCCTTGTGCACGTTGCTCTGCACCTCGCCCCAGAACGCACCGTAGCCGACGTCGGGACCGTCGATGTCCTGGATCACCGAGATGCGCGGACCGTGGCCAGTCCCGACATATTCGTAGTAGTCGATGCGGCGCTTGGACTGCTCTTCCGGCGGTAGCGAGTTTTTCAGCACCGAGCGGATCGCGACCGTGCGGGCGTAGCCGACGATCGGCGGCAGATCGGGGAATGGGCAGACCAGTGGCTTGGTGGTGTAGCCGATCAGCCGGCGCTCGGGCGCCACGATCTCCATGGCATTGCAGATCGTCGGGGTGTCATAGCGGCCCAGCGCTTCGAGGACGGAAGCGGGCAGCGGCCCGGTCGCAGTATTCGTCACGGCGTTCTCTCCCAGATTGGCGGCCGCTGTTGGCGCGGTGCCGCCGGCACTTGGCGATATAGCCGAGATCGGGTCTCAACCCAACTCAGGGCGCCTCATGGCAGATATCCAAGTCTTGTTGATCAGTGGCTTGCTGCTCTGTGGCTTGCTGCTCAGCGCCTTGCTGCTTAGTGCCCTGCCGTTCAGTGCAAGCGGTCGGGCCGGTCGTCGTCGCGCGGCGGCTCCGACAGGTTTGTCAGCGTCGGTGCCGACGGCGGCGACGAGACTTCGCCTCCTGCCGACCCGGTGGCTTCCAACGCGCGCGCCTGATCGCGATAGGATTTGTAGCCGAGCGGCAAAGCGAGGAGATACAGCACCGTGCCGATCGACAGCACGTGCCAGGGATAGGCGATCAGCAGCGCGATGAAGACGATGACTGCGACGAACGCAGGCAGCACCAGTTCGGGCGGCACCCGCATGCGCTTGGTCTTGCCGGAGAACACCGGTAGGCGCGACACCATCAGGAAGGCGATCAGCAGCGTATACGCAGCCGTCACCGCCGCAGGCAGCCGGCCGAGATCGAGGAACGCGACATAGATCGGCAGCAGTACCGTGATCGCGCCGGCCGGCGCCGGGACGCCGGTGAAGAAATTGGCGGCGAAGGCCGGCTTGTTGGGATCGTCCATGGTGGCATTGAAGCGCGCCAGGCGGAGGCCACCGGAGATCGCAAACACCATGGCGGCGATCCAGCCGGCATTGCCGAGTTCGTGCAGCTGCCAGAAATACAGCATCAGGCCGGGCGCCACGCCGAAATTGACGAAGTCGGCGAGGCTGTCGAGCTCGGCGCCGAACTTGGACTGCCCTTTGATCATGCGCGCGATGCGGCCGTCGATGCCGTCGAGCGCCGCCGCGAACACGATGGCGTAGACCGCGAGCGACATCCGCCCCTCGATCGAGAGCCGGATCGAGGTCAGGCCGGCGCAGATCGCCAGCAGCGTGATGACGTTGGGCACCAGCATGCGCACCGGGATCGGGCGGAACCGCCGCCGGCGTACGTCTGGATCTCTAGAGTCGTAGGGCGTCATGGCTCGTCCTCACCTTGGGGCGAGATATAGCAAGCCGCGTTCCCCTCCGCCATTGCGGCGGAGGACCCCTCAGGCCGACTTATTGGTTAATTGGAGCGGTAGGCGCGACTCGGGTCGTCTCCGGCGAGATCGGCCAGAATCGTCTCGCCGGCGATCGCGGTCTGCCCTTCCGAGACCAGCGCCTTGGTGCCCAGCGGCAGATAGACGTCGAGCCGCGAGCCGAATCGGATCAGGCCGAAACGCTCGCCGGCGCCGATCGCCTGCCCTTCTTTGACGAAGCAGACGATGCGCTTGGCGACCAAGCCCGCGATCTGGATCACGCCGATCCGCGCCGTCGGCGTCGTGATCACCAGCGAGTTGCGCTCGTTGTCCTCGCTCGCCTTGTCCAGCTCGGCATTGATGAACAGGCCGGGGCGGTAGGCAATACGGTCCACCCTGCCCGCGATCGGGCTACGGTTCACATGGCAGTTGAACACGCTCATGAACACCGAGATGCGCGGCAGCGGCCGGTCGCCGAGCCCGAGCTCGGCCGGCGGCAGCGCCATGGTGATCATCGAGACACGGCCGTCGGCCGGCGACACCACGAGCCCCTCGCGCACCGGCGTCACCCTGACGGGGTCGCGGAAGAACAGCGCGCACCACACGGTCAGGATGGTGCCGATCCACCCCAAAGGCGACCACAGCCAGAACAGGACGAGGCTTGCCAGCGCAAAGCCACCGATGAAGGGATAACCCTCCTTGTGGATCGGCGGGATCTGACGCTGGATCGAATCGAGAATGGACATCGCTATCTGCCGCTCAGGGTTGATGGCGCAGGTCGTCCCGCGCGGTGGTGTTGTTTAGGCCAGAGTTGGGACCGGAGACAAGGTCACTCCGCCGCGGCAGGCGTCGTCAGGACATCGGCGACCGGCGGAGGCTCCCGGTTGGGCGCCTCGCCGGAATCGGCCATCCTGGCCAGTTTCTCGCGCGCCGCCTCGGCTTCGCGCTGCCTGTTCCACATGCTGGCGTAAAGTCCCCCCTCCGCGAGCAGTTTCGCGTGGGTGCCGCGTTCGGCGATGCGGCCCTGGTCCAGCACGATGATCTCGTCGGCGCCGACGATGGTCGAAAGCCGATGGGCGATCACCAGCGAGGTGCGGTTCTTCGCCACGCGCTCGAGCGCGCCCTGGATCTCGTGCTCGGTGTGGGTGTCAAGCGCGGAGGTCGCCTCGTCCAGCACCAGGATCGGCGGCGCCTTCAACACGGTGCGCGCGATCGCGACCCGCTGTTTTTCGCCACCGGATAGTTTCAGGCCGCGTTCGCCGACCTGGGTCTCGTAGCCTTTCGGCGCCATGCGGATAAAACGATCGATCTGCGCCAGCTGCGCTGCCTGCTCGACCTCGGCATCGCTGGCGTCCCAGCGACCGTAGCGGATGTTGTAGCGGATGGTGTCGTTGAACAGCACGGTGTCCTGCGGCACCATGCCGATGGACGCGCGCAAGCTCGCCTGCGTGACTTCGCGAATGTCCTGGCCGTCGATCAGGATCTTGCCGCCGGAAATGTCGTAGAGGCGAAACAACAGGCGTGAGATGGTCGACTTGCCCGCACCGGACGGTCCGACGATCGCGACCGTCTTGCCGGCCGGCACCTCGAAGCTGATGCCCTTGAGGATCGGACGGGACGGCTCATAGGCAAAGCGCACGTCCTCGAAACGCACATTGCCCGCGGAGACCACCAGCGGCTTCGCGCCCGGCGCATCCTTGATCTCGGCCTCGCGCCCCAGCACGTTGAACATCTTCTCGATGTCGATGATCGCCTGCTTGATCTCGCGATAGACCATGCCCATGAAGTTCAAGGGCTGGTAAAGCTGGATCATCATGGCGTTGACCAGCACGAAATCGCCGACCGTGTTGGTGCCGTTGCGCACGCCGATCGCACACATCAGCATGGTCGCGGTCAGCCCCAGCGTGAAGATCACGGCTTGCCCGGTGTTGAGCACGGCAAGCGAAGTGTAAGCCTGGACGCTCGACTCCTCGTAACGCGCGACCGATCGGTCATAGCGCTGCGACTCACGGGTCTCGGCGCTGAAATATTTGACGGTCTCGTAGTTCAGCAGCGAGTCGATCGCCTTGGTGTTCGCCTCGGTGTCGGCATCGTTCATCTTGCGGCGGATGCCGATCCGCCACTCGGTCGCGATGTAGGTATAGTACATGTAGACCGCGACAGTGACGAGGGTCGCGAGCACGTAGCGCCAATCGAACTGCCACAGCAGCACGGCCATCAGCAGCGAGACCTCGACGATGGTCGGGATCAACTGCAGGATCACCATGCGCACGATGACCTCGATACCCTCGCGGCCGCGCTCGAGCACGCGCGTCAGGCCGCCGGTCTTGCGCTCCAGGTGGAAGCGCAGCGACAGCTCGTGCATGTGGATGAAGGTGATGGTGGCGAGCTTGCGCACCGCATGCATGGCAACGCGCGCGAAAATGCCGTCGCGCCATTGCGTCAGCACCGCCATCACGATGCGCATCACGCCGTAGCTCGCGGTCAGCAGCAACGGCGAGGCGATTACCCAGAGGTGCCAATTGTCGGCCTGCACCGGCGCCGTGTTGGCGCCGGTCAGCGCGTCGGTCGCCCATTTGAAACTGAAAGGAACCGTCAGCGTGATCAGCTTGGCGGCGAGCAGCAGCACCATCGACCAGACCACGCGCATCTTCAGGTCGAAACGGTCGCCCGGCCAGATATAGGGCCACAGATGCGCCAACGTGCCCATCAGCGTGGCCCGCTCCAGCGGCCCCCCGGCGGGATCAGGAACGTTGGGGCCGGCGGGCGATTGAGCTTGGTCCATCAAGAAGCCTGAAAAGCCCGTCAGATGCGGGCAGCGTTGCCATTAAGGATTTTCGTTTGTCATATAGAGCCTTAACGATGCCCATGCACCCCGCCAGATGGCGAATCTTCGATTGTTCTTCGTCGTTTACCGGTAGATTTCCGGAAGTCCCGAATCACCGATTGGGCTTGACGCCTCTTCGCTGCAATGCATCATGGCACCAATGAGCACGATCAAAACCGTCTGTGTCTATTGCGGCTCCGGCCCAGGAACAAATCCCCGTTTCACCGAAGGCGCCAAGGCGTTCGGCAAGGCGCTCGCTGAGAACAAGATCCGCCTCGTCTACGGCGGCGGCTCGCTCGGCCTGATGGGCTCGGTCGCGACCTCCGTGCTCGATCACGGCGGCACCGTCACCGGCATCATCCCCGATTTCCTGCGGATGCGCGAAAACGCGCTGACCCGCGTGCAGGAGATGATCGTCACCCCCGACATGCACGAGCGCAAGCGGCTGATGTTCGAACGCTCCGACGCCTTCGTGGCGCTACCTGGCGGCGTCGGCACGCTGGAGGAGTTGGTTGAGCAATTGACCTGGAAGCAGCTCGGACGTCATGCCAAGCCGGTGCTGCTTGCCAACATCGATAATTTCTGGGAGCCGCTGTTCTCGCTGCTGTCGCACATGCGTCAGACCGAGTTCATCCGCGCCGGGCTTTCGGTCGACATCCTCAAGGCCGATCGGATCGAAGAGATTTTGCCGAAGCTGAAGGCGGCTGCGGCACAGATCGACGATGCCGAAAAGCAGCTCGCCCCGGAAATGGCGCGCAAACTTTAGTCCGCAGGAAACGTCACCGCCTCGATCCGGTTACCATCGGGGTCGACGACAAAGGCTGCGTAATAACGCACGCGATCGTGCGGGCGGATACCCGGCGCGCCGTCGGACGTGCCGCCGGCGGACAGCGCGGCAGTGTGAAATGCATCGATTTCGGCGGTCGTCTTGGCCCGCAGGCAGATATGCACGCCGCTCTCCGGCGGCACGCGTGGCATGCCCTCGCGCAGATTGATCCAGACTTCGGGATAGGCCTTGCCAAAGCCGATCGTCCGCGGCCGCGTGACGACGCGCGTGAGCCCGATGGCCCCGAGCGTTGCTTCGTAAAATGTCGCCGAGCGTTGCAGATCGCTGACGCCGACGGAGATGTGGTCGATCATGGGTCACGCTCCCCTCTCTCCTCGTCATTGCGAACGAAGCGAAGCAATCCAGACTGGCTCTGCGGAAGCACTCTGGATTGCTTCGTCGCTTCGCTCCTCGCAATGACGGCATTGATGGCGCCGCCATAGCTCACATCACTATTCCCTACGCCGGCGCGCCCGACTTCACCAGCTTGTAGATCACCGAATCCATCAGCGCCTGGAACGAGGCATCGATGATGTTGGGGGAGACGCCGACCGTGGTCCAGCTGTCGCCGTTCTCGTCCTCGCTCTCGATCAGGACGCGCGTGACCGCGCCGGTGCCGCCGTTGAGGATACGGACGCGATAGTCGATCAGCGTCAGGCCTTCGATATATTTCTGGTACTTGCCGAGATCCTTGCGCAGCGCAACGTCGAGCGCGTTGACGGGGCCGTTGCCTTCGGCCGCCGAGATCAGATGCTCGCCGGCGACGTCGACCTTGACCACCGCCAGCGCCACGGTGACGCGCTCGCCATGCGAATTGTAACGCTGCTCGACATTGACGTCGAACTGTTCGACCTCGAAATAATGCGGCACCTTGCCGAGCGTGCGCCGCGCCAGCAGCTCGAACGAGGCGTTGGCGGATTCATAGGCGTAGCCTTGCGCCTCGCGCTCCTTCAACTCCTCGACCAGCCGCGACAGTTTCGGATCGCTCTTCTCGTAGGCGATGCCGGCGCGGTCGAGCTCGGCGATGACATTGGAGCGGCCGGCCTGATCGGACACCAGGACCTTTCGGTGATTGCCGACCAGCTCCGGCAGGACATGCTCGTAAGTCTGCGGATCCTTCAGCACGGCGGAGGCGTGGATGCCGGTCTTGGTGACGAACGCGCTCTCGCCGACATAGGCTGCATGACGGTTCGGCACCCGGTTGAGCATGTCGTCGAGCGTGCGCGATACCTTGACCAGAGTTGCGAGCTTCTCCGCCGTGACGCCGATCTCGAAGGCGTCGCCATACTCGGCCTTCAGCTTCAAGGTCGGGATCAGCGAGCAGAGATTGGCGTTGCCGCAGCGCTCGCCGAGGCCGTTCAGCGTGCCCTGGATCTGCCGCGCCCCGGCGCGCACCGCGGCCAGCGAATTCGCCACCGCCTGCTCGGTGTCGTTATGGGCGTGGATGCCGAGATGATCGCCGGGGATGTGCTTCGTCACCTCGGCAACGATGGCTTCGACCTCGTTCGGCATGGTGCCGCCGTTGGTGTCGCACAGCACCACCCAGCGCGCGCCGGCTTCATAAGCAGCTTTGGCGCAGGCGAGAGCGAAACTGGAATCCTCCTTGTAACCGTCGAAGAAATGCTCGCAGTCGAGCATCACCTCGCGGCCGGCGGCCTTTGCTGCTGCGACGCTGTCGCGGATCGAGGCGAGGTTTTCCTCCTTCGTCGTCTCCAGCGCCACGCGCACCTGATAGGCCGACGACTTCGCCACGAAGCAGATCGCGTCGGCTTTGGCTTCCAGCAGCCCGGCTACACCGGGATCGTTGGAGACCGACCGGCCGGCTCGCCGCGTCATGCCGAACGCAGTGAAGCGCGCATGCGAAAACTTCGGCTTGGTGCCGAAGAACTCGGTGTCGGTCGGATTGGCGCCGGGATAGCCGCCCTCGACATAGTCGATGCCGAGTTCATCGAGCATCTGGGCGATGATTTGCTTGTCGGTCAGCGTGAAATCGACGCCATTGGTCTGCGCACCGTCGCGCAGCGTGGTGTCGAACAGATAAAGGCGCTCCTTGCTCATTGCAGTGCTCCCGATGCGGGTCCGCTGCCGAGCGTCTTCTGCATTGTGGTGTTGGCCAGCCACTCGTCGTTAACGGTGATGCTGTTGCGCTGCATGGCGACATAGCCGCGCTTGGCGAAAAAGCCCTGCGCGTTGTCGCTGGCGTCGACCGTCAGCTTGTCGGCACCGCGGCCGCCCGCAAGCTTTTCCAGCGCATCGACCAGCATCGTCGCGAGGCCCTGCCCGGCCACGGCCGGATGCACATAGAGCATGCGGATATGATCCTTGCCGCGCAGCGACGCAAAGCCCACGGGCGATCCCTCCAGCGTTGCGATCAGCGTCAGGTCGGAGGCGAGTCGCTTGCCGAACTCTTCGTCCTCCGCCGCCGTCATCCAGGCCTGCTGCTGCGCTTCGTTATAGTCGTCGCCGGTCAGCTCTTCGATGCTGGCCGTGAAGATCGCGGCGAGAACCGGCACGTCCTCCGGCAGGAAGGGCCGCAGGCCGGGCTTGGGGAGTGCTTGTGCCATCGTCTTCACCACATCCCATAGAGTTTCAGCGCCAGCGCCACGGCAGCGCCGAGCAGCAGGATTTTCAGCGCGATGTAATAGAACCAGTGCCGCGGAAAGGGCGTGTCGGGCCGCTTCATCGCGCGACCTCCCACGTCGTCCCTTCCTTGGAATCCTTGATCGCAACGCCCATCGCGGCAAGCAGATCGCGGATACGATCGGACTCCGCAAAGTCCTTGCGCGCTCGCGCTGCCGTCCGCTCCGAGATCAGCCGCTCGACTTCCTTGGCATCGACGCCGCTCGCCAGCTGCTTGCGCCCTTCCCACTGCGCGGCACTCTCGGAGAGAAAGCCGAGCAGACGCAACGAACCCCCGAGAGCACCAACATCGCTGCCGCGCAGGCCATGCAGCGCCGTAATCGCCAGCGGCGTGTTGAGGTCGTCGAGCAGCGGCTCGACCACTGACGGGGCGGGCTTGCCGGCCGTGACGTCAGCCGCAACCCGATACCAGTCGTCGAGCGTCTTGGCGCTCTCCTCAAGCGACTTCATCGTCCAGTCGATCGGCGAGCGGTAATGCGTCTTGAGCATATTCAGGCGCAACACTTCGCCCGGCCAATCCGCGAGCAGCTCGTGAATCGTGACGAAATTGCCGAGCGATTTCGACATCTTCTCGCTCTCGACCTGCAGGAAGCCGTTATGCATCCAGTAATTCGCCATCCGCTCCCGGTGGAAGGCGCAGCAGGTCTGCGCGACCTCGTTCTCGTGATGCGGAAACACGAGATCGATGCCGCCGCCATGGATGTCGAAGTACTCGCCGAGATGCTTCCAGGCCATGGCCGAGCACTCGACATGCCAGCCCGGACGGCCCTGCGCGGCGATGCCGGCCGGTGACGGCCATGACGGCTCGCCGGGCTTGGACGGCTTCCACAGCACGAAGTCGGTGTTGCCCTTCTTGTAGGGCGCGACATCGACGCGGGCGCCGGCAACCATCTCGTCCAGCGAGCGGTTGGACAGCGCGCCATAGCGCGGCAGCCCGGAATTGGCCGCGTTCATCGCCTGCGGCGAGAACAGCACGTGATCCTCGGCAGCATAAGCAAAGCCGCCGGCGACCAGCCGTTCGATGATCTCGCGCATTTCGCCGATGTGTTCGGTGGCGCGCGGCTCGACGCTCGGCCGCAGCGCACCGAGTGCGTCGACATCAGCGTGAAACTGTCTGCCGGTCTGCTCCGTGACTTTTCGGATCGCCTCGTTCAGCGGGAGGCCGGGAAAATCGCGCGCGGCACGGTCGTTGATCTTGTCGTCGACGTCGGTGATGTTGCGGACATATTTGACGTGCGCCTCACCGTAGAGATGGCGCAGCAGTCGGAACAGCACGTCGAACACGATCACCGGCCGGGCATTGCCGATATGGGCGAAGTCATAGACCGTCGGTCCGCAGACATACATGCGGACGTCCTTGGCATCGAGCGGCACGAAGGTGCGCTTTTCCCGGCTCAGCGTATCGTAAAGGCGCAATTCCATAAGGATACCCGTCGGCTGTTGGCCGGGCGTCCAGTGCTCTCAATGGTTTTGAGAAAAGACGGCTCCAGCCAGCGAATCGCTAGCTCGTAATCTCGCGGCAAATGGCGCAAATGACGAGGAGACCGTTCATGACGGAACATATGGGCTATGAGGCGGCCCCGCGTCAAGAGAGCCGCGGAAATGCCGCTTTATCTCCGCACTGCGCAGCTGTCACGCATAGATGGTTCATCTCCTTAACCATTTGAGCCCATTCTGGAACTGGCAGTTCCTTCTTTTTTTGCCCCGGTGTTTTTATGCGATCATTGCTCGCGCTCATTTCCTGCGCCTCAATCCTTGTTGTTTCCAGCGCTCTCGCCGAGACCCGCGTCTTCATCATCCCCAACCAGGCGGACGGTTACGGCGTCGATCAGTGCCTGGCCAAGAGCGACAAATGCGGCGCGCAGGTCGCGCGCACCTACTGCCAGTCACGCGATTTTGCCCAGGCTTCGGCCTATCGCCGGGTCGATCCCGACGAAATTACCGGCTCTGTCCCCAAATCCGGCGCAAACTGCTCCCATGGCCATTGCGACGAATATGTCGCAATCACCTGCCAGCGCTGAATTCGCTCGGAACTGGCGTACTTTAGGCCCAATCGCTGGCCTCTGAAACGACGTGACGATGCCGCAGGAAGCGGCTATGGGAGGGCGCGCTTCGGCCCCCCACATCACGCGTGGCCGTGACCTCGCTAGAATGGCGGATATGCCTGAATTTTTGTCTCTCTCCCGTGCTCGCTCGATCCTTGCCTGCGCCGTGCTCTTGAGCACGGTCATGCTCGTCAATAACGCGTTCGCACAGGCCGGACCGCCGGGACCGCCGCCTCAGCCCGGCCAGAACGGGCTCGGACCCAATCCGATGTGCGCGCGCCTGGAAGGCCAGCTCGCCGGTCTCGATCGTGGCGGCGGCGGTGATCCCGCGCGCGAAGACCAGATCCGCCGCTATCAGGAATCCCAGACCAAGCAGCAAGCCGAGCTCGACCGCGTCACCATGCAGGCCAAGCGCATGGGTTGCGATTCCTCCGGCTTCTTCTCGCTGTTCAGCGGCCAGTCCGCGCAATGCGGTCCGGTCAATACCCAGATCCAGCAGATGCGCGCCAATCTGGACCAGATCACCGGCAACCTCGAACGCCTGCGCGGCGGCGGCCCCGGCGGCTTCAGCCCCGAGCGTGACAACCAGCGCCGCTCCGTGCTGGCAGCGCTGGCACAGAACAATTGCGGCCCGCAATATGCCAACGCCGCGCAGTCGCAGGGCGGCGGCAACTTCCTGAGCAATCTGTTCGGCGGCAACAACCCCAACAATCCGCAAGGCGTGCCGCCGTCCGATCTCGGCCCGCAATCAGGCACCTATCGCACCGTGTGCGTGCGCACCTGCGACGGCGCTTATTTCCCGGTCTCGTTTGCGACCGTGCCCGCGCGCTTCCCCGACGACGAGAAGACCTGCAAGGCACTGTGCCCGGCCGCCGAGGCCGTGCTCTACACCCATCGCAACCCCGGCGAAGACATGAACTCCGCGGTCTCCACCAGCGGCCAGCCCTACACGGCCCTGCCGACCGCGTTCAAATTCCGCAGCGAGTTCAACCCGTCCTGCTCCTGCAAGGCTGCGGGCCAGACCTGGGCCGACGCGCTGAAATCCGCCGACGACAAGGCATCGGCCGAGCAGCAGGGTGACATCATCGTCACCGAGGAGAGCGCCAAGAAGATGCAGCAGCGGCAGCTCAACAAGGGCACGCCTGCGAATGCAAAGAAGGGCGCGGCTCCGGCACCGACGACTGCTGGCGCGCCGGCAGCAACGCCGCCGGCGGAAACGGGCACCCCTGCGACATCATCCGAGAACAAGCCGATCCGTTCGGTTGGGCCAAGTTTCCTGCCGCAACAGCAGAAGTAGGTCACCACGCACAACTGTCATGCCCCGCGAAGGCGGGGCATCCAGTACTCCGTGTCATCACTTGGGTTTCGACAACGCCCGCCGCGGCGTACTGGATCATCCGCCTTTGCGGATGATGACGGCGTCGTACGTGGCGACAGCGTCCATCCACGAACTTCGGCCAGCCTCACCCCTCGAACGCGTCGATCGAGGCTTTGCTCCCACGCGACACCAGCGTCTCGTCCGGGGCGGCGAGCTGCTCGCCTTTGTCGCGAAAACGGTTGGTGATGGGATAGCGGCGGTCGCGGCCGAAATTCCTGGCCGTGACCTTGACGCCGGGCGCGGCCTGGCGGCGCTTATATTCGGCGACATTGAGGAGATGATCGATGCGGATGACCGTCTCGCGGTCGAAGCCGGCGGCGATGATCTGGTCGAGCGGCTCTTCGCGCTCGATGAGACGCTCCAGGATGGCATCGAGCACGTCGTAAGCCGGCAACGAATCCTGGTCGGTCTGGTTCTCGCGCAGCTCCGCGGTCGGTGGACGCGTGATGATGTCGGGCGGGATCACCTCACCGGCCGGCCCCAGCGCCCCCTCGGGCTTCCACGAATTGCGCAAGCTTGCCAGCCGAAACACCTGCGTCTTGTAGATGTCCTTGATCGGATTGAAGCCGCCGTTCATGTCGCCGTAGAGCGTGGCGTAGCCGACCGACATTTCCGACTTGTTGCCGGTTGTCACCACCATTAGGCCGGTCTTGTTGGAGATCGCCATCAGCAGCGTGCCGCGGGTGCGGGCCTGGAGATTTTCCTCGGTGACATCGGGCGGCAGATTCTTGAAGACGCCGGAGAGGATGGTCTCGAACGCGGTCACCGCTTCCGCGATCGGCAGCACCTCGTAGCGGATGCCGAGATGGTCGGCGAGCTCGCCGGCGTCGGCAATCGAGCTAGCCGCGGTGTAGCGATAAGGTAGCATCACGCCGTGCACCTGATCGGCCCCGAGTGCATCGACCGCGATCGCTGCGCACAGCGCGGAGTCGATGCCCCCGGAAATGCCGAGCAGCACACCGGGAAAGCCATTCTTGGCGACGTAGTCGCGCAGACCCAGCACGCAGGCCGCGTAGTCGGCGTGGTCGCCGTCGGGCTGCGCGGCGATCGGACCGGTGCAACGCCAATCGTCGCCGCTCCTCGTGAAGCGCAGTGTAGTGACGCTCTCCGCGAACGCCGGCAATTGCGCCGCAAGCGAGAGATCGCCGTTGAGCGCGAAGGAAGCACCGTCGAACACCAGCTCGTCCTGGCCGCAAACCTGGTTGAGATAGACCAGCGGCAGGCCGCTCTCGGTGACGCGCGCGACCGCGACCGACAACCGCACGTCGGCCTTGTTGCGGGCGTAAGGAGATCCGTTCGGCACAAGGATGATCTCGGCGCCGGTCTCGGCCAGCGTCTCGACCACGTTCTCGTAGTCCTCGGACTCCTCCAGCCAGATGTCCTCGCAGATCGGCACACCGATACGCACGCCGCGCACGGTGACGGGACCGGCCGCGGGGCCGCGCGAAAACAGCCGCTTCTCGTCGAACACGCCGTAGTTCGGCAGATTGCATTTGAAGCGCAAGCCAGCGATACGGCCGCCATCGAGCAGCGCGCAGGCATTGTAGAGCCTGCCCTCCTCGACCCAGGGCGTGCCGATCAGCATGGCCGGCCCGCCATCGGCGGTCTCGCGCGCGAGCGCTTCGATCGCAGCGCGGCAGGCGGCCTGAAACGAAGGCTTCTGCACCAGATCTTCCGGCGGGTAACCGGCGATGAACAATTCCGGAAACAGCACGAGATCGGCGCCGTCGGCGGCTGCCTGCACGCGCGCTGCGCGCGCTTTCGCGGCATTGCCGTCGATGTCGCCCATGGTCGGATTGAGCTGGGCGAGCGTGACCGCGAATGCGTTGAGACGTTCGGTCATGGCGCTCCGATCAGAGCATGATCCGGAAAAGTGTGAAGCGGTTTTCCGAAAAGATCATGCCCAAAAAACAGTCTAAAGCGCGAGACGCGCTTTAGAGAAATCCCAAACGCTCGATGATGGCGATGATCCAGAACGCGCCGGCCATCAGGAGCGCAATACCGACCGCGGCCGAGCCCATGTCCTTGACCCGTCCGATCTGCTTGTCGTGATCCATGGTCAGCCGGTCGGCAAGCTTCTCGATCGCAGTATTGAGCAGCTCGACCACCAGCACGAACGCGACCGCGCAGATCAGCTCGACCGCGCGCATCGCGGTCGCGCCGACGAACCATGCGAGCGGCAGCGACAACAGGAGCGCAACGATCTCCTCGCGGACGGCCTGCTCCGAGCGGAACGCAAAGGCCAGACCGTTACGGGAATTGATCGTGGCCTTCCAGATTCGCAGCAAGGTCTTAGAGCCCCGCCGCGGCCGGCATCGGCCTGACCTTGCCTGCGCGTTCCTGCTTGAGCAGTTCTGCGACCAGGAAAGCCATGTCGATGGATTGCTCGGCGTTGAGCCGGGGATCACAGACCGTGTGATAGCGGTCGTTGAGATCCTCGTCGGTGATCGCGCGGGCGCCGCCGAGGCACTCGGTGACGTCCTGACCGGTCATCTCCAGATGCACGCCGCCGGCATGGGTGCCTTCCGCGGCGTGGATCGCGAAGAACGACTTCACCTCGGACAGGATGCGGTCGAAAGGCCGCGTCTTGTAGCCTGACGTCGAGGTGATGGTGTTGCCGTGCATGGGATCGCACGACCAGACAACCACCTTGCCCTCGCGCTTCACGGCGCGGATCATGTTCGGCAGGTGCTCGCCGATCTTGTCGGAGCCGAAGCGGCCGATCAGCGTCAGCCGGCCCGGTTCGTTGTCGGGATTGAGCACGTCGATCAGCTTCAGCAGCTCGTCGGGCTTGAGCGACGGGCCGCACTTGAGCCCGATCGGATTCTTGATGCCGCGGAAATATTCGATATGGCCGTGGTCGAGCTGGCGGGTGCGGTCGCCGATCCAGATCATGTGACCCGAGGTCGCGTACCAGTCGCCGGTGGTGGAATCGACGCGGGTCATCGCCTGCTCGTAGCCGAGCAGCAGCGCCTCGTGGCTGGTGTAGAAATCGGTCGCGCGCAGCTCGGGATGGGCCTCGAGATCAAGGCCGCAGGCGCGCATGAAATTGAGCGCATCGGAGATCCGGTCGGCCAATTCCTTGTAGCGGCGGGACTGCGGACTATCCTTGAGGAAGCCGAGCATCCACTGATGCACGCTGCCGAGATTGGCGTAGCCGCCGGTCGCGAACGCACGCAGCAGGTTCAGCGTCGCGGCCGACTGGCGATAGGCCATCAGCTGGCGCTGCGGATCAGGGACGCGCGCTTGCTTGGTAAAGGCGATGTCGTTGACGATGTCGCCGCGATAGCTCGGCAGCTCGACACCCTCGATCTTCTCGGTCGACGAGGACCGGGGTTTCGCGAACTGGCCGGCGACGCGCCCGACCTTCACCACCGGGACGGCGCCGGCATAAGTCAGCACCACCGCCATCTGGAGCAACACGCGAAAGAAGTCGCGGATATTGTTGGCGCCGTGCTCGGCAAAGCTCTCGGCGCAGTCGCCGCCCTGCAGCAGGAAGGCCTCACCGGCTGCGACCCGCGCCAGCGCCTTCTTCAGATTGCGCGCCTCGCCCGCGAACACCAGCGGCGGAAAGGTCGCAAGCTGCGCCTCGACGTCGGCCAGGGCCTTGGCGTCGGGATAATCGGGCACCTGTAGCACCGGCTTGCTGCGCCAGGACTCGGGCGTCCACCGCTCGGACATCGCAATCTCTCCGTGAAGCAAAAAGCACAACCTGATCTGTGGGTTGCGAGGGTCGCCTTATACACAGGCTGGCCACCGGCCGCCAGTTGTAAATCCGTCTGGCACTGCAAAGCCTTGCGGGGAAAGCCAAATTCGCATTTGCTGGGAAACGGCTTGGAAACTCGCAAGATACCTTCGGCCCATGGACGTGGCACTGGACGACGTTTTCATCGACGAGATCAGCTTCCCGGCGACCGACGGGTATGCGCTGAGCGGTACGCTATTCTTGCCGCGCGGCACCAAACGTCATGCCGTGTTGGTCAATTCGGCGACCGCCGTCCCGCGAAAAATCTATCGCGGCTTTGCCTCCTATCTCGCCCATCGCGGCTGCGCGGTCCTGACCTACGACTATCGCGGCATCGGCGACTCCCGGCTGCCGGCGATGGTCGGCTACAACCAGCCGAAATCGCTGGTCGGCTTCAAGGCCTCGATGTCGGACTGGGCCGCGCTCGACGTCACCGCCGCAGTGCACTGGATGCGCCAGCGCTACAATACCCTGCCCTTGACCTATGTCGGGCACTCCTTCGGCGGCCAGGCGCTCGGGCTGATCGCCAACAACACGGACATTTCGCGCGCCGCGTTCGTGGCCTCGCAGGCGGCGACCTGGCGGCTGATGACGTCGCCGGAAAAATACCGCGTCTTCGCCTTCATGAATTTTGTCGGCGTGCCGCTCGTCCACGCGCTCGGTTACGCGCCGGGCTGGGCCGGCATCGGTGAGGATTTGCCCAAGGGCGTCTTCCTGCAATGGGCCGATTGGGTCTCGAGCCCGCGCTATCTCTTCGATTCAAAGCTGCCGGCGCTGGAGAATTTCGCCAAGTTCAAAGGCGAGCTGCGCACACTCTGCTTCTCCGACGATCCCTGGGCGACGCGGCCCGCGGTCGAGCTGCTTGCGAGCGGATTCACCGCGATCAAGCCGGAGGTGCTCAACGTGAAGCCGTCCGACGTCGGCGCCAAGGCGATCGGCCATTTTGGCTTCTTCCGCCCCGACCATCGCGACACATTGTGGCGCGGCGTCGCGGAGTGGATCCAGGGAGAGTAGACGGCACTTACCGGAGGATCGTTGTCAGCGACGAGTAGCGCTTGTTCGGCTTGGCCTCGCCCGGCGCAAACTGCGCGAAGGCGTCGCTGACGCGGACGGCCGGCGGCGTATCGCCGGCGAAACGAAACTCCTTCGGCCGCGGCGCGTAGAAGCTGGCGCTGTAATAGGCGTCGTCGAAGCGCGCCTCGCCGATCCCGAACATTGCGTCGCACGCGAACAGAAGTGCGTAGACTCCCGCGATCGCGACGACGATCTCCCTGAGAACTGACATGCTGATGCCCAACCCTGTTGCAGGCAGAATGCACGCCGGTTCCAAAGCCGGGGTTTAAGGCCGCATAGTTCTTGTTCGCAGGGTTTGCCGCCGCTGAGCGGAATGCAGACAACTTTATCGATCTCGAAAAAAGAGCCCGCCTGCACGGGTGGTCAGGCGGGCTCCAGGCTTGGCCGCTCGGGAGGTATCAAACGGCCAGGTTCATCCAGACAGCCTTGGGCTCGGTGAAATTGTCGAGCGCGGCGGAACCGTGCTCGCGGCCAAGGCCGGAGTCGCGCTCGCCGCCCCAGGGCAGGCGCACGTCGGTGTAGCCATAGGTGTTCATCCACACCGTGCCCGCGCGCGCCCGCTTGGCGAAGCGCTGCAGCCTGCCGATGTCGCGGCTCCAGACGCCGGCGGCGAGGCTGTAAGCCGTGCCGTTGGCAATTCGCAAAGCGTCGGCCTCATCCTTGAACTTGATGACGCTGACGACGGGCCCAAAGATCTCCTCCTGCGAGATCCGCATCTCGTGCGCGACATTCGCGAACACCGCGGGGCTCATGAAGTAGCCGCGGTCGCCGACCTTCTCGCCACCGGTGACGAGGGTCGCGCCCTCCTTCCGGCCGATCTCGACGTAATCGAGGATCGACTTCATTTGCTTCTCTGAGATCACGGGCCCGAGCACCGTCTTGCGGTCGAGCGGGTCGCCGATCCTGAGCGACTTTGCGCGCGCCGCCAGTCGTTCGACGACCTCGTCATAGGCCTTCTCCTGTACCAGCACGCGGGAGCCGGCCGAGCAGACCTGGCCTGCGTTGAAGAAGATGCCGGAAGCCGCAGCTTTCGATGCGGCTTCGAGATCGGCATCGTCGAAAATGACGTTGGCCGACTTGCCGCCCAGCTCGAGCGAGACGCGCTTGAAATTGCTTGCGGCGCCCTTCATGATTCCTCGTCCCACGCCGGGAGAGCCGGTGAAGGTGACCTTGTCGACGTCGGGGTGATTGACCAGCGCGTCGCCGACGACGCGGCCGGGGCCAGTGACCACGTTGAAGACGCCCGCCGGCAGGCCGGCTTCGAGCGCGAGCTCGGCGATGCGCAGCGCCGACAGCGAGGTCAGCTCGGCCGGCTTCATCACGAGGGTGCAGCCGCAGGCCAGCGCCGGCGCGAGCTTCCACATCCCGATCATCAGCGGGAAATTCCAGGGCACGATCGCCGCGACCACGCCGACCGGCTCGCGCACGGTATAGGTCAGGGCATCATCGCGCACGGGCACGACGTCGCCGCTGATCTTGTCGGCCCAACCGGCGTAGTAGATCAGCGTGTCGACGGCGGCCGGAAAATCCTGCCGCGATGTCGCGGCGATCGGCTTGCCCGCATCGATCGACTCGAGTTCGATGATCTCCTCGGCGTGAGCCTTCAGCAGCTCAGCCCAGCGCAGCAGGATCTGGCCGCGTTCGGACGCCCGCATCGTGCGCCATGGGCCTTCGAAAGCCCGGCGCGCGGCGGCGACCGCATGCTCCACATCGGCCTCGTTGCCTTCGGCGACGACGGCGATGACCTGCCCGGTGGCCGGATTGAGCGACTTGAAGGTGCGACCGGAGCTTGCGGGGATGCGGCGGCCGTCGATCAGCAGATGCTGTGGCCGGGACATGAACTCGGTGGCCGGCGAGTGTGCAAAGTCATATGCAACAGACATCATATTTCCTCCCGTTCTGGTATACCAGACTAGGCGCCTAGTGCCTGGAGTAAATATGATATGAATTGCAAATGGATCGCCGTCATATGAAGTGTAGTTCATAAGGAAGACCAATGCTTCAGATCGAGATCGAGGCCGTCTGGCGGTTTCGCCGCGAGGGCAATCCGCGCACCGCCATCGTCATGCTCGGCGTCCTCAACGAGATCAGGAGAACCGGGAAGATCACCAGCGCAGCCAAGGACGCGCACCTCTCCTATCGCCACGTCTGGAATCTGATCGAGCAATGGTCGGAGTTCTTCGGCACGCCGCTGGTGGAAACCCAGCGCGGCAAGGGCTCAAAGCTCACACCGTTCGGCGAGCGGCTGGTGTGGGCGGGCGAGCGCATGCAGGCCCGCCTCGGACTTCAGCTCGAAAATCTGGCGCAGGAGCTGGCGAACGAGATCAAGCCGTTCCTCGAGCAGCGCCCGTCGGTGATCCGCGTGCATGCCAGCCACGGTTTTGCGGTCGCAAAACTGCGCGAATTCCTCGACCGCGAGCCCGGCATCGGCGTCGATCTGCGCTATGTCAGCAACCAGCATTCGCTGGTCTCGCTGGCGCAGGGGGCCTGCGATCTCTCGGGCCTGCATCTGCCGCACGGCGCCCTACGCGCCCAGGGCATCAAGGCCGCGCGCGAGTGGCTCGATCCGCGCGAGGATCGCATCATCAGCTTCGTCACACGCGAAATGGGATTGATGGTCGCGCGCGGCAATCCGCTGCGCATCGCGTCTATTGATGATCTCACCGGACCAAAAGTCCGTTTCGTCAACCGCGACCACGATTCCGGCACGCGGCTTCTGTTCGACCAACTGCTCGCGGCAAATGGAATCGACGAGAGCCGCATCAACGGCGCGCAACAGATCGAGTTCACCCACGCCGCGGTCGCAGCCTATGTCGCAAGCGGCATGGCCGATGCGAGTTTCGGCGTCGAAGCCGCCGCCCGGCATTTCGGCCTCGATTTCATCCGGCTCCTGACCGAGGATTATTTCTTCGTCTGCAAGCGCGCGTTCCTGGACACCGGGCCGATGCAGCGCATCCTGGAGATCATCCGCAGCGCCGATTTTCGCGCGGCCGTCGCCACCCTGCCGGGTTATGTGCCGTCGGACACCGGCACCGTCACCGGCGTGAAGGCGTTTCTGGAGATGCACGCCGTGCGATGATGCCGAAGGATTCCATCGCCTGTCCGCGCCGGTCAGATCGCCGGCTCGTCCTTCAGCGCTGACATGACCTGCTCGCCCTGCGCGGTCAGGCGATACGTCACCAGCGGACGGCTCGACGGAGGCTTTCGCGCGAGCTCGACGATGTAGCCGCGCACCATCAGCGCTTCGAAGCTGCCGTAATAGCCGAACATGCTGATCTGGTTCTGCCTGAGCAGCCTGAACTCGCGCAGGAGACGTATCTCGTTGCCCGACAGCAGCGACCGGCGCACGCGCTGAACGAACCGTACGCGCTGCTCAAACCAGACCTGGTCCGGCAGTTCGTGCGAGACTGGTGCCGGGGCCCGTTCGCAGGGACGCGCGTCCTGCGCAATCTCGACCGTCACCTGCGGCAGGCATGGCATGCTGCTGCTGACAACCGCGTCCTTCGCCACGTCGAGCAACACGAGCGGCCAGCGCCGCTTGTTGTCCACCATAACAGGCGGTGGCACGACGCTGTCGCGCACCAGCTGCTCGAAGCGTCCGGCGGTCACGCCGACATAGGCAGCCGCGCGACGGCGATCGACCAGACGCGTGTCCGGCGCGACCTCGCAAACAATGTTCTCGTCCACCCCGGATCCCCTCGCGCCTCGTTGCGCATGGCATGACGGTCCGGCGGGACCGGCCAAGCCGGCGGCGAACCTAGGTGGGAGAAGCGCGCTCGAAAAGCAGAGAATTTCGTACATGTTGATGCCGTTTCGGCAACAGTTATAGTCAGACCCGGGGGTCCCATGCGCTTTCACTCACCGGCCATCCAGTACTTCCACGCCGTCCGCCGCACCGGCTCGATCCGGGCCGCGGCGCGCGTGCTGAACGTTGCCTCGTCGGCTGTAAGCCGCCAGATTCTCAAGCTTGAACAGGAGGTTGGGTCACCGTTGTTTGAGCGCAATGCGCGCGGCCTGACGCTGACGACGGTCGGCGAGATGTTGGCCCGGCACGTCATGAACGTGCTCCAAGACCTCGATCGCTTCCGCTCGGACGTCGCGTCCCTGTCGGGGACCTGGCATGGCACCGTCAGCATTGCCTGCATCGAGTCGCTCACGGAATCGGTGCTGCCGGACCTGATCGCCTCCCATCGCGGCCGGGCCCGGCGCGTCAGCTTCACCGCCGAGGTGAAGGGATCGTCGGATGTGCTGGAGGCACTGAGCCGGGGCGAGGCCGACATCGGCATCGCCATGGCGCTGCGCCATCCGCCGGACCTGCGCCAGGTCGCCTTGAAACGGTTTCGCCTGGGTGCAGTCGTCGCGCGCGAGCATCCGCTGGCGCGCGGCAAGACGGTCACGCTGACCCAATGTCTCGCTTTTCCCGTCATCCACGCGCTGCCGGAGCTGTCGATCTACCATCTGCTCCAGCCGCTGATCGCTCAGCTGTCCGAGACGCCGGAGCCGGCGATCCAGGCCAACTCGATCGACCTGATGCGCGAACTCGCCGCGCGCGGCGTCGGCGTCGCCTTCCAGACCCAGCTCGGCATCGGCAGGCTGTCACGTGACAGCCGGCTCGTCTTCCTGCCGCTCGACAATGCCGGCAGCCCGGTCTGGTCCGATCTCGGCATCTACGTTCGCGCCGAGCGCACCCTGCCCGCCTACACGGAATCCTTCCTCCAAGAGCTGGTGCGCGAATTGGGCGAGCGCGAGCGGCAGGAAAACGCGGCCTACCCGCAGATCGCCTGATCAGGCGCCGCCGGTCGAGTGCTCAGCCGTGGCCGGCTCCCTTGCGCTGGCCGCTCTCGCTGAGGCGGTCGACCCAGGCGATGCCAATGGCGGAGATGATGAAGGTCAGATGGATCAGCACCTGCCACATCACGCCGCTCTCGGTGAAATTGCTACGCGTCGTGCCGAGATTGCCCGCCTCGATGAAGGTCCTGAGCAGCGAGATCGAGGAGATGCCGATAATCGCCATCGCAAGCTTGATCTTGAGCACGCTGGCGTTGACATGGCTCAGCCATTCCGGCTCGTCCGGATGACCGCTGAGGTTCAGTCGCGAGACGAAGGTCTCGTAACCGCCGACGATCACCATCACCAGCAGGTTCGAGATCATCACGACGTCGATCAGCCCGAGCACGACCAGCATGATCTGTTGCTCGCTGGCGTCGAATGAGTGCACGACCAGGTGCCAGAGCTCCTTCAGGAACAGCAGCACATAGACGGCCTGCGCAACGATCAGGCCGACATAAAGCGGAACTTGCAGCCAGCGCGAGCCAAAGATGAGTTGGGCGAACGCGCCGATTTGCGGCGCCGGCACGGAAACCGCCGAAGGTGCTTTGGGTTCGGACGTCATTGATCACTCCGGATGATAGACAGACGTTGCCTCAGAGACTCGCGATCACAGGCGCGAGCTCGAGCGACCCGCGATAGATCATCTCGAAGGCGACGTAAACGATGATGGCGAGGCCGACATAGCCGATCCAGCGCTGCTTCTGGAGCACGCGGCCGAGCAAATCGGCGGCGACGCCCATCAGCGCGACCGACAATAACAGGCCGAAGGCGAGGATGTAGGGATGCTCGCGCGCAGCGCCCGCGACCGCGAGCACGTTGTCGAGCGACATCGAGACGTCGGCGGCGACGATCTGCACGGCCGCCTGTCTAAAGGTCTTTCGGGAGGCAGGAGCAGCGCTGCTGCCGCCGTGGCTGAACGCGAACTCGTTCGCATGCGCGGACTGCTCGCGCAGCTCCCGCCACATCTTCCAGCATACCCAGAGCAGCAGCACGCCACCGGCGAGCAATAGCCCGATCACTTGCAGAAGCTGGGTCGCGACGCCGGCAAAGACGATGCGCAGGGCGGTGGCGGCGATGATACCGACGACGATTGCGCGCCGCCGCTGCTCGGCCGGCAGGCCCGCTGCGGCAAGGCCAATGACGACGGCATTGTCGCCGGCGAGCACGAGGTCAATCAGGACGACCTGAAACAGAGCGGTCAGCGCTTCGGTTGTGATGAATTCAGTCATGATTGGTCATTTTTCGGTGCGGACGAATCGAGCCAATGCGGCTTCTTCCGCTCGACCCAATCCAAAACCTTGGCGCGCGAGGATCGCAGCGCGGGCACGTCTTCAGCGAGCAAAGCCAGGCCGAGCGGGAGCATCCAGACGCCGAGCACCGGCAGGAAGGAGAGCACGCCGCCGACAATGAGCAGCGCGCCCGAGGGAATTCTCACCCAGCGGCTGGACGGCTTGAGCAGATAGGTGACGGTGTCGCCCATGCGCGGCGGCAGGCGAAGGACAAGCTTGTCGAGGCGCGGGTCGCCGCCGGCCATCTGGCCGGTAGCGCCCGCAGTCCCCGTCTTATCCTCGTCCGAAACTGCGCTCATGCTTATTCCTCGGCGGCGATGCGCTGATCGGCACGCACTGCACCCGGCGCCACCTGCTTTGCGCGCGGCAGCACCAGCGTCAGCAAGCGCAACAGCTTGATCGCCTGCACTTCATGGGGATGCACGTCCTCGTCCGCGGCCGCGACGCGCTCCGACAGTTCCATCAAATGAGCCGACAGCGGCAGGTCCGAAACCGGACGCAAATTGTCGATCACGACATTGGCGAAATCCGGTTCTTCGAGACGTTCGGCAAGCTCGTCGAACATCGCGTAGAGCCGGTCGTCAGACATGTGCGGTGCCAGCTTGCGATCCCGGATGAAACGGACGACCTCGTCGCGTTCGACCGGCGAAACTTGCCGGTCGGCGACCGCAACCAGCGCGCCGACGATCACCAGCGCTACCGCAGCCTGCTCGTTCAGGCTGGACGGCTCGGTGATCTCGATTTCGATCGGATTTGAATGCTTGGCGTCGGACATCGTTGCTCCCGTATCTTGCGAAATGACCGCACGGGGCTGCGATGGGGACGATTGGGTCGGAGAGACTCTCAAGAAGGCCCGACGATCGGCCGATCCATCGCATTCGCGCGGGACAGGTCATCCGACATCGCGAGGTTTTGCCGACAACGTCGACTTCCTCGCCAGAGGGGCCCGGATTCTTGTTCCTTTTACACATAAAGGTGGGGCCGTCGGAATCAAGACGACGCGACTGCGACTAGCCGCCGCATCGGGTTCCGTGTTGCCACATTGGCTAAGCAGTTCTGCGTGCTCCGCACCTGCGATCATGTCTTTTGCTGTCATCGCCCGCAGGCGGGCGATCCAGTACTCCGAGACGTCCGTAGTTTGTCGAGAAGCCGCAGCGTACTGGATTCCCCGCCTGCGCGGGGAATGACAGCGGAGTGCGGAGCGCTCAGCCTACCCCGTCCGCTCGACAAGATTCGCCCGCGAGGGCGACGGCTCGAACCTGTCGCCGAAATATTGCGTCTCGTGCGCCACCAGGCCGTCGCGGAATTCCATGATGCTCACGACGTAAGACGGCACAGCGTCATAGGTCAGCACGAACTCGCTCACCCAGAGATCGTTAGCGCCGACGATCCGCCGAACCGTGAAGCGCTTCTTGCTCGGCTGCACGAACCGGCTCTGCTGGATGTTGCTGCGACCGCGGATCCGCTCGCCGGACTGCGGATAGTCGAGCACCGCGTCCTCGCGATAGATGTCGTGCTCGGCCTCGAAATCGTTCGCATCCGAAGCGATCCAATGGCGCTGAAGCGCGGCCAGCTTGCCCTGATCATCCATCGTGATCTCCCGTTGTCCCGACTGCGTCCTCGTTACGCCATTTCAGATTGGCGCGCAGGCAGCCGGTGACAAGACTTGCTCGCAACCTCTAACAAAGACTAACGAGCCAAAAAGGCCCTCCGGATGCAAGGATGGTGCAGAGCCGCGCAGTGATTGGGGAACCCGCAATGGCACGTCTGCTTTCGGTCAATGTCGGTCTGCCGCGCAACGTCGCCTGGCAGGGTCGGACCGTCCACACCGGCATCTGGAAGGCGCAGGTCACAGGCCCGCGCAGGGTGCGCCGGCTCAACATCGATGGCGACGGCCAGGGCGATACGGCCGGCCATGGCGGCGAACATCGTGCCGTATTCGTCTATCAGGACGATTCCTATCGATATTGGCAGGAGCATTTGGGTCGATCGAACCTCGTTCATGGCCAGTTCGGTGAGAACTTTACGGTTGAGGGCCTCGCCGACACCAACGTGTGCATCGGAGACCGCTACAGGATCGGCTCCGCGCTGTTCGAAGTGACGCAGCCGCGCGTCACCTGCTACCGGCTCGGCATTCGCATGGACGAGCCGGACATGGCTGCGCTGCTGGTCAGGCACGGCCGGCCCGGATTCTATTTCCGTGTGATCGAGGAAGGCGACGTCGAAGCCGGCGACGAGATCACGCGGATCGCCGTGGGACCCGAGCGCATGAGCGTGTTCGAGATCAATGCGCTGCTTTACACGCCGCCGCATCCGCGCGAACGCCTGGAGCGCGCGCTGCGGATTCCCGCGCTGAGCCGCGGCTGGCAGCGTTCCTTCGAGGCGCTGCTCGAGCAGCAGAAGGACAACAAGACCGCGGGAAACGCGGGGCTTGGGCCGGCGTCGAGCCCAGCTCCGGCCTGGCGCGGATTCCGCTCCTTTCGCGTAGCGCGCAAGATCGCGGAAAGCGGCAACGTGACGTCGCTGATCCTCGAACCTGCCGACGGACATCCCGTGGCGACCGCGCTGCCCGGTCAATACGTCGTCATCAGGCTCGAGCCTTCCGCTGCGCAGGCGATGACGCGCAGCTATTCGCTGTCGAGCGGCTCCGATGCAACGTCCTATCGCATCAGCATCAAGCGCGAAGCGCACGGCGCCGCCAGCCGCTACATCGCCGACGAGCTGCTGGCCGGCGCTGCCGTGCAGCTCGGTGCGCCGCGCGGCAGTTTCACGCTTCGACCAGGGGCCCGGCCCGTCGTCCTGCTGAGCGCCGGCATCGGCGTCACCCCGGTGCTCGCAATGCTCCACGCGCTCGCGGCGGAAGCGACGACGCAGGTCGTGTGGTGGCTGCATGGCGCCCGCAACGGCCGCGAACAGGCGTTCGCCGCCGAGGCGCGCGAATTGCTAAGTGGGCTCTCTCATCACCGTAGCCACGTCTGCTACAGCGCGCCTGACCCGGGCGATCGTCTCAATGTGGAGTTCGATACAGCCGGACATCTCGACGCACGCCTGCTCCAGAGTCTGAGCGTGCCGCGTGACGGCGATTTCTATCTGTGCGGACCAGCAGCCTTCATGAGCGATCTGAAAGCTGGCCTCACCACGTTGGGCATCGCACCGGATCGCATCCACACCGAATTGTTCGGCGCCGGACCATCCTTGACGCCCGGCATAGCGTCCTCCCCGCAGAAGCGAGTGCACCCGCCGGTCGGCGCTCCCGGCCCCGGCCCTGTGGTTTCGTTCGCCCGCAGCGGCCTCAATGTCTGCTGGGGGCCATCCTACGCCAGCCTGCTGGAGCTGGCCGAAGCCTGCGATGTCCCCGTGCGCTGGTCGTGCCGGACCGGCGTCTGCCACAATTGCGAGAGCGGATTGATCGCGGGGGCGGTCGACTATGCGCCGGATCCGCTCGATCCGCCGGCGGACGGCAATGTCCTGATCTGCTGCTCACGCCCCCGCAACGACGTCGTGATTGATCTATAAAAGTGGAGACCTGTCATGCGAGGTGGCGCCCCGGCCTCCTTGCGTTGTGGGACCAGGGCCGCAAGGAGCATTTTCATCCCTACGGCAAGGCTTACGTCGAAACTCTCGGCGAACGGGATTAGAACCACATTCCGACATGGTCCGCTCGGGCGAATGCCGGCTCGGAATGTGGATGATCCAGATGAAGACCAAACCCGCCCCCCGTGCCGACCGCATGGGCGCGCGCCAGATCTACGAGGCCCTGAGAGATCAGATCGTGGCGCAGGTGTACGGGATCAACGGGTTGCTGCCGTCCTCCCGCGCGCTGGCCGGCGAGATGGGCGTGGCGCGCTCGACCGTCACGGTCGCCTACGAACAGCTCGCCGCCGAAGGCTTCATCGAGACACGCCATGGTGCGCGGCCGCGTGTGGCCCGCGCCGTCGTCGAACGGGGACGCACGCGCGTAGTGTCGCAGCCATCGGCGCGGAAGGTGCGGCTGTCTGCGTTCGGTGAGCGATTGCTTCAGGACCCGCCGCGCTGGACCGAGCCGCCGCGCGGGCTCGTCGCGAACTTCCGCTATGGCGAGCTCGCGCCGTCGGATTTCCCGGTGCTGGCATGGAAGAAGGCCGTGACTGCCGCGATGGCGCGCAAGCCCGAGCGGCTGGCCTATGACGATCCCTGCGGCGCGCTGCGGCTGCGGACCGCGCTTCAGGGCTATCTCTGGCGGTCGCGCAGCGTCCGCTGCGAGGTCGATCAGATCGTCGTCGTGAACGGCTCGCAGCAGGGCCTCGACATCTGCGCCCGCCTGCTGCTCGACGCCGGCGACCGCTTCGTGATGGAGGATCCCGGCTATCAGATGGCGCGGCATACTTTCGCAGCGACGGGCGCCGAGACGAGCCCGATCCCGGTCGATGCGGATGGACTGGAGACCACGCGGCTCGATGGCGTCGAAGCCCGCCTCGCCTATGTCACGCCGTCGCACCAATATCCGCTCGGCGGCGTCATGCCGATCGGACGCCGGCACCAATTGCTCGCCTGGGCCAGGGCAAACGACGCCTACGTGATCGAGGACGATTACGACAGCGAGTATCGCTACGACACCAAGCCGATCCCGCCGCTGCATACGCTGGAAGGCGGCGACAACGTGATCTATCTCGGCACCGTCTCCAAGACGCTCTCCCCCACCTTGCGGATCGGCTATCTGGTGGTGCCCACCGCCCTGCGATCCCTGTTCGCCGCCGCTAAGCAGATCATGGACCGGCACACGCCGCTGATCGAACAGGACGCTCTCGCTTCGATGCTCGAAAGCGGCGCCTATGACGGCCACATCAGGCGCGTGCGCCGGCGCAACGCCGAACGCCAGGGGGCGCTGCTCGACGCGCTCCGCCGCCGGTTCGGGAATCGCGTCCGGATCGAGGGCACGGCCGCAGGCCTGCACATCGTGGCGTGGTTCGATGATCTGCCGCAGAAGCGTGAGGACGCGTTGATCAAGGCGGCCCATGCCAAGGGCCTCGGCATCTATCCCGTCTCGGCACTGTTCGTCGGACCTCGCCGACCGAGGAAGATAGTCGGCCTCGTCATGGGCTATTCGGCGCTGGAGGTCGCACAGATCGAGCGCGGCTGCAGGCTTCTTGCACAGGCCGTCGCCGAACTGGACTGATCAAACAGACGATAACTGGCAGTTTCTTATAGGCCAGATTCCGGCTATCTCCAGATCGACACCGGAGATACCATGTACATCCCTCCTGCCTTCAAAGACGACATCGAGAGCATCCGGGCGACCATTCGCGGCGCCCGGCTCGCCAGTCTGGTCACGGCCACCAGCGAAGGCCCGGTCGCCACGCCGCTGCCGCTCTTTCTCGACGAGAGCGAAGGCGAGCACGGCGTGCTGTACGGACATGTGGCGAAAGCCAACCCGCAATGGAAACTGCCGCCGATCGGAGATGCGCTGGCAATCTTCAGCGGTCCCGACGCCTATGTGACGCCGTCCTGGTACGCGACAAAGCAGGAGACCGAAAAGGTCGTGCCGACCTGGAACTACGTCGCGGTCCATGCTTACGGCCCGGTTGAATTCTTCCAGGAGCCTGAGCGCCTGCTCGATGCCGTGACGCGGCTCACGAACAGGCATGAAGGATCACGCGCCAAGCCGTGGGCCGTTACTGATGCCCCCGAAGATTTCATCGCAGCGCAGCTGCGCGGAATCGTCGGCGTGCGCATTCCCGTCGTGCGGTTCGAAGGCAAGCGCAAGATGAGCCAGAACCGTCCCGAGGCCGACCGTGTCGGCGTCGCACAAGGACTCGCAGCAAGCGAGAGCGCACACGATCGGGAAGTCGCGCCGTTGATTCCGGTTCCGGTGTAGTGACCACTTGGTTCCCGACACTCGCGTCGGGAACCATCGTCCTGTCAGGTTGGTTGATACATTTCAGCAAGCATCTCCTGACAGGATTCCTATGTGCCGCTGGATCGCATACCGGGGCGAGACGACGTCCTTCGAACCCTACGTCACCGAGCCCGAGCATTCGCTGATTGCGCAAAGCATCCGCTCGCTTCAGTCGACGGCCGGCTCGAATGGCGACGGCTTTGGTCTCGGCTGGTACGGCGAGCATCCGGAGCCTGGTCTTTATCGTGAAACACGCCCCGCCTGGTCGGACGAGAATCTCCGCTACCTCTGCCGCCATCTGCGCTCGCATCTGTTCTTCGCTCACGTGCGTGCCGCCACCGGCACGGCGGTCACCCGGCAGAACTGTCATCCCTTTGCCTGCGGCCAGTGGATGTTCATGCACAATGGTTTCGTCGGAAGCTGGAATCGCCTGCGGCGTAAGGTCGAGGCGCTGATCCCCGACGCCTACTACCCCTCACGGACAGGCACGACCGATTCGGAAGCTGTCTTTCTCGCCATGATGGGCGCGGGTCTCGACGCCGATCCGCTCGGCGCAACGCGTCGCGTGCTGCAAGCCCTCGTCGGCCTCGTCAACGAAGGCGAGCTTCGTGAGCGGCTACGCTTCACCAGCGCCATCGCCAATGGCCGGGATCTCTATGCCTTCCGGGTTGCGGTCAACGATGCCGCCAACACGCTGTATTTCCGCGAGGCTGGCGGCCAGGTCATCGTCGTGTCCGAGCCGTTCGACAAGGAAACGGACTGGACGGAAGTGCCCGCGAATCACGCTCTGGTCGCGCGCGCGTCAGAGAGCGTGAAAATTGTTCCGTTCGACCTTGCAATTTCCGGTGGGGCCGACGCGGAACCCGCCCCGGTTAGAAGGATTATCGCCCGCAGGTAAATACCTTGGCCGGGTGGCACGATGACATTTGCTTCAGACGTTTTGAAACTGCTGCGGCTTGATTCATCGGAAGACAAGCAGCACCTCGTCATTCGCTCGGCTGGAGGACGCGGCAAGGCCGCGGAATATTCGTTCGGCATCGAGGAGGAATACTTCCTCGCCGATCGCCGCAGCCTGGAGGTCGCGATCCAGACCCCCAATGAGCTTTTCGAATCTGCGAACTGGTCGACTGGGGGTCAGGCGATGCGAGAGATGTTGCAGTCCCAACTCGAGGTCGCCACCAACGTTCATATCGACGTCGCCGACGCGCGCGAAGAGCTTCGCTTCCTGCGCCGCGAGGTCGCGAACGTCGCGGCACAATACGGCTTCGTGATCATGGCCTGCGGCACGCATCCGACCGCGGTCTGGCGCATGTCGCAACCAAGCCCGAAGCCGCGCTACGAGGAGATGATCGAGGATTTGCGCAGCATCGGCCACCGCAACCTGATGTGCGGCATGCACGTGCACGTCCAGCTGCCCGATCCCGAAAAGCGCATGGCGGTAATGCGAGCGATGCTGCCGCATCTGCCGTTGTTCATCGCCCTGTCGGCCTCCTCGCCGTTCTGGAATTCACACAAGACCGGACTGAAGGGCTACCGGCTCGCCGCCTATTCCGAGCTGCCGCGCACCGGCCTGCCCGAATTGTTCGAGAGCAGGCAGGATTACGACGAATATGTCGGCGCGTTGCAGCGCTCCGGCGTGATCCCCGATGAAAGCCACATCTGGTGGGCCATGCGCCCTTCCATGAAGCACCCGACCCTCGAGCTGCGTGCGCCCGATACCTGCACCTTCGTCGACGACGCCGTTGCCATTGCCTCGCTCTATCGCTGCCTGACCCGCTATCTCTATCTACGGCCTCATCTGTCGAAAGAGGTCACCGCGGTCGAACGCGCGATCGCGGTGGAGAACAAATGGCGCGCCCAGCGCTACGGCACCGATTGCATCTTTGCCTCGAAGGACGGGCCGGTCGAGATCTCCGAGCTGCTCTCCCGCGTGATCGGGGACATCGCCGAAGACGCCGGCGCGCTGAACTGCGCCGCCGAGGTCGAACACTGCCGCACCATCGTGGAACGAGGCAGCTCGGCTGAATTCCAGCTTCGCGCCTTCCGCGACAATGCGGAGGACATCGCCGCCGTGTCGCGCTGGATCGCAGACGCGACGATCTCGGGGACGAGCACCCCGGCCGCAGGCGTCGCCGCGCCCTCATAGCGTCCGCGCAAGCTTCGGGAGCGACAATGTCGGTCCTGAATCCGGAAGGTCGCGGAGAGAACCATGAATCGCATCAAATGTTGCGCCGGCTGCGGCCATGGTCTCATTCCGATGCTCTCTGCCAAAGGGCTCGCGGAGCTCAGCTGCCTGTGGTGCGAGCTCATCGAGGCGCGTGCAGCGGACATGGCGAAGTGGGCTGACAGCCCATACGGCAAGCCCGAGCGGATCGTCCGTCGATCTTTCGAATGAACGGCTTCAGACACCCGGACGCCGACTTCTCCTGATCGGCACGGCTGCACGTCCGCGCCAGAATGCCGACAAATTAGACAAGACACCTCTCGTCGCCGGGTTTGCAGACGGGGCGAACATGGCCATGCAGGCTGACGAAGCTTGTCATCTAACCTCAGGTGCAACCTCGATTTTTCTTCGCGTGGCGGCGGGTGGCAAAGCCTCGGTGCCGCGCGGCGCCTCGACTGGCCCAAAATTCGCAGGGCAGCATCAGGCCTGATCCCCTGCTCTCCCGATTGGAGCAGCAAGATGCGTGCGCCGAGAGACGGGGTGAGCGGCCCAGAATCGGAGAATGCCATGAACGTGCATGCCGCCGGCGATCTCAAAATCACCGGCCTCACCCGCCCGGACGGCGCGCCCCTTCGCCTCAACGCTCAGGATTTCGTGGCGATCGACCGCGACCGGAATGCGAAGTTCGAGGCGACGTACCGGCCGCAAGCCCTCTACAATCGCGCCAACGAGGGTTTCCACGCCAACAACGAAACCTTCCTGCTGCACGAAGTCGCGACCAATCTGCCGATCTATCTGCCCGACACCGGTCCCACAGATTTCCATCTTCATCTGCCGCCGGGCGGCTTTCAGCTCGTGTTGGTCACCTCGGGCGCGTTCACGTTCGATTATGACGGGCGCTTCTACAATGTCGGTCCCGGCGCGGTGATGCTGCAAAGCGCGATCGTGCACCGCCAGCTGTTCTACACCTGGTCGGGATTGTCGACCGAAGAGAATTTGAAGACGCCACAAACGGTGGCGCCGGATCCGATTTCCATGGGCTATTCCGGCAAATTCCTCGAAGCCTTCATCACCGATCCGACGACCTTTCCAAATCCGACCATTGTCGGCCCGGATCAGATCAACGAAGACGAGACACCACGGGTGGCATGGAGCCACTCCCTGCATGATCGCCCTGCGGACGCAGGCTTTTGGCTTCAGGACCCGCTGGCGCTGGATGCGCTGTTCAAGCCGCTCACCGACGGCCCGGTCAAATCATCCATGCCGGTCTATGTGCGCGACATCGGCATCGAAGTGCCGAGCGGCCATCTCGTCACCGGCCACATCATCGCAACCGATCCGCGCGGCCAATCGCTCCTGCCCAAGAGCACGTTGGCAGCAGCGGACGCCGCCTGTTTCGCCAAGGGTGAGGTCGTGATCTACCGCGTCATACGCGGCACGGCCGAATTCAGGAACAAGACTGGCGAGACCTTTGAGCTCGCGGCCGGCGACGTGGTGACGGCGGGGAAGAACGCCACAAGCCTCGTCGGTGTCGGCGAGAACACGCAGGTCCTGCGGCTCGGCCTTCTGAAAGGCATGAACGATCTTCGCAGCTGGACGCCGACACAGCGCGACGAGATCGACGGCCTCGCCGGTCAGATCATCACGCAGAGGGACATCCGTCCCCTGCGGACCGAGGGCAAGCCGGTGGGCTACCTCTACGGCTGAGCGGGCTACTCCGCCGCCTGGCGGACGTGGCGTGCGGTCGGGATGCGCATGGTGACGAGCTCTTCGGCCGCGGTCGGATGCAGCGCGATCGTCGCATCGAAATCGGCCTTGGTCGCCTTCATCTTCACCGCAATCGCGACCGCCTGCGTGATCTCCGCCGCGGCATCGCCGACGATGTGACAGCCGAGCACGCGATCCGTTGAACCGTCGACGACGAGCTTCATCAGCACGCGGGTATCGCGGCCCGACATCGTCGCCTTGATGGGACGGAACGTGGTCTTGTAGATGTCGACGTGGCTGAATTGCGCCCGGGCCTCGGTCTCGGTGAGGCCGACGGTGCCGACCTCCGGCTGCGAGAACACGGCGGTCGGGATGTTGGCGTGATCCACCTGCACCTCGCGCTTGCCGAACACGGTGTCGGCGAACGCATGGCCCTCGCGGATCGCGACCGGCGTCAGGTTGAAGCGGTGGGTGACGTCGCCGATCGCATAGATGCTGTCGACCGAACTCTTCGAGAAATGGTCGACCGCGATGCCGCCGTTCCGCGGGTTGATGGCGACGCCGGCCTTCTCCAGGCCGAGATTGGCCACCGCCGGATGGCGGCCGATCGCGAACATCACCTGGTCGGAGGCGAGGCTCGATCCGTTCGACAGATGCGTGGTGAATTCCTCACCGTGCCGATCGACCTTCGCCACCGTGCAGCCGGTGAGGATGGTGATGCCCTGCTTCTCCATCTCGGCGCGGACGTGGGCGCGAACGTCCTCGTCAAAGCCGCGAAGAATGTTGTCGCCGCGATAGATGACGGTGACGTCGGAGCCGAAGCCAGCGAAGATGCCGGCGAACTCCAGCGCGATGTAGCCGCCGCCCTGGATCACGATCCGCTTCGGCAGCTTGGCCAGGTGAAACGCCTCGTTGGAGGAGATCACGTGCTCGATGCCGGGAATCGGAGCGCCGTGATTGGGCGCGCCGCCGGTGGCGATCAAAATGTATTTTGCGGTGATCTTCCGGTCGTTCTCGAGCAGGCGAACGGTGTGCTTGTCCTCGATCACCGCGCGGCTCTTGACGATTTGCGCGCCCGACTTTTCGACATTGGCGGTGTAAGCCGCCTCCAGACGCGCGATCTCCTTGTCCTTGTTGGCGATCAGCGTCGGCCAGTCGAAGGTCGCAGGTGGAACGGTCCAGCCGAAACCGGCGGCGTCCTCGATCTCATGGCGGAAATGCGAGCCGATGACGAACAGCTTCTTCGGCACGCAGCCGCGGATCACGCAGGTCCCGCCCATGCGGTACTCTTCCGCGATCATCACGCGGGCGCCGTAACCGGCCGCGATGCGGGCGGCACGCACGCCGCCCGAACCGCCACCGATGACAAAGAGGTCGACGTCGAATTCAGCCATTGTCCACTCCGACCTCTTTCAGAACATGATCCGGATTCTGATCAGATAGGGACTGTCATATCTCCTTGCCACGCTTGCGCATCTCGGCGCGGAAGTTGCCCATCACGGTCTCGGAGAAGTTCTGGGCCCAGGAGTTCATGAAGGCCATGCTCAGCCCGATGGCGCGCGGCTCGGCCTCGATCAGCTTCTTGCCCAGCGGCGACTTGTAGAAGGTGACGAGATCCTTCAACTCCTGCTCGGTGAACTCGCTGGCATAGACCTGCGCCATGCCTTCGCCGATTTCGCTCTCGCGGCCCTTGAGCTGCTGGGCGACGACCTGGGCGACCTCGGTGAGGTCCTTCTGGTAGTTGAGGTTCTGCTGGATCAGCGCGATCTTGGTCTTCTCGACCAGGCCGGGCACGGCGTTCGCGTACATCGCACTGGCGTTCTTGATCGCCAGGATTTCCTTGGCGGCCGCGATGGCCGCCGGCGACGATTTCGGCGCCGCTGGCTGCTGGGCCCCGGCCGGGGCGACCGAGAGAGCCAGTCCCACAGCGAGGGTCGCGACGGGCAACAATTTCCAAACGCTCTTCATTCCTAGTCTCCCTTCGGCTTTCGCCGTTCAATCACGCGAATTCCCTCGCCACCCGCCAAAACAGCCGAGCTGGCCAAGCCGATGAACAAACCATGCTCGACGACGCCGGGGATCGCGCTCAACGCCGTGGCGAGGCGGGCGGGATCCTCAATCTTTTCGAGCTGGGCATCGACGATCCAGTGGCCGCCATCAGTGACGAAAACGTGGCCGTCCTTGCCGTTGCGGACCGCCATCTGCCCGGAAACGCCGCATTCCGCAAACGCCTTCTCGATCGCGCGTCGCGTTGCGCCTAGCCCGAACGGAATAACTTCGACCGGCAGCGGAAAGCGGCCGAGTGTCGGCACCCATTTGGTGTCGTCGGCAATCACGATCATGCGATCCGAGGCGGCCGCCACGATCTTCTCGCGCAACAGCGCTCCGCCGCCGCCCTTAATCAGATTGAGCTCGGGATCGATCTCGTCGGCGCCGTCGATTGTGATGTCGAGATGGTCGATCTCGTCCAGCGTGGTCAGCGGCACGCCGCAGCGGATTGCATCGAGGCGCGTCGCCTCGGAGGTCGGCACGCCGATCACTTTCAGTCCGGCGCGGACCCGCTCGCCGAGCAGCTCGACGAAGTGTTTCGCGGTCGAGCCGGTGCCGAGCCCGAGCTGCATGCCGTCTCGGACGTCCTCGAGGGCGCGCGCCGCAGCCTGCCGCTTCAATTGGTCCATGTTCACGTTTGCGCCGTCCCTGAATGACGAGTGTGCTGCCGGATAGGCTTGCGGCGGCCTGTGTAGCCTCGTTTTCCCTCGGAGAACAGGGTCTGGGGGAACAGGCCTCCGGGCCCGCCTTATAAGGTGATCTTATGGCTTCGGCCCTTGCGCGGGCGGGGCCGGGCCGGTAGCGCTGGACCATGACCCCCTCCCACACCATCGTCTTCGATCTCGACGGCACGCTTGTGGATACGGCGCCCGACCTGATCACCGCGCTCAATTACGTGCTCGACCGCGAAGGGCTGCCGCCAGTGCCGATGGCCTCGGCCCGCAACATGATCGGCGCCGGCGCCCGCAAGCTGATCGAGCGGGGGCTGGAGGCCGAGGGCCGCAGCGTCACGGTTGCCGACATGGACCGTATGACGGCCGATTTCATCGCCTATTACGCCGACAATATCGCCGTCGAATCCCGCCCCTTCGAGGGGTTGGAGGCCGCACTCGACCATTTTGCGGCCCAGGGCCATCGCCTCGCGGTCTGCACCAACAAGCTCGAATGGCTGTCGAAGCGCCTGCTGGACCAGCTGGACCTGAGCCGGCGCTTCGCCGCGATCTGCGGCGCCGACACTTTTGGCGTCCAGAAGCCCGATCCCACCATTTTCCGCGAAACGGTGGCGCGGGCCGGCGGCGAGGTCAAAGCCAGCATCATGGTCGGCGACGCCGGACCCGATGTCGGCGTGGCCCGGCGCGCCGGAGTTCCCGTCGTCGGAGTGAGCTTCGGCTATACGGACGTGCCGATCGCCGAGCTGAAGCCGGACCGGCTGATCCATCACATGCGCGACCTGCCGGCCGCCGCCAGCAGCCTGATGACTGCGCACGCAGATCTCAAGTAATTGACATCTCTTGGTTATTGCGCGGAATCCCGCGTTAACCATCTGCTAACTATGCGCGGCCCGCCGGTTGCTCGTTCGGAACGACGCTCCTAAGTTCGTCCGGGGATGTGGCGGTTCGTCGCACTAGGTGGATGTCATGCGTCGTGTCATCTCGTTTGCGTTAGCTGGAGTAAGCGTCCTCGGGGCAACAAGCCTTGCCGGCTGCTCCTCGATGTCTTCGATGTCCTGGGACATGTTCAAATCGGCCCCGCCGAGCGTCCAGGTCCGGCTCGAATCCAATCCTCCGGGTGCTGACGCCACGACCTCACTGGGTGGAGGCTGCAAGACCCCCTGCACCGTCTCGGTTCCTGCCCCCGAGGCCCCCTTCACAGTCGCTTTCGCGCTGCCAAAACACCAGCCGGTGAGCGTGCCGGTGAACGTCATCAGGAATCCCGGCGACTTCACGACGCCCGCCTCGGTCACCACCGACCCCAACCTGGTTTTCGCGGAGCTCCAGCCGGCACTTCCGCCGAAACCGGTCCGCAAGCCGCACCGGCCGAAGAAGCCGAAACCGGCGGCGCCCGCCGCTGCCCCTGCTGCTGCCGCGCCGGCCGCGGCCTCGCCGTTCCCCGATCCGAATACAGGCAAGCGCTGACCTCCGTCATCCCCCCAATTGTCTCTGACGCGTTCGATGCTTAGATTGCTTCCAGGACACCGCTGAAGCAAAAGCTGCTCGCGTTGCCGCAAGTGACAAGGCATTTTGGTATGAACGGACTTTCCGCGAGCCCCCGCACCGCGCTGTCGAGCGCGATGACCGATCCGTTCGGACGGACCATCTCGTATTTGCGCGTCTCCGTCACCGACCGCTGCGACCTGCGCTGCTTCTACTGCATGTCAGAAGACATGACGTTCCTGCCTAAGGCGGATCTGCTGACACTGGAGGAACTCGATCGGTTGTGCTCGGCCTTCATCGCCAAGGGCGTGAAGAAGCTGCGGCTCACCGGCGGCGAACCGCTGGTCCGCCGCAACGTGATGACGCTGGTGCGCTCGCTGTCGCGGCATCTCAAGAGCGGCGCGTTGAGCGAACTGACGCTGACCACCAACGGCACCCAGCTTGCGAAACACGCAAGCGAGCTCGCCGATTGCGGCGTCCGCCGCATCAACATCTCGCTCGACACGCTCGACCCGCAGAAGTTTCGCGAGATCACCCGCTGGGGCGAGATCGACAAGGTGCTGGAAGGCATCGAGGCGGCACGCGCTGCGGGCCTCGCGGTCAAGATCAACGCGGTGGCGCTGAAGAACCTCAACGAGGACGAACTTCCCGACCTGATGCGCTGGGCCCACGGCAAGGGCATGGGGCTGACGCTGATCGAGGTCATGCCGATGGGCGAGATCGGATCGGGACGAATCGATCAATACCTGCCGCTGTCGCTGGTGCGCGCGCGCCTCGCCCAGCAGTTCACGCTGACGGATCTGGCCGAGAGCACCGGCGGGCCGGCGCGCTATGTCAGCGTTGCCGAGACCGGCGGCAAGCTCGGCTTCATCACCCCGATGACCCATAATTTCTGCGAATCCTGCAACCGCGTGCGCGTCACCTGCACGGGAACGTTGCACACCTGCCTCGGCCACGAGGATGCCTCCGATTTGCGCAAACCTCTGCGTGCATCGGACGACGATTCGCTGCTTGCGGATGCGATCGACCGGGCCATTGGGCTGAAGCCCAAGGGGCACGATTTCATCATCGACCGCCGCCACGACCGCCCCAGCGTCAGCAGGCACATGAGCGTCACCGGCGGCTAGCATCGGCTGCCCGGCCGCGGCTTATTCCCCTTAACTATCAACAAACTTCCAATTGACTGGCGGCAAACTCGCTGGTTTGGTGCGGCTGCCTCATGCCTGCGCGGCGAGACAAGCCAACGCGCCACTCGGCGCAGTCAAGACGGCCGGGGCAAATCGGGGAGGACTAATCTTGCAAGCGCTCCTGAAGCTGAGCAATGGAATTGACGCGTTCACACGTTGGACGGGCAAGCGTTTGGCTTGGCTGATCCTGCTCGCCGTCGTCATCTCGGCGGTGAATGCGATCATTCGGAAGACGTTGGACACGTCCTCCAACTCGTGGCTCGAGCTGCAATGGGTGCTTTTCAGCATCGTGTTCCTGCTGTGCGCGTCCTGGACGCTGCTCGACAACGAGCACATCCGGATCGACATCTTCAACAGCATGATGCCGAAGCGGGCTCGCAACATCATCGACATCATCGGGCACATCTTCTTCCTGATCCCGCTGACCATTGTCATGATCGTGACCGGGATACCGTTCTTCCTGCGCTCGCTCCAGATCAACGAGCAATCCGGTAATGCCGGCGGCCTGCCGCAATGGCCGGCAAAAGCCCTGATCATGATCGGCTTCGCCCTCCTGCTCGTCCAAGGCATCTCCGAGCTGATCAAACGAATTGCAATCATGCGCGGCATGATCCCGGACCCTCACGAGTCGCAGGTATCCGCACTAGAGGCCGAGGTCGAGCACCTCGTTGAAGCGATCGAAAAGAAGTAGCCGCTGGCGACGGTTTAGGGGGAAGTCATGACTGCGTTTATCATCGCCAATCTGGCGCCCATCATGTTCGGGACGCTCGTCGTCGTGCTGCTGCTCGGCTATCCGGCGGCATTTTCGCTCGGCGCCGTCGGCCTCTTCTTCGCAATCATCGGCGTCGAGCTCGGGCAATTCCACCCGGACTTTCTCCAGGCCCTGCCCGAGCGCGTCTATGGCGTCATGAACAACGACACCCTGCTCGCCATTCCCTTCTTCACCTTCATGGGACTGGTGCTCGAGCGCTCCGGCATGGCCGAGGATCTGCTCGACACCATCGGCCAGTTGTTCGGCACCATCCGCGGCGGCCTCGCCTACGCGGTGGTGTTCGTCGGCGCCCTTCTCGCGGCGACGACCGGCGTCGTGGCGGCTTCGGTGATCTCGATGGGCCTGATCTCGCTGCCGATCATGCTGCGCTACGGCTACGACCGCCGCGTAGCGACCGGCATCATCGCGGCCTCCGGCACGCTGGCGCAGATCATTCCGCCGTCGCTCGTCCTGATCGTGATGGCCGACCAGCTCGGCAAGTCGGTCGGCGACATGTACGAGGGCGCGTTCATTCCGGGCCTGGTGCTCGCCGGCCTCTATGCAAGTTACGCGTTCCTCGTGACCATGATTTTCCCGAACGCCGCCCCGGGCCTGCCGAAGGAAGCGATCGGTTTCCGCGAGGAGAGCGGCGACCGCGGACTCAAGTCGCTCGGCGTGCTGTTCCTGGCGAGCTGCGTCTTCGGCTGGTTCATGATGCGGAACTCGGAGACACACGGCGCCGACTTCGTCGTGCTCAGCATGTTCTTCGGCATCCTCTTCGCGTTCTTCGTCGCCATCGCGAACTGGGTCCTCGACAAGCTGACGGGCTTCCGTTTCCTCTCGAAGATGGCGCAACAGACCACCTTCGTCATGGTGCCGCCGCTGTTCCTGATCTTCCTGGTGCTGGGCACGATCTTCATCGGTGTCGCGACGCCCACCGAAGGCGGCGCCATGGGTGCAGCCGGCGCCCTCATTCTCGGAGCCGCGAAGCGGCGGCTGACCTGGGACCTGATCCGTCAGGCCACCGAATCAACGGCGAAGCTGTCCGCGTTCGTCGTCTTCATCCTGGTCGGGGCACGCGTGTTCTCGCTCACCTTCTACGGTGTCAGCGGCCACGTCTGGGTCGAGCACCTGCTGACCTCCCTGCCGGGCGGCCAGGTCGGCTTCCTGATCTTCGTCAATGCCTTCGTGTTCGTGTTGGCGTTCTTCCTCGATTTCTTCGAACTCGCCTTCATCGTGATCCCGCTGCTCGGGCCCGCTGCCGAGCATCTCGGCATCGACCTGATCTGGTTCGGCGTCATCCTCGGCGTCAACATGCAGACGTCATTCATGCACCCGCCATTCGGATTTGCGCTGTTCTATTTGCGCTCGGTCGCGCCGAAGGAGCGCTATACCGATCGCGTCACGGGCAAGCGCATGGAGCCGGTCACGACGGGACAGATCTATTGGGGTGCGGTGCCGTTCGTTGTGATCCAGATGATCATGGTGCTGCTCGTGATCATGTTCCCTTCGATGGTGATGCACTACAAGGGCGTGCAGTCCACCGTCGATCCCAACAGCATCAAGATCGACATTCCCCAGATCGATCTGCCGCCGCTCGACTTCGGCCAGCCGAAGCAATAGCGCCCGGCCCGCCCGCAAAAAAGAACCCGGAGCTTTCGCTCCGGGTTTTTTCGTTTGGGCCGATCGTGGCTCGCAATCAGCTCTGCGAGTTGCGCGCCATGAAGTTGTCGTAGCCGACTTCGGCGACCTGGAACCACTGATATCCGTTGTTCGAGAACGCGGTCAGCGATTCGTAGACCTTCTTGAAGTCCGGATTGCTGGCCGAGACTTCGGTGTGCAGCTCCTTTGACGCCTTGAAGCAGGCCTGCATGACCTCGGGCGAGAACGGATGCAGCTTGGCGCCGGCCGCGAGCAGGCGCCGCAACGCCGGTGGATTGGCCTGGTCGTACTTCGCCATCATCCAGTTGTTGGCATAGTGCCCCGCCTGCTCGAGGATGCTCTGATAGTGCTTCGGCAGCGCGTTCCACTTGTCCTGGTTGACGAAGGCGAGAAGCATGGGCCCGCCTTCCCACCAGCCCGGGAAGTAATAATGCGGCGCGACCTTGACGAAGCCGAGCTTCTCGTCGTCATAAGGTCCGACCCATTCGGCAGCGTCGATGGTGCCCTTCTCCAGCGCCGGATAAATGTCGCCTCCGGCGATCTGCTGCGGCACCGCGCCGAGTTTGGCCATCACTTTTCCGGCGAAGCCCCCGATGCGGAATTTCAATCCGCTGAAGTCCTGGGGAGTCTTGACCTCCTTGCGGAACCAGCCACCCATCTGACAGCCGGTATTGCCGGCAAGCAGCGAGACGACGTTGTACTTCTTGTAGAACTCGTTGAGGATGTCCCTGCCGCCGCCGAGTGTGTACCAGGCCTGGTTGATGCGCATGTTCGGTCCGAACGGCACCGCCGATCCGAAGGTGAAGGTCGGGTCCTTGCCAAAATAATAGTAGGACGCAGTGTGGCCGATTTCGCAGGTGCCGTTCTGCACGGCATCGAGCACCTGAAGGCCCGGCACGATCTCGCCGCCGGCAAATGTCTGAATCTGGAATTTGTTGTCGGTCGCTTCCGCGACCATCTTGGCCATCATCTCGGCGCCGCCATAGAGCGTATCGAGTGATTTCGGCCAGCTCGTCGGCATGCGCCATTTGATCTCGGGCGTCGTCTGCGCGATCGCTGGAGCGGCGAGCGTGGCGACACCCGCCGCACCAAGCCCGGTGACCTTGATGAAGTCTCGTCTTTTCATGATTTCCTACCCTGATGGATTGTGACGGTGGGCCTTCTTGCCGAGGCTTGGAGGCCAGCATGGAACATGTCTCGTCCGATTTCCATCCCTCACGATGTGAGGGATGGAAATGCTCAGCTCCCGCGCCATCGGGTCCTACGACTTTAGGCTTAGATCGATAGCCGGTGATCGGAAGACGGAGCACGAAGTGGTGCAGACCCGTTGGACGCCTGGCGACCACACGGCGCCATCGAGACGGCGCAGGTTCAACCTGCCTCCGCTCCGGCCGCCGAATTGGGGCCGGCTGGCTGCACGCCATCCGCCAGCCTGAAGCGCAGCGTGAACTGCGCGCCGCCGCCCGGAAGATTCGCCACCGCAACCGTCGCCGCGTGATCATCCGCGACGGCGCGCACGATCGAAAGCCCGAGGCCGGCGCCGTCGCTGCGCTGGCGGTCGGCGCGCCAGAAGCGGTGGAAGATCAATTCGCGCTCGGCTTCCGCAACTCCCGGGCCGCAATCGCGTACGCGCACCGCACCGTCCTCGCTCACATCGACATCGACCGACGTGTCCTTTGCCGTGAACTTGATGGCGTTTTCGGCGAGGTTGAAGATCGCGCGCTGGAGCATCACGGAATTGCCGTGGATCAGTACCGGTGCCTCGGTGCCCCTCAGCGCGATATCCTTGTGCTGCGCGATCGCAAACGGCGCGATCGACCCAACCACCTCGGCGCAGACCGCGCGCAAATCCGCGGTCTCGCCGGGATCGAGCACCAGCGTGTCGAGTTCAGCGATCTCCAGCAGCTGCACGACGATGCGGCTCATGCCCTCGATATCCGCATGCAGCGCCTGCTTTGCAGCGCCGTCGCCGAGCGTCTCGATCCGCGTGCGCAGGATCGCGAGCGGCGTGCGCAATTGGTGCGCGGCGTCGGCGGTGAACTGCCGCTGCACCCGAAAGCCATCCTCGAGGCGGTCGAGCGCCTGGTTGACGGCGGTGACGAGCGGCATGATCTCGCGCGGGATCTGCTCCGTCGGCAGGCGGATGTCCGTGCGCGCCGGGCCGATATTGCTCGCCTCCTCGGAGGCCTTCCACAGCGGCGCGACAGCGCGGCGAAAGATGATGATGTCGATGGCGAGCAGGACCAGCAGGATCGGAATGGTGATCCACCCGACCCGCCGGAAGAAGTTCGACACGATATCGTCGATGATGACGTCGCGGTGCCCGAGGTCCTCCGCGACGCGAATGCGTATCACCTTGCCGTCAATGGTGCGGGTGACACCGGCGCCGGAAATCGTCTCGGAGAGCGGCGGTGCGGCCGTGGCAGTGCCGGTCTTGCGCCGCGACGAGAACAGCAGTTGTCCTTCGGCATCGCGAATGTCGTACTGGTAGCGGCCATAGGCTTCCGAATAAAGGCCCTTGAGACTGTCCGGCAGGTTGAACGTCAACAGGCCGTCGGGCTGGGCGACGATGCGCTCGGCCAACACCTCGGCCTGCGCGCGCATGGCGTCGCGATGCAGCTGGTCGATCTCGGAATTGAGCAGCCAGAACAGCACCAGCGGCAGGAAGATCGCGACCACCGCGACCGCCACGATGTGGAGGAACACGATGCGCCAGATCAACGATTTGAACGTCGGCGACCTCGCACGGATCCCGGCGCGGAATCCGGCGTGAGGTCCGATCCGGGCCACGCTATTTCTCCTCGGCCATGAGATAGCCGACGCCACGGATGGTGTGGATCACAACTTTGGCGCCATGCTCGGCGAGCTGCTTGCGCAGCCGCGAGACGTAGACCTCGACCGCGTTGGAGGCGACCTCGCCGTCGAGCCCGAAGATGTGGTCCTCGACGTTCTTCTTCGGCACCACCCGCCCCTGCCGGCGCAGCAGGATCTCAAGCACCGAGGTCTCGCGCGCGGAGATGATGCGCGGCTGGTCGTCGACGAAGATCTGGCGGCTTTCGGTGTCATAGACGAGGTTGGCGAGGCGCAGCGAGCGGCCGAGCAACTGGCCCGGACGGCGCAGGATCGCCTCCAGCCGCGCCACCAGCTCCTCCATCGCGAACGGTTTTGCGAGATAGTCGTCGGCGCCGCTGCGCAGGCCGCTGACGCGATCCTGCAAGCCGCCGCGCGCGGTCAGCACCAGAACCGGCAAGGGCTCCATCTGCCGGCGCAGCTCGCGCAGCACCGACAGGCCATCGCCGTCGGGTAGTCCGAGGTCCAGGATCATCGCGGCATAGCTGACGCTGCTCACGGCTTCGCGCGCCTCGGCGGCGCTGCCGACGATGTCGCTCTCATAGCCAGCCGCCGACAGCCCGCCGGCAACCAGCCGCGACAGCTCGGCATTGTCTTCGACGATCAGAAGGCGCATCGCATTTTCTCGCGGGATGTTCCGGTATCACCGCGCGGCTCGCGCCGCATCGTCGATCTCTTCCACCATCCCGGGCATCTCGGCCAGCGAAAAAGCACCCGGGCCGGCCGCTCCCTTCCGTCAGGTTCCTGTAAGCCAGTCAGGGCACGTGCGGATGAGGTCGCGGATAGCGCCGAAACTTGCCTCCTTGGCCCGCCGCCGGCGCCGCATCGATCCTGCCAAGGAACGAACACCCCGGCGAACCGTTTAACTCAGCTGCAACATTTCTCATTTGATGGGGCGTCGTGCAGACCACCTAAGGTAATGCACATGCGCCTTGCACGACGAACACGTTCCAGCTCCCTTCTATCCGATTGCTTGACCGCTATCACGCGACATCCGGGCGGCGCCGCGTTTGCTGCCGCAGGTACCCTCATTGCGGCTACCGCAATCATAAATCGGCGGCTCGCGAACAAAGCGCAACGCGATAATCCTCCGCAGGGGCGGTTCATCGACGTCGAGGGCGTTCGCCTGCACTATTTGGAACGCGGCAGGGGCAAGCCGCTGGTTTTGTTTCACGGCAATGGCAGCATGGTCCAGGATTTCGACTCGAGTGGATTGATTGATCTCGCAGCCGAGAACTACAAGGTCATGGTGTTCGATCGTCCCGGTTTTGGGCACAGCTCGCGGCCGCGACACGTCGTCTGGACCCCGGAGGCCCAAGCGGACCTGTTCAAGAAGGCGTTCGATCAGCTGGGCGTCTCTCAAGCGATTGTTCTTGGCCATTCGTGGGGAGCGTCGGTTGCGGTTGCGCTGGCGACAAGACATCCTTCGTTCGTGCAGGCTCTCGTGCTGGCCTCGGGCTATTATTTCCCGACTCCCCGCTCGGACAGCGCCGCGTCGGTGCTGTCCGCCCTACCGGTGGTCGGGGACGTCATCAGCTCCACGATTTCGCCGCTGGCCGGTTGGGTGATGTGGCCCGCGATGTTGCGCAAGCTGTTTGGCCCGCGGCCGGTCCCGGCCAAGTTCGCGGGCTTTCCGAAAGAAATGGCGCTGCGCCCATCACAGATGCGGGCCACAGCGGCCGAAGCGACGATGTTGATCCCCGCCGCATTCTCAGGTTCGAAGACTTATGCAGAACTCAAGGTGCCCACAATCATTATCGCGGGCCAGGACGATCGCCTGATCGATATCAAGCAGTCGGTCAGGCTGCATGGCGAGATCAAGCAGAGCAAATTGCGCCGGATCGACCGAGCGGGACACATGATTCATCATTCTGCAACCACTGACGTGATGGCCGCTATCGACGAAGCTGCTGCCGAGGCCGTGTTGACTCATGGACGGGAAGGTCCGGGCGTACAGCAGCCCCGAGAGACTTCCGGCGCGTGACGAGCGCGAGGAGCCACCCGAGACAACAATTTCGGATTTTACGATAATGCCTTTATGCCACTGTTTTGCCCGACGAGTCAAACGGTCTCGCTGAAGCACCCGCGCCTGCCCCGCTTTGGCTGCCAAAAATGCGAAGTTGCCATCGACCGCGCGATGCTCGGGCCTGCCCCCAATTAGCTCCATCGCATCAAGCGTTTGGCTGCACTCGCAACGCGTTGTCCGCTCACCCCTCGTCTACTGTGCATGGGGTTGTTTTTCAGATTTTTTGTTTGAGGCCACGCCCGTACCCCGGCGACACCGCCGCTCGGCGGCTTCCGCCTCGCCTATTCCGATCGCGTCGTCCCAAAGAAAAAGCCCGGCCTCGCGAACGAGACCGTCGTCTTGTGACTGGTTCGAAGATCAGCCGCGGGTACGCGAGCGGATCATGAAGCTGTCGTAGGTGTATTCGGCGACCTGCCACCACAGATATTCGTCGGAGCGGTAGGCCTGCATGGCATCGATCGACTTCTTGAAGTCGGGATTCTTGGCCGAGATCTCGCCCCACAATTCGTTGGTCGCCTTGAGACAGGCTTCCAGGACCTCATTGGTGAACGGGCGAAGCTGCGTTCCGCCGGCGACCAGACGCTTCAGGGCGCCGGGGTTCACCATGTCGTAGCGCGCGGCCATCCAAGTGTTGGTGTTGACGGTCGCGTTGGTGAGGATCGCCTGATAGTTCTTCGGCAGTTCGTTCCACTTGTCGATGTTGGCGAAGGCGTGAACGGTCGGACCACCTTCCCAGAAACCCGGGTAGTAGTAGTACTTGGCGACCTTGGCGAAGCCGAGCTTCTCGTCATCGTAGGGACCGACCCATTCGGCGGCGTCGATGGTGCCCTTTTCGAGCGACGGATAGATGTCGCCGCCGGCGAGCTGCTGCGGCACCACGCCGACCTTCTGGAGCACCTGACCGGCGATGCCGCCGATGCGCATCTTGAGGCCCGAGAGGTCGGCAACCGTCTTGATCTCCTTGCGGAACCAGCCGCCCATCTGGGTGCCGGTGTTGCCGCAGGGGAAGCCGACCACGTTCGACTTCTTGAAAAACTCGTTGGCGAGTTCGTTGCCGCCGCCCTGGTACAGCCAGGAATTCTGCTGGCGTGCGTTCAGGCCGAAAGGCACCGATGCGAAGATCGCGAAGGTCGGGTCTTTGCCGACGTAATAATACGACACCGTATGGCACATCTCGACGGTGCCCTTCTGCGTCGCATCCAGCGCCTGCAGGCCCGGAACGATTTCACCCGCCTGGAAGACCTGGATCTGAAACTTGTTGTCGGTCATCTCGGCGACGTACTTCGCCATCTGCTCGGCACCGCCATAGATGGTGTCGAGCGACTTCGGGAAGCTCGACGTCAGGCGCCACTTGATCTCGGGCGAGGACTGCGCGATCGCCGGCGAGGCTACCGCGGCGGTCGCCGCCGCACCGGCTGCCGACACTTTCAGGAAATCACGACGCTTCATCTTTAGTCTCTCCTTGTTGGGGCGTTTCCCCTAACTTCCTCTTTGCTGCCGCTCATTCCGGCGACGCGTTCTTGGGCCGCGTCGAACCGAAGGGGCTTGACTGCCGTGGGCCTTTAACACGGAAGCCCCGCTTTCGAAACGCGACATTGGCATGACAGGGCTCTACGAAAGTCGCATGTCCCCAGAGTATTGGTTTGAAAGGGTTGGCTTGGATCCGCTCAGGGCGCGGCGATGACGCCCTTGAGCTGGTCCCGCACCTGTCCCGCAATGGCGCGGTAGATCGCCGCATGAGGACCATCCGGTTCGCTGTCCACCACGGGCGTGCCGGCATCCGAGGTGGCGCGAATCGCCATGTGCAGGGGGATCTCGCCCAGGAACGGCACCCCGAGCTTCTCGGCCTCGTGGCGCGCGCCGCCATGGCCGAAAATGTCGGATTTCGTGCCGCATTGCGGGCATTGGAAATAGCTCATGTTCTCGACGATGCCGAGCACGGGCACGTTGACCTTCTTGAACATCGCAAGCCCCCGCCTTGCGTCGATCAGGGACAGGTCCTGCGGGGTCGAGACGATCACGGCGCCCTTCAAGGGGACGTTCTGCGCCAGCGTGAGCTGGGCATCACCGGTGCCTGGCGGCATGTCCACGACGAGGACGTCGAGCTGGCCCCATGCGACGTCGCGCAGCATCTGCGTCACCGCCGACATCACCATCGGTCCGCGCCAGATCATCGCGGTCTCTTCCTCCACCAGGAAGCCGATCGACATGATGGCCAAGCCAAAGCGCCTGAGCGGAATCATCTTGCGCTCGCCATCCAGCTCCGGCTTCTCATGCAGACCCGTCAGCCGCGGCACCGATGGGCCGTAGATGTCGGCATCGAGCAGCCCGACCTTGAGGCCGAGATCGCGCAGGCCCAGCGCAAGATTGAGCGCGGTGGTCGACTTGCCGACCCCGCCCTTGCCCGAGGCGACCGCGATCACGGCAGCGACGCCCGGAATCTCGGACTGCCGCGCCATCGGCGATTGGGCGCCGCCCTGTGGCGGCGGCTTGTGGGCGTGGACCGGTTGCACGCCCGGCGTGCCACGGCTGGGAGTTGGCGGCGGCGGTGGCGCCGCGCCGGCCTTGCGCTCGGCCGTCAGCGCCACCATGACGGTGCTGACGCCGGGAATCGCGCGCACCGCAGCCTCGGCCTCGGCCCGGACGGATTCCCAGGCGCGCGCCTCGGCGGCATCGACATTGATCGAGAAGAACACCTTGCCATCGGCCGCGCTGATCGCGCTCAGCACATTGGCATTGGTGAGCGCGACCCCGCGGGGCGACTTGATCCTGGCGAGGCTGTCGAGAACCTGTTGCTGCGTCACGCTCAAAGCGCATCTCCTAGAATTCAAGATGCCCCATTAGAGCGGAAACGCCCAAAAGGCTACTGCCTGCCGATATCGTCAGCCATCTCGGCGGGCGCCGCGCCCTGCTCCAGCGCCGCCTCATAATTCAGCTCGATCATGACCCCGTTGGGGTCGTGAACGAAGATCTGCCAGAGTTCGCCGCCGGGCACCTGGCGGGAGTCGAACTTCATCCCCTTCGAGGCCAGCCGTTGTTTCATGCCGTCAAACCCCCGGCTGGCGAAGGCGACATGGTGGACAACGCCGGAATCCGGCTTTTGTGGCTCGGCAGTCGGAGAAATATCGACGAGGTGCACCACCGGCTTATCCTCGCTGTACATCCAGGCGCCGGGGAAGGCGAAATTCGGCCGGGCGCCTTTTTCCAGGCCCAGCACGTCCTCATAGAAGCGGACGGTCTCGGCCAGATTCCGGGTCCGGATGTTGAAATGATCGAGCACGCCCACGCTTACGCCGCCCATGCCTTCGCTCCCTTTTTTTGAAGTCCTTAGGTCCGCCATCCTAGCACAGGCGGGGGCCAAACGAAGCCGTTGCCCTCCGGCCTCAAGGGTTTATGGTGCGCCCGATCTGCCGCAATGGCGGAACCGGGCGCCCCTCGCCCGGCAAGAACCGTAAAACCCAAACTACGGACAAGGTACCACAGATGGCTAAAGTCGCTTTCCTCGGTCTCGGCGTGATGGGCTTCCCCATGGCCGGACACCTCGTGAAAAAAGGGGGCCATGAGGTCACCGTCTATAACCGCACCGGGGCCAAGGCGAAGGAGTGGGCGGACAAGTTCGGCGGCAAGACCGCGGCGACCCCGAAGGCCGCGGCTGAGGGCCAGGATTTCGTGATGTGCTGCGTCGGCAACGACAACGATCTGCGCGCGGTCACGATCGGTGCCGACGGCGCGTTTGCCGGCATGAAGAAGGGTGCGACCTTCGTCGACCACACCACCGCTTCCGCCGAGGTCGCCCGTGAGCTCGATGCGGCCGCCATCAAGGTCGGCTTCAAGTTCATTGACGCACCCGTGTCCGGCGGCCAGGCCGGTGCCGAGAACGGCGTGCTGACGGTGATGTGCGGCGGCGCGCAGGACGCCTATGCCGGCGCCGAGCCGATCATCACAGGCGCCTATGCGCGGATGTGCAAATTGCTCGGGCCCGCAGGCTCCGGCCAGCTGACCAAAATGGTCAACCAGATCTGCATCGCCGGCCTCGTCCAGGGCCTCTCCGAGGGTATTCACTTCGCCAAGAAAAGCGGCCTTGACGTCGCGGCCGTGATCGAAACCATCTCAAAGGGCGCCGCGCAGTCCTGGCAGATGGAGAACCGCTACAAGACCATGAACGACGACAAATACGATTTCGGCTTCGCGGTCGAATGGATGCGCAAGGATCTCTCGATCTCGCTGGCCGAAGCCCGCCGCAATGGCGCCAATTTGCCGGTGACCGCGCTGGTCGACCAGTTCTACTCCGAGGTCGAGAAGATGGGCGGCAAGCGCTGGGATACGTCGAGCCTGCTCGCGCGCCTCAATCGCTGACACCTGACGAAGTGATCCTGCCTTGCTGATCGCACTCGCCGCAATTTTCGTCCTCGCCTATGCGGCGATCGCGCTTGAGCATCCTATCGGGGTGAACAAGAGCGCGTCTGCGCTACTCGGCGCAGGCGTGCTCTGGACAATCTATGCGCTCGCGACGGGAGACCACACGCTGGTCGGTCGTCAGCTCGATGAGTCCGTCGCCGCCACCGCGCAGATCGTGTTCTTCTTGATTGGCGCGATGACCATCGTCGAGGTCATCGACGCCCATGACGGTTTCGAGGTCATCACCTCCCGCATCAGCACGACCAGCCAGGTCCGTCTGATATGGCTGATTGGCTTCGTGACCTTCTTCCTCAGTGCCATTCTCGACAATCTGACCACCACCATTGTCATGGTCTCGCTGATCCAGCGGTTGATCGCCAAGCGCGACGACCGCCTGCTGTTTGCCTCGCTCATCGTCATCGCCGCAAATGCCGGCGGTGCATGGACCGTGATTGGCGACGTCACCACGACCATGCTGTGGATCGGCGGACAGATTTCGCCGGTGAATATCATGGGCGCGGTGTTCCTGCCCTCGCTGCTCAACCTGCTGGTGCCGCTCGCATTCATCAGCTTTTCGCTCAAGGGCAAGACCATCGCACCGCCGCCGAAAGAGGACGGATTGCAGAGTGTCGATCCGTTCGAGCGGAATGTGATGTTCTATCTCGGACTCGGCGTACTGATCGCGGTGCCCGCCTTCAAGACGATCACGCACCTGCCGCCCTTCATGGGTGTCCTGCTCGGGCTCGGCATCGTGTGGTTGGTCGGCGAGATCGTTCATCGCAACAAGGATGAGCATGTCCGTGGTCCGCTCACGCTTGCCAATGCGCTGACGCGGATCGACATGGGCTCGATCGTGTTCTTCCTCGGCATTTTGCTCGCCGTCGCCAGCCTCGAACATGCCGGCGTGCTCTCTATGGTGGCCAAATGGCTGGACACCACGATCGGCCGACAGGACATCATCGTGATCGTGCTCGGGCTGCTCAGCGCCGTCATCGACAACGTGCCGCTGGTCGCCGCGACCATGGGCATGTACGACCTGGCGCGTTATCCACCCGACAGCTTCCTCTGGGAGTTCATCGCCTATTGCGCCGGCACCGGCGGTTCGATCCTGATCATCGGTTCGGCCGCAGGCGTCGCGGCCATGGGGCTCGAGCGCATCGAGTTCCTCTGGTACGCCCGCCGCATCGCCGTTCCCGCGCTCGCCGGCTATCTGGCGGGCGCCGTGGTGTACATCGCGCAGCACGCGGCGCTGCATTGAGCGGCTCACGCCGGATCCAAAATTAACGCCGGGTTAACGTAATTCTTTAGCTCCTTAAGTCACCTCTTAAGGATTTCTTGCCAGAGATAGACAATGCAGAAGGCCCGTCCCGCGCGGGCAGGAATTGTTGTTGTGCGATGAGTAAACCCGCTGAAAAGCCCGAGGTTGTGCAGCTTCCGGCCGAGCCGGTGAGCGTGCCGTCGGCGAGCCATCGCCGGGCTGCGGCACAGCGGGTTCGCGAGGCGCGCGACAAGTTAACGTCGACCAGTGGAACCCGGCCGGCTTTCGACGCCGAGATGCTGCGCCATTACGCTCAGACGCGACTGTCGGCCTCCTATGTCGTAATGCTGCTTGTGGTCGCGACGGGCGTCCTGTTTGGGCTGTGGATGCAGCCGATCCCGGCCGCCGCCTGGACCGCCGGCATGCTTTGCATCCATGCCGCGATGATCCGCAGCTGCCACCGCTTCCTGGCCGAGCCCGCCTCGCCCGCGGCAACGCGCACATGGCAGACGCGCTTCGTCGTGCTCGACCTGCTCTATGGCCTTTGCTGGATGGCGATCCTGATCCATCCCGTGCTCGACATGATCACGGAATCGCTGATGATGTTCCTGATGCTGCTGGTGATCGCAGTATCGAGCATGCTGGCCGCCAATCTGCCGATCGCCGCCCTTGCCGCCACCGCGCCGGTCGCGGTCGCGATGGCGCTGAGCTTCGTGATGACCGGCTCGCTGGACAATTACATCCTGGCCGCGCTCGCCGTCGCCGCCGAAGGCTATTTCGTGCTGCTGGCTCACCGCCTGCATTCTTCGACCTTCGCCACGCTCGAGGCGCGGGCCGAGAAGGACGCGCTGATCGGCGAGCTCGAACAAGCCAAGGCGATCTCGGACGAAGCGCGCCACCGCGCCGAATCCGCCAATGTCGCGAAGTCGCGCTTTCTGGCGCAGATGAGCCACGAACTGCGCACGCCGCTCAACGCGATCCTCGGCTTCTCCGAGGTGATGAAGAGCGAGATTTTCGGCGCGCATGCCGTGCCGGTCTACAAGGAGTACTCGGCCGACATCCACAATTCCGGCGTCCACCTGCTCAACCTCATCAACGAGATCCTCGATCTGTCGCGGATCGAGGCCGGCCGCTACGAGCTCAATGAGGAAGCGGTCTCGCTGGTCGGCATCGTCGCCGACTGCCATCATCTGATGAAGCTGCGCGCCTCGAGCCGCGGCATCACCATCCACGAGGTGTTCGAGCAGGCGATGCCGCGGCTGTGGGCCGACGAGCGCGCGATCCGCCAGGTCGTGCTCAATCTGCTCTCCAACTCGATCAAGTTTACCCCACAAGGCGGCGAGATCTGGCTCAAGGCGGGCTGGACGGCCTCAGGCGGACAATATCTCTCGGTGAAGGATACCGGCTCCGGAATCCCCGAAGACGAGATCCCGGTCGTGCTGGCCTCGTTCGGCCAAGGCTCCAACTCGATCAAATCGGCCGAACAGGGCGCCGGTCTCGGCCTGCCGATCGCCAAGAATCTGATCGACCTGCATGGCGGTACGTTCACGCTGAAATCGAAGCTGCGCATCGGCACCGAAGTGATCGTCACCTTCCCGCCCGAGCGCGTGATGAGCGCGCTGGCGCCGATGTCGGATGATTCTCCGCCGCTCCAACCCGAGAGCTCCGCGGTAGCGGACGAGAAGCGCCGGCCCCGTCGCAAGCCGATCATGAGCGCAGGTACGGGCTCGTAACGAGATGCTTGCAGACATGCCCGACCATCCGCCACTATGTCCGAATGAGCAAAGAAACGCCGTGCGTGGCCGTCTGCATGATCGATCCCAAGACCAGGCTGTGCTTCGGCTGCGGACGTACATTGCCGGAGATCGCGCGCTGGCACGCCATGGAGAGCGCGGAACGGCTCGCGGTCATGGCGCTGTTGCCGGCGCGCATGAATCAGGCTGGACTTGCGCCCATCGCGGGATCGCCGGAACGCACCTGGCCGGCCTGAGCGCATCGGGAGGTGCGCCATGATCCGGTTCCTGCTCGTTCTCATCATGCTCGCCTGCACGGCCGGTGCCGTCGTCGCCTATGGCGATTCCGACCAGATCGCGCGCGCGAGCAGCAAGGTCTCGCATATTTTTCGCACGCAGACCGCAGCGCCCGCCCCCGCCGTGCAGATCCAGCGCGGCCAGGGCGGCGAATTCGCGCTGCGCGCGAAGATCAACGGCGTGGCCGCACCGATGGTCATCGACACCGGCGCGACTTCGGTGGTGCTGACCTGGGAGACTGCGAAAGCGATCGGGCTGCCGCTCGAGATGCTCGAATACGACGTCGATCTCGAAACCGCGGGCGGTCGCACCAAGGCGGCCCGCCTCACGATCGACCGCCTCTCGGTCGGCCACCTCGTCGAGAAATCGGTCCCCGCCCTCGTCGTGCCGCGCGGTCAGATGAAGACCAACCTGCTCGGCATGAGCTTCCTCGATCGCCTGGAGAGCTGGGGCGTGCGTGCCGACAAGCTGATGCTCACCGGTTATCCGGAGCTCCAGACCAGTCACCGCCGCTCTCGACTCGCGGTCGACTAGACTCTTGCAATCCGGCTCTTCGTGTGACTACGGCTAGGCCGCCGCCTCGGCCGGCGCGCGGGCACCGACACGCGCAATCGCATCGCGCAGCACCTCGAGGCCGGCGCCCGGCTTCACACCCTGCTCGGCAAGATGGCGGCGGAAGGCGCGCGCACCGGGCACGGCGTGGAATGCGCCGACGAAATGCCTCATCATGGAGTGCAGCCTCGTGCCGCGCGCGAGCTGCTGCTCGATATAGGGCATCATCGCCTCGATCGCATCCTGCATCGAGGCATGCGGCGCCGCGTCGCCGAAAATGTCGGTATCGACCGAGAGCAGCCGCCACGGTTCCTGATAGGCGGCCCGTCCGAGCATCGCACCGTCAACTTGATCGAGATGTGCTTTGGCCTCGTCGACACCGGGGATGCCGCCGTTGATGATGACAGGCACATCGGGCATCGCGCGCTTGAGGCGATAGACGCGATCATAGTCGAGTGGCGGGATGTCGCGATTCTCCTTCGGTGACAAACCGCTGAGCCAGGCTTTCCGGGCATGCACGATCAGCGCATCGCAGCCGGAGGCGACGACCGCGCGGGCAAGCTCGTCGAGCGCGACTTCCGGATCCTGGTCGTCGATGCCGATGCGGCACTTCACGGTGACGGGCACGGCAACCGCTCCCTTCATCGCCTCGACGCACCTCGCCACGAGATCAGGCTCTGCCATGAGGCAAGCGCCAAAACGGCCGTCCTTCACGCGGTCGGAGGGGCAGCCGACATTGAGGTTGATCTCGTCATAACCGAACTCCTCGCCGATCCGCGCCGCCAGCGCCAGCTCGCGCGGATCCGACCCGCCGAGCTGAAGCGCGACCGGGTGCTCGATCAGGTCGAACCCAAGCAGCCGCCCCCGGTCACCATGAATGATGGCACCAGTGGTCAGCATCTCCGTATAGAGCAGCGCCCGCCTCGTCAGGTGACGGTGGAACACCCGGCAATGCCGGTCGGTCCAGTCCATCATGGGCGCCACGGAAAAGCGATAGCTTTGCGCTTTCAATGATTTACCTTTATCGTCTCAATAGGATGAAGCACGAACCTGTGCACTCCAACCTGGCCGAAATTGCACACGTTTGTACCCGTTTTGGCCTTTCGGTGCACACGTCGCGTCCACGAATTAGGAACTGGCGCGTCCAGGTCCGTCGCAGAGCCGCTATGTGTCAGAGACCTTCCGCCGTCGCAAGGACGGTGAAGATTGGGCGCTCGACATGGAGCGCAACATCGACCGCCGCAAAGCCCTCGATCGGCGAGTTCGCCAAAGGGGCCAAGCCGTTCCGTTCGCCACCGGCGGCCCGCTATATTCGACCGTCAAGCCGTCATTCAGCATGCTGCTCGCAGCACTAATTTTTCGCTCGCGCTCGGCGCAAAAGTTCCCAAGCCTCAATGAGGTCTTTTGATCCGAAGCCCTCGCTGAACTCTTCATAGATCGGGCCGAGCAACTGGGCAGCCTTGCGCCTGCGACCAAGTGCGATCCAGTGCCTCGCAAGATCGGTGCCGATACGCAACTGGAACGTCAGTGCGCCGATGGACCGCGCTTCGGCGAGAGCCTCCTGCAGCCGCTTTTCAGCCAGCGGAGCCTCACCTGCGCGAAGCAGCACCGATGCATCGATCCGCAGCAACTCCGACCGGCACCAGCGTTCGCCCTGGCGTTCCTGATGCGCGAGAGCCCGGGTAATGGCTGCGCGCGCTTCGTCGATACGTCCCTGTCTCAGCAGCGCGCGGGCGAGGACCGCGAGATAGCTGCCAATTCGCATGAGAAAGCGGCATTCGATGAGTTCGTCGATCGCCGCTCGGATGTCCTCCACCGCGCGCGGGTCGCCGCGCAGGTCGCGAAGGCACGCGGAGAAGTAGCGCTCGACCGGGACCCAGCGCGAGATGCGCTCCCGCTCGAGATTGGCGCGCATCCTTTCCGTGTAGCTTTCAAGGGCTTCCAGATTTCCCGTTTCGAGCGACACCGGTAGCGCAGCAAGGCCGAGCGCATTCGACTGGGACACCCATTGGCCACTGCGGCCTGCGGCCTCGACCGCGTCGCTGGCCAGTCTGGACGCGTAGTCCGGCTGTCCCTGCATCCAGGCAACGAATGGCAGATTGAAGCGGACCGTGATGTAGCGATAGACCTCGTTCGCGTCCTTGCGCGAACGGCTATCGGCCAGCGAATAGGTCGCAGCGAGGCGATCGAGAACCGGGCGACTTCGGCTCAACTCGCCGGCGAAGGCTCGGGCCCAGGCAAGTGCCCGATCGGCTTCGGACGTTGCCGTCAGGTCGCGGTCGCGCTCAGCGAGCTCGGTGGCTTCCTCGAGATAGGTTATGGCACGCGGGACATGTCCGATCTGAAGCAGATAAAATGCAAACCCCACCAGCGCGCGCTGCTGATATTCGCAATCCCGCGCGCGCCTTGCAAATTCGATGGCATCGAGCCAGGCAACTTCGTTCTCGTTCGACAATTTACGGGCGTAGAACAGGCTCCATCCGAGCGCACAGGCAAGTTTTGCCCGCAGCAGATCATCGCATTCGACGGTCCTGGCCAGAGCAAGCGCCGTTTCCAGCCGCGCTTGAGCCTCCGACAGGATCGAGGTCTCCGACCACAAAGTGATCCCGGCGACCGTCAGTCTGATTCCGAGGATAGGATCACCATGCTTGCCAAATGCCCACGATAGCGCAGCCCTCAGATCGGCGATGCGGCCGAGATAGCGATTCGTCCAATCAGCCGGCTCGCGCCAGTTCCATTCATCTTCAGACTGTTCGAACAGCGCCAGGACGCGCTCCGCATGGTGGCGTAGCGCCTGATGGCAAGCACGATCCCTCTCCCGCCGCTCGGCTGCATATCGCCGCGTGCTGTCGAGCAGTCGGTAGCGCAAGCTCGGCCCGTCGGACTCTGCGCTCAGAAGGGATTTGGCGACCAAACTGCCGAGCCCGGTCGCGACGTCAACCGGATTCAGCTCGGCGCCCTCAGCGACAAAAGCCGCATCTTCGGATTCGAACGCATCGTTGAACACGGACAGCAAGGCAAACAGCCTTGCGTCCTTGTGCGAGAGGAGCCTGAAGCTCCAGTCGATCGTCGCCATGAGGGTTTCATGACGCGGAGGCGTGACTTCGGCGCCTGCTGCACGAAAACCCAGGTTCCCGTCCATCGCCGCCACCAATTCGAGAGGAGCGAATGTGCCGATCTGGGCCGCCGCCAGCTCGATAGCCAGAGGAAGGCCATCGAGCGCATGGCATATCGAAACAATGGCCGGGCAATCCTCGTCCTTAAACTGGTAGTCCGACCATTCGGCCGCACGGCAAACGAACAATTGCACCGCCGGGAATTTCAGCGCCTGCACAGCTGTTGTGGTCTCGCCCACTCTGGGCGCGGCAAGCGAGCCAAGCCGCACGACATGCTCGGTCGCGGTACCAAGCGCCTCCCGGCTCGTCGCGAGCAGAACCGACGGCGACGTGTCGTCCGCGAAGCTCCCGGCGAAGATGGTCGCCGCAGGCAGCACGTGCTCACAGTTGTCGAGGATGATCAGCATCTGGCGCGACCTAACATACTCCAGCACGACGGCCAGGCTGTTGTCCGAGTTGCCCCGGATCCCAAGCGCCGTCACCAGCGCGGGGCCGAAAAGCATCGGATCGGAGATTGTGGTGAGATCGACGAGGCACGTGCCATCGCGGCATTGGGGGGCGAAGACTTGCGCCACGGCGACGGCAAGCGTCGTCTTGCCGACGCCACCGGGCCCAACAAGGGTGACATGCCTCTTCCGGGCCAACAGCTCGGCAATCTCCGCCATGTCCGACTCGCGGCCAACGATGCCACGCAAGGAAGGCGGCCGTGACGGGACGACGGGATCAGCGCGCGCCGGATCGTCGGTGATGTCGGTGGCAATGGCCTGCACATCGGCGATGAACCTATAGCCTCGACGGGCGACCGTCGCGATATACACAGGCTCGATCTGCGTATCGCCCAGCGAACGCCGCAAGCTCCACATGTTGACCTTGAGGTTGCTGTCGTGGAGGAACGTGCCCGGCCAAGCCGCCGCCATCAACTCATTCTTGCTGACGAGGTCGCCAGAGCGCTGCACCAGCAGGTGCAGGAGCTCGAATGCACGCCCTCCCAACTTCACCGGGCGCCCATCCAGAAGCAGCAACTGGCGCCGAGGAATCAGTCGAAATGGGCCGAAAGAGAACGCCGATTCCTGCGGGCGCCCGCTCCGTTGTCGTGTCTCCGTGACAGCCAGCATCGATACTTGCCGCTCGATCTAATAGATCAAGCGGAATTATCATGCATTGCGAAGAGGTTGAATAGCGCGCTTCCGAATTAGCACGATTGCGAAGAGCAATTTGCCGCAGGAACGTCATAGCGCAGATTGCGTATCCAGCGGCCGGTGCACCCGCTCAGATAGTGCTTGTTCACATGCGAGCCGCCGATTGAGTGCTCGATCGGAATCCGGCTATTTTTCCGGCGTGGCAAGGATTGCCATATGCATGACTTCGACGCCGCCCTCGGCAAGCTCCGGCAGCTTGGCAAACCATTCCTGGACAGAGGGCATGGCATTATGTGCGTCAAAATCGGCCTTGCTGGCGAAGACCTCGTAGAAGATGAAGTGGCCTGGCTTTGTCCGATCTTCCGCGAGAAAATAGACCGGATTCCTGGGATCGCTCCGAACCTTGGCAATGAGCGGCAACGTGGCTGCGCGCAGCGCATCTTCCTTACCCGGCTTGGCTCGCACCTGCGCCACCACCGAATAGGCGCCTTCCGGAATTTCCTGGTAGCGGATTCGCGGCGCTTCTTCGGCGACCGCCAAAGACGCGGCTCCGGTGATCGAGACGGCGAACAGCAGGGCGGCAAGCGAGTTACGGACGAGAATTGGCATCATGAGTATCTTGAATTGTCAGTCACGAACGCTTCGCAGGGCCAAGCTGGCAACCGGCTGGAGATCGGATGTCCGTCGCCCGTGATCTGTGGATCAGCGTGTGATCGCCTGCTGCCGTTTCGCGAGGGCTTCGCTGAAACGCTTCTTCACCGGGCCCAGCGCCTTGACGAATTCAAGTTGCTCGCCTTCCGGACCCTTGCAATAGATCAGTTCCCAGCCGTTCGAGGGCTCCTCGGTGACCCGGTTCGTATTGGCGCTCTGCGGCGCGGCTTTCCTTTCCGCCTCGGTCGTGACCCGGACCGTCCGGTTTGCCCTCACCCGCGTCAGGCCGCGGCGAGCGGATTCGGCTTCGAGGTCGGTGATGAACTTGTTGAAATCGACATCGTCGCGAACATAGAAGCAGATATGCATCATGCGCGGAAACGCGGGACTCATGTGCTCCACCGGTTCGGCAAAGCTCTTCGAAGTGCCCATCGGCTGATCGGACTCGCGATACTGCAGCAGCTCAAGCACCATGTTGTCGAATTGAATGAAGCGGACATCCAGCCGCTGCGCGCCGCTCCGCAAATCGGGGACCCCGATGGTACGGGGATTGACCCCACGAGCGTTCGCCTCAATCTCCTAGTCGGCCAGCAGGTGTTATGCACTCCGTCACCTTTGAAATCGCCGTGACGGAAAACTTCGGTACCGCCCAGTACGTCAGTATAGAACTGATAGGCCCGCTCCATGTTCTGCACCGTAAGTCCGAAGTGCTGGACACCCTGGAGTCGCGCGCCAAGCGGCGCCTGGTTGCGTTCGACAGCCGACATTGCATCCGTGCCCTGAGCTGCGGCGACTGCGGCGGGGCGCGTGCTGGCGGCAACACCGGTCACCACGGCAGCACCGACCGCTCGAAGCACGCTACGGCGCCCCGTTCCCGTCGCGTTGTCCCGGTTGTCCGTCATGTCCGTCTCCTTGGCCGTTGTTTGATTCACGAGCAGTTCCTGTCGGTCGACGCGCAGCCGAGCCGAAAAGTCGGAGCGCCGATTGCGCCGTTCAATCGGCGGGAAGCGGCGCGGCGGGATTGACCAGACCTGCCGAACGGAGTTCGTGCCAGAAATCGGCAGGGATGGATTCGAGGAGAGCTGCGCGATCCTCAGCGATGCGGCTCGGACGGCTCGCGCCCGGAATGACGGCCTGAACCACCGGATTCGCCAGCGCAAACTGCAAGCCCGCTGCTTTCATGCTGATGCCGTAGCGGTCAGCGATCGCCTTGATCCGCGCCACTTTGCCGAGGATCTCGGGAGTTGCCGGCGCATACTCGAAATTCGGTCCGCCGACGAGTGCCCCGGAACTGTAGGGACCACCGACGACGATTGCGAGCTCGTGCTCTGCGACCATCGGCATCACCCTCTGAAGCGCCCGGGCGTGGTCGAGGAGCGTGTAACGGCCCGCGAGAAGAAACCCGTCAGGACGCGGGCCTTCCAGCCCAAGCAGCAGTTCGATCGGCTCAACGCGGTTGACGCCGAGCCCCCATCCCTTGATCACACCCTCGTCGCGGAGCCGGTCAAGCGCCTTGAAGGCGCCCTTGCGCGCATCTTCGAAGACCGACAGCCACTCGTCGCCGTAGAAATCCTGCGCGACGTCATGCACGAAAACGATATCGATACGGTCGGTGCCTAGCCGCTTCAGGCTGTCGTCGATCGAGCGCAACGTGGCATCGCGTGAGTAGTCGTTCACAATCTTGTTGGGGCGTCCATATCTGAAGACGCCACCCTTCTCGCCGAGGTCGCGGGCACCGATATCCTCGATCTCGTCCTGAATCAGACGACCGACCTTGTTGCTGATCACGTAGTCCCCGCGCGGCTTGGCGGCGAGGGCAGCGCCGATGCGGATTTCTGCGAGACCCGCGCCGTAAAAGGGGGCAGTGTCAAAATAACGGATGCCATCGTCCCAGGCCGCGTTCACCGTCGCGAGGGCTTCGTGCTCCGGAATGTCGCGAAACATGTTGCCGAGTGGCGCCGCTCCGAAGCCGAGCCTGCTGGACAGAATATCCCTAAGGGCCATATCGCATGTCCTTCGTTGTGGCAGGCGAAGCCATCCGTCGAGGGATGATCGGGAGAACGTCGACTGCAGCAATCGCAGTTAGATGAGCCATCACTAGATTGCGGGCCCATTGTGGTATTTCCGATTCTTGCGAGATGACGGACGCATCTTGCTCATCCGGCGCGAGATCAGCTTTCGAAACTGGCGGGCGCATCGCCGAAGCCCCTGCTCTGCTTGCCTTTTACCTCTTTTAACCGCCCCGCCTCTGGACACGCGTGCGGCGGTTTGTGAGAAATCCCTGAGCGGGCAGCGAACGAGACTGCGACTGTCCGCTGGATGAAATCATCGCTCGCTCGCGTACGGGGCCGGGACGGAGGTCATGATGGCGTTCGTCACGCATGGAGATCAAAAATATCAGAACAGCGAGAAGCTCGCGAAGACCAGCGAGTGGCCTGCGCTGAGCATTGAACACCGGAAATTCGAGGCGGGCCACCAAGCAACCCCCGCCCCCATTTGCACCGAGCTCGTCATGCTGCTGTCAGGCGGCGGGATGGTCCACCGGATCGGCAATGGCGAAGTCCAGAAGAGCCTTGCCCGGCCGGGCATGAGCTACCTCGTACCGGCGGGTACGCAGGAGAGCCATCTCGAGCTTTCGGACCGGATGGAATGTCTCCATCTCTACCTTCCGCCGGCGCTGCTGGACCAAAGTGCCCTCGCCGACTTCGATATCGATCCGGCGAAGGTCGAGATCGCCTATGCCCACGGCCTGCCCGACCAGGTTCTCTTCCACGTCTGCTCGCCCTTGCGTGACCTGCTCCATCGTCCGCGCCAGCCGACAGATGCGTTGTTTGTGGAAGGCATCCAGGTCGCGCTCGCTGCACATCTTCTGGCGCACTACACGATCGACCGGTGGCGGCCGCCCGAGAAATCACCGTCGCTCGATGCGCGACGGCTCCAACGCGTGCTCGACCATATCGAGGCCTCGCTCGGCCTTGACATCAGGCTTGAAGAGCTGGCAGGCGCAGGCCTGCCTCAGTCCCTATCATTTTTCGAGGCTCTTTCGCGAGGCGACAGGCCTCTCGCCACACCGCTACGTGACCGATCGGCGCGTCCGGGCCGCGCGGCAAGAACTGGCACGCAACCATTCGTCCCTGGTCGACATTGCGCTGGAGTTCGGTTTCGGGTCCCAAGCCAATTTCACGCGCATGTTCCGCAAGGCCACCACCCTCACACCGGGGCAATACCGCGAGCTGTGCTGCGGCCCGCTCGACGTCAGGACCGACCGCATCGCTGCGGGACTCCGCAGAGATTGCGCATGAAAGCGCAGGATTCGGCAATACCGCTCGGCACGCATGAGACAGTGCTGTTGGGGCGAACAAATGGATGTCCCGATCGCAAGCGGCCACATGTCGATTGGCGTGAGGGAAGCAAGATGTCAGGACACCAGTTCCAACACGACCGCATCAACAATCCGCAAGGACGTAGCGACATGATCGAACTCACGGTCAATGGGATCAAGCGCCAGGTTGACGTCGTACCCGAAATGCCCCTGCTCTGGGTGTTGCGCGACGAACTCGGCATTACAAGCCCGAAGTACGGTTGCGGTGTCGCGCAATGCGGCGCCTGCACCGTGCATATCGATGGAAAAGCCGTTCGATCCTGTCAGTCCCGAATCGGCGAAGTCGCGGGCAAGTCGGTGGTCACGATCGAAGGATTGGAGAACAGGGATCAGAATCCGGTTCTTCAAGCTTGGATCGACCATCAGGTCCCACAATGCGGCTACTGCCAGACCGGCCAGATCATGCAGGCCATCTCGTTGCTTGAACGCGCTTCTAAGCCGACGGACGAGCTTATCGACCAATTGATGTCCGGCAATCTGTGCCGGTGCGGCACCTACCCGCGTATCCGCGCTGCGATCCACGCGGCTGCCGCAAAGAAAATGGCGGAGAAGTGAGATGGAGGACATCAAGAATATTTCCCGTCGCGCTTTCGTTTTCGGCTCCGCCGCGATAGCGGGCGGAATAGCTTTCGGCTCCTACGGCGATGCGGCCATGGCTGCTACGGCAACGAACGGCAATCCCCTGGCCGCGGGGCTCGGGCCGAACTCAGTCACCTTCAATCCCTGGGTCGAGATCAGCCCGGACAAGATAACGCTCATTGCCCAACACGCTGATATTGGTCAGGGCGTCGGCTCGGCGCAGCCGATCCTGATTGCAGAAGAAATGGACCTCGACCCTGGGCAATTCGAGGTCCGCTTTGCCGGACCGAGTCCCGCTTACTTCAACACCGGGTTTGCCAATGAGAATGCGCCGTTCCTGTCGGCGGACCATAGCCCGGCGGCGGAGGCCGCGCGTGCCGATGCGCTCGAAGCTTTGCGAAGGTCGGGCCTGCAAATGACTGGCGGGTCAAGCTCGATTCCGGACACCTACGAAAAGTTGCGTATCGCCGGCGCGGTCGCGCGCGAAACGCTCAAGGCTGCAGCGGCCAAGCGTTCCGGTGTCGCGCTGGCCGACATCAGCACGCAGTCTGGCCACGTCGTCCTGCCCAACGGCACCAAGATTCCCTACGTGGAACTTGCAGCGGAAGCCGCCCGGATCGCGCCGGTGCTCGATGCGAAGCCGCGCGATCCGTCCAAATGGCGAATGGTCGGCAAGCCGATGATGCGCCTCGACGTCCGATCGAAGGTCATGGGCGAGCTGAAGTTCGGTATCGACAAGAAGATGGCCGGCATGATGTATGCCGCCGTCAAATTGAACCCCAACAAGGGCCAGCCGCTGAAATCTTACGAGGCAGGCAAGGCGCAGTCGATGCCGGGGGTCAAGAAGATCCTCAAATTGAAGAACGGCGTCGCTGTGATCGCAACCAACAGCTGGTACGCCATGAAGGCGGTCGATGCGATCCAATGCGTGTGGGCGCCCTCGACCTACCCTGCCGAACAGGCTCGCCATTGGAAGGTCCTTGAAGGATCGTTCAAACCGCAATTCCTGGGCAAGGAATGGCGGAAAGTTGGGGACGTAGAGGCTGGGCTGAAACAGGGCACGCTCGTCAAAGCCGAGTATCGCGCGCCTTATGTCGGGCATCAGCCTCTGGAGCCGCTCAATGGGCTCGCCATTGTCTCCGATTCCGGCATGGAAATCTGGGTCGGCCATCAGAGTCCTCAGGCCGTCCAAAGCATCGCGGCAGCTGCCATCGGCCTCAAGCCGGAACAGGTGACGTTCCACAATCAATGGACCGGTGGAAGCTTCGGTCACCGTCTGGAGTTCGAGAATATCCGCGTCCTGGCCGAGATCGCCAATCAGATGCGGGGAACGCCGGTCAAGCTGGTCTTTTCGCGCGAGCAGGACTTCCTGCAGGACATCCCGAGGCAGATTGCAATCGCCCGCCACAGAGGCAGTGTCGACAAGGGGAAGATCGTCGCGGCCGATCTGCAATTGGCTTCGACGGCTCCGCTGAAAGGGTTGCTCGAACGGATGGGAGCGCCGTCGAAGGACCCCGACCCGCAGTTAGCCGCCGGTCTGTGGAACGTCTATTACGACCTGCCCCATTTCCGGGCCACGAGCTATGAAGCGCAAGGGCTGTCGCCAAGCACCACATGGCGGTCGGTCGGAGCCTCGACGGCCGGCTTTTTCACCGAGAGCTTCATCGACGAGCTGATCCACGCGGCGGGGCTTGATCCGTTGAAGGCGCGCATCGCGATGTGCTCCGTTCCCACCTACCGCAAGGTGCTGGAGACGGTTGCGGAGATGTCGAACTGGAACGGGCCACTCGGCAACGGCAGAGGCCGGGGCGTCGCGTTCGTGGAATCCTTTGGGACACCGACGGCCGAGGTCATCGAGATCACAATGACCGACAAAGGCGTCAGGATCGACAAAGTCTGGGTCGCCGTCGATGTCGGCAAGATCGTCGATCCCGTGAATCTGGAAAGCCAGGTGCAGGGAGGTGTGGTCTGGGGACTCGGCCATGCCATGAACTGCCAGCTCACCTACGCCAAGGGTGCGGTCCAGCAAACCAACTACGACCACCACGAAGCGATGCGAATCTATCAATGTCCGGTCATCGAAGTCCGCGCACTCGAGAACGACCCGAAAGTACGCGGCATCGGCGAGCCTCCCGTTCCTCCGGCCGCGCCCGCGCTCGCCAACGCGATATTCGCGGCTACAGGCAAGCGCATCCGCGAAATGCCGTTCAACAAGTTCATTGATTTCGTGTGAGGCAGAGCCATGAAAATATCGCTGATTGCGCTCGTCATCGCTGCTTCATCCGTCGCGGTCCTCACAGGCATTGTCGCGGCGAAGGACGAGGTTGCCAAAGATGTGCTGCGGCCGGGCAGCGTCAGCCGCAGCGAGGGTTTGAAGGCCTGGAATCGGATTGAAGCGGTGGTGACACATCCCCGCTGCGCGAATTGCCACGTTGACGCCAAGGCGATTCCGATCTGGACGCCGGCTGGCGAAACCAAACCTCGCGTGCATGGCATGAACATCCACGGCGGAGAAAGCCGCAAGGGCGAGGAGGCGGTCCCTTGCTCGACCTGTCACATGACTTCCACGCAAGCAAACGAGCCGGCTCCCGCTCCGCCCCGCGCCGGGATCGATTGGCAACTCGCTCCCGTTGCTTTCATCTGGTTCGGAAAGAGCGGCGCCGAGATCTGCGCGCAACTGAAGGACCCCAAGCGCAATGGCGGCCGCGACGCCGCCGGGCTGGTGGAGCATCTGCGCCATGACGCGTCATTGAGCGGCTTCATTCCGCGCGGTTGGGCGCCCGGCGCGGGCCGGACGACGCCTCCAGGCAGCTTCGAGGAACATGTCAAGGACGTCGCCTTGTGGGGGGCGGCCGGTCAACCTTGTCTGAATTGAGCGATCGGTTTTGCCGCATGCGAGGGCTGGACACGAACATATGACCGGCATTGTCTGTGGACTTGAGACGACCATCGCCCGCGCGCACGGCCGGCACAGTTGCGCAGCAGCGTGTTGAGCCCGATCAGATCAGGCTCGACCTGCCGCGGCTGAGAACCTCGCCTGCGCCTTTGGTGCCGACGATCCTGCCGTGTTCGTACACCACCCGGCCACGGGCGATCGTCGTTACCGGCCATCCCGTGACGTCGAACCCTTCCCATGGCGTGTAGTCCGAGCCGTGATGCAGATCGGCCTGCCGAATAGGTTTCTTCAATTTGGCATCCCAGAGCACGATATCCGCATCGAAGCCGACGCCGATCGAGCCCTTGCGCGGATAGAGGCCGTAGATGCGTGCATGGTTAGTCGCCGTCAGCTCGACGAATTTTTGCAGGCTGATCCGTCCCTTCGATACGCCTTCGGAGAACAGGATGGGCAGTCGGGTCTCGACACCCGGAATGCCGTTCGGCACCCAGCGGAACGAGGTGCGGCCGTTCGGCGTCAGCTTGCCCTTGGGATCGTCGTAGCGGAACGGGCAGTGATCGGACGAGAAGGTCTGGAACACGCCCGTGGTGATGCCCTCCCAGATCGCCTGCTGGCTTTCCGCATCTCGGGGCGGCGGCGAGCAGACATATTTCGCGCCTGACATGTCCATGTTCAGGCCCTTCATGTCGTCGGCAGTGAGCGTGATGTATTGCGGGCAGGTCTCGGCATGCACCGGCAATCCGCGCTGCTGGGCCCAGCGCACCTGCTCCATCGCCTCACGACCGGAGACGTGGACGATCATGATGGGGACACCGACGATCTCGGCATGGCTGATGGCGCGATGCGCCGCCTCGCGCTCGACGGCCTGCGGCCGGGACACGCCATGGAAATACGGGGCGATATGCCCCTCTCGCTCGAGTTTTGAGGTGAGAAAACGGATGGCGTCGTACCCCTCGCAATGGACCATCACCAGCGCTTCCTCGCGGCGCGCGACCTCGAACACCTCGAGCAGCTGCTTGTCGCTCAGCACGAGGTCGTCATAGGTCATGAACACCTTGAACGAGGTGTAGCCGTCCTTCACCAGCGCCGGCAGCTCCTGCCCGAGCACGACCGCGGTCGGATCGGAGATGATGAGGTGGAACGCCGTGTCGATATAGCATTCGCCTTCGGCGAGTTTGCGGTAGTTCTCGACGCAGGTTCGGAGCGACGTGCCCTTCACTTGAAGCGCGAAGGGCAACACCATGGTGTTGCCGCCGGCGGCTGCCGAGCGCGTCGCCGACGCGAAATCATCGGCCATCACCACGTCGGGGCCGGACGGCTGCGAGATGTGGACATGGCTGTCGATCCCACCCGGCAGCGCCAGCAGACCGGTTGCGTCGATCTCGCGCGCTGCGCCCTCGACGCTCTCGGCGATGCTGACGATGCGGCCGTCGCGAATGCCGATATCGGCGCGGAACTCGTCGCCGGCCGTCACGATGGTGCCGCCGCGAACGGCGAGATCGAATTGCGCCACAGGAGTCTCCATCACTTGATGACCGGCATGGTCTGGAATATCCGGCCCCATTCCGCAATAGCCGCAACGTCGCCGCCGGCGAGGCTCAGGGTCCGCCACAGCGTGACCGCGACGGAATCCAGCACGGCGATATCCAATTCCCGTTCGAGCGAAGCGGCCAGCGCGGCGCCGTCGAGGTTGGTGCAGAGGATAACGATCGCGTCGGCGCCTTCCGCAGCCACGGCACGGATCATGTCCGCGATCGTTGCAGGCGCGACCTCGCCGAAAGAGAAATTATCGCGCAAGCCCAGATGCCGCTCCGCATGCGAGGTGATGCCCTCCTGAGCCCACACGTCCGCGATCCGCCGCTGCACGTCGTCCGTATAGGGTGAGACCAGGCCGACACGTTTGGCGCCAAGTGTGCGGGCGGCATCGATGCAGGCGAGTGTGGAGGTCGTTGCCGGCACGCTCGCGCGCGCTGTGATCGCCTCGCAAAGGCTCCGGTCGCGGTCGATGCCGAGCCAGCTCGCGGACGTGCCGTTCCAGGCGATGGCATCGACTTTTGCATCGGCGAGCAGATCCGCTGCGGGCAGAATCACCGAGGCGTCGAACTGGTTCAGCGCGGCGGCGTCGAGCGCAATCTCGGTAACGCGGAAACGTGAGAAATGCGCGGTGACGCCGTCGACGCCGGCGAGCATCGCACTGGTGACGGGCTCGAGCACCGAATTGGAGGATGGCGTGATCATGCCGAGACGCCTGCGCAGTACTAACATCGATCGCGTTCGCTCCATTTGCGGCGAAGCGCGACTGCGCTCCTCAGCAGGATCATCCGCATCCCTCGCACCCGCGCAACCCGCAATCTGCATACTGCATGCAACTTGTTCGATATGCTTTTATTTTTAGCTACATACGTCTCCTATTTGAGCACGGGTTTGACAGAGATTGGATTAGATTGCGCGCAAGCAGCGAGGCTTGAGTGCAGCAAAAATCCGAACCGAACCAGAGCCGAAAGTCGCCCAAACTCAAGCGGATGGGCCTGCATGAGCGCGCCGCTGCGCGGATGCGGACGATGATCATTCGCGGCGAGCTGGCGCCGGGATCGCAGACCCAGGAGACCAAGCTCTCGAAGGAGCTAGGCGTATCGCGCACCCCGCTGCGCGAGGCGATGAAGGTACTCGCGGCCGAAGGACTGATCGAGCTTCGCCCCAACCGCAGCCCGCGCATTGCCGGCATCGCGGTCGGCGGCATCTCGGAATTGTTCGAGGCGCTGGCCGGCATCGAACGTCTGGCCGCCGAGCTCGCCGCGGAGCGCGCCACCGAGCGCGATCTCGCCCGCCTGCGCACGCTTCAGACCCGCATGGAAGGCCATCATCGCAACGGCAAGCTCGACGAGTACTTCGCCATCAACGGCGAGATCCACAACACCATCGTCCGCATGGCGCGCAACACGCCGCTGCGCGAGGCGCACGAGACGCTGATCTCCCGCGCCGAACGCGCGCGTTACCTCGCGCTCGGCGCCGACCGCCGCTGGAGCAATTCGGTCGACGAGCACGCCGGTATCCTGGCGGCTATCGAGGCGCGCGACAGCGAAGCGGCCGGCCGCCTGCTCGGCGCCCATGTCCACCGCACCGGCACTGCGCTGCTCGAAGTCATCGCGGCCTCTCAAGCCAACCGGACGGCGGCGTAACCATGAAGCTGCTGCTGCTCAACCCGAACACCAGCACCGAAGTCACGCAACTGATGACGGGAGTCGGGCAGCGCGCGGCTGCGCCAGGGACCGAGCTGATCCCCTGCACCGCGACCCGCGGCGTGCCCTACATCTCGACGCGCACCGAGGCGCAGATCGGCGGCGCCATTGCGCTTGGGATGCTGGCCGAGCAGCATCGCAATGTCGACGCCGCGATCATCGCCGCCTTCGGCGACCCCGGCCTGTTCGCCGCGCGCGAAACTTTTGACATTCCCGTGGTCGGCATGGCGGAAGCAGCGATGCTGACCGCCTGCATGGCCGGGCGCCGCTTCGCCATCGTCACCTTCGCCCAGGCGCTTGGCCCCTGGTACGAGGAATGCGTCCGCGCCCACGGGCTATGGGAGCGTTGTGCCGGCATCCGCATGCTCGACACGCCGTTCCAGGCGATCTCCGAGGTCGGCACCGAGAAGGAGGATGTGCTGGTCGGTCTCGCCCGGCGCGCGATCGTGGAAGACGATGCGGACGTGCTGATTTTTGCAGGTGCGCCGCTCTCGGGCCTCGCTGAGCGCGTCGCCGACCGGATCCCCGTCCCGGTCGTCGATCAAGTCATCGCCTCGGTGAAGCAGGCCGAGGCCCTGGTGACGCTGCGCCTGCGCAAGGCAATTGCTGGCACGTACCGCCGTCCCGCCGCCAAACCCACGCTTGGCCTTGCCGATGCGCTCGCCGCCCGGCTTGAGCATCGCGACAGCTAGGGGAGCTTCGGCCAGCGATGCGAAAAACCAAGTTCGTTCTGGATGGCACGGCCGAAGGCAAACAGACGGGATTCGCATCCCGGTGGTGCGATGATCTGGATGCCGAACGGCAACTCGTTCTCCCCTCGCGGCGCCGGCATGGTCAGGACCGGGAAACCGACCAGCGACACGATGAAGGTGACGGCGAGATAGTCGATCGGCGTCTCCAGCGCCGCGCCATCGATCGCGGTGACGTCGCTGATCTCATTTGGCCAGGGCAAAACGGACGCCGCCGGCGCGACCAGGAAATCGGCACGGCTGAACAGCTCGCGAAAGCTGCGGTAGATCGCGGTGCGGCGCCGTTCGGCGTTGAGATAGTCCTCCGCGGAGAGCTTTGCGCCCGCCTCGATGTTCCAGATCACGGTCGGCGTGAGCTCGGCGCGGCGCGTCCGCAGCAGCTCGCCATAGCTGTTGGCGATGTGCGCGGCGCGCAGCGCCCGAAATGTCTCGATCGCACCGCCGCAATCGGGTGCGGACGGCACGACATCGGCCGCGGCCGCGAGCGCCTCGCAGGCGGCAGCAAAACGCGCGCGGACGTCGCGCGCCACCGGCGCGACGCCGAAATCGGGCGTCACTGCAATTCTGGGACGTCTTGCGACCGGCCGATCGTCGGTGACGACGCCGACCGAAAGCGGATCATTCGGGTCACCTGCCCCACAGACCGACAGCACGAGTTCGAGATCGTCGACATCGCGGGCGAGGAAGCCATGGGTGGCGAGCATGTCCCAGCCGAGGGGGCGATACGGCGACGGGATGCGGCCGGGCGTCGGCCGGATCGAAACGACGTCGCAGAAGCTCGCGGGTGTACGCACGGAGCCGCCGAAATCGGTGCCATGCGCCAGCGGCACCATGCCGGCCGCGACCGCAACAGCGGAGCCGCCGGACGAACCGCCCGAGGTCAGCGCGGAATCGAACGGATTGCGGGTCGGGCCGCACAATTTATTGGTGCAGACCGCGCCGAAGCCGAATTCCGGCGTGTTGGTCTTGCCCAGAATGATCGCACCAGCGCGCCGCAGCCGCGCGACCACGAGATCGTCCTCAGCCGGAACGTGATCACGAAACAGAACCGACCCATAGGTGGTCGCGAGCCCCGCCGTGTCCGTGAGGTCCTTGATCCCTACGGGCACCCCATGCAGCAGGCCGATCGGCGCGGGCGCAGCATCGCAGATTTGCGCGGCACGGCGGGCGCCCTCCGCATTCACAGTCATGAATGCCGCCAATTGCGCGTCTCGGTGCGCAATCCGTTCGAGATGCGCCTCGACAACCTCGCGCGACGACAGCTCGCCCTTCGCAATGGCGCGCGCAAGGACCGTGGCAGTGAGGTCGCAAACCGATCGATCCGATGTCATTGCGCCACAATGCCAAAACTCGCAGCGAAAAGCGACCGTCGCGGGCACGAGACTTGCTTTCTTCCTCGGGTGAACGGGAGGCAACATCATGGCTGATGCGCAAGGCGGCCGATCGCTCGTCGTCGACGCCGTCACCCACCGCTATCCGAGCGGTGCGCTCGCAGTCGAGAACATCAATCTCGACATCAAGGGCGGCGAGATCATCGCCCTGCTCGGCCCCTCCGGCTGCGGCAAGACTACCCTGCTGCGCATCATCGCCGGCTTCATCGCGCAGACGCAGGGACGGATCATCATCGGCGACGACATCGTCGATGCGCTGCCGCCGAACCGCCGCGCGGTCGGCATCGTGTTCCAGAACTACGCACTGTTCCCCCATCTCAGCATCAGCGAGAATGTCGCTTACGGGCTTGCCGCGCGCGGCATCGACAAAGCGACCCGCCAGCGCGAAGCGCAGCGCCTGCTGGATCTGGTGCAGCTGCCGACCATGTCGGAACGGTTGCCACGTCAGCTCTCCGGCGGCCAGCAGCAGCGCGTGGCGCTCGCTCGCGCGCTGGCGATCAAGCCGTCGATCCTGCTGCTCGACGAGCCCTTTGCCGCGCTCGACAAGAATTTGCGGCTCGACATGCAGATCGAAGTCAAGCGGCTCCAGCGCGTCTCCGGCATCACCACGCTGATCGTGACCCACGACCAGGAAGAGGCGCTGTCGATGGCTGATCGCGTCGCCGTGCTCAGCCACGGCAAGCTCGAACAATTCGGATCGCCGTCCGACGTCTATGACCGGCCGCAAACGCTGTTCGTGAACACTTTCGTCGGCGCCAGCAATCGCATGCCCGGCGTCGTCGTCTCGGCGGATCGGACGGCGGCAAAAGTCCGCCTCGACGCCGGCGCGGAAATCATCGCGCGTCCCGCCGGCGGCGCCCTCGCCGAAGGCGGCCGCGTCACCGTGTGCATACGCCCCGAGCATCTGCAGTTCGTCGGTGACGAGACCGGCTTTGCCGGCGTGGTCGGCATGTCGCTGCCGCTCGGGGCCACGGTCGTGCACGAGGTCACCACCGCCGACGGCTCCGGCGTCAAGATCTCCCAGGCGCGCATCGGCGAGACGCGCACGCTGGAGAGCGGCGCCGCGGTGCGCCTTGCCCCGCTCGCTCCGTCGCTCGCCAACGCCTTTCCTGCAACGCTTTAGATCCAATCTTTGTCCAGAGGGAGTTCGACCATGATCATGAACCGCCGAAGCCTGATGACGACCGCACTCACACTCGGCGCCATGAAGGCGTTTCCCGGATTGAGCTACGCCCAGGCCCGCCCGCTGGTGTTCGCGACCTTCACCGGAAGCTGGGAGGAGGCGCACAAGGCCGTGCTGGTGCCGGCCTTCCGCAAGGCCAACGCGGACGCCGCGATGGTGCTCGACCCCATGCTCTCGGTTGACCAGATCGCCAAGGTGAACGCCGCCAAGGCCAATCCGCCGATCGACGTCATGCTGCACGATCCCGGTCCGGCGCTGGTCGCGATCGGCCAGGATCTCGTCGAGCCATACCCCGTCGAGAAGAGCGCCTATTACAAGGACCTGATCGCCGAGGCGCAGGAGCCGATGGGCCCTGCCCCGTTCTTCCAGGTCGTCGGCCTTACCTACAATCCGGAAGCCGTCAAGACGCCGCCGACCTCCTGGGCCGATCTGTGGAAGCCCGAGTTCAAGGGCCGCGTCGGCATCACCAACCTCAACTCGACGCTCGGCACCGGTTGGCTCGTCGAGATTGCCAAGATGCGCGGCGGCTCGGAGGCCAATGTCGATCCCGGCTTCAAGGCGATCGAGGAGCTGAAGCCCAATCTCGCCGCGGTCGCCGCCAACCCCGGCGCGCTCGCCACCCTGTTCCAGCAGGGCCAGATCGATATCTCGCCCGGCAATTTCAACGCCATCCAGATCCTGAAAGCGCGCGGCGTGCCGGTCGAGTTCGTGGCTCCGAAGGAAGGCGCCATCGCCTTCAAGACCACGATCCACATCGTCAAGAATTCGCCCAACCGCGAGCTCGCCTTCAAGCTGATCGAGGCGTCGTTGACGCCGGAGGTACAGACCACGCTGATGAACCCGCCCTATCTGATCGTGCCGACCAATTCCAAGGTGACGATGGGCGGCGAGATCGCGCGCGTGCTCGCCAAGGACACTGCGGAGCTGAAGCAGAAATTCGTGTTCCAGGACTGGAAGAAGATCAACGAGCAGCGCTCGGCCTGGATCGAGCGCTTCAACCGCGAGATCAAGATCTAACACCATGGGCGCAGCACCGGCATCACGAGACGTCACCTCCTATCGGATGGGATTGGCAGCGCCGCTGGCGCTGTTCTTCCTGGTCTTCTTCGTGGCGCCGCTGCTGCAACTGCTCTGGCTCTCGCTGCACAACGACACGGCCGCGGTCCATTGGGGGCTCGGCCAATATCTGCAGTTCCTCACCGATCCCTTCAGCCTCAGCGTGCTCGGCTCGACGCTCCTGCTGGGGGCGGAGGTGACGGCCGTCTGCCTCGTGCTCGGCTTTCCCATTGCCTGGTTCTATCAGAGAGTTGGTCCGCGACTTCAGACCATCATCATCCTGATCGTGCTGCTCCCGCTTTTAACCAGCGTCGTGGTCCGGACCTTCGCTTGGATCGTCATCCTGGGCCGCCAGGGCATCATCAACGCCACGCTGCAATCGCTCGGCATCATCGATACGCCCATAAAGCTGCTCTACACCCAGTTCGGCGTGGTGATCGCGCTAGCGCAGGTGCAGATGCCGCTGATGACGTTGCCGCTGATCACCGCGCTCGGCCGGATCGATTCCAATCTCGACGATGCCTCCTGCTCGCTCGGCGCCGGAAGCTGGCGCACCTTCTTCAAGATCGTGCTGCCGCTGTCGCTGCCCGGCGTGATTGCCGGGTGCACACTGACCTACGCCGCGGCGATCACGGCCTTCATCACCCAGTCGCTGATCGGCGGCGGCCAGATGCTGTTCATGCCGATGTATCTCTACCAGCAGGCTTCAACGCTGCAAAACTGGCCGTTCGCATCGGCGATCTCGATTATCTTCCTGCTGGCCGTTCTCGCGGTCGTCTCCGTCTTCACCACGCTCGGCCGCCTGTCGCGCGGCTATGGAGGCGCGTGATGAGCGGACGCAAGCGTACCCTGGAGGCGTTCAGCTTCGAGCTGGTCATGACCGTGATCGCGATCGTCGCGCTGATCATCATCATCGCGCCGTCGCTGGTGGTGCTGATCGTCTCCTTCACCAGCGGCTTCTCGCTGCGTTTTCCGCCGCCGGGCTATTCGCTGCGCTGGTACGCCGAATTATGGAACGCCTGGCAGCTGCACTTCGCAGCCAAGAACAGCCTCCTCGTGGCGTTATGGGCGACGGGCCTGTCCGTGGTGCTCGGCGTTGCCGCAGCGCTGGCGATCTCTCGCTCGCCGACGCTGTCGGCGCGGCTGCTCGATTCCCTGTTCATGTCGCCGCTGGTGCTGCCGGCGCTGGCCTTCGGCCTTGCCGCCTTGATGCTGTTCTCGCTGGTCGGACTGCCGGTGTCGACGCTGACATTGGTGATCGGCCATACCGTGGTCTGCGTCCCCTATGTCGTGCGCAACACGATTGCGGCGCTTGCCCAGCTGGAGCCGACCCTGCTGGAGAGCTCGGCCGTGCTGGGCGCCAGCCGCATCTACACCTTCCGGCGCATCGTGCTGCCGCTGATCCGGCCGGGTATCATTGCGGGCGCCTTCATCGCCTTTATGTCGTCCTTCGACAACGTGCCGGTGTCGCTGTTCCTGCGTGATGCCGCAACCGACATGCTGCCGATCCGGATGTGGCAGGACCTCGAGGGCAAGCTCGACGTCACCATCGCCGCGCTGTCGGGCGTGCTAATCATTGCGACCGTCGCGCTGGTCGCCATCATGGAGCGCGTCACGGGATTGTCGCGGCGTCTGACCAACTGATCAAGCGCCGCGGAACAGCGAATAGCCCCAGCGCGTGAATTTCAGCGGCAAATGAAAATGCTCGTTGACAACCTTGATGCGAAAGCGGAACGGCGTCACCGTGAGAAAACCGTCGCGCTCGCCAAAGAACTCGCCGAGATGAAACAGGACCTCGTACTCGCCTGCCGTCACGCCCGCGCCCTGCGCAACGGGATGATCGAGCACGCCGTTGGCACCAAGCCGTCCGTCGGCGATACGCAGCGAGTCCGGATCGATCCGCCAGATCTCGACGCGCAGGCCCTGCGCTGGGCGTCCGCTCGCTACATCGACCGCGTGGATGGAAATGCCGCCTGCCACTATGTTCCTCCAATGAACGCAGCGCCATGGTAGACGCAAACACGGCCGTTCGGCCAGCGCCCGCATTGTTGCCGGCGCTTGGCGCCATGACCTCGCTGCAGGCGCTGGTGGCGCTGGCTCTGTTCGCGCCGGGCGTGGTGGCACCGCGCGCCCATATCGAGGTCTGGCAGCTCTCGATGTTCTCCTGCGCCGTGTTCGCGGTCGGCATTCCCGCCTCGTTCTGGGGCGGCGGGTTCATCGCTCGCCTGGGCTCGCTGCGGATCGCGAGCCTCTGCGCGGCGGCGATTATCGCCAGCATGCTGCTGGCTTCGCTCGGCTCGACGGCGGCCCTGCTCGCAGCCGGCCTCTGCCTTGGCCTCGCCTTCGGACCTGAGACGCCCGCAAGCGCGGCGCTGCTGGCGCGGCTCGTGACGACCGAGCGGCGCGCGTTCGTGTTCTCGGTTCGCCAGACCGGAAACCAGATCGGCGCCGTCTGCGGCTCGCTGGTTCTGCCCGCGATCGCAATCTCGCTAGGGCCCGCCTGGTGCTATGCCGCCGTGGGCGCCTGTGCGCTGCTGGCGATAGCGTGGTTCGAGCGCCTGCGGCCGGCCTACGTCGCCAAGGTCGCTCCACTGCCGGAGCTTGGCCTTCGCACGCGGCTGGCACTGGTGACCGCGGACCGGCGCATCGCAATGCTGGCGCTGGCCTCGATGCCGTTCAGCGCGATGCAGGTGTCGCTCAATACGGTTTTCGTCACGCTCGGCACCCGCGAGCTCGGCCTCAGCCATGTCGAGGCCGGCATGGCGCTTGCCTGCGCCCAGGCCGGCGGCCTGATCGGCCGGCTCGGCTGGGGCTTCGTCGCGACGCGCCTCAATGCCTCGCGAGGAGTTCTCGTCGTTATCGGCCTCGGCATGACTTTCTGCGCCGCGCTGCTGGGCCTCGACGGCGCATCGCTCGGACGGACCGGCCAGTTCGCGATTGCAGCTCTGTTCGGGCTGACAGCCTCGGGCTGGAACGGTGTCTTCATCGCCGAGATCGCACGCCTCGCCCCGGAGGACAGGATTGGCGAGACCACCGGCGCGGTGCTGACCGCATCCTATGCCGGCCTCTTGGCAGCACCGGCCCTGGTGTCGCTCCTGGACGGCGCAGCCAGTCTCGGGGCCGCCTTCTTCGCCTTGGCGTGCCTCGCCCTCTGCGGCACGTTGGCACTGATCTGGGGAGGCGATGAAGAAGCAAGAAAGTAGCGCGTGCGAGATTGCGGCCGACGTCTCCGCCGGACGAACGGGTGCGGTCGAGACCGCCAAGGCCGCGCTTGCGCGCATCGAGGCCGCCAAGGCGCTGAACGCGGTGGTGACGACCGCTCCCGCGCGTACGCTTGCCGACGCCGCAGCGATCGACGATCGCCTGCGTGCCGGCGAGACGATGCCGCTCGCCGGTGTCCCCGTCATCGTCAAGGACAACATCTGGGTCCGCGACTGGCGTGTGACACAGGGATCGCGCCTGTTCGCCGAATTCGTCGCGCCGCGGGATGCGATTGCGATTGAGCGGCTGCGCAAGGCCGGCGCCGTCGTCGTCGGCATCGGCGCAACGTCGGAATTCGCCTGCAAGGGCGTGACCACCTCGCCGCTGTATGGGCCAACACGGCATCCACTCGATCCCACGTTGACGCCCGGCGGCTCGTCGGGCGGCCCGGCCGCCGCGGTTGCGGCCGGCCTCGTGCCGCTAGCGATCGGCACCGATGCGGGCGGCTCGAGCCGCAGGCCGCCGGCTCACGTGGGCGTCGCCGGGTTCAAGCCGTCCTATGGCGCGATCCCCTATGGGCCCGGCTTGGCCGAACCGTTCTTCGGCCTCTCCGTCATCGCGCCGATCGCCACTGATGTTGCCGACATCGCGCTGGCGTTCGAGGCCATGGCCGGCGTCGATCCGCGCGATCCGGATTCAGCCGGCATCGCTCAAAAGGCCAAAAATATCGCCGGTCTGCGCATCGCGTTCTCGCCACGCCTTGGGCTCGACGTCGCGGTCGACGACGTTGTCGCTGACGGGCTCGTTTTCGCCATCGCGCGTCTCTCCGCCGCAGGCCTCAGCATCGCCCAGCGCGATCCCGTCTGGCCGGCGGGCGCGACGGAAGAGGCCATCATGCCGCTTCAGCACGCCGGCCTCGCCGCACTCTATCGAGACGCCTTCCGCGCGGATCCGAGCGTCTTCGATCCTGACATCGCCAAGCAGATCGAGCGAGGGCTGTCATGGTCTGGCGCCGACGTTGCCGGTGCGCTGGTGGCAAGCGCCGCGATCGCCAATGCTTTCGCGGCATTCTTCACCGAGGTCGATCTGCTGCTGGCGCCAACCGTCCCCTGTGTCGCTTGGCCATTCACCCAGCTCGGACCCGACATGATCGGTGGCCGCGCGGCGAGCCCGCGCGCGCACGCGGCGTTAACTCCCTTTGTCAATCATGCCCGGCTGCCGGCGATTTCGATACCGTGCGGAACAGACGGGTGCGGACTTCCATTTGGCCTTCAGGTCATCGCCGCGCGCGGACAGGACCGCACGCTGCTTCAAGCAGCGCAAGAGATCGAGGCCATGCTGCGAACATAAATCCTGCCGGTAGATGTCTCTGCCGGAACACGCCGATCGCCCTATGGGCTTTCAACGGGCGCGGGGACGAGTAAGATGCTGTCTCGTGGGCCCGGAGGCGGCATGAGCCAGCGCAAGTTCATGGGACTTGTCGGCGGTGCGACAGCATCAGGGTCGGGTATTGCGCTAGCGAGCCAGCGATCAGCCAACGCGGCCGCCGAGCCTGCTCATGACGATGAGCAAGAATTCCCATTGATCATCGCAAACATACCCGCAACCCCTCGTCAAAAGGCCTGGGCGGTGAGTGTCGCCGTCTTGCTCATCGTCCTTGCAGCCGTCATCGCGCCGTTCGCTCGGATCCAATTGGGCCAGATTAATGGTTTCGTTCCGACATTGCAGACCACATTGGCTCTGGCCGAGTTCATCACGGCAGCCCTGCTGTTTGCTCAATTTGCGATCCAGCCCCAACGGGCACTTCTCGCACTGGCAAGCGGATACGTTTTCAGCGGATCGTTCGCATTCCTGCAAACGCTCGCCTTTCCGAACGGATACGCTCCCGCAGGTGTCATTGGAAATGGACTGGATAGCCCCGCTTGGCTTTACGTGCTTTGGCACACGGCTTTTCCCGCAGCGATCCTGGTGTACGGATTCACAAAGGATTATTCCACCGCCGGCAGACCAGGCAGACCTGCGCTAACCGCGATCATGCTAGCTCTCGGCTGCATCGCCGCTACGGTGACGGGATTGACGTGGATGGTGACCGCGAAAGCCGAACTTCTCCCTAGCTTCTACATGATCGACGTCAGGCATCAGACGCCCCTCGGTAATCAGGTCAACCTCATACTTCTGCTATGGAATGTGACTGCTCTGACCGTCATGTTTGCACGCATGCGCACCATTCTTGACCTTTGGCTGATGGTGACTTTACTCGCCTACTTGCCCAATTTCCTGGTGGCGATCATCGGCAGCTCGGTACGGTTCACCATCGGTTGGTATGCAGCACGCGGTTTCGTTCTGGTCGGCAGTTGCATGTTGCTGACCGTATTGCTCATCGAAACGATGTTTCTCTATTCACGCCTCGCCAGCGTCATCGCCCTGCAGCGGCGCGAACGAGCGAACCGGCTTCTCAGCATCGACGCGGTCACTGGCGCGATCGCCCATGAGTTGAGATCGCCATTGGGAGCCATCTCGCTCAATGCTGCGACGGGCCTCAGTCACTTGCGAGCTGCATCCCCTGAACTTGCGGAACTCGAGAACATCCTCTGTGACATCGAAGCCGACGGCGGCCGGGCCGCTGACATCATATCGAGCATTCGCGAGATGACAATCAAAACGGCACACGGCGGCGCTTCGGCAAACGTCGAGGAGATCGCCGAGCTTACGCTGAGACTTTTGAAGCACGATCTCCTGACCAATGGTGTATCAGTAGCGACGGAGCTTCAGGGCAACATACCTCCAGTCGCCTTGGACGGCACTGAGCTTCAGCAGATTGTCCTGAACCTCTGCAAGAACGCGATTGACGCAATGAGTTCTGTCCCCGCCGATCAACGGCAGCTCCGTCTGAAAACCGCGCTCGATGGTAGCACAACCGTCCATTTGTCCGTCGAGGACTCCGGCACCGGCATCACACCGCGTCATCAAGAGCGCATCTTCGACCCTTTCTTCACGACGAAGCAAGGCGGTATGGGGTTGGGACTGGCGATCTCCTCCAACCTGGTCGCAAGGTGCGGAGGAAGGCTGAGGCTGGTCAAGTCGGACGTCAGGGGCTCCGTTTTCGAGTTGGAGATTCCAATCTCCGCTCAGTCTTCTGCGCAATAGCGGTACGAGGCGTCACCATCGTTCCGCCTTTCGCTCACTTCAGAGAGATCATGATCGTGCTGAGGTTGGCGACCGACACGAGGATGCCAGACGCACTATCTACGTGCGTCGCTCAGGGTTTTGCACTATCGACCTTCTTCCAGGTCTGGTCCGGATCGAATGCAGTCATGCGAGGAGCGAGGACCTTGGTCCGAGGCCCGAGATCCTTCTGGTAGACAACGCCCGCATGATTGACCAGGAAGGTCATGACGCCGGAATTGCCGTACTCGGCGGGCCAGGCGACCAGCGCAAAACCTCCGATCATCTTGCCTTTGACGACGTAGTTGAGCGCGCCGCCTGGCGCGTTCGAGCCCTGCCCTTTCAGGATGCGGAAATAGTAGCCGTGATAGGGCTCCGGGCCATCCCCGGCCTGGTACCCTTCAGCCGAAGCCTGCGCTACCAGTGCGCCGAGCGGGCTCTGGTCGCTGTCGTCGCGCCAGAACAACCCGTCCTTCTTGCCCGCGCTGCTGACGATGCGCTGTGCGTACACGTCGGCCCCTTCGCCGCGATCCTTGTCAGCGTAGTCGTTCTCGGCATCGACAAAGGCAAGACTGGTCTGGATCGCGTCGAGCTCATTGCGGCCGATGCGGCGATACAGCACTTCGATGCGGCCTTCGGCGGCATCGAATTCCCAGCCGGTCTTGGTGTTGACGAGCGGGATCGGGAACGGGAAGTCGTCCGGACCCAACATCAGCATCGCCTTCTTGTTACCCTCCGTCTTGACCGAATGCTTAGCATCATACATCGAGACGAAGCGTTTCCGGATGTCGACGTCGGCAACCTCATCACCGGACGAGACGATGTCCTCGGCAGCGCTGCCGAGCACTTTCAGGATGGCCCGGTCCGGCCCGCTTTTGACGGCGGCAGCGAGCGCCGCTGCCGCATCCTCCGGTGTCGGATAGGATTGCTGCGCCAGGGATGGCCAGCTCAGGAGCGCCAGCGCCATGATGGCCGGCAACGCCGCACGAAGAAGCGACTTCAAACTCATCATTGTGTCACCCCCGCAGGAATCCGCGCGCCGCTCTCGAGCCAATCACGATAGGTACGGAATTTCAGACCGAGCTTTTCGTAATAGACCCGGAGATAGCCGTCGGCTCCGCGGGTGACGGCTACCGGCTTCACTTCCTCGACTTCCTGCGCAATGACGCCGACATAGGCCTTGTCGCTGCCGATATAGCTGAAGCGGTAGTAACCAAGGCCGCTTGCGAGATGGCCGAGCAGAACGACATCGTGCTTCAGCCCGATATCGGAACGTCGTCCGCCGCCACCACCACCACCACCACCGCGGCCACCGCCACCGCCACCCTGGAAGCCTCCGCCGCCGCCTCGGCCGGCGAAGCTCGCACCTCCGCCGCCGCCACCGCGCGGTCCCATGCTCGCCATGCTCGCCTGGCCACGGGCCGATGCTGCAGCCGCCGAGCGGCCCGACGACACGTTCAGGGCACCGCCACCACCGCGGTTCGCGGCCTTGGCGCCACCGCCGCCCTTGGCACCGCCCGCTTTAGGGCTGGCACTTTTTGCGCCGGCATTCTTGGCACCACCACCCTTGGCAGCGCGATCGCCACCACCTTTAGCACGATCGCCCCCCGCCTTGGCACGATCCCCCGCGCCTTGTCGGTCACCGCCTCGATCACCTGCGCGGTCGCCGGCACGATCTCCTGCGCGATCTCCCGCACCTGGCCGATCCTGCCCCGGCTTCTGCTGTCCGTCGCGGCCGCGGAAATCCATCCGGTCGGCGGCGCCGGCCTTCAGGTTGCTGTTGCCAAAGCGCTGCTGAACGTTGGCGTTGTTGTACCGCACCCCTTGGCGATGCGAAGGATTGTGCTGCCAGCCATTTCCGATGTTCGTGGTTCGGTGATTGATATAGACGTTGCGGTTGCCCCAGTTGCAGCCGCCGCCCCAATAATTGCCCCAGCGGCCGATGGCCCAGGCCGTGCCGAAGGCGAGACCCGCCGCGACGACGCCTGCGCCGATGTAGGACGGGTAGCCGAAGTAATATGGTGGATACTCGGTGTAGGGCCACGCGCCGTAGACTGTCGCAGGCTCGTAGTACGGCACGTACATCGTATCGGGAACCGCCGGCTCGATCACGACCACCTGCCTGCTTTCCTCGGTCTTGACGCTCACCTTCTGCTGCTTGGTGGTCACCAACTTTTTATTGTCATAAGCCTTGGTCCGCAACCGCTGGACCGCATCCATCACATCCGGTTGCTGTGCGAGCACGGCGTCGCCCAGCGCCTTGGTCCAGTCGAGCTTGTCGCTCATCATGGCTAGGACCTCAGCAGTCGAGGCCAGCGCCTTGATGCTGTCATCCCACGGCTGCTTCTCGACTTCAGTCTTCAGGGCATCACCCTTCAGAGTCTTGCGCTCTTTCAGCCAGCGATCGGCCTGAACCACTTCCAGAGGATAGGTGGAAGCCGCCAGCACGTTGGCAAGCAATTCGTCGGGATAGAGCGCTATCGGCGCGACCAGAGCTTCGAGCTGCTCCGGTTTCAGAAGCTCTGCGGCTTGCGCGGGGGGATTTGCCTGCTGCGGGCTGGAGGCCGGCGCCTTATCTGCGGTCTGCGCCGCCGCCGCCAGCGGAATCGCGATCACGAGCGCAACCGCCATCAAGATCCTGCCGCAGCGAAACATCAGATCCTCCATGCACATTCCCGGCGATCATCAGACCGGAGAGCTGACATTTGTTGATCGAGATCAACGAAACGCTGCCTCATCTCCCGGGACGCCCGAGCAAGCTAGTCGATCAGCTCAGCCTCCATCAGCAATCGTTCCGGGACCGCCAGTCCGAGGGCGTGGACGGCTCTCATGTTGATGACGAGGTCAAACCTTGTGGCGAATTGCACCGGAAGACTGCGGACCTCGGCGCCGCGAAGGATGCGAGCGACATAGCCAGCGCCGTCGCGAAACTGTTGCGTCAGGTCGGCGCCATAAGACATCAGCCCGCCATTCACAGTATAGAAGCGCACGGCGAAGATCGCCGGCACGCGGCGCTGAGCGAGCAACGGGATTGCCATGCCGCTCTGAGTACTGAAGAAGCCGCCATCCGGCAGCACGACGACCCCGCTGCCATTCCGCGCCGCAGTATCGATGGCCACGGCGATATCGGCGCTGCTGCGGACGGCGGCGCCAGTAACCGTCATGCGCAGGCGACTTTCCACCTGGTGTGCGGCCTGAAGGTATAGGGGCGCATATGGCGCGGTCTCGGGATTGTACAGAAGCACCGCACTGCTCATGCTGGGCACCATGTCCTTCAACAGGCTCAGCCATTTCCCGCTCATGGCATGCTCGTAAAGCGAGAAGCCTGTAAGATTGCTGGTCGGCCTTGCCAGATCGACGACGAGGCCTGTCCCGACCGGGTCCGAGAGCCCGACAAAGATGATCGGAATGATCTGCGTTGCAGCCCGCAGCGCCCGTGTCGTCGCCGTGCTGGTCGCAAACAGCACGTCGGGTCTGGTGGCAACAAGTTCGCGAGCTTCACGTTCCTGCCATGTCGGATTGGAGCCCGGCCAGCGCACATCGAGTCGGTAGTTCTGATTGGCGATCCAGCCGAGATCGGCGAGAGCCTGCTGAAGGGCATTGACGCGCATCTGAGCGCCGCCATCGCCCACCACATTGCCAGTCAGCACGCCGACCGACGGCATCGGCCGCGGTGCCCCGTCCTGAGCGTGCGCGAAGACCGGACAAGCGGCTGCAGCCCCGACCAAGGCCATGAACTCACGACGCTTCATCGCCCGTCCGTTATCCCCCGAATGTCCCGCACCCCTCGCATGACGCGATTGCTGAAGGAAACGGGGTTGGCGGCCGGAGGGTTTGATCAAGATCAAGGTAGCTGAGCTTGGGTTCGGCCGTGGTGTGACTTGATTTGGAGTGACCACCGTCAGGTGCGGTCAACTGGCTGACCGAGCGCTTGCTCATGTCCGTGCGCGGACAGCAGGATCCGACGGTCGTGAATCAGGCTCTGAAGACGATGCGCAGCGACATTCAATGTCGTGACATCGAGCGCATTCTCGTCTCCTGCAGCGGCCTTGGCGCGCTGGCCCTGGAGCACCCGGTCGATCTCCACCTCGATATCGGACAGTTCGGCCTCCGCCTCCGTCCTGCGTATCCGCGCGCCCAGCGCATACAGCAAGTCCAGGCCCCGTTCGTCTTTAGAGGGATCACGCACCTGAAGGAATTTCCAAGCCGCCGCCAATACGGAGATGAGGCCGCCGAAAATCATGGGCGCGAGGAAGATCGCGTTTCCCCATTCGTCCAGAAAGCTCTGCTGCGTTCCGTTGTAGAATGCTGCGGCGCCAGGATGGACCGGGAGGAAGGCGTCCGAATCCGTGCTCGGCGTGGTCATTTGCGAGAGGATCGGCAATTCGCCGAGCAGGTCCCTGCGCGCCTTCATCAGCGCGTCGGCCAGGCTACCCGCCACCTCTGCGCTGAGCTGCTTTTGCGCGACCACATAGAACGAAACCCGCAGCGTGGTGAGATCCTCGCTCGGGACAGGCGGCGAACCGCGCAGCGTGCCCTTCGGGACATCGAAGCTTTCATAGGCGCGCTGCTTTTCCGCGATGGCACCAGCCGCCTCGACGGGAAGAAGGACCGGCGCGGTCTTCGGCGTCTGCAGAAAGAGGCCGCGCAAGAGAGCGAGATACTTTTCGGCAAGGGGAACGACGACCAGAATCGCCCGTACCTCCTTGGCGTCGAGTGCCCGCCGCGCGTCTGCCGGCTGGAGATTGCGGAATGTCACGTTGGCGCGCCCCAGGCCGTATTCCTCACTGATGACGTTGACGATGTTGCGATTTATCTCGCCGCCGATCACGCCGACACTGGCGCGTTTCAACCCGGCGATATCGGTAATTGCCGAGCCCGGCGGCGCAACCAAGAGGACAACGGCATGGGCGAGAACCACGATGGCCTGCGCCTGCGATAGGTCGCCGATGTCACCGCGGACGACAGCCAGCTCGGCCTTCTCGGCCGCAAACTGCTCGGCAGCATCAACCGCGTTGGTAGTTTCCACCAGCTTGAGCCGGACCGGGGCGTTCACGACGGCAAGCCGGCTCGCCAACGCCGATACCAGACGCGCGGCCTCCCCGTCCAAGGATCCAACCGCGATGGTCAACGTCGTCGGGCGGGAATACCAGCGGTATCCGAGCAGGCCGGCCCCAAGCACGAGCACGACAGCGCTGGAGACAATGACGGAACGAAGCCAGATCGGCATTTTCGCAGGGACCATATGGCGCTCACGGTGAATCGGAGATCCGGCGGCCGCACGGGCTCATTGACACCCGTCCGGCTCAGCTGCGGCTTATTGCTCAACCGGTGCGATCCAAGCCAAGAGCGGACCCATTCAGTGCCCGCTGAGCACCAGCGTCTTGATAGGCAGCAGCAGCGCCTGAATTCGCAAGAGCATGGCGTGCACGAGGCCGACGCCATCGACGACATGCAGAGCGACGGCCCGAGCAGTGCCCGTCTCCTTCGCAGTGATCTCCTCGTGATTGCTGGTATAGGCATTGACGATGCAGCTGCTGCCCGGCGTCAAGCCTTCAAGTCCGCCCTTGTAGAGCGGCTCCAGGAAGGCAAGTATCGAACCCGGCTTCCGTGCATTCTGAAGTTCAATCAATTCCTGGCCAGCCTGGACCTGGCCGGCGGCGATGTAATCCTGCACATCGGTGACAACGAGCGGAATGATCACCCACGGCTTGGAGATGCAGGTCGCTTCCGCGACCATCCCTACCTTCATCACCCCCGCTTCAATCTGTCCAAACCCGGCCTGCAGCCTACCCCTGCCGGCATCCGCCGGTATCAACACGCCGGCTGGTCGCATGATCTGGGCGACGAGATCGCCAGGTCGAACGAAGAACTGTTCGACCCGCCCGTCGACGCCGGCGCGAACGAAGGTCTTGTCGAGATCGACCTGCGCTTCAGCCAACGCCGCCTGGCCGCTCGCTTTTTCAGCCGGCAACAGCGTTGAAAGCCGCAACATCGCCGACGTCTTGGACGCGGTGGCCGAGTCCACACCAGCCTGCCGCTGGTTGACCACGACCTGTAGTTTCTCGATATCGCGTTGCGGGACGATACCGGGATTGCGGCGCTGCAGCTCCGTCTTGACGTCCAGCTCGTCCTTGGCCTGCTGAAGGCTGGCCTTGGCTTCCTGGATCTGCGCTTCGGCCTTGACCACGTCGTTTTCGGCGCTTGTCATCGCGGCGTCGACCTCGGCGATCTTGCGCGTGGCCGTCTCCAAGGCGGCCTTCTGCTTCGAACTGTCCAACCTGAACAGCACATCGCCTTTCTTCACTGCCTCGCTGTAGCCGACATTGACTTCCGCGACGCGGCCGGAGCCTTCAGGAAGGATGGGGACCGTCCGAAAATAGAGCGCGGCCGAGGTCGTTGACGGGTGAAAGTAGAAGATCATCGTGATCAGCGAAATCGTCAGCATCAGGCAGCCGGTGATGCCCCATCGCAATTCATACCAGATGGAAAAGAAAGTGATCTCCTTGCCGAAACGTTTGCCCTGGGCATAGCGGCGGTAGAGGTAGTCCGGCAGGATGGTCAGGAGGGAGCAGAACATGAGCTCAAACATGGCTGTGTTCCTTTCCCTTGACGATCGGCTTTTCAACCGGCGGCAAGCTGGAGAGTTCTGGCTCGCGACCCTCGCCGGGCGCGGCGTCGGCGATCCTCTCGACCGAGCCTGCGATACTCCGCAGCGGCGTGCCGAAATCCGGCAAGTCGATCATCGCGAGCAGAAGGCCGGCCACCCAGAAAATGTGCATGTGCGTAAAGAGCGAGATGATGCCGAGCACGGCCACGATCTCGAACTGAAGCTTCTGCGACTTGTGGGCCATTCGTTCCGGCAGGCTGTGCAGCTTCCAATAGAGCGTGCCAACCCAGAGTACTGTGCCGATCAGGAAGATCCCCATCACCACCATCAGCACGTCCGTGCCACTTCCCGGCGCGAGATAGAACGGCAGATGATGCGGGGCCATCGGATGAAGTTGCTCGCTCAATGGTCGCCTCCACAGAAGGGATCAGGGCGGTCTGCGCGCCGATTAGTTACCCTGGCCGCGCAGGTGAGAAAATTGCTTGATATGAATCAAGGGTCCGAACGGCGCGAAACGTAGCCTAGCCCTGACTCCGATCCCACAGCAAGCCAGGAACGCACAATCATGCCCGGCATCGATGAGCTCATTCCCAACGCACTGCAAATTCGCAAGGAAGCCGCGCTCGAGGAGGCCAGAAAGGCTGAGGAATACGTTCGCCTTGCCGCCGCGGCCGAAGCCGAGAAACGCGCTCTGATCGAACGACTGAGCAAACCGTCCGGCAAGACCGAGGAGGAGAAGATCAAGCTCGCCTCGACCATCATCCAGCGCGCGGTTCGCAACGGCCTGACCGAAGTGCAGGTCTATCGCTTCCCGAATACGCTGTGCACCGACAAGGGCCGCGCGATCAACCAGATGGAGGCGGGCTGGGAGACAACGCTGACTGGAATTCCAAAGGAGATCTTCGAGCTCTGGACCGAATACCTCAAGCCGCGCGGCTATCGCATCGGCTATCAGGTCATCGACTTCCCGGACGGCGTGCCCGGCGACATCGGGGTCACCATCTCCTGGGGCGACTGATCACGGTTTGGCCAACTCGAGGCAATGGAACGCGAAGCATGGCAAAGGCTGAAGCCTCAGAGCGGATGAAGCGCAAAGACTACGAGAAGGAGCTCGAAAAGCTCCAGATCGAGCTTTGCCACCTCCAGGACTATGTGAGGGAAAACAAGCTTCGAGTCATCGTCCTGTTCGAAGGCCGCGATGCGGCCGGCAAGGGCGGCACGATCAAGGCGATCACCGAAAAGGTCAGCCCGCGTGTATTCCGGGTAGTGGCGCTGCCGGCACCATCGGATCGCGAAAAGACGCAGCTTTTCTTCCAGCGCTACATGAAGCAGTTTCCGGCCGGCGGCGAGATCGTGATCTTCGACCGGAGCTGGTACAACCGCGCCGGCGTCGAATATGTCATGGGGTTCTGCTCGCCCGCCGAGCACGACCGTTTCCTGTCGCTCTGCCCGCAAATGGAAAAGTACGCCATCGATGGCGGCATCATCCTGATCAAGATCTGGCTCGAGGTCGGGATGGACGAGCAGGAGCGCCGCTTCAACGCCCGCATCGACGATCCGGTGCGGCAATGGAAGCTGAGCCCGATGGACCTCGAATCCTTCAAGCGCTGGTATGATTATTCGCGCGCGCGCGACCTGATGCTCAAGAAGACGAGCACGAAGGAGGCGCCTTGGTACATCATTCGCTCCGACGACAAGCGGCGGGCGCGGCTGAACTGTATCGCGCACATCCTGGAGGCTATCCCGCACAAGCGGATCAAGAAGGACAAGGTGAGGCTGCCGAAGCGTTCCGACAAAGGACGCTACAATGACCAGGCCGGCCTGCGCGGAATGAACTTCGTCGCCGAACGCTATTGACAAAGTGGTCGGGCCGCACTGCCGGTGCGGTCCGATCGTTGAGTCCGGGGCCAATGCTGACGGTGTATTAGAGCCCGCCAGCGGCGCATTCTCAGTATGGATACTGGTTGGGGCAGACCCAGTTTCCGTACGTGTCCTGATAGCAACCATTGTTGTAGTTGTTATTGTAGTATCCGTAAGCGCCCGCGGCGGCCGCACCGACGGCAGCAGCACCGTAAGCCGCGCCTCCGGGATAACCGGCGACGGGACGGCCGGGACGGCCCGCAACGGGGTAACCTGGACGGCCAGGACGACCAGCAATCGGATGGCTGGGCCGCGGACCTCCTGCGTAGTGGCGTCCGCCTCCGCCATGGATGCGTCCGGCATGAACCCCGCCGCCATGGAAGCCTCCGGCGCGCATGCCCCCTCCACCTCCGCGATAGCCACCACCGCCACCTCCGCGGCGGGCATAGGCATCATCGGGAATGAGCGTGGCCGTGAGAAGAACGACGGCCGCAACAAAAGCTAGTAGATAACGAAGCATGGCATGTCCTCCCTCGATATGGGTGCCGTGATCCGCTTCGACGATGCCTCGCGAAACGCGGTTGGCACCCGACCTGGCGCTGATTTGCGGGCGCTTCCCCGACCTACGTGCATGAGAAAAGCAGCCGCCATTCAGCTAGAGCGCCGCGACCGCCGAAGCGGCACGACTGCCGCTCTACCGCTTCAAAGCTATCGTCACGCCCCCCACAGCGGCTGACAGCTCCGCACCGACCTTCGGCCCGCTAAGCTGCAGAATCACGCCGTTGCCGTTTTGTAGCTGAACGGCACCTGCGCCAGCAGCGATAGCACCGCCCGCACCGCCGACAGCGTAGGAGCCTTCGATCGACTCCGGTCCCCTCAGGTTGAGGGCGCGACCGACCAGCTTGGTGGTCGAGGCGCCGATCGTGAAGCCGACGCTCATACCCGAGACGGTGAAGGGATATTTGTGGCCGCGATACAGCAGAACGCCCTCGCCCCCACCGATGCCAACGATGAATCCGCCCTTGGTGAAGACAACGGCAACTTGGCCGGTCTCTGCCCGGGATGGCGTGCTGAATCCGGCGACGCTTGCCAGCGAGGCGACCAGGGCGGCATAGATAGCGACTTTTCTCATGACTTTTCTTTCCTCTGGTTTTGACGCCGAGCTATTGAGCCAGGATCATTGCGAAGTAGCCGAACACGGTGAGCAGAATGCCCGATACGGCGTAGCCGACCGGGAACCCAATCCAGGGCACGGAGCTCTGGATTTCCACCGCGGCCTCGCGGCAAGGGCCGGAGTGCGACCGCGCACCGGCAACGCCGCCCATCAGCACGGCCGGGTTGATCTTGAAGACGTGGAAGCCGATCGCCCAGACGATGAACGGCGGAATCGTGCAGGCAATGAAGCCGGCAACGAAGATCTTCAGTGCCACGGCCCCGGTCAGCTGCGCCAATAGTCCCGCGCCGGCATTGATGCCGACGATGGCGACGAAGACCACGAGACCGAGATCCTCAAGCACATTGCGTGCCGCGTTCGGCGTATTGCCGAAGAAGCGCAGCCGTGAGACCAGCGATGAGACGATCACGCCCGACAGCAACAGACCGCCGGCGTTGCCGAGGCCGATCTTGGCACCAAAGGCCGGGAATTCGATCATCCCGATCAGGAAGCCGATGATCATGCCTGCGGCGAGCGTCAACAGATCGGTCGAGGTGTTGGTCCGTGCAATGCGGCCCCACATCTCGCCGAGCTCGTTGACGGCCGACTTGATGCCGACCACCGAGACGATGTCCATCCGCTGCAACTCGGTCTTGAGACCGGCCGGAATCTGCACGCCGCCACGTTCGACCTTGGTGACCTGCAACTGACCGGCAATGGCCGTCTCGCGGAAGGATTCAAAGGTCCGTCCCGCCATCGCCTTGTTTGTGACGAGGATGTCCGCCTGATCCATGGGAATGCCGAGCGCCTTGGCGTCGGCAACTTCCGGCCCGATCAGGCCCATCTTGTCGGTGAGATGCTCAGTCGAGCCGCCGAGCGCGACGACGTCGCCCTTTTCCAGAACGAGTTCGGGGTCGGCACCCAGCGGTTCTCCTCGGCGCGCCACATTGACGATGCGGTATTCGGGATTCATCGTGCGGAATTTGGCAATGCTCATGCCAACCTGGGCTGGATTATCGAGCCGGTAGGCACGGAGGCCGAACTGCCGGTAACCGGTCAGGCCGCCACCCTCGAGGTCCTTGACGCCAAACTCCTGCTCGTACTGCTTGGCTGCGGCCTTGGCGTCGACGCCCCACCAGCGCGGCAGGTATTTGCAGATCAGGATGATGCCGACGGTGCCCCAGATATACGTGATGCCGTAAGACAGTGCGATCATGCCCGACGCATCCTCGGGCTTCATGCCTTCAGGGAGCTTCACCACACCCGAGGTGATAGCCTGCTCGGCCGAACCGATCGCGGCAGACATGGTCTGAGATCCCGCCAGCATGCCGCCGGCAGCACCAATTGGCAGCGCAAACAGCTTGGCGCAAATCACGACCAGCGCAAGTCCGACAACACTGGACACGAGCGCAAGGATGCAGAACTTGAGGCCGTCGCCTTTCAGGCTGTTGATGAAAGAGGGCCCGACACGAAGGCCAACCCCATACATGAACAGGTAATAGAAGAGGCTCTTGGCGAAGTTGTTCAACTCGAGCTTCACGCCATAGACCGACGCCCACACAGATAGGCCGGCGCCCACCACGATGGCGCCGGCAACCATGCCTAGGCCGTAACCCTTGATGCTGGCCCGGCCGATCCAGACGGCGACGCCAACGACGAAGAACAGCAACAGAAACGGGTTCTGCTGCAAGAACGTGAAAAAGCTCTGCATGTCCGTCCCCTTTTATTACGATGCAGCCTTCAGCTTCGGCGTCGCACCGGGCTTGGGCCGGCCGATCTTCGCCAGGGCTTCGGCGCGTACGAGCTTCAGCCCTTCCTTGGCGTCGTAGCCGTGGATTTCCTTCACATCGAGCTTTCGCATGAAGTCGATGGTCTCCTGCGTGATCACCTGTCCCGGCACCATGATCGGAAAGCCCGGCGGATACGGGATCACGAAACTCGCGGAGACGAGGTCCGGCCCGGCCTTGAGGCGGCGGTCGATCTCGGAATCGCCGAGCCGGATATATTCGCACCCCGCTGCGTCATAGGCCGAGTAGAAGCCGCTACGGATGTCGCCCTCGTTGGTCTTGGTGCCGGCATCGCCACGGAAACTGTCGTGGAAGTGCGAGAAATTCGGCAGGTCGGGCACATCGGTCATCAGGCTCTTCACCCGCGCGTCGAAGGTCTTCTTCGCGTTGGCGCCGCCCTGAACCAGGCCACGGTCGACCTCGCCCGCGATCTCGGCCAGCACCCTCACCAGATGGGCGACGTCGCTGCGGGTGTTGTTGATGTTCGATTGGAACAACACCGAGTTGCGCGATGTCTTGTTGATCTGGATATTGTAGTCATTGGCGAGGATGCCCTTGAACTGCGTGCCGTCGTAGCCCGCGGTGCCGCACACCAAGGTCATGCGGGTCGGATCGAGGCAGAACTCGTCGTCGTCCAGGCTCTTCAGGACGCTCGCCCAGTTCATGCCTGTTGCGAGATAGTCGGTGAAGCCGCTCTGGCGATACTGCGCCGGCACCATGGCGTCCGCACCGAGAATCCGGAAGTATTTCGAGATCAGCGGATTGCTGTTGACCGCCTTGCGGATCGCGAACGCGATTTCGATCGCGTTGGCCACCAGACCGTAGCCCTCCAGCTCCATCTGGCGCCGCGAGACGTCAAGACTGGCGATGAGCTGCTGGTTCGGGCTGGTCGACGCGTGCGTGAATACCGCTTCCTTGAACTGCTGCTCGACGGTGTGGAATTCGACGTCCTTGACCGACAGCATCGAGCCCTGTCGGATCGCCGACATCGACTTGTGGGTCGAGTTGGTTTGGTAGACGCGCAAGCGGATCTGACGCGGATCGGGGATCAGCCGGGTCTTGAGCAACGTTTCGTCGGAAGGCGACTTACCGAGCTCGGCCTGCTGCTTCTCGTAAGCCGCGACCGATTTCGGATCATGCATCCAGGTCTCGATTTCGTTGGCGGCGCCCATCGCGGTCCGTCGCCGCAGGAACGGAGAGAAGCGCGCGAAGCCGAACCAGGCTTCGTCCCACAGGAAGATCAAATCCGGCTTGATCGCAAGGCATTCCTCCATCACCCGGCGGGTGTTGTAGATGTGGCCGTCGAAGGTGCAGTTGGTCAGGTCGAGCATCTTGACGCCGTCCAGCCGGCCATCGGCCCGCGCATTCAGCAGCGCCTGCTTGATGGTCTTCAGCGGCACCGCGCCGTACATCGAATACTCGGTCATCGGGAACGCTTCGACATAGATCGGCTGGGCGCCGGCCAGCACCATGCCGTAGTGGTGCGACTTGTGACAGTTGCGATCGACGATCGCGATATCGCCCGGCCCGAGCAGCGCCTGCACTGCCATCTTGTTCGAGGTCGAGGTGCCGTTGGTCACGAAGAACACGCGATCCGCGCCGAGCGCCCGCGCCGCCTTGTCCTGCGCTTTCTTAATGGTACCGGTCGGCTCCAACAAGCTGTCGAGGCCACCGGTCGTCGCGCTGCTCTCGGCCAGAAACAGGTTCAAGCCGTAGAATTCACCCATGTCGCGGATCCAGTCGGACCTGAACACAGACTTGCCGCGCGCGATCGGCAGCGCATGGAACGTTCCGATCGGACGTTGTGCATATTTCTTGAGATTGTCGAAAAACGGCGTGTCGAAGCGATCCTGGATACCTTCAAGGATGGAGAGATGGAGCTCGAGAAGCTCTTCAATGGAGTAGAATATCCGCCGAACCACGTTGGCGTCGGGGTCTCCAGCCATTTTTTCGACGTCGCGATTCGACATCAGATAGATGTCAAGCTCCGGACGTACCCGCTTGATGATGTGCGCGAGCCGGAGCGCAGATGCGTCGGCCTCGTCATTGAGGCCCGCGCCGGCCGTCATGGTCCGCAGGATTGGCGCGTCGTGACGCGAACGCAGACCGAACCCTTCGTTGATGACGACGGCCGCGATGTTGGGATTGAGCATTGTCGCGCAGAAGGCATCCTCAAGGCTGCCGACGATCACCGGCTCATAAACAAACGAATCCACCGGACGTCGCAGCTTTCGCCATTCGGCGGCGAGCGCCGGCCAGTGGTTGGAAGAGACGCCGGTGATAATCAGTGTTTCGAAATAGGGCCGATGGCCCCCATGCGATCCGAAGGTCGAGGGCACCAGCTCGGGCGAGGCATCGGCGCCGTCGTCCTTGGGATCCCAGTCGCCGGCGTGCTGGCGGAAGGATCGTGTCATCAAGGCCTGCGTGATGCGCGTCGTAAGGCCAAGTGACTCCGCCGCATCCCCGGCCGTTGCCGCTTCCCGCAAGGCCGCCATCAATTGCAGGCCGGGATAGCCGTGAAACTCCTCTATGACGGAAAGATCAGCCAGCGCCGCATCGTACTTCGTGCGGTCGCCGCCGCGCGACCATGCCTTCGCTGCCTCGACCAGATCGCGCCAATCATCCGCCCGTCCGCCGGGCCCGGAAATGAACTGATCGATGCGCTTTTCTGCAGCCTTGGCGTCCTTGGACATGTCTCTCTCCGGATCTTTGCGACGTCTCGTCCGGGATCGTGATGCCCGCCCACCTCGGTCCATTGATCCAAGTCAAGGGTCGAGCACCTTGCAGAGGCCCGGAACAATTTGCGATGCGGACATCGTCCAAGGCGCTACCGCGTGATCGATTGAGGACGATGGTGAGATCGCATCAGAGCCGGCCCGCCCATAAGTCGGGTGTATCTTTTGGATTGGGATCAGATGATTGCCCGGTCGTGCTCTCCCCGAGTACGCTGTCAACCGAACGAAGCCACGCTCCGCTGTCGGTCTTTTCCGCCAGGCCTTCGGCCCGCAGCAAATCGCGCAATTGTGCGTGCGCGCCGACGATTCGGAACGTGATATTCCGGGAGGCGAGTTCGTCATAGAGATCGTGCAACATGCGCGCGCCGGCCAGATCGATGTAGGGGGATGCCGATAGATCGCAGACAACCAGTTTGGCGCCGACCGACAGCGGCAAGGTGCCTAACACTGTTTCCAGGATCGTTTCAGCATTGATGTAGAGCAACGAGGCTTCGGGTCGAAACGCGATGATGCCGACCAATGGCTCGACGCCCTCATGCCTCGCATTATCGGAGTAACGGCCGGTACCGGGGAGCCGGCCGAGGAAAGCAACATTCGGACGCGAGGCCCGCGCCAGGAGCAGGAAGATCGACGCGACGACCGCCAGCAAAATGCCCTGCAGGATGCCCAGGAGCAACACTGACAGAAGGGCAATCGCCGCGGCATAAAAGTCGATGCGGCTGACTTGCCACATCCGCAACAGCGCGCGGATGTCCACCAGCCTGTAGACGGCGGCGAGGACGATCGCCGCCAGCACTGCCTTGGGCAAGTTTGTCAACAGACCCGTGAAGAACAGCAGGCACAGCGCAAGCGTCGCCGAGCAGATCACCAGGGCCAGCGGCGTGCGCGCCCCGGCATTGTCGTTGACCGCAGATTGCGACAGCCCGCCGGCCACGGGGTAGCCGTGGCCGAAGGCGGTGACGAGGTTCGCCGCGCCAAGCCCCAAGAACTCCTGCCGGACATCGAGGGCATAGCCGTGCTTGGCAGCAAAGCTGCGGGCGGCGGAGACGCCTTCGATATAGGCCAGCAGTACGCATCCCGCAGCCAGCGGGAAGAGCTCGTCGGGCTCCAACAAACCAAAACTCGGCAACCCGATAGCCGGCAATCCCTCTGGGATTTGCCCGGTGACTGGTACGCCAAGCGACGGAAGGCCAAGCAGTGTTGCCAAAACAATCGACAGCGCCATGATCGTGAGCCCGACCGGCCTTCCCGGCAGCCGCCGCTCTCCCACCAGCAGGAACGAGAGCGCGATGGCTCCGATCGCCAGAACCAGCCAATTGATGCCGCCGAGCTGCCCGGCAAGCTTGATGGCGCGATCGAAGAAATTGTGACCGCCTCCGGCGACGCCGAACAGGCTCGGCAACTGGCTCATCATGATGGTAAGTCCCGCGCCGGCCTTGAATCCGACCAGGATACTGTCGCTCACCAGGCGGACGAGAACGCTGAGCTTGAACAACCACGCGATCAGGCACAGCAGCGCCACCGCGCACGCGGCCAGGCTTGCGATCTCGGCGTATTTCGCCGCATCTCCGCCGGACAGCGTCCCGACCGTCGCCGCAATCATCAACGAGATCGCGGAGGTCGGACCGACCGCAAGCTGGCGAGACGACCCGAGCAACGCATAGCCGATGCCGCCGAGCATGTAGCCGTAGATGCCGATCTGGGGCGGCAGGCCCGCCAGCGTCGCATAGGCCAGTGACACGGGGATGGCGTAAGCCGCGAGGGTGATTCCGGCGATTGCGTCCGAACGCAGCCAGGCACTGTGATACTGCGCAAGCCAGATTGCGGGCGGAAACAGAAAGGTCCAGCGCGATCTGCGGTCAGATGAGGTCATGGCCTGGCCTCGTCGCCTGGACTTTCGCAACGCAACAGCACGACCAGGAGCGCGATCACGGGAACGCCGAGCGCCAGGTTCGGGATCTGTTTGGTCGCGAAGGCGCCAAGCGCGGCACCGAGGCCGAACGTGATGCACAAGACAGCGAAAACGCCCGAGGGCCGCAGCGCCCCATCGCCAGAAGCTACAGCAAACACCCCTTCAATTGCCTGCCGCATGTTGCCCGTGATCATGACGGAGCTGTAGGGCACGCCCTCAACTCTCGTGAAGACCGCGCTCTGTACGGCGGCGACGAACGAAATGCCAAGTGTACCCGCGAGATCCGGCAGGCGATTGTGCAGGACGGCGATAACGACCAGCAGGAGGATTTCCAGCAGAACGCTGATGGCAATGGCGCGCTCTCCCGCCGCGCGGCGCAACCATGACGCGACGACGATACCGACCGCGAACGCAAGGATCGGTGGGACGAAGTGGAGCGCTTTCGCCCAGTCGCCGACGGAGCCATGGACCCACAGCAGGACGAGATTGGCCGTCTGGGCGTTGGCCATGACGCCGTGGACGATCCACGTATAGGCGTCGAGGTAGCCGCCGGTGAAGGCCAGCAACAGCGCGACAGGCACCGTTTCGTCGCGGCGTATCGACGAAGCGGCGGTGGTATCCATCGTACTCATGCCCCAACGTCGGGTTTTGAAATCCTGCAACTCAACAGGGAGCGTCTGGCCGACCGCGAGGTTGATCTGGATCAAGCATCGGCGGCTATCACCAACCAGATTGGCGCAAATGGCTGGAGGGCCCGCCCATGAGCACGGTCAGATGGATCATATCCGCCGCGCCGGAAATTTTCCTGCTGCTGTCCGTCGCGCTCGGCACCATTCTTGGTCGCGTCAGAATCCGCGGCTTTTCGATAGGCACCACCGCGTGCACGCTCATCGTTGCCGTCCTGATCGGGCAGCTTGGCACCTTCACGTTTCCTTCCCTGCTCAGGATTATTCTCTTCAGCCTGTTCGTGTTCACGATCGGCTACCGATCCGGACCCGAGTTCTTTGCCTCGCTGAGCATCCGGACCCTGGCTCAGGTCGCGCTCGCGCTCGTGCTTGGTGGTACCGGCCTCGTCATCGTTCTCATATTTGCCCATGTGTTCGCGCTCGGTCCCGGCACCGCTTCCGGTCTTGCTGCGGGAGCCCTGACACAATCGTCGGTCATCGGCACCGCATCTGGCGCACTATCCCAGCTCGGACTGACCAAAGAGGTGCTGCAGCAACAGGACGCCAATATCGCCGCCGGCTACGCCGTCACCTACGTACTCGGCTATATCCTCACGCTCCTGTACGTGCCGTTTGTCGCGCCGAAATTGATGCGGATCGATCTGAAAGCGGAAGCTGCAAAGCTCGAGGCGGAGCTTTCGGGCGGCAACCCGCCACAAACTGAAAATCTGCATTATCGTAAATTCCAGGCCCGCGCGTACCGGGTTTCGGCAGCGGCGGGACGGACCGTCGGCGCCGTCGAAGACCAGATCGGCAGCCGCAGCGTGATCGAGCGGATCGTGCGCCAGGGCGCTGACGTCGAACCGCATCGCGATACTGTTCTTGAAGCGAACGACGACATCGTTATCGCAGGCCGCACCGCCGCCATCGTCGCTGCAAAGCCGATTGTTGGCACCGAGATCGACGCTGACGAGATCCTGAAGGCGCTTCCCGGCAACGTGGTCGAGGTCCTCGTCGACAATCGCAAGCTCCATGGCCGCTCAGTCAAGGAGGTGGCTGAACGCGTTGGCGACGCTGCGCGCGGCGTGTTCCTGCGCACCTTGACGCGGATGGGACGCGAGGTCCCCCTGAGCGCCGATACCCGCGTCTATGTCGGTGACGTCATGACGCTGGTCGGCAGCACCCGCAACATCGAGCGCGCCGCCTCGCAGGTTGGACAGATCCTGAGCTCCGACGACCGTACCGACATTGCATTCCTTGCCGCAGGCATTGCCGTAGGTCTTCTCGCCGGTCTCGCGAGCGTCAAGATCGGTTCAGTGCCCCTGACTCTGGGCGGCGGCGGCGGTGCCTTGATAGCGGGACTTTTCTGCGGCTGGCTGCGCTCGCGCCGGCCGACCATGGGTGCGATGCCGCCCGCCGCGCAGCAAACGCTGAGCGACCTCGGGCTCGGCGGCTTCATCGCGGCGATCGGACTCGGCAACGGCCACGCAGCCTGGGTCGCGATCCAGTCGCACGGTATGCTGCTGGTCGGCATGGGCCTGGTCGTCACGCTGGTACCGCTGATTGTGACCACCCTGTTCGCGCATCGCGTGCTTCGCATGAACCCGGTCATCATTTGCGGAGCGCTCGCCGGCGCCATGACGGTCGATGCCGCCGTGACCGGCGCCTGCGAAGTTGCAGAAAGCCAGACGCCGGTGCTCGGCGTCGCGGTGCCCTATGCTGTCGGAAACGTTGTGCTGACCGTGCTTGGACCGATCATCGTGGCCAGCACTTTCGCCGGTTGAAGGAGGCGCGCGTGAATCTCCGCCATGCTTCAACAGTGACTTACCTGGCGGCAGCATTGAGTATCCTGGCCTGCATTATTGCTCCAGCACGTGCCGACGACAATGTCCGCATCCAGGAGGAGGTCTGGGCTCTGCCGCTACCGCTGCCGATGTTCGCCTATGTAGTGCGGCCCGTCGGCGACGGCCCCTTCCCGCTGGCGATCATGAACCACGGCGTGTCGCTCAAGCCCGTCGATCGCAGCTTCTTCCCGTTGGTGGAGTTCCGTGGCGCCGCCAAATGGTTTGCCAAGCGCGGCTACCTCGTGGTTGCACCAGTCGGCACCGGCTATGGGGCAGCCGCGATCGATATTCCCGAGCATGGTCTCTACGGACCGTTCTTCTCCAAGGTCGGAAATTGCACCAATCCGAACTTCCACGACGCCGGCCGTGCAGTTGCGCAAGCCGATCTCTGGATCATCGACTACATGGTGGCCGAGAAGCGCGTTCTGCCGAAGGACGTGATCGTCATTGGACAGTCCGCGGGCGGCTGGGCTTCCATTGCGCTCTCGAGTGCAAACCCGCCGCAGGTCAAGGCAATCATCACATTCGCAGCAGGACGCGGGGGCCGCGTCGATGGCAAACCCAACAACAATTGCGCACCGGACAAGCTGGTCGAAGCGACTGCCGATTTCGGCCGAACCTCGCGGGTGCCAATGCTATGGTTCTATATCGAGAACGACACGTTCTTCGGCCCTGCCCTGTCGAAGCGCATGCATGAGGCCTTCACTGGGGCCGGCGGCAGGGCCGAATATCATCTGATGCCGCCCTTCGGCAACGAAGGACATTTCTTCGTCGGCTCGCATGACACGATCCCGATGTGGTCACCGCTCGTTGAACGATTTCTGGACGCGCAAAAATAGCCGCAGAGGCTAGCGTGGAGGCAGAACATGATTGACGCAACTTCAAGACCTTCGCCTGGGCGTGCGCTCGCCTGCTTTTCCATGTTTTTCGCGGCGGTTGTTGCCGGACCAGCGTCGGCGCGAAATGCAGCCGCGCCAAGGCCGACCGCAGAGGCGAAGCCCGCCGAAATCGCACCTCGCGGGCAGCGCGAGGCCAAGGACATCACCTATGGCGACTGGAAAAAGCTGTGCGTGAAGCCTGGTGGAACGCCGGCGCTGTGCCGGACCTCGATCACGGGGCGGTTTGCGACGGGCCAGATGGCAATCCGCCTGGACCTGATCGAGCGTGACGGCGACCCCATTGCGCGCCTGCAAGTGTTTGTTCCCGTCGGCATGTATCTGCAGAGGCCCGCCAAGCTGACGATCGATGGAGTAAGCGCCCAGTCATTGCCCTACACCTGGTGCCTGACCAATACCTGCATTGCCGCCGACGCAGCGGATCCCAAGTTCGTCAAAGACATGGATGGAGGCAAGGTCCTCCTGCTCGAACTCACCGATTCCAACCTTCTGTCTCTGACGACGTCGTTGCCGCTGGCACAGTTCGGCCCGGCTCACAAAGGCGCGCCCACACAGATCCTGGAGCAGGACATCGAGGAGTGAGCAGCGGCGGCTTCAGCCATGCTCTGCGCAGGCGCGTTCAATGGAGTCGATGAGTGCGCTTGCTGCGAAGGGTTTGGCCAGATAGGCGGCGCACCCAGACTCAATCGCGGCAACCTGATTCGCCCGGCAGTCGTTGCCGGTAATGTAGATGACGGGGACCGTGGCACCCTCGCTGGCGAGCCTGCGGCGGAGTGAGATACCCGACTCGCCGTTTAGATTGATATCCAGAACGATGCAGCACGCCTCTTCTATGCACCCATGACGAAGCAACGCACCCGCGGAATCAAAAGCAACCGCATCAAAGCCGTGCTTCCGAAGCAGCCGCTCCAAGCTTCGGCGCATTGATAAATCATCATCCACGACGTAAATCGGCTTACGTGCAAACAATGGCCCGTCTTTCTGATTGGAAACCTGTCACTCGCGTCGCAACGAACGCTACGGGGCAAAGGTTCCTGCGCTAATCCGACGGCTAACGACGCCGGTATGTAGGCGGTCCAGGCCGAACTATGTCAATAACATTTCATATTGTCCCATCGTACAGGTCTGATCACCGACGTGACGAAGCCACGAAAACCGGCCTGCATCACATCTTTGCCGAATCCAGAAGGCCGAGCCGCTCTGCAGCGGACACCAGTTCGGCAAACGATAGTACCTGCATCTTTGTCATCACTTGGTGGCGGTGCGCCTTCACCGTGCGTTCGGTCGTTCCAAGCTCATAGGCGATCTGCTTGTTGATTTTACCGCGTACGATCAGGTCGAACACCTGTCGTTCGCGCCGCGATAGAGACCTCAAGCGAGAACGTAGCGAATCGAGCTTGCTGTGTTGACTCCGCGCCGCCTCCTGTTGAGCCATTGCCCGCTCAATCGCATCGATCAACTGTTCCGACGACACCGGCTTGGTCAGAAAATCCTCCGCGCCGGCCTTGATCGCACGGACCGTCGTCGCGGTATCCGCATGTCCGGTCAGAAAGACGATGGGCAGCGGCGAATGGCATTGGACGAGGGAGGCTTGCAACTCCGGCCCGCTCAGGCCCGGAAGCTGCACATCGAGCAAGATACATCCCGGATCGTCGGACCCTGGCGGATCATCCAGTAACTGCTGGGCGGACGCGTAGGTCACAACTTCATACCCAGCCAGTTTAAGCCGACGCTGGATCGCCGTCCGGAAGGACGCGTCGTCGTCCACGACATAAACGAAGCCGGGCAAGTTTTTTCCTCGCTGGGTACTTCAAATGCAGAAAGACCAGACGTTTAGTACCTGATAGTACCTGAGCAAAGCAGCACAATTGGAATGCCACAACCGCGAACGGAGCGTCTGTTTTCGGCATATTGCCGCACCATCTGACAGACACTCTGACGGGTTCTCGTCCAGCGCATCGAACCCTTCCTGTACCTTGGTACAATGCACCTACAGCCAATGGTTGAAAACCCCACTTATGGCCTAAACAACCTTCGCGGGAAGCGGATTTTCGGCGGCTCCTCATTCCCGACGATGGAAATACCGCGTCACCATCAGTTCGGGAGTTGGCCATGTTCGTTCGCACCGCTGCCGACGCCTCCTCGCGACTTTATTCGCTCCGCGAGCTAGGGTTAAACACCGATTCAAACCCAATCATCAGTTTAAACGAATTTACCTACAAGAAAGGCTCGGAAGTCTACGGCGAGAAGGAGCCTGCGGATTACGTTTATCAGGTGAAGAGGGGCGCGGTGCGAAGCTATAAGCTGCTGTCCGACGGCCGGCGCCAAATCGGCGCATTTCACCTGGCCGGCGATATTTTCGGGCTCGAGAACGGCGGCGTGCACCGATTCACGACTGAAGCGATCGTCGACACCACGGTTCGTCTGGTCAGGCGCCAAAGCCTCGAGCTGGTTGCTCAGGGCGACCCCATGGTTGCCCGCAACCTGCTGAGCATGACCACCAAGAACCTTCAGCATGCGGAAGACCACATGCTGCTGCTTGGCCGCAAGACGTCGCTGGAGCGAGTCGCAGCCTTCCTGATCGAGATGGACAAGCGGCTGACGGCTGCTGGCATCATGGCGCTGCCGATGTCGCGGCGCGATATCGCCGACTATCTCGGATTGACGCTGGAAACCGTCTCCCGCGCACTATCGCGGTTGCATGAGCTCGGGATCCTCGGCTTCATCGGAAACACCCAGCGCCAGATCGTGCTGCTGGACAGGCTGAAGCTCGCTAGCCTCGATCTCCAGAACTAGACTTAGGTGCCGCAATCGCGGCGAGATGCTCGACCGTCTTGCGCAGAACCTCAAACAGGACCGCAGTCGACCATCCGAACATCAGGATTCCGTTCATAGCTGTCATGGGTCCCGTCAGCCGCCACCCCGCCACGGGCGTAATGTCCCCATAACCAAGCGTGGTGTAGTTCACGAACGTGAAATATAGCAGATCGCTGCCCGGAGGCGCCGCGCCGACTGCCGCATAGGCGAGCGCCCAAATGAGAACCTCGACAGTGTGCGCGACCATCAAAATGACAGCAGTGGTGACCATCACGGCCATCAGGTGCGACCGGGGCCGCGCCGTGTGCCTCAATCCGGCGGTACGAGCGATATCGATGGCCGCAACGGTCACCAGCGCGTGAATCATGATGTTGATCACGCTGATCAAGGTACCGAGCAGGAATTGAACCGCCATTACACACTCCTGGTGCCGACATCGAAGAAGCCGTCCGATAATCCCGCAAGCGCCGACCACGCCCCCCCTCAACGCCTGGCCGCAACCCGGATCAAGGAGAACGTATCACGATGCCCCGTTTGGAGCTGTCGAGCTACGGTTCATCAGCAGCGCCAACGTGTGTCTCGCGATCATGAGATCCTCGTCGGACGGCACGACGTAAACTGGAATGCGGCTGGCGGAAGACGATATCAGCTGCGATTGCCGCGCATTCTGCGCCATATCAAGCTTGACACCGAGCCATGCGAGCCGCTCCGCCACGCGCGAACGGATCGACGCGGAGCTTTCGCCGATCTCGGCGGTAAAGACAAAGGCATCGAGCCCTTGCAACGCAGCTGCGAGCATACCGGCGTTAAGGCCGACCCAATGAACGAAATAGTCGATCGCAACTTTTGCGTCGACATCCTCACTTGCCTCAAGCTGACGCATATCGCCGCTGAGGCCCGAGAGGCCGTTCAACCCGTAATCTCCGAGGAGAAACTCCTGCACCCTGGACGCTGCCATTCCCTTCTCCGAAATGAGATAAAGCACAACTCCGGCGTCGATCTGCCCTGGTGGCGCTTCCATCGGCAGTCCGTCTATCGGGGTGAATCCCATGGTGCTCTCGACGCTCCGTCCTTCATGGAGCGCGCACATTGATGCCCCACGCCCGAGATGCGCGACAATCACCCGCCCCATCGCGATTTCTGGCGCAACCTTCAGCAAAGTCCTCGCGATATATTCGTAGGAGAGGCCATGAAATCCATTGCGCCGTACGCCTTCGGCATGAAGCCAACGCGGGATCGCGCAGTGGTCGGCCACCTCAGCATGGGTTCGATGAAATGCGGTCTCGAAGCAGGCGACCTGCGGGAGCGTTGGGAAGTCAGACAGGATCAAACGTATTGGAGCCAGATTGTGCGGCAGATGAAGCGGCGCCAATTCCGTCAGTCCATCCAGGCGAGTCAGGACCTCCTGATCAATCAGGACCGGGCGGTCATGCTCCGCACCGCCGTGAACGACGCGATGCCCGACAGCAATGGGGCTGATATGAAGCTCATCCCGCAACCAAGCGACTGCAATGTTCAGTGCGGCCGAAATATCCAGCACCGCTTCGATCGGATAGGCGCGATTGGCAAGCGGATCACCGCCGGCACTGCTCGCTTGCAGTCGCGGGCAACGCCCGATGCCGTCGATCCGCCCCTTAATCTGCTGTCGTAAGATTCCTTCTCCTTCGACCGAATAGATCCGGAACCAGAGGTGGGAAGAGCCGGCATTGATGACAAGGATGGTATCCATGGCACTCACGTCGCACTCGTTGGAGCATGTCAAAACCCTGCATCAACACCGACGGTCACAGCAACGGCACCAAGCGAGCCAGACAGTCAACGCTCGATCGCCAGTTTTGCCGGCACAGCACGTTCGGTACGAATCCAGGCCACCGTCAGCTCCCAGACCACAGATAGAATGATAGGTCCGATGAAGAGGCCGATGATCCCGTGGAAGAGGGTTCCTCCGATCACCCCGATCAGGATGACGAGCGCTGGCGTGGTCAGGCCGCGGCCCATGACAAGCGGTTTCAGGATGTTGTCGAGAACTGATACGATCACGAAAAACACCGTCAGCAGGAGGGCGATCGGAAATTCCTTGTCGGTCCAGATCCAGATGATGACGGGCAGGATGACGATGGCCCCGCCGATCTGCACGATCGACAGCAACAACACCACAAAAGCCAGCAGCCCTGCGCTGGCGATGCCGGCCAGCTTGAAGCCGATACCCGCCAGCAACGCCTGGATGATGGCGACGCCGATCACGCCCTGGGCCACCGCGCGGATCGTGGCACCCGCTAGATCCAGAAAGTGCTCGCTCTGGTCCGGCACGACGCGCGACAGAAAGCTGCGCCCCGCAGCCACGAGCTGAGGTCCATACGGAAACAGCACCCCGGCCACCGCCACCGACAGCAAAAACTTGACCGTTCCCACACCGGCATTGCCGGCAAACCCAAGCAAGGTGGCCGCGAATGGCTTCAGATAAGGCACGATCGCGCGCAAGAGCGACCGGAGGTTGGTCGTCGCCTGATCCCAGAGATCGAAGAGCTGAGGCCCAATGACTGGCCACTCCTTGAGGGACTGCGGCGGCGAAGGCACATGCAATTCACCAGCCGTCACCTGGGCGGCAAGATCGGTGATCCCGTCGACCGCGCCCATGCCCAGCCAGGTCGCCGGTCCGATCACCACAGCCAGGTTGACGAGCGTGAGGATCGTCGCCGCGAGCTTCGGCCGTCCACCGAGAATGTTGCTGAGGCGCCGAAATACCGGGTTCAGCGCAGCGGCGAGCACGACACTCCAGGCCAATATGGGCACGAATGGACGGACCAGGAGAAGGGCCCAGATGAGCAACAGACCCAGCAATCCCAGCCGGATCAGAAGCTGGATGATCTCGTCTCCTGAGAATATCTGGCGGAGTGTTTTCACGGACGCGCCTTCAGCCATGCCGCGCATGCTGAGGCGAACTAGCCCCTGCTCTCACGCCGCACGCTTGATCCAGATCAAGCGTCGAGCCTCTTCTAGGGCTGTGGTCCGGACAGCGTCAGTTCGCGCTCGGCCCGAAATACGTTGCCGTAGAGACTCGCGATCCATTGCCGGCCTCGGGACGTCACGTTGAGATAACGTATCGCCGGCTGGATCTGGGGAGCCACGTTACTCCAATAAAATTGCGGATATTTGTAAACGATGTCCGCTGGCGTCGCGTAGCCCAGGGTCTTGTTGAGTCCGATCTCTTCGAATTCGTAGAACAGCGCGTTGGACTTCTTCAGATAGTTGGGATCGCCGAGCTGACCGATGAGATCGGCGGCCCGCAACAGCAATCCCTCCTCTTCGATGAGGCTGTCATTCGAAGACATCGTGTAAGGAAACCGGGTATATTCGATCGCCCGGGCGACCCGGTCGGCATCCAGCTGTTCGACGGAATCCAGCCGTTCCAGCACGAACAGTTTCGACCGATCGACATGGTATGGCGCGAGAGCCGCATCGGACGATCCGCGCGGCAGACGAACGGTGTTGCCCGTGACGTCCGCGATGAACAGATCGTCCTCATCGCCCTGAACGACGCCGCGGACGTATCCGATGTCGTGGAAAAGGCACGCCAGAATGAAATTCGCATAGTCATTTGCTGTGGTGGGACGCAGCAACGCACGTCCCGTCAAGATATCGTGCCCGGCCAGGGTTACGAGCAACGTATGCTCGATATTGTGATACAGGGCATCGCTATTGCCGATGCACTCCATCGTGAGCTTGGCCGCGAACGGAAGCAGTTCTGTCAGACCGGCATGGGAGGCACCGAACCGGTCCTTGGTTTCCGTCGTCAGAAACGCGCCCAGAGCTTGCGACACCAGTTCCGGAACTGTGATCATCAGGTCTCTCCGCCATGGTATTGTCGACGATGCAGATCAAGCCATGTCTCTCTGCGATCAATGCTGGCGATATTCGCAGATTCTTCAAGCCGGCCGCGCTCTGCGACCTTAAAGACGATCCATCTGGTGCCGCGCCTCGGGCAAGCGGACCCGTGACCGGTCGGAGCCGCTCACGGTCTCCAACCTCTCTCGTTGATTCAAATCAAGGCCAAGCCGGTAACGAAGGCAAACATTTCATGTGCACGGCCATGCCGCCGGCGTGACGGAATTCTTCTCTTGCCGGTCAGTCGAGATTTAAACCAGTGGAGGACATTATGAGGTTCATCAAAGGGGCATTTGCAGCAATTCTTACTGTCGCGAGCGCCATGATTTCTGTACCCGGAAGCGAAGCAGCGCCTTTGCCTACCAACGTCGGCGTGATGAGAGCAGCGCTCGATAACGACGTAGTAAACGTGCGCTACGGAGGCTGGGGTTATCGCGGCGGATGGGGTGGAGGCTACCGCGGAGCGGGATTGGGCTATCGTGGTTTGGGATATCGCGGCGCCGGATATGGCTACAGAGGTTATGGATATAGAGGCTACCGTGGCTGGGGCGCCGGCGCGGTGGTCGCGGGCGCCGTCGTCGGTGGCGCGATCGCAAGCTCCGGCTACTATGGTGCATATCCGTCCTACGGCGGCGGATACTCCTCTTACGGCGGAGGATACGGCTATGATTATTGTCCGCCCAGTGCCTACAGCGCCTACGGAAGCTATGGCGGTTATGGCGGCTACTACGCGAGACGGAGCTACTATTCCGGCTGGTAGAATCTGCCTCGGATTCTCCTGAGCACGCGCTCTTGGTGCCAGGGCTCGTCTTCGCGAGCCCTGAAAGCGCCAACGCGGCCGTATACTGCCAATATTGTGAACTACCCCGCGCATTGCGTCGCAAGACCGGGCGTCGCCCTGGGAGTGCGTCCCGTCGCGCGCGCTGCTGCACGAGAAGCAGTGCGGTCCGGCACTCCGACCAACCGCGGCGGTCCGGTCGATCGCGCCGGCAGACGCTGCCTGGCTTGCACGATAAGACCACAAAAATGAGGGCCGGCGTTGCTGCCGGCCCCCTGAAGACATCAGACCGAGAGAGTTCAGTACCTCGCGACGACGGGGTTGGCCCCTCCGAAGCGGTAATTGAAGCGCACGGTGAGCATATCCACGTCCTGAGTGATCCGGTCGTTTACAAAAGCGGCAAGGCGCGGATCGGCGACCGTGAACGAATTATTTCGGTGCCCCATGAACAGATGATCGTATTCGAGTCCCACCGACCAATTCGGGGTGAAGCCATACTCGAATCCGACACCGATGACACCGCCCCAGCGGGTTGCGCTTTGCGCCGCGAGCTCGGCGCCGGTCGCAGTATCAAGCACGCTGAGGCGATTGTCTGTCACCGCAGCGCCGCCCTTCACGTAGAACAGTGACGCATTCCAGGCGTAGCCGATCTGGCCGGTGAAGAGGCCGATGGCGCTCGTTTTGGCGCGCGTGGAGAGCGTCGGATCGAACAGGCTGACGCGCTGATTGCTGAGATCCGCCCAATCGCCCTGAGCCTCCAGACCAAACACCCACTGGCTGGCTTGCCAGCGGTAACCGAGCTGGCCACCGATGACGCCACCGGATCGATCGCGGCAGCCGGAAGCGACGGCGACGCCAGCCGCGTCAAGGAAATCCACGCAGTTGTGGTTCTGCGCCCAGCCACCATTGCCGCCGATGTAGAACCCCGTCCAATTGTAGATCGGAATGATCGGTGCCGGTGGCGGCGCCTTCACGGCCATGTCGGCAGCCATGGCGGTCCCCGCCGTGCACAGCGCCACCAGACCAACGGTTGTCAGAAAAAGTCTTTTCATCATGCTCTCTCCTTGCCGGCCGCTTTTGATTGCTCGAACGGCGGCTTGTTGCACTGCAATCATGCCCCAACTTCCAGCTGAAACTCTACGGGCGATGGCACAGACTCCACGTGCCAAAATGGCAACACTCAAGACATTTCGAACCAGACTCCGGGTTGCCTCGCCAGCAGAGTCGAACGACCGGCGCCAGTATGCGAAATCACCAAAAGGCAGCCGCCCGCTCCGAGCCGCCTCCGGTCATCAGCATCAATCACCATGATGGGCCGCTTATTTCTCCGGGTCGCGCTTGGCGTCTTGGCCGGCAACCTCGTCGCCTTGGTCTTGCTCTATCCAGGACGGAATGTCGCTCGAGGGGATCAGCCGTCGCGGCAAAAAGGGATTGAGCGTGCCTGCAAACACGATCAATCCCTCATTGAGCTTCTCTCGCGCGAAAGCCCGCGCCTCGGCTTCGCTCTCGAATGTGCGTGTCTCCCGTGGACTTCGCCGCTTCGGCAAGGTCCCACGCTTCTGCACCTCGAATGTTACGTACCAGGTCTGCGGCATCCGCCAGCTTCCGGATCGCGATCAAGCAGACATATGCCGGTGAACGATGATCGGTGAGATCATGTCGGCGTCCTAGTTGCGCCGCTCTTCACGGCGCTCCGTGCGCCCTGTACGCCTTTCCAGGCGGCGCCAGTCCGGCCCGTGCGCCGTTCCTGACGCCGCTCGTGGCGGGCTCCCCGCCTCTCCTGGCGTCGCTCCATGCCGATCGTCTGAGCCGGCACTTCTGTTCCTAACAGCACCGTGCCGGATGTCGCCAATCCGAGCAATGAAAGAGCCCCGCGACGATCGAATCGTTCAGGCCTTGACGTTTCACTCATGTCAGTTACTCCCGATCTTGAGGACGTTTGTAGGCGAAGCCTCGACGTGCATTCGTTGATCAGTATCAACGGCGGGCACCCCACTCCGCAGCGACGAACGGAGACGCTCACCAGACCTGGTTGCCAAACCAGCCGTACTGCGGAGGTCGCGAGACGAGCCGGATATTTCTTTCAATGTGCCTCCTCACAATTTTGTTTTGACGCTGCGGCTTCGCATCAGCCTTTGCCGACGGACGCGCTGGCGGTCGTTCGATATCGAGCGGTCCAAGCCGAGCAAATGCCTCGCGCGCGCGCGTCTGTGGCAGGTCGGCGCCCGGCGGGGCGGCGAGCTCGACCTTGGGGACGTCGACCGCCACGATCGTGGGCCGGCTAGTGTCGAGAACGATCCGTTCGGGCAACCTCAAATCAGAGTGGATGCGGATAGTGGAGGAGCGCGCAACGCCATCGTGTATAGCGGGCCGGACCGGGACAAAGGCATCCGCAACGAAGAGCATCGCGAGCAACGCACCGCCGACATAGAACAGATATCGTGAGATAGGCATTGTCGGCGCCATCGCCGCCGCAGATTTTCGTCTGGCAAGCAACGGGCCACGGCGGCAGAATTGGCGAAGCAACGCAACCTGCATGGACGTGGTTGCCTAAATCGAGCCGCCGCCGCTTCCGCCGCGGCGCGCCCCTGGTGAAACACTTGCTGAGGCATGGGCGACGCTTCGTGGTAAGCGCACGCACGCTGCAGCGGACTAATGTTCACCGCGCCCGACGCGGTTTCGCTTGAGCCAGATCAACGAATTGAATTATCGCAACACCGCCTCGCGTTAGTGCCGCATGGCATAGTCAGTGTCAGTGACATGCCCCTTGGTACAATGGCCGGAAGGGCAATTGCAGAGATGTGGCACGCAACGCAGAATTCTCACCGCGTACATCGAGCTTCTGGCAGGGAGGGCCGATGATGAGTCAATCCGAGCTGAGTTCGCGCGCAGCACTTTGCCGGCAGCTTGCAAGCCAGGATCCGGTAAACCAAATAGTCTGGATGGCCGAGGCAAGGAGCTGGTCACGCCAGGCCGCCGAGACGCTTCATGATGAGCACCAATTGAAAGGTGGCATCACCGCCCGATTGTTCTTCGCGTTCAGCAAATTGGTCGAGGCGCAACACGAGCCTACAAACGAAACAGCAGACATGATGAAGAGCAGGTCGAGAGGCGTCATGCCGTCTCGGAGCTTGTCGCCGACTGCCTGACGCATTCCAGCAAACAGCGCTCGCACGATTGCATACTTCGCTCCAGTGTGGAGAAGCCGTCCCACGTGACAGCACGCTTTCCGATGCGACCCGGCGGGCTGCACTTTTCAGACGTCGGAGCGTCCTCCTCCAGATTCACTTAACTCGCTCCGAACTGGATCCGGCGAATTCGAAGAGGAAGCGGACTCGATTTATTTCAATCCCTTGATCTAAAGCAAGTCGGCGGCCCAGTGCCGGGATGGTGTTGCAGCGTTGAACTTCATTTTTGGAGAACGTCCATGAAGTCGATAAGCGCAAGGAAAATTGCCGTTGCCGTCGCCGCGCTCGTATGCGGCACGACGCTGTCCATAGGCTGGACCGACCAAGGCGGAGTTTCGCTGAAGGTCGACAAGGCGCAAGCGGCGACGCGATTGTACGTCACTCCCTCTTATCGCGGACACTACTACACTAACGAGAGTCTGCCCTGGTACGCTGTTCGGGCCTATTACTTCGGCGGACCGTGGAGCTACGGCTATAGCGGCTGGACCGACTATGCGGCGCGCAACGGCATCGGTTGCGTCCCAGGCTCGTTGGTGAAGGGCGGTGACGGCATCATGTATGTCTGCCAATAGAGCTTGATAGCGGCGCGATGGACGGCGCTCATCAAGCCGCCTGTCGCGCTAAGCTGCGTTCCGAGATCGGCGACTGAGGGGGAGGATACCATGACCTATGTTCTGGTCGTCATCAGCTGGCTCGGCGTCGCGAACGGCGCCGTAGTCTCGACGCAAGAATTTTCAAGCGCAGAGCGTTGCGAAGCAGCCCGGATAGCGCTGATGGAATACGCAAAAGCGCGCAGTACCGACGAGACGCTCAGGCCACTCTGCATACAGAAGTAAAAAAGCGACGAAAAAGTGTGACGCATGCACCCGACCCCGACTGAAATCGTTCTGGTGTTTCGCCTTTGCTAACAGCTTCACGATTTCCACGGTTCTTTGATCTTGATCAATGGTCCGAGCGCCAGTCCATGGAGCGATCCAAATTCACTCTCACAGGCGGAGACTATCATGAAGCGTGGTTTGGTCACAAAGCTATCACTCGCGGCTGCCGTGGTCGCCCTTGGAGTGTCCGGCTCGATCGACTGGTCGGTCGACGAAGGCCTTTCGCTCTCGCTCGGCCGGGCTGAAGCACGGGTCGGGCGGCCCTTGACACCTGTATCAGTCGCTGGCGTAGCACGGCGCACCACCAGGCGCGCGGTCGTCGGCGGCGCGGCAGTCGGTGCAGCCGCTGTCGGCACGGCATGTGTCCGCGTTCTGGTCAATGGCAGCTACGTCTGCCGCTGATAGCCGTCGTTGCCGGCTCTGAACACCGCATCCTGCCGGATAATTTTTCTGCAGGATGTGCGGTTTCGGGTTTCGGAGCGCGATTGACGTGGCCGGATGCGAGCGGCAATGCACCGACCAAATCCTCGTTGGGCCACTGCAGATTTTTCAGTCTCCCAGCGGCCCTTTGGCGTCCCCGTCGCTTCCCTTCAGCAACTCGTATTTGATCCGCCGCATGCGTGCCTGGGCTTCGAGCGGCTTGCAATAGGCAGTTGACGCTGCGAGCAGGTCGATGGTGGCGAGAAACGCATAGCGCGACGCCGTAGGCTTGAGCGCGTCGGGCGCTTCGGGCACGTGCACGCCAAGCGCAATATCGGCGATTGAGGCCAGCCTGCTTTGCGGCTTAGTGATTGCCACGACCAAGGCGCCGTATTGCTTGGCGATACTGGCTGCGTCGATCACTTCGTTCGCCGCACCGGTGGTCGAGATGGCAACGACGACGTCATCCCGCCCGAGGGTCGCCGCGATCATGCGCATCAAGCTCGGGTCAGAGGCATGCGAGACGGCAATCCCAAGACGAAAGAACCGGTTCTGAACTTCCGCCGCCGCAAGAGTGGAACCGCCCCCCACCCCGAACGCTGCAAGCTTCGAACAGCCGGAGATAGCCTCGGCAGCCCTCTCGATGTCCTCCTTGCGAAGTCCCTCCTCGGCAGCGGCAATTGCACGACGAATTTCCTGAAACACCGACCGCCACAGCGCGGGGCGCGCCAGATCGGTCCCGACATGCGGGGGAAGCTCAACGTAGATCCGCCCAACCGCCATTGCTTGAGCCAGCCTCACCTTGAGGTCCCGGACGCCCCGGCAACCGACGGAGCGGCTGAACCGGGTGACCGTCGGCTCGCTCACGCGCGCCCGACGGGCCAGCTCGGAATTGCTGGCGTGAACGGCAAACTCCATATCGGCCAGCAGCACCGTGGCAACGCGTTGCTCGGACGGGCTGAGGCTTGGAGCGCTCTGCCTGATGAGGGAGATGATGTCGCCGACCACGACATTGTCGTCGCCCGACGGCTTCGAGATCGCTGCATCAACGGCTCTCGTCGGATGATTTCGCTTTGCACGCGCCATTGCCGCCCTTCCCCAGGTCAGATCCACCTGCGCCCTTGGCAAGAAGCTGCCGTAAGAAACCTTCAGCATCCGACCAAACGTATATCGGCATGCCCCATCAATAACAGCATTTTCCGCTTGATAATTGCCAAATTGTGTATGTAACTTTCAAACAAGCAATAGCGTGCCATCAGCCCAACAGCTGAAAGGCACATCCCCTGCACCGGGAAGCAGGCGGTTCAACAAGGCGGGAGGGCGATCATGAGATACGGTCCAAGTGTCTTGATGCGTGGCGTCGTGGGGCTGGTTACCGCGTCATTCTTGATTGCGCAGGCTAATGCCGCCACCCTGCTGCGCGAAGCCACCATCGGAGAACCGCCGCCGCTCGATGTCATGCTGACGACAGCCGATGTGGCATCGGTCATCGGCCGCCACATCTTCGAGACCCTGTATGCGCTGGACTCAACCTATACGCCGCGTCCGATGCTGGCCGAGAACGATCGGACGGAAGACGGCGGTCGGACCATCGTCATCGAGCTCCGCGAGGGTGTCCTCTTCCACACCGGCAAGGAGATGACCGCCAAGGACGTGGTCGCCTCGATGACGCGATGGGGCAGTTTCGGTGCGCGCGGCAAGCTCCTGATGGCGGCGGCTACGTCGGTCGAGGCGACCGGAAAGTATGAAGTCACGCTGAAATTGTCCGCGCCGAACGGCGCCTGGAAGGCTCTCATTGCGGACGTCAATGGCGGTCTTGCGATCTATCCGGAAGACATTGCCACCAAAGCGGGAAACCGGCCGATCGAGCAAAAGGACTATATCGGCACCGGGCCTTACAAGTTCGTGGAGTGGCGGCCGAACCGCTACGTCGAGGTGGAAAAGTTCGACGGCTACAAGCCGTTGAAGGAAAAGGGTGACGGCTTCGCCGGCGCCCGCCTTGCGAGCTTCGACAAGATCCGGTTCATTCCGGTGCCTGACGTCGGCACGCGCATGAGCGGCGTGCAGGCGGGCGACTACGACTATGCGGAAATGATCTCCGGCGATCTGTACGAGTCCCTGAGCAAAGATCCATCGGTTCAGGTGCAGCGTACCAACGCGCCGATCTTCGGCCTTTTTTTCATGAACTCGAAGCAAGGAATCCTGAAGGACAATTACAAGCTCCGCCGCGCCATCCAGACCGCGTTGGACAAGTCGCAGGCGCTGCGCGTCGCCTTCGGTCCCAAGGACCTGTGGAATGCCGAAGGATCGATCTTTCCCAACGGCACACCCTGGTACTCGACGGACGGCGCCTCAAATTATAGTGCGCACGATCCGAAGAAGGCCAAGGAGCTCGCAAAGGAGGCGGACTACACGGGGGCGCCGATCCGCCTGCTGGTCTCGACGAACTATCAGGCACACTATGACGAAGCCTCCGTCTTCACCCGCCAGCTGGCCGATGCCGGCATCAATGTTCAGATGATGGTCGTCGATTGGGCGACTCTTCTGAAGATGCGCGGCCAGCCGGAACAGTGGGACATCTTCGTCACCCACCATTCCTTCGCGCCCGACCCGCTGCTGCTCACGTTCCTGAATGCGAGCTATCCCGGATGGTGGGACAGCCCCGAGATCGGCTCGCTTCGGGCTGAGTTGATCAACACGACCGATCCAGCCGCGCGCAAGTCGACATGGGACAAGATCCAGTCGCTGATCTATGAGCAGGTACCCGTGATGAAAGTAGGCGATGCCTACACCTATGACATTGCGTCTCCCAAGCTCAAGGGGCTCAACCCAAACGGTCCCGTGTTCTGGAATGTGTCAACGAAGTAAGGACGGGCAATGAGGCCGCGAGGACTGTCGAGCGCCGGCGCCAGCGCGCATCGTTGCCGCTGAGCAGGCGCACAATCACATGTGGTCTTACGCATTCAAGCGCGCAGGAACGACGGCGGTGACGCTGCTGGCGGCGTCCATCATCATCTTCGCGTTCATCCATATCGTGCCGGGTGACCCGATCTATGTTTTGCTCGGTGACACCGCGACTCCCGACCAGATCGACGCCTTGAGACACCAACTCGGTCTCGACCAACCGATCATCCTGCAATATCTCACTTGGGCCGGCCATGTGCTCGAGGGCGACCTCGGGCGGTCGATCTTCTTCCAGGCGCCCGTGCTGTCGGTGATTGCCGATGGCGCCGAGACCAGCACCTTGCTCGCCACGATGACGATGATCTGGGTTGCGGTCATCGGCGTGCCGATCGGAATGATTGCGGCGGTCCGGCACGGCACGTGGCTCGATCAGGGATTGTCCGGCGGGGCGATGCTGATGGCCTCGATACCCACGTTCTGGGTCGGGCTCTATCTGATCCTGATCTTTGCGGCCTGGCTCGGTTGGTTTCCGAGCTCCGGTTATCCGTCGATCTTCGAAGGTGGCGTCGTCAATCTCCGCTATCTCGTCCTCCCCAGCCTGGCGCTAGCGGCTCCGAATGCCGCCTTGATCCTGCGGCTGACGCGCGCCAGCATGCTCGACGTCTCCCGGGAGGACTACGTGCGCACGGCGCGTGCAAAGGGAATCCGGCCGTGGCAGGTGGTGCGCCGCCACATTTGGCGTAATGCACTCCTGGCCGTCGTCTCGGCCTTCGGCTTCACCTTCGCCGCACTGCTGTCCGAAGCGGTGGTGACCGAAACCGTGTTTGCCCTGCCCGGCATCGGCCGCCTCGTCGTTCAGTCGATCCTTCGTCGAGACTACCCTGTGATCCAGGGCGTCATCCTGGTCATCGTGGTGGTTTATCTCCTGATCAATCTGATCGTCGATCTGAGCTATCGTCTGCTCGATCCGCGGGTCGAGCTCCAATGAGCAGCAATAGCGTGACCTTGTGGCTCAGGCCGTTCACCGCCCGCCCGATCGCGCTGGCCGGGCTCGGGGTCCTTGTGGCGACTGTGCTCGCCGCGGTCTTCGCGCCCTGGCTGTCGCCTTACGATCCGTATGCCATCGATCCCCTGATCCGTCTGACGCCCCCGAACGTGACCCACTGGTTCGGCACCGACCAATTCGGCCGGGATACTCTCTCGCGCACCATTCATTCATCACGCATGGCACTTCTGATCGGCTCGGGCGTGGTGGTCTTCGCCCTCGCAACGGGCGTTCCGGCCGGCGTACTTTCCGCTCTGTTTCCGCGGCTGGGTCACCTGCTGATGCGCATGGTCGACGTGCTGATGGCCTTTCCGACTCTGCTTCTCGCACTTGGGCTGATTGTCATCTTGAGCCCGAGTGTGGGCACCGTCATTCTGGCCATCGGGCTCGGCTACATGACGACGACGACCCGCATCGTCTACGGACTGACACTGCGCTTGCGCGCGGAGACCTATGTCGAGGCATCCCGCAGCATGGGTGCCGGAACGGCATGGCTCATCAGCAGGCACATCTTGCCGAACCTTGTCTCACCGCTTCTCGTACAGGCCAGCTTCGTCTTCGCGTTCGCGCAGCTCGGCGCGGCTTCACTCGATTTCGTGGGCCTCGGCGCGCCGCCGGACATTCCGAGCTGGGGCAATATGCTGGCGGAATCGCGCACCTTCATCACGCGCGCTCCGTGGCTGCTCTTCTTTCCGGGCATGATGATCGTGGCGACGGCATTTTCTCTGAACCTGGTCGGCGATGCATTGCGCGATCGACTCGATCCGCGGTTCCGTCAGGTCTTTGGTGAGAAGGGTTAGGCCGTGCTGACAGTTTGCGACCTTACGGTGTCAGTGGGGCCGGAGACCGCGCCGGTCGACATCGTCGCGGGCGTGTCCTTCAGCTTGGCCAAGGGCGAGATCCTCGGCCTCGTCGGCGAGTCCGGCTGCGGAAAGAGCATGACCTCGCTTGCAGTCATGGGATTGCTGCCGCAGCCCGGTCCCCGGGTCCGGGCCGGGCGGGTCCTGTTGGAGGGCTGCGACGTAACGCAGCTGCAGCCCTGGCAACGTGTCGAAGCGGGCCACGGCCGCATGGCAATGATCTTTCAGGAGCCGATGACCTCACTGAACCCGGTTCGCCGGATCGGCGATCAGATCGCGGAAGCCGTGCGCGTGCATGAGGGAATTCCGGGTGCAGCGGCGCTCGTCCGTGCGCGCGAACTGCTCGAACTGGTGCGTTTGCCTGACCCCAAAATGCAGCTGTCCGCGTATCCGCACCAGTTGTCCGGAGGCCAACGCCAGCGGGTCATGATCGCGATTGCGCTGGCCTGCCGGCCACAGGTGCTGGTCGCCGATGAACCGACCACAGCGCTGGATGTCACCATACAGGTTCAGATTCTCGGACTCTTGCGCGAGCTCTGCAACCGGCTGGATATGGCGATATTGTTCATCACTCACGACATGGGAGTCATTGCGCAGCTCGCCGATCGCGTCGCCGTCATGTACGCCGGCCGAATCGTGGAAACTGCGGCAGTCGATGCGCTGTTCGGCGCACCGCGTCACCATTACACCCGCGGACTGATGGATTGCATGCCGTCGCGAAATTCCGGTGCGCGCCGGCTGCCTACCATTTCTGGTCAGCCGCCGCTGCCAGGTTCGGTCGCTGCTGGCTGCGTGTTTGCCCTGCGTTGCGCAGCGGTGCGCGATGAGTGCCGCGTGGCGACCCCGCCTCGTCTGGAGGCCTCCCAAGGACACGAGGTGCTCTGCGCATTTCCGCTTGCCCGCGGGGAGCTGCCATGAGCGGCAATGTCATCCTCGATGTCCGGGACATGATGGTCTCGTTCAGTGCCAGGCGAGCCGGTCGGAAATACCGGGTGCAGGCGGTGGATGGTGTATCGCTGTCGCTGGCCGAAGGCGAGGTCCTCGGGATCGTCGGCGAGTCCGGTTGCGGCAAGACCACGCTGGGCCGAACCCTCGTCGGGCTGGTCCAGCCCGACAGCGGCAACATCAATTTGAAGGGAACCGAAGTGATCGGAGCCGGCGGCTCCGGCCTCCGCGAGATGCGTCTGAATGTCCGAATGGTTTTCCAGGATCCCAATGCATCGCTCAACCCGCGGCGCACAATTGGAGATTCGGTGGCGGAGGCGGCCGACATCAGCGGCTTCTTCAAGAGCCGCGCCGAGCGCAGCGCGGCCATAGCTGCCACCTTGACGGCCGTCGGGTTGAACCCGTCTTTCGCCGCTCGCTATCCCTACGAACTGAGTGGCGGGCAGCGGCAACGGGTCGGAATCGCGCGCGCCATTCTTCCTACGCCGTCCATCATCGTCGCCGACGAGCCGGTCTCGGCCCTCGACGTTTCCGTGCAGGCGCAGGTGCTCAATCTGATGATGGATCTGCGTGACCAGTTGAGACTGGCGATGCTCTTCATCTCGCACGACCTTGGCGTGATCGGACAGATCAGCAGCCGCGTTGCTGTCATGTATATGGGCCGGATCGTGGAGCAGGCCGGGACGCGGACGGTGCTGGATCATCCGCTCCATCCCTATACGCGCGCGTTGGTGGCAGCAATTCCGAAGCCGGATCCATCGAGGCGGATCCTGGGCGCGATCGAAATGGGTGAACCGCCGAGCCTCTTCACACGACCGCACGGTTGTGCATATGCGCCCCGCTGTCTAATGGCCAGCGATCGCTGTCTCGTCGATGTGCCACAACTTCGATCTGTCGGTGCGGACGGTCGGACAATCGCCTGCCACAACGTATAACCATCGAATGTCGCTGAGCGAAACGAGCCGCGCGAGGCACTGAGCCGGCAACGCTTGGGATTGATTTCTCCTCTATTCGAGCGTTCCCATTCACGCGGCGGCAGTCCGCGACCGCCATGCGGCAGGCACATGCAAATTCGGGAAGCCCGACGCCTGTTGCACCGCGATGTTAATCGCGACGCAGCATTCAAAATGAGACTGCCCGTTAAGCCGCGCACAGCTCCGATACGTGCGCTGCATCGGAGTTCGGTTAGCCTCCACTTCAAGAACCGTCGGCCCTGCCCGAACGCCGCACGACGCAGCGGACGCGCCAGGGCGCGGTGAAAAACAGCGACAAGAACGCCAAGGGAGGAGAGCAATGTTGAAAGGCAGTCTAGGACTGATCGCGTTGAGCAGCCTGTTACTTTCGGGCACAGCCTTCGCACAGGAGAAGATCAAGGTCGGCGTCACCGCGACGCTCGAAGGCACCTACACCGTGCTCGGCGAGGACGGCATCCGCGGCTTCCAGACGGCCCTCAACGTGCTCGGCAAGAAGGTCGGCGACAAGGAACTCGAATTTGTCATCGCCTCGACCGACGCGACGCCGGACTCCGCCGTACGAGCCGTGCGCAAGCTGATCGAACAGGACAAGGTGCAGATTCTGCTGTCGCCGCTCTCCGGCGACGAAGGCATCGCGGTCAAGAATTTTGCAAAGACCCATCCCGAACTGACCTTCATCAACGCCGCCTCGGGGGCCCAGGAAACGACCTATGTCGATCCCGCTCCGAACTTTTTCCGCTACAACATGGACGGTGCGCAGTGGCAGGTCGGCCTCGGCAAATACGCTTATGACGAAAAGAAGTATCGCAAGATCGCGACCGTCGGCGAAGACTACTCCTTCATCTATACGCAGGTATTCGGCCTCGTGCTCGAGTTCTGCGGTGCCGGCGGACAGGTCACCAACCGGCAATGGGTACCGCTCGGCACCAAGGACTTTGCCTCGGTTATCGCCGCACTGCCCGACGACGTCGACGCGATCTATCTCGGCCTCGGCGGGGCCGACGCCGTCAACTTCCTGAACCAGTACCAGCAGGCCGGCGGCAAGGCGCATCTGATGGGCGGCTCGATCATGATCGACCAGACCATCCTGTCGTCCAAGGGCAACGCCAAGAATGCCCTGATCGGCACGCTGGCCGCGAGCGGCCAGGCCGACACCTGGGAGAACCCGAGTTGGCAGAAGTTCGTGAAGGACTATCAGGACGCCTTCCCGGCCAACAAGCGCTTCCCGAGCCCATCGCTGCTCGCCACCAACTATTACGACTCGACCATGGCGCTGATCCTGGCGCTGCGTCAGGTCAATGGCGATCTCTCCAACAACCAGGCCAAGTATAAGGAAGCCCTCGCCAAGATCGAGATCGACGCACCCAATGGCAAGATCAAGCTGGACTCCAACCGCCAGGCGATCGGCACCAACTTCGTCACCGAGGTCGTCGACGACGGCAAGGGCGCGCTGTTCTCAAAGGTCGTGAAGGTGATCCCAAACGTCAACCAGACGCTGGGCTACGATCCCGCAGTGTTCGCCAAAATCGGTTTGCCGAGCCGCACAGTACCGGAATGTAAGAAATACTGACCTAGTCTCGTTCGCGAGCGATGATCGACCGGGGAGAGATTTGCCAGGACGCGACACGTGCGCCCTTGCATTCTCTCCCCGGTTGTTGAACGCTACCAAAAAATACCAAGAGCTTTTGGGAGGAGAGGCATGAGCCGGGCGCTCGCCGTCTTCCACGGCCGCTTTGGTCGGGCGACGGTCTATCAGTTGAACCGCCCTTTCAACATCCACGCACATCGCGAAGGTCATTTGATCTTCCATGTCGGCGGACGTTCCGCATGCATCGATGTCAGCGACGGACGTTACGAGCTCACAGAAGGTTCCGTCGTCGCGGTCAATCCGTGGGAGCCGCATAATTTCCTGCCATCCGATCTCGAAGGCGGCGCCGTTTTCTTCGTGCTCTACGTCAATGCAGAGTGGTTCGCGCCCGACGCGCCCGGCGCCGACCGCCTGCGCTTCGGCCGTACCCAGTTCACGCGGTCGGTTGCGCTCGACAAGCATATCAGGCACGCAGCCGCCCTCGTGTGCGGCGCCCCCTCTCTCAACAGCCTCGATGGCGAGCTGAGAAGTCTCATCGACATCTGTTATGACGAAAGCTGGCAACAGGCCGCGACCGCGCGCGATCCGCGCGCAAACGGCTCCGTCACGGATTTTCGTGTGCGCAAGTGCATCAAGATGATGTCGGAGAGTCCCGGCGCCGAGATCGAACTCGACACCATCGCGCGCGAATCCGGCCTGTCGCGGCCGCATTTCTACCGGCTGTTCCGCACCCAGACCGGCGTCACGCCACACCTCTATCTCAACACGCTGATGATGGAGCAGGCGCTGGAGGCGCTGGTGGCGAGCGAAGCGCCGATCGCCGATATCGGCTTCGATCTCGGTTTCTCGTCGCAGAGCGGATTCACCCGCTTCTTCGCCGCCAATGTCGGCATGGCGCCGACCGATTATCGCCGCGCGGCCAAGGTTTTGCGCGCCTGACCGCACGCGAAAAGATACTCACGATCAAACGCCTCCCTTTCAGCCGCATTAGGATAGGCCAAATGCGGTCCCGAAAAGAGGATCGCGCGCGATAGGGAGCGCATGTTCATGGCAGGGCTTGCGGCCGGCAACGGTCTGCGTGCCCCTCCGTCCTGCTTGCGGGATGAGAGATGGGGTGACGTGAAGACGGAGCGGCGATCATGACCCGCTTTGTCGAACGCCATCCCGCCTGGGCATTGATCGTCATTATCGCGATCGCGGTGGCGCTTTGGCTGATTTTCGCGGTGTGGCCGCAGGGCCTTGAAGATGCGGTCGGCCGCAAGCGGGTCTTTCTCAACGCGCTCTTCAACGGCATCACGCTCGGCGGTCTGTATTTCCTGGTCGCCAGCGGTTTTACGCTGATCTTCGGCCTGATGCGTAACGTCAACCTCGCACACGGCTCGCTCTATTTGTTCGGCGGCTATGTCGGCTACGCCATCAGCGCCGCGACCGGCTCATGGGTCCTCAGCTTCATCGTCGCTTTCATCCTGACGGCACTGGTCGGCGTCCTGCTCCAGGTCCTCGTCTTCCGCCGCATGGAAGGCCAGGACTTGCGCCAGACCATGGTGACGATCGGACTCTCGATCGTATTCGCCGATTTGATGCTGTGGGCCTGCGGCGGCGATTTCTATCAGATCCAGACCCCGAACTGGCTGATCGGACCTGTGGAGCTGCCGCTGGTCACCGCGGTCAAATCCTCAGGCGAGCCGGTCTATCTCCGCTATCCCCTGGTCCGGCTCGTGATCTTCGCCGCCTCCGTCGTAATCGGCGTGGCGATGTGGCTCGCGCTCAACCGCACGCGCATCGGCATGATCATCCGCGCCGGCGTCGACGATCGTGACATCCTGGCTGCGACCGGTGTGCGGATCCAACTCGTTTTCGTCGTGGTGTTTGCGCTCGGCGCCGGCCTCGCCGGCGTCGCCGGTGTCGTCGGCGGAACGTTCCAGTCGCTCTCGCCCGGCGAGGATATCCGCTTCCTGCTCGCCTCCCTCGTCGTCGTGATCGTCGGTGGCATGGGCTCGATCCCGGGTGCCGCGCTGGGCGCGCTCATCATCGGCCTCGCCGAACAGCTCGGCTCGGTCTACATCCCGACCTACGCCATCGTCGTGACCTTCCTGATCATGGTTCTGGTGCTGGCAATTCGGCCGCAGGGCCTGTTGGCGAGGCGCTGACATGTCCCTCGCTCACGACACCCGCGTCACGGTTCGTCCCACTGCTGCGGTGCAGCGCTCCAGATTGCGCGGATGGCCGGAGATCGACAATCCGGCGGCCTGGGCCGTCGCGGCTATCCTCCTGATCATGCCGCTGATCGCCAACGGCTTCTTCCTGATCGAGATCTTCGCGACCACGCTGATCCTCGGACTCATGGCGCTGAGTCTGATGTTTCTTGCCGGCTATGGCGGCATGGTGAGCCTGATGCAGCTCACCATCGCGGGTTTCTCCGCCTATATGGTCGCGGTGTTTGGCGCCAGCGGCAACGCCAATATCAGCCTGGGCTGGCCGTGGTGGCTTGCGGTCCCGATGGCGCTTGCGCTCGCGACCATCTTCGGCACCCTCGGGGGCGCGCTGGCGGTGCGCACCGAAGGCATCTACACCATCATGATCACGCTCGCGATCGGCGCGGCGTTCTATTATTTCACCAACCAGAACTGGGCGATCTTCAACGGCCATACCGGCATCAATACCGTTGCCACACCGCATTTCTGGGGCGTCAACTGGCGCGCCGACATTCCCTTCTACTATATCGTGCTCGCGGTAGCCGCGCTGTGCTACTTCGCCGTCGACTACATCTCCCGCGCACCGTTCGGCCTCGCGCTGCAAGGTGTACGCGATAATCCCCGCCGCATGGCGGCACTCGGCTTCAACGTCAATGCGCATCGCGTCGCGGCCTACGCCTTCGCGTCCTTCGTCGCAGCGTTGGCGGGAGTGCTCCAGGTCTGGAATTATCGGCAGATTTCGCCGGGATCGGTGAGCGTCGGAGCCTGCATCGATATCCTCATCATCGCAGTCGTCGGCGGCATCACGCGCCCTATCGGACCCTTTATCGGCGCGCTGATCTTCGTGCTGCTGCGCACTTTCGCACTCGACTTTCTGGTCAAGCTGGGGCTCGACGGCAACCGCTTTCGCCTCCTGATCGGCCTCGGTTTCCTCGCGATCGTGTTCTGGTCCTCGGACGGCGTCATCGGGCTCTGGCAGAGCTGGCGGCGCCGCCAACGCTCCGGCGCGGCAAGTTCAAGCGGGCGTCATGGCCGGGAAGCTGGTCGAGAATCTGGCCAAGGATCCACCCAAGGATCCCGCCATGGATAGCGTCGCGCAACGCCTCTCTGTCGTGGGCGCAGGCGCGGCGCTGGAGCTGCGCGGCGTGACGCGTCTGTTCGGCGCGCTCGCGGCACTCACCGACATCACCATTACCGTCCGCCCCGGCGAACGGCGCGCCGTGCTTGGCTCCAACGGCGCCGGCAAGACCACGCTGTTCAACTGCATCACCGGCGACTTCCCACCTTCTTCCGGCACCATCCGCTTCTTCGGCGAGGACGTCACGCACTTCCCGCCCTATGAGCGCATCCGCCGCGGCCTGCGCCGGACTTACCAGATCTCAGCGCTGTTTCCCGGCCTCACCGTCCAGGACAATGTCTATCTCGCCTGCCGTGGCGTCTCACGGGGGCGCTTCTCGTTCCTCCGCCCCGGTCAGAACGATGCGTTGATGCACGCGGCCGAAAATCTCGTGCAGGCCGTCCATCTCTCGGGTGTGAAGGATCAGCGCGTTGCCGAGCTCGCGCATGGCCAGCAGCGCCAGCTCGAGATCGCACTTGCGCTTGCCGGCGCGCCGCGATTCGTCCTGTTCGATGAACCGGCCGCGGGACTGTCGCCGACCGAGCGTGCCGAGCTGATCGAGATACTGACCTCCCTGCCCGCGCATATCGGCTACATCATCATCGAGCACGACATGGACGTCGCCCTGCGCGTCGTCGAGAGCGTCACGATGATGCACAATGGGCGGATCTTCAAGGAAGGTCGTCCGCAGGAGATCGAGTCCGATCCCGAAGTGCAGGAGCTTTACCTCGGAGGCGGCCATGAGTGAGGTCCGCCGCACCGCCGCCGCGCTCGAAGTCCGCGGGCTGGACGTCTATTACGGCCATTCGCATGCGCTGCAGGGCGTAGATCTGACGCTCGAGGCCGGCGTGTTCTCGGTCGTCGGCCGCAACGGCATGGGCAAGACCACACTGTGCAAGGCCATCATGGGGCTGGTGCCGGTCAGCGGCGGCTCGATCCGCATCCGCGGCGATGACATCACCCGGCAGCCGCCCGCCCACATAGCCCGGCTCGGCGTCGGCTATGTTCCGCAGGGACGCCGGCTGTGGCGCTCACTCCGCGTCGACGAGCATCTGCAGCTTGCCGCCGGCTTGCGCCGCGGCGCCTGGACGGTCGAGCGCATCTACAAGACGTTTCCGCGGTTAGCCGAGCGCAAGGATCACGGCGGCGGCCAGCTCTCCGGCGGCGAGCAACAGATGCTTGCGATCGCCCGCGCGTTGCTCACCAACCCGCGGCTGCTGATCATGGACGAGCCCACCGAGGGGCTCGCGCCCGTGATCGTGGCCCAGGTCGAGGAGATGCTGCTACAGCTTGGCGAGGACGGCGACATGTCCGTGCTCGTGATCGAGCAGAATATCGGCGTGGCTACCGCCGTGTCGCGCAACGTCGCGATCATGGTCAATGGTCGCGTCAACCGCATCATCGATTCGGTGCGGCTTGCCGCCGATCGCGAACTGCAGCAGCGCCTGCTCGGTGTCGGAATGCACGCCGGACTCGAGCTCGACCTCGACGTGCCGCCAGCGGATACGGAAGGGAAGCCTTCTCCGCAGCAGACACGGCCAAGCGGCGCAATCCGCATCTACATGTCCAACCCGACGCCACCGACACGGTGGTCGCAGCCCGTGCCGATCGCCCGCATCGAGGCTGCGGCCCGCACGTTCTCGACACAGGTGATGCGTCTCGACGAGACGGCACGGCGACGACGCGAACCGGACGCGACGCAAACGCAGGCCTCTCCGGTCGTGCTCGTCGTCGGTACGCTCGACACCAAGGGCACGGAGCTCCGCTTCATCCGCGACATCATCGCCGGGACAGGCCTGCGAACCCGATTGGTCGATGTCTCCACCAGCGGCAGGCACGCGGCCAGCGACGTCTCCGCCCAGGAGATCGCCTTGAACCATGGTCGCGGCGGATCGGCGGTGTTCGGACCTGACCGCGGCGCCGCCGTCACCGCGATGGCCGACGCCTTCGCCAGCTGGCTGCGGCGCCAGAACAACGTTGCCGGCGTGATTTCGGCGGGCGGCTCGGGCGCAGCGTCGCTTGTCGCGCCGGGTATGCGGACGCTTCCTGTCGGGGTGCCGAAGCTCATCGTCTCGTCCGTCGCCTCCGGCGACGTCGGGCCCTATGTCGGCCCCGCGGACATCACCATGATGCATTCGGTCGCCGACGTGCAGGGCCTCAACTCGATCTCGCGCGCTGTACTGGCCAATGGCGCCAACGCGCTGGCCGGCATGGTCAAGGCGCGCCTTGATCAGCATGCACGAAAGGATCGCGACGACAGCGGACTGCCGTCGGTCGGTATCACCATGTTTGGTGTCACCACGCCCGCGGTGCAGAAGATCGCCGCCGACTTGCTCGAGGATTTCGAGTGCCTCGTCTTCCACGCCACCGGCGTCGGCGGACGCTCAATGGAGAAGCTCGTCGATTCCGGGCAGCTCGCAGGCGTCATCGACCTCACGACCACGGAGGTCGGCGATCTCCTGATGGGCGGCGTATTCCCGGCCACCGACGATCGCTTTGGCGCCATCATCCGCAGCCGGGTGCCTTATGTCGGCTCGGTGGGCGCGCTGGACATGGTGAATTTCGGTGCCCCCGAGACCATCCCGGAACGCTACCGCGGCAGGAAGTTCCACGTCCACAACCCGCAGGTCACCCTGATGCGGACCACGGCGGAGGAGAACGAGCGCATGGGGCACTGGGTCGCCGATCGGCTCAACCGCATGGACGGCCCGGTGCGCTTCTTCCTGCCCGAGGGCGGCGTCTCCGCGCTCGACGCGCGAGGACAGCCATTCTGGGATCCGGATGCGGATGCGGCGCTGTTCCGAACGCTTGAGCGCAACGTGCGGCAGACCGCCAACCGTCGGCTCATCCGCGTTCCCAAGAACATCAATGACCCCGAGTTCGCCTCCACCATTGTCAGCGCGTTCCGAACATTGTTCGGCCGCACCGGGGCGCGCCGGAGACTAGCGAGGTGACCGATGGCCCGGTTTGAACGCGCTGCACTGTTGAAGCGCTTCCGCGACATGGCAAGGCGCGGCGAGCCCATCGTCGGCGGCGGGGCCGGCACCGGCTTGTCGGCCAAATGCGAGGAGGCTGGCGGTGTCGACCTCATCGTCATCTACAATTCCGGCCGCTACCGCATGGCCGGCCGAGGCTCGCTCGCGGGATTGATGGCTTACGGCGACGCCAACGCCATCGTGCTGGAGATGGCCGGCGAAGTGCTGCCCGTCGTCACCAGAACGCCAGTGCTCGCCGGCGTCAATGGCACGGATCCGTTCCGCGACATGGATCTTTTCCTGGACCAATTGAAGGCGCTCGGCTTCGCCGGCGTGCAGAACTTTCCAACCGTCGGCCTTATCGACGGCGTCTTCCGTGCCAATCTCGAAGAGACCGGCATGTCCTATGCGCTCGAGATCGACATGATCGCAAGGGCGCGCGAGAAGGACCTGCTGACGACGCCCTACGTCTTTAGCGAGAAGGAAGCCGCCGCGATGGCGATCGCGGGCGCGGATATCATCGTCTGTCATCTGGGCCTGACGACCGGGGGCACCATCGGCGCGCAGACCGCACTCAAGCTGACGGATTGCCCGGGGCACATCGACACGTGGGCCTCCGCCGCGCTCGGCGTCAATCCGGACATTCTGGTGCTCGCTCATGGCGGACCGATCTCCGATCCGGACGATGCCGACTTCATCATGAGGAACACACGCTATTGCCACGGCTTCTACGGCGCCTCCTCAATGGAGCGGCTGCCGGTCGAGCGGGCGCTGACGGATCAGGTTCGCAAATTCAAGGCGATCGGCGCGCGATAACGCCGAAAGGTCGAGGGAGAGAAACATGTCAGGGACTCTGGTCGGTGAATTGATCCTCTGGCTGATCGTCGCCGTCGTGGTGATCGTGGTCGGCGTCTACATCGTGAACTGGCTCTATCATCGCTCGTCCAAGGAGACCTCATTCGTTCGGACCGGCCTGCTCGGCGAGCGCGTTGTGATCAACGGCGGCGCCTTCGTGCTGCCTTTCATCCACGATTACACGCCGGTCAACATGAACGTGCAGCCGATGGGCATCGTGCGCTCGCGGCAGGACGCCGTGATCACCCGAGACCGCATGCGCGTCGACATCGAGGCCGATTTCTATGTCCGAGTGCAGGCGACCCGCGAAGCCGTGTCCATCGCGGCCGCCACGCTCGGCCGCCGCACCATGGAGCCCGAGCAGCTCCACGCCCTCCTCGCCGGCAAATTCATCTCAGCCATTCGTTCCGTTGCCTCGGAGATGACCCTCGAGCAGATGCACGAGCAGCGCGGTGAGTACGTCGCTCGCCTCAAGGCGAACGCGGCAGAAGCACTCGCCCAGAACGGACTCGAGCTGGAGTCAGTCGCGATCACCGATCTCGACCAGACCGATCTCGAATTCTTCAACCCCTCGAACCGTTTCGACGCCGAAGGTCTGACCCGCCTGATGGAGGATATCGAGGCCAAGCGCAAGCTGCGCAACGACATCGAGCAGGATTCGATGATCAAGATCCGCTCTCGCAACCTTGAGGCGGAGCGGCAAGCTCTCGAGATCGAACGCGAAAGCGAGACGGCGCGCCTCGAACAAGAGCGTGACATCGAGATGCGCCGGGCCCTGCAACGCACCGAGGTCGCACGTGAGCGGGCCCTGCGCGAGACCGAAGCCGAGCAGGCGCAGATTTCCGCCCGTGAAACCATCGAGAAGGCGCGAATCGCCAACGACCAGGCGATCGCCGAAGCCCGCATCGCTTCGGAGCGTGAGACCCGTCAGCGGGAGATCGAGCGCACCCGCACCATCGAGGAGAAGGAACTGCTCGCACGGGAGGATATCGAGAAGGCCCGGATCGCCAACCAGCGCTCGATCGATACCAGCCGCATCGCCTCCGAGCGCGAGGTGCGCCAGCGCGAAATCGAGCGGATGCAGACCGTCGAGGAAGCCGAGATCACCGCCCGCGAGGCGATTGAGAAAGCGCGTATCCAGCAAGACCGCGTCGTGACCGACGCCCGCATCGCCAACGAAGAGGAGACCCGGCGCCGCGAGATCGACCGGACCCGCGCCGTGGACGAAGCCGAGATCGCCGCCCGCGAGACCACCGAAAAGGCCCGCATCGCCCAGACCATGATCGTCAATGTCGAGCGCATCGCATCCGATGAGCGCACCCGCGCGCTGGAGATCCAGCAGGTGCGGAACATCCAGGAAGCCGAGATCGAGGCGCAGCGCGCGGTCGAGTCGGCGCGCATCGCCCGCGAGCACAGGCTCGCCGTCGAGCGCATCGCGGTCGAGCAAAATACCCGGCAGTTGGAGATCGAACGCAACCAGACGCTGGAAGTCGCAGAGGTCACGGCGCGCGAAGCCACGGAAGCTGCCCGCATCACCCAGCAAGAACGCGTTCGCTCGCTGGAAATCGCCCGAAACCGCGCCGTCGAGGAAGCCGACATTGCCTCACGCGAAGCCATCGAAGCCGCCCGGATTGCGCAGGAGAAGTCCGTTGCAGCCGAGCGTATTCAGGCCGAGCGTGACACGCGCGCGCTCGAGATCGAGCGCACCGCCGTGCTCGAGGCTGCCGAGTTGAAGCGTCGCGACGCCATCGAGCGCCAGCGCATCGGCGTCGATCTCGCGCTCGAAGCCGAGCGGATCACGTCCTCCAAGAAGCGCGAAGTCCTCAACATCGAGCACAAGAAGGCGATCGAGATCGCGGACGAGGACCGCGTCATTGCGCTTTCGACCAAGAAGTCCGAGCGCATCGACGCCGACCGCCAGGTCAGGCAGGCCGAGATTGTCGCGCGCAGGGAGGTCGAGACCACGGATGTCTCGCGCGAGCATGCGCTGGAGGCGGCGCGGATCGAACGCCGACGTTCCATCGAACAACTCGAAGTCGCCCGTGTCCAGTCTCTCCAGGAAGCCGAGATTGCCGCGCGCGAGGAGGTCGAGCGCTCCCGCATCGCGTCCGATCGTGGCCTCGACGAGGCCCGCATCGGCCGCGAGCGCGAGCTGCGCAAGCTCGAAATCAATCGCGAGAAGGAGGTCGAGACCGTTCTGATGGAGAAGGCAATTGCCATCCACCTGAAGTCGTTGGAGGAATCCGCGGCCAAGGCTTCGGCCGAGGAAGCGCGGGTGCATGCCACTGAGGCGACCGAGCGTGTCATTACCGCGCGCGAGAGCGAGATTGCGAAGCGCCGTAAGACCGTGGAGATCCTGATCGCCGAGAAGCAGGCGGAGGAGACGCGAATTGCCGCGGAAGCCGAACGGATCCGCGCTGCGGTCGAGGCCGAGGCGCAGCGTATGCTCAACGAGGCCGAGAACGTGCTGACCGACCAGGCGCGCTACTCGCTGTTCCGGCGAAAGCTGCTCGACCGCATCGAGGGCATCGTCCGTGAGAGCGTCAAGCCGATGGAGAAGATCGAGGGCATCCGCATCCTCCAGGTCGACGGCCTCAACGGCAACGGCCATGGCGGCAATGGCGGCCGTAGCGCGACCGACGAGGTGATCGACTCGGCGCTGCGCTACCGCGTCCAGGCGCCGCTGATCGACTCGCTTCTGGCGGACATCGGCGTCGAAGGCGGCAGCCTCGCCAAGATGCCAGGCCTGATCCGGGAGGCTCGCGACATGCAGGGCATCAAGGACTCCGCACGCAAGGGCGGCGGCGGCGGCGAGAAGCCAGCCGCTGCACCCTCGCCTTCGGCCGAGGGCGAGCCGCCCGCCGAGCGCAGCCCACGGAAGAAGAGCTGAGGTCGCACCATGGCCCGCGTCTACGTCTCAACCGTCGTCAACGCGCGCAACGATCGCGTCTGGGCGCGGGTACGCGACTTCAACGGTCTGCCGAACTGGCATCCGGCGATCGCGGAAAGCCGTATCGAGGGCGGCGAGCCCTCTGACAAGATCGGCTGCGTCAGGGACTTTCGCCTACGCAACGGAGATCGCATCCGGGAAAAGCTGCTCGGCCTGTCCGATTACGACATGTTTTGCACCTACTCGATCCTCGAATCCCCGATGGGGGTCGAGGACTACGTCGCGACGCTTCGGCTGACGCCGGTCACAGATGGCGACCAGACCTTCATGGAATGGACCGCCGAGTTCGACTGTGCACCCGAGCGGGAGGCGGAGCTCGTCGCAAACATCGGCGGTGGCGTGTTCCAGGGTGGCTTCGACGCCCTCAAACGCCAGTTCGGAGGCTGAGGGCCGTGCCGCACATCGTCAAGAGCACGATCGTGGATGCGCCGACCGGCTCCTTGTGGGCCGTGCTGCGCGATTTCAACGGGCACGATCGTTGGCATCCGGCGGTCGCGACCTCCACGATCGAGCGCGCGCAGGCCTCGGACAAGATCGGCTGTGTCAGGCGCTTCAAGCTGCAGGACGGTTCGGAGCTGCGCGAGCAATTGCTGACGCTGTCGGATCTGGAGCAGACCTTCAGCTATTGCCTGCTCGATACGCCGGTCCCGATGTTCAACTACGTGGCCCACGTCCGCCTGCTGCCGGTCACGGACGGCGACCGCACCTTCTGGCACTGGGAATCCCGCTTCTCGACGCGGCCGGAGGACAAGGACCATATCACCCACATGGTCGCGGAAGATATCTACCAAGCGGGGTTCGACGCGATCCGCCGGCACCTCAAGGAGGCTGTGTCAACATGACTGTGACGGTGAAGACCTTCACGAGTTCGAGTGAGGCCGCCGCAGCGCTGTCGTCCGATCGCAATGCGCGCTATCTCGGCGGCGGCACGCTCGTGATGCGCGCACTGAACGAAGGCGACATCTCCATCTCGACCGTCGTGCGCGCCAATGACCATGCCTTGACGCGCATCGACCCCTCAGGCCCGCGGATCACACTGGGTGCCGGCGTAACTTTCGCCCGGATTCTGGGCGAGCGCGACCTCGCTTTCCTGCACGCTCCTGCCCGCTCGATTGGTGGCCCGGCGGTGCGCAACATGGGTACGGTGGGCGGCAATCTGTTTGCGCCCAATCCCTATGGCGATTTCACCGTCGCCCTGCTTGCGCTCGATGCCACCGTGGCCCTGCAAGGCGGCTTTGGATCGCGCGACATTCCGATTGAGGAGTTTTTGCAGTCACGTGAAAGGCAGGCGGGCACGCTCGTGCTGTCGGTGTCCTGCACGCGGCCGGCAAGCGCGGAGGCTTTCCGCTACCGCAAGATTGCACGAATCAAGCCCAAAGGCGGCTCGGTCATCACGCTCGCCGCACATCTGCCTATCAGTGGCGGGCGGGTCGCCGGGGCACGCATTGCATTGGGATCGATGGCGCCGACGCAAATACGTGCGCGGGCGGCCGAACGCGCGCTGGAAGGCCGCTCGCTCGATGCCGCGACCATTGCGGCCGCGGCCTCTGCAGCCGTGGAAGGAACATCGCCGTCCAACAACGCGCTCGGCAGCGCCTGGTATCGCCGCGAGATCGTCGGCGTACATCTGCGTCGTCTTCTCTTGGGTCAGGAATAGATAGTATGGCCAAGACTGCCCTGCAATTTCGTCACAACGGCAGCGATGTCGCCATTTTCGTCGATGGCGGCACCAACCTGCTCGTCGCGCTTCGCGAATTGATCGGCGACATGACGCCGAAGTTCGGTTGCGGCCAGGGGGGCTGCGGCACGTGCAGCGTCCTGATCGACGGCGAGCTTCATCTCTCCTGTCTGACGCTGGCCGAGACCGTCGCCGGCCGCTCCGTCGAGACGCTGGATAGCCTGAAGCAAGGACCAAACCTGCATCCGCTGCAACGCGCTTTCGCCGAGAATTTTGCTGCCCAGTGCGGCTATTGCACGCCGGGCATGCTGATGGCGGCCAAGGCGCTGCTCGACCGCAATCCCTCCCCGAGCCGCGCCGAGATCGTCGAGGCGATCTCCGGCAACATCTGCCGCTGCACCGGCTACGAGCCGATCATCAACGCCATCCTCGCCGCCTCCGGCGGCCGGGTGAGCGCCTGAAGGACCAGACCATGCTGGAACTGCGCAAAGACATTTTCGCGGACGAGCGCGACGATAATCTCAACGAGATCGGCAAGGGCACACAGCGCCAGGACATGCTCGGCCATGTCACGGGCACATCGAGCTATTTCAACGACCACAAGCTCCAGGGCATGCTGCACCTGAAAGTCGTCCGCTCGACCCATTCTCATGCAAGGATCCGACGGATCGACACCGCGGAGGCCGAGCGCTCCGCCGGCGTGCGCCGGATCATCCGCGGCTCCGACGTGCCCCGTAACCTCAACACGCTCTTGAGCCTGATCAATTTCGGCAAGGACGACGAACCGTCGCTGGCCGTCGACAAGGTCCGCTACAAGGGCGAACCGATCCTGGCTGTCGTCGCCGACAGCGAGCGCGAGGCGTTCGAGGCGATTGCAAAAGTGCGGATCGACTATGAGCCGTTGCCTGCCGTGTTCGACGTGGAACATGCGTTGAAGGCCGGCGCACCGGTCGTCAACGATACCTATCCGAAGAATGCCTTCATTTATCACGACACATACGACCACCAGAAACTCCGCTTCGGCGACGCCGATGCCGCACTCGCGACCGCCGATCACGTGCTCGAACAGCGCTACCAGATGTCGCCCATCGAGCACGCGCCGACCGAAACCAACGGATCGATCGCGGCGCCCGACACCAACGGGCGCTATGTCGTCTATACGTCTACGCAGGCGCTGTTCTTCTCGGTCGACACCTGCGCCAAGATTCTCGACGTCCCCTCCAACACCTTCCATTTCATCGGCGGCACCGTCGGCGGCGGCTTTGGCGGCAAGGTGGACACGCTGACCGAACCGTTATGCATCCTGGGTGCGATGCTGACGGGACGTCCCGTGCGTTACGTGTTCGGACGCGAAGAAGAGATGCAATACGGCCCGCCGCGCGGCGCCGAGCGCATCTACATCAAGGACGGCGTGATGCGCGACGGCCGGGTCGTCGCGCGAAAGATCCGCGCATATTTCGACAGCGGCGCATATACACGGCTCTCCAGTTATGCCGCGGTGAAATGCGCAGCCCATCTGCCAGGACCCTATACCATCCCGAACGTCTATGGCGATGTCTACTGCGTCTTCACCAACCGTACGCCGGCAACCGCGATGCGCGGATTCGGCGTCACCGCAATGGATTTTGCGATCGAGTGCCAGATGGACAAGCTCGCGAACCTCGTCGGGATGGATCCGATGGAGTTCCGTATCCTCAATGCCTATCGCGACGGCGACATGAAGGCGCATCGGCGCGAGGCCAAGAACACGGCGCTGATCGAGTGCGTCCAGGTCGCGGCCGAGAAAGCCAAATGGCCGATCCGCGACGAGTTCAAGCGCGCCTCCTCCCGCAAGGACGGTGGCGGCAACCGCGCCGCAATCCCGCGGACGCCGACTGACACCCACGGAGGATCAACTGCGCCAACGCAGCAGCGCACAACCTATGACCGCTTGCCGACGGCGGCGTTGCGCGAACCACCGCGCGAGCCCCCACCGCCCGCGCCGCGCCCGCCGCAGCCACCGCGACCAGCATCGCCCTCGCATGGGGCGGGCCGCTTCTCATCCGTGTTCGGCACCAGGAGGCGTTGAGATGACCCGACATCGCGGACGCGGCATCGCGTCGGTCAATTACCCCATCGGCATGAACCTCGGCGGCGATCCCAGCCAGGCCCTGGTTCATTCCAATCCAAGCGGCAAGTTCACCGTGGCGCTATCCTCGATCGACCTCGGTCAGGGCATGAAGTCGGTAACGCGACAGATTTGCGCAGAGACGCTGGGCGTACCCGTCGAGGACGTCTATGTCGACACCGCCGATTCCGACACCGGTCCGCATTGCATGGGCTCGTTCGCCTCCCGCGGCACCCATCGCGTCGGCAATGCCGTGATGGCGGCGGCGCGTGAGGCGCGTGGCGTGATGATGGAGGCCGCCGCAGAGGAACTCGAAGTCAACGCCGCCGATCTCGAAGCCGACGGGCGTGGCAACATCCACGTCAAGGGCGCGCCGCACCGCTCGATCTCCACCAAGGACGTCGCCATCGCCGCGCAGTTCAAGCAGGGCAAGACCATCTCTGGCCGTGGCATCTTCCTGGTTCCTCTATCCAATGTCGATCCGGAAACCGGCGAAATGTCGCCGGCGACCTGTTACGCCCATGCCTGTCTTGTCGCCGAGGTCGAGGTCGACGACGAGACCGGCGAGGTCACGATGATCCGCATGGACTCCGCCTATGAGCTCGGCCGTGCGCTCAACCCGCGCCTGGTCGAGCAACAGCTCGTCGGCGGCGCGTGGATGGGCGTCAGTCACGCGCTCTACGAGACGCCTGAACCCTATTATCCCGACCCTGTCCACGGCCCTCGCGACTTCGTCGAATATGTCATGCCCGGTCCTGGCGACATCTGTCCGCACGACATCGCCGTGTTGGAACGTCCCGCCCCCGATGGCCCCTTCGGCGCCAAGGGTCCGGGCGAAATGTGCGCGAATCCCGTATTGCCGGCGGTTGCGAATGCCATCTTCAACGCCGTCGGCGTCCGCATCGACGATCTGCCGATTACGCCGGAGAAGGTGCTCCGCGCGATCAAGGCCGAGGGCGGCGCGCGCCCTCAGGCGCGGCGCTGAGGTCTCGATGGCCGTCCGCAGCAACATCGTCGGCATCGACAGCCCCGAGGCACTGGAGAAGGCATTACGGGCGGCCTATTACCTCGCCGACGAGGGACTGGCGACCGCAGCCTATCTCGGGCTGGCACTCGGCAAGCCATTGCTGCTCGAGGGCGCGCCGGGCGTCGGCAAGACCGAGGCCGCCAAAGCTATTGCCGCCGTCCTCGGCCGCCGCCTGATCCGCCTGCAATGCTACGAAGGCGTCGACGCGTCCGCCGCACTCTATGAATGGAACTATCCGCGCCAGATGCTCGCCATCCGTCAGGCCGGCGATGAGAGCATCGACATCTATGGCGAAACGTTTCTGATCGAGCGACCCATGCTGGCGACGCTGCGCGCGCCTGACTCGACTGTGCTGTTGATCGACGAAATCGATCGCGCCGACCAGGAATTCGAGGCCTTCCTGCTCGAATTCCTGTCCGACTTCCAGATCTCGATTCCAGAACGTGGTACGGTGCGCGCCTCCGAGCGCCCGGTCGTCGTCCTGACCTCAAACCGCACGCGGGATCTTCACGAAGCGTTGCGGAGGCGGTGCGTCTATCACTGGATCGACTATCCCACCGCTGAGCGCGAAGCGCGCATCGTGATGATGCGGGCCTCCAGCGTCGCCGAAGGGACCGCGCGGGCCGTCGTCGCGGCCGTCGAGAAACTGCGGCGCGAGCCGCTCAGCAAGGCGCCCGGAATCGCCGAGGCCGTCGACTGGGCTGAGGCCGCCACGCTGTTGCACAAGGGCGGCGCGCGGTGGCCCGATGCCTTCAAACGCTCGATCGGTGTTGCCCTGAAAGACGAGGAGGATCTGCACTTTATCTCGCCGCGCCTCGATGCCCTGCTGGCGGAGGCCTCTGCATGAGCGCCGAACCCGAACTGCCGCGCGCTGCGCGTGTTTTCATCTCGTTCGTCGGCTTGTTGCGAACGAACAGGTTTGCCGTCGCACCGGAACAGACGACCTCGTTCCTGGCCGCAATCCAGTTGCTCGGTCCCCGCAGCCTGGAGGACATTCGGCAGGCAGCCCTCGCAACACTGGGCCCTCCACCGGAGCGTCGCGCAACGTTCGACCGGCTGTTCGATCTGCACTTTCGTGGAAACGAGGCAATCGAGCGCGTCGATGACGGTGAGGACGACGAGACGGTTCGGCTGCAAGAGGAGGCCCGCGGAAATGACGAGCCGCTGTTGTCGGACGAGGCAAATGAGTCCGGCCTCGCAGCGGCGCGTGCCGAAGCCCTTGTCGAGCGCCGCTTTGCGCAGCTCTCGACCACCGATGCGCTGCGCCGGCTGTTCCGCGAGGCGCCCAGACGCCTACCGAAGCGGCGCGGCCATCGCCGCATGCGGGCACGCAGCGGGCCCTACGCGGATTTGCGCCGCACCCTGCGCGACTCCGTTCGCAGCGACGGCGAAATCCTCCGGCTGGGACGTTTGAAGCGGCGGCAGCGCCCACGCAAGGTGTTGCTTCTGATCGACGTCTCCGGCTCGATGAAGACCCGCACCGAGGAGAATATGAAGTTCGCGCACACGCTGGTACAGGCGGCGCCCAACGTCGAGGTCTTCACCTTCGGCACACGGCTGACTCGTATCACCCGGCCGTTGCGTCTCAAGCGGCGCGAGCAAGCGCTCAACGCCGCGGCCTACGTGGTGAGCGACTGGGACGGCGGCACCCGAATCGGCGATGCGCTTCAGGCCTTTCTCGCGGTGCCCCGCTTCGGCGGATACGCGCGCGGCGCCGCCGTGATCATCGTTTCCGACGGCCTGGAGCGAGGCGAACCCGATGCGCTACGCGATGCGGTCGCGAAACTGTCGCGCCGTGCGTGGCGCGTGAGCTGGCTGACGCCGCTCGCGTCTGGTCCCGGCTTTCGCCCGCAGACCGAAGCGCTGGTCGCGATCGAACGCTTTGTCGACGACCTCGTCGATGGTGGATCGAGCGCGTCGATCGTCGCGCACGTGCTGGCGCTGGGACAAAGGAGAGTTGCGTGACCGACATCGTCGATGGGCACCATCATATCTGGCGCCAGGCCGACCTGCCCTGGCTAGTGGGTCCGCTGCAGCCGCGCATCTTCGGTCCGTACGAGCCGATCCGGCGCGATTACCCGATCGAGGAATATCTCGGCGACCTCGAAGGCAGCGGCGTCACCCGCTCGGTCTATGTCCAGACCAACTGGGCCAATGACCGCTTCGAGGACGAGGCGGCTTGGGTGCAGCAGACCGCCGAGGCGCACGGCTGGCCGCATGCCATCGTGGCTTACGCCGACTTTTCAGTGGATGACGTGCGTCCACAACTCGACCGCCTGAAGCGCTATGCCCTGGTACGCGGCGTTCGCATGCAACTGCATTGGCACGAGAACCCGCTTTATCGCTTTGCCGCGCGGCCCGATCTCTGCACCGATCCCGTGATCCAGCGCAATATCGCTCGCCTTGCGGACTATGGCTGGAGCTTTGACCTTCAGGTGTTCACGCCGCAGATGCCGGACGCCGCACACCTTGCGGAATCCTGTCCCAAGGTGACCTTCATCCTCCAGCACGCCGGCATGCTCGAGGACCTTTCACCCTCAGGCCGCGCCGCGTGGCGTGCCGGGATGGCCCGCCTCGCCGCCTGCCCGAACGTCGTGTCGAAACTGTCAGGGCTCGGAACCTTCATCCAACGCAACGACCCCGCGCATATCGCATCCGTCCTGACGGATACGATTGCGATCTTTGGCGCCGAACGCTGCTTGTTCGGCTCTAATTTTCCAATCGAGAAATTGTGGACCAGCTATCGCGAATTGATCGATGCGTTCCGTGACGCTGCAGCGCCGCTACGAGATGATCAGCGCGAAGCTATTTTCAGAACGACAGCCATGCGCGTCTATCGGCTCTGAGCGCCGAGGAAACCAATAAGAACGGACACAGGGAGGGACGGAATGCCGCTGGAAATCAAGATCCTGGACTATGGCGATATCGAGCTGGAATCGAGCTTTCTGGTTCTCGGCCACGACTGCGGCCGCACCCGCCGTGTCCTCACCCTCGGCTTCCTGATCCTCGGCGGCAAATACCCGGTCGTGGTCGATACGGGTTACCGCTCCAACCAGATCATGGAAACGCTGGGGATGCGCGGCCTGCAGTATCACGAGCACATGATCGAGAACCAGCTTGCGCGGCACGGCGTGCGGATGGGCGATGTGCGTTTCGTCTGCCACACCCATCTGCATATCGACCACGCTGGCAAGGACGATCTGTTTCCGATGAACACGACCGTCGTCCTCAACCGCCGCGAGCTCGAGTATTCCGTGTCCGGCCTGATGCATCCGCAATATCCGGCGCCGGATATCAAGCATCTGATCGACCGTCTGCACACCAAGAGCGCGCTGCGCTTTCTCGACCTCGAAATCACGGGTCCCATCGAGCTGATGCCGGGCGTCTACTGCGACGCCGCGAATGCGCATACCGAGGGGTCGATGAACATCATCGTAGAAACCGCCGACGGCATCGCCACCATCTGCGGTGACGTCATCTATGATTTCAACGACCAGATCGTGACGCCCTTCAACGAGATCCACGACTGGGAGCCACGCACCACGGGCAACCACGGCACCACCAAGCGGGCCGAGAAGGCCGCCATCAAGAAGCTGCTCAGCAATTCGCGCTATCTGCTGCCGGTCCACGACCGTCCCGCCAAGATCGAGGGCGGCAACGTCGTCGGCCGGCTGCACGACCAGGTCCCTGGACCGGTCGTGCAATCCCTGCCCCAGCGCAACTGGTTTCCGGCCTAGACGCCAGAGGATGGACGATGACGCACGTCACCTTGCGCTCCGAATTCGAGACCCTGATCGATCCTTACGCACCGGTCGCGCAGATCGGCACCGGTTTTGACTTCACGGAGGGACCGATCTGGCATCCGGTCGATCATTATCTGCTGTTCTCGGACATGCCGGGCGACGTGCGCCGGCGCTGGGATGGGCGGCGCGGCATCGCCGAGGTCAAACGTCCGTCGAACAAGTGCAACGGCATGACCTATGACGCCGAGCTCAATTTGATCGTTTGCGAGCACGCGACATCGTCGTTGATCCGCGAGCGGCCGGACGGGCGGCGCGAGGTGCTAGCCTCGCACTTTGGGGGGCAGGAGCTTAACAGCCCCAACGACGTCTGCGTGCACTCCTCCGGCGCGATCTATTTCTCGGATCCCTGGTACGGCCGCATGCCAGTCTATGGCGTCGAGCGGCCAAGGCAGCTCGGTTTCCAGGGCGTCTATCGCGTCGTGCCCGGCGCCGAGCCGAAGCTGGTAGTTGACCGCAATCTGTTCGACCAGCCGAACGGGCTGTGCTTCTCGCCCGACGAGAAACTGCTCTATGTCAACGACACCGTGCAGGCACTGATTCGCGTATTCGACGTCAACGGCGACGGCTCGCTGTCGAGTGCGCGTGTATTCGCGAGCGGCATCCGCTCCGAGCTCGAGCCCGGCTTGCCCGACGGCATGAAGTGCGACCAGCACGGCAACGTCTGGGTTACGGCACCCGGCGGGGTCTGGGTCTATTCGCCGCGGAGCGAGCTGCTCGGCAAGCTCCGCCTGCCCGAGCTCGTCGCCAACCTTACCTGGGGCGGGCCGGATTTCCGCACGCTGTACCTGACTTCGACGCACTCGGTCTATGCCATTCCCACCAAAGTCGGACCGCGCCACGAGCCCTATATGAGCGGCAAGCGAGGCGGCGGCACAGCGGCCGCCGGCTCTGCTTCCGCTGCCCCCGTCCTCGCCGACGGCGAAATGCAGCTCGACCCGCGACGATGTGCCATGATCATCCAGGATCTCCAGAACGACGTTATCATGGACGGTGGCGCCTTTGCCGATTCCGGCGCACCCGGGCATGCGCGCCAGCAGCATGTTGTCGAGAATGTTCGCCGCCTGGCGGAAACGGCGCGGGCGCGCGGCGTCGCCATCATTCATGTCTGGTTCGTCGTCGAGTCCGGCGCGCCCGGCGTGACCTTGAATGCGCCCCTGTTCGAGGGTCTCGTCGACAGCAAGGCGATGGTGCGCGGAAGCTGGGGCGCGGCACCGGTGTCAGGTCTCGAACCACGGCCCGGCGACTTCGTGGTCGAGAAGGTGCGCATGAGCGCCTGGGAAGGCACGAGGCTCGAAACAATTCTGAAAGCAACCGGCCGCGACATGATCATCAACACCGGCGCCTGGACCAACATGTCGGTCGAGCACACGGCGCGGACCGGTGCCGACAAGGGCTACTTCATGGTTGTTCCTGAGGATTGCTGCTCGACCATGAACGCCGATTGGCACGCTGCGTCGATCAACTTTGCCATGCAAAACGTCGCCGTCGTGACCAAGGCCGATGCGGTCATCAAAGCGCTGGGATGAGCGGTGGCGAAGCTCCTGCACCTGTCCTGCTCGCCCCGCGACGACTCTTGGTCAAGCGCCGGCGCCCGCGTTTTCCTTGACGGCTTTCGCCGAGCTCGGCCCGATTGGGACGTGGACGTCATGAATCTCTGGCGCGAGCGCCTGCCGGAGTTTTCAGGCCCCATTGTCGAAGCCAAGTATGCACGGATGAAGGCGCAAGCCTTCAACGACGCGCAGCGGGATAGCTTCGCTGAAGCCGAGCGGATGGCGGTGCGCTTGGCGCTTGCCGATCGTGTGCTGATCTCAACTCCCATGTGGAACTTCAGCATTCCCTATAAGCTTAAGCAATGGTTCGACGTCATCGTCCAACCCGGGCCTACCTTCCGGTTCGACCCGTCCCTGGGATATATCCCGCTGCTGAAGGACCGGCCGACCATCGTCATCATCGCCAGTGGCAGCGATTTCGCGACCGGAATGAACCGCGGGCGCATCGACATGGCAACGCCTTACCTGCGCGAAATTTTGCGTTTTGTCGGGATCAGCAATGTCCGCTTTATTCCGATTGGGCCAACCACCGGACCGCAACAGCCCATCGAAGCGGCCCGCGAAAGAGCCCACCAACGTCTGGCCGAAATGGCCGCGAGCTTCTGATGCGCCTCGCAGGCCAGTCGAGGTTACGGCAGATTGTCCCGCAGAAAAATGTCAATGCGGATGCGCTCCTGGTCGGGGCTGATGGGCTCACCCGAACAATGCGCGAGCAGAACTCTCGCCGCAGACCGTGCCTCGTGGCCGGGATCCTGGTTGATGATTGCATCGAGCGCGCCGCGCACCAGGAAACGCCGTGTATATTGAGTGAGCTCATGGGCAATCCAGACCACCTCACGCGCGCGGCCCGAGGCCTCGAGTGCGTCGGCGATGCCACGGTTGCCGGCGCCGCAGCAGTAGATGCCGCGAAGATCGGGTTGGCGCGCGAGCAGTGCCGCAGTGAGCTCCCGCGTCCGCCCGCTGTCGTCGCGGCCCTCGACCACCGGCAGCGCGAGCAGGTTCGGATACTCGCTGGACAGGATCTGGTGGAAGCCGAATTGCCGTTCGGTGTGATCGCGCAGCGACAACGATCCCGCGATCACGGCCACCGTCCCCTTGCGACCAGTGAGGAACCGTCCCATCAGCGTTGCAGCGGTGCGGCCTGCCGCCGGATTGTCGATGCCGACATAGTGCAGGCGACGCGAGCTCGGCGCGTCCGACACAAGCGTCACCACAGCGACCCCGCGCGCGGTGAGTTCGTCGATCGCCGCGCGTACCCTGGGATGGTCGAGCGCGATGACGGCGACGCCCTGATACGCCGGCGAGAGATTTTCCAGCGCGACGGCGAGTACATCCGGATCGAACACGTCAACATGGAGGATATCAATGAAGCCGCGCTGGCCGGCGAGCCAGTCCGCGGTGCGCTGGACCTGCTCGGTCAGGTTGGTCATGAAGCTGTTGCTGCCGGTCGGCAGCACGAAGGCAAAGCGGAACGTCTGCCCGCGGGCAAGCCGAGCGGCCGCGACGTCGGCGCGATAGCCGAGTTTTGCCACCGCGGCCTCGACTCGCGCGACGGTCTTGGCGCGCACGCCCTCGCGCCGGTTGACGACGCGGTCGACCGTGGCGAGAGAAACACCCGCCGTGCGCGCGACGTCCTCAAGCGTGGCACGAATCACCGGCTGAGTCGCACCAGCGTTCATTCGCGCGCGGCCCACAGCATGCCACGGGTCATCAACGTTCGGATCTCCGGTACGTCGAGCTCGTAGGCGCGGTGGCCGAGCGAGGAATAGAACACCCTGCCCGCGCCGTATCGCTTCTTCCAGACCACGGGCATCACCACGCCCTCGATCCAGGGCGCGTGCTCGCCGGTGAAGGTCGTCGTCGCCAACACCTCGTTGGCGGGGTCGACATGCATGTAGTATTGCTCGGAACGGTGCTCGAAACTCTTCAGGCCCTTCATGATGGGATCATCCGGCTTCGTCAAGTCGACCTTGTAGTCGATGATGTTGCCGGGATGCGCAACCCACTGCCCTCCGCACAGGAACTGGTAGTCGACGGAATCGCGGAACGCGTCCCCCATGCCCCCATGATGGCCGGCGAGCCCGACGCCGCTGCGGACCGCAGCGCAGAGATTGAGCGCTTCCGCCTTCTCGATCTTCGCCATGGTATAGATCGGGATGATCAGTGACAGGTCGTGAATCGCGGGATCGGCGAACGCGGCGGTGGTGGTTTCGGTCCGCACCTCGAAGCCTTCCGCTTTCAGCCAGCCGCGGATCATCGACGCACAGAGATCGGGATCGTGCCCCGGCCAGCCGCCCCATACAATCATTGCCTTGCGCATGTTTCTGTCCTTAGTCGATCTGTCCGGTTTCACGCCCGGCCGGCAGCATCGCAGGCCGCTCGACGTAGCTCTCGATCTTGACGCGTCGCCCTTCGTCGGCAGAGGTCTGGAACGCCTCCATCACCTCCAGCACGTGGAAAGCGAGCGCGCCGCTGGCACGATGCGGCCGGTTGTTCAGGATCGCAGAGGCCATGTCGGCGACGCCAATGGAACGGAACTCGCCATCGACATGACCATGAGTCAGCGGCACCGGCTCCCAGTCGCCGCCGGTCTTGGCGACCTGCACCTCGCCGCCGAAGCGGTTCGGATCGGGCACCAGCATGCTGCCCTTGTCGCCATAAATCTCGATTGGCGCGTGCCGGTGCTTCGGCACATCAAAGCTCATCACGATCGAGACGACCGCTCCGCTCTCGAATTCGAGCGTGCCGGCGACATGGGTCGCAACTTCGACCGGGATCAGCGTTCCGTTCATTGGCTGGCTGGTGACCAGCCGCTCGGATTTCGGACGCGCGGTCGAGCCCATCACGCTCGCCACCGGGCCGAGCAGCTGCACGAGATCGGTGATGTAGTACGGCCCCATGTCAAGCATCGGCCCGCCGCCGCGCAAATAGTAGAAACCCGGCGCCGGATGCCAGCGCTCGTGGCCGGGGCAGCCGAAGAACGCGCTACCGGCCACAGGCGTGCCGATCGCACCATCGTCGATCAGCTTGCGCGCGGTCTGGTGTCCGCCGCCAAGGAACGTATCGGGCGCGCAGCCGACGCGAAGACCCTTTTGCGCGGCGAGATCCATCACCTTGCGGGCTTCCGTGACGTTGATGCCGAGCGGCTTCTCGGAATGAACGTGCTTGCCGGCGTTTAGCACTGCGAGGCTGACGTCAGTGTGGGCGAGTGGCACGGTGAGATTGATGACGATCTCAATATCGTCCCGCTTGAGCAGTTGATCGACCCGCATCGCCGGCAGTCCGAAGGCGGAGCCCTGCCGCTCCGCGACGTCGCTGCGCATATCGGCGAGCGCCTTGATTTCCATGACCGGGAATCGCTGGGCCGCCTTCAGATAAGCGGTGCTGATATTGCCGCAGCCGATGATGCCGATGCCGACTTTTCTCATTGTGATCTCCGTGAGGTACCGTTCACCCCTTGACCGCGCCTGCGGTGAGGCCAGCGACGATGTGTTTCTGCGCCAGAAGAAAGAGAACGATCGTCGGCAGGATGGTCAGCGTGATGAAGGCGAGGATCAGATGCCACTCGGACGAATACTCGCCCTGATAAACCATGATCCCGAGCGGCCAGGGATAGAGCGCGTCGGTGTTGAGCATCACCAGTGGCAACAGATAGGCATTCCAGCTGTTGACGAAGGTGATGGTACCGACGGTTGTCAGGATCGGCCGCGATAAGGGCAACGTCACATAGCGGAAGAATTTGATATAGCTGCAGCCGTCGACCAGCGCGGCCTCCAGCAGTTCGTAGGGGATGTCCTTGAAGAAACGCCGCAGCAGCAGCACGCTCATCGCAAGACTGAAGGCCGTCTGCGGCAGGGCAACGCCAAAATATGTATCGAGCAATCCGAGATCGCGCACTTTGATGAAGAGCGGCAGCACCGCTGTCGCGGCCGGAAACAGCAGGCCCAGCGTCAGATAGCTCAGCAGCATCGAGCTGCCGTAGAACCTGATATGGGCGAAGGTGAACGCCGCCATCGAGGCTACGATCAGGGTCAGTGCAACCGTGAGGGTCGAGATGATCAGCGAGTTGCGCAAGAGCTGCCAGTAGCGCGCCGAGAACAGGATGTCGGCATAGTTCTGCCACTCCCAGTGACGTGGCAAGCCGAACGGATTGACGCGCAGTTCGCCGAGCGATTTGAAGCCACCGAACAAGGTCGCGAGCAGCGGTACTACTACGATGATGGCAACGACGGCGAGGAACACCATCTTGAATAGCATTGAGGGATCAAACGGCGCGCGGATAGCCTTGGCGTTACTCATCGCGCATGAACCATCGCTTGTACGTGAAGGCAAAGGTCACGCAGATCGCGAACAGAATGACACCGATAGCGCTCCCGTAGCCGACCCGCATGCGCGAGATGCCGTTGTTGTAGAGAAAGCTCACCATCGTGTTCGAGGTATCCGCGGGCCCGCCGCGCGTCAGCGGCATGACGAGGTCGAACAGCTGCAGCGAGCCGACGATGGCGAAGAACACGGAGAGCCGAATCGTCGGATAGAGCAACGGGATGACCACATGTCGCAAGGCTTGCGATCGGGTCGCGCCGTCAATGCGTGCCGCCTCGACCAGGCTCTTGTCGAGGCTCTGGAGCGCTGCGATGAACAGCATCATGTGGAAGCCAAAGTACTTCCAGACGATCACGATCAGCACCGCCAGCATGGCCGTATCCGTCGAGGCAAGCAGATGTGGGGGCTCGGCGCCGAAGGTGCGCCAGATCGAAGCTACAAGGCCGTAGTCGCCATCATAGACGAAGCTGAAGATCAGCCCGGTCGCGATCTCCGCCAGGATATAGGGCATGAAGAACAGCATGCGCAGCGCCACCGCCCCGCGAAAGCGTTCGGCGAGCATCAAGGCCAGCGTGAGCGCAAGCGGCAGCTGGATGGCGAGCGAAACTGCGATGATCAGGCCGTTGTTGCGCAGCGCGAGCCAGAAGGCGCGGGTCTCCAGCACGAAGCGGTAATTGTCGAGGCCAATCCAATTGGTCGGCCTGCCGAACCCGTTCCAATTGAAGCCCGAATACCAGGCTGCTTCGCCGATCGGCAGCACAACGAACAATGTGAACAATAGCAGCGCCGGCGGCAGGAACAGGATGAGCACCGTCAGCCTGCCGTCCCAACTCGGGCCGCGGATCGTGACCTGTGGCACCATCTCGCCAGCAGCGCCGATCGCCGACACGCTCGCGGTCCGCCGTGCCACCCTCAGTTGCCCTGCTTCCACGCCGCCTCGATCGCCTTGGCAGCCTCTTGCGGGCTCATGCTGCCGCCGGCGATCTCGGCTGTGACGTCGTTGACGACGCGGCCGACCGACGGACCGAGGCTCTGGTCATAGAAATTCTGGTGGTAGTTCGACTTCGCCAGATTGGCGGCAATCAGCTTCATGAAGGAGTTGTTGAGGCCGACATCTGCGCCCTGCACCACCGGGATGATGAAGTTGCCGGCGGCAAGCCGCGTCTGCACCTCTTTGGAGACGAAATATTTCAGGAAATCGACAGCCTCCTTCGGCGAGCCTTTCGTAATCAGCCAACCGGTGATGCCGCCGAGCGTATCGGTGGGCGCGCCCTTGCCGCCGGTCACGACCGGGAAGTCGAACCAGCACATCTTGTCCTCGGTCAATCCGGCCTTGTCGGCGGCGAGAGCGCGCTGCAGATGATAGACCGTGCTGATCGCCAGCGTCATCGCCGCCTTGCCGTCCCCGAAATAGCCGACGGCTTGCGGATTCTTGAAACCCAGGAAGCCATTCTGGAACGGCTGGAGATCGACGAGCTGCTTGAACAGCTCGCCGGATTTCTGGAAGGTTTCGCCGGCAAAGCCGCCGTTCTCGCCGCGCAGCGCCGCATCGAACGCCGCCTTGCCGCCGATGCGCACAGCAAGATGCGTCCAGTAGAAGTGCAGCGGCCATTTGTCGGCGCCGCCGACGACGATCGGGGTCACGCCGGCGGATTTCAACGTCTTCACGGCTGCAAGCAGATCGTCCCAGCTCTTAATCCCGGCAGGATCGACCTTCGCCTTGGCCATCAGCTCCTTGTTGCAGAGGAAGCCGACCTGCGAGAGCGCTGTGGGCAGACCATAAACACGGCCGTTGCTGGTGAAGGCGGCGAGCGCCGCCGGTGTGAGACTGTCGCTGTAACCCTTCACAGAATCGGTGATCTCTTCGAGCACGCCGGCCTCGATCTGCGTCTTCAGGACACCGCCCGCCCAGCTGTAGATGATGTTGGGCCGGTCTTTGGATTGCAGGATGGTCGGCAGCTTGGCCTTGTAGGCCTCGTTCTCGAGGAACTGCATCTCGACCTTCACGCCCGGATGCGACCCCTCATAGGCGCGCGCAACCTCCTCCCAGATTTTGACCTGGGCCGGGTTGGCCTCGATGTGCAGCCACTTGACCGTCGTTTCGGCCGCAGCGAGTTTCGCTCCGAACAGGCATGCGACTACGGCCAGTCCCAGTTTCCCGAGCAGTCTCATCACATTCCTCCCAACGGCTTTTATTCTTTGGTGCAATCCTGCCCTCGATTTTTGAGGTACGCAACTGAAATTCTGATCTATGCACCTCACGAGCGCAGTAGCTAAGGTGAGCGGGAGAGTCGGCGGCGCGTTGCGCTGCCCCAACGCAAATCGAGGGATATCCATGGCTGCCGTTTATTCCGACCTCGCCGGCAAGGTCGTTCTCGTCACCGGGGGCGCATCCGGAATTGGCGCTGCGATCGTGCGGCGCTTCGCACAGCAGAAATCCAATGTCGTGTTCTTCGACATCAAAGTTGACGAGGGCCAATCCCTGGCACGCGAGCTTTCGGACCAAGGTCTTGGCGCGCATTTCATGCGTGCCGACTTGACCGATATCGCCGCATTACGTGCCGGTGTCGCGGAGGCGCGCAACGTGCACGGCGCGATCAACATCCTCGTCAACAACGCTGCGCATGACGAGCGGCACAGCACCGAGGAAATGACACCGGAGTATTGGGACGACCGTATCGCAGTCAACTTGAAGCACCAGTTCTTTGCTGCGCAGGCCGTGTTGCCGGACATGAAGGCGGCGAACGCCGGCGCCATCATCAATTTCGGCTCGGTGTCGTGGATCGCCGGACAAGGCGGCATGGCCGCCTACACCGCCAGCAAATCAGGCGTGATCGGTCTCACACGCTCGCTGGCGCGCGATTACGGCTCCTACAACATCCGCGTGAACGCGATAGCGCCGGGATGGATCATGACCGAGCGCCAGCTCGATAAATGGATGACGCCACAGGGCGAAGTGGAGCTGATGCAACGACAATGCCTGAAGCGCAAGCTCATGCCGGACGAGGTCGCCAAGTTCACCATCTTCCTCGCTTCAGACGAAGCCTCCGCCTGCACAGCCCAGCACTACATTGTCGATGGCGGCTGGGTCTGAGGCGGACCAGACCGGATCGTGCATTACTTGCGAGCGGCTCGGAACCTCGTCAACCAAGCTCCTGCCGAACCTTGGCCGCCGCATCGCACGTCGCCTTCAATTTCCCGAACGCGACAGCACGCGGCATGTATTTCATGCCGCAGTCGGGCGCCGGAACGAGACGATCAGGCGACACATATTTCAGGCCGTTGCGAATGCGGTCGGCGACCGTGTCGACGCTCTCGATCTGGGGGTCTGCGAGGTCGAGCACACCAAGCATGATTTTCTTTGAGGAGAGGTCCTTCAGAACGCCGAGGTCGAGTTTTGGCTGCGCCGCCTCGATCGAGATCTGGTCGGCAGTCGTATCGTCGAGCTCGGCGAGGAACGAATAGCCGGCCGGCTTGTTCGAGCCGGGCACGACCGCCGCATAGCCGAAACAGAGATGCACGACGGTCGGCACTGTGATGCCCTTCAGCGCGCGGTTGATTGCCTTGACGGCGTAGCGCTTGGCAGAATCCGGATTGTTCCGCACCCAGGGCTCGTCGAGCTGGATCACGTCTGCGCCCGCTCTTTGCAGGTCGAGCGCTTCGGCATTGACGGCCTCCGCCAGGGCCATCGCGAGCTCTTCGTCGTCCTTGTAGAACTCGTTCTTGGCCTGCTGGCTCATGGTGAACGGACCCGGCAGGGTGATCTTCGCTGCACGATCGGTATTCCTGCGCAGGAACTGCATGTCGTGCAGCTCGACCGGTCCCTTGCGTTTCACCGGGCCGACGACGCGCGGCACCGGGGTCTGGGTGTTACCAGTGCGCGCAACGATCATCGCGGGATTGTCTCCGTCGATCCCGTCGAGCGCCGTGGCGAAGCGGTTGGAGTAGCTTTCGCGGCGGATTTCGCCATCGGTCACGATGTCGATGCCGGCGCGCTCCATGTCGCGGATCGCGACGATCGTCGCATCGTCCTGGGCCTCCTCCAGATGTTCCGCTGGCAGCCGCCACATGTCGTGCAGGCGGGTGCGCGGCACCACTTTCGACAGCATGGCGCGATTCACGAGCCATTCCGGCTGCGGATAACTTCCGACCACCGTGGTCGGGAGGATATGCGTTGGCATCGGCATGACGGTCTCCTTGTTATTGCTGTGGAGCGCGGCCAATCAGGCCGCGCGCGTCGCCTTGGCCGGCACTTCGTCCTTGACGGGATTGCTGAGGACCCCGATCCCGGAGATCTCGATCTCCACGACGTCGCCGCTCTTCATCCACAGCGGCGGATTACGATAAGCGCCGACACCGCCGGTCGTGCCTGTGACGATGACGTCGCCTGGCGCGAGCTCGGTGAAGGTGGAGCAATAAGCAATCAGGGCCGGCACGTCGAAGACGAGATCGGAGATCGGGGCCTTCTGCACCTCGACCCCGTTGAGCCGCGTGATCAGCGTCTGCTTGCTGACGTCGGTCAATTCGTCGGTCGTGACCATCCAGGGCCCAAAGCCGCCCGTGCCGGCGAAATTCTTGCCGGGGGCGAATTGCGAGGTGTGGCGCTGCCAGTCGCGGATGCTGCCATCATTGTAGCAGGCATAACCGGCGACATGGTTCAATGCGGCTTCGCGCGAGATGCGGCGGCCGGCCTTACCGATGACAACCGCCATCTCGCCCTCATAGTCGAAGCGCTCGGATTCGAGCGGCCGGATCATCGGCTGGCCATGTCCGACCTGGCTGTTGGCGAAGCGGGTGAAGATCATCGGGTGTGGCGGGGTGGGATGGCCGCTCTCGGCCAGATGGGTGGCGTAATTGACGCCGATGCAGAAGATCTTGTCGGGATCGGGGACCGTCGGCAGCAGTGTGACGTCCTGCAGCGCGTGGTCGGGCTTCTCGCCGGCAAGCTTCTTCAATTCGTCGAGCGATCCCTTGGCAAGCAGCGTCTTCAGCGTCGGATAGGCCTTGAGACGCTTGCCGGCATCGATGACGCCGTTGTCGGTGACAATGCCAAAGCTCGCGCTGCCGGCGATCGTGAAACTTGCGATTTTCATCAGTCAAACGCTCTCTTCGATGGAGGAAACATAGTCGTTGATCGGAAGTGCGATCGCGCCATTGCGGATCGGAACGCATTGTGGAGGGAAATCCTGGCGGAAACGGGCGCCGGCCGCCTCGGCGCGGTCGAGGAACCGCTCCAGATGGTCCATCGCTCCGGTCGGAAGATCGTGCAGAACCATCAGCGTCCAGGGCTGCTGGCCGCACTGGACAACGGCGCGCTCGGTCCAGCCGTCGGGATCGTCCCAGTCGCGGGGGATCGCGTTCCAGAGCACACAGCTATGCTTGTGGCGGGCGAGATAGTCGACGACGGATGGCTTCAACAGCCGCGTATCAAGATTGCCGCCGCCACCGAACGGCCGGAACCAGCGCTGCGGATGGGCGAGATCACCGATCGCGGCTTGCGTGCAGCCAACTTCGTTCTTCGCGGTCGCGCGATCCGGCTGCTCGCCGAGCGGGACGCTGTGGGTGAAGGTGTGATTGCCGATCCAGTGCCCCTCCCCGTGCGCCCGGATTGCAAGGCCATGCCGCGCGGGATCGGCGAGCTTCTCGCCGATGACGAAGAACGTGGTCTTGATGCCGCGCTCTCCGAGAATGTCGAGCACGCGCGGCGTCACGTTGGGATCGGGGCCGTTGTCGAATGTCAGGGTCAGATCAAACACGCGGAATTTCCTCAGGTCGCTGGCTGCATCGCGCCCGATGCGATGTCATCGTTGGCCTGACCAGCGCGCGTGCCGGTCTGCCAGATCGCCGCCTTGCGTTCGATCCACCGGATCGCGGCGTTGAAGGCGATCGCCATGAACAGCACGAGGAGGACGCCGGCGAACACGTGCGGACTATCGAGGATCGTGCGGTAGCGCGAGATCAGATAACCGATGCCGGCCGAGGAGATCAGCATCTCCGAGACGACGACGCCAACGATCACCAGTGCGCCTCCCACGCGGAGCCCCGACAGCACTGTCGGAATCGCCGCGGGAATGATGACGCGAACCAGCCGCTGGCTCAGCGTGGCGCCCATGCTGCGTGCCGCGAGCAGGAGTTGAGGGTCGATGGTCTGGATGCCGGCGGCGGTGGCCAGCATCGTTGGCAGGAAGCCGTAAATCGAGGCGAAGGCGATCTTGGATTCCGAGCCAATGCCGAGCCACACCGTGAAGACGGGATAGAGGATCACGAGCGGCACGGCATAGAGGCTCGACACCATCGGCATGATCAGGACGCGCGGACGCGGCAGGCTGCCGACGATAGCGCCAAGCAGGATGCCGCCGCCGCAGGCGAAGGCCATGGAGATCAGCACCTCATAAAGCGTCACTGCGAGCGCGTGACCGTATTCGGCCGCGTCGGTCCATCCGGCCATCAGCGTCGACGAAAGCGACGGCAAGAACAGCTCGGGAATGAGACCGGTTTGCGGCAACAGCTCCCACAGCGCGATCAAGCCGATCACGATCAGACGTCGCAGCGTCTTCGCACTTATTTTGGCACTCATCTCCGCCTCAGGCCGATTTGCGGATATGCCGCCAGATGCGGTCGCGCAAGCTCCCGAAGGCATCGCCGCTCAGCATCTCATAGGTGCGGGGCCGCGGCAGCTGGACCTGGAGATGATCGACGATGCGGCCGGGCCGCGCCGACATCACGATCACCTCGTCGGCGAGATAGACCGCTTCGGTGAGGCTGTGTGTGACGAAGACGACGGTCTTGCCGGTCGCCGCCCAGATGCGCAGCAGTTCGTCACCCATGGTCATGCGGGTCTGCTCGTCGAGGGCAGCAAACGGCTCGTCCATCAGCAGCACCGGCGGGTCCTGCACCAGCCCGCGCGCGATCGAGACGCGCTGCTTCATGCCGCCTGACAACTCGTGCGGATGGCGCTTGCCGAAGCCGTCGAGGCCGACCAGCGTGAGCGCATCCTGCGCCTTGGCGCGGCGCTCCGCCTTGGGCACGCCACGCAGCGCCAGCGGAAACTCGACATTGTCTTCGGCCGTCAGCCAGGGAAACAGGCTCGCCTCCTGGAACACCACGCCGACCATGTCCGGGTCGGGCTGCAGAATCGGCGCGCCACTGATGGCGATCGAGCCCGAGGTCTGCTGGCGCAGGCCCGCCATCATCATCAGAAGGGTCGACTTGCCGCAACCGCTCGGGCCGACCAGCACGACGAAGCGACCCGGCTTGATATCGAGCGAGACGTCTTCCAGGGCGACGACGTCCTGAGACCTGGTCTTGAAGACCTGCCCAACATTCTTCACCTCGATCGCGCCGGCGCGCGCGGGAGGCTTCAACGGGGTCACGTTCGCCAATGGCTGCATCGCGTTTCCACCCATCTGACAAGTTCGTTGAAGGTCATGGCGATCGCGGCGACCATCACGACCCCGGCGAGGAGTTGCTTCATCTGGAAGTTCTCGCCCCAGGTCGCGATCTGGTGGCCGATGCCGTCGCGCGAGGCGTACATCTCGGCAAGGATCACGCCGGTGAGGTTGAAGATCATGGAGATTCGCAGGGCCTCGAGCAGCACCGGCAGCATGCTCGGCAGATAGACCCGGAACGCGGTCTGCATCGGAGTTGCGCCATAGGAGCGCGCCACCGTGAGATGCTCGACCTTGACCGACTCCACCGCCGTGGTCGTCGACATGATCACGATGAAGATCGTGGAGAAGAAGCCAAAGCCGACCTTCTGGGCGAACCCGACGCCGAGTACGAGGATGAACATCGGCAGGAAGATCGACTTCGGGATGCTGAAGGCGAAGAACAGCAGCGGCTTGGCCACGTCAGCGAAGTAGCGGTTCTCCGCAACCAGGAAGCCGATCGCGGCGCCGAAGGGGACGGCTAGCGCGAACGCGGCCAGTACTTCGGTCGCAGTCACCATCAGGTCTTTCCGCACGGCCGCGCGCTGCAGGAGGTCGCCGAGTGTCGCGAACGTGTCGGACGCCGAGGGCAGCAGGCGCGGATTGACGATGCCGGTGCGCGACAGCACCTCCCACAGCGCCAGGACCGCGATGACGATCGCGATCCGTGCAAGCTTGATGGCGAGTGAGTTCTGCATCGTCACGGCTTGGTCGGAACCGGCTTGAACCTGGTCGAGATCACTTCCTCGACCGGTACGATGTCCTTGAGCCCGCCGAGCTTGGCGAGGTCCAGCGACAGCTGCACGGCCGCGTTCACGTCGGGCGCGCCCATGTCGCCGCTGGTCTCGAGCTTCATGATCGTGTTGTCGTATTCCAGGGCGGCGATCTCGGCCGGCATTTCGTAGAGCTCGGCGATCAGCTTGACGGTCACGTCCCGATTGGCGCGCATGAACGCAACTGCGCCATAGAGGGCGTTCACCGCCTTCTGAACCAGCTGAGGCTTTGTCTCCGCCAATTTGTCGAGCACGATCCAGCCTGCCGTGAGGTTCGGCGGCACCGCCGTGGCGTAATCGAGGATCGACTTGGCTTCGCCCGATTTCGAGATCTGGAAGCTCAGCGGCGAATAGACCACGGCGGCCTCGACGTTGCCCGCTAGGAGGTTCGGCACCAGACCGCCGCCGCCAACCGGGACGCGCGTGAAATCGATCTTCTTGTCCTGGAGTGTCCATAGTGCGAGCAGGTCGGAACCTGAGCCGGCGGCGGTGATTGCGACCTTCTTGCCGTTGAGGCCCTTGACGTCGAGCGTCGACTTGGTCGGGACCATCAACTGCCAGCCAAAATTTCCCATCGCGGCATTGGCCACGATCCGCGACATCACACCCTTCTTGCGCCCCGCGGAGACCAGCGAGGGCGGATCGAGGATGATATCGGCCGCGCCCGCAGCCATGCCTTCGAACGTCTCTGCACCGCTGCGGTAGATGGTCAGTTCGGCCTGGATGCCTTCCTTCTCGAACAATTTCTGCCGCACGGCCGTCTCGGCGATCGTTGTCGGCCAGTAGGTCTTGGTCGGCAGGCCGACGCGAATGGTTTCGGCCGCGGCGGCAGGGCCGGCGAGCACGCCGGCTGCGAAGAGCGACGCCAATAGCGCCTTGCGGCGAGTTATTTTCATGATCTGTTTCCTCCCGGTCTCTGTTTTTCTTTGCCGGATTTTTCCGGATCGTCAGTTTGCGCCGTTCACCTCCGCAATGCGAGGCGCGGCGAGCTCGACAAACGCTTTGGTGATGCCGAAGTGCTTTGCCAATGCGCGAACCGCCGCGTCCGCGTCGCGTTTGACGACGGCAGCGACAATCACCCTGTGTTCAGCCTCGACGTCGCGCGGCTTGCCCACCTCCCTGCGGATCGAGAGGCGGCGATATCGCTCGCTTTGTTCGTGCAGCACGTCGCGGAAGCCGAGCAGCCACGGTGAGCCGCAGGCATTGACCAGCGCACGATGGAAGATGCGATGGCGCACCACCCACTCCTCATAATGCACCGTCGGATCGTCGGGGTAGCGATAGGGGACGGCCTTCAGGTCCGCCCAGGCGGATTTCACCGAGGCAAGCCAGGCATCGTCGCCCCGCTCGATCGAGCGACGGAGCGCAAGGCCTTCGATATCGATCCGGGTCTGCGTCACGTCGGCGAGATCGGCGAGCGACACCGGGCTCACCCGGAAGCCACGCTGGTCGGACGCCAGCACAAGCCCGTCGGCGACCAATCGGGAAAGTGCCTCACGTACGGCGGCAAGGCTCACGGAAAACTGCTTGGCGAGGCCGGCGATATGCAGCTTCTGGCCCGGAAGCAGCCGCGTCGCCAGAATGTCGGCGCGCAAGCGCTCGTGCAACGCCGATGTCAGGCTGCGCGGACCATCCCCGGGGCCTCCGGTCATGTGAAACTGAAGCGGACCCATGGGTCGAATGATGGCAAGGCAACGCGAAAGGGTCAATAGAAAATCGAAAATCGATTTTTCCTATTCATCTCACGCCCCGTTAAAACGGACCACCGGCCAGATCGGCGCAGGCATGGTGTCCCGCCACCCGCTCGTACAAAACTGATTGGCGCCCCGCTACTTTGCGAGGCGGAACTTCCCGCCTTCGACCTTGATCAGAAAGGCCGAGCGCTCGTCGTAACCGTTGTGATCGGCCTTGCTCATGTTCGACAGCCCATTGTTGAGATAGATGTTCTGCCCACGCTCGAGTGCGTCGCGCAGAGCCGCGCGAAATTCGGCTGTGCCAGGCTTTGCCGTCTTCAGCGCATCCGGTGCAGCTTTTCCGATCAGCGCGACGACATCCCAGAGGTGAGCAGCGAACATGTTGGGCTTTTGCCCGTTCGCCGCTTCATACGCGGTCACGAACTCCTCCGTCGAGCGACGAAACGGATCTCCCGTGGGAAGATCGGCGGCAATGGTGAAAGCCTCACCCGCGAATACGGCGCCTTCGACGTTCGCGCCACCGAGCTTGATGAACTCCTCGCTGGCCACGCCGTGTGTCTGAAATATCTTCCCGGCGTAGCCGCGCTCGCGGAGCGCCTGCTGCGGCAAGACCGCCGGAGTTCCTGCGGAGGCGATGAATACGGCATCGGGATTGGTCGACATCACCTTCAGCGCCTGACCGGTGACGCTGGTGTCGGCTCGCGCATAGACCTCATGTGTGGTTACGGTCAGCCCCAACGTGGGCGCGAGGCGGCTCACTTCCTTGTAGTAGCCCTCGCCGTAGCCATCCGAAACGCCGATATAGCCGAGCGTCTTCACGCCTGATTTCGCGATATGCTTGAGGATGGCGGCCGCCATGAGGTCGTCATTGGGAACGACCTTGAATGCCCAGGCGCGTTTCTCATCCATCGGTTGAACGATGGCGGTAGCGGCAGCGAGCGACAGCAGCGGCGTCTTCGATTCGAGCGCGACATCCAGCATCGGCATGGTCACCGGGGTCAGAGAGGAGCCGACCAGCACGTCGACCTTGTCCTGGATCACCAACCGGCGTGCGTTCTGGACCCCTTTAGTCGAATCCGACTCGTCGTCCAGGACGATATAGGTCACCTTCTCTCCACCGATCTCTTTCGGAAGAGCTGCAACCGTCTTGAGCTGCGGTTGGCCCAGAGCGGATCCCGGGCCGCTTGCCGAAATCACAATTCCAATCTTGATGTCCGCGTGAGCAGCAGTTCCATAAAGGACGCATGCCACAAGAAGCGAGGCTCGCGCGAAACCGATCTTCATATCCTGTTCCTCCTTGTCCGCTCTGATGACTCCGCCGGCTGCATCGGGCGCCCGGCTCGAGGTTGCACTGCTCCCCAGGGGCACCGTCGTTGCTCAGAAGGCATGTCGTCCGATATACGCGTTTCCTCCCGCGGTCCCGAGCAACCGGGCGGACCATGCTAAGCGGATCGCAGCAACGCGTCTGTCCCTAGCGTTAGGGACAAGCCATCGGTAGGGACAAGGCATCGGTGCCCGAACCGGACTCTCGAGGTAGGCGGACGCACAGTCGCGTTCTCGCGGCGCATTTCGCCCGAGCTTTGCTTCGTCACTCCACCCTCTTATCCAAGAGGGCGCAGGGAAGGCCGGGTGCCGGCTGGCACCCGCGGTCCGCTGCGCGAAAAGCACACGCAGGAAAACCGCACAGCAGCATACAGGTGTAGCCAATCACTCGGCCTTCCCTGCGCGATGGTTGGACGGCTTATGCCGTGCTCTCCCGGGAGCCGAGTTCCTGCTGGCCTCCCTCGTCCCAGCGAAATTCACCGACATCGCGCCGGTTGACGCAGATGCCGCATTCGCCAGGGCTTGACCGTAGCAACGACGGCCAGGACCACACGGTTTTGCCGTACGCACGGTTCGCCATTTCGCCACCGGTTTCGACGGCGTTGTGCACGTTGCCGCCGACCTGATGACGAGACGAACCCAGCAGCGCCGCTCGTCGGAACGAAGCCTTGGGCTCACGGAGAGCAATCCGCCCTGCCCACGCCTCTCGCACCCGAACGCTGCCGCGTCCACCGCAAGCCCGGCTCGCGAACGTGACGACCACAAGATCGCCCCTCAAGGATGAGCCGGGATGAGCGACACATACGCTAAAACCGAATTTCGGTAAAGTGGAATATATTTGAAAAGAGGGGTTGACGCGGTCGTGGCTGTTTCGGCCGACGGGTCTTGGCCTGAGACCTGTAAGCGCAGACGCGGCTGCGCGCTCCCGGGTTCCCCGGAGTCCACCTCCGTCTGACTTTCCTTAAGTGCGGCCTGTAATTTCTCTCATAGGTCAACCTCCATGCCGCGAGGCCGCTCGATCAGGAAATTAATGGTTTGGTAACCATACGAGCCTTGCTCGAAGGATTAATGCAAATCACACGCCGCCGGTGTCTCCCCCGCAACGACCCTGCTATAGAGCGTAGATCCGGCTCCATCGACCACCCCGAGCCATCTGTTTTCTTGGTTGCACATGAACAGACCTAGCAACAAATTCAACATCGCCATCGAGCAGGGATTCGACTTCCTGTCGCCCGACTACGCGGAGCTGTTTGACAATTCGGCCGCCACCGCGTTCCAGCATCCGCTCTGGCTGGACACCCTCTACACCAGGCTCGCATCTCATGCGGGCGCAACTCCTCTGGTTGTTGTGGTCCGCCACCGCGCGACGGGCGCCCTTGCGATGGTGCTGCCCTTGCTACGGATCCGGCGCGGCCCGATACGGACCGTCGAATTCGCCGACCTCCGCGTCTCCGACTATCTGGCGCCGGTGTGCAGCCCGCAGGTATTTTCCGAGCTGCTCAAGGACGAGAGTGCGTGCGCAGAGATTCGGTGCCTCGTCCGCCCGTTCGATCTGCTCCGGATGACCAAGCTGCCGGATGGACGGCTTCCGATCGAGAACCTTCTGGCTGCGCCTCGCCGCACAGCGATGGACACCAATGCCTACGCCACCGTTCTCGTCACGCCATTCGAGCAATGGCGCGCCAGTGCGTTGGATCGTTCCTACCAGAAGGAGCTCGCAAAGAAAGCCCGGCAGCTCCAGAAGAAGGGGGACGTAATTTTTTCATGCTGCAGCGACAGCGCCTCCGTCCTGGAGGTGCTGGACGTGATGAAGAAATTTCGCGGGCCGCGCTTTCAGGCACATGGCGACGGAGATCTGCTCCAGCGCCCCGAATATTACGGCTTCTATTCCGAGATAGCGCACCGCGGTCTCGGCTCCTTTGTCCGGCTCTATGCCATGAAGATGAACGGCGAGGTGATTGCGGCCGTGCTCGGTCTCTGCCATCGCGGTAGATTCCTCGTGATCATGGGCGCCTTCGACATTGCCGGATACAAGAGCCAGTCCCTGGGCGCACTGATGTTCGAGCAGGTGGCGAAGGATTGCATCGAGCGCGGGGATCAGATGCTCGATTTCACCATCGGCGACGAGCCTTACAAGAAGCAGTTCGGCGCGGAGCCTTCGCCGATGTGGACCGTCACGCAGGCCGGCAGCACCACGGGCGCCTTCTCCCTGTTCGCACTCAAACAGGCGCCTTGGCTCAAACTGGCCGCCAAGCGAATGTCGGAGTTCAGGCTTCTGCCGACCCGCACCTCAACGCCGACGCGCTGACCGGCGCGAGGCGCCGACGGGCGCGGCTCTCAGGCGCGTAGCGCGCTTCGAACATGCGCGAGCCAGCCCGGATGCATCTGATCGACCCGGTGGGTGATACTGCGTCGCAGGAAGTGCAGCCGCCGCCGCACGTCCCAGCCGATATCGTTGCGGGACGTCAGGGCCTGCCGGAAGCGCGCCATCTTCAGTGATTGCTGGTCCGACGCGACCTTGTCGGGATCGGAATAGAATTGCGAAATCTTCTCCTGGCTCATGCCTGCGGTCATGAGCCAACGCGGCGCATATTCGGTGCAGAGGCGCTCGACGTCGACCAGCAGGCGGGCCACGCCGGTGCCAGCGGCCGGACAATTGGTCTGGAAGGCGTCGCCGATGAGCACGACGCCGGGCTGGAGATGTCCCTCCACGACGGACAGGTCCATCACCCAATTCTGCACCCGGTCGATCACGCGGAAATCGCCGAGGTAAGGCCGCAATCCCGGCAGCAGGCGCAAAACCGTCGCTTCCGGTTCGCGGCGCAGCTCGCGCATGATCGGATCGGTCGGGTCGCGGAACATGAAGAGATTTGCCCGCATGCCGGCGCGCACCGGAAACAGGCTGAGATAATCGATGCCGTCCGCCGTGCGCTCGCCGTAACAGGTCAGCGCCTCGAAGTCGAACGGCGCATCATCCCGGCGGGCGATCGTGAAGCCGAACGAGACCGAATGACGCTCGGCCAGCACGCGCCGCTTGATGCCGAGCTTGTAGCCGAGAACGCCCGCCATGCCCGTGGCCAGCACGACGAGTCGCGCTGTCAAGCGCCTCCCGGACGCGAGCTCGATATGCTGGATATCGTCGCTGCATTTGACGGCGGTGACCTCGTCGATGATCAGGCTCGACGGATCAGGCAGTTGGCTGCGCGCCATGGCGACGAGATCCGCATATGGAAGTCCGTAAGCCCGGCCGACGCTGACATCGACCACCTTGCCTTCCCTGATATTGAGCACCTGGTCATACCGGCAGGCCACGTTGTCGAGCGCGTCGAGAAAGCCAAGCTTGCGCAACATCTCCAGCTGATGGCCGCCGATTTTCTCGACCCGGAACTCGTCCGGATAGACCGCGCGCTTGTCGACGAGAGCGACACGATGCCCCGACCGCGCGAGCACGGCCGCCGCGAGCGAGCCCGCAAGGCCGCCGCCAACGATCGCGATGTCGGCGGCGATCGTCGAAGTGCCGGCTGCGGCAATCGGCTCGGGCACGTTGCTATCCGCCGTCATGGTGCAGGCTCCCACGGTCAATGATGATTGCCTGAGCAATTCTCACGCCTGATGTCGCATCGCAGGACCAAACGCGATCATTTCTCGATATCTCGGTTAATGCAGCGGAGACCTGCCCGGCCCGATGAGGTCCGGCACGCGCCTTGCTCGGGACGGCTATTCCCGGCGAGCTGGTCCGCATTCCAGCGGCTCATCTCGCCTCATCGGCCGTCGATGCGGCGCTATGCCGCCACGCGATTGGGCTGCACTTTGCTCTATCCGGGACAGTGGGGTCAGCGATGTTCCATAGTGAAGCACCAGGCATGACCGCGACGTCGCCGCGGTCGGCAGGATCACGAAGACCGTCCATTAACACTCGCGATTTTTCGGCATGCTAGGCTTTTGGAGGTAATCGGAAAATGTCTCTTCAGGGGAAGTTGCCTCTTAAATTTCCATGATCGAATCCATCGTCCAGTTCATGCGGCGCGACGTGACTCGCGGTGTTGCCGGAACCATCCTTCTCAAGGTTGGTAGCGGCGCGCTTGCATTCGCGTTGTTCTCGCTTGCGGCACGAACGATGTCGCCCGATGGGTTCGGCATCTTTGCGACCTGGCTTTCGGTGGCCCAGATGGCAGCGGTCGTCGGCCTGGTGGGCCAGGAATCGCTGCTGGTGCGATTTCTGAACGAGTATCGGGCTGGAAATCAGCCCGATCTCACCAAAGGCGTGCTGCTATCGAGCTTCAAGATTTCCTCCGTCGCGATGCTGATTGCGATCGGCGCAATCGCGATCGGCGCCAACATCAAAGGCGCCTCGTGGCTGCTGGTTGTCGCGGTGTCGGCCTACACGGCCGTGAATGCGGGGCTGATGCTTGGCAGCCAGATCGCACGCTCGCTGGTCAGCATTCTCATGGGAGAAGGAAACAGGGAGTTCTTCTGGCGAGTCAGCGTCGTGCTGTTTCTGCTCGCAATCATGTCCGGCCATCGGCTGCTCGATCCCGCCGAATTGATCGCCGTGATGACGCTTGCCATGTCCGTCGGGCTGGTTGCACAGATCATCGCGATTGCGCGAGTTCTGCCGGATTTCCGCGGCACGGCGGTGCGTTCCGAGCCGTCGCGCTGGAGATCGAGCGCGCTTCATTTCTGGGCCGCATCCATCCTCGAAGCCGCGAACCAATATTTCGACGTCATTCTGGTCTACTGGATGCTGGACCCGGCAACCGCCGGAATTTACTTTGCCGCTTCGCGCCTCGCCAACATCTTCGCCATGCTGTCGGCCGCATTGTACAGTTTTGGCGCACGTCGGCTCCCCTCGCTCTACTTCAGCAAGAACCATCAGGAATTCGAGCGAACGCTGCGGCTCATGGCGGAAGTGACCGCGGTGTGCGTGGTCAGCGGACTTCTCCTGATCTGGGTTGGCGGTCCCCATCTGCTCAACCTGTTTGGGCCGCATTTCGCTGCGCAGCACTGGGTTCTGATCGTGCTCGCCATCGGAACGGCGTTCCAGGCGGCGGGCGGTCCGTCTGCGGCGATATTGCAGCTGACCGGCTATGAGCGCGAGTATGTCCCCGTGATTGCCGGGAACGTAGCGCTGCGGCTAGTCGGATTTCTCGTCCTCATTCCCTGGCTCGGCGTTCTTGGCGCAGCAATCTCGGCCACTGTATCGCTGGCGCTCGCGACCATCGCCCTCAACATCATCTGTCGCCGGCGAACCGGCGTCGACCCCTCGATTTTGGGGCTTCTGCGTTTCTCGGCGTCGAAGCCTAGCGCCTACGCGGTCCGTGCCGCGGATGGTGAATAGAGCGTCAGAATACGTCGGGCGTGTCCCGCATGAAGGAGCGCACGGGCGACCGTCAGCGCACCGGCAGAGTCGTTTTCGCACGCTCTCAGTGGCCCGCTCCAACCTGAATATCGATGGCTGGTCGGCAGTTACCCACGTCCTATTCGCTTCATCGGGAACCGCCGGAATACCCTGGTGAACGACGCCCTTGCGGCAGGGCGCATTAACTCCGTTTCTTGCTAGTCGGTGTCCGCGCGATGCCCGCATGGTAGATAGGCGGTTAAGAAGGTGAACATTCGTTTCTTCAGTGGGTCGGGATACGTGCTCCATTACCAGCCAAACAAGGCGTTGGGCGATACGACTGCGACAGCACTCTCGCCGCCCAGTGGTGGCGGACGAAAGCTGCACGTGCTCCTCGTACAGACCCAGGCCGAGAACGCCGGTGCGCAGGAGATCTCGCGCCTGCTTGGCGCCGGGCTGACCGCCCGCGGCTATCGGGTCACCAATCTGTTCTTCTTCCGCAAGTCGGATTCGTTCGATGAGCCGCCGGACACGATCTATTGCGCGTCGAGCCGGCCGGGAAATCCGCTGGCGCTGCTGCAAATGCTGTGGACGCTCGGCGGCCATCTCAGGGCCACGAGGCCCGACGCCGTTCTGACCTTTCAGCACTTCGGCAATGTCATCGGCGCCGGCGTGGCGCGCCTCATTTGCCGCGCGCCTGTCATCGCCAATCAGGTTTCCTCCGCGCTGTCGATGAGCTGGCCGATCCGTATCGCCGACATCGCCATGGGCAGCCTCGGCTTCTTCGACCGCATCACGCTCAATTCGCTGGACATGCAGCGCGAGTATTCGCGCTACCCCAGGGCTTATCGCGCGCGCATGGTGCATGTCCCGCACGGCTTCGACGACAAGGCCCTCACGCTGACGAAGCAAGCTGCGCGACAGAAATTTAATCTGCCGCCGGATCGCACCCTGCTCGGCTGCGCAGCAAGATTGCACCCGCACAAGCGGCTCGACGCGGCGATACGTCTGTTGCCGGATCAACCATCCTGGCACCTCGCATTGGCCGGCCAGGGAGCCGACGAGGCCCGGCTGCGGCAGTTGGCAGATGATTTGAAAGTATCGGACAGGCTGCATCTGCTTGGCGAAATCACCCCGCGCCAGATGGCGGAGTTTCTCGCCGCTCTCGACGTGTTCGTATTTCCGACACAGGCGGAGACCTTCGGCCTCGCCGCTGTGGAGGCCGCAAACGCCGGCGTTCCCTCCGTCGTCACCGATCTTCCGGTCTTGCGCGAGGTGTTGTCCGTCGAAGGAAAACCGACAGCGCTGTTCGTCGATGCCTCCGATCATACCAAGCTGTCCGCGGCCGTCTCCAGGCTCCTGACGGACCAAAAACTGAGCGACGAACTGCGGCAAAACGCCAAAGGCCTGAAGCTGCGCTATTCAGTGGATGCCATGGTGGAAGAATACGTTCGAATTCTCGGCCAGGTCATTTGATCGGGACGCATTGAAACGGATCGGCTCGACATGACCATCGAGTTTCGCTGTGAAATTGAGCATGCGCGGCGATGGATGGGCCGCGAGACGCTGTCGGTCGACGGCCGGGATGTCCCGGTCCAGATCGTATGGACGGCAACGACGGAGCCGCGCCCCACAGGTCTCGACGCGCTGTTCGAGCTCGAACGTTTGGTGTTGCACAAGGGCAAGCACAGCGGCACCGATCGGCTGAAGATCAGTCCCGACCGGATGCAGGCTCGCGCCGGCACGGCAGACGTCATCGTCGATTTCACCGGTGCCGCGCGGGATCCGAACTGCTCCGCCCGGCAGTACCTCCGCCCACTGTTCAATGGAGTCGCAGGCGAAAACGCAGCCCTTGCCGCCATTCTCGCCGGCGATCTGCCCGTGATCGAAATCATCGACGAGATCGGCGGTGCAGTCCTCGATCGCGGCCACCCCTCCGCCGAAATCGCAGCCGGTCTGAGCGGCGGCCTAGAAACGGTCATGGCACGAACCCTGACCATGGTGGCGGCCATCCTGCCCGGACGACCGCGCATCGTGCCCCAGCTGGCACGCCCCGCTCGAGCCACCAACGGCCGCCCGCCGGCGGCGTACGTCGCGCGCGGGCTCGCCGTATCGATCGCCAAGGAGATCTATCGGCTCTGCTGCTATGCGCCGCATTGGCATGTCGGATGGCGCATCAACAAGGGCACAGGCGTCTGGCAGACCGGAGATCTGTCAGGGCCTCGCTGGAACGTCCTTGCAGATCCCGGAAACCACTTCTACGCCGATCCTTTCCCCATCACATGGCAGGGAAGAACATTCGTCTTCTTTGAAGACCTTGATCACAGGGTTGGAAAAGGAATCATTTCCGCGATCGAGTTCAACGACTCCGGCCCGATCGGAGCGGTCGTCCCCGTTCTGGAGGAGCCTTGGCACCTCTCCTATCCGTTCCTGATCGAGGACGATGGCGCGTTGTGGATGATCCCGGAGAGCTCGCTCAATGGGGACGTCGCCCTCTATAAATGCGTTCGGTTTCCGGACAAATGGGAGCGGCACGCGACGCTGCTTTCGGGCGTCGAGCTGGCCGATGCCACGATCACCCGGCACAACGGCCTGAATTATCTGTTCGGAGCCTGGCGCGACGGCACCGGCGGCTATTCGGATTCGCTGGCGATCTATTATGCCGAGCACCTCATGGGCCCCTGGTTGCCGCACGCCAGCAACCCGGTCCTGATCGATCGCGCGAGCACGCGACCTGCGGGGAGTTTCGTCACCATCAATGACAAATTGTGGCGACCGGTCCAGAATTGTGCCGACGGCTACGGCGCAGCGCTCGCGCTGGCGGAAATCGTCGAACTATCGCCGACGACGTTCAAGCAGATCGTCCGTCACTCTCTGAGGCCCGGACCGGTATGGCCCGGCAGGAAGTTGCACACCCTGAACCGCTGCGGCCAGCTCGAGGTGATCGACGGATCGCGTGTCCAACCCAAGACCCGCGCCTTCACGAGCAAATTGCCATCGGGCGTTTTGTCGCCGCGGACCAGTCCCTCTACCGCCAGCTAGCGCGGGTGGCTGAACAGGTCGATCGTGGCGTCGTCGACAGCGATATCGACTAGGGCGGGACCGCTCGACGCCAACGCTTCGGTCAAGATGGCGTCGACGTCACCGGCATCGGTCACGCGCCGCCCCGGACAACCCATCCCCCTAGCGAGCGCCACGAAGTCGAGCCCGGGCAAATCGATTCCGGGCGGGCGGTGCGCCTGCATCAGCTGGCTGAAGGCGCGCATCGCGCCATAGCCTGAATTGTTCATGACCACGAAGGCGATCGGCAGGCGGCGTTGCACCGCGGTCCAGATCGCCTGGATGCAATACATCGCCGATCCGTCGCCGATCAGGGCGACGATGCGGCGGCCCGGCCGCGCCAGCGCCACGCCGACGGAGGCTGGCAGGCTGTAACCAAGTCCGCCGCTCGTCATCGTGTAGAAGCTGTCCGCGCCCGGCCGCGGCAGGAATTGTTGAATGGCAGGACGATGCGACGGCGCCTCCTCGACCACGATCGCATCGCTCGGCATCAACGCCGAGAGCCGGGCGAGCGCATGGCTCGGCGGAATCGGATTTTGCGCGGCAGGAGCGGAAGGCCGCATGCGCGGGGCCGGCACCTCGCGCTCAGCGATATCTGGCATCGCCGACAGCAGCCCAGCCAGTGCTTTCGGGAGCGTGCTGATGATGGTGTCACCGACAGAAGCGGATGCGGCTTCCGTCGGATCATCCGTGATCTGCCAGACCGGCGTTCCGTCGTCGAGCAATTCGCATTGTCCTTCGACATGGAAAGTAAACACCGGCGCGCCGACCACGATGATCAGATCGGCGCCGCGCAGGGCGCGGGCGAGACCTCCTGGTGCTGCCGGAAGGAAGCCGGCGAACAGCGGATGCAATTCCGGAAAGCTCGAACGGCTCGACATCGGGCTTGCCCAAACGGCCGCCCTCGCCTGTTCGGCCACAGCGACCATCGCGTCGACGCAGCCGTTGCGATCGATGTCGGGCCCGACAACGAAGATAGGTCTTTTGGCGGCTCGGATCGCCGCGCCGAGCCGAACGATCGCCGCCGGATCGGGCGCAAACTCCGTCGCGATGTGGCGGACCGGCGGAGCGATTGCGGGCCGCGCCCAATCATCCGACGGGACCGACACGAATGTCGGACCGCGCGGATGCTGCATGGCGGTGAGAAAGGCCTGCGCAATCGCCGCTGGAACATCTTCGGCGCGCGCCGGTTCGGCGCTCCATTTCACATAGGGCTTTGGAAACTGTGCGGCGTCCTCGGCGAAGAGATAGGGTCGCATCCGCAATAGGCTGCGCGCCTGCTGCCCGGCTGTCACGACCATCGGCGTCTTGTTGCGGAACGCGGTGAAGAGATTGCCGAGGGCATGACCGAGTCCGGCCGCCGAGTGCAAATTGACGAACGCCGGGCGCCCCGTCGCCTGCGCATAGCCATCCGCCATGCCGACGACGCAGGCTTCCTGCAGACCGAGCACATAGTCGATGTCATCGGGCCAGTCGCCGAGGAAGGCAAGCTCGGTCGAGCCGGGATTGCCAAAAACGCGATCGACGCTAAATGACCGAAGCACACCGAGGGTCGCTTCTCGAACCGTGAGAAATTTCGAATTCATGAATGGACGTCCTGGTGGGCTTCGCCTGCGGCGCGGTTAGAAGGGATAGTGCTGCGGCTGGGTCTCGATGGTGATCCAGCGCAGATCGGTGAACTCGGCGATGCCGGCCTGGCCGCCGAAGCGGCCGTAGCCCGATCCCTTCACGCCGCCGAACGGCATCTGCGCCTCGTCATGCACGGTCGGGCCGTTGACGTGGCAGATGCCGCTCTCGATACGCTGCGCCACCGTCAGCGCCCGCGCGACGTCGCGGCCGAACACGGCGGCCGAGAGGCCGTATTCGGTGTCGTTGGCGAGCCGCACGGCGTCGTCCACGCCACTTGCGCGGATCACCGAGACGACGGGACCAAAGCTCTCCTCGGTGTAGATGCGCATGCCGGGCACCACGCGGTCGAGCACGGTGGCCGGGACGACCGTGCCAACCCGGTCGCCGCCCGCGAGCTTGACGGCGCCTTTGGCGATCGCGTCATCGATCAGTGCAACCACATGCTTGGCCGGCGCCTCGTCGATCATCGAGCCGACCACCACCGGAGCGCGGCGCGGGTCGCCGGCCGGAAGCGCAGCCGTTTTCTTCGCGAGCTTCTCGACAAAGGACGCCGCCACCGCCTCGTCGACGATCACCCGCTCGGTCGACATGCAGACCTGCCCCTGATTGATAAAGGCGCCGAACGCCACGGCCGCGACGGCGGCGTCGAGGTCGGCATCGTCGAGCACGACCAGAGGCGCCTTGCCGCCAAGCTCGAGCAGCACCGGTTTGAGGTGGCGCCCGGCGAGCTCGGCGATGACGCGACCGACGCGGGTCGAGCCGGTGAAATTGATCCGCCGCACGGCAGGATTGGCGATCAGGCGCTCGACCAGAGCGGGCGCATCGGCCGGTGCGTTGGTCAGGACATTCACGACACCGGGCGGAAAGCCTGCGTCCTTGAAGACCTCGCCGATCAGCCGGTGCGTCCCCGGACAAATCTCGGAGGCCTTGAGCACGACCGTATTACCGCAGGCGAGCGCCGTCGCCACGGCGCGAACGCCGAGAATGATCGGCGCGTTCCACGGCGCGATGCCGAGGCAGACGCCGGCCGGCTGGCGAACGGACATTGCGAGACATCCCGGCTTGTCCGACGGGATCACCTCGCCGGTGATCTGCGTGGTGAGCGACGCCGCTTCGCGCAGCATGCCGGTCGCAAGCTTGACGTTGAAGGCCGACCAGATCTCCGTCGTGCCGATCTCGGCCATCATGATCTTGACGAAGGCATCGCGCTTGGCGTCGAGGGCATCTGCGGCCTTCAGCAACAGAGCGCGCCTCGCATTCGGGCCAAGTGCCGACCATCCTGGCAATGCGGCGGAAGCCGCCGCCACCGCCGCGTCGGCATCGGAGCCGGTCGCTGCGGCCGCGCGGCTTGCGACCTCCTGCGACAGCGGATTGCGCCGCTCGAACATCTTGCCGCTGGAAGCGGCCTGATCCTGCCCGTTGATGAGAAGACTGACGTCCATGAAGACCTCCCTGGTGTTGGTGATGGCGCTCGCCCTAGCCGAGTAGCCGCGACTTGCCGGTTTCACGCGCGAAGCCGAGCGCGATCATCGCCGCGAGCGCGAGCACGACGTAGTATCCTGTGATCGCGTAGGTGGAGCCCGTCAGCGCAAACAGGCTGGTGGCGACGAGCGGCGCGATGCCGCCGCCCAGCACCGTCCCAAGCTGCTTTCCGATCGATACGCCGGTGAAGCGGATGCGGGTCGGAAACAGTTCAGGGAAATAGCTTCCTTCGCTGCCGAACATCAGCGGATGGATCACCCCCGCGGCTAGGATCACCGCGCACGTCACCAGCATCGTGTCACGGCTCGCGACCACACCGTAGAATGCAAACATCGAGATGGCTGCGAGCACCACGCCGGCCAGGAACAGACGCTTTCGTCCGATGCGGTCGGACCAGGCGCCAATGAGGGGCATCGCAACGAGCCCGACGAGATTGGCGAACAGCACGGCCTGCGTGATGACGTCCTTCTGGACGCCGAGCTGACGGGTCGCGAAGGAGATGGTGAAGATGGCCGTCAGATAGAAATAGGATGTCTGCGCCATCTCGGCGAAGAACACGATGAGGATCGGCCGCCAGTGCTCCCGCACTGCTTCGACCACAGGCGCTGCTTCAGTCGTCTTCGCCTTTCGGAACGTCGCGCTCTCCTCGATGCGCAGGCGCATGTAGACGCCGAGCGCGACCAGCACCGCGCTGATCAGGAACGGAACGCGCCAGCCCCATGACAGCAGGTCCGCTTCCGGCAGCCGCGAGATCGTGAGCGCCGCAAACGAGGCGAGCACGACGCCGACAGGTCCTGCGGCCTGGATCACCGCGGCCGAGAACCCGCGCTGGTGGCCGGGCGCCGTCTCGATCGCCATCAGGATCGCCGCGGTCGACTCGCCGCCGAGCGCAAAACCCTGGAGGAAGCGTAGCATGACGAGCGCGACCGTCGCGGCCACACCTGCACTGGCGTAGGTCGGCAACAGACCGATCGACATGGTCGCAAGTCCCATCATGAGGAGCGTACACAGCAAGACGGACTTTCGGCCGAGGCGGTCGCCGAAATGACCGAACACCAGTCCGCCGAGCGGACGCGCCAAGAAACCGACTGAGAACGTCGCGAACACCGCGATAGTCGCCGTGAGTTGATCGAACTTCGGAAAGAACAGCTGATCGAACACCAGCGGCGCGACCAGGCCGTAGATGAAGAAGTCGTACCATTCGATCGCGGTGCCGATGGTGCCGGCGATCAGGATACGCCGGCGGCTGCTCGCCGTCTGCTCGGCGGTGGCGGTGGCGGTGGCGGCATGATCGTCGTAGTCCTCCAATGCTCTTGTCGTCACGGTTTCCTCCTCCGGTGTGATTTTTCGATTTGTTGTCTTGTTGTTGTTGGCCGCGCAGCCGCTGATCGGATGCGGCGGCAGGATCGATCAGCTGGCCAGGCGCGCGACGTCGCTCGCGCTGTGTCCAAGTGCGCGGGCGAGGACGCCTCCGATCATCCCGGCCTGTGACGCGCTGCCGCGCCAGGCCACGATCTGGTCGGGGCGTATCAAAGCGAGATCGGCGTCGTAGAGATCGCGCAGGGATTTCGGCAGCGTGACGAGTTTCACATCGACCCCGATCGCGCGGATGGTCTCGGCAACTGACGCATGCGCGGACATGACCTCGCCGAACTGGAGCAGCGTCCACTCGAACCCGAACAGGTCGTACAGGGAGACGCCGTCGTCCAACCACGCATGCGGGGCGCGGCCGCCGGGACAGGCGCTCGGAACGTAGACGTTCGCGGCGTCCGGCGGCGGCTGGCTGCCATCGGAAACGATGATCGGCGACCCGTCGTAACGCCCCCCGAAGGTGACGCCGGGGATGTTGAATTCGGCGCGGGCGTGCTGTTCGAGATAGACGCCCGCCGTCCGCCGCGCCTCGTCGCCGGCGTCGGTGGCATCCTCGATGTCAGGCGCGGGCGCGAACAGACCGAGCGAGTCGGCAAAGCGACGCGCATAATCGGTGTTGCGCAGCGCCACCGGACGCCGCTCGACCTCATAGCTGTCGAGCAGCCCCGCCGGGCTCACGCCCTTGACGACGCTTGCGAGCTTCCAGCCGAGATTGACCGCATCCTCGATCGCGGTGTTGTAGCCAAGCCCGCCGGTCGGCGTGAAAAGATGCGCCGCGTCGCCGCCAAGGAACACCCTGCCCCGCTGCATTCCATTCGCGACCAGCGCGTGACCGGCGGTCCAGGTCAGGAACGAGAGCACCTCGCAATCGATCGGTGCGCCGCAGGCGCGCTGGAACGCGGCTTTGGCTTCGTCGATCGTGATCGCAGTTTCGTTCTCATCGAACCGAAGCTGCGTATGAAACGCAAACTCGTCGTGACCGTTCACGGATGCCATGAAGGCGCGACGGTCGCCGTTGAAGCAATTGTACATCCACGCCTTGGCGTGCGGGATGCTCGCGTAGAAGCCGGGCGAACGGAGATAGACCGCCAACATGCGGCCGCCCATGAAATCACGCTGCATCCCGGTTTCGCCGCCGTAGGCAATCCCGAGCGACTGCCGGACCATCGAGCGCGGTCCGTCCGCCCCGACCAGGAAGTCGGCCCGGATCTGAAATCGGCTGCCATCATCGAGACATTCGACGTCGGCGACGATGCCGTCGCCGCTTTCGACATAGCCGATCAGCCTGTGGCCGTAGTTGAGCTTTACTCCGGGGATTCGTTCGGCGTGGCGGCGCAGCACCGCCTCGACATATTTTTGCGAGACCCGGTGTGGCAATTCGGCCGCGCTCCAGGAGCCCGACATGCCCTTGACGAGCTCGCCCGCGCGTGACGATGACGGCAACTGAAATCGGGCCAGCTCGTAACCGGTGTAGCGCGTGAAGTACGCAACATCGGTCGGATAATCCGCTGGCAGACCTTCGCGTCGGATTTCGTCGGCAAAACCCAGCCGCCGATAGTGCTCCATCGAGCGCGCCTGCGTCGCATTGGCTTGCGGATTGAATGCCGTGCCCGGCTTTTCATCGACCAGGATCGCGGACACGCCGCGCCGGCCGAGCTCGTTGGCGAGCATCAGGCCGCAGGGCCCCCCGCCCACGATGAGCACCGAGGCCGTCAGACATGTTTCCAAGATGCTTCTCCCTACCAGCATTATTCTGCATGGTAAGGTCGCCTGACGATATCGTCAAGTAGCCTGACTAATCGACGTCATCGAGGGTGTCGAACGTCGCGCCATAGATCGCCAAACCTTTCAGGATCGCATCCATCGTGGCCTTGCCGAGTTCCGCGCGCATCTCCTGCTCGGCGACGTCGACCGCATCGCGGAACGCGTCGAGCCATTTGCGTCCGGCTGGCGTGAACATGACGATGCGCGCGCGCCGATCGGTCGGATCGGCGATGCGATCGACCAGGCCGAGCTCGGCGCATTGATCGACCAGCTCGCCCATCGCCTGCTTGCTCATGGAAGCGCGGCGGGCGAGCTCCGTTAGTCTGGTCCCCTCCACGTCGAGATTGCGCGTGAGGCCGACATGCGCGATCCGCGTTTCGTCATGCCCCTTCTCGCTCATCAATTCGAGCACACGACCTTCGAAGCGTCGCACCGCGTTGTTGAGCAGCCGACCGATGTTGGCATGCCGCCATGCGGTGCCGGATGTCCTGGCTTTCAATGGATGTGCCTTCTACAAAGCCGCCTGAATTCGAAAATGTCGCTCACTTCGCCGCGTCGATCCAGATCCCCGGCTGCGAATGCTCGCGGATGTGGCTGACCAGGAAGTCTGAAAAGACCCTGATCTTGGCGGGCAGTCCGGCACGGTTCTGGTATGCGATGTTCATCGTCAGCAGCGGCAGCTCCCACTCCAACAGGACCGGGACGAGACGGCCCGCCGCGATATCGCTTTGCACGATGTACAGCGGCTGGATGAGAATGCCGAGCCCTGCCAGTGCGGCACCGCGGATGACCTGGCCGTCATTGCTGTCGAGCGTCGGCGTGATGCGGACAGTCTGCGCGCCGTTGCCTTTGCTTAGGCGCAGCGAATAGGGATCGTTGGCGAGATTGTAGACCAGCATGTTATGGCGCGCGAGATCGACGGGCTGTTCCGGCTCGCCGCAGCTTGCGAGATATGAGGGCGCAGCAGCGAGCACACGCCGCATCTGGCCGATGCGGCGGACGATGATGTTCGAATCCGGCTCCTGCTCGCGCGTCCTGATCGCCACGTCGATGCCGGCCTCGATGAAATCGGAGTACCGGTTGGCGGTGGTGATCTGCATGTTGAGCTTCGGATAGCGCGCGCGGAAGGCCGGCAGCATCGGCGCCAGATAGATCACCGCAAAGGACAGCGAACTCGTGACCCGCAACGTGCCCTGCGGCGACAGCGCGCGATCGCTGACGATGTCCTCTGCTTCCGCCAGTTCGCTCAAAACCCGGCTCGAGCGCTCCAGCAGCTCTTGCCCCGCCTCCGTCAACCACAGCCGACGGGTGTTGCGCTCGATCAGCCGGACCGCAAGGCGCTCTTCGAGCGCGCTGAGATGGCGGCTCGCGGCAGCATTCGACATGCGCAGGGCTTCGGCAGCTTTGGACAGGCTGCCGAGCTCGGCCGTCTTGGCGAACACTTCCAACTGGAGCAGGCGGTCCATTATTTCGCAAATAGGAAAAGAGACTTACGATTATTGATCTTTATTTCCGCATCCCGCAAGTCAAAATGGCCCAAACACAAGCAAGATAGCAGGCGAGGAAACAGCGAAATGTCGGGCCCGATCAGGCACATCGTGATGTGGCGGCTGCGCGGGGAGACGCCAGCCGAGCGTTCCGCCGCCCGGGTCAAGGTCAAGACCCTGTTCGAGGGGCTGCGCGGCCGGATCGACGGCCTCACCCATATCGAGGTCGGCCTCGATGTCAGCGATGTCGACTACGCCTGCGACGTGGTCCTGTTCTCCGAATTCACCGACCACGCTGCGCTCGCGGCCTATGCCACCCACCCGGAACATTTGCGCGTGCGCGAGGCGCTGGGCGACTTGCGGATCGGACGCTTCCAGGTCGATTATCCCATCAAAGAGACCGGCGCATGATCGGTACGTTCACCTTTGAAAACCTGCCCTGCCGCGTCGTGTTCGGCAGCGGAACGCTTGGCTCGGCCAAGGCCGAGGTCGAGCGTCTCGGCGGCAAGCGCGCGCTGGTGCTGACGACGCCGCATCAGGAGGCGCAGGGCAAAAGCTTGGGCGCGGCGCTCGGTCCGCTTTACGCCGGCATCTTTCCGGGCGCGACCATGCACACGCCGGTCGAGGTCACGGAGCGGGCGCTCGCGGCGATGAAGGCCTGCGAGGCCGACTGCGTCATTTCCCTCGGTGGCGGATCCACGACCGGACTTGGCAAGGCGCTGGCCCTGCGCACCGGAATCAACCAGCTCTGCATTCCCACCACTTATGCCGGCTCGGAGATGACGCCGATCGTAGGCCAGACCGAGAACGGCCTGAAGACAACGGTACGCGACGCCGCCATCCTGCCGGAGACCGTGATCTACGATGTCGAGCTCACTTTGAGTCTGCCGGCGAGCCTGGCCGCGACATCAGGCATCAACGCAATCGCGCATGCGGCCGAAGCGCTCTACGCGCGCGACACCAATCCGGTCACGTCGCTGATGGCGGAAGAAGGCATTCGCGCGTTGGCACGTGCCCTCCCCGCCATCGCCGCCAAGGGCGACGATCGCGAGGCTCGCACCGAAGCACTGTATGGGGCCTGGCTGTGCGGCGTCTGCCTCGGCACAGTCGGCATGGCGCTGCATCACAAGCTCTGCCATACGCTCGGCGGCACCTTCGACCTGCCGCATGCCGAGACCCACACCGTCGTGCTGCCGCATGCGCTGGCCTACAACGCGCCCGCCGTGCCCGACGCGATGGCGCGCATCTCACGCGCAATCGGCGCCGCCGATGCATCGCAAGGACTCTTCGAGCTCGCGAAGCGGCTGGGTGCGAAGGTCGCATTGCGCGACATCGGCATGCCCGAAAGCGGCATCGACAAGGCCGCGGATCTCGCGGTCACCAACGCCTACTGGAACCCGCGCCCGCTCGAACGCAACGCCATCCGCGACCTGATCGCGCGCGCCTGGGCCGGCGAGCCGCCCGACGCTATCAAAGCCGCGGTTTAATTCCATGCGGCGCACGCTGATCAAATCCGCGATCATTATCAGCATGGATGATGCGATCGGCGATCTACCTGACGGCGACGTGCTGATCGAGGGGAGCCGCATCGTTGACGTGCGCTCATCGATCGACCTCGGCGGCGCGGCCGAGACGGAGATCGTCGACGGCACCGGGCGCATCGTCATCCCCGGCCTGATCAACGTGCATATGCACACCTGGCAAACGGGCTTGCGCGGCTATGCTGCCAACTGGACGTTGCTGGAATATTTTCGCCGCATGCATGCCGGGCTCGCGACGGTCTTCAGGCCCGAGGACATTTATATCGCGACCTTGGTGGGCGCGCTGAATCAGATCAACCACGGCACCACCACGCTGGTCGACTGGTGCCACAACAATCCGACGCCCGATCATACCGACGCCGCCGTGCGCGGCCTGATCGAGAGCGGTATCCGCGCGGCCTTCTTCCACGGCTCGCCCAAGCCCGAGCCGAAACCGGGCGAACCGCACTTCTCGGAGATCCCGCATCCACGCCATGAAGTCGAGCGGCTGCTGGCGGGCCCCCTCGCCGACCGCGACGGCCTCGTCACGCTTGGGCTCGCCATCCTCGGCCCGCATTATTCGACGCTCGACGTCGCCATGCACGATTTCCGTCTGGCACGCGAGTTCAAGCTGATCGCATCGATGCATCAGGGCGGTGGGCCCGCCAAGACGCCTGTTGGCTGGGAGAAGCTGATCGAGGCGGGTCTCGTCGGCGCGAGCACCAACATCGTCCATGGCAACGACCTCCCGGATGATCTCCTGGATCGGATGGTCGATCTCGGCGTCTCCTTCTCGGTGACGCCGGAGAACGAGATGATCCAGGGCCACGGCTTTCCGATCACCGGACGGCTGCTCAAGCGCGCCGTACGGCCGACCATCGGCATCGATCTGGAATCCGTGCTGGGCGGCGACCTCTTCTCCGCCGCACGCGTTGCGCTCTCGATGCAGCGGGCACTGGACAACACGGAGTCGCGCAAGAACAGCGGCGCCATTCCGGCGACGACCACGGTCCCCGTCCGCGAGGCGCTGCGCTGGATCACGACGGAAGGCGCCCGCATGCTCGGCCGCGAAGACCAGATCGGCTCGCTGACGCCGGGCAAGCTCGCCGACCTCGTCATCATCGATTGCTCCGATCTCAACCTCGTCCCGGTGCACGATCCCGTTTCCACCGTGGTGATGCAGACGAGCCTTGCCAATATCGAGGCCGTCATGATCGGCGGCGTCTGGAAGAAGCGGAATGGGCGGCTGCTGGCCGACGGTCTGGAGGCGAAAAAGCAACTGCTCGTGCAATCCGGCCGGCGGCTGGTGCAGGACATCGAACGACAGGGACACGCCGCCTGAGGGCGTCAAGGACAACAACAATGACAGCTTTTTCGAAGAACATCGCTTTCATCGGGATCGGCAAGATGGGTCTGCCGATGTCGGTGCTCGTCGCCAAGGCCGGCTATGCCGTGACCGCGTTCGACCGGAGCGCCGCACGGCTCGACGAGGCGCGCGCGCAGGGCATTTCGATTGCCGCTTCACCGGCCGAGGCCGTGGGCGGCAAGGCCACGATCGTCACGTCCTTGCCCGATGACGCGGCCTTGCGCGGCGCATTGCTCGGCCCCACCGGCCTCATCGCCGCGATGGCTGCTGGATCTGTCCTGATCGAGACCAGCACCGTGAGCGTCGAGGCTTCCGCAGAGGTCGACGCCGCCGCACAGGCGCGCGGTGTCCTCTACCTGCGTGCGCCGGTCTCGGGCAATGCCAGCATCGTCCACACCGGCGCCCTGAGCTGCTTCGTCTCGGGCCCGAAGGACGCCTACGAAAACGCAAAGCCGCTGTTCGCCGCCTTCACCCGCGCCCAGACTTATCTCGGGCCCGGCGAGGAAGCGCGCTATGCCAAGCTCGCGGTCAATCTGATGATCGCGGTGTCGGCCACCATGATGGCGGAGAGCCTGGCGCTGGCGCGCAAGGGCGGCATCGGCTGGCAGGATATTCTGAAAGTTCTCGACGACAGCGCTGTCGCCTCACCGATGGTGAAGTACAAGACCGCGCCGCTGCGTAACCGCGATTTCGACTCGACCTTCTCCTGCAGGCAGATGGCCAAGGATCTCGATCTGATCCTCGGCGCCGGCCACGCCGTCGGCGTGCCGCTTCAGCTCGCAGCCCAAGTGCGGGAGACCTATGGCTCGCTGGTCGCGCAGGGCGACGGCGACGCCGACTTCATCGCGACCGTCAAGCACATCGAGCGGCTGTCCGGCCTCGGCGAGCCCAAACTCTGATTCACGGAGGCATCCATGCGCAATTTCAACGAGAACACCATCACCGACGCCGTGCTGGAGCGGATCGCGGGCGCGACCGATCCGCGGATCAAGCAGGTCAGCGAAGCGCTGGTGCGCCACCTTCATGCCTTCGTCCGCGAGGTGCGGCCGACCCAGAAGGAATGGGAATACGGCATCGACTTCCTGACTCGCACCGGTCACATGTGCGACGACAAGCGCCAGGAGTTCATCCTGCTGTCGGACGCGCTCGGCGTCTCCATGCTGGTCGACGCCATCAACCATCCGGTGCCGGAAGGCGCGACCGAGACCACAGTGCTCGGTCCGTTCTTCGTGCAGGCGTCACCTGAGAAAGACAACGGCGCTGACATCTCCGGCCCGATGGAAGGCGATCCGATGCTCGTCACCGGCTCGGTGTCGACCGTCGACGGACGGCCGCTTGCCGGCGCCGTCGTGGACGTCTGGCATTCCGACGATGACGGCTATTACGACGTGCAGCAGCTCGACAAGATCGGCGATCTCGCGATGCGGGCGCGCTTCCACACCGACCAGAATGGCCGCTTCAATTTCTGGTCGATCAAGCCGGCTGCCTATCCGATCCCGCATGACGGCACGGTCGGCGACATGCTGGCGGTCCAGGGCCGCCATCCCTGGCGCCCGGCGCACGTGCATTTCATGATCTCGGCGCCCGGCTTCGAGCAACTCGTGACCCATGTGTTCGTGGCCGGCGACCAGTATCTCGACAGCGACGTGGTATTCGGCGTCAAGGACAGCTTGATTCGAGAATTTGTGCGGTGCCCGCCAGGCCGTGCGCCCGATGGTCGCATGGTGGACAGCGAATATTATCATCTCAACTATGATTTCGGCCTGAAGCAGGTCGCTAGCAGCGCACGAGCCGCTTAAGCTGAACGACGGCGGACCCAACAAGAGTCCGACAACAAGGCAGACAGGGAGCAAGGATGGGACCGCGGGTCAGCACGAGCATATTGGCCGATCGCCTCACAGGCATGATCGGCCCGCGCGCGAGCGTCGCGCGTGGCGTGCTCGATCAGCATGGGCAGAGCGAGTCGCATTATCGCAACCTGCCGCCCGACATCGTCGTCTTCCCTGAAACCACGCAGGAGGTCGCGGAGATCGTCAAGCTGTGCGCGGGCGCGAATATGCCCATCGTGCCGTTCGGCGCCGGGACCTCGCTCGAAGGCAATGCGGCCGCGGTCGCGGGCGGCGTCTGCTTCGACTTCGCACGCATGAACAAGGTGCTGACGGTGCACGAGAGCGACATGGACGTCGTCGTGCAGCCCGGCATCACGCGAAAGCAGCTCAATGCGGAGCTGCGCGGCACCGGACTTTTCTTTCCGATCGATCCCGGTGCCGACGCCTCGATCGGCGGCATGACGTCCACGCGCGCCTCCGGCACCATGGCGGTGCGCTACGGCACCATGAAGGACAACGTCATGGCGTTGGAGGTGGTGCTCGCCGACGGCCGCGTGATCCGGACCGCCCGGCGCGCGCGCAAGTCAGCCGCCGGTTACGATCTGACCCGCATGTTCGTCGGCGCCGAGGGCACGCTCGGTGTCATCACCGAGATCACGCTGAAGGTGCATCCCGTCCCGCAGGCCATCTCGGCCGCGGTTTGCAGCTTCGACAGCCTGCACAACGCCGTGGACACCGCGATCTCCGTGATCCAGTCCGCGATCCCCGTGGCGCGAATCGAGCTGCTCGACGACGTCATGATGCGCGGCATTAACGCCTATGCGAAGCTCGGCTATCGCGAAGCCCCGACCCTGTTCTTCGAATTCCATGGTTCCGAGGCCTCCGTCGCCGAGCAGGCCGAAGCCGCACAGGCCATTGCCGCCGACCATGGCGGACATGGCTTTGCCTGGGCCAAGGCACCGGAGGATCGCAGCCGGCTCTGGCACGCCCGCGACAACACGCTCTATGCGGGCCTGGGCTTGCGGCCCGGCGCGCGCGCCGTGATCACCGACGTCTGCGTGCCGATCTCGCGGCTGGCGGAATGCCTCACGGAGACCCGGCGCGACGCGGACGAGCACGGTTTTACGGCGCCTATCGTCGGCCATGTCGGCGACGGCAATTTCCACATGCTGATCCTGATCGATCCCGCCAGGCCGGAGGAAGTCGAAGGCGCCAAGGCGCTTCAGGCCCGGATGGTCGCCCGCGCCATTGCCATGGACGGCACCTGCACTGGCGAGCACGGCATCGGGCTCGGCAAGATCGACTATCTCACCGACGAGCTCGGCGAGGCCGTCGATGTGATGCGGTCGATCAAGACCGCGCTCGACCCTGACGGACTGATGAATCCCGGGAAGATCTTTGCAAGCGGAGCGCGCGCATGAGCACCGCCGCATTGGCCGTCGAGCCCGCGGTCTCCACGCCGCTGCTGGAGCTGCGCGGCATCAGCAAGGAGTTTCCCGGCGTAAAGGCGCTGGACGATGTGTCCTTTGCCGTCTTCCCCGGCGAAGTCCATATGCTGCTGGGCGAGAACGGCGCCGGCAAGTCGAGCCTGATGAAGGTGCTGTGCGGCGCCTATCGCGCCGATGCAGGCGAATTCTACTACAAGGGCGAGCCGGTCGCGATCAACTCGGCCGCGGACGCGCAGAAGCTCGGCATTGCCGTGATCTTCCAGGAATTCTCGCTCGTGCCCCATCTCGATATCGCCCAGAATATTTTCCTCGGCCGCGAGCCGAAGGGCCGCATCCCTGGCACGATCGACCGCAGCAAGATTCTCGCCGACGCCAGGCGTGTGCTTGGCATGATCGGATTCGAGATCGATCCCTCCACCGTCGTCGACAAGCTGGGAGTGGCGCAGCAGCAAATGGTCGAGATCGCGAAAGCGATCAGCCAGAACGCCCGCATTTTGGTGATGGACGAGCCGACCGCGGCGCTGTCCGATCGCGAGACCGAGCTGCTGTTCGCGCTGATCGCGCGGCTGAAGGCCGACGGCGTTTCCATCGTCTACATCTCGCACCGCATGGCGGAAGTGTTCGCGCTCGGCGACCGCATCACCGTGCTGCGCGACGGTCGTCGCATCGACGGCGTTCGCCCGGCCGACGTCACGCCGGACCAGCTCGTCCGCATGATGGTCGGTCGCAACGTCGACATGACCTATCCGCGCAATTTTGCCGACAAGCCCGGCGAAGTCCTGCTCGAGGTCAAGGGCCTGAGCGCCTCCACCGGAATCTCGGACATCAACATCGAGGTGCGCCGCGGCGAGATCGTCGGCCTGTGTGGCCTGGTCGGCTCGGGTCGTAGCGAGGTCGCGCGTGCGATCTTCGGCGCGGATCCCGTGACCTCAGGCGAGATTGTCTTCGACGGCAAGACTATCTCCGGCGAGCCTGATCTTGCCGCCCGCCGTGGCATCGCGCTGATCCCGGAGAGCCGCAAGAGCGAGGGTCTCGCGCTGTTGCGGTCGGTGGGGGACAATCTGGTGGTGTCGGCGCTGCGAAAGCTGTTCCCGAGCGGTCTGTTCGACCAGCGTCGGGCACAGCGCACTGCCGACGACCTGATCCGCCAGTTGCGCATTGCGACGCCGGGCGCGCGCCAGACCGTCGGCCTGCTTTCGGGCGGCAATCAGCAGAAGGTCGTGATCGGCAAGTGGCTCGCCGCCGGCTCAAAACTCTTCATCTTCGATGAACCGACCCGGGGCATCGACATCGGCGCCAAGGCAGAAATCTTTGCCCTCATCGATCGCCTAGTCGCGGAGGGCGCAGCGGCGCTGATGATCTCGTCCGAACAGGTCGAAATCTGCCATGTCTGCGATCGCGCCTACGTGATGCGCGAGGGGCGCATCGCCGGGCACCTCGCGCGCAACGAGCTGACAGAGGAGAACATCGTGCGACTGGGGATGCATCATGCGTGAGGCCACGGTCGTTTCACAACCGAATCCGCTGCAACGCATTCCCGGCGTTGCCATCGTGCTGGTGCTGCTGATCGCGCTGTTCAGCACGATCGCGCCCGGCTTCCTGTCGGTCGCCAACCTCTCCAACGTGCTGGTGCAGTCGACGATCCTGACCATGCTCGCGCTGCCGATGACCTTGATCATCATGACCGAGGGGCTGGACCTGTCGATGGGCGCGGTGCTGACGCTGACCTCGCTCTGCGTCGCGATTGTCTCGCTCGCCACCCACTCGATGTTGCTCGGCCTCGGTGCCGGGCTCCTCGTCGGCACGGCCTTCGGCTTCGCCAACGGCTGGCTGGTTGCCATCGTGGGCATCCCGCCCTTTGTCGCCACGCTCGGCACGCTCGGCATGGCGCAGGGCCTTTCGCTGATCGTCAGCGACGGCCAGAGCGTGGTCGGCATCCCCCACAGTGTGCGCGACATCTATTCGGCGACGCTTCTTGGTGTCCCAGTGCCGATCGTGATGGCGCTGGTGACCTATGCAGCGTTTCACGGCCTGCTCTATCACACCCGATTCGGCACCTACATCTTCGCGCTCGGCGGCAACCGGGAGGCGCTGCGCTATGCCGGCCTGTCACCCAACCGGCTGCTGATCGCGGTCTATGCGATCGGTGGCGCCATGGCCGGCATCGCGGGCCTGCTGATGACGGCGCGGATGAATTCCGGGCATCCAACCGCGGGCCTCGGTCTCGAATTCGATGCGATCGCGGCCGTTGCCGTCGGCGGCACGTCGTTCGAGCGCGGCAATGGCTGGTTGCTCGGCACGGTGCTCGGCGTGCTATCCGTGGGCGTGCTGCGCAACGGGCTGAACCTGATCTCGCTGCCGTCCTCGGTGCAGGTCGCAAGCGTCGGTGTCCTCGTCATCGTCGCGCTGTTCTTCGATGGTCTCAGGAGCCGCGCATGACCGACATCAGCAAAGAGGCCGTCGCGCCGCCCCGCTCGTTCCTGTCGCAGGACGCGATCCAATTGTTCTATCGGCTGCTTGCGGCGCTGCTGATCTGTGCGGTGCTCGCCGTGCTCAGCGATTCCTTCCTGAGCCTCGGCAACATCCTCAATGTGCTGAGGCAGGCGAGCCTGACCTTCTTCATCGCTTCGGGCCTGACGCTGGTGGTGCTGACCGCGGGCCTCGATCTCTCCGTCGGCGCTAATGTCGCGCTGTCCGCCTGCATCGCCGGGACCGTGATCCACAAGACCGGCTCGCCGGCGCTCGGCATCCTCACCGGGCTTGCCTGCGGCGGCCTCGTCGGGTTGCTCAATGGCGTCATGGTCACCGCGCTCCGCATCCCCTCCTTCATCGCCACCTATGGCATGCTCTGGGTGCTGAACGGCCTCACCTATTGGTACATGGCGGGCGAAACCCTTCACGGCTTCCCGGCCGGCTTCCGCCAGATCGGCAGCGGCTATCTGTTCGGCCTGCCGATCCCGGTCTACCTGCTGCTGGTGTTCCTCGGGATCGGAACGCTGTTTGCGCAACGAACGATCTGGGGCCAGGAAATCTATGCGATCGGTGCCAATCCGGTCGCGGCACGGCTCTCCGGCATTCCAGTCGCGCGCCGCCTGCTGCTGGTCTACGCCGTCTCCGGCACCATGGCGGGGCTCGCCTCGATCATCTTCCTGTCGCGGCTCAATTCGGCCGAGGCCGACATCGGCGAAAGCCTGACGCTGCCCGCGATCGCCGCCGTGCTGATCGGCGGCACATCGCTGTTCGGCGGCGTCGGCACGGTGTTCGGCACCTTCATCGGCGCGCTGATCCTGACGCTGGTGCTGAACGGCATGAACCTCTTGTCGGTCAGCGCCAACTGGCAGCCGCTGGTCACCGGCATCATCGTCATTCTCGCGGTCTGGCTCGACATGAAGACCCGGCGCCGCGCGCAATGAGTTCTTGAACGACCAACAAGCAAAACGAGGGATGGAGGCAACATGAAACAGAAACTGGGTTATTTGGCGCTACCGCTGCTGATGGCGGCCGCGCTCACCACGCAAGCGCGAGCGGACGGCGAGACCATCGCCGTCTTCACCAAGAACCAGACCAACCCGTTCTTCCAGACGGTGCGGGTCGGCGCCGACAACATGGCGAAGACGCTGAACGCGAAGACGCTGCAGTATATCCCGACCAAGCCCGACAGCATTCCCGAGCAGCTCAGCCAGATCGAGGACGTCGTGGTGAAGAAGCCGAGCGCCATCGTCTTCACGCCGGTCGACTACAAGGCGATGGTACCGGGTGTCGAGAAGATCAACGACGCCAAGATCCCCGTCGTCAACATCACTGATCGCTCCGCCGGCGGCAAGTTCCTGTCCTTCGTCGGCGCCGACGATTATAGCCTCGGGCTCGAGACCGCGCGCTTCCTGCTCAAGACGCTGGGCGGCAAGGGCAACATCGTCATCATCGAAGGCGTCAAGGGATCGCTGACCAATGTCGACCGCGTCCGCGGCTTCAACGACGCGCTGAAGGAAAATGCCGGTGCGAAACTGCTGGCCTCGCAGCCCGGCAACTATCAACGGCTCCAGGCGCTCCAGGTGATGGAGAATCTGATGCAGTCGAACGCGCAGATCGACGGCGTGCTCGCCGCTAACGACGCCATGGCGGTCGGCGCGATCGAGGCGCTCGACGGCGCCAACCGCAAGGCGCAGGTGATCGGCATCAATGGCACCAAGGAAGCGATCGACGCGATCAAGTCCGGCAAGCTGCTCGCGAGCGGTGACTACAACGGATTTTTCCAAGGCTGCCTCGGCACCATGATGGCGATCCGCTCCTTGCGTAACCAGCCCGTCATCGCAGAGATCGTGCTGAAGCCAACCGTCATCACCAAGGACAATTACCAGCCGTTCGACGTGCCGCTGGAGCAACGCAGCTGCCCGACTTTCGAGGAAGCCAGCAAGCTTGGCGGCAAGTAACCAAGCGCATCCATCACGACAAGCCCGGACGGCCGCAGCCGCGGCCGTCCCAAGAAAACGGGATATAATCGGAGACCATCATGCTGTTCGCCATTCACGCCCTCGACTGCGCCGGCGCACTGCCGACCCGGCTCGCCAATTACGACGCCCACAAGGCTTTCCTAAGCGACACCTCGCGCTTCGGCGTCAAGATCGTGATGTCGGGGCCGTTGGTCTCCGACGACGGCGAGAGGATGATCGGCAGCCTGTTCCTGATCGAAGCCCAAAGCCGCGCTGAAGTGGAAGCCTTCAACCGAGCCGATCCGTTTGCCGCGGCCGATATCTGGGAAAAGGTCACGATCACGGGATTCCTGCGCCGCCAAGGTTGAGAGCCGCCAAACAAAAAACGCGAAAACAACCCCATGCACAGTAGAACGGGATTGTTTTTAAACATGAATTTTCGTCGGAAACGTCTTTCACTCGTCGGGCAAAACAGGAGCAGAGTGCCATCCTAGCCCAACAGTCGCCCCAGCGTCTCGATCCAGAGCTTCGCCGCTGTGCCCCAACGGCTAGCCGCTCGCCACCGCCGCAGCTTCTTCGAGATGACAGGCCACCCACTGCTCGGGTCCAGCCGCGCGCAATGTCGGCTCCTCGGTCCGGCAGCGATCGAACACGAGCGGGCAACGGGTGTGGAAGCGGCATCCGCTCGGCGGGTTAATCGGGCTCGGCACGTCGCCCTTGAGGATGATCGGATTGCGCTGGGCACCCGGCTCCGGCAGGGGCACCGCCGAAAGCAACGCCTTGGTGTAGGGATGCTTTGGCGCGGCGAATATCTCGTAGCGCGGCGCCACCTCGACGATCTTGCCGAGATACATCACGGCGACGCGATGGGTCATGTGCTCGACGATCGCGAGGTCGTGGCTGATGAACAGCAGCGCCAGGCCGAACTCGCGCTGGAGATCCTGCAGCAGATTGACGATCTGTGCCTTGACCGAGACGTCGAGCGCGGAGACTGCCTCGTCGCAGACGATCAGCTCGGGCTCGGCCGCGAGTGCGCGTGCGATGCCGATGCGCTGGCGCTGGCCGCCGGAGAATTCGTGCGGCCTGCGATTCAGCGCCTCGCGCGGCAGGCGCACGGTGTCCATCAGCGCCGTCACGCGGGTTTCGAGGTCGATCGCGGATTTGGCGAGGCCGAAATTGCGGATCGGCTCCGCCAGGATGTCGCGCACGCGCATGCGCGGATTGAGGCTCGAGAACGGGTCCTGGAACACCACCTGCACGCGGCGGCGCATCTGGCGCATCGTGCTCGGATGGGCGTCGTCGATGCGCTGGCCGTCGAGGATGACCTGCCCTGACGTGATGTCGAACAGTCGCAGGATCGCACGGCCGACTGTCGATTTACCGCAGCCGGACTCGCCGACCAGCGACAGCGTCTCGCCGCGCGCGATTTCGAACGACACGCCGTCCACCGCATAGACCCATTCGGACTTGCGGCTGAACATGCCCTTTTTGACCGGAAAGTGTTTCTTGAGGTCGTTGACCTGGAGCAGCGGGGGACTCATGCCGCGACCGCTCCCTTGGCCGCATAGTGGCAGGCCGCGACCTGACGTGGCCCCTTCTCTTCGAGCCCCGGCGCGTACTGCCGGCAAAGATCGGTCGCGAGCGCGCAACGTCCGGCGAACACGCAACCGACGATGGGCTTGCGCAGATCAGGCACCTGTCCCGGGATCTCTGCAAGCCGTCTCGCGGTGCCGGTCAGCGACGAGCCGAGCCGCGGCACTGCGCCGAGCAGGCCTTGGGTATAGGGATGACGCGGCGAACGGAACAGGTCCGCCACCGGCCCCTCCTCGACCTTGCGGCCGGCATACATGACCATGACGCGTTCGGCGATCTCGGCGACCACGCCGAGATCGTGGGTGATCAGGATGATGGCTGCGCCAACCCGGTGCTTGAGATCCAGCATCAATTTCAGAATCTGCGCCTGGATCGTCACGTCGAGCGCGGTGGTCGGCTCGTCGGCAATCAGAAGCTTTGGATTGCAGGCGAGTGCAATGGCAATCATGACGCGCTGGCGCATGCCGCCGGAAAGCTGATGCGGATATTCGCGCACGCGGCGCTTCGGCTCGGGAATGCCGACCAGCACCAACATCTCGATGGCGTGCGCCTCTGCGGCTTCCTTATCCAGGCCCTGGTGGATCATCAGCGTTTCGCGGATTTGACGCCCGACGGTCAGGACCGGGTTGAGGCTGGTCATCGGCTCCTGAAAAATCATCGAGATGTCGTTGCCGCGAATGGCGCGCATTTCGCGATCCGACATTTGCAGCAGGTCCTTGCCCGCGAAGCGGATGCTGCCGGCTATTCTGCCCGGTGGTTCCGGGATCAGCCGCATCAGCGACATTGAGGTCACCGACTTGCCGCAGCCGGACTCGCCAACGATGGCGAGCGTCTCGCCCTCGTTGACATGGAACGACACACCGTCCACCGCGCGGTTGATGCCGCTGGGCGTGCGGAAGTGTGTTTGCAAATTCTCGACTTCGAGCAGTGCCATCGCGATCAGCCCCTCGCCATCAGAGGCTCTTGGCCATGCGCGGATCGAGCGCATCGCGAAGGCCGTCGCCGAGCAGGTTGACGGCGAGCACGGTGACGGACAGGAAGGCCGCCGGAAAGAACACGATGTAGGGCTTGACCTGCCACAGCGCCCGCCCCTCGGCCATGATGTTGCCCCAGGACGGAATGGTCGGCGGCGTTCCCGCGCCGATGAAGGACAGGATCGCCTCCGTGATCATCGCGCTGGCGCAAATGTAGGTCGCCTGGACCAGCATCGGCGCCACTGTGTTGGGCAGGATGTGGCGCAGGATGATCATCGGCGTGCGCGTGCCGCAGGCCACCGCCGCATCCACGTAAGGCTGCTCGCGCAGCGACAGCACGACACTACGGACAAGACGGGAAACACGCGGAATCTCGGCGACGGTGATCGCGAGAATGACGTTGCCGACGCTGCCGCGTGTCAACGCCATCAGCGCGATCGCCAGCAGAATCGGCGGGATCGACATCAGGCCGTCCATGAAGCGCATCAAGATGCCGTCGGCCCAGCGGATGAAACCGGAGACGATGCCGATGGCAAGACCGACCGCGGAGGCGAATATCGCAACCGAGAGCCCGACGGTGAGCGAGACGCGCGCGCCGAACAGCACGCGTGAATAGATGTCGCGGCCGAGGACGTCGGTGCCAAACCAGTAAAGCGCCGACGGTGCGCGGGTGCGCTTGGCCGGCGCAAGTGCGGTCGGATCCACCGTTCCAAGATAAGGCGCAAAGATCGCGATCAGGACGAGGATCAGCAGCAACGTGCCGCCGATGGCAACGGTGGGATGGCCGCGCAGCAGCCCGATGAAGCCGCGCCGGATCGTGACCGGCCGGAGGATCTCAGGCAGTTGCGGCGCGAGGACGAAGCCCGCCGGCAGCGCTTGCGGATTGACGGTCGTGTCGGTCAATAGCGGATCCTCGGGTCAACGAGCGTATAGGTGACGTCGATCATCAGATTGACGAGGACGTAGACGAAGCTGAACAGCAGCACGATGCCCTGGATGACGGGATAATCGCGGCGCAGGATCGCGTCGATCGTGAGCCGGCCGAGGCCGGGAATCGCAAACACGCTTTCCGTGACGACCGCGCCACCGATCAGGAGCGCGATGCCGATCCCGATCACCGTGACGATCGGCACCGCCGCGTTCTTCAGCGCGTGGACGAACAGGATGCCACCCTGCCCGAGGCCCTTGGCGCGCGCGGTGCGGATATAATCCTGCTGCAGCACTTCGAGCATGGTGGCGCGCGTGATACGCGCGATCAGCGCGATGTAGACACAGCCGAGCGCGATCGCCGGCAGGATCAGGTTTTGCAGCCAGGGCCAGAAGCCCTGGGCGAGTGGCGTATAGCCCTGCACGGGAAGCCATTCGAGCTCCAGCGCGAAGACGTAGGCGAGGACATAGCCGACGACGAAGACCGGGAGCGAGAAGCCGAACACGGCAAAGGCCATGATCGCCCGGTCGATCAGGCTTCCCGCCTTCCACGCCGCCAGCACGCCGAGCGGCACCGCGACCACGATAGTGAGCAGGAGCGTGACCATCATCAGCGACAGCGTCGGCCCGAGACGCTGCCCGATCATGGTCGAGACCGGCAGATTGGTGAAGATCGAGGTGCCGAGATCGCCGTGCAGAATGCGCCAGACCCAGCTGCCGAACTGGATCAGGAAGGGTCGATCGAGGCCGAGGCTCTGACGGATGCGCTCCACATCCTCCGGACTTGCCTGATCGCCCGCGATCACCACGGCGGGATCCCCCGGCGCGATGTAGAGCAGGCTGAACACGAACAGCGCGACGATCGCCATCACTGGCAAGGTCGAGGCGATACGCCGGAGGATGTAGGAGAGCATCTGGCTTCAGCGCAAGGTCATGCGGATTTCGACACGCCCCAGAAGAACGGCAGCGGCCCTTTCGTGATGCCGGAGACGTTCTTGCGCCAGGCCGTGTAGCTGAGGAAGAAGCCGGTCGGCGCGTAGACGACGTCCTCGAGCGCGACCTTGTTGAGGCGAGCGACCGCGGCCTTCTCCTCGTCGAGGTTCTTGGCCTCGAACCAGGACGTGACCTCCTTCTCGGTGCCGGGGCTGTTCGGCCAGCCGAACCAGGCCTTGTCGCCGTTGGCGCGAATGGCGGTATAGGGCGCCGGATTGATGCAGTCCGAACCCGCATGCCAGGTGTGGAACATGTTCCAGCCCCCCTGTCCAGGCGGCGTCTTCTGCGCGCGGCGGGAGCCGACCGTACCCCAATCGGTCGCGACGAAGTCGACATTCATACCGAGCTTCTTTAGGAGATCGGCGGTCACATCGCCGAACGCCTTGGTGATCGGCTGATCCTGCGCCACCAGACACGTCACCGGCTGGCCGGAATAACCGCTCTCGGCGAGCAGCTTCTTGGCAGCGTCGAGATCGCGCTTGCCCTTGAGGACCTCGCCGCCCGCCTCGGTGTAGAGCGGCGTATCCGGCGTGAAGAAGCCGGGGAGCGGCTTCCACAGCGAATTATCGTCGCCGACGAGCGCACGCATATAGTCTTCCTGGCTCATCGCCATCAGCACTGCGCGCCGCGCCCGCACGTCGTTGAAGGGCGGATACAGGAAGTTCATGCGGAACGAGCCGACATTGCCGAGGGGGTCGCCGATGTCGACGCTGATGTTCTTGTTCTTCTTCAGGACCGGGACGAGGTCCGCGATCGGGTTCTCCCACCAGTCGATCTCGCCGTTCTGCAACGCGGCCGCAGCGGTCGCCGGATCCGGCATCACGATCCATTCGACGCGGTCGATCAGCATCTGCTTGCCGCCAGCGAGCCACGACGACTTTTCCTGCCGCGGCAAATAGTCGGCGAACTTCTCGAACACGGCTTTCGCGCCGGGGACCCATTCGCCCTTGGCGAACTTCATCGGCCCCGAGCCGACATAATCGCCGATCTGCTTGAACGGGTCGGTCTGCGCAATGCGCTCCGGCATGATGAAGGCGCAAGGCGAGTTGTTCTTGCCAAGCGCATAGAGCATTTTCGGGAACGGCTGCTTCAGCACCCATTTGAAAGTGCGATCGTCGACAGCGGTGAGCTCCTGCTGCAGCGCCTTGAGCATCAGCCCCATCGGATCGCGCGCCGCCCAGCGGGTGAGACTCGCAACGACGTCCTTACTCCGCACCGGCTCGCCATCGTGGAATTTGAGTCCCGGACGCAATTTGAACGTCCAGGTAGTGCCGTCGTCGGTCACTTCCTCGGACTCGACCATCTGCCGCTGCGGCTGGAGCGCGGAATCGACGCCGTAGAGCGTATCCCAAACCAGCGCGGCAGCATTGCGCACGACATATTGCGTGCCCCAGATCGGGTCGAAATTGGCGAGATTTGCTTGCGGCACGAAGCGCAGGGTGCGCGCGGAGGCGCCTTGTGCGATCGCCGGGGCCGAAAGGCCGCTCAATGCCAGACCGCCCGCGCCGGCCAGTCCCTTCAATACGGTCCTGCGATCCATGAAATCCTCCCAATAGTGCCGTGATGCCGGCCATCGTTGGCCAAGAACAGGTGAAACCAGAGCTCATTGGCGTGCAAATGGTATGCCACTAACCGGGCCTTCGCCAGCGGGAGATCCGCACCATTTGGACCGGTCGAGACCTCAAAGCGCGGCCGCCAGTACCGGGCCGGTCTCGATATGCGGGATCGCCTCGACCAGCTTGCGCGTGTAATCGGTCTTGGGATTGTCGAACAGCGCCCGGCTCTCGCCCTGCTCCACGATGCCGCCATTGCGCAGCACGATGGTGCGGTCGCAAAGCATGCGCACCACGTTGAGGTCGTGGCTGACGAACAGCAGCGCGATGTCGTTCTCGCGCCGCAGGCGGTCGAGCAGTTGCAGCACCACGGCCTGCACGGAGACGTCGAGCGCGGCGGTCGGCTCGTCCAGCACCAGGAGCCGCGGCCGGCAGGCGATGGCGCGGGCGATGCCGACGCGCGCCTTCTGGCCGCCGGAGAGCTGATGCGGAAAGCGCGGCAACAGATCCAGCGGCAGCCCCACACGATCGGCGCAGTCTTCCACCCGCTTGCGCAGCGCATCGCCCCCACGCATGCCGTCGAGCCGCATCAGGGGATGGGCGATGCAATCGAAGGCCGTGAAGCGCGGGTTGAGGCTCTCGTTCGGATCCTGGAACACCATCTGGATGTCTTTGCGGAAGCGCGAGCGATGGAAGTCACGCGACGCCACGTGGCCGATCGACTGCCCGTCGAACACGATCTCGCCCTCGCTCGGATCGATCAGGCGGCAGATCATCCGCGACGTCGTGCTCTTGCCGGAGCCGGATTCGCCGACGAGGCCGACGCTCTCGCCGCCAACCATCGTCATCGAGAAATCCGCCACCGCCGCAGCACCCTCGTCGAAGCGTTTTGCGAGCTTGCGCACTTCCAGCAGCGGTGGAGTCCCGTGGGCGAGCTCCTGCCTGGGCCTGCTGACGACAGCTGCATGGCGCTCCCGCTCCTCTTCCGTCACGAGGTCCTCGATTTGGGAGGTCGCAGTCGGCGATGCCGCCACCAGACGCTTGGTATAGGCGTGCTGCGGCGCGCCGAACAGCGTCCTCGGGCTTGCCTCTTCGACGATGCGACCGCGCTCCATCACCGCGATACGGCGACAATATCGCGCCGCTAACCCGAGATCGTGCGTGATCAGGATCGTCGCCATGCCGCGCGCGGCGGCAATCTCCGCCAGGAGATCCATCACCACTTTCTGCGTGGTGACGTCGAGGCCGGTCGTCGGCTCATCGGCGATCAACAGCGCGGGATTGCAGGAAACCGCAATCGCGATCATGACGCGCTGGCACATGCCGCCGGAGAGTTCGTGCGGATAGGCGTTCATCCGCGTTTCCGGCTCGCGGATCTGGACGGCACGCAATAGCTCCAGCGCCTCGGCGCGGGCGGCATCCTTCGATATCCGCTTGTGAGTGAGGATCGCGTCCGCAATCTGCAGACCGATCGCGCGGATCGGGTTGAGCGCGGCCCGCGGGTTCTGGAAGATCATGGACATGGCGGCGCCCTGGAGCTGACGGAGATCGTCGCCCCTGAGCTTTGTGACGTCCTGGCCGCGAAACAGGATTTTTCCGCGAGTGACGCGCCCGGCTGAATCCAGGAGTCGCGTTGTGGCAAACCCGGTGACCGACTTGCCCGATCCGCTCTCGCCGACGAGGCCGAGCATCTCGCCGGCCTCGACCGCGAGCGTGACGCCGCGCACGGCCTCGACCAGTCCACGCCGTGTCGAGAACGAGACGTGGAGATCGTCAATCTCGAGGAGCATCTCGCTCATGTGCGCATGCGCGGATCGAGAATGTCCCGCATCCCGTCGCCGAGAAGGTTGAAGCACAGCACGGCCATCATCAACGCGAGGCCCGGAAAGGCCACCAGCCACCACCGCCCCGTCGAGATGAAGCGGGCGCCCTCCGCGACCATGATGCCCCATTCCGGCGTCGGCGGCTTGACGCCGAGGCCGATGAACGACAGGCCGGCCGCATTGAGAATGGCCCAGCCGAGGTTGAGCGAGATCTGCACCGCCATCGCCGGCAGGATGTTCGGCAGCAGGAAGCGCAGCACCACTGAGAAATGGCTCTCGCCGCAGGATCGCGCCGCCTCCACCCAGCCGACATTGCGCCGGACGTTGACCTCGGCGCGCGCGAAGCGGATGTAGAAGGGAAGATTGATGATCGCGGTCGCGATCACGATGTTCTCGATCCGGTTGCCGAGCGCCGCAACCATCGCCATGGCCAGCACGAACAGCGGAAAGGCCATCATGACGTCGACGAAGCGGCCGACCGAGCGGTCGAGCCTGCCGCCGGCATAGCCGCAGAAAGAGCCTACGACGGCGCCGATCACGAAGGAGATTCCGACCGCCGAGACCGCGATGGCAAGGTCGAGGCGGGCCGCAACGACGAGGCGGCTGAACACGTCGCGCCCGAGCTGGTCGGTGCCGGCCAGATGCGCCGCGCTCGGCGGCTGCAGGGCCTCCGAGACATTGGAGACGACGGGATCATAGGGCACCAGCCACGGTCCGAAGATCGCGACCAGGACAAACAGAAGGACGCCCGCCGCGGCGACACCGGTCAGCGGGTTGCCACGCAAAATCCAGACCGAATGGCGGAGGGTTGCGCTGGTCATCCGATCGACACCCTGGGATCGGCGATGCCGTAGCAGATATCGACCACGAGATTGACCAGCACGAAGATGCCAGCCATCAGCAGCACAAAACCCTGGACCGGCGCATAGTCGGACGACAGCAGCGCATCGAGCGCGTAGGAGGCGACGCCCGGCCAGGAGAACACCTTCTCCACCAGGACGTTCGCGCCAAGCATGGTCGAGAACACGATGCCGGCAATGGTGATGACGGGAAGGATCGCATTGCGCAGCGCATAGGTGACGACGACCTTCTGCCAGGACAATCCGACCGAGCGCGCGGTGCGCACGAAATCGCTGCCGAGCGAGACCAGCATCGAGGCTCGTGTGATCCGCGCCAACGGCGCGATCACGAACAGGGCCATGCTCACGGCCGGCAGGATCAACTGCTTGCAGGCCGCCCACCAGCCCTCGATGTCGCCCGCGAGCAGGAAATCGACCGACAGAAACCCGGTGCGCTGCGGCGGCAGCGAGGTGAAGACGTCGATCCGCCCGGTCGGATCAGGCGCAAGACCGAGCAGATAGTAGAACACATAGATCAGCAGCAGGCCCGAGACGAAGGTCGGCACGCAGACGCCGAGCGCGCAGAACAGTCGCACGCCGTGATCGACCAGCGATCCCGGCTTCAAGGCTGCGACCACGCCGAGCGGCACCGCTGCGATCAGCGCGATCAGGAGCGCCGTGAAGGTCAACTCCAGCGAGGCCGGCAGCCGTTCGCGAAGGTCCTTCAAGACCGGCTGCCCCGTCATCATGGAGCGGCCCAGATTGCCGCGGCCGATATCGGAGAGATAGAACACGAGCTGCTCCGGCACCGACTTGTCGAGCCCCATCTGCTTGCGGATCTGCTCGATCTCCTCCTTGCCGGCATTGGGTCCCGAGGCGAAGAACACCGCGGGATCTCCGGGAAGGACCCGCATCAGGAGAAAGGTGAAGACCAGCACGCCGAACAACGCCGGCAGCGACGACATAAGCCGCCTCCCCGCCCGCACCACCGTCGCACCAAGACCGGTCATCACCTTTCAGAGCCTCTGGCTTACGGACATCACTTGCGGCTGACGTCGCGATAATCGACCTGACGATGGAACTCGTAGGTATAGCCCTCGATCGACGAGGCCATCACGGCGTCCTGGTTCGGCTGCCACAGCGGGATCTGCGGCATTTCGCTGAAGTGGATCGCGTTGAGCTTGCGGCCATCCTCCTCGTACTTGGCCTTGTCGGGCTCGAAGCGGGCCTCCTGCGCGATTGCGGCCAGCTCAGGATTGTTGATCGAGCTGTAATTCCAGCGCTGATTGCCGGTGTAGAAGTTGCGGTAGAAGTAATCGGTCGAGGGCAGCCAGGCGACGATGCCTTCAGTGAACAAAGGCAGCTTCTTCTCGTTGATCTGCGTCGACATCTGCGCATCCGGCAGCTTCTGGATGTCGACCTTGATCCCAATCTTGGCAAGCGATTCCTTCACGAGAGCCGCCATCGGCTCCGCGGTCGAGGCCTGACCGACGTTGAAGCTGAAGGTGGTCGAAAACCCCTCCGGGAGTCCTGCGGCTTTCAGATATTCCCTCGCCTTGTCGAGATCGGTCTTCACCGGCGCCTGGAACGGATAGATGCCGTTCAGCGGCTTGCCATCCGGCCAAGTCGCACCGAACAGCGGGGCCCCGCGGCCGAACAGGGCCGCCTTGAACATGTCCTCATAGGGCAGCGCGAAGGCGATGGCTCGGCGGACGTTGACGTTGTCGAAAGGCGGGATCTGGTTGTTCATCGAGACGAAGGTGATCGAATTGTATTGCGGCGTCGAGACCACCTTGAGCTTGCCCTTGGCCTCGAGCGACTGCACGTCGCTGGCCTGGAGATCGACGACGAGATCGGCGTCGCCCCGCTCGACAAGATTGGCGCGGGTCGCGGGCTCCGGCACGGACTGCACGATCACGCGCTTGAAAAAAGCCGGCTTGTCGGGCGAGCCGCGGTTCCAGGCCTCGTTGCGCTTGATGATCACCTGCTCGCCGGGCTTGAAGCTCTCGATCACATAAGCACCGCTGCCGGCAGTGTGCTCCTTCAGCCAGGCGGTGGCCCAGGGATCTTCCGGGGTCGCATGCTCCTTGGCAACCTTGGAGTTGATGATCAGCGGGTAGACTGTAGCCAGATTCGGCAGCGCGAGCTTGTCGGGTTTCGGCAGCGTCACCTCGATCGTGAGGGGATCGATCACCTTGAACTGGTCGGCCGACGTCAGCGATCCCGTCAGCAATTGTGCCTTGCCGAGGATGGGCGCGGTGACGCAGCGATCGAGCGACCATTTCACGTCCTCGGCGGTCACGGGCGAGCCGTCCTGGAACTTGGCATCCTTGCGCAGACGGAATGTCAACTTCAGCCCGTCGGGACTGACGTCGTAGGATTCGGCGAGTTCGCCGGTGATCTTGTCGAGATCGAACACCCATTTGCCGTTGAGCTGCTTGCGGCCGAACGCCACAAGGCGGTCGTAAGTGCTCATGCTCAGCGCGAAGGATTCGCGCGTCGAGCCCGGAATGTTGGGATCGAGCGTGTTGACGGATGCGCCGGTGACATAGCGCAGCGTCTCGGCCCTGGTTTGCGCTTGCGAAGGCGCTGCGGCGATGAGCAACAACGCGGTGGTGGCGAGCACGGAGGATGCCGACCTGAAAGACACAAAACGCATTTGTTTTCCCCAAAAATCTCGACAAGAACGCCAGCAAGGCAGGTTAAGAAACAAGCAAGTTGCGCGCCAGTCTTATGATGCGCTCTTGTGGACGCTTTGTCGCGGCGGCGCATGGACGATCATCGCGATTCCTCCATGTTTCGCGCTGGCCGCGTGACCACGGCCTGCGGCACGTCATAGGCGCGGAGCGAGGCCCAGTGTCGTTCGACATCGGCACGAAACAGACCGCGCGTCAGTCCGTTCACCAGCTTCGGCACCGCGGTCGTCATCGCGTTGATCGACGATCCCGACGGACCAAAACTCATGGTGGAGGCGATGGCGAAGAGATGGATGTCTGAAATCCACGGCGTCTCGCCCGCGACACGTTCGGTGAAGGCGTAATCGTCGGCAAGATAGGGGAAGCGGCCGAGCCGCGCGTTGCGTTCGCTCTCCGGGGGCAGGTAGCGGTCCGCCCAGGTTGCGATATTGCCGGCAAATGCGCGCAGCTCGCCACGGCCGGCAAAATCCATGTCGATGCCGGTGCCGCAGATGACGAAATCCGTTGCGATGACGCCGCGCGGCGTCTGCAATTCGATGCCCTCGCCGGTCTCGCGCGCGGCCTCGATCGGCGCGCCCTCGTGCAATGTGAAATTGGCGTGATTTGCGCAGCGATCGTAAGTTGGCTGCGGAAAGCCTTCGCGCATCTCGAGAATGGTGCGCATGAAGCGCCAGCGCCAGGCATCGTCGAGATCGCTGAGATGGCGCAGAAAGCCGCGGAAGGTCAGCCAGCGATAGGGCTGGATCAGCTGGATCTGTGCCCTCCGACACAGCAGATGCACTTCCGCCGCGCCCGCTTCCAGCGCAGTTGCCGCATTATCGAAGGCAGATGCGCCGGCGCCGATCACGGCGAGGCGCTTGCCGCGAAGATTTTCGAAATCAATGTCGTCGACGACGGTTGCGACCGAGCTCACCGGCAGATGGCTCAGCGGTTCGGGGATCATCCAGTTCCCCATCCCCTCCTGCCCGGTCGACAGCACGACCTTGCGCGCATGGAGCGTCTCGACGCCATCGCCATGTTTCACGCGTGCAGCCAGTAGACCATCTGCCGCCGGCCGGATTTCCAGAAGCTCGCTCCCGTTGCGCACGGGCAAGCCGATCGTGCGCCGTAGCCAGAGCAGATACTCAGCCCAATGCTCCCTCAGGATCAGGTTCAGCGTCTGCCAGCTTTCCTTGCCGAAGCGGGCCTCATGCCAGGATTGATAAGTCAGGCTCGGGATGTCGAGGTCAGGTCCCGTATAGTCCTTCGGACTGCGCAGCGTCGGCATGCGGGCATAGGTGAGCCATGGCCCCTCCTTCCCCTCCTCGGCCTTGTCCAGCACCAGGATGTTGCTGACGCGGGAGCGCATCAGGCCGAAGCCGATGGCGATGCCGGATTGGCCGGCTCCGATCACGAGCACATCCAGCGCCAGCTTGCCGTCCGGTCCCGTCTTCGGTTCGAGCCAGGCGGCACCGGGATGCGCGATCCGCGCGAGATCAGCGCGAACGTTCGTTTCGAACTCTGTCAGCGCATCACTCATGCCGCGAGCCAGCCTCCGTCGACCACCATCACGGTGCCGGTCGTGAACGAGGACGCATCGCTGGCGAGATGTAGCGCGGCCTGCGCGATCTCCTCGGCCTGGCCGAACCGCTTCATGGCATGGCGCTTGCGGGAGGTTTCGCGCACCTCGTCTGAATTGTCGTGTCGGACAAAGCTGCGGCGAAGCATCGGCGTGTCGATCGCACCGGGCGCAATCGCGTTGACGCGAATGCAGTCGGTTGCGAAATCCACCGCCATCGTCCGCGTCAGGCTGACGATCGCGCCCTTGGCCGCGATATAGGCGCTGTTGCCCTTGCCGCCGGCAATCGCGAGCTGCGATGCCAGCGTAATGATCGAGCCGCTGTTCTGCCGCTGCATCTGCGGTACCGCCGCTCGCGCCCACAGCCAGGTGCCACCGACATTGGTGCGGAACACCGCGTCCCAATCGGCAGGGTCCGTCGTCAACACGGTGCCGCCGCAGGAGAATCCGGCCGCGGTCATGAGAATGTCGAGCCGGCCGTGCCGTGCCACGACGTCGTTTGCAACGGCCTCGGCGAAATCGGCATCGCCGACGTCGCCAACATGCGTCATGGCCTCGCCAACCAGGCTCAACGTTTCCTGGAGTCCCGCGGCATCGCGATCCACCAGAGCGAGATGCGCGCCCTCCTCCGCGAACAGCTTCGCGCTGGCACGGCCGATGCCGGAGCCGGCTCCCGTAACGATGGCCGTGCGCCCCTGCAGCCGCATGTCAGATCCACTCCTTGTGCTGCGTCAGCCAGGCGCTCATCGCGGCCGCCGACTCGGCGCAGCCGAACCGAGCGCGCCAGCCAAATTCATCCGCCATCCGGTTCACCGACAGCGGCGCGCGATAGGGCCCATGCAGCTTGATGACGGTGTTCTCGCCCGGCGCCGCGAGGCGGCACTCCAGGCCGGGATGCAACGCTGCATAGGCCTCGCCCCACTGCAGCGCAGGCCATAGCCCACCGCTGGAGATGTTGTAGAGCTGGTGGCGCGGCCGCTCGGCCTCGATCAGCAGTGCGACGGCCTCGGCCGCATCCGGCGCGTAGATCCAGTCCCTCATGCCTGCTTCGGGCATGATCGCCGGCTCCCCGCGGGCGAACGCAGCCAAGATCTGGAACTGGAGGCTTGGCGTGTCGCGCACGGAGCTCGGTCGCTCCCACGGTCCGAACAGGGCGCTCAGCCGTACGCTCAGGAAATTGCCGCCGAAGAGCTCGGCATGACGCGCAACCGATCGCTCCGATGTGAACTTGCTGATGGCATAGAACGAGACCGGATCGCAGGGCGTTTCCTCGTCGAGAACCTCGACCCGCGCGCCCGCGGCGCCGTAGGCCGATGCCGACGAGAGATTGACGACCCGGCGCACGCCATGACGGATCGCGGCGAGCAGGATCGGGATCTGCGCCATCACGTTGATCTCAAGAACGCGCGCAATCGATGCTCTCTCCAGTTCATCACCGGCTGTGATCGCCGCGCCGAGCACGATCGCATCAACGCCTTCGGCGATGAGGGCATCGATGGCATCTGCGTCGGTGATATCGCCCTGCACGGCTTTGAGCCGTGCGCCATAATCGGCAAGAGACCGTCGTGCCGAAGACGGCATCTCTGCACGGTCATACAGCGTCACGTCATGCCCACGCGCAAGCAGCGCCTCCGCAACGTTGAGGCCGACAAAACCGGTGCCGCCGAAGATGACGATCCTCATCGCGCGCGATCCACCGTCACAGCAGTTTCGCTCCGAAATTCCGCTCGGGATCCATGTCGGCGACGAGCCGCCCCGTCGGCTTGGCCGCCTCGCCACCGCTGCGTGCCAGGAACTGGCCGCTGCCAGCGCTCGCGAGGCACTTGTTGCCGTCGATGATCACCCGACCACGCGACAGCACCGACACCGGCCAGCCCTTCAGTTTGCGTCCCGCAAACGGCGTATAGCCGGCGAGGTCGTGCATCATCTCGTCGGCGATCACGGTCTCGCGATTGGGATCCCAGATCGCGATATCGGCATCGGCGCCGATTGCGATCGAGCCCTTGCGCGGATGCAGATTGTAGATCTTGGCCGGCGCGGTCGAAGTCAGTTCGACGAACTTTTCCAGGCCCAACCGTCCCTTCGACACCATTGCGTCGAACAGTAGCGGCAGCCGCAACTCCAGCCCCGGAAGGCCATTGGCGACCTGCTTGAAATTGGGATTTGGACCGGCACGCAGCTTGCCGGTCTCGTCGTAACGATACGGCGCGTGATCCGACGAGATGGTCTGAAGATCGCCGAGCGACAGCGCCTGCCACAACGCCTCCTGATCCGAGTGCGTGCGGGGCGGTGGGCTGCACATCCACTTGGCGCCTTCCGCCCCGGGCTTGTCGAGATCGGCAGCGGTCAGGAACAGATACTGCGGACAGGTTTCGGCAAACACCTTCAAGCCTTGCCCACGCGCGTCGCGGATGACCTTGGCGCCTTCGGCAGTCGAGACATGGAAGATCATGATGGGCTGGTCAATCAACGCCGCCATGCCGATCAGCCGGGTAAAGGCTTCCGCCTCCGACACCCGGGCGTGGCTGACGGCGTGGTATTTCGGCATGGTGTAGCCGCGCGCGAGCAGGCGCTTCACCATCCAGGCGATGATACCGTGGTTTTCGGCATGGGCGCACAACATCGCGCCGGACTGGCGCGCGGCAAGAAGGATGTCCAGCAACGGCTCGTCGTCCACCTTGAGCCGGTCATAGGTCATGAAAATCTTGATCGAGGCATGGCCCTGCTTCACCAGCGCCGGAATATGCTCCTCGACCGTTTCCCTGGTCGCATCGGCGATGATCATGTGAAAGGCGTAATCGATCACGGCGCCCTTCTTGGCGAGGGCGTGATAATCCTCCACCACCTGCGGCAGCTTCATGCCGACATGCTGGGCGGCAAACGGGATCACCGTGGTCGTGCCGCCGAAAGCGGCCGAGACGGTCGCGCTCTCGAAGGTGTCGGCGTTCATGATGCCGGCAGCGGACAATTGCTCGATGTGGGCGTGGCTGTCGACGCCGCCGGGCAGAACGAGCTTGCCGCGCGCGTCGATCTCGCGCTTCGCAGGCGGAAGCCCGCGCCCGATAGCGGCGATGGTCTCGCCGGAGATGGCGACATCCGCTTCAAAGACGTCCGTTGTCGTCGCGACGCGCCCACCGCGAATGATCAGGTCGTAAGCGGGTTCAGTCATGAGGCACTCCATGATAGGCTCAAGCCAAGTGATCGAAATTTTGCAGGAAGACCAGCATGTCCCGACCACGCATTCTCGTCATCAATCCAAATTCCAACCCTGCGGTGACGCAGGGGCTGGAGGACGCGCTGAAGCCGCTCGGCTTCGAGGGCGGCCCAGAACTGGTCTGCCAGACGCTGGCCGAGGGCCCGTTCGGCATTGAAAGCCAGGCGGATGTCGATGGCGTCGCCATGCCGCTGCGCCGGCTGGTCGAGGGCGACAACAGCTCGGCTGCCTTTGTCATCGCCTGTTACAGCGATCCCGGGCTTCAGGTCTGCCGCGAAGGCACTGACCGCCCCGTGTTCGGCATCGCCGAGTGCGGCGTACTGACGGCGCTGGCCCGCGCGGAAACGTTTGGCGTCATCGCGATCGCCCAGCGCTCGATCCCGCGTCACATGCGCTATCTCAGGCAGATGGGACTGACCGACCGCCTTGCCGGCGAGCGGCCGCTCAACATGAGCGTCGCGGAAACCGCCTCGGGCGAAGGCACGCTGGCCAGGATGATCGAAATCGGCCGCGCGCTGCGCGACGAGGACGGCGCCCGCGCCATCGTGATGGGCTGCGCCGGCATGGCGCGCCATCGCCGTCCCCTGGAAGACGCGCTCGGCATCCCCGTGATCGACCCGACACAGGCGGCTGTCACGATGGCGCTGGGTACGGTGCAGTTCTCGAATCACTAGGCGTCCTTCAGCTCTTTGGCGTCCTGCCGCGCGAGCCATTGCGCGTGGCTCTCGCGGACAAGCGCGAACGTGTCCCGCTGCGTCGTGTACAGATTGCCGAACATGCGACCGATCGGCCGGTAGGCGTCGAGGTCGACATACATATTGGCCTCGTCGACGAGGCCCTCGCGGGCGTGAATCCGGAGCACCTCGCCGACCAGCAGTTCCCGATCGGGCGAGAAGGTCAGCGCGACATGGCGCCGGCATTCGAGCGCAAAGGGGGCCGCGGCGAGGCGCGGCACCTTCACGTCGATTGAGGGAAGTGTCGCCAGCCCTGCCGCAGCGACCTCGCTGTCACCGGACGGAAAATCCACCGCGCAATCGTTCATCGCCACCGACAGCGCCTCGTCCACCATGTGAACGACGAACTCGCCGTCACGATGGATGTTGCGGGTGGTGTCCTTGGGGCTGTGATCCGGCTTGTGCTGGAGCCCAAGCACGATCAGCGCCGGGCTCTCCGAAAACACGTTGAAGAAGCTGAAGGGCGCGGCGTTCACCGCCCCGTTCGCATCGAGCGTCGTCACCAGCGCAATCGGCCGCGGTACCACCACGCCGCAGAGCAGCTTGTAGCGATCGCGCGGATCGAGCTCGCGCAAGGATATGCCCGATGTGCTCTGGCCAGCCATCGCCGTCACTTCTCCGGCGGCGGCACCGCGCCGGTCCGGTTGGTGATCAGCCCGTAATGCTCGATACGGCGATGCTGGGCGAAATTAAAGATCGTGGTCTTGCCGAAGGTGGTGGCGTCGAGGTCGCAGGCGTGGACCAGCAGCTCGTCCTCCTCCGTCTTCGCTTCGGCGACGATTTCGCCGTTGGGATCGACGATCAGGCTGCCGCCAAACAGCGGGTGCCCGTCCTCGTTACCGGCCTTGGCCACCGCGACCACCCAGGTCGCGTTCTGATAGGCGCCGGCCTGCGCCGAGAGGCGGTTGTGGAACAGGCGTTTCTCGACGCCCTCATCGCTCCTCTCCGCATTCACGGACGGCGTGTTGTAGCCGATCAGCACCATCTCGACGCCCTGCAAGCCCATTACGCGATACGTCTCGGGCCAGCGCCGGTCATTGCAGACGGCCATGCCGATGATACCGCCCAGCTCGCGCCAGACGTTGAAGCCGAGATCGCCCGGCTCGAAATAACGCTTCTCCAGATGCTGGTGCGAGCGCTTGGTGTCGTATTCCACATGGCCGGGCAAATGGATCTTCCGATATTTGCCGACGATCTTGCCGGATCTGTCGGTCAGGATCGCAGTGTTGAAATGATGGCCGTCGGGCGTCAGCTCCGCATAACCAAAATTCATCGCCATCTGGTGCTGCGCCGCGCGCTCGAACAACGGCCGGGTCGCCGCATTCGGCATCTCGCGCTCGAACCAATTGTCGAACTCGGCCCGGTCCTCGACGTACCAGCGTGGGAAGAAGGTCGTGAGCGCCAGTTCCGGATAGACGATCAGGTCGGCGCCCTTGCTCTTGGCCTCCTCCATCAGCGCAATCATGCGCTTGACCACGGCCTCGCGGCTGTCGGCTTTCTGGATTGGACCCATCTGGGCGGCGGCAACATTGACGATACGCATCAGCGATTTCCTGGTGATGTCTTGGGCCAAGCTAAAATTTCAATAATGTGCCGGCGCGCGGCAGCATAACGCCGCATCGACCGGACTTTCCAGCCGGCGCCTGTACATCGGCATCGTGTGCGCTGCACCCTCATGTCTGTTCCGCATCGGCAAGATCGAGACCGTGGTCCAGCGCGTCCAGAAGCTGTTCGGCCTCATGCTCGGAGATCACGAGCGGCGGTGCGAGGAACAGCGAGGTCTGCTCACCGCTGGTCCCGATCACGGCACCGGCCGCCAGCGCCCGCTCCGCGACGCGCGAGGCGATCGGCACCTCGGTGGTGTCGGCATGCCAGGAGCGCCAGTCCGGCCCGTGCAGCTCCACGGTCCAGTGCAGCCCCTGCCCCGCCACGCGCTGCACGCTTGGATGTTTCTGCGCGATAGCGAGCAGGCGGCGGGTGAACAGCTTTTCGAGCCTCTTCACGTGCTCCAAGATTTTCTCTTCGCTCACAACCTTCAGATAGGCGCTGACGGCGGCCATGCTGATCGGATGGCCGCGCAGCGTGCCGTAATTCTGCCAGCTCGCGCCCTTGAGCCGTTCGACGATATCTTTCGACACGACGACCGCGGCTACCGCCGCCGCGCCGCCACCGAGCGATTTTCCCAGCGTCACGATGTCAGGACGGCTCTCGGCGCCCTGGAACGCGAACCAGCGCCCGGCGCGGCCCGCACCAGTCACCACTTCGTCGGCGATCCAGTAGGAGCCAGCCTGCCGCGCGCACCGCGCCACCTCGTCCTGATAGGCGCCGTCGTAATAGATGCCGCCCTGCGTGTAGTCGATGATCGTCGCCGCCGTGTCCGAAAGCAGGCGCGTGGCATCGGCCAGATATTCGCTGGGCGGGGTGTTGTTGGCCGGCGCGCCGTAGATCGCGCCATCCGGGGCCGGCAATATCCGCACCGGCGCCATCGGTGCCGGCAGCTTCGAGCCGCCCGAGTGCACCGCGAGGCCGCCATGCCATTGCGGCTGCACCGTCATGCTGCGCGACAGGCCGGTGATGCCGTGATAGGCGCGCTCGCGCGTTGCCAGCGCGGACCGCTGCGTCAGCGCCTGACAAAGCGACAGCGCCATATCGTTGGCCTCGCTGCCGCTGATGCAGAAGCGCACCGCACCGACCCAATCCTCCTCACCCTTGAACGCGATGGCCATTAAATCGTCCGCAGCCTGCTCGCGGCCGACCCAGGTCCACCCCTCGTTCACGACGGGCGTATCCGCGGCGCGGCGGATCGCCTCCACCATCGCGGGATGACGATGTCCGAGGCCGCCGCCGGTGTTGCTGCCGTCGATGAGCTTGCGACCATCCGACAGATGAAAATAGACGCCCTCGCCGCCGACCACGGCCATGGGCGCACTGTCGCCCGCGTTGAGCCCGGTTCGCAACAATCTGCTCATCGCAATCCCTTCATTGCGCAGCCTCTACGCCGTAGCCACCGCCGCCGCAGGTCTCGATCGTGACGAGATCGCCTTGCTGCAGCACCAGGTTCGATTTGCCGTCGATCGCGACGCTCGCGCCCTGCCGGATCAGCGAGATGCGGCAGGCCTTGCCGGGCTCGCCGCCCTGCATGCCGAACGGCGCTATCACCATGCGCTCGATGCAGGTGGTCAGATGCATCGACGGCGCCAGGATGCGATAGGTGCGCACGACTCCGTCCCCACCGCGATGCGCGCCGGCGCCGCCGGACTGCCAGCGAATGGCCTGTTGCTCGACTTGGATCGCGTAATTCGCCTCGATCACCTCGACCGGCGTGTTCGATGTGTTAGACAGATGCACCCGCGTCGCGGAGATGCCGGCGCGATCGTGCCGCGCGCCCTCGCCACCTCCGTGGACCTCGTAGAGCATCTTCCATGAACCGTTCTGCCGCGGCTCGGCAAAAAACAAGACGCCGGCCGTTGTCGCCCCGCCCGCCGACAGACGTTCGGGAATAGTGTCCTGCATGGCGCGGAAGATCGCATCGACGATGCGCATGGAGGTCTCGTGATTGCCGGCCGCAACCGAGGCATTCCATCCCGGCTCCAGGATCGAGCCCGGGCGCGTGATGATGGTCAGCGGCCGCAGCGCGCCCGCGTTCTGGTGCATGTCGCGCCCGCTCATGATGCGCGCGGCATAGGCCACCGCAGAGCGCGCCATGAACGGTGTCGTGTTGCAGAAATTCGAGACGCGGTCGCAGCTACCCGAGAGGTCGAAGATTGCTTCGTCGCCCGCAATGGTGATCTTGACATGAATGCGCGCGGGCGCGTCGTCGACGCCGCCGTCGTCCAGATAATCCTCGCCCTCGTAGACACCGTCAGGCAAATCGCGCAACGCCTCGCGCATCTCGATTTCGGAGAGATCATGCAGGCGCGCCTGCGCCGCCGTGAAGACCGCCTTGCCGTGCTCGCGGCAGAGCTCGACGATGCGCTTCTCGCCGGCTTTCGTTGCGGCGATCTGGGCGAGAAGATCGCCCTCGCAGGATTCGGGATCGCGAACATTGGCCTTGAGCAGCTGCACGATCGGCGTATTGACGCCGGCTGCCGTGGCGATCAGAACCGGCGGAATTCGCATCGCCTCCTGGAAGGTGTCGATGGCTTTCGCAAAATAGCTGCCGGGCCATGTTCCCCCGATATCCGGCCAGTGCGCGAGGCTGACCGCGAACGCCACGATCTCGCCGTCGACGAAGACGGGGCGCACGACCTTGACGTCGTTGAGATGATTGCCGCCGAGCGGGCCGACATTGTAGATCAGTGCATCGCCTTCGTTCAGGCTGTCCCGCGGCACCACCTTCAGCAATTCGAGGACCGTATAGGCCATTGCGCCGAGATGAATCGGGATGTCGCGGCCCTGCCCGACCAGGTCGCCGCGGCCGTCCGTGATCGCCGACGAAAGATCGCCGGCCTCGCGCAGCAGCGGCGAACGGGCCGAGCGCGTCATCACCAGGCTCATCTCTTCGGCCGCGGCCGAGAGCCCGTGCCTGATGACCTCGACGACGAACGGATCGAGCTTCATGCGGCCCTCCGCGTCAGGAACAAATTGCCTGAAACATCCGGCCTTGCCTGCCAGCCGGGCGGGACCACCACGGTCGACCATGCGTCTTCAATGATGGCCGGGCCGCTGACGATCTCGGTCAGCGAAGCGCGATCGATGATGCTTGTCGCGACGTCGTGAAAGCCGTCGAACGAGCAGCTGCGCTCGCCGGTGGATACCGTCCTGACCGCGGTGGCCGGCCGGCTCACGACGGTGCTCGAGGGACGGCGTGCCTGCACCCGCACGGATTCGATGACGCAGCTCTCGCTCGTCGCATAGCCGAACAGCTCATGGTGCCGGGCCAGAAAATCCTTCTTCAGCCTGATAACATCGAGCGGTCGCGCGAACGGCACCGGAATAGCGTCGTTCTGCGCCGCGTAGCGCATCAAGGCCACCAGCTCGATCTGAATCTCGGTCGCGGCAACGCCGTTGGCGATGAGCGGCGCCGACGCATCGTCGATCAGCACCCCGATCCGCTCGGACACGCGGGCGAGATCGATGCCGTCAAGCGCAGCGCGCAGGGTTTGCTGCTGGAGGAAGCTGAAGTCGGCGGTGAGACAACCCAGCGCCGAAAACGCACTCGATGCGCTGGGAACGACGACCTCGGCGATCCCGTAGAGATCGGCAAGACCCGCGGCGTGCATCGGGCCACCACCGCCGAAAGCGAGAAGCGTGCAGTCGCGTCCGTCGATGCCGCGCTCGACTGTGACGCGGCGGAGCGCACGCGCCATTGTCGCATTCGCGACCTTGATGATGCCGAGCGCGGTTTCGGTCAGGCTCAGCCCCAACGCGCGCGCGATCGGCGCGATGACGTCATTAGCTGCCCTGATGTCGATTCCGATCCGGTCGCCAAGCCTGGTTTCGGGATTGAGATAGCCGAGCACGGCGTTGGCGTCGGTGATGGTCGGCTCGGTACCTGCGCGGCCGTAGCAGGCCGGTCCCGGCTCGGAGCCGGCGCTTTCCGGTCCGACGGTCAGGCCGCCGGGACCATTGCGCACGATCGAGCCGCCGCCCGCGCCGATCGAGTGAACCGCAAGCATCGGCTGGCGCAGCGGCTTGTCGCCGAGCATGCGGCCGTCTGTCATCTCGGCCTGGCCATCGACGATCAGGCAGACGTCGGTCGTTGTCCCGCCCATGTCGAACGTCAGCATACGCGACGTGCCGAGCTGACGCGCGATGCTGACCGATGCGGAGACGCCGGCCGCGGGGCCCGACATGGCCATCACCAGCGGCCGCCGCTTCACGGCCGAGATCGGGACCATGGCACCGGCCGAATGAAACACCTGCAGGCCGGGGCCGATCGGCAGCCGCTGCTCCAGCTCGCTCAGATATTCCACCGCGATCGGCATGGCGGCGGCGTTGAACACGGTCGCCGAAGTCCGCTCATATTCACGCGCCTCGGGATTGACCTCGTGCGACAGCGAAACGTGGGCAACGACGCCCTTGAGGCGCTCGCCGAGCATCTTCTCGTGGACGGGATTGGCATAGGCGTGAAGCAGTGCGACCGCGACGCTCAGAACGCCGGTTGCTTTCAGCCAGGCGACCAGGCGCTCGATCTCCGCTTCATCCAGCGCCTTCAGCACCGTTCCCTCGTGGTCGAGGCGCTCGGCAAGGCCAAAACATCGTTCCGGCGGCACCAGCGGCGGCGATTTCGGCGGGACATCGAGACGATAAAGATCGCGGCGGCGATAGCGCGCGATCTCCAGCACGTCGGCAAAGCCTTCGGTCGCCACCAGCGCCACTTTCGGCAGCCGTCCCTCGACGATGGCGTTGGTCACACGCGTGGTGCCGTGGACGAAGCGCTTGACCTCGCTCTTGCGCAGGCCGACCGCCTCAATGGCCTCCAGCATCGCCTGAACCGGAGCCTGAGGTCGCGACGGCACTTTCGCGATCCGCGCCTCCGCGGGGGAGTGCCGGATTGCGATGATGTCGGTGAAGGTGCCGCCGATGTCGGTGCCGACCTCCCAGTGATTTTCGTCAGTGCTCATGTGTGGGTCAGCTGCGAACGACGTTCGAACCGGACGCCGGGTCCTTCCCGTCCATCGCCAGGTTCAATCGCAAACCGAGAGCGCTCATCATCATCCCCTGTCATGCCACCGCTTGCGAGCGTGCGACAGAGCGATGGGCTCGGGATAGGGCCAGAGTTGTCGCAACGCATTGGACCAGCCCGCGACGGGCAGGACGCGCGGAGGCACATTTTAGTGCAGCGCTGCCCGCAGGGAGTGCACGCCGGTGTGGATCGTTCCACGCGAGAAAAGTGCGGCGCACCACGCATTTTCGCGGACAAAACGCCGCATCCGCTGCAGTGCAATCCACGCGCCGCGCACGGACTGTCTAATTTGCAGGCGATAGACCGGCGCTAAGGGCCCTGCGAGTGCTCATGAGCTATGCATGCCAGTCGGCTCAGCCTCTCTTTATTGTACGATCAGTAAGCGGTGGTTTTGCCCGCTCAACGCATCGCGACCTCACTCCAGGCCTCAGGCTGCAAACGAGGGACGCAGGCGGCGCCAGCCGATGACAATGCCCGTGATGGAGAACAGAAAGCCGAGGGCGCAGAGCCCGACGACCAAGCCGTCACGCAGCAACGGATGCGCGACCAGGACCGGAAAATCCAGCGTGTGCAGTGCGCCGTAGAACCAGCGATAGACCCGCCGCGACGAATCCAGCCTTTGCAGCAAATTGCCGTCCGCGCCGTCGATGTCGAACCAGAGGTCGCCGCAGCAGGAGCGGTAGACCGGGGCACCCGGGACGGTGGACTGCGCGGGATAGTTGTCGTTGTCGGCAAGCACGGACGGTACTGCGCAGCCGGCTGCGAGGCGCGTTGTCAGCCTCTCGACCTCGTGCACATCCAGAGATCCCGTTGGTCGATCGCGGGGCGCATCCCCTGCCTTGATCAAGGTCTGAGCGGCAAGGCCCGTCCGATCCCGCCGATAGAGAGTGCCGTTGAATGCAAACCATTCGGTCTCACGGGCCGACGGCGCTCCAGGCTGCCGATCGATCGATGGGGCAGCCGTCCAGTTCGGTGCGGCGTTCATCACGCTGGATTCGGCCGAGGTCAATTGCCCACGCGAGAATAGTCGCCCGTGATCCATGGAGAGCCAGCCGCTGAAAATCCAGGTCAGCACGAAGACCATCGCCGCGAGGCCGATGAGATGATGCAGCGCATGCCAGCCACGATAGGGCGAGCCGATCTGGCCACCTCGAGGTTTGATCCGCGCAAGCCCGAGCACGGCGCCCAGCAATGCTGCGATCAGGGCCAGCAGCGACAAGGTCCAGACCACGCGATCCCACAGTGGCCAGTTGCTTCGCAGCACCGTTGGATAGATCCAGTGCAGCACGCTCCCGACGAGATTCCAGGTCCGCTCGCTGCGCGTCGTATCCAGGACGATCTCGCCGGTGAGCGAGGAGACATAGACCTCCGTTCCGGCGGCGTCGCCGAGGGCAACCCGAAACAAGGGACGATGGCGGTCAAAGCCGTTCGGCACGCTCCATTGGTCATAGTCCGAGCGCGCAACGATCGTGGCCCGCGCAGCATCGAGCCCACGGCTGCGGGCGTGATCTCGCGCGATGGCCAGCACGACGTCGAATGATTTGACCGACGCGTCGACCCCATCGGTGGCGCGGACTGCGCCCGCGCGCGACAGCCCCGCGACGACATAGACCGGTCCGTCGCTGCGCTGGATCAGGCGAACGCGCGTCGCATCCGCGATGCCGCTTGCGGCCACGGCATCGGCGACCGCAATCCTGGTCTCAGCGCTAGCCAGCGGCACGAGTCCGGCAAAGCGTTCCGCTTCCGTCAAGGACGGAAACGGAACGAAGTGCATCACGATTCCCGTCGCGAACCACATCGCGAACAGCAGGCAGAACGCGATCCCGAGCCATCGATGCAGCAGGACGATCGCGCGCATCATCGATCAGCGTCCTACCATTTGAACGCGGCCGAGATCTCATAGGTGCGCGGTGCGCCCAGCAGGATCTGGTCTGGGTAGAACGGATCGCCCCAGATCGCGTAACGCTTGTCGGCGATGTTGCGCACCCGGAAGGTCAGGCGGGCTTGGTCGACTGCATTGAACACGGTCTTTGGGATGTCGACGAAGGCGTAGACATCGGCCACGGTATAGGCCTTCAGCGTCACGGTGTTGGCATCGGTGTTGTAGCGGTCGCCGACATGGCGACCGGTGATGCCGAGCTCGACCGTCCAGGGCGTGAAGAACCGGTAGGACGCGCCGGCATTGGCGACGACGCGCGGCACGTTCGGCGGCGTGTTGCGGGAGAACGAGCCGCCGACAAAATCGTAGTCGGCGTAGCGCGCATCGACATAGGCGATGTTGCCCCAGAGGCGCAGGGGATCGATCGGGCGGACCGAGGCGGCAAGCTCGACGCCCTTCGACTCCTGCCGTCCGGCGAGGTTGAGCTGCATGCCGCCGGCCGCGGCATAAACGTTCTTGCGCAGGATGTCGTAGGCCGAGAACGACCACTCCGCCCGGTTGTCCCAGAACAGGTGCTTGACGCCGGTCTCGTAGGTGCGTGCGGTGGTCAGGTTGAGCGGATCGGTCGGATTGAGCAGGAAGATGTTGTTGGCAGCGATGTCGGCGCCGGTCGCGTATTGGCTGAAGAGGGTCAGGCCGGGAACCGCTTCCCACGTGTAGCCGATGCGGCCCGTGGTCGGGACCCAGGACTGCGAGAACGGGAAGTTCGCCTTCTCCAGACCGAACTTGTCGGTCGAATTGCGGTCGAGCCCGATATGCTCGACACGCAGGCCACCAACCAGCGCAAAGCTGCGCGTGAGCTTCAGCCGGTCCTCGAATGACAGCGCCTCATTATCGATGCGCGCGGTCTGCTGCTGGATGGTGAGCAGGCCGTAGTAGCCGCGTGGTGGTTCGACCAGCGGAACGGAATCGCCGGGGAAATTTGCGGCGCCTGGCCTCACGAAATCAAGATAGCTTGAGGACAGCGTCGTGACCAAGCGATTGTCAAAGCCGGCGATATTCGCATTCCAGATCAGGTCGGTGACGTTGCCGACCAGGCGTTGGCTGTGCGCGACATAGAAGCGCTCACGGTCCACCATGTTGGTACCGGAATTGAATGCCTCGACCTCATTGTTGAACCACGTGCGCTCTGCGCCATAACCATAGGCCTGGCTCTTCAGCGTCAGGTCAGGCGCCAGCTTCAGCTCGAAACCGCCGCGCAGCCACACTTCCTTCGCCACGTTCTTATTATCGAGGACGTTGTAGTTGGTGTTGAAGGTGCGGTCGTCGATCGTGACCGCACCGAGATTGGTTTTGTTGTAGTTCGAGACGTAAGTGCCGGAAACGATCCCCGTCGTCGCATGCGAGCCGCTGAAGGCGATCGGCACCAGCGGCGCACCCCAATAGGCTTTCGAGCGATCCTCGCGGTACTCGATCGCGCTCCAGACCTTGAGGCTATCGGAGATGCGGTAGTTGAGCTGACCCGACACATCGAGCGTCTTGGTGTTGGTGTCGTCGGCAAAGCCGTTGAGCGAGGAACGGCTGACGTCGACGCGGTAGTCCAGCCCCTGCACATTGGTGCTGCCGCCCGAGCCGTAGTGCGCTCGGAACGAGTTCAGCGAATCCCAGGTGAAATCCGCCTCGTTCCGGATCGGGCCGGTGTGCGGCTGCTTGGTGACGAAGTTGATCGCGCCGCCGGCGGCGCCCTCGCCCGACATCAGCGACGCCGGACCTTTCAGGAATTCGACGGCCTCCAGATTGGCCGTGTCGGTGATCCGCGAGGTCATGTTCTGCGGACCGATCTTGATGCCGTTGTAAAGCGTGTTGATCTGGCTGTTGGTGAAGCCGCGCATGGAGAACGCCGAGGGCTCGGCCGGATTGTCGCCGGATGTGACGCCCACCGCTCCCTGCGCGACGTCGGACACGGTGCGATAGCCCTGCTCACGCATGGTTGCGGCCGAGATCACCTCCACGGTCGCGGGCGTTTCGCGCACGGTCAGGCCGAGGCGCGAGGCGCTTTCGGCGACGGCATTGGTATTGAGCGGCGTCTGTGCTGCCGCGATCGGCACGACAGGCCTAGGCGGTACAGATGCGGCCGCTGGCGGGCGCGCTGCTGCGCGGCGTGGGCCCTGCGCCTCCCGCGCGGCGGGCTTGGCCGGCTTGCGGGATTGGGCGGGCGTTACTTCGACCGGCGGCAGAGGTTCACCAGCCTGCTGCGCCAGCGCGGCGGAGGGATCAAGAACGGCAAAGGATGTGAGTGCGGCGGATGCAAGCAGGAACGCGCGCGGTCGTACAATGCGAACAGGAGACACGGTCTCGGACCTCGGTATGACGTCAGTGGCACGTCACAGCGAACCAAGGTCCCATCTTCCGGCTCCCAGCCTTCCGATGAAGCCGAATGTCTGTACTCCCCGACCGACATCTTCGCGTGTGACCACGGCTGACGGCAGGTCTCCTGGCTCGCGGGTCAGTACCTTGCGTCGCCTTCCCGGGACCGAGATACCCAGTGGCACGTGACGCAAGATTCGCCGCTTACAGTTGCGGGGGCAGCCACGGCATTGGGGACAACGTCCCCGCACCGCATTCCCTTTTCATCCCCTCTCGGGGAAACCGTCGCGAGCATCTAGGATTACGATCCAGACAGAGTCAATGTGCCAGTTGCGGCGTTATTGCCACAACGACCAGTTTCCTCGGAGAGAAGCATGGAAGGCGAGACCTTCCTCTGGCTGATACGGCATGCGCCCGTCGATGGCGTCACGGGGACGATCCATGCGGCCGACGCGCCGGCCGATCTCGGCGGTCGCGCGCAGCTGGAGGCGCTGCGGCAGCGCCTGCCGCGGGACGCCGCGAGCTATGCGAGCCCGTCGCGGCGCACGGTCGAGACGGCCCGCGCGCTGGGGCTCGAGCCGCTGCAGCTGGACGAATTCCGCGAGCAAGATTTTGGTGACTGGACCGGCCGTCGGCATGACGAACTCGCCGCGACCGGTGGCGAGGCCTATGCACGGTTCTGGAGCGATGCGGCGCGCGGACGGCCGCCGGGCGGCGAAAGCTTTGAGGAACAGGTCGCGCGGGTCCGGCTGGGTCTGTTGAAGATCAGCAGCGGGGCCGCAACGCTCGTCGTGCATTCCGGCACGATTCGGGCGGCGCTGTGCATCGCGCTGGATCTGACGCCACAAGCGGCGCTCGGCTTTGTGATCGATCCGCTGTCGCTGACCCGGATCGACCGGCTCGCGACCGGCTGGCGCGTCGTCTGCGTCAATCAGCGGACGATTTGATCAGGCCGGACGATCAGGCACATTGGCCTGCGCAAAGGTCGCCATGCCGTTGTGGAGCGCGCAAGCCGACCGCACCAGCGGCAGCGCGATGGCCGCGCCCGATCCTTCGCCGAGCCTGAGATCGAGGCTGATCAGCGGTTGCACGTTGAGCGCGCGCAGCACCAGCCGATGTCCCTGCTCGGCGGATTGATGCGAGGCCAGCAGGAACGGCTGGCACGAGGGGTTGAGCCGCGCCGCCGCCAGCGCCGCGACCGACACGATAAAGCCGTCGATCAACACGGGGATGCGGCGCTGTGCAGCCGCGATAATTGCACCGCAGATGGCCGCGATCTCGAGACCGCCGACGGCGCACAGGATCTTTTCGGGCGAAGCGCCCGCAATGCCATGGCGTGCGATCGCAGCGTCGATCACCCGCGCCTTGTGCGCACGGCCGGCCGCGTCGATGCCGGTGCCACTGCCCGCGATCTCCGCGGCGCTCACGCCGAGCAAGCCGGCCGCGATCGCCGCCGATGTCGTGGTGTTGCCGATGCCCATCTCGCCAAAGATCAGAAGCTCGGGCTGCCCGCCCTGCGCGCGCGTCACCGCACGTCGGCCGGCTTCGAAGGCGAATGCCAGCTCTGTGGGGGTGAGCGCAGCGTCGACGCTGAAATCGCGCGTGCCGCACCGCGGCTTGTCGGTCACGATTCCAGCCATCTCCTCCTGCGCCAGCGTGCCGGCGTCGACGACCTCCAGGCTTGAGCCCAGCTCACGCGCCAGCACCGAGATCGCGGCGCCGCCGGAGGCGAAATTCGCCAGCATCGCGATGGTCACTTCTTGCGGATAGGCCGAGACGCTCTGCGCGACGATGCCGTGATCGCCGGCGAAGATGACGATCGGTACCCGCGCCGCGCGCGGCTGCTCGGTTGCTTGCAGGCCGGCAAGGTCAATCGCGAGCTGCTCGAGCCGGCCGAGCGCGCCGGTCGGTTTCGTCAGTTGCGCCTGCCGCGCCACCGCCGCCTCGCGGTGGACTGCGGAGATCTCGGGGCATTGTTGGGTGACCCATTCGGGGAGCATGCTGCCTCGCTTGCCTCACGGCCTGCGCTTGAGGATGTAATTGTCCATGATCCAGCCGTGCCGTTCGCGCGCCTCTTGGCGCACCGCGACGATACGCGGGCCGATCTCGGCCAGCGCGCCGGACATGACGATCTGATCGGCCATGCCGAGATAGGCGCCCCACCAGATGTGCAGGCCTTCCGGATCAAGCGACTGGAACGCCGTGCCGCCGTCGAGCATCACAACCACGGTATCGACGCCTTGCGGCCAACCGCCATCGCGCAAGCGGCGTCCGGTCGTGACCAGGAAGGGTTCGCCGATGTCGTTGAGCGGCAGCGCATGCGCCGCACACAGCGCCTGGATCGAGGTGATGCCGGGAACGACCTCGATCTTTGGCGAGGGATTGAGCCGCCGCGCGATGCGCAGCGAGGAATCATAAAGCGAGGGATCGCCCCAGATCAGCAGCGCGACCTTGCCCTCGCCTTTGAGATGATCTGCGATCGTCTGCGACCAGGCCGCAGCCACGGCATCGTGCCAATCGTCCACGCCCTTGCGATAGTCCGCTTCAGCGGCGTCGCGCACGGGCAGATCGAACTCGGCAACGCGCCTCTTATCGCTGGTGAGCACATCCGCGCAGATCGTCCGCCTGAGATCGGCGAGGTCGGACTTGGCCGTCCCCTTGCGCGGGATCAGGACGAGATCGGCCGCGTTGATGGCAGTGATCGCGGCGCGCGTGAGCTGCTCGGGATCGCCGCAACCGATGCCTATCAGGGAGAGCGTGAGCATCGTGCCCGCGAAGGGCGGCCATAACGGCCGCCCGTTCGCTTGTCTCTAGGCCGCGTTGTGCAAACGCGGCGTGACGAGGCTGGATGCGGTGACGCCGCGCAACGACTTCGCCAGCGCCAGCACGCCGAGATCGGCGAGCGGCTCGATCACGATGACCAGCGCATAGGACACCGCGAACGTCGCGATGTTGGCGAGGTTGGTCGCGCCGAAACCCGATCCATAAATCGCCCAGAACGCCACCCAGGCGATAACACCCGCCTGATAGGTCGTCGAAAGCGCCAGCGCCTGGCGATACTTCAGATCGACATAGGCCGTGTTGCGCGCAATGATCCGCGTGGCGATCGCCTGGATCCCGAACAGCGGCACCAGCAGCGTGGTGACGTTCATGCCATATTGCGGCAGGTCGGGCGGCTCGAAGAAGATGCCCTGGAACAGCAGGCCGAATGCGAGGCCGAAGGCCGCTGGCGCAGCGCCAAACAGCAGGAACAAGGTCGAGCCGAGGATGAAGTGCACTTCGGAGACACCGACGGGGAAGTGCGGCAGGACCTCGAAGAAGATAAATACAAGTCCCGTAGTGACGAGCGTGCGCGCCGCGAACGACGTGATACCCTGCTCGCGCACGGTCTCGACCGCGAGCTTCAAGGCAACGCCGCCGACGGCGATGCCGGTTGCGTAACTCAGCACGAGCTTGGCGTCCGAGACTAGTCCGGGTTCGATATGCATGGCTCAGATCCTTCTTGCCGTCACACCCGACGGCCTTGGCCTCAAAACGTGCACGGCCGGTCTCCTGGCTCGCGGTTCACTGGGAGTCTCCGGCCTTCCCGAACCTTGCGGCCCAGTGGCTGATCGAAGTCCCTCACCGCTTACAGTCGCGGGGGCGGCTGGGGTTTTGGGCGCCGCAACTGGGTCCGCCCATCCCCATTCCCGATTATGCTCCGGCGCTTTGCGCCGCGTGGAGCACCATGCCTCTCCTGTGTGCCCCTTTCGCCAGCCGGGCGTCAAGGGGTGAAGGGCGGCCGAGAGCGTCATGACGGATAATCCCCCGCCAGCGCGCCGAACAGGATGACGGCCGCCGTGGAGGCCGCTCCGCCCCGCGCAAGCTGCTCGGCAAGTTCCGAAATGGTGGTGCGAACCAACCGCTCGTCGGGACGGCCGAGCGATTCGGCAAACAGCGCCGGCGTGGTTGGGGCGAGGCCGTGCTCGATCAATTTGGCGACCAACGCCGGAAACGTCCGCCGGCCCATATAGACCACGGTCGTCGCCTCGGGATCGGCCAGCGCTGCCCAATTGAGGTCTGGCGGCAGCTCGCCGGTGACGTCCGCGCCGGTGATGAACTGCACCCGGCGCGAGGTATGGCGCCGGGTCAGGGGAATGCCGGCCTGGGCCGCAGCGACGCAGGCCGTGGTGACGCCCGGAATGATCTCATAGCCAATGCCCGCTTCACGCAGCGTCTCGAGCTCCTCCTCGAGCCGGCCAAAGATGCCGGCATCGCCCGACTTCAATCGCACCACGCGCGCGCCTGTTACGGCATAGTCGACCAGCAGGCGGTTGACATGGTGCTGCTTGGTCGAGGCCCGTCCCGCCCGCTTTCCCACTGCAACAAGATTGGCGCCCGGCCGGGCCAGATCGAGGATCGCGCCCGAAGCAAGATCGTCATAGAGCACGACGTCGGCCTCGCGCAGCCGCGCGGCACCCTTGAGCGTGAGGAGCTCGGGATCGCCGGGGCCGGCGGAGACGAAGGACACAAAACCGCTCACCGGTCCTCCGCGATCAGATGGAAGAACGTGCCAGTGGCTTGTCCCCGCCGCGAGCCGGTCTCGGCGATGACCGCGCCTGTCGCGTCGTGCACGACCGCCAGCGGCGTGTCGGGCTGCGCGAGGATCGTCGAATAGTGGAATTCGTGGCCACGCAGGCGTGCACCGGATTGATGACCCGGCATCGGCGTGGCGAGTTCGGCTAGACGATAGCCCAGATGCATGCGGCGCTTGGCAAAGCTCGTCTCCAGGCCGAGCAGGCCCGTCATCTCGTGGCGGATGCCGTCGGCGTCGGTCAAAGCGGTGCCCAGCACCATATAGCCTCCGCACTCGCCGTGCACCAGGCGCGTTTCGGCGAAAGCACACAAGCCGCTGCGAAAGCGCGCATTGGCCGCGATCTTGCCGGCATGCAGCTCGGGATAGCCGCCAGGCAGCCAGCACACATCGGCGCCCGGATCAGGGCTCTCGTCAGCCAGCGGCGAGAATGTCGAGATATCTGCACCCGCCGCGCGCCACGCTTCCAGCATATGCGGATAGACGAAGGAGAACGCGGCGTCACGGGCCAACGCAATGCGCTGACCGGGCGGCGTCACGTTGACGTGGCTCGCGGCAGGTTGCGGCGACCAGATGGCAGCCGATTGCAGCACCGCATCGAGATCGACATGCTCGGCGACGAAGCGCGCGGCCTCGTCGATCAGCTTGCCGATCTCCGCCTGCTCCTCGGCCTGCACCAGCCCGAGATGCCGCTTCGGCAGGCTGATCTCGGCATGGCGCGGCAGCGCGCCGAACAGGGCGATGCCGGCATCCAGCAGCGCATGCCGCACGAGAGCTTCGTGGCGGGGGCTCGCAACGCGATTGAGCACGACGCCTGCGAGCCGCACGCCGGGACGATAGTCGCGAAGGCCCGCGGCGATCGCCGCCGCCGTTTGCGCCTGGCCGGATGGATCGATCACCAGCAGCACCGGCCAGTCCAGCATCTCTGCAATGTCGGCGGTCGCCCCGGTGCCGCAGACGCCTCGCGCGGCCACGCCGTCGAACAAGCCCATCGAGCCTTCGGCCAGCACGACATCGGCGTCAGTGCCGCGACTGACGAGATGCGAGATCGTCCCGCGATCCATCGCCCAGCTGTCGACGTTGACCGAAGCGCGTCCGGTCGCGGCTGCATGAAACGCGGGATCGATGTAATCGGGGCCGCTCTTGAAGCACTGCACCCGCAATCCGCTGTTGCGCCAGGCGCGGGCAAGCGCCAGCGTCAGCGTGGTCTTGCCGACGCCGGAGGCCGGCGCGGAGATGACGAGCCCCGCCGCCATCACGACACCTCCGGAAAGCGCGGCTCGGCGCCGACCGGCCGATAGCGGCGGTCATAGTCGGCGGCATAGAGACGGCTCTCGGAAAAATCCGCCGCGCCCAGAGTCTTGCCGACCAGGATAAGCGCGGTGCGCTCCATCTCGGCTCCGACCGCAGCGTCGAGTGTTGCGAGCGTGGCGCGGACGATGCGCTGCTCAGGCCAGCTCGCGCGCCAGACGACCGCGACCGGGCAATCCGCGCCGTAATGCGGCGTCAGCTCGGCGACGACCTTGTCGAGCAGATGGATCGACAGATGGATCGCGAGCACCGCGCCGGTGGCAGCGAAGGCGGCAAGCTTCTCGCCTTCCGGCATCGCGCTGGCGCGGCCAGGCGTGCGCGTCAGCACCACCGTCTGAGCAAGGCCGGGCAGCGTGAGCTCGACCTCCAGCGCAGCCGCGGCGGCGGAGAAAGAGGGAACGCCGGGCGTGACCGTGTAGGGAATGTCGAGTGTGCGCAGGCGGCGGAGCTGCTCGCCCATCGCCGACCAGATCGAGAGATCGCCGGAATGCAGCCGCGCGACGTCCTTGCTGCCGGCATGCGCGGCGGCGATCTCCGCGACGATTTCGTCGAGCGACAGCGGCGCGGTGTTGACGATCCGCGCACCGGGCGGGCAATGCGCCAGCGCGCCTTCGGGGACAAGCGAGCCGGCATAGAGACAGACCGGACAGGCGGCGATCAGGTCGCGGCCGCGCAATGTCAGCAAGTCAGGGGCACCGGGCCCTGCGCCGATGAAATGCACCGTCATGCGCCGTCCCCTTCCGCAATTGCCGCGGTCGCGGTGCGATCCTGCGAGACCACCCGCGTCGCAATCAATCGCGCGCGCGATCCAGCTGCCGCGAGCGCCGCCGCTTCGGCGACCGATCCCGTCCCGAATTTTTCCGCGACGAATTTTGACTGGGTCGGCGTGTCGATGCCGGCCAGCATTTCGGCGGGGACCGCCTTGATCGGCACGCCGCATTCGCGCGCAAGCTGCTTCAGCACTTCCGCGTCCGCCTTGTCGCTGACCGTCGCCACCGCTGCGAGGCCTTCGGGACCACCGGCTGCCAGAAGCGCCTCACGCAGCGAGGCCAGCGTGACATCCTTTTTGAATCCAAGTCCGGCGACCTTCATCGGACCGCGCTCCATTGCACCACCGGCCGCGCCGCCTGCCAGGAGCGGTAGCGGCCGAGCGGAGTGGCATGTGCAATCTCGACCCGCATCAGTTCGCCGCCATGGTGCTGGTGCAGCTCGCCAAGCAGCGCTTCCGTCTCCAGCGTCACCGCATGCGCTACGAGTCGCGTTCCGGATGCGAGCCGCGACCAGATGGCGTCGAACATCGCGATGTCGAGACCGCCGCCGATGAAGACGGCGTCAGGTGCGCCCAGCGCAGCAAGGACTTCAGGCGCTTCACCTGTAATGATGGTGATCCGATGTGCCAACCCGAACGCAGCCGCGTTGCTGCGGATATTCGCGGCGCGATCCTCGCGCGCTTCGATAGCGATCGCCGTCCCGCCGCACAGCGCCCACTCAACCGAGATCGAGCCCGAGCCCGCGCCGATGTCCCACAGCCGTTCACCGGGACGCGGCCCCAGCGCCGAGAGCGCGAGCGCACGGACCGGACGCTTGGTGATCTGGCCGTCATGGACGAAGAGATCGTCTGATAGTCCCGAGCTGCGGGGAAGACCCTGCGTTCCTCTCGCCTCCACGGCCACCGCGACCAGACTTCCGGCAAGATCGCCTGCGAAGCTGTCGGCGCGATGCGCGTTGATACTCTCGCGCGGCCCGCCAAGCGCGGTGAGCGTCCAGAGTGCCGAAGCGCCCCAACCGCGCGCCGTCAGCCATTTCGCGAGATCGCCTGCCGCCTTCGCGTCGCGCACGAGGCAAATGATGCGTGCACCTTGCGCCAGATGCGGCACGAGACGCTCGAATGGCGCGGCATGGAGACCAAGACAGCTAATTGCTTCGAGGCGCCAGCCTAGTCGTGCGGCGGCAAGCGAGAAGGTCGACGGCGCGGAATGCGCAATCCACTCGCCGGCGTCCAGCTTCTCGGCGAGGCTCGCGCCGGCGCCAAACCAGAACGGATCGCCGGAGGCGAGCACCGCCGTCGGACGGCCGCGGCGGCTTAGCACGATCTCCGCATCGAACGGCACCGGCCAGGGGCGGCCGCGCCCGGTTACTCCGGCAAGTGCAAGATGCCGTTCACCGCCAAAAACAGTTTCGGCGTCGTCGAGCGCCTTTCGACTTGCTTCCGACAGGCCGGCGAGGCCATCTTCGCCGATACCGATGATGGTCAGCCAGGGATCAGCCATGACGCGCGCCCTCATTCTGGGCGGAACGGCCGACGCGAGCCTGCTCGCGGCGGAGATCGCGCGTGCCGGCATTGACGCCATCTATTCCTATGGCGGCCGCACCCGCGCGCCCGCCGGTCAGCCGTTGCCGACGCGGATCGGCGGTTTTGGCGGCGTCAGCGGCCTTGCCGATTACATCCGCCGCGAAGAGATCACCCATGTGATCGATGCGACGCATCCCTTTGCCGCCGAGATGAGCCGCAATGCGGTCGCGGCATGCGCGGAAACCGGCACGCCGCTGATCGCGCTGGAGCGCGCGCCGTGGGTGCAAGTGCTCGGCGACAACTGGATCGAAATACCGGATGTCGACGCCGCGGTCGCCGCACTGCCTGAGGCGGCGGCCAATGTGTTCCTCGCCATCGGCCGCCAGCACATCTCGCCGTTCGCAACCAGGCCGCAGCACGCCTACACGCTGAGATTCGTCGATCCGCCCGAGGCGCCGCTGCCCTTCGCCGCGGACGTCGTCGTGTCGCGTGGGCCCTTCACGCTTGAGGGCGAATTGGAGATGATACGCAAACGCAGCATCACCTGGATCGTCGCCCGCAATTCGGGCGGCGACGGCGCGCGCGCCAAGATCGACGCAGCCCGCAGGCTCGGCCTGCCCGTGGTCATGATCGCGCGACCGCAACTGCCGGAACGATTGCGGGTCGAGAGCGCGGCCGAGATCATGCAGTGGCTCGGTCATCGGGCCTGCCTCGGCGCATAGACCCAGCGGCCGACGCGGCGTGTCTGCGAGTTGCCGACGATCACCAGCGTGCGCATGTCGGCCATCTCGGGCGTCGCCTCGTTCAGCCTGACGGTTTCGATCTTTTCATCAGCGGCGCTGATCGCGCGCGCGAAGATCACGAGGCGCTCGCCGCAGCCGGCCTCGTTCAGCACTGCGAGCGCACGGCCAAATCCTTCCGGCCGGCTCACTGAGCGCGGATTGTACATCGCAATGGCAAAATCGGCTTCCGCGGCGAGCCGCAGGCGCTTCTCGATCACCGCCCACGGCTTGAGATTGTCGGAGAGATTGATCGCACAGAAATCATGGCCGAGCGGCGCGCCGGCGCGCGCGGCAGCCGCCAGCATCGCAGTGATGCCGGGCAGCACACGGATCGGCAGCTCCTGCCATTGCGGCGCCTGTTCGAGCGCCTCGAACACCGCGGAGGCCATCGCGAAGACGCCGGGGTCGCCGGAGGACACGATGACGACTTGCCCGCCTTCGGCGGCGAGCCGCAAGGCCTCGCTCGCGCGCTGCAGCTCTTCGCGATTGTCGGACGGATGCAGCTTGAGCCCCGGTCGCGGCGGCACGCGCGCGACATAGGGCGCGTAGCCCAGAATGTCGGTCGCGGCGGCAAGCGCGGCGGAGACCTCCGGCGTCACCAGCGCATCGCTGCCCGGCCCGAGGCCTGCGATGGTCAGCGTGCCCGTCATTCGGCGGGGTCCGGATGCCGGCCCTTGCCGTGCACGAGTACGATCGCAAAATAAGGGCAGTCGGCGGCATCGACCTCCGCGAGCCGCACCACGCGCTCGCCCGGCATGGTGCCGCGCTCGACCAGCCAGGCGTCGTCCAGCCGTCCGGCGGACGCGAGCGCGCGGCGCACCTTGGCGAGATTGCGCCCGGTCTTCATGATCACGACCGCATCGGAATCGCGCATGCGGCGTTCGAGCTCTGCTTCGGCGAGCGTGCCCATGAGCACCGTCGTCACGTCATCTCCGAGCGCGATCGGCTGTCCCACGCCATTCCAGCAGCCGACCATGCCGGGAATGCCGGCGATCACCTCGATCTCGACGCGGCCCTGCAGGCGCGTGTGCAGATGCATGAAGGAGCCGTAGAAGTAAGGATCGCCCTCGCAGAGCACGACGACGTCGACCGCGCGCGCCAGCCGCGCCAGACGTTCCGACCATTCGTCGTAGAAGCCGGCGAGCAGCTGGACGTATTCAGGCGTGTCGAAGGCGATCTCTATGGTGACCGGATATTCCATCGGATATTCGGTCACGTCGGCCGCCAACATGCCCTCGACGATGCGACGCGCCTGGCCGGGCCGGCCCTTCTTGCGGAAATACGCGACATGCCTTGCGCCGCGCACCGTGCGATCGGCGCGTACGCTCATCATATCAGGGTCACCGGGGCCGAGACCGCAGCAGATGATGCGTCCCATCGCTATTCGCTCCGGCTCGCCAGCGCGTTCACGGCGGCGACCGTGATCGCGGAACCGCCAAGGCGGCCCTCGACCGTCAGTGCCGGCACCGGGGAATCGGCCATCAGCGCAGCTTTGGATTCGGCCGCGCCGACAAAGCCGACCGGACAGCCGATGATCGCCGCGGGCCGCGGGCAGTCCCGGTCCTCCAGCATGTTGAGGAGATGAAACAACGCGGTCGGCGCATTGCCGATCGCCACGATCGCACCATCGAGATGCGGGCGCCATAGCTCCAAAGCCGCAGCCGAACGGGTGTTGCGCATGGACTGCGCGAGCGCGGGAACAGTCTCGTCGCCCAGCGTGCAGATGACGGCATTGGCCGCAGGAAGCCGCGCGCGCGTAATTCCTTCGGAGACCATGCGCGCGTCGCACAGGATCGGTGCGCCCTTCTGCAGGGCCGTGCGCGCGGCGACCGCCATGCCTGATGTGAAGCGGATATGCGCCTCCAAGCCGACCATGCCGGCGGCATGGATCATTCGCACCACCACCGGCTCCTCATCCCGCGTGAAGCGCGCAAGATCGGCTTCGGCCCGGATGGTCGCAAAGGACTGCCGGTAGATCGCCGCGCCGTCGGTCTCATAAGTGTGCGGCATCAGTGCCCTCCCATCAGGATGGAGGGATCCTTGACGATGTCTTCGCGGTTCAGTCCCCGCAGGATGGGCTCATCGCGTGTCGACCCACCGCGCACGAGATCGAAGCCTGCGCCGGTCGCGACCAGAGTGATGGCCGCGGGACCGGAATGGGCGCAACCCTTGGCACAGCCGGAGACGTGGAGCCGTGCGGCCGCGCCGATGTTCGGCGCCAGGGCCGCGGCAAGGCCGCGGGTATCGGCATGTGCCTCGCGACAGCGTGGCGCACCGCTACAGGCGATGACGCGCAGCGCAGGGTCGTAGGCCTCGGTGATGAGACCAGGCGCGCTCGGCATTACGCGCTTGCCTTCGCTCAAAACCATCCGCCATGGCGTCATGCGCAGCGCATGTCCGCAACCGGCGAACTGGTCGAGTGTCGCATGCGCCATCTGTCCGAAGGCGACCCCGACCATCGCGCCTTGCGCATAGAGGCCGGGACGTGCCGCCGCCATGATCGGCGCCGGCTCGGCCTCCCCGCGCAATGCCTCCGGCAGGATTGCACCGGCGGCAAGATGCGCCGCCATCCGCCCCCGCCCGCCCCTGGCGCCGCCTGAGATCACGAACCAGTCGGCGAATGCGAGCGCGGTGGTCACAGCCTCGCCGCGTGCGACGGAGCGGCCGAGTTTGTCGCCATCGGCCCGCACCAGCAGTTCGCCGGAACGATCGCGTTCGATCCGCACGTCCGCGGAATCGCCCGCAAGCACGCGTGAGGTGCCGTCATCGATGGCGAAGCCGAACTTGGTTGGAAGTTCGAGCGTGCTGTCGGCGAGCGCCTCCTCGAGTTCGGCAGCGAGCGATTGTGTTGCGTCTCCGGCACGCCAGAACGGCGTCACAAGGATGTTGCGACGGGATTCGGTGTCGGCGTCGGGGTCGAGCAGCGCCAGTTGCGCAAGGCCACTGAGCAGCAGCCTGTGGCTGGTCTCGTTGACGCCCCTGATCTGGAGATTGGCTCTGCTGGTCACGTCGATCAGGCCGTTGCCATGGCGTTCGGCGAGATGGGCCAATCCGGAGATTTGTGCCGCTTCGAGCCGTCCACCGAACGGACGCACGCGGACCACGAGCCCGTCGCCCGATTGCATCGGGCGCAGCGCGCCGGGACACCAGCCCTTGACCACGGAAGCGCTCATGACGCCTCCCGCAGCGCAGCCGCGATCGAATTGCGGCGCGTTCGCCAGAGCGAAGCTTCATACAGGCGCTTGAAACACGTCTCCATCGCCGCCAGCGCCGCCGGATTTTCACGGGCCATGAAGGCGCGGGCGTCGTCATGGCCGAGCGTGGCATCGTAGTAGAGGTCGAACAGATGCGGCGGCACGGCGCCGGCCAGATGCGCGAAGGCGGCCATGTGCTCGAGCGTCGCGGTGATCTCGGCCGCGCCGCGAAAACCGTGGCGCATCATGCCGGCGATCCAGGCCGGGTTGGCCGCGCGCGCGCGGACCACCCGCGAAATTTCCTCGGTCAGCGTACGCGCATGCGGCTGCTCGGGTCGCGTCGCATCGAGATGATAGAGCGATGGTCCTGCCGCGCCGAGATGGGCTGCGGCGGCCGCAATGCCGGCCTCATGCGCGGCATAGTCGGCCGCGAACAGAAGGTCGGTTTCAGGCAAATCCTGGACGTGCACAAAAGCATCGGCGGATGCGAGCCGCTTCTCGATACCGGCACGATCGAGCTTGATCTCGCCATCGGCCGAGAACGCCCATGACGATGCCGAGAGCCACGCTTCGCCGGCGGCTTCGCGCGTCTCGGGCGTGAAGGCGTCCGGGATTGCCGAGAGGCCGACGCCGTATTGTCCGGGACGCGGCGCGAACACGCGCGATGTACGATGGCGATAAGGATTCTCGTCGCCCTCGTCCTCGCGGGCGGACAGCGCCTCGGCTGCCGCCTCGAACAATTGCGCGAGGCCTGAGAAGACGTCGCGAAACAGGCCCGAGACACGCAGCGTGACGTCGATGCGGGGCCGGCCAAGCTCGGCAGGCGCGATGATGTCGTAGCCGGTCACACGGCCGGATGCGTGATCCCAGCGCGGCGCGAGGCCGGCCAGATGCAGCGCCATCGCAAACTCTTCGCCCGCGGTCCGCATGGTCGCTGAGCCCCAGAGATCGACGACAAGGCCCTTCGGCCAGTCGCCGTGATCCTGCAGATGGCGGCGGAGCAATTCTTCCGCGAGCTTGATGCCTTGCGCATGCGCCGACGGCGTCGGCACCGCGCGCGGATCGACGGCGAACAGATTACGTCCCGTGGGCAGCACGTCCTGGCGGCCGCGATAGGGCGAGCCCGACGGCCCCGGCGCGACGCGGCGTCCCGCAAGCGCGGCACGTAGCGCGTCACGTTCAGCGTCGCCGCAGGCGCCGCGGCCGAACACGTGCAGGCCGTCACCGAATTGGCTTTCCTTGAGATCACAGACGAAGCGGTCGATCCGCGGGATCGCTTCGGCCGGAGCGGCGGTTGCCTCAAGGCCAAGATCGTCTTCGAGACCGGCCGCGCGTGCCTCGTCGCGGATCGCGGCGATCAGGCGCTGGCGGCGGGCGGGATCGAGGCCATCGGCCGTCGAGTACTCGTCGAGGAGCTGTTCAAGCCTGCGCAGCCCGTCCGGCACCGCTGATGCTGCGAGCTGCGGTGGCAGATGGCCGATCGTGACGGCACCCACGCGCCGCTTGGCCTGCGCGGCCTCGCCGGGATCGTTGACAATGAAGGGATAGATGACGGGCAATTCGCCGATCAGGGCTTCCGGCCAGCACGCCTGCGACAGCGCCACGGATTTTCCGGGCAGCCATTCCAGCGTGCCGTGCGCGCCCATGTGCACGACGGCATCACAGCCCTGCTCGCGGAGCCAGAGATAGAACGCGACATAGGCATGGCGCGGCGTGCGGGCGAGATCGTGATAGTCGGCATCGCGCGTGGTCGCATCGCCACGCTCCGGCTGAACCGCGATGATCGACCGGCCACATGGAATCGCTGCGAAATGGAACGCGCCGTCGCGACACCCCGGATCGGTTTCCGGCGTGCCCCAGGCTTGCGCGAGGTCATCCTGCAACACTTGCGGAAGGTGCGAGAGCGCAGCGCGGTAATCGGCAACGCTCCAGCTCAAGGTCCGCTTGAGCAGCGTCTCGCCAAGCGCATGGACCGGATCGACATCGAAGCCAGCTTTCGCGAGGTCGGACACCAGGGCCTCGACCGAGGCCAGTGCATCGAGACCCACCGCATGCGCGATCTGATGCGGGCGGCCCGGATAGTTGGAGAGCACGACTGCCATGCGCTTGTCGGCGGCCGGCTTCTCGGCGAGGCGACGCCAGGCCGCTACGCGCGCGGCGACGGCCTTCACGCGCTCCTCATCGGGCCTGTGTGCCAGATGCGAAAATTGCAAATCGGGATCGCGCATCGCCGCCGATTTGAAGCTCACCACGCCCGCAAACAGGCGGCCGTCGACCTCGGGCAGCACCACATGCATCGCAAGGTCGCCGGGCGACAGGCCGCGGAGCGAGCTCGCCCAATCCTCGCGCCGAGCCGTGGAGAGCGCGACCTGGAACACCGGGCAGGATGCGGCATCGAACGGCGTGGTGCCGTCGTCGCCGATCGCCGAGAACGCCGTCGCATTGACGATCGCGGCCGGCGGGTTTTGCGCGAAATACCCGCGCAACCAATCCGCAACGCCCGGGGCCTTCAGCGAGGTGACGAACACACCATGCGCGTCAAAGCCGCGCTCGCGCAGCGTCGCGATCAGCGCATCGACGGGGCCGGTATCCGCGGCGGTGAGGTAGGAGCGATAGAAGGTCACGAGCGCTCGCGGCCTGCCCTCACCCGACGCCGGCGCGGCAATGACGCCGCGCGACGGATCATAAAAGCCCATCTCGGGGACGGTCATCTCGCCGATGACCGGGCCGGCATAAAGGCCAGAGGCCAGCGCAAGCTGCGCGACCGCGGCTTGCGCTGCGACGGGGCCGCCGGTGTCGCAGAGCACCTTGAGCCGCCGCAATGTCGAGACCGGCAGGGTCGAATACGCATCCAGCCGCGTGTCGTCGCGGCCGTCCGCCGGCAGCACGGCCAGCACGATGCCGCGCTCCTTCGCCAGTTGCTGCAGGGCCGCGAGCCCGTACGACCAATAGGATTCGCCGCCGATCAGACGCACGAGGATGCCGCGCGCGTGCGCAAGAGTGCGCTCGACATAGGTGTCGACCGAGAGCGGATGGCGGAGCTCTGCGAGATTGACGAGCCGTAGCGACGGCAGGCTGTCGCGGCCGCGGCGCCAGCCGGCCGCGAACGCCGCCAGATCGGAATCCGAATACGAGAGCACCACGAGATCGGCCGGGTCCTGGCCGATGTCCCTTGGTATCGCGGTCTCCTCGAGACCGCGGCTCTCGCGGAAGACGACGTGCATCAGATTCCGAGTCCCGCCCTGATCGCGGCTTCATCAATGTTTCTATGCTCGCCGATCACGACGAGCTTTGATTGCCTCGCACCTGCGCCCCAGGGCTTGTCGAACTGGTGGCGCACGCGCTCGCCGACCGCTTGCAGCAAGAGGCGCATCGGCTTGCCTTCCACCGCGATGTAACCCTTGACGCGCAGCACATTCTGCTCCCGCGCCAGACGCTGGACGGATGCAACCAGCGTGTCGATATCGGTGACCTCAGGAAGATCAATCACGACGGAGGCAAAATCGTCGTGCTCGTGATCCTCCTCGCCGTCATGATGCGATGGACGCGCGGCGAGATCGTTCTCGGCGGCAGCACCGAGGCCGAGGATGAGGCGCGCGTCGATCGCACCGTCGGTGATCGCCAGCATCGGCACGCGGCGCGACATCTCGGCGGTGATCGCCGCCTTGGCCGCTTCGAGGCCTGCCGCGCCCGCAAGATCCGCCTTCGTCAGCAGCACGATGTCGGCGCAGGCAATCTGGTCCTCGAACACTTCCGATAGCGGGGTCTCGTGATCGAGATTTTCATCGGCCGCACGCTGCGCTTCGACGGCGTCAGGATCCGGCGCGAAACGGCCGGCAGCGACAGCTTCGGCGTCGGCCAGCGCGATCACGCCATCGACCGTGATGCGCGAACGGATCTCCGGCCAGTCGAACGCCTTCAGCAGCGGCTTGGGCAGCGCCAGGCCCGAGGTCTCGATCAGGATATGATCGGGCCGCACCGGCCGCGACAGCAGCTTCTCCATGGTCGGAATGAAATCGTCGGCGACGGTGCAGCAGATGCAGCCATTGGCGAGCTCGATGATGTTCTCTTCTGGGCAATTCGCATCGGCGCAGGATTTCAGAATCTCGCCATCGACGCCCTCGCTGCCGAACTCGTTGACGAGCACCGCGAGCTTCTTGCCGTTGGCGTTGGCAAGCAGATGCTGGATCAGCGTGGTCTTGCCGGAGCCGAGAAAGCCCGTGACGACCGTGACCGGCACTTTTGCGAGCGAATTCATTCGGCGGCCTCCGGCACGACGGCCAAGGGGAGCATGGGGAGAATGGGGGGAATGCGGGCAAGCGATTGCTTGCGGAAGATCTCCGGGCGGCTGCGCCAGGGCACAAGGCCGTCGGGCGCGGCCGCATAGGCCGCGGCGCCCGCGACCACGTCGCGCGCATTCGCATCCGACAGACGGCCATAGACATAGGACCAGCGGCCGGGCGCGCTGAGCGCGACCGAGCAACCCTGGTTGCATGCAGACAGGCATTCGACGGGAACCACGCTGACGCCGTCGGGCACGCCGGCCTCGAGGATCGCACCATGCAGGCGCTTGCCGGGCGTCGTCTCGCCCTCGCCAAGCGTCTGGCCGGCGCGGCAGGTGATGCAGACATGAAGTGTGACGGTCATCGCTTCTTCCAGAATAAACAGCGGGAAGCGAAGAGGCCCACGAACCGTTCTTGCGAAGGCCCGTATCCCCGTCGCGGAACACCCCGTCCGCCGGTCCAAAATCGTCCGCGTTGGCAGGTCTCCCGGCTTGCGGAGCAGGGTTTCCCCTTCGATTCCCGCCTTCCCGATCCCCAGGGGATCAGTGGCTTCGGGCATCTCTCCGGTCACGGTCGCGGGGGCGGCTGCATTTTGGAACCAAATCTTGCCGATTCGGACCCTATCGCATTCCCTCTTCGCCTGTCGTAGGACAGGAACCAACGCCGGGCCACCATTTGCCCCCGACCGCCTCTTGTCAAGCCGAAGGACCCCGTCCGATGACGTCAGAACCGGATACCCAGACGGCCGACGAAACCGACGCCCGCCACGCCTCGAAAATGGCGAAGAAGAAGGTCGCCCGCGACAAGATCATGGCGACCAAGAGCGGCGAAAAGGGCCTCATCATCGTCCACACCGGCGCCGGAAAGGGCAAATCCTCCTCGGCCTTCGGCATGATCGTCCGCTGCGTCGCCCATGGCTTCCCCTGCGCGGTCGTGCAGTTCATCAAGGGCGCCTGGGACACCGGCGAGCGCCGCATGCTCACCGGCCATTTCGGCGACCTCTGCCAGTTCCACGCCATGGGCGAAGGCTTTACCTGGGAGACGCAGGACCGCGCCCGCGATATCGCCGCCGCGCGCGCCGGCTGGGAGAAGGCCAAGGAGCTGATCCTCGACCAGAATCTCCGCATGGTCGTGCTCGACGAGATCAACATCGCGCTGCGCTACGACTATCTCGACATCGCGGAGGTCGTCGAATTCCTGGCGACCTCGAAGCCGCCGATGACGCATGTCGTGCTCACCGGCCGCAACGCCAAGGACGAGCTGATCGAGGTCGCTGATCTCGTCACCGAGATGACGCTGGTCAAGCATCCCTTCCGCTCCGGCATCAAGGCGCAAGCCGGCGTCGAGTTCTAAGAAACTCGCGATGGCGCGCGCATTGATGATCCAAGGGGCCGGCTCGGACGTGGGCAAATCGCTCATCGTCGCTGGCCTCGCGCGCGCCTTTGTGCGTCGCGGCTTGCGCGTGCTCCCGTTCAAGCCGCAGAATATGTCGAACAATGCGGCCGTCACCGTCGACGGCGGCGAGATCGGCCGCGCCCAGGCGCTCCAGGCGCTCGCCGCGCGCGTCGAGCCGCATACCGACATGAACCCGGTGCTGCTGAAGCCGGAGACGGATGTCGGCGCGCAGGTGATCGTGCACGGAAAGCGCATTGCGACCGCGCGTGCGCGTGAATATGCGGCGATGAAGCCGTCATTGATGGCTGCGGTGCTGGAGAGCTTCGAACGGCTGAAAGCGCGCGCCGATCTCGTGCTGGTGGAGGGCGCCGGCAGCCCGGCTGAGGTGAACCTGCGCAAGGCCGACATCGCCAATATGGGTTTTGCGCGCAAAGCCGATGTGCCGGTCGTGCTGGTCGGCGACATCGACCGCGGCGGGGTCATCGCGCAACTCGTCGGCATCCAGACGGTGATCGACCCCGATGATGCCGCGATGATCCAGGGATTTGTCATCAACAAGTTCCGTGGCGATCCCACGCTGTTCGACGACGGCTACAGACTGATCGAAGAGAAGACCGCATGGCGCGGCTTTGGCGTGCTGCCCTGGTTCGGGCGCGCCGGCGAGCTGCCGGCTGAGGATGCGCTGGGCCTGAGCGATGCGCGCAAGCCCGGCCAATGCAAGATCGCCTGTCTCGCGCTGTCGCGGATCGCCAATTTCGACGATCTCGATCCGCTCAAGCTCGAGCCCGGCATCGATCTCGTGATGGTGCGGCCGGGCGAAGCCATTCCCGGCGACGTGCGCCTCGTCATCATCCCCGGCTCGAAATCCACCCGCGGCGATCTTGCCTTTCTGCGCGCGCAAGGCTGGGACATCGATCTCCTGGCGCATCACCGCAGAGGCGGCCATGTGCTCGGCCTCTGCGGCGGGTATCAGATGCTCGGACGCAGCGTCACGGATCCCGAGGGGATCGAGGGCCCCGCGGGCGACACAGCGGGTCTCGGGCTTCTGGATGTCGAGACGGTGATGAGCCCGCAAAAGACGCTGACGCGCGTTGCGGCCGTGCACGCCGCGACGGATCAGCCGATTGAGGCCTATGAAATCCACATCGGCCGCACCGATGGGCCGGATCGCGCGCGGCCATTCGCAAGGCTGAACGGCGAACCGGAAGGCGCAATGTCGCGCGACGGGCGCGTGCAAGGCAGCTATCTGCACGGCCTCTTCACGTCGGATGATTTCCGCAAGGCGTTCTTGGCAAAGCTCGACATTGCCGCCGGCGACGAGCCCTATCACGCCAGGGTCGAGAGCGCGCTCGATGCGCTCGCCGATCACATGGAAGCTCATCTCGACGTCGAAGGCCTGCTCGCGCTAGCGCGCTAGCGCCTCGGCCAGGCGCGTCCATTCGGATTCGCCGCCCGGAAGCCCGAGGCGCAGCCATGTCGGCTCCCGCCCGAACACGCGCGACCAGATATGGCGACGCGCCAGCTTCTCCTGCGCGGCAAGCGCGTCAGGCGTCGCGTAGAGACGAAACAGCGGCGTCCCGCCAACGAGCGTCCAGCCTTGCGACTGCACCATGCCGTCGAGGCGACCACAGTCTCGCGCGAGCCGCGCGGAGGCGGCCTCAGCCCAAGCATCGTCACCCAAAGCACGGCAACCGATCGCGATCGCCGCTCCCGAGACCGGCCAAGGCCCCGACATCGAGGCGATCCTGGCGATGTCGGACGAATTGCCGAGCGCGAAACCGAGCCGCAGGCCGGCAAGGCCGTAAAACTTTCCGAAGGAGCGCAGAATCAGCAGCCCCGGCCGGTCCTCGGATGCAAGCGATAGCTGCGGGGCCACATCGGCAAAACTCTCGTCGATGACGAGACGGCCGACGCGAGGCAGAAGCGCCAGCAAATCCCTTGGTGTGTGGCATCGGCCGTCAGGATTGTTGGGATTGACGACAATGGCGAGGTCGGCGCCCGCCAGCGCGTCGAGCTCCCCGACCTCCTGGACCTCCCAGCCCGCGGCCGAGAGGACCCCGGCATATTCATTGTAGGTCGGCGCGAGCATGCGCGCGTGGCCGGTTGGCGCGAGTTGCGGCAGCAGTTGAATCGCGGCCTGTGCGCCGCCAAGCGCGACAACCGCCGCGCTCGTGCGATAAGCCTGCCGCGCCGCCTGATGCAGCGCCTCGATGTCGCCGTGCGACGGCAACGCGCTCCATGCGCGCGAGCTCACCTCGCCCACGGGATAAGGCAGGCGGTTGATCCCGGTCGACAGATCGATCCAGTGCTCCGCGGGGCCGCCGAAACGCTGCTGGGCCAGATCGAGATTTCCACCGTGCTCGCGCATGCGCTGTTCTTTCACGCGAAGGCCAGGATCGCAAGGACACCGGCGAGCAGCAGCATAGCGCGGCGGTAGACCGTCAATCCCCGATCGATGTCGGCAGCAAGCGGATCGCGCGCACCTTCATTCAACCATGGCTCGTTGGTGGTGCTGCCGTGATAGATTCGCGGACCGCTGAGCCGCACACCAAGCGCACCCGCCATGGCGGCTTCCGGCCAGCCGGCATTGGGCGATCGATGTCGGCGTGCATCCCGCATCATGCAAGACAGCGCCTCCGATCGCCGTGGCGCCAGCAGCACGAACAGAAATCCGGTCAGCCGCGCCGGAATGAAATTGGCGACATCGTCGATTCGCGCCGCAGCCCAGCCGAAGGCTTCGTGGCGTTCGGAGCGATGGCCGATCATGGAGTCCAGCGTGTTGATCGCCTTGTAGCCGAGGATCCCCGGAAGACCGAACAGCGCGCCCCAGAACACCGGTGCGACGATGCCGTCGGATGCATTCTCGGCGAGGCTCTCGATCGCCGCGCGAGCGATCCCGGCCTCCTCGAGCGCCAGGGGATCGCGGCCGACGATGCGCGAGACCGCGTCGCGTGCGGCCGCGATGTCACCGGCCCGCATGGGATTTGCGACGGCAGCAACGTGGTCGTGCAGCGAACGCAAGGCGACCAGCGGCCAGCCCAGGACGCCGACCAGTACGATCTGAGTCCAGCCCAAGGGAAGCAGGGACTGCAGCGCCCAGCCGAGCGCGACGGAGAGCGCGATCACGACGAGTGCTCCGGCGAGACCAGCGGCGCGGCGAAATGCCTGCGGATCGGACGGTCGATTCCAGGCGGTGTCGATGGCAGAGATCAGCCCGCCCAACCAGGTGACGGGATGGCCGATCCGCGCGAACAACCACGACGGCCAGCCCAACAGGGCATCCACCACCATCGCAACCGCCATCGCACCCGCAAAACCCACACCCGCCTCCTGTCTTGCCCCTGTTGCGCAAAGCGAAGGCCGAACGCAAGCCCCCGACTGCCTGATTTCGGCTTTGTCTTTGGCCGCGTTTGGTGATTAGTCAGGCCCACAGGAGACCTTTATGGCCGTCATCTTGATCACGGGCGGAGCGCGATCGGGCAAGAGCGCCCATGCGGAAAAACGCGCACGCAGCTTTCCGGGCCGTCCCGTCTACATCGCGACGGCCGAGGCGCTCGACGCGGAAATGGAAGCACGCATCGAAAAGCATCGCAGACGACGCTCAACCGATTGGATCGAGCGAGAGGTACCGCTCGATCTTCTGCAGGCGCTGATGGAAACCGATGGCGGCGGGCCTAGACTGGTGGACTGCCTGACCCTGTGGCTCTCCAACATGATGCATGCGCAGCGCAACTGGGATCACGAAGTCATGAAGCTCGCCGTCTTCCTGCGCGCCCAGAAGAGCCCCGTCGTCTTCGTCACCAACGAAGTCGGCCTCGGCATCGTCCCCGACAATGCGCTGGCGCGGAGCTTCCGCGACGCGGCCGGATTCATGAACCAGGCCATCGCGGCCGTTGCCGACGAGGCCGAGTTCGTCGTCGCCGGCCTGCCGATGAAGCTGAAATGATGCCGCGCGACGAATTCTTGCGGAATGTCATCGCCGATCTCAGGATGGCGGTATCGTTCGTGACGATACTTCCCGTCGCCTCGTCGAAGCCAGCTGGCGACGGGGCCATCGCGCGCGCGGCATGGGCGCTTCCCGTTGCAGGGCTGGCGGTCGGCCTTGCCGGCGCCTTGGTCTACAAGCTCGCCAGCCGGTTCGGTCTGGCACCGAATCTTGCCGCCCTGCTCGCGCTGGCCGCGACCGCCCTCATGACCGGCGCGCTGCACGAGGACGGCCTTGCCGATACTGCCGACGGGCTCGGTGGCGGCCGCACGCGCGAGCGCAAGCTCGAGATCATGCGCGACAGCCGGATCGGCACTTATGGCGTCTGCGCGCTGATCCTGTCGTTCGGCCTGCGCTGGAGCGCGCTCGCGGCGATCGCCAATCCGTGGGCCGTCGCGCTCGCGCTGTGCGCTGCGCATACTGCTGCCCGCGCGGGCTTGCCGGCCTTCATGTCGCAGGTTCCACCTGCGCGACCTGACGGCTTGTCGGCGAGTGCGGGATCACCGCCGGGCCGCAGCATTGCGATCGCCTTCGCCGTTGGGATCCTCGCGCTCGCGCTCGCGCTTGGACCGGGCAAGGCGCTGGTGGGCCTGATCCTGCTCTCGCTCGCCGGCCTGATGCTGGCGCGACTTGCCATCCGCCAGATCGGCGGGCAGACCGGCGACATTCTCGGCGCGTTCGAGCAGACCGGCGAGATCCTGATCCTGCTGGTTGCCGCAGCCTTCCAGATCGGACACTGACGTCGTGGTCGAGTTCGACGAGACCTTCCGCCAACACTTGCGCGAGCTGTTCGTGTGGCGCCGTGACGTGCGCCGCTTTCGCACCGACCCGTTGCCGGACGGCGCCATCGATCGCCTGATCGAGACAGCCTGTCTCTCACCCTCGGTCGGCCTCAGCCAGCCCTGGCGCTTCGTCATCGTCGATGACGCCGCGCGGCGTCGCGCCGTGATCGACGACTTCAAAGCGTGCAACGCCGACGCACTGAATGCCTATGCCGGTGAGCGCGCGGCGCGCTATGCCACTCTGAAACTGTCGGGTCTCGAACAGGCCCCCGGCCACCTCGCCGTTTTCGCCGACAAGGCCAGCGATGTCGGTCACGGCCTCGGCCGCGCGACGATGCCAGAGACGACGGAATATTCCGTGGTCGCGGCGATCACCGCGATGTGGCTGGCCGCGCGCGCCGAGGGCATCGGGCTTGGCTGGGTATCGATCCTCCATCCGGATCGCATTCACGCCATTCTCGACGTGCCGGACACCTGGAAATTCATCGCCTATCTCTGCATCGGCTATCCGGAAATCGAATGCGACCGGCCCGAGCTGGAACAGGCGAAGTGGGAGCAGCGCCGCGGCCCGGATGAGTTCACGCTGCGGCGTTAAGCGCGTCCCCCCTACGTCCTACGACCTACTCCTGCCGGCAACCGCCGCCACAGGCGCAGGAGTTTCCTGCTTCTGGAACATCAACAACGGCCGGAAAATGACCCGGCCGTAGGCCTCGTAGTGGTGCTGGGTCGAGACCGCCATCTTCAGCGGCGTCGCGTAATTCGCCTCGAACGTCATGAACGAGGCATAAGTCCAGGAGAAGCCGACGCCCACCGAGCCCAGCTCGGTGATCCCGGGGAACGTCGAATACACCGCGCCCCAGTCGGTGAAGATGTAGGTGTCGAAACCCCTGAGCCATTGCGACCAATTGTAGTGCAGCTCGGCGTTGAAGTAGTAGCCGCTGTCACCGGACGCCGAGTTGGAGGGATAACCGCGCACGGTAGTGGGACCGCCGATCGAGAAGATCTGGTCGCCCGGTAGCAGCTTTTCCTGCGTGTACTGCCAGCTCGCCAGCACATTGGTACTGAAATTTGCAGGTCCCGCCGCGCTGGTCGCGAACATCGAGCCGGTATAGGTGTTGAACGTGCGATTATTGCCGAGCACGTGGTCTTGCCATGTGATGTAGTTCACCGCCGGCGAAACCGTGATCGAATAGGTGTTGCCGGAATTGGTCACCGAGAGGCCCGCCGTGGCCTTGTCGTAATGATCATGGGTCACGGCGACCGTGGCGAAGCGGCTGACCGTCTTGCCCTCGGTCTCCGCGGCGTTGAGCAGCACTAGCCAGTTCTGCGTGACCCAGATCGGCTGGCTGAAATTGACCGCGGCCTGGCTCGAGCGTCCGGTGACGTCGAGCGCGACGAACGGCCCCTGGATGATCTTGATCTTGCCTTCGGTATAGCTGACGCCGGCGCGGCCGCCCCAAGGATTGACCGGAATGCTGTAGGCGACGTTGCCGTTGAGATTACCGTCGGAACGGACGCCGTAGAAGGTCAGGCGGTCGTCGACACCGAACAGGCCGTGGCGCTTGTAGAAGGCCCCACCCTCCCAACGCCCGGTGTTTTCCGCGCCCTGGTTGTCGGTGAAGAGCTGCAGGGTGTCGACCGGCGGCTCGATCACGGCGAACTGGAGATCGGTCAGGCCGAAGCTCGTTCCGGGCTGCAGCAGCGCCTTGATCTGCACGTCGTTGGTTCGATTGAACCAGATCACGTCGCGATTGAGTTTTGGAACGTCGAGGACCTCGCCTTCGGGCTCCTTCACGCGCTGAAGGATGTATTCGGTGCGGGTCTGCTTGTTGCCCTCGATGGTCGTCTTCTGGAGCCGGCCTTCGGTCAGCTTGACGCGGACGATGCCGCCCTTGGCATCCTGCTCGGGCAGCGTCGCGATGCCCGTGACGATGCCGCGCTCGGTATAGATGGCGTTGATGTCGGCGACGAGCTGCAGCAGCGAGGCGATGTCGACGTTCTTGCCGATGTACTTCTTCGCGATCTCGGCGAGCTCGGCCGGCGTGATGAACTTGGAGGCGTCGAACTCGACGTTGCGCAGGCGGAACTTGGGACCGCCCGGCTTCAGGAGCTGGGACTTCTCCCGCTCGCCGCCAATCACCGCCGGGCCGTTGAGCTTCGGCGGCGCGCTCTGCTGTTCGAGCTGCCTTCGTTGCCGGTCGACGTCGTTCTGGATCACGCCGGGATTGATCGACGGAATCTGCGCCCGCGCGGAGGCGATGCACGACGCTGCGAGCCCAACTCCTATCGCCGCCCCCAGAATCCGCATCCCTGGTCCCGTTACCATGCCTGTGCGAGACGGCCGATGGCCGGCTTCGCCGCCTCGATCGCCGCGTCCTTCCAGCCGGCGCGTCCCACGCGCTGGCCCTGCCGGCGCAGCTTGCGCATGTCGCTCAGCCCCTCGACGTTGACGGCGGGACCAGAACCGATGGTCTCGACCGGCCGCGGCATCAGCAGTGCATCGAGCCGCGCCTTGCCGGAGAGACCGAGCAGGTAGAACGTCCCCCCGTCCTTCTTCGCGAGCCAGGTCTCGATGCTCTCGGTGCCCTCGCCGTCGACGGAGATGTTGCGCACCATGCTCGCGCCGGTGAAGTCGTTGCAGCAGGTGTGGGTCGGCCCATAATTGGTGACCGTCGCGGAGACGTTGCCGGTGTAGAACACCACATAGGCGTTGCTGACATTGGCATTCCCGACCTGGCTCATCGTGAACACGCCACCCGGCTGGTAGAGCTGGAGCGACGGCCAGTTGGACGGGGCCGGCGTACGGTTGTTGAGCAGCACCTGCTGGGTTGCCGTGGTCAGCATCAACTGGCCCGGCACATAGCCGTTCAGGATCGCGACCGCATGCGCGTCTGTCCAGAAGTTGGCGTCCACCACCCTGAACTGGTTGATGATGATGCTGTCCGGATCGATCGAGACGTTGGCCGAGGTTGCGGTGCCGCCGTTGTAGCCGGTGATGTTCATGATCAGCGGAACCGACGGGTTCGAGCGAACCTGCTCGCCCTTGACGTTGATAGTATCGGCGGCGAGGTCGAGCTCCTTGACCACGCTGACCCAATCGATGGTCAGGTCACCCGATGAAGTCAGCTTGATCACATTGCCGCTGACCCGGTCCAGCGAGACCGATCCGGCCACATCGAAATGCGTATCGCCGCTGGCCGAGATCGATCCGCCGCGGAGCGAGCCGGTGTCGGACTTGACGTTGAGGTCGCCGGCATCGCCCGGGATGCCTCTCGTGGTGAGCTGGCTGAAGACGATGTCGTTGACGGCATGCAGGGTCTGTGTGCCGCTGCTGATCGCGGTGCCAACGGTGATCCCCCCGGCAGTCGCGGTGACGTCGAACGTGCCGCGGGCCGTGAGATTATCCCAATGAACGACAGTGCCGCTCAAGGCCGCGGTGCCGGTCGCGGCCGTGAGGTTATGACCGGTGTTGCTGCCTGCCGCGATCAGCCTTGCCGAGCCGTTGGCGGAGACCGAGCCGAGCGTCGGCACGCCGCCCGACATCACCGTCTGCGCCAGGATGAAGCCGTTGTCGGCGGTGACGTTGATGTTGCCGAAGTCGCCGCTGTAGCCGGTGGCCGCGAGGGACTTGAACGTCACGTTCTGGGTGGCGTGGACCGTCTGCGACCCGCTGCTGTCGGCGGTGCCGATGACGATGCTGCCATTGCTCGCAAGGGCGCTGAAGGTGCCGCTCGCACCCGCCGCCGTACCCGCCAGCACCTGATCGAGCGTCAGCCCACCGGTGCCGAGGATGTCCACGCTGCCCTTCACTGCCGAGAGCAGGCTCGCCTCGGTGTCGGTCAGAGACTTCAGATAGATGTCGCCGGCACTCGTGCTTGCCGACAGCCGCGCGGCGCTGAGAATGAACCGGCTCGTCGCGTTGCCGATGCCGTTGGATGCGCTCAGCGAAACTTCGGCACCCGAGCCGGACGCGACGAATTTGGTCTGGCCGTCGCCATTGTCGATGATGGCTCCGAGCGAGGCGACGCCGCCGGAGGTGACGATGATCGAAGGCGTGTTCGAGGCCGCGGTATAGGAGAGCGATGAATTCAGCTGGCCGATGCTCGCGTCGCCGGTGGTGGTCACGGAGATCGCGCCGGCCGCGTTGATGGCGGAGTAAGCTCCCATCGACAGTGTCGCGGCTACCAGCGTCACCCCGCCGACGCTGCTGGTCGCTGTCACGGGGGCCGTGCCGATGCCGGCCGCGAAGGTCATGCCCCGGTTGGCGAGGAGCTGCATCAAGCCGCCGCTGGCGAGGTCGGCATTGATGGTGAGCGCGCCGCGCGCAACGTTCAGCGTCTGTGCGCCGCCGGATGTCAGCGTCCCATAGGCGCCGTTGGTGCCGACGACGAGATCGCCGGTGACCGCGAGGAGGCTGAGATCGCCGACCGCCGAGCCGGTCACGGCGCCGGAGATATTCACCTGCACCGGCTGGAAGGTCGAGCCGTTGAAGCCGATGCTGCCGCCGGCGCGCAGATCGAGGTCGGTGCCGAGAATATGGATCGCGGTACGGTCCGTGAAGCCGGACTCGGCGTAGATGCTGCCGGTCGCCGCGAGCTGGATTGCATTGCCGGCGGCGATGTTGCCGAGAATGAGATCGCCGGTGGTCTGCTTCACATAGATGCCCTGCGCCGACGAAACCTCGTCGAGCTGGTCGTTGGCCGGGTCGGCGAAGGCGATCTGGATCGCGTTCGCGTTGGTCGCGGGATTGCTTCCGGCAGCCCCGGGGGCGCCGACATTGCCGTGCTCGGCGATCAGGGTGAGGTTGCCGATATCGCCGGAGATCACCGGCATACCGGTCACGCCCGCGGCGGCGGTGATGCTGGTGACGGCGTCGAACTTGACGTCGCCGCGGCCGGTCACCTCGATGCCGTTGGCCTGCGCGGCCGCGATCGGGCCGTAGTTCGCGGTGATGCCGCCGAGCGTGAGGCTGTTCTTGCTGCCGAGATAGACATTGGTCAGCGCCTTGGCCGAGATCGCAATCGGGTTGTCGACAACGACGAGGTTCTGCTGCGACAGGCTGACCGTATAGGTCACGACGTGGGTGGTCGGATCCGTGACCGCGCCGACGGTGAGCTGACCCGGACCGGCCGTCGCGAGCAATCCCCTTTGCGCCGGCGTCAGCGACGAGGAATCGACGCTGGTGAAGGTGAACGTCTGGGGCGCAGCCGAATTGCCGACCGAGCCGTGCGGCGCGTAGAGCATGATCTGGTTGGCGCTGACGTTGGCCACGACGTTCTCGTCGATCGGCGGCGGTGCCGCGCCGACGGCCGACGACGAGACGGTGTAGGCGAGCTGGCTCTGCGTCCACTGCGCGCCCGCGGTGATGATGCCGTAGACCCGCTCGGTCGACGCGAGCGTATAGGCGTAGTTCGCATTGTAAGTGTTCAGCGCCGTTTGCAGCGCCGTATTGCTCGGCAGGCGCTGATTGGCTGTCGTTACGCCGTCGAACAGCTTCGTGAACAGGGTCGACGACAACGAGCTGCCGAACACGGTTCCCAGCGGATCTGCCGGTGCGGTGCCGAGCAATGTCGTCAGTGAGGTCTTGAGCTCATCGGTCGTGATCTTGCCGAGCAGGAACTGGTCCCTCAGGAACCGCGTCGTGGCCTCGACCTTCATGTCCGTCGTCGAGACGTTCGCGGGATCGATGCCGAGCTTGGCCGCCACCTGCGCCCGCAGCACGGTCAATCCCACCGAAGTCGGGTTGTAGGTGCTGCCGTTCGCGAAGGCGATGTTCTTGAGCTGGAAGTAGTCGTTATAGGCCGACGTCACCATCGACTGGTAGCTGTTGACGGCGTTGGTCGCGGCGTTGCCGCTGAGCAGGTCGAGGCTGGTCCAGACATCCTGGAGATGCTGGCTCTGGGCCTGGGTGAGACCAACCGCCGCCCTTCCGTTCAGGATACTGGCCTGGTTGCCGTCGGAGCCGGCCGCCTCCAGGAACACCGGGCCGCCGCTCGACTGGACCGTGCCGAGGCGCAGATCGCCCTTGGACTGCACGATGTAGGTGCCGGTCGCCGAGGCGCTGTCGAGAACCCCGCCATCGACATTGCCGCCGGCCTGCGTCGTGCCCGTCGCCTGGATCACCAGCGGATTGATGTTGGTCAGCGTGCTCGCGCCATTGATGACGGCGCTCGTCGCACCGATCGCGCCGGCGGTGGAGTTGATCTCGACGTTCTTGCCGATCACGACGGGGTTGGCGACGTCGTAGGGCGAGGCGGAGTTGATGTCGCCGGTCGCCGAGATAAAGACGCTGCCCTGCGGCGTGCTGCCTGCCGAATTCACCTTCACCTGATTGATCGAAAGCGAGCCGACGGCCGCGATCGCTATGTCGTGGTCGATTGAACTGGCCGTCAGGCTGCCGCCATAGACCTGCACCTGGACGGGAGCACCGTTCGCGCCGATCGTGCCGATGCCGCCATCCGCCGAGAGAATGACGCTCCGTCCCGATATCACCGGGTTGTTCGCGTTCGTGCCGCTGGTGATAGCCGAATTGGCCCGCGTGGCGCTGACCGTCGTCGTACCCGAGAGGTTGTTGATCGGACCGTTGACGACGATGCCGGAGTTGGACGTGACCAGAACCGTGCTGTTGCCGCCGCCGCTGAACGAGATGTTGATCGGGTTCGACGCCTTCACCGTATTGGTCAGCGTCAGGGTCAGGTGATCATAGATATTCTGGTACCAGTTGTATTGGTTGTCCGTGCCGCAGCACTTCTCGGGATGGGTGTTGCCGCCACCGGTGTGATAGGAACCGGTCGCGGTGACGACTTCCTGGAAGTTCGATGTCTGTGGGCCAGTGCTGCCGCCGCCGCCCTGGGCCTGTTGCACGTCCGAAACCAGGCTGATGGTGCGGGTCCAGTTCTGCCCGGTGGCCGAGTTGGGCGTATAGTGCCATCCGTAGTCGAACTGCGTCGAGCTCGTCGGACGATCCAGCGTAGCCGTATCGACCCACTGGTAGAACATGTTTGCCTTGGTCGCGTACTGGATACCTGCCGTGCCGCTGAGGCTCGTCAACATCGTGTCCGTGTACTGGCTCGCATTGACGCCGCTCGTCTGATACGTCGACACCTGCTGGCCGCCCGCAGCGGACGGATTGTAGACGTACCACGTCGTCTGCTGCTTGAGCTGATCGACGATCTCGATCACGCTCGGCGCGCTGACGCCGGTATTGATGGTGTTGGTGACGAGCTGCAGGCCGGTTGTGTTGTTGACCGTGATCGAGCCGGCGCCACCTTTGACCGCGATAGTGCCTTGGGAGACACCGTCCTGGGTCGAGGTCGAGATGATCCTGCCGTTCAGATAGACGTAGCCGCCCGAGCCCTGCACCACGCCGTTCACGAGGATCTGGTCGGTGAGAGCGTTGTACTTCACCCCGATCTTGATGTCGCCGGCGGCCTCCGTCGTCGCAGACGCCGTGATGTCGTAATAGCTACCGTTCCGTGCGTTGACCTGGGCCTGGGCAAAGTCCGCGCCCGCATTGCGGCTCTTGAGGTCATTGATGGCGGTCAACGTGGAGCCGCCGATGTCGACCGAGTAATCGCTGCTCGTGCCGCTCTGGATGGTGCCGTTGATGTTGATGACCCCCGCCGAGATGATGATCGCCTTGCCGAAGATGAAGGGCGCGTTAGCCGGCGGGTTGGTCCCCGTGCTCGAGTTCGCGGCTGAGTTCGAAGACGCAGCCTTCGGCGTGATCACGTCCGGCTGGATATTGACGACTTGGAAGTAGGCAGAGCACCCCGCGCAATTGAATGGCGAGTAATACGTAGCCGTGTGGTTGGTGGTGGTGGTGTTGCCCTGTGCATCTGTCGAGGTCGTGGTGTAGTCGTAGGTCGAGTTGCTGTAGACGCCTTGGCCGGTATAGGTATTTCGCTCCCACGGCGCGGTGGAGATGGTCTGAGCCGTCGGCCCCTCCATGATCGCGAGCGTAGCAGCATTCGGCACGCTGCCGACGTTCGGGTTACCGTTGCCGGGCGCACCCTGGCCCATCGGCAGGAAGATCGCCGAATAGAGCGACAGGCCGTCGTAATATAGATCCAGCATGCGCGCGGTGAAGATGGTGCTGTTGCTCGCCGTCTGCTGAACGCCGTTATTGCCGTCGACGCAGCAATAGTACGAATACGGGTGGCCGCCGCCCGCGCCGATGTGCGGGCTGTTCGCGTAATCGCCATAGGCGCCGAGATAGGTCGCCGCCGCCATCACCGCCGTCAGCGTGTCGTCGTCACCCGGCTTGAACTCGACACCCGACCATTGCGAGAGAACATCGTGGTTGGAGGTGTAGAAGCTGCCGATGCCGCCGAGGAAGACGAACGAGCCGTTGGGCGCCACCATCTGGACGGTCGCCGCGTTGAGCGACTGCGACGCGACGATGCTGCCGAGATTGTTGGTGATCTTGAGCAGGCCGTTCTCGTTGTTGACGACGCCATCGAAATAGATGTCGGGCGTGCGGGTCAGCTGGTTGCCGTTCTGGTCGACGCCGAGCCCGCTGGAGGGATCCAGGCGGTTGTAGGTGGCCGAGATGTCGATGATCGGCGTCGCGCTCGGCGTGGCGGTGAAGGTCACATTGGAGTGCGAATCCGGATCGACATGGTCGATCTGGCGATAGGTGATGTTTCCTCCGGTGATATTGGTGACCGTGAGGTTGGCCAGGTCCATGAAGTCGAGACCCCTGTTCTCGATCTTGATCATCGGCGAGCTGCGCGCGATGACCGCCGGCGCAATCGGATTCGTGCCGCTGTTTCCGGTCAGCTTCTGCGCCAGGATCGAGACGTTGCCGGCGGACACCAGCATATCGCCGAATGCGAAGGCATTGCCGGCGGCGTCGGAGGTATACGGCGCCTGCTGGATCAGCGCGTTGATCTGGCGCTGGAAGTCGCCGGTCGGATCGGTGCCGGATGGCGACATCGTGGCGGGGGCCGCGGGCGTCGCCGCCGCGAGCTGTGTGCGGATCTGCGTCGCGGTCAGGCCGGTCAGCGCGGCGAGCTGGTTGACGACGCTCTGATAGGGATTGAAGCCGCCGACGATGGTGTACTGGACCACCTGGTGGTTCCAGCTCATCATCGGGTTGAAGTGATCGACGTCGGCGACATATTCGAGGGTGGGCGTCGACGAACCGCCGGACAGCAGTGACGAATAAGGACTCGTCGTGCTCGCGGTCGGCGCGCCTGCACCTATGTCGATCGTAATGGTGATGTCGTTGTTGATGCCCGCGACCACCAGGCCATTGAGCGCGACATCGCCGGTTCCGCTGGTGTGGCTGTGATTGTCGCTGTTCTTGGCGCTGAAGATGTCCAGATACGGATTGTAGTTGCTGCCGTTGCCGGAGGCCGTGACCTGACCCTGGGTCGCTCCCAGGGAAATGTTCTGGACGCCGAGCACGCTCGAGGTGTTGGCGAGCGTCAGGCTCGTAGTGTCATCGGCATTGGCCGTGCCGCGGTAGAGCGTGGAGATCGGAATGGCGGTGTTGTTGTAGACGACCGTCGTCGCGCTTGCCTGTACGCTGCTGAAGATGATGGTGTCGCCCGACATCCCGGCATAGATGTTGATCTGGCCCCAGGCCTCGACCTTGGCGTTGTTGCCGACGGTGACGGCCTGGTTGGCATGAACCCAGCTGTTGGTGCTGGCGCCGACGCCGGCGATCGCACCGTAGAGACTGGCATTGGCGTTGTTGGCCGCCGCCATCTTGGCGGCCGTGCCGATATAGATCTTGCCGGCGCTGAAGAGTTCGCGGGCATTGATGTTGACCGCAAGCGTGGCGTTCGCCGTCATGTTGGATTCGGCTCCGCCGCCGGCGAAGAAGGCGGCTGTGGCCAGGCTCGCCGTGTCGTTGGTATTCAGCGTGTTGTAGGCTTCGATGTTGATCACCGCCGCCGATGTCCGCGGATCGCCGTTGAGGCTCAGCACCGTCCCGGCGCCGATGTTGGTGGTGACGGCCTGGGTGACATGCGTGTTGCTCAGTGCCGCTGCACCAGCGAACACGCCACCGGAGCCCGACCGCGCGCCGCCACCAGCCTGGTTGACGATGTCGTTGGCGATGACGACCATGTCGCCGCCGGCCGAGTTGATGATCAGATGAGGTCCAATGTCGACGGTCGTGGTCGCGTTGACGTCGTTCTGCGCGCTGCCACCGGAGACGCCGGCCGTGGACGCCTGGTAGGCGTCGCCGCTGGCGGCATAGTTCGTGGTGTGCTTGGCCTGGATGTTGAGACCGCCAAAGAAGAGCGTGTCATCCGTCGTGCCGCCGTCGAACCGCGCATTGGTCACCGCGGTCGAGCTGGTCGTTGCGACCGCGGCAGCGCCGGCATAAGTGCCACCCGCGCCAACCGTCGCGTTGGAGACGTTGATGTCCTTGCCGGTCGCCGTGATCTGGAGGATGCCGGTGTAGTCGGCGTGATTCAGATGGGTCGCGTCCATATCGTCGGGGGCACCCAGATAAGCGTAGGTGTGCGCGCTCGAGGACGTCTGGGCGACCGTCGCACCCACTGCCAGGAAGCCGGTCGAAAGTCCGGTGGCCTGGGCGTATTGGCTGCTGTCGTTCTGGGCCGTAATGACCACGTCGGCGTTGGGAAGCGTAATCCCGGTGCCTCCATACGCACTCACCGTCGCGTTCTCGGACGCCCTGGCGTAGCTGCCTTGTGCACCGATCAGCGAACCGCCGCCGCCGGCGAGCGACCAGGCGTAGGTCGTCGTGCCGCTCGTCGGAACCAGCGCCATCGCGGTTACGGCGAGCGCACCGCCCGAGAAGCTGGTGTTGTCGCCGACATCGGCGGTGACAGTGGCCGTCACCAAGGATTCCGCGACGGATACGCCGATGGCGCCGCCGCCGACCGCGACGCCGATCGCTTCGCCCGAAAGATTGGGGGTGAGCGATGCCGACACCAGCGTGCCGACGCCGGCCGCGGAGGTGGTGATCGAGGCGCTGGAACCGATCTCGGCCAGAACAGTCGAATTTTCCTTTGCGGTGGCGACTGCCCCGTCACCGGCGACGATGCCGCCGGCGACCGCGGTCGCGGAGGCCGACATTGCGCCGGCCTCGCCTGCGCCAACCGCAAGGGTCGAGCTGTTCACCGTCGCGTTCGACAGCACCTTTGCCGCGACCGAACTGGATCGTCCCGTAGTGGCGATCGATACCCCGATGGCCGCGAGGCCGCCGGTGCCGCCGCCCGCGGTCACGCTCTGGGTCGAGCTGTCCATCGCCATGACCGCGACGCCGGTGCCGCCCGAGCCGGTCACGGAGCCACCGAGCTGCGCCGTGACCGTGTTGGCGACGTTGCCGACCGCCACGGCGGCATCCGCGCCGAAGTAGAGCGCGGCACCGCCGGCGATCGCCTCGCTGTCGACGGTCTTGCCCGAATAAGGTCCGGTGTCGGCGTCCTTGACCCGCGCGGCGACCGTCACGGAAGGCGCCGCAACGATCGCGCTCAGATTGGCGAGCACGCTGCTGTTGACACTGGTGTAGCCGATGCCGGCACCGATCCCGATATTCTTGCCAAAGCCGGCGCCGAGCAGGAACATCTTGGTCGCGTTGGCGCTGGTGGCGCCGACGTTGACCTGCGTGCCGGTGACATTGCCACCCGCGATCTGAGCGGTGACACCGTCATTGCCGCCGGTCAGCACGGTGCTGACGTCGTAGGTCGAGGTTGCGTTGGCGTTGCTCGGATTGCCCGAGGTGCCGCTCGCGACCGCGTCGCTGCCGTGCGAGGAATTGGTGCCCGCGTTCACCGACGCGATGGTGCCGTTGTTGCCCTGGTTGAGCTGGCCGGTCTGCTCGCCCTGCGTATCCGGATCGGCGGTGTTGGTGCCGATGATGATGACGCCGACGGTCGCGCCGATGCCGATGCTGCCGCCGATGCCGGCGGTGACCGCGTAGGACAGCACTTCCTTGGTGCTGAGCGCGCCGACATTGATCGCACCGGACGAATTGAGGTTGCTGTTGCGGCTTTCCGCAATGGTCTGGCTCTTGAAGACGATGACGTTCGCCGCCGCGCCGACACCGACGCCGGACCCGCTGGCTGCAATCGAAAGTGCGCCGGCGATCTCCTTGATCGCCACGTCCTCGGTGGCGTTGATGGTGACGGCCCCGGCCGCGCCCCCCGTGGGGGACTGCAGCGTAGTGTCGTAAACGCCCGCGATGGTGGTGTTGTTGGCGATCTCGATGTTGGCCATGCCGGCGATCGCCGCCGTGCCGGTCGAAAGCGCCCCGCCGATCGAATAGGCCTGGAAGCGGTTTTTCGTCGTTGCCGTGACGTCGAGCGCGCCGCTCAGATTGACCGCGGTCGTGTGCGCCGCGCCGTTGCCCTGGTAGTGGAACTCGTCGCCGACGTAGGCCTCGGTCCGGTTCGCCGAGACCTGGACCAGGAAGGCCGCACCGATCGCGGCCTGGCTGCCATAGGCGCCCGAGCCGTTCGCCGACGCTATACCGGTGGCGTCGTAGGCATTGACCGTGAGCGAGGACGCCGTGAGGGAACCGCCGTCGACATAGGCTTCGGTGGTTGCGACGAAGACGTTCAACCCGACGGAGCCGGTGCCGAAACCGACCGCGATCGATGACGCGTCCTGCTCGGCATTGGCTTTCACGGTGACGGCGCCCACTGTTGCGCTCGCCGACTGCACACCGCCCACGGTCGCATTGGTGATGTAGGCCTCGGTGTCACGCGACATCGTCGTGCTGAGAATGGTCGCACCGCCGCCCCCGCTCCCGGTTGGCGGTACCACGCCGGCGCCGAACGCGCCGGAATAGGAGAAGCTGCTGGCGGCCACGTCGATCTGCGGGTCGAGCGTCGAACTTGCCAGCCGCGTGTCGATCGCCGCGCCGTCGATATAGGCCTTGGTGGATCCGCTCATCACATTGGTGATCGGATTGATCATGATGGAGATGCCCGAGCCCGCGGACAGCGTCGCGACGTTGGTGACGACAGCCTGGTGCGAACTGGCGACGACGGCGAGGCCGCGTACGCTCTCCTGGGTCTCGCTCAGATCGGGCGTGGTGTCGGTGGGCGCGCTGAAGCCGCCGAGATCGATCGCATGCGCGAGCGTGCCGCTGTTGACCGAAAGCACGTCGCTCGTGCTGGTTCCGAGCGCATCCACCTTCGTCGTCGTCCCGCTGATATAGGCCGCGGTGGTGCCGGTGATCTTGTTCGTGACCATCGAGCCTGCACCGCCGGCCGCGCCCTTGCTGATCGACACGGCGCCGGCGAAAACGCCCGCTTTGTCATTGTTGCCGGCAATCACGGCAACGTTGTTGTTCGCGGTAACGTCGGCCCCGCCGGTGATGCTGGCGGTGACGTTGGTTCCCATCAGGTTGGTGGCGACCGAACCCGCAAGGCCGATCTGCGAAGAAATCGCAATGCCGACGGCAACCGTCGATATGCCAGCGTTCGAGTTCGCGTTGACGGCCACGCTGCCCGAGGCGGTCAGCTTGGAGCCGGTGACGCCTGCACTGACATTGTTGGCGATGCTGCTGTAGACGAGTGCCAGGCCCGCGGCGCTGCCTTGCGTCGAGGCGCCAGCGACTGCGGCGGCTCCGGTGATGCTCGAATTGTCGCTCGCGGTGACGGAGATGTTGGAGGCCGTGACCGTTGATTGTGTCGTGTCGGACTGGCTATTGCCGATCGCCGCCGAAACGGTATTGGCGATCGAGCTGATCGTCATGCCGCCGACGCCGGCAAACTGGCCGCTCGCCAAGCCGAACCCGATCGTGACCGATTGGATCTTCGTGATGTCGACCGCATTCACACTGACACTGCCGAGGGCCGACATCCGGACGTTGGCGATATAGGCCGAATGCGTCGTTGCGATGGTATCGTACACCATCGAGGCGCCGACATTGTTCTTGCCGGCCTGGATGGTGCCCGCAACGGAGATGATGCTGGCACCCGGACCGTTACCCGTGCCACCGTTGAGCGCCGCCGCGCTGAAATCGATGCAGTTCTGCGTGCCATTGCCGGCGGCGGCAGTGCACGTGTCGGACGCGAGATGATTGTTGTTCGACTTCTTGACGAGATTGCCGAGCGCCATATCGAGGTCCGACACGGCGCCGCTGTCAGCCAGCACTGTCACGCGCCCGACGTTGATGTTCACCGTCGCGCTGCTGCTGATATAGGCCGTGGTCGTGGGCGTAATCTCGTCGACGACGATTGCCCCGGCAAGTCCGTTGGCGTTGCTCCCTGCCCCGCCCGAGGCCGCACCGGCCGCAATCACGCTGGCACTGTCGGCCAGCACCAGCAAGCTGTCATAGTTCGAGATCGACGTGTTGCGGATATGCGCGTCGGTGGCATTGCCGCCCGAGGGATCGGCAATCGACGCATAGGTCAGCGCGATGCCGACACCGGCCTTGCCGCCCGACAGATAGAGCGAACCGCCGCCGATTGCGATGTTCGTGGTCTGGTAGGCATCCACCTCGATCGCGCGATTGGTCCCCGTCGCGACGCCCGTGATTGTCGAGTTCTCGATATATGCATTGGCGCTGTCGGTGACGATGCCGACAGATCCCGACAGAGCGAGCGCATTGGCCGACGTTCCGCCGGCCACGCCGAGTGCGACGACGGTTTCCGACCCGCCATTGAGCGCCTGCACCGTCACAGACATCTGGTTCTGCATCGTGGTGCCGGAGATATAGGCGAGCGTGGCATTGTTGGATATCGCCGCCGCGATGGCGGCGCCGATCGCTGCTCCCTGAGACGACCCGCCGGACATATTGGCCGCGGCGGAGCCGGAGCCGTTGCTGAGGATCGTGTCGTTGAGCGCCTGCACGATCGTATTCGTGTTCACCGCGGTCGCCGTGGTGAATTTGTTGACCGACGTATTCCTTATATAAGCACTGGTCCCGAGCGAGACGTCGCTCACGGACGAGCTGCCCGCAAGGTCCATGGTGAAACCGCTCGTGCTCGATCCCGAGCCCGAGCTGATCTTGTTTGCAGCCAGCGCGATCCCGGCCGGCCCGCCGGTCGCGGCGGCACCGGCGGCGTTCGCCTTGTCGGCGAAGCTGGACAATGACGGCTCGCTAATCGAAGCCGCGACGGCCGCAGACGTGATCCGGCCAGAGGTGGTGGCGCTGATCGTGAGGTTGTCGGCGTTGACCAAGCCGCTTCCGCCGCCGTTGCCGGCAAACGGATCGTTGCTGCTGAACGGCCCCGGCCGGATGTCGGAATGGTTGTCGCCGATATAGGCGGACGTATCCATATTCGCGCCCAGATAGGCAACGGACAATCCAACCGCCGAACCGCCGCCGACATTGACCGCGCCGGCGATCGTCACGACGGACAGATCCTGCTGCGCCAGGACGCCGAGCGTCGGAGAAAAGACGCTGGCCTGGCTGGAGATCGAGGCGTGCGTCGTGTTGTTGAGGAAGCCGAGCGAGGTGATGCCGTTCAGCGCCAGCGCGCCACCGGCCTTTCCGGACGACGGCGCGACCGCGACGAACTGGTCCGAGGTGATCGCATTGACGGCGATATCGTCCGCCGCCCGCAGCGATGCACTCTCCGAAACGCCGGCAATCGTGCTGGTGTTGAACTGGACGAAATTGAGCGAGCCGCCCACCGAGGAGCCGCCGGACGTGTTGCCGGGCAGGAAGCCGAGTGTACCGACATTGCCGGCGGCGTCGATCGACGCCGTCGTCGTCGTTGCCGCGATCTGGATGCTGGCGTCGTAAGTGTGGACGTCGCCGTTGTTCACCGTCCCGGACCAGCTGCTGCCGCAAGCCGCCGTGCATGTCGCGGTCAGGCTGGCGCTGCTGGCCACCCACGCCGTCGTATCGTTGTTCACGACAAAATGGTTCACCGAGCCGGCCACGGCGGCGGTATCGCCCGCGTCGGCGGTGGCGTTGGCATAGCTGGTCAGGATGTTGCCGCCGACGCCGAGATTGCCGTTGAGGTGGCTGAGAACCTCGGTCAATCCGTCCCACTTCAGCCAGGTATTGGTGATCGGCATCCAGGTGCTGGCGTCGACGGCGATGTTGGCCGCATTGATCACGGTGCCGCCGCCGACATAGGCGTTCGAATTATGATTGAAATTGCCCCATGCGACCGCGGCGCTGATCGCGACTCCCTCGCCGCTCGTGGGGTCCGAGGCAATCGCAGACGCGGTGGCGTTGCTGCGCACACCTCGATCGACGAGGGTGCTGACGACGGCGACGTTGCCACTGACATAGAGGCTCGGTGCGCCGCCGTTCGGATTCTGGCCGATCGACGCGGTGGCGTTTTCGGTGCTGTTGGCCAGCGACAGCGCGGCGGCGGCCTTCAAATTGAAATTCACCGGCATCAGCGGGATCATATGCTGGGCGATGATCGAACCCGGGCTGGCCGTGGAGACCATGAAGTCCTGGATCGCGCCGATCACGGCCGGCGTACCGACGATGGTCGAAGCCATGGTCGAGTTGCTCGTGGTGTTCGACGTCGCCTCGACCATCACGGAGCCGTTCATCCGGGAGGACGTGCTGGTGCCCAGTGACGCGCCGAGCTTTGCGGTGGCCGACGTGGTGACGTCGCTGATGGCGAGCGCCCCGCCGATGCCGCCGCTCGCGTTCGGTGTGCTCAGCGCGACCGCGGTGGCACTGGTCGAGAACGAATTGTTGTTGATCGCACGCACCGTCAGCGAATTGCCGGATGCAATCACGTTGCCGACGGAGAGGTTCGCGCCGGTCGCGACATTGGCCGTGGTCGAGACCGAGCCGGTAGAATAGGCAACGGTCGCGACGAATTGCGCGCTGGACGTCGCCGCAACCGCAGTCACGTTCAACGTGGCGTCATTGGTGGCGTGGATGTTGAGGTTGCCGCCCGCGCTGATCGTGGCGCCGGAGGCCACGTTGGTGGTGACGTTGCCGTCGAGCTTGCCGACGACGGCGGCGGCGCCGATCGGCGAGCCACCGAGCAAGGTGCTCGCCAGCGCCGGATCCTGCGCCGTTTCCGAGCCGTGCGACTTGATGTCGACGTTGCCGACGCCGTTGATGTTAGCGTGGCCGTTGATGTTGACCGTCGCCGTGGCGCTCGCGGCCACATAGCCGCCGTTCAGGCCGAGCAGCGAGGCCGCAAGCGTGGTGCCGACCAGCGTGAAGAGGCCGGGGACCGAGCTCGTGAAGCTCGATGTCGCCGTCGAGGTCGCACCGATCGAGATGTCGCCGCCAGTGATCTGGCCATCGATCGTGATCCCTGTGGTGGCGGTGGCCTGGCCCGACAGCTTGGTGTCGCTCGCCGTCGCGGTCAGCGTGACACTGCCGCTGGCGTAGTTCGTTCCACCAGTATTGATCGCCTGGGCGAGAATCTTCGCTCCGTTGACCATGCTGATGGTCGGCGCGTCGATCTCGACATTGATGGCGTTGCCGACGGAATGAGTCTTGGTGGCGTCGAGGTTGCGGGCATCGATCACTGCATGCGCGGCCAGCGTGATCGAGTTGTCGGCCTGAACCACATAGGTGCCACCAGCGCTCAGTGCCGCGATGGCGTTGGCGACGGACGTGTTCCCGAGGGTTACGCCGGTGTCGCCCTGGCTCATGTCGCCGATCACCACATCCGTCGGGTCGATCAGCAGCGTGCCGGCCCGGCCGTTGGTTGCGGCAAGGTTGATGGTAACGCCGCTGCCGACGTCGATGACGCCGTTTCCGCTCAGCTCGACCAGCCCCGCATTGCCGGTTTTCGAGCTGGCATTGATCTTCGCGCCGGTCTTCACCGTCACGTCGTTGCCGGCCTTGACGAGGACGCCGCCGGCATCCGCAGTCCTGCTTGCCGTGCTCAACCGCGCATTCTTGCCGAGTTCAGCCTGGTTGCCGGCCACGACCGTGATGTTGCTCGGCGTCGTGGTCTTGCTTCGCGCGCTCAGCCGTCCGTTGACACTGGCATTGTTGACGGCGCCGATGTGAATGGAGCCGTTGCGCACGGAGATCGCGGCGGCGCTCCGCAGCCCTTTGGAATTCACCGAGGCTGCGAACTTCGCGGCGTGATCGAGATTGGCGATGTCGCGTTGGCTGGCACCGCCGACAAGGACGTTCTGCCCGGTCAGGCGCACGCCGTCGATGGCATTGACCCGGCCGTAGATCCGGATGTTGCCGTCCGGCGAGACGGGGAACGAGCCCGCCATCAGATTGGCGACGGCGGAGCCGTTGATCTGCCCCTGCGCGCCGATCAGGCTGTCGGTGAACTCGCGCGTCGGCGTCGAAACGTTGAGGCTGCCGACATTGACCGTGCCGCTGCGGCCGACCACGAAGCCCTTGGGATCGGCGAAATAGACGTTACCGCCGATCGCGCCATTCATGTAGGAGTTCAGCGTGCCGTTGACGTAGACCGGCGCGTCGCGAACGATGTTGACGAGATTTTGCGTGCCGGTCGGCAATTGCAAATTGACGGTGCTGCCCTGCCCGACGCTGAACCGCGAGAACGAGTTGAAGGCACTGTTGCCGGAGACGGTCGACGTCGTGACGTTGGTTACGCTGCCGGACGTCTGAAGGCTGGTCCCGGTGCGGCCGTCCGGCGTAATCACGTTCGCCGTCTGCGCCTGCAGACGGACGCTGAACACCGGCAGGAAGACCATCTGCATCGCGCAGAGCAGTGACATCGAACGGAAACGCGCAAGCCCCCGTAGCGTCAGCTCGTCATTCTCACGCCTTGCAGATGGTCGGCGCATTTCAGATCCTCTTCATCGGCACTGGCGCCGATCCACAACCGGGTGGGAGAATGTCGTCGAAGCGCGGCATCAGAACTGGCCGGGCGGCAGCTTGAAGATGTCGGGGCTCTTGGCGTCGGCTACGTAGAACAGCAGCAGGCTGGTCGGCGTCAGCACTCGCTGGTTGTTGTCCTTGTTCTCGAACGTGCCCTGGAGCAGCAGGATGACCGAGCGATCCTTGGCGTCACTGCCGCGGAACATCACGATGCCGCCGTTGACGGGCATGTTGACCGCGATGGAGTCGGGCTTGAAGCCTTCGCTGAGGAAATGGGCGCGCAGGATGTTGGCGTTGGAGAACAGCTTCTCCGGCGTGATCGCCGTGTCGGTGCCCTTCGACCAGACCGCGCCGATCTGGATCAGGGACTTCGACTTGTAGCCGAACACGTAGGAGAGCTCGGCCGTGCCGCCGTTCGGCAGCAGCTCGGGCGCCGAATAGAGCAGGCTGTGCGTCAGCTCGGAGGCATTGTCCTGCGCCCTGATAGCGTCGGGCTTTGCGCTGAAATCCTTGGCTATCGCCGCGCGCACGTCGGCCTCGTTCATCCCGAATTTGGCGGAGCGGAAGCCGTCGATCGCCTTGGAGTCGATCGCTTTGGACTTGTCGTCCGGGGCAGCTGTCTCGGCGGCGGTTGCCGACGTCGCGCCGGCGGCGACCGGCGTACCGGCTGCTGCGGGGGCAGCACCGGCGGCTCTCGGTGCCGGCGCAGCTTTCTGCTTTGGCACGGCGCCCTGGGCCGCAAGGGGCCCCGCTGCAACGGTGGTGAGCAGGCCAACGAGGGCCGGAACGAGATAGATTTTGCGCATCGAAAACCTTCGAAAAAATTTGAAACAACGCTTCAAAAATCGGCAGCTACGAAATCGGCCTCCCCGAACCGTCATCACGACCGAGACGGAAAATGTTGCAACGCCGCAGGGCGTTACAAGGTGTCACGGAGGAGGCAAGGTTCGAAACAGCGACTCTTTGGCGGCGTAGGAATACGGTATCGGGCTGCCAAACGCTGCGAATGAGCAGTCACAAACGCATTTTTTCATCAATTGTGGACGCCGGCTGTTCGCGCTAAGCATCGGGCTGGGGCAAACCATCATGCAAAGACATTCATGACCGAACGGCCTTCCGCTCTCGCGGTCGATCGCCGCGGGTTCATTCGCCTTGCGGGCACCACCGCTGCGGGATGGCTGGCGCTCGGCGCAACATCTGATCGCATGCGCGTCGTCGCATCGCTGACCGCATTGCGGCTCGACGACGAATTGACCAGAAGAAGCATGATCGACAGCCCGACCTCTCGCCTGGGTGGTCTCATCGTGGGCTTGAGGCAGCGAGGTTGGGTCGAAGGCGTCAATTTCCGATTCGAGCTCCGTTCGACCTTCGGCGCGCCGGATAGACTGAAAACCGCGGTTCAGGAATTGCTGGCGCTCAAGCCGGACGTGATCCTGACCGGCTCGACGGTCGAAACCGCGGCCGTCCTGGAAGCCACCAAAACCATCCCGATCGTGTTCGCGACCGCCAACGATCCCGTCGGCAACGGCTTCGTCGAAAGCCTTGGCCATCCCGGCGGCAACGTGACCGGCTTCACCAACAGCACCGCCGAGATGGGCGGCAAATGGCTTCAGCTCATCCGGGAGGCCGTGCCGGATCTTGCGCGCGTCGGCATCCTGTTCAACCCGGCGACCACACCTCGCGGCGGCCGCTTCTTCCTCGATTCCATCGAGCAAGAGGCTGCACTGTCCGGCGTGTCCGTGGTCCCCGCCCCGGTCAGCGCGCCAACGGACATCGACGAAGCCGTCAGGCGCTTTACCGAACCGCCCAGGGCGGCGATGATCGCGCTCGTCGACAGCTTTCTGGTGGTCAACCGGCAGGCGATCATCGCGGCGACCGCCAAATATCGCGTACCCACGATTTACCCCTTCCATTATTTCATGGATGCGGGCGGGCTGATGAGCTACGGGCCGACGCTCGAAGTGCGCTCGGCTGACTATGTCGATCTCATCCTGCGCGGCACCAAGGCCGGCGATCTGCCGGTGCAATCGCCGCGCAAATACGAACTCCTGATCAACCGCACGGTCGCCCGCACGCTGGATTTGACGATACCATTCACGCTGCTCGCGCGCGCCGACGAGATCCGCGAGTGAACGAGACGATCGACCAGGGAGATTTGCGGCCACCTCCCGGCCGGCTGTTCCGCAAATACCTCTACTCGATCGTCGCGCTCGCTTTTGCCGCGCTAGCCATCAACACCGGCTTCGACGTCTGGTTCTCCTATCGCGAGCAGAAACAGCTACTGGCGGCGACCCAGCGCGAGCAGGCAGCAAGCGCCGCCATCCAGATCGGCCAGTTCATTGGCCAGATCGAAAGCCAGATCAGATGGCTCTCGCGCCTGCCCCCGGAGCTGTCCACGAACGAGGACCAGCGTCTGAACGCCATCCGCCTCCTGCGCCTCTCGCCTGCGATCGCGGAAATCGCCGAGCTCGACGCCCAAGGCCGCGAGCAGGTGCGCGTGTCGCGCCGTGTCGCGGACAGGATCGGCAGCAAGGCCGACCTCTCCGCCTCGCAGGCGTTCCGCGGCGCGAATGAAAGCCGCGCCTATTACGGGCCGGTCTACTTCCTCGGTGACACCGAGCCGTTCATGACGCTCGCCACGCGCGGAACCGGCCTGACGCCCGATGTGATTGTCGCCGAGGTCAATCTTCGCTTCATCTGGGACCTCGTCGCCGGGATCAGGGTAGGCAACACCGGCAAGGCCTATGTGGTCGATCGGATGGGGTTGTTGATCGCGCATCCCGATTTGTGGCCGGCGTTGCGTCGCAGCGATCTCTCCGGCCATGCCGACGTCCGCGCCGCGCTCGATGGCGTCGGGCCGCCCTCCGGCGGCCTGGTCAAGGAGGATCTGTCCGGTCAACGCGTGCTGTCGACCTATGCGACGGTCCCCTCGCTGGGCTGGCTGGTGTTCGTCGAGCTGCCGCTCACCGAGGCCTATGCGCCGATTTATGCGTCGATCGGACGCTCGACTTTTCTCCTGATCATCCTGCTGGCATGTGCGGTGCTGGTCTCTCTGTTTCTAAGCCGGCGCATGACCGTGCCGATCCAGATCCTGACGCGGGGCGCCCGGCGGATCGGCAGCGGCGACCTCGGCCTGCGGCTCGCAATCAAGACCGGTGACGAGCTGGAGGCGCTCGGCGACCAGTTCAACCGGATGGCCGCTCATTTGCGCGAATCCTATGCGACGCTCGAGCGCAAGGTAATCGAACGCACCTCCGAGCTTGAAAGGACCCGCGACCAGGCCCTTGCCGAGCACGATGCCGCCGAGCGCGCGCGCAGCGCGGCGGTGGCGGCCAATGAGACCAAATCGCGCTTTCTCGCGGTCGTCAGCCACGAGCTGCGCACGCCGCTGAACGGCGTCATGGGCGTGCTGCAACTGCTCGACGACGGCAGCCTCGGCGAAGCGCAGCGGCGCCACCTCACGACCGCCGCCGCGTCGGGCGAAACGCTGATCGCGCTGGTCGACGGCATCCTCGAATATGCGCGCCTGGAGGCCAGCGCCGAGACTCTGGAGACCCGCGATTTCCGCCTCGACCAGCTCATCGAAACGGCCGCCGATCTGATGCGTCCGCAGGCCGTTGGCAAGGGCCTGACCTTCGATCTCGCCTGCGATGCGACGGTCAATATCTCCGTGCACGGCGATCCGGTGCGGCTCAATCGCATTCTGCTCAATCTGATCGGCAACGCGATCAAGTTCACCCCGCGCGGGGGCATCGGCTTGAGCGCGGCCGCCGAGGGACATGACGATCATGTCCTGCTGCGCATCACCGTTCGCGATACCGGCATCGGCATCGCGCCCGACATGCACGAGCGGATTTTCGAGGATTTCGTCCAGGCCGACGACAGCATCGCCCGGCGATTCGGCGGCACCGGCCTTGGACTGGCGATCGCGCGGCGCCTCACCCGCCTGATGCGCGGCGAGTTGACGGTGGCGAGCACGCCGGGTACGGGCAGCTCGTTCATGCTTGAGGTACCGCTTGGCCTTGCCGCGAGCGACATCGCGCAAGGCGCGGTCCAGCCGCCATCGCGGCAGCTTCGCGTGCTGCTGGTCGACGACGACCCCGTCAATTGCGAGGTCGGCGAAGCGATGTTGAAGAGGCTTGGCCACCACGCCACCATCGCCACGAACGGCGCGTCGGCCATCGCGCTCGCCCGCGATCAGGCGTTCGATATCATCCTGATGGATCTGCACATGCCCGACATGGACGGGGTCGAGGCGGCATCGCGGATCCGCAAGCTCGGTCTGCCGACGATGCCGCGCATCATCGCGGTGACCGCCGACATGTCGCGCCGCGCCCGCGAACGGCTCGCGGACGCAGGCATTGCCAGGATCGTCAGCAAGCCGATCCTGATCAATGCGCTGCGCGAGGCGATCGAGGATGATGCCCAGAACCAGCCGGCCGCGGCGCAACTCGCCGCAGGCGCATTGATCGACCGGCATTTCCTCGATGACCAGAAGGAGCTGCTGGGCGCGGCGCAGATCGCAAAACTCCACCGCCTACTGGAACAGACGAGCAAAAAGCTGGTCGAGGACATCGCCAAGGCAGCAGTGATTGGCGATCCCACGCAGCTCGCACGCTGCGCGCATCAACTCGGGAGCGCCGCGAGTGCACTCGGCCTCGTCCGCCTGTTCGAATTCTGCCATGAGGTCGAGCTGGCGGCAGTCACGATGTCCCCGCCCGAATCCCACAGCGCCGCCCGCGAGCTCGCCGCGCTTCGGAAGGCCTCGATGAGCGCGCTGGACGATCTGCTTCGGCCGGCCTAAGAGCCTTCGGTCACTGACTGAAATACAAGATGATCGGAGGCGCCGGTGCGCGCAAGATATCTCGCCATTGTTCTCACGCTGCTCGCCCCTGCCGCGCGCGCCGAGGTCGAACAGTTCCCGTCCGGCTTCAAGACCAGAACCATCGCGGCCAACGGCACGCAGATTCATGTTCGCGTCGGCGGTCAGGGGCCTGCCGTGATCCTGATCCACGGTTTCGGTGATACCGGCGACATGTGGGTCAAGCTCGCCGCTGACCTCGTGCGCGACCACACCGTTGTCGTGCCCGATCTGCGTGGTATGGGCCTCTCGAGCAAGCCCGACAATGGCTACGACAAATGGACCCAGGCGGCCGACATGCGGGCCGTTCTCGCAGCGCTCGGCATCGAAAAGACCGCCGTCGTCGGCCACGACATCGGAACCATGGTGGCCTATGCCTACGCGGCCCGGTATCGCGACCTGACCGAGAAGCTGATCGTCATGGATGCCCCGGTGCCCGGGGTGCCGCCGTGGGACGAGGTCGTTCGCAGCCCGCAGCTTTGGCATTTTGATCTCGGAGGCCTGGACATGGAGCGGCTGGTCAAGGGTCGCGAGCGCATCTACCTCGACCGCTTCTGGAATGACTTCGCGGGCACGCCTTCCAGGATCGCGGAAGCGACACGCCGTCATTACACAGCGCTCTATGCGCGGCCGGGCGCCATGCGTGCTGCGTTCGCCCAGTTCAGGTCGATCCGAACCGACGCCGAGGACAACAAGAAGGCGATCGCGACCAAGTTGACCATTCCCGTGCTGGCTGTCGGGGGCGAAAAATCCTTCGGTGCGACAGAGGCCGTCGTGATGCGAAACGCCGCGACTGACGTCACCGAATTAGTCATTCCGGACGCCGGTCATTGGCTGATGGAAGAGCAACCGGCGGCGACCGTGAAGGCGATACGCCAATTCCTCGACACCAAAAACTAGAGCAGCGAGCCGCGCGGAGCCGACATATCTCGCTCGGTCCCTCCGCGCGGGTCATTTTAATCGGCCCGACGCTTCATCCTCCCGCCCGAACCGCTCCACCAGAAAATCGATGAACAGCCGCACCTTCACCGACAGATGCCGGGTCGGCGGATAGACCGCATAGAGCGCGAGCGGCGGCGCCGAATAATCGTCCAGCACCGTTCGCAGCTCGCCTTTCCCCAAGGCGTCGGCGGCGATGAACTCCGGGAGCAGCGCGAGTCCCCTGCCCTTGATCGCGACATCGCGCAGCACTTCGGCATTGTTTACGCAGAGCGACCAGGCCGGCTGGATCCAGTGATCGCCGTCGGTGCCGGTGAGCTTCCACTGATTGCCCGTAAGCAGGAAGCCGTAGGTCAGCGAGGTGTGCCCGCGGAGATCCTGCGGGTGTTTTGGTGTGCCGTGACGTGCGAGATAATCGGGTGAAGCACAGATCATGCGCGCCACCGGCATGATTTTTCGCGCGATCAAACTCGACGATTCCAATTCCGCGATCCGCAAGGTCACGTCAAAGCCGTCCTGGACGGGATCGAGCAGATCGTCGCTGAGAACGAGCTGGAGCTGCAGCTCCGGATATCGCGCCATGAAATCGGCAAGCACCGGCCCGAGCCGCAGGGTGCCGAACGACATCGGCGCGTTGACGCGCAACAGGCCGCGAGGCGCCGACTGGGCTTGCGTGACCGCCTGGTCGGCCGCCTCGATCTCCGACAGGATCACGACCGCGCGCTCGAAATAGCGCTGGCCGTTCTCGGTCGGGCTCGCATGGCGCGTGGTGCGGTTCAGGAGCTGCACGCCGAGGCTCTCCTCGAGGTCGGCGATGTATTTGCTGATCGCCGAGCGTGACAGCCGCAACTGCCGGCCCGCCTCGGCAAAACTGCCGCTTTCGACCACTTTTACGAAGGCCCGGAGGCTGGCGACCTTATCCAAGCGTCGGCCCCGTGGATTGTTTCCAAATCGTAGACATAGACGTCATATTTGCATGGATTGTCTCCAATTCAAAGCGGAGCGATATTTCCGGCCAGAGCAAGACCGCTCCCCTAGCGTTGGAGGACGACAATGTCTGGACTGCACCATGTGACCGCGATCGCCGGCGACCCGATCAGGAACTTCGGCTTCTACACCCGAGATCTCGGCCTGCGCTTCGTCAAGAAGACGGTCAATTTCGACGATCCCGGCACCTATCACTTCTACTATGGCGACGAGACCGGCCGCCCCGGCACCATCCTGACCTTCTTTCCGTGGGCCGGCGTGCCGGCCGGGCGCCGCGGCGTCGGCGAGACCCACCAGACCGCCTTCCGCGTGCCGCAGCGCTCGCTCGGCTATTGGACGCAGCGCTTCGTCGAGAAGGGCATCGCCTACGAGGCGCTGGAGAAGCGCTTTGGCGAGTCCGTGCTGCCGTTCACAGACCCTGATGGCATGGCGCTCGCGCTCGTCGGCATTCCCGGTGCCGAGAGCGAGCCCGGCTGGAGCAACGGCGACGTGCCGGCCGAGCATGCGATCCGCGGCTTCCACGGCGTGACCTTGCTGCTCGACAGCGCGGCAAAGACGGCTGCCGTCCTCACCGACGTGTTCGGCTTCAAGGAGATGGCGCGTGAAGGCTCGGTGATCCGCTTCAAGGCACCGGGCGATGTCGAAGGCAGCGTCGTCGACATCTACGAGGCCAAGGGCTTCCTGCGCGGACACCAGGGTGGCGGCTCCGTGCATCACATCGCCTTCCGCGCAGCCGACGACGCCGAGCAATGCAAGATGGCGCAGAGGCTCGTCAGCAATCACGGCCTGCACCCGACCGAACAAAGGGACCGCAACTACTTCCGCTCGATCTACTTCCGCGAGCCCGGGGGGGTGCTGTTCGAGATCGCGACCGATATCCCCGGCTTCGCCGTCGACGAGCCCGTGGCGACGCTGGGACGCGACCTCAAGCTCCCGAGCTTCCTCGAAGCGCAGCGCAAGCAGATCGAGGCTGTGTTGCCGAATTTGGCAGAGAGCGTGTCATGACCGAGAGTTCATTCGTCCATCGTTTCGAGCCCGCGACCAGCACGGGCTCTCCTCCGGTGCTGCTGCTGCACGGCACTGGTGGCGACGAGAACGATCTGCTCGGGCTTGGCAAGATGATCTCGCCTGGCTCGGCCCTGCTCTCGCCGCGCGGCCGCGTGCTCGAGCATGGCATGCCGCGTTTCTTCCGCCGCCTTGCCGAGGGCGTGTTCGACGAGGACGATGTGCGGCGGCGCGCGCGCGAGCTCGGCGACTTCGTCAGCGAGGCACGGCAGCGCTACGGCCTCGCCGCACCGGTCGCGGTCGGCTTCTCCAACGGCGCCAACATCGCGGCCGCGCTGTTGCTGCTGGAGCCGGACGTGTTGGCAGGCGCGATCCTGCTCCGCGCCATGGTGCCGCTGTCGGATCCGCCGAAGGTTGAGCTCGGCGGCAAGCCCGTCCTGCTTCTGTCAGGGCAGGCTGATCCGATCGTTCCGGCGAGCAATTCGGGGAAGCTTGCCTCGCTGTTGTCGGAAGCCGGAGCCCGGGTCGAACACAAGGTTTTGCCGGCGGGCCATCAATTGTCGCAAGCCGATTTGACGCTCGCCCGCGACTGGGTCGGCAAATTCGCCGCCGAAGTCGCCTGATCCCGAAAAGCGGCGCATCGTCTTCGAGCGGTGCGCCGCGGCTTTACTCGAACCAGCCGCGGCGCTTGAACCAGATCAGCGGCAGCACGCCGCTGGCAATGATGGCGAGCCACGCCAGCGGATAGCCGAACGTCCAGTCCAGCTCCGGCATGTGCTTGAAGTTCATGCCCCAGATGCCGACCATGATCGTGGGCGGTACGCCGACGACCGAAACGATTGTCAGGATCTTGAACAGCTCGTTCTGCTGGATGTTGATGAAGCCGAGCACGGCATCGAGCAAAAGCTGGATCTTGTCCGACAATCGCGTCTCGTAGTCGCCGAGCGAAGCGACATCCTTCGAGACGGCCTCGAGGCGCTTCTTCGACGCGGCCGTGATCCATTCACTCCCGACATCGCCGGCAAACGAGGCGACGCGACCGACACCAAGCAGGACATCGCGCGCCTTGGCGAGCCGATCGGCCAGCTCCCCGATGTTCTCCAGCGCCTCGCGCATCCGCCGGCTGGAGCGGACCGGCCGCTTGGTGCGAACGAGTCCACCCTTGAAGACGTCCCGCGAAAGCCTGTCGACCTTCGCGCCGAGATGCTCAAGAACATCGGCGCCGCGATCGACCATGGCCTCGACCAGGCTGGTGAACACGCACATGCCGTTCTCCAGGCTGTCATCGGAGCCGATACGCTTGCCGATGTCGTCGAAGATCGGCAGCTGCGCGAAGCGCACCGTCACCAGCACGCGCGGGCCGATGACGAATCCCACCGGCGTAATCTCGGCCTCGTCGTCCTCGTTGAGCCGGACCGCCGGCGAGCTGAGATAGAGCGTGCCGTTGTCGACGATCAGGCGGCTCGACGCTTCGATCTCGCTGAGCGAATCCTCGGACGGAACGCGTATCCCGAGCAATCGTTCGACGAACTGCTTTTCTTCTGCGGTCGCGTCCAAAAGATCAGCCCAGATGATCTCGGACGGCATCTCCGCGCCGATCTTCTGCCAGTCGTCGGATGGCCACCTGTACAGTTTAAGCAAGAACCGAACTCCGCATACCCTCGCGCCGGATCGCACGGCCTGCGGCCATCCTGCGCCGAACTAACGCATCAGGGTTCCGAACGTTCAAAGTCGGGGAGCATCGGGCCGGCGCAATCAAACCAAGCGGGCGCGCCTCCTTCGATGATGCCATCATGCCAGTGTTTTGCCCGACGGGTCAACGGCATCGCGCAACGCAAACCATTCAATTGCGTGACGCGCAAGTCATTGAAATGACTATCCCCGGCTACTGTGCATGGGGTTGTTTTTCAGGTTTTTGTTTGGACCGGTCTCGTGACGATCTCTTCCGTTGGGAGAGATCGTCACCGAAATCACGCAATCGACCTCCGCGACCCTACTCCCAGGCCCATGCCGAGAAGTCGTTCTCGTACTGCGGCACGTCCTTCCAGACGCCTTTCAGCTTTTTGTTGGTGATGGTGATCAGCTGCGGCTGGTACAAATAGCCAGAGACCGCGTCGGTGGCCAGCATGCGCTGGGCGTCGCCGAGAAGCTTGACACGGGCGGCTTCCTCCGGCGTCGACACGATCTGCTTGTAGAGCGCGTTGAACGCCTCGTTGTTGTAGCCGAGATAGTAGTCCTGTTCGGTGATCTTGACGAGATCGAACGGCTCGACATGGCTGACGATGGTGAGGTCGAAATTGTGCGGACCATTGCCGGCGAATACCTGCGACAGCCATTGCGCCCATTCGACGTTCTCGATCTTGGCGATGATGCCGACCTTGGCGAGTTGGGCTGCGAGGATCTCGCCGCCCTGCCGCGCATAGGATGGCGGCGGCAGCTTCAAGGACAGCTCGAGCGGGGTGGTAACGCCGGCCTCGGCGAGCAGCTTCTTGGCCTTCTCGGGATCGTAGGGGTTGATGCCTGTGGTGTCGACATAGCCGAGCGCGGTCGGGACGTAGAAGCTGCCGATCGGCGTGCCGAAACCATCGACGGCGCCGTCGATCATCGCCTTGCGATCGATCGCAGCGAGGATCGCACGGCGCACGCGAACATCGTCGAGCGGCTTCTTGCGATGGTTGATGCCGACGATGGTCTTCGCCCTGGAGCCGCCGACCATAACGTTGAAGCGCGGATCGGCCTTGAACTGCGCGATGGTGCGCTGGGCCGACACGCGGGGAAACGCATCGACATCGCCCGACAGCAGCGCCGCTGTCTGCGCCGACGGATCGGAGATGAAGCGGATCGTCACCTTCGAGAGCTTGATCGCGGCGGCGTTGCGGTAGTCGGCCCATTTGGTCAGGGTCATCGAGGAGCCCTTGGCCCAGGCGCCCAGCTGATAGGGCCCGGTCCCAACCGGCTGCGTGATGTTCGTCGGCGCGCTCTTCGGCTCGACGATCGAGCCGCTGGCCTGCCCCAGCAGGAACGGTAAGTTCGGCTCCGAATGTTTCAGGCTGATCACGACCGTGTCGGCATCGGGCGCGTCGACCTTCTCGAAACTCTGGAACAGGCTCTTGTCTTTGTTGGTGCTGGTGGCGACAGCATTGCGCTCGAACGAGAACTTCACGGCGGCGGAGTCGAACGGCTCGCCATTGTGGAATTTGACGCCCTTGCGCAGCTTGAACGTATAGGTCTTCAGATCGGGCGAGGCCGTCCAGCTCTCGGCGAGCAGCGGCGAAGTGGTGCCGTCCTCGTTGATCTTGGTCAGGGTCTCATAGATGTTGTAGAGCGTGACCTCGGCGATCGCGGCGGCGGCGGCGTTTGTGGGATCGAGCCCCGGCGGCTCCAGCGCCATCGCCATGACGACGCTGTCCTTCTTGGACTGCGCCAGCACCGGCAACGGAGCCACGGCAAGCGCGGCGGCGAATGCGACGATCGATAGTTTCCTGAACATGCTTAACTCCCCGGCCTTCTCTCATCCCAGCCTACGCCAATCCCGCCTAGGACGCTAACCTTCCACGGGCAATTGCGGCAACGCCATCACGGCTTCCGCCTTGTGGCAGGCGGCCAGATGCGTCTCGCCCAGCTTGCGTAGCTCAGGCAGAACCTCGCGGCAATGCTGGTCGGCGAGCGCGCACCGCGAGACATAGGGACACCCGGTCGCGGCCGCCGATTGCGAGGCGATTGCCTGGGCCCCGCGCCGGCGCCGGCCGCCGGCGGCGCGCACCCGCGGCACGGCATCCAGCAGCGCTCGCGTGTAGGGATGGGCGCAGCGCTCGAACAAATCCTCGGGACGGCCCTGCTCGACGATGCGGCCGAGATACATCACCGCGACCTCGTCGCAGAGATAGTCGACGACGGCGAGGTCGTGGCTGATCAGGACGTAGCTGAGGCCGAACTGCTCCTGGAGGTCTTGCATCAGGTTGAGCACCTGCGCCTGCACGGAGACGTCGAGCGCGGAGACCGGCTCGTCGGCGACGATCAGCTTCGGCTGGGTGATCAGCGCGCGTGCGATGGCGATGCGCTGGCGCTGGCCGCCAGAGAACTCGTGCGGATATTTCTCCATGTCGGCACTACGCAGGCCCACCTGCTGCAGCACCGCGGAGACGCGGGCACGAAGCGTCGTGCGATCAATCCCCTCCAACACGGTCAGCGGCTCAGCGACGATGCGCGCGATGGTCTGGCGCGGGTCGAGCGATCCGTAGGGATCCTGGAACACCATCTGGAAATCGCGGCGCGCGCGGCGCAGCTCGTCCGCAGAGATGCGGTTGAGGTCGCGGCCGAGCAGCGCGACCTGCCCCGATGTCGGCCGCTCCAGCGCCATCACCACCCGCGCGAAAGTCGATTTGCCCGAGCCGGACTCGCCGACGATGCCGAGGCTCTTGCCGGCGTCGACCCGCACGCTGACACCATTGAGCGCGCGCACCTGCCCCGGCGGGCGGAACACGCTTTCACGCGGCAGCGTGTAGCGCTGCTCGAGATCCTTCACGTCGAGAAGAGGCGCCGTGGTCATACGGTCAGCGCTCCGACGCGTTCGGCCATGGAGACGTCGGTCCGGATGCAGCGCACCAAGTGGCCGGGTCCAACGTCCACCATCGGTGGAAGCGCGGCCCGGCAATGCTCGATGACGAGCGGACACCGGTCGGCGAAGGTGCAACCGAAAGGCAGATCGGCGAGCTCCGGGACCGTGCCCGATATCGTCGTCAGCCGCGTCCCCTTGCGCGCGCCGAGCTTCGGCCGGGCGCGGAACAGGCCCTGCGTGTAGGGATGTCCCATCCGGCGGAACACTTCGTCGGTCGGCCCGCTCTCGATGATCGTGCCGCCGTACATCACCATCATGCGTTGCACGTTCTCGGCGATGACGCCGAGATCGTGCGAGATCAGGATCATCGACATGCCGCGCTCTTCGACGAGATCGGCGATGAGGTCTAGGATCTGGCCCTGAATGGTGACGTCGAGCGCCGTGGTCGGCTCGTCCGCGATCAGCAGGTCGGGCTCGCAGGCGAGCGCCATCGCGATCGTGACGCGCTGACGCTGGCCGCCGGAAAACTGGTGCGGATAGGCATCGACGCGGCGCGCCGGATCAGGCAGCCCGACGCGGTCGAGCAAGGCGATCGCTTCTCGCCGCGCCTGCGATGCCGAGTATTTCCTGTGACGCCGCAGCGGCTCGGCGACCTGGTGGCCGATCGTGTGCATCGGGTTGAGCGCGGTCATCGGCTCCTGGAAGATCATGCTGATGCGATTGCCGCGCAACCGACAATATTCCGCGTCCGACAAACCAGCGAGTTCGCCGCCGTCCAGCTTGATGCTGCCGGTGACGACCGCGCTGTCCGGCAGCAGTCCCATCAGCGACAACGCCGTCACCGACTTGCCGCAGCCGGATTCGCCGACGAGCCCGAGCGTCTCGCCGCGCTTCAGGGCAAAGCTGACGCCGCGCACCGCCTGTGCAGGCCCGCGGCTGGTATTGAGGCGCACGCCGAGATTGTCGACCTCGATCAGCGGCATGGTCGAGCGCTCGCCCATCCTCATCGCTCCCGCGCAAGTCGAGGGTCGAGCAGATCGCGTAGTCCGTCGCCGAGCAGATTGAGGCCGAGCACCGCGATTGCAATCGCAGCACCCGGATAGACCGCAAGCATCGGCGACTGGAACAGCAGTGTCTGCGCGTCGTTCAGCATCCGCCCCCAGGACGGCTGCGGCGGCTGCGTGCCGAGACCGAGATAGGACAAGGCGGCTTCGGCTAGAATCGCAAGCGCGAACTGGATGGTCGCCTGCACGATCAGGATCGAGAGGATGTTGGGCAGCACGTGCTCGATGGTGATGCGAAACTTGCCCTTCGCCGCCGCGCGCGCGGCCAGCACGAATTCGCGCGCCCAGATCGCGTTGGCCGAGCCGCGCGTCAGCCGGATCAGCGTCGGGATCTGGAAGATGCCGATGGCGACGATCGAGGTCACCATGCCCGGCCCCACGACTGCGGCGAGCATGATGGCGGAGAGCACGGCCGGAAAGGCGAAGGTGAAATCGGAGAAGCGCATGATGATCTCTTCGGTCCAACCGCGCCTGGCCGACGCGATCAGGCCGAGACAGACGCCGAAGGTGAGGCCGATGCTGACCGCGATGATGCCGACCATGATGGTGGAGCGGGCGCCGGCGAGCAGCAGCGAGACGATGTCGCGGCCGAAGACGTCGGTGCCGAGCCAGTGCGCGGCCGAGGGCGACCGGAGCTTTGAGGCAATGTCGATCTCATAAGGCGACCAGGGCGTCCACAGCAGCGACAGCAGCGCCGAGGCGAGCACCAGCAGGCTCAGCGCGCCGCCGAGCACGAAGCTGCGATGACGCAGCGCGCGGCGCCAGAAGGTCCGGGCCGGCAGAGGGCGCGCTAAGGCCGGCGCATCGACGAGGGTGGCGAGCGGATCACTCACAGATCGTGGACCTTGATGCGGGGATCGACGAAGGCATAGAGCACGTCGACCACGAAATTGACGATGACCACCATGGTCGCGAGCAGCATCACGCAATTGCGCACCACGATGAGGTCGCGGTTGGCGATCGACTGGAAGATTAGCCGGCCGAGGCCGGGCAGATAGAACACGTTCTCGATCACGATGGTGCCGGCGAGCAGATTGGCGAATTGCAGCCCCATCACGGTCATCACGGGGATCATGGCGTTGCGCAGCACGTGGCTCCACAGCACCTCGCGCTTGCCGAGGCCTTTTGCGCGCGCCGTGCGGACGAAGTCTTCACGCAGCACTTCCAGCACCGCGGAACGCGTGACGCGCGCGAGGATCGCGGCCTGCACCACCGCGAGCGAGATCGCCGGCAGCAGCAGCGACTTGATGCCGGGCCAGAAGCCGTCCTCCCAACCGGGAAAGCCGCCCGCGGACAGCCATTGCAGCCGCACCGAGAACAACAGCACCAGCAGGATCGCGAACCAGAAATTTGGCAGCGCGATGCCCACCTGCGTCAGCGACATCACCCCGACATCGCCGAGCTTGTTGTGGTTGGCGGCGGTGTAGATGCCGGCCGAGAGCGCCAGCGTCACCGTGATCAGCATGGACATCATCGCGAGCGGAATGGTCAGCACCAGCCGCTCCGCAATCAAGGCGGCAACCGGGGTGCCGTAGACATAGGAGTTGCCGAGATCGCCGACGAGCAGCCCCTTGATCCATTGCAAATAGCGAAGCGCCAGCGGCTGATCGAGCCCGAGCTTGACGGTGAGCGCGCGGACCGCATCTGGCGAGGCATCGGCGCCCATCAGCATCTGCGCGGCGTTGCCCGGAAGAGCATCCAGCACCAGGAAAATGATCACGGAAGCGCCGACCAGCGTCGCTAGCAAGGTCAGCACACGTCGGAGGACAAATACGCTCATGCGTTCACGAGCTCCGACGTCGTCCTGGCGAAGGCCAGGACCCATAACCCCAAGCAGCAGTTTGGCGAAGACTCGTCCTTCGGTACTGGCACTGCCCGTCACCGATCAATTCCGCGGTATGGGTCCTGGCTTTCGCCAGGACGACACCGAGGCGGATGCGGGCGTCATGCCGCATGGGGACAAATAGGCTCATGGGCGTTCGGATTCAGGGGGCATCCGCGGCACGATCAACATGTCCGAGGGCCGGAGGCAAGCGCTTTGCTGCATGCCCATCTGCTCAAGCCGGCCAGCGGGACAGGAGGTCATGCGAGGCCTCGAACAGCGCGCTCACGCGCAGCAAGTCCGCATCAGCGCGGAAGCGGCCGACGAGTTGCAATCCGATCGGCAGGCCATCGCGGCCGAAGCCGCAGGGCAGACTGATCGCGGGGTGTCCGGTCATGTTGAACGGCATGGTCCAGGGGAACCAGTGCGGCCGGACGCTGTCAAAGTGCTTGCCGTCGATCTCGATGGTGCCGAACAGGTCCTGATCGATCGGCAGGGCGGTGCGGGTGATGGTCGGCATCGCCAGCAGATGCCCGCGCGCAAGCAGGGATTGCACCCGGCGGAACAGCGCCGTGCGCGCGAACATCGCCTCTTGATAGGCGACGCCGCTGACGTCGGTGGCAAGCGCAAGCTGCTTGAGGAAGGCCTCGCTCAGCGCGTCCCCATGCTCGGCTGCGAGTTTTGCAAAGCGCGTCCGCCAGACCGTGTGATTGATGGCGCGCCAGATCGGCTCGATGTCGAACCCCTCGCCCGAAAACTCCTCGAGCTCGGCACCCAGGCCCGCGAGCCGATCGAGGCTCGCCTTGAATCCGGCCTCGACATCGGCAGAGACGGGGCGTCCGGGCGGCGACAGGCAGTACAGGATTTTCTGCCGACGCAGATCGCCGCGCGGGGCGGCCCTGCCGATGAAGTCGGGCACGGGAACGCCGATCGACCAGGGATCGCAAGAATCCTCGCCGGCCATCGCCTGCATCATCAGCGCGGTGTCGGCGACGGTCCGAGTCATCGGCGTGACATAGGTCTGGTTGCCGAACGCGTCCAGCACCTGGCTATGCGGGATGACGCCGTTGCTTTGCTTCAGCCCGACCACGCCGTTGCAGGCGGCGGGAATCCGCGTCGAGCCGCCGCCATCGGTCGCGATCGCAAGCGGTGCGATGCCGCTCGCCACCGCCACCGCGGCGCCGCCGCTGGAGCCGCCCGACGAGCGCTCGGCGCTCCACGCATTGCGGGTTCGGCCGAACAGCGGCGAGTCGGTCAGGCACTTGCTGCCGAATTCTGGTGTCGTGGTCTTGCCGATCAGGATCGCGCCTTGCGCGCGCAGCCGTGCAACCGCGACGGCATCCTCGGTCGGAACATTGTCCTTGTAGGGAACGGCGCCGAAAGTGGTCCTCACGCCCCTGGTATTGACGATGTCCTTGACGGTGACGGGGATGCCGTGCAGCAGGCCGAGCGGCTCGCCGGCCATCACCTTGCGCTCGGCCTCGCGCGCAGCCGCAAGCGCCTCGTCGCCGCAGATCGTGATGAAGCAGTTCAGCTCGGGCTGGAGCGCCTCGGCACGGGCGAGCACCGCGCGGGTGAGCTCGACGGGCGATATCTGCTTTGTCGCGATGAGGCCGCGCAGCACGGTTGCGGATAGCTGGCAAGGATCGCCGTTCATCGTCACATCGCTCCGAAGCCGGCCGCCGGTGGCCGATAGCATTGACAGCCAGGATGACAGTTTTGTTAACTCGCCGCCAATACGATTTTGAACACCAACCCATACGTTTTCGGTATGCCAATGGATCTTCGCCGGCTCCGCTATTTCGTCGCCGTCGCCGAGGCGCGCAGTGTCGGCAAGGCTGCCGAGCGGCTGCGGATGGCGCAGCCGCCGCTCTCGGTCCAGATCCGCAAGCTGGAGGCCGAGGTAGGTGCACCGCTGTTCCGCCGCGGCACGCGCGGCATGGATTTGACCGACGCGGGCCAGGCACTGCTGGCGCGCGCCGGCGAGGCGCTGGCGCTGGCGGCTGACGGCATCGAGGCCGCGCGCGCGATCGCGGCCGGCAGCCGTGGTCGGCTGTCCGTCGGCTACATGTTCGTATTGGCGAACGCGATGCTGCCGCGTCTCATCCCCGAGTTGCGGCGATCTATTCCCGGCGTCGATCTCGATTTCGCCGAGCTCAGTGCCACGACGCGCGAGCCGCGTCTGCTCGACCGCAGCGTCACCGTCGCGCTGTGCATGCCGGCGATCCACCATCCCGAGATCCAGGTAGCCCGGATCGGCGCGCAGCCGTTCGTGCTGGCGGTGCCAAACCGTTCGCCGCTTGCGCGCCTGAGCGCGGTGCCAATGACACGCCTACAAGGCCGTCCGCTGATCGCGCTGCCGCCGCCGGAGCGGGACCCCTCCTCCTCCGCGGTCGCGGCCCTGCTGCGGCGGCATCAGATCGTGATGCCGATTGCGAGCCGGGTGGAGACGGTGCATTCGGCGATGAGCCTGGTTCTCGCCGGTGAAGGCCTCGCCATCCTGCCCGCCTGCGCCCAGCTCGGCGCGCCGCGCGGCATCGTGTTCCGGCCGCTGCGGGACGCAAGCGATTCCATCGACATCGCGGTCTGCTGGCGGCGCGACTCCCAGAGTCCGCTGATCCGCACGTTCCTCAAATGCGCCGAGAAGGCGGTCGCGCGGCTGTGAGGCGGCCTACCAGCTCCAACTGATCTCGTCGCTCCAGGGCGGGTCGGCACCGGGACGGGTGCAGGTGAGGCCGGCGCAATTGGCGGCAAAGGACAGCGCGCGGCGAAGCTCGTCTGCGCCGATATCCTTCAGTTGTTGTCGGGCGAGACGTCCCTGCCTGTGCAGGGCGAACAACAACGCCGCCTGAAAACTGTCGCCCGCGCCGATGGTGTCGGCGACCACGACCTTGGGGGCGGCGACCTCGATCTGCCCTGCCCCCGCAGGCCACGCGATGGCGCCGTTGTTGCCGCGGGTGATGACGACGAGGCTGGCGCCCTGCGCAAGCAGCGTGTTCGCGCGCTGCTGATAAGGCTCGTCGCCGAACAGGTAGGTAAAATCGACGTCCGACATCTTGATGAGATCGGCACAGCCGGCAAACTCCGTCATGCGCGCGAGATAGGCCGGTTTGTCCTTCACGAAGTTGGGCCGGCAGTTCGGATCAAAGGAGATTGTCGAGGACGCCCGTGCGTCCGCGATCAGGGCCTTGGTCTCGGTCGCGCCCTGGTCGTTGACGAGTGTGGTCGAGCCGACATGGAGGGCTTCGACGGTGTCCAAAGGAATGGAGCCGCGCCGGTAGGTCCAGTTCCGCGTCGCGGTATCGGCATCGTAGAACGCGTAATGCGACTCGCCGGCGACAATACGAACGAAGGCAAGCGTGGTCTGGTGACCGCTGCGGGTGGCGAGGGCGAGCTCGACATTGGATGCAGCGGCGTGGTCGGCGATCATGCGCCCGAACAGGTCGGTCGAGATCCCGCCGACAAAGCCGGTCCGCGCGCCGAGCCGCGCCATACCGATTGCGACGTTGAGGCAGGAGCCGCCGACCGCTGGCATCACCGCTTCGCGCCCGTCGGTGTTTCGCGTCGGGACGAAATCGATCAGCGCATCGCCGCAGGAAATCAACATCCGTTTCAACCCCCGGCCATTCCACGCATCGCGGCGCGGCTGCCGCGATCGACCTCGCGCAGCAACTTGTAGACCTCGCGCTTGCGGGCGTGAAAGGCGGCGATGTCGGGCGTGGTCGCCTCGCTCTTCCGTCCCAGCGCCGACATCTTTGCCATGGTCTCCCCGATCGAGCCATAGGCGCCGCCGGCAACCGCGTCGAGCATGGCAGCGCCCAGCAGCACGGGTTCTTTGGTCTGCGGCAGCGCGACCGTGAGGCCGGTGGTGTCCGCCATGATCTGCCGCACCAGCGGACTGCGGCTGGCGCCGCCGCCCATGATCATGATGCTGGAGTGGACGCCATGCGCGGCAAAAGCCTCGATCACCTCGGCAAGTCCATAGGCGAGCCCGCACAGACCGGCGACGAACAGCCGTTCCATCGAGGCGATGTCGGTGTCGAGATCGAGGCCCGCGATCACCGCGCGCGTGTCAGGGTCGGCGTAGGGCGAGCGGTTGCCGATAAACTCAGGAAGCACATGGACGTCGCAGGCCAGCAGCGCGACACGGCTGGCGCCGCCTGCGCGTGCGAGGATGCGGCGCTCGAGAAACTCGATAAGGTCGAGGCCCTCGCTGCGCGCCGCCGCGCTCGCCTCGGCGTGGCCGGGATGCGACTTGAGAAGATGGTCGATCGCAGCGCCCGCAGCCGACTGCCCGCCCTCGTTGAGCCAGAAATTTGGTACCATGCCTGAGTAGTAAGGACCCCACACGCCCGGCACGAAGCACGGCTGTTTCGTCGTCGCCATGATGCAGGCCGACGTTCCCATGATATAGGCAAGGCGGTCGGAGACATCTGTCGCGCCGTCCGATTCATCGCGGCCGCCGATTGCGCCGATGCCGCCGGCATGGGCATCGATCAGGGACGCTCCGACCGGCGTGCCCGGCGACAAGCCAAGATCGGCAGCTGCCGTACCGGTTAGACCGGCGCCGAGCCGCGTGCCGGGCGCGACGATTTCGGTGCCGATGCGGGCGTATTTCTCGTTGACGAAGTCCGACAGGCCGATGCGCTTGAAGAATGGCGCGCTCCAGCCACCGCCGTCATGCGCGAGGTAGTTCCATTTGCAGGTGACGGTGCAGGTCGAGCGCTGCAACGAGCCGGTGGCGCGCCAGGTCAGGTAATCCGCCAGATCGAAGAAGTGCCCTGCAGCGTCGAAGCTCGCGCGCAGATGCCGCTTCAACCATAGCAGTTTCGGCATCTCCATCTCCGGCGAGATCGAGCCGCCGACATAACGCAGCACGGCGTCACCGGTCTCGTTGATCAGCCGCGCCTCGGCCGTGGCGCGGTGATCCATCCAGACGATGACGTTGCGCTGCCTGTCGCCGGAAGCGCTGACGGTGAGCGGCTCGCCCTGCCGGTCGAGCACCACGAGAGAGCAAGTGGCGTCGAAACCGATACCGCCGACGCTATCGGGCGCGATTGCAGCTTCCGCCATCGCGGCCCGCACCGACGCCGTGCAAGCGTCCCAGATATCCTGGGACGACTGCTCGACGATGTCACCGGCCTCATGCCATATCCTGATCGGATGCCGTGCGATCGCCAGCAAGGTGCCGGCTTCGTCGAACACCCCAGCCCGCGTGCTCGTGGTCCCTACATCGACGCCGATATACGCTCGCGGCATTGTCGCCCCCGGAAGCTCTCGTCAGTTTTGACGCAAGCCTACCAGCAAGTGTAGCCGCCATCCACCACCACGATACTGCCGGTCATCAGGCTCGCGGCCTCGGACGAGAGGAACAACACCACGGAGGCGATCTCCTCGACCTGCCCCATCCGCGCCATCGGGGTTCCACCGATCCAGGCGTCGTACATTCTCGGATTGCTCTTCACGAAGGCGTTGAGCGGCGTCTCGATATAGGTCGGCGCCACCGCGTTGACGCGGACGCCGCGCGCGCCCCATTCGGCGGCGAGCGATTTCGTGAGATGGTGCACGCCGGCCTTGGAGGCATTGTAGAAGCACTGCTCCTGCGGCTTGTTGACGATGAAGCCGGACATCGAGCCGACATTGACGATGGCGCCGCTCTTCGCTTTCAGCATGTGCTTGCCGAACTCGCGGCAGCACCAGAATGTGCCGTTGAGATTGACGTCGATGACGTTGAGCCAGTGCTCGTCGGTCACGGTCTCCGCCGGCGTCTCGCTGCGCGCAATGCCGGCGTTGTTGACGAGGATGTCGACCTTGCCGTGGCGCGCGACGAGGTCGTTCGCGACCTCCGCCACGCGCTTGGTGTCGGTGACGTCCATGATCGCCGTCTCGGCGTCGAAGCCCTTCGCCTTCAGGCTGGCTTTCGCACTGTCGGCGACCTTGCTGTCGCGATCGCCGATGACGACCCTGGCGCCGGCTTCAGCCAGCGCTTCGGCGCAGGCGAGCCCGATGCCTTGCCCGCCGCCGGTTATGAACGCGGTCTTGCCGTTCAGTTTGAATTTTTCCAGGTACATGTTGCTGTTTCCGATTCTTGTCGTTTCTTGCCGTTTCTTGTCAGGCCTTAATGGCGTTGCCGCTTGCGTCGAAGCGATGGATGCGCGCGGGCTCCGGCACCAGCGATACATGGTCGCCGGCGTGCAGGCTCAATTCACCGATGTAGCGCGCCGTCAGCATGCCGAGCGGACCGGCATCGACATAGAGGAAGGTGTCGCTGCCGAGATGCTCGGCCACTGCGATCGTTCCCTGCCAACCGCCGGAGCCGTCGCGTTCGATCTTGAGATGCTCCGGCCGTACGCCAATCGTTGCCGCGCCCTTCTGCAAGGCGTGCTCGCCGGTCGCGAAATTCATCTTGGGCGAGCCGATGAAGCCGGCGACGAACAGGTTGGCCGGCTTCTCGTAGAGATCCAGCGGCGAGCCGTATTGCTCGATCTTGCCGCCGTTGAGCACCACGATCTTGTCGGCCATGGTCATGGCCTCCACCTGGTCGTGGGTGACATAGATCGCGGTGGTGCCGAGCTGCTTCTGGAGCCGCGTCACCTCGATCCGCATCTGCACGCGCAGCGCCGCGTCGAGGTTGGAGAGTGGCTCGTCGAACAGAAACGCCTTGGGCTCGCGGACGATGGCACGGCCGATCGCGACGCGCTGACGCTGGCCGCCGGACAATTCGCGCGGCTTGCGGTCGAGATAGGGCGTGAGGTTCAGCGTCGCAGCGGCCGCCTCGACCTTGCGGTTGATCTCGTCCTTGGCCAGTCCCGCCATCTTCAGGCCGAAACCGATGTTGCCGCGCACGCTCATATGCGGATAGAGCGCGTAGGACTGGAACACCATCGAGAGCCCGCGCTTGGCCGGCGGCGTGTCGATAACGTTCCTGCCGTCGATCAGGATCTTGCCGCCGGAGACGTCCTCGAGCCCCGCGATCAGCCGCAACAGCGTGGTCTTGCCGCAGCCCGATGGCCCCACGAACACCACGAACGACCCGTCGGAAATCTCCAGGTCCGCGCCCTTGATGATGTGCACGGGGCCGAAGGATTTCTGCACGTCCTGAAGTGTGATCTGACCCATGATCCGGCAGCCCTTCCTACTTTACCGCGCCAAAGGTGAGCCCGCGGACGAGCTGCTTCTGGCTGAACCAACCGAGGACGAGAATAGGCGCGATCGCCAACGTGGAAGCCGCCGACAGCTTTGCCCAGAACAGCCCTTCCGGGCTCGAATAGGATGCGATGAACGTCGTGAGCGGCGCAGCGTTCGAGGTCGACAGATTGAGCGTCCAGAACGCCTCGTTCCAGGCCAGGATCAGGTTCAGCAGCATGGTCGACGCTAGGCCCGGGATCGCCATCGGCGTCAGCACATAGACCAGCTCGCGGCCGATGGTGGCGCCGTCCATGCGCGCGGCTTCCAGGATGTCGCGCGGGATCTCCTTGAAATAGGTGAAGAGCATCCAGATCACGATCGGCAAATTGCCGAGGCACAGGATGAAGACGAGGCCGATGCGGGAATCGAGCAGGCCGAAGGACTTGTAGATCAAGTAGATCGGCACCAGCACGCCGACCGGCGGCATCATCTTGGTCGAGAGCATCCAGAGCAGAATGTCCTTGGTGCGCTTGGTCGGCGAGAACGCCATCGACCAGGCTGCGGGAATGGCGATCAAAAGCGCAATGAGCGTCGAACCGCCGGCGATGATGATCGAGTTCAGCGCGTGGTGGAAATAGTCACTACGCTCCTGCACCGTTGCGTAGTTCTCGGTGGTCCAGTGGAAGAACAGGAAGGACGGTGGAATCGCGAAGGCCTCAAGTTCGGTCTTGAAACTCGCCAGCACCGTCCAGAGGATCGGGAAGAAGATCAGGAAGCCGAAGAACCACGCCCCGATCGTCGAGACCACTACCCGCTGCCTCGTCGCCATCCGCGCCATGTCTCATGCCTCCAGGTTGCGGCCGACGATGCGGACCAGGAAGAAGGCTACGATGTTGGCGATCACGACAGCGACGAGGCCGCCGGCCGAGGCGGTGCCGACATCGTACTGGATCAGTGCCTGCGAATAGATCAGGAAGGCGATGTTGGTGGTCGACAGTCCCGGGCCGCCGCCCGTGGTAACGTAGATTTCGGCGAAGACGGTGAGCAGAAAGATCGTCTCGATCAGGATCACCACCGTGATGGGGCGCGCGAGGTGCGGCAGCGTGATGTAGATAAAGGTCGAGACCGCGCTGGCGCCGTCCATTTCGGCGGCTTCCTTTTGCTCCTCATCGAGCGACTGCATCGCAGTGAGCAAAATCAACGTCGCAAACGGCAGCCATTGCCAGGACACGATCAGGATCACGGCGAGCAGCGGCGCGTCGGTGAACCAGTCGATCGGCGTCAACCCGAACACCGACGCGATCCAGGCAAACAGCCCGGACACCGGATGCATCAACAGGTTCTTCCAGACCAGCGCGCTCACTGTCGGCATGACGAAGAACGGCGCGATCACCATCAGCCGCACGATGTTGAGGCCGATCACGGGCTGGTCGAGCAACAGCGCCAGCGGAATTCCGAGCAGGACGGTCAGGGCCAGCACCGAGCCGACCAGCACCAGCGTATTCTGGAGCGACGCGAGGAACGCGGGATCGGTGAGGAAGTAGCGGAAATTTTCCAGCCCAACGAACGCTTCCGAGCCGGGATCCAGCAGACTGTAATGCAGCGTCGAGAAATAGAGCGTCAGCGCGAGCGGGACGATCATCCAGATGAACAGCAGTCCGACGGCCGGCGTCAGGAGCGTCCGTGCGAGAAGCTGCGTCTGCCGGGTTGCCATTCTTGACTTGTCCGCTTGCGGGAAGAAGGCGGCCATCCATCTGGAGCGGTGGATGGCCGCAAGTCCGAGCTCAGGAGGGGGAGCTCGCGTTCACTTGATGTAACCCGCGCGCTTCATCTCGCGCTCGGTTGAAGATTGCGCCGCGGTGAGCGCGGCATCGACCGTCATCGATCCCGCAAGCGCGGCCGAGAACTGCTGGCCCACCTGCGTGCCGATGCCCTGGAATTCGGGGATCGCCGCATATTGCACGCCGACGTAGGGCACCGGCTTCACCGTCGGCTTGTTCGGATCGGCGGCATCGATCGAGGCCAGCGTCAGCTTCGCAAACGGGGCGACCTTCAGATATTCAGGGTTCTGGTAGAGCGAGGTTCGGGTGCCCGGCGGCACGTTGGCCCAACCCTCCTTCGCGGCGACGGTCTTGGTGTAGTCCTTGCTCGTTGCCCATGCGATGAACTTCTCGGCCGCCTCCGTCTTCTTGGAGCCGGCGGGGATCGCGAGATTCCAGGCCCACAGCCAGTTGGCGTTTTTGCCGAGCCCGGTGTTGGGCGCCAGCGCGAAGCCGACCTTGTCGGCGACCTTGGAGTCCTTCGGATTGGTGACGAAGGACGCCGCGACGGTGGCATCGATCCACATCGCGCACTTGCCGGCATTGAACAGTGCGAGGTTCTCGTTGAAGCCGTTCGAGCTCGCACCCGGAGGTCCGGCCTGCTTCATCAGGTCGACATAGGTCGTGAGCGTCGCCTTCCATTCCGGCGTGTTGAACTGCGGCTGCCACTTCTCGTCGAACCAGCGTGCGCCATAGGAGTTGGCCATGGCGGAGAGGAACGCCATGTTCTCGCCCCAGCCGGCCTTGCCGCGCAGGCAGATGCCGTAGACGCCGGCGCTCTTGTCGGTGAGCTTCTTGGCGGCGTCGACGACGAAATCCCAGGTCGGCTTTTCCGGCATCTTGAGGCCGGCCTTGTCGAACAGGTCGGTGCGGTACATCACCATGGAGCTCTCGCCGTAGAACGGCGCGGCGTAGAGCTTGCCGTCGACGGAGACCGCATCCTTGATCTTGGGCAGGAGGTCGGCGACGTCGTAGTCGGCGCCGAGATTGGCGAGCGGCACCAGCCAGCCCTTCTTGGCCCAGATCGGCACCTCGTAGGTGCCGATGGTGAGGACGTCAAACTGGCCGCCCTTGGTGGCGATGTCGGTGGTGACGCGCTGGCGCAGCACATTCTCCTCAAGCGTCACCCATTTGACCGATATATCGGGGTTCTTCTTTGTGAATTCGGCCGTCAGCCCCTGCATGCGGATCATGTCGCCGTTGTTCACGGTGGCGATCGTCAGGGTCGTTTCGGCCATCGCGGGGACGGCCAGCAACAGGCAAGACGCGCCGCAGACGGCGCCGAGGACGTGTTTCACGGTGACCTCCCTAGGATCGCGCTTTTGAGCATATGCCCACGCGTTGGGCGTATGTTCGACCGAGGGCGGGCCGTTGTCAAGCAGGCGCGCGGGCGTTTCGGCAACTTATGAGTGCTGCGATGCAGGGAGCTGGTGCGTCGCCCTCCCCGTCATGCCCCCGCGTAGGCGGGGCATCCAGTACTCCGTGCCGTCTGTTGGTTTGCCTCAAGCGGCGCCGCGGCGTACTGGATCATCCGCCTTCGTGGATGATGACAGCAGTGCGAGGGGCGAGATCGCCGCCCTACCGCTCCAGAATCGCCCTCGCGGTCGCCTCGTCCGTAATCAGCCCGTTGATCAACCGTCCATTCAACGCGGCCGCGATCGCCGGCACCTTGGCCGCACCGACCGCGGCGCCGATCGTGGTGGTCTTCGCCGGGACCTCCGGCGGGATGCTGGTCAGGCGCCTGTTGGTTCCGGCCTTCAGCAGCCGGCCCTTGGAATCATAGGCCCATCCGGTGATCTCGCCGATCGCCCCTTGCCGCATCATCTCGAACAATTCGTCGCGGGTGACGAAGCCGTCGACATGGACCTGCGCCTTCTGGTCCATCTGGCCGATGCCGACGAGACGTAAATCCGCCTTGGCCGCGACCGCCTTCACCTTCGCGATCGGCTCGATCCGGACCATCTTGTTGCGCTCGTCTTCGGACGACATCAGGAACGGCAGCGGCATCGGATAGTGCCGCGCGCCGGTGCGGTCGGCGAGCCGGCCGACGGTGTCGTAGAAGCTCGCCGAACCGTCGGCGGAGATATTCCCGACCAGCGAGACGATCTGGTGGTTGGGCCGGTCGATCGGCGTGACGCGCTCGACCGCGGCCCGCACGGCCCGGCCGGTACCGAGCGCGACGATGACGGGGGTCTCCGCACGCAGGGTGGAATCGAGCAGGTTGGCGCAGCGTTCGGCAATGCCCGCTGTGGCCTGCGGCGCGGCGGAATCCGCCGGCACCACCTCGCAATGGGTAAGCTGGAAACGCTCCTTCAGACGCGCCGCCAATTCCATGCACGCGGCGATGGGATGTTCGAGCCGGAAGGTGATGAGCCGTTCCGCGAGACACAGCGACACCAGCCGCTGCGCCGACGCGCGCGAGACCTGGAGCATCTTCGCGATCTCGTCCTGGGTGTGACCGGCAATGAAATAGAGCCAGCCGGCACGCGCGGCATCATCGAGCCTGGACCTTTCGTTCTCGGCGGCCATGGCGGCGTCAGGCGTCCTTCCAGAAATCGATCATGCGCGCGAAGACCCGGTCGGCCCCCGCGCCCGACAATATAGCCTGCCCGTCGCGTCCGCGATAATGGCTGCCGCCGGCAAATCCCCAGACCGTCATGCCGGCCGCCTTCCCCGCCTGCACACCGCTCGCACTGTCCTCGATCACCAGCGTGCGCGCCGGTTGCGCGCCCATCTGCTCGGCCGCGTGGAGAAAGAGATCGGGCGCCGGCTTGCCATGCCTGACCATCTGCGCGGTGTAGATCCGGTCGCCGAAATGTGGTGCGAGCCCGGTGACGTCAAGGGAGAGCGCGACACGGTCGATGTCGCTGGACGAAGCCACGCAGAATGGTGCCCGCAATTCCGATATCACGGCGGCCACACCCGCGATCGGCTGGAGTGATCCGGCGAACCTGCTCAACACATGCGACTTCAAGCGCGGCAGAAAGCCGTCCGGCACGACCTGTCCGAGATCCCGATAATGCTGCTCTACCGCCTTGGTGCTACGTCCGAGAAAGAGTTCGAGCGCCTGCTCCGGGCTCAGCGCGATGCCACATTCGGCCAGCGCGTCGGACAGGCACCGACAGCTCAACAGCTCACTGTCCACCAGCACGCCGTCGCAGTCGAAGACGATCAGATCAGGTTTCAGCCGGCCCTGGTTCATCCCGCCATTCGATCATATACCCAATACATGGGCAATAGCTCACCCGAGACCGGAACGCCGCACCCTTTCCTGAATCAGTGCGCCACCTGCCGGTAAATCGCCGGCAGCGCCGCGGGCAGTCGGCGGATATTGCCGACGATGGCGTACCCGCCACGCCCGAACAGCGTCGGGAAATAGGATTGCGCGGTTGCGTCCACCGTCACCCCGAAGGCGGCAATGCCGAGCCGGCGCGCCTCCTGCACCGATTTGCGGGTGTCCTCGACCGCGAAACGGCCTTCGTAATGATCGACATCGTTCGGCTTGCCGTCGGTGAGGACGAGCAGCAGCTTCTTGCGCTGCGGCTGACGGGCGAGCCCGGCCGAGGCGTGGCGCACCGCCGCGCCAATCCGCGTGTAATAGCCAGGCTTCAGCGCGCCGATACGACGCTCCACTGCCCCGCTCATGCGCTCGCCGAAGGCCTTGACGGTTTCGAGCCGCACCCAGGATCGCCGGCGCGACGTGAAGGTCAGGATGCTGTGGTGGTCGCCGCAGGCCGACAGGCCATGCGCGAGCACGAGCAGCGCCTCCTTCTCGACGTCGAGCACGCGATGGCCGTCGACCCAAGCGTCCGTCGAGAGCGAGACATCGACAAGCAGTGTGACGGCGAGATCGTGCCCCTGCGGGCGCATCGCGACATGGATGCGATCGAGACCGCCGCCGCTGCCGGCGCGAAGATCGCACCGGGCGCGCACGAGCGCGTCGAGGTCGAGGTCGTGCCCGTCGGCCTGGGCGCGCATCAATTCGTGGCGCGGCCGCAAGATCTCGAAGCGCCGCCGCACCTGACGGATATGCCGGCGCATATACTCGTCGAGCGACCAGGTCTCGCCGGTCTCGGATGCGGCGCCCGCGAGCACGCGGCAGTGATCGGGCAGGTAGGAGCTGCTGCGGTAGTCCCATTCGGGATAGGTGAGGTCTGCGTTCAGCGGCGACGCGTCGAGGGCTTCCGGCGGCAGGTCGAGATCGAATTTTAGCCGGCTCGCCGGCTTGCCGCTGCGCCGGCTCAGCGTCATCTCCTCGAGATCGTCGGCGGCCTTCTGCGCATCCTCGTCCTCGCTGTCGTCAGCCGGACGGTCGACATTGACCATCTGGGCCATTGCGAGAATCTTTTCGAAGCGGTTGAGCACGAAGGGATCGCGGCGGTTGGCGTTGTCCTCGCGCTCGCGCACGGCAAAGCGCTTGCGGCTGTCCTCGGCGGCGGCCCCCGCGCCCGGCGCGCACGCGTCGTCGCCCGCATGCACAGGCGAGAGCTCGCGCGTCCAGCAATCGCCCCAGAGCGGACAGGGTAGGACCGAGCGATAGCCCGGCGGCGACTTGTCCGGCAGCGGACCTGTCCCCACCATCGCCGGCCACAGCTGGCCTGCGGGCGCCTTTCCGGTCCCGAGCAAGGCCAGCACGATCCGCTCGATCTCCTGCTCAAGACGCGGCAACGGACGTCGCGGCCGGGCTTCGGCAGTTGCGGCGGTGAGCCGCGCGTAATCAGCAGCGAGCCCGGGAAACTGCGTGAGCACGAAGACCGCCGTCTCGCTCGCCCGGCGCAAGACCAGAAGGTCCCGCCGCAGCGGATCATCCTCCGTGATCGTCTCGATCGGCGCGACCGCGAACCACGCCGCAAGCCAGCGATAGAGGCATGCGTTGAGGTCGTGGTCGGCATATATCGCGATGCGGTCGGGGAGGAAGATGGTCGTGGCGTCGCGGCCCGGCTGTTCGAGACGTTCGTCTCCAAGGCCGATGCGTTGCCGCCAGCCGAGCCGATGGCCCGCCCTGCGTGCGCCTGCGCTCGCGATCTGAACGCCCGTCTCGCCGCCCAGCGCACGGAACATCACCGCGAGCCGGCCTCTCACCTCCGCAAGCGCGACCGCGTGATCATCGTGAACCGGATAGCTCGCGGTGCCGCCGACCATGCGGTGCCAGGCGCGGCCGACCGTCTCCTCCAGTTCGAGGAAGTCGAGCATGGAACCTGCCTCATCCAATCACGGCGCGCGCGGCATCCAGCAGCGCCGCCTTGACATCGGAATCGTCGGTCAGCGGCTCGATCATGCCGGCGAGCACCGCATCGGCGATCGAGACTCCCGCCGCAATCAAGGTCGCGCAATACACCACGAGCCGGGTCGAGACGCCCTCCTCCAGATCATGCCCCTTCAGCGCCCGCAGACGCCCGGCAAGCGCGACCAGCGGCCGTACGCGATCCGGCGGCAGCCCACTCTCGGCCGACACCACCGCAATCTCCTGCTCGGCCGGCAGGAAGCCGAACTCGATGGCAACGAAGCGCTGCCGCGTCGACGGCTTCAGCGCCTTGAGCAGGGTCTGGTAACCGGGATTGTAGGAGACAACGAGCATGAAGCTCGCGGGAGCAACGAGCTCCTCGCCGGTTCGCTCCAGCGGCAGGATACGGCGGTCGTCGGTGAGCGGATGCAGCACGACGGTGACGTCCTTGCGGGCTTCCACCACCTCGTCGAGATAGCAGATGCCGCCCTCGCGGACCGCGCGCGTCAACGGACCGTCGGTCCACACGGTGTCGCCGCCTCTCAGCAGATAGCGGCCGGTGAGATCGGCGGCGGTGAGATCGTCGTGGCAGGCGACGGTGTGGAGCGGCAAGCCCAGCCGCGCCGCCATATGCGCGACGAAACGCGTCTTGCCGCAACCGGTCGGCCCCTTCAGCAGGACCGGAAGCCGGTGCCGCCAGGCGTGCTCGAACAGGGCGCATTCGTTGCCGCTTGCGACATAGGCCGGTAGCGCGGGTGCGGGCGCGGCCAAGGCGTGAAGGGCTGCTTTCATGATCTCTCTCCGAAAATTCCTGAAGCGGCGGCCGCGATGAAACGCGGCCGCCGTCACGCTTACTCGGCCGGCTGCAGCGCGGCGGGAATGGTCGCCAGCTTTTCGCGGCCGGGCACCAGCACCGCCCAGACGAACATCAGCGCGGAGATCGCGACGAACGCACCGGAGCCGAGCCGCACCCAGTAGAAGAAGGCGAGCTGGTCCTGCACGTCCATGTAGCCCTGGCCGAGCACGCGCTGGAGATGGACCTGGATCACGCCGGCAAAGGTCAGCGCGAACGTCATGGTCATCATGGCCGTGCACATGATCCAGAAGCTCGTCATGCTGAGCCACTGGTTATAGGGCGCGCGTCCCTTGATCTGCGGGATGGCGTAGGCCATCACGGCAAGATTGAGCATCACATAGGCGCCGAAGAAGGCGAGATGGCCGTGCGCAGCGGTGACCTGGGTGCCGTGGGTGTAGTAGTTCACCGAGGAAAGCGTGTGCAGGAAACCCCAGACGCCGGCGCCCAGAAACGCCATCACCGAACAGCCGACCGACCACAGCAGCGCGGCGCGGTTCGGATGCTTGCGGCCGGCCTTCCAGGTCATCTGCACCGTGAAGATCACCATCGTGAAGAGCGGCGCGACCTCGAGCGTCGAGAACAGCGAGCCGATCCACTGCCAGTAGCCGGGCGCGCCGATCCAGTAGAAATGGTGGCCGGTGCCGAGAATTCCCGAGAATAGCGCAAGGCCGATGATGACGTAGAGCCACTTCTCCACCACCTCGCGATCGATGCCATTGAGCTTGATCATGAGATAGGCGAGCACGGAGGCCATGATCAGCTCCCAGACGCCCTCGACCCAGAGATGGACGACGTACCACCAGTACATCTTGTCGACCGCGAGGTTCGCCGGATTGTAGAAGGCGAACAGGAAGAAGATCGCAACGCCCCACAGGCCGAACAGCAGGATGTTGGTGACCGTGGTCTTGCGCCCCTTGAGCGCGGTCATGGTCACGTTGAACAGGAACATCAGGCAGACGACGACGATGCCGACCTTGATGATGAAGGGCTGCTCAAGGAACTCACGGCCCTCGTGGTAGTGGAAGAGATAGCCGACCACCGCCACGCCCGCTGCGCCGAAGAACATCCAGAACTGGATCTTTGCGAGCAGCGGGCTGTACAGCTCGGTCTCGGTCTCCTCGGGCAGCAGGAAGTAGGTCGCGCCCATGAAGCCGAGCAACGACCACACGATCAGCGCGTTGGTGTGAATCATCCTGACGATGTTGAACGGCAGCAGCACCGACAGCGTGTTGGGCAGGACGTAGATGGTCCCGGCGAGGAGGCCGAAAAGGACCTGGGCCAGGAACAGGGTCAGCGCGCCGTAGAAATACAGCATCGCGACTTTCTGGGTCTGATATTTCATCTCGGTTCTCTCTGTCTTGAAAGAGGAAAGCGGGTGGGCTTAGCCGGCCTTGTTCGGCGGCCAATCCTGGCGCTTGATCGTGCTCACCCATTGCAGGAAATCGGCGAGATCGTTGAGCTCCTGGTCGGTGAGGTTGAACTGCGGCATCTGCCGCCGCCCCTCCGCGCCCGAGGGCTGCGACTGCATCCAGGCCTTCAGCGTCTCTCGCGCGCCGGCCGGATCCTCCTTGCCGCCCCATCGATCCCAGACGTTGCCGACTTCGGGCGCGAAATAGGCGCCTTCGCCGAGCAACGTGTGGCAGTTGATGCAGGAGTTCTTCTCCCAGACATGCTTGCCGCGGGCGACCGACGACGTCAGCGTCGCCGCGTCCGTCGAGGTCGTGGCCATGTAGTAGTGGCTGTGCGCCGTCAGCCCGATGAAGATGGCGAAGAAAAAGGCCGAGCCGCCGTAGAAGACATTTCGAGCGGCCGACTTGGTCAGGCGTTCAGCCATTGCCAATCCTTTCAATTGAGTCCTGTCGCGTAAATCGGTGATGCGATTTATTGCCGATTGGCCCGGCCCGTTCTTTGTCAGGGCGCAAGGAGTGAGTCAGATCAGGGCGATGACTGCGGATGTGAGCCAGGCAAACAGCACCACGACGAGGATCCAGGCGCTGACGAGGCCGCGCCAGAGCGCGGGCACTGCGCGAAGATCGAGGAAATCGAGCGCTATCCGGCGCCCCTTGACTGCGGCGAGGGCCAGCAGCAGGGCGTTGCCGAGCAGCGGCCGCGGCACCAGCGGCGGCACCAGGACGGTCGCGAGTGCGAGGCCGATCAGCGCGAGCCAGGTGAAGTCCAGGCGATCCGGCATCGTCACCGCACCAGATAAAGAATCGGGAACATCACGATCCAGACCAGATCGACCATGTGCCAGAAGGCCGTTCCCGTCTCGACGCTGAACGCCTCCGCGCGGCGGCAGACCACGGCTAGGATGATGATACCGAGGCAGACATGCAGGAGATGGAAGCCGGTCAGGAGGAAGTAGAGTGTGAAGAACGGACTGGTCTCGAGTCCGATGCCGCGTCCGATCTCTTCGGCATATTCGCCGAGCTTGATCGCCACGAACAGGCCGCCAAGCCCCATGGCCGTGAGGAGCCAGTAACGTGTCGCCCGCCTCTCGCTGGCCCGCGCGGCCTTCGTAGCCCGGGCTGCGGCCCAACCGCTCGTCACCAGCACGACAGTGTTCAATCCGGCGAGACCCGGATCAAGCGCCGCCTGCCCCGCCGCAAACACGGCCGGATGGATCGCGCGAGCGACCGTAAACGTACCGAGAAACAGGCCGAAGGCGGCGAGCTCGCTGAAGATCAGCACCCAGATCATGGGATCGCCGGGAAGATCGTCCAGAATTCCCCAGCCAGCTCCCTGTGGTTCGCAATCGGCTGCCGACATCTGCTCTTCCGGATCAGGACACCGGCCAGACTTAGCTCGGCCGCGCCGATCCGAGTTTGCTGCCGGACAAACTTGGGGAATGCCGATCTATTTATTTGCGCCGTCGCAACGTCCGGTCGGCCGGGTCGCGGTACGAAGCACTCCAAGGTTCCATGGAGCTGCGAGCCATGACATGAGCGATGCACAAATCGGGCTGATGACCGCGACGCCCATCATCATTGTCTTCGCCGTCGCACTCCGGCGAATGGGCGTGCTGTCGACCGTGGCAACCGTCTCGGCGGTGAGCCTCTCCGTCGCGATCGCGGCGGTGCTCTTCACGACGCAGTAATGACTGCCGCAGCCTCATCTCCGCTGATTATACACGTCGATGCACACCGCCCCGAGCAGGACCAGGCCCTTGATGACCTGCTGATAGTCGATGCCGATGCCGAGGATGGACATGCCGTTGTTCATCACGCCCATGATCATGGCGCCGACCACGGCGCCGCCGACGCGGCCGACACCGCCATAGGCTGAGGCGCCACCGATGAAGCAGGCGGCGATGACGTCGAGCTCGAAGCCGAGACCTGCCTTCGGCGTTGCGGTGTTGAGCCGCGCGGCGAAGACAAGGCCGGCGAGCGCAGCGAGCACGCCCATATTCACGAAGGTGAGGAAGGTCAACCGTTCCGTCTTGATACCCGACAGGCTTGCGGCCTTGGCATTGCCGCCGACCGCATAGATCTGCCGGCCGATCACGGTGCGGCGGGTGACGAAGCCGTAGAGCGCGATCAACGCGCCCATGATCACGAGCACGTTGGGCAGGCCGCGATGCGAGGCAATCAGATAGGTGAAATAGAGCACGGCGCAGGCGAGCAGGATGCTCTTGCCGAGGAAGAACGCGTAGGGCTCGACCTCGATGCCGTGCAACTGCTCGCGCGACCTTCCCCTGGCGCTGGCGTAGACGAGGCCGAGCGCGAGCACCGCACCGATCAGCATGGATGTCGGATGCAGGGTGCCGGCCTCCGGCAAGAGCTCGGGAATGAAGCCGGAGGACAGTTTCTGGAAGGTCGCCGGGAACGGTCCGAGCGACTGGCCCTGCAGTACCGCGAGTGCGAGGCCCTTGAACACCAGCATGCCGGCCAGCGTCACGATAAAGGACGGAATCTTGAAATAGGCCACCCAATAGCCCTGTGCGGCGCCGATCGCGGCGCCCAGCAGCAGACAGGCGATGAAGGCGAGCGTGTAGTCGATCTTGTAGGTCACCATCAGCACGGCGGCCACCGCGCCGACGAAGCCCGCGACCGAGCCGACCGAGAGGTCGATATGGCCGGTGACGATGACCAGCAGCATGCCCAGCGCCATGATGACGATGTAGCTGTTCTGGAGCACCAGATTGGTCAGGTTGAGCGGCTGCAGCAGCGTGCCGCCGGTCATGACCTGGAAGAACAGCATGATCGCGATCAGCGACATCAGCATGCCGTAGGTGCGCAAATTGTTCTTGATGAAGCTGCCGTGCCGGCCCGCCTCGGGCAGCGAAACCGTCTTGTCGGTCATGGCTGCGATCCTCCCATCTCGGCACCCGCCAGGGCGCGGCTTCCATAATTTCTGTCGTTGCGCATAATGGCGCGCATGATCTTTTCCTGCGTCGCTTCGGTGCCGGGGAACTCTCCGACGAAGGCGCCGTCGTTCATGACACAGATGCGGTCGCAGATGCCGAGCAGCTCGGGCATCTCCGAGGAGATCACCACCACGCCGCGGCCGGCCTCTGCAAGCTCGTTGATGATACAGTAGATCTCGTATTTGGCCCCGACATCGATGCCCCGGGTCGGCTCGTCCAGGATCAAGACCTTGGGGTCGGTCATCAGCCATTTCGACAGCACGACTTTTTGCTGGTTGCCGCCGGAGAGCTGGCCGGTCTCCTGATAGACGTCGGAGCAGCGGATGCGCATCCGGTTGCGGTAGTCGCTGGCGACCTTCAGCTCGGCGATGTCGTCGATGACGCGGTTCGGCGCGACCTGGTCGAGGCTTGCGAGCGTGATGTTCTTGCGGACGTCGTCGGCGAGGATAAGTCCGAGCTGCTTGCGGTCCTCGGTGACATAGGCAAGGCCGGCGTCGATCGCGGCCGCGACGTTGGGCAGCACGATCTCATGGCCCTCGAGCCGGATGCGACCGCTGATCGTGGTGCCCCACGAACGGCCGAACAGGCTCATGGCGAATTCGGTCCGGCCGGCGCCCATCAATCCGGCAATGCCGACGACCTCGCCGCGTTTCACGCTGAAGTCGACGTTCTTGATCACCTGCCGCTCGGGATGGATGGGATGGTAGACCGACCAGTTCTCGACGGTGAGGACGGGTTCGCCGATCTTTGCACTGCGCTCCGGAAAGCGATGGGCGAGATCGCGGTTGACCATGCTGCGGATGATGCGGTCTTCCTGGATCGGCTCGGCGCGGCAATCGATGCCGTCAACGGTGCGGCCGTCGCGCAGCACGGTGATGTGGTCGGCAACGCGGGCGACCTCGTTCAGCTTGTGCGAGATCAGGATCGAGCCGATGCCCTGCTCGCGGAAGGCCATGAGACGTTCGAGCAGCGCGGCACTGTCGGCCTCGTTGAGGCTAGCGGTCGGCTCGTCCAGGATCAGCATCCGCACCCGCTTGGACAGCGCCTTGGCGATCTCGACGAGCTGCTGCTTGCCGACGCCGAGATCGGTGATCAGCGTATCCGGTGATTCCTTCAGGCCAACCTGCGCCAGGAGTTCCCGGGTACGCCGATAGACCTCGTCGCGATCGATGACGCCGAGCTTGGACGGCGGATGCGACAGGAAGATGTTTTCGGCAATCGACATCAGCGGGATCAGCGCCAGCTCCTGATGGATGATGATGATACCGAGCGCCTCGGAATCGTTGATGTCGCGGAAGCGGCGCTCCTCGCCATCAAAGATGATGGTGCCCTCGTAGCTGCCGGCCGGGTAGACGCCGCTGAGCACCTTCATCAGCGTGGACTTGCCGGCACCGTTCTCGCCGACGAGGGCGTGGATCTGCCCGGCTTCAACCGAGAAGTTGACGTCGCGCAGCGCCTGCACGCCGGAAAAGCTCTTGCTGACGTTGCGCATCTCCAGCATTGCGGTCATCGGATCATTCTCCCGGACTTTTCCACGTCGTCATGGCCGGGCTTGTCCCGGCCATGACGAGTATGTGGACACGCATTTCATCCCCATCGGGAAAAGGAAGTGGCCTTACTGGAACTGCGACTTCTTGTAGTAGCCGCTCTCGACCAGGACCTTCTCCCAATTGTCCTTGTAGACCACGACCGGCTTGAGCAGATAGGACGGCACGGTCTTGGCGCCGTTCTCGTAGGTCTTGGTGTCGTTGACGGTGACCTGCTTGCCCGCAAGCGCAGCGTCGACCATGTCGGCGGTCACATTGGCGAGATCGCGGGTGTCCTTGAAGATGGTCGAATACTGGTCGCCGCGCAGCATCGCCTTGATCGAGGGCACCTCGGCATCCTGGCCCGAGATGACAGGCATCGGCTGGCCGGCGCTGCCATAACCGACGCCCTTCAGCGAGGAGATGATGCCGATCGACAGGCCGTCATACGGCGACAACACCGCGTTGACCTTCTTGTTGCCGTAGTAGGCGCTGAGCAGATTGTCCATGCGGGCCTGCGCCGTGGCGCCGTCCCAGCGCAAGGTCGCGACCTTGTCCATGCCCATCTGGCCGGAGACGACGACGAGCTTACCGCTATCGATGTACGGCTTCAGCACGCTCATCGCGCCGTTGTAGAAGAAGTAGGCGTTGTTGTCGTCGGGCGAGCCGCCGAACAGCTCGATGTTGAACGGACCCTTGCCATCCTTGAGGCCGAGGCCCTGCACGATCGACTCGGCCTGGAGCACGCCGACCTGGAAATTGTCGAAGGTCGCGTAATAGTCCACGTTGGGCGTGCCGCGGATCAGGCGGTCATAGGCGATCACGGTGATGCCCTTTGCTTTCGCCTGCTTGAGCACGTCGGAGAGCGTGGTGCCGTCGATCGCGGCGATCACCAGCGCTTTCGCGCCCTTGGTCACCATGTTCTCGACCTGCGAGAGCTGGTTCGGAATGTCGTCCTCGGCATATTGCAGGTCGGTGTTGTAGCCGCGCTCCTTCAGCACCTTGACCATGTTGTTGCCGTCGTCGATCCAGCGCGCCGACGATTTAGTCGGCATGGCGATGCCGACTGTTGCTTTGTCCTGGGCTGAGGCGGTGACGCCCGCGGCCATCGTCGCAGCGCCGGCCAGCGCCAGCGCGAGGAAGGTCGTCTTCAGTTTCAACATGTTTCGCTCCCTTGGATGTCAGACTGTTTTTTCGTGTCGTCGAGAAATTTGGCGGTGTGTGGCTTCGAGCCTCCTATGCGAGCTTGACGTCAGGCTCCGCGCGACCGCGCGCGGATGCCTCCAACAGGAAGGTGCGGCCTGCTTGCGGATCGGCGGCACGTGCCGCCGCATCCATGTCCTGCCAGGCCGAGGTGACGAGAAGACGCGACAGATCAGGGCCGACAAAAGCGGGGCAGCTCGCCTGCTTTGCCGGCACGCTCAGCGAACGCAGCCGCTCGCCTTGCGGAGAGTAGACGTCGATACGGCCAGCGCCCCAGCAGGCGTTCCAGATGTTTCCGTCGGCGTCGCACACCGAACCATCGAGGCCGCCGCTACCGGTGTGGCGCAGCAGCACTTCCGGCTCGCCGCGCGGCAGGCCGGTGACGGGATTGAGCGGCACCGCGTAGAGCACTGCCCGCGCGGTGTCGGCGAAGTAGCCGGTGGCGCCATCGGGCGAGAAGCAGATCGAGTTGGGAATGCTGATGCGCGGAAACAGCATCGATATCTCGCCGTGATGGAACGCGTAGATCGCCCCTGCTCCTGCTTCCGCCTTTCGGCCCATGGTGCCGATCCAGACCGTGCCGGAGGGATGCACGCGGGCATCGTTGGAGCGGGTCGCGTGATTGTCGGCTTCGAGCGGACAGAACAGCGTCATCGCGCCGTCGGCGATTTTGCGGATATAGAGGCCGTCTTCCGCGACGATCAACTGCCGCTCGGCGTCGATCCGCCCAAGTGCGCTCGCCATCCGGCCGAGCGCATGAACGCGGATGCTGCCGCTGCCGAGCTGCGCCTCGAACAGTCGCCCCTCGCGGATATCGAACCACCAAGCCGTGTCCGTGGTCACATCATAGGTTGGCCCCTCGCCGAGATGGCAGGAATCGTCCGAAAGAACCGAGGTCGCCACCTGCTCCATCATCATGGCCTCCTCACTGCAAAGCGATAGACCGTGTGATGGCGATAGACCTGGCCAGGATCGAGGCGTGGGCTCGGGAAATCCGCCCGGTTCGGTGCATCCGGCCACATATGCGGCTCCAGGCACATGGCGTCCGACTGCCGGTAGAGCTTGCTGCCCTTGCCCGAGATCGTGCCGTCGAGATAATTACCCGAATAGACCTGCAGACCGGGCTGATCGGTGAACAGCTCCATGATGCGCCCCGAGCGCGGCGCCTCCAGCCGCGCCGCGAGCGCAAGCCTGCCGTCACGCGCGAGACAGTAGGTGTGATCGTAGCCCCTGCCGTTGCGCAATTGCTGGTCGCTCTCTCGGATGCGCTCGCCGATCGCCCGCGGCTCTCGGAAGTCGAATGGCGTGCCGGCAACGCTGCGCGGCGGCTCGGGCAACGGAATGGCGGTGGGATCGATCGCCAGGAAATGCCCGGCCGCGACCGTCAGCTGATGATCGAGAATTGGCGTGCCTGATGTCGCGCCTTCCAGATTGAAGAAGCTGTGGTTGGTCAGGTTGACGATGGTCGGCCGGTCGGTCCGCGCCTCCATACGAAGCGACAACTCAGTCGGGCCGGTGACGCGATAGGTCAGGCGAACGTCGAGACGACCGGGATAGTTCTCTTCGCCGTGCGGGCTGACATAGGTCAGCGTGACCGCAGGTTCGGCGCCGCCGTCGATCTCCGCAATGTCCCAGAGCTTGCGATCGAAGCCGTCGAGACCACCATGCAGCGCGTTCGGACCGTTGTTGACGGGAAGCTGCACCGTCTCGCCGTCCAACGAAAATTGCCCGTTGGCGATGCGATTGGCGTAGCGGCCGACGGTGGCACCGAAGAACTTTCGCTCGGCGAGATAGCCGGCGAATGTGTCATGGCCGAGCACGATGTCCTCGTAGCTCCCCTTGGCATCCGGCGCGATCAGCGCCTGGATCACCGCGCCATGGGGGATGATGCGCGCCTCGAACCCGCCCTCTCCGCGCAGCACGATGCGCTCCACCTTGCGGCCGTCCGGCAGCGTTCCGAAGATGTCTTTTTCTGTTTTCGATCCAGCCATGATCAATCCACAAACGGTTCGACGATCGTGCGCCTGCCGAGCAGGAAGGCGTCCGCAACGAGACGAAGCGGCGCCAGATCGACGTCGCTCGCGCCCGTCGCGGCGAGCGTGACGAAGCGCCGGTAAAGCTCCCGATATTCCTCATCGGGCGCCTCGGCAACGGTCCTGCCATCGATCGCCATGATCCGGCCGCCGCGGGATAGCGTCATCCGGCCCTCGTCGGTTTCGACGAGGATATCCCAGCTCTGCGGTCCGGTCTGGCGGAAATCGAACTCGGCGGTCACAGGCAGGCCGTTGATGTCGGTCAGCGTCAGCTTCGCGGCGATCGGCGCCTGGCAATTGGCGGGGAAGGCGAGCTCGGCCGCGCTGACGAACACGGGCTTCGGCAGGATCCTGGTCAGGATCGACAGCGCATTGATGCCGGGATCGAACACCCCGAGCCCGCCGGGCTCCCAGATCCACGCCTGCCCGGGATGCCAGACGCGCACGTCCTCCTTCCAATTGATGTGGACGGAGGTGATCCGCCGCGCGGCAAGCCACTCGCGCGCCGGCTCGACTGCCGGCGCATGGCGCGAATGCCAGGTCGCGAACAACGTCCGCTTCGCCTCATCCGCCATCGCGATCAGCGGATCGAGCTCGGCAACGCCGGCACCGGGCGGCTTCTCCAGCATGACATGCTTGCCGGCCCTGAGCGCTGCAACGGCCTGGGCACGGCGCACTTGAGGCGGCGTGCAGAGCGACACCGCGTCGATCGGCGGACCTTTTTCCAGCAGCTCTTCGATGGTCGCGAAATGCGGCAGATCGGGCAGCGAGGCATTGCGGCTGGCGACAGCGGCCAGCGTCGCGCCGGGAACCGCTGCGATGGCGCCGACATGCTGGTCCCGCGCGATCTTGCCGAAGCCGACGATGGCGATGCGAAGTTCAGTCACGATCTTTCTCCAGCTTCCGCGGACGGCAGCGCTTCGGCCGGTACAGTCTCGATCACTGTCCCCTCATGGCGGCGCATGCCGTTGTGAATGACGTAGACCATCGCCTCCGACGCAGTCGTGGCATCACCGGCGGCGATGGCATCGACGATCTTCTGATGCCAGAGCAGAACGATGTCGCGGTCTTCCGGTTCGACCGGTGCGCTGAGCAGGAATGAGGCGCGCAGCGCAGCCTCGATGACGTGCCCGATCGAGCGCATGAAGAGATTACCCGACGCTCGCGCCACAGCGACATGAAGCGCGAGGTCGGCATCGGCAAAGCCGACGGCGTCGGAAGCTTCAAGTCGCATCCGCTCCATGCAGCGGTGCAACTCGGCGACGTCCTGCTCCGACCGCTGCGCGGCCGCCAGCATCGCCGCGCGCGGTTCGACCGCAAGGCGGATCTCGGCGAGGTCGTTGAGGAAGCGCTTGTCGATACCGGCGTCCAGGTGCCAGGCCAGCACGTCGGCGTCGAACATGTTCCAGGCAGCGCGCTCGCGCACCACAGTGCCGACTCGCGCCTTCGTGGTGAGCAGGCCCTTGGCCACCAGTGTCTTCACGCTCTCGCGCAGCACCGGCCGCGACACGCCGAACATCGCGATCATCTCGGCATCGCCGGGCAGCCGCGTGCCTTCCGCATATCGGCCGGCGATGATGTCGACGCCGATCGATCGGGCCACCTCCGCGTGATTGGAGTGCGCCCGGCGCGTCGGGATGACGAGGATGCGCGAGGTGGTCATGAGACTGCTCCCGCGCGCTTTGCCACGGGCCGGCGCGCGAGCGCGACCAACCCCTGTTGCAAGGCGATGAAGGCGAACAGCAGCACGCCGGTCGCGATCTTGGTCCACCAGCTCGACAGCGTCCCGTCGAAATTGATGTAGGTCTGAATCATGCCCTGGATCAGCACGCCGAGGAAGGTGCCGATCACCGAGCCCTGCCCGCCCGTGAGCAGCGTGCCGCCGATCACGACGGCCGCGATGGTGTCGAGCTCGACGCCGACGGCGGAGAGCGAGTAGCCGGCGCTGGTGTAGAAGGAGAAGACGATGCCGGCGATGCCGGCGAGAAGGCTCGACAGCATGTAGATCTTCACCGTCATCCTGCCGACGGCAACGCCCATCAGGCTCGCGGTCGCCCGGCTGCCGCCAAGCGCATAGACATTGGCGCCGAACCGGGTGAGCTGCAGCAGCAAAGCGCCGCCGATCACGATCGCAAGCATGATGATCGCGACCGCCGTCAGCCGCCCGCCGCCGGGTAGTCGCAGTGCGAAGTCCGACACGGTCGAATAGACCGGTGCTGTGATCGGCACCGATTCCGTCGAGAGCAGAAAGCTGGCACCCCGGGCGAGGAACATGCCGGCGAGCGTCACGATGAAAGGCGGCAGATCGAAGACATGGATCACCGCGCCCATCGCCGCGCCGAAGGCTGCCGAGAGCGCGAGGATGGCGACGAAGGCGACCAGGGGCGGCATTCCCCAACGCTCGATCGCCAGCGCGACGAACACCGTGGTGAAGCCGATCACCGAGCCGACCGAGAGATCGATGCCGCCGGAAATGATGACGAAGGTCATGCCGGTCGCGACGATGCCGAGGAAGGCGTTGTCGGTGAGGAGATTGCCGACCACGCGGGTGGATGCGATGTTGGGAAACTGCATCGCGCAGAGCGCGAATCCCGCGACGAGCACGATCGCCGTGATGAGGACGGGCCGCAGGCCTTTCATGCCTTTGTCCTCCGCAGCCGCGTCACCACGTCGGCAAAGCCGGACAGCTTCGGCGATTGCAGCAACAGCACGGCGAGCACCACCACCGCCTTAACCAGCAAATTGAACTCCGGCGGATAGCCCGACAGCAGAATCCCGGTGTTCATGGTCTGGATGATCAGCGCGCCGAGTACGGCCAGCACGAGACTGAAGCGGCCGCCGAACAGCGAGGTGCCGCCGATCACCACCGCGAGGATGGCATCGAGCTCGAGCCAGAGGCCGGCATTGTTGGCATCCGCGCCCATGATGTCGGCCGCAGCGATCACGCCGGCAAGCGCAGCGCAAACGCCGCACCAGACATAGACCGCCAAGATCATCGCGCGCGTACCGACGCCGGCAAGCTCGCTCGCCCGCGCATTGCCGCCGGTTGCCTCGATCAGCAATCCGAGTGCCGAGCCGCGCACCACCGCGCCGGTGAGGATCAACATGCCCAGCGCAATCGCGACCGGCACCGGCAGGCCGAGAATAGAGCCATTGCCGAACCAGACCAGATCGGGCGAGGAGAAGGTCACGATACGGCCTTCGGTGATGAGCTGCGCGATGCCGCGCCCCGCCACCATCAGGATCAGGGTCGCCACGATCGGCTGCATGCCGAGCACCGCGACGAGAAATCCGTTCCACAATCCGCAGATCAGGCCCGCGCCGAGCGCAGCCGCCAGCACCACGGCCAGACTGTGGCTGTCGGCAAGGCTCGCCGCGATCGCGCCCGAGATCGCCATGACCGCACCAACCGACAGATCGATGCCCCGCGTCGCGATCACCAGGACCATGCCGAGCGAGAGCAGCGCAACAGGCGTGCCGCGGTTGAGCACGTCGACCAGGCTGCCGAACAGCCGGCCGTCCTGGAGGCGCAGATCGAAGAATTGCGGCGACACCACGCGATCGACCGCCAGGATGACGATCAACGCAAGAATCTGTGCAAGGCCGCGGCGCGGCAACAGTGCGGTCATGCCCGGCCCTCATGCGCGACACTGGCGCCATCGGCCGCGATGGCGGCGAGAATGCTGCCGACTTCAATGGCCTCGCCGGCGAGCTCCTCGACATGAGCGCGGTCGCGCAGCACCACCACGCGGTCGGAATAGGTCACGATCTCGTCGAGCTCGGAGGAGATCACGAGCAGCGCAAGCCCGTCGTCGCAGAGCTCGCGGATCAGGCGGATGATCTCGGCATGCGCGCCGACGTCGATGCCGCGGGTCGGCTCGTCCAGCACGAGGAGCCGCGGCGAGGTCGCAAGCCACCTTGCCAGCAGGACCTTCTGCTGATTGCCGCCGGACAGCAGGCCGACGGGACGCTCCGGATCGGGCGGGCGAATGTCGAGCATCTTGACGTAACGGCTTGCGATCTCGTCCTGCTCGCGTCGCGACAGCGGCCGATGCAAACCGCGCTTGGCCTGGAGCGCGAGCACGATGTTCTCGCGCACGGTGAGCTCGGCGACGATACCGTCGGTCTTGCGCTCCTCCGGGCAATAGCCAAAGCCGTGGCGCACGCCGTCGCGCGGCGACTGAAGCCGGACAGGCGCGCCTTCCACCCTCGCCTGTCCGCGATCGGGGCGCTCGGCGCCGAACACCAGCCGCGCCGTCTCGGTCCGGCCCGAGCCGAGTAAGCCGGCGAGACCGACGACCTCGCCATGGCGCAGCTCGAGATTGAACGGCGCGACATAGCCGGCCTTGCCGTAACCCTCGAAGCTCGCGCAGACTTCGCGGGCCTGATGCTCGCGCGTCGCGGCCCGCGCGCTGGTGGTCTCGGCCAACTCGCGGCCGAGCATCATCCGGATCAGCTCGAGCCGCGACAGCGACGCGGTCTCCCGCTCGCCGACCAGGCGACCATTTCGCAAAACGGTGATGCGATCGGATATCTCGTAGACCTGGTCGAGGAAATGGCTGACGAAGACGATGCCAATGCCGCGCTTGGCGAGCTGGCGCATGATACCGAAGAGTATCTCGACCTCATGGCGATCGAGACTCGCGGTCGGCTCGTCCAGGATCAGCACGCGCGCCGAGAGATCGACGGCGCGCGCAATCGCGGTGACGTGCTGGATCGCCACCGAATAATTGCCAAGCGGCGCTGATACGTCGATGTCGAGGCCGAAATCCGCGAGCAGCGCCTTGGCGCGGCGTCGCATCTCGCCTTCGCGCACGATGCCGAAGCGCATCGGCTGCCGGTCGAGGAACAGGTTCTGCGCCACCGAGAGGTTCGGCAGCAGATTGACCTCCTGGTAGACAGTGGCGATGCCGGCCTGGAGCGCCGCCTTGGCCGAGCGCGGCGCGACCTCTTCGCCGCCCAGCCTGACGATGCCGGCATCGCGCGGAAATACGCCCGTGACGACCTTGATCAGCGTGGACTTGCCGGCGCCGTTCTCACCGAGCAGCGCATGGATCTCGCCGGCGCGAAGCGTGAAGTCGACCTCCTGCAACGCACGCACAGCACCAAAGCTCTTGCTGATCCCGCGCACCTCCAGCAGGGAAGCAGCGGAATCCGGGCTGTTCTCCATGACAAATTCACTCCCAGCGGCGCCCGCTGTCGATGCGGACACGGAACCTGTTCGTTCGCAGCAGTTTCGAAGGGGATCGCCGGACTGCCGAAACCCGGCGGCCCGGCGACGTCCTCGCCTCAGTAACCGAGGCCCTTCTTGCTGTCGTAGATCTTCTGCGGATCATCGGTGGCGGTGTAGAGCTTGGATTCCGTCTGGATCCATTTCGGCGGAACAGTGCCCTTGCCCTTGAAGGCCGCGATGGCATCGAGCGCGGGACCCGCCATGTTCGGAGTCAGCTCGACCGTGGCATTGGCTTCGCCGGCCACCATCGCCTTGAAGATGTCGGGGACCGCGTCGATCGAGACGGTGAGGATCTCCTTGCCCGGCTTGAGGCCGGCTTCCTTCATCGCCTGGATTGCGCCGACCATCATGTCGTCGTTGTGCGCATAGACCGCGCAGATCGATTTGCCGCCGCCTTCGGCCTTGATGAAGCTTTCCATCACTTCCTTGCCCTTGGCGCGGGTGAAGTCGCCGGTCTGGCTGCGCACCACCTTCAGGTTCGCATGCTTGGCGATGGCGGCGTCAAAACCCTTCTTGCGGTTGGCGGCGACGCTCGCGCCGACCGTGCCCTGCAATTCGACGATGTTGCAGACCTTGGCTCCGACGGTCTTCGCCAGCCAGTCGCCGGCGACCTCGCCTTCGTGCACGCTGTCGGAGGTCACGGCGGTGAGATAGAGCTCTTTGCCGGACGGATCGATGTCGCGGTCGAGCAGCACGACCGGGATCTTGGCCTCCTTGGCTTCCTTCAGCACCGAGTCCCAGCCGGTCGAGACGACGGGCGCGAGGAAGATCGCATCGACATTCTGCGCGATGAAGGAGCGGATCGCCTTGATCTGGTTCTCCTGCTTCTGCTGCGCGTCGGCGATCTTGAGATTGACCTTGCGCTTGGTGGCCTCCTGCTTGGAGACCGAGGTCTCGGCCGCGCGCCAGCCGGATTCCGATCCGATCTGCGAGAAGCCGATGGTGAGCTCGGCGGCGTTCGCCGGCAGCGCGAGCAGCAACGCGGCCGTGGCGCTGGCCGCAAAGAGGGCTTTGAGGATCATCAGGCGTATCTCCCAAAATGTTATCCGGGGCGCCAGTTGGTAGCATCGCACCCGCAGGCCGACCTTTGAGGCGGCGGGAGGGACTATTTCACGGAAGTTTGGTTCCGACTAGTCATATTATCTGACTATTCGCTCGGGACATCGCAGTTGGCAGGGCGGTCATCGTATGACACGCCAAGCGCGATTTTGTTCCGCGGATGCAACGGGAAGATGAACGAGATGATGTGGCTTCGCCAGCGCCACATCGTCATGGCCGGGCTTGTCCCGGCCATCCACGGCTTTGCCATGCAGGACCAAGAACGTCGATGCCCGGGACAAGCCCGGGCATGACGACCTTCTCCTGATTTCGATGTGCAATCGCCCGCTGTCGGCGGGGCAACATGCCGGCCGCTAGATCAGCTTCCGCTGCGCCAGATTCTTCATCAGCGCACCCATGCCGAACGTCCAGGGCTCGCACTCGTCGCTGGTCCGCATGCGGTTGACGAGTTTACCGAGCTGGGGCGCCGCAATGGTGACGATGTCGTCGCGCTTGTGGGTGAACCCCTGCCCCGGCGCGTCGCGATCCTTGACCGGCGCGAACATCGTGCCAAGGAACAGCACGAAGCCGTCGGGATATTGATGCACCTTGCCGATGGTCTGCTCGACCAGATCGGTCGGATCGCGGCTGATCATGCTGATCGAGGAATGGCCGTCGAGGACGAAACCGTCCTGCCCCCTCACGTTCAGGCTGATGTCGAGCTTGCGGGCGTCGTCGAGGGTAAAGCTGTCGTCGAACAAACGCAGCAGCGGACCGATCGAGCACGAGGCGTTGTTGTCCTTGGCCTTCGACAACAGCAGTGCCGAACGGCCCTCGAAGTCGCGCAGATTGACGTCGTTGCCGAGCGCGCCGCCGACGATCTTGCCGCGGCTCGAGACGAACAGCACCAGCTCCGGCTCGGGGTTGTTCCAGGTCGACTTCGGATGCAGCCCCGCATCCATGCCGGTGCCGACCGACGACAAGGTCGGCGCCTTGGTGAAGACCTCGGCATCGGGGCCAATGCCGACCTCCAGATACTGGCTCCAGGCGTTCTGGTCGATCAGCACCTGCTTCAGGTGCATCGCCTGGTCCGAACCGGGCTTGAGTTTCGACAGATCGTCGCCGATCAGCCGCGTCACCTCTTTCCGGATCGCTTCGGCCGAGGCCGGATTGCCTTTCGCCCGCTCCTCGATCACGCGCTCCAGCATCGAGATGGCGAAGGTCACCCCGGCGGCCTTCAGCGTCTGGAGATCGACCGGCGCGAGCAGCCACGGCTTTTTCGCATCGCGCTGATCGGGCGGCGTGTTGGCGACGATGGCTTCGAGATCGCCGATGCGCTCGCCCTCGGTCGCGGCAAGCGCCTTCGCCGGATTGTCTTCCTCGCAGAGCGTGCTGACGGTCGGGAATTTTGCGGTGACGTCGAACACACCATCGCCGCGCACGGCGACCACGGCCGGGCCATTCGCCTGCGGCAGCCAGACGCGGCCAACGAGCGTTCCGCGCGTGCCGTCCTCGGGGAGAAGGTCCTTAACCGTCAATGTCGTCATGGGCGCATCCTCGCTCTTTTCGGATCGACCTCCGCTCGCGGAGGCCTATCACATTGGCGAAGACCAATAAACGTCTGGGACGGGAAGTCCAGCGCGGCAGGCGGCTGCGCTTCTATGCCCCCGCCCGCGCTTTTCGGGCCGCGATCTGCTGAAGCGCCCAGCGCGCGTTCTTGCGCACCTCGGGATCGGGATCGTCGGCGATGACGGCAAGGAACGCTTCGCCGTCGTGGTGGGCGATCTCGCCGAGCGCAGCAGCGGCTTCCTTCCGCAAATTCGCCTGCTCATGGTTGACGCAATTGCCGATCGGGCGCACCGCGCGCTCGATCGTCATCCGGCCAAGGCTGCGGATTGCCTTCAGCCGCACCTGCCAGAACTCGTCACCGAGCGAAGCGATGAGCTGGTCGGCGGCGATCGAGCCGTTGACGTTGAGGCCCAGCGTTTCCGCGGCCATCTCCCGCACCATCCAGTCCGAATCCTTCAACGCGCGCGTGATCATCTCGGCTGCGGGCTTCATCTGCGAGAAGGCGAGCGCGCTGACGGCGGCACGGCGCACATGCGCGTCTGGATCGTTGATCAGCGCGGTCAGCGCCGGAATTGATTCCTCCAGCTTGAGGAACCCGATCACGCCGATCGCCTGCACCCGCACGGCGGCATCGGAATCCTGGAGCGCTTCCAGCGCGGGTTTCAAGGTGTCCTTGCAACGCAGTTCCTTGAGCGCACGCAACGCGCCCATGCGGACGAAGGCGTGGGCATGCTTGACCAGCGGCAGGATGATTTCGGCGCAGGCTGGATCCTTGAACTCCGCCATGCTGTCGGCCGCGGCGGCCGCAACGATTCTCTCGGGATCGACCAGCAGCTTCACCAGCGCGCTGGCGGCCTCCGGCCCGTCGAACTCGCCGAGCGCCATCGCGACCTGCTGGCGCACGCCGGCATCGGGATCGGCGACCATTTTGGCGAGATGGCCGACCGCTGCGGGATCGCCGGAATGGCCGAGCGCGATGATCGCGACGCGGCGCTCCCCTGGATCGGCGGCCTGGAGCCGCTCGTCGGCATCTTCGAGATCGTCGTAGGATTCGAACGGGCTCGACATGGCTACCTCAGCAGATAGGGAATGTTGACGGTGACGGCGCCGGTCGGGCAATCCGCCTCGCAGGGCATGCAGTACCAGCATTCGTCATAGGCCATGTAGGCCTTGTTGGTCATATCGCTGATACGCAGTACGTCGAGCGGACAGACGTCAACGCACACGGTGCAGCCCTTGTCCGCGATGCATTTGGCGTCGTCGACGACCACCGGAACCGATGTCTGATAGGAAGCGAGAGGCATCGTATGTCTCCTGTTATTTGTGCGGCGGGTCAGGCTGTCGCGCGGATGCGCTGCTTGTCGTAGAGATCCTTCTCGTCGTCGGCGATCGGCACGACATAGGGCTCCACGGCGCGCTTCTCGCTGCTCATCTTGCCGTCCCGCTTGCTCAGAAGCGTGTGGCAGAACCAGTTCTCGTTGTCCTTCTCCGGGAAATCGGTCCGCCAGTGATAGAGGCCCCAGCGGCTTTCCTCGCGGTAGAGCGAGGCATGCACCGCCATGTCCGCGCAGTCCATGATCGACTGGACTTCGAGCGCGCGGAGCAGTTCGTGCGCATTGCGCGCGATCATCCGCTCCTCCATGTCTTCCCTCGCTTCGGCGAGCCGACGCATGCCGAGCTCGTATTTGCGCGTGACTTTCGGCGGCTGCAGATAGTCATTGACGAGACGCCGGGTCTTGTACTCGATCTGGTTCGGTGGAATCCCGTCCTCGCGTTTGGTCGGCGCCATCACGCGGTCACGCTCCCTGGCGACATCGGCCGCGTCGAATTCCGCGAAATCGTGATTGTCCGCGAATTCCATCGCGTCGACGCCGGCGACCGAACCGTTGGTGAAGGCACCGAGCATGTAGTTGTGCGGAACGCTCGCCATGTCGCCGGCGGCATAGAGGCCCGGCACGGTGGTGCGCGCGTTGTCGTCGACGAACACGCCGGACGCGCTGTGACCGGAGCAGAAGCCGATCTCGGAAATATGCATCTCAATCGACTCGCTGCGGTAGTCGACCCCGCGCCCCTGCTGGAACAGGCCGCGCGTGGGACGTTCGACCTTGTGCAGCGTCGATTCGATTTCCGAGATCGTGTCGGGGTGAAGATGCTTGAGCTGGAGAAACACCGGGCCCTTGCCGGACAGCAGCTCGTTGTAGAATTCCAGCATCATCTGGCCCGACCAGTAATCGCATTCGATGAAGCGCGATCCCTCGTTGTTGGCGGTGAAGGCGCCGAAGGGACCGGCGACATAGGCGCAGGCCGGGCCGTTGTAGTCCTTGATCAACGGATTGATCTGGTAGCATTCGAGGTTCGCCAGGGCCGCACCGGCATGATAGGCCATGGAATAGCCGTCACCGGAATTGGCCGCGTTCTCGTAGGTGCCGAACATGTAGCCGGAGGTCGGCAGGCCGAGACGGCCGGCGGCGCCCATGCACAGGATGACGGCCTTGGCCTTGATCACCAGCATCTCGGCGGTCCGGGTATTAACGCTGATCGCACCGGCAATGCGTCCGTCGGCAGATTTGAGCAGCCGCGTCGCCATGTAACGGTTGGAGATCAGGATGCGGGCACGCCGCAGCTGGCGATACAGCGCCTTCTTCACGGTCTCGCCGTTCGGCATAGGCAGCACATAGGTGCCGATGTGGTGCACCTTCTTGACGGCGTAGTCGCCGTTCTCGTTCTTCAGGAAGCGGATGCCGAAACTGTCGAGTTCCTCGATGATCGAATAGCAATTTTGCGCGTATTTGTAGACCGCCTTCTGATCGACGATGCCGTCATTGGCGATGGTGATTTCCTTGGTGTACTGCTCCGGCGTCGCGTAGCCGGGAATGACGGCGTTGTTCAAGCCGTCCATGCCCATCGAGATCGCTCCGGAGCGCTTGACGTTGGCCTTTTCGAGCAGGACGACGTTGGCCTTCGGATTCTTCAGCTTCGCCTTCAACGCCGCCATCGGGCCGGCAGTGCCGCCGCCGATGACGAGCACGTCGCAGGAAACCTCCGAAAGTCCGTCGACGATCTGATCTAGTGACATCGCTTGCTCCTGGTTCGCCGGCAGGTCCGGCGCCTTTGCATCAGATTTGTTCAGCAGGCGTCCCGGCGATAGCAATTAGTTGTCGCCGAGGTGCGATTTGCGCCTCAGCGCTCGACAAAGGCCTTTTCGATCACGAAATGGCCGGGGCGGCTGTGATTGCCCTCGACAAAGCCACGCGCGGAAAGCATCGCGGGAAGTTCCTCCAGCATCGCAGGGCTCCCGCACAGCATGATGCGGTCGGTCTCGATATCGAGTCCCGACTGCCCGATATCGTCGAACAGCTGGTTCGACGCGATCAGGTCGGAGATACGACCGCGATTCCTGAACGGCTCGCGGGTAACGGTCGGGTAGTAGACGAGCTTGTCGCGGATCAGCGGCCCGAAGAACTCGTGATCGCGCAGGCCTTCGACGAGGTGCTCGCCATAGGAGAGCTCGGAGACCTGGCGGCAACCGTTGGCGAGCACGATGGTCTCGTAATTCTCGTAGACGTCGGGGTCCTTGATCAGGCTGGCGAACGGCGCGAGCCCCGTTCCGGTCGGGAGCAGCAACAGGCGTTTGCCGGGAATGAGATTGCCCGTGATCAGCGTGCCCGTGGCCTTGCGGCCGACCAGGATGACGTCCCCCTCCCTGATCTTCTGAAGGCGCGAGGTCAGCGGACCATCCTGCACCTTGATCGAGAAGAACTCGAGCGCCTCCTCGTGATTGGCGCTCGCCATGCTGTAGGCCCGCAGCAACGGCTTGCCCTCGACTTCCAGCCCGATCATCGCGAACTGGCCGTTCTGGAAGCGGAAGCCCGGATCGCGCGTCGCGGTGAAGCTGAACAGGCTATCGGTCCAGTGCCTGACCGACAGGACCGTTTCCTTCTGAAATGCGCTCATTGTCTCTCCTGACCTCGATTCCGCACAAGGTTTCGGAGAGACAGGAATCCGGCAACGCCGAACTGAAATTCCCGGTCGATTAGTTTCACATTTCGTGGACGATGATCGAAGAGCAGGCAGCGAAGATCAGCGTCGCGCACCTGTGCATGGCAATTAGTTGCTATCGCAGCAGCGCTGCGACAACGTAGACAAGGGTCGGAGACACGTCATGACCTTGGTGGCACCGACCGTGGCAGACTACGAAGCAAGCGCCGATCTCGCGACGCTCCGCGTCCGCACCGCTAAGGACGACACGCTGGACTTGCCGGCGGAAACGCTCCGCCTCTCCTGCAAATGTGCGCACTGCACCCGCGCCCGCTTCGACGGCCGCTTCCCCGAGCGGTTTCCAGGCATCGCGATCACCGAGATCGGCGATCTCGGTTACGGGCTGAACATCTCGTTTTCGGATGGGCATAACCGGGGGATTTACCCGAAGCCGTATTTGTTGAGCTTGGCCGGGCGCTAGGGATAGGATTCCTTCCTGCGTTCCGTTGTGTTTCCCCGCGCAGGCGGGAATCCAGTACGCCGCGGCCCCTCCGTATCCCATTGCTTTCCCTGGAATACTGGCTCGCCCGGTCTTCGCCGGGCGATGACAGGTGAGTGATTGGCACGGACATTGCTCCTCTTTAGAACGGTTTGAACGTTCCGGAGGCAGACGATGTTGCAGGCGGCCAATGTGGTTCGCGGGACCGGCCCCGCAACGGTCCGGCCTGCTGGCGGTTCCTCGCTGCTACTCACCGAGAACCAGCAATGGATCGGCGGACCGCCGGCATTGATGGACAAGCTCAGCCAGCGCGAGCGGGAGCTGGTGCTGAAGCAGGGCCGCCGAAAAGTGCTCAACCGTGGCCAGACGCTGTTCAGCCAGGGCGGCAAGCACGACGGTATCTGGCTGATCGAGAGCGGCCGTATCCGGGTGTTCTACACCTCCCCGCTCGGCCGCGAGATCACGCTGGCCTATTGGCATGTCGGCAATTTTGTCGGCGGGCCGGAAGTGTTTGAAGGCACTGTGCATCAATGGTCCGGCGTTGCATCCAGCAATTGCAGCGTGGTGCATCTGCCCGGAAAGGAACTGCGATCCCTTGCCGTCGAGATTCCGAACCTCGCGATCGGCCTGATTGAAGGCCTGACCTTCAAGGGCAAGTGCTATTCGGCGCTGGCCCAGATGCTGGGAACGCGCTCGATCACGCAGCGCCTTGCGCATCTGTTGCTGCATCTCGTCGACCTCTATGGCGTCGATGACGCCGACGGCCGGGTGATCGCGGCCGCCTTCACCCATGCCGATATTGCCCACATGGTCGGCGCCACCAGGCAATGGGTCACGATCAGCCTGAAGCGCATGCAGGAGAAGGGAATCGTGCTGACCAAGCGCTCCCAGATCGTGGTCTGCCGGCCCGACGTGCTGGAAGAAATGCGAGGGCAAGCGTCTGACTAGGGCTGGTGCCCACGCAAGCGGCTTTATATTGCAGGACTGCCCAAGGACTATGCAATCAACTTTTCCCGGCAACTAATCGACTGTGGCGCTCATTCCGGATTTGCCCTGCCCACGCCCTCACCCAATCATGGCAACCACAGCACATCCAACCGAATGAGGATGAGAATGGTCCGCCATCTTCCCACGCTCTCGATCGCGATGTCGGTGACGTCGCTGGCGCTTCTCCTCGCGCAGCCGGCCGCGGCGGAAACCGTCACGCTCGGCATTGGAACGCAGGACACCACCACCAACACGGTGACCGCCGGCGTCGTCATCCGCCAGCTCCATCTCCTCGAAAAATATCTGCCGAAGGAGGGCAAATACGCCAACATCAAGTTCGAGCTGGAGTGGCAGAACTTCACATCCGGTCCGCCCGTCACCAATGCGATGATGGCGAACAAGCTGCAGATCGGCATGATGGGCGACTATCCGTTGATCGTGAACGGCTTCACTTTCGACAGCAATCCGGAGAGCAAGAGCCGGCTGATCGGCATCGCCGCCTACAGCCTGTCGGGCTCCGGCAACGGCATCGTCGTTCACAAGGATTCGCCCTACTACGATCTCGCCGATCTCAAGGGCAAGCTCGTGAGCGTGCCGTTCGGCTCGGCCGCGCACGGCATGGTGCTGAAGGCGATGCAGGACCGCGGCTACGCGTCGGATTTCTTCCAGCTGGTCAGCCAGAGCCCCGAGGTCGGTTCGACCAATCTCCAGGAGAAGAAGATCGACGCGCATGCCGACTTCGTTCCGTTCGCCGAGCTGCTGCCGTTCCGCGGCTTTGCCCGAAAGATCTTTGACGGCGTCGAGACCAATCTCCCGACTTTCCACGGCATCGTCGTGCGCACCGATTTCGCCGAGAAATACCCCGAAGTCATTGTTGCCTACTTCAAGGCGCTGATCGCCGCCAATCAGTGGCTGCGCGACGATCCCAAGCTCGCCGCCGAGAAAATCCAGGAATGGACCGGCATCAACAAGGAGGTCGTCTACATCTTCCTCGGCCCCAGCGGCAACATGACCACCGATCCCTCGATCAAGCCGGCGCTGATCGACGCCGCAGCGGCCGACGTCAAGGTGCTGCAGAACCTCGGCCGGATGAAGGAGTTCGATCCCAAGAAATGGGTCGACGACAGCTACATCCGCAAGGCCTATGCCGAGATGAAGCTCGACTATGACGCGCGGCTCGCCAGCGCCAGTAACTACGAGATCTCCGGCGAAGATTCCTTCTGCAAGAAGCCGATCGCAAATCCGCGCAAGGCCGGCGAGGTCTGGGTCGACGATTCAGGCATCATGCCCTTCTCGTCGGCGAGCTGCACGCTCGGTGCCTATGCCGACTACAAGGCCAAGGGCAAGAAGATCAACGTCACCTACGTGTTCGATACCACCCGCGGCATCAAGCTGTTCGCCGACCAGGCCTTCTTCGCGGTCGGCAATGGCGAGGTTGCGCCGTTCCTGTTGAAGAAGGACGCTGAAGCCTATGCCGCCAAGATCAGCGGCAAGGTGCTCGGCTTCGACGACGCGGTGAAGGCGGCGGTCGGCGGGGGCAAGACGTGAGCAGTCCCGCCCTCCTCAGACATTCCGAGGACAGCATGCCGGCAAGCGCAATCGCGGAGGCCAGCGCCATGCCCGCCTCCACTCCACCCGCATCACCGCCCTCCTTCAGCACGCTCACGTTGCGCTGGTACCGGCTCAACCGCGGTGGGCTGCGTGCGACCGCGATCGGCATTATCTCGCTGCTCGCCTTCCTGCTGGTCTGGCACCTGCTGACGACCTATCGCGTCGTGTTCTTCGTGCGCTTCACCAACGTGCCCTCGCCGCTCGCGGTCTATGCGAGCTTCACCAAGGCGATCCACGATCCGAAATTCCTGCTGCACGTCCTCCTGAGCTGCCGGCGCATCTTCTTCGGCTTCTCGCTCGCGGCGATCGTCGCCGTGCCGCTCGGCCTGATCATGGGCCGCTTCAAGCTCGTCCACGAGATCATCTTCCCCGTGGCGGAGGTGCTGCGGCCGATCCCGGCGATCGCCTGGGTGCCGATGGCCATCATGCTGTGGCCGACCAACGAGCAGAGCATCGTCTACATCACGTTCCTCGGCTCGTTCTTCCCGATCCTGGTCAACACGCTGCACGGCATGTCGCTGGTCGATCCCGTGCTGGTGCGCGCCGCGCAATGTCTCGGCGCGCGGGAGCGCTCGATCTTCCGCGACGTGTATTTTCCAGCCTCGCTCCCGCACATCTTCACCGGCCTCACGGTCGGCATGGGCGTGGCCTGGGTGTCGTTGATCGCCGCCGAGATGATCTCGGGGCAGTACGGCATCGGCTATTTCACCTGGGAGGCCTATTCGCTGGTTCAGTATGCCGACATCGCGCTCGGCATGATCGCGATCGGCGTGCTCGGCCTCGGATCGAGCATGCTGATCCGGGGGGCCGGACAATTGGTGATGCCGTGGAGGCTGAAATGAGCGAGGTCGTTGTCAAGGCACCGCAGGGCCATATCGAGGTCAAAAACTTCTCCCTCAGCTACGACAGCATCGAGGGGCCGGTCGAAGCCGTCACCGATACGCAGATACATGTGAAGCCTGGCGAGTTCGTCTCGATCGTCGGTCCATCCGGCTGCGGAAAGTCGACGCTGCTCAACGCGGTCGCCGGCTTCCTCAAGCCGACCACGGGCATCGTCACCGTCGACGGCGAGACGGTGAACGGCCCCAGCGCCGAGCGCGGCATGGTGTTTCAGCAATATTCGCTGTTTCCCTGGAAGACGGTGCGGGAGAACGTCGAGTTCGGCCTGAAGATGCGCGGCATGCCGCGCTCGCAGCGCGAACGTGCCGCGCGCACGCTGCTGGGCCTCGCGGGCCTGGAAGCCTTCGAAAAGCATTATCCCGAGAAACTCTCAGGTGGCATGAAGCAGCGCGTGGGCATCGTACGCGCGCTCGCGACGGGACCCAAAGTGTTGTTGCTGGACGAGCCCTTCGGCGCGCTTGATGCGCAGACCCGGGTCATCATGCAGCAGATCCTCACCAACATGTGGCAGCGGCTGAAGATCTCGGTGCTGTTCGTCACCCACGACATCGACGAGGCGATCTTCCTCTCCGACCGCGTCTACTGCATGACCGCACGCCCCGGCTCGATCAAGGCGGAGATTCCGATCCCGCTGGAGCGGCCGCGGCAGCAGTCGATGATGATGTCGTCGGAATTCCTGGCATTGCGCCGCGGACTGATGTCGCTGATCCGCGAGGAGAGCATCAAGGCGATGGGCGGCGAGCTCAACGACATGGGCATGCAGGGCCTGAACATCGAGCTGCACGGGCATTCGCTCGCCGATGTGATTTAGCGATTTCTCGACGCTTACCCTCTTACTTCCCTTCTCCCGTTGCGGGAGAAGGAGGCGGAGTGTGGGGCAGCAGCTTGTCTCACTTGAACCAGTGCACCAGCGCGATGCTGATGCCGAGCAGTAGCAGCAGCGACAATGTCACGGCCGCCGTCACCCTGCCCCCGACATTGGCCAGCACCCTGACGTCGACACCCAGGCCCAGCGCCGCCATCGACACCACCGTGAGGAAGCTGGTGATCTTCGTCACCGGACCGACCACCGTGCCCGGCACGATCTCCAGGGATCGCAGGGTCGCCAGCGCAAGGAAGCCGAGGATGAACCACGGGACCAGGCGGAAAAAGCCGACATTGGCCTTCTTGGCGTCGCTGTGCCAGCGCGAGGCCGTGAGCGAGAGGCCGACGACCACCGGCCCGAGCATCAGCACGCGCATCAGCTTGACGAGCGTGCCGATCTGCGTCGAGACGAGCCCAGCCGGCACCGTCGCGGCCAGCACCTGAGGCACGGCATAGACGGTGAGGCCTGCGAGGATGCCGTACTGCGTGGCCGATAGCTGCAGCAACGGAATCAGCAGCGGCAGGCCGAGCACCATCATCACGCCGAGGATCGCGGTGAAGGAGATCGAGGATGCGATCTCGTCATTGTTGGCGCCGATGATCGGCGCCACCGCCGCAATTGCCGAATTGCCGCAGATCGAGTTGCCGCAGGCGATCAGGATCGAAAGCCGCGTCGACAGACCAAGCAGGCGGCTGATGCCGAAGGAGACGCTGAGCGCGATCACGACGACCGCTGCGATCGAGGCCAACAGCGCGACGCCCGACGCCGCGATCGCGGCAAAGCTGATCGAGGCCCCCAGCAGCATGACGGCAACTTCGAGCAGCTGCTTGGCGCTGAAGGCGATGCCGGACTGCCAGCGCGGCGCGGGCTTCCAGAAGCTGCGCACGGCCATGCCGAGCAAGATCGCCATCACCAGCGCCTCGACATAGGGATGCTCGAAGACACCCAATTCCGCCCGTTCGAGCAGGGCCGAAACGCCGGCCACGGCGATGCAGAGGAGGATGCCGGGAATCAGCGCAACGATGCGGCTGGTGGCCGTGGTCGGCTTAGCGTCGGCCGGGCTGGATGCTTGATTCTGCGACACAAATCTCTCCCAGAGGAGAAGGATTTATACGCAGCGCCAGCCGATTGGGAAATAAGTTTTCGACATATCAGAGCCGAGGGAAGTTCTATCCTCAACCCGGGATAATGCGGCTCGACGGCCAGGCGCCCTTTAGAAGATCAGGCGCGCCTTAGAAGATCAAGCTCTTGGCCAGTGAGGCAACGCGGCTGAAGCCGTCATAGACGCCGGGCTCGAAGAAGGCCGCGCGCGCCAGCACGATACCGGCGACCAGCGACCAGAACAGGCCGGTGCCGACCCGCAGCAGCAGCTTCGACCCGCGCGAGCGCGGCTGCGTGTCCGTTGCGGACACCAATTGCTCGCCGAAAGGCTCAAACCTGGTGCGTTCCATAGCAGTCAATCCATCAATTTCTGATCGAAATGTCGTCGTTTCGGCCCCAAACAGCAATGGAAGCGATTGGCGTATTTGCCCCTCGACGGGGAAACTCCTTCCGTCCATTAGACCCGGGGCAACAGTTTTCTTCTTTTGGCCTATTTGGACACTGGCGGCTCCGCCTAGAGGGCCAGATAACGTCGCCGGATCGTCTCGTTGGCCTTCAGCTCGTCGATCGCGGCGGCATAGACGATCTGGCCCTTGTCGATGACAGTGGCATGGCTCGCCAGCCCCAGGCAGAAATGCATGTTCTGCTCGGCGATCAGCACGGTCGATCCGAGCTTCCGGAGTTGCCGCAACAACTCGCCGATCCGCTGCACGATGATCGGCGCGAGACCCTCGCTCGGCTCGTCCAGCAGCAGCAGCGCAGGATTGCCCATCAGCGTACGCGCGATCGCGAGCATCTGCTGCTCGCCGCCTGACAGGCGCCCGGCGATGCGGTGGCGCAGCGGCTCCAGCAGCGGGAAGACTTCGTAGATGCGCTTGATGGGCCATTCGTCCTGGCCCTCCGGTCCGCGCTTCCGGCCGATGACGAGGTTGTCCTCAACCGTATGCTCCGGAAAGATCTGGCGGTCCTCCGGCACGAAGCCGAGGCCGGCGCGCGCGATATGGTGCGGCTTGCGGCCGGAGATCACCGCGCCGCGCAGGCTGATTTGACCCCGTCGCGGCGGCGCCAAGCCCATGATCGCCTTCATGGTCGTCGACTTGCCTGCGCCGTTGCGGCCGAGCAGTGCCATGGTCTCGCCCTGCCGCACCGCGAGCGCGACGCCGAACAGGATCTGGCTCGTGCCGTAGTAGACATCGAGATCGGCGACTTCGATCACAGCGCTCATGCGGCGGCTCCCGCATGCTCGGTGCCGAGATAGGCCTCGATCACGGCACTGTCATTGCGGATCTCGTCGGGCGTACCGTTCGCGAGAATGCGGCCGTAGCAGAGCACCACGATTTTCGGTGCGATCTTGAACACGATGTCCATGTCGTGCTCGATGAAGACCACGGTGATCTTTTGCGTCTCCCAGAGCTCACGCACCTTGTCAATCATGCGCCAGCGCTCTTCCGGGCCCATGCCGGCGGTCGGCTCGTCCAGCAGCAGCACTTTCGGTTCGAGCACCAGCGCCAGCGCGATGTCGAGCAGCTTCTGGTCGCCATGCGACAAGGTCGCAGCGGTGCGATTGCGTTTGCCGGCGAGACCCAGCAGCTCCATCACGTGCTCGGCGCGATCGCGCGTCTCGGGCAACGGAAAGCGCTTGTGCAGCACCGCGGAGGTGCGCTGGTCGGCGCTGACCGCGGCGAGCATGGTCTCCTGCACCGTCAGCGATTTAAAGATGCTGGCGACCTGAAACGCCCGGCCGATGCCATGGCGGACTATCTCCGGCGGCGAGCGGCCGGCGAGATCAACGCCATCGAGCAGCACCTCTCCGGAATCCGGCTTCAGCGCCCCGGTGATCAAATTGAAGAAGGTGCTCTTGCCCGCGCCGTTCGGGCCGATCACGGCCGTGAGCGAGCCGTCGGGGAAGTCGAGAGAGACGTCGTTGGTCGCTTTCACACCGCCAAAGGATTTTGCGAGGTTGCGGATTTCAAGCATGGCTAGCGCCCCTCGCCCGCATCGCGCTGGTGCGTGTACCATTCGGCGACGAAATCCAGCAGGCCTTTGCGCAGGCCCAGCGCGAAGAACAGGATCACGACGCCGAGCACGATGCCGTGGTATTCGGTGAATCGCGTGACTGTGTCGTTGAGCAGCAGCAGCAGTACGGTCCCGACCATCGGCCCGAGGAAGGTCGAGACGCCGCCGAGCATGTTGATGAAAATGCCCTCGCCCGAGATGGTCCAATAGGCGAATTCGGGATAGGCGCCGGAGACGAACAGCGCCATCACCATGCCGCCCATCGAGGCAAACAGCGCCGCCAGCACGAACACGGTGAGCTTTGCGCGCCAGACGTCGATGCCGAGGAAGCTCGCGCGCGCAGCGTTGTCCCGGATCATGCGCAGCGTGTAGCCGAAGGGGGACTGCGCGATCTGGCGCATTGCCAGCAGGCCGAGGACAAGGAGCGCACAGCTCGCGACATAGAGATGGACATGATTGGCGAGATTGATGCCGAGGAAAGCGGGACGCGGAATGCCGCCGCGCAGGCCCTGGTCGCCGCCGGTGAAGGAGGCCCAGGACAGGATGGTCGAGTGGATCAGCATCTGGAACGCCAGCGTGACGAAGGCGAAGTAGATCTCCTTCAGCCGGACGCAGATCGCGCCGATAACAGCTGCGACGAGCGCAGTGATCGCCAGCGTCGCGACGAACGCGACCGGAATGGGCACGCCGAGCTTCTGCATGATCAGGCCGAAACTGTAGGCGCCGAGGCCGAAGAACATGCCGTGGCCGAACGAGGTCAGCCCGGTGTAGCCGACCAGCAGGTTGAGCGAGGTCGCGAACAGGCCATAGGCGGAGCAGCGAATGACGAAATCGAGCAGCGCCTTGCTGTCAGTCAACAGCGGCAAACTGGCCAGCACGGCTAAGGCGATCAGCGCGATCAGGACATCGCGATAGCGTTGAAGCGCGGCGACGCTGCGCACCGGCGCCAGCCTGTCGGCGCGCCCGGCCTCCAGCTCGGTCATGCCGCCTCCTTGCCGAACAGGCCGGTGGGCTTCGAGACCAGCACGATCACCATGAACAGATACATCAGGCCTTCCGTGAACAGGGGAAAGCCGAGCGAGCCGAACGAACGGATCAGGCCGAGCAGCAACGCGCCAACCAGCGCGCCCACAATCGAGCCCATGCCGCCGATCACGGTGACGATGAAGGATTCGATCAGCACCGAGAATCCCATGCCCGGGGTCAGCGATCGCACTGGTGCGGCGAGCGCGCCGGCGAGGCCAGCCAGCATCCCGCCGAGCGCGAACACGCCGCCGTAGATCAGACCGGTGTTGATTCCGAGCGCGGATACCATGCCGGGATTGTGCGCGGCGGCACGGATCACCTTGCCGATGCGGCTGCGCGAGAGCCCAATACCGAGCACGATCGCCGCGACCAGCGCCACGCCGATCAGCAGCAGATAATAAGGCGGCACGACGCCACCCGCGATGAACAACGGCATCACCTGGAACGCCGCGGGCATGCCCATCGACTTGAATTCCGGCCCCCAGATCAGCCGCACCACATCATCGAAGATCAGCACGAAGGCGTAGCAGACGAGCAGCTGCATCAGCACATCGGCACCATAGACGCGGCTCATGAAGACGCGCTCGAAGATCAGCCCAAGGACCGCGGTACCGGCTGCACCGGCAAGCATCGCGAGTGCAAAGCTGCCCGTGAGCTGATAGGCCGTCATCGCGAAATAAGCGCCGAACATGTAGAAGGCGCCGTGGCTGAAATTGACGATCTTGAGCACGCCAAAAATTAGTGTCAGCCCAACCGCGACCAGGAACAGCAGCATGCCAATGATGAGGCCGCTGGTGGTTTGCGTCACCAGGCAAGCGGAGCTGGAGAGGCAGCCGGCAAGCGCGTCGAGATCCACGGGGGCACTTTCATTGTCGTGCGCCGATCCCGGCGCGGAGAGCTAAATGAAGACGGAGGCGATCGCTCGCCTCCGTCGCGCGGGCGATCAGGTGTAGCCCTTGCTCTTCTTCCACTCGGCCTCGAGCTCGAAGATGGTCTTCCAGTCGCCTGCCTTGACCTCGGGGACATAGGGCTCCTGCGGGATCGTGGTGCCCCAGCCGATGGCGTAGCCAACCAGCGTGTGGTCGTCGCCGCGCATAGTCACGGTGCCGTCGGCGCCGAACGGGCACTTGATGGTGAGGCCCTTCAAGACCTCGGCGATCTTCTTGCCATCGGTTGAATTGGCCTTCTTCGCGGCTTCGGCGAGGAACATCACCGCGGTCGCGTTCTGCCACGACCAGTTGGTTGGATATTCGTTGTACTTGGCCTTGTAGGCATCGCCCCAGGCCGCATTTTCCGGCGTGGTCGGGAACGACTTGATGTAGCGGTTGCCGGAATGGATGCCCTTGGGCAGGTTCTTCACCACGGTGAGCGCGGTGTAGTCGGCCATATTGACGGCGAACACCTCCATCTGGCCGAACATCGCGTAGATGTTGGCCTGGTCGATATAGGAGGTGAGATCGCCGCCCCATAGGCAGGAGTACAGCGCCTGCGGCTTGGCCTGCAAAATCTTGGTCACCACTTCGGTGTAGTCGGGCTGGAACAGTTTGGGCCAGGACTCGCTGATGATCTCGATGTCCGGCGCGAAGCGCTTCAGGTACAGCGTGAACTCGCCCGTGGTGTCGCGGCCATAGGCATAGTCGGGCGAGCAGGTCGCCCATTTTTTCAGGCCCTTGGCTTTCGAGATCGCAGCCGCATAACTGCCGCCGACGATGGAATCGTGGATGCCCTGGCGCACGCAGCGGAACGCGTTCGGGACGTGCTGCTTCGGATCGGCCGTCAGCGACGACGCTTCCGAGCAGGTGTGGACACAGAGCACGCCGAGATCGCGCGCCACCTCGTGCACCGCGAACGATCCGGACGAAGCCTCGCCGTCGATCAGCCACTCGCAGCCGTCAGTGTTGACGAGTTCGCGCGCGACGCGGGCAGCTTCCTGCGGCTGGCCCTTGGAGTCGCGGATCACCATTTCGATCTGCCGCCCAGCGAGCCCGCCGGCTGCGTTGACCTTGTCGACCTCGAGCATCACCGCGTTGCGGGACGACGTGCCGAGCTGCGCGACCCGGCCCGACAAGATCGTCGGCATGCCGATCTTGATGGTCTTGGCTTGCGCGCGCGCCACCCACGGCGCGGCAACACTCATCGCACCGGCGCCCATCAGCGCCAATGTTGAACGGCGGCTGATGCCCGGCGTGCGGGTTCTCGTCATTTTTCCCTCCCTCTGTCGGGTCGGCGTGTCCTGATCCCAGCCGGAGATCTCTCGTCTCCGTATTCCCAAGGATTTCAGAGGCAGGGGGTGACGTCAAGCCGAACATGAATTATGAGTCAGAATTCATTATACAGGAAACGGCGCCGACCATCGGCCCAAAGCCCGCAAAATGATCAACCTGTCGAGCTTCGTTGCCTTTCATGCCCGGCGCACGCCGGACCGGCCTGCGCTGAAATATCGCGGCGAGGAGATCTCCTATGCGGTCCTCGACGCGCGCGTGTGGAAGGTGGCCGGCTGGCTCGCGGCACAAGGCATCGGCGCCGGCGACGTCGTAGCCGTGCTGATGAAGAACAGTGCAGCCTTCCTGGAACTCGTCTTTGCCACAAGCCATCTCGGCGCGGTGTTTTTACCGATCAACTTCCGCCTCTCGCGCGATGAGGTCGGCTACATCACTGGCGATGCCGGTGCTCGCCTGTTGATCGCCGATGAAGAATTGGCTGTGAATGCCGCTGGAGCGCAAGTTGTCATACTCGACGAGGCAGCACAGCAGAGCGTGACGTGCCTCGCCGGCGACTCTGCGGCCGCGCCGATGAACGTCCGCCAGCCGTCCGACCTGATGCGTCTGATGTACACCTCGGGCACCACCGACCGCCCTAAGGGGGTGATGCTCAGTTACGATAATTTCTACTGGAAGTCGGCGGACCAGACGGTCGCACTGGGCTTGAGCGCGGAGACGCGCCTTCTCGTCGTCGGCCCGCTCTATCACGTCGGCGCGCTCGATTTGCCCGGCATCGCCGTGCTCTGGCATGGCGGCTTCATCCATATCGAGCGCTCTTTCGAACCGGAGAGCGCGCTTGCGGCAATCGCGGAAGACAAGCTCAATGCCGCATGGTTCGCGCCTGTCATGACCACGGCGATGCTCACCTGCACGACGCGTAACCGCTACGACGTGTCGAGCCTGAAATGGGCGATCGGCGGCGGCGAGAAGACGCCTGAACTGCGTATCCGCGCCTTCTCCGATTATTTTCGCAATGCGCGCTACATCGACGCCTACGGCCTAACCGAGACCGTCGGCGGCGACACCTTCATGGACGCCGGCCGCGAAATCGAGAAGATCGGGTCCACCGGGCGCGCCATTGCTCACGTCGAGATCGAGATCCGCGACGAGGACGGCAACAAGCTGCCGCCGAACGTCAATGGCGAGATCTGCCTGCGCGGGCCGAAGATCATGCGCGGCTATTGGAAGGATCCGGAGAAGACTGCGTCAGCCTTCTTCGGCGAGTGGTTTCGCAGCGGCGACGTCGGCTATCTCGACGACGACGGCTTCCTGTATTTGACCGACCGCAAGAAGGACATGATCATCTCCGGCGGCGAGAACATCGCATCCTCCGAGGTCGAGCGTGTCATCTACGATTTGCCCGAGGTGCGCGAGGTCGCGGTGATCGGCCTGCGCGATCCGCGCTGGGGTGAGCGGCCGGTCGCGATCGTCGTGCTGGCCGAAGGCGCGAGCCTCGAGCTCGCGGCCCTCATCGAGCATTGCCAGTTACGGCTGGCGAGCTTCAAGGTACCGAAACAGCTCATCATCCGCGCCAGCCTGCCGCGCAATCCGTCCGGAAAAATTCTCAAGCGCGTGCTGCGCGCTGAACTGGAGACCGTGGCATGACGCGAGGCCCCGCCACCGAGAAAGTCACAAAGCTCAACCGCGTCGAGCGCAACGCCTGGACCAAGCAGAAGATCTTCGAGGCCGCCACGAAAATCGTCGGCAAGCACGGCTATGCCGAGGCCTCCGTTGCGCGCATCACCGAGGAGGCTGGCGTCGCGCAAGGTACCTTCTACAATCATTTCGAGAACCGTCAGGAGCTGCTCGACCAGCTGCTGCCGAAGATCGGCCTCGACATGGTCGAGTTCATCCGCGCCCGCACCGGCACGGCGGATGCAGCACGGCAGGAGATCGCGCGTTTCTCCGCCTTCTTCGACTTCATCCGCGAGGTCCCGGAATTTCTGCGCATCCTCAACGAGGCCGAATTCTTCGCACCCCACGGTTACCAGAAGCATCTCGACAACATCTCGGTCGCCTATGTCCGCATTTTGCGTCGCGCGCGACGTTCAGGCGCGATCGAGAATTACAGCGACGAGGAGTTCGAGGCCATCGTCCACATGCTGATGGGCTCGCGCGGCTATCTCAGCCGCCGCTACTCCTATTCCGCCGATGGTGTCACCGCTGTTCCCGACCACGTCATCTCCGCCTATCGCAAGCTGATGACGCGCGGCCTCTTCACTGCATCCGGAGATCAAGACACGCCATGAACATCGAATGTCCGCACAAGGCGCTCGACCTCACCTCGGCGATTGCAGAAGGGGACATCCGCTGCCTGCTGATGGTGCTGGTGCACATGACCGGCGACGAGCGATGGCTGGAACCGCCTTATCTGCCAAAGCGCGACATCCGCCTCATTCCCGATCCCGAAGCCGGCGTGCCCCGGGAGATCCAGGATGAGATCCGCGCCGCGGTGGTCAAGCTCTTTGCCGGCGGCACGCCTAAGCCCGTGATCACCGATCCCGGCGAGGAGCTATTGCTAAAGATGATGCGCGCCTGTCTCGGCGAGAATGTCTCGCCGGAATATGCGCCCCTGATGCGCGAGGAGATGGGTTTCGTGCCGCGCGAAACGCGCTGGGCCAAGCGCCCTTCAGACCAACAACTCGCCGAGCAGCATGTGCTGATCGTGGGTGCCGGCGTCTGTGCCATCGCGCTCGCCGTCGCACTCGGCCATCTCGGCATTCCCTACACCATCGTCGAGAAGAATCAGGAGCTCGGCGGCACCTGGTGGATCAACCGCTATCCAGGTTGCGGCGTCGACACGCCAAACCACTCCTATTCCTACTCCTTCGGCCCGGGCAATGCCTGGACCCGTTACTTCTGTCAGCGCGAGGAGTTGCATGGATATCTGGTCAAGGTCGCCAACGAATACGGCATCCGCAAGCATCTGCGCGTCAACACCGAGCTGACCTCGTCGCATTGGGACGAAGGCAAGCGGCGCTGGATCTCGACGCTCAGGACCGAGAATGGCGAGGAAACGTTCGAATCCACCGCGCTGGTCTCGGCGATCGGCCAGCTCAACGATCCCTCGCGCGCCAGCTTCAGGGGCGAGGAAGATTTCGAGGGAACGATCCTACATTCCGCCCTGTGGTCCGATGACATCAAACTCGACGACACGCATGTCGCCGTGATCGGCACCGGCGCGACATCGATGCAGCTCGTGCCGGCGATTGCCGACCGTGTCGCCTCGGTCACGATCTATCAGCGCAGCGCGCAATGGGCGCGGCCGGTGAAAGGGTATGCCGACCCCATCAGCGAAGGCGCGCGCTGGCTGCTCGCACATCTGCCCTTCTATGTGCAATGGTATCGCTTCAACATGTTCTGGCGCTATGGCGACGGGCTATTGCCCTTCCTGCGCAAGGACCCGGCCTGGCCGCATCCGAATCGCGCCGTCAACAAGGGCAACGACCGGCATCGTCAGGAACTGACCGATTTCATTCGATCGGAATTGAAGGACCGGCCGGACCTGATCGAAAAATGCGTCCCGACCTATCCGCCCTACGGCAAGCGCATTTTGCTCGACAACAACTGGTTCAAAACCCTGACGCGCCCGAACGTCGAGCTCGTCACCGACGCGATCGATCATTTTGAACAGAGCGGCATCGTCACCGCGGACGGCAGGCATCGCTCCGCCGACACCATCGTGGTCGCCACCGGCTTCAAGGTCACGGAGATGGCCGCGCGCCTCAACATCAGCGGCCGCGACGGCAAGGATTTGCGCGAGGCCTGGGGCAACGACAATCCGACCGCGTTTCTTGGCCTTACCGTCCCCGGTTTTCCCAATTTCTTCTGCATGCTCGGCCCCAATTCCGGTCCCGCGCATGGGGGCAGCGTCATCTTCCAGTCGGAATGCCAAAGCCGCTACATCTCCGCCTGCCTTGCCGCCATGATCGAGCACGACGTCGCCGCGATCGATCTCCGCAAGGAAGTACTGGACGACTACGTCCAGAAGGTCGATGTCGAGCACGAGGCAATGATCTGGACTCATCCCGGCATGAGCACGTACTATCGCAATTCGAGCGGCCGCGTGTTTTCCGCGATGCCCTGGCGATTCGTGGATTACTGGCGCATGACGCATGATCCGGATCTGCGGCAGTACAAGCTGACGAAGGCTTGAGCTAGGGAGGGAGCTGTCATGCCGAAGCCCAACGTGCGCATCTACACTGACTACAAGAGCCCCTACGCATTCGTCGCCAATAAGCGTCTGTTCGAACTCGAGGAAACGCACGGCGTCGAGCTCGAATGGCTGCCCTATACGCTGCGCGTTGCCGAATTCATGGGGACCGTGGAAGAGCGCACGCCGCATTTCTGGCGCAAGGTCCGCTACGCCTATATGGACGCCCGGCGCTATGCCAATGCGCAAGGGCTCGTCATGAAAGGGCCCCGGCGGATCTACAACGCGTTCTATTCCAGCGTCGGCATGCTGTTCGCCCAACAGCACGGCTTCTTCCGGCCTTATCACGACACGGTGTTTCGTCGGTTCTGGAGCCATGAGCTCGAGATCGACGATCTCGCCGCAATCACCGACGTCATCACGTCCTGCGGTGGCTCAGCCGGTGAGTTCGAAGCCTACGTCCACGGCCCTGCCCGCGCCGAACACGACCGCATCATCGACGAGGCCGAAGCGCTCGGCGTGTTCGGCGTCCCGACCATGGTGTTCAACGGCGAGCTGTTCTGGGGTGGCGACCGCATCGACATGCTGATCGAACGCATCAAACATCCCGAGACGATCGAGGCCGCGCTCGGCAGCCGCCATCGCAAGCCGGTATGAGCAGCAACGCTACGCCGCCAGCCCACTCTCGACCGGGGCAAACTCCAGCCCGAGGCTTTCGGCCACCGCCTTGTTGGCGATGCGGCCGCGATGCACATTCAGCCCGTCGCGCAGATGTGGATTTTCCAACACCGCGGCAAAACCCTTGTTCGCGAGCATCAAGCCGAACGGCAGCGTCGCGTTGTTCAGCGCCTGACTCGACGTCACCGGCACCGCGCCGGGCATGTTAGCCACGCAATAATGCACGATGCCGTCAACCAGATAGGTCGGATCGGCATGCGTGGTCGGGTGCGAGGTCTCGAAGCAGCCGCCCTGATCGATCGCGACGTCGACCAGCACGGCGCCCGGTCGCATCGATGTCAACATCGCGCGCGTGACGAGCTTGGGCGCACTCGCGCCCGGCACCAGCACCGCGCCGATCACGACGTCGGCAGCGAACACCTCCTCCTCGACCGACTCGATGGTGGAGAAGCGGGTGCGCACGCGCCCGGCAAAGAGATCGTCAAGCTCCCGCAACCGAGGAATCGAACGGTCGATCACGGTGACTTCGGCGCCAAGGCCCGCGGCCATGCGGGCGGCTTGCGTTCCCACCACGCCGCCGCCGAGCACGACGACCCGCGCCGGCTGCACGCCGGGAACGCCGCCCAGCAGCAGCCCGCGGCCGCCAGCCGAGCGCTTGAGCGCGGCGCCGGCAGCCTCGATGGCAAGGCGGCCGGCGACTTCGCTCATCGGCGCAAGCAGGGGGAGGTGACCGGCCGCGTCGGTGACGGTTTCATAGGCGATCGCAGTGCAGCCGGAGGCAAGCAAACCCCGGGCCTGTTCGGGATCCGGCGCGAGATGGAGATAAGTGAACAGGATCTGGTTTTCGCGGAGCTGGGCCCACTCGCTTTTCTGGGGCTCCTTCACCTTCACGATCATGTCGGACTTCGCGAAGATGTCGCGAGCGTTTTCGGCTATGATGGCCCCTGCCCGCCGGTAGACTTCGTCGGAGGCGCCGATGCCGCCGCCCGCACCGGTCTCAACCGTTACCTCGTGCCCAGCCGCGACATATTCGCGGACCGCACCGGGGGTGAGCCCGACGCGATATTCCTGCACTTTGATCTCCTTGGGCACACCGACGCGCATCCTGGGCTCCTTTTGATTCACCTCATGATTGTAGCGGGGTGCCCGGTTTGGTTTCGTGCAAATATCCGCTAGCTTTGGCCTCACTGCGCCGGCTTCCGGCGCGCAAACGCCCTTTCACGCTGGAAACGAAACTTTGGCCCTCGACCGGAAAGATCTCGCCATCCTCGCGGAACTCACGACCAATGCGCGGGCCAGCCACACCGAGCTCGCCAACAAGGTTGGCCTGTCCAGCACCGCGCTCGGGCGGCGGCAGAAGGCGCTGGAAGACGACGGCTACATCCAGGGCTATCAGGCTACGCTCGACCTCGCGCAATTCGGCCTCACTACCACGGTGCTGGTCCGTATCGCGCTGGAAAGCCAAAGCGATGAGGCGTTGAAAGCGTTCGAGGCGGAGGTGGTGAAATGCCCGTCCGTCGTGCGCTGCTTCCTGATGTCGGGGACCGACGACTACATCCTGATCGTGCTCGCCCGCGACATCCAGGATTTCGAGCGCATCCACCGCATGGAGCTGTCGCGCCTGCCGCGCGTAGCGAGGGTACAATCGAGCTTCGCGCTGCGCGAGGTCGTCAACCGCGCCGTGCCGAATGTGGTGTTCGGCGAAGCGAAGCGCTGATCGCAACCTCTCGGAAAGGCGAACTGCCGGCAAGTGGACTCAAAAGGAACCAACCGGCCGGTGGTCCGTTGGGCGCTATTGGCCGGCGGAGGCGTGCCCCCGCGTCAACACGGCTGACGTCCGGCACGGTCGCCGTCGCAGGGAGCAGGACATGGGCGATGTCACGCATCAGATTTCCGAACGAATCCCGATCCATCTTGTCGTCAACGGCGTCAGTCACACGCTCGATCTCGTGCCATGGACCACGCTGCTCGACGCCTTGCGGGACCATCTTGCGCTGAGCGGCACCAAGAAGGGCTGCGACCATGGTCAGTGCGGCGCCTGCACGGTGCTGGTGGATGGCCGGCGCGTCAATTCCTGCCTCACGCTCGCCGTCATGAAGGACGGCGCCGAGATCACGACCGTCGAAGGTCTTGCCAAAGACGGCGCGCTGCATCCCCTCCAACAGGCTTTCATCGACCATGACGCCTTCCAGTGTGGCTATTGCACGCCGGGACAAATATGCTCGGCGGCCGGACTGCTCGTCGAAGGCCATGCCCACGATGCCGACGAGATCCGGGAGCTGATGAGCGGAAACCTCTGCCGCTGCGGCGCCTATCCGAACATCGTCGCCGCCATCCAGCAGGCAATGGGCCAGCCATGAACAACTTTCAGTACGCCCGAGCCACTGATGTCGCCGACGCGATCCGCCTGCTCGCCGCCGATCCCGGCGCCAAACTGATTGCCGGGGGCACCAATCTGATCGACCTGATGAAGGAGAATGTCGAGCGCCCCACCCGGCTGATCGACATTTCCCGCCTGCCGCTCCGCAAGGTCGAGGAGACGTCCGACGGGTCCTTGCGCATCGGCGCCCTGGTGCCGAACTCGGACCTCGCCTACCATCCATTGATCGAGCAGCGCTATCCCCTGCTCGCCAGCGCCATTCTGGCCGGCGCCTCGGCGCAATTGCGCAACATGGCGTCGGTCGGCGGCAATCTGATGCAGCGAACGCGCTGCGCCTATTTCTATGACACGGCCACGCCCTGCAACAAGCGACATCCCGGCAGCGGCTGCTCGGCGATGGACGGCCTCAACCGCAACCATGCGATCCTGGGTACGAGCGCCGCCTGCATCGCGACTAATCCATCCGATATGAGCGTGGCTCTTGCCGCGCTCGATGCGTTCGTGCACATCGCGGGTCCCTCCGGCGAACGCACCATCGCGCTGACCGATTTCCATCGGCTGCCCGGCGACAAGCCTCATGTCGATACCCATCTCCGCACCGGCGAGATCATCACGGCGATCGAGCTGCCGCGGCACGGCTTTGCTCAAAACTACAGCTACCTCAAAGTTCGCGACCGGATGTCCTATGCTTTTGCTCTGGTCTCGGTTGCCGCCGCGCTCGAATTGGAGGGCAACGCGATCAGCGGGGCACGCGTGGCGCTCGGCGGCGTGGCTCACAAGCCCTGGCGCAGCCTCGAGGCGGAAGCTGCGTTGCGCGGCCAGGCCGCGACGCCCGATCACTTCTCACACGCCGCGGATCTCTTGCTTCAGGGAGCAACGACCCGCTCGCATAACGGCTTCAAGGTCGAGCTCGCACGCCGCGCCATCGTGCGCACACTGACACAGGCGGCGAATGCCACGCCGCAATCCCAGGCTCACAAGAAGATCGCGTGAGGACCCCATGAACGCTTATGTCGGAACGCCAACGTCGCGTGTCGACGGACGGGCCAAGGTCACGGGGGCCGCCAAATACGCCGGCGAATTCCCGGCCGACAAGCTCCTCCATGGCTTCGTCGTCGAGGCCACCATTCCATGCGGGCGCATTGTCCGCCTCGACACCGGCGCGGCACAGCAGGTCGAGGGCGTGCTCGACGTGCTCACGCATGCGAACCGTCCGCCGCTGGCGGACAAGGACGAGGCGTGGAAGGACGAGGTAGCGCCGGATGGGTCGCCCTTCCGTCCGCTTTACGATGACACGATCAAGTTCAACGGCCAACCGATCGCGCTGGTCGTGGCGGAGGACTGGGAAACCGCGAAATTCGCCGCAACCCTGGTGCGGATCGAATATGAACAGCATAGTTTTGCGACCGACCTCGAAGGCGAGCGCAGCAACGCTGCCGAGAAGGACAAGCCGCATAAGCCGCGGGGCGACGCCGCAGCCGCCCTTGCGGGGGCTGATGTGCGCCACGAGGCGGACTACGTGATACCGACCGAGCATCACAACCCGATGGAGCTCTATGCGACCACGGCGGTCTGGGACAGCAGTGGCAAGCTCACGATCTACGACAAGACGCAAGGCGTTCAGAACGTCCACAAATTTCTATGCGGCGTGTTCGAAAAGAAGCCGGATGATATTCGCGTGGTCTCGCCATACGTCGGCGGCGCCTTCGGCTCCGGCTTGCGGCCGCAATATCAGGTGGTGTTGGCAACGCTTGGCGCGCTCGCGCTGAAGCGATCCGTGCGCGTCGTGCTGACACGGCAGCAGATGTACGGGCTCGGCTACCGGCCGATGACCATCGAGCGTGTCGCGCTCGGCGCGAAATCCGATGGTACGCTCGACGCGGTCACGCACGAGGCCATTGCCGTCACCTCGCGCTACGAGGATTTTGCACGCAACGATACCGGCTGGGCCGAACAGCTCTACAAGAGCCCGAACAGCCGCTCCTCCCACAAGCTCGTCCACCTTGACGTCTCCACGCCCTGCGACATGCGCGCACCGGGCGCGGCGTCGGGCGTCTGCGCGCTTGAATGCGCCATGGACGAGCTCGCCGTCGCGCTCAAGCTCGATCCGGTCGAACTGCGGTTGAAGTGCTACTCGGACCGCGACCAGAGCGAAAACCTGCCCTACACCAGCAAGCAGTTGCGCGAATGCTACGCGCGCGGCGCGGACGCCTTCGGCTGGAGCAGACGCAATCCTGCGCCTCGCTCGATGCGCGACGGCAAGGATCTGGTCGGCTGGGGCATGGCGACGGGCGTGTGGGAAGCACTGCAGATGCCGGTCGCCGTCCGTATCGTGCTGACGTCGAACGGACATGCCGAGGTGTCATGCGCCGCATCCGACATCGGCACCGGCACCTACACCATTGTGGCTCAGGTCGCAGCCGACGCACTCGGCCTGCCGATCGAGAACATCAGCGTCAGGCTCGCAGATTCCAGTCTGCCCCAGGCGCCCGTCGAGGGCGGCTCCTGGATGGCTGCCTCGAGCGCACATGCGGTGCTCGCAGCCGCCGAGGAGGTGCGCAAGGAGCTGTTAGGTCTGGGTGGAAAAATCCCTGGCTCGCCGCTCGCCGGCGCCGAGTTGGCCGATACGGTCCTGATCGACGGCAGCATTGCCGGGGCCAGCGACACCAGACGCGCGGTCTCGATCGCCGACGCGATGCGCCATGGCGGCGTCGAACGCATCGAGAAGGAAAAGCTCAACCAGTTCGACGAGGACAAGAAGCACGCGCGCAATACCCATTCAGCCGTCTTTGCCGAGGTCAAAGTCGACGAAGAGCTGGGCGTCATTCGCGTCACGCGCGTGGTCAGCGCCGTCGCGGCCGGGCGGATTCTCAACACCAAGACCGGCCGCAGCCAAATCATGGGCAGCGTGGTCTGGGGGATCGGGATGGCCCTGCACGAGGAGACGGTGATGGATCATCGCTTCGGCCGGATCATGAACGCGAACATCGCCGAGTACCACATCCCGGTGAATGCGGATGTTCACGATATCGACGTGATCTTCGTCGACGAGCCGGACAATCGTATCAACAAGCTCGGCATCAAGGGACTGGGCGAGATCGGCATCGTCGGCGTCCCGGCGGCGATCGCAAACGCCGTCTATCACGCCACCGGCAAACGCATCCGCCGCTTCCCGATCACACTGGACAAGTTGTTGGACTGAGACGGTGCAGCGGTCCGCTCGGCGCCAGCGTCACCTCACGGGGCCCGGCCGCCAGGCCTCACGACGGAAAGTCAGCCGGTCTGACCTGGATGCGGTCGGCATGCAACGACCAGTGGTGCAGCGCCTGATCCTCGCAAAACCTCGCCTTCGCCCGCTCTCTGGCTTCGTCCTCGTCGGAGGCGTCGATCTCAAGCGTGCCCTGGCACACCTCGATCTGCCGGCCGTACTGGCCGAGCACGTCCTTCATGAACCTGACCACATAAGTTGACATGGGACCTCCTGCCTGCCCCGGCGGCGCTCACTCTAATCCCATTTAGCCGGATTGCGGGAGGGAGATTTTGACGCGGATCAAAGGCGGCGCGGTTCCCGCCCGTCGATCATTCCGTGGCGCGTAGCGCTAACCGGGAAATGGACAGCAGGAGCGTAGCACCCTGGAAGGACAAAGCGACTGCCGACTACGCCGGCGTCACACCAAACGCATGCTTGAATCGCTCGGCATAGCGTGGCCAGACCTCCGGATTGATGATGCGCGGCGGGCGCTTGCCGTCGAGCGTATCCAGCACCTGCTCGGCCGCGATGCGGCCCATGTTCTGCCGCGCCTCGATCGTGACGCCCGCGGTATGCGGGCTCGCCAGCACGTTGTCGAGTTGGAGCAGCGGATGCTCCGGCGGCGGCGGCTCCTTGGACCAGACGTCGAGACCGGCGCCCGCAATGCGCTTGTCGCGCAGGGCCTGGAGCAGCGCATCCTCATCGTGGATGAAGCCGCGCGCCGTGGTGATAAAGTACGCATGCGGCTGCATCAACCCAAACTCGCGCACGCTGATCATGTTGCGGCTGCCCTTGTTGAGCGGGCAGGAGATCGAGATAAAATCGGCGCGGCGCAGCAGCTCGTCGAGCTCCACCTTTTCCCCGCCCCGTTCGGCCATCACCTCGGCCGTGAGGTAGGGATCATAGGCCAGCACCTTCATGCCGAACAGGCCCTTGCACAGCGCGGCGATGCGGCGACCGACATTGCCGAGGCCGATGATGCCGACGGTTTTGTGCTCGATCTCGTTGCCGACGAGTTCGTTGCGGTTGACGTTGGCCTCCCTGCGAAGCTTGCGGTCGGACTGGATGATGCGCTTGGACAGCGTCAGCATCATCGCCAGCGCATGCTCGGCGACGGAATGGGCATTGCCGCCGGACTGGTTGACGACCAGCACGCCCGCATCGGTGCACGCCTCGACGTCGACGGGATCGAAGCCTGCACCATTGCTCGAGACCAGCAACAGGTTCGGCGTGCGTTTCAGGAAGGCGGCATCGACGTGGAAATGCGGGGCGAGTTCGTCCCGGGCGGCGCCGATCTGGTAGACATGAGCGACACCGATGATCGGCGCGTAGAAGTCTTCGGGACTCTCGTTCTCGATGCGATCGAGCCGGACGTCGGGCCGCGCCTTCAGAATGTCGATATAGATCGGATTGGCCAGATATTTGACGTAGAAGACGCGCTTGCTGTTGACGGACATAAGGACCTTTCCGGCTCTCTCCTGGAGATCCGCAGGGCCAGCGCGGCGCGCGCTCCTTTCATGCGTTCCTCCGTTCTCTTGTTATTGCCGCTTATGACACGGCGCCAGCGGCCGCGGCAGGCCGTCTGGCGCAGATCACGGTGCAGCCCGGACATGTTGACAATCCCGCTGCCTGCGTCAAGTTCGGCAGACCGCCGCGACGGCCGACACGAGCCTAAGGCAATGGCAAAGACCAAGAAGCATGCGCGGCCGAAGGGAGAACGCAATGCCGATTGCGGAGCAACAAACCTCGTCCGAGGCGGCGCAGACCTCCAGTGACACGAGCTGGCACGGCATCGTCCTGCAAACCCTGAAGCGGAACGAGATTAGCCTCGTCCCTTACGTGCCTGACCGCGTGCTGACGCCGCTGATCAAGAACCTGCACGCCGATCCGTTCTTCACCACCTTTGCCACCGCCCGCGAGGAGGAGGCCGTCGGCATCGTCTCGGGCGCCTGGATGGGCGGACGACGAGGCGCGGTGTTGATGCAGACCTCGGGCTTTGCGACGCTCGCCAACGTGCTGGCCTCGCTCGCGGTGCCCTACCAGATTCCGCTGATCATGTTCGTGTCCGAGCGCGGCACGCTCGGCGAGTTCAACTACGGCCAGTCACTGGTCTGCCGCACCATGCGTCCGGTGCTGGATTCGTTGGCACTGGAGCATCACACCATCACCCGGCTCGACGAGCTCGAATTCATTGCCGACCGTTCGATCAAGCAGGCCGTGACGACGCAGGCGCCGGTGGCACTGATCCTCAACCCGCTGCTCACCGGCGGCAAGGTGTTCAACAAGTGAGGCCTGCCCGAATGAATACCGACGCGCGCAACACCAAAGTGATGAACCGCTTCGACGTCACCTCGCGCCTGATCGCAAAACTCGAGCACGAGGAAGCCGTGATCGGCGGCATCGGCAACACCAATTTCGATCTCTGGGCCGCCGGCCACCGTCCGCAGAATTTCTACATGCTCGGCAGCATGGGGCTCGCCTTCCCGATCGCGCTGGGCGTGGCGCTGGCGCAGCCGGAGCGGCGCGTCTTTGCGCTCGAAGGCGATGGTTCGCTCCTGATGCAGCTCGGCGCGCTCTCGACGATCGCGGCGTTGAAGCCGAAGAACCTCATCATGATCGTGATGGACAACGGCATCTATCAGATCACCGGCGCGCAGCCGACACCGGCCGCGAACGTGGCTGACATCGTCGCCATCGCGACTGGCTCCGGGCTTGCCAACAGCGCCTGGGCCGCGGACGAGGAGGATTTCGAGCGTCTGGTCGAGGAAGCCATGTCGGCCGGCGAGCCCAGCCTGATCGCCGTTCGTATCGATGACAAGCCGGGCGTCGGCGCCACCCGACGCGATCCCGTACAGATCCGGGAGCGCTTCATGCACGGCCTTGGCGTGCGGGAGCCGCTTTAACATTTCGTCATTAACTACACGGCGATCTGATCCTAGCGCCTCGGCAGGCTGCTGCAATCCGTGCTAAGCGGTGCGGATGTCCTTTTTAGTTCGCTCCTCTGCCTGGCTGCTTGCCGCCGCCGTCGCCTTTGCCACCCTCGGCCCGCCCGGCCTGCGGCCCCATTCCGACCTTGGCCAGGACGGCGAACATGCCCTCGCCTTCGTGCTGGTGGGACTAGCCTTCGGCCTCGCCTATCCGCGCCGCCGCCTGTCGGCCACAGCCATCGCCGTGGTGCTGATCGGCCTGCTCGAACTGATGCAATTCTGGGCACCGGGACGGCATGCGCGGCTGGAGGACTTTCTGGTCGATGCCGGCACCACCTGCATTGGCTTCGCGCTCGCGGCCATCGCCGATTGGGGCATGACGCGGTTTCGCGCGAATTCGGCCCTGACGAGCCAAGGCCCCGCGGAATGATGCTCCGCAGGGCCCGTCTCTTCAAAGCTCACGCTCGATCGATCAGTCGATGATCTTGACGACGCGGCGCGTGCGCGGCTCCACGATCACGCGGCGATCGTTCACGACCGCATAGCGATATTCGGTGTAGTTCGGCACGGGCCGCAGCACCACGGTCGGCGGCAGTGGCTCGCCGACCACGACGCGATCCTCGACGACTACGGATTCACTACGCGGGATGCCGCCCAGAATGGCATTCGGAATTTCCAGACCGGCGCCGACAGCGGCGCCGACGGTACCACCGACCATCGCTCCGACCGGGCCGCCAATGTCGCCGCCCGCGCGTGCGCCGTTCCTGGCGCCTTCTTCGGTCGTCGACTGAGCAAAGGCCGCACTCGACGCCAGCAGCGACGCGGCAGCCAACGAAATCGCAAGACGGGTTTTCATGTGCTTATGTCTCCAGTGATTGTTGTGCGCCTTCAACCGCGGGGCCGGATCATTGTTCCGGTTCCCCGCCCGATCTAGGCAGAACTACAAGTGGAGACTGTTACCCGGTAACAGTTCAGGTCGCGGCGATCTCGTGCCCCGCCATCAGTTCCAGCGCGCGCACCATTGCCGAGTGATCCCAACCCTTGCCGCCATGCGCGGCGCAAGACGAGAACAATTGCTGCGCCACTGCCGTGCTCGGCAGCGACAGGCCGAGGACGCGGGCGCCTTCAAGCGCGAGGTTGAGATCCTTCTGGTGCAGCTCGATGCGGAAGCCGGGATCGAAATTGCGCTTCACCATGCGCTCGCCATGCAATTCGAGAATCCGCGACGACGCAAAGCCGCCCATCAGGGCCTGCCGCACCAGCGCCGGATCCGCACCGGCTTTCGACGCGAACAGCAGCGCTTCGCTGACCGCCTCGATCGTCAACGCGACGATGATCTGGTTGGCGACCTTCGTCGTCTGGCCGTCGCCATTGGCGCCGACCCGGGTGACATTCTTTCCCATCCGGTCGAAGATCGGCTTCATGGTGTTGAAGGCGCGCTCGGGGCCACCGACCATGATGGTGAGGCTTGCCGCCTTGGCACCAACCTCCCCGCCTGACACCGGTGCGTCGAGATAATCCGCGCCGAGCGCCTCGATCTTCTTCGCAAACTCCTTGGTCGCCAGCGGCGAGATCGAGCTCATGTCGACCACGATCTTGCCCTTGGAAATGCCGCCCGCGACGCCGTCCTTGCCGAACAGCACGGCCTCCACATGCGGCGTATCCGGCACCATGATGATGACCGCATCGGCCTCCTCCGCGACCTCCTTGCTTGACTTGCAATCAACGCCGCCGGCGGCGATCAGCTCGGGTGCGACCGGCCCGACATCGTGCAGGAGAACGCGATGGCCTGCGGCCAGAAGATGCCCGGCCATCGGCCGTCCCATGGTGCCAAGTCCAATAAAGCCGATGTCGATCATGTCAAAGTTTCCTCAGGTCTCAAACGTTTGCGCGGCGTGCCAGGACAGGCCTTCCAGCGTCGTGGTGCGCGGCTTGTATTCGCAACCGATCCAGCCGCGATAGCCGATCGCGTCGAGATGGCGGAACAGGAAGGGATAGTTGATCTCGCCGGTGCCGGGCTCGTGACGGCCGGGATTGTCGGCGAGCTGTATATGCGCGATCTGCGGGAGATATTCCTGCATGGTACGGGCGAGATCGCCCTCCATGATCTGCATGTGATAGATGTCGTACTGGATAAACAGATTGTTGGAGCGCACCTCGGAGATCAGCTGCACGGCCTGCTCGGTGCCGTTGAGGAAGAAGCCGGGAATGTCGAGCGTGTTGATCGGCTCAACCAGAAGCTTGATGTTCTCGCGCGCCAGCGTCGAAGCGGCGAAGCGCAGATTCCCGACCAGGGTTTCGTTGAGTTCGCGCGGATCGGCATCGACAGGCGCGATGCCGACGAGACAGTTGAGCTGCTCGCAATCGAGCGCCTTGGCATAGTCGATGGCGCGAAACACGCCGTCCCTGAACTCGCTGACACGATCCGGCAGGATCGCTATGCCGCGCTCGCCTGCCGCCCAATTGCCGGCCGGCAGATTGTGCAGCACCTGTGTCAGCCCATGGCTGTCGAGTTGCTCGCGCAGCTGCGCCTTGTCGAAATCATAGGGGAAGAGGTACTCGACCCCACCGAAGCCCGCTGCTTTGGCCGCTGCGAAGCGGTCCACGAACGGCATTTCGTTGAAAAGCATGGTGAGATTGGCGGCGAATTTCGGCATGATGCTGCTCCCTATTCCGCCGGCTGCAGCACGCCGGGCCGCGCTGTCGCGACCTCGTCGAGCGGCAAATCCAGCACCTCCTCGAATTCGACGATGTTGTCGATTTCCGTGCCCATCGCGATGTTGGTGACGCGTTCGAGAATGAACTCGACCATCACGGGCACGCGGTGCTTCGCCATCAATTCGCGCGCAGTGGCGAACGCGGCCTGCGCGTCCTTGGGATCGGTGACGCGGATCGCCTTGCAGCCGAGCCCTTCGGCGACGGCGACGTGATCGACGCCGTAGCCGCCGAGCTCGGGCGCGTTGATGTTCTCAAAGGAAAGCTGGACGTGATAGTCCATGTCGAAGCCGCGCTGGGCCTGTCGAATCAGGCCGAGATAGGAATTGTTCACGACGACGTGGATGTAGGGCAGATTGAATTGCGCCCCGACCGCGAGCTCTTCGATCAGGAACTGGAAATCGTAGTCGCCGGAGAGCGCGACGATGTCGCGATCCGGACACGCCGCACGCACGCCGAGCGCCGCGGGTAGCGTCCAGCCGAGCGGTCCCGCCTGCCCGGCATTGATCCAGTTGCGCGGCTTGTAGACGCCCAGGAACTGCGCGCCAGCGATCTGCGAAAGGCCGATCACGGAGACGTAGCAGGTGTCACGGCCAAAGGCCTTGGTCATCTCCTCGTAGACGCGCTGCGGCTTGATCGGTACGTTCTCGAAATGGCTCTTGCGCAGCATCGTCTTCTTCCGGTCGCGGCAGGAAGCGGGCCACGCCTGGCGCTCGCGCAGCCTGCCTGACCGGCGCCACTCCTTGGCGACGGCGACGAACAGTTCGAGTGCCGCCTTCGCGTCCGAGACGATGCCGAAATCGGGATTGAACACGCGCCCGATCTGGGTCGGCTCGATGTCGACATGCACGAAGGTGCGACCCTTAGTGTAGGTCTCGACCGAGCCGGTGTGGCGGTTTGCCCAGCGATTGCCGATGCCGAGGACGAAATCGGATTCGAGCATCGTGGCATTGCCGTAACGGTGGCTGGTCTGAAGACCGACCATGCCGGCCATCAGCACGTGGTCGTCGGGGATAGCGCCCCACCCCATCAGCGTCGGCACGACCGGCACGTTGGCGATCTCGGCGAATTCCACCAGTAGATCCGAGGCGTCAGCATTAATCACGCCGCCGCCCGCGACGATCAGCGGCCGTTCGGCCGCATTGAGCATCTCCAGCGCCTTCTCGACCTGCTTGCGGGTCGCGGTCGGCTTGTAGACCGGCAGCGGCTCATAGGTCTCGTCGTCGAACTCGATCTCGGCGAGCTGCACGTCGAGCGGCATATCGATCAGCACGGGGCCGGGCCTTCCCGAGCGCATCACGTGAAAAGCCTGGCTGAACACGCGTGGCACAAGCGCCGGCTCGCGCACCGTCACCGCCCATTTGGTCACGGGCTTTGCGATCGATTCGATGTCGACGGCCTGGAAATCCTCCTTGTAGAGCCGCGCCCGCGGCGCCTGGCCGGTGATGCACAGGATCGGGATCGAGTCGGCGATCGCCGAATAGAGCCCGGTGATCATGTCGGTGCCCGCCGGCCCCGAAGTTCCGATGCAGACGCCGATATTGCCCGCCTTGGCCCGCGTATAGCCCTCGGCCATGTGCGAGGCACCCTCGACGTGCCGCGCCAGGATATGGCGGATCGAGCCGCGCTTCTTCAGCGCCGAGTAAAGCGGATTGATCGCGGCCCCTGGAACGCCGAAGGCAGTCGAGATGCCCTCCTTCTCCAGAATTCGCACGGCAGCATCGATGGCTCGCATCTTCGCCATATCGGACCTCGCTCGGTTATGTTGGCTCGAGCGAGATCATCGGGCGCGCGGGATACAATCTCAACGAGATCGATTTTATTTTCCACGATGCGGCAACCGCGGAAAAATCGCGGCAGCTTCAGTCAGTTAAGTCGAGACACGCGTGAAAGCGGTCACTCGAACAGCGGCGCCAGCTGCATTTGCGGGACCAGCACGAGGCCCTTGTCGGTGATGCGAATTTCCGGAATGACCGATAGCGGAATCAGATTGAAGCCCATGTAGGGGATGGTGCAGCCGGCTTCCGCCCATTCCTTCTTCAGCGCCTTGACCTCTTCGGCCACTTCGGTAACGCGCTTGTCGGACAGGAGGCCGGCGATCGGTAGCGGCACTAGCGCCCTCACCTTGCCCTCGGCGACGAGGCAGACGGCGCCCTGTTGCTCCTTGATGGCGGCGACCGCGACCTGCATGTCGGCCTCGTTGGTGCCGGCCACGATGATGTTGTGGCTGTCGTGCCCGACGCTGGAGGCGACCGCGCCGCGCTTCAGGCCAAAGTCCTTCAACAGGCCATAGGCGACATTACCGGCCGATTTGCCGTGACGCTCGACCACCGTGACGAAGCACAGGCCGTAGCGGGCGAACAGTGAGGGCCAGTCCTTTGCGGGCTCGATCGCGATCTTCTCGTGGATCAGCGTGATGCCGGGCAGCGCCGTCTTGATCGCGTTGACGGTACAGGCTTTCGCCGGAAGCTCCGGCGTCAGCTTGACCTTCTGGGGCAGTTTTACGGTCGCATAGGCCGCCTTCGGGTATTGATAGCGCTGCGACAGCGCCTGATCGAGCTTCGGCGTGATCTTGCGGTTCTCGACCACGAGCTCGCCGCCATACCAGGTGCATTGCGGCTTCAGATTGTCGTCCATCAGCACCAGATCGGCGCGGCGGCCGCCGCCGAGCCCGCCGATATCGCTGTCCATGTTGAAGCGCGTGGCGCCATGCAGCGATCCCATCGACCAGGCCTGCTCGGGCGACATCCCTGCCTTCACGGCTTCGCGCACCACCCAATCGAGCCCAAACAGCAGGAGATCGTCGGCATCGCGATCGTCGGTGCACACGGCGGTGCGTTTATGCGAGGCCCCGAGTTCGGTGATGGTCCGGATCGCCTGCGGCAGCGAGTGCCAGGGCGTGGTCGGCGGTCCCCCGCGCAAGAACACCCAGACCCCGGCATCCAGCAAGTCGTCGGCGATGTCGCGGTCGATCGCCTCGTGGGTATCGGTGACACCTGATGCCGCATAGGCCGCAACAAAGTCGCGGCCGTAGACGTGACCGGACACCGGCCGCCCGCGCTTCAGGGCGGCGGCGAGGATCGCGTGGCTTCGCTCATCGCCCATGGTGACGGGCACAAAATCCATCTTCTCACCGAGCCCGACGGCTTCCGGCCAGCGGTCGAACAGGCCGGCGATCTTGTCCGGCGTGAGATCGCCGCCCGCCGTCTCCAGTGCGGCCGAAGTGGCAGGGACCGTGGAAGGCACCGTCAGGAAGATCGAAAGCGGCGCCTCGCGCGCGTCCTCCAGCATCGCCTCGACGCCGGCGACGTCCATCACGTTGCCGATCTCGTGGCTGTCGCAGAAGATCGTGGTGGTGCCGTTGAGCAGTGCCGCCTCGGCATAGGCACAGGCCGTCACCATCGAGGATTCGATGTGGATGTGCGGATCGACCAGCCCCGGCGCGACGATGCCGCCGGCCGCGTCGTAAACCGGCACGTTGCTGAAGACTTTCTTCGCAGCACCGGCCGGCTTCACCGCAGCAACGCGGCCGCCGGTGATCCAGATTTCGCGGCTCGCGTGGATGCGCTCCGAATAGGTCGAGAGCACCCGCGCGCCGGTGACGACTAGATCCGGCGCGACACGCGCCGAGGCCACATCGGCCAGACGCCGGGTCATCGAATGCAACGGGGCGACGGCGAAGCGGGTAAGTTTGGTCATCAGGACCCTCGCGTGGCGTTATGGCCCTGCGATGGTTACGCCCTGCGCCGGGCCGGGCAAGCGCAAATATAACGGCACGCCCTGCTTACGCCTTAGGCGGCGAAGTGCCTGCCGTCCCTGACCTCGCGGGTCTGCGCGAGTTCCGTCGTCTCGGGGCCGCTGCGGCAGCGGGCTTGACCCGAATCCGCATCGACCTCCCGTTCTGCTCGTCGATCTCGAACGCATTCGTCTTGCGCACGAGGTCACTCAGTTTGCGGAAGCCGAACGTTCTCGGATCGAAATCGGACGCAAGATTGGCAAGTTGGCGGCCGACTTCCCCAAGCGTCACCCATCCGTCCTCGCTCTCCATCTGGGTGATGACCTTCTTGATGATGGGGGTTGCGGCATCGAGCGGCTGAAGCGACGTCGATCTCAAGGCGGCGTCCTGGGTGTTCGCCGGGGCGGGAAGCAGGTTCTCCGTGTAGACGAACCTTCGGCAGGCCTGCCGGAAGCTCTCCGGCGTCTTCTGTTCGCCGAACCCAAAGACATCGATGCCCTGCTCCCGGATCCGGGCGGCGAGACGGGTAAAATCGCTGTCCGACGACACCAGGCAAAAGCCGTCGAACCGGCCGCTGTGAAGCAGGTCCATCGCGTCGATGACCAGGGTGATGTCCGACGCATTCTTCCCTGTCGTATAGGCGAACTGCTGCTGCGGGATGATGGCGTGTTTCGACAGGATGTCGGCCCAGCCCCTCGACCTGGCATTGGAGAAGTCGCCGTAGATGCGGCGAACGCTGGCCTCGCCGATCTTGGCAATCTCCTCGAACAGTCCATCGGCGATCTTTGCCGAAGCATTGTCGGCATCGATCAGGACAGCGAGACGGGGCGAACGGAGCTCTGACGGCATGACTTTCCCTCACGAGATGGACTTAGCACGAGAAGACGCTCGCGTCGGGGTGGCTAGTCCTCGTTCGCCTTGAAGCGTCCTATCCCTTTCAGCACGAAGGGTGCCAGCAGCGCGATCAACGCCAGCGCAAGCAGCGTCGCCGAGATCGGGCTCTGGAGCAGCGTCATGGGATCGCCCAGACTGATCGCGAGCGCGCGACGCAGCTGGCTCTCGGCGATCGGGCCGAGGATCAGGCCGACCACGACGGGCGCGATCGGAAAGTCGAACCGCCGCATCAGAAAGCCGAGCACGCCGAAGCCGGCCAGCATCGACAGTTCAACCACCGACGGCTTTGCGGCGATGGTGCCCATGGTCGCGAACACGAGGATGCCGGCATAGAGCCACGGCTGCGGGATCGCCAGCAGCCGCACCCACAGGCCTACCAGCGGCAGATTGAGTACCAGCAGCATGCAATTGGCGATGAACAGGCTCGCGATCAGGCCCCACACGAGGTCGGGCCGCTCGGCGAACAGCAGCGGCCCCGGGTTGAGGCCGTATTGCTGGAAGCCCGCCAGCATCATCGCGGCCGTCGCCGAGGTCGGCAATCCCAGCGTCAGGAGCGGCACCAGCGTGCCCGCAGCCGAAGCGTTGTTGGCGGCTTCCGGTCCTGCGACGCCTTCGATCGCGCCCTTGCCGAATTCATCGGGGTGTTTGGTCAGCCGCTTCTCGCAGGAATAGGACAGGAAGGTCGGGATCTCCGCGCCGCCGGCGGGCAGCGCACCGATCGGGAAGCCGAACATGGTGCCGCGCAGCCACGGCTTCCACGATCGCTTCCAGTCTTCCTTGGTCATCCACAGCGAGCCGCGCACCGGCTCGAGCTTCTCCTCGGTGTGGTGGCGGCGCGATGCGACGTAGAGCGCCTCGCCCACCGCGAACAGGCCGACCGCGAGCGTCGTCACTTCGACGCCGTCGAGCAGCTCGGGCACGCCGAACGCAAGCCGCGCCTGGCCGGTCAGCTTGTCGATGCCGGCGAGGCCCAACGTCAGACCAATGAACAGGCTGGTCAGGCCGCGGATCGGGGAATCGCCGAAGGTTGCCGACACCGTGACGAAGGCGACGCACATCAGTGCGAAATAATCCTCCGGGCCAAAGCGCACCGCGAAATCGACCAACCACGGCGCGAGAAAGGCAAGCCCGATGGTGGCGATGGTGCCGGCGACGAAGGAGCCGATCGCGGAGGTCGCGAGCGCCGGTCCGCCGCGGCCGGCCTTGGCCATCTTGTTGCCTTCGAGCGCCGTCGCCATCGAGGCGCTCTCGCCGGGCGTGTTGATCAAGATGGCCGTGGTCGATCCGCCATACATGCCGCCGTAATAAATCCCGGCAAACATGATCAGCGAACCGCCGGGATCGAGCTTGTACGTCACCGGCAGCAGCAACGCGACAGTCAAGGCCGGGCCGATGCCGGGCAGCACGCCCACGGCGGTGCCGAGGAACACGCCGATCAGGGCGTAGAGCAGATTCATTGGCTGGACGGCGACCGCCATGCCGTGGGCCAGCGCCGCGAAAGTTTCCATCACAGCAGTCGCTCCAGGGGACCGGCCGGAAGGCTCAACGTCAACAGCCGATCGAACGCGAGGTAAATGAGGGTCGACATCACCAGAGCGATGGCGGAATCGACGAGGACGGCGCGGCGCCCAAATGCTGCCGAGGTCGTGACGAACAGCGCCGACGTTGCCAGGATGAACCCGCCGCCGAAGCCGATGATGCCGATCAGCAGCGCAAGGCCGGCGAGGATCAGGACCACAGGCACGGGATCGGCGCTCTCGCGCGCCGGCAGACTGCCGCGCAACGCGTCAACGAGATTGCCGATCGCGAGCAGCGCGAGGCCGGAGGCGATCACGACCGGCATGGCTTCCGGCCCCATCCCGTACATCGTGGTCGATTGCAGACCGCGCGCGTCCCAGACCAGCACCGCGGCAAGACCTGCGAGCAACGCCGCAATCACGATGCCGGCGCGATCGACGCGCCGCGGCGGCTGGACGGGATCGCCCGGAGTCATGACTTGACCAAGCCGACTGATCTCAGCACGTCAGTCACACGTACCGTTTCCTTCTTCAGGAAATCGGCGAAGGCATCGCCGCCGAGATAGGCATCCTCCCAGCCCTTCTGCTTGAGGATGTCCTTCCAGGCGTCCGACTTCACCATCTTCTCGACCGCGTCGCTCAGCGTCTTGCGCTGCTCCGGCGTGATTCCGGGAGGCGCGACCACCGAGCGCCAGTTGGCGATCACGAGGTCGATGCCCTGCTCCTTGAAGGTGGGGATGTCGCTGCCTGGAATGCGCTTCTCCGAGGTCACGCCGATCGCGCGCAGCTTGCCGGACTTGATCTGCCCATCATATTCGCTGAGGCCGGAAATGCCGGCAGTGACCTTCGCGCCGAGAATGGCGGCGAGCGACTCGCCGCCGCCCGAGAACGGGATGTAATTGATCTTCTTCGCGTCGGCGCCAACGGCGCCGGCGAACAATGCCGCCATCACATGATCGACGCCGCCGGCCGAACCGCCGGCGAAGGTCACCTTGGCGATGTCGGCCTTCACCGCTGCGGCCAGATCCTGCGCGGTCTTGATCGGCGAATTTGCCGGCACCACGATCACCTGGATTTCCTCGGTGAGGCGCGCGATCGGCGTCACCTGCTCGAGCGTGACGGGTGATTTGTTCATGGCGAGCGCGCCCACCATGACGAAGCCGTTGACCATCAGCTGGTTGCCGTCACCCTTGGCGCCGTTGACGAACTGCGCGATGCCGACGCTACCGCCGGCGCCGGGAACGTTCGTGACCTGCACGCTGCGTGCGACGCCGGCGGCGACCAGCGCCTGCTGCATCGAGCGCGCGGTCTGGTCCCAGCCACCGCCCGGCGCCGCCGGTGCCATCAGCTTGAGCTCGAGCTGCTGGGCAAGGGCCGGCGTGGCTGCCGCAAGGGTCAGCGCGACGGCTGCGCCGACGAGGCGCGCGGGAAGTTGAAACATGGGACGTCTCCGGGCTCATGCGGACATTTGCCGCATCGTGTCGTTTGGTCGCATATCAGCCAAAACGGCCGACACTGTCCAGTGACATACCCCTGGTTTCTGATTAGCGGGGCGTCGGAACTACCCCGCCGAGCGCGGCCGTCAGTTCGGCTGCAACATCCCGGACGACTTGCCCGATGTCCGGTAACCTCTGATCGGTCAGCCGGCTGGTCATGCCGGAGACCGAAATCGCCGCGAGCGGCTCGGCGCAGTCGTTGTAGACCACCGCGGCAACGCAGCGCAGGCCCATGCAGGCCTCTTCATCATCCAGCGCGTAGCCTTGCTTGCGGATCTTTTCGAGTTCCTTGAACAGGTCGCTCGGCCGCACGATCGACTTCTCGGTCAGGCGTGGCATGCCGTGATGGCGGATGACGGCGCCGACGTCCTCGTCGGAATAGGTTGCGAGCACCGCCTTGCCGACGCCCGACGTCACCATGGGAACGCGGCCGCCGACCTGGGTCAGCGAGCGCATGATTTCGCGGCTCTCCATGCGGGTCAGCACGATGATGAACTCGTCGTCGACCATGGCGAGATTGGCGGTCTCGCGGGTGAGATCACGCAGCTTGCGCAAATAGGGAATAGCCTGGGCGCTGAAATTGCGCCGCCGGGCAAAGCTCGCGCCGACGGTGAAGCTGCGCACGCCGACATGCCATTTGGATTCGGCGCGGTCGAATTGCACGAAGCGGCGGCTTTCCAGCGTCGCCAGCAGGCGGTGCACGGTCGAGGCGGAGAGCCCGGTGCGGACAGCGAGATCGCTGAGGCGATAGCCCTCGTCATCCTCGGACAATGTTTCGAGGATCGACAGCGCGCGGTCGACGGATTGCACGCCGCCGTCTCGCGCGTCGTGGTCGGCCTCCGATGACGATCGAGGCTCGATCGATTTGCGCCGGATCACGTTCCTGCCCATCGCGACCTGACTGTTCTCACCTCTCCCCGCATCCGCCTTCGCCGAGCCTTCGGCGGGCAAGCGCGGGGAGAGGTGAAGTAGTAGCTCAGAGCAGCCCTGCCCCGCGCGCCCATTTGTACTTGGCGCCGAGAACCTCGACCGGCAGTTCGGTCGAATAGGCATAGGCCGGGATGCCGTTCTGGTAGAGATATTCGGCGGCTTCCTCGACCTCGACGTCGCCGGCGAGCGAGGCGACGATCGGCTTCACGAAGCCCTTGGCCTCCATCTCCTTCTTCACCTCGACCATGTTGCGGGCGAACACCATCGGCGGCGTGACGATGGTGTGCCAGTAGCCGAGGATCAGCGAATGGATGCGCTCGTCCGTCAGGCCGAGCTTCACCGTATTGACGTAGGTGATCGGCGGCTCGCCACCGGTGATGTCCACGGGATTTCCGGCCGCGCCAAACGGCGGGATGAACTTGCGGAACGCCGCATCCAGATCCGCCGGCATCGCCATCAGCGACAGGCCGTTGTCGACGCAGGAGTCCGACAGCAGCACGCCCGAGCCGCCGGCACCGGTGATGATCAGCACGTTCTCGCCCTTCGGCGTCGGCAGCACCGGCACGCCGCGCGCGAACTCGAGCAACTGCCGCAAGCTACGGGCGCGGATCACGCCGGACTGCGCCAGGACGTCCTCGTAGATCTTGTCGTTGCCGGCGAGCGCGCCGGTGTGCGACGAGGCCGCCTTCGCACCGGCCGAGGTGCGGCCGGCCTTGAGCACGATGACCGGCTTTTTCTTGGAGACGCGCTTTGCCGCTTCCGCAAAGGCGCGGCCGTCCTTGAGGTCTTCGCAGTGCTGCGCGATCAGATTCGTGTTCGGATCCTGCTCGAAGAAGGCGAGCAGATCGTCCTCGTCGATATCGGACTTGTTGCCGAGGCCGACGATCGCCGACACACCCATCTTGGCCGAACGGGAGAAGCCGATGATGGCCATACCGATGCCGCCCGACTGCGAGGACAGCGCCGCGTGACCCTTGACGTCGTAGGCGGTGCAGAAGGTCGCGCAGAGATTGGCAGGCGTATAATAGAAGCCGTAGATGTTCGGTCCCATCAGGCGGATGTCGTACTTCTTGCCGACTTCGACGATCTCGGCCTGAAGCTCAGGCGCGCCGGCTTCCGCGAAGCCCGACGGGATCAGAACCGCGCCGGGAATTTTCTTCTCGCCGCATTCGGTGAGCGCCGCGGCCACGAACTTCGCAGGAATTGCGAACACGGCGGTGTCGATCACGCCGGGCACGTCCTTGACGCTCTTGTACGCCTTGTAGCCGAGGATCTCGGCGGCCTTGGGATGGATGGGGTAGATGTCGCCCTTGTAGCCGCCGTTGATGAGGTTCTTCATCACGGAATTGCCGATCTTGCCGTCTTCAGCCGAAGCGCCGACCACGGCAACCGCCTTCGGCTGCATGATGCGGCTCATGGCCGCGACGATCTCTTCGGTTGCGCGCGGCTTCGGCTTGGGCACGTAAGCGAAGTCGACGACAATGCGGACGTCGGCCGCGATCGCGTCCTTGGCCGTCGCGAACACCGGGTTGAGATCGAGTTCGACGATCTCGGGGAAATCGGTGACGAGCTGCGAGACCTTGACGATGACATCCGCAAGCGCCGTGCGGTTCACCGGCTCGCCGCCGCGAACGCCCTTCAAAATCTCATGCGCCTGGATGCCGTCGAGCATCGATAGCGCGTCTTGCTTGGTCGCGGGCGCGAGGCGGAAGGTAATGTCCTTCAGGACCTCGACCAGCACGCCGCCGAGGCCGAAGGCAACCAGCTTGCCGAACGAGGCGTCGGTGATCGACCCGACGATCACTTCGGTGCCGCCGGCCAGCATCTGCTGCACCTGGACACCCTCGATCTTGGCATCGGACTTGTACTTCCTGGCGTTCGAGAGGATCGTCTCGTAGGCCTTCTCGGCGTCTTCGGCCGTCTTGAGGCCGACGATGACGCCGCCGGCTTCGGTCTTGTGGAGAATGTCCGGCGAGACGATCTTCATCACCACTGGGAAGCCCATCGAGGCGGCCATCTTGCCGCCTTCGCCGGCCGATTTCGCCACACCCTCCTTCGGCACCGCAATGCCGTAGGCGTCGCAGACCAGTTTGCCTTCCGGCGCGGTCAGGCTGGTGCGCTTGTCCGCCTTGACCTGGTCAAGCACCTTGCGGACGGCATCTTTGGAATTGGACATGTGGCTCTCCCTTGACCTTGGTTCTTGCGTTCTCAAAGCGCGCGCGTGTTGCGGCTGCCCGTGATGCTTTCCATTCGCCGCGCTCTGTTCCATGTCGCGGAACGGAGTGGCATAAAGCCAAGGTTACTCCGCCGGCACGGATCAAAAATGGCTGGCGATGGCATTTGGTATGCCAGAAGCCAACTTGTCAAGCTGCCGCGCACCTTAGAACGCTGCAAAAAATAGGCAGCTTGACATCTTGGTATTTGGTATGCCAAAAACTTTCCCGTTAATAATCCTGTAAAAGACGACTCCCACTGGAGGAGATTCGTCGTGTCACTGCGGAAACCAACCAAGGCGTTGCCGAACATGGCCGAGGCAGATATCGCAATCGTTCGTATTGCCCCGGAGTCGAGCTTCAAGAACAAGGCGTACGACGCCTTGAAAGAAGCCATCCTCAAGATGGACATCTACTCGACGCCCGAGCCGGTGATGCTCGACGAGCGCGCGTTGTCCGAGCGCCTGGGTGTGAGCCGCACGCCGATCCGCGAAGCCATCGCGATGCTCGAGCAAGACGGCTTCGTGAAGACGGTTCCGCGCCGCGGCATCATGGTGGTGCGAAGGACCAAGAGCGAGATCGTGGACATGATCCGCGCCTGGGCGGCGCTGGAGAGCATGGCGGCGCGCCTCATCACCGCCACAGCGCGCAAGAAAGACATCACGGCGCTGCGCGACTACTTCAAGGATTTTGGCAAGGACCGCCTCCCCCAGGATCACGTCGAGGAATATTCGCGCGCCAACATCGCCTTCCACCAGGCGCTGATCTCGCTGTCGGAATCACCGGTGCTGGTCGATCTCACCAACGACCTGCTGCTGCACGTGCGTGGCTATCGGCAGCTGACCATCGGACGCAAGGACCGCACTGCGACGTCGCTACCCGAGCATCTCGGCATGATCGAAGCCCTGGAGGCGCGCGATACCGAACTCGCCGAGAAGCGCGCCCGCGATCACACCCTTGGCCTTGCCGCTTACGTCGAGGCGCATGGCCAGGAACTCTTCTAGCCAGCAACGTTCACCAGAAGGGCGAGGCATCGCCCCCAAAAGCCTGAAACGGCATCTTGAGACCAGGGAGACAAGGCCCATGCTGAATACCGCGACCAAGTCCGAAGCACCGGGCACCGAGCAGGAATTGACGGATGGTTTTCATCTCGTCATCGACGCGCTCAAGCTGAACGGCATCAACACCATCTATAATGTGCCGGGCATCCCGATCACGGATTTGGGCCGCATGGCGCAGGCGGCCGGTATTCGCATGATTTCGTTCCGCCACGAGCAGAACGCCGGTTATGCGGCGGGCATCGCCGGCTACCTCACCAAGAAGCCCGGCATCTGCCTCACCGTCTCCGCGCCCGGCTTCCTCAACGGTCTCACCGCGCTCGCGCACGCCACCACCAACTGCTACCCGATGATCCTGATCTCGGGCTCCTCCGAGCGCGAGATCGTCGACCTCCAGCAGGGCGACTACGAAGAGATGGACCAGCTCGCGATCGCCAAGCCGCTGTGCAAGGCAGCCTATCGCGTGCTGCACGCCCAGGACATCGGCATCGGTCTTGCCCGCGCCATCCGTGCCGCCGTCTCCGGCCGTCCGGGCGGCGTCTATCTCGACCTGCCGGCAAAACTGTTCGGCCAGGTGATGAACGCCGATGCCGGCCGGAAGTCGCTGGTCAAGGTGATCGACGCGGCTCCCGCGCAGATCCCCTCGCCCGCTTCGATCAAGCGCGCGCTCGATGTTTTGAAGAGCGCAAAACGTCCGCTCATTATCCTCGGCAAGGGCGCGGCCTACGCGCAGGCCGACGAAGAGATCAAAACCTTCGTCGAGAAGAGCGGCATCCCCTTCCTGCCGATGAGCATGGCCAAGGGTCTCCTCTCCGACACCCATCCGCAGTGCGCAGGCGCCGCCCGCTCGACGGTGCTGAAGGAATCCGACGTCGTGCTGCTGATCGGCGCCCGGCTGAACTGGCTGCTCTCGCACGGCAAGGGCAAGAACTGGGGCGAAGCGCCCAAGAAGTTCATCCAGGTGGACATCGAGCCAAGGGAAATGGACTCCAACGTCGAGATCGTCGCGCCGGTCGTCGGCGACATCGGCTCGGTCGTCTCCGCCTTCAACCAGGCGATGGCTTCGGGCTGGACCACCCCGCCGGCCGAATGGACCAAGGCGATTTCGACCAAGCGTGAAGAGAACGTCGCCAAGATGGCGCCGAAGCTCATGAACAACAAGTCGCCGATGGACTATCACGGCGCGCTCGGCGTGCTGAAGAACGTCATCAAGGATCATCCCGAGGCGATCCTCGTCAACGAGGGCGCCAACACGCTCGACCTCGCCCGCGGCGTCATCGACATGTACAAGCCGCGCAAGCGTCTCGACGTCGGCACCTGGGGCGTGATGGGCATCGGCATGGGCCAGGCGATCGCGGCGGCTCTCGAGACCGGCCACCCCGTGCTCGCGGTCGAAGGCGACTCGGCCTTCGGCTTCTCCGGCATGGAGGTCGAAACCATCTGCCGCTACAATTTGCCGATCTGCGTCGTCATCTTCAACAATGACGGCATCTATCGCGGCACCGACGTCAACGGCGCCAATGCCGATCCGGCGACGACGGTGTTCGTCAAGGGCGCCCGCTACGACAAGATGATGGAAGCCTTCGGCGGCGTCGGCGTGAACGCGACCTCGCCGGACGAGCTCAAGCGCGCCGTCAACGAAGCCATGGCCTCGGGCAAGCCGACGCTCATCAACGCGGTGATCGATCCGGCTGCCGGTTCCGAGAGCGGCCGCATCGGCAATCTCAATCCGCAGAGCGTTCTGCAGAAGAAGAGGTAACCAGCCGCCGGGTCATTCCCCGCGCGGGCGGGGAATCCAGTCATCGCCAAATCATCTTGAGGCGAGCACTGAGGCCCAACTGAACCTTCAGCGAATACTGGATGCCCGCCTTCGCGGGCATGACGGAAACAGAAGAGTAACAGGAGCAACACGATGACAAAAGCGCTCGAGGGCGTTCGCATTCTCGACTTCACCCACGTCCAGTCCGGGCCGACCTGCACGCAGTTGCTCGCATGGTTCGGCGCCGACGTGATCAAGGTGGAACGTCCGGGTGTGGGTGACATCACCCGCGGCCAGCTGCAGGACATCCCGAACGTGGACAGCCTGTATTTCACCATGCTCAACCACAACAAGCGCTCGATCACGCTCGACACCAAGAACCCCAAGGGCAAGGAAGTTCTCACCGAGCTCATCAAGAAGTGCGACGTGCTGGTCGAGAACTTCGGCCCCGGCGTGCTCGACCGCATGGGCTTCCCCTGGGAGAAGATCCAGGCCATCAACCCGAAGATGATCGTCGCCTCGATCAAGGGCTTTGGTCCCGGACCGTACGAAGACTGCAAGGTCTATGAGAACGTCGCGCAGTGCACCGGCGGCGCCGCCTCCACGACCGGCTTCCGCGACGGCCTGCCGCTGGTGACCGGCGCGCAGATCGGCGACAGCGGCACCGGTCTGCATCTGGCGCTCGGTATCGTCACCGCACTCTATCAGCGCACCCATTCCGGCAAGGGCCAGAAGGTGACGGCTGCGATGCAGGACGGCGTCCTCAACCTCGCGCGCGTCAAGCTGCGCGACCAGCAGCGCCTCGCCCACGGTCCGCTCAAGGAATACAGCCAGTTCGGCGAAGGCATTCCGTTCGGCGATGCCGTGCCGCGTGCCGGCAACGATTCCGGCGGCGGCCAGCCCGGCCGCATCCTGAAGTGCAAGGGCTGGGAGTCCGATCCGAACGCCTACATCTACTTCATCACCCAGGCTCCGGTCTGGGAGAAGATCTGCGACGTGATCGGTGAGCCCTCCTGGAAGACCGATCCTAACTACGCCAAGCCGGCCGTCCGCCTGCCGCGCCTGAACGAGATCTTCGGCCGCATCGAACAGTGGACGATGACGAAGACGAAGTTCGAGGCGATGGAAATCCTCAACAAGGACGACATCCCCTGCGGACCGATCCTGTCGATGAAGGAGATCGCCGAGGACCAGTCGCTGCGCGCGACCGGCACCGTGGTCGAGGTCGACCACCCCACCCGGGGCAAGTACATCTCGGTCGGCAACCCGATCAAGCTGTCGGACTCCCCGAGCGATGTGGAGCGCTCCCCGCTGCTTGGCGAGCACACCGACGAGATCCTGCGCACCGTGCTCGGCTTCTCGGACCATCAGGTTGCCGATATCCACAAGTCCGGCGCGCTTGATCCGCCGCAGAAGCAGGCCGCGGAGTAAGCGGGCTTATCTCACGACGCGAAAGGCCGCCGGCTTCGGCGGCCTTTTTGTTGATGCGGAAGGGCTGCATCGCACGATCGGCACGCTTGCCGCGCCGCGAAGGCTGGATTAAAGATTGGTCCGCGAGGAACTGATGCGGTGGCCGGCCGTTACTCCCTCGTCCGCCGTGCTCCCGGGAATGCGAGCACGCCCGGAAATGCCAGCATGTCATCTCCACAGCGAGTGCAGCACGCCTCGCAAAGATCTGCCTCACGCTGAAGAACTGGTCTCCTTCGTTTGCGAGGGTGGCAAGTCGGCCTTTCAGTTCAGGCACGGCGGCGGCGCGTCCGGCACTCGCCAGGACCACGCTCGTTGATTAAATTGAGGGCTTAAATGTCGAAAGATCAATCCTCTGATCGCGCCAAGCGTGAAGCCAACAAGGCGTTCAAGCCGGCGACAACGCAGAAGCCGATGAACGACTATGCGAAGGACCAGAATTCCTTCAACGAGAATCGCGAACGGCTGAAAGCGGAGCGATTGGCCCGGGAGGCGAAGCCGGGAAGCGGCTCCGAATAAGAGCGTCAGTCCCAGGCTCCGACCGCGGATTCCGCTGAACGCGGGACGCCGAAATCCGCCTGATCTACAGCATCGATAGCACGACGATTCCGTCTTCGACGGCACCAGAAGCGAGCTGCGCCCGCGCCACCCGCTCGAGCTCCGTCCGGTTCTTGCGAAGATAGCTGAAAGCCTGTTTCTGCGTCAGGAACGTCGTCGCAAGACGGCACATCTGTCGGCCCGCGCCAAGCGCGAGAAAGAAGGTGATGGTACCACCGCCATCCGACTTGATTCTAGGCACGACCCGCACTCTTGGGCATTTGGTCGGTCCTCTCCGAGTTGTCGTCGGCGCAATGGAAGGCAGCTATGGCGTCACCTTCTTCTTGCGCTTCGTCGGCGTGACCGCGGGCAGCGATGCCTGAAGGGCGGCGTCTGCCGCTTCCTTGGCTTCGCGCAGCTCTCGAAGCCGCGCCATGTTCTTGCGAACATCCACGGCTTGCTTTCCAACATCAACCATCGCCCGGGCGCCTTCCTCAGCGGCCAAACGCTGACGGTTAGAGCGCGCGATGCTTTCGGGTGACGGTTCGGCCGGTCTCTTGGCGCTCATTATTCACCCTGCTTTGCAACGGACAAAACCCGCTCAATCCTGGGATCGAGCGGGTGGCATGGCCGTTTCAGTACATCCGTGAAACGGCACTAAGGCTTTAGGCCAGCGAGAGATTCTCAGCGCTGACCTTGCCCCGCATCTTGTCGGTCTTGAGCTCGAAGTTGACCTTTTGGCCTTCAGCGAGACCTGCAAGACCAGCCCGCTCGACCGCGCTGATGTGAACGAACACATCGTTGCCGCCGTCGTTCGGCTGAATGAATCCAAAGCCCTTTTGGCCGTTAAACCACTTCACAGTACCTGTCGTCATTTTCTTCTCCAAAGCGCATACGCGCAGGTTCCGCGTGATCGTCACGCAGAACAAATTCTATTCGTCGATGTCTATGGAAAAGGAGCCCGCGGGCGCATTCAACAAGGCACAGCGGCTGAACGAACAGCCTCAACGTATACCTCATCCTCGCCATTTGCAAGGCTTGACCGAATTTAACGCCTCGGGAGCCCGGCGGTAGGTCCAGGACGCCGCCACCGAGCACACTCATCATTCGCCGCCAGCTGCTCTGGGAGGGCTGCCGAGCGCCACATGCGCTCGACGGCGTTCTCCAATTCAGAACGCATGCATCGCAATAATGCATTTTTACAAAACGAGGGGGTGACCTAGGCTTGATCGAAGTCAAGCCGTACGGCTGCGCAATGAGGCGCGACGACGGAGGGATCGATACCGATCGATGCGGCTATTTTTGAATCAGACGTCGCCCTACGCCCGCAAGGTAAGAGTCGCCATTCATGAGCTCGGATTGAACGACGCGATTCAGTTTATCGAAGTCGACCCCTGGCTCGAGCTGCATCATTTCACCGACATCAACCCGCTCTCCAAAGTGCCGGCACTCGTTCTCGCCGACGGAACGCTTGTGACCGAGAGCGACACGATCGGACAGGCCCTGCACGGTCTGACCATCGACTCGCGACTGATCCCGAACGAGCAGCCTGCACGACACCTCTGTCTTGGACGCGCTGCGCTGTATCAGGGCCTGATCGATGCAACCTTCATCTGGGCTATCGAAGGGCGCAGGCCATCGGAGATGCGCTGGGCGGATTGGGTTGCGCGTCAGGAGCGAGCGATTTCGCGGACGCTGTCATCGATTGAAGCTCGATTCGACCTCGATGACCGGCGCTTCGACCTCGGCGACATCGGGCTCGCCTGTGCACTTGACCATATCGATTTTCGCGCGGGGCATCTGTCATGGCGTTCCGAGAGACCAAGGCTTGCCGGCTGGTTTGAACGCGCGCGCGTTCGGTCGTCCATGATCGCGACACGGCCATGCTGAGTTTCGAGCCCGGAACGGTCTTCAGCAGCCGTCACCTCGCCGATATCTTCAGCACCGCCCCGATGCGTGCTATTTTCAGTGAGCGCAATTCACTTGAGTCCATGCTTCTGGTCGAGGTCGCGCTGGCGAAGGTTCAAGGGCAGCTCGGCGTGATTCCTGCCGATGCTGCTGCTGCGATCGCCTCCGCTGCACGTACTGAACTACTCGATCTCAATGAATTGGCCGCGCGCACTTTGCGCGCCGGCTTGCCGGTCGTGAACCTGGTCGAGCAGTTGATCCGGCTCACCGGCGAACCCCATGGCGAATTCGTCCATTGGGGCGCCACGAGCCAGGACATCATGGACACCGCGCTCGTGATGCAGATACGCGACGCGCTCGAGCTCATCCACCGCGATCTGGAGCGCCTGATATCGACGCTTGCGGATCTGGCGCGGACCCATCGCGATACGCCCATGGTCGGCAGGACCAAGCTTCAACACGCGATCCCGATCACCTTCGGGTTCAAGGTTTCCGTCTGGCTGTCGGGCCTGCTGCGCCACAGGCAACGGCTCGCCGAACTCAAACCAAGGGTCCTGCAGGTCCAGTTCGGCGGTGCGGTCGGCACGTTCGCATCGCTCGGCGATGATGGCGACAGCGTCCGCGCTGCACTGGCCCACGAACTCGGACTCGGCGAGCCACTGGTGGCATGGCATGCCGCGCGGGATGGTTTGGCCGAGACGGTTTGCCTGCTTGGGCTAATCTCCGCGACCCTGAGCAAGATCGCGACCGATGTCGTGTTGATGGCGCAGACCGAGGTCGGCGAAGTGCTGGAGCCAGGCGGCCAGGGCCATGGCGCCTCCAGCACCATGCCGCACAAGCGCAACCCGATCATCTGCGAGCAAATTCTCAGCACCGGACCGTCGCTGCGCCGGCTGGCAAGCGCCATGCTCGACGCTTCGGTCCACGACCACGAACGGGCGACGGGACCGTGGCAAGCCGAATGGTTGTTGCTGCCGGAAGCGTTCGTGCTGGTCTCCCGGGCCATGGACAACGCTGTTCGCCTCTGCAGCGGATTGGTCGTCAGACCCGATGCGATGCAGGCCAATCTTGGGCGGACGCAGGGGCTCATCGCCGCCGAGGCCGTCATGATGGTGCTGGCTCCGCACGTCGGGCGCCATCATGCGCACGAAATGGTGGGTGCGGCATGCACGCACGCCATCGCTTCAGGCCTGACACTAGCCCAGAGCCTTTCGCGAGATCCGGCCGTGACGGCCCACATCGCGCCCCATGAGATCGAGGCGGCTGCGGACCCGGCCCGATACATCGGCCTGTCCGGCCGTGAGGTCGATCGTGTCCTCGCGGCGGTGCAAGGCGACGCCATTGATGCGGAGTGAGGCCATATGATTCTGAAACGCAAGCACACGGCCCTCGTCGCAGCTGCGGTGCTGACACTATTGAATGCGGCACACGCCGAGTCGCCGTTCCCGTCACGACCGATCACGTTGGTCGTCCCGTTCGCGGCTGGCGGCCCGAATGACGTGATGAGCCGGATCGTGTCCGAACACATGGCGCGAAAACTCGGACAGCCGATCATTGTCGAGAACGTCGCTGGGGCGGGCGGCACGACCGGCTCAACGCGCGTCGCGAAAAGCGCGCCCGACGGTTATACGCTCGTCAGCGGTCACGTCGGGACGCATGCGGCATCGGTCGCGCTGTATCCAAATCTCCGTTACGATCCGCTGGTTGATTTCACGCCGATTGGCCTGGTCGCGGAAACGCCGATCCTCGTCGTCGTTCGCCGCGACCTCGCCGCAGATAGCATGGCGTCGTTCATTGCGATCGCCAAGGCGCGTGGCCCGGACCTCACCTTGGGCCATGCGGGTGTCGGTTCGATCAGCCACATCAGCTGTCTGCTGTTCACCTCCGTGATCGGATTCAAACCGGTGGAGGTGCCATATCGCGGATCAGCGCTGGCGATGACTGACCTGGTCGCGGGCCGCAGCGACTTCAGTTGTGGACTGTTGGGCGACGTTCTTCCCTTCCTGGGTGACAACAATCTGCGTTTTCTGACCGTTTCGGCCGCCGCACGTGTTCCGCAATTGCCGGACACACCGACGTCCCGGGAAGCAGGGCTTCCACAGTTTGTCGCATCGAGCTGGTTCGCGTTCTACCTGCCGAAAGGCGCTCCCGACGCCATTCGCGACCGGTTCTCGGATGCGCTTCGCTCAGCGCTCGACGATGACGGCGTGCGGAAACGGCTCGAACTGGTAGGCTTGATCCTGCCACCGCCGGACCAGCGAGGCCCCGAACCGCTCAAGCGGCGGATGACCGAAGAGATCGCGCGTTGGCAGGACATTGTCAAAACCGCGCAGATTCGACTCGATCAATAACTGCAACCGATGCAGTCGAGCGCGTGATCGCCGGCCAGCTTCCGCCGTCGGCGCCTCACGCAGCAGGCGGGCGGAACATTCCGACGATCCCCGGCTAAAATCTCGCATTCACCATGACGCCGCAGGACGTGGCGGCAGTCTGCCAATCATCCATCAAAAAATTCGAGACGCGCTGTCGGATCGGCGGTATCTCGTCCGTCATCTAGACATGAAAGGGCAATAGACGCTGACGTCGAGCCCGGCGATTCATGAGGAAGATGATCATGCCCAGCACTGTTCGCCTGCACCGCGTTTTGACCACCAGCCCGGAGAAAGTCTATCGCGCCTTCCTGGAGGCGGATGCGCTGGCGAAATGGCTTCCGCCGAACGGCTTCACCTGCACCGTCCATCATTTCGAGCCGAAGGTCGGGGGCACGTTCAAGATGTCGTTCCGCAACTTCACGACGGACAACAGCCACGCTTTCGGCGGCGAATATCTCGAACTCGTCCCCGGCGAACGTCTGCGCTATACCGACAGGTTCGACGACCCCAATCTGCCGGGCGAGATCCAGGTCACCGTGATCCTGAAGAAAGTATCCGTCGGCACCGAGGTGGATATCACGCAGGCTGGCATCCCCGACGTCATCCCGCCGGAGGCATGTTATCTCGGCTGGCAGGAATCGCTGCGCAATCTGGCGAGGCTCGTCGAGCCTGAGATCAAGCAATAGCGTCTGGAAGGACGAGGCGCACACAATCGCGCGAATGCCCTACGTCCCTGCCCGCGGCGCAATCCCGCCGCTTGCGGTCCAGCGGTCGGGGTCCGGGCTGTGTCCGATCAAAGCAAGACCGTAGGCGATCGACTCGAACTGATCGCCCGACATCAGCCGTTCGTTGCCGAACCGCTCGGCGAACAGTTTTCGGACAGCGGGCACGAAGGACGTGCCGCCGGTCAAAAACACCTTCTCGACGTCGCGCGCGGTGATGCCGGCTTCGCCCAGCACTTTGTCGACGGTGGCCCCGAGCCTCGCGATATCGTCGGCAATCCAGGCTTCGAAATTCTTCCGTGTGATGGTCGAGCCAATGTCGACCCCGCCGCCTTTGAAGCGGAACTCCACCTGGTCCTGCGCCGACAGCGCGACCTTGGCGTCAGACACCGCGCGGTACAACGAAAAGCCGAGGTCGAGATCGACGATGGTGATGAAATCCTCGAGCAGAGCCGGCTTCACCGCGGTGCGCGCAAGCTCCCGGAGCTCGCGCAGGTCGCCGTTGCTCTTCATCATCGCGAGCTGATGCCAGCGCGCGAGATTTGTGTAGTGGCCGGTGGGGATCGGCAGCACCTTGTCGAACGACCGGAAGCTCGAGCCCTTGCCCAGCCGCGGCGAGACGACGTGATCGACGATGCGGTAATCGAAGGTATCGCCCGCAATCCCGATGCCGGCATGGCCGAGCGGCTCGGCGCGCAAGGCGCCGCCGGCACGCGAGAACCGCATCACCGAGAAATCGCTGGTGCCGCCGCCGAAATCCGCAACCAGCACGGTCGCATCGCGCTCCAGACGGCGGGCGAAGGAGAACGCTGCACCCACGGGTTCGTAGACATAGCGCGCGTGGCCGGCGCCAAGGCGCTCGAACGCGGCCCGGTAACGTTGCATCGCTAGCGCCTCGTCGGGATTGCCGCCGGCGAAGCGGACGGGGCGGCCGACCGTGATGGTGGACGTCTCGAAGCCGAATCTGTCACCGCCATGGCGCGCCAGGGTCCGCAGGAACGCCGCCAGAATATCCTCGAACCTGTAGCGCTGCCGGAACACCTGGGTGGTGTTGAAGCTGGAGCTCGCGGCGAAGGTCTTGAACGACTGGAGGAAGCGGTAGACATGCCGTCCCTCGAGGAACGTCTCGATCGCCCACGGACCGCCTTCGGCCTGGGCGCCGGCTCCCGGCCGGTCCTCCCAGAAGCACAGCGCCGATACGAAGACACTGTGGCGCTGTCCGCCATGATCGAAGCGGATGGCCTCCACCCGGCGGTCGTCCGCCGCAAGGGCCACGACCGTGTTGCTGGTCCCAAAATCGATGCCGATCGAGACGGCGGGCGAGGCGCTCGACATGAACCACTCTGACAGATGATTGGAAGGGGGCAGACCACTAGCGGCTTCGCGCACCGCTGCCAAGGCTCCGTTTTTTGGACATCGGCGGTCAAATGATAGAGTTTCGGCGGGGTTGGGGCATATCGCGCTCAAATCGGCCGATTTAACGGATTGTTATGCTGCAATGCGAAGAGCTAAATGCTGCTATGCAATGGCATGCATAGACTTTGGCATCTGGTATACATAGATTGCCCTTCGAAATGAGACAGCACTGCTGACCGTCTCAAGAAAGGGATTTCCGATGTCCAAGACCGCTTCCGTCGCTCTCGCCCCCTCCTCCTCGCTGTTCGCCCGCCTGATGGCCACGATCGACCGCCTCCTGATGGCGAGCGCCAAGATCTCGAACCACAACGGCGACCTGCCGCGCTTCGGCCTGTAAGCCGGGCAGCCTCCCCCGCCGCCGCGCTGCGGGACGGTTTTATATCGGTTTGCATACGACTTTTGATGAATGGCCCCGGATGACGGGGCCATTTCTACTTGTGCTGTCCTGAGTCACAGCCGCAGCCGGGTGCGGTCCTGCGACATTTGCGCACGGTGGCCGGACCAGCGCTTGAAGCTTGGCATAATGCATACAAGAATGCCCCTCCAGCGCTCGCAGAAAAATTAGAGGCGCCACGGGAGGCTTTATGACGGACATGGTGCAGGCAACGGCCCCAACCGCCGCGCGCGTTAGCGACACGTATCGCTGGGCGCAATTGGCGGTCGGTGTCGCGGCGATGGTGATGATCGCCAACTATCAATACGGCTGGACGTTCTTCGTCCCCGACATCCAGAAGAAGTTCGGCTGGGATCGCGCGTCGATCCAATGGGCCTTTACGCTGTTCGTGCTGTTCGAGACCTGGCTCGTGCCGATCGAAGGATGGTTCGTCGACAAATACGGCCCGCGCCTCGTCGTGCTGGTCGGCGGCGTGCTCTGCGCCATCGGCTGGGCCATCAACGCGCAGGCGACCACGCTCAACGGCTACTATCTCGGCATGATCGTCGCGGGCATCGGCGCCGGCGGCGTCTACGGCACCTGTGTCGGCAACGCGCTGAAGTGGTTTCCCGACAAGCGCGGTCTTGCGGCGGGCATCACGGCCGCGGGCTTCGGTGCAGGCTCTGCGCTGACCGTCGCGCCGATCCAGGCCATGATCAAGGACAGCGGTTTCCAGACCACCTTCCTCTATTTCGGTCTCGGACAAGGCATCATTATCTGCATTCTCGCCTTCTTCCTGTTGGCGCCGAAGGCAGGCCAGGTGCCCAGCGTGGTGGCGAACGCCAATCTGCAGCAGACCCGCCGCAACTATCAGCCGACGGAGGTGCTGCGTCAGCCGATCTTCTGGCTGATGTACTTCATGTTCGTGATCGTCGGCGCCGGCGGCCTGATGGTGACGGCCAATTTGAAGCCGATCGCGGCCGACTGGAAGATCGACAACGTGCCCGTCACGCTGATGGCGGTGACGATGACCGCGGTGACCTTCGCGGCCACGATCGACCGCGTGCTCAACGGCTTGACGCGTCCGTTCTTCGGCTGGATCTCCGACATGATCGGCCGCGAGAACACGATGTTCATCGCCTTCGGCATGGAAGGTATCGGCATCTGGATGCTCTACCTCTGGGGCCACGATCCGCTCTGGTTCGTGCTGCTCTCGGGCTTCGTGTTCTTCGCCTGGGGTGAGATCTACTCGCTGTTCCCCTCGACCTGCACCGACACGTTCGGCGCCAAGTTCGCGACCACCAATGCCGGCCTGCTCTACACCGCCAAGGGTACCGCCGCGCTGCTGGTCCCGATCGGCAACTACATGCAGCAGTCGTCGGGCAGTTGGGACAACGTGTTCATCATCGCGGCCGGCGCCAACATCCTGGCCTCGGCGCTGGCGATCGCGGTGCTCAAGCCCTGGCGCAAGGTTGTGGTCGCGCAATCGACCGTCTGACGCACTCCAAAAGCGCTTCTCGCGCAAAACGCCCGGCCTCGCGGCCGGGCGTTTTCGTTTGCGCGACGTTTTCATGAACCCGCCGTTCCCAGACGGAACTCCGCATATTTTATCTGCGGCCCGCCAAGATAGGGCTTGCAATCTGGAATATGGTATACCAAGGTCGCAGCAGCGCTTGCGACGATAAGCCACAATATTGCGACATCAGGTCATCTTTCAACCGGTGTCGAAGCAGACAGGCGCTTGGGAGGTTCTTGATGATTTCCAGCACCGATGGCGCTGTCACGGCCGCGCCTCTCCGCACAGGTTTCCGTTGGCTCCAGCTGGTCATGGGCATCGTCTGCATGGCGATGATCGCCAACCTGCAATATGGCTGGACGCTGTTCGTCGATCCGATCGACCACGCGCACCACTGGGGACGCGCCGCGATCCAGCTCGCTTTCACCATCTTCGTCGTCACCGAAACCTGGCTGGTGCCGATCGAGGCCTGGTTCGTCGACAAGTACGGCCCGCGCATCGTCATCATGTTCGGCGGCGTCATGATCGCGCTGTCGTGGATTCTCAACTCCTATGCCGATAGCCTCACTTTGCTCTACGCGGCCGCGATCATCGGCGGCATGGGCGCGGGCGCGGTGTACGGCACCTGCGTCGGCAACGCGCTGAAATGGTTTCCCGATCGTCGGGGCCTCGCCGCCGGTGCGACTGCCGCCGGCTTCGGCGCAGGCGCTGCGCTCACCGTTGTGCCGATCGCGACCATGATCGCAACGAGCGGCTATCAGCACGCGTTCCTCACCTTCGGCATCGGCCAGGGCGTAATCGTTTTCGTGCTCGCCTTCTTCATCCAGCCGCCGCGGATCTCGATCCCGCCGAAGAAGAAGCAGCTCAATCTGCCGCAGACCAAGATCGACTTCACCCCGCCGCAGGTGCTGCGCACCCCTATTTTCTGGGTGATGTATCTCGTTTTCGTCATGGTCGCCTCCGGGGGCCTGATGACTGCGGCGCAGATCGCCCCGATCGCGCACGACTTCAAGATCGCCGACACGCCGGTCACGCTCGCCGGCTTCCAAATGGCGGCACTGACGTTCGCGATCTCGCTCGACCGCATCTTCGACGGTTTCGGACGTCCCTTCTTCGGCTTCGTCTCCGACACGATCGGCCGCGAGCACACCATGTTCATCGCCTTCGGCACCGCCGCGCTGATGCTGCTGACGCTGTCGGCCTATGGCCACGTGCCCGTCGTCTTCGTGCTCGCCACCGCGGTCTATTTCGGCGTGTTCGGCGAGATCTACTCGCTGTTCCCGGCGACCTGCGGCGACACCTTCGGCTCGAAGTTCGCAACCACCAACAACGGCATGCTCTACACCGCGAAGGGGACGGCATCCCTGCTCGTTCCGCTCGCAAGCGTGATCTCGGCCACCTATGGCTGGAAGGCCGTATTCGTGGTCGCGGTGGCGCTGAACGCGACGGCGGCGCTGACGGCGCTGTTCGTGATCAAGCCGATGCGCCGCTCCTTCATCCTCGGCAAGGAAGCCGAGAGCGCCAACGCCGCGACCGGGAACGCCAAGACCGAGACGGCATAACGAACACGCACCTTGCACGGGTGAGACAGGGGCGCAGCGATGCGCCCCTTTCTTTTTGGCTCACGGCAAATGTCAGCATGACTGCCGCAAGATTTTTCGGATCAGCCAAATCGAATGCTTGACGATTGGCATTATGTATACCACACTTGGCTCATCATTCACCCAGGGAGGTTGCAATGCTGGTCGGAGACATTCTGCGCAAGAAGACACCGCGCGTTGTCACGGTGCGAATGAACGAAACGGTGGGTATCGCCGCCAAGCTGATGCGCGCCAACAATATCAGCGCACTGGTCGTGAAGGACGTGGTCCGCTCCGAGGGTAATACCGCGGTCGGCATGTTCACCGAGCGCGACGTCGTGCGCGCCGTCGCCGAGCACGGCGCCAATGCCGTCAACGTCAAGGTCTCGCAGCTCGTCTCGGTGCAACAGCTCGTGTCCTGCACGTCGAGCGACACGATCGAGCACGTCCGCCATCTGATGAACCGGAATCACATCCGGCACCTCCCCGTCATCGACGATTACAGCCTCGTCTCCGTCATCAGCATGCGCGACATCGCATCCTTCATCGACGAAGCGATCAACGGCACGCCGCAAGCAGCTTAAAAGCGCCTCACTTCCCCTGCGACTACCGGACCCGGCTCGGACCCTTCCGAGCCGGACCGGATCTTTCGTCCCGAAATCCGGCTTCCGCTGCTTCGCGAGGATTCCATGAAGATCTGCATCTACGGCGCCGGCGCAATCGGCGGATATCTCGGGGTTCAGCTCGCGCGCGCGGGCGCCGACGTCAGCCTGGTCGCACGCGGCGCGCATCTTGCCGCGATGCGCGAGCGCGGCCTGACGCTGCTCGCGGGCGAGGAGAAGCACACCGTGCATCCGCGCTGCACCGACGATCCCGCCGAGCTCGGCGTGCAGGACTACATCATCATCACGTTGAAGGCGCACTCGATCACCGGCGTGATCGAGACGATGCAGCCGCTGCTCGGGCCCCACACCCGCATCGTCACCGCCGTCAACGGCATCCCCTACTGGTACTTCTACAAGCATGGCGGCCAATACGAGAACGCGACGCTGGAGAGCATCGACCCCGGCGGACGGCAGTGGCGCGAAATCGGCGCCGCGCGCGCCATCGGCTGCATCGTCTATCCCGCCACCGAGATCGAGGCGCCCGGCGTGATCCGTCACGTCTACGGCAACAACTTTCCGCTCGGCGAGCCCTCCGGCGAGACCACCCCGGACGTGCAACGCCTCGCCGATCTCTTCGTCGCAGCCGGGCTGAAAGCGCCGGTGCTCGACCGCATCCGCGACGAGATCTGGCTCAAGCTGTGGGGCAATGTCTGCTTCAACCCGATCAGCGCACTCACCCATGCAACGCTCGACGTGATCTGCACCGATCCGGCCACCCGCGCGCTGTCGCGCGCGATCATGATGGAGACGCAAGGCATCGCCGAGACGTTCGGCGTCAAATTCCGCGTCGACGTCGAGCGCCGCATCGAAGGCGCCCGCAAGGTCGGCGCACACAAGACCTCGATGCTCCAGGATCTCGAGCGCGGCCGCCCGATGGAGATCGACCCGCTCGTCACCGTCGTGCAAGAGATGGGCCGCCTCACCGGCGTCGCCACCCCCGCGCTCGATTCAGTGCTGGCGATGGTGACCCAGCGCGCCCGCATCGCCGGTCTCTACGACGGCATCTCGACGCCATCAGATCCGCGCGCACTGGCGGTGGCATAATGGCTGGCGAGATCAAACAATGGCTCCGCTTCCGTAAGAGCGGTGCGACCGGCTTCGGCACGCTGAATTCGTCTGGCGTCAGCGTTCATGAGGGCGAGATGTTTGGCCGCCATGCCGCCACGGGCAAGACGCTGGCGCTGTCGGAGGTCGAACTGCTCGCGCCCTGCGCGCCCAGCAAGATCGTCGCGCTCTGGAATAATTTTCACGCGCTCGCGGCCAAGCTCAACCAGCCCGAGCCGCCGGAGCCGCTCTACCTCCTGAAGGCCACCACCAGCATCACGACACCCGGCGCCGTGATCCGCCGCCCCTCTCATTACGACGGCAAGACCACCTATGAAGGCGAGCTCGGCATCGTCATCGGCAAGACCTGTGCCCGGGTGTCGCCGGCGGAAGCGGACAGCTTCATCTTCGGCTACACCTGCGTCAACGACATCACCGCCAACGACATCCTGACCAGCGACCCGACCTTCCCGCAATGGGCGCGGGCCAAGGGCATCGACGATTACGGCCCGTTCGGCCCGGTCATCGCCACCGGTCTCGATCCGGCCAAGCTGGTGGTCCGTACCATCCTCAACGGCGCGGAGCGGCAGAACTATCCGATATCGGACATGATCTTCACCGCGCAGGAGCTGGTCAGCCGGATCTCCCACGACATGACCCTGCTTCCCGGCGACCTCATTGCCGTCGGCACCTCGGTCGGCGTCGGCGTGATGAAAGAGCCGGTGAACACGGTAACCGTCGCGATCGACTGCATCGGCGAGTTGACCAACGAGTTTCGGCTGTAGCGCACTCTGTCATTCCCGGGCGGCGCGTAGCGCCGAGCCCGGAATCCATCGGGCGGCAGAGACTGCAGATCAATGGATTCCGGGCTCGCGCCGCGCGCGCCCCGGAATGACGGCGGAGGAAGCCAGCGCCCCACCCCGCGTCGGGAAACCCCGGCAACCCGCGCCGCCCCTCCATCGATCGGCTGACGCGGCAGGCCGTGGATCGCGCTACCGGAAACCTCCGGCAAGCCCCGCGGCCCTTGATCTCGGTTCCGCTCTCCAATAGCAACTATGGCGATAATGTGCCGGCGTGAGGAAGTCACGATGTGGCTGTTTTTCCTGGTTGCCTGGTTTGTTCTGCTCACCGCCGTCGCGATCTTCGCCCAGCAGGCGCTCGGTTACGATGTCAGCCACCTGCCTGCCTGGTTCGGAGGCCTGCCCGTCCCGCAGCGTATTGCGACCGGCGCGATCCTGGCCCTGGTTCTGGCACTGATCGGCGCCTCCGCCTGGCGGCTCTCACGCCAGGACCGGCGCCTCGACACGTTGCGCGATCGCCTCAAGAAGACCCGCGAGGACGTCGTCGTCGCCCACGCCCTGCAGAACCATCTCGACGCCACCGTCCAGCACCTGATCGAGAGCGATCCCCGGGAGGCCGTCTCCGCTCTCCACGACAAGCTGGGCGAGACCGAGCAGCGCGCCCTGCTGCAGCGGGGCCGCAACGAATCCACCGACATGCACGACCAGCTCGCCGAAATCCGCCGCCGCCAGCAGGAGCTGCGCGACATGGTCGGCAAGGTCGCCGAGCAGCGTCGCGCCGTCGAGCCGGTTTTCACCGAGATTCGCGACCGCCAGAACCAGCTCGAACGCTCGCTGCACGACCTCGAGACTGACGACCGCAAGAACAACCTCGCCGACAGGCTGAAGGATATCGCGCGCGACGTGTCGACGCTGCTGTCGCGGGTCGGTACGGTCCAGAACACCTTTGCGACCCTGAACCAGTACAAGGAAGATCTGGCGAAGTCCCACGCCGAGCTGGTGCCGCTGCGGGCGTCGGACGCCGGCCTCAATGCCTTGATCGGCGAGCTGAGCCTCGGTCATGAGCGCCTCGCCAAGAGCGTCGACGAACTCGAAACCGGCGGCGAAGCCCCTCTCGGCACCCGCGTCGAGACCCTGTCGAAGAACAAGATCGAGATCGAGCAGCGCCTGGCCCGCATCGACGACAGCTTCCACATCCTGAAAGGCATCGGACTCGACTTCGAAGAGCTCGGCCAGCGCCAGGCCCAGCTCGAACGCTCGCTCGCCGGTGTCGAGACCGACGCCGATGGCAAGACGCTTGCCGACCGCCAGAATGCGCTGAACGATTTTGTGCTCCAGTCGCGCCAACGCCTCGGCGCGTTGCATGAGACGCTGGCGACGCTGAACGCCTTCAAGACGGAGCTGTCGAAGTCGCAGGCCGACCTCCTCCCGCTGAACGCGCCCGTGTTCGGCATCGAGGCCCTGATCGCGGACGTCGGCACCACGCGCGATCTCCTTGCCAAAACCGTCGGCGAGATCGAGGCGAGCGGCGACGTCACCCTCGCCTCTCGCGTCGAGGCACTGACCAGGAGCAAGCGCGAGGTCGAAGACCGCCTCGCCCGCATCTTCGACAATTTCAACGCACTCGACGGCTTGCGAAAAGACATCGGCGGCATCTTCTCGACGATCCGGAACAGCCTTAACCGGATCGGGTGAGCCTCGTAGCAACCGTTCTTAATGGTTGCTACCAGCCGCGGGCTTCGAAACTTTCAGACACATCACATCTCCGCGCGCCCGGCATATGCCGCCAACATGTCGCCGGCGCGCCGCACTGTGGACGCATTCGGCCGCCCTTCTGTGAGCGTGTCTGGGGGCACGGCGGTGCCGTGTTTGGACCAAACCTTCTAGGGGTATGACTGTGAAGAAGATTGTATTTGTCGTGGGTGCTACGTTTGCTCTGGTGACGGCTGCGAACGCTGCGGATCTGCCGCGCCGCCAGCCCGTTCCCGTCTATTCGGAGCAGGCGCCGATCGGCAAGATGCCGATTGGCAAGAGCCCGGTTGGAAAGGCCCCGATCGGCAAGGCGCCCGGCCCGGTCGCGGCGCGCTACTGACGTCTTAGCGAATACGCGCAGAAGAGGCACTCTGCGTGAGTGGCCGACAGTCGAGGGGCATAGCGTGACGAACAAACCTGATCGATCGGGACCCTGCATCCTTGCGGGATTCGCGCTCGCTGCCATGCTCGCGTGTACGACACCCTCGGCCTCGGCCCACGAAGCGAACAAGCGCGTTGCCGATGCAAACGCGCTTGCCACGACCGACACCGTATCACGGCCGGCGCCGCAAACGACGCGGCGCGCGGTCGCGCGCGCGGAGAAAGGTCCGTACTACGTCGATTTCCGCGCCCGCACGGCCGCGAGCTGGGGCCACGCCTTCGTCTGGTACGGCAAGACCAGCGAGCGCGCCGTCGAGGTGGCAGGGCTCACGCCCGCCGGCGACACCTGGGCCTATGTGCTCGGTCACCTCACCTGGGTGCCCGCGGAGACCGGCGCGAGTTACGGCGATCTCGACCCAGATTATCTGACCGCGAACTACCGCGTCTATCTCAACGAAGCCGACGCCAAGCGCGTGTTTGCCTATATCAAGAAATTGCAAGCGAACTCGCCGGTCTGGAACGCCGAGACCACCAATTGCACCGGGTTCATCGGCGACATCGCCGAGTACATGGGATTGAAGGTCCCCAACCGCTGGCAGCGCCCTGAAAACTTCGTCAACAGCCTCAAGGAAATGAACGGCGGCCGCCAGATGGTGCGGCTGTCGACGGAGTAGAGCCCGCCAGGACGCTCCACGCGACGCCGTCATTGCGAGCGCAGCGAAGCAATCCAGAGTCCCTCCCCGGGTAAAGTCTGGATTGCTTCGCTGCGCTCGCAATGACGATGCCGAAGCAATTGGGGCACGATGGATCGGCGGAGTGCCCGTCGGGCAAAACACCCGCGCAAATTTACCACCCCGCCCTGTCAATCCCCGCCCGGAAAAATTTTCCACTTTACCGAAATTCGGATTTGTCGTACGTACGCGATACCCTGACCCGGGACAAGGGGCGGATCGCGATCGTCACGAACCGCGGGCTGGGCAGCGATGGACGCGACGGCGTCGGGCATAATAGGCATTGCAGGGCGGCTTCGGCCGTGAGCAATGGCCTTCGTGCCTACGACACGATGCCGACAGCGTCTTCGCATGGCTTCGGGTGTGAGCACACGCCAGTTCCCGAGGTCCCAGCGAAGACGTGCGCGGACGAACAAGTCGTGTGGTCCTGACGCCCGGGGTCTGTGCGTCAAGTCCTGCGGTGATGCGGCGGTCCAACCGGGCGCGCGCATCAGTTATCTGCATGGCGACGGGGGCAATAGTGCATCGCTCCCCGGGGAGAGCACGAAGGACACGTTAAAACCATCGCGCAGGGAAGGCCGGGCGATCCGGCGAACCTGTGGTCCACCCCGTGTGCATTCCTTTGGCGCACGGACTTGCGGGTGTCAGCCGGCGCCCGGCCTTCCCTGCGCCCTTGTCACGACGAGGGTGATGCGATCGGGCAAAGCTCGGGCGAATGCGCCGCGAGGATGCGAAGGCGTGCCTTGCGACGGAATTGCAAGTTGATGGTCTCCGAAAGCTCCTCATCCTCCGTCGGTGTTGAAGCAGCGGCGCACAAAACCCTCACGCCACCGGTGCTACCCACCTCAATTATCCGCCCTGCGGAATCCCCCCACTCCCGGCATGATCGCCCCGCTTCCACCGCACGCCCTCCCAATAGACTTTTCCCGACCCGGGCGGCATCCTGCCGCCATCAAACGATAACAGAGCGCCACACAGGCGGAGGAAACAGATCATGCTGCAGACACGGTTCACCAAGCTCGTCGGTGTCGAGCACCCGATCGTCCAGGGCGGCATGCAATGGGTCGGGCGCGCCGAGCTGGTCGCCGCCGTCGCCAATGCCGGCGCGCTCGGTTTCATCACGGCGTTGACCCAGCCGACGCCGGAGGACCTCCGGAAGGAGATCGCCCGCTGCCGCGATCTCACCGACAAGCCGTTTGGCGTCAACCTCACCATCCTGCCCGCGATCAAGCCGCCGCCTTATGCCGAATACCGCGCCGCCATCATCGAGAGCGGTATCAAGGTGGTCGAAACCGCCGGCAACAAGCCGCAGGAACATGTCGACGAGTTCAGGAAGCACGGCGTCAAAGTCGTGCACAAATGCACCAGCGTCCGTCACGGGCTCTCCGCCGAGCGCATGGGCGTCGACGCCATCTCGATCGACGGGTTCGAATGCGCAGGCCACCCCGGCGAGGACGACACCCCCGGCCTGATTTTGATCCCGGCCGCCGCCAACAAGATCAAGATCCCGATGATCGCCTCCGGCGGCTTTGCCGACGCCCGCGGCCTGGTCGCCGCACTGGCGCTGGGCGCCGAAGGCATCAACATGGGCGCCCGCTTCATGGCGACCAAAGAGAGCCCCATTCATCAGCTCATCAAGGAGAAGATCGTCGCCAATGACGAGCGCGAGACCGAGCTGATCTTCCGCACCATGCGCAACACTTCCCGCGTCGCCAGGAACGAGATCTCGACCAAGGTCGTCGCGATGGAGAAGGAAGGCGCCAAATTCGAGGACATCCGCGAGCTCGTCGCGGGCGCCCGCGGCAAGATGGTCTACGCGACCGGCAACTCGGACGAAGGCATCTGGTCGGCGGGCCAGGTCCAGGGCCTCATCCAGGACATCCCGACCTGCGCCGAACTGATCTCCCGCATCGTGCGCGAAGCCGAGGCCATCATCCGCAGCCGGCTCGAAGGCATGATCGTTCACCCGACAGCGCAAGCTGCGGAATAGTCACTGCAAGAAGCGAGAGCCATACATGAAGGCTTATGTCTACGGCCCTGGTGGCGCTACGATTTCCGACGTCGCTCAACCAAAGCCTGAAGGCACGCAGGTGCTGGTCCGGGTCCGCGCCTGTGGCCTCAATCGTGCCGACACCGGCATGCGCAAGGGCCACGCCCATGGCGCCGCCGGCGGCGCCGGCACCGTGCTCGGCATGGAATGGGCCGGCGAGGTCGCCGCGCTCGGGCCGGATGCCAAGGGCGTCAAGGTCGGTGACCGCATCATGGGCTCGGGCGGCGCAGCGTTTGCCGAATACACGCTGGCCGATCACGGCCGGCTGTTCCGCGCGCCCTCGAACATGAACTTCGAGGAAGCCGCCACCCTGCCCGTCGCACTCGCGACCATGCACAACGCCGTCGTCACCATCGGCGGCGTGCAGCCCGGGCAGGCCGTGCTGATCCAGGGCGCAAGCTCCGGCGTCGGCCTGATGGCGATGCAGATTGCGAAGCTGAAGGGCGCCAGGCTCGTGATCGGCTCCTCGACCGATGCCACTCGTCGCGGCCGGCTGAAGGAGTATGGCGCCGACCTCGCGGTCGATTCCTCCGACCCCACATGGGTCGACGAGGTGCTGAAGGCGACGAACGGCGAAGGTGTCGACCTCATCATCGACCAGGTCTCGGGCGAAGTCGCCAACCAGAACCTCGCGGCGACCAGGGTCAAGGGTCGCATCGTCAATGTCGGCCGGCTCGGCGGCACCCATGCCGATTTCAACTTCGACCTGCACGCGGCCCGCCGCATCAGCTACATCGGCGTCACCTTTCGCACCCGCACCATCGCGGAGATCCGTGAGATCTTCGAAGAGGTCAAGAAGGACATCTGGGGCGCGGTCGAGTCGCGCAAGCTCCAGCTGCCGATCGACAAGGTGTTTGCCTTCGACGACATCGACAAGGCGTTCGAGCACATGGAGGCCAACAAGCACCTGGGGAAGATCGTGGTGACGCTGTAGTGACCGCGGGCAGCGGCGAGAGGCCATATGGCGCGCTCTCTCAGCTCGTCGTGGCCGGGCTTGTCCCGGCCATCCACGTCTTTCCCGCGATTTAGAAAGATCGTGGATGCCCGGGGACAAGCCCGGGCATGACGGAGGTGGAGGCGCCCGCTCCTGCAACTCACTAGCGTGTACGCCTGTGGATCGTCGCTTGATGTTCGCCCCTGGGCTGCTAAATCCCCGCCATGAGCTCCCAACACGACAAGACCTCGGTCGCAGCGATCTCGATCTTCGCCAGTGGCGGCATGGCGGCGGCCAAGTTCGCGGTCGGCATCGCGATCGGCTCGCTGGCGCTGATTTCTGAGGCGCTGCATTCCTCGATCGACCTGGTCGCGACCATCATCACCTGGGCCGTGGTGCGGGTGTCCGACAAGCCGGCGGACGAGGAGCATCATTACGGCCACGGCAAGCTCGAAAGCGTCTCGGCGCTGGGCGTCACCGCCCTGCTCTATGTGCTCGCCGGCGGCATCCTGGTCGAGTCCTACAGCCGGCTGCGCGAGGGAACCGCGCCGCCGACCATTTCGGCCGTGCCGTTCGTGGTGCTGGTGATCGACATCGTCGTCAATCTCTGGCGCGCCCGTGCCCTGCACCGCGCTGCGCGGGAGACCAGGAGCCAGGCGCTCGCCGCCGACGCGCTGCATTTCGCCTCCGACGTGATGGGCTCGCTCGCCGTGATCGTGGGCCTGATCCTCGCCGGCCTCGGCTTCTGGTGGGGCGACGCGGCTGCCGCCGCCGCGGTGGCCGTGATGATCGCCCTGCTCGGCCTGCGCATGGCCGGTTCGACCGTGCAGACGCTGGTCGACCGCGCCCCGGAAGGCGCGCATGAGACGGCCACGGCCGCGATCCGCAGCGTGCCGGGCGTGATCGATGTCGAGCGGCTCCGCGTGCGCATGGTCGGGGCAACCACGTTTATCGACACGATCGCAAAGGTGCCGCGGACTTATCCCATCGACCGGGTCGAGGACATCAAGCGCAACGCGCAAGCAGCCGTCGAGAAGGCCTTCGGCGATACCGACCTCACCTTCACCGCAGTCCCCGTGGCGCGCGACAACGAGACCGTGCGCGACCGCATCATGGTCATCGCACACAATTCGGGCCTCGCCATCCACCACGTCACTGTGCACGATCTCGGCGCCAAGCTGATCGTCAGCATCGACCTCGAGGTCGACGCCGGGATGCAGCTCGACGCCGCCCATGACGTCGCCAACACGCTGGAACGCAACATCCAGGAAGAATTCGGCGCGGACGTCGAGGTCGACGTCCATATCGAGCCGCTGGAACCGGAACTGCCGTTCGGGGTCGACGCCGAACCGGAACGGGTGCGGGCCATCGCCGCCGCCCTGACGGAATATGCCGCCGGCGGCGAGATCCACGACATCCACAATGTCCGCGTCCGCAACACCGATGCCGGCGAGATCGTCAACTTCCACTGCCGCGCCGAGCCGTCGATGAGCGTGATCAGGGTGCACGAGCATGTCGACGCGATCGAGCGCGCGTTGCGGCGCGCGTTCCCCAGCGTGAAGCGCGTCATCAGTCACGCCGAACCGCCGCGCGCGTGACGCAGAATGTGCGAGGAGTCACACGTTCTCGTTTCGGACTCGCCGCGCACGTAAGTTTGCGGACGCGCATCACGCAAACTGCGCGTTGGATAAGAATAAATTCGCGTTAACGATTCGTTGACTCTCGACAGCCCGCGAAAACTGGATTCAAATCGACCATGATTCGGAAGCGATGTGGGGCTGCTTCCGAAGTCCAGTTGCAAGCAGGTTTCCAGGGGGCTTTAGGCATGTCGCGTGCAGACGCCGCGAACGCGTGCGTCCAATCCGATTCGATCAAAGGATTGGCGCAATCGATCGCGAAACCTGCCTATCATCGGCTCCTGATCGCGGAGCCAGCGCTGCGCCGTGCCGTGCCGACGCTCATCATCGCGTTCCTGATCACGATCTGCCTCGGCGCATTCGTGCAGGTCGTCGACCAGACGCGCCAGAAGCGACTGGTGATCCGCCACGACATCTCGGCGCTCGCCGACCTGCTCGCCGAGCGGATCGACCGCCTCACCTCCGCGCGACAGGAGCGGCTGAAGAACATCGAGAGCCTGCCGGCGCTGCTGCCCGATCTCATTCCGTCCTGGGGCACCGCCTCGGGCCGCCACGTCATCGTCACCTCGGCCGGACTCGATCGCCGTATCCTCGCCCGTATCCCGGTCGACAGCGATCCCTCGGGCAACGACCGCCTGCTCGACGCAATCACGACGGCGCAACTGCTGGCGGCGCCGCCGCGCGACGGCAACATCTCCGACATGACGCTGCCGAACGGCAATGCCGCGATGGCGACCTCGCGGCAGATCAAGTCGCTGCCCGGCTTCGTGACCGTGATCCAGGAGCGCAACGAGCCGATCTGGGGCTCGGACGCCGCGCTGTCGGTGACGCTGTCGGCCACCACCGGTTTCGTGGTCCTGATCCTCGGCTTCGCCTTCCACTGGCAGTCCACCCGTGCCCGCGAGGGCGACCTGATCAACGACGCCGTGCGCGGCCGGATCGATACCGCGCTCAACCGCGGCCGCTGCGGACTGTGGGACTGGGACCTGTCGCGCGGCCGCATCTTCTGGTCCCAGTCGATGTTTTCGATGCTCGGCCTCGACGGCCGCAACGAGCTCCTCACCTTCGGCGAGGTCAACGCGCTGGTGAAGTCCGACGACATTGACCTGTTCGAGATCGCCGACCAGCTCATCTCCGAGAAGATCGACCACATCGACCAGACCTTCCGCATGCAGCATGTCGACGGCCACTGGATCTGGCTCCGCGTCCGCTGCGAAAAAACCAGCGGCGCGACCGACTCCAGCGTTCACCTGATTGGGATCGCCGTCGACATCACCGAGCAGAAGAGCCTCGCCGAGCGGACCGTGGAAGCCGATCTGCGCCTGCGCGACGCGATCGAGACCATTCCCGAAGCCTTCGTGCTGTGGGATGCGAGCGACCGCCTGGTGCTCTGCAATTCGCACTTCCAGCGCCTGCACAAGCTGCCCGACAGCGCCGTTATCCCCGGCACCTCCTACGAGACCGTGCTCGAGGTCGGCCGCATGCCCGAGGTCCGCACCCGGCACAACGAGACTGCGAGCCAGGGGCCCGGCGCGCGCACCTTCGAGGCGCAGCTCGATGACGGCAGCTGGTTGCACATCAGCGAGCGCCGCACCAAGGACGGCGGCTACGTCTCGGTCGGCACCGACATCACCCGCATCAAGGAGCACGAGCAGAAGCTGGTCGACAACGATCTGCGCCTGCGCGCCACCGTAATCGACCTCAAGCGCTCGCAGGCAGCCCTGGAACGCCAGGCCGGCGAACTCGCCGATCTCGCCGAGAAATACCAGCGTGAGAAGACCCGCGCCGAGGAAGCCAACCAGACCAAGTCGAAATTCCTCGCCAATATGAGCCACGAGCTGCGTACGCCGCTGAACGCGATCATCGGCTTCTCCGAGATCATGGGCTCGGGCATGTTCGGCGAACTCGGCTCGGAGAAGTACCAGGAATACTGCCACGACATCCTGACCAGCGGGCATTATCTGCTCGAAGTCATCAACGACATCCTCGACATGTCCAAGATCGAGGCGGGCCGCATGAAGCTCGACATGGAAGAGCTCGACCTGGCGCAAACGCTGGCGGAATCCCTCCGGGTCGTCACCGGCCGCGCGCAGGACAAGCACCTGACGCTCGACGCCGACATTGCAAAGTCCATCTCCGTCGTCGCTGACCGCCGCGCCACCAAGCAGATCATCGTCAATTTGCTCTCCAACGCCGTGAAGTTCACGCCCGACGGCGGACGCATCGTGGTGCGCAGCCGGCAGCTCGACGACAGGATCGTACTGATGATCGCCGACACCGGCATCGGCATCGCGCCGCATTCGCTGGCGCGGCTCGGCCGCCCGTTCGAGCAGGTCGAGAGCCAGCTCACCAAGACCTATCACGGCTCGGGACTGGGGCTGGCGATCGCCCGCTCACTGGCGCAGCTTCATGGCGGCTCGATGCGGCTGCGCTCCAAGCTCGAGGTCGGCACCGTCGTGCGCGTCACCCTGCCCCGCGACGCGATCAAGTCGGCGTCCGGAATATCGGCCGCGGCTTGATTGCTACGATTGCAGCGACGGCGCGACTTCCCGCGCGACGTTGACCAGCGCCGCAATCAGCGGCGTCATCGGATCACGCTGCGGGATCACCATGCCGATGCTGTAATTGACATCGGGATCGGTGATCGGGATCGATCGCACGGTATCGGAAAGGCCGAGCGTCTCGGCGAGCTTGGCCGGCATCACGCTGGCCCAGCGTCCCGTTTTCACATGCGTGAACAGCACGAGCAGCGAATTCGAGGTCAAGGTCGGCGTCGCCTCGGCGCCGACCGAACGTAACGCGCGGTCGATGATGCGGCGGTTCTGCATGTCGGGTGTCAGCAGGCACAGCGGCACCTGCCCGACCTCCTTCCACGTCACCGTCTCGCGATCGCCGAACATTCCATCCGGCGCGGTGAGCAGACGATAGCTCTCGCTGTAGAGCGGGATGGTGCGCACCTTACCGATCGGCTCGTTCTCGATATAGGTCAGCCCCGCATCCACCTCGAGATTCTCGAGCAACCCCAGCACCTCCGATGAGGTGGTGGACTGGATGCGGAAACGCACCTCGGGATGCCTGGCACGGAACGGCGTCGTCAGCGCGGCGACCATGCCCAGCACGGTAGGGATTGCGGCAATACGGATCTCGCCGGAGAGCTGATGCTTCAGCCCGTTGATCTCATCACGCATCGCGCGGGCATCGCCGACGATCCGCCGCGCCCAATCCAGCGCCCGCTCGCCTTCCGGCGTAAAACCCTGGAAACGGGAGCCGCGCTGGACCAGCATCACGCCGAGGATCTCCTCGAGCTGCTTCAGCCCGGTCGACATCGTCGGTTGCGTCACGCCGCACATTTCGGCAGCCCGGCCGAAATGCCGTTCCTTCGCCAGCGCCAGCAGCAGTTCAAGCTTGTCGAGCAACCGTTCGTCCCCCGGATCGTGTGGTGGCATGCAAGCTAGCATGCCCTCCCCCTCCCAACACGCAAAAACCGCCCGGCGGACGGCTCCAATCGCAATTCCAAATCGAATGATTGCCATCGCAAATCGATCGGAATCCGCAATCGCAGCATGAGACAGCTTTATTGATCTTCGAACGATTCCAAATAGTTTGCCCTGAGCAGACGCTCCGGTTGAGAACGAAGAATGACAGCGGTTTTTGAGCCTTGGGACGAAACGCGCGGCGCCGAGATCATCGCCGAACACAGCAAGCAGGAAGGCGCGACGCTGGTGATCCTGCACGCGCTCCAGGAGGCGTTCGGCTACGTGCCGGCGGCAGCCATTCCCATGGTGGCGCAGGCGCTCAACCTGTCCCGCGCCGAAGTGCATGGCGTGTTCACGTTCTATCATGATTTCCGCCACAAGCCGGCCGGTCGCCATGTGCTGAAACTTTGCCGCGCGGAGGCCTGTCAGGCGGCGGGCGGCGACGCGCTGGCTGCGCGTGCGGAGGCGAAGCTTGGCGTCTCGCTCGGCCACACCACGGCCGATGACCGCGTCACGCTGGAGCCGATCTACTGCCTCGGACTGTGCGCAACCGCGCCGTCCGCGATGCTCGACGGCCGGCTGATCGGCCGACTCGATGAAAAGCGCATCGATGCTCTCGTTGCGGAGGCGCAGCGATGAGCATCCGTCTATATGTCTCTCGCGATGCGGGTGCGCTTGCGGTCGGCGCCGACGAAGTCACGCTGGCGCTGGAGCAGGCTGCAGCCAAGCGTGGCATTGCCATCGAGATCGTCAGGACCGGCTCGCGCGGCCTGTACTGGCTCGAGCCGCTGGTCGAAGTCGCGACGCCGCAGGGCCGGATCGCGTTCGGCCCTGTGACCGAGACCGATGTGCCCTCCCTGCTCGACGCGCTCGCGAGCAACACGCCGCATCTGCTGCGGCTTGGGGCCACCGACGAGATCCCCTGGCTCAAGCGCCAGACCCGCCTGACCTTCGCGCGCTGCGGCGTGATCGACCCGCGCTCGCTCGACGACTACCGCGCCCATGGCGGCTACAAGGGCCTGGAGCGCGCGCTCTCGCTCGGCTCGGAAGCGATCCTCAATGAAGTGACCGCGTCCGGCCTGCGCGGCCGCGGCGGCGCAGGCTTCCCGACCGGCATCAAGTGGAAGACGGTCGCGCAGACGAAAGCGGATCGCAAGTTCATCGTCTGCAACGCCGACGAAGGCGACAGCGGCACCTTCGCCGACCGCATGATCATGGAAGGCGATCCCTTTCTCGTCATCGAGGGCATGACGACCGCGGGGATCACCGTCGGCGCGACCAAGGGCTACATCTACATCCGCAGCGAATATCCGCATGCCGTCGAGGCGATGAATGCGGCCATCCAGGCTGCCAAGCGCGGCGGCTATCTCGGCGTGAACATCGGTGGCTCCAAGCACAGCTTCGATCTCGAAGTGCGGGTCGGTGCCGGTGCTTACGTTTGCGGCGAAGAGACCTCGCTGCTGGAAAGCCTCGAAGGCCGTCGTGGCATCGTGCGCGCAAAGCCGCCACTGCCCGCGCATCACGGCCTGTTCGGCAAGCCGACCGTCATCAACAACGTGCTGTCGTTCGCCGCCATCCCCTTCATCCTGGCCGAGGGCGCCAAGGCCTATGCCGATTTCGGTATGGGCCGCTCGCGCGGCACGATGCCGATCCAGCTCGCCGGCAACATCCGCCACGGCGGGCTGTTCGAGACGGCGTTCGGCGTGACGCTCGGCGAGCTCGTCGACGACATCGGCGGCGGCACGTTCACGGGCCGTCCGGTCCGCGCGGTGCAGGTCGGTGGTCCCTTGGGCGCCTACTTCCCGCGCGCGCTGTTCGACACACCGTTCGACTACGAGGCCTTCGCCGCGCGCGACGGCCTGATCGGCCATGGCGGTATCGTCGTGTTCGACGATCGTGTCGACATGCGCAAGCAGGCGCGTTTCGCCATGGAGTTCTGCGCCATCGAATCCTGCGGCAAGTGCACGCCGTGCCGGATCGGATCGACCCGCGGCGTCGAGACCATCGAGAAGATCATCAACGGCGAACGCGTTAGCGAAAACCTCGCACTCGTCGAAGATCTCTGCAACACCATGAAATTCGGCTCGCTCTGCGCGCTCGGCGGCTTCACGCCCTACCCCGTGCTCAGCGCATTGAAGCACTTCCGGGAGGATTTCGTCCCGGCCCCGACCACGCTTCAGGCCGCGGAATAGGAGAACGACAATGTCTCTGATCGAAGAAATCGACTTCGGTACACCGCGCTCGAAATCGGAAACAATGGTCACGCTAACAATCGACGGCAACCAGGTCACGGTGCCCGAGGGCACCTCGATCATGCGAGCGGCGATGGACGCTGGCCATCAGATCCCGAAACTCTGCGCGACCGACATGGTTGATGCGTTCGGCTCGTGTCGCCTTTGCGTCGTCGAGATCGAGGGCCGCGCCGGAACGCCGGCCTCCTGTACCACGCCTGTCATGTCCGGCCTGATCGTGCACACCCAGAGCGAACGGCTCAAGAAGCTGCGCAAGGGCGTGATGGAGCTCTACATCTCCGACCATCCGCTCGACTGCCTCACCTGCGGTGCCAACGGTGATTGCGAGTTGCAGGACATGGCGGGCGCCGTAGGCCTGCGCGACGTGCGTTACGGCTATGAGGGCGAGAACCACGTCTTCGCCAAGACACCCGGCAAGTCCAATGGCGAGATCAACGCCGCCTGGATGCCGAAGGACGAGTCCAACCCGTACTTCACCTACGATCCCTCCAAGTGCATCGTCTGCTCGCGCTGCGTCCGCGCCTGCGAGGAGGTGCAAGGCACCTTCGCGCTCACGATCTCCGGCCGCGGCTTCGACAGCCGCGTCTCGCCCGGCATGAGCGAGAGCTTCCTCGGCTCCGAATGCGTCTCCTGCGGCGCGTGCGTGCAGGCCTGCCCGACCGCGACGCTGACCGAGAAATCCGTGATCGAGATCGGCCAGCCCGAACACTCGGTCGTCACCACCTGCGCCTATTGCGGCGTCGGCTGCGCCTTCAAGGCCGAGATGCGCGGCGAGGAAGTCGTCCGCATGGTGCCGTACAAGGACGGCAAGGCCAATCGCGGCCATTCCTGCGTCAAGGGCCGCTTCGCCTGGGGGTACACAAACCACAAGGAGCGCATCCTCAACCCGATGATCCGCGAGCGGATCGAGGATCCCTGGCGCGAAGTGTCGTGGGACGAGGCGTTCTCGTTTGCCGCCGAAAGGATGCGCGGGATCCAGAAGGAATACGGCCGCGACGCCATCGGCGGCATCACCTCGTCCCGCTGCACCAATGAAGAAACCTATTTGGTGCAGAAGCTGATCCGCGCCGGCTTCGGCAACAACAATGTCGACACCTGCGCCCGCGTCTGCCACTCCCCGACCGGCTATGGCCTCTCGACTACGTTCGGTACCTCCGCCGGCACGCAGGATTTCGACTCGGTCGAGGACACCGACGTTGTCGTCGTCATCGGTGCCAACCCCGCTTCGGCCCATCCGGTGTTCGCCTCCCGCCTGAAGAAGCGACTGCGCCAGGGCGCCAAGCTGATCGTGATCGATCCGCGCCGCACTGAGATGGTCGAATCGCCGCATGTGAAGGCGCTGCACCTGCCGCTGATGCCCGGCACCAACGTTGCGGTGATGACGGCACTGGCGCATGTGATCGTCACCGAAGGTCTCGTCGACGAAGCCTTCGTGCGCGAACGCTGCGACTGGAGCGAGTTCGAGGAATGGGCGGCGTTCGTCGCCCAGCCGAACAACAGCCCGGAAGCCACCGCCATCCTCACCGGCGTCGATCCGAACGATCTGCGCCAAGCAGCGCGCGTCTACGCCACCGGCGGCAATGGCGCGATCTATTACGGTCTCGGCGTCACCGAGCACAGCCAGGGCTCGACCACCGTGATTGCGATCGCGAACCTCGCGATGGCCACAGGCAATATCGGTCGCCCCGGCGTCGGCGTGAACCCGCTGCGCGGCCAGAACAACGTGCAGGGCTCCTGCGACATGGGCTCGTTCCCGCACGAGCTTCCCGGCTATCGCCACATCTCAGGCGATGCCGTGCGTGACCAGTTCGAGGCGCTGTGGAACGTCAAGCTTAACCCCGAGCCCGGCCTGCGCATTCCCAACATGTTCGACGCCGCGGTCGAAGGCACGTTCATGGGGATCTACGTGCAGGGCGAGGACATCCTGCAATCTGATCCCAACACCAAGCATGTGGTGGCGGCACTGTCGGCGATGGAATGCGTCATCGTCCACGACCTCTTCCTGAACGAGACCGCGAACTACGCCCATGTGTTCCTGCCGGGCTCCAGCTTCCTCGAGAAGGACGGCACCTTTACCAACGCCGAGCGCCGCATCCAGCGCGTCCGCAAGGTGATGACGCCGAAGAACGGCCTCGCCGACTGGGAGGTCACCATCGGCCTTGCCAAGGCCATGGGCTTCGAGATGACCTACAGCCATCCTTCCGAGATCATGGACGAGATCGCGGCGCTGACCCCGACCTTCGCCGGCGTCTCCTATGCCAAGCTCGACGAGCTCGGCTCGGTGCAGTGGCCCTGCAACGAAAAGGCGCCTGAGGGCACGCCGGTGATGCATATCGACGGCTTCGTCCGTGGCAAGGGCAAGTTCGTCGTCACCGAATATGTCGCGACCGACGAACGCACCGGCCCGCGCTATCCGCTGCTGCTCACCACGGGCCGCATTCTCAGCCAGTACAATGTCGGCGCGCAGACCCGGCGCACCGAAAACGTGGTCTGGCATGCCGAGGATCGGCTGGAGATCCATCCGCACGATGCCGAACAGCGTGGCGTGCGCGACGGGGACTGGGTGCGGCTGAAGAGCCGCGCCGGCGAGACCACGCTGCGTGCGGAGATCACCGATCGCGTCGCGCCGGGCGTCGTCTACACCACGTTCCACCATCCGGACACGCAGGCCAACGTCATCACAACCGACTATTCGGACTGGGCGACCAACTGCCCCGAATACAAGGTCACGGCGGTGCAGATTTCGCCGTCGAACGGCCCGTCTGACTGGCAGAAGGCCTACGACGCGCAGGCGCGGCATTCCCGCCGCATCGCGCCGGCCGAGGCCGCGGAGTAGCGGCATGCACGTGCCGGTCCAGGCTATCGACCGTGAGATCTGGCGCGACGGTGTCGCGTCCGAAGGAGCGCGGTTGATCCCGGAGGAGACGCCGCTGGCGCTGACCTACAATGGCGGCACCTACGCCGTCATGATGGGAACGCCGCAGAACCTCGAGGATTTTGCGGTTGGCTTCAGCCTGGATGAAGGCATCATCAAATCCGTTGATGACATCAAGTCACTCGAGGTGGTCCGCCTAGACGAGGGCATCGAGCTGCGCATGTGGCTTGCGTCGGAGGATGCCGCGCGCATCAGCGAGCGCCGCCGCCACATCGCCGGCCCGACCGGCTGCGGCATTTGCGGCATCGACTCGATCGCGGAGGCCGTGCGCCCTGCCGCTGTCGTGCCGCACGGGCACAGCTTCACGCCGCAACAGATCATGACTGCGATGCAGGCCATCGCCCCGCTGCAATCGATCAACATGCAGACGCGCGCGGTTCACGCCGCGGCGTTCTGGTCGCCATCGCATGGCATTGTGGCGCTCCGCGAGGACGTCGGCCGCCACAACGCGCTCGATAAGCTTGCCGGCTCTCTGGCGCGGAGCCGGACGGACGCAAGCGCCGGCATGGTCCTGCTGACAAGTCGTGTCTCGGTCGAGATGGTGCAGAAGACCGCCGCCATCGGCGCGCCGGTGATGGTCGCCGTCTCCGCGCCGACCGCACTTGCGGTGCGCACCGCGGAGGCCGCCGGCATCACGCTGATTGCCATTGCCCGCCAGGACGGGTTCGAAGTATTTTCGCATGGCGGCCGGGTTGTCGCCCGTCATGCCACGGAGGTTGCCGATGTCGCCTGACCGCCTGATCTACATGGCCAACCAGATCGGCACGTTCTTCCGGAGTCAGGGTCACGACAAGGCCGTGCCGGGGATCGCCGACCACATCAAGAAGTTCTGGGATCCGCGGATGAAGCGCGCGATCTTCGCCCATCTCGACGCCGGCGGCGCGGGCCTCGAGCCGAACGTGCTTGAGGCACTCACTTCGCTGAAGCCGACGACGTCCCTTCCAGCAGCGCCCTGAAGACGCGGCGCACCTCGCTCTGCGTCTCCTTCACGCGCGCCTCCAGCGAGGAGAAATGCGGCGCATCGCCCGCGCGTGCCATCACGCGCAGGAGGTCGGTGCCCGCGGTTTCCGGCTTGAACCGATCGTTGACGCAGAGCCGCAGGATCTGCGTCAAATCGTGATAGAGCCGCGCTGCGGCACGCAATATCTCGGTCTCCGATTGTGCGAGCACGCCGAGCCTGCATGCATTTTCCAGCACCTGCGTCGTGGCGACGTCGAGAATCTCCGGTTTCTCGTGAGCATGCACGAGCTGGAGATATTGCGCGATGAAGTCGATGTCGACCATGCCGCCGGCCGCATATTTGAGGTCCCAGCAATCAGCTTCGCCCTTCTCCTGGGCGATCGCACGCCGCATATCGGCAACATCGTTGGCGGTGATTCCGGCGTCGCGGCGGCGGGTCAGGACATCGCGGATGACGCGCTCGATCCGTTGCCGGAATTCGGGCGAACCCGACACGACGCGCGCGCGCGTCAGCGCCATGTGCTCCCAGGTCCAGGCCTCGTTTGCCTGGTAGTCCGCGAACGAGACGAGGCTCGAGGCCACGGGGCCGGCACGTCCCGAGGGGCGCAGCCGCATGTCGATCTCGTAGAGCACCCCGTAATTGGTGCGCGTCGTGAACGCGCTGATCAGGCGCTGGGTGAAGCGCGCGAAATAGTGAGCACCTTGCAATGACTTCGCACCGTCGGAGTCCGGATTGTCGCTGTCGAAATCGTAAAGCAGGATCAGGTCGAGATCGGACGACGCGGTCATCTCGCGGCTACCGAGCCGGCCCATCGCGATGATCGCGGTCTCCTGGCCCCTGATCCGGCCGTGCTGGGCGGCGAAGCGGTCGGCGACGAGACCATGCACGGTATGCACGATGCCCTCGGCGACGTCGGCAAATGCGGTGCTCGCCTGCTGCGCCGAGACCGTGCCCGAGAGAATTCGCGTACCGATCAGGAACAGGCTCTCCTGCCCGAAGAGGCGCAGGCGGTCGAGAAACTCTTCGTAAGAGCCGGCGTCCTGCACTGTACTCGCGAGCCGCCCCGACAATTCCTGCCGGTCGGGCATGGCGCCGAAGAAGCGCGGATCGATCAGGCCGTCCATGAGCTGCGGCTGCCGCGCCAGCATCTCGCCGAGCCGGGGCGCCGCGCCCAGCACCAGGGCCACGAGCGCGACGAGATCGCGGTTCTGACCGAGCAGCGTGATCAGCCGGCCGCCGCGCTGGAGCGCCCCAAGGAAATGGTCGAACGCCACGACGGCCCGATCCGGCTCCTCGGCATGAGCGAGACCGTCGATCAGGGCCGGCACGAACTCGACGAATGCGTTGCGCGTCGCCTCGACGCGGAAGACGCGGTACTCGCCAGTGATCCAGTCGCGCACGGTCTGCGCGACGGCGGCAGGCTTCTTGAAGCCTAGCGTCGCCAGATGCTGAAGCAGCCGCGGATCGTCGGGACCCGCACTGTAGTCGAGCGCCGGAAGCTTGGCCGTGCCGGTCGGATCGTCGCCCTCGAAAAGTTTTTCGTAGTGGCCCTGGACGATCTCGAGCTGGCGTAAAAGGTCGCGGGCAAAGGCCTCGCGATCCGGATAGCCGAAGAACCAGGCGAAACGCTCGACCGCCTCCTTATCCTCGGGCAGCGTGTGGGTCTGCTCGTCGGCGATCATCTGGAGGCGATGCTCGACCCGGCGCAGGAATTGGTACGCCGTGGTCAGTTCGTCACGCGCCGCAAATGTGATCCAGTTGCTGGAAGCGAGCACGCCAAGCGCGGCGAGCGTCGGCCGCACGCGCAACTCGGGATGTCGCCCCCCGGCGATCAATTGCTGGGTCTGGGCGAAGAACTCGATCTCGCGGATTCCGCCGCGCCCGACCTTCACGTTATGCCCTTCGACCGCAACCTCGCTCTGGCCGCGATAGGTCTGCATCTGTCGCTTCATGTCGTGAACGTCGGCAAGCGCGGCGAAGTCGAGATGCTTGCGCCAGACGAAGGGCGCGATCTCCGCGAGCAGCGCCTTACCCGCCTTGGGATCGCCGGCGCAGGCTCGCGCCTTGATCATCGCGGCGCGCTCCCAGGTACGCCCTTCCCGCTCATAATAGTTCAGCGCGGCGTCGCGCGAAATCGCCACCTGCGTCGAGGACGGATCGGGACGCAGGCGCAGATCGACGCGGAAGACATAGCCGTCATAGGTGCGCTGCTGGAGAATGCGTGCCATCCCCTGCGTCACCCTCACGAAGAATGGCTGGGGTTCGATATCCGCGGCCAGCGTCGTATGGTCGGGATCGAAGAACACGATGAGATCGATGTCGCTGGAATAGTTCAGCTCGCCTGCGCCCATCTTGCCCATCGCAAGCACGATCAGCCCGCAGCCCTCCTCCGGCGCCTCGGGATTGGACGGCAAGAGCTTGCCACGTGCGGCTTCCTGCCGCAGGAGGTATTGAAGCGCCGCCCGCACCGAGGACACCGCGACATCGGTGAGCGCTGCGGTCACCCGCATCACCGGCCAGACCCCGCCGATGTCGCACAGTGCGATCAGCAGCGCGGCCTCCGCCTTCATGCGGCGAAGCAGCCGCATCACCTCGGCTTCATCGGATGCCGCTAGCACGGCGCCGTTCGCCTCCGCGACCAGCGCGGCGAGATGCGCATCCGGATCGCATTCCAGCAGCCGGATCAGGCGCTGTGGATCAGCGCGCACCAGCTCGAACAGATAAGGCGAGAATTCCGCGATGCCGGCCAGGATGTCCCGCGCGAAGGGCTGAGCCAACAGCGCTTCAAGACGGGTGAATTGCGCGGGCTCGAGCTCGGCCAGCCAGCTTTCAAAACGTCCTTGGTCGGTGACGGAAGCGGCAATATGGGGAGCCTCCGCGAAGCGTGCGGCAAGTCTCTCACCATGCTTGTCCGCGTTTCCCGGCGCGGAATGGTTCATGCCACCTTCTGTGGCACATCCTGCATTGGCGGAGCAACCCTGTCGCCGACCCCCGCTCGCGCCGGCAGTACCAGCGTGGCGACAAGCCCGGGCTGGGCGTCACCCAACCTCAACTCACCACCATGCAATGTCGCGACCGCGGAGGCGAGACTGAGGCCGAGGCCGGATCCAGGCAGCGTGCGGCTCACTTCCAGCCGCACGAATCGTTCCACCACATGCTTGCGGTCGGCTTCGGGGATGCCGGGACCGCGATCGGTGACGCTGAGGAGCACCTGATCGCCCTCGCGCCTCGATTCGATCGTGATCTGCCTGCCCTCCATGCTGACCACAGTTCCCGCCGGCTGCGCGGCCGGCTTGCCGTATTTGATCGCATTCTCGACAAGATTGGCGAGAGCCTGGCTGATCAACTCGCGGTTGGCGTGAACCGGCGTCGGCTCGCACCTGACCTTCAAGGTCATGCCGTCGTCTTCAGCCAGCGGCTCGTAGAGCTCGTGAATACCGTTGGCGACGTCGGCGGCGTCGAAATCATCCATGTTGCCGCGCGCCTGCCCTGACTCGGCGCGCGCGATCATCAGAAGCGCGTTGAAGGTGCGGATCAGCCCGTCGGATTCCTCGATGGTCCGTTCCAGCGCGGCGCGGTAATCTCCCTCGCCGCCCGATTTCGCCAGCGCCTCCTCGGCGCGGTTACGCAAGCGCGTCAGCGGCGTCTTGAGGTCATGGGCGATATTGTCGGAGACCTCCTTCAATCCCGCCATCAACGCTTCGATACGCTCCAGCATGGCGTTGAGATTTTCGGCGAGGCGGTCGAGCTCGTCGCCGCTACGCCCCACCGGCAGGCGTTCGCTGAGATCGCCGGTCATGATGCGATGGGCCGTGCCACTCATCGCATCGATGCGCCTGAGCACCCTGCGCGCCACGAAGATGCCGCCGCCCAGGCCGAGCACAACGACGATCAGGATCGACCATTGCGCGGCCTTCGCCACGATGCCGAACAGCCGTCGCCGCTCGGCCAGATCGCGTCCGATCAGAAGCCGGAAGCCGTTTTCCAATTCGGTGACGCGAACGAGCGCAAGATGGTCCCGATCATCGGCATCCTCGATCCGCCGGTAGGCGGTCTCCGACCAGCCGCGCGTCGCCATCACGCCGGGCGCCAGCGAGCCGACATTGCCGGCGATCGACTGGCCCGTCGGCGTCGTCACCAGATAGAGGTTGGCGCCCGGCCGCAACGCCCGGTACTCGATCGCGAGCACGAGAGCACGTAAGCCGCGGCGGCCGTAGATCTCGTTGATCTCCGACGTCTCGGCATTGACCGTCTGCGTGATTTCCTCGGTGATCAGCCGCCGCGTATTCCAGGCGAAATAGGCCAGCAGCGAGGCCGCGAACATCGCGAACAACAGCAGATAGACCAGCGTCAGCCGGAATGCCGTGGTGCGGACGAGTTTACCGAATGCCGTCACGGATCATATATCCCGCGCCGCGAATGGTGTGCAGCAGCGGCCGCTCAAAACCCTTGTCGATCTTGGAGCGCAGCCGCGAAATGTGCACGTCGATCACGTTGGTCTGCGGATCGAAATGATAGTCCCAGACGTTCTCCAGCAGCATGGTGCGGGTCACCACCTGGCCCGCATGCTTCATCAAATATTCGAGCAGGCGGAATTCGCGCGGCTGCAGCGTCAACTCGTCCTTGCCGCGCGCAACGCGGTGGGAGAGCCGGTCGAGCTCGAGATCGCCGACGCGGTACAGCGTGTCCTCGGCCGGACCGCCGCGGCGGCGCGACAGCACCTCGACGCGGGCCAACAGCTCGGCGAAGGAATAGGGCTTCGGCAGATAGTCGTCGCCGCCGGCGCGCAGGCCCTTGATGCGGTCGTCGACCTGGCCGAGCGCGGAGAGAATCAGCACCGGAGTCGAATCGTCCTTGTCGCGGAGCGCGCCGATCACCGACAGGCCGTCGCGCTTGGGCAGCATGCGGTCGACTACCAGCACGTCGTAATCGCCGTTCTCGGCCATGGCGAGGCCTTCCTCACCGTCCGCGGCGTGGTCGGCAATGTGCCCGACCTCGCGAAACGCCTTCACGAGGTAGTCGGCGGATTCGCGGTCGTCTTCGATGATGAGGAGGCGCATCGTGCGTTCGGCAACGGTCAAGGGAGTGAACCTTCTCTAAACATGGCGCGAGCGGCAATCGCATGCAAGCCGAGTGAGAGACTCTGGCGTCGAGAAAAAGGCGGGCGGTGAAGCTGGGGGGACTTCACCGCCCTAGGCCTTCCGACGGAGGGGGGCGTATTCCACCGGAAGGTAGACAGGGGAAGCAAACGTTGCGCTGCTCCCCCGAAGGGCGCCGTCGGCGGGGGCGACTGATGCCGGCGACACCCTTCATCTCGGAGGCCTCCTGAGGCCTGGCCCTGGGTCAGCCCTTGGTTAACCCTTGGCGATGGGCACGGCGACGAAGCGCGACTGGCCGCCGCTCTTCACCCGCATCAGGACGCTGTTCTTGTTGTCGGTCCGCGCCGTGTTGATGGCGTCGCGGACTTCGCCGGCGGTGCTCACGCTCTTGCCGCCGACTTCGAGAATCACGTCACCTTCCTTGAAGCCGCGTTCGGCAGCCGCGCTCTTCGGATCGACTTCGGTGATCACGACGCCTTCCTTGCCGGCACCGGCCACGGAATCGGCGGGCGCGACGGTCATGCCAAGCTTAGGCACGTCGGTGCCGCGGCTCGCGCCCTTGCCGCTGTCCTTATCGATGTCCGCCTTGGCCTCGATCGTGTTCGGCAGCTGGCCGAGGGTGAGGTTCACCACCTTGTCCTGGCCCTTGTGCAGCACGTTGAGCTTCACGGTCGCGCCGGGCGCCAGGCCGCCAATGGTACGGGCGAGCTCGCGTGCGTCCTTGACCGGTTCGCCGTTGACCGACGTGATCACGTCACCGGACTCGATGCCGGCCTTGGCGGCCGGACCATTCGCCTGCGGCTCTGCAACCAGCGCACCTTCGGCCTTCTTCATGCCAAGGCTGTCGGCGATGTCGGATGTCACCGGCTGAATCTGCACGCCGATCCAGCCGCGGCTGACCGAGCCCTTGTCCTTGAGCTGCGCAACCACGCTCTTCACAGTGCTCGCGGGAATCGAGAACGCGATGCCGACGCTGCCGCCGGAAGGCGAGTAGATCGCGGTGTTGACGCCCATCACCTCACCGTTGGTGTCGAAAGCCGGACCGCCGGAATTGCCCTTGTTCACGGGCGCGTCGATCTGGATGAAATCGTCATAGGGGCCGTTGCCGATGTCGCGGCCGCTGGCCGAAACGATGCCAGCAGTCACGGTGCCGCCGAGGCCGAACGGGTTGCCGACCGCGAGCACCCAGTCGCCGATCCGCGGCTTGCCCTCGGCAAGCTTCGCGAACGGGAAGTTCGAGCTGCCCTCGACCTTGATCAGGGCGAGGTCGGTGCGCTGGTCGGTGCCGATCACCTTGGCGGTGTAGGTCTTGCCGTCGTCGGTGGTAACTTCGACCTTGTCGGCGCCGTCGACCACGTGGTTGTTGGTCACGGCGAAGCCATCAGCCGAGATGAAGAAGCCGGAGCCCTGGCCCTGCACGACGCGGCCACGACCGCCACCACCCTTCAGGCCCGGCATGCCATCCGGACCGCCGAAGCGGCGGAAGAACCGCTCCATCGGCGAGCCCGGCTGGAACGGCGACTGCGCGTCATCGCCGTCATCGTTGCTCGCGGACTTCTCCTTCATGTTGACCTTCACCGAAATCACCGAGGGCTTCACGCGCTCGACCACATCGGCGAAACCGACGGGACGTTCGACCTTGCGGACCTCGTTGTTGACCTGTGCATGCGCCGGGCTTGAGAACAGGTCGGCCGGCGAGGTCGACGTGCCGAAGCCGTAGACGGCGGCGCCGAGGCCGGCGACGACCGAGGCCATCAGCGCGATCTTGCGGGCCGAGAAAACGGACCGGCGGGGCTGCCGGTAGGACGGAAGGTTCGAGAGGTCGGAACGGTCGGTCATGCAGAGATCTCCAGGGCCTTGAAATCCATTTGGTACCTGACGGCGGCACCTTACGGACCTGAAGATGGGGGCTGCCGCCTTACCGTGCGCTGGCGGCGGGGTTAAACTTTTGTAATGAACGCGTGTGCGGATGCGGCAGTTTATCGCGGCCGAAAATCGCGAACCTGCAGGAACTTAACGAAGTTCCAGGAACGCCCGCGCAGTGCCCGCTTTGATGCAGCGACGAAGCTAACGCGATGTGGCCTCGTCCGACATCAATGCGGCGAGACGCGCCTCTTCCTCGGGCGTGAGCGGCGGAGCTGGGACATCCGCACCATTTCGCGAGCGCCGGCGGATTTGCAGCCATAGCGCCAAGCCGCCGCCAATCAGCAGCAGCGGCGCGAGCAGCCACAGCAGCACGTTCTGGCGCTCGAACCGGGGCTTGAGCAGCACGAACTCGCCGTAGCGCGCGACCAGAAAATCGAGCACTTGCGAATTGCTGTCGCCGGCCGCGATACGCTCGCGCACCAGAAGCCGCAAATCGCGCGCCAGCGGCGCATCGGAATCGTCGATCGACTGGTTCTGGCAGACCATGCAGCGCAGCTCGCGCGACAAGTCGCGTGCACGCGACTCCTTCGCAGGGTCCGACATGATCTCGTCAGGCTGCACGGCATGCGCCGCAGGCAAGGCCAGCAGCATCAGCGCGACGAACGCGGCCATCATCCGGCGCATCGGTTCACTCCGCCGGCTGCAGGCGCTGCTTGGCCCGCGCCGGTTTCGGCGCACCCACCCGCAAGCGCCGATCCGACAGCGACAGCACGCCGCCGAACGCCATCAGCACAGGTCCCCACCAGATCAGCAGCACCAGCGGCTTGTGATAGATGCGCACGGCAATGGCGCCCTCGGCAGTGGCGTCGCCGAGTGAGATGTAGAGCTGGCTGGCACCGCGCGTCAGCAGGGCGGCCTCCGTGGTCGACGAGCCGCGGGTGGTGAAGCTGCGCTTGGACGGCGTCATCACGCTGAGCTTCTCGCCGTCACTGCTGACGTTGAATTCGGCGATCATCTCGTGGAAGTTTGGCCCTTGACGCTGAAACAAGCCGTCGAGCTTCACCTCGTAGCCGGCGACATGGGCGACGTCGCTCTGTTTCATGGTCGCGATATATTCGCTGTTCCAGGTGGTCTCGCAGACGATCCCGATCAGCGCGACGCCGAGGCCGGCATGCGCAAAAGCGGAGCCCCAGGCCGAGCGCGGCAGGCCGCGGGCGCGGTGCAGTGCCGTTGCGAAAGGTAACCGCACGAGGCCGGTCCGCTCGACGATATCAGTGACGGCACCGGCGATGACGAAGACGCCAAGCCCGATCGCGAGCGGCGCCAGCGCGCTCCCGCCGAGCACCCAGCCCCAGACCATGGCGGCGGCGACAAGCCCGGCAACGCCTGCCGCGAGCAGACGCTGGGTGACGCCGAGCAGATCGCCGCGTTTCCATGCCAGCATCGGCCCGAACGGTACGGCGAGCAGCAACAGCGTGAACAGCGGAGCGAAGGTGAGGTTGTAGAACGGCGCGCCGACCGACATCTTGAAATCGGCGAGCATCTCCATCGCCAGCGGATAGAGCGTGCCGAACAGCACCACCGCGCAGGCGACCGTGAGCAGCAAATTGTTCAGCACCAGCGCCCCCTCGCGCGAGATCGGCGCAAACAGGCCGCCCTGCTTCAACGACGTCGCGCGCCCCGCGAACAGCGACAGGCTGCCCCCGATGAACAGGCAGAGAATCAGGAGAATGAACACGCCGCGGGTTGGATCGGTCGCGAAGGCATGCACCGAGGTGATGACCCCCGAGCGCACCAGGAAGGTGCCGAGCAGCGATAGCGAGAAGGTCAGGATCGACAAGAGGATGGTCCAGACCTTCAGCGCGTTGCGCTTCTCCATCACCAGAGCCGAATGCAGCAGCGCGGTGCCGGCAAGCCACGGCATCAGCGAGGCGTTCTCGACCGGGTCCCAGAACCACCAGCCACCCCAACCCAGTTCGTAATAGGCCCAGTACGAGCCCATGGCGATGCCGAGGGTCAGGAAGATCCAGGCGACCAGCGTCCACGGCCGCACCCAGCGCGCCCAGGCGGCGTCGATCCGCCCCTCCAGCAGCGCCGCAATCGCGAAGGAGAACGAGATCGAGAAGCCGACGTAGCCGAGATAAAGCATTGGCGGATGCACGGCGAGACCGATGTCCTGAAGCACCGGATTGAGATCGCGTCCCTCGATCGGCGGGTTTGCGATGCGCAGGAATGGGTTGGAGGTCACCAGGATGAAGAGATAGAAGGCGCTGGCGATCCACGCCTGTACGGCCAGCACATGCGCGCGCAGCGGCAGCGGCAGATTGTTGCCGAAGGCCGCGACCAATCCGCCGAACAGCGCGAGGATCGACACCCACAAGAGCATCGAGCCTTCATGGTTTCCCCACACGCCGGTGATCTTGTAGAGCAGCGGCTTCGTGGAATGGGAATTCTCGTAGACGTTGGCAACCGAGAAATCCGAAGCTACGTGCAGCATCACTAGCGCGATGAACGACGCACCGACGAACAGGAGCTGCGCCAGCGCAGTGGAGCGCGCCACATTCATCAGCGCGTCATCGCGCAGCCGCGCCCCGATCAGGGGCACGATGGACTGAATCAATGCCAGTCCGAGCGCCAGCACCAGCGCATAATGTCCCGATTCCGCGATCACCGAACTGCTCCCTGCGGATTGCCCTGTGCGGTCGTAGCCGCGGGCTTGACGCTATCTGAAGCCTTGGCGCCGTAGTCATCCTTCCAGTGCCCCTGCTTCTTCAGGGCATCCGCGACGTCCTTGGGCATGTAGGTTTCGTCGTGCTTGGCGAGCACGGTGTCGGCCTTGAACACGCCATCGGCGTCGAGCGCGCCCTCGGCGACGACGCCCTGCCCTTCCCGGAACAGATCAGGCAAAATGCCCTTGAAGGCGACTGGAAGCTTTGCGCCGCCGTCGGCGACTTCGAAGGTCACTACGAGATTGGCGCCGCGCTGGAGCGAGCCGGGCTGCACCAGGCCGCCGAGGCGAAACCGCTTGCCGGGCGCGACGTGCTTCTCGGCGACCATGGTCGGCGTCGAGAAAAACACGATGGAGTCGCGCAGGGCGTTGAGCACCAGCGCGGCCGCGAGCGCGAGCACGGCAAGCGAGCCGCCGATGATGGTCATACGTCGCTGCTTGCGCGTCATGGCGTATCCATTCCCTGCCCGTCTCGTCCTGACGTCGTCATCCGTCGAGCCCGAGTGTCTTGAGGCCTTCATCGAGCTGGCGCAACCGCGCTGCATCATTGGCAACCGCCTGGCGGGCATCGGTCGATGCCCCCACCGCCTTGTCGCGATCACCCATCACGAGATAGGCGCGCACCAGGCGCAGCCAACCCTCGACGTCGTCGCCGTTCTGCTTGAGGCGCGTGGCGAGCCGTTCGACCATGCCGCGAACCATCGCGTTGCGATCGCCCTCTTTCATGTCCTTGGAAGCTGCGAGCGTTTCATCCGACAGCGCCGGCATCGTAGCGCCACCGCCGCCGACCCGCGCGAGCGAGGTCTGCACCAGAGGGCGCCACGGCGCATCCGCCGGCGCTTTCGCCAGCAGCGCGCGCCAGATATTGGCGGCATCGTCCTTGCGGCCGTCCTGCTCGGCGGCGAGACCGAGAAAATAATTCGCCTTGGGGTCGTCGGCGCTGAGCGCGTGCGCGCGCTCGAACTCGGCCTTGGCTTCGGCGGTCACGACGCCGCCGGCGGCGGCCGACATCGCTTCGCCGAGATCGGACCGGCGCTCCGCGCTCTCGCCATTATAGGTGAGCGAGTTGCGATAGGCGCGCACCGCGTCGTCGAAGCGACCAAGCCGTTCCAGCACGGGCGCGATCACGTTCCAGCCGCGGCCGTCGGTCGGATTCTTTTCCAGATGTTGCTCGACCTGCACGACCAGATTCTCGAGCGACTGCGCCATGCCGGACCCGGATCCGCGCTCCCGCTGCGCCAGCGGAAAGTCCTGAAGCCTGGGCGAGCCGAGCGGCACATAGACACCAATCGCAACCAGCGGCAGGCCGGCGAGCGCCAGCACGGCCGCCGCTCGGCGCCATTTGACGCTGGATTTCGGCGCCGTTGCTTGCTCGCTGCCGGCCGCGGCGAGCAACCTGCGGCTGACCTCGACGCGCGCGGCCTCGGCTTCGGGCGCTGCGATCAGCCCTGCGGCAAGATCACGCTCGATCTCGGCGAGTTGGTCCTTGTAGACCGCGACCTCGCTGCCCTGATTTTGCGCGCGTCCGCTACGGCCGAGCGGCAAAAGCACGGCGAAGATCGCCGCGACCGTCATCAGCGCGAACACGAACCATAGCGTCATCTGGCAAGCTTCCGGCGGCGCGCAAGCCGCGCCCACAGGTGGCTTTACACCACGGCCGGATGATGCGGCAATTGACAATTGTCAATTCGGCGCGACCGCGCACAGTCCCGAAATGGTGAAAATCCAACGACTTAGCCGATCTCGAAGTCCGCACTTTGAGCGGCGTCCTCGCCATGCCCGTTGAAGGCCTTCAGGAAGTATGTTCCCGGCTCGATTGCATCGGGCAATCTGATGCGCAACGCCCCGACGGGAACGGGCGATGCTACCCTGGTGACGGTCTCAGGAAACTGGCGACCGCTTGCCTTCTCGACCAGCACCACCTTCGCGCCGACCATCAGCCTTTGATATTTGGCAACGACGACGCGATTCTCGATTTCGATGGAACTGATAACGGATTTCATGCGCCCACAGATAGAAATATCAAGAATTTGCACGGCGACCGTAGGGCCGGCCACCGACACCGTCAACCTGAAATTGTGATCACAAAATATGCGCCTGGATCAGCTCGCGCGCGACGATTTGCGCTCGCCCGTGGCCGCGTTCTCCGCGGCGCGGCTCATCAGCGAGGCATAATCATCGCCGAACAGCACCTGGCAGAAGCGGATCGCGGCCTGCACCTGCTGCTGCCGATAGGTGCGGACCTTGTGATCGGCGCCACGCAGCGACTGCACCAGCTGCTCGGTCGAACGCTCGACATATTGCTGGAGGTCGGAATAGGTGCGCAGCGTCACCTCGTTGATCGCAAGCTCGCTCGCATAATTGCGACAGGTCGCGACGAAATCGATCAGTGCCACGGCTTCCTCGACCTCGGTGCTGTCGATCCGCGCGCCCGGCGGAATGTCCTTCTCGGCGCGCTGGCGCAGGATGCGGCGGACGCGGCCGGGCACACTGTCGATCTCGGATTGCAGCGCGTTGGAGATGTCGGCCCGGATCGAGGTCAACTGCTTGCCCCAGGCGGAATCGTTGCGCAGGTCGAGCTCGGTACGCAGGCCTCGGACGCCGTCGTGCAGCGTCTTGAGATTGCCGGCGACATTGTCGAAATGGCCGCGCTTGATGTCCATGCGCAGGATGGCGGCCACGCAGGACAGATCATGCAGCGCCATCGTGACGGCGACGCCATAGGGCGTTGCCGCGACACGGATCTCGTCGTCGGACGCGGCAATCTTGATGGCGAGGCGGATGATCTGCCATGGCGCGGTCATCCGCTGCGTGACGATGGAGAGCGCGAAGGGCAGCATCTGCGGCGTCTGGAGGACGGGAATGTTGAGCGCGGCAGTCACTGAGGCGATCTGGGCATCGCTGAAGGCGCGCAAAGAGCGCGGCAGCTTCTCGTTCAAGGTGGCGATGGCGTCGCGGACCGCGAGCACCGCCCCGGTCGAATAGAGATCCTCGATCACGTTGGGCGGACCGACGCGGGCGAGCGCACGCGATTTGTCACCCCCGCCCGGCCCCGTTAGCTCGAAGATGGCATCCGCGGCGACCGCCTGGAGCTTCGAGGCCAGCGCTTCGACCTGCCCTGCACTGTCGGCCGGCATGCGCGCTAGCGCCACCTCGAATTCGCTCAGCTTGGCCGGAGCACCGTCGCGGCCGAGCCATTGCCAGATCGGAGCCAGCGAAGAGCGGCGGATCTGCCCGGCCCGGATCGGGGCGCCCGCTTCGACCAGGAATGGTTCCAGCACCTGGAACAGTAACCGCGACAGATCGTCCGTACGCGGCGGTGGGGCCGCGTCGGCTTCCGTCTTGCGGACGATCTTGCGCAGTTGGTCGAGCACGAGCGTTGCCACGGCCGTGTCCTGGCCACGCTCGAGCGCGCGCTCGAACTCCCGCATCAGCAGTGCCTGCGCCTGCGGCGGGAGCTGCGCGAGATATTCCCTCAGCCGCTCGATCGATGTCTGGCTCATGCGCCCGGGTAATGAACGGTAAAATGGCGGACGTGGGATCCGTCCTGCCCGATCATAGGTGGGCCCACTTAAGAAGCCGTTTAGGAAGTCGCTCCGAATACCCCGGGTTTCGTCCGGATCGACGTGCCGCAGGCCAAATAGTCATGTCGGAACAAGGCATTATATTCCGGGGAGGACCAGCTCCGCCCGCAGCCCCCCGGTCGCCGCGCGGCCAAGTGAGAGGCTGCCGCCGTAGAGCGCAGCGAGCTCGGTCACGATCGACAGCCCAAGCCCAGATCCCGGCTTGGACTCGTCGAGCCGCTGGCCGCGCCGTGAGACCTGCGCGCGCTCGGCCTCCGACAGGCCGCGGCCGTCGTCGTCGACGACGATATGCAGCCGCGGACCGGCGCTCGTCTGATGGGGCGCTTCCACTAGAACTTCGATGAAGACCCGCGAGGCCGCCCATTTGCAGGCGTTGTCGACGAGATTGCCGACCATCTCCTCCAGATCCTGCCGCTCGCCGCGAAATTTCGCCGACGGATCGGCCTCGGCCTCGACCACGATGCCGCGGCCGCGGTGGATCTTCTCCATGGTCCGCCGCAGTGCCTCGATGGCCGGTGCAACCTCCGTCACCGTCGCGACGACCGAGACCCGCGCCGCGATGCGCGCGCGCTCGAGATGATGGGCGACCTGGTCGCGCATCACGTCGGCCTGCTCCATCACCTTTGCCGCGAACGGATCGGTGGCATGCGCGCCGGCCTCGTTCACGATGACCGAGAGCGGCGTCTTGATGGCGTGGGCGAGATTTCCGACATGGGTGCGGGCGCGCTCGACGATCTCGCGATTGGCGTCGATCAGCGCGTTGGTCTCGCGCGCCAGCGGCGCGATCTCGACCGGGAACTCGCCCTCGAGTCGCTCCGCCCGCCCAGACCGGATGTCCGCGATGGATTCGGAGATGCGCTTGAGCGGCGCGAGACCGAAGCGGACCTGGAACACCGTGGTCAGCAGCAGCACGATGCCGAGCGCGGTGAAGGTGCCGCCGAGGTAGTAATCGAAACTGCGCGTCTCGTCGAAAATCTCGGTATCGTCGCCGGCGACACTGACGAGAAATTTGCCGTCCGCGCCGAGATCGACCGGCCGCTCCACCATCCGCAGGTTCTGTCCCTCGGGACCGTCGACATAAGCGATCCGGATGCCGGCGGCGGTGAGCTCTGTGCCCTGCTCTTCCAGCTTCGGCAGCTTCTTGTCCCAGAGCGAGCGCGAGGAGCGCACCTCCGGCTTTTCGGTGTCGGTCCGCGTGATCTGCCAGTACCAGCCGGACAACGGCAGCTCGAACAGAGGCTCACCGAGCGACTGGAACTGGCGATCCGGCGGCTCGTCGGGGGTGGCGACCTCGGCGATCAGCGTGCGGAGATAGAGATTGAGCCGGCGGTCGAAGGCGCGCTCGGTGGCGTTCTTGTAGACCGACGACAGCACCACGCCGGTGATGGCCAGGATCACCACGAGCCACGCGGTCGCCGACAGGAACAGGCGGTTCGCGAGCGAACTGGCGGGCATCGGAATGATCCCGGAGGCGCGGGGTGGCATGGCGTCGGAACTCATGACCCGAACAAGGCCTCTGCCGCGCCGCCCGTCAAGCCAAGATACGTCCAGACAAGATAGTTCGAGACACCGCGCTTCAAGCGCCAGGGGCCGGCGGGGTCAGGAGATAGCCGAGGCCACGGACGGTCTGGATGATGTCGACGTCGAGCTTCTTGCGGATGCGGCCGACGAAGACCTCGATGGTGTTGGAGTCGCGATCGAAGTCCTGGTCGTAGAGATGCTCGACCAGCTCGGTGCGGGACACGACGCGGCCCGAATGGTGCATCAGGTAGGCCAGAAGCCGATATTCGTGCGAGGTCATCTTGATGGGATTGCCTGATACGCTGACCCGGCCGGTCCTGGTGTCGAGCGTGACGGGGCCGCAGCTCAGCTCGCTCTGGGCGTGGCCGGTGGAGCGGCGCAGCAGCGCGCGGATGCGCGCCAGCACCTCCTCCAGGTGAAACGGCTTTGCGACATAGTCGTCGGCGCCGGCATCGAAGCCCTGGACCTTGTCGCTCCAGCGGTCGCGCGCGGTGAGGATCAGCACCGGCATGGTGCGGCCGTTGCGCCGCCAGGCTTCCAGCACCGAGATGCCGTCCTTCTTCGGCAGGCCGATGTCGAGCACCACGGCATCGTAGGGCTCATTGTCACCGAGATAATGCCCCTCCTCCCCGTCGAAGGCGCGATCGACGACATAGCCGGCGTCGGTCAGGGCCTTGGTAAGCTGGCGATTGAGATCGGGGTCGTCCTCAACGACGAGCAGGCGCACGCTTCTCTCCAGGATTAGGCCGCATGAACACCCGCACAGATGAGCAATTCCGGCGTGAACTGAATATGAACACGGGGAACCGGCCGCGTTACTTTTTGGTCATATCCGACCTGTTCGCGGTCAACGCACTGCGCCCGCCAGGCCATCGGACGAACCGGCGGCATGGCGGGCGCAATGTGCCGCGTTACGCGGCGAGTCGGAAGGTGCGAACCGTCCGGTCGATCTGCCGATCAGGTCCGGAAGAACACGAACCAGATGACGGCGAGGATCAGGATCGCGAGCCCGGTGGATATGGCGAGCAGCGCCGCCACCGACGGCCCGGGCTCGCCTTGGCGCGCCTCGGTTGGAGTTTCCACGATCTGACGTTGGTCTCGCGTGGTTGCCATGGTGACCTCAATTTCTGGGCGTCGCGTCGGATGGCCGCGACTCCTCGCGGCGGAATGTCCCGTGGCAACGCATGATGGGATATGATGTTCCGGCCTTTGCGGCCGGATCAGGCTGCAACCGCGCACCGGGCGGCCGGTTAACGCAGTTGCAAGATTCAGCGAACCGCCTTGCTATGATTCGTTGTTCCCCGATGGTATCTTCGTGTTCTGTCCCCGTTGCGTTTGGAGTAGCCCATGGCCCCCCGCGCCAATTGGAAGGGTTTTCTGCGTTTGTCGCTCGTGACCTGCCCGGTCGCGCTCTATCCGGCCACTTCGGATACCGAGAAGGTCTCGTTCAACCAGATCAACCGCAAGACCGGGCACCGGATCAAGTACCTCAAGGTCGACGCCGAGACCGGTGACGAGGTGACCTCGGAGGACATCGTCAAGGGCTACAAGGTCGACACCGACACCTATATCGAGGTCACCAAGGACGAACTCGACGACATCGCGCTGGAGTCTACCCACACGATCGAGATCGATGAGTTCGTACCGAAGACCGACATCGATAGCCGCTATCTGATCCGCCCCTATTATCTCGTGCCCGATGGCAAGGTCGGCCACGACGCCTTTGCGGTGATCCGCGAGACGATCCGGAGCATGGACAAGGTCGCGATCGGCCGCGTGGTGCTGACCAACCGCGAGCACATCATCGCCCTGGAGTCGCTCGGGAGCGGCCTGATGGGGACGCTGCTGCGCTACCCCTATGAGGTGCGCGGCGAGAAGGACTATTTCGACGACATCCAGGACGTGAAGCTGACCAAGGACATGCTCGACCTTGCAAAGCACATCGTCGAGAAGAAGTCCGGCGCGTTCGAGCCCGAGCTGTTCGAGGACCATTACGAGACCGCGCTGATCGACCTCATCAACAAGAAGCGCAGCGGCGCGCCCATCACCGCGAAAGCGGCGCCGAAGACCGGCGGCAACGTCATCAACCTCATGGACGCGCTGAAGAAGAGCATCGCGAACGAGAAGGACGCAGGTCCCGCGGTGAAGGTGGCCAGGGATGCGACCAAGGACACCGTCAAGGGCAAGAAGCCGAAGAAGCGCGTCGAAGGCCAGCGCGAGATGCTGCTGCCGATCGCCGGCAAGGGCGGCAAGGACGCTGCTGCGAAAGCCGCTCCCAAAAAAGCCGACAAGCCGGTGCGCGCGCAGGCGCGGGCGAAGAAGGCCGGCTAGCAGCATCGCACCAGCGGCTACGCCGTGATACCTCCCCTCGCCGGTCGGCCGACCTGACATGCCCTGGTCGACCGCGTTCGACGACCCCATTTCGTTACGTGGCGGGCGCAAGCTGCGGACGCTGCAAGAAGCTGCCGATCACATCATGCGACTGCCCGAGGATACGCAGCATGCGAGCCACTGGCAGATCGCGATCGAAACCCTGATCAACGCGGCCGAGACCGGCGGCGGCTGGATGATGTTCGCCCGCATCGCGGTGTTACGGGCGCTGAATGCGGACGTCGGTGACTGAGCCCGGCACCCCGCTCGAGAACAGGCTCAACAATCCGTTAAGCCAAGCCCGCGCTTTCAGCGTCCACCTGCGGCCGGCGGCGGCACGTAATCCTACGGAAGACAAAATTAACCGCCGGTACCCGCTCAGCGCAGCATGCTCGCCCCTGATTAGACTCGGGATTCACAGCCTCGTGCAGCAGCAGGACGCCAGAAAAAACTACATCGGCATCGTCAACGACGCGGCCGAGGAAGAAAGCCCCGCCGGCCGCTCCGCGCGGGCGCAGCCGTGGGCGATGAGCTATCTGGTCGGACGCCTGGCAGCAGTGCTGAAACGCTCCGAGAAGGCCGCGCCGGAACGCCAGATCTCGTCCTGAGACGCCATGACGACATCGCCAAATGCGTCCGAATTGGGTGACGAAACCTTAAGTCAATCGATGACACCATATCAAACGGCAGGTGAGGACCATCCACCTGCGTTTTGATGCGCCCACGAAAAATTAGTGAATCAATTTACCATTCCGAAAACGGCACCAGCCTAAGTTGGACGGATGAACAGGAGTTGACGATGACTTTGCTCAAGTCATTTCTTGCCGATGAAAACGGTGCCACTGCCATCGAGTATTGTCTGATCGCCACCGGGATCGCGTTTGCGATCATCGCGGCCGTGAACAATACGGGCAGCGCACTCCTGAGCGGCAAATTCAACTCGATCAGCGCGGCGGTGAAGTAGCCGGCATAGGCAGGCCGCAATCCCGTCAGCACGAGTCCGCGTGCAACGCGCCAGGTGACGGGCTCCTCGTTCCGCTGCAGCGGCGACCCCTGTTCGATTCTCGCGAAGTTCGCATTATGACGTTGTGTCGTGCGGCTGCGCCATCGTAGAGCGTAAGCTCAAACTGCAGCGGCCCGATGACATGATTCCTTCCGACAAGCCGACCTCGACAATCCGGGCCCGTCTTGGCTCGGACCGGTCGGTGGCGATCACCGTCCTTGCTGTCCTGGCGACCGCGTCGTTTCTTCCGGTACTGCTGACCCCTATCCCCGCGATGGTCGACTATCCCAATCATCTCGCCCGGATGTATATCCTGAGCCAGAACGGCACCCCCAACGCCAATCCGCATTACGAAGTGGCCTGGGCATTCTATCCCAACCTTGGAATGGATCTGCTGGTCCCGCAGATGGCACGGCTGATCAGCGTCGAGAATGCCACACGGCTGTTTCTGCTCCTGAGCCAATTGCTGATCGTCGGGGGCGCGCTTTTGCTCGAATGGGCCCGGAAGGGACGGGTCCATCTCGCCGGCTTTGCGGCGCTGGCTTTCCTTTACTGTCTGCCGTTCGCCTGGGGCTTCGTGAATTTCGAGTTCGGACTGGGCCTCGCTCTCTGCGGCATCGCCGTCTATCTGATGCTCGCGGAACGCCCATGGCCACTGCGTTTCGTCGTCAACATGGTGTTCGTCGCTGCGCTGTTTACGGCGCATTTCTTCTCCCTCGGCATCTATGGCGCGACGCTCGGCCTTTACGAGCTCTCGCGCATCCGCCATGGGCGAATTTCGTACGGGGTCGCCGCCGCGCGGCTCGGCGCGCTGGCTCTACCGGCGCTTGCCCTGTTTGGGATCATGCGCATGACCGCGGGATCGATCGGAAGCGAAGGAACGAGCTGGTTCCTCGGATTCAAGCCGATCTGGCCGTTGCGCATCATGAACGGTTACAATCTGACGGTCGCGGCGGCGACCGGGCTGGCATTGACGATCGCGCTGCTTTTCGCGGCAAGACGCGGCGTCCTCAAGCTCGAGGCAGCCGGGATCTGGCTCGCGATCGGCTTCGCGCTGCTGTACGTCGTCATTCCCTCGAAGCTGTTCGGAACCTCGTTCGTCGACCTTCGCGTGATTCCCGCTGCGGCTCTGATCCTGCCGGCCTTCTGCTCGATGACGCTGCCCAGCCGAGCATGGAGAATGGCAGCGCTCGCCGCGATCAGTGGCGTCATACTGATCAATCTCGCCGTCGTGCTCGCGGTGTGGTTGCCTTACCGCACCGACTATGCGGCCATCGTCGAGTCGTTCCACAAGATCGATCGCGGCTCGCGCATCCTGGTCGCCAGCACGGACGACAATGGAGACCCGCCCTTCGCCGACCTTACCTCATATCCGATGTATTATGCGCCTACGCTCGCTGTGCACTATGCCAACGCGTTCGTGCCCAATCTATTCACGGAAGCGGGCAAGCAGCCCGTGCGGGCCCGCGAGGACGTGCGCCATCTTGCCATTCCCTACGGGGGGCCGGTGCCGCTGGGCGTGCTTACCGCGATTGCGGCAAGCCGGCCGCCGGCTGGCGTTCCGCCGTTCGTCCGCACCTGGCACCAGGATTACGACTATCTCTACGTCCTCGGGCCGCGGGTCGCAAACCCGCTGCCGGATCTGCTGGAAGCGCTGGACACTTCGGAGCGATTTGTTCTCTACAAGATCCGCCGCAGGTTCTAGGCCGCAAGTCCTAGGCCGCAAGTCCTGGGCCAAAGCCGCGGCTGCCCAGCGTGGTTAATCGCGCGTCACCACCCGCACCGCTTATTGGAGGCCACCCGCGGTGCCCCATATCCTTAATGGTTGTGGCAAGGCGACCTTAACGACCGCCGGCATAGACTTCCGCTCCTGCAACGAGTTGGACTCTCTCGCATGGCGGCCAATTTCCAGTCGATCCGCTACAGCCTCGTCATCCCCGTATTCAACGAGGAAGCGGTGTTGCCGGTGCTGCTGCGCAGGCTCGACCTGGTTTTGTCCCGGCTCGACGGGCCGGCAGAAGCAATCTTCGTCGACGACGGCAGCAGTGATTCCAGCTCGATCGTGCTCCAGGCGCTCGCCACGCGCGACCCGCGCTTTCGCTATATCGGCCTGTCGCGAAATTTCGGCCATCAGATCGCCATTACTGCCGGCATGGACGCCGCGCAAGGTGAAGCGATCATCGTCATGGATGCCGACTTGCAGGATCCGCCCGAAGTGATCGAGCAATTGATCGCAAAATGGCAGGAAGGCAACGACATCGTCCACGCCCGGCGCCTGTCGCGCGACGGCGAAAGCCGATTCAAGCGCGCGACCGCGCATCTGTTCTACCGGCTTCTCGGCAGGATGTCCTCGGTCGGCATTCCCGCCGATGTCGGCGACTTCCGCCTGATCGATCGCAAGGTGCTCGACGCGCTTCGGCAGATGCCGGAGCAGGACCGCTTCGTACGCGGCATGATCGCCTGGCTCGGCTTCCGGCAGGCCGAGGTCACCTTCCACCGCCTCGAGCGCGCAGCGGGTGAGACCAAATATCCACTGTTCAAGATGGTGCGGCTCGCGATGAACGCCGCGCTCGGCTTTTCCGATCTGCCCTTGCGGCTCGCAATCTGGTGCGGATTGACCGTCTCGGGACTCGCACTGCTCTACGGCGGTTGGGTGATCCTGTTGTGGCTCAGCAACGATAGTCATCTCGTCACCGGCTGGTCCTCGACGATGGTCGTCGTGTCCCTGCTGTGTGGAATGAACATGCTGATGACGGGTATCGTGGGGCTTTACGTCGGCCGCATCCACGCCGAGGTGAAACGTCGCCCGCTCTACGTCGTGCAGACCCGCGCCGGCTTCGACCGCAACGAGGCGGCGGCCGCACCCGCGATCCACGCCGTCAACCAGTGACCCAGCGCATGACCGAACTCTTCGACGGTTATCACGACAACTACCGTGACGTGGTCCAATCCTCGATCGACTTCTCCGGCTTGCCGCATCATTTCTTCATGCGCGCCAAGGCCGATCTCCTGGGCAATCTGATCGCGCAGCGGCTCGACACGGAGAGGCCGGATATGCTGGACGTCGGCTGCGGCGTCGGCAGCCTTCATCCCCTGCTGCACGGCATGGTCGGCCGCTTGAGCGGTATCGACGTTTCTTCGGCCAGCCTGGCGCAGGCACGCGCTGACAACGGCAGGGTCGACTACCGCGAGTTTGACGGCCGCACCTTTCCTTTCGACAATGCCAGCTTCGATCTGGTCACGGCCGTCTGCGTGATGCACCACGTCGTGCCAACCGAATGGGCGCAATTCATCGCGGAGATGCGGCGCGTGACGCGCTCCGGGGGACTCGTCTGCGTCATCGAGCACAATCCGTACAACCCGCTGACCCGCCTTGCCGTCGCGCGTTGTGAGTTCGACCGGGACGCCGTGTTGCTCGGGGCCGGCACAACCCGAAAATTGATGGCTTCCGGCGGCCTGCGCGAGATCGGTGCGCGCCATTTCCTGCTGCTGCCCTGGGACACAAGGCCGGCGCGGCGCCTCGAACACACGCTGAGCGGCGTGCCGCTCGGCGGCCAATACGCCGCCTTCGGGACCGCTTGATCTATCTTTGCGGCATGTCCCGCCGCTTGTGCACGACCGCCACGTCGTCGCTGTAGACGCGCTGCCATCGGGGCAGCCGGTCCAGCATCGCTATCGCGGGCGTCCCCGGCGCGAGCAGCGTCGCGCCGATGTTGTATTCGTCGAGCAACTTGAGAAAGTCGCCGAGGTCGAGCAGCGCCAGGGCGCGATTGTAGCGGTTGATGAACGCCCCCCCGTACAGTTCACCGCGACCATCGATAAAGGTGGGAATGCCGGCAAAGATCAAATAGCCGCCGAAGGAATAATCGTTGAGCACGTGCCCCGCCGTGGCGAGTTTAGCTTCAGCGACGGCAGCCTGAGGGGTAATGGCTGGAGCCGGCCGTATATCACGGGCCAGTGTCGCCCCGCTCGCCACGATCAACACACCGAGCGCGACCAGGTTCAGGCCGCGCGACGAGCCGGCGGCATCTTCCCCAACCGGTCCACCGAACTTCCGCCCCAGCGGAGCCGCCAGATAGAGCGGCGCCAGCATGGCCAGCAGATCCGCATTGCGGATCTGGGCCAGCGCGAAATGCAGCAAGCCGATCACGACCAAGGTACGGACGACCGGCAGCGTCACGCCACGCGAGAGCGCGAAGATCGCGGCCAGCAGCAGCAACTCGAAGAAGCCTATGTGGCTGAAATCCTGCGGCCGCCATTCCGCAATCCAACCGAGCGCGGGGCCGAGGCCGAGTGTGGTCAGCGGCATCAGCAGCGGTTCCGGCCCGTAGGGTGTCAGGCAGGACGCTACGACCGCAAGCGCGGTGAATGGCAGCCACCGCAGGAATACGCGTGGCCATTCGCTGCGCTTCTCGCGCAGCAGCGCCTCGAGCCCCGCTGGCCCGATCAGTCCAAGCGCCAGCACCACACTGCCGTGCAGATTGGCCCACACGACCAGCAGCGGAAGAGCCCAATACGGCGGAGGTCCACCACGATCCATGCAGCGTACCAGGGCAGCCGCCCAGGTCACCATCAACGGCAGCACCAGCACGTGTGGCCGCGCCAGCATATGCGGCGCCAACAGGATGACGGCCGCGATCACCATGAGCAGCGTATGGATTGGCGAAAGCTCGCGCAGCAGGAAGAACGTGAACAGGCCAAAGGCGAGCGCTATCGCCGCGGCGGCGACGACGAGGACGCCCTGCCAGCCGGCAAGCGCGTAGGCTCCGGCGTAGATGATCTCCGAGAGCCATTCGAAGGTGATCCAGGGGGCGCCGTACCTCGAAAAGGAAAATGGATCGCTCGCCGGCAGCGTGCCGTGCGCGATGATCCAGCGCCCGACCTCGATATGAGAATAGCTGTCGGGATCATTGAGCAGCCGCGGTCCAAGGATCAGCAGCAGGACATAGACGCCAAGGCTCACCAGCCAAGGGAGCGCCGCACGCGCCGAAAACGGTTGAACCTCGCTGTGGACGACCTGGTCACTCATGGCGAGCGCAAGTTAGGGCACAAGCGTTAAATTCCTCTTTGACTTGACCGCGCCTGGCTTGGTGCGCGGCGGGCCGGTCACGCTTTGTGAACCATACTCCCGGCTACGAAATCCGGGCTGCGGCGCTTTGAGGACGATGTGAGTCCTGATACCCTTCACACGTCAATCCACCAACCACAGCTGCTTGAAGGATGCGGATGAGAAGCGTGATGCTTTTGGCTTTCAGCCTCATCTTTGTGGGCGTCTGGTCGCAGGACAGCGCGCGAGGACAGACTTCGGCCGCGCCGCCGGTTTCGCTTTCTCCGCCCAATGCATCGCCGCCGCATGCGGGCGCTAAAAATTCCAGACCTCCGCCGGCAGCATCCATCAGAGAGGCTTCGCCGCCGGTCATCGGCGGGCTTCCATCGGCGCCGAACCCGGCCGTCGACTACGATGGCTTCAGCGTAGGCGCCGGCGACGGCAATGACACCTCGAGCCTGCTAGTCCCGCCGGTGAGGTCTCGCACGGCGAAGGGGTCCAGAGCCGATCCGGGTGCTAAAGGCGCCGCTGAGCAACTGATTGATCAAGAAGACGAGGCGTTGAAACGCAAGCTGATGATCTGCCAAAGCTGCAAGTAGCAGTCGTAGCGGATGGAGCGCAGCGGAATTCGTCATTGGTCTTTCCGGTGGAACGGCCCCGGATTGCGCTGCGCTCCATCCGGGCTACGGCAGCCTGCTGCATGGCTGACCTACCTCCGCGGGCATCGAGCTGTGCTTTACCCTACGCCAATTTCCTGATCCTCTCTCCCCTAATCAGCCGGACCAACCGGCCTGCCCCAGGGAGAGAGACGCCATGAAGCTCGGCACCGCGATTGCGGAAATCATGAAGCGCGAGGGGATCGAGATCCTCTGCGGCTATCCGGTCAACCATCTGATCGAGCATGCGGCGAAGGCCGATATCCGGCCGGTGATGGTACGGCAGGAGCGCGTCGGCATCCACATGGCGGATGCGATCTCGCGGGTGACATCGGGACGCTCGATCGGCGCGTTCTGCATGCAGCATGGCCCCGGTGCGGAGAATGCGATGGGCGGCGTCGCGCAATGCTACGGCGAATCCGTTCCCGTACTGGTGCTGCCGATGGGCTATCAGCGCCGGCTTGCGCATATCGAGCCGAACTTCAATTCCAGCGCGGCGATGAAGGCGTTTTCGAAATCGTCGGAACCGATCATCCTCGCCGCGGAAGTCGCCAACATTTTTCGCCGCGCCTTCACCAAGCTGAAAAACGGCCGCGGCGGGCCTGTCATCGTCGAGATCCCCGCCGACATGTGGAACGAAGATGTACCGGAGCCGCTGAACTACACGCCTGTGCTGCGCACCCGCTACGGCGCGGACCCCGTTCATGTGAAGGAGGCGGCCCACCTGCTCGTCAACGCCAAGCTCCCGGTGATCTATGCCGGCCAGGGCGTACATTACGCGCAGGCCTGGCCGCAATTGAAACGGCTGGCCGAACGGCTCGCCATTCCCGTCACCACCAGCCTTGGGGGCAAATCGTCCTTCCCGGAAACGCATCCACTCTCGCTTGGCTCCGGCGGCCTTGCGGTGCCGCGCGCGGTGCCGAAGTTTCTGGCCGACGCCGACGTCATTTTCGGCATCGGCTGCTCCTTCACTGAAACAAGCTTCGGCATTGCGATGCCGAAAGACAAAACCATCATCCACTCGACGCTCGATCCGAACCATCTCAACAAGGACGTGGAAGCCAGGATCGGCCTCGTCGGCGATGCCGGGCTCGTGCTTGATGCGCTGTTGGAGGAGATCGGCAAGACCGTCACCGCGGATCGCGACGCATCGGCGGTCGCGGCGGAGATCGCGGCCTCGCACAAGGAGTGGCTGGCGAAATGGATGCCGAAGCTCACCAGCAATGATGCGCCCTTGAGCCCCTACCGGGTGCTGTGGGACCTGCAACATACCGTGGACATCGGCAACACCATCATCACCCACGATGCAGGCAGTCCGCGCGACCAGCTCTCGCCGTTCTGGAAGGCGGTCGAGCCCCTCACTTATCTCGGCTGGGGCAAGACGACGCAACTCGGCTACGGCCTTGGGCTCGCAATGGGCGCGAAACTCGCAAAGCCCGACAAGCTCTGCATCAATGTCTGGGGCGACGCGGCGATCGGCTTCACCGGCATGGATTTCGAGACCGCGGTGCGCGAGCGCATTCCGATCATGTCGATCCTGCTGAACAATTTCTCGATGGCGATCGAATTGAAAGTGATGCCGGTCTCGACCGAGAAATATCGCTCGACCGACATTTCCGGCGACTACGCCGCGATGGCACGCGCCTTCGGCGGCTATGGCGAGCGGGTGACGAGACCCGAGGACATCATCCCCGCGATCAGGCGCGGCATCCAGAAGACGCAGGAAGGCGTTCCCGTGCTGCTGGAGTTCATCACCAGCAAGGAGACCGAGGTGTCGCGGCCGGGCACGTAAAACTGGCCGGATTCTGGCCACAAAACTCGCTGTCGCGGACGCTGGCTCCGGCCGCAGGAGATGTGATAATCCGCGTTGGTGCCGCGCATGTCGCGGCAGCAAGCCGGATTGCGAATGACCACCCCTTCCGACGACATCGAGGAATTCGAGCGCCTGTTGCAGTCGGCAGCAGCCGAAAACGCGCAGCTTCGAAGCGAGCTTGCGACTGCGCGCGATCGTCAGAGCGCCAGTGCCGGGATTCTGCGCACCATCGCGGCCTCTCCGTCCGATGCCCGGCCGGTCTTCGAGGCGATCGCGTCCAGCTCCCGGCGATTGCTCGGCGGCTTCTCCGCCACCGTGCTTCAGTTCATCGAGGACGAGCTCCACCTCGTGGCGTTTACACCAACCAGCCCCGAGGCGGACGAAGGACTCAAGGCGTCGTTCCCGCGCAAGATTGCCGACTTTCCGACCTTCGCGCTGGTGCGTGGCGGCGAGACGATCCAGTTTCCAGATAGCGAAGCCGCGGAGGTCCCGGAGCTGAACCGGAACCTTGCGCGGCTGCGCGGCTTCCGCAGCGTGCTGTTCATGCCGCTGATGAATCGGGGTACGCCCGTCGGCATGATCAGCGTCACGCGCGCGGAGCCCGGCGCGTTTGCAGCCGACCTCGTGCAGCTGCTCCAGACCTTTGCCGACCAGGCGGTGATCGCGATCGAGAATGCGCGGCTGTTCAACGAGACGCGCGAAACGCTGGAACGACAGACCGCCACCGCCGACATTCTGAAAGTGATGGCCGCTTCCCCGTCCGACGTGCAGCCGGTATTCGATGCCATCGCCGCCAACGCCAACCGCCTGATCGGCGGCTTCTCTACGGCGGTGTTGCGCTACATCGGCGGCGCCGCGCACCTTGCGGCGTTCACGCCGACCGATCCGGCCGGCGATCGCGTGCTGCAGTCCTCGTTCCCGGTGCCATTCGCGCAGTTCCCGCCCTACCAGCTCGTCGCCGATGGTGTGGCGGCGCAATTGCCCGACACCGAGGTCGAACCGGCAGCCCGCGACATCGCGCGCGCCCGCGGCTACCGCAGCATGCTGTTCGCGCCCTTGATGAGCGACGGCGAGGCCATCGGAATCATCATCGCCACGCGGCGCGCGACCGGCGCATTCGGCGAGCATCATGTGCGGCTGCTGCAGACCTTCGCCGACCAGGCGGTGATCGCGATCAAGAATGTCAGCCTGTTCAACACAACGAGGGAAGCGCTGGAACGGCAGACCGCGACCGCCGACATCCTCAAAGTGATCGCGGCCTCGCCCGCGGATGTGACGCCGGTGTTCCAGGCAATCTCCGACAGCGCCAAGTCCCTGGTCGGCGGACATTCCTCCACCGTCACTCGCGTCATCGACGGCCTGCTGTACCTGGCCGCCTTCAGCACCGACAACGAAGCCGGCAACGAAGAGCTGCTCAGCTCGTTCCCGGCGCCGCTGTCGGCATCCGGCATTCACAGCCGGGTGGCGACGAGCGGAGAGTTCGCCTTCCGCAGCGACATGCAGAACGAGCCCGACCTCACGGACGCCATGAGAGAGCTGGCGCGGACGCGAGGCTATCGCAGCATCCTCGTGATCCCGATGCTGCGCGACGGCGTCGCGATCGGCACCATCGGCGTGACGCGGCCGGAGGCCGGTCCCTTCCCGGACAAGGCGATCGCCCTGCTCAAGACCTTTGCCGACCAGGCCGTGATCGCCATCGAGAACACGCGCCTGTTCAACGAGGTGCAGGACCGCACCAGGGATCTCGCCAAATCGCTCGACGATTTGCGCGCTGCCCAGGACCGGCTGGTCCAGACCGAGAAGCTGGCCTCGCTCGGCCAGCTCACGGCCGGTATCGCGCACGAGATCAAGAACCCGCTCAACTTCGTCAACAATTTTGCATCGCTCTCCGCCGAGCTGACGGACGAGCTGAACCAGGCGCTCGCGCCTGTCCCACTCGCGGACGAGATCCGCAGCGAGGTCGACGAGCTAACCGGGCTCCTGAAGGGCAATCTCGCGAAGATCGTGCAGCATGGCAGGCGCGCCGACTCCATCGTCAAGAACATGCTGCTTCATTCCCGCGAGGGCGGCGGCGAGCATCGGCTGAGTGACATCAACGCACTGGTCGAGGAGAGTCTCAACCTCGCCTATCACGGCGCCCGCGCCGAGAAGCCGCAGTTCGACGTGACGCTGAAGCGCGAGCTCGATCCGGCGGCCGGGCAAGCGGAAGTGTTTCCGCAGGAGATCACCCGGGTGCTGCTGAACCTGATCTCGAATGGCTTCCACGCGGTGGCCAAGCGCAAGTCGGATGACGGCGCCGCCGATTACGAGCCGGTGGTGATCGCCGCGACACGCGACCGGGGCGACAGCATCGAGATCCGCATCCGCGACAATGGCACCGGCATTCCGCACGAGGTAAAGGAAAAGATGTTCGATCCGTTCTTCACCACCAAGCCAGCCGGCGAAGGCACCGGCCTCGGATTGTCGATGAGCCACGACATCGTGGTGAAGCAGCACCGCGGCACCATCGACGTCGCGACAGAGCCCGGCGCGTTCACCGAGTTCACGATTCGATTGCCGCGAAACAGCAGCTTTCCGGATGGAGGCCGCGGCTAGCGGTTCCTACTCCGCCATCTCAACGGGTTGCGTCGTGGAGGGACCGGCCAGCGGGCGCTCCTCCATCATGATCAGGCAGAGCGCGGCGCCGGCCATCAGCGCCGTGGCGGCGCCGAACACGTAACGGAACGCATGCCGCATGTCGTCGGCGGGGATCGCATTGACGGCGCCGTGATGCTCGCCGGCGAGCGGAACGTCGGCACCGAGCGCGATGAGCAGGATGGCCGCGAACGCCGCGACCGTGAACGATGACATCAGCGAGCGGAAGAAGTTCAACGCGCCGGTGATGGTGCCGACCTGCGGACGGGCGACCGAATTCTGCACCGAGACCACGCAGACCGGAAAGGTGGTGCCGAGGCCAAGCGCAAATGCAGCCATCAGCGTCAGCAGCGCCCATAGCGGCAACGTCGTCAAGGTGAGGCCGAGGCCGCACAGCGCAGCCCAGGACGTTCCGACAATGGCGACCCGCTTGTAGTGCTTGGCGCGCGCCATGGTGCGACCGGCGACGGCTGCGCCGACGGTCGAGACCGCCGCGAGCGGGATCAGCGCAAGGCCGGCTTCGCTGGCGCTGAGATGATAGACCGCCTCGTAATAGAGCGGCAGCTGCACGGTGAGGCCCGTGATCGCACCGAGCGCGCAGCCGCCGGCCATAAGCCCGAACGGCACAACCGATCCTCCGAGCAGCGGCAGCGGCAGGAACGGCTCGTCCGCGCGGCGCGCGTGCCACACGAAGGTGACCGCGAGCGCGACGGCGCCGCCCACCATCGCAAGCACGGTCGGCGAGAGCCACGGGAAGCGCGTGCCGCCCCAAGTCAGCACCAGCATGAAGACGACGGCGGAGGCCATCAGCAGCACGCCACCCAGCCAGTCGACCTTGCGCTTGCGGTGGAACACCGGGATCTTCTTCATCCTGGGCAACAGCAGCGCGATCGCAGCAGCTGCGAGCGGCACATTGATCCAGAAGATCATCGACCAGTGCAGATGCTCGGCGAACACGCCGCCGATGACCGGGCCGAGAATGCCGCCGACCATCCAGACGCTGGAGAAATAGGCTTGATATTGGCCGCGCTCGCGTGGGCTCACGACGTCGGAGATCACGGTCTGCACCACCGGCATGATGCCGCCGCCACCCAGCCCCTGGAGCCCGCGCGCAAGAATCAGCATCGGCAGGTTCGGAGCGATTGCGCACAGCACCGAGCCCGCGACGAACAGGCTGAGCGAGATGATGATCATCACGCGGCGGCCGTAGATGTCGCTGAGCGTGCCGAACACCGGCGCGACCGCGGTCGAGGCGAGCAGATAGGCGGTGATGACCCAGGAGAGATTGGAGACGTCGTGGAACTGACGTCCGATGGTCGGCAGTGCGGTCGCGACGATGGTCTGGTCCAGAGCGGCCAGGAACATCGTCAGCATCAGGCTGATGACGATGGTGCGGACCTCGTCCTGCGACAGTGGCGCCGGCGGCGCAAGCGAGGGAGCGTCATCGACGCTCAAGACCTCGCTCGGAAGCCGCGACAATTCCTCGGCGATATCGTCGGGCAATGTCTGGGTGTCGGCAGAACTGTTCTGCCGCTCGAACTTGTTCATCTCGATCGGGGGCCATGAGGCGGCGCAACGCCGCGAAGGATTCGTTCTATGCAGCCCAATGTAGACAGCAAAGTTCTTCTCAGGCAGGCACTGCGGCGCATGGGAGCATCCCACCCGACGGTCATCCCGAACAAGTGATCTAGCTGGTGCGGCGGATCAGTCCTTCGGACGTCGCTTCAGGCGGGCCCGTTTCGGCAGCTGCGCCGGCCATTGCACGATGTGGTTCTCGAGCTCCTCGTCCGGGATCTCCACCTCGCTGCCTTCGACCCGTCCGCGTACGGAGACGCCGGCCTCATGCACCGTGTCGGGATCGCCTGACACCAGCGGATGCCACCAATAGAGGTCGCGCCCTTCCGCAACGAGCTTGTAGCCGCAGCTTGGCGGCAGCCAGTTCAGGGTGCGGACATTGGCCGGGGTCAGGCGGACGCAGTCCGGAACCTTGTCGGAACGATTCGCATAGTCCTTGCAGCCGCAGGTCACCCCATCGAGCAGCTTGCAGCCGACATGGGTGAAGTAGATGTCGCCGGTGCCCTCTTCCTCGAGCTTGTTCAGGCAGCAGCGGCCGCAGCCGTCGCACAGGCTCTCCCATTCGGGCCCCGACATCTCTTCCAACGTCTTGGTTTTCCAGAAGAATCCTTCCTGGCCTGAAGGTCGTTTGGGAGCTGCGGTCATGCGCCTCAACAAAAGTTCGAAAGAGCTACGGCTGGTGCCATCTAGGGCGTGCCGCCCTGGGGCTGCAAGCAACGCCCGCGTGAGGCCCGTAATGAACCGGGGTCAATTAGGCCTGTTGTTCAAAATCGCAAGCGTGACCATTGGTTTATAGGCCCTGCTCGGCTAGAAGGAACAGCAAGTCCCCACCGTCGCTGGCCGGGCGCCTTGGGTTTGCCGCAACACTCCCGCAAGACGTCTCGATGCCGCCCCGGCCGGGTGCTTGAACGCTTTTGAACCAAGCCGCAAGGGTTCTAGGTGCGCCAGATCATACCACCGCATTGGAAAGCCCGGATCCGGAATTTCTTCCTGGATCTCGATGCGCGCATCGACTCCTCGCTGTTCTCCTCGGCCAAGGGCATCCGCGAGCTCTACGAGCGCTACTCGACCTTCATGGACCGCTTCTATGTCGGGCGGTGGAAGCGCTGGGTATTCATCGAGCCGCTGTCGGAGGCTGCGACCCTCGGCCTCGGCGGCCTGGTTGTGATGCTAACCCTCGCCATCCCCGCCTTCCGCGAGACCGCGGACGAGGACTGGCTGAAGAAGTCCGACCTCGCGGTGACTTTCCTCGACCGTTACGGCAACCCGATCGGCAGCCGCGGCATCAAGCACAACGATTCGATCCCGCTGGAAGATTTTCCGGACGTGCTGATCAAGGCGACGCTCGCGACCGAGGACCGCCGCTTCTACGAGCATTTCGGCATCGACATCGCCGGCACCGCCCGCGCTCTCGTCACCAACGCCCAAGCCGGCGGCGTCCGCCAGGGCGGCTCCTCGATCACCCAGCAGCTCGCCAAGAACCTGTTCCTGAGCAACGAGCGCACCATCGAGCGCAAGGTCAACGAAGCCTTCCTCGCGGTCTGGCTGGAATGGCGCCTGACCAAGAACGAGATCCTCAAGCTGTATCTCGACCGCGCCTATATGGGCGGCGGCACCTTCGGCGTCGACGGCGCCGCGCATTTCTACTTCAACAAGTCGGCACGAGACGTGACGCTCGCCGAAGCCGCGATGCTCGCCGGCCTGTTCAAGGCACCGACCAAATACGCGCCCCACATCAACCTGCCCGCCGCCCGCGCCCGCGCCAACGTGGTGCTCGACAATCTCGTCGACGCCGGCTTCATGACCGAGGGCCAGGTGTTCGGCGCCCGCCGCAATCCCGCCTTCGCGGTCGACCGCCGCTACGAGGCGTCGCCGAATTATTATCTCGACTACGCCTTCGACGAGATGCGCAAGCTGGTCGACACCTTCCCGAAATCCTACACCGAGCGCGTCTTCGTGGTCCGGCTCGCGATCGACACCAATGTGCAGAAGGCGGCGGAAGACGCGGTCGAGAACCAGCTGCGCCAGTTCGGCCGCGACTATCACGCGACCCAGGCCGCGACCGTCGTCTCCGATCTCGACGGCGGCATCCGCGCCATGGTCGGCGGCCGCGACTACGGCGCCAGCCAGTTCAACCGCGCCACCGACGCCTATCGCCAGCCGGGCTCGTCGTTCAAGCCTTACGTCTACACCACCGCGCTCCTCAACGGCTTCACGCCGAATTCGATCGTGGTCGACGGCCCGGTCTGCATCGGCAATTGGTGCCCGCAGAACTATGGCCATTCCTATTCCGGCTCGGTGACGCTGACGCAGGCGATCACGCGTTCGATCAACGTGGTACCCGTCAAGCTGTCGATCGCGATCGGCCAGAAGAACGAGCCCAAAGCGCAGAACCCGGCCAAGGTCGGCCGCGCCAAGATCGTCGAGGTCGCCCGCCGCTTCGGCCTCAAGGCGCCGCTGCCCGACACGCCGTCGCTGCCGATCGGCTCGGACGAAGTCACCGTGCTCGAGCACGCGGTGGCGTATGCGACCTTCCCCAACCGCGGCAAGGCGGTGACGCCGCATTCCGTGCTGGAAGTGCGCACCGGCGCGGGCGATCCAGTCTGGCGCTGGGACCGCGACGGGCCGAAGCCGCGCCAGGCGATCCCCGCCTCCGTGGCCGCCGACATGGCCGGCATGATGAGCCACGTCGTCAGCGAAGGCACGGCGCGCCGCGCAGCCCTCGACGGCATTCCGACCGCCGGCAAGACCGGAACGACCAATGCCTATCGCGACGCCTGGTTCGTCGGCTACACCGGCAATTTCACCTGCGCGGTCTGGTACGGCAATGACGACTATTCGCCGACGAACCGGATGACCGGCGGCTCGCTGCCGGCGCAGACCTGGCACGACATCATGCTCGCGGCGCATCAGGGCGTCGAGGTGCGGGAAATCGCCGGCATCGGCATGGGCCAGAAGCTGCCGCCCGAGCGGATCGCCAACGCGCAGGCCAATGCGGCGCCGAAGGTGCTGGAGACCAAGCCCGGTCCGCCGCCGGTATTGACCAAGCGCGGCGCCGACGTTTTGGTCCGCGTCGAGAAGCTGCTGGATGACGCGGCCAGGACCGCGACCAAATCGGCGGCCACCGATCCCAAGCAAGCCAAGCCGGCATCGTCCACGAGCGCGCTCGCCTTCCCGCAGAACTATGCGGAAGAGAATGCGAACGCATCCGCCCCGCGCAAGAACTAGTCGAAACAAGAACTGATCGAAACAAGTGCGGCTGATCCTGATCACATTGACGGCCCTTCTGCTCGCAACCGTGGTGGGCGTCGGCGCGACCTGGATGACGACGACGCGCGGGACCGAGATCGGCGCGCTGACCATCGGCCCCTGGACCGCGCGTCCGCGCACCGGCACCGCCGACGTCGATCCCTATTCGCGCGCCACCATCGTGCGCAACGGCGAGCTGCCGATCGGAACCGGCGACGGCGTCGCCTTCACGGCGACCGCGGACGACAAGAAGAAGGTGCTCGACGGCCGCTGTGACGTCGTGGTCTCCGGCGTGACGCCGCCGGCGCGGTTCTGGACGCTCACGCTTTACGACCGCAAGGGTCATCTCGTCCCCAATTCGCTGCAGCGCTACGGCTTCACCAGTCAGGAGATCGTCCGGCAGTCCGACGGCTCGTTCGAGATCCGCATCGCCTCGCGCTCGCGCGCCGGCAACTGGCTGCCGACCGGCGGCATCGAGCGCTACGCGCTGATGCTGCGGCTCTACGACACCCCGGTCGGCGTTGCCACGCGCACCCAGCGCGATGCGCCGATGCCCACCATCACGACGGCGGGCTGCTCATGATCCGGCTGTTGTTCACCATCGTTGCCGGCGTGGTGCTGGGCCTCGTGGTCCATCTCGTCAGCGTGCTGGCGCTGCCGCGGATCGCGACCCAGGACGCCTATTCGCGGCTGACGCCGATGACCAAGCTCAACGCCGTCACGCAGCTTCCGCTCACCGATCCGCAGACCTCGCCGATGCCGTTCATGGATCCGGCCTTTGCGCTGGCGATCTGCCGCTACGATCTGTCGAACGGCCCGATCAAGCTGACGGTCCCCGTCAGTCAGGCCTACACCTCGGTGTCGTTCTACACCCGCAACGAGATCGCCTATTATGCCATCAACGACCGCTCGGCCGGCAAGAAGGTGATCGAGCTCGACCTTATGACCGAGCCGCAGCACAACGAGCTGCCCGAGGACGAAGAGATCACCGCCGCCGACCGCCTGATCATCGATTCCCCCAGCGCCACCGGCCTGATCGTGATGAAGGCGCTCGCCCCAGAGCCCGGCCTGATGCCGCAGGCGCAAGGCTCGCTCGCGGCCGCGAGCTGCGGTCCGCAGACCGACTCGCCGGCCAAGGCGGAAGCGCCGCGCGCACGGCGCTAAAGCGCGTCGCTTCGGCAGGCCGCAAAACAAAAAGCGCGAAAACAACCCCATGCACAGTAGCGAGGGTGTTGAAATCATTCGCCATTTTGGTTGCACCAAATAGGCGTTTGCCGGACCGATACATCCCTGCCCGTCGCGCTGTTCGGCTTTGACTCGTCGGGCAAAACACTGGCAGAATGGCAGCATCGAAAGTTCACCCGCGCGGAGCAATCCGCCGCGGGTTTTTTCTTGCTGGAGCCTCACCGAACATGGCCTGAATCCCTGCAGGGCGGTGTCACCGTCAGGTCGGTGGCTGCAGTCCTGGCGAGTTGAGCCAATCATCTAACGACAAGCTTGTTTCAGCCCAGCGTGCGCGTCTGAGGGCGGCATCTCTCACCGGCCCTGGCGGGAGCAGTTCCGCAGTTGAGCGAAGACGAGCGGCCATTTCTGCAAGCCCCTCTTCGTGGGATTCATTGATCTTGCGCCGCTGGCTCACTGCACGATCGGTTCCGGAGGAGGCGGGAGCGCAAGCAGGCGTTCTCATCACCGATAAAAGCCACTGATCGGGCGGTGACGCCGGAACGTAGATATTGGTGGAAGCTTCCGTCGGCGCACTATTGCACACAAGCGGCAGAGAGCGGTTCACGTTGGCGGCACTTCCTCCTGCAGCGTGCATGGATCAGGTTGGAGTCACCAAGCTTCACGCATCCCGATCGTGCGGGGAACAAGGTGAGGGCATGCAGGTTGACCTTGCGGCAGGGAAAGTTGTCATGAGCGAAGAAGAGCTTACCAGCAGAGCCGAGCGCGCCCTCGTCACCGTTGCGCTCAGCTTGACGATGCTGGTTCTTTGCGTCGGGGCCCTGATCTATCGTTAGCGCGTTGCTGTGCGCTGCTCGGTGTTTGCCAATCCTACCGCTCTTTGGTCGGATGCACCCATTTGTGCGGGGTGATGCTTTGCGTTGCGGTCAGCTTGATCATGTAGAAAGGCGGAGCGGAACGTCCCTCCTATGAAGACGGCCCGGCTCGCGATGACAAATTATCGATTGTTGGCGGGCCGGAACGGCCGACCACCACTACCCCTCGCGTTGTGGAAAACCGGACGGCGATGCGAATCCTCCGCGCAGCGCGCCTTCACCTTTGACACGTCGGGCAAAACACTGGCAGAATGGCATCATCGAAAATTCACCCGCGCGGAGCAATCCGCCGCGGGTTTTTTGTTGGCGGAGACGTTGCCGAGAACGACGACCTTCGCCGCCCACCTATTCGGCAGCTTGCGGAGCGCGCATGGTCCATTCATCGGCAGGAGCCGATCGCTCGCCCGGCGGAAGCCCCCGCCCCTTCACCAGGCCGAAAATCGCGGGGATCACGACGAGGGTCAGCACTGTCGATGACGTCATGCCGCCGATCATAGGCACCGCAATGCGCTGCATGATCTCCGACCCCGCCCCGGTGCTCCACATGATCGGCAGCAGACCGGCCATGATTGCGACCACTGTCATCATCTTGGGCCGCACGCGTTCGACCGCACCCACCATGATGGCATCGTGAAGGTCTCGTCGGGTAAAGACCCTGCCGTCAGCGCTGCACCTGGCTTTTGTCTCGACCAGCGCGTGATCGAGATAGATCAGCATCACCACGCCAGTCTCGGCGGCAACGCCGGCGAGAGCGATGAAGCCGACCGCGACGGCAACGGACAGGTTGAAGCCGAGCCACCACATCATCCAGATGCCGCCGACCAGCGCGAACGGCAGTGACAGCATCACGATGAGGGTCTCGGTCATCGCCCGGAAGTTCAGGTACAACAACAGGAAAATGATCGTAAGCGTCACCGGAACGACGATCTTCAGGCGGGCGGCGGCGCGCTGCAGATATTCGTATTGGCCGCTCCAGATCACGTAATAACCGGCCGGAAACCTGATGCTTTCGGTGACGGCGCGCTGCGCATCGGCGACGTAGCTTCCGATGTCGCGATCCCGGATGTCGACGTAGATGTAAGTCGCAAGCTGACCGTTCTCCGTCCGGATCGAGGTCGGCCCGCGTGCCGGCTCAACCTTGGCGACCTCGCCGAGCGGCACGGCACCGCCCGAAGGCATCGGCACCAGGATGTCGCTGGCGATGGCCTTGGGATTGTCGCGGAGATCACGCGGATAGCGCATGTTCACCGTGAACCGTTGCCGGCCTTCTACAGTCGTCGTCACAGTCTGACCGCCGAGCGCGGCCGCGATGGTGTCCTGAACGTCCTGGATCAATATGCCGTAACGGGCGAGCACCTCGCGATCCGGAACGATCTCGAGATAATAGCCGCCGATGCCGCGTTCGGCGTAGGCCGATGACGTGCCAGGCACGGTCTTGATGACGCGTTCGATCTGCTTCGCGAGCCGGTCGATCTCGCCGAGGTCCGTGCCCATGACCTTGACGCCGACCGGCGTGCGGATGCCGGTGGAGAGCATATCGATCCGCGCCTTGATCGGCATGGTCCAGGCGTTGGAGACGCCCGGAAATTGCAACGCCTTGTCCATCTCGGCGACAAGACTGTCGACGGTAAGGCCGGAACGCCACTCCTCTTTGGGCTTCAGGTTGACGATTGTTTCAAACATCTCCGTCGGTGCGGGATCGGTCGCAGTGGCGGCTCGTCCCGCCTTGCCGTAGACCGAAGCGACCTCCGGGAACGATTTGATGATGCGGTCCTGCATCTGCATCAGCTCGGCTGCCTTGGTGACCGAAATGCCGGGCAGCGTCGTCGGCATGTAGAGCAGCGTCCCCTCGTTCAGCGCCGGCATGAACTCCGTGCCGAGCTGGCGCGCCGGCCAGATTGTCACCGCAAGCACGACGAGCGAAGCCAGGATGACCAGCGTCTTGGCGCGCAGAACCCCCTTGATCACGGGACGATAGATCCAGATCAGGAAGCGATTGATGACGTTCCTGCTCTCCGGGACAATCCTGCCGCGGACGAAGATCACCATCAGCGCCGGCACCAGGGTGACGGACAGCAGGGCCGCGGCGGCCATGGAGAAGGTCTTCGTGAACGCCAGCGGGCTGAATAATCGCCCCTCCTGCGATTCCAGGGTGAAGATCGGCATGAACGACACGGTGATGATCAGCAGGCTGAAGAACAGCGCGGGCCCGACCTCGGATGCTGCGTCGATCAGAATCTGCACGCGAGACTGATGAGGCCTCGCCCGTTCGAGGTGCTTATGTGCGTTCTCGATCATGACGATGGCGGCGTCCACCATGGCGCCGATCGCGATCGCGATACCGCCGAGGCTCATGATGTTCGATCCCAGCCCGAGCAGCTTCATGGCACCGAACGCCATCAGCACGCCGACCGGCAACATCAGGATCGCGACGAGTGCGCTGCGGACGTGCAGAAGGAACACGATGCAGACGAGCCCGACGACGATGCTCTCCTCGAACAGGGTGTGCTTGAGGGTATCGATGGCCGCATAGATCAGGCTGGACCGGTCGTAGACCGGCACGATCTCGACCGATTTCGGCAGGCTGCTCGCGATCTCCCCGAAGCGCTTCTTGACGTTTTCGATGACGTCGAGTGCGTTGACGCCGAACCGCTGCAGCACGATGCCGCTAGCAACCTCGCCCTCGCCGTTCAATTCGGCGATGCCTCGCCGCTCGTCCGGCCCGAGCTCGACGTTGGCGACGTCCCGCAGCAACACCGGCGTGCCGTTGCTCGTCTTCAGCACGATGTTGCCGAGATCGTTGATGCTCTTGATGTAGCCCCTGCCGCGGATGACGTATTCGAACTCGGAGAGCTCGACGGTGCGCCCGCCGACATCGGCGTTGCTGGCGCGGATCGCCTCGCGTATTTTTTGCATGCTGATGCCGCGGTCGCGCATCCGCTGCGGGTCGAGGACCACGTTGTACTGCTTGACGAAACCGCCGATGCTGGCGACCTCGGCGACGCCATCGGCCTTGGCCAGCGCGAACTTCAGATTCCAGTCCTGGATCGTGCGCGTGTCCGCCAGGTTCAATTCCTTCGATATGACGGCGTATTGGTAGACCCAGCCGACGCCGGTCGCGTCGGGCCCGATGGTCGGGGTGACACCGGCAGGAAGCCTGGACGACGCACCGTTGAGGAATTCCATCACGCGCGAGCGGGCCCAGTAGATGTCGGTGCCGTCCTCGAAGATCACGTAGACGAAAGAGACGCCGAAGAACGAGAAGCCGCGCACGACTTTCGATTTCGGCACGGTGAGCATCGCCGTCGTCAGCGGATAGGTGACCTGATCCTCGATCACCTGCGGCGCCTGCCCGGCATATTCGGTGTAAACGATGACCTGCGTGTCCGAGAGGTCCGGGATCGCATCCAGCGGGAGGTGAACCAGGGCATAGAGGCCGGCGGCGGCGGCGAAGCCGGTACCGAACAGCACGAGCAGCAGATTGCGCGCCGACCAGGCGATGACGCGGGCAATCATTTGCGATCTCCCGTTGCGTTGCCAGGGCCGGCGTCGGTGGCTCGCGACGCCGCCTCACCAAAACCCTTCAGCGCCGCTTTCAGGTTGCTTTCCGCATCGATCAGAAAATTGGCGGAGGTAACCACCGCCTCGCCGACCGAGAGACCCTCCCGCACCTCGACATAACCGCCGCCGCGACGGCCCAGCCTAACCTCCCGCGGCTCGAAACGCCCTTCCCCTGTGTCGACGAGGACGCTCTGCCGGCTGCCGGTGTCGAGCACCGCACTGTCCTGTATCGCCAGGACGGGCGCGGCATCGGCCGTGTCGATGTCGGCATCGACGTACATGTCCGGCAGCAGCACCGCGTCCGCGTTGGCAAGCTCGATCCGGACACGAACGGTTCGCGTGTCGCGGTTCACCTGCGGATAGACAACGGCGATCTTCCCGGTGAAGGTTCGGCCCGGGAAACTGCGTGCGCGTACCGCGACCGACTGCCCCACCGCGATGTCGCCGAGATCGCGCTCGGCCACGTCGACCAGCGCCCAGACGACCGAGGTGTCCGCGATCCGGAACAGCACGTCGCCGGGATTGGCCCGCATACCTTCGATCGCGCCGCGCTCGAGCACGATCCCGTCGCGCGGCGCAGACCAGCGTATGGTGACGGGCGAGGTGTGCATCCTGTCCATCTCCGCGATAACCGCGTCGGGAACATCGAGATTGATTAGCCGCTGTCGCGAGCCGCGGCCATACGTCTCAACGCCGCCGACCGTCTTGGAGGTGATCGTCGCGAGATACTCCGCCGCCGCGGAAGCGACGGCCGAACTGTAGATTTCCATCAACGGCTGGCCCGCCTTTACGCGCGTGCCGGTGGTCACGTCGGCGACCTTCTGCACGAAGCTTTCGGCGCGCATCGCGATCACCGACACGCGGCGTTCATCGAGTTGGATCGTGCCGGGCGCCTTCACCGAGACCCGGATCGAGCGGCGCTCGACCGGCTCGGACTTCACGCCCGTGCGCTGGATCTTGCCGGGCGACAGCTTCACGGTACCGTCGTCGGTGTCGTCGCCTTCGTAAACGGGGACATAGTTCATCCCCATCGAATCCTTCTTCGGCACCGGCGAGGTGTCGGGCAGCCCCATGGGATTGCGGTAGTAGAGGATTTTCCGCGAGGACGCCTGCTGCGGCTTCGGTACGGCCCGGACCGGCTGATCGTCGTCATAGACCGGCAGGTAGTCCCGGCCGCGCTCGTCCTTCTTCGGACCAGCAGACCAAAGCGGCGCGCCGCCCGGATCGCGGTAGTAGAGCGGAGTTGGCTCAGCGGCAGCCGCAGCGGATATGATGTCGGCATCGAGGAGCCCGCGCGCACGGCTCAAATGCCAGTAGCCGGCCAGGACCAGGCTGCCGCCCAGCGCAAGAGCAGTCAGGAGACGCAGCGTTTTCATGTCGTGTATCCGCGCGCCCGGGAGCGCGCTTCCATGTGAATGAAAAAGGGGAATGTCGGGCGCCGCCAGGCAGCGCCCGAACGCTCACTTGGTCGCGGTGACGATCACCTTCCCGATGACGGTCTCGGGTTCGCCCTGCACCTTCGCCGATAGCGTGATCTGGTAGCGGCCGGCCATCGGCAGGTCCGTCTTGAAGGCGTACACACCGGGTTCCTTGGAGGGCAGCGGTGCGACCGGCGACTCCATCTCGGCCATCCCGTCCGGGGCCATGTCGACGCGGGTCTTGAAGACGACCGCATCCGGCACGGGCTTGCCGGTCTGCTTGTTCGTCAAGCGAACGGCGAGCGTGACGTCTTCACCCTTCTTCATCTGCGGATTGACGGGGTCGAAGGCGTAGTCGCCGGCGCCCGCAAGCGCGGCGGAAGTGGCAAGCGAAAGGGTGGCGGCGACAGCCGCGGTGCTGAATCTGGAAAGCATCGTCCTGTCCTCATGAATTGATCTATCGCCGTGGCGCGGGAGCGCGCACGTCAAGTCATCGTCGCGAGCCGGCATGCCGCTCGCGCCTCGGCCTTTGCGAGATCAGATTCGAGGTGGTCGGAAAGGAGGACTGGCGCCGCGGAAGCAGACAACCTGATCGGCTGGAATGGTCAACTTGCTGGCCGCCACGGCGAGATATTCAAAAGCGACGGGCCTGACATCACCGAGCGCGATGATCCCGCCAACGCAGCAGAAGCCCATTCCGCACTTGTCGCCACCAGTGTGGGAGCCCGTTCCCTTCATGTCGGGACAACAATCGTCCATCGACATATCCGCGTCGCCGCTCATGTGCATGGTCGTCGCCATGTCGTCCGACGAGATTGCGAGGTTCGCCGCGGACGCGCTAACCGGCAACATCGCCAAGGATATGGCGATGGCGAATGCCTGGATGGTACGGACGAACTGCATCAAATATTAAATCTCACTTTCGGGCCGGAACACCGCCTCAGTAACATATTCGAGCATCGAAAACAGTCATTGATCTTGGTCAAGGGGTTCGTGACCGAGGCCGGAACGACGGCCGGGTCCGTCCCCCAGCGGACGACCGACGGTCCGACCAGCGTCAGCGGCACCGGCTCGTCGAAATTCGGCGGACAAATCCCGGGCGCAAGCGGAGCGTTCCGAGGCGCAAGCACCCGGAGGCAGCTCACGATCAAGACACGATCAGGGTCGCTTGTGCGGCAAAGACGAGCATGATAGCAACGGCCATCGGGTCAAACACAACCGCCCGACCAGCTTTCGAGCCAAGCGTTGTTTCGCTCCATTACGGAGGTGAAACATGTCTTGCGACAGCACCACTGGCTCAATCAGCACATCCAGCGCAGCCTTCGCCCCCTCTCCAAACCCTCGATGGTTCTGGAAGTTAACGCTCGCGCTGCTGGACGGCATCACACGGCGCCGCCAATACGACGAGCTTCTCGAACTGGACGACCGGCTTCTCGCGGACATCGGCTTATCGAGAACAATCGTTGGGGAAGCTCGACAGTGTTACTTCTCAGGTTGGCGTGACGATCGGTGATTGTCATATCCGCTCGATGAGCGGTCACACCTGAGCATGCGAAGGCGGCGCGTCTGCTCATCCCTGTGGATCAGACGGCCGCGCCAGGCTCGCGAAAAGGCTCTCAGAAGTCCAGCTTGTCGCGTATGGCATCAATTCCGGCTTTCGCGCACGCTTCGTCCGCGTCACCGCCCGGAGCGCCGGACACGCCGACCGCTCCGACCAGGGAGCCGCCCGCTTCAACGATCAGTCCTCCGGCGATGACGACTGCTCCGGGAAGGTTGCGAATGCCCGCCTGCATCATGCCCGGCTGGCTGATCGCATTCAGCTCGGTCGTGCTGGTCTTGAACGAGGCAGCAGTCCACGCCTTGCCGGCTGCCGTCGAGGGCGTGTGAGGGCCTGCAAAGCGGTCGCGCAACATCACTTGCGTGACGCCGAACCGGTCGACGACAGCGACTGCAACCTGGTACCCACGCGTGCGGCAGTTCGCCAGCGCAGCGCGCGCAAGATCGAGCGCCAGTTCGGGACCGAGCGATTTATAGGCGACCAAACTTTCCTCGGCCCGTACTGGGCAGATGGACGCAATCAGCAGGGCCGTCGCGACGGACAGGCATCGAACGTTCATGGCAATCTCCGGCACAGGTGACCAAACGCCTATTTGGTCTCACCATATGTCAGATCGTCGAACAGGGTCACGCTATCTGCCTTGGTCCACAGGCCGATCATCCCGGCGTCCGGAATGGTGGCGTCTTCCACCTCGAACAATTGCTTTCCGTCATAGCTCACCTTGAACCGACTTCCCGCGAAGTCGCAGCGCAGCAGGTGCCATTGCCCGGACGATACCGGCGCGCTGACGCCATAGCCGTCTTTGCGACCCACGATCTCAAGTGAGATTCGAACGCCCTTGATCGTCTTGTACAGCACGACATTGTCCTCCAGTGCGTTGGCCCGCACCACGTAGTAATTATCGGCATCCTTCGCACGCCAAATAACTCCCGCCGCGCGATCCTCGGAGCCGGCGACGGCCTTGAATTTCACCTCGACGAAGCCGTCGCGGATGGCGGTATCGCGCTTGATGGCGAGGGGAAACGTCGCCCGTCCGGATTGCTTGAGAACGTTCGGCTTGCTGGGCGCCGTGGCCTCGGCCTCAACGGTCCATTTCGGCTGTCCCTTGCCGGTCATCGTCAAAGTCCACCCGTCGGGCGAACTTCCGGCAGCAGCGTTGTCGAAATTCAGGGTCTCGGCCACGGCGTTCCCTCCCACTAACAAGGCCAGCATGGAAGCCAACGCAAGCTTGTCCATGAGCTTGTCCATGCATCAGCCCTTCGTGCTCGCCGTCTTGTCGATCGCCGCACGGAGGCCCTCTGCAAGCTTGACGGCGTCGTCGTTCGCCCAGAAATGCATGAAGAAGAGCCGCGGCTGTTCGTCCAGCATGTGGCTGTGCAGCGCCGTCACCTCGATGCCGTGGGTCCGCAGCGCCAGGATGACGGGGTTCACCTCGTCGCTGGTCAGCACGAAGTCGCCGGTGATGGCGGCCTTCCCCGCGCCCGTCGGTTGGAAATTGATGGCGATCGCAACGCCCATCGCGGCGACGGGGCTCAGCAACATGCCGTCTTCCGTGATGGGGTCGCGCCGCTTCACGTTGAACTGGTAGACGCCGCCATTCGCTTTCCCGTTCACTCCGATGATCTGGTCGAGTTTCGCCGTGTCAAGGTCGATGGCGGGTGGCGGGCTCGCCGGTGCGGTGACCGTCAGTGGGGTCTTGCTTTCGGCCAGCGCATCATGGATTGCCGAGGCCAGTTTGACGGGGTCGCCGTGTCCGGCGACGTGCATGTAGAACGTTGCCGGGCTCGCACGCAGCAAATGATTGTGCACGGCTGTGATCTCGAGCCCGCTCGCGATCATCTTCGCCATCACGGGATTGATCTCGGTCTCGAGCAGCACAAGGTCGCCCATGATCATTGCGCCGCCATGCGCCGGCTTAAACGCGATCCAGCCACCCAACGCCAGCGCCGGCTTGATCGAAACCCCGTCCAACGTCACGGAGAGATCGCTGCGGGGAAAGCCGTAACGGCGGACGTCGTCCGAGACGGCGGGCTTGCGGCCCAGGGTCTCGTCCACCTTCTGCCATTCGGCATCCTGGGCATATGCCGGGATGAAGAGGCCGAAGCGAAATGCAAGCAGACAAACACCAATGCCGACCACGGCCCAGATGATTCTTTTCATTGTGCTACTCCTCAGGCTTTGGTTTCGCTGTTTGACCCGGTCGCCGCTGTCGACGACGGACCCGCCCCAAGTGAAGTCCGGTTCGCGATCTTTCCCCTACATCACGCCCACGAGGCGCGACAAAGCGCGGGCATCAACGCGCGCAGCGGTGCTGTGATCGGCACGGGAGCCGAGCCGAAAAATCGAGCCTATCTGCCGGATGAAGTAGGGAATGTATGATGATGACATGCTGCGCCCTTGGTGATCAGGACGCGATGCTTGGGCATGTCGCCTCACGGGGAGATCGCACATCCCCGAGCCCCAAATAAAAACCCGAAGGTGGGAGCTGTCAACGGGCGCGTGCATCGGGCTGCCCACCGGAGCCGCGGGCGACCGTCACAAAGAATTCACCGCTCCGCGGAACCGCGCCAGCCACGTCTTGAAACTCGCGAACGGGCTCGCTAGTGTCCTTTGCGTGGGGACAAAGCAGACTCCCCGTGAGGCCTCGGTCCAAGCTCTGCGCAGCACGCCATTCGTGGAGCTTGCGCATGGACACCGAACGACACCCTTCTCAACAATACACCGTCGCTATCCTCTCGCGAGGCGACGCTGCCGCGCGGCGGGATGCGACGGCGCAAAACAGCCGCTTCGTCCGCGTCTTCGAAGCACTCGCCGCCGTCGGTATCGAGGCGCGCCCGGCGATCTACGACGAAAACTTCGCTGAGGACGTCCGTGAACAATTGCTCGCGATGGACGGCGTGCTCGTCTGGGTCGATCCGATCCACCAGGGCAAGACGCGTGTCGAGCTCGATCCCCTGCTGCGTGACGTCGCCGCACGGGGCGTGTGGGTCAGCGCGCATCCGGACGTCATCCTCAAGATGGGCACCAAGGAGGTACTCTATCGTAGCCGCTCGATGGGGTGGGGATGCGACACGGCTTTATATCAAACCGCCGAGGCCATGCGCGCCGAGTTGCCGACATGGCTCGCCACCGGTCCGCGCGTGATCAAGCGCAACCGCGGCAACGGCGGCCAAGGCGTGTGGAAGGTCGAGAAGCTACCGACTTCCCCGATGATAAAGGTGCTGGATGCGACCAAAGATGGCTCCGAGGAACTGACGCTGGATAGTTTTCTCGGTCGCTGCGCCGAATATTTCGAAAATGGCAGCGTGGTCGATCAGCCATTCCAGCCACGCTTGAGCGAAGGCGTGGTGCGCTGCTATATGTCGGGCAATCGCTGTGCCGGCTTCGGCTATCACAAAGTCAAAGCCCTGGTCGACTCGCCGGCCGCCCGTTCCGAGGCGGGACCGCGCCTCTACACCTCGAACGCAGACCCGCGCTTCCAGCGGCTGCGTCGATTGATGGAAGATGAGTGGACCCCGGGAATGATGAAGACACTGGAGATCGACGAAGGCTCGCTCCCGGTCATCTGGGACGCGGACTTCCTGTATGGTCCGAAAGACACGACTGGGGCCGACACCTACGTCCTGTGCGAGATCAACGCGAGTTCATGCTTCGCGATACCCGAGGAGGCCCCGGCAGCGATCGCGCGGACGGTGAAGCAGCGGCTTACGCAGACGCAAAGAGCGAGTTGGCCAAATGAACCGCCGGCGGGCGCATAGCGTCATCCCGCGCTGCGGCTCGGAGACGGTTGCGCCCGCGCCCACAGCAGCGCCAACGGCCCCAGCGCGATTCCGGCCGCAAGAACGCTGAACGCCAGCAGCCAGCCGGTCGCGCTCTGCGGGCCGCCGGCTGCGTCGAGCGCGGCGCCGGTGCCCCAGGCACCGACAGCCGACAGGCCGAAGCCGACCGTCGAATGCAGGGCCAGGGTCGCGCCGCGATGTTCGGACACAGCCGCGGCGGACATGCCGGCGGTCAACGCGCCCGAATCCGCCGGCACTGTCAGGCCATAGACGAGCAGCAGCAGCGCGAGCACCCATGCCGGCGCCGTCGCGTTGAGGCCGATGACCAGCGCGACGCAGGCCGACGCGATCATCACGACCGTGATCGCGCGATGGCGCCCGAATTTCAGCGCGGCCTCGTTGCCGAGGATGCTGGCCGGCATCGAGATCACCGCAAAGCAGAAGCTCAACACGACGGGGCTCAACCATGACGGCGCGCCTTGGTGGGCGACGACGAAGGTCCAGAAGCCGACCAGCCAGGTGCGGATGCCGTAGAGCTCGAAGCAATGGGCGCCGTAGCCGAAGATGTATCCGAGCGCCTCGCGATTGGCGAAGACGGGCGCGAAGTTCAGGAGACGTCCCGCCTTCGGAGCGGGCCGCTGTGCCTGCATCAGAAGGCACGCGACGACCATTGCGATAGGACCGAAGCCGGTGACAAGGAAAGCCGTCCGCCATCCCCAGCGGTCGGCGATCACTTGCGCGACCAGGAACGAGAGGCCGACGCCGACCGAGAAGCTCGACGTGTACAGCGTGACGGCGCGGGAGGTGTCGCCGGCGGGCAGCCGGTCCGTCAGCGCCTTCAGGCCCGGCATGTAGGCGCCGGCAAATCCAAGCCCTGCCAGGGACCAGATCGCGGTCGCGGACCAAAACCCTTGCGCGAAGATTCCGAACGCGGCGGTCGCCAGTCCGCTGACGATCGAGCCCCAGAGCAGGACGAGCCGTGCGTCGATCCGGTCGGTCAACGTCGTCAGCAACGGCACGGCGAGCATGTAGCCGAACGCGTAACCGCTCGCCATCAAGCCGCCTTCGGCCGCCGACAGTCCCCACGCCGGCATCAGATGCTGCGCCAAATTCGCGGACAGCGTCACATGCGGCAGCAGATTGCCGACCTGGCCGATGCACATCACCGCGATCAGGGACCGGCCGCTCAAGTCACGAATGCTGTCCTCCCGCCCCCGGGCCGAAACGGCGCACCAACCACAATGGGCAACTCTCCGGCTTCACCTGCAAGAACCAAATTCATGAACAACCGCAGCCCGAAGCGCCGGCCTTCTTTGCCGCTTCGTCGGCGGCGCAACACGCCGTTGGTTCCTGCTTCACCGGCCCGCCGCAACAACCTGATGCGGCTTCAGTGGACTCGACGCCACCGCGCGTGCAAACGCCGGTCTCCGGCAGCACGAGCTCCACCCTTGCGGCGGCTTTCTTGTCGCCGGCGAGATCGGCCGCAATCGAGCGCACCTGTTCATACCCTGTCATCATGAGAAAGGTCGGCGCGCGGCCATAGGACTTCATGCCCGCCATGTAGAAGCCGGGCTCATCGTGCGAGAGCTCGCGCGCGCCGTGTGGGCGCACCGTGCCGCAGCTGTGCTCGTTGGGATCGATCAGCGGCGCCAGCGCGACCGGCGCCTCGATGGCGGGATCGAGCCGCAGGCGCAATTCGGACAGGAACGAAAAGTCGGGACGAAAGCCCGTCGAGACGATCAGCTCGTCCACGATCACGCTTCGTCCGCCGCAACCCAAGCCGGCCGCGATCTCGAGGCGGCCTTCGGAGTCCGAGAGACGCGTGACTCCGAATTCGGCTTCGACCTTGATCTTCCCGGTGGCAACGAGCGCAGCGAACGCGCTGCCGAGCTCTCCGCGCGCAGCGAGCTTGTCATTCCGGCCGCCGCCAAACGCCTTGGCGGGATCGGCGCCGCGCAACAGCCAGATCGCTTGCGTCCCCGGCGCCTCATCCGCGAGATGCACGAGATCGATCAGCGTGCCCACCGCGGAGTGGCCAGCGCCGAGCACCGCAACGGTCTTCCCGGCATATCTGGCGCGCCCGGCACCACGGACATCGGGCATGCCATACGCGATGTGGCCCGCGCATTCTCGCTCGCCGATCGCGGCCAGACCATTACCCCCGGCGGGATTGGGCGAGAACCATGTGCCTGACGTATCGATCACGGCATCGGCGCGCAGCACTTCGGGACCTTTGCCGTTCTGGTAGCGGATTTCGAATGGCGCCTGCTGACGCCCCTTCGTCTTCGCCTTGTCGAAGCCGACGCGGCTGATGGCCGTGACACGGCTGGATGTCCGGATCACCTCGCGCAGTGCCGTTCGCGTCGCAAGCGGCATCAGATATCGATCGAGCAGTTCGCCACCTGTGGGATATGAGCTCGGGTCCGGCGAATTCCATCCCGTCGGCGCGAGCAGGCGCGCGGCGGCCTTGTCGACGTTGTATTCCCACGGCGAGAAGAGCTGGACCTGCTGCCACTCGCGAACCGCGTGCCCCGCCTCTGGTCCGGCCTCGAGCACGACGGGCGACATGCCGCGTTCGAGCACATGCGCGGCCGCGGCCAGGCCGACAGGGCCTGCCCCAATGATGGCTACCGTCTTTGCGTCGCTCATGCTGTTGTTCCCATCATTCTAGTACCATCGAATAACTTGACCCGAAAAAATGATCAGGCCGCCGTTTGCGTGTCCTTGCATCCGACCTCGTCGGCACAGCACTCCGCCGCCAGGAAATCGACCAAGCCCCGCATCGCGTCGAAGTTCGCGTGGCAGATCAGCGTCGTCGATTCCCGGACCTGACTGACGAGCCCGACCGAGACCAGGGTTTTGATGTGATGCGACAGCGTCGACGCCGGAATCTTCAGCTTGTCCTGCAGGCGGCCGACGGCCATGCCTTTGTGCCCTGCCCGCACCAGGGCACGATAGATCTGGAGTCGCGTCCGGTTGCCCAGGGCTTCAAGGCGTGCTGCTGCGTCATCGATCTTCATGGCGGGCATGCTGCGCCAGCTGACGCCTAAGTGTCAAACCGTATTTCTAGAATCTACGAAATATGCTCGCCCATTGTTGAAAATTCCGGATTGACGGCGTCGCAATAATTCCATAAGTCTGGATATATGGAAACCGAAGAAGCCGTCCTCGCCCTCGCCGCCCTGGCCCAGGCGACCCGTCTGGAGGCCTTCCGGACGCTGGTCCGGCACGAGCCCGACGGGCTTGCGGCCGGCGATCTCGCACGGCTGTTGGAGGTCCCTCAGAACACGCTCTCGGCGCATTTGTCGATCCTGACGCGCGCGCGGCTCGTCACCTCCGAGCGGCGCAGTCGTTCGATCGTCTACCGCGCCAATCTCAGCGAATTCCGCGACGTCGCGGTTTTCCTGCTGCGGGATTGCTGTGGCGGACGGCCGGAGGTCTGCGAACCCGTCGTCGAAGTCCTGAGATCCTGCTGCAAGCCGAGACGAAGGGAGCGGAGCCGTGCCTGATCAGTTCGATCTTCCGCGCCGCCTCGCGGCCGAAGCGCTCGGCACAGGCATTCTCGTCGCCACGGTGGTCGGCTCCGGCATCATGGCGGAGACGCTGACCAAGGATGTCGCGCTTGCGCTGCTCTGTAACACGTTGCCCACCGGCGCCATTCTGGTCGTCCTGATCACGGCGCTGGGTCCGATCTCCGGCGCACATTTCAATCCGGCGGTGACGTTGGTCTTCACCGGCAAGCGCGAGCTGCCGGTGAATGACGCCGCACTTTACGTCGTCGCGCAGATCGCCGGCGGCATCGCGGGAACGATGGCGGCGCATCTGATGTTCGGACTGCCGCTGATCGATCTCTCGGCGAAGATGCGAACCGGAGGAGCGCAATGGTTCGCCGAAGCCGTCGCCGCCTTCGGTCTGGTCGCGACGATCCTGGCCGGCATCCGGTTTCAGCGGACGGCCGTCCCCTGGCTGGTAGGCCTGTACATCACGGCGGCTTATTGGTTCACGGCCTCGACCTCATTCGCCAATCCGGCCGTGGCCATCGCGAGGTCGCTGACGAATACGTTCGCGGGCATTCGTCCCGCCGACCTGCCCGGCTTCATCCTCGCTGAACTCTGCGGAGCCTTTGCAGCCATGCTGTTGATGAACTGGCTGCTCGGACGCCCCCAGGCGCGAGGCCCCATCCCAATCGCGGAAACGACCCGATGAGCGTCACGATCTATCACAACCCCGCCTGCGGCACCTCGCGCAACACGCTGGCGATGATCCGGCAGAGCGGCGCCGAGCCCGTCGTCATTGAATATCTGAAGACGCCGCCATCCCGCGAAAGACTGGTCGAACTCGTCAAGGCCCTGGGCATTTCCGTTCGCGCGCTGCTGCGCGAGAAAGGCACCCCCTACAAGGAGCTCGGCCTCGACGACCCCAAATGGTCCGACGACGAGCTGATCGACCAGATGCTCGCGCATCCCATCCTGATCAACCGGCCGATCGTGGTGACGCCCAAGGGCACACGCTTGTGCCGGCCCTCGGAAGCGGTCATCGATCTCCTGGACCATCCCGTCGGCCGGTTCGTGAAGGAGGATGGCGAGGTCGAGGGGCGATAGGCTTACGGGGCGCCTGTGTTGCCTCGGATCAGATCTTCGGGATCTTCGCCCGCTCGACCACGCCGGTCCATTTGCTGATCTCAGTCTCGATCAGCTTCTTCATCTCCTCCGGCGAACTGCCGCGAACCTCGCCGCCGACGGCGGTCTCCAGACGTTGCTTGAGGTCGGGATCCCGAAGAGCGTCCAACGTCGCCGCATTGAGTGCGACCATTATGGCGGGCGGCGTTCCCTTCGGGGCCAGCAGGCCGGCCCAGGTGCGCACGTCATATCCCTTGATCCCGGCTTCCTGAACCGTCGGCACGTCAGGCAACAATGCGGTGCGCGTCGGCGAGGTCACCGCCAGGCCGCGGATCGCACCGCCTTGAATTTGCGCGGCGAGCAGGACCGGCGTGCCGACGATCACCGGAACCTCTCCGCCGAGCAGCGCGGTGACTGATTGAGAATCGCCGCGATAGGGCACGTGCACGATCTCGACGCCGGCGGCTGCGTTCAACAGCTCTCCTGCAAGATGGTGCGTACTGCCGAAACCGACCGATCCGAAGCTGAGCGCACCGGGCTTCTGCTTTGCCATGGCGACGAGCTCGCCTAGCGATTTTGCCGGATAATCGCTACGCACGGCAATGACGAGCGCGTAATAGACCAGCGTCGAGATCATCTCGAAACTCTCGGCCGGCTGGTAGGCGAGGGTCTTGTAGGTCGCCGCGGAAATGGCGTGAGCGCCGGTGACGAGCCCGATCGTGTAGCCGTCGGGCGCCGCTTTCGCGATGGCATCGGCGGCGATGTTGCCGCCGGCGCCAGGCTTGGCCTCGACGATGATCGGCTGCCCGAGCTTCTTGGAGAGCCCGTCGGCGATGATGCGCGACAGCGTGTCGGCCGCGCCGCCGGCGGCAAATCCATGCAGCAGCCGGATCGGGCGCGACGGATAATTGTCGGCCGACGCCTCGGTGGTTGCGAGACAACCGCCAAACAGAAAAATCGCCGCAGCAAGCCGCTTCATCCTTCGCATGGATGCGTCCTCCCTTTTGATTGTTCTATCGTTGGCCGCAGCGAGGCGGCGTTGTTCAAGTCGAGTTTGAGTCCGCTAGCGGGCGAACTCCGTGCATTCAGGCGATGGCGGCATGCCCCAGACGTCGCGCGGCAGGCCGACCCAGACTTTTGGCCGCTGCGGTCGATCGCGATGCCAGGGACGCGGCTCGAAGTAGCCGAGCTCTTCGTCGGTCATGCGGTCGAGGTCGTGGAACAGCTCGACCAGATGTCCGTCGGGATTGCGGTGGTAAATCGCCGTGTTGTGGCCTGGGCCGTGACGCACCGGTCCCCAGAGCACCGGGAGCTTGTGCCGGGCGAGATGGTCGCACGCCTGCTGCATATGGGTCGGCCCCCGCAGCTCGAACGCGACATGATGCAGGCCGCGGCCGGGCGCGCGGGCGAAGTTCAGCGTGTGATGCTCATAGCCGCTGCGCATGAAGACGAAGCGGTCCTCGATCCAGTCGGAGACTCGCAGGCCCATGGCGTTGGCGTAGAACTCCGAGGCCGCGCGCGGATCGGGCGTGCGAAGGGCGACATGGCCGAGCTTGGTGACGGCAAGCGCACCGATCCGTTCCTGCGCGGGCGTCGGCGTCCAGCCCTGGATCAACTCGAAGCGCGTGCCTTCGGGATCGCGGAACGACAGCAGCCTGGAAACGCCAGGCAGCGGATCGCTCTGAAGTTCGGGCCGCAGATCGGCCTGCTTCAGCGCGGCGCCGAGCGCCTCGATCTGGACATCAGGCGATATCTCGAAGGCGATGCTCGTCAGCGCCGCGTCGCCGGATTCGATCACCAGCGAAAGCTGCTCGGCATCGTTGGCGAGAAAGATGCGGTTGCCGTCGCGGCCGACGAGGCCAAGACCGATCACGGCGCGATAATAGTCGAGCAACCGCTCGGGATCGGGCGAGGCAAAGCTCGCGTGCCGGAGCCGGGTGAAGCGTGCAATGGGTGCTTGTGTCGTCATCGTGCGATCCACCCCCTCATGGCGTCATGATGATCTTGCCGAGCGCGGAGCCCTGCTCGAGCAGCGTGTGGGCCTGCCTGACCTCGTCGAGCTTCAGGACCGCCGAGATCGCCGGCTTGATCGCGTTGCGGCTGAGCGCCTCGATCACGTTGCGCATGAGCGCGCGACGCCCGTCGCGATCGTGGTCGTAGATATGGAAGGAGAAGCAGCGTATCGCCGGGCAGATGTCGAGATGGTCGCGCATCGCCGCCATCAGGTTTTCTTCCGGCAATCCGGCGAAAGCGTTGTACGACAGCAGCGTCCCCCATTTGCCGAGCGCGCCGAGATAGCCGGTGAACTCTGGTCCACAGACGTGATCGAGCACGAGGCCGACGCCCTCGCCATTGGTCAGCTCGCAGGTCCGCGCCACCACGTCTTCGCGGCGGTAGTAGATGACATGATCGGCGCCGTTGCTCCGCGCGAATGCGGCCTTCTCGTCGGTGGAGACCGTACCGATGACATTCATCTGTGCGAGCTTGGCGAGCTGTACCAGCGCGGTGCCGACACCACCGGCAGCCCCGATCACCAGCACGCTCGCGGGTGCGCGCGGATGGCGGCACTCGTGCAGCAGCGCGTAGGCGACCTGGTAGTTCGACAGACACACGGCCGCTTGCAGATCGACATTGTCGGGCAGCACATGAATGGCGTCCGCGGGAGCGACCACATAGTCGGCGTAGCAGCCGCCGCGCTGCGACAGGTCGCGTGCGCTCAGCAGCACCTTCTGGCCGATCGCAAGGCCCTCGATGCCGGGCCCGAGCGCGGCAATGCGGCCGGCGACGTCGTTGCCGGGATTGGCCGGCAGCGGCGGCATCCATTTGTAGACGCCACGCCGGATCAGCACATCGGGTTGCCCCACCCCGAACGCTTCGGCCCGGATTTGCACCCGGCCGGGTCCGGGCACAGGCACCGGAAGCTCGACCAGTTCGAGTGCATCCGGACCACCCGGCTGCCGCACCAGCACCGCTCTCATGATGTCACACACCTCCTCCCGAGCCGTATTTTCGAAAATCATATCCTTTACGAAAATTATTGCAAGATGGTCTTTGGCGCGGCATGTTGAGCTATCGATTCAATGACAGAAACCATGTCCGACAGCGCCATTCGCCCCCGCAAGGAATTCGGCAAGACCATCGCCGCCGACGTCACCCATCGGCTGCGCGAGGAGATCATTGCCTGCGGGCTGGCGCCGGGCGAGCCGCTGCGATTCGACGTCCTGCGCGAACGATTCGGCGTAAGTTTCACCACGCTGCGCGAGGCACTGACGGCGCTTACCGCCGAGGGCCTGGTCGACGCGCAGGAGCAGCGCGGATTTCGCGTGGCCCCCGTCAGCCGCCAGGATCTGGTGGAGGTCACCGATGCGCGGGTCCTGATCGAGGTGGAATTGATCCGCCGTGCCATCGAGCGGGGCAACGACGATTGGGAAATCGCCGTCATCTCGACACTGCACAGATTGAAGCGAATCGAGCAGCGCGATCCCGAACATCCACTGCGCGATCCCGAGTGGAAGATCGCCCACCGCCAATTCCACCAGGCGCTGGTCTCCGCCGGCGGCTCGGCGACGCTGCTGGCAATTCGCGCCGAGCTGTTCGACCGCGCCGAGCGTTATCGGCACCTGTCGGCCAATTTCCGGCCGCGTCCTCGCGACAAGGCCGGCGAGCACCAAGCGATCATGCAGGCCGCGATCTCGCGCAATCCGGATCTCGCGGTGCAGCTGATCGAGACGCATATCCGCTCGACCGCCGACAACGTGGCAACATACGCCGCGCACCTGCTCGATACCGAATAGGCTGCACCGTCTTTTTATTGGGCTGGGCTTGCGCCTCCATCGATTTTCGAAAATAATGTAAAAGATCGAAAATGCTAACCTTTGGGGCGAAACCATGAAACTACTGTCATTCTTGGACGGAACTCGGGAAAGTTGGGGCGCCGTTGTCGAAAATGGTGTCGTGGATCTCGGTCGCACCCTGCCCCAATACCCTGTTCTCGCGGACTTCCTCGGCAGCGACGACTATGCGCGGCGCCAGGCCATCGTCGCCGGGCACAAGCCCACGATGGCGCTGAGCGACGTCAAATATCTGCCGGTGATCCCGCGTCCCGAGAAGATCGTCTGCGCCGTGCGGAATTATCTCGACCACCACAACGAAGCCGTGGCGTTCGGCATGAAGCGCGAGATCACCGAATTTCCACCGATCTTCCTCCGGGTCTGGCGCTCCCAGGTCGCGCACAACGCGCCGGTGGTTCGGCCGAAGGTCTCGGACAATTTCGACTGGGAGGGCGAGCTTGCCGTCGTCATCGGAAAGGGCGGCCGTCACATCAACCAGGCCGACGCCTGGAATCACGTGGCGGGCTACTCGATCTACAACGACGTCAGCGTGCGCGACTGGCAGCGTCACGCCCAGCAGATCGCCTCCGGCAAGAACTTCGTCGGCACCGGCCCGTTCGGTCCTTGGCTGGTGACACCGGACGAGATCGGCGATCCCACCAAGCTGAAGCTCGAGACGCGCGTCAACGGCTTGGTGGTGCAGTCGTCCGACACCTCGATGCTGATCTTCTCGATCCCGCGGCTGATCGAGTACAGCTCGACCATCTTCGACCTCGTCCCCGGCGACGTCATCGCCACCGGCACGCCGGCCGGCGTCGGCTTCACCCGCAAGCCGCCGGTCTTCCTCAAGCCCGGCGACGTGATCGAGGTCGAGATCGAGAACATCGGCGTGCTGCGCAATCCCGTCGTCGACGAAGCATAGAGCCAGCGCATGTCGTCCCAAGCCTTGTCACCTCAAGCCGTGGCCCAAGACATGTCCCATGACATCCGCAAGACCTCGCTCGGCGTCGAGACCATCTGGCACGAGCGCGGTCCCCGGCTGGAGACGCCGCTGCTGGTCGGAACGGCCGTCGCGGTGATCCGCAATCCGTTCGCCGGCCGCTTCGAACCTGACCTGATGCCGTTTCAGGCGTCCTTGCGCGAGCTCGGGCGCGAGCTCGCGACACGGCTGATCGCGCAGCTCGGCGGTGCCGCGCAGATCGAGGCCTATGGCAAGGGCATCATCGTCGGCGAGGACGGCGAGCTCGAGCACGGCGCGGTCTGGCACGAGGCCGGCGGCCAGGGCATGCGCGAGGTGCTCGGTCAGCCCAAGGCGATCGTTCCGGCGGCGAAGACCATCGGCGGTCCGGGCACGCGCCTGATGGTCCCGCTCGGCCATATCCACGCCGCCTATGTCCGCAGCCATTTCGGCACCGCGGAGATGACGCTGTGGGATTCACCACGGCGCGACGAGATTGCCTTCGGGCTCGTGATGGCGACCGGCGGCCGGCCTCACGCGCGCATCGGCGGCCTCGCGGCGTCTGCAATCTCCGTGCACGATGGGCAGCGTTGATGAGCGCCCGATGCGCTGAGGGATTTTGCCGGAACGCTGCAGAGGCAGCGCGCCAAACCCGACGCAATCGAGCGCCGGCGCGCAGCCGTAAAATGATCAACTCTTGAAGCGATCAGCCTTTGGAGACGACCGCGCGACCGTAGGGCGGCTGGGCCGCGACCGGCGGGTTAGCGGTCTGGGCGGCGAGTTCGCCGATCAGGCGGTCGGCATCGGCAGCCATGCCGTCGGGCGCCTGGATCACCAGCCGCTCCAGACCCCAGCGATAGGACGAGACGCGCTGCTCGAGGCACTGCTGCACCCACTGGATGATCAGCGAATTCTCCTGCATGCGCTCGACCGCGTCCTCCTTCTCCTTCGGCGAGAGGAAGGAGACACGCGCCATGCTGGCGTTGCGCTTCCTGTCGAGGTCGATGACGCGGATCGCGGAGGCGAAGAACGGCTCGAAGCGGGTGATGTCGTTGCGCACGTCCTCGATCAGCTGCGCATAGCGCGAGGAGTGCGAACGGTGCGGCTCGTCGATCAGCGTGCGTCCGTACATGGTGCGGTCGAACACGATCTTTTGCCGCCAGGGCGAGGGCAGCGCCTTGTAGTCGCCGAACACGCTCTTCCAGGCAGGCCGCGACAGCGGCGGCTCGATCAGCGGATAAGCGAGGTCGCGAAGCTGGCGCTCCTCGTCGGTGAGCTGGAATTGGGATGGCTTCAAGCCGATGCTGGAGGTGACTTCCGCGCCCAGCCAGCGATGCATGTCGTCGCTGCGCATGTCGGCGCGGGTCCGGCCGAAATCGCCGCCGCTACAGGCGGCAAGCGTCGCGCCCAGCACTGCGAGCATGATGGCCGTTACGACGGGCCGGATCTGGCGGAGGTTCTCCGGCATTGCAAAGGCCGAAGGCTAGCGGCGACGACGACGGCGCCCCGGCGCTGTGCCCTGCTCCGGCCCGTGATCGCCGCTGGGCTCGTCGCTCTCGCGCTCGATGCGGATCACGGGAAGGATCAAAATCGTGCCCATGTCCGCGCGCGGAGCCACGTCCCCCGACGCGCTCACCCGGCGACCGGCCGGAAATTCGATGATGGTCCCCATATCAGCTCTCTTCAATTGCCGCGCGACCCGGCGCGCCTCTGCAACATGGGATCATTAAGATCAGTTCATGGTTAACGGGGTGTAAACGTGCCGGCGGAACCGTAACCGCACGGGTAGGACCCGCCGTCCCGTTGCGGCACGAGAACGCTTCAAAGCAAGCGTTCGGCTTCACGCCTCGTTTTCCTTAACGAGCCTTTAAAGGAGCCCGCGATAGGGTGGCGGCGAGTATCTCTTCCAGGTCGCGTATCTCTCCATGACCAAGTCGTTGTTTCCAGGATTCGACGGGCTGATGACCCTCTCCCGTCGCGAAGGCGTCGATGTCCGTCCGACGCTGCTGCGCGTGCTGACCGACCTCTATGTCCAGTCGAGCACCCACAGCGACGACGAGCAGCGCCAGTTCGTCGAGCTCGCCACACGACTGATCGACCAGGTCGACGACGCGACGCGCGCGGCCGTCAAGGCGCGGCTTGCGATCTATCCGTCGACGCCCGTCCCGATCATGCAGAAGCTCGGTCTGTCGGCCGCGCAGGAGGGCCGCAGGGTTCCGCTCGCGCGCGAAATCCCGGCGCCCGTCACTGCCCCCGCCCTTGCTCCCCCTCCTGCCCCCTTGCCGGTTCGCACGCCAACCGACGCCGAGCTGCGCATGGCCTCGAACATGGCGATGCAGCCAAAGGACGCGGCCGATATCCACGACATGTTCTTCCGCGCCGGCGCCTCCGAGCGCGCGCTGATCCTGCACAATCTGGCGCAGACGCCGCTGAAGGCCGCGCCGCGGATTCCGACCGTGCGCGCCAAGCGCGCGATCCAGATCCTCGAGATGGCGGCGATCGCGGGCGATTTCGAGAATTTCACCTTCGAGCTCGGCGACAGCCTGATCCTGCCCTCGCGCGTCGCAGCCCAGATCGTCGACGATGCAAGCGGCGAAGCGCTCGCGGTCGCCGCGCGCGCGCTCGACATGCCGAGCCCGGTATTCCAGCGCATCCTGCTGTTCTTCAAGCCGGAGATCGGCAACTCCGTGACCGACGTGTACCGGCTGTCGCGGCTTTACGATCGGCTCAGCGACCGCTCGGCGCTGGTGATGCTGGCCGCCTGGCGCGGCTCGACGCTCGCCGTCAACCGCGCAAAGTACCAGCCGTCGCTGCACGACAGCGAGCGCCAGCGCGCGCGTGCGGGCGCAAGCCAGACGCGCCCGGGCGTGCAGCCCGGCTCCGCGCCCGCGGTGCGGATCGGCACCAGCGGATCATCGGATCGCTAGAGGCGAGTGCGACCTGATACCGTCGCTTGCTCCACAAGCTCGTCATGCCCGGGCTTGTCCCAGGCATCTACGTTCATCGGTGGCGCAACCAAGATCGTGGATGGCCGGGACAAGCCCGGCCATGACGACGCAACAGCGTCCTGATCAGGTCTTCGCTAATTCGAGAAAATGCCGCCCGGCGCGGTCTTCGGTCTCGACGATCCAGATGTCGGAGTCGAAGCGGATCTCCTTGGTCAGGCGCTCCTCCACCGCGGGCTCCGGCATCGGCTGCGGCGCAAACGGCACGAAGAAGCGATCGACCGGCCGGCCGTCGTCATAAGAGGTCTGCGGCGCGGGCACGTAGAGCATCGCATTGCCGTCGAGCAGCGAAACCTTCACGAACACCGCACCCGCCTCCTCGGCGCCGCGACGGCGCACCGCGCCGAACACGCCCTCGGTCTGGCACCGGCGCAGATAGGCCGAGACCCAGATGTTTGATTTCAAACGCATGGACGCACGATAAGCCAGTGCTGTAATGAGCACCAGCCTTGAGGCTTCGGTCTCGGCGAAGCGTAACGACTATTCGACGGGGTGGCCGATCGCGGCGCCGAGCTCGCGGAGCAGGCGGTCGGACACCTGCCCGGTGACCTGCATCTTGTGCTCGCGCTCGAATTTCTGGATCGCGGACTGGGTCTCGCTTCCCATCGTGCCCGTGATCTTCAAATTCCCGTAGCCGTATTCGGACAGCGCGCGCTGCACGCCGGCGATGCGCTGCGCGGCCGGGCTCTGCTGCATGGGGATCGGCGCCGGCGGACGCGCGACGGAGGGCGGCGCCGAAATCGTTTGCTTGACCAGATTGGTCATGGGATCGCCCGAGCGCGGCGTCGATGCGGTCGCCTCGACGGGCCTCTCCGGCGGCTTGTCCGCAGCTCTGGGCTCGGCACGAAACTCCGTCGCTCTCGGCTCGAGCGGCGAGGTATCGGCGCCGACGGGACGCGGACGGGGCAAGGGGTTCGACAACGCCAGGGACGACGGTGCGGGAAGATTGATCACGGTGCCGAACATCGGCGCCGGATGCCGGCCGGTCTGGAGGAACAGCGCATTGGCAACGATCGCGCCGATCGCGGCAACGGCGACGAGACCGGCCAGCGTATCCTTGGGGCTATGCAGCAGCACCCGCAGCACGAGATTGCGCTCGGTCTCGACATCGATGACCGCGGCCTTGGCGCCACGGCGGCGCGGAGCGGCTTCGTCCTTGGCAGACTTTTTAGGCACTTTTCTTCACCAGAGCGGGTTGGTCCTGAACTTGGTCGTGCGGATGGTCCTGAAGTTCCTTGTGCTGAAGTTCCTGGCGCAGCACCGGCGTCAAGGTCGCGATCTTGTTCTCGCTCGCCTTGCTGTCGGACATCTTGGCCTCAGAACTTTTGGCCTGCGGCGTGTACACGAGCGGCAGCTTGACGGTGACGGCAGTGCCCTCGCCGAGCCTGCTTTGTACTGTCAATTCGCCGAGATGCAACGCCACGAGGCTCTTCACGATCGAAAGTCCGAGGCCGGTGCCTTCGTGGCGGCGCTGATAGGTCTTGCCGGCCTGGAAGAACGGCGCGCCGATGCGCTTGAGATCGTCAGGCGCGATGCCGATTCCGGTGTCGCTGACGCGCAGCGCAAGCTGGGAGCCCGAGACCGCGGCTGTGACGGTGACCTGACCGCCGCGCTCGGTGAACTTGACGGCGTTGGCGACGAGGTTGAGCACGATCTGCTTGAAGGCGCGCGGATCGCCGGTCATGACAGGCAGGTCCTGCGGCGCATCGGTGACGAGATCGACGCCGTTCTCCCGCGCCTTCAGCGCCAGCAGATTGCAGCAATGCATCAATGATGCACGCGGCGCGAACGGCTCCGACGCGATCTCGAAATTACCCGATTCCATCTTGGACATGTCCAGGATGCCGTTGACGACCGAGAGCAGATGCTGGCCGGAATCGTTGATGAGCTGGGCGTATTCCCTCCGCTGGGCCGCGCCCAGCATCAAGGTCTGCTCCTGCGTGATCATCTCGGAGAAGCCGATGATGGCGTTGAGCGGCGTGCGCAGCTCATGGCTCATGGTGGCGAGGAAGCGCGTCTTGGCGGCGTCGGCCGCCTCTGCAGCGCTGCGTGCCTCGTCGAACGCCTGTTCCCCGAGCTTGCGGTCGGTGACATCGCGCATCACGGCGACGACATCGGCCTCGCGCGTTGCATCGCGGCCCATATCCTGGTCGAGCGGGCGGCAGCGCATCTCGACCCAAATGAAATCAACCTGGCCGCGCTCCGAGCCGGCACGCTCCCGGCGCAACCGGAACTCGACGCTGCGCACGTCGCCGCGCGCGGCATCGGACAGCGCCGTCAGATACGCCGGGCGATCGGCGACATGGACGCGATCGAACAGGCCGTGGCCGAGCAGTTGCGGGACGGGCACGCCGAGCATGGCTTCCACTGCCGGTGAAATGAACTGCACCGCGCCGTTGCGCTGATGCCGCGAGATGACGTCGCTCATATTCCGCGCCAGGAGGCGGTAACGCTCTTCCTCGCGCGACAGCAGCGCAACGCTGGTGCGCGCGAGCGATTCCGCACCGAAGGCAAGGCCCGCGGCATAAAGCGTCGCCGAGGCGACGCCGAACGCCATCAGCACGCCGCGTTCCGCGGCGCTGGTGTCGCCAATTGGCAGCCAGCCGAGCTGGCTGACGAGGATCAGGATGCCGGCGCAGGACAGCGCCAGCAGCGATGCAAAGGCCGCGACGCGGCGCGAGGCCGACAGCGCAGCTTCGAGAGGAACTACGACCAGCCAGATCGCGGCAAATGATTCGATGCCGCCGGTCGTCACCGCAACCGCCATGATCAGGCTTGAGAGCGCCAGCGACGACAGCACATGCGCGCCTTCGTAACGGCCGGTGCGCGACAGGAACCAGGACAGCAGGATCGGCGCAATCAGCCAGGCGAACGCCGCGACCTCGATCGCGGTCGGCGCGCCGCGCATGGCGAGATAGACCGGGAATGCGGCAAAGGCGGCCAGGCTGCCGAGCAGCCGCGGGGCCATGAAGGCACGATGGCGCGCTCGCGTCAGCGCGTCGTAACGCGCGGAGGGATGCAGCAGCGCATCGAGACAATCGCGGATGATACTCAAAACTGTCACGGGTCTCGCGCTTCGGCTCAATCGTCGGGAAGACGCGCCGGAACGCCTCCTTATCGTCGAGCCACCGTGTCAGAGCGACCTTAAACGAACACTAAGGCAGCGCGGCGCGCCGCCGGACACCGCGTCATCGCACGGCTTTTTAGGCGATTTGACGACGTCATCGGCAGGGATGGTGAACACAGGGTTTCACCGTGATCCGCATGGTTTCGAAATGGTGGACGGGTGGCCGGCAGAGTTCGCGGCGCGGACGTCAATCGAAAATTTACGACACCGTCGATTGCTAAGATTCTTGAGTCAATTTTCCGCGAATTAAGCGGAAGGCAATCACTTGCGATTTATCGAGAGTTGCTAGGTCCGACATCCGCGGAGATCGCCGCGGCGGGCTCTAACATACAGGTCGCAAGATGCGCTTTCTGCTTCGCATCACATTCTGGCTCGGGCTGGTGCTGGTGCTCCTGCCGCGGGACAAGACGCCGGAATCGGACAAGCTGCCGCAGATCGGCGCTGCCGACGCGGTGCAGGCTGCGACCGCAGCCGTCTCCGACATGACCCAGTTCTGCAAGCGCCAGCCCGCAGCCTGCGAGGTCGGCGGACAGGCCGCGACCATCATCGGCCAACGCGCGCAGGATGGTGCGAAGAAGATCTACCAGATCATCAACGACAAGAAAGAGCAGCTCGAGAAGACCGACAAGAAGGCGCCCGACCACACCGGCTCGATCGCGCTGGCCGGCGAAGGCGATCTTGCCGCGAGCGAGGCGCCGCGCGACACCCTGTCCCAGGACGACCTCGCGCTGGAATGGCGCGGCCCGGCGCCCGCGACAGCGAATTAGCGAGCCAAACCCTATCGATTTCGGCGCTTTGCGTCCCTATATTGGCCTGAACGGGAACTTTGGGCCAGCATGACGACGATCGACGAAATCAGGGATAATTTCGAGCTTCTGGATGAGTGGGACGACCGCTATCGGTACGTCATCGAGCTCGGCCGCACCCTGGAACCGATGTCCGAGGCCGAGCATTCGGCCGAGAACAAGGTGAATGGCTGTGTCAGCCAGGTTTGGCTTCAGAAGCTGATCGATCGTCGCGATAGCGGCGCGCCGATCCTGACATATCGCGGCGACAGCGACGCCCACATCGTGCGCGGGCTGGTCGCGATCGTGCTGTCGCTTTACTCCGGCCGCACGCCGCAGGAGATTCTTGCGACCGACGCTATTGCCGTCTTCGACGAGTTCGGCTTTCGCGATCATCTGACGCCGCAGCGCTCCAACGGCCTGCGCTCGATGGTCGAGCGCATCAAGACCGACGCGAAAGAGGCGCTCGCGGAAGCGTCGTAGAAATTCTACTTCCGCTTCCGCTGCTGCTGCCCCAGTCCCATCTGCTTCGCAAGCTGCGAGCGGGCCACCGCATAGTTCGGCGCGACCATGGGATAGTCGGCCGGCAGGCCCCATTTCTCGCGATATTGCTCCGGCGTCATGTTGTACTGGGTGCGCAGATGGCGCTTCAGCGACTTGAAGCGCTTGCCGTCTTCCAGACAGACCAGATAATCGGGCGCGATCGACTTCTTCAGCGAGACCGCCGGCTTCGCCGGCTCAAGCGGCGCCGTCTCGGTGCGGCCGGACGAAACGCGCACCAGCGCGCCATGCACCTGGCTGATCAGGTTCGGAATCTCGGCCGCAGCCGTCGGATTGTTGCTGAGATAGGCCGACACGATGCCCGCCGTCAGCTCAATGAAATTCTTAGCCCCGGTATCCGACATCGGCCCGACCTTTCTCCACTTTGCGTCGCATGGGATTGACGACGCCAAAGTATTCCGTGTCAACAATACGTTCGGCTGAAACGGAACGACTAGGAGTATGGGCCGATTTACTGACGAAGCAACAAGAACGCCAGCGCTTTACTTGGCTGCGCCAGATTTCCCTGCGCCCGCTCTCAAGCGCCCCGCTGGTCGAGGTGGGAGCGCAGCTCGTCGATCGAGGCAAAGCGCATCATCCCCTCCGGCATCTGGGCTTCGATCGAGCCGTCGGAATAGAGCGAATAGGCCATGCCGTCGACGATGCCGGATTTGAGCACGGTCACGGGCGCCTGCTCGGCGGCTGCCGCCGGTTCGGGTGCAGCTGGCGGGGCGGCCTCCGCGAAGGTCGATGGCGAGCGCGGTGGCGGGCGCCGCGCGGCGGGCGGCGGCTCCGGAGACCTCACACGGTCCGGCTTCGGCCAGGCGTCGTCGAAGCTGGCAGGGGGCGTCTCCGGGGCGGCAGGCTCCGCTGAGGGCTCAGCGTGCGGCAGCGGCGGCAAGCCCTCGCCGGTCTTCGCCTCCGCGCGCTCGCGCTCCTTGCGGGAGGTCGAGGCGAACAGCAGGTTGCGCCGGCGCGGCGGTTCCGGAACCTCGGGCGGGCTCGGAGCTTCGGGCGCTGGCGGAGGCTCGGCGCGCGGACGCTCGCGCGCGGCGGCTTCGTTCTGCCAAGGCGGCGGTCCTGCGGTCGGCAATGGCGGCGCCGGCTCGATCTTCTCTGCGTCCGGCTCAGGCGCGAGGCCGGGCGTTCCAGGGATCCCGAGACCCGGCAGCACGGGCCTGACCCGAACGTCCGATGGTGCGATTGATCCTGCCAGCCGGCGGGCAATGCCCTTCAGTTCCGCGACCACGACGTAGAGGCCGGCCAGTAACAGTCCGGAGCAGACGCCGATGGTGCCGGAGATTATGAGGGTACTACCGAGACTGAATTCCCTGACGGTGAAGCCGAACAGGATCGCAAGGAGGCCCGCCAAAACGGCGAAAATCCCAGCGATCAACAAAGCCAAGGTCATCGAACTCACCCCCGGCCGCGCATCCACACGCGACACTCGTCACGCCACGATACCGTCATCCGGTGTTCCACGCCAACGTCGAATTATAGCCTGCGTTCCTAAAGGAAAGGAAATCAGGGACTTATTCACATTCCCTTCAGCTACGGCTCGCTACTTTTAAGCTGCTCAGGAGTTGGTCGGATTTGCTGCGCTGCATCAGGAATTAGCCATAATGCCCAATTACTTGGTAATGGAACTGCGCTATAGGGATTCCGGGGAAGTGGCCCGCGCGCACCAGCAGGGCCAAGAGGGGATTCCGGGTCACCAATAGCCATGACATCCATCACGACTTCGGCGATCGACACGCCTCTGCGGCGCTCGGTTGAACGGACTTGCGACGATCTCGCCATGCTGGTGCTGGCTGCGGTCGCCGTCATTGCTGGCTTGACCTTCCGCGACTACGGGCTCGGCTGGGACGACTACACCCACGCCGAATATGCCGACCTGCTGCTGCGCATGTTCGGTTCCGGCTTCAAGGACACCGCGGCACTCTCGTTCGCCAATCTCTACATGTATGGCGGCGGCTTCGACATGGTCGCGGCCCTCCTGCACAAGGTGATTCCGCTCGAGCTGTTCGAGACGCGCCGTCTGGTCGGCGCCGTCGTCGGCGTGGTCGGACTTGCGGTGACGTGGCGGCTCGGCCGCCGTATCGGGGGCCCCCTTGCGGGACTTGCCTCACTCTTGCTGCTCGCGCTCTGCCCGATCTTCTACGGCCACATGTTCATGAACCCGAAGGATGCGCCCTTCGCGGTGGCCATGATCATCCTGATGCTGGGCCTCGTCCGGCTCGCCGAGGAATATCCGCAGCCTTCGCCGCGCACGATCTTGATCGTCGGCCTTGGTGCCGGCCTCTCGCTTGGCACCCGCATCCTGGGCGGACTTGCGCTGGTCTATGCCGTGATCGGCTTCATGCCGCTGTTCCTGGAGGAACTGCGCAGCGAGGGCCTGCGCGAGTCGATCCGACGCTTCGCCTATGTCGTCTACGTGCTCCTGCCTGGCCTCGTGCTCGGCTACCTCGTGATGGGGCTGATCTGGCCGTGGTCGATCATGGAGCCCGGCAATCCCTTCGAGGCGCTGACCTACTTCTCGCACTTCTTCGAGAAGCCCTGGAAGGAGATGTTCGACGGCGCGATCGTATCCGTGCCCGACATGCCCTGGTCCTATCTGCCGACGCTGTTTGCGCTGCAGTTGCCCGAGGTGATGCTGGTGCTGATGTTCGGCGCCGTGATCGGCACCTTCGCACTGCTGCCGCGCAGCGAGGTTCCCGCCCGCCGCAAAACCATCCTGCTGATGCTCACGCTCGCAGCGACGCTGCCGCTGGTGATCGCGATGGTGAAGCGGCCGGCGCTGTACAACGGCATCCGCCATTTCGTCTTCGTGATCCCGCCGATGGCGGTGCTCGGCGGCGTCGCCTTTGGCTGGGCCATGGAGCACCTGCGCGCCAATCACCGCACGTGGCAGCCGGTCGTGCTCGCCACCTTCTGTTTTGGCCTTGCGCTCTCGCTCGCCGAGATGATCCGGCTGCATCCTTATCAATACACCCACTTCAACCACATCGCCGGCACCGTGCGCGGCGCCGACGACCGCTTCATGCTGGATTATTGGGGCCTCGCGCTGAAGCAGGCCTCGGACGAATTGCGCGAGCAGTTGGTCGAACGCCAGGAAGTGCCGCCGCGTAACCGCAAATGGAAGGTCGCCGTGTGCGGTCCGCAGCGGCCTGCCCAGGTCGCGCTCGGCCCCGACTTCACCATCGGTTGGGATTCCAATGCCGCCGATTTCGCCATGACTCTCGGTGAATTCTACTGCAAGGGCCTCACCGCGCCCGTGCTGGTCGAGATCAAGCGCGACGACGTGGTGTTCGCTCGCGTCTACGACATCCGTGGCAGCAGCATTTCCAGCCTGCTCTCGATCCCTGCGCCGTAAGATTCTTCTCTCCCGAGCCGGAGTGCCGTAGCCCGGATGGAGCGAAGCAAAATCCGGGGACCGGTCCCGCATTCCGCTTCGCTCCATGCGGGCTACGCTGGACTGCCGCGCTTTCAGCGCCTTGCCGCCAGCTACCGCCGAGACTACCCTCCCTCCCCGCAACAACGATGTTCGGAGAGACCAGCCATGTCGCCAGCGGAAGCGCGCCTGAAGGAAGTGCCGTCGAACATGACGGAGGCCGAGTGGCAGCAACGGGTCAATCTCGCCGCCTGCTATCGCCTCGTCTCGCTCTACGGCTGGGACGATTTGGTCGACACCCACATCTCCGCGCGCGTGCCCGGGCCCGACCATCATTTCCTCATCAACCCCTACGGGCTGATGTTCGACGAGATCACGGCGTCGAGCCTCGTCAAGGTCGATCTGCACGGCAACCAGCTCTCCGAGAGCGAGTACAGCATCAATCCCGCCGGCTTCACCATCCACTCGGCGATCCACGAGGTGCGCGAGGACGCCATCTGCGTGCTGCATCTCCACACCCTCGACGGCACCGCGGTCTCGAGCAGCGCCGAAGGCCTGCTGCCGCTGAACCAGACCGCCCAGCTCGTCACCCACGACCTCGCCTATCACGACTATGAAGGCATCGCGCTCGACCACGACGAGCGGCCGCGGCTGCAGAAGGACCTCGGCGACCACAACCACATGCTGCTGCGCAACCACGGCACGATGACGGTCGGCCGCTCGGTCGCCTCGGCCTTCGAGCGCATGTATCACCTCGAGCGCGCCTGCTCGATGCAGGTGCGTACGCGCGCGCTGGGCACGCCGGTCTATCCGGTCGACGATGTCGCGATCGATAAGAACACCGAGCTGCTCGCCAACCGCGACCGGGCCGAATTACGCGCCACCAACCTCGTGTGGCCTCCGCTGCTGCGCAAGCTGGACCGCGAGCTCCCGGGCTACCGCTCTTGAGATTTTCCGGATTTGGTGTAGGGTAGCGGTCAACGAACCTCTACGCCTTTTGGAATGAAACGCCGCCCAATTCCGGGCGGCGTTTTTATTTGGCTCGTCATTGCGAGGAGCGAAGCGACGAAGCAATCCAGGCTATCTCCGCGGACAGATTTCTGGATTGCTTCGCTACGCTCGCAATGACGAGGAAAGAGCGCCCTACTTCACCTCAGCCAGCGCCGCGAGGATGCGCGCCCAGGAACGGATGCCTTTCTGAAAGCTGCGGAGGTCGTACTTCTCGTTCGGCGAGTGGATGTTGTCGTCGTCGAGGCCGAAACCGACGAGCAGCGAGTCGAGCCCAAGCGTGCGCTTGAAGTCCGCGACAATCGGGATCGAGGCGCCCGATCCCATCAGCACGGTCTCCTTGCCCCATTCCTCGGTCAGCGCGGTCTTGGCCGCGGCGAGCGGCTTCATGTTCCAGTCGAGCGCAATCGCAGGCCCGGCAGAGTGGTCGCCGAATTCGACCTTGCAGTCTCCCGGAATGCGCGCTGTCACGTACTCACGGAAAGCCTTGCGGATCTTTTGCGGATCCTGCCCTTCGACCAATCGGAATGACACCTTGGCCGATGCGTGCGACGGGATCACCGTCTTCGAGCCCTCACCGATATAACCGCCCCAGATGCCGTTGACGTCACAGGTCGGACGCGTGGAAGCCTGCTCGACGAGGAGCCTGCCCTTCTCGCCGGCCGGTATCGATAGCCCAACGGGCTTGAGGAACGTGTCCGGCGTGAAGTCGAGCTTCTTCCACTGCGCGAGAATGTCCGGCGGCGTATCCTTCACCCCGTCATAGAAGCGGGGGATGGTGATACGGTTGTCATCGTCGAACAGCCCGCCGAGAATTTTGGTCAGCACCCGGATCGGGTTCATCGCACTGCCGCCAAACACGCCGGAATGCAGGTCGCGATTGGCGGCGGTGATCTTGAGCTCCTCGTAGAGCAGACCGCGCAGCGAGGTCGTGATCGCCGGCGTGTCGCGATCCCACATGCCGGTGTCGCAGACCAGCACGTAGTCAGCCTTAAACTCGTCCTTGTTGGCTTCGATGAACGGCACGAAGTTCTTCGAGCCGACTTCTTCCTCGCCTTCGATCAGGAACGTGACGTCGATCGGCAGCGATCCCGTCACCTTCTTCCAGGCGCGGCAGGCCTCGACGAAGGTCATGACCTGGCCCTTGTCGTCCTCGGCGCCGCGCGCCACGATGATCTTGCGGCCGTCGGCATGGTCGGTCACAACGGGCTCGAACGGCGGACGGTGCCAGAGCTCGAGCGGATCGACCGGCTGCACATCATAGTGGCCGTAGAACAGCACATGCGGCCGGCCGCCCGCGACGCTCTTGCCGACGACCGCGGGATGGCCGGCGGTCGACCTCACTTCAGTCGCAACGCCGAGGCTCGCGATGTCCCTGGCAAGATGCTCGGCCGCCGCCTTGCAATCGGCCGCGAAGGCCGGATCGGCGGAGATCGACTTGATCCGCAACAACGAGAACAGACGCTCCAGGCTGTTGTCGAACTCCTTGTCGATGTGGTCGAGCACGGATTGAAGCTGCGCATTTGCCATTGGTCGTATTCCCTGCGTTCGAATCCCAAGACGTCGGGGCTCAAGATGTGTTCTCAAGAACTATCGGCTTTTAGCGCTGCCGCGGCGTCGGGGCCAGCCGCAACCGGCGGATGCCGGATGTGCCATGCGAGACTAGCTGCGAGGATCGCCGTGGCGACGAGGTTATTGCCCCAAGCCTGAAAGACATTGGGAAACCACGGCAGCGCCAGCAGCATGAGGATGCCGGCGGCGCCAAGGGCGAGCCAGGTTCCCAGGCGCACGTTGGCCCGCTCGTCGAAGGCGGCACGATGCATCAGCACCGTCATCGGGAAGAACAGCCACATGAAGTAGTATTGCCGCGCCAGGGGCGACGCCACCGTCATCAGGCAGAACAGGATGCCGAGCTCCTCGGCGTCCGAGCGCGCCGTACGCCGCGCTTGCCGTGGCATGACGGCGACGAAGCCTAGGCCGAGCAACGCCGACAGCGCCAGCACGATCCAGTTCGCCGTCCTGTAATCGACGTCGATGACATTCATTGTGCGCGGCGGCTTGCTGGGGTCCTCCTGATTGTAGTTGATTGGCCGGACCAGCCGATGCGTGACGGCAATGAGTGACTGGTTCACCCACGACCAGTTCTGCTCGTCGCGCTGGCCAAATCCTTTTTCCGAACTCGACCCGACCATGCCCTGATACCAGGTCTTGACCTCGGCGGCGTTGCGCTCGAAGCCGCGAATGGGGCCCGGCACGACATAGAGAAGTATGCCGGTGAAGGCGACTGTCGCGACGGCGGCTCCCCAGTTTCGCCGCCATACCAGATAGGGCAGCACCGCAATGGGAAACACCTTGATGGCGGTGGCGAGCGCGAACATGAAGCCTGCGAGCCAGGAGCGCTGATGCTGCAAGCTCCAGAAGCCGTAGAGCATCATCGCCAGCAGGACGAGGTTCGGCTGGCCAAGATCGAACATGTCGAACACGAAAGTCACGGTGACGAGAGCGGGCAGCGCCTCCAGCCAGGGGCCGGGCCTGCGGCCCGAACCGGTCATGGCATTGGAGAGCATCCCGGTGTACCACCACGCCGCGATATTCAGGATCGACAGCACGCTGTAGAGCGCGATCTTGCCGAACCAGCTCGGGATCGCCAGCAGGATCGCCGGCAGCGGTGGGTAGATGAACTCGAAGTACTCACGGATGTCGCCGGGATAGAGCGGCCCACCGTTCAAGACTTGCTGCCCGGCCCAGTACCACAGGCCGTAGTCCTTGGTCTTACCGTGACCGAAGATCTCGGGACCAAGGACGTCGGCAGCCAGGATGAAGCAGCAGAGCAGGAAGAGCAGGTCGAGCGGCGCACGCAACGACAGGTTTCGGAATGCGCCGGGTCGAACGAAAGATTCAGGTGAGGTCACGGTGTGGTCCAGTCAGGGGCCATAGCACCTAGCAGACCGACGGACGCTTGGAGAGTCCTGATCACCTGAATTTGTGGTGTTCAGCTTCGCGCGCGTATGGGCAATCGCATATCAATACCCGCGGAATCTCGTCATGCCCGGGCTTGTCCCCGAGCATCCAAGTTCTTCGAACTGCAAGTGAGGCGTGGATGGCCGGGACAGGCCCGGCCACGACGTTGTGGAGGCTTTAGTGCCTCAAATCTAGCTTGACTGCCTACCTGCGCAGCAAGCCGCCGAGCGCGCCGCGGACCAGCGTGCGGCCGATCGAGCCGCCAAGCTGGCCGGCGACCGACTTGCCGATGTTGGCGGCCATCCCCCCGATCACCTGATTGGTGACCGATCGGGTCATGTCACGCGCGATGACCTGGCCCGTGGAGAGGCGGCCGCGCTTGACGTTGGTGCCGAAGATGGTGCCGACCATAGAGCCGATCTGGCCGAGGATGCCGCCGCCTCCACCGTCCGCCGAAGCATCCGCAGTGGCAGCCGTGCCGGCAATGCGCTTCTGGATCATCTCGTAGGCGGACTCTGCATCGACGGCGGTGTCGTATTTGCCCTTCACCGGGCTTGCATCCATGATCGCCTTGCGCTCCTCCGGCGTGATCGGTCCGATCCGGGCCGACGGCGGCCGGATCATCACCCGCTCGACCATCGCCGGCGTGCCGTTGCCTTCGAGAAAGGACACCAGCGCCTCGCCCTTGCCGAGCTCCATGATCACCTTGGCAGTGTCGAGCTTCGGGTTGGGCCGGAAGGTCTGGGCCGCGGCGGCGACCGCCTTCTGGTCGCGCGGGGTGAAGGCGCGCAACGCGTGCTGCACCCGGTTGCCCAATTGTCCGAGCACGCGATCGGGTACGTCGACCGGGTTTTGCGTCACGAAATAAACGCCGACACCTTTCGAGCGGATCAGGCGCACCACCTGCTCGATCTTGTCCATCAGCGCCTTGGGCGCGTCGTTGAACAACAGATGCGCCTCGTCGAAAAAGAAGACCAGCTTCGGCTTGGGCAGATCACCGGCCTCGGGCAGCTCCTCGAACAGCTCCGACAGCATCCACAGCAGGAATGTCGCGTAAAGCCGTGGGCTCTGCAGCAGCTTGTCGGCGACGAGGATGTTGACCATGCCGCGGCCGTCACGGTCGGTCTTCATGAAGTCTTTCAGCGTCAGCGCCGGCTCGCCGAAGAATTTGGTGGCGCCCTGGTTCTCCAGCACCAGGAGCTGGCGCTGGATGGTGCCGACCGTGGCCTTGGTGACGTTGCCAAAACCCTGCGCCGCCTTCTTGATCTCGGCAAGCGGACTCTCCTCGGCATCCGCCCCCTTCTTGCCGGCATCGGGCACGATGGCATCGAGCAGCGCGCGCAGATCCTTCATGTCGATCAGCGTCAGCCCATTGTCGTCGGCGACGCGGAAGGCGACGTTGAGCACGCCTTCCTGCACGTCGTTCAGGTCGAGCATACGTGCGAGCAGCAGCGGGCCCATTTCCGTGACGGTCGCCCGCACCGGGTGGCCCTGCTCGCCGAAGACGTCCCAGAACACCGTCGAGAACTGGTCGGGCTGGAACGTCAGCCCCATCTCGGTGGCGCGCTTGACGATGAAGTCCGCGGGCACGCCAACCTCGGAGATGCCGGAGAGGTCGCCCTTGATGTCGGCCGCGAACACCGGAACACCGGCGCGCGCAAATCCTTCCGCCATGACTTGCAGCGAGACCGTCTTGCCGGTTCCGGTTGCACCCGTGACGAGGCCGTGGCGATTGGCGAACGCCAGCGTCAGCCATGCCTGCTCGTTTCCTTTACCGACGAAGATCTTGTCGTCGGTATCGCCGAGCTTGCTGTCCTGTGCGGTCATTATTCCCTGATCTCTCTGCCGTGTTTCGCATATCGAAACTCGAATGCACCAGTTCCGTAGTTTAACGCATGTCGTGCGCTGATTGAAACCATTCAACGCGCTCCGGGCATCGACATCGCCGGAAATATGCGGGTGACATCCGCCGAAAGTAGGAACGACGCGTTCGCATCGCGGCATTTTTTTGCCGATTTCATCTCCGCTCTTGCATCACTGCAACACTTCTCGCGCGTTCGAGAATGAATCGGAACGTTGATGGCGTTCATCGCTTGTATTTCACATCACACCGGCTCAAGATCATTTTCGAAAGCAATACTCCGGCATGTGAACCGGCTGAGGGGCGGCCATATGGACGAGCTAATCGGGCGGCTGGCGACAAACGCCAGCATAGATAGTGCTGTCGCCGAAAAGACCGTCGGCATTATCCTGGGCTTCCTCCGCAACGAGGGTCCTTCCGACAGCGTCCAGGTACTGATCGACCAGATTCCGGGTGCAGAAGCGGCTATCGAGGCGTCCCGCAGCGGCGGAGGACTGTCGCGGCTGATGGGCGGCGGCCTGATGGCGGTCGGCACGCGCCTGATGGGCCTCGGACTTGGCATGTCCGAGATTCAGAACATCGCCCGTGAACTTTTTCGCTTCGGCCGAGACAAAATCGGAGCGGATCAGATGGGCAAGATCATCGCGGGGACCCCGGGCCTCAGCCAGTTCGCCTGACGCCTGCGCATTTCACATCGAGTATCATGACATATCCGATCTCCGAGATTGAGGGCCTGTCGGCCTTTGCCGCCAACAAGTTGAAGGCGCAGGGTATCCGCACCACCGACGCGCTGCTCGAGGCGGCCTCGACCGTGAAGGGCCGCAAGGCGCTCTCCGCCAAGACCGGCATCAGCGAGCAGTTGCTGCTGGAATGGGCCAACGTCTCCGATTACATGCGCATCCCCGGCATGGGCAGGGCCAAGGTCGGCCTGGTCCGCGCCGCCGGCGTCACCACCGTGCGCGAGCTCGCCTACCGAAATCCGGCAAGGCTCGCCCAGAGCATGCGGGACGCCAACGAAAAGAAAAAGCTGCTCCGCATCCTGCCCTCGGAGAAGTCGGTCGGCGACATCATCGCAAAAGCGAAAAAGCTGCCGCCGAAGATTTCGTATTGATCCAGGGACAAGGCTGGGCAGATAGAGCACCGCTCCTTCCCGGTCGTCATTGCGAGCGTAGCGAAGCAATCCAGAGTCTCTCCGCAGCGGCAGCCTGGATTGCTTCGCTGCGCTCGCAATACGGAGTGTGGGCAAGAGCATTGCGCCCTCACGGGCCCCGGAGCGCATTGGGCGACTGGGTCGCCCCCCAATCCCACCTTGAATCCCCCCTGCCCGACCGCTAAAGCGGGCCGCATGAATGCCTCGCCCTCCCCATCCGTCCCGGCGGCCGGTTCAGTCGGGCCTGACGTGCTGCGGACGCTGCTGGAGCGGCCGATCCCGGCGGTGATGGGCGTGCTCAACGTCACCCCGGATTCCTTCTCCGACGGCGGCGAATTCATCGCACCCGAGCAGGCGCTCGCGCGGGCACGGGCGATGATCGAGGCCGGGGTCGACATCATCGATATCGGTGCCGAGTCCACCCGGCCCTACAAGGGTGCGCGGCCGGTCACGGCGGAAGACGAGCTGGCACGGCTGAGGCCGGTGCTGTCGGACATCGTGGCGCTCGGCGTGCCCGTCTCGATCGACAGCATGAAGGCGGAGGTGGTGGCCTTCGCGCTCGCCCAGGGCGCTGTGATCGCCAACGACGTTTGGGGCCTGCAGCGCGACGCCGGCATGGCGCCGATGGTGGCGGCCAAGGGCGTCCCCGTCATTGTCATGCACAACCGCGACAGCGTCGATCCCGCCATCGACATCATTGCGGACATGAAGGCGTTCTTCCAGCGCTCGCTCGACATCGCGGCACAAGCCGGCATCGCCCGCGACAAGATCGTGCTCGATCCCGGCATCGGCTTCGGCAAGACGGCCGAACAGAGCATGATTGCGCTGGCGCGGCTTCGCGAGCTCGACATGTTTGGCCTGCCGATCCTGGTTGGTGCCTCGCGAAAACGCTTCATCGCTTCGGTGTCGCCGTCGGAGCCGACAGAGCGACTCGCCGGCTCGATCGCCGCGCATCTGATCGCTGCACAACGCGGCGCGAAAATCATCCGGACCCATGACGTCGCCGAGACCTTGCAGGCCCTGCGAGTGGCGCACGCAATCGAGAGCAAGCCATGACCGATACGATCTTCGTGAGCGGCCTGTCGATCCATGCCCGCCACGGCGTGATGGAGCACGAGACCGAGGTCGGCCAGCGCTTCGTCATCGACCTCGAGCTCTATACCGACCTGTCGGAGCCTTCGCGCTCTGACCGGCTTTCCGATACTGTGTCCTACGCCGACGTCGTGGCGACTACTACGGCAGCCTTCAAGAACACCAATTACAAGCTGCTGGAGCGCGCGGCCGGCGCGGTGGCCGACGCCATCCTGTCGCACTTCCCGCGCATCCGTGCGGTCAAGATCACCGTGCACAAGCCGCATGCGCCGATCGCCGCGATCTTCGACGACGTCGGCGTCATGCTGACGCGCTCGCGGCACCCCTGACATGGCAAGCGTCCTGATCGCGCTCGGCGGCAATGTCGGCGATGTCCGCGCGACGTTCCAGAAGGCGGTCGCCCATATCTGCGGCATGGCGCAAGCCGCGATGATCGCCCGCTCGTCGGACTATGCGACGCCGCCCTGGGGCGACGAGAACCAGGCTCCCTTCATCAACGCCTGCGTCGAGATCGAGACCGATCTCGATCCGCACGCGCTGCTGTTCATGATGCAGAAGGTCGAGCAGAAATTCGGCCGCACGCGCGACAAGGAGCGGCGTTGGGGGCCGCGTACGCTCGATCTCGACATGATCGCCTATGACGATGTGTCGTTTCAGAAGCCCAATCTGACCCTGCCGCATCCGCGCCTGTTCGAGCGCGCCTTTGTGCTGGTGCCGCTGGCCGAGATCGCGCCCGACCGCGTGATCGCAGGCATTCGCGTCCGTGACGGTCTCGCCAGCGTCTCGACGCAAGGCATTGAGCGGCTTCCGGATACCGGTTAACCAAAAACAACCGTTTGCAGGGACGGCCGGCCGTGGCAATTTCGACTGCGAACAACAAGATTTTCGGGAGCCCCTCGCCGCATGACCTCCGCGACTGACGACCTGCCGCTGGCGGCGGATTTTCCCAAGGCGACCGTTGACGACTGGCGCAAGCTGGTCGATGGCGTGCTGAAGGGCGCGCCGTTCGAGAAGCTGGTCGCCAAGACCTATGACGGAATCAAGATCGATCCGCTCTATCCGCGCGCCAAAGGCGTTGCGCCCGTGGTTGGCCGGCCGGCGGCGGCGCCCTGGCAGATCATGCAGCGGATCGACCATCCCGATGCAAGGGCGGCGAATGCGCAGGCACTGACCGATCTCGAAAATGGCGCGACAGGGCTTGCGCTGGTGTTCGCCGGCGGCAATGCCGCTCACGGTTTCGGGCTGGAACCGACCGCGGACGCAGTCGCAAAGATCTTGAGGGATATCCATCTCGATGCCGGCATCGGGCTGGAGCTCGAGGTCGGTCCGCAATCGCGGATGGCGGCGATCCACGTCGCGGAATATGTGAAGAGCAACGGCATCGATCCCGCGGCCTGCGACATCCGCTTCGGGCTCGATCCGCTCGCGGCCGGCGCCGTGTGGGGCCATAGCCCGTATACCTGGGAGGAGATCGCTCCCGCCATTACCGGCGCGATCAAGGGCCTGGTCGCGCTCGGCTTCAAGGGGCCGTTCGCATCCGCCGACGGACGTGTCATCCACGATGCCGGCGGCTCTGAGGTGCAGGAGCTCGCTTTCGTGCTCGCCTGCGGGGTCGCTTACTTGCGCGCGATCGAAAGCGCCGGCGTTCCGCTGGAGCAGACTCAAGGCATGGTCTACGCGCGGCTTGCCGCGGATGCAGATCAGTTCCTCACCATGGCAAAATTCCGCGCCTTGCGGCTGCTGTGGGCGCGTATCGAGACGGCGTGCGGGCTCACGCCAAAACCGCTGTTCATCGCCGCCGACACCGCCTGGCGCATGCTGACGCAGCGCGATCCCTATGTGAACATACTGCGCGCGACCATGGCGACGTTTGCGGCCGGACTCGCCGGCGCCAACGCGATCACCGTGCTGCCGCATACGCTGGCGCTCGGCCTGCCCGATCCGTTCGCGCGGCGCGCGGCGCGCAATACGCAAGCCGTGCTGCTGGAAGAGAGCAACCTCGCCAAGGTCAGCGATCCCGCGGCGGGCGCAGGCGGCATCGAGACGTTGACGGGCCAGCTCTGCGACGCGGCCTGGGCGCTCTTCCAGGAGAGCGAGAAAGCCGGCGGCGCCTTCGCTGCGCTTCAGCAGGGCCTGTTCCAGAGCAAGGTCGCGGCCGCGCGAAAAGCCCGCGACGCCAACATCGCAAAACGCCGCGACGTGCTGACCGGCGCCAGCGAGTTTCCGAACCTGCACGAGAACGAGACCGCGGTGCTGAAGGCGACGCCGATCGCGCTGGCGCCTTATGGCGAGCAAAAATACAAGTTCGACGCGCTGCCGCCGATCCGCCTGGCGGAACCGTTCGAGGCGCTGCGGGACAAATCCGATGCGGCGTTGAAGGATCGCGGCGCGCGGCCGAAAGTGTTTTTGGCCAATCTCGGCACACCCGCCGATTTCACGGCGCGCGCGACCTTTGCCAAGAGCTTGTTCGAGACCGGCGGCATCCAGGCCGTCGACAGCCAGGGCTTCGCCGATCCGGCCACGCTCGCAGCCGCGTTCAAGGCCTCCGGCGCCAAGCTTGCCTGCCTTTGTTCCAGCGACAAGGTCTATGCGGAACAGGCCGAAGCCGCGGCGCAGGCCCTGCAAACCGCCGGGGCCCGACTTATCTATCTGGCAGGCCGCCCGACCGATGCCGAGGCGGCGCTGCGTGCAGCCGGCGTCACCGGTTTTGTCTTCGCCGGGGGCGACGCGCTTGCGACATTGCAAGACGCCTATCGACGGATGGAGCAGGCATGACCGAAGCCAGCAAACCAGTTTTCACCGGCGGCTGCCAATGCGGGGCAGTGCGCTTTGGAGTCACGACGGCGCCGAACAGGGTTTCGATATGCCACTGCCGGATGTGCCAGAAGGCCAGCGGCGCTCCGTTCGCCTCGTTTGCCGACATCAACAAGACGGACTTCGCCTGGACCAAGGGGAAGCCGTCGTTCTTCCGCTCGTCCTCCATCGCCGAGCGCGGCTTTTGCGCCGCCTGCGGCACGCCGCTGAGCTTTGGCCGCATCGACGGCGACCGCATCGAGGTCATGACCGGCGCGTTCGACCGCCCCGACCACGTGGTGCCGACGCGACAGTTCGGCTCCGAGTCCCGTCTCGGCTGGGTGGTCGGGATCGCCAATTTGCCGAGCCAGACCACGCAGCAGAATTACGGACCGGAAAAGATGGCGACCATCGTCAGCCATCAGCATCCGGATCATGATTGAGCGCCTATGATATGGTTGAAACCATGAGCCGCATTCCGAACTTCGCCGACGTCGCCTTCGAGCGAGCCGCCACCGGCGCCCCGACCGGCAGCGCCGAGCCGTGGCTGACGCCCGAGGGAATTCTGGTGAAGCCCGCTTATGGCGAGGCCGATCTGGCCGGACTCGACTTCCTCGACACCTATCCGGGCATCGCGCCTTATCTGCGCGGCCCCTACCCGACCATGTATGTCAACCAGCCCTGGACCGTGCGGCAATATGCCGGCTTCTCCACGGCGGAGGACTCCAACGCGTTCTACCGCCGCAATCTCGCGGCGGGACAGAAGGGCCTTTCGGTCGCTTTCGACCTCGCCACTCATCGCGGCTATGACAGCGACCATCCACGTGTCGGCGGCGACGTCGGCATGGCCGGCGTTGCCATCGATTCCATCTACGACATGCGCACGCTGTTTGCGGGGATTCCGCTCGACCAGATGAGCGTGTCCATGACCATGAACGGCGCGGTGCTGCCGATCCTCGCGCTCTACGTTGCGGCCGCCGAGGAACAGGGCGTGCCGCCGGAGAAGCTCTCAGGGACCATTCAGAACGACATTCTGAAAGAGTTCATGGTGCGCAACACCTACATCTATCCGCCCGCGCCTTCGATGCGGATCATCTCGGACATCTTCGCCTATACCTCGCAGAAGATGCCAAAATACAATTCGATCTCGATCTCCGGCTATCACATGCAGGAGGCCGGGGCGACGCAGGACCTCGAGCTCGCCTATACGCTGGCCGACGGCGTCGAATATCTTCGTGCCGGACTTGCGGCGGGCCTCGACGTCGACCGCTTCGCGCCGCGGCTGTCGTTCTTCTGGGCGACCGGGATGAACTTCTTCATGGAAGTCGCCAAGATGCGCGCGGCGCGGCTGCTCTGGGCGAAGCTGCTCAAGCCGTTCAACCCGAGGGATCCGCGCTCGCTGTCACTGCGCACGCATTGCCAGACATCCGGCTGGTCGCTGACCGCGCAGGATGTCTTCAACAACGTGATGCGCACGACTGTGGAAGCGATGGCGGCGACGCAGGGTCACACCCAGTCGCTGCACACCAACGCGCTCGACGAGGCGCTGGCGCTGCCGACCGATTTCTCCGCGCGTATCGCCCGCAACACCCAGCTTTTCCTGCAGCAGGAGAGCGGCACCACCCGCATCATCGATCCCTGGGGCGGCTCGTTTTATGTCGAGCGTCTGACGCGCGACCTCGCCGCCAAGGCCTGGAGCCACATCCAGGAGGTCGAGGAGCTCGGCGGCATGGCCAAGGCGATCGAAGCCGGCGTGCCGAAACTGCGCATCGAGGAAGCCTCGGCCAAGACCCAGGCCCGCATCGATGCCGGCAAGCAGGCGGTGATCGGCGTCAACAAATACAAGCCGACCGGCGAAGCTCCAATCGATATCCTCAAGGTCGACAATACCAATGTCCGCCGGCTCCAGATCGACAAGCTGACGCGGCTGAAATCCGAACGCAACCAGAAGGACGTCGAGGCCGCGCTCGCGGCGCTGACACGCTCGGCCGGCGAAGGCAACGGCAATCTGTTGGCGCTCGCCATCGACGCTGCGCGCGCGAAGGCAACGGTCGGCGAGATCTCGGACGCGATGGAAAAAGTGTTCGGCCGGCACCGCGCCGAAATCAAATCCATCACCGGCGTCTACAAGCGGGAGGCGTCCAGCATGGGTAACCGGGTCGAGAAGGTTCAGGCGCTGATCGACGCCTTCGAGGAGGCCGAAGGCCGCCGTCCGCGCATCCTGGTCGCAAAAATCGGTCAGGACGGTCACGACCGCGGCCAGAAGGTGATCGCGTCGGCCTTCGCCGATATCGGCTTCGACGTCGATATCGGGCCGCTGTTCGCGACTGCCGACGAAGCCGCGCGCCAGGCTGTCGAGAACGACGTCCACATCCTCGGCGTCTCCTCGCTCGCCGCCGCCCATCTCACGGCCGTGCCGGAGCTGAAGGCCGCGCTGAAGAAGCAGGGCCGCGATGACATCATGATCATCGTCGGCGGCGTAGTGCCGCCACAGGATTACGACGCGCTCTACGCGGCAGGCGCCGAAGCGATCTTCCCACCAGGCACGGTGATCGCGGACGCGGCCGAGGAGCTGATCCGCAAGCTGAACGCCCGGCTCGGGCATAGCGAGGCGGCGGAGTAGGTCGCCATCGATCTTCGAAAGGACAGTGCGTGATATTTTCCGCGCCAGCGTTGATGCGCGCTAACTTTGGTCGCAGCCTGCAGCGCGTTGTTGGCGACCGCCCATGCTGCCGACCCCAAGCCCGACGCGGTCATCAAGACCAAGAGCATCGAGGCCCGCGTCTTCCTCGACGACAATATCAAGTTCGATGCAGCGCTGGCGGCCGACTGCCTGGCGGAAGGCAAGAAGTGGATCGACAAGAACGCGGCAGAAGCCGCCGCCTCGCGCAAAGAGGATCCGCAGTTCTTCAGGGATGGCGGCTGGGACTTTGAGCGCAAATATACGATCCGGTCCGTCGTCGCTGACCGCTATGTCAGCATTCTCCGCAACGACTACATGGACACCCACGGCGCCCATCCCAACTCCGACGTGAACACGATCCTGTGGAACAAGGCCGAGAACAAGCGCATCTCCATCCGCCCGTTCTTCACCGAGACCGCCGACAACGGCCCGGTCATGAAGGCAATGATGAAGGCGGTGATCGCCTCATTGAAAATCGAGAAGAAGAAGCGCGGCGCCGGCGAGACCGCGACCGACGAATGGTTCAAGAGCGTGGAGCCGAGCCTGCTCAAGATCGGCGCCGTGACGCTCGCGCCGTCAACCGACGCGGGCAAGAGCTCCGGCCTCGCCTTCCACTACCCGCCCTATGCGGTCGGCCCCTACGCCGAGGGCGAATATGTCGCATTCGTGCCGTGGGAAGCGCTGAAGCCTTATCTCAGCGCGGAAGGCACCCGTATCTTCGGCGGCGCGCGGCCGAAGAGCGACGCGGACGAACCGCAGTGATCGTGTTTGAGCAGCGACTAGCTCACAGAGCGCTGGTAGCGCTACCTTGCGGCCGCGCTGCAAAGCCGACTAGAATGTCGCCATTGACAAGAGCGCCCGAAATCATGGGCGCCGCTGGGAGGCATTCATGTCCAAGATTACGCGCCGCACCTTTGCGGCTTCATCTGTCGCAGTCGCCGCATCCGCAGCATTCGGCCTCACACCCGCACGTGCGCAAGCCTACCCGGCGCGACCCGTCACGGTCATCGTGCCCTGGGGCGCGGGCGGCGGCACTGACGCGACTGCGCGCATTGTCGCAGCGCTGCTGGAGAAGGATCTCGGCCAGCCCTTCAACGTGATCAATCGCACCGGCGGCTCCGGCGTCGTCGGCCATACCGCGATCGCGACCGCGCAGCCCGATGGCTACACCATCGGCATGCTCACGGTCGAAATCTCGATGATGCACTGGCAGGGGCTGACCGAACTGGCGCCCAAGAGCTACACCCCGCTTGCGCTGATGAACGAAGACCCCCCGGGCATCCAGGTCTCCTCCTCCTCGCCTTACAAGACGGTGAAGGAACTCGCCGAAGCCATCAAGGCGGCCCCTCCCGGCAAGTTCAAGGCCTCGGGCACCGGCCAGGGCGGCATTTGGCACCTCGCGCTGGTCGGCTGGATGCAGGCGATGGGCCTGCCCGCCAACCAGGTCGCCTGGGTGCCGTCGAACGGCGCCGCACCCGCGATGCAGGATCTCGCCGCCGGCGGCCTCGACCTCACCACCTGCTCGGTGCCGGAAGCCCGCGCCATCATCGAGGCCGGGAAGGCCAGGAGCCTTGCCATCATGGCGCCGGCCCGCAATCCGATCTTCAAGGACGTGCCGACGCTGAAGGAGGCGATGGGCATCGACTACGCGACCGGCGCCTGGCGCGGCATCGCCGGGCCGAAGAACCTGCCGCCGGAGATCGCAACGAAGCTCACCGCGGCGCTGCAGAAGGTCTACGACTCTGCCGAGTTCAAGGACTTCATGGGCAATCGCGGATTCGGCACCGTGTGGGGCGATGCCGGCCAGTTCGCAAGCTTCATGGACAAGGGCGACGCCCAGATGGGCGAAGCGATGAAGGCGGCGGGTCTGAGCAAAGCGTGATCTCCTGCGGCTCTCACGCGAAACGATAGTTGATTGAAGTGGCCGGTCCACACGCTCAGTTCACCTCGCCCCGCTTGCGGGGAGAGGTCGGAATTCGGGCGGAGCTTGAATTCCGAGTGAGGGGGACTCTCCGCGAATCCAACTTTTACCTCCCCGGCGGAGAGCCCCCCTCACCCCGCCCCTCTCCCCGCGCGCGGGGAGAGGGAGAACACCTCTTGTAGGACTTCTCCCATGCGACTTCCCGACTCCGTCACGGGATCGTTTCTCGTCGTGCTCGGCACAGCAGCCGCCTATGGCGGCTGGCTGCTGCCGCCGGTGCCCGGGCAGCCGGTCGGCCCCAACATATTTCCGCTCGTGATCGGCATCGGGCTTGCGCTGTGCGGGCTCGCAATCGTGTTCGGTATCGGTCACACCTTCGAGGAGACGGAAGAGCTGATCCCGCTCGAGGATGGCCAGGCAGCGGCTGCTCCACCGCCGCAAGGAAAGGTCTACGGCCTGCGCGCGCTGCTGCCGCCGGCGCTGCTGCTGTTCTACGTAGTGGCGGCCGACCGGCTCGGCTTCATCATCACCGCGGCGATCATGGTCTACGTCACCTCGACGGCGTTGGGGGCGAAGTGGAAGCTGGCGCTGCCGCTCGCAGCGCTGGCGCCCTTCGCCATCCACCTGATCTTCGGCAAGCTGCTGCGCGTGCCGCTTCCCGCCGGCCTGTTGCCGACGCCCTGGTGATCCCATGATGAAAACCCTGATTGAAGCGTTCGCACTGATCTCCACCTGGGAGGTCATCATCGCGATGTTCGCAGCCTCCGTGTATGGGCTCGTGATCGGCTCGCTGCCGGGCCTGTCGGCGACGATGGCAACCGCGCTGCTCGTCCCCGTCACCTTCTACCTCTCGCCGATCGCGGCGATTGCGACCATCGTGGCTGCGTCCTCGATGGCTATCTTCTCCGGCGACATTCCCGGTGCGCTGCTGCGCATCCCGGGAACGCCCGCCTCGGCCGCCTATGCGGACGAGGCTTACGCCATGACACGCAAGGGGCAGGCCGAGCTTGCGCTAGGGGCCGGCGTGTGGTTCTCGGCCGTCGGCGGCATTGCCGGCGTGCTGTCGCTGATGATCCTGGCGCCACCGCTGGCCGAGATCGCGCTGTCGTTCTCGACCTTCGAGTATTTCTGGCTGGCGCTGCTCGGCCTGATGTGCGCGACGCTGGTAGCGCGCTCCTCGCCGGTGAAGGCGATCGCCGGCATGTTCCTCGGCCTGCTGGTCTCCTGCATCGGCATCGAAAATCCCGGCGGCGTGCCGCGCTTCACCTTCGGCCTCACCGATCTGTTCGGCGGCATCGAGCCGATCCCCGCGCTGGTCGGCGTGTTCGCGGTGGCCCAGGTGATGCGCGCGATGCTGACGCCCGAGCCGCCGCCGCTGCCGCGGCGCAAATTCGGAAGCATCATGGCCGGCCAGTGGAAGCTGACCAAGAAATACCATTGGCAGATGACGCGCGGAAACATCGTCGGCATCATCATCGGCGTGCTGCCCGGCGCCGGCGCCGACATGGCCGCCTGGGTGTCCTATGCGATGTCGAAGCGCTTCTCCAAGGAACCGGAGAAATTCGGCACCGGCCATGTCGAGGGCCTGGTCGAGGCCGGCGCCAGCAACAATGCCAGCATCGCCTCGGGCTGGGTGCCATCATTGCTGTTCGGCATCCCCGGCGACACCATCGCAGCGATCGCGATCGGCGTGCTCTACATGAAGGGGCTCAACCCCGGACCGACGCTGTTCACCGAAAAAGCGTCGAGCATGTACGCGATTTATCTAATGTTCATCATCGCGAACATTTTGATGATCCCGCTCGGCATCGCCATGATCCGGGTTGCCGCCTACATCCTGCTGGCACCGCGCTCCGCAATCATGCCGATCATCATGCTGTGCTGCGCGGTCGGCTCGTTCGCGATCGGCAATAACATGTTCGGAGTCGTCACCGTCGCCGCTTTCGGCGTGATTGGCTATGTCATGGAAGCAAACGGCTATCCCGTTGCCGCGATGGTGCTCGGCATCGTCATGGGCACCATGGTCGAGCAGGCTTTTGTCACGTCGCTGATCAAGTCCGACGGCAGCATTTTGCCGTTTTTCGAGCGCCCCGTGGCCGCGATCCTCGCCGCCATGGCGATCGGGGCGCTGCTGTGGCCGGTGATGGTCTGGGGATGGCGGAAGCTGAAACCGGTGCGGACGGGGGTGGCGGCGACAGGCCGGTGATATCGGGCGGGCGGCCCTCGCCTGCTCCGCGCGGGCGTTGTAAAGCAGGGCATGGTTGAGAAAAAGCCTTCCCTGGACATCAAATCCCTCGCCCATGAGCTCCGCGCCGGCAGCCGTGCGGCGCTGGCGCGGGCGATCACACTGGTCGAGAGCCGGCGCAGCGACCATCAGGCGCTGGCGCGCGAGCTGGTGCAGATGCTCTTGCCTGACACCGGCAGGGCAGTCCGCGTCGGCATCACGGGCTCGCCCGGCGTCGGCAAATCCACCACCATCGACGCGCTCGGCATCCATCTCATCGAGCAGGGCCACAAGGTCGCGGTGCTCGCGGTCGATCCGTCCTCGGCGCGCAGCGGCGGCTCGATCCTCGGCGACAAGACGCGGATGGCCCGGCTCTCGGCCTCCGACGACGCCTTCATCCGCCCCTCGCCGTCCTCCGGCACGCTCGGCGGCGTCGCCGCGAAAACGCGCGAGGCGATGCTGCTGTGCGAAGCCGCCGGCTTCGACGTCGTGCTGGTCGAGACCGTCGGCATCGGCCAGTCCGAGACGGCGGTCTGCGACATGACCGATTTCTTCCTGGCCCTGATGCTGCCGGGGGGCGGCGACGAGCTCCAGGGGATCAAGAAGGGTCTGGTCGAACTCGCCGACATGATCGCGATCAACAAGGCCGACGGCGACAATCTCAAGCGCGCCAACATCACCGCCGCCGATTATCGCGGCGCGCTGCATATCCTGACGCCACGCTCCGAGCATTGGCATCCGCCGGTCGAAACCTATTCGGCGCTGACCGGCGACGGCATCGCGAAGATCTGGCAGAAGGTCCTCGATCACCGCAAGGCGATGAATGCATCCGGCGACTTCGCCGCACGGCGGCGCGAGCAGCAGGTGAAATGGATGTGGTCGATGCTGGAGCAACGCATGCTGGCGCGGTTGCGTAGCGAGGCGTCGGTGCGCACCAAGGTCCGGAAGATCGAGACCGAGGTCGCCGATGGCCATCTCACACCGGCGCTCGCCGCCGAAAAGATCCTGGAGTTGCTGCAATGAGCGACAAGCTCCGCATTCTGCTCACCGGCTTCGGCCCGTTCCCCGGCGCGCCCTACAATCCGACCCAGCCGCTGGTCGCCCGCCTGGCGCAATTACGCCGTCCCGCACTCGACGATGCCGCGATTTCCAGCCACATCTTCCCGGTCACCTATGCCGCGGTCGACCGGCAATTGCCGGAGGTGATCGCGAGAGAAAAGCCCGACGCGCTGCTGATGTTCGGCCTCGCCGCACGCACGCCCTATCTGCGCATCGAGAGCCGCGCGCGCAACGCCGTCACCATGCTGTGGCCCGATGCCGCCAACACCCGCTCGAGCAAACGCGGCATCGCCGGCCATGCGGACGCGATGATATTCGGCCCGCACACCGCAAGGCTGCTGCGCGCCGCGCGCCTTACCGGCATCGACGCGCGTGCCTCGCGCGACGCCGGCGCCTATCTCTGCAACTACCTAAGCTGGCGCGCGATCGAAAGCGTCAGGGCCGGCGGGCCGCAGCTTGCGGGGTTCATCCATATTCCCCTGCTCGCGCGCAGTGGCGCCGTGCGCCGCAAGGGCGCGCCGCGGATCACGCTCGAGGAACTGGTGGACGCCGGGGAAGCGATGCTGATGGAGATGGTACAATTGGCACGGAAGGCGCGGAACACGACTGCGTAAACATTTAACCCTACCGCGAACAATCCTCACGCGCCCAATCGTCCTGCGCTACCTAACCGCTGCGGACCCCCGCGTCCGCCGGAGGACGCGTCATGGACCTCAATCGCCGCCATCTCATCGGAGCTTCGACCGCAGGCATCGCCGGCGCGCTCGCGATACCCGCCGACGCCGCGCGTGCGGCGCCGCTGACGTCGCTGCTCGGCCGCGATGCCACGCAATATGGTGTGCGACCCGGCAGCAGCGAGGATCAGACCCGCGCCCTCCAGCGTGCGATCGACGAAGCCGCGCGAGCGCAGATGCCGCTGGCGCTGCCACCCGGCGTCTATCGCAGTGGGTTGCTACGCTTGCCAAATGGCGCGCAACTGGTCGGCGTGCGCGGCGCGACCAAGCTCACCTTCACAGGCGGGGCCTCGGCGATCCAGAGCGACGGCTCCGATGCAATAATCGGCCTTTCCGGCATCACCTTCGACGGCGGCGGCATTCCGCTGCCGACGCGGCGCGGGCTGATCCACGTGCTCGGCGGGCGCGACGTCCGCATCACCGGTTGCGAGATCACAGGGTCCGGCGGCAGCGGCATCTGGCTCGAGCAGGTCTCCGGCGACATCTCGGGCAACATCTTTACCAACATCGCGGTGACGGCGGTGGTGTCGTTCGACGCCAGAGGTCTCAGCGTCTCCCACAATACCATCACCGGCACCAACGACAACGGCATCGAGATCCTGCGCACGGCCATCGGCGATGACGGCACGCTGGTCACTGATAACCGCATCGAGGACATCAAGGCGGGCCCCGGCGGCTCCGGCCAGTACGGCAACGCCATCAACGCGTTCCGCGCCCGCAACGTCATCGTGCGCGGCAATCGCATCAAGAACTGCGATTACTCCGCCGTGCGCGGCAACTCGGCCTCGAACATCCACATCACCGGCAACAGCGTCAGCGACGTGCGCGAGGTCGCGCTCTATTCGGAATTCGCGTTCGAGGCCGCGGTGATCGCCAACAACATTGTGGACGGCGCCGCCGTCGGCGTCTCCGTCTGCAATTTCAACGAAGGCGGCCGCATCGCCGTGGTCCAGGGCAACATCATCCGCAATCTGATCCCGAAGCGGCCGATCGGCACCGCGCCCGATGACGATGCCGGTATCGGCATCTATATCGAGGCGGATTCATCGGTCACCGGCAACTTGATCGAGAACGCGCCGTCCTACGGCATCGTCGCCGGCTGGGGCAAATATCTCCGCGACGTCGCCATCACGGGCAACGTGATCCGCAAGGCACTGGCCGGCGTCGGGGTGTCCGTCGTGCCCGGCGCCGGCACCGCGCTCGTCAACAACAACATGATCTCGGAAACCCCGCGCGGCGCCGTGGTCGGCCTCGATCATGCGCGCGCGGTAACGTCCGACCTGTCGGCGGACGGCGCCCAGCGGTTTGCGCAATTGGTCGTCGGCGGGAATGCGGTGCGGCGGTAGGCGTACGGTTGAAAGTCGGGCCGTTCATCCTTCGAGGCTCGCCCCGCGGTGCTCTGCACCGCGAAACTCGCACCTCAGGATGACGGGATATATCTTCAGGTTGTCACCTCCAACTTGACAACCAGAGCACCGTCGTCATCCTGAGGTGCGAGCCGTGCGGTGTGGAGCACCGCGCGGGGAGCCTCGAAGGATGATGTTGTGGGCATCTACGTCTACATGTTGCGCTGCGCAGATGGTTCTTTCTACATCGGAAGCGCTACTGGCGATGACACGTCCAGCCGGGTCGATCAGCACAATGCCGGTACCTATCCCGGCTATACCTTCTCGAGACGCCCCGTCGTCCTGGTGTGGTCCGAGTATTTTGACCGGATCACGGACGGCATTGCCGCCGAGCGGCAACTGAAGGGATGGAGCCGCGCCAAGAAGGAAGCCCTCATCAAGTCGGATTGGGATTCGGTGAGTCAGCTCGCACGGCGGCGCGCGGGAGAGCCCAGGAAGAAATAAGTCTTGGTGCGGCTGGCACACGGGCCGCTCATCCTTCGAGGCTCCCTAATCGGCGCGTTGCGCCGCTTAGCTCGCACCTCAGGATGACGGGTTAGAGAAGGCGCGGCGTCTGTCTCAAGCATTTGCCTAGAACGCGTTCCGCAGCAGCGGGTACTTCGCTTCGAGGCCGTCGAGGCTGAAGGTGAACTCAACCAGGCGCTCGGGGGCAGCGACAATTTCGGCTGCCGGCGGGGAGAACTGCGGCAGAAGCGCCGCCATCGCGGTCAGCGCCTTGGGCGCTGCCATCGCGGGCGGCACCTTGGGCCCTGTCATTGCCACGGGCGCGGTGGGCGGCGCCATGGCAGCAGGCACTTCGAGCGGTGCCATCGGGCCCGGCGCGGCGACCGGCGCGACCGGGGAGATTTCGGCGAGAACGCCCGGCTTGGGATCGAGCCTGACCGACACGGCGGTCTCGGGGGCGATGCGCACGGCCTTCGGTTGCACGGTCTGCGCCTGCTGCTCGCGCGGAAACATGCGGGGCATTGTCGCCGGCGACCAGCCGAATGCGGGCGAAACGCTCGCGGCCGCCGTGGCGACGTCAGCGCCGGTGGCAAGCGCGCGCCAGGTCTGGACCGCGAGCTTGGCTTCCTGGATGTTTTCGAGAAATGCGATCTCGGAATGATAGCGGCGCCAGCGGCCGGTCTCGAACATCTCGGAGAGATGCACCAGCCGCTGCTCGGCGAGAGCGCACCAGCGTGCCGCAATGTCGCGGCCAACGGCCACGTCGCGAACAGCCTCTTGGCGATGTGTCATAAATCAGCCCGTCAGGAGAAAATACGGACGCGACGCAACGCACACGAATCAATTTAGACGCGACGTGAATATTTTGTGGAAAAGTTTTGACTTGTCCAGCAACGACGATGTTTTCGTCGCCAAACTCCGTAGTCGTGCGGAGATTCAAGGGGATTTGAAGTCAAGCTTCGCACAAGCATAGCGCGCTTGCGGCGTGCCAGCAGAGCGGTGGGGATGAGCGAGTCACGATCTCTCAACCGGAAGCTGATCTCATGCAGGGCTTCGAGGAATCGGACGTCCAAAAAGAAAAGACCCGTCCGGGGGGACAACCGGACGGGTCGAGCCATATGGGCGCTTGGGGTGGATGGGCGCTCGCGCCTGATATGACTTATGGGGAGGGATAACCGCTCCCACATAATTTGGTCGTGGCAGCGGGCCGAACGTTCAATGCGGCGTTTGATTTTTCGACCTTCGCGCGGCGCGCAAAGTCGTCGCAGTCGCTATCGCGTCGCCGCACTATCCGCCTGAGAAACCGTGGCTTTATCCTCGGTGCTCGACAACGAGGGTTGCTCTAATGCGCGGATGCCGGGCCCGTCGCGACGCTTCCCGATATCTTCACGTTTTGTTGTACCGGACGCGGCTGCGACCGGCGTCGCGCCGGCGGCGGGAACGGCCATGACCGCGGCAAACGCGTCGGCCTCGCCATCGCCGAAGAGATCGTCGCGCCCGGGTGAACCGAGGTCACGCGCCGTCTTCGCCAGCGTCGTGCGCAGCGCTTCCGGCTTCAAGGCGTAGTTGCGCTCGAGCAGCAGCGCCGCGACGCCGGAGACATAGGCGGCCGAGAACGAAGTACCCGACGTCATCTGGTATTTGCCGTCAGGCGCGGGGAGGAAGATATCGACGCCGGGGGCCGCGACCGCGATGTAGTTGCCACGGTTGGAGGCGGTGAACAGCCGGTCCTGCTGGTCGGTCGCGCTGACCGCGATCACGTTGGGATTGGCGGCCGGATAGAGCGGCGGGGACTTCGCGCCGGCATTGCCGGCGGCCGCGATCAGCACCAGGCCACGCGCGGCGGTCGCGGCGATGGCCCGCTCGATCACCGCGTCCTTCGGGCCGGCAAAGCTCATGTTGACGATCTGCGCGCCATGCTCGGCGGCATAATTCAGCGAGCGCAAGATGATGTAGGACGAGCTCTCGGCCCCACCGGTGGTGCCGCCGAAAGCGCGGATGGCGATGATGCGCGCCTCGGGCGCGCTGCCCATCAGCTTGGCATGCGCCACGATGGCGCCGGCAATTCCGGTGCCGTGAATGTGCGGGCCCTCGGCGATGCCGAGCGCATCGAAATTGTCGGCAATGGAATTGGCAAGTTCCGGATGTTGGACGTCGATGCCGGAGTCGATGACGGCAACCGTCACATTAGCGCCATGCGCCAGCGCATGTGCCTGCGGCAGCCGGAGCTTGGCCAGCGCATATTGCGCGGGATCCCCCTCGGTCGGCACCGACGATTTCTGATCCTGGAGCATGTAGCGGAAATTCGGCTGGATCGAGCGCACGCTGCCGTCCGCCGCGAATTCGCGCCGCACCGTCGCGGAGGGTCGGCCGTCGGTGATGCGGAACAGTCCGAACGTTGCCCCGATCAGCGGAAAATTCTCGGAGGACACGCGGGTCAAGCCATGGCGGCGCGCAAGCTCGTCGGCCTGGGTCGCCGACAGCCCGGCATCGATCTCGGCAACGAATTCGTTGGCGAAGGTGCGCAAGTCCGCGGCGACGGGCGTGTTGTTGCCGCGCCCCTTCCCGGCGGTCTTCTTGCCCGATTTACCCGAGCCATCGCCGCCTGCGTTCTGCTGCGCCAGGCATTCGCCGGCGGCGTCGCGATAGGGCGCGGTACAGGCGGGATAGAGGTTCGGGGAGTAGCGCGCATAAGGCAGCACCGGCGTCGGCCCCATCCGCGCCGAAATCCTCGTCGTCGCGATCGGACCGGGGCCGCGGCCGACGGCCACCGCTCTGGCGGCAACACCGGGACTGACGCGTGCGGCGACACCCGGAGAAATGGTCGGCATTCGGGAGGGGACGCTGATCGTCGGCGTGCGCATGATCGCCTGCGCCTGCGCAACCTCGACGCCGAGACAGGCGGCGAGCAAAAGCGCGGCTGCGACCGACGAAGCCCAGGCCCCGGCTCTCACTCCATTTTCGGACTTGCGCGTCATCGGCTTGGAAGCGCTACGGCGCCGCGACGGCGAGGTTGACGAACTTCTCGCGCTGCATCTTGCCGAGCAGCGAGGCGAGTTCGTCCTGGCTCATCGCCTTGTCGAACTGGAGGCGGAACATGCCGCCCTTGGCATCACCAATGATCGAAGCCTGGTAGCCGTCGAGCAATGCCGTGATGTCGGCGACGCGCGCCTCGGGCGTAAAGCGCACCAGCGCGCGCGCTGGCGGGACGCTCGTGCCGAGGTCGCGTGTGAGCGGAGCACTGGTCGAGAGCGAAGCAGTCTGGAAGGTCGCCGTCTGGCTCTTCGTCAACACGGCGCCGATGATTCCGGCTTGCAGCACGAGCGCCATGGCGCCAAGGCTCGCCGACCAGGCCAGAGTGCGCGGCGACAGGCTCGCAAAGAAGGTGGCGATGCGCGCCGACAGCGGCAGCGAACCGGACGCCCGCGCCGGCTCGGCGTCGATCGCCGCGAACAGCTTCTGCATCGCGCGCGCCGACGGAGCACCCAGGCTCTCGTTCAGATGAATGGTCTCTTCATACTCACCGCGGATCGCGGCATATTGCTTCGCGAGCTCGGGATCGCGCGCCAGCGCTTCCTCGACGCGGCGCGCATCGCGCGGGTTCAGCGTGCCGGCGGCGTGCCACGGCAGCAGCAGTTCAATTTCACCGGGCTCTTGCTCCAGCATCTTCTTGCTCAAAGCCATCATGGCCAGCCTCGCTCAATGCCGGCTGCCTTCAGCAGTTCGGCCAATTTCTTGCGCGCATAGAACAAGCGCGTCTTCACAGTGTTCTCCGGGATGCCAACGATTTCGGCCACCTCTTCCACGGATTTTTCGTGGTAGTAGACGAGATCGACGATTTCCCGATGATCCGGCGAGAGGCCCGTCAGACACTCCCGCAACGCTTCACTGGTATCCTTCTTCTGCACCGCCGTTTCCGGATTGTCGGACGTATCCTCGATCGCGTTCGCGGCGTCGTCGTCCAACTCAAAATCCTTCCTGCGCCGGAGCGCAGACAGGGCCTTGAATCGGGTAATGGCCAGCAGCCAGGTGGAAACGGCGGATCGGCCCTCGAACTTGCCGGCTTGACGCCAGACGTCGAGAAATACCTCACTGATGAGGTCTTCTGCCGCCTGCTCGTCCCGCACGAGCCGAAGGCCGAACCGATACACCCTGACATGGTGCCGCCCGTACAGCACCTGCATGGCGAGCCGGTCGCCTTGAGCGATCCTGGCGATCAGGATCTCGTCTGAAGCCGCTTGTGTCACGCTCAAAGGCCGTCTCGCAAGGTTGGTCGGGTCGATGCGGCAGACGGTTCGACGGGAGGGGTAAAATTCTTCAACCTACCGCAGTCGTACGGGGCGCTGTGTGATCTACCCCACATACGCGAAATTTCCTGTTGCCACCCGCGGCTGGGCGCCTCGCTCAAGAACGGTAACATAGTAATAAAGCACTTTCCTGCGCAATTCCGTCCCAGCATAGAAGGTCCGACGTGCATGGAACCTTAGCAGCCTAGCACGACATATGTCTTCCGAAGCCCTGCTTTGGCTCGAACGCGTCGCACACGATGCCTAATCGCCGGCAAATTCCTGGAGCGGTCGACATCCCGCGCTGCCGCGCTGCACAGCGTGGATTCGGTTTCGAAGGATACCAAACCTAAAGGCTTGGGACGTAGATTTTTGCGCTGACATCCACCATTGGCGGGACCATGAGCACGGCTGCGACGTCCTTTCCCGAGAGGAATGCCGCTGAGACCGCGGATCTCGCCCTGACGACCGAGGCAGCGGCACCCGAAGTCCTGGCGCGCCGGATCCGACAGCGCCGCCAGATGTATGTCGGCCAGGTGGCGAGCTACTCGCTCGGCGCCTCCGTCCTGCTGCTCTACGCCTTTGACGGCGTGATCTCCATGGGCGTTCCGTCACTGTTCTGGCTCAGCGGTCTTCTGATCATCGGTACCTTCACCGTGCTGTCGGAAGCGGGCTTCGCCGACCGGTTCGAGGATCATTACCTCACCGTCTTCCAGATCTCCGCGCATATGACGCTGCAACTGCTTTTCCTGCTCGCGGTGCCGACAGTCGGAGTCGCGTTCCTGGCCGTGCTGTTTCTGATCTTCGCCTTCGGCACGCTTCGCATGACCTCGAGTCAGGCGATGCTCACCTGGGGTCTCGCCACGTGCGGGCTCGCCTTGGTCTTCCTCGCCTCGGACTTGCCAATCGGACTGCCGGTTGCGACCCAGCTGCAACGGGCCGCTTCGATGCTGTGCTTCGTGCTGGTAATCGGCCAGTGCGCCTTCCTCGGCCTGTTCGGCGCCACGCTGCGCAAGATCCTGTACCGGCGCAGCATCGAGCTGAAGGCCGCCTATCAGCGCATCGAGGAGCTGGCGGAGCTCGACGAGCTCACCGGCTCCTACAACCGCCGCTGCATCATGCGGCTTCTCGACGCCGAGATCGAAAAATCGCGGCAGACATCGAAGCCTTGCGCGATCGCACTGATCGACCTCGACTGGTTCAAGCGCATCAACGACGCCCATGGCCATCCCGTCGGCGACGAGGTGCTGCGCACCTTCGCGATCACCATTTTCGCCAATATCCGCCCGGCCGACTGCTTCGGCCGCTACGGCGGAGAGGAATTCTTGCTGCTGCTGCCGGGGATGGACGGCGATGCGGCGTCACGCATGCTCGATCGGCTGCGCGGCATCGTCGCAGATCTGGACTGGAGCGCATTCTCCCCAGGCATGCGCGTGACCATTTCCGCGGGCGTTGTGACGCTGCGCGACAACGATACTGCCGATACCTTTCTCGTGCGCGCCGACAGCGCGCTCTATTCCGCCAAGGCACAAGGGCGCAACCGCATTGCAACGAGCTGACCAATCCATTTTCTCCCGGCGCGACAGAAGCCGCTGCCGGGCCGACCGCTCCAGGACAGGGCAATGAGATCCAAATCCGCAAAATCATCCGAGAATTTGCTCGAGGAATTGCAAACCACGCTCTCGCACGGCACCGTTGCGCACCGGGTCGAGATGCTGCGCCGCGTCACGGACCTCTTCGTGGGCAATGCGGTGGATTATTCCGACGACCACGTTCGTGTGTTCGACGACGTGTTCCAATGCCTGATCGAGCAGATCGAGACATCCGCCAGGGCGCTGCTTGCCGAGCGCCTCGCACCGATCGCGGCTGCGCCGCCGAAGATCATCCGCACGCTCGCGCTCGACGAGGTGATCGAGGTTTCCGGCCCCGTGCTGTCGAAATCCGAACGGCTGGACGAGGCGACCCTGATCGAGATTGCGCGTACCAGGGGCCAGGCCCACCTCAAGGCGATCTCGCTGCGGCGGGTGCTGTCGGAAGCGCTGACCGACGTGCTGGTGACCCGCGGCGACGAGGACGTGGTGCAATCGACCGTCAGCAATCCGGGCGCACAACTGTCCGAGGGAAGTCTCGCCGACCTCGTGACCCGCGCCGAGCGTGACGACGACCTCGCCAGCTGCATCGGCCTGCGGCCTGACCTGCCCCGCCATCATTATTTGAAGCTGGTCGCGAAGGCCTCCTTGGCCGTGCGCAGGAAGCTGGAGGCCGCGCATCCGGAGCTTGCGGACGACGTGTCCAGCGTGGTCCAGGAAGCGGCCCAGCGGATCCGCGCCGCCGCCATGACCAGGCAGACCGAGAGGGCACGGGCGCTGGTGAAGTCGCTGCACGAGGACGGCCGCCTCACCGAGCTCCAGGTCGCCACCTTCGCAGAGCAGGGCAAGTTCGACGAGACCAATGCGGGGCTCGCGGCGCTTGCGGGCGTTGCGGTCGAGACCGCCGAGACCATGATGATCGAAAGCCGGGTCGAGGGCGTGATGATCCTCGCCAAGGTCGCGGCCATGCAATGGTCGAGCGTCCGCGCCATCATCGCCCTGCGCGAGAAGCTCTCAGGCGGCTCGCAGACCGACATGCTGACGCTGCGCGACGCTTACGAGGCGCTGCGCAGCTCGACCGCGCAGCAGGTGCTGCGCTTCCACCGCATGCAGCAGGGCGCGACGCCGGCGGCGTGAAGCGGGCGAGCTAGTAGCGTAGGACCTTCGCCCCCACCAGCGCGCCAATTGCCGTCACCAACGCGGTGGCGAGCGTGTACCAGGTCGCGACGAACAGTGGCGAGTCGTCGGTGCAGTGCGAGGCGTACAGCGTCGCGGCAAGGCCTGCCGACACCAGGCCGGCGAGCGCACCGGCGAGCGCGGGGTGCGACGGCGCGCCGTGGCGCAGGCCGAACAAGGCCCCCGCAAGCAGCGGCAGCGACATCGCAGGGATTGCGAACAGGCACACCCTGGAATTTTTGCCCATCAATCGCATCGTCACCGGCATGGCCGGCGCCATCATTGCCTCGCTTCCGATCGCCACCGCGAGCAGCCCGACCGGCAGCAGCAGCAGCCAGCCCCAGCCACGCAGCAAGGCTTCGGGGCGCGACAGATGCAGGCTGACGATGATCGCAGGGATCGCGAGCGACAGCGTCACCGCGAACTTCATGTCGAAGAACGGGTTGCGCATCGCGCTCATCACGTCGTGACGCACACCGAGGAAGGTGGCGAAGATCAGGATCGACAGGGGCGCGGCGACCAGCAGCGCCATGGTCAGCACCGCGCCGACGCGCGGCGGGCGATGGGCGTTGTCGGCGGCGAGCGAGCGAATGAGTTGATCGGTATCCATGACTACTGGTCCCGCAGTTTGGCAGTCAGCGCCGCAAGTCCGCGATGTAGCGCGACCCGCACCGCGCCCTCGCTCATCGAATATTTCGCCGCCGTATCCTTGATCGAGGTGCTGTCGACCGCGATCGACTGCAACACGTCGCGCTGGCGTTGCGGCAGCGTATTGAGCTGACTGGCGACTTCGCCTGCCGAAGCCGCCTCCTGCGGCGCCTCGCCCGGCAGGATCTCGGCGAAATCGTCGATGTTGACGAAGATCCGCCTGCCCCGTCGCCGCAGCATGTCGATCAGCTTGTTGCGGCCGATCGCAAACAGCCACGGGGCGAAGGGGGCTTCGCTGTCCCAAGTGTGCCGCTTCAGATGCACCGCCAACAGAATCTCCTGCACGATATCCTCAGCCTGGTCGGGAGGCTGCCCGGCCCGCGCCAGGCCACGCCTCGCGGCAGCGCGCAGCACAGGCGTGACCGCCTTCAACAGGCGATGATACGCCGCGTCATCGCCTGCCATGGCCGACCGCATCAGGCCGGTCCACTCGTCCTCACGTCCGCGCACGCGCGCCCTCACCATGCAATTCGGCCGCTCTTTCAGTTTGTTACGCCGGCAGCGGCAAGATCACGAATTCGTGATCTGTGCCTGGCCACGCGACCGAAGCGGCCCTCAGGATTTGCGACGGCTCTTAACACCGATCGGTCCCGTTCGCACCCCGTGGCCAGTCGCGACGGCAGCGGTTTGCCGCGCTTTTGCCCAGTGTGGCCCGAAGATTCCCATTTTCTGCCCCGCTGTGGTCACGCCCCAGGGTCTCTGTTCGGTCCCGGGACGGGCGGAATTTGGGGAGATCGTCAACATGATGAAAGCCAGCGGGCGCGCGGCCGTGATTCTCCTGGCCGGGTTTTTCTTGGCCGGGCTTTTCGTGCTGTTCGGGGGCGTTGCACAGGCGGCGCCGGGTTCAGCCGCAAGCAGCAAGTCGGACAGTGCAGGCAAACAGGCCGACGCGGTCAAGCCTAGCAAGCAGCAGCGGCGTCACACGTCGCGCCACCGCGACAGCACCAAGACGGCGCAGAAATCCGACGACAAGGCCGACAAGAAGGACGCCGCGGCAACCGCCGACGAGGCGAAGGCCGACAATCGTGACATGCCGGCGTCGAGCCAGATGCCGCCGGAAGTTGCGAACGCCAATGCGCAGCTCGCGGCCGCCGAAACACCGACAGCAGCTGCCGCTTCCGCAATGACGGGCCGCGCCAACGACAACGTCCAGGCAGCGGCCGATAATACCGCCGCCCCGAACGCCGAGAGCCAGGTCGTCCCACCCGATCAGCTCAACGACATCGACCGCGCCCTGCAACGGGACAACGCGCCGGCGCCGAAGGCGGTGATTGCCGCAACCGAGGCGCAGCCGCGTCCGGCACCGGTGATGGCAAGCAGCCAACAGAGTTCGGCCTGGGACCAGAGCTCCCTGATCGGAAAAATCTTCATCGGCGTCGGCACGCTGCTGACGCTGGCCTCCGCCGCGCGCATGTTCATGGCCTGATTGTGGCCTGATAGCCGTCCGGAACGCGGACCTCGCCGCGTGTCCCGGGCGCTCCTGCTCCGATGGCCTTGGCGCCTCTTGAAGCCCACCGCACGAGCGGGCACATTGCCCGCTCAACCAAAAGCGTGGGTGGAGCATGAGCACGTTCGAACACATCATCGTCGAAAGCAAAGGCGCGGTCGGCATCATCAAGCTGAACCGGCCGAAGCTGCTCAACGCACTCTCCTTCGGCGTCTTCCGCGAGATCGCCGCGGCAGTCGACGATCTCGAAGCGGATGACGCCATCGGCTGCATCGTCGTGACCGGCAGCGAGAAGGCATTTGCCGCCGGCGCCGACATCAAGGAGATGCAGCCGAAAGCCTTCATCGACATGTTCTCGGAGGATTTTGCCGCGATCGGCGGCGATCGGATCGCGCGCTGCCGCAAGCCGACGATCGCCGCAGTCGCGGGCTATGCGCTGGGCGGCGGCTGCGAGCTCGCGATGATGTGCGACTTCATCATCGCCGCCGACACCGCCAAATTTGGTCAACCCGAAATCACGCTCGGCACCATCCCCGGCATCGGCGGTACCCAGCGCCTGACCCGTGCGATCGGCAAGTCCAAGGCGATGGACCTTTGCCTCACCGGCCGCATGATGGATGCAGCCGAAGCCGAGCGCAGCGGCCTCGTCAGCCGCATCGTTCTGGCCGACAAGTTGATGGACGAGGTGATGGCCGCGGCCGAGAAGATCGCCACGATGTCGCGGCCCGCGGTCGCGATGGCCAAGGAAGCGGTCAACCGCGCCTTCGAGACCACGCTCGCCGAGGGCATGAGCGTCGAGCGCAACCTGTTCCACTCGACCTTCGCGCTGGAGGACCGCTCCGAGGGCATGGCGGCGTTCATCGAGAAGCGCAAGCCGGTGAACAAGAACCGGTAAGGAGGGAGCGGTCAGGCTGGTGTAAGGCGCTGCCGCTTTCCCGCAGAATCCCTGTGATGTCGCTGCAACAAGCACGGAATACATGGGGGTTTCCCCCGCGGCAGTTTGCCTGCGAGACCCCGGCTGGTTAAACAGTTAAGAGAGCCGCCGTCGGCGGGGGCGGACAGCCGGGATTTGCGGATTACATGATTGGGCGTGCCGCCAGAGCTGGTCGCGTGATGACGCGGCATCGATCGGGCGTGGCTCCTGTGCTCGCGACATGGACCACGCTGGCGCTCTGTTGCGCCTTGCCCTCCGCCGCACGGGCGGAAGCGCTTCCGGAGGCGCTCGCCAAGGCCTACCAGACCAATCCGCAGCTCAATGCCGAGCGTGCGCGGCAGCGCGCCACCGACGAGAACGTGCCGCAGGCCCTCGCCGGCTACCGGCCGCAGATCGAGGCAAGCCTCAGCGCCGGGCTGCAATCGGTCCGCAATCTGCTGCCCAACAACACCATCCAGACCGCCAATCTGAAGCCATGGATCATCGGCGTCACCGTGTCGCAGACCCTGTTCAACGGTTTCCGCACCGCCAACAACGTGCGGGCCGCTGAACTCCAGGTACAGTCGGGCCGCGAGGCGCTGCGCAACGTCGGCCAGGGCGTGCTGCTCGACGCGGTCACCGCCTACACCAATGTGCTCGCCAACCAGTCGCTGGTCGAGGCGCAGCGCTCCAACGTCGCCTTCCTGCGCGAAACGCTTTCGGTCACCCAGCGGCGCCTCAACGCCGGCGACGTCACGCCGACCGACAGCGCCCAGGCCGAGGCGCGGCTCAACCGCGGGCTTTCCGATCTCAACGCCGCCGAAGTCGCGCTGGCGGTGAGCCAGGCGATCTACGCGCAAGTGATCGGCAATGCGCCGTCGCAGCTTCGGGTCGCCGAAGTCGTCGACCGCTATCTGCCGAAGAGCCGCGAAGACGCGCTGACGATGGCGATCCGCCAGCACCCGGCGGTGATGGCGGCGGGCTTCGACGTCGATGTCGCCTCCACCAACATCCGCGTCGCCGAAGGCGCGCTGCTGCCGAGCGCCAGCGTCCAGGGCAGCGCCAGCAAGAGCCGCAACAACGACCCGACGCTCGGCACCTTCGCCGAAGATCAGGCCTCGATCGTCGCCAATGTCACCGTGCCGATCTACGACGGCGGCCAGGCCGCCGCACAGACCCGGCAGGCCAAGGAAATCACGGCGCAGAGCCGGCTCGTGCTCGACCAGGTGCGCAACCAGGCGCGCACCGCGGCGGTCAGCGCGTGGGTTGCCAATGAAGGTGCCAAGGTCGCGGTCTCGGCCTCGGAGTCCGAAGTGAAGGCGGCGACCGTCGCGCTCCAGGGCGTGCAGCGCGAGGCCGCCGGCGGACAGCGCACGACGGTGGATGTGCTGAACTCGCAGGCCGATTTGATCCAGGCCAAGGCCCGCCTGATCGGCGCCAATCGCGACCGCGTGATCGCCTCCTACACGCTGCTCAGCGCCGTCGGCCATCTCGACGTCAAGACCTTGAGCCTGAACACGCCGGACTATCTGCCCGAGGTACACTACCATCAGGTCCGCGACGCCTGGCACGGCCTGCGCACGCCGTCCGGGCAGTAGTTTCAAATCGTCTGGCTTGCTGCCGATGAAAAGCTGCCGCATCCATCTGATGGGAGCTTCAGGCTCCGGCGTGACGACGATCGGCCGCGCGCTCGCTGGCCTGCTTGCGCTGCCGCATCACGACAGCGATGATTATTTCTGGCTGCCGACCGCGCCGCCCTACCAGACCACGCGCCCCGCCGCCGAACGTTTGCGGCTGATGCGCGAGATGTTTCTGCCGCGGCTCGATTGGGTGCTGAGCGGAACCGTCACCGGCTGGGGCGACGAGCTCATCCCAGTCTTCGATCTCGTCGTCTTTGTGACGACGCCGCGCGAGCTTCGCTTGAAGCGCCTGCGTGGGCGCGAGGCTACGCATTTCGGAGCGGATGCCGTCGCACGGGGCGGCTGGCGTCATGAGGAGGTGGAGTCGTTCGTCGATTGGGCCTCGCACTACGAAGCCGGCGACCGCGACGGCCGTAGTCTCGCAAAAGATGAGGCGTGGCTCGCGAAGCTGCCCTGCCCGGTCGTGCGCATCGACGGCTCACGCCCGCTTGCGGACCTCGTCGAGCAGCTATGCAGCGAAGCGCAGCGGCTGCCGGGCTGATGTGATACTGTCGCGACGCCACTGCCAGATAATAAAAACAGGGAGAGAAACCATGCTCAGCCGACGCAGCGTCCTGCTTGCCTCCCTTGCCGCCGGAGTTGCCATGTCGAACAAAGCCCACGCACGCGCGGCGCAGCCCGCGACGCCGGTCAATTTCGACGTCCCGGCCCATGCCTGCGACTGTCACACCCATATCCATGGCGATGTCGAAAAATTTCCGTTCTTCGCCGGACGCGTCTATACGCCCGAGCCGGCGAGCCCCGAAGAAATGGCCGCGCTGCACAAGGCGCTGCATATCGAGCGCGTGGTGATCGTGACGCCGAGCGTCTACGGCACCGATAACTCCTCCACCCTGTTCGGCATGAAGGCGCGCGGCGCGGCCGCGCGCGGGGTGGCCGTGATCGACGACAAGACGACCGAGGCCCAGCTCGACGCGATGCATGCAGACGGCTTTCGCGGTGTCCGCCTCAATCTTGCGACCGGCGGCGTTAACGACCCCAATGTCGGCCGGCCGCGCTTCACCGCCGCAGTCGAGCGCATGAAGGCACGCGGCTGGCACGTGCAGCTGTACACCACGCTCCCCATGATCTCGGCAATCAAGGACCTCGTCGAGACGGCGCCCGTACCCGTTGTATTCGACCATTTCGGCGGCCTTGATGCTTCGCTCGGGCTGGAGCAGCCGGGATTTGCCGATTTGGTCGCGCTCGTGAAATCCGGCAAGGCCTATGTCAAGATTTCCGGCGCCTACCGCTCGTCGAAGCTCGCACCCGATTATCAGGACATGGTGCCGTATGCCCGCGCGCTGATCGCGGCGAATGCCGACCGCATCGTCTGGGGCACGGACTGGCCGCATCCGGATTCGAGCCGTGTCGAAGGACGCAAAGCCACCGATATCGCGCCGCTCTACCAGATCGACGACGGTCGCCTGCTCAACCAGCTTCCGGTGTGGGCGCCGGATGCGGACGTGCGCAAGAAGATCCTGGTCGACAACCCGGCGCGACTCTACGGGTTTTGACGTCAGCGTGCGCGGCGGGAGAAGAAGGAGATCAGCACCGGCAGCGTCACGAGGATCACGATCGGGGCCAGCATCATGCCTGTTACCACGACCACCGCGAGCGGCTTCTGCACCTGCGAGCCGATGCCCTCCGACAGCGCGGCCGGCAACAGGCCGATGCCGGCGACGACGCAGGTCATCAGCACCGGCCGAAGCTGCAATTCGCCGGTGCGTATCACCGCGCTCATGCGGTCCATGCCCTCTTCGATCAGCTGGTTGAACTGCGACAGGATGATGATGCCGTCCATCACGGCGATGCCGAACAGCGCGATGAAGCCGATCGCCGCCGAGACACTGAAGGCGGTGCCGGTGATCAAGAGACCGAGCACGCCGCCGAAGATCGCCATCGGGATCACGCTCATGGCGAGCAGCGTGTCGGTCATCGAGCCGAAATTGAACCAGAGCAGGACGCCGATCAGCGCCAGCGACACCGGCACCACGATCGACAATCGCCGGATCGCATCCTGGAGATTGCCGAATTCGCCGACCCAATCCATGTGCGCGCCGGGCGGCAGCTGCACCTGATCGGCGATCTTCTGCTGCGCCTCGCGGATGGCGCTGCCGAGGTCGCGTTCACGCACCGAGAACTTGATCGGCAGATAGCGTTCCTGCTGCTCGCGATAAATGTAGGCCGCACCCGAGACGAGGCTGATGGTGGCGACCTCGCTCAGGGGTATCTGCGTGACGGTGCCGTTCGGTCCGGGCGCGCCGATCCGCAAATTCTGGATCGCCTCGGCGCTCCTGCGGAATTCCGGCGCGAGGCGAACGATGATCGGGAAGTGGCGGTCGCTTCCCGCCTCGTAGATGTCTCCCGCGGTGTCGCCGCCGATCGCGACCTTGATGGTGGCGTTGATGTCGCCCGGCGCGAGGCCGTAGCGCGCGGCCTTGGCGCGGTTGATGTCGATCTGGATGGTCGGCTGCCCGAGTGAGGTGAACACCGCAAGGTCGGTGACGCCCTGCACGGTCGCCAGCACCGACTTGATCTTGTTGGCGGTGTCGGTCAGCGCCTGGAGATCGCTGCCGAACAGCTTGATCGAGTTCTCGCCCTTCACGCCGGAGACGGCTTCGGAGACGTTGTCCTGGAGATATTGCGAGAAGTTGAACTCGACGCCGGGGAAGCGATCGTCGAGCTGCTTGAGCAGCTGCGCGGTCAGTTCCTCCTTGTCGCGGGTGCCGGGCCACTGGCTGGCGGGCTTGAGCGGCGCGAAGAACTCGGCGTTAAAGAAGCCGGCGGCGTCAGTGCCATCATCGGGGCGGCCGTGCTGCGACACCACGGATTCCACTTCAGGCCGCGCGCGGATCACCTTGCGCATCTCGTTGACGTAGGAGTTGCCTTCCTGGAGCGAGATGGTCGGCGGCAGCGTGGCGCGGATCCAGAGATTGCCCTCCTCCAGCTTCGGCAGGAATTCGAGCCCAAGCAAGCGGCTGAGCGCAACCGTCATCAGCACGAGGCCGAACGCGCCACCGAGCATGATGCCGCGGTTGGCAACCGCCCAATTCAGCACCGGCATGTAGATCCGATGCAGGATCAGCATCACCCTGGTCTCGGTCTCCCTGACATGCGCGGGCAGGATGATCGCGGACAGCGCCGGAGTGACGGTGAAGGTCGCAAGCAGACCGCCGGCCAGCGCGTAGGCATAGGTGCGCGCCATCGGCCCGAAGATGTTGCCCTCGACGCCGGAGAGCGTGAACAGCGGCAGGAAGGCCGCGATGATGATCGCCGCGGCGAAGAAGATCGAACGAGAGACGTCGGCCGCCGCGCTGAGGATGGCGTGGCTTTTCATGCCGAACAGCGTCTCCGACGACATCTGCTCGGATTCCGACATGGGCGTCGTCTGCGTCAGGCGTCGGAAGATCGCCTCCACCATGATGACGGTGGCATCGACGATCAGGCCGAAATCGATGGCGCCGACCGACAGCAGGTTCGCCGATTCCCCGCGCAGCACCAGGATGATCACCGCGAAGAACAGCGCGAACGGAATGGTGGCGCCGACGATCAGCGCACTGCGGAGATCGCCGAGGAATATCCACTGCAGCAGCACGATCAGCAGAATGCCGACCACCATGTTGTGCAACACGGTGTGGGTCGTGAGGTCGATCAGGTCGCCGCGGTCGTAGATGCGTTCGATACGCACGCCGGGCGGCAGGATGCTGGAGTTGTTGATGGTTTGAACGAGCTGGTGGACGCGCTTGATGGTTGGCGAGCTCTGCTCGCCGCGGCGCATCAGGACGATGCCCTGCACGATGTCGTCGGCCTCGTCGAGGCCGGCAATGCCGAGACGTGGCTTCTGGCCGACGGTGACGGTGGCGACGTCCTTGACCAGAACCGGGTTGCCGTTGGTCTGCGAGACCATGGTGTTGGCGAGGTCGTCGATCGAGCGGATCAGGCCGACGCCGCGCACCACGGCCGATTGCTGACCGATATTGACGGTGTTGCCGCCGACATTGACGTTGGAATTGCCGACCGCCTGGAGCAATTGCGGCAGCGTCAGGCCGTTGGCCACCAGCTTGTTGAAGTCGACCTGGAGCTCGTAGGTCTTGCTCTTGCCGCCCCATCCGGTGACGTCGATCACGCCGGGCACGGCGCGGAAGCGCCGCTGGAGAATCCAGTCCTGGATGGTCTTGAGGTCGAGCACGCTGTAGTTCGGCGGGCCGACGAGACGGTAGCGGAAGATTTCGCCAATTGGACTGAGCGGCGAGATCTGCGGCTGCACGTTGCCGGGCAGCGGCGCGAGCTGCGCCAGGCGGTTCAAGACCTGCTGCAACGCCTCGTCATAAGTGTAGGCGAAGGAGAACTGCAGTTTGACGTCGGAGAGGCCGTAGAGCGAGATGGTGCGAATGGTCGTCAGGTTCTTCAGGCCCGCGACCTGGGTCTCGATTGGAATCGTGATGTAGCGCTCGATCTCCTCGGCCGACAGGCCCGGGCTTTGCGTCACGATGTCGACCATCGGCGGGGTCGGATCGGGGTAAGCTTCGATGTTGAGCTGGTTGAACGCAATCAGGCCGCCGATGAGCACGGCGACGAACATCCCAACCATCAGGAAGCGCCGGTTGACGGCAAGGGCGACGAGGCGATCCATTCAGGTCTTCAGCTTGTCTTTTCCCGGCCCGTCGATCAGCTGCCGGACGCCGCGCGGTCGATGAACAGGCTGCCTTTGGTGACCACCTGCTCGCCGGGCTTCAGATTGCTGGTGACCTCGACGAGATTGCCATTGATGAGACCGATCTTGATCTCGCGCAGCTCGACCGACTTGTCCTCGCGTGCGACCCAAAGGCGGACCTTGTCGGCTTCGTAGATCAAGGCCTGCTTCGGTACCGCCGGCGCGGCGCGGTCGCCGGACGAATAGATCGTAACATTGGCGAACATCTCGGGCTTCAGCAGGCCGTCCTTGTTGTCGATGGTGGCGCGGACCAGCAGGCGGCGGGTGTTCGGATCGATCGCGGCGGCGACGTAATTGACCTTGGCGGTCAAGGGGCGGCCTGGCAGCGCCATCACGTTGACGGTGATGTCCTGCCCGATGCACACGGCAGCCGCATCGCTCTCGCGCACGAAGGCGGTGAGCCAGACCGTGGAGAGGTCGCCGACCACGAAGACCGGATCGCTGGCGCCGGAATTGACGTACTGGCCGGGGCCGATCTTACGCTGAACGACGGTGCCCGCGATCGGCGAATAGATCGTGACTTCCGGATTGATGACGCCCTTGTCCTGGAACGCCTTGATGGTCTCATCAGTGAAGCCGAGAATCCGCAGCTTGTTGCGCGCGGCTTCCAGCGCTGTCGTCGAGGAGCGCATGTCGTTCTGCGCCTGAACCTGGGTCGCTTCCGCCTGCTGATAGTCCTTCAGGGGGATGGCATGGCCCTCATAGAGGTCCTTGGCGCGCTTGAACTGGATGTCGGCAAGATCGATCGCCGATTTTGCCTTGTTCTGCGAGCTCATCGCCGCAATGAAATCGTTCTGGGCCTGCACGGTGTCGGCGGCCTCGATTGTGAACAGCGGTTGACCTTGCTTCAGCACCTCGCCGGGCTTGGCGAGCAGCTTGGTCACCCGCCCCGCATAGGGCGAAAACACCGGCGTCGAACGGTCCTCGTCGACTGCGACCTTGCCCTCGGTGACATACTCGGCGCGGAAGGTCTTGGCCTTGACCGGCTCGATCGTCAGCGTCGCCCATTCCGACGGCGTCGGCGTGAAGTTCTGCGCATTCCTGCGCGACTGGCTGGAGATCTCGGAGTGGTTCTTCTCCTTGGCTCCAGTATGGAGGAAGCCGTAGGCCCCGGCACCGGCAAGAGCTAGTAAAACTACGGATGTAATCACCCGTTGTTTTGTAAGCACCTGCAATCGCTTGGTATTTTCAACTACCATGGGGCCCGGTCATGTCTGCGATGATACCGGCGGATGCCTGCCTCATCGGTCGCGCTAATAGTGCCGAATTGTGATTTCAAACAACCTAAAAAACGCCGCGCGCCTTTCGGTTTGCGTTAAATATTTGCGACGCGTCAGCTTCACGTCAGCTTGTCACCGGCCACTCTGCCGGATGACTGCCGAGCGGCATCGCCGGACGGCTCCATTGCGCCGGCGTCTTCGACAGCAGCGCTGAATGGCGCACCGCCTTCAACGTGCCGAAGCCAGATGGCATGCTCTCGATGAATGCAGCATGTACGGCCTCGCCCGTAATATCCGGGGTGTTCAGGCCATTTTCGAGCCGTCCGAGATTCCACAGCCAGCGCCCGGTCTGGGCTAGCGACACACGCACGTGCCAGCTGCCGCCTTCGCGGACCTGGCGGGCCTTGGCCATCATCGCGCCGAACGCCATCAGATAGCCGGTGGCGTGGTCGAGCATCTGCGCCGGCAATTCCTTCGGTCCATCGATGCCGGCGGCCTCTCCCTCAGCATGGTTGAAGCCGGTCGTGGTCTGCACCAGCGAATCGAAGCCGCGCCGTTCCGCCCAGGGACCGGCATGGCCATAGGCCGATAGCGTTACGTAGACGATGCCGGGATTAATTGTCGCTGCGTCCTCCGGCGTAAAGCCGAGAGCGGCGAGCGCGCGCGGGCGATAACCCTGTGAGAAGATGTGGGCGTCCTTCAACAGCGCGCGCATCTGCGCTCTGCCCGCCTTGCTCTTCAGCTCGATGAAGGTGGTGAGCTTGCCGCGGCCGGTGTCGATGGTTAGCCACGGAATCGCCGGCAGCGCGGGGCCCGACACGAGCAGCACATCCGCGCCGTGCGCGGCGAGCGTGCGGCCGGCGACGGGGCCCGCGATGACGCGAGAGAGATCGAGCACGCGCAGGCCGGAGAGTGGGCGATCGCCTTTTGGCAGTCGTTGCGGCCACGGCTTTGGCGGAGCCTCGCCGATCTTCTCGATCGAGACCAGCGGCAATTCGGCGAGCGCGCGGGCCTGCGGCAGCGCCGACCATTCGTCGTAGGAACGCATCAGGGCGACGACGCCGCCCGCGGCGTAGGCCGCGGTCTCGAAATCCTCGCCCTTCCAATGCATCAATGCGGCCTGCACCGTCTCGCGCTCGGGCTTGCAGCCGAGGACCTTGCAGACGGCGTCGCGATGATGTGGGAAATTGGTGTGGCAGCGGACGAAGCGATTGTCGCCGGTCCTGTAGACGCCGGCGATGGCGTCCCAGGCGGGCGGCGGCGGCTTGTCTTCGACACGCAAGTAGCGCTCGGAGCGGCATTCGGCGACGGCATGGCGCAGGTCGACGCTAACGTCCTGCGCCTCGCCGCCGCGCAATCTCCAGATTTCGGCGGCGGCGAGGCCGGCGGCGGCGACCGTCGTCTGGCCGGCAACTGCAACGCGAAACGAAGACGGGATTTGCGGCTCCTCGCCCATCAACCGCACGCGCGCAAGCGCAGCGGCGTCACCGCCGGCGGAGGTCCAGATGCCACTGAGAATCTCGGCGGGGCTTTGCATGACCCTTCTCTCCCTCTAGTTTGCGACCATCGCATTAGCACACAAGGACATGCAATGGCCGCCATCGATCCTCTCACTGCAGGCGCCGTGTTCATCGCAACGGCGGCCACCGACGCGGTCTATGTCATGTTCACCTCGGCCGTGATCGCGCGCAAGCGCGTGCCTGCGGCGAACTGGAGCGCGGTCTGGTACATGCTCTCGTCCTATGCGGTGATCAGCTACACCGAAAACGCGTTCTATGTGGCTTTCGCGGCGATCGGCTCCTGGGCCGGCGCCTACGCCTCCCTGACATTCCTGCACCGCCCGCCCGGCGGCCCGCCGGTGGGCGCGGCACCGGAGTGAGGGCCGCTGCTTCCACACCGTCATTGCGAGCGAAGCGAAGCAATCCAGAGTCTTTCCGCGGTGGCAGTCTGGATTGCTTCGTCGCAAGGGCTCCTCGCAATGACGATGTGGAGGCTTTTGGGCTTCCCTCGAAACAGCTACACTCGCTGCGACCAACAAAAAAGGAAAACCAAACAATGGATCTCGGTCTCAAAGGCAAGAACGCCATCGTGCTCGGCGGCACGCGCGGCATCGGGCGGGCGATTGCGGTGACGCTGGCCGGCGAAGGCAGCAATGTCGCGGTGTGTGCACGCAACGCCGATCAGGTTGCCGCCACCGTGACCGAATTGAAAGCCAGCGGGATCCGCGCGACAGGCGGCCCGGTCGATGTCACCGACGGCGCGGCGCTGAAATCCTGGATCGAGGGCGCGGCAAAGGAGCTTGGCGGCATCGACATGCTGTTCTCCAACGCGGGCGCGATGGCACAAGGTCATGATGCCGCATCGTGGGAGCAGAATTTTCGGCTCGACCTGCTCGGCGCGGTGCATGCGTTCGACGCCGCGCGGCCGTTCCTCGAGGCCAGCGGCGACAAGGGTGGCGACGCCGCCTTCATCATCATCTCCTCGATTTCAGCGGCGCAAGCGGACACGGCGAGCTCCTACGGCCCGATCAAGGCGGCGTTGATCCACATGGCCAAGGGACTGGCGCGGCAATATGCGAAGAAGAAGATCCGCGTCAACGTGGTCTCGCCCGGCACGGTCTATTTCAAGGGCGGTGTCTGGGAGATGATCGAGCAGAACATGCCCGAGCGCTACAATGATGCGATGAAGCGTAACCCCACCGGCCGCATGGCGACGCCGCAGGAAATCGCGAGCGCAGCGGTGTTTCTGGCAAGCCCGGTGTCGGGGTTCACCACGGGCTCCAATCTGGTGGTGGACGGCGCGATCTCGAACCGGGTGAATTTTTGAGGCGGGCATGCGCGTCCCTGCCAGTTTCGTCATCCTGAGGTGCGAAGCTTGCGATGCAAAGCATCGCAAGAAGAGCCTCGAAGGATGAACGGCCCGGATGCAGCCGGGCCGTCGCCCTTCGAGGGCCGCTGAAGAAGCGGCCACCTCAGGGTGACGGTGCGAGAGGGGCGCGGCCCACACCCTCAATGAAAATCCCGCGACGGCGGCAGGATGCGGACGTTGCGGGGGTGGCGGAGTTTTTGCGCGGGCGCATCCGGATGCGCCCGGGGATCGTCGTTGAGCGGCTCGATCGGGGCGGCGCCTGCCGGCACCGGATGCTTGCGACCGAGGGCGTCGTTGGCAAGGCCGACCAGATCGTGCGAGCGGTCGACCATGCGCTGGGCGATAAGGTGCGTCACCTTTTCTGGGCTGCTCTGGATGTAGCCCTCGACCAGGATGAGGCGCGCGCCCATCACTTCCTTCCGGTACTGCTCCATGATCTTCGGCCACACCACGACATTGGCGATGCCGGTTTCGTCCTCCAGTGTCATGAACACGACGCCGCTGGCGCTGCCCGGCCGCTGCCGTACCAGCACGACGCCGGCACAGCGGACGCGGCGCCGCTCGTTGTCATGATTGATGTCCTTGCAGGCGACGATGCGCTCGCGCGTAAACATCTCGCGCAAAAATTCCACCGGATGGCCTTTGAGCGAAAGGCGAATGGTCTGGTAGTCCGCGACCACCTGTTCGGCACGCGGCATCACCGGCAACGGACTGGCGTGCTCGTCCGGCTGCTCGCGTGCGGTGGCCACCTCGAACAGCGGCAGCGGCACGTCGTCGGGCAGGCGCCGCACCTGCCACAGCGCCTCGCGGCGGTCGAGCCCGAGCGAACGGAACGCGTCGGCATCCGCCAGCAGGATCAGCGCGCGCTTGGGCAGTCCGGTGTCGCGCGCGAAGTCTTCCAGAGAGGTGAAGGGCCGGCGGTTGCGGGCGACGACGATGCGGTCGGCCCAGTCGGGCGCTCTCTCCACATTTTCATTCCGAGGCGCGCCTCTTTTCAGCCTTTCCTCATCTTCATCGAGCCAATGGAAACCGTCGATCTGGCGGAAGCCCAGGCGCACGGCGCAATACTTGCCACGTCCTTCTTCCAGCGTGTTCTGCGCAAAGCTGTAGGACACGTCGATATCGCGCACCTCGACGCCGTTCTTGCGAGCGTCGCTGACGATCTGCGCCGGGGCGTAAAAGCCCATCGGCTGCGAGTTCAGGAGGCCGCAGCAGAATGCATCAGGGTGATAATGCTTCAGCCATGAGGAGATGTAGACAAGCTGCGCGAAGCTTGCGGCATGGCTCTCCGGAAAGCCGTAACTGCCAAAACCCTTGATCTGTTCGAAACAGTTTCTGGCAAAATCAGGCGCATAGCCGCGCGCGATCATGTTGCCGATCATCTTGTCTTCGAACTTGCCGATGGTGCCGACATTGCGGAACGTCGCCATCGCACGGCGCAGGCCGTTGGCCTCCTCGGCCGTGAACTTCGCGGCTTCGATCGCGATCCGCATCGCCTGTTCCTGGAACAAGGGCACGCCGAGTGTCTTGTGCAGCACTCTGTAAAGCTCGTCCTTGTCGCCATGCTCCGGTGACGGCGATGGATAGTTCACTTTTTCCAAGCCGTTCCGCCGTCGCAAATAGGGATGCACCATGTCGCCCTGGATCGGCCCCGGCCGCACGATCGCGACTTCGATCACGAGATCGTAGAAGGTCCGTGGCTTCAGGCGCGGCAGCATGTTCATCTGCGCGCGGCTCTCGACCTGGAAGACGCCGAGCGATTCCCCTTCACACAGCATGTCGTAAACCTTGGGATCGTCCTGCGGGACGCTCGCCAGCATCCAGCGTTCGCCCTTGTGCTGTTCGATCAGATCAAAGCACTTGCGGATGCAGGTCAGCATGCCCAGCGCGAGCACGTCGACCTTCATCATGCTGAGCGCGTCGACATCGTCCTTGTCCCATTCGATGAAGGTGCGATCATCCATCCCGGCATTGCCGATCGGCACATAGGTGTCGAGCCGGTCTTGCGTGAGCACATAGCCGCCGACATGCTGGGACAGATGACGCGGGAATTCGATCAGCTCGGTCGCGAGTTCGACCGCGAGGTTGATCATGGAATTTTGCGGATCGAGGCCGGCCTGTCTGACCTGCATGTCGTTGAGGCCCTTGCCCCAGCTTCCCCAGACGGTGTCGGCGAGTGCGGCGGTGACGTCCTCGGTCAGGCCCAGCGCCTTGCCGACGTCGCGGATGGCGCTGCGCGGGCGATAATGAATGACGGTGGCGATGATCGCGGCGCGATGGCGGCCGTAACGCCGATAGACATATTGCATCACCTCCTCGCGCCGCGAATGCTCGAAATCAACGTCGATGTCGGGCGGCTCTAGCCGCTCCTTGGAGATGAAGCGCTCGAACAGCAGATCGACCTTAGTCGGGTCGACCGATGTGATGCCCAGTACGTAGCAGACCGCCGAATTCGCCGCCGATCCCCGCCCTTGGCATAAAATGTTCTGGCTGCGGGCGTAATGCACGATGTCGTGCACGGTGAGGAAGTAATGCGCGTATTTCAGCTCGGCGATCAGCGCGAGTTCTTTCTTCAGGGTGGCGCGCAGCTTGTCGTCGATCTTGCCGCCGAAATATTTGTCGACACCGGCCCAGGTCAGATCCTCCAGATGCCCCTGCGCGGTCTTCCCCGGCGGCACCGGCTCATCCGGATACTGGTATTTGAGCTGATCGAGCGAGAAGGTGATCTTGTCCGCAAAGCGCATGGTCTCCGCGATAGCCTCGGGAAAATCGCGGAACAGCCGCGCCATCTCCCTGGGCGTCTTCAGAAATCGTTCTGCATTGGCTTCCAGCCTCCGGCCGACCGCCTCGATCGTGTTTTTCTCCCGGATGCAGGTCAGCACGTCCTGCAGAGGACGGCGCGCGGGATGGTGATAAAGCACCTCGTTGGTCGCGAGCAGCGGCACTTTTGCTTTTGAGGCGAGATCATCGAGCTGCGCGAGGCGGCGGCGGTCGTCGCCGCGATAGACCAGGCTCGCCGCCAGCCACACGCCCTCGGCGCGACTTGCCTTCAGCCTGGCGAGGATGTCCTGCGCTTGCGCCGCATCGAAACGATGCGGCAGCGTCAGGATCAGGAGCTGGCCTTCGGCAAACGCAAGGAGATCGGCGAAGGTGAGATGGCACTCACCCTTCGCGATCCGCGTGATGTCGTCGCCGCGCTTGCCCCTGGTGAGAAGCTGGCACAGCCGGCCATAGGCGGCGCGGTCGCGCGGATAGACCAGAATATCGGGCGTACCATCGATGAAGACGATGCGCGTGCCGATCAGCAGTTTTGGCTTGTGCAGCACCTCGTCATTGTCGAGTTCCTTGTAGGCCCGCACCACGCCGGCGAGCGTGTTGTGGTCGGCGATGCCGATCACGGGAATGCCGAGTTTGCCGGCCTGGTGCACATAGTCGCGCGGATCCGACCCGCCGCGCAGGAAGGAGAAATTCGTAGTGATGCCGATCTCGGCATAGGCGGGCGTGTTCATGCGAAGAGACCGTGCACATACCAACCGGGAGGAACGGGCTTGCCGTCGCGGTCGAAGCACTCCCCCTCGTAAAGACCGTCGCGAAAGATCCAGAAGCGAAGGCCCTCGGCATCCTCGATGCGGAAATAGTCCCGCGTCAGTTGCTTGCCGTCCTGCCGCCACCATTCCATGGCGATGCGCTCGGGGCCTTCCACCCGCACCACCGCATGCTGCGCGCGGCGCCAGGTGAATTGATGCGGCGGCCCGTCGGGCACGGTCGCGAACGGCACATTGATCGGCTCAGGCTTGTCGAACAGCCGCAACGGACGCAATGGCGGCTCGGTCTCGGTGCGCGCGGGCCATTCGGCCTGCATCGCCACGGCGAGATGATGCTGGGCAGGCGCGGCCAGCACCGCACATTCGGGGATATGGGTATCCTCAGGCAGATGCACGACGACGCGCTTTCCGCCGATGCGCGCGGCGATGCGGTCTATCAGCGCGGCAAGCTCGTCATTGTCGTGGACATGGGCGTCGAGATCGCGCTGCTCCTGCACCACGATCTCGGTGCGGCTTGCCGACAGCCGAACCATGTCGAAGCCGAAGCCGGGATCGAGGGGATCGGCGAGTGCATCGAGACGCTCGCGGAACAGCCGGTCGATGACTTTGCTTTGCGTCACGGGACGTCCGGTCTCGACCATGATGGCACGCACCGCGCCGTCGGTGCGGAAGAAGGTGGCCACCAGCCGGCGCGCGCCCTTGCCCTGCTTCTCCATCGACGCGATCAACGTGTCCGCGAGGCGCGACAGCGTCATCGCGATCATGGTGTCGGTCGCGATCGGCTCGGCAAAGCGTTTCTCCACGATGTAATCGGGCAGCGGCTTTCGTGGATTGATCGGCGCATCGCCCTGCCCCAGCGCATGCGCGAGCAGCGTGGAGAACCGTGCGCCGAACCGCGCCGTGATTTCGCTCGGCGTGCGCGAGGCGACATCGCCGATGGTCTTCAGGCCGGCGCGTCGCAGGCCGGTGCTGATGGCCTCACCCGCACCAAGCGCGGACACCGGAAATCGGCTGATTGCCGCCGCCTCCCCACCATCGGCAACGATGGTCCTTGAAGATTGCCGCGTCAGCGTACGCGCGCAGACCGAGGTGCCGGCGATCGCCGCGCTGACGACAAAGCCCTGGCGGTCGAGGGCACGGACAAGGGTTTGCAACAGCGCAGCCTCGCCGCCGAACAGATGCGCGCAGCCGGTGATGTCGAGGAACAGCCCGTGCGGCGGATCGAGCGCCACCAGCGGCGTGAAGCGGTCGCACCAGTCGGCGATGTCGCTGATCGTCTTGGCATCGGCCACGGCATCGGCGTCGAACACCCTTAGATCCGGACACATCGCCCTGGCATTGGCCAGAGGCTGGCCGATATGCAGACCGAGGCGCTCGGCCGCCTCGTCCAGCGCATGGATCACCAGCGCGTTGCTGTCCTTGGCAACGACGATGCTGGGCTCATTGTTTTTATGCAGTCCGACGTTGCCGAAGAACCGCTGGATCCGATCGATGGGCAGGCGCGGCAGCCACAGGCTGAGGATACGCCGACGATTCAGAGAACTGGCACTCATCACATTTCCATTCCATGATCCACCGGCCGCACGGGCCATGACGATTGCGCAGGAGCTCGGCATCGAAGCGCGGCGCGCCCCAGGCACTCCACATCACGCCCGGCGGCGAATGCGCCGCGCGAAGCATCCATCTGGTCTCGGCGGTCGAGGGCAAGGGTTGCGCGGCCATCCGCAGCAGCAAACCGGTGACACCGGAAGATTGCGCAGCCAGCGTCAGCTTGCGGCTCGCCACGAGATCGAACTGCCTGGTCTCACCCCAGAGCTCGAGCACGACCGCGCCCAGCGCGTCGCAGGCGAGCGCATCGGCCGACGTGCGCAGCGCACTCTCCACGTCGGCGGCGCGTACCATCACCATGCGGCGCGGATCGAGACCGATCTCGGCGAGCCCGCTCATCGACAGCGCACCGGTTTCAATTTCCGAAAAATCCTGCCGCACCCACAGCAGCGGTTTGCGCGCCGTTACGCGCCCCGCAAGTCCGGTGACAAAGCCGGTCGCGGCCGCGCCCTGACGTCCTTCGCAAAATACCTCGTGGATTGCCGCGCGCGCGAGCCCGCCCTTCAGCGCGCTGTCGGCCTCGCGATGGCCGAGCGCGACACGGTCGCGATGATGCATGACCTCCGCCGTCTCGATGCGCTCGATCTGGCCGCGCAAGGCTGCAAGCGCGCTGATGCGTGCGCCGCTCATGGTCGCCGCTCCTCAAGGGTGATTGCCGGTGGCTCTCAAAAAGAGAACCAGCGGCTAGCTCATTTGTTCATGATATGTTCTAATATAAAGCTAACGACGCCCCGGGAGTCAATCGAATTGGCGGGCCTCGGGATTCATGAGTTGAATCAAAGGGATTCCAATATGGACGTGCAACGCAAGCTGGAAATCCTGGCGGACGCCGCCAAGTATGATGCGTCCTGCGCCTCCAGCGGCACCGAGCGGCGGGATTCCAGCGACGGCAAGGGCATGGGCTCGACCGCGCCCGGTATGGGTATCTGCCATTCCTACGCGCCGGACGGCCGCTGTATCTCGCTGCTCAAGGTGCTGCTGACCAACGCCTGCAATTACGACTGCCTCTATTGCGTCAACAGGGCCTCCTCCAACGTACCGCGTGCCCGCTTCACTGTCGACGAAGTGGTCAAGCTGACGCTCGACTTCTACCGGCGCAATTACATCGAAGGGCTGTTTCTCTCCTCCGGCATCATCCGCAACCCCGACTACACCATGGAGCAGGTGGTGAGCGTCGCGCGCAAACTACGGGAGGAGCATCACTTCCGCGGCTACATCCATCTCAAGACGATCCCCGAGGCTGACGATGCATTGATCTCCGAGGCCGGCAAATATGCCGACCGTCTCTCCATCAACATCGAGATGGCGCAGGAGACGAGCCTGCAGCAATTCGCGCCCGAGAAGGACGTGCGCGCGATCCGCCGTACCATGGGCCGGCTGCGGCTGAAGTTGGACGAGGCCGAGGAAAGCCGCAGCGCGAAGACGAAAGCCAAGCCGCAGCGCTTCGCGCCGGCTGGCCAAAGCACGCAGATGATCGTCGGCGCCGACGCGGCCTCCGACCACACCATCCTTCACACCAGCGCCAATCTCTACGGTTCATACCGGCTGAGGCGCGTCTATTATTCCGCGTTCAGCCCAATCCCCGACGCCAGTCGCGCGCTGCCTCTGCGCGCGCCGCCCTTGCTGCGCGAGCACCGACTCTACCAGGCCGACTGGCTGATGCGGTTCTACGGCTTCGACGTCGGCGAGATCGTCGACGACAGCGCGATGCTGCCGCTCGACATCGATCCAAAACTCGCCTGGGCGCTGCGCCACCGCGACCGCTTCCCGCTCGACGTCAACCGCGCCAGCCGCGAGGAATTGTTGCGCGTGCCGGGCTTCGGCACCAAAGCGGTCGAGCGCATCATCGCGGCGCGCCGCACGACCACCATCCGTGTCGCCGATCTCGCGCGGCTGCATGTGCCTCGGAATAAAGCGCTGCCGTTCATCGTCCTCAGCGATCACCAACCCACGCCGCATCGTCTCGATGAGGCACGGCTGATCGAACGGTTCAAGCCGAAGGCAACGCAACTGGGATTTGGCTTCTGATGCAGTACATCACCCTCGAGAACGAAACCGATTTCGATGGCTGGCGCAAAGCCGCGCGTAGCCTCGTGCTTCACCAGGTGAAGCCGGCCGACATCACCTGGGCCGTGTGGGGCGGCGAAGCGGAGCTGTTCGCGCCGCCCTCGCCGTCTCCGCTGCCGGCCGGCGGCGACGGCACCTTCAACGTGCCTGCAAAATTCGTCGAGCTCGCCAAGGCCGCGATCCTGCATCGCGATCCCGAGCGCTTCGCGATCCTCTATCGCCTGTTGTCTCGGCTGAAGGACAATCACGACCTCATCGAGGTCGCGACCGATGTCGATGTCGCGCAAGTCACGGCCATGGCAAAGGCGATCTACCGCGACGAGCACAAGATGCATGCCTTCGTGCGCTTCCGCGAAATCGGCAGGGAACGCGAAGCACACTACGTCGCCTGGTTCGAGCCGGAGCATCATATCGTCGAGCTCGCCGCGCCGTTCTTCGCCAAGCGCTTTGCCGACATGCCCTGGTCGATCCTGACGCCGGATTTGTGCGCGCATTGGGATGGCCACGCGCTCTCGTTCACATCAGGCGTCAGCAAGAGCGAGGCGCCGAGCGAAGACCGGCTGGAGGAAACCTGGCGGCGTTACTATGCCAGCATCTTCAATCCGGCCCGCCTGAAAGTGAAGGCGATGCAGACGGAGATGCCGAAGAAATATTGGAGGAACCTGCCCGAGGCTTCGATCATTAAGCCCTTGATCGAGGACGCCGAACGCATGACCGGCGCCATGATCGCCAATGCCGCAACCGATCCGCACAAGCCTCAAAAGCGGCCGGAGGCTCCGATGAAACGCAAGACCGCTGCCAACGATCTCGAAGCGCTCCGCGAGGAGGCCGCCCACTGCCGCGCGTGCCATCTCTACAAGGACGCGACGCAGACCGTGTTCGGCGAAGGCCCGAAGTCCGCCAACATCATGCTGGTCGGCGAACAGCCCGGCGACAAGGAAGACCTCGCCGGCCATCCCTTCGTCGGTCCGGCCGGCCAGATGCTCGACCGGGCACTGCAGGAGGCCGGCGTCGACCGCAAGAAGGTCTATGTCACCAACGCGGTGAAACACTTCAAATTCGTGCCGCGCGGCAAGATCCGCCTGCATCAGAAGCCGAATACGCCGGAGATAAAGGCCTGCCGACAGTGGTATGAGCGGGAAGTCTCCGTCATCCAGCCCGATCTCATCGTCGCGATGGGCGCGACCGCCGCGCAGAGCGTGTTCGGCAAGATCACGCCGATCGGCAAGACCCGCGGCCGGCTGATCGACCTTCCCGACGGTCACAAGGCGCTGGTGACGGTGCACCCGTCCTATCTGCTGCGGTTGCCCGATCCGGAAGCCAAGGTGCTGGAATATCAGCGCTTTGTCGAAGACCTGAAGATCGTCGCCGGGTTGCAGAAGAAAGCCGCGCGGGCGGCGTAAATAGCGGCGGAAATCGGCTTTCAACCGCTGCTTGTCATCCAGCCTTCAAATCCATCGCGGACAATACCCTTACCTGAAAGTTAAGGGGCGTCCTGACATGACCGATGTAGCATTCGACCGCGCGGTAGCCGATCCCGCGCCGATCCAGCCGGCCTCGCGGCCAAATCTCGACAAGGGCTTCAATCCGCTGACGATGATCCTGTTCTTCGGCATCCTCGCCGCGGGTCTGCTCTATGTGGCCTACAGCATCTATTCGGATGTCGATGCGACCGGCACGCGGGTCACGAGCTACCTGCCCTACATTCTCTTGTTTGTCGCGCTGCTGATCGCGCTGGGCTTCGAATTCGTCAACGGCTTCCACGACACCGCCAACGCGGTAGCGACCGTGATCTACACTCATTCGCTGCCGGCCGAAGTCGCGGTGATGTGGTCGGGCTTCTTCAACTTCCTCGGCGTGCTGCTCTCGTCCGGCGCCGTGGCCTTCGGCATCGTCTCGCTGCTGCCGGTCGAGCTGATCCTTCAGGTCGGCTCCAGCGCCGGTTTCGCGATGGTGTTCGCGCTACTGATCGCCGCAATCCTTTGGAACCTCGGCACCTGGTATTTCGGCCTGCCGGCCTCCTCCTCGCACACGCTGATCGGCTCGATCATCGGCGTCGGCGTCGCAAACGCGCTGATGCGCGGCCGCGACGGCACCTCGGGCGTGGACTGGGGCAAGGCCACGGAGATCGGCTATGCGCTCCTGCTGTCGCCGCTGGTCGGCTTCGTCTGCGCCGCCGGCCTGCTGCTGCTGCTCAAGCTGATCGTCAAGAACCCGGCGCTCTATGCCGCCCCTGAGGGTAACAAAGCTCCGCCGATCTGGATTCGCGGCCTGCTGATCCTGACCTGCACCGGTGTCAGCTTCGCCCACGGTTCGAACGACGGCCAGAAGGGCATGGGCCTGATCATGCTGATCCTGATCGGTACCGTGCCGACGGCCTATGCGCTCAACCGCGCATTGCCGGAGTCGCAAGTCGCCCAGTTCGCGAAGATCTCGGAATCGGCCTCCAAGGTGGTTGCGGCCAAGGGCGCCGGCCATGCGATCATCGGCGATCCCCGTCCTGCGGTGACGCAGTACGTCACCTCGCATCACATCAGCGAAGGCACCTATCCTTCGCTCTCAGTGCTGGTGAAGGATGTCGGCGAGCAGGTCGCGAAATACGGTTCGCTGAACAAGGTGCCGGCGGAAGTCGTCGGCAACACCCGCAACGACATGTACCTGACCTCGGAAGCGATCCGCTTCCTGATGAAGGACAAGGAAAACGACCTCAGCAAGCAAGAGGTCGCGACCTTGAACGCCTACAAGGGCGGACTCGACAGCGCGACCAAGTTCATCCCGACCTGGGTGAAGGTCGCGGTCGCCATCGCGCTCGGCCTCGGCACCATGATCGGCTGGAAGCGCATCGTCGTGACCGTCGGTGAGAAGATCGGCAAGACTCACCTCACCTACGCGCAGGGCGCTTCCGCCGAGCTCGTCGCCGCCGCCACGATCGGCGCCGCCGACGTGTTCGGCCTGCCGGTCTCGACTACCCACGTGCTGTCGTCCGGCGTCGCCGGCACCATGGCCGCGAACGGTTCGGGTCTTCAGGTCGCCACCATCAGGAACATGGTGATGGCCTGGGTGCTGACCTTGCCCGTCGCCATCCTGTTGTCGGGCACGCTGTACGTGATCTTCTCGCGGATCTTCTGAGCCGATCACGTCGCTCGGAAGACAAAGGGCCCGTGCGGTGCACGGGCCCTTTTCATGTGTGCTTTCGGCTTGACCTTACGATGCCGCGAGCGATTGCTCGACCAGCTTGACCCAGTACGACGTGCCGTAAACGATCGCCTCGTCATCGAAATTGTAGGCGGGGTGATGCAGGCCGGCACTGTCGCCGTTACCGCAGAAGATGAAGGCGCCGGGGCGCGCTTCAAGCATATAGGCGAAATCCTCGCCGCCCATCAGCGGCGGCATCTCGAGCACGTTGGCCTCGCCCGCAACTTGCCCCGCGATGCGACGCGCGATCTCGGTCTCCGCGGCGTGATTGTTCACCACGGGATAATTCCGCTTGTAGTGCAGATCAATCTTGGCCCCGGTGATCTGCGCCACGCCCGCGACAACCTCGTGCACGCGCTTCTCGACCAGCTTGCGCACCTCCGGCGACAGCGTGCGGATGGTGCCCCTCAGTGTCGCGGTTTGCGGAATAACATTGCGGGCATTGCCCGCGTGGAACTCGCAGATCGAGATCACGGCCGATTCCAGCGGATCGACGCTGCGCGCGACGATCGACTGCAGCGCCGTGATCACCTGCGCGCCGACCAGAACGGAGTCGACACATTTGTGCGGCCGCGCGGCATGGCCGCCGAGACCCTCGATCATGATATCGACCTCGTCGGTCGCTGCCATGATCGGACCCGGCCGGATCGCGAACGAGCCCACCGGAATGCCCGGGCCGTTGTGCATGCCGTAGACCTGCTCGATGCCGAAGCGCTCCATCATTCCGTCCTTGACCATCGCCAAGCCGCCGGCGCCACCCTCCTCGGCCGGCTGGAAGATCACCACCGCATCGCCGGCGAAGTTGCGGGTTTCGGCGAGATAACGGGCAGCACCGAGCAGCATCGCGGTGTGGCCGTCATGGCCGCAGGCGTGCATCTTGCCGGGAGTCTTCGACGCGTAAGGCAGGTTGGTCTGCTCCTCGACCGGGAGCGCATCCATATCGGCGCGCAGGCCGATGGTCTTGAGGCCCTCGCCGGCCGGCTTGCTGCCCTTGATCACGCCGACCACGCCGGTCTGGCCGATGCCGGTCACGACCTCATCGCAGCCGAATTCGCGCAGGCGGTCCGCGACGAATGCTGCGGTGCGGTGGACGTCGTAGAGCAGCTCCGGATGCTGGTGGATGTCCCGGCGCCAGGCCTGAATATCGGGTTGAAGGTCGGCGACGCGGTTCACGATGGGCATGGAGGGTCTCAAGCTTTGTTGAAAATGCAGGCCTGTCTACCATGCAAGCACCAGTCCACCCAACTGGCGGGGAGTCTGGGGTAGCTCTGTCCTCTCGTCATGGCCGGGCTTGTCCCGGCCATCCACGTCTGACTATTAGAACGGAAAGCGCGTGGATGCCCGGGACAAGCCCGGGCATGACTCCTATTGGGTGGAAGCAGAATGCCAAGGCGGCTCGAAGGTGAGTTTGACTACATTGTCGTTGGGGCTGGCACGGCCGGCTGCATCGTCGCCAACCGGCTGTCGGCCAATTCCAGCAATCGCGTCCTCGTCCTCGAAGCGGGCGGCGACGACAACTGGATCTGGTTCCACATTCCCGTCGGCTATCTCTTCGCCATCGGCAATCCGCGCTCGGACTGGATGTTCAGGACCGAGGCCGAGCCCGGCCTGAACGGCCGCTCGCTCGCCTATCCCCGTGGCAAGGTGATCGGCGGCTCGTCGGCGATCAACGCCATGATCTCGATGCGGGGACAGGCCGCCGATTACGATCACTGGCGCCAGCTCGGCATGACCGGCTGGGGTTATGACGACGTGCTGCCGCTGTTCAAGCGGCTCGAGGATCACTTTCTCGGCGCGAGCGAGCATCATGGCACCGGGGGCGGCTGGCGCATCGAGGCGCCGCGGCTGTCCTGGGACGTCCTCGATGCGGTGGGCGATGCGGCCGAAGAGATGGGCATCAAGCGTATCCCGGATTTCAATACCGGCGACAACGAAGGCACCAGCTATTTCCACGTCAATCAGAAGCGCGGCAGGCGCTGGTCGTCGGCGCGTGGCTTTCTCAAGCCGGTTCTGAACCGCCCGAACCTACGGCTCGAAAAACATGTGCTTGTTGATCGTCTGATCATTGAGCAGGGCCGCGCTGTCGGCGTGCGCTTCATCCAGAATGGCGAGATCATCGAAGCGCGTGCGAAACGCGAGGTAGTCCTCTCGGCAGGCGCGATCGGCTCGGTGCAGGTGCTGCATCGCTCCGGCATCGGGCCCGCCGACTGGCTGTCCCCGCTCGGCATCGACATCGTGATGGACAAGCCCGGCATCGGTCGCAATTTGCAGGATCATCTCCAGCAGCGCGCGATCTACAAGGTCGAGGGCGTGCGCACATTGAACGAGACCTATTACAATCTGGTTCGACGCGGCTTGATGGGCCTCGACTACGCCTTCCGCCGTCGCGGGCCGCTGACGATGGCGCCGTCGCAGCTCGGCATCTTCACCCGCTCCGATGCGACGCGCGCACGCGCCAACATCCAGTTCCACGTGCAGCCGCTATCGCTCGACAAGTTCGGCGATCCTCTGCACCGCTTCCCCGCGATCACGGTGAGCGCCTGCAATCTCCAGCCGACATCGCGCGGCACCGTACGTCTGCGTTCGGCGGCGCGGGACGAGAAGCCGATCATCGCGCCGAATTACCTTTCAACGGATGACGACCGCCAGGTCGGCGCCGACGCCATCCGCACCACCCGCCGCCTGATGCAGCAGAAGGCGCTCGCAAAATATCGCCCGAGCGAATATCTGCCCGGCCCTGCCGTCGGCGACGACGATGCCTCGCTCGCGAAGGCCGTCGGCGACATTGGCACCACCATCTTCCATCCCGTCGGCACCGCGAAGATGGGCGCGGTGAGCGATCCGATGGCGGTGGTCGACGAACGCCTGCGCTTCTACGGCCTAGACGGCCTTCGCATTGTCGATGCGTCAATCATGCCGACCATCACATCGGGCAACACCAACACACCGACTGCGATGATCGCCGAGAAGGGTGCGACGATGATTTTGGAGGACGCGAAGTGAATGCGTAGCCCCGATGGGGCGTAACGAAATCCGGGAGGACGCTCGATTAGTCCCGTATTCCGTTACGCTCCATACGGGCTACGCGTCCAACCACCTCACGAAAACGTCATCGCGTCCGGGAATAACAACCCCACTCCCCCAATCACCTCCCCGAAGCCCAATTCCGGGCGAAGTGGAGCAGCGCGATGAGCGAACACGATCACGGCGAGGACGGCTTAAGCCGCCGCAAGGTGTTGGAATGCATGACCTGGGCCGGCACTGGGGTGCTCTGGACCATCACCGGTGGCGTCCCCCGCTCGCTCGGCATCATCGATTCCGCGCAAGCCGCGACCGCGGCCGCGCCCGGAATGACCTTCCTCCAGATCAGCGACAGCCATGTCGGCTTCGACAAGCCGGCCAATCCCAACGCGCTCGGCACGCTGGAGGAAGCCGTCAACAAGATCAACGCGATGCCGGTCAAGCCGTCGTTCATGATCCACACTGGCGACATCACGCATCTCTCCAAGGCCGCCGAGTTCGACAATGCCGACCGCATCATCTCGCAGAGCAAGCTCGACGTGCACTACGTGCCCGGCGAGCATGACTTCCTCGACGAGGAGGTGAAGTTCTATCGCGAGCGCTACGGCCGCGGCACCAAGGGCGCAGGCTGGTATTCGTTCGACGCCGGCGGCGTGCACTTCATCGGCCTCGTCAATGTCGTCGACCTCAAGGCCGGAGGCCTCGGCAATCTCGGCGCCGAGCAGCTGGCCTGGCTCGAGGACGACCTGCGCGGCAAGTCGAAATCGACGCCGATCGTGCTGTTCGCCCACATCCCGCTCTGGACCGTCTACCCCGAATGGGGCTGGGGCACTGAGGACGGCGCCCGCGCGCTGGAACAGGTGAAAAGTTTTGGTTCGGTCACCGTGCTGAACGGCCACATTCACCAGGTGATGCAGAAGGTCGAGGGCAACGTCACGTTCCATACCGCGCGCTCGACCGCCTTCCCGCAGCCGGCGCCGGGAGCTGCCCCCTCGCCCGGACCGATGAAGGTCGAGGATGCAAAGCTCCGCGCGATGCTCGGCGTTGCCAGCATCAACTTCAAGCAGAACGAGCAGCGGCTCGCGATCATCGACACGCCGCTCCAGGGTTGATGCAGGGCGAACGGAAACTGACAGATGAAGACTCTCAATCGCCGCGACTTCGGTGGCGCCTTCGGTCTCGCTTTGGCCGCGGCCATGCTGTTACCCGCCACAACCGCCCATGCCGAAGACATGGAGGTGCATATCGACAATTTCGTCTTCCAGCCGGCCGAGCTCAAGATCAAGGTCGGCACCACCGTGACCTGGACCAACCGGGACGACATCCCTCACACCGTGGTGTCGGCCGGCAAATTCAGGTCCAAGACCCTGGACACTGACGACAAGTTTTCGTTCACCTTCACCAATGCGGGCGAATACAAATATTTTTGTTCTCTGCACCCGCACATGACGGGGATGATCAAGGTTGAGTAACATCTCGAACCAAGGCATCAACGTCTTGCCCGGCCGGTGGTCCCACGCCGGCCGGGCTCATGTGCCTTCGGTCACACACACGGACGAGACGAACAGGGACGAAGCGAAGAGCGACGAAACGAATCAACGAGCAGAACAAGAGGCAAAGCGAGGAGCGATGCCCGCCAACGACGATTTGCAGAAGGCGCAACGCTTCCGCGAGGCGGCGCTGCCCCATCTCGACGACGTCTACACGCTCGCGCGCTATCTCTTGCGTGACGCCTCCGATGCAGAGGACGCGGTGCAGGAGTGCTATCTGCGCGCGCTGAAGCATTTCGACAGCTATCGCGGGCCGGCAATGAAGCCCTGGCTATTCGCGATCCTGCGTAACGTCTGCAATGCCGAATATGCACGCCGCGCGCACAGGCACGGCGCGATCGAGGATACCCCCGGCGCTGCCGAGCAGACGCCGATCTGGCAGGAGACCGAGGCCAGCCCGGAAACCGAAGTGCTGCGCAGCCGCGATGCGGGCGCGATCCGCAAGCTGATCGACGCGCTCGCCGAACCGTTCAAGGAAACATTCGTGCTGCGGGAGATCAACAACCTGTCCTATCGTGAAATCGCCGAGGCCGTCGGTGCACCCGTCGGCACCGTGATGTCCCGCCTCGCCCGCGCGCGCGCCATGCTGCGCGCGGCCTGGACGGCGGATGAGGAGCAAGCAAGATGACCTGCGACGAAGCAAGGATCCTGCTTCACGCGCTGCTCGATAACGAGCTCGATGCCGGCCATGCGCGCGAGGTCGAAGCCCATATCGCCGGCTGCCCGGCCTGCGCTGCGGAGCTTTCGGCACAGCGCGAGATGCAGCGCGTGCTCGCGGACGCCAATTTGCGCTACACCGCGCCGGCGAGCCTGCGTGCGCGTATCGAGGCCTCGCTGCCGCAGCGTCAACAGCCGAGCCGCCGCTCCGTGCTGCGCGGCTTTGCGATGGGCTCGGCAGTCTCCGCGCTCGCCGCATCCGGCGTTGTCGCATTGGTGCTGCGCCAGGACGACCAGCAGCGCATCCTGTCGGAGGTCGTCTCCGCGCATCTGCGCTCGCTCCAGGCCGGCCACCTCATCGACGTGCTCTCGACCGACCAGCACACGGTGAAGCCCTGGTTCAACGGCAAGCTCGACGTCGCCCCGCCCGTGATCGACCTCACCGCACAAGGTTTTACGCTGGTCGGCGGCAGGCTCGACTATATCGACGCACGCGCCATCGGTGCGGTCATCTACAAGCGCCGGCAGCACGTGGTCAATCTGTTCGTGTCGCAGACATCGAACGCGGAATACCGCGCGCCCAAGACCGAGACCATGCAGGGCTTCAACTGCCGGCGCTGGGGCAATCGCGGCCTGAGCTTCTGGGCCGTCAGCGATCTCGGCGCAGACGAGCTCGCCGAGTTCGTCGACAAGTTCGAGGCGGCGATGAAGGCGAATGTGGAAGGGTAACCCCTAGAGTCGTATCAGAAATTGATACAAATCCCTTGCGCATGTATCAACCAATGATACAGTGCCAGAGTGATCAGGACGTTTCGAGATAAAACGACTGAAGCGGTCTTTAACGGCGAAAGCCCGAAACGCTTTCCGGCGGACCTGGTGAAGGTTGCTCGCCGGAAATTGCGCTATCTTCACGCTGCGGGCGAACTCAGCGATTTGAGGGCACCACCCGGAAATCGCCTTGAAGCCCTCACGGGCGATCGCAAGTGACAGCACTCGATCAGGATCAACGACCAGTTCCGAGTGTGCTTCGTCTGGACATCACAAGGTCCCGTTCAGGTCGAGATCGTGGATTATCACTAGGAGAATGCGACGATGGCCAAGAAACTCAAGCCCATGCATCCTGGTGAGGTTCTTCGGGAAGAATTCCTGAGCCCGCTGGAAATGTCGGCAGGCGCGCTCGCCAAGACATGCGGCCTGCCGCGTACGCGTATTGAGCGGATTGCGAGTGAGCAGACCGGAATCACCGCTGACACCGCGCTTCGGCTTGCCAAAGCGCTCGGCACGACCGCCGAGCTATGGCTCAATCTCCAGAACGATTACGATATCCAGATCGCCAAACGCGATATCGGGAAGGCTCTCGACCGCATCGAGACTGTGAACAAGCCCAAGGCGGCCTGAGGGATCAGGTTACGCCGATCGCCTCACCGCGTTGTCCACCAGCGTCTTGCCGAGCGACCAGATCGCGCCGGGGACCTTGTGGCTGCCCGCGATGACGTCGTCAAAGGCCCGCTCGATCCAGCCGCAATCTTCCTCGGTGATGGTGAGCGGCGGCAACAGCTTGATGGTGTGGCTGCCGTGGCCGGCGACTTGCGTGAGGATCTTGTGGTCCTTGAACAGCGGCACGGTGATGAGCTGGCAGAACAGGCCCTTGTTGGCCGCCTCCAGCACGTTCCAGGACGCCCGCAGTCGCAGCGATTTCGGCGGGCCGAACTCGACGCCGATCATCAGGCCCTTGCCGCGGACTTCCTTCAACAGCTCGTAGCCGGGCACCATGCGCGTGAGCGCGAGGCGCAGCTCGGCACCGCGCTTGGCGGCGGACTCGATCAGCTTCTCGGACTCCATGACGTCGAGGGTGGCGATGCCCGCGGCCATCGCCAGGTCGTTCTTGGAGAAGGTTGAGCCGTGCACCACTGCACGGTCCATCTGGTTGAAGATCTTGTCGAAGATGCTCTTGCGCGTCAGCACCGCGCCGACCGGCACATGGCCGCCGGACAGCGACTTCGACAGCAGCACCATGTCGGGCTCGACGTTCCAGTGCTCGACCGCGAGGAAGCGGCCGGTGCGGCCCATGCCGGTCTGGATCTCGTCGGCAACGAACAGCGTGCCGTATTTCTTGCAGAGCGCGGCCGCACCCGGCAGGAACTCGTCGGTGGGCATGTTGACGCCCTTGCCCTGGATCGGCTCGACGACGAAGGCCGCCACCTCGCGCGAGGCCAGCGCCTTTTCGAGCGCGGCGAGATCGTTGAACGGGATCGAGGTGCAACCCGGCAGCAGCGGCTCGAAGCCGGTGCGGAAGTTCGAATCGCCCGTCAGCGACAGCGCGCCATAGGTCAGGCCGTGATAGCCGTGGGCACAATAGACGATGCCCGGACGGCCGGTGGCGCCGCGGGCGAACTTGATCGCCGCTTCGACGCATTCGGCGCCGGAATTGGCGAAGAACGCCTTGTCGAGATAGGGGACGTACTTCAAAAGCCGCTCGGCGAGCACGCCAGCGAGCACCGAGACGTCGAACTGGACGAGGTTGGGCAGGTCGGCATCGAGAACGCTCTTGAGCGCCTCGCGCATGACAGGATGATTGCGCCCGATCGCAAACACGCCAAAACCGGACAAGAGGTCGAGATAGCGAGCCCCGTCGCGGTCGTAGAGGTACTGTCCCTGCCCCTTCTGGAAGCCGACATCGTAGCCGATGGTCTTCAGAACCCGAACGAACTGCTCGTTCAGATGCCGATTATGCAGGGCGCTGCGCTGGGCCTGGCGGTCCGCGAACAGCTGAGACATGTCTGGATTTGGGCTGTGCATCCGCTACATACTTCGGTTGAGGGCCGTCTCGTCAACTGAAAACGGACCGTTGCCAAAAACGGTCTGTGCGGCCTTTTGCCCTTTTTCGGACCATCTTCGCAAGCAGAGCTTTAGACCATGTTGCACTGCCAAGGAACTATCATGCGTTTAGCCCTTTACACCGGACTAATACTGGCTGGCGGTTACACCTGCCTGACCCCGGCGCTCGCCGCCGATCCGACCGGCGACTGGCGGGTTGCCGATGCCGTCGCCAACATTCGTGTCGCCCAATGCAATGGCAGCATGTGGGGCGCGGTTTCCTGGGAAAAACAGCCCGGCGGCCGCGACGAGAACAATCCGGACGCCTCGAAAAAGACCCGGCCCACGCTAGGCATGGCGACCCTGATCGACATGAAGAAGAAGCCCGGCGCCGATCAGTGGGAAGGTCAGGTCTACAACGCCAAGGACGGCCAGCTCTACAGCGCGACCATCACGCCGGTTGGCACCGACCAGCTCGAGATCAAGGGCTGCGTGATGGGCTTCCTGTGCGGTGGCGAGACCTGGACCCGGGTCAGCCCCCCGATTCCCCTGAGCCCCGCCAACGCCATGGCCAAGGGCGCGCCGAAGCCCACCGGCGCCGCGCCGAAAGCCCCGGCAACGACGGGCGCTACGGCGGCGCAGCCTGCGCCCGCACCTCCCAAGCCCGGCGGCACTGCCAAACCCGGTCAGAAGGGCGCCGCCGACCAGGTCGGCGACATCTGCCTACTCCCTGAGATTGCGGGGTTTGCCCATTAGGGCGGGCTGAAACAGCAGCACGGCGGCGAGCGTCGTCACCAGCGACAACGCGAGCAGCTTGCCCATGCTGGACGTGCCGGGATGGCTCGACAGCCAAAGGCTGCCGAACGCCGTCGCCGTTGTCAGTGCGCTGAAAAAGATCGCGCGCGTCAGGCTGGTCTGGAGCAGGTTTGTCCTGCCCGAGCGCCAGGCCACGACATAGTAGATCTTGAAGGCCACGCCGACGCCGAGCAGCAGCGGGAACGCGACGATGTTGGCGAAGTTGAGCGGCAAGCCGATCAGCACGCAGATCTCGAGCGTCACCGCGCCGGCCACCAGCAGCGGCACCAGCGTCATCAGCACGTCGACGAACCGGCGCAGCGTGATCCACAGCAGCAGGCCGATCACCAGCAGCGCATAGATTCCGGCATGGATGAACGCCTTCACCACGGTGTCGCCGGACTTCAGGATCGAGACCGGACCGCCGATCGCGGTCGGCTCCGCAACGAGCACAGCCGCCGCAAATCTGCGCAGCGTGTCGTTGTCGTTGGGATCGCCCTTCGGCAGCGCCTCGACGCGGATGATGCCGTCCTTGCTCTTCCAGGCGCTAACGAGATCTGCCGGCAATGACTTCAGGGTGACCGGCTCGGCCTGCATCGCGTTCCGGAGCTGGTCGAAAACGATCTTCATCGGCGCGACGAACACGTCCTGGGCTTTATTCCGCGTGGCCTCGTCGCCATTGGCGAGCTTTTCCAGCGCGTCAGCGAGCCGACGCGAGGCGACCGCACCCGGGCCTTTCGCATCCCCTGCCGTCCGGCGCAGATTGTCGACCGAGGATTTCAGCGCATCGACGTTTTCCTTGTCCGTCGGCGCGGCGTCGATCTGGTCGGGATTGAGCGCGGGGTTCAGCACCTTGGCGCCCTGCGCGATCAGCTTCAGCTTCGGCGCCTGGTCTTCAGGAACGAAGCTGTTGAGCGACATCACCCGCAACACCTCCGGCACCTTCTCCAGCTTCGCCTCCACCTGCCTTGCCTGCTCTTCAGACGTGGTCATCACGTTGATGGCATTGGCGCCGGTGTTGGGATCCTTGCGCAAATCGAGGAAGGTCGCGATCGACTCCGCCTTGGGGTTGCGCAGGTTCATCGGGTTGAAGTCGAACTTCATGAAATAGAGCAGCGGCAGGCCGGCGATCGCCAGAAACATCGTACCACCGACGACCAGCACGCGGTGCTTCTCCAGGAAGTGATCGAGCGGCGCCAGGAAGGCGTAGCCGACCGGCTCTTTCTCGCCGGGCGGGTTCAACAGCTTCAGCATCGCCGGGAGCACGGTGATGCTGGTAACAAACGCCACCAGCATGCCGACGCCGGCGATCTGACCGAGTTCGGCGATGCCCTTGTAGTCGGTGGGGATGAAGCAGAGGAAGCCGGCCGCGGTCGCCATTGCCGCCAGCGACAACGGAATTGCCGAGCGCTTGGCGGCCAGCACCAGCGCACCCGAAAGGTCGTTGTGCTTGTAGCGTTCGGAGCGATAGCGGACGCTGTACTGAATGCCGAAATCGACGCCGAGGCCGACGAACAGCACGGCGAACGCGATCGACAGCAAATTGAGCGAGCCCACCATCATCAGGCCCGCGGCGGTCGTCAGCGCAAGACCGACGAAGAGATTGACGAACACCGCGAAGATGATCTTCGCCGAATGTAGCGCCAGCCACAGGATGAGCAGCACGACGAGGACCGTGCCGATGCCATTGACGACGGCACCTTCCTGGACGGTTGCATATTCCTCGTTGGCGATCGGGACCGGACCGGTCAGCCGCACACGCGCCTGATATTTGGTGGCAAAATCCAGATCGGCTGCGGCCTTGCGGATCGCGTCGGTGGCGCCTTTGCCGGGCTCGAGCGCGTTGTAGTCGAGGACGGGCTTGAACTCGATGAAGGCGCGCTTGTCCGAATCCGTCAGCGGGTCGTCACTGACGAGCTCGCGCCAGGAGAAGGTCGCGTTGCCCTTATTGAGCACGGTCTCGACCGTTTGCGCGATCTGGTTGAAGGGCCGTTCGGTGTTGTCGAGCTTGACCTGGCCGCGCTTGACGCCGGCAAGTCCCGTTTCCAGCGCGCCGGTCAGGCCGCGGATCGAGGGATCGCCCGCCATGATCTCGATCAGGGGCGCGGCGGATTCGAACTGGCTGGTGACCTTGGCGACTTCCTCAGTCGGCAGGAACAACAGACCATTCTTCTCGAAGAACTCGCCGGTGCCGAGCTGCTGCATCGACTGGAAGTCGGTCTTGTTGTCCTTCAGCTTGGCATAGAGCGCGTCCGACGCCGCGGTCGCCATCTCCGGCGTCTTGGCTTCGACGACCGCCGTAATCGTGGCATCGCGGTCGAAGGCGCGATCGAACTGCTGGTCACGTTGGCGCCAGTCCAGATTTTGGGCAATCAGCGAATTGATGTCGGTGTTGATGGCAAAGTGCCGGGACGTGTAATAGCCCGCCCCCACCGCCAGCAGGAGCCCGAGAACGACGACGAGGGAGGCAAACCGGGTGCAGGCCCTGACGGTGGCAACGACTACGCTTTGCAGCACTACTTTTCTTTCTGCGGTTAACAGCTTGCCGGAAACGCCCGCTGTTTAACGGAGTTCCCGGCCGAAACCTATTGCTGTTTTGAGTGGTTATCGCCGTCAGAAGGTTCGAGGTAAACGGCGGAAGACCATGGCAAAATCATGCGGGGCAGTCGGTATAGCCGGGGAGTTGAGGCGGGAAAGTGACGAAGCGCGCGCACAAATGTCGCCACTTTTGCGGCCACGGGCGCCCTCTACTATAGTACCGCAAAAGTGATCCACTAGGGAACCAAAGTTCGTTCCACCTTTCCTTACTGCCGATTTTTTGACACAAAGTGCTGCGCCTCCATGCACCGGGGCGGCGACAGGGGTGGGCGGCTACCGCCTGCGCGAAACCGTGGTGCGGATATTGCAACTCATTGGTTCGTATCGGGGTGTCCCCTGAACTTGAGAGCGGATTGGTGCAACTTGCGTGATGGGCGTCCAATGGAAGTTTATCTGGCGCAACCGCGTGGCTTTTGCGCGGGAGTGGTGCGTGCGATCGAGATTGTGGAACGGGCGCTGGAGAAGTACGGCCCGCCCGTCTACGTGCGCCATGAGATCGTGCACAACAAGTACGTCGTCGAGAGCCTGAAAAACAAAGGCGCGATCTTCGTCGAGGAACTTTCGGAGGTGCCGCCGAAGGCCGTGACGGTCTTCAGCGCTCATGGCGTCGCCCGCAGCGTCGAGGAAGAAGCGGCCGCGCGCGACCTTCCAGTGCTCAATGCCACCTGCCCCCTGGTCACGAAAGTTCACAATCAGGGGAAGCGCTACATCGCCAGGGGCCGCACCCTGATCCTGATCGGCCATGCTGGCCACCCCGAGGTCGAGGGTACGATGGGCCAGGTTCCCGCCCCCGTCCTGCTAGTCCAAAGTGTTGAAGAGGTTAAGGCCCTTGAGCTGCCGGCGGATACGCCAGTGGCCTACATCACCCAGACCACCCTGTCTGTGGATGACACCAAGGACATCATTTCGGCCCTGCAGGCCCGCTTTACAGATATTCAAGGTCCGGATATCCGGGATATCTGCTATGCGACACAGAACCGCCAATCTGCGGTAAGGGATTTGAGCAAGCTGGTCGACGTGATCTTGGTGGTGGGCGCTGCCAATAGCTCGAACTCGAACCGGCTCCGCGAAATCGGCACTGAGGCCGGTGTCGCGAGTTATCTGATTGCCGACGGCAGCGCGCTCAATCCCGAGTGGTTGAAAGATGCCAGAACCGTCGGTGTCACGGCTGGCGCTTCGGCGCCCGAGGTACTCGTGGATGACGTGATCGAAGCAATGCGGCGGATCGGACCGGTCAAGGTCTCGGTGCTCCCCGGCCGCGAGGAAAACATCGAATTCCGGCTTCCGGCCCAACTGGCTGCGAGCTGACCCACCCGAATTTCAAGCCCAGAAAGAAACTTGTAATGGCTATCCCCTTCTTCAAGGAAATGCGTATCGGCGGCTATTTGATCAAGCAGAAGCTGCTTGGCCGCAAGCGCTATCCGCTCGTGCTGATGCTGGAGCCGCTGTTCCGCTGCAACCTCGCCTGCGTCGGCTGCGGCAAGATCGACTATCCGGATGCGATCCTCAACCGCCGCATGACCGCACAGGAGTGCTGGGACGCGGCCGACGAGTGCGGCGCGCCGATGGTCGCCATTCCCGGCGGCGAGCCGCTGATCCACAAGGAGATCGGCGAGATCGTGCGCGGCCTCGTGGCGCGCAAGAAGTTCGTCTCGCTCTGCACCAACGCGTTGTTGCTCGAGAAGAAGCTCGATCTGTTCGAGCCCTCGCCCTATCTGTTCTTCTCGGTGCATCTCGATGGCCTGAAGGAGCACCACGACAAGGCCGTGTCGCAGAAGGGCGTGTTCGACCGCGCCGTCTCCGCGATCAAGGCGGCCAAGGCCCGCGGCTTCACCGTCAACGTCAACGCCACCATCTTCGACGGCCACCCGGCCGAGGAGATCGCCAAGTTCCTCGACCTCACGGTCGAGCTCGGTGTCGGCGTCTCGATGTCGCCCGGCTACGCCTATGAGCGCGCGCCCGACCAGGAGCACTTCCTCAACCGCACCAAGACCAAGAAGCTGTTCCGCGACGTCTTTGCGATGGGCAAAGGCAAGAAGTGGAATTTCATGCATTCCGGCCTGTTCCTCGACTTCCTCGCCGGCAACCAGGAATATGAGTGCACGCCCTGGGGCATGCCCGCGCGCAACATCTTCGGCTGGCAGAAGCCCTGCTATCTGCTCGGTGAAGGCTACGCCAAAACCTTCAAGGAGCTGATGGACACCACCGACTGGGAGACCTACGGCACCGGCAAGTACGAGAAGTGCGCCGACTGTATGGCCCATTGCGGCTACGAGCCGACGGCGGCGACCGCAGCCATCAACAACCCGCTGAAGGCGATGTGGGTGTCGCTGCGCGGCATCAGGACCACGGGTCCGATGGCGCCGGAGATCGACATGAGCAAGCAGCGTCCGGCGCAGTACATCTTCTCGGCGGAAGTGCAGAAGCGCCTGTCGGAGATTCGCAAGGACGAGGCCGCTGCTGCCCAAGAGAAGGCCGCACGGAAGGCTTCGACCGCTGCCTAAGCGCGATGCCCTGTAGCCCGGATGGAGCGCAAGCGAAATCCGGGACGGTGCCTCCGCGTTGAAGGCCCCGGATTGCGCTCTGCTCCATCCGAGCTACGCAGATCAAAACAAAAGGCCCGGTCGCCATCGCGACCGGGCCTTTTGTTTTGTCAGATCGCAGAACCCCGCTCAGGCCGCCTCGGAGACCAGCGCCTCGCCCTCGACCAGCTCGGTGCCGATCAGGAAGTCGCGGCAGCCGCGAAGTGAGCGCAACGCGCGGTTGAAGTCGAGGCCGGTCGAGACCAGTCCATGCAGCGCGGTCGGATTGCGCGCGATGCCGCGCAGCACGGCCAGCACGTCGATCTGGCCGTTCGGCTTGATGGCGGCGCGGGCGAGCGCCGGCAGCGCGCGATGGGCGGGATCGCTGATGACGCGGACCGCGGCGAACGGCAAGCCGGCCTCGGCGGCGTAGGCGGCCGCGATGTGGCTTTCCATGTCGACGGCGGCCGCTCCGGTCTCGGAATGCAGCGCCGCCTTGCAGGAGCGCCCCGTAACCACTTCCTCGGCACCGGCGAGGCTGCCGCGCACCACGCGGCGGCGCCCCGACGTCAGGCGGTCGATCAGGTCGTCGCCGAGCGAGAGGCCGGCGGCCCAGCGGGTGTCGCCCGCGAGCACCTCGGTCGCCAGCACGACGTCGCCGGAGCGCAGCGTCGGGTCGAGCCCGCCGGCAACGCCAAAGGAGATCACACCGCGAATCGTCTCGGGATCCAGCACCGTCAACAGCGCCCGCAACTGGGTCGGGCTGCTCGACGAACAAATGACCGCCATTCCGGGCCCGGCCGCGATGCGGGCCTCCTGAACCAGTCCAGTCACGATCAATATCGGCCTCGGATCAACGGTTTGACCCGCGGTAAGATAGTCCCCCGTCCCCAAAGTCACATTCCGACCCCTACCACCCTGCTGTTGGTGTTCCGCAAGTTCCGATACCGCGCCAACGCCCACAGCGGGAAGAACTTCGGGTAACCATGGTACCGTAGATAGAATACACGGGGAAAGCCTGTGGCGGTGTACCGCTGTTCGTCCCACAGTCCTTTTTCGTTCTGTGTTGCAATCAGGTACTCCACCCCGCGGGCGACGGCCGGGTGATCAACCTCGCCTGCCGCCATCAGGGCAAGCAAGGCCCATGCCGTTTGCGAGGCGGTCGAGGCGGCCGCTTCCCAGCCCCGGTAATCCAGCCGGTAGCTGACGGCATCCTCGCCCCAGCCGCCGTCCTTGTTCTGGATCGAGGCCAGCCAGCCGGCGGCTTTCCGGATCATGGGGTCGTCATGGCGGACGCCGGCCATGTTGAGGGCGCACAGCACCGACCAGGTTCCATAGATGAAGTTCATCCCCCAGCGGCCATACCAGGACCCTTCCGGGTGCTGGGTCTTTCGGAGGTAGTCGATCCCGTCCGCGACATGCTTGCTGGTCTTCGCGGTCTCGCCGAGCTGGGCCAGCATCGAGACGCAGCGCGCGGTGACGTCCTCGGTCGGTGGATCGAGCAGCGCGCCATGGTCCGAGAACGGGATGTTGTTCAGATAATATTCGAGATTGTTGACGTCGAAGGCAGCCCAGCCGCCGTCGTCGCTCTGCATGCCCTCGATCCACTCCCGCGCACGGTCGATCGCGGCGTCATAGCCGGTCGCGCCGTGCTCCCGGCGCATGCGGTCCATCGACATCACCACCACCGCGGTATCGTCGAGATCGGGATAATGGGCATTGTTGTACTGGAAGGCCCAGCCGCCCGGGCGCACGTCGGGCCGCTTCACCGCCCAGTCGCCCTTCACCTCGAGCTCCTGCTTCGGGATCAGCCAGTCGAGACCCTGCTTGGCCGCCGGCACCGCCCTGTTACCGCCGGCTTCGAGCAGCGCGTGGGCGGTCAGCGTCGTGTCCCACACCGGCGAGACGCAGGGCTGGCAATAGGCTTCGTCGTCCTTGATCACGAGCAGCTTGTCGATACCCCGGCGCGTGATCGCGCGCGGCGGGAAGTTCTCGTCCTTGCCGAGTGCGTCGTACATCATGACGATGTTGGCCATTGGCGGATAGATCGCGCCCATGCCGTCCTCGCCATTGAGCCGCTCCTCGGTGAAGGCGAGCGCTGCCTCGATCGCGCGCTTACGCAGGCTCTTGGGAAACATCGGCTCGACCACGCGCAAAATGCCGTCGAGCGCGCGGAACAGCACGAACCAGGCCATGCTCTGGTGCGGCGCCTTGGCAGTCATGCCGATCGAGCGCGGATCCTGCAGGAACAGCTCGTCGATACCGATGCCCTTGGGATTCCTCGCCCGCGGCTTCAGCGCGGCGATGACCATCAGCGGCACCATGGTGGTGCGCGCCCAGTAGGAGATCTTGTTGATGTGGAAAGGCGACCAGAACGGCAGCAGCACGATCTCGATCGGCAGCACCGGTACCGCGCGCCAGGTCACGACGCCAAACATCGCAAGCATGAAGCGCGTGAAGACGTTGCTGTGAATGGCGCCGCCGCGGGAATGGATCGCCTCGCGCGCACGCACCATGTGCGGCGCGTCGATGGAATCCCCGATCATTTTCAGCGCGAAATACGCCTTCACGCTGGCGCTCATGTCAAACTCGCCGTCATGCACCAGCGGCCAACCGCCATGGGCGCCCTGAACGCGGCGAAGATAATTGGCGATCTTGGCTTCGAGCACGGCATCGACCGGCTCGGCCAGATAATGGCGCAGCAGCACGTATTCGGCCGGAATCGTGCAATCGGCCTCGAGCTCGAACACCCAATGGCCGTCGGGTTGCTGGAAGCCGAGGACGCCTTCGGTGGCCGACACAATGCTCGATTCCAAGTTTCTCAATTCTTGGGCTTCGCGGCTGGTCGCGTTCACGGAATCCATCTCGCTCGATTGCTCCGATAGTCGATTGAATTGGTCGAAATTGACCGGGACAAATGCCCGTCAGGGCCGCCTGTCAGTATCCCTTGGCGGCCAGAACCAGATCGGCGGCGCGATCACCGGATCGGACCGATCCCTCGATGGTTGCAGGCAATCCCGTAGCAGTCCAATCGCCTGCAAGAAACAGGTTTTTCAGCGCAGTGACCGGCCCTGGACGCAGGGCATTCTGCGCCGGAGTCGCCGCAAATGTGGCGCGGCGCTCGCGCACGATCTGCCAAGGGGGCAGCTCGCCGGAAACACCGCCCGCCTTGCAGACGTCGTTCCAGATCGCCTGCGCGAGTTCCTCGCGCGGCATCTCGACCAGACGGTCGCCGTTGCTGATGGTGACGGAAAGCCGGTTCGGGAACGCAAACAGCCATTCCACGACGCCACCGATTACGCCGAGGATCGGAGCCGATCCCGCCGGCGGCTCAACACGGAAATGCGCATTCACGATGGCGCGGAATTCGGTCGGCGTCTTCAGGCCCGGCAGCAAGTTGGAGGCAGCGCGCGGCGGCACCGCCATCACGACGACGTCGCCCGCGCCGATCTGGATCACATCCTCGCCGCCGAAATTCAGCGCACCGACCTTGCCGTCATGGGTCGCAAACGAGCGCAGCTCATGGCCGAGCTGAACGGTGTGGCCGCGCTCCTGCAGGAACGTCACGGCAGGCTCGATCAGCACCGCACTTAGTCCGTCCCGCGCGATCAGGGGACGGCAGGCCTGCCCGCCGGCAAGCAGCGTCTCGCGGACGATCGCGCCGGCAAGCCCAGCCGAGCCTTCGGGTGGATCGACGTTGAGCGCCGCCAGCAGTAGCGGCTGCACCAGGCGCTGATAGAGGATGCCCTCGCAGGGAATGGACTTGCCGACCAGCGTCTCTTCCGAGGCCCAGATCAGCGGCGCCAGCTTCAGATAATCGGTCAACCCGGTGTCGGGGACGCGGCGGCTCTCGTCGAGCACCCACGTCGGCAGCCGGCCGTCGCCGAGATCGATCTGCCAGCGCTGCCCGGTCGTGATATCGACGAAGGGAAACTGCGCGCGCTCCGGACCGACGAGGCCCGCCTCGGTGCCGATCGAGCGCGCATATGCGCGCGCGTGGCTATTGCCGGACAGCAGCAAATGGTTGCCGTTGTCGATGGTGAGATTGGTGGCACCGTCGAAATAGGAACGGCAGCGGCCGCCGGCCTGCTGCGTCGCCTCGTGCACGGCGATCTTGAAGCCGGCATTGGCAAGCCGCACGGCGGCGGAGAGGCCGGAGATTCCAGCGCCGATGATGTGAGCTGTTTTTTGCATCAGATGAGAGCGTAACGGAGCAGGATGGCGATGCGTGTGATCTTCGACACACGCACCGGCTGACGCGGCGCGTTGAACCCGCGCGCGATCAGGAGATCCAGAATGGCATGATAGTATTTCGACATCATCCGCGGCGCGCGCACCGCGCGGCGCCGGTTGCGATTCATGATCTCGTCCGACTTCTCGAAATACACCTTTGCGCGTTGCGCCAGCGGCAGGCAGACCTTCGGCAGCGCGCGCTCGACGATCACGCGGTCCGGATCGTTGGAGGTGATGCCGGCATGCAGCAGCGCTTCGCGCGGCAGATAGAGCCGCCCGAGGCCCGCGTCCTCGTCGATGTCGCGCAGGATGTTGGTGAGCTGGAGCGCGCGGCCGAGATGATGCGCGAGCTCGATGCCGTCTTCTTCCGGCAGGCCGAAGACCCGGACCGACAGCCGCCCCACGGCACTCGCAACGCGATCGCAGTAGAGATCCAGCGTCGCCATGTCGGGCGCGCGGATGTCCTGCGGCACGTCCATCTCCATGCCGTCGACGATCGCAAGGAAATCCTCGCGCTTGAGGCCGAAGGTCTTCACCGACGCGACGTAGTCCTTCAGCCGCGGCGGCGGATTGCCCTGGTAGAGCGCATCGATGTCGTTGCGCCACGCCTGAAGGGCGGCGAGCCGCTCGTCGCGCGGGCCATCGGAATCGGCGATGTCGTCGACCTGGCGGCAGAAGCTGTAGATCTGGAACATCGCTTCGCGCTGGTCGTGCGGCAGGATGCGCATCGCGGCGTAGAACGAACTGCCGGATGCGGTCGAGCCATAATTGGCGCCGGGCGAGGTCGCCTCAAGCGTCATGTGCAGTCCCCGGTCTGGAAATGGCCTTGCGTCCGACCGCGCGGCGGCCGACTTCGCCGATCATGCCGGCGAGGCTGAAGGTGAGGAGCTCGAGCTTGTTCAGGTGCACGCGCTCGCGCAAGGGATCGCGCACCTTCAACAGGCGCACGATGCGGTCGGCATAGGCCTGGATCACGGAGACCTCGACGCCGAGGCGGAAATCCCGGATCTCCGCAGCTAGCGACCTGCCCTCGTCGAGCAGCGCTTCGTTGCGCACGGCGAGAGCCTGAAGGCAGGCCAGCATCGCCGGCGGCGATTGCGCCAGTCCGAGCTGCTCGACCGAGGCGCCACTCGCGGCCAGCGCATCGCGCGGCAGGTAGACGCGGTTGAGCTCGCGGAAATCCTTGCCGCAATCCTGAAGGTGGTTGTTGATCTGCAGCGCTGCGCAGAGCGCATCCGACGCGGCCCAGGTCGAGGTGCTCTCACCATGGACGTCGAGCATGAAGCGGCCGACCGGCATCGCCGAGTAGCGGCAATAATGGATGACCTCGTCCCAATTCTCGTAGCGCAACTTGGTCACGTCCATGCGGAACGCGATGAGCACGTCGAGCGCGTGGCGCGGCGCCATGCCGCGTTCGGCCAGTGCGTGCCGCAGGCTGACGGCCTCGGCCTGGGTGTCGCCCTTGCCGAGCAATTCCGCCTCGAGCAGGTCGAGATAAGCGAGCTTCTCGTCGGGCGGCAGCGTGGCGTGGTCGGCGATGTCGTCGGCGGTGCGGACGAAATTGTAATACGCCAGGATCAGCGCGCGATGACGCGGATGAATGATCCAGGACGCGACGGGAAAATTCTCGTCGCGCTCACCCTTGCCGGATCGCAATTCGCTCGCAGAGGTCATCGAGGGCTGGTCTACAATCGTTTGGACAGGAAGGGCTTTTTCGCTCGCGCTAGCCCGTGCCGGCGATGCCGCCGCGGCCCCCATATAGGGGAATACGGCCGCAAAACCAATCCTGTCTCTCGATGGCTGCCCTTTGCGTATCAGGTCCGAAAAAGCGGCCCCGGAAGCCGCCTTTTGTGGGCCAGTGGCCGAGCTTACTGGTTGTGGTTCTTCAGGACCTGGTCGCAGGCCTGCGAAATCTTGGCCCGGTTCTCCTTGAGGCAGGCCAGGATGGTGAAATCGCCCTGGTCGATGACCGGACGGCAGAGCTTCTGCACATCGCGCGAGCAGGCCTTCTGCTCGGCGTCCGTGCCGCGCCCTTGCTGGGCGAACGCTGCGGTCGAGAGGGAGGCCGACAGCAAGGTGAGAGCGACGAGAAGCTTACGCATTGTATTCCTTCATTCTGACGGCAGAATCGCACCAATCCCGGGCAGCACAGGGCGACGACCGGATCGGATTGTTCTGATGGCAAGTCGCCGCAGGAGTAGCGGCCTCAGAGAAGGCACAAGCACTGGCAAATGCGGCCAAATTGGCGCCACGTCCACCAAATCAGGTCTTCCCTATGCCTTCTCTGGCAAATGTAAGAGATTGATACTACGCCATAATTCAGGCACGCCGCGTTTTGCTGCGCACCTGTTGCAGAGCTGCATCTCTCCATCCCGCCTTGGGCGCCAGAAACATGCCGAAACGCAGAGAATCCGGAGGTCAACCATGGCAAGCGCGCTTCGCGATGCCGACATGTGGGCGGCCGGCCATTGAACCTGACACAGGCTCGGAACACTAAACCTTCGATGTGGCGAGACGTCCTTGGTGACAAGCGAACGTCGTTCCAAAACGGGATATCTTGAGATGAAATTCTTTGGACGATCTGAACTGGCAATCAAGGCGGCCGGCATCGGCGCTGTGCTGCTGTTCTCAGTTTCGGCAAGTCAGGCTCAGTCGTCCGGACCGTTTGCAGGTTTCGAGGGCGCGTGGACCGGGACGGGTACGGTGTCGCTGTCCGACGGCTCCACCGAGCGCATCCGCTGCAAGGCGGACTACAAGGTTGCCGGCACCGGTCTCAGCCTCAAGCAGGCGCTGCACTGCGCGTCCGACAGCTACAAGTTCGACCTCACCAGCGACGTGACCAGCCAGGGCGAGCGGATCTCCGGCAATTGGAGCGAGACCAACCGCAACATCTTCGGCAATCTGCAGGGCACCGCCGGCGGCGGCCAGATCGAGGTTTTCGTCGAGGCCAACGGCTTTGCCGCCAATTTGTCGCTGCGCACCAACGGCACCAAGCAGACGGTGCAGATCTCATCCAAGGGCGAGATTCGCGGCGTCAACATCACGATGACGAAGGGCTGACAGCTCTTACCGCTTCGAAAGAAGCAAGCCCCGGTTCTCGCGAACCGGGGCTTTGTTGTTTTTCGGAGCCGCGGCGCAATCGCCGGACCCCGCCGATCCATGTCCGATGGATCAGCCGCTCAGATCGCCGGCTTGTCGGTGCCCTGAAGCTTGCCGTGCAGATTGATCAGCCACATCGCCGTCGGCCGCAGGATGAAGAGGTCGGCGACGAGCGCCATGACCATCGAGAAGGCGCTGAGCCAGCCGAACAGCCGTAGCGACGGCAGGTCGGAGAACACCGTGACGACGAGACCGCAGGCCAGCACCAGCGTGGTCAGGATCAATGCCGGGCCGACCAGCACGGTCGCGCGCTCCACCGCGAGCGCCGAGCCGACGCCCGGCTTGCTCTCGAGCCTGAGGCGATTGAGAAAGTGGATGGTGGCGCTTAAGCCCAGGCCAAACGAAACGGTCAGAGCCACGACGCTGGCGAATTGCAGTCCCTCACCCATCGCCCACAGCACCGTTCCCGACATCACCACGGGGAAGATGCCCGGCAGGATGCAGGCGAACATCACCACCCAGGAGCGGAAGGCCAGGCCGATGAAGATCGCGACCAGCGCGAATTCGACGGTGAGCCCGCGATTGAGCTTCTCGATCATGCCGGCCGAGTTGCGCGCGGCAATCGCGGCAAGACCCGTGACCGCCACTTCATAGCCGGGATGCTTCTTGCGGACGGCGTCGAGCTCGGAATCGAGCTTGTCGACGATCGGCAGGAGCTGGCTGGAATCCTTGTCCGGCACGCGACCTGCGACCACGACGGCGTCCTGCTCGGCATCGATGAACCGGCGCACCAGATGCTCCGGAATGACGCTGACATATTCCTTCAGGGTCGCGACATCGGCGCTGCCGGCCTTATCCGCGAGCCAGCGGCGCAGGGTCTCGACCGACCAGACGTTGCCGACACCGGCTGCCTTCTCCACCGTCGCGTGCACGTCCGCGATGGTCTGCAGCGTCTCCGGCGAATAGAGCGATTCACCCTTGGGGAACTGGATCAGAACGTTGACCGGGTTGGCGCCCGTGAGCTTGGCGTCGAGCCGGTCGCTGGCGGCGACCGCCTGGCGCTTGTCCGGCACCTGGTCGGCGAGCCGGTAGCGCGGCTCCAGATTGGCGTAGATGACGCCGAGGCCGGCGACGAACAGCACGGCGATCAGGCTGAACAGGCCGGGACGGCCCACCATGCGCACCGCGATCCAGTAGCAGAAATTACGCAGCGCCTGCACGCCGGCATCCGCGCTCTGGAACTTGGTCGCAAAGACCTTCTCGTTGCGCACCAACAGCACGCCGAACACCGGCACCAGTGACAACACCGCGACCAGCGCGATGATGGTGGCGGCGAGACCCGCCTCGCCGAACTTGCGGATCAGATCGGAGTCGGAGAACTGGAGCGCGATGAAGGAAATGCCGGCGGTGCCGTGCGTCAGCACGCAGGCCGGCCCCACCACCAGCACCGCGTTCTTGAACGCGGTGAACTTGTCCTGGCCCGCGATCAGCCGGTCGCGCGCGGCGAAAGTCAGCTGCATCGAGTCCGAGAAGCTGATCACCATGATGAGCGGCGTCATCACGTTCAGGAACATGTTGAGATTGAAATTGGCCCAGCCGAGCGCGCCGAGCGCCAGCAGGATCGCGATCATGGGCGGGAACGCCGCCGCCACCATGAACGAGATTTTTCTAAAGAAGATGATGGCGATGACACAGCCGGCGAGAATGCCGAGGATGTTGTAGGTGAGCCCGTCGCGCTCGACCGCGTTGCGGATCTCGAGCTGCATCACCGGCACGCCGGAAAGCTGCACGTTGAGGCCGGTGTCGCCGAGGTCTTCCTTCATCAGCGCGCGGATGTCGGCGACGGTCTTGGTCAGCTTGTTGGAGGCGACCACCTCCGGATCGAGCGACAGCACGATCAGCGCCAGCGTGCCGTCCTCGGACAACAGCTTGCCGCGGATGATCTCGTTGGCTTTGACGCCCTCGATGAACTTGTTATAGGCCTCGCCCTCGGGTAGCTCGGGCGGAAACAGCGCGGCGGGAAGCTTGCCCGGCGCCGGCGCCTGACGCGCGGAGAACAGCGAGACCAGTCCGCGCGTGCCCTCGACCAGTTGCATGTCGGTGACGAAGTCGCGCAGCTTCTCGAGGTTGTTCCGCGCCAGCAGGGTCTTGCCCTCGACCACGACGAGGACGTCGAATTCCTCAGCCGGGAACTTCTTGGTCACCGCTTCGTACTGGCGGAATTCCGGCGTGTTGGACCGGAACAGCTGCGACAGCGAATCGTCGATCTTGATCCGGTGGATGCCGAACACGGCGCCGACGATCAGCACGAGCAGGACGATGCACGAGACGATGGGCGCCCGGACTGCGATCAGCCCGATGCGCTCCAGCCCGAAGGCGATCGAGGACGCAGGTCCCTGCTCGACCTTGTCGACATGAACCTCACTCTCGCTGTGCTTTTCGAGCATGCCTTGTCCAGTTCCTAAATCGGCTCGGGTCTGTGAGCTTGTCGCGCCCCGCGAACGGCTTGAAAATGCCATACCAATGGGAGGCTTGCCCTTTGAAAATGCGCAGAAAATCGCCGCGAGGGGTTTAGCAGGTCAATCACCCTTCTCGCAAGCAGGCGGAGTGTGGCCGAATCGATCAAGATATGGCGATTTTGCCTTAATGTCCTTCATCCGGGCAAAGCCGTGCCAATTCGACGCGGCGCGCGGTCCGCGCTCTCGTCCTTCAGCGCCACACCGGTCAGTTCCCGCGCGAGCCCCTCGCGGACCAACCAGGCGATCTTGAAGGCGGCCTCGTCATAGCTCAACCCGGCCTTGTGGATGTTCGACACGCAATTGCGCTCGGCATCGCTGCGATCAGGCTTCGGGGCGAAAGTCAGATAGGCGCCGAGACTGTCGGGCGCCGACAGGCCCGGCCGCTCGCCGATCAGCGTCACCACCATGCGCGCGCCGAGAATGGCGCCGATCTCGTCGCCGAGCGCGACGCGCGCGCCTGAGGCGACGACGACATGGCCGATCGCGACACCATCGTCGGCTGCGAGCAACGGCAGCAGGCGCATTACGAGCGCGACCGCATGGGCGTGGACCGCCGCCGCCGACAGCCCATCGCCGATCACGACCGCGAGTTGGCACGGCTCCGAGGCGCTCCGCGTCAGGACCTCGGCTGATCCGGCATCGAGCCGTCTGCCCAGATCGGGCCGCCGCAGATAGTCCCCGCGGTCGACCGCCTGGCTGTTCGCCTCGTTAACGACGAGGCCAAGCGCGCGGAGGTCCGCGACCAGCCGCGGCGCATCGAAGACGGCATGCACGGCATCGCGGGCGCGGGCATGGTCCAGCGTGAAATCGAGCAGTGCCCGCGTCGGCAGGCTGGCGCCGCTGCGCCCGAGCGCGACGCGCGCGGGCGTGAGCGACCGCAGATCGAGGGTCGGACGACGCGGGGTGGCCGGATCAGACATGTCGCATCATTCGGCGGGGACGGAGGCCTCGCGTAGCCGGATCGAATAATTCGAGGCGTTCTGCTGGCCGGTCGAGGCCGCCCGCGCAAAGGTGATGAGATGGTGGGCGATCAGGGTGCAGCCGATCAGGCCTTCGAGATCGCCGCGCTTGATGCGGCCCAGCGCAAACTTCCAGAACACGCGCTTGTAGTCGCCGAGCACGCCGACCTTCCAGAAGATGTTTCGCAGCATGACGAGGCCGCGCCTGATGTTGGGCCAGGTCTTCATCTCGGCCGGCGTCGGCATCTTCAGGCGGTGCACGTAAACGTGGTCGCATTGATACTGGAAGCGCGCATAGACCTTCTCGGGCTCGTAGGCGACGGCCATCGCGTGCTTCCAGGACGCGACGACGTCGTCGTAGGGCAACAGGAAGTTGACATTGGAATCGCGACCGTCGTCCTCGACGAGGCGTCCCTCGCGCTCCAGACGGTCCCACAGCGGCGTCTTCGGCAGCGCCTGAAGCAGGTTGATCGTGAGCAGCGGAATCCGGGAGTCCTCGACGAAAGCGAGCAGCGCCTCCGAGGTATTCGGTTTGTCGGTGTCGAGCCCCATGATGATGCCGGACACGACCTCCATGCCGTAGGAGTTGATGGTTTGCACGCCCTCGAGGATCGGGACCATCATGTTGTGGTCCTTGTGCATCGCCTTCAGCGCATCGGGGTCGGGCGTCTCGATGCCGCAGAAGATGGTGACGAAATAGGCCTCGCGCATCTTCTCGAGAATTTCCGGCCGCTTGGCGATGTTGAGCGTCGCCTCGCAGGCGAGCCGCACCATGTAGCCGGTCCTCTTCTGCCATTCGATCAGATGCGGCAGGAGGTCCAGCGCCGCCTTGCGGTTGCCGATGAAATTGTCGTCGACGAAATAAACCGTGTCGGTCATGCCGCATTCGCGCAGGCGGTCGAGCTCGGCGATGATCTGCTCCGGCGACTTGAGCCGCGGATTGCGGCCGTAGAGGCCGGGGATGTCGCAGAACTCGCACTGATAGGGACAGCCGCTGGAATACTGGATGCTGCCGAGGAAATATTTCTTGACGTCGGCGAGCTCGTAGGCCGGGATCGGAAACTCCGTCATCGGCACACGGTCCTTGGTGGTCAGCACCACCTGCGCTTCCGGACGCGAGATATCGCGCGACAGTATTTCGAGCAGCTGATTGGTGGCGTCGCCGAGCTCGCCGACATGGAGATAGTCGAAGGAGGGATAGTAATCCGGGCAGGCGCTGACGGAGGGACCGCCGAGCGCGACGGGCAGATCGAACTCGTGGGCGCGGCGGCAGATATCGTTCATCTGCTGGCGTTGGATGTGCATGCCGCTGACGAAGACCGCCTCCGCCCATTCGAACTCTTCCCTAGTCGTACGGCGAAGGTTCTCATCGACGAATTTGACCTGCCACTCCTCGGGCAGATAGGCCGCGAGCAGCAAAAGCCCTTGCGGCGGCATGAAGGCGCGGACGCCGTCGGTCAGGGGGTAGGAATGCTCGAACGTCCCGAACGACGATGTGTATCGCGGAAACACGCAAAGAATCCGCCGGGACGTCCCGTTACTTTCAGCTCGCATCAAAGCTCCCCCGCCACGCTCGACTTAGCTGCGGAAATTGCCAGACAGACACATAGCGTAATGCTGCCGCCGGAATTTCTCAATATTGTGGCATGAGCATAATTCCCTAGGGCACCAATGGTTTCCTCGAGCCGCCTGGTGCTTCCGCCGCGTCACGCGATCAGCCGTGAGGCAAAATCGGGCAGCAGGCCTGCATCGCCGGCAAGCCGGAAGTCAGCGCCCGCAATCCCCGACTGCGCCAGCCAGTCGTCGAATTCCGGTGCGCGGCGCAGTCCGAAGACGTCGCGGACGTAGAGCGCGTCGTGAAAAGACGTGGACTGATAGTTCAGCATGACGTCATCGGCACCGGGGACACCCATGATGAAGGTGACGCCGGCGGCCGCGAGCAGCGTCAGCAGATTGTCCATGTCGTCCTGGTCCGCCTCGGCGTGGTTGGTGTAGCAGATGTCGATCCCAAGCGGCAGGCCGAGCAGCTTGCCGCAAAAATGATCCTCCAGCCCGGCGCGGATGATTTCCTTGCCGTCGTAGAGATATTCCGGGCCGATGAAGCCGACCACGCTGTTTACCAGGAGGGGCGCGAAGGCACGGGCCACCGCATAGGCGCGCGCCTCGCAGGTCTGCTGGTCGACGCCATGATGGGCGTTGGCCGATAGCGCCGAGCCCTGCCCGGTCTCGAAATACATCACGTTCTGGCCGACCGTACCGCGCCTCTGCGACAACCCGGCCTCTTGCGCCTCCTTGAGAAGCGCGAGGTCGATGCCAAAACTGCGGTTGGCGGCCTCAGTGCCGGCGACCGACTGGAAGACGAGGTCGACCGGCACGCCCTGCCCGATCAGCGACAGCGTCGTGGTGACATGGGTCAGCACGCAGGCCTGGGTCGGGATCTTCAGCCGCGCGATGATCTCATCGAGCAGCCGCAGCAATTGGCCGATCACGGCCGGGTCGTCGCTCGCCGGATTGATGCCGATGCAGGCATCGCCGGCGCCGAGCAGGATGCCGTCGAGGATGGAGGCGGTGATGCCTCTGGCGTCGTCGAAGGGATGGTTGGGCTGGAGCCGGGTGCTCATCCGGCCCTTCAGGCCGATGGTGTTGCGGAAAGCGGTGGTGACCTCGCATTTCCGCGCCGCCAGGATCAGATCCTGGTTGCGCATCAGCTTCGACACCGCGGCCGCCATCTCCGGGGTGATGCCGCCTGCCACCTTGCGCAAGATTTCGGGCGTCGCGGCATCCGACAGCAGCCAGTCGCGAAAGGCACCGACCGTCAGCGAAGCCACCGGCGCGAAAGCCTTGGCGTCGTGACTGTCGATGACGAGGCGGGTGACCTCGTCGGTCTCATAGGGGATGACGGCTTCCTGCAAGAACTGCCCGAGCGGGACGTCGGCCAGCGCCATCCGCGCCGCGATCATCTGTTCGGCACTGGCGGCGGCGATCCCGGCCAGCCGGTCGCCGGAGCGCGGCGGCGTCGCCTTGGCGAGCAAGTCGCGCAAATCCGGGAACGTGTAGGTCGTGGCGTCGATGGTGTGGCGGTAGACCAATCGTCTCTCCGGGGTTCGTCGGCCAGAGGCCGACTCCAGGGCCGATCCCAAGACTATACCTTCAGATCAAGACGCTGAAATATCTTACCTTTCTTTCGACCAAGGGCGAAGGGGGGCCAAACCCGGCGTTAACGCCGCGTCCATCTTCATTCTGCATAGTTTTGCATCAATTTGTACGACTGCGCTCTCCGGGCCGCTTCCGGCCATTCGGGCCCCTGAAAACCATGACAATCGACCAATCTGGGAATGCCACCGGCCTCGCCGGCCGCTTCACGCTTGCCAACAAGCTTTACGCGATCTTCGCGCTGTTCGCGTTGCTCACGGCGGCGATCGCGATGCTGTCCGACTACAACAGCCGCCGCGGCGCCGACCTGACGAACGCGATCGAGACCGCGAACGCCGCCGCGCTGAACGTCGAGCGGGTCAACTCGCTGGTCTACGCGGTCGTGATGGAATCGCGCGGCGTCTACATGTCGACTGAACCGGCCGTGGTGAAGAAATACGGCGAGGGCCTGCTCAAGTTCAACGCCCAGATCCTCGACGTCGTGAAGCGCTGGGCGACCATCGTCAAGGCTGACGATGCCGAGCAGTTCGCCACGTTCAAGAAGCGCATCGAGCAGTTCGTCGAGTTTCGCAAAGAGCTGGTGCGCCGCGGCGTCGAGATCAATGCGGCCGCGGGCCGCGAATGGGGCGACAACGACGCCAACCGCGCCGTGCGCTCGGCGCTGAACAAGGATCTCGAGGCGCTGTCCAAGGTCTATGCCGAGCGCGCGAGACAAATCGGGCACGAGACCGAGACCAATCGCACCCTGTCCTTCGTCCTGACCTGCCTCGCCGGCGTGGCGCTCGCCCTCGTCGTGATCGGCATCGTCATCATCGCCCGCTCGATCGCACGCCCCCTCTCCGCCATTACCGCGACCATCAAGCAGGTCGCTGACGGCGCCGAGAACGTCGTAGTGCCCCACAGCCACCGCGCCGACGAGATCGGCGCACTGGCACGCGCGATCCAGATCTTCCAGGACGCGATGGGGCGTAACCGCAACCTCGCCTCACAGGTCTCGCAGGACTCCGCCGCGCGCGAGGAGCGCGCCCGCCACATCGAACAATCCGTCGACGCGTTTCGCGAGGCGATCGGCGCGATCATGCGCGGCCTCAGCGACAACGCCTCCGTCATGCGCGAGACGGCGCAGACCATCACCCGCGTCACCGCGGACGCGAGCAGCCGCGCCGGCACGGCGGCGAACGCCACCGAGCAGGCCTCGCACAACGTCACGGCGGTTGCAGGCGCGGCCGAGGAGCTGTCTGCGTCGGTGGTGGAGATCGGCCGGCAGGTGCGGCAATCCGCCAGCGCGGTCGAGCAGACCGGCCAGCGCACCGAAAAATCGATCGCCGAGATCGAGAGCCTGGCAGCCGCCACGCAACGCATCGACGGCGTGCTCAGCCTGATCCAGGCGATCGCCGAGCAGACCAATCTGCTCGCGCTCAATGCCACCATCGAAGCCGCGCGCGCCGGCGATGCCGGCCGCGGCTTTGCCGTCGTCGCACACGAAGTCAAGGCACTCGCAGGCCAGACCGCGAAGGCGACCGCCGACATCAGCGAGAACGTCTCGATGATCCAGTCCTCCACCCGCAACGCGGTCGACGCCGTCCGCGAGATCGGCGGTGCGGTGCGCGAGATCAACGATGTCACCTCGGCGATCGCCGGCGCCATCGGCCAGCAGGATGCCGCCACGCGCGAGATCTCGTCCAACGCGCAATCGGCTGCCCAAGGCAACGAGACCCTCGTCGCCAACATCAGCTCGCTCCGCGACGCCATCGGCGAGACCGACACTGCGGCCTCCTCGGTGCTGACGGCTGCGAGCAGCGTGACCGAGACGGCGGAGACGCTGTCGCGCGAGGTGGAGAAGTTCTTCCAGAACCTGCGCTCAGGCGCGGCGGACGGCCGTATCGCCAAGGCGGGGTAGCAGCACGTCCATCGCCAGCAGAGCCGGCGGTGGGTCGCTCCATCAAAAAACGCGAAAACAACCCCATGCACAGTAGCCGGGGACAGCGATATCAATGGCTTGGCTCCAGTCCAAAACTATTCGTATTTTACGAAATTATATTTGACTCGTCGGGCAAAACAGGGGCATGATGTCAATGCTGGAGCCTTCCGCGCTGGGCCGGCAGATCGTGAGAAGCCGAAGGCTGGCTGAGGCCGCCTCCCTGTGAACCAAAGCCGCGGAGCAGTCCGCGGCTTTTTGCTATCGCCACCACCTGGGTTTATCGGAAGCGATGCAGGAGACAGTGATCCTTGGAAGCGGCCCAAATGCTCAGGCTTTTCGGCGGGAAGCAGGCCGGAAAGATCACACCGAGTCGCTAGCGCGAGCTAAGCGGGGCGCCATACCGCGCTCTTGGAGCAGCGCGCGGAACTAAACCCGGCGTGGCTTGTTCATCCCCAACGTGGCTTGGCGCTCCCGATTCAATGCCGCCGTCAGCGCAACATCGTCCGCTCCAGATGCTCATGGCAACAATGCGTACCCGTCGGGATCGTAGCCCTAGCCGATCGGGCCTGGTCAGTTGTGGCCGCCCTCGCAAACCGGCCTGAAGCTCATGCATCGACTTCGACAGGTTGCGTCATGTCAGGACTAGACGACCTTCCCAAAGATGTGCCGTCCGAACTCACTGGACCCTCAACAAACTCGCCGTCTTTCCCGGCCTAGCGAGGAGCTGTGATCAGGCAGCCATTCAAAGCACGAACACCGGAAGAGCTGATTTCCCTATTGAGCGCCGTGGCGATGGCCATTCTCGCGTCGATCATTGTCATGGTGCTGTATTATGGTCGCGAGATCATCATTCCGATAGCGCTGGCTGTCTTGCTCAGCTTCGTGCTGGCGCCCCTGGTTCGACTGGTTCAGCGTCTGCGCATTCCACGCAGTTTGGCTGTGGTGAGCGTGGTCGTAATCGCCTTCGCGTTCATATTTGCGATGGGCAGCCTGCTAGCTACCCAACTCGCGCAGCTGGCCGGCGATTTGCCGCGATATCAGTCCACAATCAGCGAGAAGATCCAATCCTTCCGTGAGACCACCGCCGGTCGAGGCACGCTCGAGCGGGCTTCCAGCATGTTGAAAGACCTCAGCAAGGAGCTCGACAAGCCGAAGGAGGCCGCGAATTCGTTGGGGACCATAGCAGCTCCGAAAGCGGCCCAGCCGAAGCCCGTTCCTGTGGAAGTGCTCCAGCCCGATCCCGGCGCGCTGGAGAGCTTGCAAACGCTGATTTCACCATTGCTTCATCCGCTCGCAACGACCGGGATCATCGTCATATTCGTGATCTTCATTTTGCTTCAGCGCGAGGATCTTCGTAATCGTCTGATCAGGCTGGCCGGTTCGGATGACCTGCAGCGAACCACGGCTGCCCTTGATGACGCGGCGAGCCGCCTCAGCCGGCTTTTCCTTATCCAGCTTCTCGTGAACGGGGGCTTCGGCATCATCATCGGAATGGGTCTGTGGCTGATCGGCGTTCCAAGCGCGATCCTGTGGGGTATTCTGGCAGCAGTGCTGCGCTTCGTGCCTTACATTGGGGCGGTCATCGCCGCCGCCTTTCCTCTCGCTCTCGCGGTCGCGGTGGATCCAACCTGGACGATGCTGCTTTGGACGATTGCGCTGTTCGTGGTGGTGGAGCCCGTCGTCGGCCATGTGCTGGAGCCGATGGTCTATGGACACAGCACGGGACTGTCGCCGGTGGCCGTTGTCGCTTCTGCGACGTTCTGGACGGCGCTCTGGGGTCCGATCGGCCTCGTTCTGGCAACACCCCTTACAGTGTGTCTGGTCGTACTGGGCCGCCATGTCGAGCGCCTGGAGTTCCTGGACGTCATGTTTGGAGACCGACCAGCGCTCTCTCCGCCTGAGATATTCTATCAGCGGATGCTCGCCGGCGATCCGACAGAAGCATCGGCAAAAGCCGAGGAGTTCTTGAAGGAGCGATCTCTTGGCTCCTATTACGACGAAGTCGCCCTGCGAGGACTGCAACTGGCTCAAGCGGATGCCGAGCGCGGTGCTCTGGCTCCCGACCGGCTGACCAAGATCAGGGATGCAGTCCAAGAATTTGCCAATAACATTTCGGAGCAGGATGAACGTCCGTCGCCGAAGGTCAACCCGACTACAGATGTCGAAGCTACATCTGCCATAGAAGGCGTGGCTGAGGACGCGCCTTATGAGAGTCTGCGGGTTCTGCGCAAGGAGGACTTGCCTTCCGAATGGCAAGGCGATCATCCCGTGCTCTGCCTGGCTGGACGAAATCCGATCGACGAAGCCGCTGCGATCATGCTGGCTCAACTGACGAATGCGCATGGCTTGTCGGCACGAGTTGAAGCAGCGGGAGCGTTATCGACGGCGAATATCTTCCGGCTGGAGACCGCCGGGGTCGCCATTGCCTGTCTTGTCTATATGGACGCAAGTAGTCCTGCCCATATGCGTTACTCGGTGCGACGGCTTCGCCGTAAATTGCCGAACGCTACAATCATTCTGGGTTGCTGGATGAAGGACATCGACCCAGCGGCGCTGGAAACTCTGCGGGAAGGTGCCAAGGCGGATTTGGCTGCTGCAACTCTGGGCGGAGCGCTTAAACTCTGCATAGAGGCGACGGGTGTGGATGGCCTTGGCACAGGAGCCGAAGGCCAGACTTCGAAGATCACGGCCGCTTAGTAGTTTAGACGCGCAGACATGGCTGCTCCGGGCGCGCAGCAAACCATGATGTCATCATGAAGATGGCGCGGCGCCCGCGACCTTCGTTCGTACTGCGCGATTCAGCCAACCGGTCCGGCGGTCCAATCGCCGCCGGCAAGCGGCCGCACTTTTACGTCAGGAATGACCCCGCGCTCCAGGCTCGGATCGAAATGGCGCATGGTCCGCTCATTGAAGTCGATGATGCGGCCAGGCCTTAGCGGTCCCACATCATTTATCCTGACGATGACCTTCTTGCCGACAGCCTCGACGAGGGCGTATTTCGGCTTCGCGCCAAATTGGACCCCACCGAATTTCTTACGCAAGCTCGTCTTGATTGCAGCCGACCAGACTGAGGGATCATAGCGTTCGCCGGAGGCCGTCTTCGGGCCGCCCTCCTCTTTGCCAGGCTTGAACGGATTGTACATGGATGCCGCGCCAACGATCGCTTCCCCAGAAGCGGCATTGTCGGCAGCGCTTGAGTGAACCCCACCAGCTTCACATCGCGCAATCGGAACGGAAACGGCAAGCGCAACCACGGCGCCGCAAATTGCGGCGCTCGATCGGAACCCCATTATATCTCCTGTGATTTTCGATTGTTCGGTTCCGGTGCCGCAAATCATTTTGCGGATGGAGCCAACCCCTGGCTCCGGAACCGTTGTGGGAACCGTAGTGGTCCAGCACGGTGTTTTAGTTGTCGCCGTCTAAGACAGACATTGCGTCAACAGCATGACGACGAGCGACAGAGAAATAGTGCGACGACATGACTCTCACGGCGCCACCAATCAGGACAATCGGTGCGCTCGTCGGCCTGACCGTGGTTTCATACTCATCGACGTTGTCGATGCAGAAGCGATCATCGCAGCGACGCTGCGGCGGAGGCAGCCACCTAGCGTGAGATGGCTTGCTTGCGCGATGTCGCAGAGGGTGTTTGCGATGTCCTTGCGCAGCAAGGCCCGCTGCTGAACACGTTCCTGGAATGAGCCGGCGCACAGATCCGATCCGCTTGTCCACTCCGTCCGTGTCGGCGGATATGGGACAGAAATGCTGAGCTTGTCTTCTTTCACTTTCCCCGGCATCAGTCGCAACTGCTCACAGCATCTAACAACCCTTAACGAGCTATTGACCGGCTTCCGAGCCATGTTGCAGAGCCAGACGAAGGACTGCCTGCTCCGCAGGCTCCGATCGCCTGAGGTCAGGAGGCAGTCCGATGCCGATGCCATACAATTCCGAGAACCCAATCGACAGAAGCCGGCGCGCGCTTTTGAGTACCGCCGCGATTGGAATTGCAGCGGTGATTTCCACGAGCGTGTTTTCGCTGCGTGGCGCGGCGGCCGCCGGCGAAAGCACAATTCGCCCCTTCCACATTGCCGTGCCGGAGGAGGACCTTATCGAGCTTCGGCGGCGGGTGTTGGCGACGCGATGGCCCGATCGCGAGACTGTTTCCGATCAGTCCCAAGGTATCCCGCTGGCGAAGCTCCAGTCCCTCGTCAACTATTGGGGAACGTCCTACGACTGGCGACAGATCGAAGCGAGGATGAATCGACTTCCGCAGTTCGTCACCAACATCGACGGCATCGATATCCACTTCATTCATGTCCGCTCCAAACATCCCAACGCCCTCCCTGTCGTCATAACCCATGGCTGGCCGGGATCGGTCTTCGAGCAGCTCAAGCTGATCGATCCACTCACCGATCCAACCGCCCATGCGGGCCGCCCCGAAGACGCGTTCGACGTCGTGATCCCCTCGATGCCCGGCTATGGATTCTCCGGCAAGCCGGTCGATATCGGTTGGGGTCCTGACCGCACGGCGCGCATCTGGGCGGAATTGATGAAGCGATTGGGCTACACCGACTATGTCGCGCAGGGCGGCGACTGGGGCTCGCCGGTCTCGAGTGCGATGGCACGGCTGGCGCCGGCAGGACTGCTCGGCATCCATATTAACTTGCCGGCGATCGTCCCGCCCGAGATTGCGGCGATCCTCGCGGCCGGCGGGCCCGCCCCGGCAGACCTTTCCGCCAAAGAGCGCGCAGCGTTCGATGCATTCAGTGCGGCCGGCAAGATGGGCAACCGGTCCTACGCGCTGATGATGGGAACGAGACCGCAAACGATCGGCTACGGCTTGACGGATTCTCCCGCCGGCCTGGCGGCCTGGATGCTCGGGCATCCCGGCTTCTCGCATTGGAAATTTGACGGCACCGACTCCGAAAAGTCCCGCGACGAGGTGCTCGACGACATCACACTGTACTGGCTGACGAACAGCGCCACCTCCTCGGCGCGACTTTACTGGGAATATAGCGGGCGCAGCCCCGCCCTTGCGGGTCCCGAGAAGACTGCGGAGATCTCGCTGCCGGTTGCCATCACGGTCTTCCCCGGCGAGAGCTATCAAGCCCCGGAGACATGGGCCCGGCGCGCCTATCGCAACCTGACCTACTTCCACGAGGTCGACAAAGGCGGTCATTTTGCTGCTTGGGAGCAGCCGGCGCTTTTCTCCGCCGAGCTGCGCGCCGCATTCAGGCCGCTTCGCCCCGCACATCTGGTCCAGTGATGGTGGTCAAGAGCGCCGCGGGCAAGGTGTTGATCTAACTGCCGAGGGCGTTGCTTAGCCCATCGCCCCGCCTCGCTTGATCAGCTCCTTCCCCACCGCGGCCAGATGCACCTGATCCGGCCCGTCGCCGATGCGGATGAAGCGGGCGTAAACGTAAGCACGCGCCAGGAACGTGTCCTGCGAGACGCCGGCGGCGCCGTGGATCTGGATGGCGCGGTCGATAACGCGGGCGGCCATGCTGGGCACGACGATCTTGGCGGCGGCAATCAGGTCGCGCGCCATCTTGTTGCCTTCGCGATCCATCCTGTCGGCGGCTTGCAGCGTCAGCAAGCGCGCCTGCGCGATCTCGCAGAATGAGTGTGCGATGTCCTCGCGCACCGAGCCCTGGTCTGCGAGCGGCTTGCCGAAGGCCGTGCGGGAGACCGCGCGCTGACACATCAATTCGAGCGCGCGCTGGGCGCAGCCGATCAGCCGCATGCAATGATGGATACGGCCGGGGCCGAGCCTGCCTTGCGCGATCTCGAAGCCGCGGCCCTCGCCGAGCAGGATGTTCTCCGCGGGCACGCGAACGTTCTCGTAGACGATCTCGGGATGGCCGACCGGCGCGTCGTCATAGCCGTAGGTCAGCATGTCGCGGACGATGCGCACGCCGGGAGTCGCTCTCGGCACCAGGATCATGGATTGCTGGCGGTGGCGATCGGGATCGTCGGGCGCGGTCTTGCCCATCACGATCAGGATCTCGCAATCCTCGTTCATCGCGCCGGAGGTGAACCATTTGCGGCCGTTGATGACGTAGTCGCCGCCGTCGCGCCTGATCTCGCACTGGATGTTGGTGGCATCGCTGGAGGCCACCTGCGGCTCCGTCATCGAGAAGCCGGAGCGAATGCGCCCCTCCAGAAGCGGCTTCAGCCAGCGCTCCTGCTGTGCCGGCGTGCCGTAATTTGCCAGCACCTCCATGTTGCCGACATCGGGCGCCGAGCAATTGAACACCTCGGGCGCCCAGAGGATGCGGCCCATGATCTCCTTCACCGGCGCATATTCGAGATTGCTGAGGCCCGGACCGTGCTCGCCGGAGAGGAACAGATTCCAAAGCCCCTGCTCGCGCGCCAGCCGTTTCAGGTCCTGAAGGATCTGCGGCGTCTTGTAGCGTGTCGCCTCCGGCTTGACCTGCTCGTAATAGAGCGCCTCGACCGGCTCGACATGCGTCCGCATGAACCGGCGGACGCGCTCCTGCAGCTCGAGCGAACGCTCGGAGTGGTGAAAGTCCATGGTGTCCTCCTTTTCCTTCTCCCCTTGCGGGAGAAGGTGGCGCGAAGCGCCGGATGACGGGTCTCTCTCCGCGAACGCAATAAACAGCTTCGCGCGCGGAGAGAGACCCCTCACCCGGCTCGCCGCTTCGCGGCGATCCACCCTCTCCCACAAGGGGAGAGGGTGCACCGTTTGTGCGGTCGCGCCCGCAGTCCCTCACGTGCCGCGCAGCAGCTCGCTCGCGACGATCCAGTCGTTGCCGTCGAACTGGAGCATATAGCCGTCCTTGATTGGGCGGAAATCCTGCGGCGTGGTGTTGAGCGTGATGCCGGGCATCAGCAGCGACAGCGGCACGTTCTTCAAATTGGCCGCCTGCGCCATGATGTTCTCGCGCGTCAGATTATCCTTGCACTGCTTCAGCAAGACCACCAGTGCCTCGGCGACGGTGTAGCCGTAGAGACCCGCGACGTTGTTGACGTCGGCATTGGGCAGGCGCTTCTTCATGAAGTCGATATAGGCCGTCATCGCCGGATCGTTCTTCGGCGCCTCGACGAACGGCTTGAGCGAGCCGAGCGAGAGCACGCCCTTGCCGGCATCGAGGCCGGCGGGGACCATCACGGTGGCCTTGTTGGCGCAGCCCGAGGCGAGGAAGCGCGTCGCCTGCCAGCCGACTTCATGCGCTTTCCGGATCGCCTGGGCGCAGGCGCGCGGCGTCACCGAATAGATCATGAATACGTCGGCCTTGGTGTTGGCGAGCGTCAGCACCTGGGAATCGACGGTGGGGTCGGCCACCTCGAAGCTCGACGCCATCGCGATCGCCTTGTCGGCGTCGGCACCAAGCGCTTCCTTGACGCCGCGCAGATATTCCTTGCCGGCGTCGTCGTTCTGATAGAGCACCGCGAAGCGCGCGTTCGGGTTCTTGGCGCGGGCATAGGCGACGTCGATGGCGGCCTCGCTGGTGTAGTTCGGTGCCCACGGCAGCGCCATCGACCACGGCATGTTGGCGGGGTCGTTCCACTTCGAGGCCGAGCTGATCAGAAACAGCTGCGGCACCTTGTTGCTGTTGAGATATTTCGCGATCGCCGAGCTCGGCGCGGTGCCCATGGTCGCGAAGATGAAGGCGACGCCGTCGCCCTCGACCAAACGCCGCGCCGCTTCCATGGTCTTCGGCGGCGAGAAGGCGTCGTCGAGCGACAGGAGATTGAGCTTGCGGCCGTTGATCCCGCCCTTCTCGTTGACCTCGTCGAAATAGGCCGAGATCACCCTGCCAGTGATGCCGAGCGGCGATGCGGGGCCGCTATAGGGCATGGTGTTGCCGATCTTGATCTCGGTGTCGCTGACACCGGGACCGTAGGATTTTTGCGCGGAGACAGGCGTGGACAGGCAGGCAGCCAGCGCTGCAGCCAGGGCCAAAGCGGCTTTCATGGTTTCTCCCCGGTGATGATCGCCGCGCGAGTCGGAAAGCGCGACGTGCTGCTTTTTGCCAGCACGTCAGATCAGCGGAGTTCCGCTAGAGGGTCTTGCGTCGAGTTGCTGATCAGTGCCGCCGCTTCAGGCTGAAGCCCAGGCTGACCCAGCCCGCGCCCGCCATGATCAGGTCGATGCCGAGAAACAGGCCGAGGATGTAGACGCTGTTTACCGGCCAACGTGCCAGGATCAACAGCCCGAGCAGCAGCGTGACGACGGCCGACAGCGCCACCCAGACCCACGGGCTTTCGCGCTTCATGCTGAAGGCGAGAAACAGCCTGACCGCGCCGGAGGCGAGCAGCGAGGCGCCAAGGAACAGGGTCAGCAGCGCCGCAGCAAACAGCGGGTTCGCGAAGGTCAGGAAGCCCGCGACGATGTAGAGCACGCCGAGCAAGGCCCAGATCACGAACTTGCCCCAGCTCTTCATCTGGAACGCACCGATGATTTCGGCCGCGCCTGCGACGATCATCATGGCGCCAACCACGATCACGCTCGCCACCGTCGCCATCACCATGCTGCCGAGCGCGACGAATCCGGCAATGAGATAGACCACGCCGAGAGCGACGATCCATCCCCATTTGCCATGCAAGGCCGCGATGCCGGAGCCCAGGCTGGAAGGATGGGAGATATCCGAGGCATTTGTCATGAGGGGCCACTCCTGCATGGGAAGCCAGCGAGCACAGGCCAGAATAGCGCGCGCCGCACCGGAGACAGCCAGCACAGCAGCCCTCGCGGGCAGCAACATTGACGCAAATCAACATCGGAAGCGGCGCCTCAGCCGCGCCTCCGCTCCATCTCCAGCTCGGCCTTGAGGTTGTCGAGATCGCGATAAATTGAAGCAATCGCAAGGACTCGGCCGCCCTTGCGATACTTCAGCAGGCAGTCCTTGCCGGAAATGCTGCCGTCGATCGCGATGTCGTCGAAGCTCTCGGCGTGGCCGACATAGTTGATCGGCACGTCATAGTGCTGCGACCAGAAGAACGGCACGGCCTCGAAGCGCTCGCGCTTGCCGAGCATGTTGCGCGCCGCGGTCTGGCCTTGCCGCTCCGCCACGACCCAGTGCTCGACGCGGATGGTTTGCCGCGAATGCGGATCGGGCCAGCGCGCGATGTCACCGGCCGCAAAGATACCGGCTATGCTGGTCTCCAGATATTCGCTGACGCTGACGCCCCGGTCGGCCGCAAGCCCCGCCTGCTCGGCGAGCGCAAGGCGCGGCTTGACGCCGATGCCGACCACGACCAGTTCGGCCTCGATCACGCCGCCGCTCTTCAACGTGGCGCGCGTGCCGTCCAGCTTTTCCACCGTGTCCTCGAGATGGAAGTTGACGCCATTCTCCTCATGCAGCGCGCGCACGAAGTCGCCCATCTCGGGACCGAGCACCTTCTGCATCGGTCGTTCGTCCGGCGCGACCACGTGCACCTCGATCTTGCGTGCCCGCAAGGAGGCCGCAACTTCGAGGCCGATGAAGCTGGCGCCGATCACCAGCGCACGCTTGGCGCTGCCGGCCGCCTTGATGATGGCGCGGCTGTCGGCGACGGAGCGCAGGGTGTGGACATGAGGCTGGTCGGCACCCGGAATCTGCAATCTGACCGGCTCGGCGCCGGTCGCGAGCAGCAGCCGGTCGAACGGCAGCCTGTCGCCGTTGCCCAGCGTCACGCTGCGCGTCTTCGCCTCGATCGCGGCGACATTCGTGTTGAGCCTGAGATCGATACTGGCGTCCCGATAATAGTCCTCGCCCCGCAGCGGCAGCCAATCCTCCGGCGCGTTGCCGGCGAGGTAATCCTTGGACAGATTGGGCCGGTCCACCGGCATCGCGCTGTCATTGCTGAGCATCGTGATGGCGCCGGCAAAGCCCTCGCGACGGAGCGTCTGCGCCGCCGCGAAACCCGCCGCGCCGCCGCCGATGATGACAAATTTTTCCGGCGTTGGCGCTGTCCGGTGGGGCACCGAAGGCTTCGGCACCTCGCGCTTGCGCTGAACCACGATCTTGTCCTGATCGCGCGAGACCTCCCACACCGCCAACGCATTCAGCGCCGGCGGACGGGTCGCCTCGCCTGACCGCAAGGAGAAGCAGGCGTGATGCCAGGGACAGCGGATGGTGTCGCCAACCACGAGTCCTTCGGCGAGCGGACCGTGATAGTGGCTGCAGGCCGGCTCGATCGCAAAGATCTCGCTGCCGGCCTGCACCAGCAGGACGTCTTCCTCGCCGACATGGCCGAGCAATTTGCCATCCTTGAACGCGGCGAGCGTCACGCCTCGGCTCAGGTCGGGGCCGCTTGGCTTCTTGTCCTCGGTCATGGCATTGCCTCCTTGAGCCGTCGCGGATCAATCGTCCGAATTGGCCAGCCCCAGCAGCTCCTGGCGGGTCAACGCATTATCGCGGAACACGCCGAGCATGCGGCTGGTGACGAGATCGGTCCCGGGCTTGTGCGCGCCGCGCGTGGTCATGCAGTGATGCGTTGCCTTGATGATGACCCCGACACCTTCGGGCTTCAGCACATCGTTGATCGTGTTGGCGATCTGCGCCGTCATCTTCTCCTGGATCTGAAGGCGCTTGGCGTAGATGTCGACGAGACGCGCGAGCTTGGAGATGCCGACGACGCGCCCTTGCGGAATATAAGCGACCCAGGCGCGGCCGACGATCGGTGCCATGTGGTGCTCGCAATGGCTTTCGAAGCGAACGCCGCGCAGGACGATCATCTCGTCATAGCCTTCGATCTCCTCAAACGTCTTTTGCAGGATTTCGGTGGGGTCCTGCGCATAGCCGGAGAAATACTCCTCGAAGGCGCGGGCGACCCGGTCCGGCGTTTCGCGCAGACCGTCGCGCGCGGGATCGTCGCCGGCCCAGCGGATCATGGTCCGGATCGCCTGCTCGACCTCCGCCCTCTCGGGCCGTTCGGTCGGCGCTTGCGCGACGGCGACACGCTCCAGCCTGCGCGTTTGTGTCTTCATCGAAAACCTCCCCTGCACCGAACCGCGTACAGAAAGCGGCCCCACAGCTTGGACGGCTGCGATTGGAAAAGGTTCCCGGGATCAGGAAAAATTGGAATCCGCGAGAGCGGCAAGACTGAGGGACGAGAAACCCGGCTCTATGAGGCCGCTTTCCGCACATCGAGCACGGCCCGCGCCCATTCGGCCGGCCGCTCCTGCGGCAAATTGTGGCCGGCCCCTGTAAAGACGCGCCGCTCGAAAAAGCCCTCGAATTTGCGTGCATGGTGCGCGGTGCCGGAATTGACACCGTCGCTGTCGCCGTCGATCGCGATGGTCGGCACCCGAACCGGCGGCTGGGCGGCGAGCTTCGCCTCGATCGCGGCATAGGCGGGATCGCCCGCGACCAGCGCGTAACGATGTCGATAGGAGTGGATCACGACATCGACGAAATCAGGATTGTCGAACGAGATTGCGCTGGTCTCGAACGTCGCGTCGTCGAACGCCCATTTCGGCGACCACATCGACCAGAGCTGGCGCGCAAAACCGCGCCGGTTGCGCTCCAGCGCGCGGCGGCCGCGCTCATTGTGGAAGAGATATTGATACCAGAGCGCCGCCTCCTCCGTTGGCGAAGCCGGCTCCATCGAACGCGCGATGTTCTGGATGTTGTAGGAATTGCCCGAGACGAGGGCGATCACGCGCTCCGGATGCAGCACCGAGACCACGCAGGCCGCGCGCCCGCCCCAGTCGTAACCGCCGACGACCGCGCGCGAGATTCCAAGCGCATCCATGAAGGCCAGCAGATCGGCGCCCAGCGCCGCCTGCTCGCCGGAGCGCAATGTCGCAGCGGAGCGGAATCGCGTCGGCCCGTAGCCGCGGAGCCAGGGCACCAGCACCCGCGCGCCCGCTTGCGCAATGATCGGCGCGGTCTCGGCATAGGCGTTGACGTCGTAGGGAAAGCCGTGACCCATGATGCAGGGCCAGCCGTCCGGCGCGCCGTATTCGCGATAGGCGATGTCGAGGATATCGGTGGTAATTGTTTTTTGTTGCATTACAAGGCGAAGCTATTTTTGCGGCCCGGACAACGTGATGTCGCGCTCGGCGCGGAACACGTTGCTGTAGAGGTTGGCGATCCACTGGCGGCCGATCTCGGTCTTATTGAGGTAGCCGATCTCGGTCTGGATGTGCGGCGCGACGCTATTCCAATAGAACTGCGGATAGCGGTTCACGATGTCGGCCGGCGAATCGTAGCCGAGCTGGCGGTTCATGCCGACCTCTTCGAATTCGTAGTAGAGCGCGTTGGCCTTGCGCAGATAATTGGGGTCGCCGAGCTGGCCGATGAAATCGGCGGCGCGCAGGATCGAGGCGTCGTCGTCATAGTCCTGGCCTTCCCGGGCCGGAAACCGCGTGCCCTCGATGGCGCGGGCGATGCGTTCCGGATCAAGCCCTGGAATGTGCTGCAGCCGGCGCATGACGTACAGCTTGGATCGGTCGACATGATACATCATCAGGCTGGCATCTGATGAGCCGCGGGGCAGGGAGACCTTGGTGCCTGCCGCATCGACCAAAAAACCGTCCTCGTCATCTTCTTCGAACAAGCCGCGGACATAGCCGATGTCATGGGCAAGACACGCGATCAGGACGTGGACGTAATCCTCGGCCGAGAGATGAATATGAAGATACCGGCCGCTCAGGATGGAATGGCCCGCGAGCGTGACCAGCATCGTATGTTCGACATTATGATAGAGAGCGTCGCTGTTTCCGATGCATTCCATCGCCGTGCGGGTTGCGCTCTCGACGATGTTTGCCGGAGAATCGCCGTACCTGCGGCGCATGAACGAACCCAGCGTCTTCTCCAGGGATTCCGCCGCCAGTCTCGGTAACGTCATCATGGATGCAGCCCCGTCTGTCGGTGGTGTCCCACATCAACTCCCGACGTCTCATTCTCGTCCTCGACGCAGGCGCCAGCATAGCCCATCTTGGCCGACTGGCAAAACCCGGGGGCGTAAACACGCAAATATGTTTGCGGTTGTTGCCCCGCGATATCGCAGTTGCGGTGCCGGTTCGATACACCCAGGCTAGGGCGTCGCGGGCACGGCAGGACTCGCAATCATTCCACCAGCAGCACGTCGACCGCGACGTCGAGCTTCTGCTTCGGCGAGCCGACGATGATGCCGTCGACCGGCGAAACGTCGGAAAAGTCGCGGCCGACCGCGAGCACGATATGGTCGCCAGCGACCATAAGATCGTTGGTCGGATCGAAATTGACCCAGCCAAGCTCCTCCCCGCACCACAGCGACACCCAGGCATGAGTGGCGTCGGCGCCCTGCAGGCGCGGCTGGCCCGCCGGCGGAATGGTGCGCAGATATCCGCTGACATAGGCCGCCGGCAGGCCCAGCCCGCGCAAGCCCGCGATCATCACATGGGCAAAATCCTGACAGACACCATGGCGCTTGACGAAGACCTCGTTGAGCGGCGTCGAGATCACCGTCGCCTTGGGGTCGTAGCGAAATTCGGTGCGGATGCGATGCATCAGATCGACCGCCCCGGCGAGGACGCCCGCACCGGGCGCGAAGCTTTCCGCCGCATAGGCACTAACCGGTCCCAGCACCGGCACCAGCGGGCTCGCAAAGACATAGCCGACCGGCGAGGACGGCCCGAGGCTCGTCGCCTCGAAGGCGATGTCGCGAATGTTCTCCCAGCCCGGACTGGCAGCGGCGCGCGCCGGCGGCTGGCGCGACACCTTCACGCGAGAGCGGGAATCGATGCGCAGAGTGCGATGCGCGGCCTCGATCACGACGCTCTCGGTCAGGGTGCCGAAGAAATCGCGCCGGACGCTACGCTCGGCGGGGCGCGGACGGATCTCGACCTTATGCGAGATCAGCTCCTGGCCATGGCCACTCCTCGGCTCCAGCCGCAGCGTGCAGCGGGCGAAGCTGACCGGACTCTCGTATTCGTAAGTTGTGACGTGACGGATGTCGTAGATCACGCGAGCCCCGTCAGCTTTTCCGGTCGGCTGGCATTGGGGCCGTGCGGGAAGTAGTGCTGCCCGACCGCGTCGGCGAGGCTGAGCAGATCCTGCTCCAATGCGAACAGCGTCTTGACCTCGAGCTTCTCGGCCTCCGCGGTCGCGAGCATCGCCTGCATCGCGACCGCAAGCCGCTGCGGCTTCTCGATCAGGCCGTGCTCCTTCAGACTCGGCAGTGCGGCGATGTGTTCGTTCAGCGCCGTCACCTGGAACGCCACCGAACGCGGATTGTAACTGTCGAGCACGGCGAGGTCGCGCACCGGCGCCAGGATCGGCGCCAGCAGATAGCGCGAGCGGTAGGTGATCTGGCAATCCACCAGCGTCAGCAGGATATCGAGATCCTCGTCGCCGGCCTCGTCATAGGCAAACTGCCGGGCGAAACGCGTCGTGTTGATGGCGCGCTCGGTGCGACGGCCGATATCGAGGAAGCGCCAGCCGGCGGCGCGGTTCATGTTCTCGTGCGCAAGGCCGGCAAAGCTCGCGAGCTCCTGCAAGGTCAGCTCGGCCGCGCTCAGCACGCTGTCGTCGTCCTCGACCTCAACGGCCAGCCGCTCGGCCATCTCGGTGATGACTTGCCAGGCGTCCGGCGACAGCCGCTCGCGCAAGGAGGTCGCCGTGCGCTGGGCCGCGCGGACCAGCGACAGTGCCGAGCCGAAACGCTCCGGGCTCTGCAGCGCTTCGGCGACGATGCGGCCGGGCGCCGCGCGCGAGGTCTGCGAGATCGCGCCCCAGGTCACCAGCAGGCGCTGGATACGCTCGGCCGATTGCAGCGAGGCCGCGGTGCCCTTGTTGGGCCCGCTCGGCGAGCCCAGCGCCCGCACCAGCCGCAGCGTCGCCTCGGCGCGTTCGAGGTAGCGGCCGAGCCAGAACAGATTGTCGGCCGCGCGACTCGGCAGCACGCCGGCGATCCGGCGGATGCGCACCTTGTCGGTGGCGGGCAGCAGCGTCGCGCTCGAGACCTGCTTGTCCGAGACCACCCAGACGTCGGCGGAACGCGCGCCGTCGCCCATCGACACCGCGCGCGCATCCGGCTGCTCGGCGATCCGGCAGAAGCCGCCGGGCATGATGGCCCAGCCGTCGGGCGTCGCGGCTGCGAACACGCGCAGCACGAAGGGACGCGGCGTGATCTGCCCCTGCTCCCACACCGGCATGGTCGAGAGCCGCACCACCTCCTGGCCGACATAGTCCATGCCGCGCGCGGCGATGGCGTCGCTCAGGCGCCGGCGCCCGGCGGCATCGAGCTCGCTCGCGAGCACTGGACCATTGCTGTCGAAACCGGGAACGCCGCGCCGATAGGCGCCTTCGATCGCGACCTCGTCGAGCCGCGACAGCACCTCGTCGCGCGCCGAGCGCTGGCCGCACCACCAGGTCGCGATGTGCGGCATCTTCAGCTCTTCGCCGAGCAGGCGGCGGCTGAGCGCCGGCAGGAAGCCGAGCATCGCGCGCGCCTCCATCACGCCCGAACCCGGCATGTTGGCGACGACGACGCCGTCCTTGCGCAGCACGTCGATCAGGCCGGCCACGCCGAGCCGCGAGGAGGCATCGAGCTCGAGCGGATCGAGCGAATTGGAATCGACGCGGCGCAGCAGCACGTCGAGGCGCTTGAGACCCGCAACCGTGCGAATGTGGATATGGTTGTCGCTGACGGCGAGATCGTCGCCCTCGACCAGCAGGAAGCCGAGATAGCGCGCCAGCGTCGCGTGCTCGAAATAGGTCTCGCTGAAGCTGCCCGGCGTGAGCACGCCGATCCGCGGCTCGTCGCGGTCGGCGCGCGCGCGAAGGCTGTCGCGAAACGCCTCGAAGAACGGCGCGACGCGCGGCACGTTCATCGACTTGTAGAGATCCGAGAACGCGCGCGAAAGCACCAGGCGGTTCTCCAGCGCATAGCCCGCGCCCGACGGCGCCTGCGTGCGGTCGCCGAGCACCCACCAGCGGCCGTCGGGCCCGCGGCCGACATCGGCGGCATAAAGCGAGAGATAGCGTCCACCCGGCGGCGGCACGCCGCAGACGGGACGGAGATATTCGGGGCTGCCGGCGATCGCAGCCGCCGGCAGCGCGCCTTCGGCGACGAGGCGGCCCTCGCCATAGATGTCGCGCAGCACGAGCTCGAGCAGCTCGGCGCGCTGGGTGATGCCGTCGGACAGCTGCTTCCAGTCGGCCTCGTCGATCAGCAGCGGCAGATGGCTGATCGACCAGGGCCGGTCGGCGCTCTCGCCGGGCGCGCGATAGGTGACGCCGGCCTCGCGGAGATGACGGTCGGCCATGCCGAACCGCCGCTCGACCTCGTCGGGCGCGAGCGCGCCGAAGGCGTCGAAGAAGCGGCTCCAGACCGCGCGGGGCTTGCCGTCCGGGCCGAGAAACTCGTCGGGGATGCCGGGCAGGCGCTTGTAGTCGCGGACCCATTGCGCAAAGCGGCGCTGGCCATCACGTTGACCTTGCGCCCTACCCGCCTTGTCGTCCTCTTCGGCTGCGCCCTCGGCCATGCGCCTCTCCCTGCCCCCGCATCATACTCATTGCAGGAGCGGGGTCCGCAAGTCGAGGGTCAGCGGAAACTCATTTGTGCGTTCCTCAGGCGGCGGCTGCATCGGGCCCGGCGTATGGCCGTGGTCCTGGAAGCGCGCCAGCCGCCGCGCCTCGGCCTCGTAGGTGTTGACCGGCTTGGTGTCGTAGCTGCGGCCGCCGGGATGGGCGACGTGATAGACGCAGCCGCCGAGCGAGCGGCCGTTCCAGGTATCGATGAGGTCGAATGTCAGGGGCGCGTGAACGGGAATGGTCGGATGCAGGCCTGAGGCCGGCTGCCAGGCCTTGAAGCGGACCCCGGCCACGGCTTCGCCGGAGCGGCCGGTGGCGGTCATCGGCAGGCGACGGCCGTTGCAGGTGACGATATGGCGGCCCTCGACGAAGCCTTCCGCCTTGACCTGGAGTCGCTCGACCGATGAGTCGACATAGCGCACGGTGCCTCCGGCCGAGCCCTCCTCGCCGAGCACGTGCCAGGGCTCCAGCGCCTGCCGCAGCTCCAGCGTCACGCCGCCATGATGGATGCGGCCGAAGGCGGGGAAGCGGAATTCGAGCTGGGCCAGATACCATTCAGGCTCGAACGGATAGCCGGACTGCTTCAACTCGGTGAGCACTTCGAGGAAATCTTCCCAGATGAAGTGCGGCAGCATGAAGCGATCATGCAGCGCGGTGCCCCAGCGCACGAACTTGCCTTGTTGCGGCTCGCGCCAGAATTTTGCGATCAGCGCGCGGATCAGCAGCTGCTGCGCCAGCGACATGCGCGGATCCGGCGGCATTTCGAGCGCGCGAAATTCGACCAGGCCGAGTCGGCCGGTCGTGCCGTCCGGTGAATAGAGCTTGTCGATGCAGATCTCGGCGCGATGGGTGTTGCCGGTGATGTCGACGAGGAGATGCCGGAACAAGCGATCCACCAGCCACAGCGGCGCCTGAGTGCCCGGCGGCGGCACGTGCGTGAGCGCGACCTCGAGCTCGTAAATGCTGTCGTGGCGGGCTTCGTCGATGCGCGGCGCCTGGCTGGTCGGGCCGATGAACAGGCCGGAGAAGAAATAGGACAGCGACGGATGACGCTGCCAGTGCAGCACCAGGCTCTTCAACAGATCAGGCCGGCGCAGGAACGGCGAGTCCTGCGGGCTTGAGCCGCCGACCACGACGTGATTGCCGCCGCCGGTGCCGGTATGGCGGCCGTCGACCAGGAAACGATTGGCGCCGAGGCGTGTCTTGCCGGCATCTTCATAGAGCCCGGCGGTGATCTCGACCGCCTCGCGCCAGTTCTTTGCCGGCTGGACGTTGACCTCGATCACGCCGGGATCGGGCGTCACCTTGATGACGTCGACGCGCGGATCGAATGGCGGCGGATAGCCCTCGACGTGAACCTGGAGCTGCATCTCCTCGGCCGTCGCTTCGAGCGCCGCGATCATCTCTAGATAATCCTCGATCTGCTCGACCGGCGGCATGAAGGCGCAGAGCACGCCGTTGCGGACCTCGACCGACATCGCGGTGCGAACCGGAACGGAGGTGTTGAGCTCTTCGGGCTCGAGCCGCTCCGGCGAGTCGGGACGCGCCGGAAGGCTGAACACCGGCAGCTTGCCGCGGGCCTCCATCGGATCCCGCTCGACGATGTAGGGATATTGATCGGGCGGGACATAGCCCAGCGAGTCCAGCGGCAGGCGCAGGCCGAGCGGCGAATCCCCCGGCATCAGGAACAGATGACTGCGCCGGAGCTGCCAGCGCTCGCTGCGCCAGCGTGGTGCCGCATTCCAGCGCTGCACCGGCAGCACGAAGCCGCGAGGATTATTGAGCCCCTGCTCGAACACCCGCGCCATGCGCGCGCGGGCCTCCGGATCGGACAATTTGGAATCGGACGGATCGACGTTGACGGGAAGCTCGGATTCCTTCTGCAGCCAGTACGCGGTGTCCTCATAGGCCGGCATGATGTAGCCCGGATCGAGGCCAAGCCGCAGCGCCGTGCCTTCCACGAACGCCTGGACGTCCTTGGCCTGCGCCGGCCGCGGATTTTCGATGCTGGCGATGAGGTCGGCATTCTTCCAGATCGGCACGCCATCCTTGCGCCAGTACAAGCCAAACGCCCAGCGCGGCAGGCTTTCGCCGGGATACCATTTGCCCTGACCGAAGTGCAGCAGGCCCCCGGGTCCGAAACGCGCGCGCAGGCGGCGGATCAGATCGTCGGCGAGCCCGCGCTTGGTCGGACCGACGGCGTCCGTGTTCCACTCGGCGCCTTCGAGATCATCGACGGAGACGAAGGTCGGCTCGCCGCCCATGGTCAGACGCACGTCCTGCGCGGCAAGATCGCCGTCGACCTGCTCGCCGAGATCGTTGAGCCGTATCCAGGATTCGTCCGAGAACGGTTTCGTGATGCGCGGCGCCTCGCGAATGCGCTTGACGCTCATGTCGAAGGCGAATTCGACCTCGGCAAAGCCGGCGCCGCCGGAGATCGGCGCCGCGGAGCGGTAGTGCGGCGTCGCGGCGACCGGGATGTGGCCCTCGCCCGCGAGCATGCCCGAGGTCGCGTCGAAGCCGATCCAGCCCGCGCCCGGCAGGTAGACCTCGGCCCAGGCGTGCAGATCGGTGAAATCGTTCTCAACCTCCGGCGGCCCCTCGATCGGATCGATGTCGGGACGGACCTGGATCAGATAGCCGGAGACGAAACGGGCGGCGAGACCGAGGTGACGGAAGGTCTGGATCAGGAGCCAGGCGGAGTCGCGGCACGAGCCGGCTGCGGAGGAAAGCGTCTCCTCCGGCGTCTGCACGCCCGCCTCCATGCGGATGACGTAGCCGATCCTTTTCTGCAACTCCCTGTTGAGATCGACCAGGAAATTGACGGTGTTCGGGGCTTCGGGCGGGATCGTGTCGAGATATTTCGCGAACAGCCGATCGGGCTTGACGGTCTCGAGATAAGGCGCGAGCTCCGTCTTGAGATCTTGCGTATATTCGAACGGAAAGCTGTCGGCATAGGGCTCGACGAAGAAGTCGAACGGATTGACCGTAGTCATCTGCGCCGTGAAATCGACCTCGATCTTGAGCTCGGTCGTCTTCTCCGGAAAGACGTAACGCGCGATCCAATTGCCCAGCGGATCCTGCTGCCAGTTCACGAAATGATTGGCCGGAGTGACCTTGAGCGAATAACTCAGGATCGGCGTGCGGGTATGCGGCGCCGGCCGCAGACGAATGGTCTGCGGGCCTAGATCGATCGGGCGGTCGTATTTGTAGTGCGTGACGTGGTGTAATGCGACGTAGATCGACACGGGGTGCGGTACTCCAGCAGCTTTTTTGAGCAGAACACCGCTGGTGACCTCGATCAAGCACTAACAACGGGCAAAGGGTGCCTACGCAAGGTGCGGGCGGTCGCTTTCTTCCTTCTCCCCTTGCGGGAGAAGGTGGCGCGAAGCGCCGGATGAGGGGTACGTCTCCGCGAATTCCGGCGTGAGAGGTGCGCGCGGAGAGAGACCCCTCACCCGTCTCGCCGCTGAGCGGCGAGCCACCCTCTCCCACAAGGGGAGAGGGGAAGAATGCGCGTCCTCTCCGCGATGTCTTACGCCGCTGACGTCAGCCGTTGCAGGAACTGCGTCACCTCGCGCCGGAGCGTCTCGACCTCGCCATGGACGCGTTCGGAGGCGCTGTGGACGCGGCTCGCCACACGGCCGGTATCGGCGGCGGCTTCGCTGATGCCGGTGACGTTGGAGGACATTTGCGAGGTGCCGGCCGAGGCTTCCTGGACGTTGCGGGCGATCTCACGGGTGGCGAGACCCTGCTGCTCGATCGAGGTCGCGATCGAGGCGGTGATGCCGTTGATCTCGGTGATGGTCTGCGCGATCGCCTCGACGGCGGCGACCGAATTGGTGGTCGATTGCTGCATCTCGCCGACCTTGGCGCTGATCTCCTCGGTCGCTTTCGCGGTCTGGTTGGCGAGGCTCTTGACCTCGGATGCGACCACGGCGAAGCCGCGGCCGGCCTCGCCCGCTCGCGCGGCTTCGATGGTGGCGTTGAGCGCCAACAGATTGGTCTGCTCGGCGATCTCGCTGATCAGCTTGACCACGTCGCCGATCCGCATCGCCGCATCCGCAAGCGTGCGAATCTCGCTGCCGGCACGATTGGCTTCGTTCACCGCCCGCCCCGTGCTCGTGGTCGAGCCGGCCACCTGGCGGCCGATCTCGGCGATCGATGATGCGAGCTGCTCCGCGGCGCTCGCGACGGTGGCGACGTTGCGCGAGGCCTGGTCGGACGCACTGAGCACGCCGGAGGTCTGCCGGCTGGTCTTCTCGGCCGCCGCCGCCATCTGCCCGGCGTCGGATTCGAGATCGGTTGCCGCGCCCATGAGAGTGCCGGCGACCTGGTCCAGATGCGTGCCGAACTGTTTTGCGAGATCCGCGATCTCGACCACGCGACGGCCGAGGCTGTCGGTGCCGGAATTGATGACGGTGGCTGAACGGCGGAACGAGCCGGGTAATCCGCGCGCGAGGATCTTGCGGAAATATTTACCGCGGCTTGCATAGTCCATCGACGCCGAAGCTTCCCGCAAATAGGCATCGGTGATGTCGAGCATGTCGTTGACCGACTTCTGAATGGCGCCGATCCGTCCCGCCTGGCGGATGCTGAGGATGCGCGCCTCGAGGTCGCCGCGTGCTGCCTTGCGGCACACGTCTGCCACCTCGTCGACGGCCACCGTCGTGCGGTGCTGGCACCAGACGGCATAGACGAGCAGCAAGACCGTAACGCCCAACAACGCCGCGCCGGAAATTCCGGCCGCACCGGCGAGCGAGAGCACGAACGCAACGACGGCAAGAACGGATGCGAGTGCGGTCGCTCCTTGCGCCTTAGAGAGAGAGCACAAATTCATCGTAACCGACACCCTGTTGCTTGAGCAGCGCGACCATCGCCTCGAAGCTCGCATGCATGCCGTCCTTGGCATTGGCATGCCGCGCCTCTTCCGCGCACAGCGCCTTATAGATCGGCTTGATACGCTCGATCTGCGCAGGATCGGGTTTGCGACGGTTGGAGTGATAGCCGACGATATTGCCACGCTCGTCGAATGTCGGCGTGACGTGGGCGAACACTCAGTAATGGCTGCCGTCCTTCGCGAGGTTGACGACGTAGGCGAAGATCTCCTGCCTGGACCGAAGCGTGTCCCACAACAGCTTGAAGACGGAGCGTGGCATCTCGGGGTGGCGGATCAGGCTGTGGGGGGCGCCCATCAGCTCCTTCCAGGAGTACTTCGCCATGCGGATGAAGACATCGTTGGCGTAGGTGATGCGGCCCTTGAGATCGGTCTTCGACACGATCAGCTCCTCCTCTCCGAGGAGATGTTCCACGCCGGTCGGCCGTATCGCACGCGTCATCGTTGATGAATCCTCACGAAGGGCGAACGCCCCACATGAGTGGAGCTCGCATCGCTCCAGGGATTACGGCAGAAGATGTTAATCAGGTGTGACCGCGGGAACGCCCGTGATCACTTGACGGCTCCGTATCATTACTTAGGAGCGTCGCTTGCAGTGTGGGGCTACCGCCGACGCGCAACGAGGGGACTACATCGTCGCGCCCAACACCCATGGCGCGAACTCGGCGCCGCCGAAATCAAAACTCTCGCTCTTGGTCGGCTGTCCGGACGCGGTCTTGAGGATGAGATCGAAAATGCGCTGGCCGCACTGCTGGACGCTCTCCTCGCCTTCGAGGATGGTGCCGCAATTGACGTCCATGTCCTCTTCCATGCGCTTGTACATGGGCGTGTTGGTGGCGAGTTTGATCGAGGGCGCCGGCTTGCAGCCGAACACGCTGCCGCGACCCGTGGTGAAGCAGACCAGATTGGCGCCGCCGGCGACCTGCCCGGTCGCGGCAACGGGATCGTAGCCGGGCGTGTCCATGAAGACGAAACCCTTCTTGGTGATGGGTTCGGCGTAGCGCAGCACCTCGACGAGATTGGTGGTGCCGGCCTTCGCCATCGCGCCGAGCGACTTCTCCAAAATGGTGGTGAGACCGCCGGCCTTGTTGCCCGGGCTCGGATTGGCGTTCATCTCGGCGCCTTCGCGCGTCGTGTATTCGTCCCACCAGCGCATGAGATCGACCAGCTTCTCGCCGACCTCGCGGCTGACGGCGCGGCGCGTGAGCAGATGTTCGGCGCCATAGGTCTCCGGCGTCTCCGACAGGATCACGGTGCCGCCGTGACGCACGATGAGATCGCTGGCCGCACCCAGCGCCGGATTGGCAGAGACACCGGAATAGCCGTCCGAGCCACCGCATTGCAGCGCCACGGTCAATTCGCTCACCGGGACGGACTCGCGCTTGACCTTGTTCGACTCCGCAAGTGCTTCGCGCACGAAGGCGATACCCGCCTCCACCGTTTTGCGGGTGCCGCCGACCTCCTGGATGTCCATCGCGCGCAGACGTCCCGCGAGCTTCTGCTCCTCCATCAGGCCGCCGATCTGGTTCACTTCACAGCCGAGGCCGAGCACGATGACATGAGAGAAGTTCACGTGCCGCGCATAGCCGCCGAGCGTGCGGCGGAGCAGCGCCAGCGGCTCGTTCTGCGTCATGCCGCAGCCGGTCTTGTGGGTCAGCGCGACCACGCCGTCGACATTGGGGAAATCGGCCAGCGGATTGTCGCCGGTGAACAGATTCTTCTTGAACACATCGGCGACGAGGCTTGCGACATGCGCGCTGCAATTCACCGAGGTGAGGATGCCGATATAGTTGCGCGTGGCGACGCGGCCGTCCGGGCGGCGGATGCCTTCGAAACTCGCCGGCAGATCGAAATTCGGCGTCGGCTTGACGTCGGCGCAATAGGCGTAGTCCTTGGCGAAATCGCCCATGCCGCAGTTCTGCACGTGCACGTGCTGGCCCGGCGCGATCGGCGTGGTCGCAAAGCCGATGATCTGGCCGTAGCGGATCACCGGCTCCCCGACTGCGATCGGCTTGATCGCGACCTTGTGGCCGGAGGGAATGCGCTCGACCGTGGTCACGCCGTCGGCGACTACCGTTCCCGGCGGCAGGCTCGCGCGCGCGATCAGCACGCCATCATCGGGATGCAGGCGAATGACGGGGCTGATAGTCATGGGAGGTCTCCTGTATCGAAACTATCGTGCCCCGGACGCAGCGCAGCGTGAAACGGTGCGCTGCTGAGCCGGGGCCCAGTTGTTTACGTAATGTGCTTCACTGGCTTCTGGGTCCCGGCTCTGCGGAGCGGCGCTACGCGCCGCACCGCGTCCGGGACACAGAGAGAGATCAGGCCTTGCCGCCGGAATCCTTCCGGGTGGCGTTGACCTGCATCTTGGCGTAGGTCGTCATCAGGCCGACCTCGTTCGAGAGCGTCACCAGCTTGAAGCCCATGTTGATGGCGCGCGCAGCACCCTCGGCGCCGCTGCAATGGATGCCGGGGTTGAGGCCGCGCTTGCCGCACTCCTTGATGATCTTCTCGTAGATCGCGAGGATCTCGGGCTCGGTGCGATCGAGCTTCGGCTCGAGGCCGTAGGAGAAGCCGAGGTCGGACGGGCCGATATAGACGCCGTCGATGCCTTCGACGTCGAAGATCGCTTCCATGTTCTCGACCGCGGTCCTGGTCTCCATCATCGGCAGCAGCACGATGTCGTCGTTGGCCGTCTTCTGGTAGGAGCCGGCGGTGCCGTACATGCCGGCGCGGATCGGGCCGTTGGAGCGCACGCCCTTCGGCGGGTACTTGGAATAGGAGACGAGGTTCCTGGCTTCCTGCGGCGTGTTGACCATCGGGCAGATCACGCCATAGGCGCCGCCATCGAGCACCTTGCCGATGATGCCGGGTTCGTTCCAGGGCACGCGGACCATCGGCGTGATCGGATGCTTGTCCATCGCCTGGAAGCACTGCACCATCGACAGATAATCCTGCACGCCGTGCTGCATGTCGACGGTGACGCTGTCGAAGCCGCATTGCGCGATCATCTCGGCCGAGAAGCCGGAGGGAATCGCGAGCCACGCGTTGACCACGGCCTTGCCCGACTTCCAGATTTCCTTGACCTTGTTCGCCACGTTGCCTTCCTTCTTTGTTGTTCGGACCGTGTTATTTGGACCGTGTGATTTGGACCATCGTCACCATGACGAGCGTCGCGACAGCACAACCGCTGTTACCGCGAACTGGCGCGTCGCGCTACGCTCGCAATGACGCAAGACCTATGCGGTCGCCCTCTGGATGCTGACTTCGCTGACGCCGACCTCGCGGGCGGTATTCACTATTGCCGCCCAGGTGTCATCCGGCAAGGGGATGCCGTTTCGGGTCCGCTCAGCCCGGGTTTTCCGCTCAGGGTCGCCGGGAATCAGCACCTGGTCGACCCCGGCCACCGGCTTGGTGGCACGGATGAAGTCGGCATAGCGCGACACCTCTGCGTCGAAGACATGGGAGGTATCGACCACTTTCGGATCGACGTAGAAGGCCAGCATGCCGTTGGCGAAGCGGCGGCCGCCGGACGTGGCCCCGGTTCCGGTCAAGGCGCCGCCGAGCAGCTCGCACATGAAGGCAAGGCCCGAGCCCTTGTGCTCGCCGAACGCACGGATTGCGCCCGTTCCCTTGGTGTGATCGCGCGGCCCGTCCGGCGTGTAGGGGCCGTAGAGTACGGCCGGCTCCTCGCTCAGGCTGCCGTCGGCATCGACCAGCGCGCCCTTCGGCAGCTTCTTGCCGCCGCGGCTCGCGACCAGCACCTTGCCTTCGGCCACGACTGAGGTCGCAAAATCAAGCACGATCGGATCCTGGCCTTCGCGCGGAATGCCGACGCAATAGGGTGCGGTGGAGAGCCGTTTCTCGACGCCGCCGAAAGGCGCCACCAGCAGCGAGCCCGCGGCATTGACGAAATGTACCGAGATCAGTCCTTCGGCGGCGGCCATCTCGGCCCAATCGCCGACGCGGCCGATATGGCCGGCATTGCGCAGCGCGACGGCGGCAAGTCCCGCCTTCCTGCACTTCTCGATGCCGATCCGGACCGCCTGCGGCGTCACGGTCTGGCCGTAGCCGAACTTGCCGTCGACCACCGCGAGCGAGGGCGTGTCGAGCACGATTTCGGCGTTCTGGTTGGGCACGACCGCGCCGCTCTTCTGCCAGCGGATATAGACGGGGACGCGGATCACGCCGTGGCTGTCATGGCCGGTCAGATTCGCCGCGGTTAGATAAGTGGCGATGCGCCGGGCTTCGTCAGGCGACGACTGCGCATGCGCGAAGACCTCGGTGACGAAGTCGATCAGCTTCTGAACCTGGATGGTGACCATGAGGGTCTGTTTGCCTCTACCTGGCGCCGATTTTGCAGTCATCGGCTTGAGCGGCACTTGAGCGAAAAAATGCGGCGATGTCCATGATTGTTGCCGCGCGCTCGCGCATATCTGCTTTCACTCCTCGGCACTTGCCTCCTCGCCGGCACCGAGCCCTGCGAGACTTTGTTCGAGCTCGCCGAGCATCCCCTGCAACTCGACGAGCTTGCGCGCGCCAAAGCGGCGCGTGATCTCCGCATAGATCGCTTCGGAGGACGGCGCCACGGACGCCATCAGCTTCACGCCTTTTTCCGAGATCGAGACCATGCTGCGGCGCTGGTCCGCCTTGGCGGTCTTGCGCTCGATCAGATTGCGCGCCTCCAGATCGCGCAGGATGCGCGACAGGCTCGGGCCGAGCAGGAACGCGGTGCGCGCGAGTTCCGTGACCTCGACCGTGTCGATCGCCGCGAGCGCGCGCAGAATGCGCCATTGCTGCTCGGTCAACCCATGCTCACGCAACGAGGGACGGAATTGCCGCATCACGGCTTCGCGTGCCCGCAGCAACGACATCGGCAACGAACGCGAGAAATCGCGCATCGGCACCTGTCGCGCGGCGGTGGCGCCGTCGTCCGCTGGATCAGCCGGTCTCTTCACGATGATGCCCCTTCAACCGCAAAACGTTTGCAGTGCAGCAAGCCAAAATGGCGTTGACGCATTCACTTAACATGTTAAGTATCTTCGAGCTCCACATTTTGTAAGATCACAAATGGCGCTTTCCAACGACGATATCCGAGCTTGCGCGAGCCGTCTGCACCAGGCGGAGAAGACCCGTACGCAGATCCGGCAGCTGTCGCAGGACTTTCCCGACATCAGCATCGCTGACGCCTACGCGATTCAGAAGGCCTGGGTCGACGTCAAGATTGCGGAAGGGGCCATCGTCAGGGGACACAAGATCGGCCTGACCTCGAAGGCGATGCAGAGCGCGCTTGGCATCAACGAGCCTGATTCCGGCGTATTGCTCGACGACATGTTCTTCGCCGATGGCGGCCTCGTCCCGACGGAGCGATTCATCGCGACGCGCGTGGAAGCCGAGCTCGCCTTCGTCATGAGCAAGCGCCTCGCTGGCCCCGACTGCACGCTGTTCGACGTGCTCAACGCCACCGACTTCGTCGTGCCGGCGCTGGAGATTCTGGACACGCGCATCGAGCGCGTCGATCCCCGGACTAAGGCGACGCGAAAGATCTTCGACACCATTGCCGATAACGCGGCCAACGCCGGCATCGTGCTCGGCGGACGGCCGATCCGCCCGCTGGATGCTGATCTGCGCTGGATCGGTGCGCTCTGTTTCAAGAACGGCCAGCTCGAAGAGACCGGCCTTGCCGCCGGCGTGCTCAATCATCCCGCCACAGCCGTTGCCTGGCTCGCCAACAAGATCGCACCGCTTGGCCTTGCGCTCGAGCCCGGACAAATCGTGCTCGCCGGCTCTTTCATCCGTCCGATCGAGACCCGCAAGGGCGACACAATTCAGGCCGATTATGGCGCCTACGGCTCGGTAAGCTGCTACTTCGCTTAGACGAACAAGAAAACAGGGAGTGAAACCGCGATGCCGCATTTCACGATCGAATATTCGGCCAATCTCGACAGCCGCCTCGACATCGGCGCGGCGTGCGAGGTGGTGCGCAAGGCGGCGGTCGAGACCGGCATCTTCCCGCTCGGCGGCATCCGCGTCCGCGCCGTCAAATGCGAGCATTATGCGATTGCGGACGCGCGGCAGGACTACGGCTTTCTCGACATGGTGCTGCGCATTGGCGAAGGCCGTGACCTCAAAACCCGCGAAGAGGCCGGCGAGCATGTCTTCCAGGCGCTCTCCCGGCATCTCGATCCCGTGTTCGCAAGCTCGAAATTCGCCCTCTCGTTCGACATGCAGATCAACGACAAGGACACGAGCTGGAAGCGCAACAACATCCACGACGCCCTGAAAGCGGAGGCCGCCCATGGATAAGCCCACGCCGAAAGCCGATGTGTTCCAGGCCAATCGCGACCGCATCGCACCGCTGCTGAAGACGCTGCGCGCCGACGGCATCGGCCACATGATCGACGGCAAGATCGTGCCGTCGATCTCAGGCGAAACGTTTGAGACCAAATCGCCGGTCGACGGCGCGACACTCGCGAGCGTCGCCCGCGGCAATGCCGAGGATATCGACGCCGCGGCAACCGCTGCTTCGCTGGCCTTCAAATCCTGGCGCGACATGGCGCCGGCGATGCGGAAGAAGCTGCTGCATCGCGTCGCCGACGCCATCGAAGACAATGCCGAGGACATCGCGGTGCTCGAATGCATCGACACCGGCCAGGCCTATCGCTTCATGGCAAAGGCCGCGATCCGCGCCGCCGAGAACTTCCGCTTCTTTGCCGATCGATGCGGCGAGGCCCGCGACGGCCAGAACACGCCGAGCGACGAGCATTGGAACGTCTCGACCCGCGTGCCGATCGGCCCGGTCGGCGTGATCACGCCGTGGAATACGCCGTTCATGCTCTCGACCTGGAAGATCGCGCCTGCCCTCGCTGCAGGGTGCACGGTCGTGCACAAGCCGGCGGAATGGTCGCCGATCACGGCGGCTATCCTTGCGAAGCTCGTCAAGGAAGCCGGCGTGCCCGACGGCGTGCTCAACACCGTGCACGGTTTTGGCGAAGAGGCCGGCAAGGCATTGACCGAGCATCCCGCCATCAAGGCGATCGGCTTCGTCGGCGAAAGCTCGACCGGCTCAGCGATCATGGTTCAGGGTGCGCCGACCTTGAAGCGCGTGCATTTCGAACTCGGCGGCAAGAACCCGGTGATCGTGTTCGACGACGCCGATCTCGACCGCGCGCTCGATGCTGTCGTGTTCATGATCTACTCTCTCAACGGCGAGCGCTGCACGTCGTCGAGCCGCCTGCTGATCCAGGCCGGCGTCGCCGAAAAGTTCATCGAGAAGCTGACCGCGCGGGTGAAAGCGCTGAAGGTCGGCCATCCCCTCGATCCCGCAACCGAGATCGGGCCGCTGATCCACGAGCGGCACCTCGCAAAAGTCTGCTCATATTTCGACATCGCACGCCAGGACGGCGCGACGATCGCCGTCGGTGGCAAGGCCTATGACGGCCCCGGTGGCGGACATTATGTCGAGCCGACCCTGGTGACCGGCGCGCATGGCAAGATGCGCGTGGCGCAGGAAGAGGTGTTCGGCCCCTTCCTCACCGTGCTGCCCTTCAAGAACGAAGCAGACGCGATCGAAATCGCCAACGACATCCGCTACGGCCTGACCGGCTATGTCTGGACCAACGATGTCGGCCGGGCGCTGCGTGTCGCTGATGCGCTGGAAGCCGGCATGATCTGGCTGAACTCGGAAAACGTCCGCCATCTGCCGACGCCGTTCGGCGGCATGAAGGCCTCGGGCATCGGACGCGACGGCGGCGATTACTCGTTCGATTTCTACATGGAAACCAAGCACGTCTCGCTCGCGCGAGGCACGCACAAGATTCAGAAGCTGGGAATTTAGAGCCACCGTCGTTCCGGGGCGCGAAGCGAACCCGGAACCTCGAGATTCCGGGTTCGGTCCTAAGGGAACGCCCCGGAATGACCGGGTCTAGAGAGGGGAAACGCAATGCCCGTACCGCAACATATCTTCGAGCCGCCGTTCAACATCATCCGCTCCAGCCACGCCGTGCTGGACGTCACCGACCTGAAGCTCAGCCGCGAGTTCTATGAAAGCGTTGTCGGCCTGCATGTCGAGGACGCCGACGACAAGGTCGTCTACTTGCGCGCCGCCGAAGAGCATCAGCATCACTCGCTGGTGTTGCGCAAGGCGGCGGCGCCTGCCTGCAACCGCCTCGGCTTCAAAGTCGGCAATGACGGAGATCTGGACAAGGCCGCGAAGTTCCTGTCCGAGAACGGTCTTGGCTACGCCTTCGTCGATCAGCCCTTCCAGGGCCGCACGTTGCAGTTCACCGACCCCTTCGGCTTCCAGATCGAGCTGTATGCGTCGATGGACCGGCGGCCGCATCTGCTGCGCCGCTACGACCTCTACAGAGGATGCCACCCGCAGCGGCTCGACCATTTCAACGTGTTCGCCGCCGAAGTGCAGGACACCGTCGAATTCTATGCGCGGCTCGGCTTTCGCCTCACCGAATACGCCGAGGAGGACGGACCGAACGGGCGCATCGCCGCTGCCTGGATGCATCGCAAGGGCAATGTCCACGATTTTGCCATCACCAACGGCAAGGGCCCGCGGCTGCACCACTTCGCTTACTGGACGCCGACGGCGATGAACATCATCCATCTCTGCGACGTCATGGCCTCGCAAGGCTTCGTGAAGAACATCGAGCGTGGTCCCGGCCGCCACGGCATCTCGAATGCGTTCTTCCTCTACGTCCGCGACCCCGATGGACACAGGCTCGAGCTCTATACCAGCGACTATTTCACCGGCGATCACGACCACGAGCCGCTGCGCTGGTCGCTGCGCGATCCCCGCCGCCAGACATTATGGGGCGCGCCGGCCCCGCGCTCCTGGTTCGAGCAGGGCTCGCCGTTCTCAGGGCAAGCCGTGCGTGAGCCGAAGTTCGTGGCCGACGTGCTGGTGGCGGATTAATGTCAGTGACTGTCAAAAGCTCTCTCCCCGTCGTCCGGGCGAAGGCCGGGACCCATAGCCACAGGGAGACGTTTGGCGAAGGTTGGTCGTTCGGGATTGTCGTTGTGCGCACTCGATAGATCACGCGGTATGGGTTCCGGCCTTCGCCGGGACGACAAGGATATGATGAGCCGTCCATGAACCTCCCTCGCCTCGCCACCTATTCCGTCAACGGTGAAACGAAGTACGGCGCCGTCGTCGATGGCGGCGTTGTCGAGCTCTCCGCGCGCCACGCCAAAGATTATCCGACGCTGCGCGAGGTGATCGCGGCAGGAAAGCTCGCGAGCCTCGCCGAAGAAGCCGCCGGCCGCACGCCCGATCACGCGCTCGGCGATATCATCTGGCTGCCGCCGGTACCCGCGCCGGAAAAGATCATCTGCATCGGCGTCAACTATCCCGACCGCAATGCCGAATACAAGGATGGCCAGGACGCGCCGAAATATCCGAGCATGTTCATGCGCTCGCCGCGTTCTTTCGTCGGTCATGACACGCCGCTGGTGCGCCCGCGCGCATCCGCGCAGCTCGACTACGAGGGCGAGATCGTGCTGGTGATCGGCAAGGCCGGCCGGCACATTGCCGAGCACGCCGCGCTCGATCACATCGCCGCGCTGACGCTCTGCAACGAAGGCTCGGTGCGAGATTGGCTGCGCCATGCCAAGTTCAACGTCACGCAGGGCAAGAACTTCGATTCCAGCGGCAGCCTCGGCCCGTGGCTGGTGCCCTACACGCAGGAATCGCAGATCGCCGACATCCGCCTCACCACGCATGTCAACGGCGAGCTGCGGCAGGACGACCGCACCAGCCGGCTGATGTTTCCGTTCCGCTATCTCATCAGCTATATCTCGACCTTCGCGACGCTTGTCCCCGGCGATATCATCGTCACGGGCACGCCGACCGGCGCCGGAGCGCGGTTCGATCCGCCGCGTTTTCTAAAGCCCGGCGATGTTATCGAAGTCGCGGCCGAGGGCATCGGATCTTTACGCAACGGCGTCGTCGACGAAGCCTGAACACCCATTGAAATGGAATAGTGCCATGACCACCCTCACCGGAGGCGAAGCGATCGTAAGCGGGCTTGTCGCTCACGGCGTCGACACCGTGTTCGGCCTGCCAGGCGCGCAGGTCTACGGCCTGTTCGACGCCTTCCACCAGGCTCAGCTCAAGGTGATCGGCGCGCGGCACGAGCAGGCCTGCGGCTACATGGCGTTCGGCTATGCGCGCTCCAGCGGCCGGCCCGGCGTGTTCAGCGTGGTGCCGGGTCCCGGCGTGCTCAACGCCAGCGCGGCACTGCTCACCGCGTTCGGCTGCAACGAGCCGGTGCTGTGCGTCACCGGCCAGGTGCCGACGCAGTTTCTGGGCAAGGGCCGCGGCCACCTGCACGAGATGCCCGACCAGCTCGCGACCTTGCGCACCTATGTGAAATGGGCGGACCGCATCGAGTATCCCGGCAACGCGCCGACCACCGTCGCGCGCGCCTTCCAGGAGATGACGTCCGGACGGCGCGGACCCGCCTCGGTCGAGATGCCCTGGGACGTCTTCACCCAGCGCGCGGACACTGCTGCGGCACAGGTGCTGGAGCCCTTGCCCGCGCCGCAGCCCGACCCTGATTTGATCAAGCAGGCGGCCGCGCTGATCAGGAACAGCAAGGCGCCGATGATCTTCGTCGGCAGCGGCGCGATCGAAGCGCGCGAGGAGATTCTCGAACTCGCCGAGATGGTCGACGCGCCTGTCGTCGCCTTCCGCAGCGGCCGCGGCATCGTCTCTAACGCGCATGAGCTTGGACTCACGATGGCGGCGGCCTACAAGCTGTGGCCGACAACAGATTTGATGATCGCGATCGGCACGCGCGCCGAACTGCCGGCATCGGGCTTCCGCTGGCCGTATCAGCCGAAGGGGCTGAAATCCATTCGTGTCGATATCGATCCGGCCGAGATGCGCCGGCTCGCCTCCGATGTCGCTATCGTCGCTGACGCCAAGGCCGGCACGGCCGATCTCGTCACCGCCGTGAAGAAGGGCGGCTTTGCCAGGACCAGCGGCCGGCGGGGTGAGATCCGCGAGGCGACTGCGACCGCGCAAGCCGAGATCCAGCGCATCCAGCCGCAGATGGCGTATCTCAACATCCTGCGCGAGGTGCTGCCGGCGAACGCGATCGTGACCGATGAATTGTCGCAGTTCGGTTTCGCATCCTGGTACGGCTTTCCGATCTACCAGCCGCGCACCTTCATCACGTCAGGCTATCAGGGCACGCTCGGCTCGGGCTTCCCGACCGCGCTCGGCGCCAAGGTCGCCAATCCCGACAAGCCGGTGGTGGCGATCACCGGCGACGGCGGCTTCATGTTCGGCGTGCAGGAGCTCGCCACCGCCGTGCAGTTCAACATCGGCGTGGTGACGCTGGTGTTCAACAACAACGCCTACGGCAATGTCCGCCGCGACCAGCGCGAGCGTTTTGACGGCCGCGTCGTGGCGTCCGATCTGGTCAATCCGGATTTCGTCAAGCTCGCGGAATCCTTTGGCGTCGCATCCGCGCGCGTCACCGCGCCGGACCAGTTCAAGGCGGCGATGGAGAAGGCCCTTGCGCATGGCGGGCCCTATCTGATCTCGGTCGAGGTGACGCGGGACTCGGAAGTCAGCCCGTGGGCGTTCATCCACCCGCCGAAGCCTTGAGGTGAACGCCGCCCTGTAGCCGCGCCGCCGCGATCACCAGCAGGCCCGCGCCTGCGACCGCCCAGCAGGCGACCGGGGCCCAGTGCAGCAGCGGCGCGTAGTCAGGCATTTTCTGCAAGCCGCCGGCGACCGCCGCCATCCGCGCGAAGGTCCCGAGGGCCAGCGCCGAGAAGACGAGGCCGGTCACCTTTCCCTCCGCGCCGGTCGAGCCGATGGCCAACGCAGCCGAGATCGCGCTCATCAGCATGCAGCCCCACGCCGCTCCGGCGAGAAACTGCGCGACGATCAGCGTGTTGAGGCTGCCGGCGAATTCGGCCGCAGCAATCGCGACCGCTCCAAGCAGCCCGGCCGCGCCCATCACGATTACGCCGCCACGGTGCTTGACGACGAGGCTTGCCGGAAACATCGCAATGTTGAAACCGATCCAGAACACCGGCATCAGCCATTGCAGCTCATCCGGCTTGGCAAAGCGCAGGTAGAACGGCGCGCTGTTCAGAGCGAAGTGCAACTGATAGCCGAGCGCGAGCGCCACCATCGCGACGATGAAGGCGATCGGCACGAGGCCAAGCGGCCTTGCTGCCTCGGCCGGTGTCGGCGGCGCGGTGTCGCGGGCCACGTCGTGCTCGATCCGTGACAGTCCGATCGCGGTCAACAGCAGCACTGCGCTCGATATCACGAAGGGCAACCGCGCATCGTGCTCGCGCAGCACCACGCCGAGATAGGGCGAGACCGCGCCGGCGACGCCATAGCCGAGCATCGCGAGCGCGGCGAGGAACGGCACCTGCGGCCGGGCGCGGTATCTGCCGAGCAGGGTCAGCGGTGGCGCGCGCAACGCGGACGAGGTGATCGACCAGACCACGATCAGGGCAATGAACCACCCCTGCGCGGCCACGCCGCGCCCTGCGACGAAAGGCAGCGCGACGAACGCGCCGCAGGAGATCGCGGCCAGGAGCCCGACGAACAGGCCAAGCCTGCCGAGATGGGGAGCGATCTTGTCGGCGGCGATCCCCATCACGGTATCGGCGATGGTGAAGATCGCCTGGTCCAGCATCAGGATGAAGATAACAGCTGACGGCGCGATGCCGACCTCAGCCGCGAGCTTTGGCAAATAGACGACGTAGGTGGTCCAGCCAAGCGTGAACGCCAGTTGCAGCACGGCCAGATACAGGCCGGTGCGGTTGGCCGCGCCAGTGCCGGCCGAGAGCTGTGTGGTCGCCATATCGCCGTCTCCCCCGCCGGAAGCTTAGACGAGCGGGGGCTGCGAGGAAACGCGTCAGCGGACTTTTCGGAACGTCAAATTGATCCGCTTCCGCCCGAGCAGCGCGTGCTCGCCCTCGGCGAGCGGCGCGACGCCGTGATAGGCGAGCCTGCTGGGCCCGCCCCAGACCACGACGTCACCATGCACTAGCCGAAAGCGGCGCGGCTTATCGCTGCGTGCCATGCCGCCGAACAGGAACGTCGCAGGCAGGCCGAGCGAGACCGAGACAATCGGCGCTGAATAATCCAGCTCGTCCTTGTCCTGATGCAATGACAGCCGCGTGCCGGGCTCGTAGCGGTTGACGAGGCAGGCATCGGGCGCGAAGCCGGCAAAGCCGCCCTGCTCCGCCGCGCGGCGGGCGAGATCGCGGAGCACGGGCGGCATCGCCGGCCACGGCGCGCCGGTCCGCGGGTCGATGGGATCATAGCGATAGCCGGTATGATCGGTAATCCAGCCGCGCTCGCCGCAATTGGTCATGGCCACCGACATCAGATGCCCGCCGGGCGTGGTCATGCGACGGAACGGCGACTGCGCCACGATGGCGCGCACCGCTTCGATCAATTCGCTCTCGATCGGCTTGACGAAGCCACGCAACAGCACAGCGCCGTCGGCGATCTCCTCGCGCGACGGCTGGGCTTCGGCGACATGGTCGAACAAATCCGCCATCAGCGCCAGCGTTTATTTCGCATCGTGAAAGATCACACCCAGCGTGTGGCGCTGGCCAGAGCGAATCCGGCTGACGCCATGGCGGAGATTAACGCGGTAGGTGCCGCGTGTCCCCTGCACCGGGCGGTGATGCACAGCGAAGGCGACCGCGTCGCCCTGCGCGAGCGGAACCACCTCGGCGCGGGACTGCATGCGCGGTCGCTGCTCGGTCAGTACGAACTCGCCGCCGGTGAAATCGCGGCCGGGCTCGGACAAGAGGATTGCGACCTGGAGCGGGAACACGTGCTCGCCATAGAGATCCTGGTGCAGGCAGTTGAAATCGCCTGCCTCGTATTGCAGCAGCAGCGGCGTCGGTCGCGCCTGCCCGGCCTCGTGGCAGCGCTTCAAGAACGCCGCGTGAGCGGCGGGATAGCGGATATCGATCCCCATCGCCTCGTTCCAGCGATTGGCGACGCCCTGGAGATGCGCGTAGAGCGCCGGGCGCAATTGCGCGATCAGGTCCGGCAGCGGATAGGAGAAATATTTGTACTCGCCGCGGCCAAACCCATGGCGGCCCATGACGATGCGGCTGCGGAAATTGGCGTCGTCGGGATAGAGCGCGGCGACGGCGCGGCATTGATCCGGCGTGAGCAGGCCCTTCAGGACGGCGCTGCCCTGGGTGTCGAGTTCGCCGGTGATCTGGGGCCAGCCGAGGGCATCGACGTGGGCAGCAGTATCCGCTGATGGGGATTGAGGCGATTTGCGTGCTGTTGCTGTCATGCACCGATTCTCGCAACCCGACGTTCACCCGGCCACCCGATTCCCGACTCTCTCCCCGTCATTGCGAGCGGAGCGAAGCAATCCAGAATTCCTCCGCGGAACCAGTCTGGATTGCTTCGTCGCAAGAGCTCCTCGCAATGACGATGGAGAGGCTTCAGCCTCGCACCGGCAGCGTCACCACGTCATAGCCGTGCTTGATCGTGCGCTTCAGAACGGGGTCTTCCAGCTCGAAATCGAAACGGTCGGCGGGGCGGATACCCCCCTTCGCCGCGAACGTACCGCCGAACATGGCACAGCCGTCGGGGAATTTTCCACGCTCGAAGCCACGCGCGATCAAGTCAGGGACCGGAAGCATCGCGTCGAGCGTGCCCTCCTGGTAGAGCACGCGCTCGCTCTTGATGGTGGCCCAGGAGCGCAGGATCATCCTGTCCCAATGGCCGATGACGTCCTCGAGCTCCCACAGCGTGGATGCGATCGGCTTGTCGCACATCTGCTTGGACACCGTGACGTTGTAGGCCTCGACCTTGCGGTCGGTGTGGTCGGATCCGCAGCCGACGAAAATGCGGCCCTGCCAGCCGATCAGCACGAACTCGACTTCGCCGGAGGAATCGCCGCCGGTGCACTCGATGCTATCTTCTATGGTCAAGCGCCGCGCCGAGGCGCGATAGTAGATCGGCGTCGAGGCCGGCGGGGCGATACCCATCTCCTGCAGCTCGGCAATGTGCTTGTCGCGCGCGACCGGATCGCGGCCGGTCCAGCCGGCGATGACCATCTGGTCGATCGCCAGCGTCAGCGGCGTGGTGGTGTCCTGGGCGTCAACGGTGAAAGTCAGGTCAAACACGAATTAGGGCCTCCATGCCGGCAGCAAGCTCGAAGATACGGCGGTCCGATCCGCCCGCGCCCGCCAGCATCAGGCCGACGGGAATCTCACCCTCGCGATGCGCCGGCAGCGAGATGGCGCAGCCGTCGATCATGTTGATCAGGGTGCAATTGCGGAGCGCCCGCAGGTTTTCCATGGTGAACGCCTTGTCGTCGGCAAGATCCGATATTTTCGGCGGCGTGTTGGCGGTGGTCGGCAGCACCAGCGCGTCATAGGACGCGATGCGCGCATTGACGCGGGCGATCAGCGAGCGGCGCTCGTTGAGAAGATCGATGTAGTCCGCCGCGCTCTGCGCTTCGCCGCGCATGATACGCACGGAGACTCTGGGATCGTAGACGTCGCCCTTGGATGTGAGCAGGTAGCGATGCCAGGCGTAGCTTTCGGAAGCCGCAAAGCCACCCTTGGCGTTCATCGGTCCGATGTCGTGGAATTCGGCCATCTCGATGCGCTCGATGATCGCACCGTGATCGGCGAGACTCTTGAGCGCCCGCTCGAACGTCCCGGCCACAGCCGCGTCGAGGTCGTCGAGCGCGATCGTGGTCGGCACCGCAAGCCGCATGCCCTTGACAGGGCGCGGCTTCAGCGGGGCGATGGGCTCGTTGGCGAGCACGGCATCGAGAATGGCACAGCAACTGACCGATCGTGCCAGCGGCCCGATGCTGTCGAGCGAGAACGACAGCGGCACAGCCCCGTCGAGCGGTACGCGCCGCTGCGTCGGCTTGTAGCCGACGATGCCGTTATAGGCCGCCGGAATCCGGCAGGAGCCGCCGGTGTCGGTGCCGAGCGCGCCATGCGCCATGCCGTCGAGCACGGACACCGCTGCGCCCGAGGACGAACCGCCGGGCACGTGGCCCTCGGCCCGGTTCCAGACGCCTTTTGGCGTACCGTAATGCGGATTGATGCCGATGCCGGAATAGGCGAACTCGGTCATGTTGGTGCGCCCGATCACGACGAAGCCGGCCTTGCGCAGCCGCGCCACCGTGGGGGCATCCTGTTCGGCCGGCGAGGAATCGTCGAGCGCGCGGGAGCCGGCGCGCGTCACCTGGCCCCTGATGTCGAAGAGATCCTTGATCGAGACCGGGATACCGGCATAGCGCGAGGGCGCTGCCTTCACCTTGCGCAAACCATCCATCGCATCCGCCGCCACAAGCGCGGCGTCCTTGTCGACGTGGATGAAGGCACGCTGCCCCTCGCCACCCGGATCGGCGATTTTGGCGATGCAAGCCTCGACCAGCTTGCGGGAGGAGGTGCGGCCGCTTTCGAGGTCTTCGGCGAGCTTCGTCAGTGTCGGAAAATCGGGCATGTCTGTCTCACGGAATATTTGCGTGCAATGTATAGCGCTGCCTCACTTCGACACAAGCATTGTGCGCATGATGGCATGCATGCGCATTGCTGGACCGTTGACGCGCCATGGTCGATTGTCGCATCAAGATCGCAACAGCCGGGCTTAGCTTAGCCTTGGGAGGACCTGCCGAGATGGCCGAACCGCAGCGCGCGCGACCGAAACCGACGCCCGAGACCCAGCATTTCTGGGACGGCACCAAGGCGGGCGAGTTGCGCCTGCAGCGCTGCGACGCCTGCGCGCATGTCTATTTCCCGCCGCGCCCGTTCTGCCCGTCCTGCGCCTCGCGCAAGGTCAGCATCTTCAAGGCGACCGGCAAGGGCTTTCTCTACAGCTACGTGATCAACCACCGTCCCGCCGCGCCCGGCTTCACGCCGCCTTACGCGATCGCCGTGGTCGAGCTCGAGGAGGGGCCGCGGATGATGAGCAACATCATCGACTGCCCGCAGACGCCGGAAGCGCTCGAACTCGACATGAAGCTCGAGGTCGCCTTCGAGGCGCTCGACGACAAGGTCACCCTCCCCGTATTCCGTCCGGCGAAGGGATAGACCATGCGCAGCAACCAGGTTGCCGTCGTCGGCGCGGCCGAGACCACCGAGCTCGGTGTCATCCCCAACGCCTCGCAGCTCCAGCTTCACGCGGACGCGGCGCTCAATGCCATTGCCGATGCCGGACTGAAGCTGTCGGACATCGACGGTTTCGCCACGGCGGTCGAAACGCCGCAGCAAGTCTGCCACTATCTCGGCATCAAGCCGACCTGGGTGGACGGCACCTCGGTCGGCGGCTGCTCCTTCATGCTGCACGTCCGCCATGCCGCCGCGGCGATCGAGGCCGGCCTGTGCAAGACCGTGCTGATCACCCATGCCGAGAGCGGCAAGTCGATGATCGGCAAGGCGCCGCGCTCGATTCCCGCCGACAGCCTGCAAGGCCAGTTCGAGGCGCCGTTCGGCGTCTACGGCCCGCCCAGCATGTTCCCGATCCCCGTGCTGCGCTTCATGAAGACCTACGGCATCACACACGAGCAGCTCGCCTCGGTGGCAGTGGTGCAGCGGGAATGGGCGGCGAAGAATCCGCGCGCGATGATGAAGGATCCGATCACGGTCGCAGACGTCCTCAACTCGCGCATGATCGCCTATCCGTTCCGTCTGCTGCAATGCTGCCTCGTCACCGACGGCGGCGGCGCGCTGATCCTGACCTCCGCCGACCGTGCCAAGGATTTTCCGCACAAGCCGGTCTACATCATGGGCACCGGCGAGAGCGTGGAGACGCCGATGGTCAGCCAGATGGAGACTTTCAACTCCTCGCGCGCGTTCAAGACCGCGGGGCCCCTCGCCTTCAAGGAGGCCGGCATCGCACACAAGGACGTCGATCATCTCATGATCTACGACGCGTTTGCGCATTTGCCGCTGTTCGGCCTCGGCGACCTCGGCTTCATGCCGCACGAGGAGACCGGCAAGTTCATCGCCGACGGCAACACGCGCCCGGGCGGCAAGCTGCCGCTCAACACCAATGGCGGTGGCTTGAGCTACATGCATTCCGGCATGTACGGCATGTACGCGCTCCAGGAGAGCGTCCGGCAGATGCGCGGCATTGCGCCGGCGCAGGTCGCCAACGCGAAGATTTCGGTGTGCCACGGCGTCGGCGGCATGTTCGCCGCGTCGGGCACGATCGTGTTTACGAACGAGAGGTAACGCACCGTCATTCCGGGGGCGCGCAGCGCGCACCCGGAATCTCGAGATTCCGGGTCTGGTGCTTCGCACCATCCCGGAATGACGGGCAAAACAGGAGACATCCACATGAGCAAATCACTGCAAGACAAGGTCATCATCGTCACCGGCGCAGGCCGCGGCATCGGGCGGGAGATCGCGCTGCTCTGCGCTGGCGAGGGCGCCAAGGTCGTCGTCAACGATCCCGGCGTCGCCGCGGACGGCGCCGGCACCAGCGCCGCGCCCGCCGAGGAAGTGGTCGAGGAGATCAAGAAGCGCGGCGGCACCGCGGTTGCCAATTTCGAGTCGGTGGCCGAAGCCATTCCCGCCAGCAAGATCGTGAAGACCGCGACCGATCATTTCGGTCGGCTCGACGGCGTCGTCAACAATGCGGGCATTTTGCGCGACATGATCTTCCACAAGATGAGCGTGGAAGCGTTCGAGGCTGTCATCAAGGTGCATTTGATGGGCTCGTTCTACGTCAGCCACGCCGCGGCGCGGATCTTTCGCGAGCAGGAGAGCGGATCGTTCGTGCACTTCACCTCGACCTCCGGCCTGATCGGCAACTTCGGACAGGCCAATTACGCCGCCGCCAAGCTCGGCATCGTCGGCCTGTCGAAGTCGATCGCGCTCGACATGGGCCGCTTCAACGTCCGTTCCAACTGCGTCTCGCCGTTCGCCTGGACTCGAATGATCGGCACTATCCCGACCGAGACCGAAGCCGAGAAGGCGCGCGTCGAGAAGATCAAGCAGATGGGACCGGAGAAGATCGCGCCGGTCTGCGCCTATCTGCTCTCCGATGCCGCCAAGGACGTCTCCGGGCAGATCTTCGGCGCACGCATGAATGAGCTGTTCCTGTTCAGCCAGAACCGCCCGCTGCGCTCGGTGCATCGGAGCGAAGGCTGGACGCCGCAATCGATCGCGGAACACGGCATGCCGGCGCTGAAGGGTTCGTTCTACAAGCTCGACCGCTCCGCCGACATCTTCCCCTGGGATCCCGTGTAAGCGAATTCCACTTTTGCTGCATTGCGATCTCCGGTTGTCCAGCCGGGGATCGCCCGCTTTACGCCCGATTGCAGGCGGACAGTTTTCTCCCAAACAAAAAAATGGGAGGCGACTATGACAAACCCACTGACCATCTCCACCGACGTCAATGAGCCTGTTCTCGCGCGCCGCACCCTGCTGAAGGGCGCGGCAGCGGCAGTTGCGGCGACGGGCGTCACCATGACCGCAGCGCTGGGGGCGTCCGTGACGCCCTTGGGCCAGACGGGTGCACCGACAAGATCGACCGCGCCACTACCGTTGGGACCCCTGCCGGGCAGCCGTTATCCGGACGCCCATTTGGAATCCGCCAAGAAGGGGCCGCCATCGTTTGGGCCCCCCGGCTTTCCCGCCTTTGCCGGCACCATGGCGGTCGAGCGCGTCGCAACGGGCTTCCGCTGGGCCGAGGGGCCCGTATATTTCGCGGCCGGGCGATACCTGCTGTTCAGCGACATTCCGAACAATCGCATCATGCGCTTCTCGGAGGACGACGGTCACGTCAGCGTCTATCGCCAGCCCTCGATGAACTCGAACGGCAACACGATCGATCGCGAAGGACGCCTGATCACGTGCGAGCACAGCGGTCGGCGCGTGACGCGAACTGAACTCGACGGCTCGATCACCATCATTGCCGACAAATTCAACGGCAAGCGACTGAACTCGCCCAACGATGCGGTCGTGACGGCCGATGGCGCGATCTGGTTCACTGACCCGGCCTACGGCATCGGCGGCTTCTACGAGGGGATCAAAGCGGAGCCCGAGCAGGAGAAGAAGAACGTCTACCGGGTCGATCCCAAGTCCGGTGACGTCAAGGTCGTCGTCGACGACTTTGTCGAGCCGAACGGACTCGCTATTTCGCCGGACGAGAAGAAGCTCTACATCTGCGACACCGGTTTCACCGACGGACCGGACAATCCATCCCATATCCGCGTGTTCGATCTCGACGTCGCCGGGGCAAAGGTGTCGAACAGCAAGGTGTTCGCAGAGATGCCGAAACCGAGCATCACCGATGGTGTCCGCTGTGACACCGAAGGACGCGTCTGGTGCTCGGTGGGCTGGGGGGACGCAAACGAAGACGGCGTACGCTGCTATACGCCCTCGGGCGACTTGCTTGGCAAGATTCATATTCCGGAAACGGTCGCTAATTTGTGCTTCGGAGGTCAGCAGCGAAATAGGCTCTATATTTGTGGCTCGACATCGCTCTACGCCGTCTACACGAGCGTACAGGGCGCAATGAAGCCGTAGAGAATAATAGAGTGGCGAGTAGCGAATAATTTGGACGCGCGCCGGTTCGCTACTCGCTTCTCAACCCGTATTCCTCAAGCCCGCCGAGATGCCGTTGATCGTCAGCTGAATCCCGCGCAGCACCTGCTCGTCCGGGTTCTGCGCGCGATGCTCCTTCAGCAGTTCGACCTGCACATGGTTGAGCGGGTCGAGATAGGGGAAGCGGTGGCGCACCGAGCGCTCCAGCAGCGGGTTGCCCTGCAGCAGACGGTCTTGGCCCATGATGTCCAGCAGCGTCTCGATGCAGGAATGCCATTCGCGGCGGATACGGCCGAAGATTTTTTCGCGGAGCGCTTCATCCGGCACGAGCTCGGCATAGCGCGAGGCGATCGCGATCGAGCTCTTGGCCAGCACCATGTCCATGTTCGACAACAGCATGCGGAAGAACGGCCATTCCTTGTAGAGCTCTTTCAGGAACGGCATGCCCTTGTCGGGATGCTCCGCGATCCATTGCTCGACCGCGCTGCCGAATCCGTACCAGCCGGGCAGCATCAGGCGGCATTGTGCCCAGGAAAACACCCAGGGGATCGCCCGCAAATCCTCGATCGCTCGGGTCTTCTTGCGCGAGGCCGGGCGGCTGCCGATGTTGAGGGTCGCTATCTCGTTGATGACCGTGGATGCCCAGAAATAATCGACAAAGCCGTCGGTCTCGTAGACGAGGCCGCGATAGGCCTTGAAGGCGAGGTTTGAAAGCTCGTCCATCGCGGTCAGATATTCGCGCCGCGGCGCGCTCTGGCGCGGATGCAGCAGGCTCGCCTCCAGCGTCGCAGCGGCCAGGATCTCGAGATTGTTGCGGCCGACTTCGGCGTTGGAATATTTCGACGAGATGATCTCGCCCTGTTCGGTGATGCGGATCTGGCCGTTCACTGCCCCGCCGGGCTGCGCAATGATGGCGTCGTAGCTCGGTCCGCCGCCGCGACCGACCGAACCGCCGCGGCCATGGAACAGGCGCAGCCGCACGCCATGGCGCTCGAACACGTCGACGAGGCCGATCTCGGCCTTGTAGAGCTCCCAACCCGAAGTGACGAAGCCGCCATCCTTGTTCGAGTCGGAATAGCCCAGCATGACCTCCTGCACGCTGCCGCGGCTGTCGACCAGGCGGCGATAATCATGCAGCGAGAGCATGCGGTCCATGATGGTGGAGGACGCCTGCAGATCCTCGATGGTCTCGAACAGCGGCACGATGTTGATGGCGCTGCGCCCGGAGGGATGCACCAGCCCCACCTCCTTGAGCAGCACCGCGACCTCGAGCATGTCGGACATGCCCTTGCACATCGAGATGATGCACTGGGGGATGGCGTCCGAGCCGAACTTCGCATGCGCTTCGGCGGCGGCATGGAAGACGTTGAGCTCGCCCATGGTCTCGTCGCTGTACTTGACGAATGGCGACACCAGCGAGCGCGTCGAGCGCAACTCATTGGTGAGCAGCGAGATGCGGGCGTCCTCGCCGAGCGCGAGATACGACATGCCGGGGTTGGCGGCGTCCATCAGCTCGGCGATGGTGCGCTCGTGCACCGCCGAGTTCTGGCGGATGTCCAGCCGCGCCAGATGGAATCCAAAGCAGTCCACCGCACGCCGCAGCAGCCGCAGCCGGCCGCGGGCGATGACGCCGGCGTTGTTGGAGATCAGCGAGCGGTGCAGCACGTCGAGATCGGCCTTGAACTCCCCGACGCTGTCATAGGGAGCGCCCTTGCCGACCGGCCGACGGGTGATCTCGACCTGAAGCATTTCGGCCGTGGCGGTGAGGCGCGCATAGATGCCGGAGACCGCAAGACGATACGGCTCGCCGCTCCGATGCGGCGAGGTATCGGGCGAGCGCTCCGCGAGCGTGCGCAGCTCCTCGGAGACGTCGGCGAGATGCGCCGCGATCGACAATTCCGAGCCGAGCACGTGCAGCTCATTGAGATAGAACTGCATCACCCGGCTCGACTGCAGCCGCAGCGTGCCGCGCATGACGTCGGCGGTGACGAAGGGATTGCCGTCGCGGTCGCCGCCGATCCAGCTTCCCATGCGCAGGAACGAGGCGAGCTCGCCCGCGGCCTGCTGGCCGCCCTCCTCCAGCCGGTCCTCCAGCCCGTTGACCAGCCGCGGCACCTCGCGGAGAAACGTGTAATCGTAGAACGATAGGCCGTTAGCGACCTCGTCGAGCACGGTGAGCTTGGTCCGGCGCAGCAGATTGGTCTGCCACAGCGTCAGCACCTCGCGGCGGAGCTGCTCGTCGCTGGCGGCCGCCTCGTCCGCCGTCAGCGCGACGCGCTCGCGACGATCGAGCAGGCCAGCGACCTCCATCTCGCGGTCCATGGTGCTCTTGCGGCGGACCTCGGTCGGATGCGCGGTCAGCACCGGGCTGACCAGCGCGCTCTTGAAGAAGTTGCGCAGGGCATCGGCACCGATGCCCGCCGCCCTCGCATGGGCGAGCGTCTCGGCCAGCACGCCGGAGCCGCCGCCCTTGTTGGCGCGCATCTGCCGGATGTTGTTCTGGTCTTCGGCGATGTTGGCGAGGTGGGAGAAATAGCTGAAGGCGCGGACGATCCGCACCGTCTCCGAGGTCGACATGCTGTCGAGGATCTGCTCGAGCTCGCGGCGGGCGAGCCGGTCCTCGTCGCGGTGGAATCGGATCGAGGTCTGCCGGATGCGCTCGACCAGGTCGAACACATCGGCGCCCTCCTGGTCACGCACGGTGTCGCCCAGGATGCGACCGAGCAGGCGGATGTCGTCGCGCATCCGCGCATCCGCCTCCAGCGCCTGGACATCCTCGGGGCGGTTGGGGCGTTGGTCGGCGGTGTCGGATGGTAATGTCTGGAGGGACATGGCTCGCTCCCCTGGTTCGAGCTCGCTTGACTGCCCGGCTCAGCCGAGTGTGCGATATTTTTCTACCGCAGTGCAAGGTGAACTTCGTGGCGGCGCACACCGCCGGGGGCGGTCGTGTCCCGGACGCGCTGCAGCGCCCTTAAGCGTTGCTGCGCAGAGCCGGGGCACGAGAGATTTGCCTGTAACGCATCACTGCACACGTCCGCGGTCTCGCGGCGCGAGCGCCCGAGTTTTGCTGTCCGTTTCGCCCTCGTCGAGAAGAAGGGCGCAGGGAAGGCCGGGCGCCGGCTGGCACCCAGGGTCCGCACGCGAAAAACGCACGCGGGGGTGACCACAGGTGATGCCGGAACATCCGGCCTTCCCTGCGCAATGGTTTTACGGCTTATGGCGCGCTCTCCCCGGGGAGCGATGCACTATTGCCCCCGTCGCCTCGCGGATGATCGATGCGCGCACCCGGTCGGGCCGCACATCACCGCAAGCCTTGACGCACAGACCCCGGGCGTCAGGACCACACGCTTTTGCCGTCCGCGGACGTCCCTCCCCGAACATCCGGAAGCTTGCGCGTGCTCGCTCCCGAAGCCGAAAAGAAGCGCTGTGACAGCTCCGGGTCGTTCGCGCAGATCGCGATGGCTCACAGGCGTAGCCCGCCCTCCCACCTCGTCACGCGCCGGCGCTGCCGCGTCCATCGCATCCCGGCTCACGTATCGTGACGATCGCGAAACGCCCTTTTTAGCGGGCCAGGATGCCTGCGGTTTACCCGAAGAGGTGAATTCGGTCAATCAGAATATCTGCGGGACGTGTGCTTGACCTGTATGTGGCGTGTTTTGCCTGTCAGGCAACGCGAGGGATTGGGGGCGCAGCACTGACTGTGCGGGCTCGCATCGCAGTGCAGAGCGCGTAGGATTGCGAAAGCGTTCATATGTTCGTCATCGGCGGACGGATCGATGGGTGCCGCTCACGCTCTCTCCCATCCTACGAGCTCAATCTGAGCGCCGCCTGATGCGCTGGTACAGCCAAAATTTGCAATCTTGGTACTGGTTTCGTGACCAGGCACGACGCATCTAGCCGCTAGTACCGCGACCGAAGCGAACCCGATCGGCAGTCTCAGTACAAGCCGGTCAATGCAGACAGCGCAGATCGCGGACACTTCCACACTGCCCGGCAGTTTGTGGATAGCCGTTGTGCTTAAGCTGCCCGCAACAGTTGCATCAAGAGACAATGACCGAGGAGATAATCCCATGAAGGCGATCGTTGTAACGGAACGGGCCGCGGGAACGGCCGGGATGAAGCTGGTGGACCGGCCCGAGCCGCAGGCATCGATAAACGACGTCGTTGTTCGGGTTCATGCGTCGGGATTTGTTCCGACCGAGCTGACGTGGCCCTCGACCTGGACCGATCGCCTCGAGCGTGACCGAACGCCGTCGATCCCTGGGCATGAGTTGGCTGGAGTGGTCACCGCTCTCGGATATGGCACTACGGGGTTGTCGGTAGGACAGCGGGTGTTTGGCCTCGCGGACTGGTATCGCGACGGCACGCTCGCCGAGTATGTGGCGATCGAGGCGCGCAATCTCGCGCCGCTCCCGGGCGACGTCGACTTCACGGTGGGCGCAAGCCTGCCGGTCTCGGGCCTAACCGCGTGGCAAGGGCTGTTCCAGCATGGCCGTCTCCAGGCGGGGCAGAGCGTCCTCGCACACGGCGCGGCCGGCGCAGTCGGGTCGATGGTGACGCAACTCGCACGAGAGGCCGGCGCCTACGTCATCGGCTCTGGACGCGCCGCCGACCGTCAGACAGCGCTCGACTTCGGCGCGAAGGAGTTCGTCGACCTCGACAACGATGCCCTGGAAGACATCGGCAAAGTCGACTTGGTGTTCGATGTCATCGGCGGTGACATTCAGAAGCGGTCCGCAGGGTTGATTCGAGTGGGAGGAACACTGGTCACCATCGTCGGGCCCGCAGAGGCGCGACCCTCCGATGGCCTGGCGGTCGACTTTGTCGTCGAGGCCGATCGTGCCCAACTGAGTGAGATCGTCCAGCGGGTGCGGGACGGACGATTGCGGACAAACATCGGCAACATCTCGATCTTCGACGATGCGGTCACCGCCTTAAACCCGACCAGGCGACGCAAGGGTAATACGATCATTCGCGTTCGTCCCTGAGGGAGCATGCCCATCGATGCACGCAGCGTGCAGGATGGGCTGAGCCCTTGCGAAACCCATCATATTTCGACATCGGCGGACGGTTTGATGGGTTTCGCTCACGCTCTACCCCTCCTACGAGCTTAGGTCTCAAGCTCCCGGATGTGCTTCGCGGTCCATATCGAACGTAGGTCACCCAACTCCGGTTTGGGGACAATCGTGACGGTTACCAGCGGTGATGGTGCCGCCAGCCATAATGATGGCCTCGGCCTCTGCCCCAGCCGTAATGATGACCACGGCCGCCGCGATGACCCCAGCCGTGACCACCGCCATGTCCGTGGCCGCCCTTGACCTCGATAGTGTCAGTCTGAGACGCGCCCAGTGCGTCGGGCTTGGCAGCGGGCATCGCCGAAGCTGAAGGTGAGGGTATTAAAGCAACGGTCCCCGCCACAAAGCCGACCAAACAAAGCCACTTCATGCAATCGCCTCCCGATAAAGAATAAGCCAAGGGCAGCCAGCCGCAGCACATTGCCGCCGCGTTCGCTCCCGCTCGTCAACAATGAAGCCGGGAAAAAGTTGCAATGAAATCTGACGCATTGCGGAGGCGTAGGATACCTGTGCCCGGTTGAAAGCAGTCGTGGTCCACTTCGAATCAGAAGCTGCCTTCACGCACTCCGGCTCCGTTAGGTCGGCAACGGGCGCAGCACACCTCGGATGGGTTGGGCCCTTGGGAAGCCATCATGCTTCGTCATCGTGGACGGTTTGATGGGTTGCTCGCGCTCTACCCGTCTTACGAGTTCTAGGCTGCCTTGACGGCTCTGATCGCGATCCGGCGGACGATTTCCGCAGCGATGTCGCTGATCGAGCCGATGAAGTCGACAGGCCCATCATATTCCGTCGCATTCAAAGGCATACCGCGCGTTGCGGCGCCGTGCGTCCCCAGCACCATCGTGACGCCGCCGGCGAAATGTATCGCCTCCAAGCCACGCGATCCGTCGTTTAGCTCACCGCGCAATACAACTCCGATCGCGCGCCTTCTGGCGTGAGCTGCGACAGACGTGAACAACAGGTCAACCGTCCGATTGCGATACTGGTCTTGCGGGCCCTCAATCAGGTGGACGCGGCTTCGAGCCGCCAGAGAAAGGTGCGCTGCAGGTTCGCCGACGTAGCAGACGCCAACCTCGAACTCCTCGTCCTCGTCCGGTATCATCACGGGCAGCATCGACCGGCGCGCCAGCACCTCACGCAGATAACTGATGCGGTCGCTGGGGCGATGCAGGACCACAAGCACGACGGCGGCCAGATTGGCAGGAAGCGCTCCGAGTAAGTCCCCCAAATCGCGCAAGCCCTCAGCACCGGAAGCGCCGATTGCGACAAAACAAGGCCCGAACTCATCCGCTCGATTTGGCTGCATGTCGCCAAAATGGCAGGCTGCACTGCGACAGGATTGATCTGCCTCAAGTTTGGTCCGAATGAGCTTGGATCGGGCTAGTCTCGCGACTTCACTAGAAAGCGCGTAGCATGGGTTGAGCACAGCGAAACCCATCATGCGCCCTCATCGGCGGACGGATGATGGGTTTCGCTGGCGCTCTACCCATCCCACGAGTTTGCTTCAAGCCGGCACGATCACCTTGCCGATCGGCCAGAGCGCGATGCCCGCGAGCTTGAGGTGGGCCCAGGCGAAGGGAATGCCGATGATGGTGATCGCGAGGGCCAGAGCGGTGAGGAGATGGCCGAGCGCCAGCCACCAGCCGGCCAGCACGAACCAGATGATGTTGCCGATCACCCCGAGCGGGCCGGTGCCGATATCGCTCATGCCGGTGACCTCATAGCGGCTGACCGCCCGCGAGCCGAACGGCATCAGCGTGTAGACCGCGATGTTGAAAGCCGCCCGCGCCCAGGGCAGGCCGATGATCGTGATGGCCATGATGACCGCGGCGACCAGCCAGCCGAGCGCCATCCAGGCGCCGCCGATGAGGATCCAGAGCAGGTTCAGCAGGATGGAAACGGGAGCCATGGGATGATCCGAAGGTCGATGATCCCGTTCATATAACATGATCGCCGAGATCATGGTTCACGACCGCAAGTTGGCGCACGATTGCTATCGATGTCGTCGTCGCTTTGCGCGAGGTCGAGCGCAGCGGGCATCGCCGACCCTCCCTCGAAAGTGATCGTTACCGGGTAACTACGGTGTTCCCTTGCAGGAACGGACGCGCTATCGGAAATCGGCAATCGGGAAAAATTGGCATAGAGCGCAGCTGCGGAAGCGGCCGCTTCAGAACGCCTGTCGGTATTTTTATACCGGAAACAAGCACTCTCCCGTGTGTTGGAATTGAGTTTCGCAAAAACGAGGAGGCTGAGTCTGCGGGGGGTGTCCTGCGCGCGGTCGACGATGGGGCTTTCATGAAAGTGGCAAACGAGGTCATCGAGCTGTTGGTGCAGTCGGCGGGCACATGGCTTTTTGAGGGCCACCGCTCCGGCCTGACCGACCGCGAATGGATGGCACTTCGCTTCCTGGCGCGCGCAAACAGATTCTCGAAAACTCCGAGCGCCCTGGCAACCTATCTAGGCACGACTCGGACGAGCGCATCCCAGATCGCCGCCGTACTTGCAGAAAAAGGACTGCTGACCCGCAAGGCGTCGACGGAAGACAAGCGCTCGATCGCGCTGTCCGTGACGCCACAGGGCACGAAGTTTCTCGATCGCGATCCGATCAGTGCCCTTCGGGATCAGGTTGTGATACTCGAGCTTGCCGACAGAACGCGACTACGCGATGCACTCCGGCAGGCCCTTCGCCGTCTTGATACTGCGCTAAGGCGGCATCATACAGACGTTTGCAGCGAGTGCATGTTCTTGGCAGAAAGAAGCAAGCAGAAGGGCAGTCACTTCGAATGCCGTTTGTTTCGAAAAGAACTGGCCCTCAAAGAAACAGAATTGCTCTGCACCCATTTCGAGAGGCGCACCTGAGCGTTTGGCAGCCTTTCCTGGCGGAGGCTTTTTCGTCTGTCTGCGGTCAGATCTTCCGCCCCGCCTGCTCCCAATAGGGATCGCGCAGGCGGCGCTTGAAGATCTTGCCGGAATCTTCGCGCGGCAGCCCGGTGCGGATCTCGATGTGCTTTGGCACCTTGTAGTCGGCGAGTGAGGCCTTCAACCGCGCGCGGATATCGCCGGCGTCGAGCGCGATGCTCGGCTGCGGCTCGACTACGGCCATCAGCGCTTCGCCGAACTCGGCATCGGGGATGCCGAACACCGCGCAATCATGCACGCCGGGCACGGCGTGCAGCACGGACTCGATCTCGGCCGGGTAGATGTTGACGCCGCCCGAGATCACCATGTCGCGCTTGCGGTCGCAGATGAAGACGTAGCCCTCTTCGTCGATATAGCCGACGTCGCCGGAGGTGATGAAGCCGTCGCGATCGATCTCGGCGCGCTTCTCCGGCTTGTTGTGGTAGGTGAAATCGGCCATCCCGGCCATACGCGAATAGATCTCGCCGATCTCGCGCACGCCCAGCACGCTTCCGTCCTCGCCGATGAAGCGCAGCTCGGCGCCGGGCGATAGTTTGCCGACGGTGCCGGGCTTCCTCAGCGCATCCTCGGAGGTCGCGAAGGTGACGGCGCTGGATTCGGTCGAGCCGTAGAATTCGTAGATCACCGGCCCCCACCATTCGATCATGGCGCGCTTGACGTCCGCCGGACAGGGGGCTGCGGCGTGAATGATGTGGCGCAGCGAGGAGACGTCGTATTTCTTGCGCACCTCCTCCGGCAGCTTCATCAGGCGGATGAACATGGTCGGCACCATGAAGATGGTGTCGATTTTGTAGCGTTCGATCAGCTCGAGAAACTCCTCGGCCTCGAAGCGCGGCATCAGCACCAGTGCGCCGCCGAGCTTGCCGGCGCGGATGCCGAACGAGTTCGGCGCGGAATGATAGAGCGGGCCCGGCAGGATCGTGCGAGCGCCGGGCTTCAATCCGTAGATCATCGCGCGCATGCGCTCGCCGGCGGCTGCCTGTTCCGGCGTCGGCGCATTGCGCCGTACGCCCTTGGGATGGCCTGTCGTGCCCGAGGTGTAGATCATGTTCATGGGCTGCGGCACGATCGGTCCGTCATAGGGCTGATGCTGCGCGAGCCAGGATTCGAAATCGATCGCGAAGTCCGGCGTCTTCAGATGATCGGGATCGATCTTATAGCTGGACAGGATCTCCGGCGGCGTCGGCACGCTGAGCACGGTGACGCCTTTCGGGATCGCATCGCGCAAGGCATGTAGCATGTCGGCATGGCCGATCAGCACGGAGGTGCCGGTGTCGTTCAGGATGTAGTTGATCTCTTCCGGCTTGAAGTGCCAGTTGATCGGCACGCCATAGGCGCCCAGCCGCATCGCTGCATAAGCGGCCTCGATGAAGGCGATGTCGTTGCGCATCAGCATGCAGACGCAATCGCCCTGCCTGACGCCGATCTTGCTGAGGCCGGCGGCGATGCGGTCGGCACGGTTGGCGACGTCGACATGGGAGCGGCTGCGCTCGCCGGAGACGATGCCGAGGAAATTTGAGGTTTCGCTCATTGTTGATTTTTCTTCGTTAATTAGTAGCGGTGCCAGTTGGTCGTCATCACCGGGCTTGTCCCGGTGATCCACGTTCTGCTTCGTCGCCTTGCCAAAGAACGTGGATGGCCGGGACAAGCCCGGCCATGACGGAGACAAGAGTCAATCCGCAAACTTCGGCGCGCGCTTCTCCAGGTTGGCACGCACCGCCTCGGTCTGATTGGCGCTGCCGATCAGCTTCTGCTGCTCGACGGACTCGGCGAGCAGCGCGGGGCCCGGATCGACCGAGAGATTGTTGAGCAGGCGTTTTGCGGCGCGGATCGCATCGGGGCTCTTGCCGGCGATCTCGCGCGCGACTTCGAGGGCACTCGCGCGCGGGTCGTCGCAGATGCGCGTGGCGAGACCGTAAGCCATCGCCTCCTGCGCGGAGAAGATGCGGCCCGTGTAGGTGAGATCGCGCAAGATGTCGTCGCGCACGAGCGAAGCCAGGATCGGCGTGCCCGCCATGTCGGGCACCAGGCCCCATTTGATTTCCATCACCGACATCCGCGCATCGGGGGTGAGGAAGCGCATGTCGGCGCCGAGTGCGAGCTGGAAGCCGCCGCCGAAGGCGACGCCCTGGATCGCCGCGATCACCGGCACCGGAAGTTGGCGCCAGCCCCACACGGCTTGTTGCGCAAAGTTCGCCTGGCCGTGCGTGCGTTTCGCGAGGTCGCGATTTTCGCCACCCGGAATTCCGTTGCCGCCCTTTTCCTTCATGGCGGCAAAACGCCCCATGTCGAGACCGGCGCAGAAGGCGCGGCCCTCGCCGGACAGCACGACGACGCGCACGCTCTTGTCCCTTGAAAGCCGCTCGGTTGCAGCGACAAGGGCCTCGAACATGGCCTGATCCAGCGCATTCATCTTGTCCGCGCGCACCAGGCGCACGTCGGCGATGCCTTCAGAAATCGAGATCGAGACGCGCTCTTCCATGGATGAATTCTCCCCTGGTTCCCGGCTGTTCTTGTTCGGTGCCGCTTTACAGGACGACGGCAGCCCGATTTAGTCAATCGATCAATTAACCGACAATCGCAACAGGGGAAACAGCCATGTTCAAGGAAAATCTTCTGGCGGGACGACGCATCCTCGTGACCGGCGGCGGCACCGGGCTTGGCAAGTCGATGGCGGCGCGATTCCTCCAGCTCGGAGCGGAGGTGCACATCTGCGGCCGGCGCAAGATCGTTTGCGACGAGACCGCGACCGAGCTGATGGCCGAGTATGGCGGCCGCGTGAGCAGCCACGGCGTCGACATCCGCAACGCGCTCGCGGTCGAGGAGATGATTGAGACCATCTTTCGCGACGGCCCCCTCACCGATCTCATCAACAACGCCGCCGGCAACTTCATCTCGCGCAGCGAAGAACTGTCGCCGCGCGGCTTCGACGCAGTCGCCAACATCGTCATGCACGGCACGTTTTACGTGACGCAAGCGGTCGGCAAGCGCTGGATCGCTTTGAAGCAGCCCGGCAACGTCGTCTCGATCACCACGACCTGGGTGCGCAACGGCTCGCCTTACGTGGTGCCGTCGGCGATGAGCAAGTCGGCGATCCATGCCATGACGATGTCGCTCGCCACCGAATGGGGCCGCTACGGCATCCGGCTGAATACGATCGCGCCGGGCGAGATCCCGACCGAGGGCATGAGCAAGCGCATCAAGCCCGGCGACGAAGCCGGCGCGCGCACCAAGGCGATGAACCCGATGGGCCGCGTCGGCACCATGGAGGAATTGCAGAACGTCGCCGTGTTCCTGATCTCCGGCGGTTGCGATTGGATCAGCGGCGAGACCATCGCCATGGACGGCGCGCAGGCGCTCGCGATGGGCGGCAATTTCTACCAGCTCCGCGACTGGAGCGACGACGATTGGAAAACCGCGCGCGAGAGCATCATGGCGCAGAACGAAAAGGACCGGGCGAAGCGGGGGTGACGTAGTCGTCCTGGCGAAAGCCAGGACCCATTACCACCGAATGTCTTTTGGCGAAGATTGGTCATGACCAGTCTTCGCCAAATTGCGTTTTGTGGCTATGGGTCCTGGCTTTCGCCAGGACGACGGCATGGAGGCGTCAGCGCGACCCTCTCCCATCTTGTCATCGCCCGCGGATGACGCCACACTCCCCACCATAAAAACAAGACGCCACGGGAGAGACATGTCCACCACACAGCCATTGGCTGACCTCGCCGACATGGTGCGCGAGCGCGCGACAAGCCGCGGCGACGCCATCGCCTTCGAGTTCGAAGGCCACGTCACCAGCTTCGCCGAGTTCGACATCAAGACCAAGCGCGTCGCCAATGCGCTGATCGCGATGGGTGTGAACAAGGGCGAGCGCATCGCCTATCTCGGCAAGAACAGCGACATCTATTTCGAGCTGCTGATGGGCGCCATGAAGGCCGGCGTGGTAATGGCGCCGGTGAACTGGCGGCTCGCGGGCCCCGAGGTCGCCTTCATCGTGAGCGACTGCAAAGCGCCGGTGCTGTTCGTGGGACCTGAGTTCATCACCCAGGTCCGCCAGATCAAGGACCAATTGCCGGGCGTGCGCAGCGTCATCACCACCGAAGGCGGCGCACCGGAGTGGCCTGACTTTACAGCCTGGCGCGATGCACAGAGTGGCGACGATCCCAAGGTGCCAATCGACACCCGGGACATCGCGATCCAGCTCTATACGTCAGGTACGACAGGCAAGCCGAAGGGCGCGATGCTGTCGCATGCGAACTTCCTCAACCTCGTGCAGACCGGAAATGCCGAGGACAAGCCCGAGTGGAACCGGTGGTCGACCGACGACGTGTCGCTGGTCGCGATGCCGATCTTCCACATCGGCGGCTCCGGCTGGGGCGTGATGGGGCTCTATCATGGCGCCCGCGGCGTGATCGCGCGCGAATTCGATCCGACCAAGGTGCTGGATTTCTTCGAACAGTCCGGCATCACAAAGCTGTTCATGGTGCCGGCCGCGATGCAGTTCGTGGTGCGGCAGCCACGCGCGAAGACGGTCGATTTCTCACGGTTGAAATACATGCTCTATGGCGCCTCGCCGATCCCGGCGGCGCTGCTGAAGGAATGCATCGAGATCTTCAAATGCGGCTTCGTGCAGATGTACGGCATGACCGAGACCACCGGCACCATCGTCGCGCTGCCGCCGGAGGATCATGTCGAGGGGCTGGAGCGGATGCGCTCGGCCGGCAAGGCGCTGCCGGGCGTCGAGATCGCGATCCTCGATGTCGACGGCAAGCCGCTGCCGCCGCGCGAGGTCGGCGAGATCGCAACACGCTCGGGCTCCAACATGGCAGGCTACTGGAACCTGCCGGAAGCGACCGCTGCGACGCTGCGCGGCGACGGCTGGCTGCGCACCGGTGACGCCGGCTACATGGACGAAGACGGCTATCTCTACATCCACGACCGCATCAAGGACATGATCATCTCCGGCGGCGAGAACATCTACCCGGCCGAGGTCGAGAGCGCGCTGTGCGATCATCCTGACGTCGCGGAGGCCGCCGTGATCGGCATCCCCGACGACAAATGGGGCGAGGCAGTGAAAGCCGTCGTGGTGATGAAGCCGGGCAAAGAGGCAACCGCCACCGACATCATCAACTTCACCCGCGAGCGTATCGCCGGGTTCAAGACGCCGAAGAGCGTGGAGTTTTTGCCGGCGCTGCCGAGGAATCCAAGCGGCAAGATTTTGCGGCGGCAGTTGAGGGAGCCGTACTGGGCGGGGAAGGATAGAAGGGTGAATTAGTTAGGCATCGTCGTCCTGGACAAGCGAAGCGCGATCCAGGACCCATTACCCCAGGGAGTGGTTTGGCGAAGACACGTGGTTGCCAGCCTGCCTCAACGACTTCTCCCTGGGGTACTGGGTCCTGGCTTTCGCCAGGACGACGTGGAGAGATAGCTCGCAACAATCCCTCAATGCTTCCCCGGCCCCATATACCCGAACAGAAATCCCGCCACTTTCCGCATCTGGATCTCCTCGCTACCCTCGGTGATGCGATAGCGGCGGTGGTGGCGGTAGATGTGCTCGAACGGCTTGTGGCGCGAATAGCCCATGCCGCCGTGGACCTGCATGGCGCGGTCGGCGGACTCGCAGCAGAGGCGGTTTGCCCAGTAGTTGCACATCGAGACGCGGTCGGAGAGCGTGCGCTCGATCTGCTCCTCGGTGAGCTTGTCCATCTCCCAGGCAGTCTTGCGGATCAACAGGCGCAGCATCTCGGCTTGCGTCGCCAACTCGACCAGCGGGAACTGGATCGCCTGGTTCTCGGCCAGCGCCTTGCCGAACGGTTTTCGCTCGCGCGCATATTTCACGCTCTCGTTGATGCAATAGACCGCTGCTCCCAACGAACTCGCCGCCTGCCGGATGCGGTTCTGATGGACAAAACATTGCGCCAGCGACAGGCCGCGGCCGACCTCGCCGAACAGCGCGTCCTCCGGCACGAACACGTCGGTGAAGCTGACGCGCGGATGATCGGTCGGCATGTTGAAGGTCCACATGTACTCTTCGATCTTCACGCCATCGCTCTTCGCCGGCACCAGGAAACAGGTGATGCCGCGCGCATCGCCGTCATTGCCGCTGGTGCGCGCGAACAGCGCGCAATGCGTGGCAACATGCATGCCGGTCGTCCACATCTTCTCGCCGTTGATGATCCAGCCCTTGACGTTGTCGCGGGTCGCCGGCACTGCGCGCGTTTCCATATGGGTCGCATCCGAGCCGTGATGCGGCTCGGTCAGGCCGAAGGTGATGCGGTACTTGCCCTTGATCGAACCGTCGATCATCGCCTTCTGGTCGTCGCGGCCGTAGCGGTCGAGCATGGTGGCGACGGGGAAGTTGCCGACGATGGAATGCTCGTTCTGGAGGTCGTTGTGCAGGCCGAGCCCCTTGGCGGCAAAATGCTCGCGGATCACGGCCATCCAGAGGTTGGAGCCATCCTTGCCGCCATGCTGCTTCGGCACCGGAAACCGCAAATGGCCGGCGGCGTCCGCGAGATCCTTGGCCTTGCGCAGCAGCGCTTCCCATTCGTGACGCGGCAGGCCGCCATTCTCGAAATCGGTGCGCGCCCATTCGCGACGATGATCGAAGAAGCGGATGTTGTCGTCGGCCGCTTCCAGCGGCTTGATCTCGCGTTCGATGAAACGGTCGAGCTCTGCGAGATAGGCGACGAGATCGGCAGGCAGTGAGAAATCCACGAGTCTCTCCCGGATGATCTTTCGTTTTGCGTTAAGGCGCTAAGCGCAGTTTTGCTTCCCACGATTAAGGTGAGAAGAGCGTTGCCAAGTCAAGCAATGCGAGACGTGTGAGAGGCGCAAGGCGCGCCCGCGCAATTCGATGGTGTTGAAACGCGCCTGCGCGCTAGTATGGCCGCAATATACCTTCACGAGAAAATGCGGGAGCGACCATGGAGCTGAAGTTCTCAAAGGTGGAACGCAAGGGGCCGATCACGATCGTCACGCTGTCGCGGCCCGAGGTCTACAACGCGCTGCACACCGACGCGCATTTCGAGCTGCAAAAGGTGTTCGACGATTTCTCCGCCGATCCCGAGCAGTGGGTTGCGATCGTCACCGGCGCCGGCGACAAGGCGTTCTGCGCCGGCAATGATCTGAAATGGCAGGCGGCCGGCGGCAAGCGCGGCTGGGACAAGGGTGGCTTCGCCGGCCTCACCGCGCGCTTCGACTGCGACAAGCCGATCATCGCCGCGGTCAATGGCGTCGCCATGGGCGGCGGTTTCGAGATCGCGCTGGCCTGCGACCTCATCATTGCCTCGGAGAACGCGACCTTCGCCCTGCCCGAGCCGCGGGTTGGGCTGGCCGCACTCGCCGGAGGCCTGCACCGGCTGCCACGCCAGATCGGGCTGAAGCGCGCCATGGGCATGATCCTCACCGCGCGCCATGTCAGCGCCAAGGAAGGTCTCGAACTCGGCTTCGTCAACGAGGTGGTGCCGCAGGGCGAGGCGCTCACGGCCGCGCTGCGCTGGGCCGACATGATCACCAAGAATTCGCCGATGTCGATCCGCGCCTCGAAGCAGGCAATTCAGAAGGGGCTTGGCGTGTCGCTGGAGCAGGCGATCGAGGAGCAGCGGGAGTATCCGGCGGTGAAGGCGATGGTGGCCTCGCAGGATTACGTCGAAGGACCGAAGGCGTTCTCGGAGAAGCGGCCGCCGAAATGGATGGGGAAGTAAACTGTTTCCGTCATGGCCGGGCTTGTCCCGGCCATCCACGCCTCACCGCACGGCGCGAAGAACGTGGATGCCCGGGACGAGCCCGGGCATGACGATGTGGAGAGAGTAGCGCGCCTGCATCAACGCCGTCATTGCGAGCGCAGCGAAGCAATCCAGACTGTCTCCGCGGAGACGGTCTGGATTGCTTCGTCGCTACGCTCCTCGCAATGGCGAGGAGAGGTCTACCCGCCTCGCGACAGCTCGCGCTTGTACGACGCGTAATTCGGCTGGTCGACTGCGAGCTTGTCCATCGTGGTTGCCCACAGATGCTCAGCGAGACCCGGCGTCGCAAGATCGACCTCGCCCTTGGCGATGCGCTCGGCGAGCGCGCGGTTGAGATCCGTCACCGAGCCGTCGACGCCGAGCAACCCGCGCAGCCGCTCCACCTCCGCAGCATCGCTCCCCTCCTCCCGCGTCAACTGCCGCGTCACGAGATCGAGGATGTTGACGGCGACGCGCAGCTTGAAGGCCTGATGGCCGGAGATCAGCGGTGCGATGTCGTTGCGGAGGAAATCGGAGACCGATTTGGTCAGCTCGATCGGGGTCGGTTCGTCCTGCATGGTCAACTCCCCCGCGGCGCCAGCAGCCGCAACAGATCGATCTCAGTCTCGGAAGCGCGACGGCCGATCATGGCGCGTTCCATCGAATGGTCCGGGCCCTCGCGAAACCGCTGCATCATGCCGCCGCACATGATGCCCCAGCGCAGCGTGCCCATCACTTCCCAGAATTTGACACGCGATGGGTCGACCTTGCGTCCCGCGGACTCATAGCCGGCGAACAGCTCCTCACGCGAACCAAACCCGCCGACCGGCTTGTCGATCTCGCCAAAGCGCCACGAGTTGACGCAGACCCAGCCGAGGTCCTCCATGGGATCGCCGAGATGGGCGAGCTCCCAGTCGAGCACCGCGCGCACGCCATCGGCACCAATGATGAGATTGCCGTTGCGGAAATCGCCATGCACCAGCGTCGTCTCGGCGGCAGGGCCCGGATCGTGGTCGCGCAGCCAGCGCAGCGCCAGCTCGAACACCGGCTTTGGCCAGTCCAGGCTGCGATAATCGCGCTCGAACTCGGCGATCTCCTGGCTCGCATCGCGACTGCGCAGCTCGGGCAATTTGTCCAGCGGCAGCCTGTGCAGCTTCGCGAGCACGCCGCCGATCTGCCGTGCGAGAAGCGGCCGCGCCGCGGCGAATTCATCATCGCGAAGAATCTTGCGCGCGATGGTCTCGCCTTCGACCCTCTGCATGACGAAGCCGGTGCCGAGATCGTCGTCGGGCACCAGCACATGCATCACGCGGGGCGACGGCACGCCGGCCTCATAGGCGAGCTGCATCAGCTGCGCTTCTGCGGCAAGACCCGCCGCGCGCGTCGGCGCCGCGCCATAGCCCTTCGGTGAGCGGCGCAGGATTGCGCCGATCACGCCATCAGGATGCGCAATGTCGAAGCGCCAGGTTTCCTGGCTGGCCCCACCGGACAGCCTTGCCACGCCGGCGACACCGGTCGCGCCCGGGCACCAGCGCGCAACGCTGCGGGAGAGTTCGGCCTCGATCATTTGCCTTTGAACTGTGCCGGACGCTTCTCAAGGAACGCACCGACGCCTTCGCGGAAATCATCCGTGTCGCCGGCGCGGAGCTGGCACTGGAATTCGAGATTGAGCTGATCCTCGAAGGAATTTTCCGGGCTGTCCCAATAGAGCTTGCGGATCAGCGACAGCGCGACCGTCGGGCCGCTGGCGAGGTCGTGCGCGAGCTTCATCGCCTCCTCCATCAGCACGCCGTCATCATAGACGCGGTTGACGAGGCCCCATTCCAGCGCCTTCTCGGCCGGGAGCCGCTCGCCCATCAGCGACAATTCGATCGAGCGTGCCTTGCCGATCAGCCGCGGCAGCAGCCAGGTCGAGCCGCAATCCGGCACGAGGCCGATACGGCGGAAGGCTTGAAGAAAGTAAGAGGACCGCGCGCATAAAATCATGTCGCCGAGCAGCGCGAAGCTCATGCCGGCGCCGGCCGCCGGGCCGTTGACCGCGGTCACGATCGGGCAATGCAGGTTGCGGATGCGGCGCAGGAAGGGATGGAAGCCGGTCTCGAGCGTCAGGCCGGCCTTGGTCTTCTTCGACTGGTTGTTGCGGCCCTGGAGATTCGCGCCGGTGCAGAACGCTCGCCCCGCGCCCGTCAGCACCACGCAGCGCACCTCGTCCTTCTTCTCCTCGATCGCGTCGAGCGCTTCTGAGAGACCGCCCAGCATATCCACGGAGACCGCGTTCATCACCTCCTGGTGGTCGAGCTTGAGGATCGCGACTGCACCGTCGAGATCGAGCGTGACGTGTTTGAACTGCATGGTTTCCTCGTGAGTTGCGGCCTGCGCCAGTTTCGCAGACCGGAATTGCTTTTGCCGGAGCGCATATTTGATTTTTGGCGCGGTCTTGTCCATGGTGATCGGAGCATAGCAAGCAATCTTGCGCGCAGCGGCTGATGCGCGCATGCCAAAAAAACAGGAAACGCGCCATGAACCTTTTCGACCTTTCAGGACGGGTCGCCGTAATCACCGGCGGCAATGGCGGGATCGGACTCGGCATCGCGCAGGCGCTCGCCGGCCAGGGCTGCAACGTCTCGATCTGGGGTCGCAATCCTGACAAGAACAGCAGCGCTGCCGCGAGCCTGGCGCGTCTACCGGGCAAGGTCGATACGCGGGTCTGCGACGTCACCGACCCGGCGTCGGTCAATGCCGCGATGAAGGCCACGCTCGACATATTTGGCCGGGTCGACGGCTGCTTCGCCAATGCCGGCATCGGCGGCGGCGGCCGGCGTTCCTTCATCGAACGCACCGAGGAGGAATGGCGCACGATGTTTGCGACCAATCTCGACGGCGTGTTCCACGCGTTCCAGGCGGCCGCAAAACACATGACCCAGCGCGCCGAGGCTGGCGATCCCTTCGGCCGGCTGGTGGCGACTTCGAGCCTCGCCTCGATCTTCGGCACCGCCCGCAACGAGCACTACGCGGCGACCAAGGCTGCGATCAATGCCCTGGTGCGTGCGCTGGGCGTCGAGCTGGCGCGCCACGGCGTCACCGCGAATGCGATCCTGCCCGGCTGGATCAAGAGCGACATGACTTCGGGCCTGATGGCCAACGAGAAGTTCGTGGCCAACGTGATGCCGCGCATTCCGGTGCGGCGCTTCGGCGAGGCCAGCGATTTCGGCGGCATCGCGGTGTATCTGATGAGCAAGGCCTCGTCGTATCACACCGCGGATACGTTCGTGATTGACGGCGGCTATACGGCGTATTGATTCTTGTAGCCCGGATGGAGCGCAGCGCAATCCGGGACCGCCAAAGCAAACAAGACCCGGATTACGCTGCGCTCCATCCGGGCTACAAATCATAATGAGGGGAACGGCAGAATGTTTTCACACGTGATGATCGGCACCAACGACCTCGATAAGGCCAAGGCGTTCTACGACAGCCTGCTCGGAACGCTCGAGGTGCGGCCGGCGCGCGTCGACGGCCATCGCATCTTCTACATCACCAAGACCGGCGTGTTCTCGGTGACGAAGCCGATCAACGGCGAGGCAGCGACGTGCGCGAATGGCGGCACCATCGGCTTTGCCGCCAACTCGCCGGAGCAGGTCAATGCATGGCATACGGCCGGCGTCGCCGCCGGCGGCGTTCCCTGCGAAGATCCTCCCGGCATCCGCCAGGGCCCGGGCGTCAACCTCTATATTGCGTATTTGCGTGACCTCGACGGCAACAAGATCTGCGCGATGCATCGGATGGCGAGCTAGATCGGCATATTCAGTGTCGTCCCGGCGAACGCCGGGACCCATAACCACGGGGAGTGGTTGTAGCGCAAACTCGTAACTCCGAGTCTTCGTCAAACTCCTCCCTGTGGTTATGGGTCCCGGATCTGCGCTGCGCTTGTCCGGGACGACGCTGGAGAGTGTTCGCCCCCATTCAAACAACATTTCAAACGCTCGCGATATTCCATCGCGTGGCATGGCTCGCGTTGGAAAAATGCGCGCTCGCACTTTGGTGACGCTACGACTATTCTCCGGCTCAACGCGATCTCAGCGTCCCCGGGAGGAACAATGACAAAACACACTTATATTCCCCGCACCACCAACTACACCCTCAATCCCGGCGACGAGCTCAACGACCTCAGGATGTCGGACCAGGTCCGGCCGCTCTATGATCACGTCAGGAAGTTCATCCGCGACACCGTCGAGCCGATGTCGATCGAATTCGCCAAAGCCGGCGAAGGCAAGGAAGACCGCTGGAGCTTCACGCCGAAGCAGCTCGAGGTGCTGGAGAAGGCCAAAAACAAGGCCAAGCAGGAGGGACTCTGGAACTTCTTCCTGCCCGACGACGAAACCGGCCAGGGCCTGAAGAACCTCGACTACGCCTATATCGCATCAGAGCTCGGCAAGAGCCCGCTGGCCTCCGAGAGCATGAACTGCTCGGCGCCGGATACCGGCAACATGGAGGTGCTGGAGCGCGTCGGCACCAAGGAGCAGAAAGAGAAGTGGCTGAAGCCGCTGATGAACGGCGAGATCCGGTCGGCCTATGTCATGACCGAGCCGAACGTCGCCTCCTCCGATGCCAAGAACATCTCGACCACCGCCAAGCTCGTCGGCGACGAATGGGTCATCAACGGCGAGAAGTATTACATCTCCGGCGTCGGCGATCCCCGCTGCAAGATCCTCATCGTGATGGTGAAGACCAATCCAGATGCGGCGCCGAGCAAGCAGCAGTCGCAGATCCTGGTGCCGCGCGACACCCCCGGCGTCGAGGTGCTCGGCCCCATGTACGTGTTCGGCCAGGACCACGCGCCGCGCGGCCACATGCACATGCGCTTCAACAACGTGCGCGTGCCCAAGGAGAACATTCTGCTCGGCGAAGGCCGCGGCTTCGAGATCTCGCAGCTTCGGCTAGGCCCGGGCCGCATCCATCACTGCATGCGCACCATCGGCAAGGCCGAGAAGGCGCTCGATTTGATGGTGCAGCGTGGCCTCACCCGCGAAGCCTTCGGCAAGAAGATCGCCCATCTCGGCGGCAACATGCAGATCATCGCGCAGGCGCGCTGCGAAATCGAGGCGATGCGGCTGATGGTGCTGAAGGCCGCCAAGGCCATGGACGTGCTCGGCAACAAGGAGGCCCGCGTCTGGGTCTCCATGGTCAAGGCCATGGTGCCGGAGCGCGCCTGCAAGATCATCGACCAGTCGATCCAGATGCACGGCGCCACCGGCATCTCGCACTGGACCCCGCTCGCCGAAATGTACCAGGACGTCCGCCATCTGCGCTTCGCGGACGGTCCGGACGAGGTGCACTGGATGGTGGTGGGACGCCATGAGCTAAGCATGGCTTGAGGTCTCGCCAAGCGCGGCCCTGCCGTAGGGTGGGTTAGCGAAGCGTAACCCACCACTGTTCGTCTCCGGGGAAGCGAAAGAGGTGGGTTACGCTAGCGCTAACCCACCCTACAATACTGCGATGTTCAACACCGCGCTACGACGCGGCCACCTCGCCGACCTTGTCCTGCGTCTTGGTCTCGAAATCGCTCGCGTCATGCCGCTCGTGGAGCTGGCTGGCGGGATCGCCGGAGACGCGGTTGACCATGCGGCCGCGCTTGACGGCCGGGCGCTTGGCAATCTGGTCGGTCCAGCGCTGCACGTGCTTGTAGTCCTGCACGGACAGGAATTCGCCGGCGCCATAGACCAGCCCCTTGGCGAGCGCGCCGTACCAGGGCCACACTGCCATATCGGCGATGGTGTATTCGCTGCCGGCGAGATATTCGTTGTCGGCGAGCCGGCGGTCGAGCACGTCGAGCTGGCGCTTGGTCTCCATCGCAAAACGGTCGATGGCATATTCGATCTTGGTCGGCGCGTAGGCGTAGAAATGGCCGAAGCCACCGCCGAGATAGGGCGCGCTGCCCATCTGCCAGAACAGCCACGACATCGCTTCAGTGCGGCTCTTGATATCCTTCGGCAGGAAGGCGCCGAATTTTTCCGCAAGATAAAGCAGGATCGAGCCGGACTCGAACACCCGGATCGGCTCCGGGCCGGAGCGGTCCATCAGCGCCGGGATCTTGGAATTCGGATTGATGTCGACAAAGCCGCTGCCGAACTGGTCGCCATTGCCGATCTTGATCAGCCAGGCGTCGTATTCCGCGCCCTTGTGGCCGAGCGCCAGAAGCTCCTCCAGCATCACGGTGACCTTGACGCCGTTCGGCGTCGCCAGCGAATAGAGCTGGAAGGGATGCTTGCCGACCGGCAGCTCCTTGTCGTGGGTGGGACCGGCGATCGGACGGTTGATGCTGGCAAACTGTCCGCCGTTCTCCTTGTTCCAGGTCCAGACCTTGGGCGGCACGTAGGCGGGGGTGTCGGTCATGAGATGGCTCCGGCGAAAAAGATGCGCCTGCATTAATTAGCCCACGGACGGCCGATGGCAAGCCCCGCCGGCCCTGCGTCCCGCGCGGGCCTCGAGGCCGCGTCATGCATCCGACCTTGTCGAGGACGGCCAGCACCAGAGCCGCATCTGTCGAGCCGGGCGTAGGGCTTCGCGCAACACGGCGTGTGCACGCAAGATGCGCCGCCAAATCCAGATTGGCATTGCGCAAGACGATGGTCTAGCGTCGATGAGCCTCCGCTCAAGATTGCGACAACAGCAACGCGAAGGCCCGCCGGAGGAAACGATGAAATCGCCGATCTGCGACATGCTGGGCATCGATTTCCCGCTGCTCGCCTTCAGCCATTGCCGCGATGTCGTCGCCGCCGTCAGCCGCGCCGGCGGGTTCGGCGTGCTCGGTGCGACCGTGCACACGCCTGATACCCTCGAACGCGAGCTGAGATGGATCGACGAGCACGTTGACGGCAAGCCTTACGGCATCGACGTTCTGATCCCGGAAAACATCTCGACAGCGGGCGAGAAGGACGTCACCTGGAAAAGCCTTGAAGCGCGCGTGCCACAGGAGCACCGCAACTACACGCGTGATCTCCTGAAGAAATACGATATCGAACTCACGACCACCGAGGTCGCCGACAACCAGCCGCAGCCGTTCGATGGCAGGACCGCGCTGGAGCTGCTGGAGGTCTCGTTCAACCACCCGATCCGCCTGATCGCCAATGCCCTCGGCGTGCCGCCGAAGGCCATGATCGAGATGGGCAGGAAGCACGGCGTGCCGGTTGCAGCTCTCGTCGGTGCCAAGGAACATGCGCTGCGCCAGGTCGCGGCGGGAGTCGACATTCTCGTGGTGCAGGGCACCGAAGCCGGCGGCCATTGCGGCGAGGTCTCGACCATGGTGCTGGTGCCGGAGGTGATCAAGGCGCTCAAGAAGGTCCGCGACGTGCCGGTGCTCGCCGCCGGCGGCATCATGACGGGACGGCAAATGGCAGCCTGCATGGCGATGGGTGCTGCGGGCGCCTGGACCGGCTCGGTGTGGCTTGCCACCGTCGAATCCGAGACCACGGAAATCTTTCGCGAGAAGATGATCGCGGCATCGTCGCGCGATGCGGTGCGCTCGAAGGGCCGCACCGGAAAGCCGGCACGGCAGCTTCGCTCGGTCTGGACCGACGCCTGGGACCGCGCACCCGAGAGCCCCGGCGCATTGCCGATGCCGCTGCAAAGCATCGTCAGCCGCGACGCCTTCAACTCGATCGACCGCGCAGCGGCGGGCGGCAACGCGAAGGCGCGCGATCTCGTGAGTTACTTCGTCGGCCAGGGCGTCGGGCTGATCGACAGCGTGAAATCGGCCGGCGCCGTGGTGCAGGAGTTCAAGGAAGAGTTCGCCGAAGCCGTCGAGCACATGAATGCGCTGGTGGCGGAGTGATTGCCACACCCCGTCATTGCGAGCGCAGCGAAGCAATCCAGACTACCATCGCGGAAAGACCCTGGATTGCTTCGCAGCGCTCGCAATGACGGAACAACTGACATCGTGAATTGAAGCATGACAGATAAGAAGCATATCCCCGAAGACCGCATCCCCGTCATTGTCGGCGTCGGCGAGATCGTCGACCGCCCCAAGGAGATCACCAAGGGTATCGAGCCGCTCGACCTGCTCGAACAGGCGCTGCGGCGCGCGGAAGCTGATGCCGGCGCGATGCTGCTCGGCGAGGTGCAATCGCTCGACGTCGTCAACTTCCTGAGCTGGCGCTATCGCGATCCGGAGAAGCTACTGGCGCAGCGGCTCGGCATCGCGCCTTCGCATTGCTATTACGGCCCGGTCGGCGGCGAGAGCCCGATCCGCTACATCCACGAAGCCGCAAAGCGCATCGCGCGCGGTGAATGCAGTGTTGCCGCAGTTTGCGGCGCGGAGGCACAGTCGACGGCGACCAAGGCGGAGCGTGCCGGCGCAAAGCTGCCATGGACGCCGTTCGCGCATGATGTCGAGGAGCCGAAGCGCGGCGCGGCATTCCAGAAGCCGCTGGCCGTGAAGCTCGGCGTGTTCCGGCCCGTGACCGTCTATCCGTTCTACGAAGCGGCATCGTCCGCCCATTGGGGCCAGACGCCGCGCGAGGCGATGGCTGAGTCGGGGACGCTATGGTCGCGCTATTCGGAAGCCGCTGCGCAAAATCCAAATGCCTGGTTGAAGCGACGCTATGCGCCGGACGAGATCACGACGCCGACCGCCGACAACCGGCTGATTGCCTGGCCCTACAACAAGCTCATGGTCGCCAACCCCAGCGTCAACATGGGCGGTGCGCTACTGCTCACCAGCCTCGCCAAGGCGCGTGCGGCCGGCATTGCCGAGGACAAGCTCGTCTACCCGCTCGGCGGCGCCTCGGCGGAAGAGCCGCGCGACTATCTCCTGCGCGACCAGTTTTATGAAAGCCATCCGCAGAACGCAGTCTTGAAGGCCGTGATGGATTTCGCCGGCGGCGACGGCAAGAAGTTCGACGCGATCGAGCTCTATAGCTGCTTCCCGTGCGTGCCCAAGATGGCGCGGCGGACCCTGGGGCTGGATGGGGACGTGCAGCCGACCGTGACCGGCGGCCTCACCTTCTTCGGCGCGCCGCTCAACACCTACATGACCCATGCGGCCTGCGCGATGGTGCGGCGTGTTCGCGACGGCGCAAAGCTCGGCCTGCTCTACGGCCAGGGCGGCTTCGTCACCAAGCATCATGCGCTGGTGGTGTCGAAGGCCCCGCCGCGTGAAGCATTGGCACAGGAGACGAACGTGCAGGCGGCGGCGGACAGCAACAAGCGCGCGGTGCCGGAGTTCGTCACGGATGTCTCAGGCAAGGGCAAGGTGGAGAGCTTTACGGTGCTCTACGGCCGTGGTGGCGATGTCGAGCACGGCGTGGTGATGTTGCGGACGGAAAACGACAGACGCACGCTGGCGCGGATTCCGGCGGGCGATACCGCGACGCTGGCGCATCTGCTCGACATGAACAGGACGCCGGTGGGTTCGCTTGGAGAGATCACGATGTCCGCGGATGGCGTACCGGAGTGGCGGGTGGTGTAGGCCTCGTAGGGTGGGTTAGCCGAAGGCGTAACCCACCTCTTTTGCTTGCTCGGAGACGAACAGTGGTGGGTTACGCTTCGCTAACCCACCCTACAGGACCGCCCTACCCCTTCGGCGCCTGCTTCTCCGACGCCGTCGCCGGCTTGCCCTTGGCGCCGGCGCCGGTCACGCGGACCTGGTCGCCGTCGGAGAGGCCGTCCGGTGGTGCGGTGATGACGCGGTCGTCGGGCGCGATACCCGAGGCGAGCTCGATCTCCTTGCCAAGATCGCGCGCGATGGTCACCGGCTTGAACAGCACCTTGTCGTCCGCACCGACGGTCGCAACGCGCAGGCCGCTGCCGTTGAAGATCAGCGCGCTGGCGGGAATGCTGAGCGGCGCGGTGTCGCGCTGCAGGCTGAGCTTCACGCTGGCGTAGCCGCCGGGCATCAGCTCACCTGCGGAATTGTCGAGACCAAGTTGCATGCGCGTCGTGCCGGAGGCGACATCAACCGCCTGCGAGGAAGCCTCCACCGTCGCCTGGAAAGTCCGGTTCGGATACTCCGGCAGCACGATGGCGGCCTTGGCGCCGATCTTGATCGCGGGCACGTAGTTCTGGGGAACGTTGATGTAGACGCGCAGCTTGGTGATGTCGGAGACCACGAACATCGCCGGGCCCGAGCCCCCGCCCGAATTGATCAGCGCACCGACGTCGGTGTCGCGCGCCGTGACCACACCGTCGAACGGAGCGGTGATCTTCTTGTAACCGGCCAGCGCTTCAAGGCGCTCGACATTGGCCTGGCCCGAGCGAACCGCCGCGTTCTTGTTGGAGAGATCGGCGGTACGCTCGTCGATCTCCTGCGCGGAGACGAAGTTGGAGGCAACCAGCGTCTTGCGGCGGTTGAGGGTGGCTTCCGACAGCCTGGCACTGGACTGCTGGCTAGCGAGGTCGGCGCGGGCCTGAAGCAGTTGCTGGTCGAGGTCGGGCGCCTCGATCTCGGCGATCACCTGACCGGCCTTCACCCGTGCACCGATGTCGGCGCTCCAGCTTTTGAGATAGCCGGGAACGCGGGCAAAGATCGGCGCGCGATAATAGGCTTCGAGGCGGCCCGGTAAATCGATGGTGGAATTGAGGGCCTTGGCGTTGGGCAGCGTCACCGCGACGCTGGGAACAGCCTGGTCATCGGTCCATGCCTTCAGTCTGGAGCCCTGCTCCTCGCGGGCGCGGATGCCGGTGCCCACGACCAAGCCTGCCGCGATCAGCGCCACCACGCCGAAAATGCCCAGTTTCCGGTGCGACACCGGGGAGCGGGGTTCAGTGGGCGACATGCGGAGACTCCGATGAGGCGGCGGCTTTGGCGCCTTGCTTCTTGTGGACCATGCTGAACACCACGGGAACAAACATCAACGTGGCGAAAGTTGCAAAGATCAGGCCGCCGATCACGGCGCGGCCGAGCGGCGCATTCTGCTCGCCGCCCTCGCCGAGTCCGAGGGCCATGGGCGCCATGCCGATGATCATGGCGAGCGCGGTCATCAGCACCGGGCGGAACCGGACGAAGCCGGCTTCCAGCGCCGCGGCGATGGGATCGCCGAGCTCTTCGTAGCGCTCGCGGGCGAACGAGATCACGAGCACGCTGTTGGCGGTGGCAACGCCCATGCACATGATGGCGCCGGTCAGCGCCGGCACCGACAGCGTCGTCTCGGTGGCGAACAGCATCCAGACGATGCCGGCGAGTGCTGCGGGCAGCGCCGTGATGATCACGAAGGGATCGGACCAGGACTGGAAGTTCACGACGATCAGGAAATAGATCAGGACGACCGCCCCGAGCAGGCCGAACAACAGGCCGGTGAAGGCGCTGTTCATGGTCTGCACCTGGCCGAGCAGCACCACGGAAGATCCTTTCGGCACCTCCTTGGCGGTGTCGGCGATCACCTGGCGGATGTCGGTCGCGACCGCACCGAGATCGCGGCCCGAGGTCGTGGCGAAGATCTGCACCATCGACTGGATGTCGTATTGCGAGACCACCGCGCTCGAGGTCGAGCGCCTGATGTCCGCGATGCCGCCGAGGATCGGCGACTGCGAATTGCCGGCGGCCGTGATCGGCAGCGTCTGAAGCGCGCTGAGCGAATCCATCTGGTATTGCGGCGTCTGCATCACGATCGAATAGGACACGCCGTTATCCGGATTGAGATAGTAGGTCGGCGCCACCTGCGATGAGCCGGCCAGGTTGACCACGAGACTGTTGGTGACGTCGCGCTCGGTCAGGCCGACATATTGCGCGCGGGTGCGGTCGACATCGATGTTGAAGGTCGGATTGTTCGGCGACTGCTGGATGCGCGCATCCGCGACGCCGGGAATCCTGCGGACCTTGGCCAGCAGATTATTGGCATACACGAAGTTGGCGCTGAGATTGGCGCCGCGGATCTGCAGGTCGATCGGCGCCGGCGCGCCGAAGTTCAGGATCTGGCTGACGATGTCGGCCGGCAGGAAGGCGAAGCTGACGCCGGGGAACAAGCGCGGCAGTTGCTCACGCAGCACGCGCACATGCTCATCGGTCGGCTTGTGGCCTTCCTTCAGCTTGATCTGGATGTCACCATCCTGCGGGCCGATCACGCCGGTGTTGTTGTAGGTCATGTTGATGCCGGAGATCGGCATGCCGATGTTGTCGGTCAGCGTTTCGATCTCGCCCGGAATCAGCTTGCGGATCGCCTTCTGCACGTCGGCGAGCTGGTTCGCGGTCTCCTCCACGCGGGTGCCGACCTGGGTGCGGACGTGCATCAGGATGTTGCCGGCATCGACCGCGGGGAAGAAGTTGCGGCCGAGGAACGGCACCAGCGCGAAGGATGCGCCGACCACGCAGAGAAAGCCGATCACGAACACGGGACGGTTCGCGAGCGCGACCCCGAGGAAATTGTGGTAGCCGCCGCGAATGCGCTCGAAGCGAGCCTCGAAGCCGCGCTGGAACCACACCAGGGGATTGCGCGACTTCGGCGGGCCGTCCTCGTGGTGGACATGTGCCTGCAACAAATAGTTCGCCATGGTCGGCACCAGGGTGCGCGACAGCAGGAACGACCAGATCATCGCGAACATCACCGCTTCCGCCATCGGCACGAACAGGAAGCGCGCCACGCCCGTGAGGAAGAACATCGGCACGAACACGATGCAGATGCAGAGCAGCGAAACAAAAGCCGGCGTCACGATCTGGTTGGCGCCGTCGAGGATCGACTGCTCGACCGGCTTGCCCTGCTCCAGATGGTAGTTGATGTTCTCGATCGTCACGGTGGCGTCGTCGACGAGAATGCCGACCGCGAGCGCCAGCCCGCCGAGCGTCATGATGTTGAGCGTCTCGCCGATCGCCGACAGCATGATGATGGCGCCGAGCACGGAGAGCGGGATCGAGACCGCGATGATGACGGTCGAGCGCCAGCTGCCGAGGAACAGCAGGATCATGATGCTGGTGAGCAGCGCCGCGATCACGCCTTCGAACGCGACGCCTTCGATGGCGCCGCGGACAAACACCGACTGGTCACCGATGAAGCCGATCTTGAGCGCGTCCGGTAGCTGGTCCTTGACGTCGATCACCTTCTGCTTGATGCCCGCGATGATGTCGAGCGTCGAGGTCGCGCCCGCCTTCAGCACCATCATCAGCACCGAGCGGTTGCCGTCGACATGGACGATGTTGGTCTGCGGCGGGTTGCCGTCCCTGACGGTCGCGACGTCGCGCACATAGACCATCGCGCCGTTGACGGTCTTGATCGGGAGATTGCCGAGCTCCTCGAGCTTCAGCGGCGAGTTGTTGAGCTGAATGATATATTCGAACTGCCCGATCTTCTGGGTGCCGACCGGCGTGATCAGGTTCTGGGCGGCGAGCGCGTTGGCGACGTCCTGGCCGGACAGGCCCCGGGCCTGGAGCGCGGTGGGGTCGAGGTCGATCTGGACCTGGCGCTGCTTGCCGCCGAACGGATAGGGGATAGCTGCGCCGGGCACGGTGACCAGCGGCGTACGGAGCTGGTTAATGCCGATATCGGCGAGGTTCTGCTCGGTCAGCCCGTCGCCCGACAGCGCCACCTGGACGATCGGCACGGTGGAGGCGGAGTAGTTCAGGATCAGGGGCGGCGTCGCGCCCGGCGGCATCTGCTTGATCAGCGTCTGCGAGATCGCGGTGACCTGCGCATTGGCGGTGCGGATGTCGACGTTCGGCTGGAAGAAGATCTTGATGATGCCAAAGCCGTTATAGGAATTGGCAGTGATGTGCTCGATGTCGTTGACCGTCGTGGTCAGCGCGCGCTGGAACGGCGTGGTGATGCGACCCGACATCTGGTCGGGCGGCAGGCCGGTGTATTGCCAGACCACGCCGATCACGGGGATGCGGATGTCCGGGAAGATGTCGGTCGGCGTCCGCAGCGCCGCCAGCGGTCCAATGATCAGAAGCAGGAGCGCGAGCACGACGAACGTATAGGGCCGGCTCAGGGCAATACGGACCAGAGCAATCATTCGTTGGGCAATTCCAGATCAGGGACAGGAAACACCGCCCCCGCAGGTTCCTCGGCTGATTTACCTGAAGACCGCCCAAATGGCCAACGACGCCGCGTCACGTGCGGTAACTTCCCTGCTATCGCACTGCGAAATCGCATTCCAGATATGCAGCTCATGCCCGAAACATGACAGAAGCCGCTGTCCCCCGCGTAAAAAAAGCGGCGCCCGAGGACGCCGCTTTCAGGGATTTCGTGCCCGCCGGCCTAAGCCGCGCGGACGTTGGTCAGGAACTTGCTGACCTCGGTCTTGAGCCGGCCGGAGTCGTTGGACAGCATCTGTGCCGCCGACAGAACCTGCGAGGAAGCCGTGCCGGTCTCGGTTGCGCCGCGCTGCACGTCGGTGATGTTGGATGAGACCTGCTGGGTGCCCTGCGCCGCCTGCTGGACGTTGCGGGCGATCTCCTGGGTCGCCGCGCCCTGCTCTTCCACTGCCGCCGCGATCGCCGACGAGATCTCCGACAGACGCTCGATGGTCGACGATATCTCCTTGATGGCGCCGACCGAATCGTTGGTCGCCGCCTGGATGCCGGAGATCTGCTGGCCGATCTCACCGGTAGCCTTCGCGGTCTGCTCGGCGAGCGCCTTCACCTCGGAGGCCACCACCGCAAAGCCGCGGCCGGCTTCGCCAGCACGTGCGGCTTCGATGGTCGCGTTCAGCGCCAACAGGTTGGTCTGGCCGGCGATGGTGTTGATGAGCTCGACGACGTCGCCGATGCGCGAGGCCGCCTTCGAGAGCTCGCTGACGCGTTCGGTGGTGGAGCGCGCCTGGCCGACGGCATCGCCCGCCATCCGCGCCGATTCCTGCACCTGGCGGCTGATCTCGCTCACCGATGAAGCCATCTCCTCGGTCGCCGAGGCCACCGACTGCACGTTGGTCGAGGCTTCCTCCGACGCTCCGGCAACCGTGGTCGCCAGCCGCTGCGAGCGGTCGGCAGTCGAGGTCAGCGTCGAGGCGGAAGCCTCTAACTGGGTCGAGGCCGACGACACGGTCTGGACGATCTCGCCGATCATGGTTTCGAATTCGCGGGTGATGTTGTCGACGCGACGACCGCGCTCGATCTTGACTTCCGCGTCGGCGGCGGCAGCCTCGTCGGCGGCCTTCTTGGCGATCAGCGCTTCCTTGAAGATCTGGAGCACGTCGGCCATGGCGCCGATTTCGGTCTTCTCGCCGCGATGAGGGACTTCGGCGGAAAGGTCGCCCTTGCCCAGCGCCTGCATCGGCTCGGTAATCGAGTTGATGCCGTTCGAGACGTCCTGGACGAGGTAGAAGCCAACGCCAATCCCGATGATGACGGCCGCGCCGAGAATGATCGAGACCAGCATGAAGGCATAATTGTAGCTATCTGCAGCGTCCTGAGCAGCCTGGTCTCCACCCTTGGTGTTCAGCTCGATGTCCTTCCTCAGGACCTCGTCGGCCTGAAGCCCGATCTTGTTGACCGTCTTCGTGTTCAGCTCATGCGCTTCGTGCGGGACCTTGCCGGCGTCCTTGCGCGACAGCGCCATGACCTCCTGGGTGCCCTTCTTGTACTCCTCCCAGAGCTTCGACCATTCTCCGTAGAGCGCCCGCTCTTCAGGCGAGGTGATCATGCCTTCATAAGTTTTGCGAAACTTCATGTTGGCCTCGATCACGGTCGCGAGCGTCTTTTCCATCGCGAGCTTCTCGTCCAGCGTTTCCGATAGCATATGTTCTCGGATGACGTTGCGGTAAGTGATCACGCCGGCACGCAGGTCGCCGAGCACGCGCACGCTGGGCATCCAGCTCGTGGTGATGTCGACGGTGTTGGCATTCATCGACCGCATCTTCATGACGGCGAGCAGACCCATGCCGGCCATCGCGACCAGCAGGAACGCCACGACACTGATGATCTTGGCGCGAATGGAAATGGTGGCGAGCATATGGAGTCTCTTGTGCTGGCGCGGCGGCGCGTCCGGAAATTTTACGAATCAACCTAAGGGAGCAGCACCGACATCCAACACGAGAGCACCTGAGCAGATGTTAACGACGACTCCGTACGAGTACGAAGCCCGAAACAAATGAACAGGGCGCTAAAAATGCCCTGCGCCTAGCGCATGAGCCCAAGCGCGTCGGAGAAAAACTCCGCGCCGCCGAAGTTTCCGGACTTCAAGGCGAGCAACATGTCGCTTTTTTCAGCACCGACCGCGCGCAGCACCGGAACGCCCGCCGCGATCTCCGCTCCCACGAGAAAGCCGGGAATCCTCAACCGATCGACCACGGCGCCGGATGTCTCTCCGCCGGCAACGACCAGGCGCTTGACGCCGGCTTGCACCAGACCCTCGGCGATGTCGGCCATCGCCTGCTCGATGGCATGGCCGGCCGCGTCGCGACCATGGCGCGCCTGGAGCGCGGCGACCTGATCGGGCGTCGAGCTCGATGCGATCAGAACCGGACCGTCCGCCAGTCGCGGCTTCGCCCAGGCCAGCGCGCGCTGCGCCTCGTCCTCGCCCGTAGTTATACGGTCCGGATCGAGATGCAGCACCGGCATGACACGCTCCGCATTGGCAATCTGCTGAAGCGTCGCCTGCGAGCAGCTTCCGGCAAGGCACGCCGCCGGTCCTCCGACCGCTGCCCCCGCCTCGCTGCTCGCCGCGGTCGATGTGACCTTGCCTGTCGACACCAGCGCCCGCGCCAGCCCAAGACCCATGCCGGAAGCGCCGACCGACAGCCGATGCTGGACAGCGACGAGGCCGATGGTCTCAAGGTCCCGATCGAACACGGCGTCGATGATCGCCGCGCCGACACCCTTGCCCGCCAATTCGGCCAGCCGCGCCCGCACGGCATCCGCGCCGCGCGTGACCGTGGCGAGGTCGACGAGGGCGATTTGCGTCCTGCTCTGGCGCGCCAGCACGCGCACCAAGTTGGAATCGTGCATCGGGTTGAGCGGATGGTCCTTTAGCGGGCTCTCGTTCAGCGGCACGGCGCCGACGAACAGATTGCCCTGGTAGACGGTGCGGCCGGTCTCCGGAAAGGCCGGCGTCACCAGCACGGTCGCCTCGCCGCAATCGGCGCGCAGCGCGTCCATCACCGGGCCGATGTTGCCGGCATCGGTGGAATCGAAGGTCGAGCAGATCTTGAAGAGTACGTGGCTCGCACCGCGGACGCGCAGCCATGTCTCGGCCGCGCGCGAGCGCGACACGGCGAGGCCGGCCTCGATCGAACGGCTCTTCAGCGACACCACGACGGCGTCGACCTCGGGCAGCGCAAGATCGTCCGCGGGCACGCCGATGGTCTGCACGGTGCGCAGGCCCGCGCGCGTCAGCGTGTTGGCGAGGTCGGAGGCGCCGGTGTAGTCGTCGGCAATGCAGCCAAGAGATATTTTCGCTGCAAATGTCACGGCTTCGCTCCCGCATAAGGCCTGAACCAGGCAAGGCCGTCGGTGGTCTTGCCGCGCGGATTATATTCGCAGCCGACGAAGCCGGCATAGCCGAGCCGGTCGAGTTCGTCGAACAGGAACGGATAGTTCAGCTCCTCGCCGTCAGGCTCGTTGCGCGAGGGGATGCTGGCGATCTGGATGTGGCCGATGAGCGGCATCATCTCGCGCAGCCGCATCGTGACGTCGCCATGGATGATCTGGCAGTGATAGATGTCGAACTGGAGCTTGAGGTTCGGAAGCCGCAGCTCCTGGATCAGGTCGCGCGCGAATCCGAAATCGTTGAGGAAATAGCCGGGCACGTTGCGCGCATTGATCGGCTCGAGCACGATGTCGATGCCGTGCGGCGCAAAGAACTCGGCGGCCCACGCCACCGATTTGTAGAACGCCTCGATGGCGACGCGCTCGCCGCGGTTGGCGATGCCCGCCATCAAATGCAGCCGCTTGACGCCGGTCGCTTTGGCGTAGGGCAGCGCGGTCTCCAGGCTCGCCTTCAGCTCGGGGAATCGCGACGGGAGTGCCGCAAAGCCTTTCTCGCCGGCATTCCAGTCGCCCGGCGGCAGATTGAACAGCGCCTGGGTCAAGGCGTTGCGCTTGAGCCGCTCGCCGACCGCCTCGGCCGGATGCTCATAGGGAAAGAGAAACTCGACGGCGGTGAAGCCGGCCGCCGCTGCGGCGTCGAAGCGGTGGAGGAACGGCACCTCGGTGAACATCATCGAGAGATTGGCGGCAAAACGGGGCATGGGAATCCTCTTGTCTACTTGTCGCCGGGAAGCTTGACGCCGGTGACCTGCGCATACATTCGCGCCACCGAGGCGTCGTCGTCGCGGCCCATACCGGCGGCTGACGTCATCAAGAACATCTGGAGCGCTGCGGCGGAGACCGGGACCGGGAATCTGGCACTGCGCGCCATGTCCTGGATGATACCGAGGTCCTTGACGAAGATCTCGACCGCACTGCGCGGCGTGTAATCGCCGTCGAGCACGTGCGGCATGCGGTTCTCGAACATCCAGGAGTTTCCGGCGGACGCCGTGATCACCTCATAGACCTTGCGGATGTCGAGACCCTGCTTGGCCGCAAACGCGATCGCCTCGCTGGCCGCGGCGATATGCACGCCGGCGAGCAACTGATTGATCATCTTGAAGGCGGCGCCCTGGCCTGCGGCATCGCCGAGCTCGTAGAGCTTTGCGGCCATGGCATCGAGCGCGGGCCGCGCTTTCTCAAACGCAGCCGGACTGCCGGAGGCGAGGATCGTCAGCTCGCCTTGCGCTGCGCGCTGCGCCCCGCCGGAGATCGGCGCATCCAGATAGTGCCGGCCGGTCGCCTCCAACTGCTTGGCGAGACGCCGCGCCACGTCGGGATCCATGGTCGCCGACGACAGGAAGACGCTGTCCTTGGCCATGGTTTCGGCGACGCCATCCTTGCCGAACAGGATCGTCTCGGTCTGCGCGGCATTGACGACGACGCTGACGACGATGTCGGCGCCCTTGGCAGCTTCAGCCGGCGTCTTGGCGCCCGCGCCGCCCTCCGTCACGAAGCGCGCGACCGCATCAGCCGAGACGTCGCAGCCGGTGACGACATGACCGGCGCGCTTCAGCGAGGTCGCCATGCCAAACCCCATCGAGCCGAGCCCGATGACGGCGACGCGCTGATTCTGTGACGTGGAGGCGGACATACAACTGATCCTTGCGACGTTTCCCGGACGGCCGCCCTTTGCGGCAGCTTGGCAACCGAATAACACGGCTTGGCCGCGCTGCCAAAGCGTGAGACAAACGGACATGACGGCCATGAGCAACGAGACATTGCTGCGTGAGGATATCTGCCGCTTCGGACGTTCCCTGTTCGAGCGCGGGCTGACGCCCGGCTCCTCCGGCAATATCAGCGTCAGGCTGGACGGCGGCGGCTGGCTGGTGACGCCGACCAATGCCTCGCTCGGCTTCCTCGATCCCGCAAAACTGTCGCGGCTGGACGATCAGGGCCGACCGGTTTCGGGCGATGCGCCCACCAAGGAAGTTCCGCTGCACAATGCGCTCTACGCCACGCGCGGAAGCGCAAGGGCGATCGTGCATCTGCATTCCACCCATTCGGTCGCGCTGTCGATGCTCCCGGAGATCGACCCGCGCGCCGCGCTGCCGCCGATGACGGCCTATTATCTGATGAAATGCGGTGCCACCGCGCTCGTGCCTTATTACCGCCCGGGCGATCCCGCGGTCGCCGATGCGATCAGGGGGCTGGCGGGAAAATACTCATCCGTGCTGCTCGCCAATCACGGCCCGGTCGTCGCGGGCGACACGCTGGAAGCAGCGGTGTTCGCGACCGAGGAACTGGAGGAGGCGGCGAAGCTGTACCTGCTGCTGCGCGGGATGAACCCACGGTATTTGTCGCCGGAGCAGGTGACGGATCTGGTGAAGGTGTTCGGGGTATCGCTGCCGGAGCATGGGCACTAACCACACGTACCGCCGTCATCCTGAGGTGCGAGTGGCGCGATGCGAAGCATCGTGCCGGGAGCCTCGAAGGATGGGCTACAGGCGCTTGCGGCTCATCCTTCGAGGCGCGCGAAGGGCGCGCACCTCAGGATGACGGTAGAGATTGCTGCGGCAGTCTAGTTACAGCCCCAGATACGCCTTGCGCACGTCCGGATTGCCCTTGATCTCGCTTGCTGCGCCCTGCATCAGCACGCGGCCGGTTTGCAGGATGTAGGCGCGGTCGGCGATTTCCAGGCACTCCGCCATGCGCTGCTCGACGATCAAGACGGTCATGCCGGCATCGCGGATGCGCTTGACGGCCTGGAAGATCTCGTCGACCAGCTTCGGCATGATGCCCTGCGAGGGCTCGTCCAGCATCAACAACCGCGGGCGCGTCATCAGCGCACGGCCGATCGCGAGCATCTGCTGCTCGCCGCCGGAGAGCGTCTCGGCGCGCTGCTCCAGGCGCTCGGAGAGACGCGGGAACAGCTGGAACACGAGATCGAGCGGACTCTCGCGGTCGACCTCGCCGCGGTAGAGGTAGCTGCCGAGGCGCAGGTTGTCGCGCACGGAGAGGCGCGGAAACAGGCGGCGGTTCTCCGGCACATAGGCGATGCCCGTGGCGGTGATATGATGCTGCGCCATGCCGTCGAGGCGCTTGCCGTCGAACGTCACCGTGCCCGAACGCGGTCGCTCGGCGCCGGCGATGGATTTTAGCAGCGTCGACTTGCCCGCGCCGTTGGCGCCGGCGACGCAGACGATCTCGCCCTTGGCGACCTCGATGCTGACCGCGGAGATCGCGACCAGGCCCTGATAGGCGGTCGTGACTTCACGCACCGACAGCATGACGATCTCCCAGATATGCGCTGATCACCTTGGGATCGCGGACGATTTCAGTGGGCTTGCCCTCGACCAGCACCTTGCCGAGGTCGAGCACGATGGCGCGATCGACCAGCGGCATCACGATCTCCATGACGTGCTCGACCATCAGCACGGTGATGCCGGCGTCACGCACCTTGCGCACCAGCGCCACACCGGTCTGCGCCTCCGTCGGCGTAAGACCAGTGAGGACTTCGTCGAGGAGCAGAAGCTTTGGTTCGGTCGCAAGCGCGCGCGCGACTTCGAGGCGGCGTTTTTCGGCCGGCACGAGGTCGCTCGCGAGCACGTTGGCGCGCGCGGCAAGGCCGGTGAACTCCAGCACCTCATGCGCCTTGCGGCGGGCCTCGCGCATCACGGTGTTGCGCACGAGAGCGCCGACGATGACGTTGTCGATAACGGTCATGGTCTCGAAGCTCTTGACGACCTGGAAGGTGCGACCGACGCCGCGCTGGCAGCGCTCGGCGGCCGGCATGCTGGTGACATCCTCGCCGTCGAACCAGATCGAGCCTTGCGTCGGCGGCAGCACGCCGGCGATGAGATTGAACAGCGTCGACTTGCCGGCGCCGTTCGGGCCGATCAGGCCGATGATCTCGCCGCGGCCGACCGAGATCGAGACGTCGCTGTTGGCGACGAGGCCGCCGAACCGCTGCCAGACGCCGCGGGTTTCAAGCAGCGGGGTCATCGCGTGGCTCCCTTCCGCTTCGCACGAGAGAACAGGCTCACCAGACCCTGCGGCAGGGCGAGCGAAATCAGCACGATCAGCGTGCCGTAGACGATGAGGTCGACGCCGCGGCCGGAGCCGCCGATATAGGAGCGCGTCAGCTCCGTCATCGGGATCAGGATCGCCGCCCCCAACACGGGCCCCCAGAGGGTGCCGATGCCGCCGAGCACGGCCGGCAACGCCATCAGCAGCGAGAACTGGAAGCCCATCACGCTTTCAGGATCGATATAGGCGAGAAACTGCGCATAGAAGGCGCCTCCGATGGCAACGAGAAAAGCGGAGACGGCAGCCGCGCCCATCTTGGAGTTGAACACGACGACGCCGAGGCTCTCGGCCGCTTCCGGATTGTCCTTCACCGCGCGCCACCAGAAGCCCCATTTGGAGTCCTCCAGCCACCAGGTGACGAACCAGGCGAGGCTACACAGCACCAATGCGAAATAGAAGTATGGCAGCTTGCTGCGCATGAACTGGAATTTCAGCCAGCTGTCGCCGCGCACCGGAATGGTGATTCCCATCGCGGCACCCGCCCATTCCCAGTTCTGGAACAGCAGCAGGCCGATCTCGGCGATGACAATGGTCGCGATCACGAAATAATGGCCGCGCAGGCGAAAGAAGGGATAGCCGAGCCCCATCGCGATCGCGGCCGCGACTGCGCCGCCGGCGAGCATGCCGAACCATGGCAGTACGCCGAACTTGGTGAACAGGAGCTCGGTGGTGTAGGCACCGATGCCGAAATAGAGCGCATGTCCCAGCGAGATCTGCCCGCAATAGCCGGAGAGAATATTCCAGCTCTGCGACAGCGCCGCATACATCAAGGTCAGGATCAGGATGTTCTGGACGTAGACGTCCTTGATGAACAGGGGAGCGAGCGCCGCCAGGGCGGTCAGCACCGCGGCGATGATGAGGTCGCGGCGGCGCCGCACGGCAAAATCCTTGTCCATCACATCGATCCGAACAGGCCGCGCGGCCGGATGAAGACGACCAGCAGGTAGACAGCGTAAATGCCGACCGATTTCAGCGACGGCGGCAGCACCAGCGCGGTCGTGGCCTCAACGAGGCCGACGATGATCCCGCCGGCGAAAGCGCCGAACACGCTGCCGAAGCCGCCGAGCGCGACCGTGACGTAGGCGATCAGCGCAAAGGATGCGCCGACGTCGGGATAGATATAGAAGAAGCTCGCCATGATCGCTCCGGCAAGGCCGACCAGCGCGGCACCAAGCCCCCAGCCGAGCGCGAACACGCGGTTCTTGTCGATGCCGACGAGGGCCACCGCGCCGGGATCTTCACGGGTGGCCTCCAGCGCGCGACCGAAATCGGTGCGATGGATGAAGAAGTAGAGGCCGGCAAACGCCAGGATCGAAACCAGCGCACCCATGAGCTGCGGCTCGGGCAGGAAGACCCCGGCGATCGAGATCGTCTTGCCGCCAAGCCAGGACTGCGGAACGCTGCGATAGTCGGGCGTGAAGAAGAACTGGGCGAGGCCGCGCATCACGATGGCGAGGCCGAAGGTGGAGAAGATCTGCACCATGCCGGCATTGGCCTTGGCCCGCATGGCGAAGCGTACGATCAACAAATAGACCACCGCTCCGAATACGAACAGCGCGGCGGCCACCAGCGGCGCCGACAGCAAGGGGTCGATGGCGAAGAACGTGAACAGGAAGAAGCTCACATACATCGCGATCATCAGGAACTCGCCATGGGCGAAGTTCACGACGTCCATCAGGCCGAAGATCAGCGCGAGGCCGACGGCGATCAGTCCGTAGAGCAGGCCCATGAGGAGGCCGCTCGCGAGACTTTGGATAATGGTTTGGGCTGTCACCGGTGGTCCCCTGCTCGAAATATCATCGTCTGCTCCGTCATTGCGAGCGACGCGAAGCAATCCAGAATCTCGTCGCGGAGACAGTCTGGATTGCTTCGTCGCTTCGCTCCTCGTAATGACGAGGCTCTTGCGACGATCTCGATTGCTCGCCTGCTTCGCCGCTTACTTCATCGGCCAGATCGCCTCGGCGATCGCGGCCTGCGGCGGGAAGATGGTGACGAACTTGCCGCCGACATATTGCAGGAGCACCGGGTCAGCGTCGTTGTTTTGACCCATCTCGTCGAACTTGACGCGTTTCCAGGGCATGATGGTCTGCTCGCCCGGGATGTCGGTGGCGGCCAGCGCGTCGCGGATCTTCTCGCCGTCGGTCGACTTGGCGCGGCTGATGGCGTCCGCGAGGATGATCAGGCCCATGAACTGACGCGAGGTGAGATCGTTGAAATCCTTGCCCGACCGCGTCTTGAACATATCGTTGATCTTGCCGACCATCGGGCGCTTCTGCGCGAGATCGAGCGAGAAGGTGCCGCGCGAGATCACGCCTTCGAGCTTGTCGCCGACGGCGTCGTAGAGCGCCTTCTCGGAGAAGCCGGCGTCCTGCGCCACGATCGCGTTCGGCTTGTAACCGAGCTCGCCCATGGTCTTCACCAGCAGGATGCCATCGGTGGTGTAGCTCGAGGGCATCAGCACGTCGGCGTTCGCGCTCTTGAGCTGCTGCACCTCGGCCGAGAGCGAGGGCGAGTTGGCGCGATACTTGATGTCGGAAACGATCTTGTAACCGCGCTCGCCGGCGATCTTGGCCTGGGCGTTGCCGGAATCGGTGCCGAAGATGGTGTCCTCGTGGAACAGCGACAGCGTCTCGATCTTGGTGCCCTTCTTCTTCAAGGCATCGAAGAAGTCGAACATCGCGGCCGAGTACATCTCGTCGTGCGGCGAGGCGCGGAAGTAATATTTCAGGCCGCGGCGATGCAGGCTCGGCGAGGAGTTGTCGGCGGAGACGAACGGGATCTGATAACGCTCGCAGATCTGGCTGACCGTGACGGCGACCGCGCTCTGATAGGTGCCGATGATGGCGCAGACCTTCTCCTGCGTGATCAGGCGCTCGGCTTCGGCACGGCCCTTCTGCGGATCGGCCTGATGGTCGGCGAACACGAGGCGCACTTTTGCGCCGCCGAGGCCCGGCAGGCCCTCGCCCTTGGCCAGCGGCAGGTCGAAATCCGTGGCCTTGTTGATGACTTCGAGCGCGGTCTCATACGCCTTCTGCGCGTCGACGCCCTGCTGCGCGCTGCCGCCGGAGAACGGATAGATCACGCCGATCACGACTTCCGAAGTCTGTGCGCGCGCTGCCAGCGGCACCAGCGCGGCCGTAGCGGTGGCTCCTAACAATACGTCGCGGCGAGTGATCGTCATGGCAAAGTCCCCTGTTACTGAATTTCGGCTGATCGAATGAAGCGATTGATGGATGCGGTAAAGCTCGAAGAAGCAGCAAATGCTGCCCACTAAATCACGGCCATGGTCCTGTTCTTGAGATCCGTCACCAGCATCAGGCCCGGCGAATGCGTGATCGCGAACGGCAGCTTTGCGGCGTTGATGACCGATTGCGGCGTCACGCCGCACGCCCAGAACACCGGAATCTCGTCGTCGGCGACCGGCACCGGATCGCCATAATCGGGCTTGGCGATGTCCTTGATGCCGATCAGATGCGGATGGCCGAGATGCACGGGCGCGCCATGGACAGCCGGATAGCGCGAGGTGATCTGCACCGCGCGGATCGCATCCGCCGGTTTGAACGGACGCATCGACACCACCATGGGACCGGCGAAGGGACCGGATTCGCCGCAGGCGATGTTGGTGCGATACATCGGCACGCGCACATTGTGCTCGATGTGGCGGATCGGCATGCCCTCGTCGAGCAGCGCCTCTTCGAACGAGAACGAGCAGCCGAGCACGAAGGTCACGAGATCGTCGCGCCAATGCTTTGTCACATCGGTCGGCTCGTCCACCACCTCGCCGTCGCGCCAGACGCGATAACGCGGCACGTCGGTGCGGATGTCGAGATCGGCGCCCAGCGCCGGGATGTGCGGACTGCCGACGTCGGACATGCCGATGATCGGGCACGGCTTCGGATTGAGCTGGCAGAAGCGGTGAAAGGCACCGGCATATTCGGCCGGCAGGATCGCCAGATTGCCCTGGACGAAGCCGGGGGCAACGCCGGCGGTGGAGGCGACCAGCCCCTCGCGGTAGGCGAGCCGCGCCTTGCGGCTCGGGAGCGTGTCGGGCGTTTCAGTTTGCTGCACTGCCACCAAAACAGTCATGGGATCGACCTGCCTATAAACTCGACAAAGACAAGCCAACACCACGCGTGCTATAAAGTCTAATCTTCCTTTCTAATCAATATCGATAAATTTCATTTATCGGACGGGAAATCCTTCCAATGCTGGACTTCAGATCGATCGAGACGTTTCTTTGGGTTGTGAAGCTCGGCAGCTTTCGCGGCGCCGCAGCACGCCTCAACACGACCCAGCCGGCGATCTCCCAGCGCATCGCCCAGCTCGAGCGCGAGATGGGTGTGAAGCTCCTGAATCGCGACCATCGCGTGGCCTCGCCGACGCCGAGCGGCCGGCAGATGATGGTCTACGCGGAGAAGCTGATCGGCCTGCGGGCCGCGATGATCGCTGAGATCGGCGATCGCTCGGCGATGCGCGGCGTGATGCGGCTCGGCGTCGCCGAAACCATCGTGCACACCTGGCTGCCGCGGCTGGTGAAGAGCATGAACGAGGTCTACCCGAACCTGTCGCTGGAGATCGAGGTCGACATCACGCCGAACCTGACCGCGCGCCTGCTCGCGCAGGAGATCGAGCTGGCGTTCGTGGTCGGGCCGCTGTCGGCCTCCGGCGTCCACAACCGCGTGCTCGCCGATTATCCGATCGGCTTTCTGGCAAGTCCTTCGCTCGGGCTCGGCAAGGGTCCAGTGACGCCGGCGGATCTCGCGCGCTTTCCGATCATCACCTTCCCGCGCAAGACCAAGCCTTACGAGGTCGTGCGCGAAGTGTTCGATCGGCCGGAGCTGCCGCCGATCCGGCTGCACGCCTCCGCCTCGCTTGCGACCGTCATCCACATGGCGGTGGAGGGCCTCGGCATCGCCGTGATCCCCGACGCCATCGTCGAGAGCGAGCTCGCAGACGGGCGGTTGCAACTGCTCGACACCGATCTCAAAATCGCGCCGCTGACATTCACCGCGAGCTGGCTCGCCTCGCCGGATGTCGTGGCGGTGGAACGGGTCGCCGAGCTTGCATGTCAGATCGCGCAGAGCAGCCTCGCAGTTGACGCGCCCGCGCCGGCGCGTCATTGAAACAGGCGCCGGATTTTCTTTCGTCATTCGGGGCGCTCGAAGAGCGAACCCGGAATGACAGCTAAGATGGACTGACCGCATGAGCCGAGCCGCCACCAATTTGCAAATCGATTCCGCCCGCCTCTGGGGCTCCATCCACGAGACCGCGCAGTTCGGCGCGACGGCCAAGGGCGGCGTGCGGCGGCTGACGCTGAGCGCAGAGGACAAGCTGGTGCGCGACTGGTTCCGCAAGGCCTGCGAGGACGCCGGCTTAGAGGTGCACACCGACGCGCTCGGCTCGCAGTTCGGCCTGCGCAAAGGACGCGACATGTCGAAGCTGCCCGTCGGTATCGGCTCGCATCTCGATACGCAGCCCACCGGCGGCAAGTATGACGGCATCCTGGGAACGCTCGGTGCGCTCGAAGTGATCCGCACGCTGAACGACGCTGGCATCGAGACCGAGGCGCCGATCTGCGTCGTCAACTGGACCAACGAAGAGGGCTCGCGCTTCGCTCCTGCGATGATGGCCTCCGCCGCTTATGTCGGCGACTTCACCACCGACGACATCCTGTCGCGCAAGGACGTCGAAGGCGTCACCGTCGGCCAGGCGCTCGATGGCATCGGCTATCGCGGCGACAAGCCGGTCGGCTTCCAGAAGCTCGGCTGTTTCGTCGAGTTGCACATCGAGCAGGGTCCGATCCTGGAAGCCGAAGGCAAGACCATCGGCGTGGTCGATTCCGGCCAGGGCGTGCTCTGGTACGACGGCAAGATTTCCGGCTTCGAGAGCCATGCCGGATCGACCCCGATGCCGCTGCGGCGCGATGCGTTGGCGACGCTGTCCGAGATCGTGCTGGCGATGGAGGCCATTGCGAAGAGGCACGGGCCGAAGGCCGTCGGCACCATCGGCGAGGCCGTGATCGCAAACCCCTCCCGCAACGTCATTCCCGGCGAGATCGCCTTCACGATGGATTGCCGCAGTGCGGATGGCGCGATCATGGATGCGCTCGATCGCGATTTGCGCACCGCGATTGGCGAGATCGCCGCGCGCCGCAAGGTCGAGGTGAAGATCGACCTGGTCTGGCGCAAGCCGCCAACGCATTTCGATCCCAAGCTGATTGCTGCCGTCGAGAACGCGGCGAAGACGCTCGGCTACTCCTCTCGCCGCATCACCTCCGGCGCCGGCCACGACGCCTGCAATCTCAACACAATCATGCCCGCCGCAATGGTGTTCGTGCCCTGCAAGGACGGCATCAGCCATAACGAGCTGGAGGACGCCACGCAGCCCGATTGCGCCGCGGGCACCAACGTCCTCATGCACACTGTGCTGGCGATCGCCGGCGTCGCATCCTGACCGGAGAGAGCCATGCGCGGAGTTTTCGTCGACGCCAATGAAGCCTTGGCCGTAATCATGGAGCGGCTGGAGCAGCCCGGCGATCCCAAAGTGCGGATCCACAGGGATCCCGACATCAAGCCCGAGCAATATCCTGAAATCCTCGACGGCGCCGAAATCGCAATCGTCGACCACACCGCGCTGCCGACCGATGTCGCGAAGAAGTGCACAGGGCTGAAGCACGTCGTGTTCCTCGGCACCGGCGCGCGCAGCTACATGAACCCGGAAGAGCTCGCCGAGCTCGGCATCTCCGTGCACCTGATCAAGGGCTATGGCGACACGGCGGTGGCGGAATGCGCGATCGCGCTGATGTGGGCTTCGGCCCGCGTCATCGCGATGATGGACCGCGAGATGCGCGGCGGAAACTGGTTGCGCGAAGACGGCATGCAGCTCACCGGCAAGACGCTCGGCCTGATCGGCTTCGGCGGCATTGCCGGGGAAGTCGCGCGCATTGCCTCGGGCAGCGGCATGAAGGTGATCGCCTGGAACCGCTCGCCGAAGAGCTATCCGGGCGTGGAATTCGTCGATCTCGATTCGGTGTTGGCGAGAGCAGACGTCGTATCGCTGCATCTGCTGCTCAACGACGAGACGCGCGGCATGATCACCCGCGAGATGATCGCGAAAATGAAGCCGGGCGTCATCCTCATCAACACCGCCCGCGCCGCCGTCATCGACGAGGCCGCCATGATCGACGCGCTGAAGTCGGGCCACATCCGCCATGCCGGCCTCGACGTCTTCAACATCGAGCCATTGCCTGGGGATCATCCGCTGACCAAGCTCCCCAACGTGACGTTGTCGGCGCATTCGGCGTTCCGGACCCCGGAGGCGAGCGAGAACCTGATTGGCGCGGCGTGGGAGCACTGCCGCCGGATCGTAAAGGGATAAGAGCAACAACAATGGCCGATTATCGCACCATCAAGGCACAACCGCTCATCGAAGCCATCAGTGCCATCGTCAAGGCCGGCGGCTCTACAGACCGAGAAGCCGAGCTCGTGTCCACCAACCTGGTCGAGGCAAACCTCAAGGGGCACGACTCCCACGGCGTCGGCATGATCCCGCGCTATGTCCAGAGCGTCACCACGGGCGGCCTCGCCGTGAACCAGCACGTCAAGATCGTGCTCGATACCGGTCCGCTTCTCACGCTCGACGGCCTCACCGGCTATGGGCAGGTCATCGGCCATGAAGCGATGGAGCTGGCGGCCGAGCGCGCCAAGCGCAACGGCGTGTGTCTCGTCGGCCTCTCCAACTCGCACCACATCGGGCGCATCGGCCACTGGGCCGAGCAGTGCATCGACCACGGACTGGTCTCGATTCACTTCGTCAACGTGATCTCGCGTCCGATCGTGGCCCCCTGGGGCGGCAGCGATGGGCGCCACGGCACCAACCCGTTCTGCGTCGGCATCCCGCGCGCGGGCAAAGACCCCATCGTGCTCGACTTCGCCACCAGCAGGATCGCGCAGGGCAAGACCCGCGTCGCCCACAACAAGGGCGTCGAGCTCGAGCCCGGCACCATCATCGACAACGAGGGCAAGCCGACCACCAACCCGCGCTACACCGTGATCCCGCCGCACGGCGCCATCCTGCCGTTCGGCGAGCACAAGGGTTCGGGGCTCGCGCTGGTGTGCGAAATCTTCGGCGGCGCGCTCTCCGGCGGACAAGTGGTCAAGGGCCCATCCGATGGCAAGTACAACGTCCTCAACGGCATGCTCTCGATCATCATCGACCCCGGCAAGCTCGGCACTGGTGAGAATCTCGCGCGCGAAGTCGAGAGCTTCGTCGCCTGGCACACCGGCTCACCGCCCGCCCCCGGCGTTGACAAGGTGAAGATCGCGGGTGAGCCCGAACGCGAGACGAAGAAGAAGCGGCTCGCTGAAGGCATTCCGGTCGATCCGACCACGTGGCGGGATATTTTGCTGGCTGGGAAAACGTTCGGGTTGGATCAGGCGGCGATCGAGAAGATCGCGGGCTGATTGGAGTCATAGACTCAGATTGGTCGTCCCGGCGAAAGCCGGGACCCATAACCACAAAAAGCAGTTTGGCGAAGGCTCGGAGTTACCAGCTTCACTCCACAGCCACTCCCTGGGGTTATGGGTCCCGGCCTTCGCCGGGACGACCCGTGGTTGGTAACTCGGCTCAATCCACCATCTCCGCAACCGCCTTGCCGCATGCGGTCGTGTCGGCGTTGCCGCCGAGGTCCTTGGTGCGGAGCGTGCGCTCGGCCAGCGTTCGCTCGATCGCATCGACGATCGACTTGCCGGCTTCCTTCTCGCCGAGATGCTCGAGCATCATCGCGCCGGACCAGATTGCGCCGATCGGATTGGCGATGCCCTGTCCCGCGATATCGGGCGCCGAGCCGTGCACCGGCTCGAACACCGACGGGAAATTGCCCTCGGGGTTGATGTTGCCTGACGGCGCGATGCCGATGGTGCCGGTGCAGGCCGGGCCGAGATCGGACAGGATGTCACCAAACAGATTGGAGCCGACCACGACGTCGAACCAGTCCGGATGCAGCACGAAGTTCGCGGTCAGGATGTCGATGTGGTACTTGTCCCACTTCACGCCCGGAAACTTTTTCGCCATCGCCTCCACGCGCTCGTCCCAATAGGGCATGGTGATGGAGATGCCGTTCGACTTGGTCGCCGACGTCAGGTGCTTCTTCGGCCGCGACTGCGCGAGTTCGAATGCGAACTTCAGGATGCGATCGACGCCGACGCGGGTCATCACCGTCTGCTGCGTCACGAACTCACGGTCGGTGTCCGGGAACATGCGGCCGCCGACGGAGGAATATTCGCCTTCGGTGTTCTCGCGCACCACCCAGAAATCAATGTCGCCGGGCTTGCGGTTAGCCAGTGGCGACGGCACGCCCGGCATCAGCCGCACGGGGCGCAAATTCACATACTGATCGAACTCGCGGCGGAACTTGATCAACGAGCCCCAGAGCGAGACGTGATCCGGAATCTTGGCCGGCCAACCGACCGCACCGAAGTAGATGGCATCGTGCTTGCCGATCTTTTCTTTCCAATCGTCCGGCATCATCTGGCCGTGCTTCTCGTAATAGTCCCAGGACGAGAAGTCGAAATGATCGAAATGAAGCGACACGCCGTGCTTCTTCGCCGCGGTCTCCAGAACGCGCAGACCCTCCGGCATCACTTCCTTGCCGATGCCGTCGCCGGGAATGACCGCGATCCGGTATTGTTTCTTGCTCATCGAGAACGTCCTTGATTGGTCCGGCAGCCGCCGCCTTTTTGACCGCACTGCAATGGACCAAACGCGGCGGCAGTGCAACGCTGCACTGCAATGTTGACCATGGCGCGGCCGACCGCCTACTGATTTCATTCCTGTTCCTCTCCTGCGAGTAACTCCCATGGATCTGCATCTGCGTGGCAAGCGCGTCCTGATCACGGGCGCGTCCAAGGGTATCGGCGCAGCCGCCGCCCAAGCCTTTGCCGAGGAAGGCTGCCATCTCCTGCTCGCCGCCCGCAACGGCGATCAACTCAAGGCTCTGGCCGAGCGCTTGCGCTCGGCGCACCAGATCGATGCCGCCAGCAGCATCGTGGATTTGCGCAAGAGCGAGGATTTGACGCGGCTCGCCAGGGAAGCCGCCGACATCGACGTACTCGTCAACAACGCCGGCGACATTCCCGGCGGCTCCATCGACAAGATCGACGAGGCGACCTGGCGGCACGCCTGGGAGTTGAAAGTGTTCGGCTACATAAACCTCACGCGCATGATCTATGCGCAGATGAAGGCGAAGGGCGGCGGCGTGATCGTCAACGACATCGGCGCGGCCGGCGAGAAATTCGACGCCAACTACATTTGCGGCAGCGCCGGCAACGCCGCCCTGATGGCCTTCACCCGCGCGCTCGGGGGCAAGAGCCTCGCCGACAACATCCGCGTGGTCGGCATCAATCCCGGCCCCGTCGGCACCGACCGTCACGTCACCCTGCTGAAGACGCGGGCAAAGCACCAGTTCGGCGACGAGAACCGCTACAAGGAATTCCAGAAAAGCCTGCCGCTCGGCAGGCCTGCACATGCGCGCGAGATCGGCGATCTCATGGCGTTCCTCGCGTCCGATCGCGCAGGCTATACGTCCGGCGTGATTTACACGGTGGACGGCGGAATCAGCGCGGGATGGGGTTAACTCTGTCCACGTCGTTGCGAGCGCAGCGACTTGTCCGCCGAAGCTTTAGCGAAGGCGGACAAGTCGCTTCGCTCCTTGCAAGGACGGAGCCTAGCACAAGCACAGGAGTAAAATAGTTGTCTCAAGAGTTGATCCGAGAAACCGCTTGCGCCGTCGTCGACAAGCTGCGGTCCGGCGACGTCTCGCCGCTGGAACTGTTGGATGCGCTGGAGAAGCGCATCGGCGAAGTCGATGGCAAGGTCAACGCGCTGCCGACGCTCTGCTTCGACCGCGCGCGGGATAGCGCAAAGGCGCTGATGCGGAAGCCGGCCGGTGCGCGCGGATTGCTCGCGGGTCTGCCAGTGCCGATCAAGGACCTGACCGATGTTGCTGGCGTGCTGAACACCCAGGGCTCACCGATCTTCAAGGACAATGTGCCCAAGCAGTCCGACCTCATGGTGGAGAACCTCGAAGGTAACGGCGCGGTCGTCTACGCCAAATCCAACACGCCGGAGTTCGGCGCCGGTGCGAACACGTTCAACGAGGTGTTCGGCGCGACCCTCAATCCCTGGGATACATCCAAATCCGCCGCGGGCTCCTCGGGCGGCGCGGCCGTTGCGCTCGCGACCGGCATGGCTTGGCTCGCGCAGGGCTCCGACATGGGCGGCTCCTTGCGCAGTCCCGCGGCGTTCTGCGGCGTCGTCGGCATGCGGCCGAGCATCGGCCGCGTCGCGCACACGCCGAAAGCGGCCATCGACCGCAATCTCGGCGTCGTTGGTCCGATGGCCCGCAACGTCGAGGATCTCGCGCTGCTGCTGGATGCCATGAGCGGCGATTATGCCGCCGACCCGCTGTCGCTGCCGGCGCCCTTGACGTCGTTTCTCTCGGCGGCGCAATCAGGCAACAAACCGAAGCGCATCGCCTACTCGCCGGACCTCGGCATCACGCCGGTCGATCCCGAAGTCAAAGCGATCACGCGAAAGGCGGCGGAACGCTTTGCCGAAGCCGGCGCCATCGTCGAGGAGGCGCATCCGGACTGGCGCGAGGCGCACGAGTGCTTCCACGTGCTGCGCGCGTTCGACTTCGCGATCAGCAAGGCGCAGCTGCTGCGCACCAAGCGCGACCTGCTCAAGCCCGAAGTGATCTGGAACATCGAGGAAGGCCTCAAGCTCACGATCGAGCAGCTCGAACGCGCCGAGTCGCAGCGCGTCGGCATGACCGCCCGCGCGGTCGAGTTCTTCAAGAGCTACGATCTGCTGCTGGTACCGACCACCATAGTGCCGCCCTTCCCGATCGAGCACCGCTATGTCGCCGAATGCGCCGGCAAGAAGTTCGAGAATTACGTCGAATGGCTCGGCATCGTCTACGCCATCACGCTCGCCTGCTGTCCCGCGTTGTCGCTGCCGTGCGGCTTCACGGCGTCGGGCCTGCCGGTCGGCCTGCAGGTGGTCGGCGCGCCACGCGCGGATGCACAGGTGATCGCCGGCGCGAAGGTGCTGGAGGATATTCTGGGTGTGCGCGGCACGACGCCGATTGATCCGCGGGTGAAGAATTAGGACGAGGAAGGCTCAGCGGCTCGGTAAACTCCCTCGCCCCACTCTTGCGGGGAGAGGGTTGGGGTGAGGGGCTACTTCCGCGAAGACGGTGGCAATCAACTCGCGGAGATTCCCCCTCACCCGATCGCTTCGCGATCGACCTCTCCCCGCAAGCGGGGCGAGGTAAAGAAGCATCACCTTCCGCTCGTCGCCTCCAGGCTGCGGCTATACCGCGACATCGCAAAGCAGAAGACAAAATAGATGGCGGCGACGAAGATGTAGACTTCGACGGAGAATTGCTGCCACGCCGGATCGATGATCGCGGTCTTGGCCGTCGTCAGCAAGTCGAAGATCCCGATAATCAGGACGAGGCTGGTGTCCTTGAAGAAGGCGATGAAGGTGTTGACCAGCGGCGGGATGACGTGACGGATCGCCTGCGGAAGGACGATCAGCCTGTTCTTGCGCCAGTAGGACAGACCGAGCGCGTCGGCCGCCTCGTATTGCCCGCGCGGCACGGCCTGGAGGCCGCCACGAATGACTTCGGCAAGATAGGCACCCGCAAACAGGATGATCGCGACCTGCGCGCGCAGGAGTTTGTCGATGTTGAAACCGTTCGGCATGAAGAGCGGAAACATGACGCTCGCCATGAACAGCAGGCTGACCAGCGGCACGCCGCGGATCAACTCGACATAGAGCACGCTGACCGAGCGGATCGCGGGCAGTTTTGAACGCCGGCCGAGTGCGACGAGGATGCCGAGCGGGAAGCCGAAAGCCAGACCAAAGGTCGCCAGGATCAGTGTCACCGGTAGGCCGCCCCAACGGTCCTGCGAGACGAACGACAAGCCGAATATGCCGCCCCACATCAGCACGCTGATCAGCGCGAGCGCTCCGATCCAGAGATAGGCCAGTTCGCGCCGCCATAAGGCGCGGCGGCTGGAGAGATAGAACAGGCCAATGAAGAGCAGCACCGCCAGCGCCGGCCGCCACTGCTCGTCGAACGGATAGGTGCCAAACAGGATGAAGCGATATTTCTCGGGGATGATCGCCCAGCATGCACCGACGCCGCGTACCGCGCGGCAGGCGCTGGAATCGTTCGCCGGGGTGAGCCAGACCGCATTGGCAATGCCCCACTGCACGAAGCTGAAGATGGCCTTTGCGAGCACCGCCAGCAATACGACCGAAAGGATGCCGTTCGGGATCGACGAGAATAAGTTCGTGCGCAACCAACGCAGCACCGGGTTGCCGATCTGCGGCCGGCGGGCGGCGCGCGGTGCTTCCGGAATCTCGGCGATCGCCGTCATGGTCAGCGCTCCACCAGCGCGATACGCGAATTGTACCAGTTCATGAAGAAGCTGATGCCGAGGCTGATGGTGAGAAACACCGCCATGATCAAAGCAATGGCCTCGATCGCCTGCCCGGTCTGGTTCAGCGTCGTGTTGGCGATCGAGACCACGTCCTGATAGCCTATCGCGACCGCAAGCGAAGAGTTCTTGGTCAGGTTGAGGTACTGGCTCGTCATTGGCGGCACGATCACGCGCAGTGCCTGCGGCAGGATGATCTGCCGCAGCATGAAGCTGCGGCGCAGTCCGAGCGCGTTGGCGGCATCCCACTGCCCGCGCGGCACCGACTGGATGCCGCTGCGCACGATCTCGGCGATGAAGGCCGAGGTGTAGGTGACGAGCGCGATCAGTAACGCAAAATATTCCGGCGCGAGCGTCAGCCCACCGACGAAGTTGAAGCCGCGCAACCCGGGCCATTCGATCGTCCAGGACACGCCGAGCAGCACGGACACCGCCGCAGGCAGCACAACGAGCAGCCCGAGCACAAAAGCCCAGGTCGGCCGCGGCTTGCCGTCGCGCATTTGCTGCGCGATGAGCCCCCGCCGGATGACATAGACCGCGACGAGCCCGAGCATTGCCGTGCCGAGCACCCAAAGCTGCGGCGTCCCGATCGGAATCGCCGGCAAAATCAACCCGCGATTGGACAGAAACACGCCCTCGATCGGCCGCCATGCCGCGCGCGCGGCCGGCAGCGCTTGCATCAGCACGTACCAGAACAGGAGCTGGAGCAGCAGCGGGATATCGCGGAGCGTTTCGACATACACCGCAGCGAGCCGCGACAGCAGCCAGTTGGCCGACAGCCGCGAGATGCCGATCACCGTGCCCAGGATGGTTGCAAGCACGATTCCGATCACGGCGACGCGCAGGGTGTTGGCGATGCCGACGACGAAGGCCCAGAGATATGAGTCTCTCGGATTGTAGGCGAGCAGGCTGTCGGCAATGGGCATGCCGGCCTCACGGCCGAGGAAGGCAAATCCGGTCGTGATGCGGCGCGCGGAGAGATTGGTCACCGTGTTGGACCAGAGGAAGACGATGACCGCGACTGCGATCCCGACCACCAGGGCCTGCCAGAACAGGCCTTTCAGCTCGCGCCGTCCGAAAGCGCCGAAGAAGCGGCGGCGCGGCGGCGGTCTCGGAGCGTCTGACGTCACAGCACAAAAATCCTTCGCGAAACGGCGATTTCCGGCGGCGTACGTCAACTGTTGCACCAAACTCTACTTCGTGCAACAAATGTTTCATGACCGAACCCGCGAAATCCTCGCCCCTGAGCGAACTGTGCATTGCATTGCCATCGCTTCCGATGCGGTTGCAGGAGGTCGGGCGTTTCGTCGCGGCCAACGATTACGACGCCACTACGCGTTCGATGCGCGATCTCGCAGCGGTGGCCGGCGCCGATCCCGCCGCGTTCACGCGGCTTGCCAAGGCGATCGGCTATTCGGGCTGGGATGAATTGCGCGCCGCACTGACGGAGGCGCGGCGGCCCTCGCAGATAGCGCCTTTCTCCGGCCGCGCCCGGAGCCGCCGCCACGGCCCGAACGCCGATGTCGCGCTCGTTACCGAAAAGCTGGAGGCCGAGGCCGCCGGCCTTCCGCGCATCCCGGCCCAGCCGATTGCGGAGGCGGCGCGCGCGCTCCACGACGCAAAACGGATCTGGATCACCGGCTATCGGAGCTGCCGCAGCGTCGCGGAATTGCTGAACTACGAGCTCCGGCTGTTTCGTCCCGAACAGGTGCAACTCGTCGGCGCCTCCGGCCCCGACGATCTCGACCTCGGCGCGTTTCGGCCCGGCGAGGCCGTCATCGTCATCGGCTTCATGCCCTACACCCATGCAAGCGTCCGGGTCGCGCAGGCCGCCTATCGCGCCGGCGCGGCCCTGATCGCGATCGCCGACAGCCCTTCGGCGCCGATGGCTGAAGGCGCCGACCACGTGCTGCTGTTCGAGGCGGCCTCCTCTCCCGGCTTTTTCCCGAGCCTCACCGGCGCCATTGCGATCGCGCAATCGCTGGCCGCCGTGACGTTTTCGCTCGGCGGCACGGCCGCGAAGAAGCGGCTGGAGCATAGCGAGGCGCGGCTGGCCGCGGCTTCAACTTACGTTTCAGAGAAAGGTTGACCCATGGCCGCTCGCACCAGCCGCATGCTGCATCGCTCGCTGCGCGAAACGCCGCCCAAGGCGATCGGTGGCGAAGGCGTCTACCTCTTCGCCGAGGACGGGCGGCGCATCATCGACGCCTCCGGCGGAGCTGCGGTCTCCTGTCTCGGCCACCAGCATCCGCGCGTGATCGCAGCGATCACGAAGCAGGCTTCGACCCTCGCTTATGCCCACACAGCCTTCTTCTCGTCCGAGCCGGCGGAGGCGCTGGCCGAGAGGCTGGTCGGCCATGAGCCCGGCGGCCTCGCCTACGCCTATTTCGTCAGCGGCGGGTCGGAGGCGATCGAGGCCAGCATCAAGCTCGCGCGGCAATATTTCATCGAGCGCGGCGAGCCGCAGCGGCAGCATTTCATCGCCCGGCGCCAGAGCTATCACGGCAACACGCTCGGCGCGCTCGCGGCGGGCGGCAATGCCTGGCGCCGCGCACCCTACGCGCCGCTGCTCTCCGCAGCCTTCAGCCACGTGACACCGGCCTTCGCCTATCACGAGAAGCACGAGGGCGAATCCGATGCGCAATTCGTCGCCCGGCTTGCGGCCGAGCTCGAAGCCGAGTTTCAGCGGCTCGGTACCAATACCGTCGCCGCGTTCCTCGCAGAGCCCGTCGTCGGCGCCACCGCAGGTGCCGTGACGGCGCCGGACGGCTACTTCAAGGCGGTGCGCGAGATCTGCGACCGCCACGGTGCGCTGCTCATTCTCGACGAGGTCATGTGCGGCATGGGCCGCACCGGCACCACGCACGCCTGGGAGCAGGAAGGCGTGGCGCCCGACATCCAGGCGATTGCCAAGGGTCTCGGCGGCGGCTACCAGCCGATCGGCGCGATGCTCGCGAGCGGCAGGATCATCGACACAATCCGCGCAGGTTCGGGCGCCTTCCTGCACGGCCACACTTATCTCGCGCATCCCCTCGCTTGCGCTGCTGCGCTCGCGGTGCAGGACGTGATCCGCGAGGACGGCCTGCTCGACCGGGTCAAGGAGAGCGGCAAGCTGCTCGAGCAGCGGCTCACAGAGCGCTTCGGCAATCACCGCCATGTCGGCGACATCAGGGGCCGCGGCCTGTTCTGGGCGATCGAGCTCGTCGCCGATCGCGCCAGCCGGACCTCGTTCGATCCCGCGCTGAAGCTGAACCAGAAGATCAAGGCGGAGGCCTTCGCCAACGGTCTCGGCTGCTATCCCGGCGGCGGCACCGTGGACGGCATCCGCGGCGACCACGTGCTGCTGGCGCCGCCCTATATCGCTTCGCCGGACGAGATCGACCTGATCGTCGACAAGCTCGGCACGGCCGTCGACAACGTATTGCGTAGTGTCAATCACTGAGGGGAGAATAGCATGATGAGGAAAGTGGTTATCGTAGCCGGCGTGCTCGCGGCATCGACGGTGGTCGCATCGGCGGCAACGCTCGACACTGTGAAGAGCCGCGGCACGCTGATATGCGGCGTCAGCGCCGGTTTTGCCGGCTTCTCCGCGCCGGATTCGCAAGGCAACTACAAGGGTCTCGACGTCGATTATTGCCGCGCGCTCGCCGCCGGCGTGCTCGGCGATGCCAGCAAGGTGCGTTACGTCTCGCTGACCGCGCAGAACCGCTTCACCGCGCTCCAGTCCGGCGAGATCGACGTGCTCTACCGCAACTCGACGCAGACCTATCTGCGCGGTGTCACGCTGGGCCTGCGGCAGGGACCGGTCAACTTCTACGACGGTCAGGGCTTCGTGGTGAAGAAGGACCTCGGCGTGAAGGAGATTAGGGATCTCAAGGGCGCCACTGTCTGCGTCGCGCAGGGCACCACGCATGAGGTCACGCTCGGCGATTATGGCCGCGCCAACGGCATCGACTGGAAGCCGCTGGTGTTCGACCGCGTCGACACCATGTACCAGACCTTCTTCGGCGGCCGTTGCGATGCCATGACCCAGGACGCTTCCGCGCTTGCTGGCGCCGTCACGACCGCGGCGCCGAACGCGGCCGACTACGTCGTACTGCCGCAGACCATCAGCAAGGAGCCGCTCGGCCCCTTCACCCGCAATGGCGACGAGGTCTGGAGCGACATCATCACCTGGCTGCATTACGGCCTGATCGAGGCCGAAGAGCTTGGCGTCACACAGGGCAATGTCGACGAGATGGCGAAGTCGCAGACGCCCGCGATCCAGCGCCTGCTCGGTGCCTCCGGCGATCTCGGCTCGCGGCTCGGGCTCGACAATAAATGGCTGGTCACGGCCCTCAAGGCCACCGGCAATTACGGCGAGATCTACGAGCGCAATGTCGGCAAGGCGAGCCCGCTGAAGCTCGAGCGCGGCCTCAACGGCCTCTGGAGCAAGGGCGGCTTGATGTACGCCGTGCCGTTCAAGTAAACGCTTAGCGTGTCCCGGACGCGCTGCGCCCGGGACACCCGACCTTGTATCAGGTAACGTTCAATGACGACGTCTCCTCGCATCGCGCTGATCCACGCCCTCAAGCATTCCATCGCTCCGATCGAGGCTGCGTTCGCAAAAGCGTGGCCGGAAGCGCGGTTGATGAACCTGCTCGATGACAGCCTGTCGGCGGACCTGGCGCGTGACGGCAAGCTCAATGATGCCATGACCGCGCGCTTTCTTGCGCTCGGTCGCTACGCCGCGGCGACAGGCGCGGATGCGATCCTGTTCACCTGCTCGGCCTTCGGTCCCTGCATCGAGGCGGTTGCGCGCGTGCATGCGCCGATGCCGGTGCTCAAGCCGAACGAAGCCATGATCGCACGGGCAGTGACGATGGGCCGGCGCATCGGCCTGCTCTCGACCTTCCCGCCGACGCTGGCCTCGATGCCGCCGGAGTTTCCGGCCTCCGTCCAGATCGTGCCGAAACTTGCCGAAGGAGCGCTGGCGGCGCTCGACCGCGGCGACCGCGCTACGCATGACCGGCTGATCGTGGAAGCCTCACGCGATTTGTGCGATTGCGACGTCGTCGCGCTCGCGCAGTTCAGCATCGCGGCAACTGCGCCTCTCGTGGCAGAAGCTACCGGCCGTCCCGTCGTGACCACGCCTGACAGCGCCATCGAGAAGCTGATGAAGTTGCTGAAAGCGAAGACCTAAGCGCCGGCCTTGTTCCGGCGCCGCGCGCCCTTGATCGCCGCCGCAAGCGCTGCCTTCGTTTCGCTGACAAAATCCTCGACCAGGTCCTCGCGTGTGGCATGGGCCGCCTCGCCGGTGAACAGACCCTGCTCGGCCAGCATCACCACGCCGTGCAACGCCGCCCAGATCTTGAGCGCTTGCCGCTCGCGCAGGTAATCGACTGCCGGAGCTTCCAGAGCCTCGATCACGAGCGCAAACGTTTCGCGGGTCGCTTCGTGCAGCTCGCTGCCTTTCGCCGCGCACGACACCGTGCGCGAGGCGAACATCAGGCGATAGATGCCATTCCGGCGTAGTCCGAAATCCAGCGTCGCCTGCGCCAGCAGCGACAGCTTCGACCGCTTCGATGGCTTTGCCATCGCCGCACGCAGAAGCGCGCTGAGTTGCCGGAACGCCTCCGCCGTCACCGCCGCAAGCAACGCCTCGCGATCGGCGAAATGCCGGTAGGGCGCCGGCTGCGAGACGCCCAGCTGCTTCGCAAGCGCTTTGATGCTGATCGCCTCCGTCCCGCCCTGCTCGGCTTCGCGCAGCGCGGCCTTGATCAAGGCGTCGCGGAGATCGCCATGGTGGTAGGTATTCTCGGGCTTGCGGGCAAGTTGTGAACGCATGTTGCGCAGAGCCTATAAGTTTGCGCTTGACAGGGGAAGCCTGCCGCGAATGTAATAGCCTATAACTTGAACAAAAACTCAGATGGGAGCGCGCGCCGCCTTCAGGTCGGAGCGCACACGACCGAGGGAGCCGCCATGACAGAGCGACTGAGGGTTCACGTCGATCCCGACAAATGCCAGGGACACGCGCGCTGCAAGGCGCTGGCGCCGGAGCTGTTCGAGCTCGACGAATACGGCAACGCCCACGAAGCCGGCGACGGCATCGTCCCGCCCGGCCTCGAAGACAAGGCCTGGCTTGCCAAATCCAATTGTCCGGAAATCGCGATCGACGTGATCGAGGAGTAGCGCAGCCGCTGCCGCCCCGCGTGCTTTCCGCGAACACGAGCCCCAAGGGATTTCGAGATGTCCGACGTCAGCCAGCCAGCCGCCCATCCGCCCGTTACCGGCTGGGTCCATGATTTCGACCACACCGATCCGCAATGGACGGAAGATCCCTTCCCGATCTGGGACGAGCTGCGCGCCGCAAGCCCGGTCGTGCACACCGAGCGCTTCCTCGGTTGTTACATGCCGACGACCTATGAGGCCGTGCGCGAGATCGCCAACGACAGCGAGCATTTCTCCTCGCGTCGCATCATCGTCCGAGACGTTCGGCCGGAGATCACCAGCAGAAACTCCGCCCCGCCGATCACGTCCGATCCGCCCGTGCACAAGCCAGCCAAGCAATTACTGCTGCCGCCGTTCACGCCGGACGCGATGAAGAAGCTGGAGCCGCGGGTGCGCGCGATCTGCAACGAGTTGATCGATGGTTTCATCGCTGAAGACCGACTGGACGCGGCAGAGCGCTACACCAAGCACATTCCGGTTCGCGCGATCGCACACATGCTCGGCATCCCCGAGACAGACAGCGATCTCTTTATCCGCTGGATCCACATGATCCTGGAACTAGGCATCAAGGACGAAAACACGCTGCTCCAGGCGGTGCAGGAGATGACCGTCTATTTCAGCGCCCATATCGAGGCGCGCAAGAACAAGCCAACCGACGACCTCATTTCCTATCTGATGAATGCCCGGGACAAGGACGGCAATCCGCTCGAGGATTCGCATGTGCTGGGCTCGCTGCGCCTGCTCCTGATTGCCGGCATCGACACCACCTGGAGCGCGATCGGCTCCTCGCTCTGGCACCTTGCCCGGACGCCCGCCGACCGCGAGCGCCTGATTGCCGAGCCCGAGCTGATCCCGACCGCGGTGGAGGAGCTGCTGCGCGCCTATTCGCCGGTGACGATGGCGCGCGAAGTGGTCAAGGAGACCACGATTTCGGGCTGCCCGGTCAAGGCGGGCAACATGGTGCTGCTGTCCTTCCCGGCCGCCAACCGTGACCCGAAAATGTTTCCGGATGCTGACAAGGTCGTGATTGACCGCCGCGAGAACCGCCACGCCGCCTTCGGCCTCGGCATCCACCGCTGCGTCGGCTCGAACCTTGCGCGCATGGAGATGCAGGTTGCGCTGGAGGAATGGCTGAAGCGAATTCCGGACTTCGCCCTCGATCCGGCAGGCACGGTGACCTGGTCACAGGGAACCGTCAGAGGCCCCCGCCAGTTGCCATTTTTGCTCGGAAAGGCGATGTAGACCTCTCCAAAGAGCGATACGGAGAGGCCGGACGTGACTGAGCAAATAATCCGACCGGCCTCCGACCACATTGACGTTGCCGACGCCAAGCGCCGGATCAAGGCGATCTTCATTGGCTCGATCGGCAATCTCGTCGAGTGGTACGACTTTTACGCCTACACCGCCTTTGCGCTCTATTTCGCACCCGCCTTCTTTCCCGGCAACGACCCTGTCGTCCAGCAGTTGAATGTCGCCGTCGTATTCGCGGCGACCTTCCTGATGCGGCCCCTGGGCGGCTGGCTGTTCGGCTATATCGCCGATCATTACGGGCGGCGCATCTCGCTGACGCTGTCGGTCGTCTTCATGTGCTTCGGCTCGCTGATCATCGCGTTGACGCCGACCTACGCCACGATCGGCTTCGCCGCGCCGGTGATCCTGGCGCTCGCCCGCGTCATCGAAGGCTTGAGTCTCGGCGGCGAATACGGCGCCAGCGCCACCTACCTCAGCGAGGTCGCCGACCCCAAGCACCGCGGCTTCTATTCGAGCTTCCAATACGTCACCCTGATCGGCGGCCAGCTCACCGCGATCATCGTCCTTCTGCTTCTGCAAAAGATCTTCCTCACGCCGGAGGAACTGAGAGCCTGGGGCTGGCGCATCCCGTTTGCGATCGGTGCGGCGCTCGCGATCTTTGCCGCCGTGATGCGGCGCGGCTTGCACGAGACCGAGGCCTTCGAAGAAGCCAGGAAGGTGGTGAAGCCGACCGGCTCGCTCACCAATTTGCTGCGCTATCCCCGCGAGCTGCTCCTGGTGGTCGGCCTGACCGCGGGCGGCACTGCGGCGTTCTACACTTTCACCACCTACATGCAGACCTTCGTCAAGCTTTCGGTGGGGTTGACCGAAGACCAGACCACTTTCGTGATCTTCGGCACGCTGATCTTTGCGACCATCCTGCAGCCGATCTATGGCGCCATCTCCGACAAGATCGGCCGCAAGCCGCTGCTGATCTTCTTCGGCGTCGCCGGCACGCTCGCAACCGTGCCGCTGCTGATGACGCTCAAGGAAACCAAGTCGCCATTCATCGCGTTCATCCTGATCTGCGGGGCCTGGCTTTTCGTCGCGGGATACACCTCGATCAACGCCGTGGTGAAGGCCGAGCTGTTCCCGACCAATGTCCGCGCCCTCGGCGTCGGCCTGCCCTATGCGATCACCGTCTCGCTGTTCGGCGGCACGGCGCCGGCGATCGCGCTCTATTTCAAGAGCATCGGGCATGAGGAGTGGTTCTACTACTATCTCGCCGGCATCATCTGCCTGTCACTGATCATCTATTCCACCATGCGCGACACCAAGCACGCCTCCGCGATGCACCGACACGAGTAGCCGATGGCCGAAGACAACGAGCCGCCCGACAGCAAGCTGACGCGCACCAAGGAAAAATGGGCGCGCGAAGGCCGTTTTTTGACCGGCAAGATCACGCGCCCGGAAGATCAGCGCCTGCCGCCCGGCCAGCATCTGACAAAAGATTGGCCGGTGCTCGATCTCGGGGTCGTGCCGCCGGTTTCGCGCGAGCGCTGGCGGCTCGACGTCCACGGCGCGATCGAGAACCCCGTGTTCTGGACCTTTGCCGAGTTCGCCGCCCAGAAGCAGGCGCAGTTCACCTCCGACATCCACTGCGTCACCACCTGGTCGCGCTACGACAATGAGTGGGAGGGGCTCGCCACGCGCGAGCTGCTCGCGGCTTGCCGGCCGCGTGCGGACGCGCGCTTCGTCGTGCTGCATTCCCATGACGGCTACACCACCAACCTCGCGCTGGACGATTTCGCCGCCGAGGACGCATTGCTTGCCCATAGCTGGTCGGGTGAGCCACTATCGGCCGAACATGGCGGCCCGGTGCGGCTGGTCGTGCCGCATCTGTATTTCTGGAAGAGCGCCAAATGGCTCCAGGCCATCGAGTTCCTGACCGAGGACGCGCCGGGCTTCTGGGAAGTCCGTGGCTACCATAACCGTGGCGATCCCTGGGCAGAGCAACGCTATTCTGACGACTAGGTTCAAGCAAGGACGGGGGAAGCTCATGCCGACAGAGCGCTTTCAATTCACCGGCGAAGCCGGCCATCAACTTTCGGCCGCGCTGGAGCTACCCGACGGCGAGCCCGCGGCCTTCGCACTGTTCGCGCATTGCTTCACCTGCGGCAAGGACACGCTGGCCGCCAAACGCATCTCGGTCGCGCTCGCCGCCAAGGGCATCGCGGTGCTGCGCTTCGACTTCACCGGCCTCGGCTCCAGTGAAGGGGATTTTGCCAATTCGACGTTTTCCTCCAACGTCGCCGATCTCGTGCGCGCCGCCGATCACCTGCGTAGCCTCCGCAAGGCGCCGTCGATCCTGATCGGTCACAGCCTCGGCGGCGCCGCGATCCTCGCGGCAGCAGGCCAAATCCCGGAAGCCAAGGCGGTTGTGACCATTGCGGCACCATCCGATCCCGCCCACGTCACCGGCCTGTTCAAAGAGCATCTCGACGACATTCGAACGCAGGGTGAGGTCGAGGTCTCGCTCGCGGGGCGCCCGTTCCGGATCAAGCGCGAATTCCTCGACGACATCGCCGAGCACGAGCTGATGAAGGACGTCACCGGCCTGCACAAGGCGCTGTTGGTGATGCATTCTCCGCTCGACGATACGGTCGGCATCGACAATGCGACGAAGCTCTTCGTCTCCGCCCGGCATCCCAAGAGCTTCGTCTCGCTCGATCATGCCGATCATCTCCTGACCAAGCCGGCCGACGCACTCTACGCAGCCGACGTCATCGTGGCCTGGGCAAGCCGGTACATCGACACGGCAAAACCTGCGAAGGCGATGGATCTCCCCGAGGCACCGCGCCGGGTCGTGGTGCAGGAGACCCGCAAGAGCAAGTTCAACCAGGTCGTCAGCGTCGGACCGCACCGTCTGGTCGCGGACGAGCCGGTCGCCGCCGGCGGCGAGGATGCCGGCCCTGGTCCCTACGATCTCCTGCTCGCTGGCCTCGGGGCCTGTACCTCCATGACCATGCGCCTCTATGCCGACCGCAAGTCGCTGCCGCTCGATCGTGTCACCGTCTCGCTGAAACATTCGAAGATCTACGCAAAAGACTGCGCGGAGTGCGAGACGCGCGATGGCATGCTCGACCAGATCGAGCGCGACATCGCGATGGACGGCGCGCTCGATGCCGAGCAGCGCAAGAAATTGATGGAGATCGCCGACAAGTGCCCCGTGCACCGGACGCTGACCTCGGAAATCCGCATCGTGACCAAGGCCGTGGATTAGCGCGCTTGTGCTAGAAGCAGGACGCCATCGTCCGTACCGCCGCGGTGATCTCGCTCTCGCGCCAGGCCGCGAAGCCGAGCAGCAGGCCGTGATCGCGCGGCCTGCCCAGTGCCAAGCCGGACAGGGCACGCGTTTCAACGCCCGCTTCGACCAACCGCTTGACCGCCGCCTGATCGGCGCGGCCGCGCTTGAGGCGGGCGACGAGCTGGAGGCCGCCCGGGGGCACTTCGGCAGCGAGCACGTCGCCTAAATGGCGCTCCAATCCCTCGACGAGATGATCGCGGCGGGCGTGATAGATCCGGCGCATCCGGCGCAGATGCGCCAGGAAATGCCCGTCGGCAATGAACTCGGCCAGTGCTTCCTGGATGTGGCTCGCGGCGATCAGTCCGATGTGCCGCTGTACGATCTCGAGGATGTTGACCAGTGCCGGCGGAACGACGAGATAGCCGAGCCGGATGTCCGAGGTCATGGCCTTCGAGAACGTGCCGACATAGAACACGCGGCCATGGGCATCGAGTCCCTGCAAAGCCGGCACCGGCCGGCTGTCATAGTGGAATTCGCCGTCGTAATCGTCCTCGACGATCCAGGTCTTGCCGGGCCTGCTCAGGCCAAGAAATTCCGTGCGACGCGAGAGCGACATCAGGCGGCCGGTCGGGTGCTGGTGCGACGGCGTCATGAAGATCAATGTCGGGGCCGCCAGTCCCGGAATCCGCTGCATGCCCTGCTCGTCCAACCTCACCCCGATCACGCGCGCACCGGACGCACGGAAGGCGGCCGCGGCGCCAGGATAGCCGGGATCCTCGACCCAAACGTCGTCGCCGGGGGTGATGACGGCGGCCGCAATCAAGGTCAGCGCAGCCTGCGCGCTCGGCAGAACGAGGATCTGATCCGCCGTCGCGCGCACGCCCCTGCTGGTCGCGAGATAATGCGCCAATGCCTCGCGCAGGCGCGTCCGGTTGACCGGTCCGAGCTCGCGCTTGGCCGCGTGCACGGCGCTGCGGCGCAGGCAACGCGCCCAGACCTCGTTTGGAAACTCCCTGAAATCGCCGTGCCCGGGACGCAAGGGTCTCAGTCGCGCCTGATAAGACATCGGCCAGTCGGTCTGCGTGAGGCTCGAAGCCCAGGGCGATAGCCGCGGCTTGCCAAGGCGCATGCGAGATGCGACGGCGCCCGCCTCTGCGACGCGCTCGCCGCCGTCGACCGTGACTATCGGACGGCGGCCGTGCGACGTTTCGAGATATCCCTCGGCGGCGAGCTGCTCGAACGCATAGGTCACGGTGTTGCGCGAGACGCCGAGATCGCTCGCAAGCCGGCGGCTCGAGGGCAGCGTGCGGCCTTTGACGAGACGGCCGCTCGCGATCAAGCTGCGGAGCTGGCCCGTCAGTTGAGCCACCAGCCCCTCGTCGTCGGCTCGGTTCAGGTCGATCTGGGCGGAGATCAGGCTTTCCGGAACTGGCACCTTAATCCTTTCCTATCTGGCACTTCTTAAGGTGCCAGATAGAAGCTATCCGCAGGACCGGATTGCTTCAAGGACCTGTGAGATGAACTCCCTTTCCCCCCGCGCGGCCGTTGGCCTGTTCCTCATCGTCGTGCTGGCTTGGGGCGTGAACTGGTCGGTGACGAAGCAGCTGGTGCAGTTCGTGCCGCCGCTGTGGAGCGCGACGATCCGGAGCTGGATCGCGCTGGCTGGATTGTTCGTGATCCTCGGGCTCAGCAACAATCTAGTGATCCCGGACCGGCGTGACATTCAGGTCGTCCTCAGCGTTGCACTGCTGCACATGACGCTGTTTTCGGTTCTGGTTGCTTCGGGTCTGCGCTTCCTGCCCGCAAGCAAGGGCGTCGTGCTCGGCTACACCACCCGCTCTGGGTCGCGATCGCCGCGCCCCTGCTCGGGAAGGACACTTTGACGCCGCCGAAGCTCGCCGGCGCACTGCTGGGGCTGATCGGCCTGATCGTCATCCTGAACCCGGCCTCGATCGACTGGGCCAATGTCGTGCTCGGCGCCGGCATGGTTATCCTGGCCGCAATCTCCTGGGCCGGGAACATCATCTATATTCGCGCGCATCGCTGGATCGCCTCGCCGCTCCAGCTTCTGATCTGGCAGGTGCTGGTGGCGACTATCGTGCTGTCAGTGAGCGCGACCATCGCGGAGGGCCTGCCGCGGGTGGAGTGGTCGTGGAGGCTCGTCCTGCTGTTCCTGTATTCCGGGCTGATCGGAACGGTGCTGGCCTATTGGGCGATGTCGATGGTGAACAAGAGTATCTCGGCCCTGACGACCTCGCTCGGCACCACCGCAACACCTCTCGTCGGCATCGCCAGCGCCGCGATCCTGCTGGGCGAGCCGATCGACATGAGCCTTGCGATCGCGGCGGCGCTGATCGTCACCGGCATCGGTCTCGCAACACTTGGCGATCGCCTGCTGCGTGGTCAGGCTACCGCGAAGGGCTGAACGCGCAGCATCCCGCGCAAGCCCGCCGTCGTGCCGAGCAGGATGCCGGCAAGTGCGACAAACGAGCCGAGCGCGAGCGTCGATACGCCAGTGAGCCCCTGCCCGATCGAACAGCCGAAGGCCATCACGCCGCCGATGCCCATCAGCGCGGCGCCACCCGCCGATCGCAGCATGTGGCGTGGCGAGGAATAGCCTTCGAGATGGAAACGGCCGGTCGCAAGCGCGGTGACCAGACTGCCAGCGAAGACACCGGCAACTGTCGCGATGCCGAAATTCGGCGTCAGGCCGGTCGAGAGCATGGCGTATTGCAGGCTATCCGCGATCGGCGCGATGAAGGTGAGCGAGGTCACTGGGACGGGGTTGAAGTCATCTGCGCCGAGATAGCCAGTGACGAGCCAGCCGCCGGCGACCAGGAGACCGACGATGACGCCGGCTGCGATCTGGCCGGGCGAACGCCGGAACGCCGGGTGCGCGAAAGCAAACAGGATCAGCACGACGACGATGACGGCAGCAGCCAGCGCGCGCGAAACCGCTTCAGCCGGACCGAACACGGCCAACAATGACGGCAGCGAATTCACGTTGACCGTGGTTTGCGAGGCCTGGACAAGCGCGATGCGCGCCGGCGCGATCAGGCCCTTGAGCGTCATCTGCGCGGCGATGGCGAGCACGACCACCACGACGAAGGAGCGGAGATTGCCGCGACCGAGCAGCACCAGCGCGCGCGAACCGCAGCCGTTCGACAGCACCATGCCATATCCGAACAGAAGCCCGCCGAGAAACAGCACCGGCACCGAAAACGACTGTTGCAGGTAGATCGACTTGCCGAGATCGACCATGCCGTTGCCGGCGATGAATTGGCTCGCTGCGGTCGCAACCGCGATCGCCAACGCATAGGTGCGTACCAGCCGCCCGTCCCCCTTCGACAGCCAGCCGCGCATGCTGCTCATCAGGCAGAAGCCGCTGAGCAGGCCGACGGCGCCGTAAACCAGGCCAATGACGAGGCCGGCGAGGATGACGAGTTGGGTGGACGATTCCATCATCAAGGCTTCAGGATCACGCGATCCCGCGACGAGCCGGCAACGGCGACATAGGCCTCCTTCGCGCGTTCGAGCGGATAGACGGCGTTCGCCTTGATCGGGAACGGTTTCAGGTGTCCGCTCGCGAAGCCCGGGCCGAGGTCACGCAGCACAGCACCTGTCGCGATCGACGACAGGCCGAGCGTGTCGATGCCGACATAGGTATGTTGCCCGCGATAGAATTCGAGGATGTTGAACTGCACGATGCGGTCGATCGCGGCGATCAGGATCTGGCGGCCGCGAAGCGCGAGCGACTTGTGCGCCGCCTGGAAATAGGGATCGCCGACCGTGTTGAAGACGATGTCGGCGCCTTTACCATCGGTCAACTCGCGTACGCGTGTGGCCACATCGGTCGCGGAAGCGTCGATCACTTCGATGGACGCGTTGGTATGGCCCTCATAAGCTTCCGCCTTGCGCACCACGCCGATGACACGCGCGCCCTGCCAGGTCGCGATCTGCACCGCCGCTTGACCGACCTTGCCGTTGACGCCGAACACCAGCACCGTTTCGCCGGACTTTGGAATGCTGGCGCGGCGAAAACCCTCCATCGCGGTGACAAAGGGCACGCCGATGCCGGCGGCCTCCTCCCAGGACACGGTCTTGGGCTTATCGACCACCGCGTCGGATTCAACGACGAGATGGCTGGCGTGAGTGCCGTCGCGACGGATGCCGAGATCGCCGGAGGAGCCGAACACCTCGCGGCCGATCATACCGGCCGGTCCGTCGATCACCACACCTGCGTAGTCGCGCCCGGGCGTGCGCGGAAAGACGGCATAGGGCATTAGCCCCGTCGCGGCCTTGACGTCGGACGGATTGACGGCGGCAGCCTTGATCTCGATCAGGAGATCATTCGGACCACGCGCGAGGGTATGACGCTCGACGGCAGGTGCAAGCGCGGCGGCGTTCTCGGCCTTGGCATTGAGGCGCACGCAGCGCGCGTCGACGGCTCTGGTATCGGCTGGTGGTGACATCGAAAGGCCCACAACTTCTCGCGGGCCTTGTCGCCTTTGGGGACGGTCGAGTCAATCCGTCAAGTCAATCCTTGGGCCGCTTGTCGTAGAGCCGCTTGGCCTTGCCGAGCGAGCGCTCCAGCGTGGCCGGCGCAACCACGCTCACCCTGGAGCTGATGCCAATGGTGTTCTTGATGTGAGTAGAGATCCGGTCGGCATGATCGAGGAGACCCCGGCCGTCCCAACTCTCCGGCCGCGCCTCGGCAATGATGGTCAGCTCGTCCATTCGTCCTTCGCGGGTGAGTTCCAGAATGAAATGCCCGCCGCACCAGTCGGTGGCGAGCAGAACCTCCTCGATCTGGGTCGGGAACAGGTTGACGCCGCGCAGGATGATCATGTCGTCTGAGCGCCCCGTCACCTTCTCCATCCGCCGCATGCCCGGCCGCGCCGTGCCCGGCAACAGGCGCGTGAGATCGCGGGTGCGATAGCGGATCACCGGAAATGCTTCCTTGGTGAGCGAAGTAAAGACCAGTTCGCCCTTTTCCCCGTCGGGCAGCACCGCACCTGTGTCGGGGTCGATCACTTCAGGATAGAAATGGTCTTCCCAGATGTGCAGTCCGTCCTTGCTCTCGATGCATTCCTGGGCGACGCCGGGGCCGATCACTTCGGAGAGGCCATAGATGTCGGTCGCATCCATGTCCAAGGCATCCTCGATCTCGCCGCGCATCGCATTGGTCCAGGGCTCCGCGCCGAAATGCCGACCTTGAGCGAGCACTGGCGCGGATCGAGCTTCTGGCGCTTGAACTCGTCGAGGATCGCAAGCATGTAGCTCGGCGTCACCGTGATGATGTCGGGCCGGAAATCGTTGATGAGCTGCACCTGCCGCTCGGTCATGCCTCCGGAGATCGGCACCACCGTGCAGCCGAGCTTTTCGGCGCCATAGTGCACCCCTAACCCGCCGGTGAAGAGGCCGTAGCCATAGGCATTGTGGATGATCATGCCGGTGCGACCCCCGGCGGCGCGGATCGAGCGCGCCATCACGTCCGACCATGTGTCGATGTCGCGTTGCGTATAGCCCACCACGATCGGCTTGCCCGTCGTGCCGGAGGACGCATGCACGCGCACCAGTTTTTCACGGGGCACGGCAAACATGTTGAAGGGATAATTGTCGCGCAAATCCGTCTTCACCGTGAACGGGAATTTCGCAAGATCCGAGAGCTCTCGAAATTGCGACGGATGCACGCCGGCCGCATTGAAGGCCTCGCGATAGTGAGCGACGTTGTCGTAGGCGTGCTTCAGCGACCAGGCCAGCCGCTGCACCTGCAGCGCTATGATTTCGTCGCGCGATGCGCGCTCGTGCGCATCCAGCTCGGCCTTATAGGTGTCGCCACCTTCCTTGAGCCTCGTCAGAGCCATCCTCGTTTCCCCGTATCATTGCTTTTCTTTATTGGTCCTGCGCCGGCAGCCAATTGCCGGAAATAACCCGCGAATGCCCGCGGAATTCGGCGATGACTGTATCGCCGGCAGTGACGCGCACGTCATAGATTCCGGAGCGGCCGCCGCGCGTGACCTCGCGCGCTTTTGCGACGAGGCGATCGCCGAGCTTGCCCGGCTTGATGAAAGTGATCTGGCCCTGCGCCGCCACGACGCGGTCGTTATGCGAGTTGCACGCGAAAGCGAAGGCGGAATCGGCCAGCGTGAAGATGAAGCCGCCATGGGCGATGCGCTGGCCGTTGACCATGTCCGGCCGCACATTCATCGCCAGCGTCGCATAGCCCGGCCCGATCTCGACGATCTCCATGCCGAGTCCTTTGGAGGCATCGTCCTCCGCCCACATCGCATCCGCGCAGGCGCGGGCAACATCCTCGGGCGACAAGGAGGCTTTGACGTTCACGCGCTTCTCCCGTCCGATTGTTTGCACACGATGTTCTGCTGCCTGGCTCAAGCTGTCAAACGTGGTCGTAATCGACCACGACCCGCTCCGACGATGGTTTCGCCTGACAGGTCAGGACAAAGCCGGCCTTCAGCTCCCAGGGTTCCAGCGAGTAGTTGATGTCCATCGGCGCCTCACCTTCCACCAGTTTGGCGCGGCAGGTCGAGCACATGCCGCCCTTGCAGGCGAAGGGTAGATCGACGCCGGCGCGCAGTGCGGCATCGAGGATCGCCTCGTCCTCGGCGACCGGCACGTCGCGGCGCTTGCCGTCGATGATCAGCGACGCGATCGCTTTCGGCGGCGCGTCCGGCGCAACGATCTTCTTCGGCCGCGGCTTGCCACCGAATTCGGAGACAAACCGTTCGACGTGGATACGATCTTCCGCGATGTCGAGATCTCGGCAGGTCGCCTCGATGTCCTCGCTCATGCCGGACGGACCGCAGATGAAGACGTGATCGACGCTTTCCGCTGGCACCAGCGAGCGCAGCAGCACCCTCACCTTGTCACCGTCGAGCCGGCCGTGCAGGATCGGAATATCCTGTTCCTCGCCCGAGATGACGTGGAAGATCGAGAGGCGGTCGATGAAACGGTCCTTGAGCTCTTCAAGCGCCTCGAGGAACATGATGTTGTCAGTCGTGCGATTGCCGTAGAACAGGAAGAAGTGGCTGTCCGGTTCGCGCGCAAGCGTGCCCTTGACGATCGACAGGATCGGCGTGATGCCGGAGCCTGCGGCAAAGCCGACATGGATGCGGCCGGCGCCGGCCGGCGGGATCACGCCGAAGCGTCCCGTAGGCGTCATCACGTCCAGCGCGTCGCCACACTTCAAATCGTCCGCCGCCCAGCTCGAAAACGCGCCTCCATCAACCTTCTTGACGGCGATGCGTATCTCGCCGTCGTCGGGGCCGGAGCAGATCGAATAGGAGCGGCGCACTTCCTCGCCATCGAGCATGGTGCGGAGTGTGAGGTATTGGCCGGGCGTGAAGGCGTAGTCGGTCGCAAGCTCGGTCGGGATGGCAAATGTCAGCGATACGGCGTCCGTCGCCTCGCGGCGGAGGTCGTTGACGGCCAGGCGATGGAAGCGTGGTGCGGCTGCTGACATGATCAATGACACTTAAAATAATCGAAGGGTTCGCGGCAGGTCCTGCAGCGCCAGAGAGCCTTGCACGAGGTGGAGCCGAATTCGGACAACAACTCGGTATTCGCCGAGCCGCATTGCGGGCACGTAACAGCCTGCTCGCCGAACAGCGCGCGGCGTGAATTCGAAGCCTGCGGCGGCGCGATGCCGTAGGCGTGAAGCTTCCGGCGGCCCTCTTCGCTCATCCAGTCGGTGGTCCAGGCCGGCGACAGCACGGTGCGGACCTTTGGCGTGCGGAAACCTGCGCGCTCCAGCGCGACCTCGATTTCCAGCGCGATCATGTTCATGGCCGGGCAGCCCGAATAGGTCGGGGTGATCGCGACCTCGACGTGATCGCCGTCGAGCACGACATCACGGAGCACGCCGAGATCGGCGATGGTCAAAACCGGGATTTCGGGATCGACCACGCTCGCCGCGGCATCCCAGGCCCGTTGGCGCAGTTCGCTATGGGGCTCCAGCACCGTCACCATGTCTGCCCCGGGAAAGTGCGCTGCATCGACTGCAGCTCGGACAGAAGATGGCCAAGATGCTCGCTGTGCCGCCCGGAACGACCGCCTTGCTGCATCCAGCCGGTCTGCGGCAACTCGAGCGTGGCTTCACTGACGACACCCGAGAGCGTCGTCAGCCAGCGACCGCGCAAGCTTCCGGGATCGACGGCGATATCGGCATGGATCAGGGCGCGCTCGCCTTCATCGACGGCAAACATCTCACCGGTGAAGGCCCAGAGATGATCGATCGCGGCCTGCGCGCGGGCGTGGCTCTCATCCGTACCATCGCCCAGCCGGATGATCCACTCCGAGGCATGGCGAAGGTGATAGGCGCTCTCCTTCTCCGACTTGGCGGCAATCGCAGCGAGCGTCGTATCGCGCGAGATCATCATGGCGCGCCAGTAGAGATCGGCGAAGGCGGAATAGAAGAACTGCCGCACCAGCGTCTGGGCAAAGTCGCCGTTCGGCTGCTCGAGGAGCAGCAGATTGCGATACTGCCGGACATCGCGAAGGTAGGCGAGCTTGTCTTCGTCGTTGTCCTTGCCTTCGGCTTTGGCTGCGTAGGTGTAGAGTTCGCGGGCTTGGCCGATGAGGTCGAGCGCGATGTTGGAGAGCGCCATGTCCTCTTCCAGCATTGGCGCATGTCCGCACCATTCCGACAGCCTGTGTCCAAGGATCAGTGCGTCGTCGGCGCGGCGCAATGCGTAGAGCACCAGCGGCGTCTCTGAGACCTGGATGTTCGCGGCGGGCATCACATGTGCCCCACTTCGTCTGGCACTTCGTAAAACGTCGGATGCCGGTAGATCTTCGATTCCGCCGGCTCGAACATCATGCCCTTGTCCGCGGGATCGCTTGCGGTGATCGCCGTCGACGGCACGACCCAGATCGAAAGACCCTCGCCGCGACGGGTGTAGATATCGCGGGCGGCCTGCAAGGCCATCGTGGCGTCGCTCGCATGCAGCGAGCCGACATGCTTGTGCGCGAGCCCGTTGCGGCTGCGAATGAAGACTTCCCACAGCGGCGTGTTCGGCGTGGCCATCGCGATCTCCCTACTCTGCCGCTTGTGCAGTTCGACGTTGCGCGCGCTTTGCGGCATAGGCCTCGGCCGCCTCGCGTACCCAGGCGCCTTCGTCATGCGCTTTGCGGCGCGCAGCCATCCGGTCACGGTTGCACGGGCCGTTGCCGGCGAGCACCTGCTTGAACTCGGTCCAGTCGATCTCGCTGTAACGCCAGTGCCCGTCCGCATCCTGAATCATGCCGGGATCGGGAATGGTGAGGCCGAGATATTGCGCCTGCGGCACGGTGGCATCGACGAACTTCTGGCGCAGCTCGTCATTGGAGAAGCGCTTGATCTTCCATTTCGTCGAGGTGTCGCTGTGCTGGCTGGTGGCATCGGGCGGTCCGAACATCATCAGCACCGGCCACCACCACCTGTCCAAGGCATCCTGCGCCATCGCCTTCTGCTCGTCCGAGCCGCGGCACAGCGTCAGCATGATCTCATAGCCCTGGCGCTGGTGGAACGACTCCTCCTTGCAGACGCGGATCATCGCGCGCGCGTAAGGACCGTAGGAGCAGCGACACAGCGGGATCTGGTTCATGATCGCCGCGCCGTCGACCAGCCAGCCGATGGTTCCGATGTCGGCCCAGGTCAGCGTCGGATAGTTGAATATCGAGGAATATTTTGCCTTGCCCGCGAGCATGGCGTCGACCAGCTCTTCGCGCGAAGTGCCGAGTGTCTCGGCCGCGGCATAGAGATACAACCCGTGGCCGCACTCGTCCTGCACCTTGGCGAGCAGCGCGGCCTTGCGGCGCAAGGACGGCGCGCGCGTGATCCAATTGCCTTCGGGCAGCATGCCGACGATTTCGGAATGAGCGTGCTGGGAGATCTGGCGCGTCAGCGTCTTGCGATAGGCCGCCGGCATCCAGTCGTTCGGCTCGATGCGCTCTTCGGCATCGATGCGCGCCTGGAACTGCGCAGCTTTGGCCGCGTCCTCAAGACCGCGATCATCGGTCTCGGTCGTGTTCAGCGCCTGGGTATACATGCGCGTCCTCCCATTTTATTGAGAGGGAATATATAACAAGAATTATCTCATGCAAGATATTTCTGTAACATAATGATCAAGTCGCGAATCGCCTTTCCAGCAGCTTCCGCGCCGGCAGCAATGGCCCCTTATCATTGGTTCCATGGCCATCAAGCCATTGTTCCGATGGGGCAAGCAGCGCGCGATAGATGTCGCCGCACAGAGCGCGGGCGGCCTTGCCCGGCCAGTTCGCCGGAAGCAGGCTCTCGGGCAGCAGCGGATCGCGCAGCACCACGCGGCGGTAGTGGTGGATCAGGAGGATGCGCGCCGTGAAGGCGTCGGCCTCGGACAGTTCTGTGCCGCGCCCGATCGCCGCGCGCAGCGGCTCGAAGGTCTTCATGAACTTGAGATAGGCGTCCGCGGTGCGGTCCAGTGGCCAGCTCGCGCTGAGCAGCCGGCGGCCGCTGTCATCCTCGGCGGAGACTTCCAGACGGATGGCGCCCGCGGCCTCGTCCGGCACTGGCACGCCTGATGGGGCGACCCACACGCCCGGCAGCGGGCTGCCGAAGCCGGCATTGCGCAGCGCCTCGCGCGAGGCGTCGCGATCCTCGCCATTGCCGATCAGCAGCAGCTCGAAGCGCCCGGTCCAGTCGGACGGCGGCGGATCGTAGATATGGCGCGTCGCGGCCTCGAAGATCTGGCGGCCCTTGTCGGCTAAGCGGTAGAAACTATTGCGGCCGACCTTTTCGCGCGTCAGCCAGCCATCGGCGGCAAGCCGCGACATCGCGGTACGCACCACGCCGCTGTCGATGTCCAGGCTCTCGAAGAATTCCAGCAGCGTGCCGAGCCATACCGAACCGCCACGCGGCACGATGGCATCGCCGAACACCGTGATGACGATGGAGCCGGTGCGCGACGGCTCGCGCTTGAGCTGCTCGATGATGCGGGACAACGGATGCGCCATGCGCGAGGCATAGCGCGTTTGGTGCGGGCGCGACAATGGACGGGTGCGACGGTCTTCTCCCTCGCCCCGTTCTTACGAGGAGAGGGTCGGGGTGAAGAAAAGCCCTACCGATGCGGATCGGGATAGATCACGCTGCGCCAGCCGCTGCGGTCGAAGGGCCGCCACTGGCCTTCCTTCTGCGCGAGGCGGTCGGCGACGGCATAGACCGCAGCCGGGTGATGGCCCATGCCGCAATGGCTGCTCTCGATCTCGATGCTCTCGGTCTGCGCGGCCGACTTCTCCATGCAGCCCTGCCAGGCGCAGACGCCGTCGGTGCGGCTGAAGATCGCCGTGGTCGGCACCGGCGGCGGGACGGCGAGGTCGCCGCCGAACTGCGGATCGACCTCGTCGGACTTCCGACCGCTCGCCCATTCATAGACGCGCCAGGCATTGGTCGAATGCGGATTGCCGGCAAAGGGGCTGCCGAGCGTGATCACCTGGCGCACGCGGTCGGGCATCATCTTGGCGAGCTGGCGCGCATAGAGGCCGCCGAGGCTCCAGCCGACTAGGCTGATCTTGCGGCCGTGCCTGTCGCTGAGCTCCTGGACCAGGTCGACCATCGCGTTCTGCACGCCCTCGCGCAGGCCGTAATTGCGGCCTTGGCGCCAGCCGCTCACCGCATAGCCCTTGCCGGAGAGAAAGGTGCGCAGTGCACGCGTGGACCCGTCGGAGGCCACGAGGCCCGGCAGAACCAGCACCGGATGCCCATCGCCGCGCGGCGCAAGGCTGAGCAGCGGCAGCGCGCCGAGGAATGCGCCGAACTCGTGGATCGCTCGCCCTTCCAGGAACATCAGGGTGCGAGACGGCGGGCTCAGCGTCTGGGCAGTAGCGGTCATCAATGGTCCCCTTGGGAGAATTGCTGAAAAGGCCACCGGTTGTTTGCCGGCAAACGGGTATGGGATTCCAACACGCCGGCTTCTTGATCGTTCCGCAACGCAACATGAATCAGCTAGGCAGCGGGTTCCCGACATTCAAGCGGGTGAAACTCGAGGCCACAATAGGCCGGCGCGTTAATGCTGGCGTCCGTGACGCAAAAGTCACAACCATCGAAGCAGGAATTCTACGGAGTAAAGCGCAAGACCCGCGAGCCCGCCGATCAGCGAGCCGTTGAAGCGGATGTACTGCAGGTCGCGGCCAATGTTGATTTCGATCAGCGAAATCAGCTGCGCCATATCCCACGATTTGACTTGGTCGGAGATGAAGGTCGAAACGCCGCTCTTCTGGTCCGCGACGAAGCTGCGCAGCACCGCGACCAGACCCTTGTTGATCTCGCCGCGCAGCTCGGCATCGCTGGCGAGCGCTTCGCCCGCCGCGACACACATTCCGGCGAGATGATGCTGCAGCACCTGCGTCTCGCCGCTTGCGCTACGCTCGATGAAGGAGCGCGTGTTGGCCCAGACGGTGCGGGCGAGATCGGCGAGCTCGGGACGCGCGAGCAGATCGCGCTTCAAACCATCGATTCGGTCGATATAGGCCTGGTCGGTGCCGAGCCGGTCGACGAAGCTCAGCACCATGCGATCGAACTCACCGCGAAAAGCATGTTTGGGATCGCTGCGCACTTCATTGAAGAAAGCGGTGGCGGAGGCCACGATCTTGTTCACCAGGAACTTGTCGGCGCGATAGAGCCTGAGCAAGGTCGGCAATTCCGCGCGCACCTTCTCGCGGATCATCGCCATCGTCTCGGTCTGGTTCAGCGTCTCGTGCATCACGCGCAGGAGATCGTCGAACAGGATCTGGTGCCGCCCTTCCGCGACGAAACCGCGCAACGTGCCGGCCGCGAGCGGCGCCAGGTCGATCGCCTGCAGCTGCGAGGACATGCGGCGAAGGATGAAGGTCATCAGGCCCGAGCTTTCCGTCGCGGAGACGGCCTCCGGCAGCAGGCGCAGCGCAAAGCGCGCAAGGTCGTCACTACGCTTGCGGTCGCGCAGCCAGTCGGCAACGAAGGAGCCGAAATCGATCTCCTTCAGCTTGGCCTCGACGGGAGCAGCCTCGAGGAAATGCACCTGGATGAATTCGCCGAGCTTGTCGGCGATACGGGCCTGGTTGCTCTGGATGATCGCGGTGTGCGGGATCGGCAGGCCGAGTGGACGCTTGAACAGCGCCACCACCGCATACCAGTCAGCGAGACCGCCGATGGTCGCGGCTTCCGCGAAGGCCGCGATGAATCCGAACACGGGATGCACGGGCAGCAGCCATTTCGCGACGACGAACAGAACAAGCGTCGAGCCCAGCACCAGCGTCGCCAGCGCTTTCACGCGGCGAAGCTCGGCTGCACGTTCAGCATCGCCGGGGGAGTCGAAAGAGAAGGTGCCTGATGGAGTCATCACAGCATCACCCTATCCGTCATTGCGAGCGAAGCGAAACAATCCAGAGTCTTTCCACGGAGGCAGACTGGATTGCTTCGCGGAGCCTGTCATCGGGCCGCGCTTCGCGCGGACCTGTTGGCTCGCAATGACGGCTGCGGCGCAAAAACAAGGCCCGCCGAAGCGGGCCTCAAATTCAGTTTCTCGTCTCAGGCAGATCAGGCGGTCTTGTTGTAGACCTTGGCGAAATTGTCCTGAGCGGACTTCGCACCGTTGGCGGCGAGCTTGCCGAAATAGTCGGTGGTCGCCTTGGCGCGCGAGACGAACGCTTCGCCGCGGGCGCGGAGCAGGCCGGACTGGATCTCGACAGCTTCGCTGAACGACTTGGCGGACGCGAGCTTGTCGATGCCCGCGAAGAACGCCTCGGCGTCTTCGTAGATCGCCTGCTGGATGTTGCGGCTGATCTTGCCGGCTTCGGTAACCGACTCGGTCACCGCGTTTTCGACGGCGGCGGTCACGCGCTCGGAGCCAGCGAACACCTCGGCAGCACGATCCTTGGCGGTGTTGGCGGACTTCTTGACGAACTCGCGGGCGGCCTCGGGAACTTCCAGGTTCTGGATGTTCTTGAACGCGTCCTTGAAGCCTTCGAAAGCGGTATTGGTGGTCATTGGGGTCTCTCCATCCTCATTGAGTTGAGCTATGGGCTCACCCCGTCCGGTTTTGGCCCGGGGCACGGCTTATATGGCATAGTTAATTGTGCGATGCAACATTCATATTGCAGTGCGATATCACGGAACCGTGAAAAGCCTTAATGTAGGGCAATCTGGCGCCTCCCTGACCATTCGGGTTCCCGAACACCCGTCCAGTGGTTCTCAAAGCTGGACGGCACCCGGCAGCCCATAGGCCTCCATCTGGGCCTGGACCTGCGCGATGTTATGACCGAGCACGACGATGTCGTGGGTCTTGCCATCGACGTCCCGGACGTGGTCGCGCAGCAGCGCCTCGGCCTTGAAGCCGAGGCTCTCGAACAGCGTGATCGCCGCCTGCTGATCGACCGTCATCTGGACCGAGAGCTTCTCAAGGCCGGCGCCGAGCGCGAGTGCGAAGGTCTCCTGTGACAGCGTCCGTCCCACCCCCTTTCCGCGCACGTCGAGCGAAACCACCATCCGGATCTCGCCAACATGGGGCGACCAGGAGTGCGGGTCGCGCACCAGCGTGCCGCAGCCGACGACCGTGCCGCCCCTGACTGCGAGCAGGCTCGTGATCGCGCCGCGCTCGATCTCCTTCACCCAGGCGGAGAGCACCTTCGGCTCACTGATGTTGCGCGGCAGGAACAACAGGTCGTGGGTCGGCAGGCCCTTGCCGAAGGCGAGCACCGCGGCTTCGTCCGCGGGCGACATCAGGCGGATCTCGATATCGCCGGCGTCGGTTTTGACGTGACGCGGATAGGAACGCTGCTCGCTCATGTCGATCTCTTCCCCAGCCAGGAATCCAGTTTCGGCCATAGCCGCTTCACCGCATTGGCGCCGGCGACGAGCGAAACGTGACCGCCCTTCAGCATCACCTCCACCTTGTCCTCCGATCCAATCTTGGCGATCAGGTGCTTTGCCGCCTCATACGGCACGATGTGGTCGTGTTCCGCCACCGCATGCAGGAACGGCACCTTGATGTCCTCGAGCTTCGCAGCACGGCCGCCGACCGACATGGTGTCGTTGAACAGCTTGTTGTCCCACATCAGGTCCTTGGTGATGGTGCGGAAATATTCGCCGGCCAGCGGCAGCGTGTCGGTCGCCCAGCGGTCGAACATCCGGTAGGATTTGACGAACTCGTCGTTCCAGATGTTTTCCCAGAGTTGGATCTGGCTGACGGTGCGGGAGGCCGGGCGCAGCATCTCGAACGACGACAGGATCATCTCGGGCGGCACGTTGCCGACGCTGTCGACGAGGCGATCGACGTCGAAATAGCGACGGTCGGAGAAGTTTGAGAACAGCTTCATCTCGCGAAAGTCGATCGGCGTGGTGAAGCAGATCAGATTCTTCATGGGCCCGTCCTTGTGGATCGAGCCGTAGAGCAGCGACAGCACGCCGCCGAAGCAATAGCCGATGACGGAGACGTCCTGTTCGCCGGAATCCTGCTGCACGCGGCGGATGCAGTCCGGGATGAAGTCGAGGACATAGTCCTCCATGCGGAGGCTCTTCTCCTCCGGCCGTGGCGCGCTCCAGTCGAGCATGTAGACGTCGTAGCCGCGCTTCAAGAGGAACTCGATGAAGCTCTGGCCGGGCACGAGGTCGAGAATGTAACCGCGATTGGTGGTCGCCATCACGATCAAGATCGGAATTCGATAGACCTCGTCGGACATCGGCCGATAATGGTAGAGGCTCATCGTGCCGCGCGAATGCAGCACGTCCTTCGGCGTCGAGCCCAGCGTGGGACCGGACGTCGAGAAATATTCGACGCCCTTGATGCTGCGCTGGATGGCGCGCTGCACCTCGGACTGGATGCGCTCCGGGATCCCTGCGAAATCTAATCCGGCGGGTGCATTCATGCCTGCTCTCCGCCTTCAGATGGCGGCCGCTTGGTGCGCGGCGGGCGCAATGCGGTGTCGCCGCCCTGAGAAATGCCGGAACTTGCCGCCATCTGGCTCAGCATCGATTTGATCTCACCGATCTGTCCTTCGATGGACTGTAACCGTTCCGCAAGGCCGGTGACCTGATCCCGACTCGGCAGATTCATGGAGACCAGATATTTCTCCATGAGCTCGCCGAGCTGCTTCTGAGCACCTGCAGCAACGCCGCCGGCCCGGTTCACGGCTTGCGAAAACTCGGGCGACGACATGGCCTGGTTGGCGAAGGAGTTGAACCCCTTTTCCATCTCGCCAACCATCTTTTGCCACACGGCGATGGGGTCGTTGCTCTTGTCGGTCATCGGCGTCCTCCTGAAATCGAGAGCTTCGATGCCCTTCCCTTTTTTCCGCTATACCACACCCTTGCGCGGTGCCGGTCAACCGGCAAGCAGCGGGTTCGGTGTCGCGAACGCGGCTTCATTGCGAGGGGAAACCGTGCGATACAGCATCAATCAAAAGCCGAGGGAACGCACCCGTGAATGCCTATCAGCCGCCGCAAACCGTCCGCGCCAACGGCATCGACATCTGTTACGAGATTTTCGGCAACGACAATGCCGAGCCGCTGCTGCTGATCATGGGGTTGGGCGCCCAGATGATCCACTGGGATGATGCGTTCTGCGAGCAGCTCGCCGCGCACGGCTTTCGCGTCATCCGGTTCGACAATCGCGACATCGGCAAGTCGAGCCATCTCACAGGCGGCAAGCGTCTGACGCCGCTCGAGCTGTTGAAGCTCCGCTTCCTCAGGATTCCCGTGGCCGCAACCTACAAGCTGATCGACATGGCGAAAGACACCGTCGGACTGATGAATGCGCTCGGCATCAAGTCGGCGCATCTGGTCGGGGCGTCCATGGGCGGCATGATTGCGCAAGAAGTGACGTTGTCGTTTCCCGAGCGCGTGCGCTCACTGACCTCGATCATGTCGACGACCGGCAATCCGCGCGTGCCGCCCCCGACACGTGAGGCCGCCGCGATGCTGATGGCGCCGCCGCCGCGCAGCAAGGAGGAGTTCATCGTCCGCTACGGCCAGACCTGGAACGTGTTGCGAGCCGGGTCCTTTCCGGAGGAAGAGGCGCTCGATCCCGGTCGTGCCGAACGCGTGTTCGCGCGCGGGCTCAATCCGGCCGGCGTCGGCCGGCAGCTCCGCGCGGTGCTCGCCTCCGGCAGCCGCAAGGAGCGGCTGCATGGCGTGAAGACGCCGACACTCGTCATCCATGGCACCGTCGATCCGCTGGTCCGTCCCGAGGGCGGCAGGGATACGGCAGAGTCAATTCCGGGCGCCAAGCTGCTGATGATCGACGGCATGGGCCATGCGCTGCCGATGCGCTTCTGGCCGGAGATCATCGGCGCCATCGCCAAGCACGCGCATGGCGCAGCGGCGCAGGCGGCGTAGGTTGACCGGCGCAGAAGGTCTCCTCGCGGTGACCATGTGAGCTGCCGGTTACTCTCTTAACGCGAGCCGGTGCGAAAGCTATACAGGTCTTCCTTCAACGGGCAGGAAGAGGCTGCAGCCTCTCGGAGTTCACATGCATCACATCGTCCGGTCAGCCGCGATCGTCGCTGCTTCAGTCATCACGCTGTCCCTCGCCAGCGGCGCCGCGATGGCGGGTAGCGCGCAAGAAGAAGCCAATCGCAAAACTGTCCTTGCCTTCTACGAAAAGGGGCTCAACCAAAAGGATGCCGATGCAGCCCTCGCCTATGTCGGCGACCGTTATGTCCAGCACAATCCAAACGCGGCCGATGGTCCGGACGGTTTCCGAAAGTTCATCGGCTTCCTCCGCGAGAAATTCCCGAGCTCACACAGCGAGATCAAGCGCAGCTTCGTGGATGGCGACTACGTCATCCTGCACGTTCACGCGGTTCGCGAGCCCGGCAGCAGGGGCAACGCGATCCTCGACATCTTCAAGCTGGAGAACGGCAAGGTCGTCGAACACTGGGACGTCGTTCAACCGATCCCGGAAAATCCGGCGAACAACAACACGATGTTCTGACATCGTAGCCCGCGCGCCGTGCCCACGATGCATCGGCATCGACGGGGGAAATGGTGGGCACGCTTCGCTTTGCCCACCCTACTTTTTCTTGGCCATCCAGATCACGTGACGCGCGCCACCGCCTCTTCCGGTGGCGCGAATGTTGACTTCGTTGACGTCGAAGCCAGCACTCCCGAGCCGCTTGGTGAAGGCCGGGTTGGGTCCCGAGGACCAGACCGCGAGCACGCCTCCCGGCCGCAGCGCCGTCTTCGCAGCCTTCAATCCGCTCGCATTGTAGAGCGCATCATTGCCCTTCCGGGTCAGCCCTTCCGGTCCGTTGTCGACGTCGAGGAGAATGGCGTCGAAGGCCGACCGCTGCGTGCGGATGATTTCGCCGACGTCGGTTTCCTGGATGCTCACCCTGACATCATCAAGGCTGTCGCCGAACACCTGCGCCATCGGGCCCCGCGCCCAGGCGACCACCGCCGGCACGAGCTCGCAGACCACGATCTTCGCCTTGCTTCCGAGCACGGTCAGCGCCGCACGCAGCGTAAAACCCATGCCCAGGCCGCCGATGAGGACGACAGGTTTTGCGACCGCCTCGATCTGCTTCGCTGCGAGCGTGGCGAGCGCAGCCTCCGAGCCCGACAGGCGGTTGTTCATCAGCTCGTTGGTGCCGAGCTTGATGGAAAACTCCTTGCCTCGCCGCATCAGGCGAAGCTCTTCATCGGAGCCGGGGATTTTGGCGGTATCGATCTTTTCCCAGGGAATCATGCAAGAGCTTTAGCATGTCCCGGCCGCCGGCCTACCCTCCCGCCCACACGTCCAGCACATACCGGTTCTTCGCGCCCATCTCCTCGATCCAGCGGGCAGCCGTGGCGGCATCGCTGCCGCTCTTCTCGCGATGGATCGCGACCAGCGCCGCCTTCACGTCGGGCTCCATCTTGCTGCCGTCGCCACAGACATAGACGATCGCGCCCCGCTCGATCAGCGGCCAGACCTTGTCCTTGTGCGCGGTGAGGACGTGCTGCACATAGGTCTTCGGGCCCTCCGCGCGCGAGAATGCCGTGAACAGCTCGGTGATGCCGCTCGCCGCCAGCGCCTTCAGCTCGTCCACGTAGAGAAAATCCTGGTCGGGATGCCGGCAGCCGAAAAACAGCATGGCCGGACCGAGCGCGGCGCCCTTCGCCTTGCGCGCGGCGCGCTCCTGGAGGAAGCCGCGGAACGGCGCCACTCCCGTGCCCGGGCCGATCATGACGATCGGCACGGATGGATCGTCCGGGAGCCGGAAGCCGGCCTTGGTCTCACGCACGGTTGCGTGGATCACGTCCCCAGCGCGCCGATTGGCGAGATAGTTCGAGCAGATACCCTTGTAGGTGCCGCGGCCGGAGGCGGCCGGTCCTTCAACCACGCCGACCGTCACGCTGCAACGAACCGGCTCGACCGACGGCGAAGACGAGATCGAATAATAACGCGGCGCCAGCAGCGAGAGCATTTCCAGATAGACGTGGAACGGCAATTCGCAGGCCGGATATTCGAGCAGCAGATCGAACACCGATTTCCGCCTGGCCAGAATCTCGCTGCGATAGCGCTCGAGTGTTTCAGGCTCCTCGCCAAGGAAGGCCAGCAGCTTCGGCTTGGTCACCGGGCAGCGGGTGTGCTCGGCCATGATCTGGATCTGCTTCCACGTCGCCACTTGCTGGAGCTCGACGAACTCGCTGAGCAGGCGACCAACCGACACGGCATCGCCCACCGGCAATTGCGCGCGGCGGCCTTCGGCGACCTGAAGCCTGATCTGGTCGGCCGGCAGGAAGCCGAAGCGGCGGGCAACGGAATCCACCAGCGTCGGGTCGTTGCGCGGGACCACACTCAGATGGTCGCCGACCCGGTACGTGATGTTGGACGGCAGCTGCACCTCGATGTGGCGTGTCGAACGCTCCGACGGATTGGAACCGGCCTTGTTCTGAAGCTCGTTATTGACCAGCACCTTCATGGCCACCGCGCCGCCCTGGGCGACGATGGTGTTGACGGCGGTCACCGCGACCGGCTCGATCGCGTAGAGCGGATCGTCCTCCGCGGTACGGGTGAAATTCCAGTCGATGCCGAATTCCTTGGTCGCGACCTGGGCGGCTGCCGGGAACCATTTCTGAAACTGGCCATCGAGATCGCTGCGCGCATCGCCCTCGCCGCGCGGATAGACCGCGCGCGCACCATGCGCCGATAACTGTTCGTCGATGAAGCGCGGCACCGATTGATAGGTCGCGGCCCAGTCGCTGTTGCCGCAGCCGAACACGGCGTATCGCACATTAACAAACGCCTCCTTCGGCAGCTCGTCGCCGAGCCATTTGACAAATTGCGTCGCGTTGTCCGGCGGCGCGCCGTTATAGGAGGCGCAGATGATCAGCACGCCGCCCTCCCGCGGCAGCTTGCCGACGTAATCGTCGAGCGGCCCGAGATGCACGGCAAAGCCGTTGATCTCGGCAAGGTCGGCCATGCGCGTCGCGAGCTCCTCGGCGGTGCCGAGATTGGAGCCGTAGAGTACCAGCATCGGCGTGTTGTGGCCGGGACGCGCGGTGGGCTGACGCGGAGCCTTCGGCGCCGACGACACCGCTACAGGTCCGCCATAGGCACCGCGCTCGCGATCAGCGCGCGGACGGACCTTGATCTTGAAGCCTTCCGGCTTCATCGTCAGCGTTTCCTTCAGATGCATCTGGTAGCGCTGGTGGTCGATCAGCTTGAAGCGCTGGAGGATCATGCCGAGCGCGAGCGCAGCCTCGTGCATGGCGAAGCCGCGGCCGATGCAGGCGCGCTGGCCGTTGCCGAACGGCTTCCAGGCATTGATCGGCCGTTTGGCTTCCGCCTCCCGGCTGAAATTCTCCGGATCGAACGCGTCCGGGTTCGGCCCCCAGACCGAGGGATCGCGATGCAGCGCGGTCACCAGGATGGTGGTGAACGTACCCTTCCTGAGCTTGTACTTGCCGCCGCCGATAGTCTCGTCGTGCAGCGGCGAGATGCCATAGGCCGGCGCCGGCGGCCATAGCCGCAGCGCCTCCTTCAGGATCTGGGTGATGTAGGTGAGCTGCGTGATCTGCTGATAGGTCGGACGCACGTCGACATTGGGACCGAGGACGCGATCGACCTCGTCATAGGCCTTCTTGAGAATGTCGGGGTGCTTGAGCAGCGCATAGAGCGTGCACGACAACAGGCCGCTGGTGGTCTCGTGGCCGGCGATCAGGAACGTATTGATCTGATAGCGGATGTTGACGTCGTCGAGTTGCTCGCCGGTCGAGCGATCGACGCCCGTCATCATCGCTGCAAGCATATCCTTCTTGTCGTCGGCCGCCTCGCCTCCCTTGCGGCGCTCCGCAATGATCTCGTCGACCATCTTGTTCATGAAGTCGACGTCTTCAGCCATGGTCTTGCGCCGCTTCTGCATCCAGAGCTGCTCGAACGGCAGGCCGCGCGTCATCATGATGGTTTCAAGCGAGCGCACCAGCGACTCGACGAAAGGATGGTAGTCGCGCCGGTAGAACGAATTGAAGCGATAGTCGAAGCCGCACAGCCCGATCGTATCCAGCGTCAATGCCGTCATGTCGTGGACGACGTCGATCTCGTCGTCGGCGTTGAGCCGTTCCCATTTGCCGACGAGCTGCTCGGCAATGTCGACCATGCTCGGGTGATAGGACTGCATGGCGCGGTTGCCGAAGGGCTGGAGCAGGATGTTGTGCGCCTTGCTCCAGTTCGGCTCCCTGGTATCGGCCGTAAACAGGCCATCGCCGCCGACCGCGCGCACCCGCCGCAGTGCACCGCGCACCGTCTTGTCGAAACGCTTCTCGTCCGACAGCTCGTCGACGAGGTCGTGGCCTGAGACGACCACGATCGGCGAACCCATCATGTCGAGCCAGAAGATCGGCCCCAGCTCCTTGGCAAGCCGGGTCAAATGCTGCACCGGTGCGGCCGAATCCAGCGACAGCATGTTGCCGACCACCGGCTTGGTCGGCGGCTGCGGGATCGGATCCAGTCGATTCTTGGATGACATCGAAATGTAGTCCCCCTGCTTCAATGTCGTCATTGCGAGCGAAGCGAAGCAATCCAGAAATATGTCCGCGGAGGCAGCCTGGATTGCTTCGTCGCTTCGCTCCTCGCAATGACGAGTTCGCAATGATCAGCTAGCCAAACCGCCTTCTACGCCATTCGATCAGCTTCGCGCTGACCTCCTCCGGCTTCTCCTGCTGCGTCCAATGGCCGCTGTCCTTCACCAGATATTTCTCCAGGTCAGATACCAGCGTCTCCATGCCTTCGGCCGCCGACGGCGGCAGCACGGCATCGTTCTCGGCCATGATCATCAATGACGGCACGCGCACGTGATGGTCCAAGCCTTTCGCGCGCTCCCAATTGCGGGTGAAGTTGCGATACCAGTTGATGCCGCCGGTGAAGCCGGTTTTCGTGAACGTATCGACGAACACCTTCTTCTCGTCAGTCGACAGGATCGGTGCACGCGGATCGTGCTTTGCATCATAGGCCGCGATCATCTGCGGGAACGCGAGATTGGTCTTTGACGAGGCGCCGACACCAGCGATCGGCGGCTCCTCCGGTTTCGCCGCCGGCCGCGCCAGCGGCTTGCGCATGAAGGCGTCGAACGTCTGCTCGACGCGGCTGCTAAAGACCCTATCCGGCTCACGCGCGGGATCCTGGAACTGGACGATATACATCTGATCGCCGAAGCGTTGGCGGAACAGCGCGATCGGGTCGATCGGCGCGCGGTCCCAATGCGGCGTGTTGACGCCGACCACACCGGCGACGCGCGAAGGATGCCGCAGCGGCATCTGCCAGACGACGAATCCGCCCCAGTCGTGGCCGACGAAGATCGCTTTGTCGACCCCGAGATGATCGAGCAGACCGACGAGATCGCCGGTCAAATGCTCCATGTCGTAGTCCTCGACCGGTTCGGGCCGGTCGCTCGCGCCGTAGCCGCGCTGGTCCGGCGCGATCACGCGGATGCCGGCCTCGCTCAGCGCCTTGATCTGGTGGCGCCAGGAAAATGCGAGTTCAGGCCAGCCATGGCACAGCACGATCGGCGGCTTGTCATCGGCCGGGCCGGCCTCGTAGTAGCCCATGCGGATTCCGTTCGTCTGCGCGAACTTGAGCGGCGGCATTTCAATCATCGACACATTCCTACTCCGCGGCGCCCCTGATGTCGGCCGACGGCGGCGCATAGGCCGCCTCCAGCGCGGCGAATTCTTCCGGCAGCATGTCGCACATCACCTGTACGTGCGGAATGATGTTGGCGCCGACGATGAAGCCGAAATCGAGCTGGTCGCGATAGCTCTGCACGGTGATGTTGAGCGCCTGCCCGTGCGTCGAGATCGACACCGGGAAGATGTGCAACAGCTCCGCTCCCGCGGCGTAGAGCGTCTGCCGCGGCCCCGGCACGTTGGACACCGTGATGTTCGCAGCCGGCGGCAGCACATTCGACAAATCAGAGCGGCTGTAGAGCAGCGCCATGATCTGCACGACGATCGGCGTGCCCAGCATCGAGATATTGGAGATCTGCGGCATCAGTGCCCGCAGCGGATGCGACATCTCCTTGGACTTGGTCGATTGCGCGATAATGGCTTCCAGGCGTGCCTTGGGATCGTCGATGTTGGTTGCGATCGAACAGATCATGCCGAACACCTGGTTGTTGGCCTCGGTGTTGCCCTCCTCGCGCAGCGAGATCGGCACGGCGGCGGTCAGGGACTTCGCCGGCAGCGTTCCGTGTTGTTGGAGGTAGCGCCGGACCACGCCAGAGGCGAGCGCCAGCACGACGTCGTTGAGCTTGCCGCCGGCCTGCTTGGCCAGCGCCTTGGATCGCGACAGCGATATCGAGACGCCGGCGAAGCTGCGCTCGGACGAGATTGATTTGTTGAGCATGGTCGGCGGCGACACCATGCTGGCGAGGCTCTCGCGCGATTTGGGATCGGATATCTTGCCGAGCACGTCCGAGACGCTCTTGACCATGGTGGGGATGTTGCCGGCAAAGCGTACCGCACTCTCGATCTGGTACATCGCATTGTCGAACAGGATCGAACCGATGTCGCTCTTGCCGGTGCGCGGCAGTTGCAGGTTCTTCGCGGCCGCCGATGCATCGAGCGGCTGGGTGAAGAGCTGCTGGTAGGAATCGACCAGGTTCGCTGCGATGTCGCGCGGCTCCTGCCCGGGCTTCGCTCCCGCGGTCGGCGGATCGACCTTCCGCGGGATCGGCGAGATATCGTAGATCATGTTGGTCAGCGCCGCACCGGCGCCGCCATCGATGGCGGCGTGATGCATCTTCGAATAGAGTCCGATCTCGTTGTCCTTCATGCCTTCGAACACGTAGAACTCCCAGAGCGGGCGGGCTCGGTTCAAGAGCTTGGCGTGCATCCAGCCTACGATGCGTTCGAGCGTGGCGCGGTCGCGCGGCTGCGGCAGGCTGGCGCGAAAGATGTGACGGTCGATGTCGAACTGATCGTCCTCGACCCAGGAGGGATGATCGATGTCGAGCGGCGCCTTCTCCAGCCGCGCCTTGAGGATCGGCGCGATGTGCAGGCGCGAGACGATCATCGCCTTGAAATCTTCGAAGAAGTCGCCCTTATAGTCGTCCGGCAGGCGAAAGATCGCCATGCTCCCGACATGCATCGGCATTTCCGGCGTTTCCAGATAGAGAAACGACGCGTCCAGCGACGACAGCTTTTTACCGTCAGCCATAGTTCCCTCCGGAGTATTTGACGGGCGCCTTAGGCGGCGCTTCTCGTCAGGCCGATACTGCCTGTTCCGGCGGGGCATATGCAATGGCAAACGGCCCTGCCCGGTCAAATGGCCAGAACTCCCCCTCCGGTTGCGCAAGGCGGTCTGCCACGGCCCACAGCGCTGCGGGATTCACCCCAAGCCCGATATGGCTCGCCAGGTGCACCTCGATGTTCTCGGCACGGTCGGAGGGACGCAGCAGGCAGGTCCGCCAGTTCACGATGCCGTCCGCGCGCGAATAGATCGACGTCGCCGGCACCGGAAGATCGCCGGCGATCGCCGCGCGCAGCTCGGCGAAATCCTCGACACGCTCGCCGGACATCATCTCGTAGAGCCGCGTCGCATTGGTCGCCCGTACGTCATTGGCAAAAGGGCTGCCGAGCGTGATGACGTTGCGGACCATGTCGGGCGCCTGGAGCGCGAGATCGCGCGCATAGACGCCCCCGAGACTCCATCCGACCAGGCTGACCTTGCGTCCGCTCGCAGCATGGATTTCGGCGAGACGGGCGCGCAACGAATCCCGCATCCGTCCGAACCCGCCGAAATTACGGCCCATCCGCCAGGCATGTGCCTCATAGCCGAGCTCGCTGAGATAGCGCCGCATCGGCGCCATCGAGAGGTCGCTGGCGAGGAAGCCAGGCAGCGCCAGCACCGGATGGCCATCGCCTTTGGGCGCCCGCATCAGGACCGGCGACAGCAACAGGCTGGCGTTGAGTTCGAGCAACCCACGGGATTCGGCAAGCAGCAGAGCAAGGCCGGGCGGACGAAGCCGGCCTGAGGTCTGCGGCCCGTCCGGACCGGGCGGCATTATTTCTTCTTATCGCCGCTGCGCGTGCCGCCGAGACCGGCCATGGTGACGAACATGTCCTGAAACCGCTCGGCGAGCTTTGGATCGAAGGTGAACCAGCTCTGGATCAGCGACTCCGGCGAGACCTTGTCGATGTTGCTCAGAACCTGCTGCTGCAGCTTGTCCATCACCGCCGTCTGCATCGGTGCCAGATCCGGCAATCCGATGAACTGGCGGGCCTCGAGGGGGGTGCAGTCGATTTCGATATTAACTTTCATGTCCCCTCCAGATGAGATTCGAGCGGCCTGCCGCAGTATCGCCGCGAGACGGTGTGCAACGCAAGCGACCTGAGGCCGGCGGCAGCCTCCGGCTTCCTCGATCGGCGGATATGGTCAATCAAAATTGCTCGCCCGCGCCCATCCACCCCTCAATGCCGGTCACCATTGCTGCACAGCGGTGCAACTTGGCGCGTTCCTTGCTGGAATGGCGCTTGCACGGGTCGAGAAGTCTGGGCAACATGGATTGGGACGCCCGCCGAACAATCAAAAATCACGGCGCGGCAGAGTTGAGAGGGTCAAGAATGTCAGTCGGTCGAACTCTGTTTGCGGCGACGCTCGCCGGTATGCTTGCGTTGACGATGTCGCCGGCGTCGAGCCAGACGCTGCGCTATGCCAACCAGGGCGACCTGAAGTCGCTTGATCCCTACTCCCTGAACGAGTCCACCACCCACGCCCATCTCGGTCACGTCTATCAGGGCCTCACCGCGCGCGACAAGGATCTCAAGATCATTCCGGCGCTGGCGGAGAGCTGGGAAACCCCGGAGCCGACCCGGTGGCGCTTCCATTTGCGCAAGGGCGTAAAATTCCACAACGGCGACCCCTTCACCGCCGACGACGTGCTGTTCTCCGCCGATCGCGTTCGAAACAAAAACTCGAACATGCAGACCCGCTTGGCGCCCAACGTCAAGGTCGTCAAGGTCGACGACTACACGGTCGATTTCGTGCTGCCTTCGCCCAATCCCATCCTGCATTCGGCATGGGACGTCTGGTACATCATGGACAAGAAGTGGGCTGAAGAGAACAAGGCGGTCGAACCGACCCCGGTGTCCGCGACCTCGCCGAGCTACGCCTCACTGCACGAGAACGGTACCGGTCCCTTCATCATCGAGAGCCATCAGCCCGGCGTGAAGACCGTGTTCAAGGCCAACCCCAATTATTGGGGCAAGATGGAAGGCAACCTGAAGGAGATCATCTTCACCCCGATCGCCTCCGACGCCACCCGAGTCGCTGCGCTGCTTTCGGGCGAGGTCGATGTCATCGAGCCGGTGCCGATCCAGGACATTTCCCGCGTCGATGCGAGCCCGAATGCCCAGGTGCTGAAGGCGCCGGAGCTTCGCACCATCTTCATCGGATTCGACACGGTTCGCGACGAGTTGCTCTATTCCAACATCAAGGGCAAGAACCCGTTCAAGGACGTCAAGGTGCGGGAGGCGTTCTACAAGGCGATCGATATCGAGCTGATCAAGACGCGCGTGATGCGGGGACTGTCGACACCGTCGGCACTGATGATCGCGCCGGAGCTGTTCGCACTGTCCAAGGAGTTCACGCGTCCCAAATTCGATCCTGACGGCGCCAAGAAGCTCCTGACCGAGGCCGGCTACCCCGACGGCTTCGAGGTCACCATGGATTGCCCGAACGACCGCTACGTCAATGACGCCGCGATTTGCCAGGCTGTGGTCGGCATGCTTGCGCGCATCGGCGTCAAGATCAACCTCCTGGCACAACCCAAGGCGCAGTACTTCGCCAAGGTTCTGAAGCAGGGTGGCTACCAGACCTCTTTCTTTATGCTGGGCTGGACGCCGAGCACGATGGACTCCCACAATGTGCTGAACGACATCATGGGGTGCCGTGACGACGCGAAATCCTCGCGGGGCGAAGCCAATCTTGGCGGCTATTGCAACAAGGAATTCGACGCCATCACCGACAAGGTGCTGGTCGAAACCGACACCGCCAAACGCAATCAGCTGATCAAGCAGGCGTATGAGATCAGCATCAAGGACTGGGCCTATATTCCGCTGCACCAGCAGGCGCTGGCCTGGGGCGTATCGAAAAAGGTCAACCTGCCGCAGCGCGCCGACAATCTGGTCATGTTCCACTGGGCGACCAAGAAGGAATAGCGTCAGTCGAATACGAGGTCCCGGCAGCGTCAGGCTTCCGGGACCTTTCCTTTTCCGGCTGACAAAGACGTCGGCCAGACGCACACTCAAGGAAAGTGGAAGGCATGCTCGCTTTCACTCTTCGCCGGGCCGTTCAGGCCATCGGCGTCATGTTCGCCGTCGGCATCATCGCGTTCTCGATGTTCCGCTTCGCCGGCGACCCCATCAATCAGATCGTCTCGCTCGATACGCCGGCGGCCGAACGCGCAGCCGTGCGCAAGTCGCTGGGCCTCGATGATCCCGTGCCGGTGCAGTTCGTGCGCTATTTCGCCGATGCAGCGCAATTCAAGTTCGGCGTCTCCTATCAGTTCCGGCAGCCGGTCTCGACGCTGTTGATGGAGCGTATGCCTGCGACGCTGGAACTCGCGATCTGCGCGACCGTCTTTGCAATGGTGTCGGGCATCCTGATGGGCGTCTATTCGGCGCTCAGGCGCGACACCCTGCTCGCCAAATTATTCCAGGCGGTTTCGCTGATCGGCATCTCGCTGCCGACTTTCCTGATCGGCATCCTTCTGATCTATCTGTTCGCGGTGACGTTGGGCTGGTTGCCGTCGTTCGGCCGCGGCGAGGTCGTCAAGCTCGGCTGGTGGACCACGGGCCTGCTCACATTGTCGGGCCTGAAGGCGCTGATCATGCCCTCGATCACGCTCGGGCTGTTCCAGATGACGCTGATCATGCGGCTGGTGCGCGCGGAGATGCTGGAAGTGCTTCGGACCGATTATATCCGCTTTGCCCGCGCCCGCGGGCTGACGACCCGGGCCATTCATTTCGGGCACGCGCTGAAGAACACGCTGATTCCCGTGATCACGGTGGCGGGCCTGCAGTTTGGCTCGGTTATTGCATTTTCGATCATCACCGAAACTGTGTTCCAATGGCCCGGCATGGGACTTCTGTTCGTGCAGGCCGTGCAAAACGTCGATATCCCGATTATGGCCGCCTACCTGCTGATGGTCTCGCTGATTTTCGTCACCATCAATCTGGTGGTGGACATTCTCTACACCGTCGTCGATCCGCGCCTGCGCGCGACCGTCGGCCGCGCCACATAAGGCAGCCTGCATGTCCGAAGTGGTCGCCTCCAATCCCGACAAGCCGAGCACGCTGCCGACGCATGCCGCCCGTAGCTGGTTCAGCCGCGCACTCGACAGCGACATCTTCTATTCGTTTCGCCGATCCAAGCTGACCATGGTGGCGGCAGCCATTACCGTGCTGTTCTTCCTGCTCGCGATCTTTGCCTCCGCGCTCGCGGTCCAAGACCCGTTCGATCCGGCTCAGCTCCAACTGATGAATTCCCGGATTTCACCGCTCTGGACCGCCGAGGGGCAGAGCCCGTTCCTGCTCGGCACCGACGAGCAGGGCCGCGACGTGTTCTCCGCCATTCTCTACGGGTTGCGGATCTCGCTCGCGGTCGGTGTGGCCGGCGTGATCTTCGCCGGCGCGCTCGGCATCGCGCTTGGCCTGATCGCCGGCTATTTCGGCGGCGCGGTGGACGGCGTGATCATGCGGATCGCCGACGTGCAACTCACTTTCCCCGCCATCCTGATCGCGCTGCTGGTCAATGGCATCGCGAAATCCATCCTCGGCAACCGGCTGGATGCAACCAGCATGCTGGTCGTGCTGGTGATCTCGATCGGCCTGAGTTTCTGGGTGGGGTATGCGCGGACGGTACGCGGCTCCGTGATGGTCGAGAAGAACAAGGATTACGTCGCTGCCGCGCAACTGATCGGCCTTCCCGCGCCAAAGATCATGTTCCGCCATGTGCTGCCAAACACGATGGGCCCGATCCTGGTCATCGCCACGATCAACCTCGCGCTCGCCATCATCACCGAGGCGACGCTGTCCTTCCTCGGCGTCGGCCTGCCCGACACAATGCCCTCGCTCGGCACGTTGATCCGCATCGGCAACAACTACCTGTTCGCGGGCGAATGGTGGATCGTGGCCTTCCCTGGTATCGCGCTCGCCAGTTTGATCCTGTCGATCAACCTGCTCGGCGACTGGCTGCGCGACGCGCTCAACCCGAAGCTCCGATGAGCAGAACTTCGATGACCAAAATTTCGACGAGAGCGTCTCGCTCATGACCGACCCCATTCTCTCCGTGCGTAATCTTCATGTCGAATTCGCCTCCCGTCGCGGCACGTTGCGCGCTATCGACGGCGTCTCCTTCGACATCGCCAAGGGCGAGGTCCTCGGGGTGGTCGGCGAATCCGGCGCCGGCAAGTCGGTCACGGGACTGGCCGTGATCGGCCTGATCGATCCGCCCGGCCGCATCGCCGGCGGCGAGATTCGTCTTGCGGGCCTTCGCATCGACAATTTACCGCCGGAGGAGATGCGTCGTATCCGGGGAAAACGGATCGGCATGATCTTCCAGGATCCGCTCACCTCGCTCAATCCGCTCTATCGCGTCGGCGACCAGCTCATCGAGACGATCAGAACCCATCTGAACCTGTCCGAGACCGCCGCCCGTCGCCGCGCCATCGACCTGCTCGCCGAGGTCGGCATTCCCGCGCCCGAAAAGCGCATCGACGGCTATCCCCACGAATTCTCCGGCGGCATGCGCCAGCGCGTGGTGATTGCGCTCGCGATTTGCGCCGAGCCGGAGCTGATCATCGCGGACGAGCCCACCACTGCGCTCGACGTCTCCGTACAGGCGCAAATCATCTCGCTCATCAAGCGACTCGGACGCGACCACGGCACCGCCGTGATGCTGGTGACGCACGACATGGGCGTCATCGCGGAGGCATCCGACCGTGTGGCGGTGATGTATGCCGGCCGCGTCGCCGAGATCGGTCCGGTGCAGGACGTCGTCAGGAACCCGCTGCACCCTTATGCCAAGGGCCTGATGGGTGCGATCCCGACCCTTGCCGGCGACGACAAGCGTCTGGTGCAGATCCCCGGCTCCATGCCGCGCCTGTCGGCGATCCCGCGTGGCTGTTCGTTCAATCCGCGCTGCGCATTCGCCTTCGACCGATGCCGCGTGGAGAGACCGGAGCCGCTGCCGCGCGGCACGCAATCCGTCGCCTGCCACCTCTATGACAGCGTGCCGGCGGAGAGCGCGGCATGAGCACTTCCTTCGTCCAGGCCACAAATCTGCGGCGCGTCTTCGACGTCTCGAAACCCTGGCTCAACCGCGTCCTCGAGGGCGGCCATCTCGAATACCTCAAAGCTGTCGACGGCGTCACCTTCGACATCAGGAAGGGCGAGACTTTCGCGCTGGTCGGCGAGTCCGGCTCGGGCAAGACCACGGTGGCGCGGATGGTCGTTGGCCTGCTGCCGCCGAGCTCCGGCGACGTGCTGATCGACGGCGTCTCGATGACCGACCCACGGCAGGCACCGGCACGCCGAAAGCTCCGCCGCCGCATCCAGATGATCTTTCAGGATCCCTATGCGAGCCTGAACCCACGCTTCCGGGTCGACGCCATCATCTCCGAGCCGATCCGTGCTTTCGACCTGATCGAGGGCGAGCGCGACATCCAGGCGCGCGTCGGAGAGCTTCTCACCCTGGTCGGCCTGCATCCTGACGACAGGTTGAAATTTCCGCATGAATTCTCGGGCGGCCAGCGTCAGCGCATCGCGATCGCTCGCGCGCTCGCCTCCGACGCAGAGTTCATTGTCTGCGACGAGCCAACTTCCGCGCTCGACGTCTCCGTGCAGGCGCAGATCCTGAATCTGATGCGCGACCTCCAGGACAAGTTCGGCCTGACCTACATGTTCATCAGCCACAACCTTGCCGTGGTCCGCCACATGGCGAGCCGCGTCGGCGTGATGTATCTCGGCCGCATCGTCGAGATCGCGGAAGGACGCGAGCTGTTTGCCCGGCCGCGCATGCCCTACACCAAGATGCTGCTCGGCGCCGTGCCCGATCTCGCCATGAGCGGCCGCCAGCGCATTCCGGTCAAGGGCGAGATCCCGAACCCGATCAATCCGCCGCCCGGGTGCGCCTTCAATCCGCGCTGCCCGCTGGCATTCGATCTCTGCCGCAAGGAAGCACCTGAATTGATCGACGGCGTCGCCTGCCACGCAGTCAACACCGCGCCGGTACCGGCGTGACGCGCGCGTGCCATGCAGCCTGCGCATTTGGCGGCGGCCTGGCCCTGTGATCAATTGCGCGCGCCGCAAATGAGGTAGTCCATGGCCAGCATCGTCAATCCCGATCCCTTCACGACGCGCCCCGAGATCGAGGGCACCTTCGGGGTCGTCGCGACCACGCACTGGATCGCGACCGCTATCGGCATGGCTATCCTGGAAAAGGGCGGCAACGCCTTTGACGCCGGCGTCGCCACCGCTTTCACGCTCCAGGTGGTCGAGCCGCATCTGAACGGCCCCGGCGGCGACGTTCCGATCATCGTGCACGACGTGAAGCGCGGCCGCACCGAGGTGATCTGCGGCCAAGGTCCGGCACCGGCCCGCGCCACCATCGCGCATTACAAGAGCGAAGGCCTCGACATGGTGCCCGGCACCGGCCTGCTCGCAGCCTGCGTCCCCGGCACCTTCGAATCCTGGATGATGCTGCTGCGTGACTACGGCACAATGCGCGTGCGCGACGTGCTGGAGCCCGCGATCTCCTATGCGCGCGACGGCTATCCGCTGGTCGAACGCGCCTGCGCCACGATCCAGACCGTCGAGCAATTATTCCGCAAGCACTGGCCGACGTCAGCCGCCGTCTATCTCCCGAACGGCAAAGTGCCAACACCCGGCACGCTCTTCACCAACAAGACACTCGCGGCGACCTACGCACGAATCCTGAGCGAGGCCGAAAGCGGCGGCGGCGGTCGCGACGCCGAGATCGAGCGCGCACGCAAGGCCTGGTCGCAGGGCTTCGTTGCGGAAGCCATCGACAAATTCTGCCGGACGCAGGAGGTGATGGACGTCAGCGGCTCGCCACATCGCGGTGTGCTGTCGGCCGATGACATGGCGCGCTGGCAGCCGACGGTCGAGGCCCCGCTCACCTACGATTATGGCCGCTACACTGTCTGCAAGGCCGGGGTCTGGAGCCAGGGGCCGGTGACGCTGCAGCAGCTCGCGCTACTGAAGGGCTTTGCGCTCGATGGGCTCGACCCGACGGGCCCGGAATTCATCCATCTCCAGATCGAGTGCGCCAAGCTCGCCTTCGCCGACCGCGAAAAATTCTACGGCGACCCCAAGTTCAGCGAGATCCCGATCGCAACGCTGCTGTCAGATGCTTACAACGACGAACGTCGTAAGTTGGTTACCGAGAAAGCTTCGCTCGATCTCCGGCCTGGTGCGGTCGAGGGCTTCGGCGGCGTCATCAAGTTGCGCCGCGCCGAAGGCCAACGCGAGGCCGTCGGCGCGCTCGGCGCCGGCGAACCAACCGTGGGGCGCTTCGGCGAGGTGCGCGGCGACACCGTGCATTTCGACATCATCGACAAGGCCGGCAACATGGTGTCGTCGACGCCGTCGGGAGGCTGGCTGCAATCCTCACCTGTCATTCCCGAGCTGGGTTTCTGCCTCGGCAGCCGCGCACAAATGTTCGATTTGGAGGAGAATCAACCGAGCTCGCTCGCGCCGGGCAAGCGGCCGCGCACCACGCTGTCCCCAACCATGGCATTGCGCGACGGCGAGCCTTATCTCGCCTGGGGCTCGCCCGGCGGCGACCAGCAGGATCAATGGATCACGCAGTTTTTCCTGCGGCACGTCCATTGCAACCTCAATCTCCAGGAGGCGATTGACGCCCCGGCCTGGCACTCCGAGCATTTCCCGATCTCGTTCTGGCCCCGCACCGCGCGCCCCGGCGTGCTCGTGGTTGAGAACCGTGTGCCGAAAGCGACGATCGACAATCTTCGCGAACGCGGACATATCGTCGAGGTCGGACCGGACTGGTCGGAAGGCCGCCTCACCGCGGCCTCGCGCGTCGGTCCGCGCCGCCGCGCCGCCGCCAATCCACGCGGCATGCAGGGCTACGCCGCAGGACGCTAAAGGCAGCACATGACCTGGTCGATCATCGCGCGCGATTCCGCTACCGGCCAGTTCGGCGTCGCCGTTGCCACGCGCTTCTTTGCCGTCGGCGCGCGTGTCCCCTATATCGCAGCGGGCCTTGGCGCCATCGCGACGCAGGCCTTCGTCAACCCCTATTACGGCATCGACGGCCTCAAGCTGCTGCGTGAAGGTCTCAACGCGCACGACGTGCTGTCCGCCCTGCTCGCGACCGACGATGGCCGCGAGAGCCGCCAGATCCACATCATGGACGCCAGCGGCGCGATTGCCGCGCATACCGGGCGCGACTGCGTCGATTGGCGCGGGCACATTGCGGGCAGCGGCTTCTCGATCGCCGGCAACATGCTCGCGGGCGCCGATGTGCTCGACGAGACCGCAAAAACCTATATCGCCAATGACAGCCTGCCCTTCCCACGCCGCCTGCTCGCCGCGATGCGCGGGGGCGAAGCCGCCGGCGGCGACAAGCGCGGCAAGCAGTCCGCCGCGCTCCTGATCCACGGCGAGGAGGAATGGCCGGCGCTGGACATCCGCGCCGACGATCATCCCGATCCGCTGGGCGAGCTCGAGCGGCTGGAACGCGTCAGCCAAGAGCTCTGGGTCCACTTCCGCGCCTCCATGCCGACGCGGCAGAACCCGGCCGGCAACACCGATCGCAGCGTCATCGACGCCAGCATCGTAGCAGCGCGCGCAAAACGATCATGAACCCGAGCCCCCTCATCGAGATCAGGGATCTGCGCATTCGTTTTCACGGCGACGACGGCCGCATCACCCACGCGGTCGACGGCGTCGATCTCAGCGTCGCCAATGGCGCAACGCTCGGCCTCGTCGGCGAATCCGGTTGCGGCAAGAGCGTGACGTCGCTGGCGATCATGGGCCTGCTGCCGAAACAGAGCGCGGAAATCTCCGGCGCGATCCGCTTCGACGGTTTCGACCTGCTCAAGACGTCGGACCAGACGCTGCGCGACCTTCGCGGCAACCGGCTCGCGATGATCTTTCAGGAGCCGATGACCTCGCTCAATCCGAGCTTCACGATCGGCGATCAGATCGTCGAGACGATTCTGCGCCACCGCGGCGGTTCGCGCAGGAGTGCGCGCGAGCGGGCGATCGATCTGCTGCGTCGCGTCCACATCCCCTCGCCCGAGCGGCGGATCGACGAATATCCGCACAAGCTCTCCGGCGGCATGCGCCAGCGCGTCATGATCGCGATGGCGCTCGCCTGCGACCCGCGGCTGCTGATCGCGGACGAGCCGACCACCGCGCTCGATGTCACCCTTCAGGCCCAGATCCTGGAGCTGATGCGCGAGTTGAAGGCGGCGAGCGGCGCGGCCATCATCCTGATCACCCACGATCTCGGTGTCGTCGCCGAAGTCTGCGACGAGGTCGCGGTGATGTATGCTGGCGAGATCGTCGAGCGCGCGGCGGTGGACGAGCTGTTCTCGGCGCCGCAGCATCCCTATACCGTCGGCCTGCTCGGCTCGATCCCGCGGCTCGACCATCGCGCCGAACAGCTTGCCACGATCGAGGGCATGGTCCCGAACATGGCGCAGCCGCCCGCGGGCTGTCGCTTTGCCGCACGCTGCCCTTTCGTGCTGGACGCCTGCACCAAGGCGCCGCCGCCGCTGGTCGAAGTCAGTCCCGGCCACCTCTCGCGCTGCATCCGCGCGCCGCTCGAACGTCTGGTGTCGTGATGGCGCTCCTCGATGTCCATGGCCTGGTCAAGCATTTCGTCGCCGAGCGTTCGCTGTTCGGCCGGGCGCTGGCGCATGTCAAAGCCGTTGATGGCGTTTCCTTTTCGCTCGATGCCGGCAAGACGCTGGCGCTGGTCGGCGAATCCGGTTGCGGCAAATCCACCGTCAGCCGCCTGGTGCTGCGGCTGATCGAGCCGGATGCAGGCACGATCCGTTTCGAAGGCCGCGATCTCCTCTCCTTCGACGCCGGCGCGCTGCGCGCCTTTCGCCGCGAGGCCCAGATCATCTTTCAGGACCCCTACGCCTCGCTCAATCCGCGCATGACCGTCGGCCAGATCCTGACCGAGCCGCTGGCGTTGCACAATCTGGTGCCGCCCGCCCGGCGGCGCGAACGCGTCGAGGAGATCCTGCGGCTGGTCGGGCTGGAGCCGCGGCTGGCGCGGCGTTACCCGCACGAGTTCTCCGGCGGCCAGCGCCAGCGCATCGCCATCGCCCGCGCGCTCGCGGTCGAGCCGAAACTGATCATCTGCGATGAGCCGGTCTCGGCGCTCGACGTGTCGATCCGCTCGCAAATCCTCAATCTGCTGCGCGAGCTCCAGGACCGGCTCGGGCTGGCCTACATTTTCGTCTCGCACGACCTCGCCGTGGTCAAGCACATCGCCGACCACGTCGCGGTGATGAATCTCGGCCAGATCGTCGAAACGGCGGCCGCGGACGCACTGTTCGCCGCGCCCCGCCATCCCTATAGCCGGGCGCTGTTGTCGGCGATCCCCGTGCCTAAACCGCGGGCAAAGCGCAGCCGGATTGTGCTGCAGGGAGAGATTCCCAGCGCGCTCAATCCGCCGCCGGGATGCCGCTTCCACACCCGCTGCCCCTACGTCGTCGACCGTTGCCGCAGCGAAATGCCTCAGCTCGTGCGGGATGGCATCGGACATGCAACGGCATGCCACCGAACGTCGGAACTGCCGTCGTCCGAGGCAATCGTCCCGACGGACGGCGGCTTCTCCCCGGTTCTCGAAAAATTGGTCGCCGCCTTCAGCGGCGGCCCGGAAGCAGTCCGCGCCAGCGGGGTTAGTTCATTGGGAACGAACCCGGCATAGCCGTAAAACAGAGGTTGAGAGCGATGAGTCCTATGCGTTTGGCACTCCTGGCGTCGGCATTGCTGACGTCGCTCATAGGCGCGGCCCAAGCCCAGGCCCAAGCCCAGACGACGCTTCGCATCGGCATCGCCGAGGATCCTGACATCCTCGATCCCAGCATCGGCCGCACCTATGTCGGCCGCATCGTGTTCTCCGCCTTCTGCGACAAGCTGTTCGACATCGACGAGAAGCTCAACATCGTGCCGCAGCTCGCGCTGTCTCATGAGACCTCGGCCGACGGCAAGGAGATGACGGTCAAGCTGCGGCCCAACGTGAAATTCCACGATGGCGAGCCGCTCGACGCGGAAGCGGCAAAATTCTCGATCGAGCGTCACATGACGCTGCCGGGTTCGTTCCGTAAGTCCGAGCTCGCGAGCGTCGACCATGTCGAGGTCGTCGATGCCCTGACCATCAAGCTGGTGCTCAAGACGCCTTATTCGCCGCTGATCGCCCAGCTGACCGACCGCTCCGGCATGATGGTGTCGCCGAAGGCGGCCAAGGAGGCCGGCGACAAGTTCGGCCTGCATCCGGTCTGCGCCGGTCCCTACAAATTCGTCGAGCGCGTGCAGCAGGACCGCATGGTGTTCGAGAGATTCGCCGACTACTGGAACAAGGACAACATCCATATCGACCGCGTCGTGTTCCTGCCGATCGTGGACGCCACGGTGCGCCTCGCCAACCTGAAGTCCGGTGGGCTCGATCTGATCGAGCGCGTGCTCGCCACCGACATCAAGGATGTGCGCGCGGATTCGCGGCTCGTGCTGTCGACGGCACCGGAGCTCGGCTATCTCGGCCTCACGGTCAATATTGGCAACGACAAGAGCAAGGGGCCGCTGAGCCAATCGGCGAAGGTCCGCCAGGCGCTCGATCTGTCGATCGATCGCGAGGCCCTCAACCAGGTCGTCTTCAACGGCGAGTTCACCCCGGGCAATCAATGGGTCAGCCCCACCCATCCCTATTACCAGAAAGCGTTTCCGGTTCGTGGCCGCGACATCGCGAAGGCCAAGGCGCTTCTGAAGGAAGCCGGCGTCACTTCGCCAGTGACAGTCGACTACATGATTCCCAAAGGCGCGGAGAATGAAGCCGTTGCCCAAGTCGTCCAGTCGATGGCCGCGGAAGCGGGCTTCGACATCAAGATCCGCGCGGTCGAATTCGCGACCACCTTCAAGCAGGCCCAGGCCGGCGAGTTCCAGATCTTCCAGATCAACTGGAGCGGTCGCATCGATCCGGACGGCAACTCCTACATCTTCATGCGCAGCAAGGCACCGCAGAACGATGGCGTCTATTCGAATCCGGAGACCGATAAGCTGCTGGAAGAAGGAAGGCTGACCGCCAATGTCGCGGAGCGCAAAGCGATCTACGAAAAGATGGCCAAGATCCTGCTCGACGATTTGCCGATCATCTACATCTACCACCGCACGCTTCTGATTGCGCACACGACCAAGCTCCAGGGTTATAGACAGATGCCCGACGGGCTGGTGCGCGTGGTCGGGCTGAAGTTCAAGTGAGCACGGCGTCGCCTGACATGCGGCCGGCGCCATGCTGAATTTCCTCGCCCGCCGCATTGCGCAGATCGTGCCGACACTTTTCTTCGTGTCGGTGCTGATCTTCTCGCTGCAGCAATTATTGCCGGGCGATCCGGCGCTGGTGATGGCCGGCGAGGAGCGCGATCCCGCCGTGATCGAGCAGATCCGCCAGCAATACCGGCTCGATCAGCCGATCCCCGTGCAGTACGTCTACTGGCTCAAGGGAGTCCTGACCGGCAATTTCGGAGAGTCGCTGCGCAACAAGATGCCGGTGCGCGAGCTGATCGCTCAGAAGCTGCCGGTGACGCTCCAGCTCGGCTCGATGGCAATGTTGATCGCGCTCCTGATCGGCATTCCCGCCGGCATCGTCTCCGCCGTGAAAAAGGGCACCGTCTGGGACTATGGCGCCAATTTGTTCGCGCTGTGGGGCATCTCGACGCCGAATTTCTGGCTCGGCATCATGCTCATCTTCCTGTTCTCGATCGAACTCGGCTGGCTGCCGGCGTCCGGTTACGTACCGCTGACCGAGAACTGGCGTGCGAGCCTCGCTGCCACCATCATGCCGGCCTTCGTGCTCGGCAACGCGATTTCCGCGGTCCTGATGCGGCACACCCGGAGCGCCATGCTCCAGGTGCTGGAAAGCGACTACGTCCGCACCGCGCGCGCCAAGGGATTGTCCGAACGCTCGGTCATCCTCAAGCACGCCATGCGCAACGCACTCACGCCGATCATCACGCTCGGCGCGCTCGAGCTCGGCACGCTGTTGTCGGGGGCGGTTCTGACCGAGCAGATCTTCTCCATTCCCGGCTTCGGCAAACTGATCGTGGATGCCGTGTTCAACCGCGACTACGCGGTGGTACAGGGCGTCGTGCTGGTGACGGCGACGGTCTACATCGCGCTGAACTTGGTTGCCGATGTCGCCTACATCCTCGTCAATCCGCGGCTGCGGGGCTAGACTCATGACCGATGCCGCTCTGCCCGCCGCTCCCATCGCGCAAGCCGACGAGCTGGACAGCCCGGCGCGGCGCGCCCGGCGGCGCCTGTTCAAACGCAAGGCCGCAGTGTTCGGACTTGTCATGATCACGTTGTTCGTCGGCCTCGCGCTGCTCGCGCCGCTCGTCGTGCCCTACGATCCCATCGCGACGAGCTGGAGCCTGGTTCGCAAGCCGCCCACTGCGGCGCACTGGTTCGGCACCGACGAGCTCGGTCGCGACATTCTGAGCCGCGTCGTCTACGGCGCCCGCGCGTCGCTGCTCGCGGGCCTCATCTCGGTCGCGATCGCGCTGGGCGTTGGCGTTCCGCTCGGCCTGCTCGCCGGCTATCGCGGCGGCTTCGTCGACGCACTGATCAGCCGGATGACCGACGCGATGCTGGCCTGCCCATTCCTGATCCTGGCGATCGCGCTCGCCGCATTCCTCGGTCCGAGCCTCGGCAACGCCATGATCGCGATCGGCATCTCGGCAACCCCGATCTTCATCCGCCTGACCCGCGGCCAGGTGTTGAACGTTAAGGCCGAGGACTATGTCGAGGCGGCGCGCGCGCTCGGCAATCCGCCGTGGCGGATCGCGTTCTCGCACATCCTGCCGAACATCCTGCCGGCGTTGCTGGTGCAGGCGACGCTGTCGATTGCGGCCGCCATCATCGCCGAAGCCGCGCTGTCCTTCCTCGGCCTTGGCCAGCAGCCGCCGGCGCCATCCTGGGGCAGCATGCTCAACGCAGCGCAGCGCTTCCTGACCCAGGCGCCCTGGATGGCGCTCTGGCCGGGCCTTGCGATCTTTCTCGTGGTGCTGTCGCTGAACCTGCTCGGCGACGGCCTGCGCGACGCGCTCGATCCACGCCAGCGCTAGATCACGAACTCGCGCATCACGCGGCGGCAATCCATCTCGTATTCGAGATCGACGACCGGCGGTCGGGCATAGTGCCAGGTCAGGCCGGACCGCAGCGCCCCGCGGCGGACCAGCTCGTCGACCAGTGCGTGGTGGAAGTCGTGCACGGAATACGCCTGCACGCCGGTCGTGTCCTTCCAGCCGAAGCCGAAGGCCGTCATCCTGTTTTCCATCTGCGATGTCGTCGTATAGCGCACCTTCTCGCGAAGGCCTTCCGGGCTGAGGTCGCGGTAGCGCACGGTGCGCTCGACATAGGTCCCACTGCCCTCGCGCGCCTCGGCGCCGCCGGCGATCACGAAGCTCGGCGTCTTCGAGCTTGTCGGCCGCGTGAATGAGAAGGCATAGAATGACGGCTCGGCCGGTGGATCGATCTCGGGACAGACATTACTGCGCGCCACCGGATTGGTGGTACCGTCGAAGATGCCCCATTCGGACAGCGTCTTCACATAGTGCAGGTTGAACGCGCGAAAGCCTTCCTCGCTGAAGGCTGCGGGCGAGCGCAGCTCGCAGGCGCAGAACGCCGTCAGCGGCCGCCCCGCCTCCTGAATATACTTCGCGGCAAGCGCAAACCCTTCCGCGAGCGGCACCAGCCGGTCGAAGCGGACGCGCTCGATCTCATAGCCGTCATCCGCGGCCGCACCGGCCGAATACTGGAATACGGACGGAATGAAGCGGTAATTGCCGGCGGAGAATTCACCAATCATGTCGGACTCCTATTTCAGTTGCATGCGAATGCCCTTGGCGCCGTTAAGCAGGCGCTTCAGGTGAAAGCCGGCCAGCGTATCGTCGGCATGCATGCCGACCAGCGCGGCGAAGGCCGGCATGGCCGCGGCATCACCGGCCTCCATCTTGGCAAAAGCCTCGGAATACAGCGCCGTTTCCGGGGCAGCGAATTGGGCCGGCGTCAGCGGCTCGAACGCGCGCAACGGTTCGCTGCGTCCACGCAGCATCAGCTCCCCGACGGGACGACCTCGAAAATTCTCAGCCGCCTCGGCGACGCCGGCACTGACGCAAATCCGGGTGCCCAGATGCTTGTTCGCGGCTTCCAGTCGCGCCGCGATGTTGATGGAGTCGCCATACGCGGTGTAGTCGAAAAACCGGTTGCCGCCGAAATTTCCGACCAGTGCCGGCCCGGCGTGAATGCCGATGCGGGTGGTGCCGAAATTCACGCCTCTCGCTTTCCAGCGCGCGGAAAAATCCTCCGCCCAGGCGTCGAGATCGTGTGCACAGGCGACCGCGCGCGTCGCATAGTCCGGCTGATCTCCGGGCGCGTTGAAGAGCACCTGGATTGCATCGCCGATGATCTTGGCAACCGTCCCTTCATGCGCGAAGACGATCTCTGTCATCCCGCCGACATACTCGTTGAGAAGCGCGCCCAGCGTCTCCGGCGGCGCACTCTCGACCAGCGAGGTGAAGCCGGTAATATCAGTGAAAATGGTCGCGATATCGCGCCACTGTACTTCGATCCCCCTACCTTCGCTCCCTGCCGCGAGACGCTTGGCGAGCTCGGGCGAGAAATGACGCGAGAGCGCCGCATGGGCGCGCTCTGCTGCCGCCTGGCGGCCTCGCACCTCACGCAGCATTTCGATGTGGCGGATGGTCTTCTGGATCGTCAACTCGAGGTCCGCGAAGTCGATCGGTTTGGTCAGGAAGTCGAACGCACCGCGGTTCATCGCAGTGCGGATATTGCTCATGTCGCCATAGGCCGACACGATGATGGTGGACTTCTTGTCTTCGGCTTCCTGGAGCTTCGCCAGCAGCGACAACCCGTCCATCCTGGGCATGTTGATGTCGGAAACTACCATGTCGACATGCGGGTTCTGCTCGAGCGATTGCAGCGCTTCGAGGCCGTCGCGCGCGAACATGATGGTCACCGACCCATCGCGAATCTGCCTGCGGAATTTTTGCAGGACCAACGCCTCGAGATCCGGCTCGTCGTCGACGAAGAGGATGGTCGCGGTCATGCGGCTTGCCCGAGCCTCGTGTCGATTTCCTGCCGCAGCAGCGCGAAATCGATCGGCTTGGTGAGAAGTCCAGCGGCGCCGCGCTCGATCGCCTTCCGGCGCGTCTCGGCGTCGCCATAGGCGGTGATCATGATGACGGGAACGTCAGGATGCGCATCACGCACCTTCGGCAGCATGTCGAGCCCGCTCATGCCGGGCATGTTGATGTCGGACAAAACCAGGATCAACGAGGGATCGTGAACCTCCGCGGCGAGCTTCAGCGCATCGGGCGCGGACGGCGCGAATTCCATCTGGAAGCGGCCGGCGCGCAAATCGCGCCGAAACTGCTGCCGAAACAGCGCCTCGACGTCGGGCTCGTCATCGACGACCAGGATGTAAACGTTCAAGTCTTGCCTCCGGAAGTGTCGCCCGCCGCCATCATGCGCGGCAGGGTGATGATGAATTCGGTGAACACACCGGGCTCGGTGTTCACGTCGATCGTGCCGCCGTGCTGATTCACCACGATGTCATGGCTCATGGAAAGGCCGAGCCCGGTGCCCTCGCCGGCCGGCTTGGTGGTGAAGAAGGGATTGAACATCTTCTCCCTCACCTCCGACGGGATCCCGGTGCCGTTGTCGCGAATACGGATCTCGAGCTTGTCGCCGAGAGTTTTGGTTGCCGCGCGCAACGTGGGCTCGAAGGCGTCTGCGGCGCTCTCCTTGCGCTTGACGGTGGCGTAGAAGCCGTTCGAGATCAGATTGAGGAAGACGCGCGTGATTTCCTGCGGATAAACATCGACCATGCCCGCCGCGGGGTCGAAGCCGCGCTCGATGGTGACGTTGAAGCCGGGCCTTTCGACACGTGCGCCGTGATACGCGAGATTAAGGCTCTCCTCCAGGATCGCGTTGATATCGCTGGGGCGATGCTCGCCGGAGCCCTCGCGCGAATGCAGCAGCATGTTCCTGACGATGGAATCGGCGCGTTTGCCGTGCTGCACCACCTTTTCGAGGTTGCTCTTGAGGATGCCGGTCAGCTCCTCGACCTCCTCTTTTGTCTCGCCGTCGAGCGAGGCCGCTTGCAGGGCCTCGTTGAGCTCATCGATCAGCTCCGTCGACACCGCCGAGAAATTGTTGACGAAATTGAGCGGGTTCTTGATCTCGTGCGCGATCCCCGCCGTGAGCTGGCCGAGGGACGCGAGCTTCTCGGTCTGGATCAGGCGGTCCTGCGCAGTGCGAAGATCGTCGAGGGATTGCCGGAGTTCTGCGGTCCGCTGCTCCACCTTGTTCTCGAGGTCTGCATACGATTCCTGCAGGCGCTCGCCCATGTGGTTGAACTGGTCTGCGAGACCCTCGAGCTCGTCACCGGTTCTGATCGAGATGCGCTGGGAGAAATCGCCGCTGCCGATGCGCTCGGCGCCGCTCCGCAGCGCCTGGATCGGCCCGACCATGCGGCGCGCGAGGAATATCCCGGCGAGCACCGCGAAGATCGACGCCGCGAGCAGCACGAATGCGAGCCGTTCCAACGCGGCATAGAGCGCCGCATAGGCCTCCTCGACCGGGAGCTCGACGAACATGGTCCAGTGCAGCGGCGCGATCGGGGCCGATGCGGTCAGCACCTTCTGTCCCTGGAGATTGCGCGCTTCGGAAAGCGCGTCGAGCGTGGCGCTGCCTCCGGCAAGCGCGGCGCGCACCTGGGTGAGACCAGACATGTCGGTGTTGCGCAGGACCAGGCTGATATCGGGGTGCGCGATCAGGCGTCCTTCCGGGCCGACCACGTAGGCGTGTCCGTGCTCGCCGACCTTGATCTGGGACACAACGTCCCAGATCAGCTTGAGATTGACCTCCGCGATACTGACGCCGGCATCCTTGCGCGACCCGGCCTGGGCCAGGGTCATGTACGGCTCGGACTCCCTGCGAAAATAGACCGGACCGTAAAAGACCTTGTGCGCGACCGCCTCGGTGAACTTCGGATCGTCCGACAGATCGATGCCGCTGTCGATCGCGTCCATGGCGAGCCGCGAGACCCGCAGCCGCTCCCTGCCGGTCGCATCGACCTGGGCGAGCTCGGTGACCGCGGGGACTTGGCGCAGCAGCCGCAGCGCATCGAACCGGCGCTGCTCGATCGAGCCCGCCGACCACGGCAGCTGCGTGGTCCAGCCGAGCTGGCTCTCGATCTCCTTGACGAACTGACCGATCTTGGCCGCGGCCGCCTCCGCCTGTTCATGCTGAACCCGGATCAGAGCGGACTTGTGCTCGCGATAATAGAAGAAGACCTCGAACAGCCCGTTCGCCAGCAGCGCGATCGCGACGACAGCCACGAACAGCGCGACATATTTGGTGAAGAGCCGGCTCTTGATCCCCTGCCCTGGCGTCGTGCCGGACGCGACGGCAACCGGCGCCGCGCTTGGCAGCGTCCTGGCTTGCGGGGTGTCGGGGTGGAGGGAAAGGCTCATCCCGCCGAACCTAGCAAGAAGACCGGACCTTGTCTCTCGCGAGCGGGAAAGGCTAGCCGACGCGCCGGAGGCAATAGAAAAGGGCGGCAGCGGATTGGCCGCTGCCGCCCTCGGGTTCCTCGATTTGCGGCCTCAGGTCGGCCGGAGCGCCTTGGAGCCGAGGTCCAGATCGTTGACCTGCTTGTTCCGCTCGGAATCGGCCGCCGCGCGATGGTCGGTCGCCAGCACCACATAGACCGCCGGCAGCACGAACAGCGTGAACAACGTGCCGATCGACATTCCGGCGACAACCACCAGACCGATCGAGAAGCGGCTGGCCGCGCCTGCGCCGGTCGCGGTCAGGAGCGGGATCAGGCCCGTCACCATCGCTGCCGTGGTCATCAGGATCGGTCTCAGACGAATGCGAGCCGACATTTCGATGGCGGAGCGGCGATCGAGCCGCTCGTTGATCTGGAGCTCGTTGGCGAACTCCACCATCAGGATGCCGTGCTTGGTGATCAGGCCCACCAAGGTCAGCAGACCGACCTGAGTGTAGATGTTCATGGTCGCCACGCCGAAGAATAGCGGGATCAGCGCGCCAACGATCGCCATTGGCACCGAGATCATGATCACCAGCGGATCGCGCAAGCTCTCGAACTGCGCCGCCAGCACCAGGAAGATGATGATCAACGCGAAGCCGAAGGTGATCGCGAGCTGGTTGCCTTCCTGCACATATTGCCTGCTGTCAGCCAGATAATCATGGCTGAAACCTTGCGGCAGGTTTTTGGCCTCGCTCTCGAGGAAGTCGACCGCCGCACCCACGGTCACGCCGGGCATCGGCACCGCCGAGAAGGTCGCCGAATTGAGCTGATTGTAATGTGTCAGCGAATTCGGCTCGGTCTTGGTCTCGATCGACACCACCGTCGAGAGCGGAAGCTGCTGGCCGGTGTTGGTGGTCACATAGTAGCCGGCAAGAGATTCCGGCGAGAGCCGCTGGCCGCGCGGCACCTGCGGGATGACCTGATAGGATCGGCCTTCGAGGTTGAAGCGGTTGATGTAGTTGCCGCCGAGCAGCACCGCCAGCGAGCTGCCGAGGTTCTGCATGCTGATGCCGAGATCCTGCGCCTTGGTGCGGTTGATCGTCACCTTCACGTTGGGCTGGTTGTAGGCGAGATCGCTGTCGGAAACGATGAACATTCCGCTCTTGCGGGCCGCAGCCTTCAGCTTCTCCATCTGCTCATAGACAGTCTGGAAACTGGCGGTGGAGTTGATCACCATCTGCACCGGGAGGCCGCCTGGGCCGCCTGGCAGCGGCGGCAGGTTGAATGCGAACGCCTGCACGCCCTCGATCTTGGAAAGCTCGGCCTGCACCAGCGACTTCAGCTGGATCGACGAACGCTTGCGCTCCTCCCACGGCTTCAGCAGCATGCCGGCGATACCGCCCTGCGGGCCGTTGATGCCGTTCAGCACGAAGCGCAGATCGGTCTCGGGGAATTTCTGGAATTCCTTGTCGAGCTTCTCGCCGTAAAAGTCGACGTAGTCGATGTTGGCGTATTTCGGCGCCTTGGTCACCGCGAACACGATGCCCTGGTCTTCCTCAGGCGCCAGCTCCTTCGACGTGTGCATGTAGAGGAAGCCGACGAGCCCGAGGATGGTCACCGCAAACAGGCCGGTGATGGCCTTGTAGTCGAGCGAGCGGTCGAGCCTGCGCCCGTACCAACGCGTCAGTGCGCCAAACACCTTGTTGACGAGCTTGGCGAAGCGACCCTCTTCTGTGTTCTTCAGCAGCACCGAGCACATCATCGGCGACAGCGTCAGCGCGATCACGCCGGACACGATCACCGAGCCCGCAAGCGTGAAGGCGAATTCGCGGAACAGCGAGCCGGTCAGGCCGCCGAGGAAACCGATCGGCGCGTACACGGCCGCGAGCGTGATGGTCATCGAGACGACGGGACCCACGATTTCGCGCGCGCCTTCCAGCGACGCCTGGACCGGCGTTTTCCCTTCCTCCAGATGACGATGGATGTTTTCCACCACGACGATGGCGTCGTCGACCACGAGGCCGATCGCGAGCACCATCGCGAGCAGGGTCAAGAGGTTGAAGCTGAAGCCCAGCGCCAGCATCAGCGTGCAGACGCCGATCATCGACAGCGGGATGGTGACGACGGGAATGATGACCGAACGGAACGACGCCAGGAACAGGAAGATCACCACGATCACGATGATCACGGCTTCACCCAGCGTCTTCTCGACCTCGTCGATCGAGGATTGGATGAACTTGGTCGAATCGTAGGCGACCTTCATCTTCATCGACGGCGGCAGATTGCGCTCCAACTCGGGGAATAGCGCCCGCACGCCCTTGACCAGCGTCAGCGGGTTGCCCTGCGGCGTTGCCTGCACACCGATAAAGATCGCGTGCTCGCCGTTGAAGGCGACGCTCGCGTCCGTGCTCTGGGCCGCAAGCTCGACGGTGGCGATGTCCTCCATCCGCACGAAGCCGCCGTCCTTGGCCTTGACGATCATCTTCTTGAACTGGTTGACGTCGGTCAGGCCGGTATTCGTCGAGACGTTCGAGACGATGAGATAGCCCTTGGTCTGTCCCGCCGCGGACTGGAAGTTGTTGGCGGTGATCGCGGTCGCAACATCCGCAGGCGACACGTTGCGGCCCGCCATCTTCAGGGGATCAAGCCACAACCGCATCGCAAAGGTCTGGCCGCCGAGAATGTCGGCGGAAGCCACGCCATCGACGGTCGACAGCACCGGTTGCACAACGCGCGTCAGATAGTCTGAGATCGCCGAGCCCGACAGCTCTTCGGACGAGAATCCGAGATACATCACGGCCGTGGTCTGGCCCGTGGTCTTGGTGACGATAGGGTCGTTGGATTCCTTCGGGATCAAATATTTGACCGAGTTCGTCTTGGCCAGAACCTCGGTCAGCGCCTGGTTCGGATCGAAATTCAGCTTGATGTAGACCTGGATCGTCGAAGTGCCGAGCACCGAGGACGAGGTGATGTAATCGACGCCTTCGGCGGAAGCGACCGCCTGCTCGATCGGGGTGGTGATGAAGCCCTGGATCAGGTCCGCGGACGCGCCCGGATAGACGGTCGTGATGTTGATGACCGTGTTCGACAGCTTCGGATATTGCCGAATCGGCAGCGTCGTCGCCGCGCGCAGGCCGATCAGCAGGATCAGCAGGCTGACGACGACCGACAGGACCGGGCGTTTGATGAAAATATCAGTAAAGCGCATCGCGGCGATCTCGATTTCTTTGACTTGCAAAGCGCATGACCCGGCCGTGCCGGATCATGCTGCAACGTGTACGATGTCAGTAGCGCGGCGGCTGCGCCGGGATCTGCGGAGCCGGGTCGGTCGAAATCGACACCGCCGCGCCCGATTGCAGCTTGAGCTGGCCGACGGCGACGACCTTGTCGCCGGGCTTCACGCCCTTGACGATTTCGACGCGGCCTTCGACCCGGTTGCCGGTCTGCACGAAAGTGCGCACCGCGCTCAGGCTGGTCTTGCCGTCAGCTTCCTTCTTCTCGGTGATCACGAACACCGAGTCGCCGTACAGCGTGTAGTCGACCGCCGTCTCCGGCACGGTGACCACGGCCGGCTTGTCCGGCAGCACCACCGTGGTGGTCACGAACATGCCGGGCTTCAGGATCTTCTCCGGATTGGAGATGGTCGCCTGCACGCGGATGTTGCGGGTGTCGGCCGAGATCTGCGGCTCGATCGTGGTGATCTTGGCGTCGAAGGTGCGGCCGGGATAGGCGTCGACCTTCAGCCGGACCGGCTGACCGACCTTGAGATTGCCCGAGTCCTTTTCCGTCACCGTGAAGTTGGCCCACAGCTCCGACAGATCCGTCAGCGAAACGATGGCCGTGCCGGCGGTCAGATACTGGCCGACCTCGACCTTGCGGACGCCGAGATCGCCGGAGAACGGTGCACGGACCAGCTTCTGCGAGATCAACGCTTCGGTCTTGGCGATACCCGCCAGCGCCTGATCGTACGCGGCCTGCGCGGTGTCGACGGTTGCCTGCGGGCCGAACTGGCGCGACGCCAGTTGCTTGGCGCGGTCGAGCGACAGCTGTGCGACGGTGGACTGCGCCTTGTAATTGGCAAGGTCGCCCTGCTCCGGTGCGTCGAACATCTGCACCAGCGGCGTGCCGGCCTCGACATGCGTGCCCGGCTCGAACTTGATCTCGGTGACACGGCCGTTGACGTCGGCGCTGACGTCGACCTGGTGCACGGCGGACAGCCCGCCGACGGCGGTCAGCAGATTCGGCACCACCTCGGACTTCGCCTCGGCGGCGCTGACCGCGACCGGCGGCGGCTTGTTGTTGGCGAAGAACTGCTTGATCATCTGGCCGCGGAAAAAATTGAACCAGACGAGGCCGCCGACGAGCACGGCCAGAAGCGTGCCGACGATGATGAACCAGAGCACCGGCCGGACCGGACGCTTGGGAGCCTTGTTGTCGATCGGTTCGCCCGAAATCTTGTGTTCGGTGACGATGTTCATGTCATGCACTCTCTGCAATCGCCGCCTTGTCCGCACACGCGGCCTGATCGCGGCCCAAATGCGCAGCAATTGCGGCGTCGTTAAGTCCGATACCCCTCAGGAGAAACTCACAGAGCTGCCGCTCGAGGTCGTTCGCCATGCCGTAAGCGAGACACGGCGTGGCCGGCAGCCTGGTCAGCGCAGCCGTCATCACAGTGTGATGCGCAAACCAGAACAGGTTGAGCGGTTCGCCGTTGTATGGCCGCGCGTCCCTCGCGGCAACCGCACGCTTGAGCGAGGCGACGAAGGCCGCCCCGATCAGCGTCTCGATCTTGGCATATAACAACCGAGCGAATTCGCCATCATCCAAATGACTCGTGGCCATCAATCGCAGGCGCTGGGCCTCTTTCTGGTCGGGCCCGTCGGCGATGTGCATGAAATGCCCGACCATGCCGCGGATCACTTCGACCAACGTCGCGGTCGACGGCTCGCGTTCGAGCAGCTCCATGAGCGCCGGGTCCGCCTCGCATTCGTCGCTGAGAATTTCGGCGTAAAGCGCGGCCTTGGACGGGAAATGCTTGAACAGCAGCGCCTCGGAAATGGCAGCGGCGGCCGCCACGCTCTTGGTCGTGGTGCCGGTATAGCCGTGTCGGGCAAAGCAACGCTTTGCGGCGCCGAGGATCAATTGACGCCTCAGGTCGCTCGTCATACGCAATGAGCTCATGCTAGTGAGTAAGCACTCACCCACGCAAAAGTCAAGCACTATGCTGCATCGCAACCTGAGTGCGTTGTAATTTCAGTGGAAATTCGCCGCGCCCACACGGCCTCCGTGCAGGACGGAGGCGCCGGAAGGATCGCCTAAATCGGCTGGAAGCCGAGGTCGCCGCGGATCCGGTTGAGAATGTAAGTCCCATCCCGGCTCGGCAAAATCCGCTCCAGATTGGCGCTGTCGATCTTCACATTGGCAAAGCGCGGCCCGGCGGAGACGTCGTGGACGGCTTTGGCGAAGGCCTCGACCTCGGCCATGGTCGTGACAGACCGGCTATCCCCGATGCCGCAGGCCCGGGCGACGCCGACCAGGTCGGCGGCGACGGAGGTGTGGCTGGTCTGACCGCCGGTCTCGCCATAGGCCTCGTTGTCGAGCACCGCGATCGAGAGATTGGACGGCTTTTGCAGGCCGATGGTGGCAAGGCTGCCCAGGCCCATCAGCATCTCACCGTCGCCGGTGATGACCAGCACCGGCAATTTCGGCTGCGCCAGGGCAAGCCCGAGGCCGATCATCGCCGCCCGCCCATGCCGCCCCAGAGGTAGAAATTGCGCGCATGGTCGCCGGCCGCGCACATGTCGTTGGTGGAGGCGCCGAGGCCGCCGATCGCAACCAAATCCTTGCGGTCCGCAAGCAGCGTGGACACCACCTGACGGCGGTCGAGGAGATTGGCCTTGCTCATTTGGTGAAAACCTTGGCGCCGATCAGGCGCTGCGACAGCAGGACGGCGGTGGGCGTGAGCGCGTTATAGGCCTGCGCGGCCGCCGCCTCGAGCACGGCCGGCACCTCGGCAGCGGTCGAAGCGCGCAGCACCTTGACTCCCGAGAGTTCGAATACGCCCTGCGTGGTCGATCCCATCGGCACCTGCCACGGATTGAACTCGCCCCACTCGCCACGCATGGTCACCAGCGTGAGGAAGGGAAAGCGCAGGATCGGGATCAGCGACAGCATGTTGATGCAATTGCCGACCCCGCTCGACTGCATCAACAGCACGCCGCGCTGTCCGCCGGCCCAGGCGCCCGCCAGCAGCGCCACGCCCTCCTCCTCCGTCGTCAGCGAAATGCCACGCATCGTCGACGAGGCCAGTACGCGCTGGATCAGTCTCGAATGGCCGGCGTCGGGCACGTAGGGCACCTGGCGGACGTCGAAGCGTTGCAAGGTCGCGAAAATATCGTCGGGCCAATGAGTGCTGGACTCGGCGGCCGTGTCGTCAGCGCCAGCGTGCATTTTCCTGTCCGGTCGGCTTGCAAATCAGGCCTCGACTGTAGACGGTGAACCGAGCCGCTCAAAAGAGCGAATACAGCATATCGGACTCAACCGGCGAGTATGGCGGCATGAACGCAAGTGCGAACGAACTGGCGGCCAGTTTCGATCTGGAGAAGCTGACGCCGGAGTTCTACGACAATCCCTACCCGACCTATCGTGCACTGCGGGAGAACGAGCCGGTCAAGCGCCTGCGCAACGGCACCGTGTTCCTGACCCGCTATGACGATCTCGTCACGACCTACAAGAACACAAAATCGTTCAGCTCGGACAAGAAGCGCGAGTTCGCGCCGAAATACGGCGACACCCCGCTCTACGAGCACCACACCACGAGCCTCGTCTTCAACGATCCCCCGGCGCATACCCGCGTGCGGCGCCTGATCATGGGCGCGCTGTCGCCGCGCGCGATCGCGGGGATGGAGCCTGATATCGTCAAGCTGGTCGACGGCCTGCTCGACGCCATCGCCGCCAAGGGCAGCTGCGAGCTGATCGAGGATTTCGCCGCCTCGATTCCCATCGAGGTGATCGGCAATCTGCTCGACGTGCCCCATGACGAGCGCGCGCCGCTGCGCGAGTGGTCGCTGGCGATCCTGGGCGCCCTCGAACCGGTCGTGTCGCCTGAAGTCGCTGCCCGCGGCAACAAGGCCGTGACGGATTTTCTCGCCTATCTCGAAACGCTGGTCGCACGCCGACGAGCGAAGCCCGGCAACCCCGAACGCGATGTGCTGACGCGGCTGATCCAGGGTGAGGAGAATGGCGAGCGGCTGACCGAGAAGGAGCTGCTGCACAACTGCATCTTCCTGCTCAATGCCGGCCACGAGACCACCACCAACCTGATCGGCAACGGCCTCGTGGCGCTCGACCGCAACCCGGATCAGAAGCGGCGGCTGATCGACCACCCCGAGCTGATCAAGACTGCGGTCGAAGAGATGCTGCGCTACGAGAGCTCGAACCAGCTCGGCAACCGCATGACCACGGAGCGGGTCGAACTCGGCGGCGTCATGCTCGATGCCGGCACGTCGATCACGCTGTGCATCGGCGCTGCCAACCGCGACCCGGCGCAGTTTCCCGACCCCGAGAGCTTCGACATCGCGCGCACACCGAACCGGCATCTCGCCTTCGCCACGGGCGCGCATCAATGCGCCGGCATGGCGCTGGCCCGACTGGAAGGAGCCATCGCGGTCTCACGCTTTTTGGCGCGCTTCCCGAACTACGCCGTGAGCGGACAGCCGGTCAGGGGGGGACGGGTGCGCTTCCGCGGCTTTTTGAGCGTGCCTTGCGCGATCGGCTGAGGCCTCAAACAAAAAAACGCGAAAACAACCCCATGCACAGTAGAAGGTTACCGGCGCGCGATGCGCCGGTGATCCCGCGCAACCATTTGACATCTCAAGCCATCGGCGCCGCTGGGCGCAACAAATTCCGGAACGCCTAAACCACCGTCTTGTGCCGCGCGATGCAGGTTTGCAGCACCTCATCCATCGGCTTGCTCCACCAGTCGTTGGAGAAGATTTCAATCTCCGAATAGCCGGCAAAGCCCTGCGCCTCGACCGCTGCGCGCACCGATTTGATATCAATCACGCCATCGCCCATCATGCCGCGGTCGTTGAGAATGTCCCTGGTCGGCACCAGCCAGTCGCAGACATGGAAGGCGAGCAGGCGATCCTGGCCGGCGCGCGCGATCTGCCCCATCAGCTCCGGATCCCACCAGATGTGATAGACGTCGAGCGCGACGCCGAGCATGCCGCTGCGATCACGATCGAGCCGGTCGCAGATGTCGAGCGCCTGCTTCGCCGTGTTGACGCAGGCACGGTCCGCCGCATAGGCCGGATGCAGCGGCTCGATCGCCAGCGGCAGCTTTGCTTGTTTGGCATAATCGAGCATATCTGCGAGCGCTTCCTCGACCTGCGTCCGCGCGCCGGCGATGTCCTTTGACGCTTCGCTGCCCGGCCGCGAATATTGCGGCAAGCCGCCGACGACGAGCACAATGCAGGGTGCCCCCAGCGCCTTGGCTTCGTCCACACAGCGCCGGTTGTCGTCGCGCACCTCACCCCGCCGCGATGCATCCGACGTGAACATGCCGCCGCGGCAGTAGCCCGATAGATCGAGGCCGGCCTCGCGCACCGCGCGGGCGGCGCGGTCGAGGCCGACGGCTGCGACCTGGTCGCGCCACGGGTCGATGGCACGGATGCCGTGCCTGGCACAGGCGTCGATGATTTCGACGAGGTCACCCTGCTTGCGGATTGTCGCCGTGTTGAGCGACAGCCAGCGATGATCGGACGAGAAATCACGCATCAGGAGTCCAGTCCGTGCGAGGCCAGCACCGTCTTCATCCGCCGCGTCGCCAGCTCAGGATTGGCAAGCAGCCCGGCCTTGTCGGCCAGCCGGAACAGCTCGGCCAGATGCAGCGTCGAGCGCGTGCTCTCCTGCCCGCCGACCATGGTGAAGTGGTCCTGGTGGCCGTTGAGATAGGCCATGAACACCACGCCGGTCTTGTAGAAGCGCGTCGGCGCCTTGAAGATGTGCCGCGACAGCGGCACCGTCGGCCCCAGCACATCGTGGAAGCCGGCTTCGTCACCCGCCGCAAGCCGCGACAAGGCGTAGGACGCCGCCGGCGCAATGGCGTCAAAAATGCCGAGCAGCGCATGCGAAAAGCCCTGTTCGTCGCCGGCAATCAGCTCCGCATAATTAAAATCGTCGCCGGTATACATCTTGATGCGCTTGTCGAGCCGCCTGCGCATGTCGATCTCGCGCTGCTTGTCGAGCAGCGAAACCTTGACGCCGTCGACCTTGGCGGCGTTGCCGTTGATAATGGCGACCGCAATATCCATCGCCTTGTCGAGATCATTGGTGCCCCAATATCCCGTCAGCGCCGGATCGAACATGTCGCCGAGCCAGTGGATGATCACGGGCTCGCGAACCTGCGACAGCACGCGGTCATAGACCTTGGCGTAATCGTCGGTGTTGCGGCCCAGCTTCGCCAGCGCGCGAGACGCCATCAAAATGATCCGGCCGCCGACCTTCTCGACCGCAGATATCTGCTCCTCATAGGCGCGGATCACGTCGTCGAGATTCCTGGCGTCCTCGACCGCGAGATGGTCCGTGCCCGCTCCGGAAAACACCAACGCGTTGCGTCGCTTGGCGGCCGCGACCGAGCGTGTGATCAGCTCCAGCGAGGTCGGCCAATCCAGCCCCATGCCGCGCTGCGCGGTATCCATGGCTTCGGCGACACCGAGGCCGAGATCCCAGACGTGCTCGCGGAAGGCGATGGTCTTGTCCCAGTCGACGGCGGCGGAGAGCCACGGGTCGTTGTCAGCGAAGGGATCGGTCACGGTATGGACGGCCGAGAACGCGATGCGGTTCAGCGGGCCCTCGAGCTTTGCGGGAAACGTTCGCGAGGCCGCGAGCCGGTAGGTCTCGATCGAGCGATCGGCCTTCGGCAATTTGAGCGACAACGACGACGTTGAAGGGACGGGCTTGGGCTGGACGGGCTTGTTCATGATTTTAGACCTCTCCCCGTCATTGCGAGGAGCGAAGCGACGAAGCAATCCAGACTATCGCCGCGGAGGCACTCTGGATTGCTTCGCTTCGCTCGCAATGACGGCTCAATAATATCGACACTTGTCCAATAGACCTCAGACCTTGATCGGGGCGACATCGATCCAGCGCCGCTCCTTCCAGCTCTTCAGCGCGCATTCGGCGAGCTGCACGCCCTTGACGCCTTCGAGCAGGGTGAACTTGTAGGGCGCTTCCTCATAGACGTGGCGGATGAACATCTCCCACTGCTCTTTGAAGCCGTTGTCGTAGCTGACGTTGTCAGGCAGCTTCTGCCAGTCGCCGTAGAAATCGTGCAGCCGCTTCTCGTCGGGATTCCACACCGGCCGGGGCGTCGCCTGCCGCGCCTGGATCATGCAGTCGGAAAGGCCGGCGACGGCCGAGCCGAGCGTGCCGTCGACCTGGAAGGTGACGAGATCGTCGCGATAGACGCGCGTCACCCAGGACATGTTGATGTGGGCGATGGCGCCGCCCTTGAGGTGGAACGTCGCATAAGCCGAATCGTCGGCGGTCGCCTTGTACTTCTTGCCCTGCTCGTCGAAACGCTCGGGAATGTCGGTGTTGCCGATGCAGCTCACGCTCTCGACCTCGCCGAAGAGATTGTCGAGCACGTAGCGCCAGTGGCAAACCATGTCGAGGATGATGCCGCCGCCGTCCTCGTCGCGGTAATTCCATGACGGCCGCTGCGCCTCCTGCCAGCCGCCTTCGAACACCCAATAGCCGAACTCGCCGCGCACCGAGAGGATGCGGCCGAAAAAGCCGGAGTCGCGCAGGAAGGCGATCTTCTTCAGGCCGGGCAGGAACAGCTTGTCCTGCACCGTGCCGTGCTTGACGTCCTTGGCGTTGGCGAGCTTCACGACCTCGAGCGCCTCCTCGAAATTGGTCGCGATCGGCTTCTCGCAATAGACGTGCTTGCCGGCATTGATGGCCTGGGTCAGCAGCCCGGGGCGCGCCTGCGTGGTCGCGGCGTCGAAGAACATGGTGTCGTTCTTGTCGGCGAGCGCGGCATCGAGATCGGTGGTCCAGCGCGTGATGTTGTAGCGCTTGGCTAGGGCCTCGACCTTCTCGGCGCTGCGGCCGACCAGGATCGGATCGGGCATCACGCGGTCGCCGTTCTTCAAGCGGACACCGCCCTGCTCCCGGATCGCGACGATCGAGCGGATCAGATGCTGGTTGAGGCCCATGCGGCCCGTGACGCCGTTCATGATGAGGCCGAGGCGTTGGATGGTCATGCCGATTGCTCCTGAAGTGATTTTGGCTGTTCGAGCGGGCGCAGTGCCGACCAGTCCGGATGGACAGACGTCGCAAATCCCGTTGTGTGAAGCGATCCCGTCAGGAGATCGCCGTGGTGAATGGAGAGCCGGATGCCCTGCCCGGCATCGGCGTAAAGATCCGGGTGCGCGGCGGCGAAAGCCTGGGCTTCAGCGGCGGGCGTGTCACCGAAGCCGTCGACGTAATGATGACCGTTACGTTCGGCATGGGTGATGCCGACGAAGGCGCCGAGCGCGAGATCCTGCTGCACGGCAAGCCCCGCCTGGCAGGTCAGGTCCTCGCCGGTGACGAAGAACTTCTCGCCGCCCGCGCTCCATTTCGCCGCGCGCGTCGCGTTGACGATGGATTTGTAAAGCCCTTTGCAGGATTTCGAGGAGATGCCGTGATAGCCAAGCGCCCGTGCCGCAGGAAACGCGTCGTAGGAATCGTCGGCTTCGTCGATGATAAAGCCGCGCGCAGCGAGCGAGCCGAGCGGCGACTGCCTCGTGACATCGCGCGGCATCGGCTGCTCGACATAGAGCAGCCTGGATGAAATCGATCGCAGCGCGGTATCGTGGTCGAGCCGGTCGATCAGTTCCTGCAACGCCGCGAGATCGGCATATTGCTCGTTGGCATCAAGCGTTACCTTATAGTCATGCTCCAGCGCATCGAGCTCCTTGCCAATGCGGGCCAGTCGCGCTGCATCGGCGACGGGATCACCCGACAGCTTCAGCTTGAAATATCTTGCACCGGAGTTCTCGCGGGCATCGGCAACCCCGCCCTCGCCTTCGACGGTATCGTCGAGGCCGACGGTATGCCTGATGGCAACCCGCAACAGCGGCTTCCGGCCGGTTAGAAAAATCGTGAGATCGGTTTCCTTCAGGTCGGGCGAAAGCCGCGCATCCATGCCGGCAATGTTGCCGGCCATGCCGTCGAAAAAATTGGTCTCGGCGGCGCGGAGCAGCGCGTCGAGGATCGCCTTGTCGATTTCCGCAGGGCCGTAAGCCGCGGCAAGCGCCGGAATGTTCTTTTTCGCACAAGTTGCGACCTGGGCACCGATGCACGAGGCATGCAGATCGAATGCCGTGAGAAATCCGGTCCGCGCGAGATAAAGCCCCCGCGCGATCTCCAGCGAGCGGCGCAAATCATCGACAGTCTGCGCCGGCGACAACTCCGGCCGCTTGTCGAACCATTTCGGCACCAGCAGCTCGGCGCTGGCACCGACCGCGCCTCCTCTGCCCTCGACCTCGATCTCGACGCGCACGAACAGCTGCGGCGTCGCGTTGATCGTGATCGCGCCGAAGCGGAACGGCCGCGCGAAATGCACGGGTCGTTCGAAGAACGCGATGTCTCGCAGCTTCAGGCGCACCGGCATGGTCCTAGGACGGTCGTCATGCCCGGGCTTGTCCCGGGCATCCACGTTCTCTCTCGCGCGGGGCAAGGCGTGGATGGCCGGGACAAGCCCGGCCATGACGCCGCGGAAGTTAAGGCTGATCCCATCCGTCCTAGTCCAGCGCCCCTTGCGAGAAAAAATGCTTGCGTATCCGCTGCACGAGCTCGGTGAAAACTGGATCCGCCATCACGTCCAGCGAACGGGGCCGCGGCAGCGGCACGTCGTAGATCGCGGCGACCGCACCGGGGCGCTCGGTCATCACCAGCACGCGATCCGCGAGGAATACGGCCTCGGGGATCGAATGCGTGATCAGCAGAACCGTCTTCCGGGTTTCGCGCTGGATCCGCATCAGCTCGACATTCATGCGCTCGCGCGTCAGCGCATCGAGCGCGCCGAACGGCTCGTCCATCAGCATGATCCGGGGATCATGCACCAGGGCGCGGCAGATCGAGGCGCGCTGCTGCATGCCGCCGGAGAGCTGCCACGGCAGCTTCTTCTCGAATCCTTCGAGCCCGACCATCTTCAACAGTGCCTTGGCGCGGTCGAGATATGTCTGCCGCGGCAGCCGCTTCATGTCGATCGGCAGCATGACGTTAGACAGGATGTTGCGCCATGGCAGCAGCAGCGCGTTCTGGAACACGATGCCGACATTGCCGTGCGGCGCCGTCACCTTCTCGCCCTCGACCAGGATCTCGCCCGTCGTCGGCGGCAGCAATCCCGAGATCAGCTTGAGCAGCGTGGACTTGCCGCAGCCGGATGGGCCGACCACGACGAAGAATTCGCCGTCGTTGATGTGGAAATCGAGCGGCCGCAACGACGGCACATCGCCGTCGCGCGTCCGATAGGTCTTCGACACGCCGGACAGTTTGATGCCCGACGCGTCGCCGGCAGCCCGGTCGCTCACCAGTCTCAGATGCGCGGCTGGCTGCAGGGTTTCACTCATGTTCGCCGCAGCTTTCACGAGCCGCTCTTCGGCAGATAGTCGTTGGAGTAGAACGCCTTCGGGTTCTCCTTGGCCTTGGCATCCAGCCCGCCATATTCGACCATCAGGTTGACCGTATCAGTCATGTTCTGATCGGTGACCTGGAACGGCCGCTTGGTCTTGGTCTCCGCGGTGCGGTAGAGCGGAATGGTCAGCTCAAAACCCTGCGTCAGCGTATCGATCTTGCCGCCCTTCGGGTTGGCATCCAGGATCGACTGCGCTGCCGCCTTCGGCTCCTTCTCGGCGGCCTCGACCGCCTTGGTCGTCGCCGACATGAAGCGGCGGACGAGGTCGGCATTGGCTTTCACATAATCAGTGTTGGCGATGATGCCGGAGGAAACCATGTTGATGCCGTAGTCGGCGAACTTGATCGGGTAGACGTCCTTGCCGGTGGCGTCCTTGATCTTCATCGACTGGTCCATGACGTAGCCGAGCAAGAGATCGGCCTGGCCGTTGATGACCGCGTTGAGCTTGGTCTGGCCATCGCCGGCAACGGTCTGGAAGTCGCTCTCCTTGAGACCGGTCTTCTTCAGGAACAGCGGCCAGATCTGCGTCATGGAATCGGCCGGCGTGATCGCGACCGTCTTGCCCTTGATATCCTCGGGCTTCCTGATGTTCTTGTCGGCAAAACCCATCGCGGACATCGGGCTGGTCTGGAGCAGCACGCCGGTCGCAACCACCGGCGCGCCCTTGATCGCGGCGCGCATCATGGTGGGCACGTCGACATAGCCGAAATCGGCGGTCTTGGCGGCCACCGCCTGCGTGGTCGCCGCCGAGCCGCGGCCTTCCTGGATCTCGAGGTCGATGCCCTCGGCCGCGTAGATGCCCTTGGCCTTGCCGTAATAGAACGGCGCGTGCTCGCCATAGACATACCAGTTGAGCATCAGCACGACCTTGTCGGCCGCTTGCGCCGGCATGGCCGCAAACACCATCAGCGCCGCCGAGACAGCTCCTATCCATCGCTTCATCATCACTCTCCCTTGTCGCTGTTGCGTCGGCCGTTTGGCGGCCGCTCGTTGCTTTGGTTGTTGTTAAGAGGCGAAAATCACGTCCTCGCGCTGGCTGACATGCCAGGGAATGACCAGCTTCTCGATCCGGTCCACGATCCAGAACAGGATGACGCCGAGCAGCGCGAGGATCACGAGCGCTGCGAACATCGTCGGCAGGTCGAAGGTTCCGATTGAGCGTTGCATCACATAGCCGATGCCGGAATTGGAGCCGACGAACTCGCCGACGACGGCGCCGACCACGGCGAGCGTCACCGACACTTTGAGGCCGGAGAAGATGGCTGGTAGCGCATGCGGCAGGTTCACCGCACAAAACACCTGGAAGCGGCTGCCCTGCATGGCTCGGGCGAGATCGACCATATCCGGATCGACCGACTTGAAGCCCTGCACGGCGGAGACCACCACCGGAAAGAAGCCGAGCAGAAACGCCGAGATCACCTTGGGAATGATGCCGAAGCCGAACCACACCACGAACAGCGGCGCGATCGCAATCTTCGGCACGGATTGCGAGAACACCAGCAGCGGATAGACGTAGCTCTCTACTGTCTTGGAGCCCGCGATCAGCATCGCGATGGGGATACCAAAAAGCGCCGAGAGCGCGAAGCCGCAGACGGTCGCATAGGTCGTCGGCCAGGACTGGCGCAGCAGTTCCGGCCAATCGGTACGCAGCACCGCAATGACATCGCCCGGCGACGGGATCTGGTAGGCGGGAATCTTGAACAGCCGGATCGCGAGATCCCAGGCCACGACGATGAACACCAGGAACAAAAACGGCCGGATCCAGGCCGCGTTCAGCATCTTGGACACCGCACTCTGCGGCTTCAGCTCAGCCACGTCTCACTCCCGGCAGTCTTGTTCGTTGCCGAGAAATTAACCCGTTGGGTAAATACTGTCCAGCGGTTTTCCTGCGACGTTTTGTGCGGGGTTCCGGCTGGATTGAAGACCGGGCCCCCAGTGTCGTCCTGGCGAAAGCCAGGACCCATAACCACAGGGTCAAGTTTGGCGAAGGCTGGTCGTTCGGGACTGGCACCAGGCGAGATTGATAAATCACGCGGTATGGGTCCTGGCTTTCGCCAGGACGACGATGGAGAGACTATCCCGCCTCAACAGTTGTCATCGCGCGAAACGAAGCGACAGCCTTAAACCGCCTGAGCCACCACGACGCGCGACTTCGGCGCCTTCGTCGCATCTAGCAACGCTGCGGAGCGCCCCGTCAGCGCTGCCAGCACGAGGCCGACCATGTGGTCCAGCCGCTCGTCCTTGGCGTCCTTGGCCAGCAAATCGCGACCGAAGATCACGCTGAGCGTCGCCGAGTTCGAGAGATAGAAGAAGCAGAGTCCCGCGATCGAGATGTAGAGCTGGACAGGATCGACCGCGACCTTGAAGTCGCCGCCGGAGACACCGCGCCGCACCACGGTGCCGATCATCTCGACGAAGGGCGAGTGCATCGACTTGACCTTGGTCGAGCGCTTCAGGTGCTTTGCGCGCGCGAGATTCTCGGTCTGGAGCAACGACAGGAATTCGGGATTGCGCAGGAAGTAATTCCAGGTGAACTCGATCAGGCGGCGGATCGCTTCGGGCGGGTCGAGATGCTCGAGATCGAGCCCGCGCTCCTCGCTGCGGATCTTGTCGTAGGCGCCTTCGAGCACCGCGAGATAGAGCTCATCCTTGTTGCCGACGTGATAATAGAGCATCCGCTTGTTGGCGCCGGCGTTGGCCGCAATCCGGTCGACGCGCGCGCCGGCAAGCCCATGGGCAGAGAATTCCTGCTTGGCGGCTTCGAGAATGCGCAGCCGCATCCCCTCGGGATCGCGCTGCCATTTCAGAGTTCGCTTTGCCTTCGCCAAACCGGTTGCTCGCTGGGTGATGTCAGGACAGATGTAACACGCGCGCGGCCCGCCGCATAGTTTCGTCATTGCGAGCCAACGGGTCCGCGCAGAGCGCGGCCCGATGACAGGCTCCGCGAGGCAATCCAGACTGCCACCACGGAGACAGTCTGGATTGCTTTCGTCGCAAGAGCTCCTCGCAAGGACGCTGGGAGAGACTGAACTTCACTCCACCGGCTTCGGCGAGCGCTCCAGCAGGACCGTCTGGATGCCGCAGGTGCCGTTCCTGACCGTCATGATCCGCGTGCCCGGCTTGCGGCCGTTGCGCACTTCGCTGACCTCGAGACCGGCGGCGATCAGGCGCGCGCGCGTGGCGTCGATGTCGGTCACCCGCCAGCTGAGGCCCCAGAGGCGGTCATGCAGGGAATCGCCGCCCGCGACGGGGCGGCGCACCACCTCAACGACGAGATCGCCGCAGCGGAAGAACATCAGCTGGCCCCAATCCTGGTGCGAGCGGTCGAGCGCCAGATCGAGCCCGAGCCGCGCACCATAGAGCGCGGCGGCGCGATCGGAATCCTCGGTGGTGATCACGACGTGGTCGAGTGCATCGATCGGCCCGATATCGGTCGCCGGCGAGAGCGGACGCTCATCAGCCAGTTCGAGGAAGAACATGCGCACGCCGCGCGTGAGCTCCGTCGCGGCGCGCGTCCGCTTCCAGTGCAGGATCGCGCCGCTCTCCGCGTCGCTGCTTTCGACCTCCGCAACCGGATCCGGCTTGAGCGCCACCCGCTCCAGCCGCCGGTGCATCCTGCTCATGTCCGCGACACGAAAGCACAGGCTGGCGAGCACGCCTTCCTGGTCGCCGAGCAGCGCGCGCATGCGGTCGGCGGTCACGCTGAAGCCGTTCGGCGCCATCAATTCGATCGTCATGTTCGCAAGAGTGAACAGCACCCGGTCGGCGCCCTCGCCCGAGTTCTGCCAGGCCGGCGCGCGCCCGAGCAGCGTCTGATAGGCCGCCCTGGCCGCACCGATATCCCTGACCAGTGCGACGACGTGATCGAGGCCGGTGATCATGTTTCCCCCTGTTGATGGCCCGGAACCGTGGACCGAGAGACGGCGTTTGTCCGGACTTGGCATTGCCCGGTGATGGTCGTATTCCGGCCGCATGCCGACCTCAAGCGCTTCGAGCGGCGGTTTTGCGAATAATTTCAGCGGTCCCTCGGCGGAACCGGTGTTACAGTAAGCGCGCCGGCCGGGACCACAAAGCGCATCACGGACAAGCAATGCAGGCTCTCTTCATCGGACAGACCTATATCGACGTCGTCTTCATCACCGACCACATGCCGAGCGGCGACGAGAAGCACGTGGCCTCCGACTACGCGGTTTCCTTTGGCGGCAATGCGGTGACCGCGGCGTTCTGCTGCGCCAAGCTCGGCATCGTGCCCGATCTCATCGCCACCGCGGCCAATGACTGGCTCGGCCGCATGTTCATGGACATGTGCGCGAAATACGCGATCTCGCTGCATGGACGGAAAGTCAACCAGTCCTCGCTGTCCTTCATCATGCCAAAGGACGGCAAGCGCGCCATCGTCCGCTGCCGCGACGACGACCACATCCATCCATTCCCGATGCTCAATCTCGGCGGCTGCCGCGCGCTGCATGTCGACGGCCATCAGCCCGATGCCGCGATCCACTACGCAAAAGTCTGCCGCGAGGCCGGCATTCTGACCTCGCTCGACGGCGGCGGCCTGCGTACCAACACGCATGAGCTATTGGAATTCATCGACGTCGCCATCGTCGCCGAGCGCCTGTGCGAGCAGATGGATCTGACGCCTGAAAAGATGCTCGATTACCTTAAGAGCCGCGGCTGCAAGATCGGCGGCATCACCATGGGCGAAAAGGGCCTGCTCTGGTACGACGAGACCGGAACGGTGCAGGTGATGCCGGCGATGCCGATTCCGCGCGAGCGCGTGATCGACACCAACGGCGCCGGCGACGTCTTCCACGGCGCCTATGTCTATTCCTATCTCGCCCATCCCGGTAAAAGCTGGCGCGAGCATTTTGATTTTGCCCGCGCAGCCTCGACCTTCAAGATACAGCGTCTTGGCAACGAAGCCGGCCTGCCGACGCTTGTCGACATCGCCAAGGTCAGGCACGAGTTCGAGGTCAGGGTCTAGCGTTCGCCGAGGTCTCTCATGGGGCGCGTCTTCGTCGCCGGCAGCATCAACATGGATGTGGTGGCGACAGCCGATCGCCATCCGAAGATCGGCGAGACCGTCGCCGGCAAGCAGGTGCTGTATTTTCCGGGTGGCAAGGGCGCCAACCAGGCGGTCGCGGCGTCACGACTTGGCGCGCGGACCACGCTGATCGGCCGGCTGGGCAAGGATTCGTTCGGCGGTGAGCTGAGGACGTTCCTCGGCGCGCAAGGCATCGATCTCGGCTCCATCCGCGAGACGGCCGAGGCGCACACCGGCACGGCCATCATCACGGTGGCGGAGGCCGACAACACCATCGTCGTCATTCCCGGCAGCAATGCGCTGGTCGGCATCGACGATATCGCGGCCGTTCCGCTGGCGAAGGGCGATGTCGCGGTCAGCCAATTCGAGATCCCGCGGCCGACGATCGCCGCGTTCTTCCGGCGGGCTCGCGACGCGGGCGCCACGACGTTGCTCAATCCGGCCCCGGCACAAAACATGTCGAGCGAATTGCTCGCGCTGGTCGACATCCTCGTGCTGAACGAGACCGAGCTCGGCCTCCTGGCCGGCGTGGAGTTGTCCGACAGTGACGCGGCTGCCCGGATCCTCGACGTCGCGCGAAAACTTCAGATGCGCGAGGACCAGACCATCTGCGTGACCATTGGCAAGCGCGGCGTGCTGGTGCTCGCCGGACGCGAGGAGATTTCGGTGCAAGGCCGCGTGGTGAAGGCAGTCGACACCACAGGCGCAGGCGATTGTTTTGTGGGAGCGCTCGCGGCGCAACTCGCCGAGGGCGTCGACTTGCGCGCCGCACTCGCCTTCGCCAATGCCGCCGCCTCGATCTCCGTGCAGCGCATGGGCGCGGGACCGTCGATGCCGACCGCCGCGGAAGTGATCGCCGTCCTCAATGCCGGCTGATCACGCCAGCGCGCTCTTCAGGTCAAAACTTTCGTCGGCGGCCTGCGCCGGGGTGATCGAGCGATCCAGGCCGAACAGGCGGCGGCCGAACATGTGGTCGCCGGCACGGTTGATGGATTCGATGCCGAGCAGACTGTCGCCCTTGTAGCAGAACGCCGAGAACGCCTTCTTGGCGGGGTCGCCGCGCAGCACGACGCGATCGTAGCCGGTGGTAAGGCCCGCGATCTGGAGCTTATCCTCGCCCTGATCGCTCCAGAACCAGGGATGGCTGTCATAGGCCTTGCGGTCGCCGGTCAGGCGCGCCGCGAGGCAGCGCGCGTGATCGGTGGCATTCTGCACCGATTCCAGGCGCTGCGATCCGCCGAAGCGCGGGCTATTGAACAGCGCGCAATCGCCGATCGCCGAGATATCAGGATCGGCCGTCGCGAGATATTCGTCGACGATGATACCGGCCGCGACAGGCAGCCCCGCCTCCGCCGCAAGCTCGATGTTCGGCAGCACGCCGACGCCGACCACGACGAGATCGGCCGGCAGATGCCTTCCGTCGCTCAGGGAGACGCCGGTGACCTTGCCGTCTTCCGCCTCGATGGACGTTGCCTGTACGCCGAGGTGAATGCGGATCCCGGCCTCGCGATGCCGCGCCTGAAAATACTCCGAGACCTCCGCCGTCACCGCGCGCGCCATCACGCGCGGGGCGAGTTCGAGCACATCGACCTCGAGGCCCTTGATGCGCGCGGTGGACGCGAATTCGAGGCCGATGAAGCCGGCCCCGATCACCACCACCCGCGTCTTCGACGGGATGATGTTTCGCAGCGCCTCGCTCTCGTCGAGGATGCGCAAATATTTCACGTCGGGAAGGTTCGCATTGGGCAGATCGAGCAGCCGGTTGCGCGCGCCGGTCGCCAGCACGAGGTGGCCATAGGGCAGCGTCCTGCCCGAGGCGAGCAGCACCTTGCGCCCGGCCCGGTCGATCGACACCGCGCGGCCCGCGACGAGCTCGATGGTTTGGTCCTGGTAGAATTTCTCCGGCCGGAACATCAGGCTCTCCGGCCCGGCCGCGCCCTTGATATAGGCCTTGGACAGCGGCGGCCGCTGATAGGGCAGATGCGCCTCGTCATTGATCAGGCAGATGGGAGCGGAAAAGCCTGCCTGACGCAGCGATGCCGCGACCTGATAGCCGCCATGGCCGGCACCGATAATGACCACCGGACCATCCGTCATCGGACAGCCCATTTCCGCAAGACACGAGCGTCACCCATGTCATCTCCTCTCGCGCTGATTTTGGCTTGCTTGCTCAGGAGGAGCCGGCGCTCGTGTCCGTCCCTTTGGCGAAGGCGGGCCCATTTGAGCCTATCGTTCCTGCTTGCGCAAGAGCACCAAGCGGGGATTGTCACCCCTCGCCTTCTGCGATTTAGTTCGAGCTCAGACCTCATGCCGGGGATTTTCCAATGACCGCTCCCGTCTCCCAGCCCGACGATCCAGCCTTGCTGCGGATCGATGGCCCGATTGCCACCATCACGCTGAACCGGCCCGCCGCGTTCAACTCGATCAACCTGGCGATTGCGCAAAAGCTCGAACAGATCGCGGCTTGCATCGAGGGCGCCGACGACGTCAGGGTCGTGGTCCTCGAAGGCGAAGGCCGCGCCTTCTCGGCTGGCGGCGATCTGCAGACGATCGGTGCGGCGGCTGAAGCCAATACGGTGACGCCTGTCGTCGGCGAGCTGTTGAAGCACTATCATGCCTTCATCGAGATCATCCGGCGCATGCCGAAGATCTCGCTGTCCAGCGTGCACGGCTCGGCGGCCGGCGCCGGCATGGGCCTCGCTTTCGTCACCGATCTCTGCATCGCTGCGGAGGATGCCAAATTCACGCCGGCCTACGCCAAGATCGGGGTGTCGCCGGATGGCGGATCCACGGTCGGCATCGTTAACACGGTCGGCTCCCGCCGCGCGCTCCAGATTTTCCTGGCCGAGGACAATTTTACCGCGCAGCAGGCCCATGAATGGGGCTTGGTTACGAAGATCGTTCCCGCCGCCGAGCTGAAGGCGGCAACGCGAACCCTCGCCGAGCGGCTGGCGCAGAACCCGCCCGCCGCGATCGCGGGCACCAAGTCGCTGGTCTACCAGGCCGCCACGACGCCGGTGAAGCAGCAGCTCGACGCCGAGGAGCACAAGATCATCATGGCGATGAACACTGAGGAGTTTCGCGCCGCCGTCAAGAAATTCACCAGCAAGAGCAAGTAGCTCTCACTGCGGACAGATATACCCCGTCCCTGCGGGCGACTTGAAGCAGCCGACCGACTCGGGGAGCACCTGCCGCGGCAGCCACAGCACCACGCTCGGGAAGTAGATCGCGGACGCGATCGTCCCGAGGAACACCAGATAGATCGGCAACGCGGCGCGCAACGCCTTTGCGAAACTGACGCCGACGAATTTCGAGGCCATCAGCAGCACCAGCCCGTAAGGCGGCGTGATCAGGCCGAAGGCCAGCGTTGCGATCAGCACCACGCCCATATGCACGGCGTTGATGTCACCGGCTTCCGTCAGCGTGTTGACCAGCGGCATGAAGATGATGATGGTCGGCACCGGCTCGATGAAATCGCCGACGATCGTGAACAGCAGCACCATCAACAGCATGATCAGATGCGGATCGTTGCCGGCGAGCGACGTGATGACTTCGGCGATGTAGCTCGCACCGCGCAAATAGGCGAGCATCCAGCCGAACGCATTGGCGGCGCCGATCGTGATCAACGGCAGCGAGAAGATCAGGCCCGCGAGGCAGAAATCGTATGGGATCTTGCTGATGTGCCCGCGGTTGAGCGCGGGAATCACGACGACGACGATCCAGACCACGGCCACGACACCGGCTTCCGTCGGCGTGAACCAGCCGGTCAGAATGCCTCCTAACAGGATCACAGGAATCATCAGCGGTAGCGCCGCATCGCCGGCCGCAAACACCACCTGCCGCAGCGGGGCGCGCGGCTTGCGCAGGCCGGACGGGCCGAAGAAATAGCAGTAGATCATCAATCCGAAGCCGATCATCAGGCCCGGCACGACGCCTGCCATGAACAGGCCGGCGATCGAGACGTTGCCGACGGCGCCATAGACCACAGCGGTGATGCTCGGCGGCACCAGCGCCGCAATCGTCGAGGCGGATGCGATGATGGCGGCGATGAAGGCGGGCTCGTAGCCCTCGCGCTTCATCGGGCCGCCCAGCGCGCGGCTCATCACCGCGACATCGGCAGTGGTCGAACCCGACATTTCCGAGAAGAACATGCTGAAGACGACCACGACCTGCGACAGGCCACCTCTGATGTGGCCAACGAGGGACACCGAGAGATTGGCTATTCGAACCACCACATTGGCCGAGCTCATGAGCTCGCCGACTAGCAGGAAGAACGGGATCGCCAGCAGTGCCTCGGAATCGACGCCGTCAAACACCTTCTGGATGATTGCGGCGAGCGAGACGTCCGACAGCAGCGCGCCGATGAAGACGCCGGCCAATAGCGAGAACGGCACGGGCACGCCGAGATAGCCGAAAGAGAGGAAGCAGACCGTCATCAAGGCCAGAACAATGGGTGCACTCACGGCTGCGCCCTCATCTGTACGTCGCTGATGACAGGAGCCCCATCGTCCTCCTCCAGCGGCTCGGGATGGTCAAAGCCGTTGCGCAGACCGTTGACGAGCTGCTCGATGGTGAAAAGACCGACCAGCACGCCCGACAGCGGAATGATCGCGTAGAGCGAGGCGATCGGCGTGCCCGACGGCAGGCGAAAACTGCCGAAGCCGCGAAGATAGTTCTGATAGCCGTACCAGATCAGGCAGAAGGCGACGCCGAGCACCACGATCCGGATGATGATCTCGACGATCAGACGCGGCGTGCCGTGCATCGCCTCGGAGATCGCGGTGAGATAGAGATGGTCGTTGCGCCGGGTCGCAGCCGCCGTCCCGACGAAGATGGCGTAGACGAACAACGTCGAGGTCACTTCCTGGAGCCACAACCAGGGATGGCCGATGGTGCGGGTGACGATGTCGGCGGTCACCGACAGCGAGAAGCCGAAGCAGAGCACGCCGCAGAGGATCATCAGCGCAAGCTCGAGCCAGTCAAGCCCGCGCCATTTGAGGTGACGTTGGCGCTGCACCAGCAGTTTGTCGGCGATGGTCATTAATGTCGTCCCGGCGAAGGCCGGGACCCATACCCCCAGCTGCGTGTGGTCAAAGCAAGCTGGCGGCTATCCTGCCCCAAGCTTCGCCGCGGCGTATGGGTCCCGGCCTTCGCCGGGACGACTCGTGGAGGCACGGACATTCCCGGGGGGCCTAATTAATCGAGCGGATCAAATCCTTGATCTTCTCGGCGTGCGGGCCGAGCTCCTTGGCGAGCTTGTCGAGATAGGGATCGGCGACCGCCGTGAAGGTCTTCTTGTCGACGTTGTCGACGATCTTCACGCCCATCTTCTTCAACTTCTCTGCCGCGGTGCGTTCGAGGTCGAAGGCCTTCTGCGGCTCCTTGGAGCTGACCTCGTTCCCCGCCGCCTGCACCCAACCTTTCTGCTCGGCCGACAGGCTCTGCCAGAGCTTGTCGGAGATGAACACCAGCGCGTTGTTGGCCTCGTGCTCGGTGATGTTCAGGACCGGCGCGACCTCGTAGTGCTTGTTGACGAGGTAGACGTTGATGCTGTTCTCGGCGACGTCGACGACGCCGGTCTGCAAGCTCGTGTAGACGCTGCCGAACGGCATGTGCACGGTCTGGGCGCCGTAGGCCGGGAACATGGTGTCCTCGGTCGCGGTCGCCTGCACCCTGATCTTCAGGCCCTTGATGTCGCCGACATTGTGGATCTCCTTCTTGGAGTACATGTGGCGCACGCCCTGCGACCCGGTCGCGATCACATGCAGGCCCTGCGTGGTCTCGTCGATCATGGTCTTGAGCGCGTCAAACACTTTTTGATCGGCCAAGCCCTTGACCACGTGGTTCTCGTCGCGGAACAGGAAGTGCAACGACATCACGCCCGCTTGCGGCGAGATCGTCGCCGTGTTCGCCGAGGAGATGATCGCAAATTCGACGTCGCCGGCTTTCACGAGCTGGAGCACCTGCGGCTCCTGCCCGAGCTGCGCGCCCGGATACTGGTCGATGATCATGGTGCCTTTGCTCAATTCCTTGAGCTTTTCGGCAAAGAGGTCGCCCGCGATGGAATAGCCGGTGTTGCGCGGCTGGTCGTAGGCGAAGCGATAATGCTTCACCTCCTGCGCCGATGCGCCCGTGACGAACAGGATCGCGGCCGTTGCCGCCAGCCCAAGCATGGATCGTGCAATCATCGTTTCCCCCTGTTTTAACGCCCGCCGCTTATGCGGTCTGGGCTACGCTTCCGGGTGATTGGTCACCCTCTCTTAGTTTTCTGCTCAGTCTTTCTTCCCAGTTCTCTGCATGAAATCGAAATCGCAGCCCTCGTCGGCCTGCATGATGGTCTCGTTGAACAGCCAGGCATAGCCGCGCCGCGCCTCGTCCGGCGCAGCCGCGGGTTTCAATGCCGTACGCCGCCGTTCCAGCTCGGAAGCATCGACGAGAAGCTCGATGCTGCGCTGGGCGACGTCGAGCCGGATCATGTCGCCGTTCTTCACCAGCGCCAGCGGCCCGCCGATGGCGGATTCCGGCGTAATGTGCAGCACGATGGTGCCGAACGCGGTGCCGCTCATGCGCGCATCGGAAATGCGCACCATGTCCTTGGTACCGCCACGTGCGAGCTTCTTCGGGATCGGCAGATAGCCCGCCTCGGGCATGCCGGGCGCGCCCTTCGGCCCGGCATTGCGCAGCACCAGCACATCGTCGGCGGTAACGTCGAGATCGGGATCGTCAACCCGGAGCGTCATATCCTCGACGGATTCGAACACCACCGCACGGCCCGTGTGTTGCAGCAGCTTTGGGCTCGCGGCGGATTGCTTGATGACCGCGCCGCGCGGAGCGAGGTTACCGTGCAGGACGGCGAGGCCGCCTTCCTTCTTGATCGGATTGTCGCGCGGGCGGATCGCGTCCTGGCCGGGCACGTCTTCCGCATTCGCCGCGACATCGCGCAGGCTCTCGCCCGTGATCGTCTTCGCATCGAGATCGATGAGATCGCCCAGCTGCGCCAGCAGTTTCGGCACGCCGCCAGCGTGATGGAAATGCTCCATGTAATGCTCGCCGGACGGCTTGAGATCGATCAGCACCGGCACCTCGCGGCCGATCTGGTCGAACACCCCGAGGTCGAGCCGGTGCGGCGAGCGATGTGCCATCGCGGTCAAATGAATCAGGCCGTTGGTCGAGCCGCCGATCGCCTGGAGCACGACCTGGGCATTTCTAAAAGATGCCGGCGTCAGCAATTCGCTCGGCTTCGGACCCTTGGTCTTGGCCATCTCGGCGGCCACCCTGCCGCTCGCTTCGGCAAGCCGAAAGCGTTCCGCATGCGGCGCGGGGATCGTCGCGCTCATCGGCAGCGACAGGCCCATGGCCTCGATCATGCAGGCCATGGTCGAGGCGGTACCCATCACCATGCAGGTGCCGACCGACGGCGCGAGACGGCCGTTGACCGCCTCGATCTCGACATCATCCATTTCGCCAGCGCGATACTTGCCCCAGAGACGGCGGCAGTCGGTGCAGGCACCCAGCACCTCGCCCTTGTGATGACCAACCACCATGGGGCCAACGGGAATGACCACCGTCGGCAGGTCGGCGCTGATCGCGGCCATCACCTGCGCCGGCAGTGTCTTGTCGCAGCCGCCGATCACGATCACCGAATCCATCGGCTGCGCGCGGATCATTTCCTCGGTATCCATCGCCATCAGATTGCGCAGATACATCGAGGTCGGATGCGCAAAGCTCTCCGCGATCGAGATCGTCGGGAACACGAACGGCATCGCGCCCGACAGCATCACGCCGCGCTTGGCGGCCTCGATGATCTGCGGGACGTTGCCGTGGCAAGGATTGTAGTCGCTGTAGGTGTTGGTGATGCCGACGATCGGGCGCTCCAGCGCGTCATCGGAATAGCCCATGGCCTTGATGAACGCCTTGCGCAGGAACAGCGAGAAGCCGGCATCGCCATAGCTCGTCAGCCCTTTGCGCAACCCACTCGTCATCACACCACTCCCATGACCGGGTCATTGTCGTACATCCTGCCCCTTGATTGTCAATAAGGCAGACGCCAAACCTGCCACTTTCCGGACCGCCGCACTGGTAAAATGACTAGATTATTGACAATCCGAGCCTTCCCTGCTCCACAGGACGGACCGGCCACGCGCCGGAAGGCCGAGGGCATGTCCGACACTCACACCGCAGACGCCATCACGATCCGGCGCGACGATCCGGACGACATCGTCGCGCGGCTCGAGGAGGACATCATCTTCGGCCGCCTCGCGCCCGGCGCGCGCCTGACCGAGGACGCGCTGATGTCGGCTTACGGCACCTCGCGGCACTTCGTGCGCCAGGCGCTGGTGGATGCGGAGCGCCGCGGCATCGTCCGCCGCGAGAAGAATGTCGGCGCCACCGTGCGTTTCTATTCGGCCGAAGAGGTGCGGCAGATCTACGAGGTGCGTGAGATGCTGACGCGACAGGCGGCGCTGATGATCTCCCTGCCCGCACAGCAAGGCCTGATCGACGAGCTCTCCGCATTACAGCGGCAATATTGCGCGAGAGCGGATTTGCAGGACCTGCGCGGCATCCACGAGGCCAACGATGCCTTCCACCTCGCTCTGTTCTCGGCCTGCGGCAATCCCTATCTGGTGCGCTCGCTCCAGGACTACATGAACCTCACGCTGCCGATGCGCGCCAAGAACCTCGCCGACCGAGACGGCCTCGCGCAATCACGGCGCCAGCACGAGCTGATGATCGAGCTGTTGAAAGGCCGCGACAGCTGGGCGCTGGCCCAGCTCTGTGTCGATCATATGCGATTCAGCAAGATGGACTATCTGGCGCGGATTGCGGGTGAGGCTGAGCGCTAGCGCTTTTGTCCATCCGCCCGTGGCAAGTCAAAACGGGCGCTCAATATCGTCTCAGCAGGCCGCGCTCCACGCTGGTATCGCCATAGGCAGCGCAGGCGCCTTTCGGGTCTCTGATCAAGTCTCCACGAACACGCCTGAACGCTTTGACGGCCGCGTCGGACACCTCGAGGCGGGATTTGCTGGGATCAGAGGTCTCGCCATCGCGGGCCTTGATGGCCGCCGCATAGGCGTCGATCATCGCCATCGCGGCATCCGTGCTGCCGAGAAGTCGGGCGCCGAGCTGGACACTGCCGGCGCCATTGACCTCGTAGCCGACGCATCGTTGTTCGAGCACCGCGGACGCGGTGACAAGCTGGTCGAGAAACATCGCCTCGGCGTCGCTGAGCATCGCGGCTCGCGCCGGGCCCGACATGATCAACGCGAGCAGTACGACGGCTGGCAATTTGATTTTCATTGTCCTGACTCGCGCTGCCGCAATCGAACCGTAGTCGAGGCACCGGTTGCCGAATGCGATCGCGCCGATCGAGAACCAAATGCCGAAGGCATGGTTGACCTAGATCAATGGGCAGGGCGGCCAAGCCAAAGCTCAGCCCTTGCATGCGCTCGTTCTCAGTGAACCGAGGCACCGCGTCGAGATTGCCATCAAAACCTTTTGTCAACCCATCGAAATAGCGCGCCGTCGGAAATAGATAGGACCGACGCCCAGCGGCGAATCGCACATTCTTCCCCGTATTCCCTCCCGACTGAAATGCCATGACCGAACAAACCCTGACCGAGCCGATCGTCGAGACGCAGGAGCTGTCCCGCGGCTTCTCGCGCTACCAAGCGATCCTCGTCGCGCTGCTGGCGCTGGTCCAGTTCACGATCATCATCGATTTCATGATCATGTCGCCGCTCGGCGCCATCATGATGCCGGCGCTCGATATATCGGCCGCTCAGTTTGGGGTGGCGGTCTCGGCCTATGCGTTCAGCGCGGGAATTTCCGGCATCCTGGCGGCCGGCTTTGCCGACCGGTTCGATCGCAAGCGGCTACTGTTGTTCTTCTATGCCGGCTTTACCCTTGGCACGGCGCTGTGCGCGATCGCGCCCAACTATCATCTGTTGCTGCTGGGGCGGATCGTGACCGGCCTGTTCGGCGGCGTGATCGGCTCGGTCGTGCTCGCCATCGTGACCGATCTGTTTACGCTGCAATTGCGCGGCCGCGTCATGGGTTTCGTGCAAACCGCCTTCGCCGCAAGCCAGGTGCTGGGCATCCCGGCCGGTCTTTTCCTCGCCAACCAGTGGAACTGGCACGTCGCGTTCGGCGCACTGGTCGGCCTGTCGGTGATCGGGATGGTCTCCGTGATGTTCCTGATGAAGCCGGTGAACGGCCATCTCGGGCTGAAGCAGGATAGAAATCCGTTCCGGCATCTGATCGCGACGGTCTCGCAGCCGCGCTATTGGATGGCGTTTTCGGTAACGACCCTGCTGGCGACCGGCGGCTACATGCTGATGCCGTTCGGCAGCGCCTACACCGTGCACAATCTCGGCATCGACATCGTGCATCTGCCGACGATCTATCTCGTCTCCGGCCTGTTCAGCATTGTCATCGGCCCGCTGGTGGGACGCGCGAGCGATGCCTTCGGCAAATACCCCACCTTCGTCTTCGGCAGCGCCATGTCCATCGTCATGGTGCTGATCTACACCCATCTCGGCGAGGTGAGCCTGACGGTCGCGATCCTGGTCAACGTCCTGATGTTCGTCGGCATCTTCTCCCGCATGATTCCGTCACAGGCGCTGATTTCCGCAATCCCCGAGCCGGCGCAACGCGGCTCCTTCAGCGCGGTCGGCGCGTCGCTGCAACAGCTCTCCGGCGGGCTCGGCTCCGTGCTCGCCGCCGCGCTCATTGCGCAAGAGGCCGACGGTACGCTGCGGCATTTCGACCGGCTGGGATACGTCGTCGTAACGACGGCGGTGATTTCCCTGATTCTGATGTATTTCGTGCAGCGGCCCATCGCGGCCCAGGCCGGCAAACGCGTGGTCTAGGGCGTCGACCCCGACGCCCTAGATTTGCGAATACGCCTTACCGCTTGGTCCAATCGATGATGCGACTTGTGTCGCCGTCGAACTCGTTGCTGCAGAACGCGCCGCCCTGACAGTAATCGCCGACCGGATCGGGCTTCAGCTTGGCCTGCTCCGCCATCGCATGCGCCACGTGGTCCTCGGAGCGCCCCGTCGGGCGGTAGCCGAACTCGTAGGCGCGGTGGTTGTCCCACCAGGCGCGCTCGTTCAGGGACACGCCGTAGAACACCTCGAAATGAATGTCGGGATGCTCGAGCCCGATCTGGCAGAGCTGCACCAGGTCTTCCGGCTTCAGCCAGATCGAGATGCGGCGAAGGTCCAGCGGCACGTCGCCGAAATTGCCAATACGAAGGCAAGTCACCTTCAAGCCATGCTTGTCGGCATAGAGCGCGCCGACCGCTTCGCCGAACACCTTGCTGACGCCATAGCGGCCGTCGGGGCGCGGGGTCACGTCGGTGCCAATCTTGTGGTCGCGGGGATAGAATCCGACGGCATGGTTCGAGGAGGCGAACACCACGCGCTTGACGCCCTTGCGATACGCCGCCTCGAACAGATTGTAGCCGCCGATGATGTTGGCCTGGAGGATGTCGTCCCAGGGGCCTTCGACCGAATAGCCGCCGAAATGGATGATGCCGTCGACGCCCTCGCAGATCGCCTCGCACTGCGCCAAGTCAGAGAGGTCCGCCGCCTTGAATTGTTCGTTGGGGCCGAGATCGGCCGGCGGGCGGATGTCGCTGAGCAGCAGGTCCGGATAGATCGGCGGCAACAGTTGTCGCAAACGCGTTCCAATCCCGCCCGAAGCTCCCGTCATCAAAATGCGCGGCATGTCTGTCCTCGTATGTAGCGACCGATTTGCGGCCGTAGATATCTGATGCTAGCAGACTTGGACAGAGGGAACGCAACAACGAGAATTGCACATGAACGATGCATCGTCCCAGAACCAAGGATCGCAGCAAGGCTGGCGGCCGGCGACCTATTACCCCGATCCGGCGATCCGCGCCCTCGACCCCCGCTTCGAAAAATACTGGCTGAAACTCTCGGCGGTGGAGCGGCTGACGACCGGCCTGCGCTGGGCCGAGGGTCCGGTGTGGTTCGGCGACGGGCGCTATCTCCTGTGCAGCGACATTCCGAACCAGCGCATTGTCAAATGGGAGGAGGAGACCGGCGCCGTCAGCGTGTTCCGCAAGCCGTCCAATTTCGCCAACGGCAACACCAGGGATCGCCAGGGCCGGCTCGTCACCTGCGAGCATGGCGGGCGACGCGTCACCCGCACCGAATATGACGGTAGCATCACCGTGCTGATGGACTCGTTCGGCGGCAAGCAGCTCAACTCGCCGAACGACGTCGTGGTGAAGTCCGACGGCGCGATCTGGTTCACCGATCCGACCTTCGGCCTGTTAGGCAACTACGAGGGCTACAAGGCCGAGCCGGAAATTGATCCGAACGTCTACCGGCTCGACCCCACAACCCGCAAGGCGACCATCGTCGCCGAAGGCGTGCTCGGGCCGAACGGGCTGTGCTTCTCGCCGGACGAGAAAATCCTCTACGTCGTGGAATCACGCGGCGTGCCAAACCGCAAGATCCTCGCCTATGACGTCTCGGCGGACGGCACCACGATCTCGAACAAGCGCGTCTTCATCGACGCAGGCCCGGGCACGCCTGATGGCATGCGCTGCGACATCGACGGGAATCTCTGGTGCGGCTGGGGCATGGGCGATCCCGAGCTCGACGGGGTCGTGGTGTTCGCGCCCGACGGCGTCATGATCGGCCGCATCGCGCTGCCCGAGCGCTGCGCCAATCTCTGCTTCGGCGGCGTCAAGCGCAACCGCCTGTTCATGGCCGCGAGCCAATCGATCTACGCGCTGTATGTGAACACGCAAGGCGCGGTGGGGGGATAGTTTCGCCGCCGTCACGCCTCTCGTCATTGCGAGCGAAGCGAAGCAATCCAGAATCTTTCCGCGGAGGCAGCCTGGATTGCTTCGTCGGTACGCTCCTCGCAATGACGAAAGATAGAACAAAAACGCCGGAGCGGTTTCCCGCTCCGGCGTCATGTTTACTAAGGCGCTAAAACCTACGCCGCGTTGAAGCCCGCAACCGCCTTCACTTCGAGGAAGTCCTCGAGGCCGTACTTGCCCCACTCGCGGCCGTTGCCGGACTGCTTGTAGCCGCCGAACGGCGCAGAGCGGTCGTTGGGCACGCCCTGCAGATTGACGTTGCCGGCGCGGATCTGACGACCGACGCGCTTGGCGTCCTCGACGGACGCACCGGTGACATAGCCGGCAAGCCCATAGGGCGTGTCGTTGGCGATGTGCACGGCCTCGGCTTCGTCCTTGGCGCCGATGATGGTCAGCACCGGTCCGAAGATCTCTTCACGCGCAATCGTCATGTCGGGGGTGACATCGGCGAAGATGGTCGGGCGGACATAGAAGCCCTTGTTGACGCCCTCGGGCAGGCCCGGGCCGCCCGACACGAGCGTTGCGCCCTCGTCGATGCCCTTCTTGATCAGGCCCTGGATCTTGTCCCACTGGCCGCGGTTGACCACGGGACCGATGGTGGTGCCTTCGGCGCGCGGATCGCCCGCCTTGGTCTTGTCGGCGACAGCCTTCGCGATCGCGGCGACTTCCTTCATCTTCGAGGCCGGCACGATCATGCGCGAGGGCGCGTTGCAGGACTGGCCGGAGTTGTTGAACATGTGCATCACGCCACCGGTCACCGCCTTCGTGAGGTCGGCGCCTTCGAGGATGACGTTCGGCGACTTGCCACCGAGCTCCTGGCTGACGCGCTTCACGGTAGGTGCCGCACGCTTGGCCACGTCGATACCGGCGCGGGTCGAGCCGGTGAACGAGATCATGTCGATGTCGGGATGCTCGCTCATTGCAGCGCCGACCTCGGGGCCGAGACCGTTGACGAGGTTGAACACGCCCTTCGGCACGCCGGCTTCATGGAGGATTTCCGCGAAGATCAGCGCCGAGGTCGGGGTGAACTCCGACGGCTTCAGGATCATGGTACAGCCGGCGGCGAGCGCGGGCGCGACCTTGCAGGCGATCTGGTTGAGCGGCCAGTTCCAGGGCGTGATCATGCCGACCACACCGACCGGCTCGCGCAGCACCATGGCGGTGCCGACCGGTTCCTCGAAATGATAGTTCTTGAGCACGTCGAGCGTGGTCATGAGGTGGCCGAGACCAGCGCCGGCCTGGAGCTTCTCCGCCATCGGCAGCGGCGCACCCATTTCGTCGGAGACGGCAGCGCCGATCTCCTTGAGACGGCCCTTGTAGATCTCGATGACTTTGGTGAGCAGCGCGACGCGCTCGTCACGGCTGGTCTGGGAGAACGTCACGAACGCGCGCTTGGCGGCGGCAACGGCTTTGTCAACGTCGGCCTTGGAGCCCAGCGCAACCTCGTACATCGTCTCTTCCGTCGCCGGATTGACCACGGCGGTGGACTTCTTGACGGCGGGATCGACCCAGGCGCCGTCGATGTAGAATTGCATGCGATTGACCATAGTGAACCTCTTCTTGGGGGCTTGGGGGGCGTTTCGGCAGGCATCCTTGCACGAAAGCGCCGGCAATTGAACCCGCCATATGCGGGGCCAGCGTTGCGGCGGACGGAGGTTATATGAGCCGATGGCGGGAGCGAGGCAAGGTGGCCATGGACGTCGTCCTGGCGAAAGCCAGGACCCATTACCACAAGGGCCAGTTAGTTTGCTCTGGCGTCTGCCGCCTGCAACAACTGCCGCGGCGTATGGGTCCTGGCCCCCCGTGCGCAATTGCGCACTAGGCCAGGACGACGACCGAGAACTAAACAGCCATCTTCCGATGCAGCACCGGCGCGCCGGTGGTGAGGCTTTCGGCCGCATCGATGATGGCGTTGGCGTCGATGCCGTGGTGGCGGTAGAGGTCGGCGATAGTGCCGGTCTGCCCGAACTGCTCGACGCCGAGCGCCTCGACGCGATGGCCGCGGACGCTGCCGAGCCAGCCGAGCGCCGCCGGATGGCCGTCGATCACGGTCACGATGCCGCAGTCGCGCGGCAGCGGCGCGAGCAGTCTTTCGATGTGGCTGAGATGCTGCACGCCTCTACGATCACGGCGCAATTTCCGTGCGGCGGTCCACCCCGCATGCAGACGATCCGCGGATGTGATCGCGAGCAGCCCGATGTCGCGCCGGCTCTCGCCGATGAAGCCGGTCGCCTCGATCGCTTCCGGCGCAACGGCGCCGGTATAGGCGATGACGGCTTCGGCGTTGGGGCCCGGCTTGCGCAGCCAATAGGCGCCGTCGGTAATGCCCTGTGCGAGCTCGGGCGTCATGATCCGCTGCGCCTGCTCGATGCTGCGCGTCGAGAGCCGCAAATAGACCGAGCCGCCCTCGCCCGGATCGCGCTGCATGTGGTTGAATCCCCACCCCATGATCACGGCGAGCTCGTCGACGAAGGCCGGCTCGAACGAGGCAAGGCCGTCCTGCGCCATGCCGATCAGAGGCGTTGCGATCGACTGATGCGCGCCGCCTTCGGGCGCCAGCGTGATCCCTGATGGGGTCGCCGCCACCATGAAGCGCGCATCCTGGTAGCAGGCATAGTTCAGCGCATCGAGACCGCGCTCGATGAAGGGATCGTAGAGCGTACCGACCGGCAGCAGCCGCTCGCCGTTGATCTGGTGCGACAGGCCGAGCGCCGAGAGCATGATGAACAGGTTCATCTCGGCGATGCCGAGTTCGAGATGCTGGCCCTTGGGCGAGAACTCCCAGTTGAAGGTGGATGGAATTTTCTCGCTGCGGAATAAGTCCGCCTTCTCGCCGCGCGCGAACAGGCCGCGCCGGTTCACCCACGGACCGAGATTGGTCGAGACGGTGACGTCAGGCGACGTTGTCACGATGCGCCTGGCAAGCTCGCTGTCGCCGCGCGCGATCTCGTTCAGCACCAGCCCAAAACCCTGCTGGGTCGACATCTGCGGCGCCGGCTTGAAGGCGAGCTGCGACGGCACCTCGATCACAGGCGCGGTGAGCCGGCGGCCGTCCTGGTTGAACGGCACCCGCGCGAGGAAGGCGTCGAGCTCGGCGGCACTTTGCGCGAGGCCCTCGTATCTGTCCCATTCGTGTCCGGGCCGGATGTTCTGGCTGTCGCGATATTTCTCCATCTGCGCGACCGTCATCAGGCCGGCGTGATTGTCCTTGTGGCCCTGGAACGGCAGGCCGACGCCCTTGATGGTGTAGGCGATGAAGCAGACCGGACGATCGTGATCGATGGATTCGAAGGCGTCCAGCATGCTCGCCATGTCGTGGCCGCCGAGGTTCGACATCAGCGCCAGCAATTCGTCGTCGCTGCGCCTGTCGATCAGTTTGGTGATGGGGCCCTGATCGCCGATCTCGTCGTGAAGATGTTTGCGGAACGCCGCGCCGCCCTGGAAACACAGCGCGGCGTAGAGCGCGTTCGGGCAATTGTCGATCCAGCGCTTCAACGCCTCGCCGCCGGCTTCCGCAAAGGCCTCGCGCATCAGCCGGCCGTACTTCACGATCACCACGTCCCAGCCGAAATTGCGGAACACGGTCTCGAACTTTTCCCACAGACCCTCGCGGACGACGGCGTCCAGCGACTGCCTGTTGTAGTCGACCACCCACCAGGTGTTGCGCAGCCCGTGCTTCCAGCCTTCCGCGAGCGCCTCGAAAATATTGCCCTCGTCCATCTCGGCGTCGCCGACCAGCGCAATCATCCGCCCTTCGCGGCGATCCTTCATCCAGCCATGCGCCTTGACGTAGTCCTGCACCAGCGAGGCGAACAGCGTCTGCGCAACACCGAGGCCGACCGAGCCGGTGGAGAAATCGACGTCGTCGACGTCCTTGGTGCGCGAGGGATAGGACTGCGCGCCCTTGAAGCCACGAAAATTCTCCAGCTTCTCGCGGCTCTGCCGGCCGAACAGATACTGGATGGCGTGGAACACCGGGCTCGCATGCGGCTTAACCGCGACGCGATCCTCGGGTTTCAGCAAGTGGAAATACAGCGCCGACATGATGGTGGCGAGCGAGGCCGACGAGGCCTGATGTCCGCCGACCTTCAGGCCGTCCGCGTTCGCGCGGACGTGATTGGCGTGATGGATGGTCCATGACGACAGCCACAGCGCCTTGCGGGCGAGCGCGGTCAATGTGTCGAGGCGGGCGGTATCGACGGGCATGGCAATGCTCCCGGAAAACAGGTGCCCGATGATACCCCCGGGGGAAGCGCCAAACTTCTCAATTTTTTGCGCAATACCAGCCAAGATGGGGATACCTTACCAATCAGCTGCCAAAAACGACAGGTTCATCCTAATGCCCGATCTCGACGCCATCGACCGAAAAATCCTCGCTCTGCTCCAGACCGACAGCCGGCTGACCATGCAGGAACTCGCCGACAAGGTCGGGCTGTCGGTGTCGCCGTGCCATCGCCGGGTCAAACTGCTCGAGGAACGCGGCGTCATCTCGCGCTACATCGCTACCGTCGATCAGAAGGCGCTGGGGCTGCATGTCAGCGTCTTCATCTCGATCAAGCTGGCGCGGCAGAAGGAGGAGGATCTCAACCGCTTCGCGCGGGCGATCTCGAAATGGGAGGAGGTGCTGGAGTGCTATCTGATGACCGGCAACCGCGACTACCTCCTGCGCGTCGTCGCGGCCGACCTTGCCTCCTACGAGACTTTCCTGAAGACCAAGCTGACCCGGCTCGACGGCATCGCCTCGATCGAATCAAGCTTTGCGCTCAGCCAGGTGAAGTACTCGATCGCGCTGCCGGTGTAAGGCATCATCGCCACGGCTGCACGATGATCTTGGTGTGGGCCTCAGGATTGGCGAGATCGGCGAAAGCATTTGCGACGCCGTCGATGCCGACCTCGGCGGTCACCATCGCCGCCGCATCCACCTGCCCTTCCGCGATCAGGCGCAGTGACGCCGCGAATTCGTCCGGCGTGTAGCCGAGCACATACTGGACATTGAGCTCCTTCATGATCCCGAGCATGGGCTCGCTCCTGTCGGTCTCCATGCAGACGCCGACCACGACGATCCTCGCATCGCGCGGCGCGCCTTCGAACACCTGTTGCAACAGACCGGGCACGCCGACGCATTCGAAGATGATCGCGGGCTTCAGCGCGGGCAGCATCGCCTGCAACGGCGGGCGCGCCGCCTTCTCCCCATCCGACATCTGCGCATGCTCGGCCCAGGTCGCATAGGGCTGCGACACCCTGGGATCCACGACGATATCGGCACCGAGTTTTGCCGCAAGCGCGCGCCGCGCCGGCGAATAGTCGGCGGCGACGATCGGATGCAGGCCCTTGAGCTTCAGCGCCGCAATCACCGCCAGCCCGACCGGGCCGCAGCCGATCACGAGCGGCACCTCGCCGCCACGGATGTTGGCCTTGGCGACCGCATGAACGCCGACCGCGAGCGGTTCGGTGAGCGCGGCATGCTCCGGCGCGAGACCGTTGGGCACCTCGAGCAGCAGCGCTTCGCTCAGCAGCATCGCCTCGGCGTAGCCGCCGATGTTGTCGTTGGAATAGCCGATGCCTTCGATACCCGCAGGCGTCACCAGCGCCGGCAGCGAGCAGACGCGCGTGCCGGGCGTGAGCTTGCGCGCGGTGCCGGGACCATAGTCGACGACCTCGCAGCAGAATTCGTGGCCGAACACGACGTCGCGGGCGAGGTCCATCGGCTTGCGCCCGGTCTTCCGCGCCATCTCCACCATGCGGTGGGCGTGCTGGCGCGCGTGCAGGTCGGAACCGCAGATGCCGCAGGCGAGCGTCTTGACCAGAACCTGGCCGGGGCCGGGCTTTGGCTCGGCCATCCGATCGACGACAATCTCACCGTTCCTGAAAATCGCAGCGCGCATCCGGCTCCTCCCGTCTTGTTGGAGCCGTTGATAGCACGAAGCGGACGCGCGAACTTGCGTCAGGGGTTCGGGGAACGCTCTTCCATGATCAGGAGTTGGGCGCGTCGGATGCGCTCGCGATGGGCGATGTAGAGGCCGCTGGCCACGATGAAGGCCGCGCCGGTGACGGTCCAGACATCAGGCACTTCGCCGAACAGGAAGAAGCCCAAAATGCTGACCCACAGCAATTGCGTATACGAGAACGGCGCCAGCACCGAGGCATCGCCGTAGCGATAGGCCAGGACGATGATCCACTGGCCGACGGTGGAGGCGACGCCGATCACGATCCCAAGCCCGATCGCGGTCCAGGTCGGTGTGACCCAGATGAATGGTACCATCAGAGAGAGGATCGCAACGCCTGTCAGCGCCGAATAGGCCATCGTGGTGAGGACGGCTTCACGCCCGCTCATCATGCGCGTCAGGATCAGCGCCGCAGCCCAGCAGAACGCCGAGACGATCGGGAAGAACGCGGCGGCGTGAAACGCGCTGGAGCCCGGGCGCAGGATGATCAGCACGCCCGTCAGGCCGATCGCGGTCGCGATCCAGCGGCGCATTCCGACTTTCTCGCTCAGGAACACGATCGAGAGCGCGGTGACGAACAGCGGCGAGACAAAGCCGGTCGCGGACGCTTCCGCGATCGGCAGGAAGCTCAGGCCGGTGATGAAGAACAGAGAAGAGCCGAGCAATGCCGCGCCGCGCATCAGCTGCAGGCCGAGACGCTCGGTGCGCATGGCATGAAGCGGCGAGCCCGGCAGCATCACCGGCGTGAACATCAGCGCGAATGTCACGAAGCGGATCCAGGTGATTTCGATCGACGGCAGGCTCGACGACAGATATTTCGCGGTGACATCGGAGCAGCCGAGAAAGATCGTCGACAGAAGCACCAGCGCGATGCCCTTGAAGGGATGATCGACGCGCGCCGGCGCGCGGCGCGCCTGCGGCTTCTTTTCCGGCATGGACATGGGAATACTGTCGAGCCTTGCGGCTGCGGCGGGCGGCGGGGTCACGGCTGGAACCTAGAAATGCGAATCGGGAATGATCGTAAAAAACGATAATTGCGCCGCTTTCACAACTTCCGAAAACAGGATGCCGATATGCGCTCACGTCCGCGCGCGTCAAGACTCCATTAATAATAGGCGTTTGTGCACTACAGCATGGGCAGGCCGCGCGGCTTCGGACCGCGCGGAAACGCCGCATCCAGCACCGCAATCTCGTCTTTCGTCAGCACGAGATCGCCGGCCGCGGCGTTTTCGCCGGCATGTTCCGCGGACGACGCCTTCGGGATCGCGAACACCGTAGTCGCACGGGTGAGGAAGCTCAGTGCGACCTGGCGCGGCGTCGCGCGACGCGCCTCCGCGATGCGCGCCAGCACCGCGCCGCCCTTGCTGTTGCTCGCAGGGAAATCGTCGTGGCCGAATGGCGAATAAGCAACCACAGCGACACCATGCTGTTCGCACCACGGGATCACCGTGTGCTCGATCGCGCGTTCCTTCAGATGATAGAGCACCTGATTGCAGGCGATGCGGTCTTCGCCGGCAGCGTCGAGCATCTCGTCGAGATCGTCGGCGTCGAAATTGGAGACGCCCCAGGATTTGATCTTGCCGGCCTTCACCAGTTCCTCGAATGCGGCGACGGTGTCCTCCAGCAGATACGAGCCGCGCCAGTGCAGCAGATAGCAATCGAGCCGGTCAGTCTTCAGCCGCTTCAGCGAGCGCTCACAGGCGGTGATGGTTCCGCGGCGCGAGGCGTTGCTCGGCAGCACCTTTGACACGAGGAACACCTCGTCGCGTCGGCCCGCGATCGCATCGGCGATGACGAGCTCGGCATCGCCATACATTTCGGCGGTGTCGATGTGGGTCATGCCGAGATCGAGCCCGCGCTGCAGCGCCGTGACCGCGCGCTTGCGGTCGCCATGGTCGAGATACCAAGTGCCCTGCCCGATGACGGGGACGCTGGCGCCGGTTTTGCCGAAGGGTTTCGTGTTCATATTTGCTCCGATACCGCTCGCTCGCTCAGGCAACCGCCATCGAGCTCAAGAGTTCAATCCGCCGATGTCAGCGACCAGTACGCTACCGGTCGCAGACTCCGTGATGTAGAGCTGATCTTTGTTCGCGCCACCGATCGTGACATTGGTGCAATTCGGCCCTGCACACGACTTGACCCGCGCAATCAATTCGCCGTTGGGCGCGAACACGAAGACGTGGCCGAGCGAGGCGTGACCGACGAACAGCCGGCCCTTGGCATCCATGGTCATGCCATCCGGGCCGCTGGTGCCGAACAGCGAGCAGAAGCGGCCGACCTTCGACACGCTGCCGTCCTTCATGAACGGCAACCGCCACACCGCGTTGTCGCGCGTCATCGCGACGAACAGCACGGTCTCGGTTGGATCGAGCACCAGACCATTCGGGCTGATACCGGTGTCAACAAGGCAATCGAGCCGGCCGCTTTGCGTCAGGCGATAGACGCGGCCGCTGGGGTCATGCAGGCCGGTCTGCCCCTGGTCGGTGAAATAGATGTCGCCGTTGGAAGCGAGATGCAGGTCGTTGCAGCCGCGGAATGATTCCGAATTGCGCGCCGTCAGCACCGGCGCCATGCGCCCTGCCTTGGCGTCGAACTCCATGATGCCGTGCCTGTAGTCGGCGACCAGGATACGGCTGTCGGCCGCGATCTTCAGTCCGTTCGGCCAGCCCTGATATTCAATCGCCAGCGACCACTCGCCATCAGGCGCGATGCGGAAGATGCGGCCGAAGGGAATGTCGACGATGTAGAGATTGCCATCCCTGTCAAACGACGGCCCCTCGATGAAGGAGTCCGTCGGCACACCCGGCCGGTTGGCATCGGCCCAATCGGTGCGCTCGCCCTTGCGGCGGAATTTGTCTGGCATGGCGGAGAAGAGCCTGGTCTCGATCAGGCGCGGGGGCGTTTCCAAGTACATCATTGTTGTTTTTGTCGTTGTTGATGGGAGAGCGCGGCACCATAGGGCACAATGGGACGTGCGTCGATTGGGCCGAGGCATAGCGCCCCGGCCTCGCTGTCATTCCCCGCGACCCGGCTACGCCAAGGCTTCGCCGGGGTTGAGGTCCAGGGGCGCCGAAGCTTTAGCGTAGGCGTCAAGCGGGGTATCCAGTACGCCGTGGCCTCTCCGCTGGATCACAGGCGTCTCGGCGTACTGGATCGCCCGGTCAAGCCGGGCGATGACGGCGGAGTATGCGGCGACGACCGAGAAAGTCGCGCCTACCCCGCCGCGCCCGCACGCTTGGCCTGCTTTGCCGGAGCCACCTCGGTCGTCGCGATCAGGCGCTTCAGCTCGGGGATGCAGGAGCCGCAATTGGTGCCGGCCTTGAGCTTTGCGCCGATCTCGGCGGCTGTGCGCGCGCCTGCGGCGATGGTGTCGCAGATGGTGCCGCGGCCGACGCCGAAGCAGGCGCAGACGACAGGCCCGGTCGAGGCGGCGCCTTCGCTCGATTTGCCGGACAACAGCATGCGCCGCTGCTCGTCGGTGACATGGTCGGCCACGAACAGGCTCTTCACCACCTCCCAGTCGCCGGCATCATGCGCGGGGCCGACGAACAGACAGGTCTCAATGCGATCGCCATCAAACGAAGCCGCGCGGTAGACGCCGCCGCCGAAGTCGCGATAGTCGGCAACGTCCTCGCCCGCAATGCCACCGAGCCAGGCCGGCCAGCGCGACAGGTCGGCATTGTCGGCGAAGAGATAGCCGAAGCCGCCGGCAACAGTGACGCGGGTCCACATCAGGTTCGGCGGCAGCTCCAGCTGCTTGCGCGACAACGCAAAGCCGCGGAAGACGTATTCATAAGGCGAAATCGCCGCCGGTGTCGCCTTGGACTCCGGCTGCCCCGAGAACGGATCGGTGAACGGTGCGACCAGCGCCCCGACGCGACCGTGCGAGGCGTTCATCGCACTCCAGTGGATCGGCGCGAACAGCGTGCCGCGCTGCTGGCGATCGCTGACGACGACCTTGAGGGTGCACTGGGCGTAGTCGGTGGTGATGCGGGCGTAGCCGTCATGGACAATGTTGTATTTGTTGGCGTCATCGGGATGGACCTCGACGAACGGCTCGGGCAGATGCGCGCCGAGCCGCTGGCTGAGGCCCGTGCGCGTCATGGTGTGCCACTGGTCGCGGATGCGCCCGGTATTGAGCCGCAGCGGCCGCGACGGTCCGATCTCGCCACGCAGCGCCGGCACTTCCGGCGCGACGAAGCGGCCCTTGCCATCGTTGGTGAAGAAGCCGCCGGCCGCGAAGAAGCGCTCGCCGGGCGCCCCGCCTTCAGGCGCGGGCCACTGCACGGGCTTCAAGGCGTCGAAGGCCTCGTCGGACAGCGAGGTCAGCGCGCCGATATCGAAGTCGCGGCTGCCATCGTTCTCGAACGCCGAGAGCGCGGCGTGCTCGCGAAAGATGTCGGCGGCGGATTTGTAGCCAAAGCTGTCGCCGAAGCCGAGGCGTTTTGCGGTTTCGCTCAGGATCCACCAGTCCGGCCGCGCCTCGCCGGGCGCCGGCAGGAACGAGCGCTGGCGCGAGATGCGGCGCTCGGAATTGGTCACAGTGCCCGACTTCTCGCCCCAAGCGAGCGCGGGCAGCAGCACGTGCGGGCCGGCATCGACCGTGTCGTTGGAGAGCACGTTCTCGGAGACCACGAACAGCTCGAGCTTCTTCAGCGCCTCGCGCACGAAATCCGCATCGGGCAGCGACACTGCGGGGTTGGTGCCCATCACCCACAGCGCCTTGACCTCGCCGCGATTGATGGCTTCGAACAACTGCACCGCCTTCAACCCTTCATGGGTGGCGATGCGCGGCGCCTTCCAGAACCGCCTGACACGATCGATGTCCGGCGGCGTGAAGTTCATATGTGCGGCGAGCTGGTTGGCGAGGCCGCCGACCTCTCGGCCGCCCATCGCGTTGGGCTGGCCGGTGAGCGAGAACGGCGAGGCGCCGGGCTTGCCGATCCGGCCCGTGGCGAGATGGCAGTTCAGGATCGCATTGACCTTGTCGGTGCCCTGCGCCGACTGATTGACACCTTGCGAGTACAGCGTGACGACGCGGGGCGTGTCACGGAACATCTTGAAGAAGGTGGCAACGTCCTGCTCGGAAAGGCCCGTGGCGAGTGCGGTCGCGGTGACGCCGCCGGCGATGCTGCGTGCGCGCGCCAGCGCGTCGTCAAAGCCCGACGTGTTTTGCGCGATGTAGTCCTGATCCAAAGCACCATTGTCGGCAAGGTGAACGAACAGGCCGGAGAACAGCGCCGTGTCGGTGCCGGGCTTGAGGCCCAGGAACAGATCGACGTCGGTCGCGGTGTCGGTGCGGCGCGGATCGATCACGATCATGCGGGCGCCGCGCTCCTGCCGGTTCTTCAACATGCGCTGGAACAGCACGGGATGGCACCAGGCGGCATTCGAGCCGACGAACACCAGAAGATCGGCCTGGTCGAGATCCTCGTAGCAACCGGGCACGGTGTCGGCGCCGAAGGCGCGGCGGTGACCGGCGACCGAGGACGACATGCAAAGCCGCGAATTGGTGTCGACGTTCGCCGTCCCGACAAAGCCCTTCATCAGCTTGTTGGCGACGTAATAGTCCTCGGTCAGGAGCTGCCCGGAGAGATAGAATGCGACCGCGTCGGCGCCGTCGCGCGCGACGATGTGCTGCATGCGGTGGGCGACGTGATCGAGCGCATCGCTCCAGGCGACGCGTTCGAGCACGCCCTTGCAGCGGATCATCGGATAGAGCAGCCGGCTTTCCAGGCCGACGGTCTCGCCCAGCGCCGAGCCCTTGGAGCACAGCCGGCCGAAATTGGCTGGATGATCGGGATCGCCCGCGATCGCCGCGCCGCCCTTGCCGTCTGGCGTCGCCAGCACGCCGCAGCCGACGCCGCAATACGGACAGGTTGTCTTGGTGGCGCGGAGCGTGGGATCGATCGCCGTCATATCAAGCCGCCTCTATCAAGCCGCTTTGGAGGGACGCGCGAGTGCACGGCCGAACATCATGTCGGCGCGGATGGCCGCCACCTTTTCGCGGTTGCGGATCAGCTCGAGATACCAGAGCGCATCGACGGTATCGCCAATCAGCAGGGCGCCGGTGAGCCGGCCCTCGGCGATGACGAGTTTCTTGTAGGTGCCGCACCTGCGGTCTGACAGCACGAGGCCCTCGCTGCCCTCCCCGCCCATGAAGTCGCCGGCGGAGAATACGCTGACTCCCGACACCTTCAGATTGGTCGAGACCACGCTGCCCTGATAGGCCGCGGGACGGCCGGAGAGATGCCGCGCCAGCACGCGCGCCTGTTCGTAGGCAGGCTCGACGAGGCCGTAGCAGGTGCCGCGATGCTCGGCGCATTCGCCGAGCGCGTAGATATCGGGTGACGCCGTCTGCATCTCGTCGTTGACGACGATGCCGCGGTTGACTGCGATGCCGGCGTCCTTTGCGAGCGCGATGTTGGGCCTGATGCCGGCGGCGAAGATCACCGCATCGGCCTCGATGCGGCTGCCGTCGGCAAGCTCGACCGCTTCGACATGGTCCTCGCCGAGGATGCGGGCTGTGGATGCATTGAGCAGGATGCGAATGCCCTTGCGCTCGACCAATGTCTTGAGCAGGTCGGCGGCCGGCGCATCGAGCTGGCGCTCCATCAGCCGGTCCATCAGGTGCAGCAGCGTCACGGGCGCTCCGGCCTTGGCGAGGCCGTACGCCGCTTCGAGTCCGAGCAGACCGCCGCCGACCACGACGACGCGCTTCCTGGCGGCCGCGAGCGTCAGCAGCAGGTCGACGTCTCGGGTGTCGCGGAAGGTGTGCACGCCGGCGAGATCGGCGCCCGGTACGTTGAGCCGCAGCGGCGTCGAGCCGACGGCGAGCACGAGCTTGGAATATTCCATGCTCTCTTCGCCTTCGATCTTGAGCTCGCGTCGGCCGGTGTCGATCTCGGTGACGCGATAGCCGTAGCGCACCGTGACGCCGCGATGGCGCCACCAGTCGGCAGGCCGGAGCTCGATCTCGTGAGAGCCGGTCTCGCCCGCCAGCACCGAGGAGAGCAGAACGCGATTGTAAGCGAGCCGCGGCTCTTCGCCGATCACAGCGACGGCGTAGCGGCCGAGCGAGGTCTTCGCGAGTTCGTCGACCAGACGCGCGGCCGCCATACCGTTACCCACGATGACCAGCGGTTCACTCACAACGCATCTCCTATTCGGCGGCCTGCGGCTGTGCGCCGTAGGCCTCGGAAATCATGTAGCCGGACAACACGCCGTAGGCGTCGGTCCAGGCGGTAGCGAGTTCGGGCGTCCAGGCTTCGCCGAGCCCCTTCTCCAGGGTCCACAGCAAGGTCGCGCCGACCACGGGGTAGTGCTCGGCCTTGGCGCCGTAGGCGACGTGACGCTTTGCCAGCGCCGAGGCCGCGGGAAGAATCGAGTCCAGGTTCGATAGGCCGCCGACGACGGCGGCGAGCATGCCCATCAGCTTCTTGCGCTGCTCGGTCATGTCCTCGGGAAACATCGCGCGCACGGATGGCGCCACCTCGAACAGGCGATCGTAGAACAGCACCGCGGCCTGCGCGGAAATCGGCGCGACCTTGGCAAAGCTCTGTTGGACGAGGGTGATCTGTTCTGGCGTCATGATGTTCTCCTGCCTGTTGGGTTTGCCTTGGTGCGCGCCATTGCGAACCAGGTTCATTGTCAAACTGTCGGGCAATGCTTCTTCCCGCGTACGGGGAGAAGCGAGATTCGTACCAAGTCTCTATCCTTTGAGCATGATCTTGCCGGAAAACCGCTGCACACTTTTCCGGATCATGCTCTACACCCTTGCTCCGGCGAGGCTTGACGCGCCTTCGCCCTGCGGGCTGCGACGCAGATAGAACCACCAGGTCAGCGCGAGGCAGGAGGCGTAGAAACCGAGATAGATCGCGAGCGCGAGCTGCGGACCGCCGGTCAGGGCGATCGACTTGCCGAACCCGGTCGGGATCAGATAGCCGCCGACGGCGCCGACCGCGCCGATGAAGCCGACCGCAGCACCGCTCTCGATGCTCGCCGTCTTCAAGGCGACCGCGCGCTCCGCATCGCCCTTGCCGCGCACCCTGAACAAATTCTGCTCGCGGAAGATCGAGGGGATCATGCGGTAGGTCGAACCGTTGCCGATTCCCGTCGTCACGAACAGGACCAGGAACATCGACAGGAAGCCGATGAAATCCTTGTGCCCGACGAAATAGAGCACGCCGATCGTCGCCCCTGCCATCACGATGAAATTCCAGAACGTGATGACCGAGCCGCCGATCCTGTCGGCAAGCCAGCCACCGAGCGGCCGCGACAGCGAACCGACCAGCGGTCCCAGGAACGCGATCGCAATCGTGACTTGCGGGAACTGGGTCTTGATCAACAGGGGAAATGCAGCCGAGTAGCCGATGAAGGAGCCGAACGTGCCGATATAGAGATACGCCATGATCCACGTGTGCTTGCGCTTGACCACGGCGAGCTGGTTCTTGATCGACGACTTGGCCGTGGTCAGGTTGTTCATGAAGAACACTGCGCCGAACACCGCGATCGCGATCGGCAGCACCCACATCAGGCCGGCGTTTTGCAGGAAAACACCGTCAACAGGAGTTGCCTGGAACAGGTTGATGACGGCGAGCGTCATCAGGATCGGGGTCAACAGCTGCACGCTGGAGACGCCGATATTGCCGCCGGCCGCATTCAGTCCGAGCGCCCACCCCTTCATCCGGTCGGGGAAGAAGAACGAAATATTGGTCATGCTGGAAGCAAAATTTCCACCGCCGAGACCGGCGGTCGAGGCAATCAGCAGCATCAGCCAGAACGGCGTGTCCGGCTGGCCGACGAAATAGGCGAGCGAGAGCGTCGGAATGAACAGGATCGCCGCACTGAAGATGGTCCAGTTGCGACCGCCGAAGGTCGTCACCGCGAAGGTATAGGGAAAGCGCATCAACGCGCCGATCAGCCCGGGCACCGCGACGAGCTGGAACAGTTGGTCGGTGGTGTAGTGGAAGCCCGCCTGCGGCAGCTTGGTGGTAACGATGCTCCAGATCAGCCAGACCGAGAAGCCGATATGTTCGGCCACGATCGACCAGATCAGGTTGCGTCGCGCGATAGTCTTGCCAGTCGCATTCCAGAACGCCTCATCTTCGGGGCGCCAGTCCGAAATCCAAGTCCGACTCTTGGTCATTGCAGAATCCCTTCCAGGCTCACCGCTGCGTCGTTGCAGGCTCAGCCTCCGGCCACGGAGGCGCGCTCCGAGGCTTCACCCCGGTGGCGAGTTACGATGCTGATTGATGATGTTGAGGGACGTCGTCGTTGGCGTCGCGATTGGTGCTTCAATTTCCGTGCCAACTGCGCGCATTCCGGAAATGCAGGAAATTCAGAAGCTTGTTCGAAGTGCTCCGAATTTTCGCAGCACTATTTCGCACGCAAATTTTGCGATTCGCTCAATCCCTGTGCGCCGCACAAGGATTGAGCTTGATGATTCAAAATTAGGCGTTGCGTTAGCCGCCTGTCGGTGGCGCGTTTACGCGGCTTCGACGAAGCGATGACGCTCGTAGAGGAATTCGAGCACGCGCTGCCGGCACTTCAGATAAGTGGTGTTGGTCGCGAGCTCGAGCCGCTTGCGAGGACGCGCCAGCGGCACCTCCAGCACCTCGCCGATGCGCGCGCTCGGGCCGTTCGTCATCATGACGATGCGGTCGGACAACAGCACCGCCTCGTCGACGTCATGGGTGATCATCAAAATAGTGTTGCCGAGCTTCTGATGCAGCGCCATCACCGAATCCTGCAAATGCGCGCGGGTCAGTGCGTCGAGCGCGCCGAAAGGCTCGTCGAGCAGCAACACTTTCGGCTCCATGGCAAGCGCGCGGGCAATGCCGACGCGCTGCTTCATGCCGCCGGAGATTTCCGAAGGCCGCTTGTCTTTGGCATGGGCCATCTGCACGAGGTTGAGATTGTGCATGACCCAGGCGTCGCGTTCGGCGCGCTTCTTGGTTTTGGCAAAGACCTTGTCGACGCCGAGCCGGACGTTCTCGTACACGGTCAGCCACGGCAGCAGACTGTGGTTCTGGAACACCACCGCGCGGTCGGGTCCCGGCGAGTTCACCTCGCGGTTCTCCAGCAGCACGCCGCCGGTGGTGGCGTTGGTCAGGCCTGCGATGATGTTGAGCAGGGTCGACTTCCCGCAACCGGAATGGCCGATGATCGAGACGTATTCGCCCTTCTCGATGGTGAGATTGATATCCTTCAGCACCTCCGTGGAGGCCGCGCCGCGCGTAAAGATCTTGTCGATGTGGTCGAGCTTCAGATAAGCGGTCATGTGCTTCCCTTCAGTTCAGCGCGGTGCCGCGGGTGACGATCTTGCCGGCGCCCGCGATCAGGCGGTCGAGCACGAAGCCGATGATGCCGACATAAAACAGTGCCAGGATGATCTCGCTGATATGCGAGGAATTCCAGGCGTCCCAGATGAAGAAGCCGATGCCGACGCCGCCGATCAGCATTTCCGCGGCGACGATCGCAAGCCAGGACAGCCCGATGCCGATGCGAAGCCCCGTGAAGATGTAGGGCGCGGCCGCCGGGATCATGATCTTGGCGAAGAATTCGAGCGGGTTGAGCTGCACCACCGCGGCGACGTTGCGGTAGTCCTGCGGGATGTTGCGGACGCCGACCGCGGTGTTGATGATGATCGGCCAAATCGAGGTGATGAAGATCACGAAGATCGCCGACGGCTGGCCGTCGCGGAACGCGGCGAGCGACAGCGGCAGCCAGGCCAGCGGCGGGATCGTGCGCAGCACTTGGAACAGCGGATCGAGCCCGCGCATCGCCCAGACCGACTGCCCGACCAGCACGCCGAGCGCGATGCCCGCGATGGCCGAGAGCGAATAGCCGAAGGCGACACGCTGGAGGCTGGCGGAGAGGTGCCAGAACAGCCCCTTGTCGATGCCGCCATGATCGAAGAACGGATCGAGGATCAGCTCCTTGGTATCCTTGAACACCTTCGACGGCGGCGGCAGTGCCGAGCCGGCGCGGCGGCAGACCAGCTCCCACACCAGAAGCAAAAGCGCGATCACGACCAGCGGCGGGATCACGCGCACGGCAGTCTCCCTAGCCATTCGCGCGTAAGTCTCCGAACGCGGCGGCCGCTTCGGTGTCAGCGCGACGACCGGCGCGGCAGCGCTCGCGGGCTTCGCGGTCTCAACCTCGATCTTCGTGGCGGGCATGTTCATCGCAATATCTCTCCGGCTGCAAAAGGCGATGCGGCCGCCCGGAGGCGGCCGCTGGCTCCATCAGACTTCGACGCGCTTGATCGCGAGCGACTTCAGATAGGCAGCCGGATTTTCCGGATCGAACACCTTGCCGTCGAAGAACGTCTCCTTGCCGCGCGAGGTGGAGGTCGGGATCTCCGCGCTTGCGATGCCGAGCGTCTTGGCCGCGTCGCGCCACATGTCTTCGCGGTTGACCTTGGCGATCAGCGCCTTGGTGTCGAAATTCGCCTCGTACTTGCCCCAGCGAATGTCCTCGGTGAGGAACCAGAGGTCGTGGCTCTGGAACGGATAAGAGGCGAAGTCGCGCCAGTACTTCATGATGTGCGGCGAATTCTCGACCACCTTGCCGGGAAGGCCGTAGTCGAACTTGCCGGCGGTGCGGTCGAGTACGTCTTCGACAGGACAGTTCATCCACTGCCGCTTGCCCATGATGGCGGCGAGCTCGGCCTTGTTCTCGGCCTTGTCGGACCACTGCTGCGCTTCCATCACCGCCATCAGCAGAGCCTTCGCGGCCTTCGGATATTTGTCGACGAAGGCCGCGCGCATGCCGAAGGATTTTTCCGGGTGCTTGTTCCAGAGCTCGCCGGTCGTGATCGCGGTGTAGCCGATGTTCTGGTGGATCAGCTGTAGGTTCCAGGGCTCGCCGACGCAGAAGCAGTCCATCGTGCCGACCTTCATGTTGGCCACCATCTGCGCCGGCGGCACCACGATGGTCTCGATGTCCTTGTCCGGATCGATGCCGCCGGCGGCAAGCCAATAGCGGATCCAGAGGTCATGCGTGCCGCCGGGGAAGGTCATCGCGGCCTTCACGGCCTTGCCCGAGGCCTTCTTCTTCTCCAGCGCCGCCTTGAAGGGCGTGGCGTCGACGCCGAGCTTCAGGTCGGCATATTCACTGGCAACGGAGATGCACTGGCTGTCGAGATTAAGCCGCGCCAGGATGTACATCGGCGTTGGCTGGTTGTTCTGCGTCACCTTGCCGGCCGAGATCAGATACGGCATCGGGGTCAGGATGTGCGCGCCGTCGATGCCGTTGCCTTCGGAGCCGAGCACGAGATTGTCGCGCGTGGTGCCCCAGGAGGCCTGCTTCTGCACGTCGGTGTCAGGCATGCCGTATTTGGCGAACAGGCCCTTGTCCTTGGCGACGAACAAGGGACCGGCATCGCTCAGCGCGATGAAGCCGAGCTTGGCGCCCTTGACCTCGGGGCCTGCGTCCTGCGCGAAGGCGCCGGCGGGGAAATTCAGTTTTGCGGCGGCCAGGAGTGCGGCGGTCGAGCCGGCGGCCTTCAATAATTGACGGCGGCTGAGGCCAGTATCCGACGGCCGGCGGGTGCGCTTGGTCATAGGCGGTATCGTCCTTTGCGTCGTTGCAGAATGATTGTGTCAGTGCACACGAGCAGCCCGTCCGTCCGGCGACGCCTGAAGCAGCGCATGCGAACGCGCGACGGGGAGACCCCCGTCTGGTGGCGTCGGCAATTCGGATGAGAAGTCTCGCGGGACGGCTTCAATGGCGTCGACCTGGAACTATTCAAGCTTCGTGCCAAGCGCCGCAGCGCAGAAAACGACCCAACATCAGTGCGTTAGTAGCGATGCGCCAGTCTGTCGCAGGCCTATTCCGCTCGCGAAATTTGCGGCTTGCCCAACAATTGTGCGACGCACAACAGTTGTGCAGCAGCTCAAGGAAAAGGCCGCGCCACGCGCAAAAGCCGGGCCAGCCAAAGCTCTATCAGATTGATATTGCTTGCATTTCAAGAGTCCAACACACGGCACGCAACTTGCATTTCGGTTTGGGTCAACGAAGACTGCGGCTTGCCGCACTGATGCAGGCGCTGGCGGCTGCATCCCGGAAGCTCAACTGCTTCGCGGCCCTCCTCGACTCGGTCGTCGTGACGCAATCCCAAGGCTTCCAAATCCCCCCGGCCCACGCGCGGCAGACACCCCGCACGGCCAATAACTTTCAGCGGCGCACTCAGGGCGTCTCGATCTCTCTTACGAAGCAAAAGGAACCATCGATGTCGTATCTCGCGCCTTCGGAATTCGTCACCAAGATGGTGGATGCGGGCGAGTCCAAAGTCTTCATGTCCACCCGGGATACCATCATCCGGGCCTACATGGCCGGCGCTATCCTGGCGCTCGCGGCATGGTTCGCCGTCACGATCAACGTGAACACGGGACAGCCGCTGGTCGGCGCGCTGCTGTTCCCGGTCGGCTTTGTCATGCTGTATCTGCTGGGGTTCGACCTCCTGACCGGCGTGTTCGTGCTCTCCCCGCTCGCTCTGATCGACAAGCGCCCCGGCGTCACCTTCGGCGGCGTGCTGCGCAACTGGGGCCTCGTCTTTGTCGGCAACTTCGCCGGCGCCTTCACCGTGGCCTTCATGATGGCCTTCGTCACGACCTTCGGCTTCACGCAGGATCCCGACAAGGTCGGTGCAGCCATCGGCAATATCGGCGAAGGCCGAACGCTGGGCTACGCCGCGCATGGCGCCGCCGGTATGGCGACGCTGTTCCTGCGCGGAATGCTCTGCAACTGGATGGTCTCGACCGGCGTCGTCGGCGCCATGATCTCGACCTCGGTCCCCGGCAAGGTCATCGCGATGTGGATGCCGATCCTGGTGTTCTTCTACATGGTGTTCGAGCATTCCGTCGTGAACATGTTCCTGTTCCCCTCCGGCCTGATGCTGCACGCGAAGTTCTCGATCATGGACTATTTGATCTGGAACGAGATCCCGACCGTGCTCGGCAACCTCGTCGGCGGCCTCGCCTTCACCGGCATGACCCTCTACGCCACGCACGTCATGACCAAGCCGAAGCGCCAGGCCGGCAAGGCCACGTCGCCCCGCGTCGCGGCCTGATACGTCTCGACAGGAGAGCCTCGCCCGATCAGGGTGAGGCTCCCCTTTGCCGGTGATGACGATGACCCGCGGACTTCAGATCTCGGTCGGCCAGCATTCCGACAAGGGTCGCAAGCCCATCAACCAGGATTTTCACGGCGTCCTCGTTCCGGACGAGCCGATGCTCAGCCTGAAGGGCATTGCGGCCGTCCTCGCCGACGGCATCTCCAGCAGCACGGTGAGCCAGATCGCCAGCGAGTCGGCGGTCAAGAGCTTCCTGATGGACTATTACTGCACGTCGGAATCCTGGACGGTGAAGACCTCCGCCCGCCGGGTGCTGGATGCGACCAATTCCTGGCTGCACGCGCAGACGCGCAAGAGCCAATATGCCTACGACCGCGACAAGGGTTATGTCTGCACGCTGAGCGCCATGGTCATCAAGGCGACCACTGCGCACATCTTCCACGTCGGCGACTGTCGCGTCTACCGCGTGGCGGGCAAGGCGCTCGAGCAGCTGACCGACGATCACCGCATCATCGTGTCCTCGGAGCAGACCTATCTCGGCCGCGCGCTCGGCATCAATCCGCAGCTCGAGATCGACTACCAGAGTTTCGAGATCGAGACTGGCGACACTTTCCTGCTGGCGACCGACGGCGCCTATGAATTCGTCGACGCGCGTTTCATCACGAACGCGCTCAGCGAGCATGCAGCCGGGCTCGACCGGGCGGCGAAGGCGATCGTCGAGGAAGCCTACCGGCGCGGCAGCGACGACAACATCACGGTCCAGATCCTCCGCATCGATGCGGTGCCGCAGCGCGAGCCGGCCGGCATCTTCAACCAGACCTCCCAGCTGCCGCTTCCCCCGCTGCCGGAGCCGCGGGCCATCTTCGACGGCTACAGGATCGTCCGCGAAATCCACGCCAGCAGCCGCAGTCACATCTACCTTGCCGTCGATGCGGTGACCGAGGAGCCGGTCGCGCTGAAGCTGCCGTCGATCGATTTGCGCGACAATGCCGCCTACCTGAAGCGCTTCCTGATGGAGGAGTGGATTGCGCGCCGGATCGACAGCCCGCATGTGCTGAAGCCGTTGTCGCAGTCGAAACGGCGCGGCTACCTCTACGTCGCGACCGAATTCGTCGAAGGTCAGACCTTGCGGCAGTGGATGACGGACAATCCGCGCCCCGATCTCGAAACCGTCCGCGGACTGGTCGAGCAGATTGCCGCCGGCCTGCGCGCCTTCCACCGCATGGAAATGCTGCATCAGGACCTCAGGCCCGACAACATCCTGATCGACAAGACCGGCACCGCGAAGATCATCGACTTCGGATCGGTCAAGGTGGCAGGCGTCGCGGAGGCCGCCCCGCAGGATGAGACCGGCGAAATTCTGGGAACAGTCCAGTACACGGCGCCGGAATATTTTCTTGGGCAAGGCGGCACGCCGCGCTCCGACATGTTTTCACTCGCCGTGATCTGCTACCAGATGCTGACGGGAAAGCTTCCCTATGGCACCCAAATCGCCAGGATCCGGCGCAAGGCGGATGTGCGGAGGCTCAAATATCGTCCGGCCGACGACGACACCAACGTGCCTGCCTGGGTCGACGGCGCGCTCAGACGTGCGCTCCATCCGGATCCCTACGAGCGGCACGAGGATCTGTCTGAATTCGTCTTCGAGCTTCGCACGCCCAATCCGGCCTATCTCGACACGCGGATCACGCCGCTTTTGGAGCGCAGCCCGCTGATGTTCTGGAAATTGACCACGGCGGCGCTCGCCTGCGTCGTCGTGGTCCTGCTTGCGATGTTGCACGCGCGCTGATCAGGGGGTGTAGCCACGCAAAGCGTCACCACGTGATCAGCGGAGAGCGATGCAGCCAGGGATCGGCGCGCACCTGATCGAGCACGAATTTCGCAACGTCTCCGCGCGCAATGCTGCCGCCATGGAAGCCCGAAAGATCTGTCAGCGCCCGGACCGAGCCGCGGCCGGGCTTGTTGTTCAGGATCGAGGGGCGAACCAGGACCCAGTCCAGCCCGCTGTCTCTGACGATCGCTTCCTGCCGGTTCTTGTCGGCGTACACCTTCTTCAGGAGAAGCGGAAAGATCACATTGTCGGCGACAAAGCCGCCATGCCCGGCACTGTCGCCGGCGCCCATTCCCGTGATGCAAACCAGCCGCGAGACCTGCTCGGCCTTCATCGCACTCACGAGCGCGCGCGTCGCGGTCGAGAGAAGCGTCACCTCGCGGAACGGGCTTACCGGCGTACCCAGCGCACTGACCACGGCATCACGGCCTTTGAGGGCTTCGCGCAGGGCTCTTTCATCGCGGGCGTCTCCGACGATGAGCTTCGCCCCCGTGATGTCACTCGCCTTGCCGGCGGACCGGACCAGCACGGTGACGTCGTAGCCTCGCGCCACCGCCTGGTTGACGATCAGGCGACCGGTGGCACCGGTCGCTCCAAGCACCAATATCTTCGTTGCGCCTTCCGGATCCGCCGGAGAAGTGGCGGTTGAAGAGATCATGATAGCATTCCTCGTTGTCGTGATGGGGACGTGCCGTGCCGTCAGGCAGAGGCCGCGATCTCGGAGACGAAGTCGCGATCGGAGCGCAGCGGGCGGCCCAGCAGCGCGGTCAGCCGCGCGGCGTCTCCGGCCTCGGGGATCATTCCCTCGGTGAGGAAACGCTCGCTCATCAGCCGCATGTCGAAAGCCATCCAGCTCGGCATGAACTGCCGGAGGTTCTTCTCGAAGCCGGCGGTATCGTCACCGGGATAGGCGATCGTACGGCCCAGCACCTCCGACCAGACGGCGGCGGCTTTCGCGCCGGTCAGCGTATCAGGACCGACGAGATTGATGCGCGTGAGCGGAAGCGGTGTTGCAGCGCGCTCACGACGGATGAGCTCGACGGCCGCGATCTCACCGATGTCGCGCGCATCGATCATGGCGAGCCCCCTGCTCCCGATCGGCATCGGATAGATGCCGTATCCGGTCACCACGTCCTTGATCGTAACATCGTTGTTCATGAAGTACGCCGGGCGCAGGATGGTGGCGTTGAAGCCCATCTGCTCGATCATCCGCTCGACGCCGAACTTGCCGGCAAAGTGCGGGACGTTGACGTAGCGATCGCTGTGGATCACCGAAAGGTAGACGACCCGCTCGACGCCCGCCTCGCGGGCCACGTTGAGCGCGATCAGCGCCTGCGTGAATTCATCCGGCACCACCGCGTTGAGCAGGAACAGGGTCGAGACACCCTTGAATGCGCTACGGATCGAGTCGACGTCGAGCAGGTCGCCCTGCACGACGGTGACGCCTGCCGGGAGGTTTGCCTTGGCAGGATCGCGGGCGAGAGCGCGGACATCGGCACCGCGCTTGACGAGCTGTTCGACGACGTGGCGGCCGATGGTGCCGGTTGCGCCGGTAACGAGGATGGTCATAGGGATCACTCCGGGTTGGGTCAGAAGACATCCGGGAAATTAGTGATCCACAAACGAACCGAAAGCCGCTATATTTGGACGGACTGTCTCACCGGTGGAACGATGGACCTGCTCGCACTCACCGACTTCAATCTCGTCGCCCGGCACGGCGGGTTCGGACGGGCCGCACGGGCCGCCGGACGGCCGAAAGCCACCCTGTCCCGGCGGGTCGCCGAGCTCGAAGCGGCCCTCGACCTGCGCCTGTTCGAACGGGGCGCGCGCACCCTGAAACTCACGCAGGAAGGACGCGCCCTTTATGAGCGGACGGGGGCCTTGCTCACCGAACTCGACGAGACGGCAACAGCGATCGCGTCGGGTGGGGACAGGCCGCGGGGGCGCTTGCGGATCAGCGCGCCCTTGCTGTTCTCGCAGACTGCAATGGGAAACCTCGCGGCGGGGTTCGCGCTCAAATATCCGGAGATCCGTCTTGAGGTCACGACGGAAGATCGCTCCGTCGACATGGTGGAGGAAGGGTATGATCTGGTGATCCGGGTCAATCCCGATCCGGATGACAGCCTGGTCGGACGAATCTTTCTGCGCGACCGGCTGGTGGTCGTGGCGAGCCCGGACCTGAAACGACCGCGGGGCAATCTCACCACGCCGGCTGTCATGCGCGGCGCGGGCGACCAGCTGACAAGCTGGGACGTGACGCTGCCAGGCGGAAAATCGCGCATCGCGATTGATCCGGTCCTGCGCCTGTCATCGCTCATCATGGTCCGCGATGCGGTGCGGGCGGGCGTCAGCGCCGCACGCCTCCCGGTGTCACTGGTCAGTCACGACCTCGCTGCCGGCACGCTGGTGCTTTGGGGCGACATCGAGGGACCGGAGATCGCGTTGTGGACACTCTATCCTTCACGCCGGCTCCTAAGCGCGCGCGTATCCGCCTTCCTCGACTTCATGAAGGAAGCCTTTCCAACGGGGGCACCTGACGAACTGGCGGCCTTTATCGGGCGCTGACCCGTCCGCGATCTCTCAGGCCGGCTCCGCCGCCTTCACTCCGAGCGGTTTCGGCGCCATGCCGCCGCCGGGCTTGAGGTGGAATTCGTAGGTCATCAAGTGCCACTGCCCGTTCGCCTTGGTGCCGTCGGGCATCTCCGGGTCGCTGCGCGGTTCGACCTTGGCGACGAGGTCGTCCTTGACGCCGAACACGACGTCGGAATCCAGATATTTGTCGCCGTCCATGAAGACGTGGGTGATCAGCGGCTCGTAGCCCTTGGCATTGACCAGGAAGTGCACATGCGCCGGGCGCATCGGGTGGCGGTTGGTCTGCACGATCATCTCGCCGACTGGACCGTCGGTCGGGATCGGGTAGCTGCACGGCAAGATGGTGCGGAAGAAGAAGCGGCCATCGCTATCGGTGATGAAGCGCGCCCGTGCCGAGGCGCCGACCTCGTCATAGTTCGGCTTCTGCGAGTCGTAGAAGCCGTCATCGTCGGCATGCCAGACGTCGACGGGGACATTCGCGAGCGGCTTGCCCTTGAGATCGGTGACGCGGCTCTGCACGAACATCCGTTCGCCGGTTTGATTGTTCGGTGAAATGTCGGTGCCGTGCGCCGTCACCTTGTGCTCGCCGACATAGAACGGCCCGAGCACGGTGGTCTGGGTGGCGCCCTCGCGCTCGCGATGGTTGACCGCGTCGACCAGCATGGAAACGCCGAGCACGTCGGACAGGAGGATGAATTCCTGCCGGGTGTCCGTGCATTTCTGGCCGGTGCGGGTCAGGAAATCGATGGCGTATTCCCACTCCTCGAAGGTGAGGCCGGTCTTGCTCACGTAATCGTGCAGCGACTTCACCAATTCCTGGAGCAGGAATTTCGCGCGGGGGTTTGGCGTATTGTCGAAACTCCGGACGACGGCTTCGGTGAGTTCGGTCTCGTTGAATTGGGTCATGGTGCGTTTGCCTGCGTTTTTCATTCGCCCGTCGGGGATCTTTTGGGCTGCTTGGAGGCGTTCCAAGGTGAAGCCTACACCAAACAGCCGGCCGGCGTTAAGCGCGACCGGCTTGGAATGAGACCGCCATTTCGGCTATCAACGTCGGACAAAACTGCCCGGAGGAACTGATGCTCGCCCCCACCCCCGCCTCGCCCGAATCCGTCGGCATGTCCAAGGCCGCGCTCTACCGCGTCGATGCGCATCTGAAGAGCCGGTACATCGATGCCGGTCGCTTCCCGGGCACGCATCTCCTGGTCTATCGCCGTGGCAAGATCGCCCACAGCTCGGTGCAGGGTTTTGCCGACGTTGAGCGCAAGCTGCCGGTCAAGGACGAGACCATCTACCGCATTTATTCCATGACCAAGCCGCTCACCAGCGTCGCCTTCATGATGCTGGTCGAGCAAGGCCTCGTCGCGATCGATGAGCCGGTCGCCAAGTACATTCCGGAATGGAAGGATCTCGGCGTGTTCGTCGCCGGCACCGCGCCGGCCTTCCTGACCCGTCCGCCCTCGCGGCCGATGCTGATCGTCGACCTCCTGCGCCACACCTCCGGGCTGACTTACGGCTTCCAGCAACGCTCGAACGTCGATGCCGCCTACCGCGCTGAAAAGATCGGCGAGGTCGAGAAGTCAGGCACGCTGCAGACCATGATCGAGAGCCTCGCAAAAATCCCGCTGGAGTTCTCGCCGGGCGAGGCCTGGAACTACTCGGTTTCGACCGACGTGCTCGGCTACCTCATTGGCAAGATCTCCGGCATACCCTTCGAGCAGTTCCTGAAGCAACGAATCCTCGATCCACTCGGCATGTCCGACACTGATTTCCACGTGCCGGCTTCCAAGGCCCACCGGTTCGCCGCCTGTTACTCGGCCGACCCGGGTGGCGGCATGACCTTCCATGCCGGTCAGCGGCGCGAGGGACTGACATTGCAGGACGACCCCACGACGAGCTCGTTCCTGTCGCCGCCGTCCTTGATCTCGGGTGGCGGCGGGCTGTGCTCGACGACCGCCGACTATCTCACCTTCTGCCGTGCGCTGCTCAAGGGCGGCGAACTCGGCGGCGTCAGGTTGATCGGGCCGAAGACGCTGGCGCTGATGACGACCAACCACATTCCGGGCGGCCGCTTTCTCCCCGAGGTGTCGCGCTCGCTGTTCTCCGAAGCCACCTATAGCGGCATCGGCTTCGGCCTCGGCTTCGCCGTGACCATGCGCCCGGCCGAAACGCTGGTCGCCGGCAGCCCCGGTGAATACAATTGGGGCGGCGCGGCCACGACGTCGTTCTGGATCGATCCGGCCGAGGAGCTGATCACCATCTTCATGACGCAGGTGCTGCCATCCAGCGCCTACCCGCTTCGGCGCGAGCTGCGCAGCATGGTCTACGCCGCGATCACCGAGAGCAATCTCTAGGCAAAATGCACTGATCCCGCGGCATCAGAGCCGCGGGATCGAGCCCTGCTCATTTCAACATCTCCGGCACGATCAGACGCGGCAGGAACAGCGACACGCTTGGCCAGACGATGACGGCCGCCAGCACGAGCAGCATCGGAATCAGCATGATCACCGTGTCCTTCAGGGCATAGCGCAGCCGTACGCCGGCGATCGAACAGGCGATCATCAGACATAAGCCATAGGGTGGCGTCACCAGCCCGAAGGCGAGCGATATGATGGAAATGATCGCGAACTGGACAGGATGGAGGTCTACGGACCTGGCGAGCGGCTCCAGCACAGTGCCGACGATGATGATCGCCGGAATGGCGTCGAGGAAGCAGCCCACCACCAGAAAGCAGAGCGCGATGAAGAAGCCCGCCCCGATCGCGCCCATGCCCCAGGTCGAGACGTTGGCCAGCAGTTCCTGCGGAATCTTGTAGTAGGCCAGCAGCCAGCCGAACGCGCTTGCGGTGCCCACACAGAACAGCGCGACCCCGGCCAGACGCCCGGTGTCGAGCAAAGCCTTGTAGAGTTCGCGCGCGCCGGTTTCACGGTAGAAGAACGTCGACAGCGCAACGGAATAGAGCACCGCGACGCAGGCGGACTCCGTTGCGGTGAACCATCCGAGCAGAATGCCGCCGACAATGATGAACGGCGTCATCAGCGCCGGTATCGACCGCCAGATGGCGCAGCGCATCTCGACCCAGCTCGCTTTCGGATAGGTCGGATAACCGCGACGCGTCGCGTAGACATGCACGGTCGCCATCTGTGCGCCCGCGATCAGCAGACCCGGCACGATGCCGGCCAGGTACATCGCGGCGATCGAGGTCGAGATCAGCCCGCCCCAGACGATCATCAGGATCGAGGGCGGGATGATGACGGCGAGCACGGCCGAGACGGCGGTGATGGCGATCGAGAACGAGAGGTCGTAGCCCTCCTTGGTCTGGGCATCGATGAAGATCTTGGACTGGCTCGCCGCGTCCGCGGTGGAGGAGCCGGAGATGCCGGCAAAGAACACCGACAGCACGACGTTGATCTGCGCCAGCGACCCCGGCCAGTGCCCGACCATCGAGCGGGACAGCGCGACCAGCCGGTCGGTGATGCCGCCGATGCTCATCAAATTGGCGGTGAGCAGGAAGAACGGCACCGCCAGCAGGATGAATGAATTATAGGCGTTGAAGGTTTCCTGCGCGAGCGTCATCAGTGACAGATGCGGCTCGATCAGCAGGATCGGCACGCAGGCAAGGCCGAGCGCGAAGGCGACCGGCACGCGTATGATGAGCAGGCCAACGAAAGTACCGAACAGGACCATCGCGGCCTGTCCGGCAGAAAGTATATTGCCGCTCATTGATTTGCCCCAACCAGAATCCGCATCTCGTCGATAATCTGTTCACCGGCGAACACGATCCAGGTCACGCCGGCAACCGGCCAGGCGACGTGGATCATCCAAAGCGGCAGATCGGCCAGCTCCGACGTTCTGTTCCAGGCAAAGCGGGTGAACTCGAGTCCGGCGGATACGAACACCAGCGCCAGCGCCAGCACGCCGAGTCGCGCAAGAATCCGCACCATGGCCTCGCTTCGGCGTGACAGGTTAGGCCAGACGTCGACTTCAAAATGCTGCGACTCTCTGATGCCGACCATGGCACCGATCATGATTGTCCAGATGAACATGAACCGCGCCATCTCCTCGGTCCAGATGTAGGACGGAATCAATGGCGTGTAGCGCGAGATGATCTGCAACGTGACCGGAATGACGAGAATGCCGACAGAGGCGGCGAGCAGAATTTCCAGCAGTTTTGCATAGGCCGCCGTTGCTCGGCGCCATGGCGACGGGTTCGGTGGCATCGATATTTCGGTCATTACGACTCCGGGGGATCACAATCACGCAATGGGGCAAGCCGTCCGGCTTGCCCCGACGTCCTGTCACGTGGGCCGCGACAGTTCTCAGACGACGTTGATCTTCTCGAAAATGCCTTCCGCGCCGATTTCCTTGGCGTAGGTGGCCATCACGGGATCGGCGAGCTTCTTCATGGCGTCCCGCTCTTCGAATGGAACGCGCTTGAGCTTGCCGGCCTTCTCGAGCGTGTCGAGCTTGACGACCTCTTCGCTCGACTCCAGTTGCCGGCCGTAGTCGCCGGCCTCCTTGCCGGCCTTCATGATCGCGTCCTGCAACTCCTTCGGCAGGGTCTTCAATGTCTTCACCGAGAAGCAGATCGGCCGGATCGACACGGCGTGCTGGGTCAGGTTGAGATGCGGGGCCACTTCGTAGAACTTCATTGCCTCGACGCCTGCCGCCTCGTTCTCGCCGGCCGATATCACGCCGTTCTGGATCGCGTTGTAGATCTCGTTATAGGCGATCACCGTCGGGCTCATGCCCACGGCGGCAAAGGTCTTCGACCAGATCGGCGCGCCTTGTACGCGCACCTTGAGGCTCTTGAGGTCGGCGAGGTTCTTGAGCGGCTTGTTCGCGAAAATGTTGCGGATGCCACCGCCGGAATAGCCGATCAGAACGACCTCGGCCTTGGCTGCGACTTCGTCGGCGATCGGCGCCAGGATATTGGCTTCGACGACCTTGTTCATGTGTTCGATGCCCTTGAACACGAAGGGCGCATCGATGAACGGGGCCGCCTTGGCGAAGGTCGACATGTGAGCCGGCGAGACGATGCCGTAATCGACGGCTTTGCCCTGCGACATGTACTCGAAATACTGCTTTTCGAGGCCGAGCGAGGAATTCCTGTGCAGCGTGAAGTTGACAGGCTTGCCGTAGTACTTCTTCACCAGCTCTTCGAACCGGAGCAGTGCCCGGTTGAAGGCGTGGTCGTCGTTGAACTGGACCGCGCCGTTCAGCGTGATCGGCGACTGCGCCCGGATGATCGACGGCATGCCAATCGCAGCCGCCGCAGTGGTCGCGCCGATCCCAGCGAGAAATGATCTTCGCTTCATCGTCTCCCCTCCTTTTGATGCTCCGGCCCTGTCGCCGGGCCGTGAGCGCAGCCGGTATGCGGCTTGCGAGTGGGAAGCGTATGAAAAACGTCGGCGCGACGGAAGTCATTTCGTGTGCGCGGGAAGTCCTCTTCGTCGCAGGGCCACCACTTTTCGCGAACTGTTGCACTGCAACTTGCGTCCAGCCGATGCCTTGGGAGGCTGAGGGGCGGCCTCCTCCGCAGACAGATGGCTTGCGGACCTGTGCGCTGCACGCACAGACCCGCTCGCCTTCCAGTGCGCTTTAATGCAAATGGCCGATCAGATAGATGCCGCCGCCGAGCACCAGCACGGCCGGCACGGCCCACAGAATCAGAACTGGCATTTGTCATCCTCCTCAGTTCGACGTGCAGACCTTGACGGTCTTCATGCCGCTTTCAGCCTCGGTGCGCGACTTGTAGATCGTGCCTGACGGGCTGACGACGGTCATGGACGTATCCGTCGGCTTCTTGTCGACGATCGTGCACTTCTTGGTCTTGACGTCCTGCACGACGTAGAACTCGTCGGCCGCGAACGCCGGCAGGGATATTGCAGCAACCATCAGTGCTGCAGTGGCAATTTTTAGCTTCATCTGTAGTCCTCCTCCAGAGCCCGAGCCGTTTCGCCCGGTCATCTACAAACGGGAAAAACCGGCAATTAGTTCCAGGGGCCGGGAACGCCGTCCGCGATGAGGGGTTGTTGCGGCGCATCTTCAAACGAGGAGAACGAGATGAAGAAGTTGTTCCTGCTTTCCGCCGCGGCGGCTCTGATTTCGACCGGTGCCTTCGCGCAATCCACCGTCGTGACGACGACCGGGACCGGCCATGCGGCGGCCGTTCAGATCGAGCCGCAGTACCGAACCAAGATCAAATCCTACGTCACCGAGCACCGTATCCGTCCGGTGACGACGAAGGAAAAGATCGTTGTCGGTGCCGCGGTGCCGAGCGACGTCGAGCTCGAGGCCGTTCCGGCCGACTGGGGCCCGTCCCTCACGAAATATCGCTACGTCTACTCCGGCGAACGCGTGATGCTCGTCGATCCCGGCTCGCGCACGGTCGTTCAGGAAATTGATTGATCCAGGTGTCGGGCGGCTGCCTTGAAGGCGGCCGCCCTCTCCGGGAGTTGAAGTTATGAAATCGCATCGTGAGGCCCGGATCGCCGGGCTCAGCCTGGCGGCTGTCTACGCCATGTGTCTACTACTGACCGCAGTCAGCATGAGCTGAGGCGCAGGCATCCCAACTGCGCTGTAAGGTATCGCCTCTAGACGGTTCGTCCAGCTGCGCAAAAAATTATGGCGCAGCGCAAATCCCGCCCCTATGGTCTCCCAAAATCATAAATCCGGCGCTCGCCTGCGCTGGAACCGGGACGCCTGCGTTTGTCAAAGCTCACTTTGCCGGTCCGGCTCGCTCTTCTGGTCACGGGAACGATGTTGCCGCTGATCGTCTTCGCGGTCGGTATTGCCGTCTACAATTACAAGCAGGACCGCAACGACGCGACCCGCCGCGTGCTGGAGAACGTGCGCAGCATGCGCCTCGTGCTGGACTCCGAGGTGCAGCGGATGACCGGCGGCCTGCAGGTGCTTGCGCTGACGAATTCGCTGCGCAACGACGACTTCCAGAATTTCCGCCGCATCGCGCTCGGCTTCGTCGATCAGTACGGCAAGGGCGGCCTCGTGTTGATTTCCGATCGCAAGGGCCGGCTGTTGTTTTCCTCCGCGACCGAGGACACCGCGAGCCTGCCGCCACGCGGTCATCTTGAGGTCATCGAGAAGGTGTTTGCGACCAGATCGCCGCAATATTCCGACCTGTTCACCGGCGCGATCAACGGCCGGCAGGTTCTTACGGTCGAGGTTCCGGTGCTCCGCGACGGCGAAGTGATCTACGACCTCTGCTTCAGCCCGCCCGTCAGCATCTTTCAGGACCTGGTCGAGAAGCAACGGCCCGACCGGGATTGGACGGTTTCCCTGCTCGACACCAAGGCCTTCGTATTCGCGCGCACGCCAAATCCGACGGAGACGTTCGGCAAACGGGCTACGGGCACACTGTATGAGAGTATGTTGCGCACGCCGGAAGCCGCACTCTCGACGGTTTCGCTCGACGGTGTTGCGTTGTCCACCGTCTATAAGAGGTCACGGCTGACCGGCTGGACCATCGTGGCCGGCGTCGCCGAGAGCTCGCTGATCGCGCCGCTCTGGCGCAACATCGCGATCACCAGCCTGATCGGCGGCATCCTGCTGCTGACCGGCCTGACCTTCGCGGTCAGGATGGCAACCACGATCGCGCGCGGCGAGATGCTGCACAATCTCCTGATCGACGAGCTCAACCATCGCGTCAAGAACACGCTCGCCTTGATGCAGGCGATCGCAGTGCAGACTTTCCGCAGTGCCAGCCGGGACGAGCGGACGAAATTCGAGGGTCGGCTGGGCGCGCTGGCCGAAGCGCACAATTTGCTGAGCCAGGAGAAATGGGCGGGCTCCGAGCTGCGGGAGGTGATCACCCGCGCGCTACAGCCGTTCCTGCTAAACAATCCAGAGCGCATCCGCATGGCAGGCCCCGCGGTGCCGCTGTCGCCGCGGCTCGCCGTGGTGCTGTCGATGATCGTGCACGAGATCGCCACCAATGCCGCGAAATACGGTGCGCTGTCCAACGAGACCGGCCGGGTGACGCTGGAGTGGGAGGTCCTTGCTGAGGCGCCAAAGCCGCGGCTGCGCCTGATCTGGACCGAGATCGGCGGACCGCCGGTGACGGCGCCGGTGCAGCGCGGCTTCGGCTCACGCCTGATCGAGCGCAGCGCTCGCGACCAGCTCGGCGGCGAGGCAACGGTCGACTTTCTGCCCCGCGGCGTGGTCTGCACGGTGATTTGCACGCTGGACGAGGCGCGGTGAACGGAGACATCGGCGATGAAGATTGCAAGCATTCGCACGCACATCCTCGAAGCAAAGCTGTCGCAGCCCTTTGCCTATTCGCGCGCCTGGTACGACACACGCACCGCGATGCTCGTCGAGATCGAGACCGATAACGGCCTTGTCGGCTGGGGCGAATGCTATGGGCCTGCCCGCATCACGGCGGCGGTGGTGCAAAGTGTCGCGCCGTGGCTGATCGGCGAGGATCCGTTGCGCACGGACGTACTGTGGCAGATGGTCTACGCGCGCTTGCGCGATCACGGCCAGAAGGGCGTCGTGATCCAGGGGATGAGCGGTATCGACATCGCGCTCTGGGACATCAAGGGCAAGCATTTTGGCGTACCCGTGCATCAGCTTCTTGGCGGCGCCGCGCGCAAGCAGGTTGCGGCCTATGCAACCGGTCTCTACCGGCGCAGGTCAGGCGATCCGCTCGAATATCTGCCGGAAGAAGCGGCGGGTTATGCCGCCGAGGGATTCCGCGCCGTGAAGCTGAAAGTCGGCTTCGGAATCGTCGAGGATGCCGCAGTCACCCGCGCGGTGCGCGAAGCGATCGGCCCCGATGTCGCGCTGATGGTCGATGCGAACCACGCCTATGACGCGGTCGCGGCGATCCGGCTCGGCCGCCTGATCGAGCGCCATGACATCGGATGGTTCGAGGAGCCGGTGCCGCCGGAGGACCTCGCGGGCTATCGCGCAGTGAAATCCGCGCTCACGATTCCGGTCGCCGGCGGCGAGTGCGAATTCACGCGCTTCGGCTTCCGCGAGCTGTTCGTCTCGCACGCGCTTGACATCGCCCAGCCCGACACCTGTGCGGCAGGTGGTTTGAGTGAATGCAAGAAGATTGCCGACATGAGCGAGGCGTTCGGCATCCGCTACAATCCGCATGTCTGGGGCACCGGCATCGCGATCGCCGCCTCGCTCCAGCTCCTCGCCGTGCTGCCCTCGCACACGCCGACTTCGCTGTCACCGCTCGAGCCGATGCTTGAATTCGACCGCACCGAACATCCGATCCGGCAGGCCATTTTGAAGGAGCCGATCGAGCATGCGAAGGGCATCGTGCGAGTCCCGGACGGCCCGGGACTTGGCATCGAGATCGATCGCGGGGCATTTGCGCGATTTGCCGCGAATTAACGCATGGACTTGCCTCGCCGGCGCCGAACTGGGCCGCCTCGCGGCCCAGTTCGTGTGTCCGCCGGATCGCCAAACCTCTAGACGGTCGAGATGCCGTCGATCGGGCTGATATCCCCGACAAAGCGCAGCAGGTCGGCCATCGTGAATTCGCCCGGCACTTTTGATGGAAGTGTTGGCTTCCAGCTCTTGCCCTTGAGCCAAAGGTACGATTGACGATCGCCATGGACGAGGCCGACAAAAACCTCGGCAAGAAGCGTCGCTCCAACCGGTCCGAGCCTTTCGCCGCCACCCCGCTGCTCCGCCTCCTTGAGGATGTAGTACCAGAGCGGGGTGTGTTCGTGCAGACCATGCGTCTTCGCTACCGCACCGTCGGTCCCCTTCGAGATTTCGGCCGGCGTCAGAGGATTTTTGATTTTCATGGCCTTGGCGATGTCCTGCCCGGACGGCAATCCCAACAGCACCCCGCGCTTGAGATTTCGGAACGGCAGGCTGCTGCCGTCACCAGGCAAGGTGTGGAGTTGCGGCACGACAAAGGGGTCGATCTTGCGAGACGGATTGAATGCAACACCTGGCGGATTGGACGGCAGAATCTCGTGGAAGCGGCGCCAGTCAATAATCCAGTTGCTTGAGAGCACCGGAAGCGGGAGCGGCGGTTGAATCGGATTGGGCGCGAGATCTCCGATGATTCCTCCCGAAAGCCCTGTAAACTTGAACAGCAGATCGAGCGTCGCAGGAACGACGCCGCCAGGCGTGAAGATTCTGTTGTGGCTATAGACCTCGCGGACCATGCTGTGGCCGAGACGGTAGACCGCGGCGGAAAACTCAACAGGCATGTAGGGTGTCTTCTTGAAGCGGTAGAAGCGCCGTCCCTGCTCGAGGATCTTCGCCACCATGCCTTTTTCGGTGATCCGCTCCACAAAATCGTGCAAGACCATCCATTGATAGTGCCAGGTGACCATCCGGCGCGCTTCTTCGAAGATCTCGCCCTGCGGCTTGCCTGACGCAGCGAGCTGATCGCAGACCTTGTTGTGAAACTTCAGCATCGCAAGGTGAGTTTGCGCAACCAGCAGATTCTCGTCATTGCGATGGTCGCCGATCAGGGCAAACCCTTCGGGACTGCGCGGAAGGTCGTTACGATGATCTCCCGTGATGTTACCGGCACCGACGTTGACGGTTTTGCCGATCAGCAGCTTGGGACCCGGGCTCTTGCCATTGTCGCTCGCCGAATTGCGCGCGTACAAATGGCGACTTCCGTCCGGTCCCAGACCGTAGACGCTGTCGAGATCGAGCGCCGGTGTACGAAAATTCTCGACGGCCGTTGGATCGGCCTCCTTGTCGCCAAAGGAGGTCAGATCCAGTGTGATGTCATGATCGATGAATTGCCCGAGATAGGTAAAGCCGGCAGGTACGTTGGCACTGTTTCCCGTGGGATCGCCTGGGGTGGGATCCTTCATCGCATCGGCGAGTGCATGGAGCGGACCGTCGTCGACGGCCAGCGGTTCGAGAGTCGGAAACATCCGACCAAACATGCCCGGATCTTCGTGTCCGGAAAGCGTATCCAGAAATTGCCGCGTCGGGTGACGTCCGGCTTTGCCATGACCGGGTTGAACGTTGACTTCGGTTCCCATCGATTGCTCCTGCGCAAAATGCTGTGAGGAAGAGGGGCGCCGGGATTGTCGATTGGTCAAAAATTCTCGTTTCAGTATACGCTTTTGAAATTTGCCCCTCTGGGTGCAGTAGAATGAAATATTACCTCAGATTGCATCCGAAGTGTGTCCTTGCGGGCGAGGCGTTTTGCCCCACCCGGACCCGCTCAGTTGATCGCCTAGCGCTTCGCGGCGAACCGCGCCCAGATCTCGGCGTCGGTGTAGAAGTCGACGCCGCCATCCAGATCTCTCACGAGCCACTCGCCGAGATAGACAATTTGAGCGCCGCTGCGCCGCTCGTGCCGGAGCTCGAACTTTCCTTCGGCATCCCTTTGGAGCGAGCAGGTTGACTGGACCCAATTCGGCCACTCCGGCAACGGTTGACCTACAAATTGCCAGGCGACCAAAGCGACGTTGTTCGACAAGGATTCTAAGAGCAGTGTCTTGGTCACGAGATCTCCACCATGCGGTTTCCGCTCCTCCAACGTCTCGGGATGGAAAAGGTTTGATTTCGTTGGGCTCCGCAGTGCGAGCATGGTCCGAGGTCCTCAACGGTTCCTTTCAGGTTTCATCCGTGAAAACCCGGTCTCCCGCTGGTGCCTCCGCTGCGCCCTAACCGAACGTCTGCAACGCCGGAAACGTCTCCAGCAGCCAGATGCTCACATTCGAGACCGCGCCGGTGAGAAATCCAATGCCGGTGATCACCATCAGGACGCCCATGGCGCGCTCGACATTGACGAGATGGCCCTTCATGCGCGCGAACAGGGTGGAAAACTGCTCGATCATCAGGGCGGCGATCAGGAAGGGAATGCCGAGGCCGGCCGAATAGACCGCGAGCAGGCCGGCGCCCTTGGCCACCGTCGCTTCGGCCGCGGCGACCGAGAGGATCGCGGCGAGGATCGGGCCGATGCAGGGCGTCCAGCCGAAGGCAAAGGCGAGCCCCATCACATAAGCGCCCCAGAGGCCGACCGGCTTGGGCGCGGTCAAGCGTCCCTCGCGCATCAACAGACCGATTCGCGTCAGGCCCAGGAAGTGCAGGCCCATGACGATGATGACGATGCCAGCGAGGATCGAGAGTTCGGCCGACCAGGCGCGGATCAGCCCGCCGATCAGCGAGGCGCTGGCGCCGAGCGCCACGAACACCGTGGAGAAGCCGAGCACGAACAGGAGCGCCGACATCATGATCGCGCGTTTGGAGACTGATGCGGGCTCGTCGCTTTCGACATGCTCGATCGTCGCGCCCGTCAAATAGATCAGGTAGGGCGGGACCAGCGGCAGGACGCAAGGGGAGAGGAAGCTGACGAGGCCGGCAATCAGCGCCGCCGGGATCGAAACATTTTGCATGATGCAGTCGGAGCCATCTCAGGCGCCGATGCGGCGCGCGGGGAATGCGCGCGGCCCGGAGCCGAACCGGCTCTGGTGTAGCCGATGCCAGCGAATGCGCAACTGAGGCGCTCAAAACCAGGGCTCCTCCCGATGCCGTCTGTGATCACAGATGCGGCATCGGGACACGCACAAATCTCGCCAAAAAGCGAGGCTCGGCGGCGCGGCTACTTCACCACGCGGAGCAGCGGACGCCGGGGCTGGTCCTGCGTCTGCTTGGAGGGGGGCTGCGGTTCGCTGGTCGCGCTCCGCAACATTTCGTCGCACAGTGCCTTGAGATCGGCACTGTCAATTCCTTTGAGTTTCATCCGCACGTCCAGGATGACAATGGACAGCAGCTCGGCCGACTCGCGGCTGTTGCTCTCGTTGAGCACCCGGCGGCACTCTTCGAGCGTTTCCAGCACCGACTGCAATTGTTCGTCTGAATGCGACACCGGCGTTCTTTCCGCTAATTCGGCCTGTGAGACGTGGTTGTGACGACCTCTTTGGCCCCCATGGAGCGTCGAGGATAACACGAGGCCACTGCGCCCCCGAACATGATTTCAGTGTGTTTCTGCCTTGAAACCGCGGTTCCGGCGCGTGCCGCTTCGCCCCGCCGGCCGTCGTCGAAGCGCTCAGTCGTCGAACGCTCGATCGTAAAACACTCGGTGGTAAAACGCTCGGTGGTAAAACGCTTGGCGTACTGCAATTGATCCATCTCGGAAGGCGTCACCGGCTCGCGCGCAAGGACGTTCATTGCGGACAGCGCCGACGATCCCGCAGCCATGTCACGGCTCACAACGGAACTCACGCCACACCCCTCATACGGGCGATGGTTTGCCCGATTTCCAACCCTTGTTCCCAGTCCTGGCAGCACCAGAATACCACTGCGGCGCAGTAAGGATGACGTTCAAAACTCGTCGTTCCCCAACCCGCCGTGGTTGTGGTTTGCCCAAGATTCTGCCAGTTTAGCGACCCGAAGGGACTTGTATGCACTCCTTGGCGGAAAGGGGCGTTCCACTGGAGGAACGCCCAAAGACAAACATCAGCGGCCTGTCGGACTGGGATGCGGCGCGCATTTTCCTGGAAGTCGTCCGATGCGGAAGTTTCCGCTCGGCGGCCGAGCGCCTGTCGCTGTCGATCAACGCCGTCCGCCGCCGGATCGATGATTTCGAACGCCAGACCGGCACCACCCTGTTCACCCGCGACGTCCACGGCACCCGTCTGACCGACGAAGGCGCGCTGGTGGTCTCCGCCGTCGAGAAAATGGAGGCGGCTGCCTTCGACGTGCTGCGCACCAGCGATTCGACAGCGAACGCCCTGTCCGGCGAAGTCCGCGTCGCAGTCACCGAGGGACTTGGCACATTCTGGCTCGCCCCGCGACTGGTCGAATTCCAGCAGGCCTATCCGAAGATCCTGGTCGACCTGCACTGCGCGATGCGCTCGGCCGACGTCTCCCGCCACGAGGCCGACGTCGCCATTCACCTGTCGCGGCCTTCCGCGCTCGACGTCAAGCTGGTGCGGCTCGGCCGCATGCATCTGATGTTCTGGGCCTCTGAGAAATACATTTCAAAACATGGCGCGCCGCGCTCGGCGATGGAGTTGATCAAGCACCGCCTGGTGCTGCAGTTCGCCGACCAGCTCGACGCCAAGCAAACTTTCGAGAGCTTCTTCCCCGGCGTTCCGGAGCGTGACCTTCTGGTCATGAAGACCAACGTCTCGAGCGCCAATTACTGGGCGGTCGCGAATGGCGCCGGAATCGGCGTATTCCCGAGCTACGCCGTTGCGCTTGGCGGGAAGTTGATTCCACTGGAGATCGAGCTGAACAGATCGCTGGATATCTGGTTGTCCTACCACCCTGGTAGCGGCCGGATTCCGCGCGTGCGGCACATGATTGACTGGCTGATCGAAGCCTTCAATCCGGCGCGTTTCCCGTGGTTTAAGGAAGAGTTCGTGCACCCGCATGAATTCAAGGACGAGTATATGGGCGAACCCCTGACCCAGCTCTTCGGGGGGTTTTCAACCGAAGACCGATGAGAAAAAAGATGAAGACAGCGGCGAAGAGAATGAAGCAGCGCAGTGCCGGCAAGCCGGACATTGAGCTGGGCAAGCGGATCCGTCTGCGGCGCGTCGAGATGAAGGTCTCGCAGGCCGAGCTCGGCGAGAAGCTCGGCGTCAGCTTCCAGCAGGTCCAGAAGTACGAGAAGGGCGTCAATCGCGTCGGCGCAGCCCGGCTTCAGCAGATCGCCACCGCCCTCGATGTGCCCGTGACCTTCTTCTATGACGGCGACAACAAGGCGCGCGAAGTCGAGAGCCTGCTCTTCCTGGACTCGGCCTTCAGCCTCCGCCTGCTGCGCGCCTATAGCAAGATCAAGGACCAGACGGTGCAGCGTCAGCTCGTCTCGCTGATGGAATCGATCGCAGCGAACGAAGCCTGAGCCGATCGGCGCCCGCGCCTTTCCGCCCGATGTTCAATCCGCCGCGTCACGGGGCGCGGCTGGATTGGACGAGACCCGGACGAGATCTATCCGGCCCGCGTGCTTGCGCGGACTTCTCGGGGCGGCATGACCGCCCCTTTTTGTTGACCATTTTTCCCGCCGTCGCCCGCAGTTTGCGCGAACCCATTCCGGCCCTGTCGCGACCCAATCCAGAGACCGCCGCCCGGCGTCCGGAGCTCGCGATGCGCCGTGCTTAAGGGAGCCGCAACCGGGAGGCGCTAGCCTCCCGCCGATTTCTCGAATCAGCGCGACGACCGGGAATTGCCGATGCGAGCCCCCGTCCGGGCCTCGTTCTCATGGGAAAGATGGGACACATGTCGAAACGCCATGCGATGATCATTGCCGTCGGCATGCTTGCGAGCGCCTCCGCGCTTGCTCAGACCGAGACCATTGGACAGGCCGGGCCCAAGCCGGCGACTGCGGCTGGCACGGTGCCGGCCACCGCCAATCCGGCCCACGCAGCCGCACCGAAAACTGCAGCGCCGGCGTCCGCTTCGACGGCAGAGAGCCGCTCGGCCGCCGCGCTCGCGCTGACGCACGAGCCGACCTATGACGAGGGCTCCGCCCAGCGCATCAAGGATGCGGCGCTGAGCTATTCTGATCTCGCCGTGCGCGGCGGCTGGCCGGCGATCCCGGCAGACGCCAAATTCGCGCCCGGCGCCCAGGGCACCAATGACGATCTCCTGCGCAAGCGGCTGATCGTCTCCGGCGATCTTGCCGCCGACAAGGCGAGCGGCGCCTTCGACCAGGATCTCGCCGACGCCGTGAAACGCTTCCAGGCCCGCCACGGCCTCGCGCCGACCGGAACGATGACGCCCCGCACGATCGCGGCGATGAACGTGCCGGTGCAGAAGCGCATCCGACAGCTGGAGGCTTCGCTGCAGCGGCTCGAGAACATGAATTTCGGCTTCGGCCAGCGCTATGTCGTCGTCAACATCCCCGCCGCCTTCGCCGAAGCGATCGAGAACGACGTCGTGGTGAGGCGCTATCGCGTGATCGTCGGCAAGACCGAAAAGCCCTCGCCGACGCTGACGACCCAGATCAGCAGCGTCGTTCTCAATCCGACCTGGACGGTGCCCGCCTCGATCGCCAAGACCGAGATCTCCGCGCATATGCGTAAGGACCCCACCTATCTGTCGCGCATGCACATGGAGGTGCTCGACGCCCACGACAATCCGATCGACCCAAATTCGGTCGACTGGTCGGGCACGCATACGCCGAATTTCACCGTGCGCCAGCACAACGGCACGTTCAACGCGCTCGGCGCGGTCAAGATCGACATGCCGAATTCCTATTCGGTCTACATGCACGACACCAACCAGCGCAATCTGTTCAGCGACGATTACCGCTTCGATTCTCATGGCTGCTCGCGCGTCGATAATGTGCGCGATCTCGCCGCCTGGCTCTTGAAGGACCAGCCGAAATGGAGCCGCGCCGCGATCGACGCGGGCATCGCCAGCGGCCAGCATCTCGAGGTCGCTATGGCGAAGAAAGTGCCGGTGGCCTGGATCTACCTCACGGCGTGGATGACCAAAGACCAGACCGTCCAGTTCCGCAACGACGTCTATCACCAGGACGAGCAGCTGCTGGAGGCCACCGCCGAAGAGGCGGCATTCTTCAGCAGTGCCGGCAGCCATCCGTTAACGGCGCACATGACGAGATAGACCGCGCCATGCAATCGCGGCACAGGCGGCTGCAAAGCCACCTCCGTTGCCGCGGTTGACCCTGGCCTCGCCCCGGCCGAACATTGCGCCTCGCCAACGAAAGCGAGCGCGATGTCCGACATATCAAGCACGACCGAAATTCCCTACGCCGACGGCAAGATCCTCAAGCACACAGCCGGTGGCGTCGGCGTGATCACCTTTAACAATCCCGACAAGCGCAATGCGATGTCGCTGGAGATGTGGGAGGGATTTGGCGAGGCGTTGACAGCCTTGCGCGACGACGCTGCCGTGCGGGTCGTGATCCTGCGCGGCGCCGGCGGCAAGGCCTTCGTGTCGGGCGCCGACATCAGCCAGTTCGAGAAGACGCGCCACAACGCAGCTGCCTCCGAGGAATACGCAAAACGCAGCGCCGCCCAGCGCGCGCTGCTTGCCGATTATCCCAAGCCGACGATTGCCTGTATCCAGGGTTTCTGTCTCGGCGGCGGCATGCAGGTGGCAATGCTCGCCGACATCCGCATCGCCTCCCATGGAAGCCAGTTCGGCATTCCCGCGGCGAAACTCGGCATCGCCTACGGTTATGATGGATTGAAGCACCTGGTGTCGCTGGTCGGACCGTCCTGGGCCCGGCTCCTGATGTACACGGGCATGCGCATCGATTCCACCGAAGCGCTGCGCATCGGGCTGGTCGAGCGGGTGGTTCCGGAGGATCAGCTCTGGGGTGAGACCATGGCGATCGCCGAGACGATCTCGCAAAATGCGCCGCTCGCGATCAAGGCCGCCAAGCTCACCATCGCGCAGGTGCTGAAGGACGAAAGCGCGCGCGACATGGAGGCGATCAGGGCGGTCGGCAACGCCTGCATGGACAGTGGCGATTTTCGCGAGGGCCGGCAGGCCTTCATGCAGAAGCGCAAGCCGCAGTTCCAGGGACGGTGACTCCGTCGGAGCAAAATGAAACAATCCAGAGTGCCTTTGCCTGCTTCGTCGCTTGGCTCGTCGCGATGACGGCAGGCAACGTGAACATGCATTCAGGAAGATTAAATTCCCACGCCCCTGCAACACCATAGCAACCAGCTGATTTGCTGGAAGTTCTCTCGCCATCAAACGAGGGAGATTGCGATGAAACTGAAATTTGCTGTTCTCGGGCTGGCTGCCCTGGGCGGCGCAGCGCTCGCGTCAGGACAGGCACTCGCGGCGATGCCGAACGGCATTCCGCAGGCCGACCGTATCGCGAGCGGCCCGGCAGCCGAAGTCGATCAGGTTCGTTGGGTGTGTAACCCGTGGGGCCGCTGCTTCTGGCGTCCGAACTATTATGGGGCCTACGGCTATTACGGCGGCCCGCGACGCTTCTACGGTCCACGTCCGTGGGGCTGGGGCGGTCACCGCCACTGGCGTCGCTGGTGAATTGCGAGGGGCCGGGAGGCCCCTCTTCCTTGACTATAGCGCCTCGAGCACCGCCTTCGTGATGTCGGCGGTGCCGTTGCTGCCGCCGAACTCCATCGGCTTGAGGCCGCCGGCGTAGACCTTGTCCACGGCGCGCTCAATTTGCTCGCCGGCCTCAGCGGCGCCTTCGACGCCGTGCTTGTCGGCGAGCCAGTCCAGCATCATTGCAGCCGACAGGATCATCCCGGTGGGATTGGCCTTGCCCTGCCCCATGATGTCGGGCGCGGTGCCGTGGCACGGCTGGAACACGGCATATTTGTCCCCGATGTCGGCCGACGGCGCCATGCCGAGGCCGCCGATCAGGCTCGCGGTGATGTCGGAGACGATGTCGCCGAACATGTTCTCCATCACCATCACGTCGAAGTCCCAGGGGCGCTTCACCAGCATCGCCGAGCAGGCATCGACATAGAGCCGGTCGGTCTTCACCTCCGGATGACGCTTGGCGATCTCGTCGAAAATACCGCGGAAGAACGCAAAGGCCTTGAACACGTTCGCCTTGTCGACGCAAGCCAGCATCCCCGGCTTGCCGCGCGCCTTGCGCCGCTCGGCGAGGCGAAACGAGAACTCGAACAGGCGCTCGGACGTCTTGCGCGTGATCACCATGGTTTCGCGCGCGTCCTCGTGGGTGACGACGCCCTTGCCCATCGAGGCGAACAGGCCCTCGGTGGACTCCCTGATCACGACGAGATCGATTCCACGCTGGTCGGCGCCGACGATCGGGCTCGGCACGCCCGGAATGAGCCGCGCCGGGCGCACACCGGCATAGAGATCGAAGATGAAGCGCAGCTCGATCTGCGGCGCGATCTCAGTGTTATCAGGATAGCGCACCGACGGCAGGCCGCATGCGCCGAGCAGGATCGCGTCCGCCTCCTCGCACAGCTTGATCGTGGTATCGGGCATCGATTTGCCGGTGGCGAGATAGTTGGTGGCACCCGCCGGCGCCTCGGTGAGGCGGAAGCTCAGGCCGGATTTCGTCTCGATCTTGCGCAAGACTTCGATGGCCGGCGCCATGACTTCGGGACCGATGCCGTCACCGGCGAGCACGGCAATGTGGAAGGCGTTATTTGCGGACATGGAAAGCCTCAGGAGGAGCGAGCTAAGTCGTCATTGCGAGCGAAGCGAAGCAATCCAGAACTGCATCTGCGGAGACAATCTGGATTGCTTCGTCGCTTCGCTCCTCGCAATGACGGAGGATGGAGCGTTGGTTACGGCGTCAGCACCGTGCGGCCAACCACCGCGCCCTGCTGCAACTGCACCAGCGCGTCGTTGGCCTTGGCGAGCGGCTGCCGCGTCACGGGGATCGGCGCTATGTTCTTCGCTCGCACGAGGTCGAGCAGTTCCTGCGTCTCGCGTAGATTGCCGACGTAGCTGCCCTGGATCGTCACCGCCTTGATCGGAATCAGCGGCAGCGCCCAGGTCGCTCCGCCGCCGAACAGGCCGACGATGACGAGCTTGCCGCCCTTGGTCAGACAGTCGAAGCCGAGTTGCGTGGTGGCGGCGTTGCCGACGAGATCAAGCACGGCGCGGATGGGACCACCGGCTTTCTTGGCAAGCTGCTCCAGCGCGTCGGGCGCCTTGGGATCGACGGTCGCGAGCGCGCCGGCTTGCTCCGCAGCTTCGCGTTTCTTCGTGTCGATATCGATCATGATCGCGCCCTTGCCACCCATCGCCTTCAGCAGCGACAGTGCCATCAGGCCGAGTCCGCCGGCGCCGAACATCACGATCGGCGTGTCGAAGTGCTGCTCGAGCTTCTTCAGCGCGCTGTAGGTCGTGACGCCCGAGCAGGCGTAGGGCGCAGCCGACGCGGGATCGAGGCCTCTAAGATTGAGCAGATAGCGCGGATGCGGCACCAGCATGTGGTCGGAATAGCCACCGTCGCAATAGACACCGAGCGAGCGTGGCGTCAGGCACATATTCTCATCGCCGGCGAGGCAGGTCGCGCATTTGCCGCAACCGATCCAGGGATAGACCAGCCCGACATCGCCGATCTTCACATCGCCCTGGTCCGACGACTTCACGTCCGGGCCGAAGGCAAGGACCTCGCCGACGGTCTCGTGCCCCATGGTCAGCGGCAGGTTGATGCCGCGGTCCTTCAGCGACAGCGGCTTGCGACCGTGGCCGAGATCGTAGCCGCCTTCCCAGATGTGGAGGTCGCTGTGGCAGACGCCGGCGGCCTTGACCTTGATGAGCACCTGCGTGCCGGACGGCTGCGGCGTCGCTTCGTCGAACTCCTGCAGCGGTGCCTTGAAATCGGCGACCTTGAAACTTTTCATCGGTGTCCTCCCGGATACTTTTCTTATCGCCGCCACCATCGCATGGGCGGCAGAACGAGACAAACTCGGACCTGTCTAGTTTAGGCCGACGGATGATGGCAAGCCGACCACACGCAAAGCCGCATTGCTTGCTGCACGAAGCTGTCCGTCAGCTTTGCGCGGCTGTTTTGCCTGACGGAATTGGTCCATCGTCGGGGAGCCCGATCTCCGCGCGCAGCCGGTCCGTGTGCTCGCCAAGCACGGCCATCGTCTTGCCCGGTGCCGTGTCGGCACCGGTCATCCGGAACGGCAGATTGAGGACCTGGAACGAGCCGCCTCCGTCTTCTACAGACGAGAGCGCCTCACGATGCGCGAGTTGCGGATCGGCCAGCGCCTCGGACACGGTGCGGTAGGCCGAAGCCGGCACGCCCGCCGCACCTAGCGCGACAAGACAGGCCTCGGTCGAGAGCTGCCGCGACCAGGCCTCGACACCGTCCATCAAGTCGGCCCAATGGTCGCGACGCGCGGCGTAGGTGGCGAAGCGCGGATCGGAGATCCATTCGGGGCGGCCGATCACCCCCATCAGTCCCTGAAACGTCTTCTCGCTGGCAACCGTGATCATGACATAACCGCTCGCGGTCTCAGTCGGCCCAAACATCGGGCGCGGCGGCGGCTTCACGGTGAACTGCGAGTTCTGCAACTCGATCACCGTCAGCGTCAGCATCGATTCGAGCATGGAAACGTCGATGTGCTGGCCGAGCCCGGTGACCGTTCGCTGGTAGAGCGCCGACGCGATCGCGCCGAACCCGTAGGTGCCGGTGACGACGTCGGCATGGTAGATGCCGCAATAATCCGGGCGGCTGCGGCCGGGCTGGTAGGCGAGATGCGCCATGTCGTAGCCGGAGGCTGCATGGATCACCGGCGCATAGGCCGGCAGTTCGGCCGACGGGCCGCTCTGGCCGTAGCCGGAGATCGAGCAGTAGATCAGCTTCGGGTTGATGGCGCGCATTCTGTCGTAGTCGAGCCGCAGCCGGTGCATCACGCCGGGGCGGAAGTTCTCGACCAGGATGTCGGCGGTCGCGGCCAGCCGGCGGACCGCCTCCTTGCCGTCCTCGGACTTGAGGTCGAGCACGACGCTCTTCTTGCCGACATTGAGCTGGCCGAACACGGTGCTGCAGCCCTTGCGCAGCGGCGGCCGGGTCCGCATCGTCTCGCCGCCGTCGGTCTCGATCTTGATGACCTCGGCGCCCATGTCGGCGAGCATGCGCGCACAGTGGGGGCCGGCGATGGTGGTCGAAAAATCCAGGACCCTGAGGCCGGCAAAGGCCTTTGTCGTCGTCCCCTCATGCTTATCTGATAGCTGCATGCCTGCTTGCGCCCTCGGGTCACTAGGAACTTATCGAAGTTCTCTGTTGTTGGTGCGCCGACCCTAGAGCGCGGCGCCTGAGTAGGAAAGTCTTTACCGAACAGACACGTCTCACGGGCGGGCTTGGGAAATCCGGGGCAACTGGACCCGTTCTTGCATAGCAGCAATCGGGCTCCGGCAGAGGGCAGCAGTTCTTGAGGGTCTTGTTCGTTACAACGGAGATGGACGACTTTGTCCGCGTTGGCGGACTCGGAGCCGTTTCCGCTGCACTCCCCCGAGCCCTTCGTCCCTTCGCCGACATCCGGGTCATGCTGCCCGGCTATCGCGACATCATCGAACAACTCACGCATATTCAGATCGTTGGCCGCTGTCCGGCGTTCGCGGAGATGCCGGCCTGCTCGCTCGGCCGCGCCGCGACCAAGGACGGCCTGCCGGTCTATGTGCTGCTGTGCTCGCAACTTTACGACCGGCCCGGCAACCCCTATGGCGACGAGTCCGGGCGCGACTGGCCCGACAACGACATCCGTTTCGCGCGCTTTGCCTCGGCCGCCGCTGAGCTCGCGATGGGCACGCTGGACAAGGATTGGGCAGCAGACCTGATCCATGCCAATGACTGGCAGGCTTCGCTCGTGCCGGCCTACCTCGCCTGGCGCGGCTCCAAGCTGCCGTCGATCCTGACCATTCACAACCTCGCCTATCAGGGCCTCTTCCCGAAGGACTCGCTGCGGCGGATCGGCGCACCGGAGAGCTCCTTCCACATCGACGGCGTCGAGTTCTACGACCAGCTCTCCTTTCTCAAGGCCGGACTGGTCTACGCCTCGCATCTCACCACAGTCAGCGGCACCTATGCGCGGGAGATCACCACGGATGAATTCGGCTGCGGGCTCGAAGGCCTGCTTCGAGTCCGCTCCGACGCGGCCGAGCTCACCGGCATCCTCAACGGCATCGACGAGAGCTGGGACCCCCGCTCCTGCGCTCAGCTTGCCCAGCAGTTCGGCGCCGGCGACTGGATCGGCAAGAAGGCCAACGCGGACTATGTTCGCAAGCAGTTCGGGCTTGCGGTGTCGCGCGGCCCGATGTTCGGCATCGTCGCCCGGCTGGTGCACCAGAAGGGTATCGACCTCGTGCTGGCGGCAGCCGACGAGATCGTCGATGCCGGCGGGCAGATCGTGGTCACCGGCTCCGGCGAGCCGGCGCTCGAGCAGGCGCTGATTGACGCGCATCGCCGGCGGCCTGACGCGATCGGGGTCGTGATTGGCTTCAACGACGCCCAGGCGCGGCGCATCTTCGCCGGCAGCGACTTCACATTGATGCCGTCGCGCTTCGAGCCCTGCGGGCTCAGCCAGATGTACGCCCAGCGCTTCGGCTCGCTGCCGATCGGGCATCAGACCGGCGGCCTCGCCGAGACCATCACCGACGGCGAAACCGGCTTCCTGTTCTCAAAACCTTCGCATGAATCCTTCCTCGGAGGTGTCCGCCGCGCGTTCTCCGCCTTCATGGCGCAAGACCAGCTCGACACCATGCGTCGCAGTGCGATGGGACGGTCGTTCTCCTGGAGCATCCCGGCCGGCAGCTACAACGCACTGTACCGGAAGTTGGCGGCGGTGTGAGAAGCCGGGTGTTTCCTCGTCATTGCGAGCGTAGCGAAGCAATCCAGACTGTTTCCATGGCAGCAGCCTGGATTGCTTCGTCGCAAGGGCTCCTCGCAATGACAGTGGTTTGTGGCAGCCGCGGAGGACTTCACCCCTTCCCGCGCTGATCCATCTGCGGCCGGCCGATCCAGACTCTGTTGAGGCACCGTGTCATCCAGTCCGGCTGCGGCTCGCCGCGCAACCGCGCTTGCGCTTCCTGGTAGGGACCGACATAGCGCAACCGGTCTGGCAATTTGGGGTAGACGCGCCGTATCCATCGGAGCGCATTTTCGGCTGCCCTCTCATCGCGCTCATCAAGTTCGAACCCAAACCCAGCACGCAGGCGTTCCGGCAGCAGGCTTGCCGTGAGCGCGCGATACCAGCGCGGCGGACGCAACCACGGGCGCGCGCCACCAAAGATCTGCGCGGCGATCTCGCGCGCGGCCGGGCTGACGGTCAGCGTGTCTGACTGCGCCATCGCCGCCGTATAGGCCGCAAAGTCAGCCCAGTCCGCGGCCAGATCATCGCCGGTCAATCCGAACAACGCGCCGAACGTCCGACTCTCGGTCCAATAGCGTTCGCGATTCTCCGCCGAGAGCGGCGGCAAAACCAGATCATGCGCCATCAGCGCGGTCTCGACCAGCGTGGCATGAACCCAGCGCAGCGACGGGATGTCGTTGGCACAGTAGCGCGAGCCTGCCGCGAACGGACCGACAGTCTCCGGCATCTCGCCGACGATCATGCTGTGGCGCCGGTGCAATTGCCGCGACGACAACAGCGCGCGGTCAAGCGAGCCGAACACCATGGCAAAGACAATATCGAAGGTGCGGTGAAATCGTCCGATTGGATCGGCCAAGGTCCGCGAGTGCTCGGCGATGGCAGCCGCGACCCAGGGATGCGCGAGTTGAAGGAGCAGCGCCCGGCCCGCGCCGAGGAAGATCACGGCCTCGCGGTCGATCTGCCAAGTCACCGTGTCAGGACCGAACACGCCGGCAACCGCTCCCGCCATATCAGCACGGACGTGATCAAGCGCCAGTTCCAGATCGCTTCCCGACACCACTTACATGGCCTTTCAGCTGCGGACGAAGAGCGACGATCCGCAAGGCCTGTGGCATTTCGATGATGGCGGACGATCGCTTGCGGCCCTACTCCGCCGCCATCGGCATCTCGTCCATATGCTCGTGCAGCACCACGCCGGCAAGCGGATCGAATTCGCCGATCCACGGTTTTCGCGCGAGCACCGACCTCGTGTGGGCATAGCCGGCATGCCAGCGCCGCGTGATCCCCGACGGGCTGAAGTCGATATCCTTGGTGTGGGTCTCGCGATCGAGTTGCGGCGCCAGCAGCCGCACGACATGCATACGGGTCGGGCAGCCGTAGCTCATCAGCTCCCTCACCGCGGCATCGCCGCGCTCGCTCTCAGGCAGGCGTTCCGCAAGCTGGTTGATGACATGGCGCAGGCGATGGGCCTGCTGCTGGCGTTCGATCTGGCTCGCGATCCGACTCGAATATATCACATCCTTGTGGCGGTTCAGCACCTCCGCCATCGTGGTCGGCTCGGCGCCGACGGGATTCCACAGATGCACGGAGAAGATCAGCGAATTCTTGCGCGGATTGTCGTCGAACACCGCTTCCGTCGGCGTATTCGAGAGGATGCCTCCGTCCCAATAGAGTTCGCCATCGATCCGCACTGCCGGGAATGCCGGCGGCAATGCGCCCGAAGCCATGACATGCTTCACCGTCAGCTCACCGTCGCGGCTGTCGAAATAGCGCATCTGGCTGGTGCCGACATGCGCCGCACCCACCGTCAGCCGCGGCGCGCAGCGATTGGCCAGATCGAAATCGACCAGCTCGCGCAGCGTCTCCTCGAGAGGCCCAGTGGAATAGAATCCGGCGTGATCGGCGCCGAGTGGATAGGAATCGCCGGCATGCGCCAGCGGATTGGGCCGGAAGAACCCTGGAATGCCGTGGGTCACGGCCGACCAATAGGCAAGCTTCTCGTTGAAGCCGGGAAATGAGGTGTGCCAGTCCCAGACCGGCTTCTGCTCCATCCGCTTCCAGAACTCCCTCAAGCGCGCGAGCCGGTGCTCCGGCGCATTACCCGCAATAAGGCTGGCATTGATGGCACCGATCGAGGTGCCGATGATCCAGTCCGGCTCGATGCCGGCCTCGTGCAGCGCCTGGTAGACGCCCGCCTGGTAGGAGCCTAACGCACCGCCGCCTTGAAGCACGAGGACGACCTGCCCGGGCAGGTCCTTGCGCTGAATGTTATTCTGCGTGCCGTTCATGGTTCGCTCCTGATCAGCCTGCACTGCTCCGAGATTCGCTGCCGGCCGCGACTTGTTAAGCCGGCTCATGTTAATGCGCGGTCCAGCCGCCGTCGACCGGCAGCGCGACGCCGGTGATCGAAGCCGCCGCGTCAGTCGAGAGGAATACCGCGAGCGCGCCGAGCTCCTCGACCGTGGCAAAGCGCTTGTTGGGCTGTTGGGCCAGCAGCACGTCGCGGATCACCTGGTCGCGCGAGATTCCGTGCGCCTTGGCCTGCCCATCGATCTGCGCCTCGACCAGCGGCGTATAGACGTAGCCGGGACAGATCGCGTTGCAGGTAATGCCCTCTTCTGCCGTCTCCAGCGCGGTCACCTTGGTGAGCCCGACGATGCCGTGCTTGGCGGCGACGTAGGCCGCCTTGAACGGCGAGCCGACGAGACCATGAGCGGAAGCAATGTTGATGATCCGGCCGAACCCGTTCTGTCGCATTGCGGGCAGCGCGAGCCGCGTGGTGTGGAAAGCCGACGACAGATTGATCGCGAGGATCTGGTCCCATTTCTCGACCGGAAACTGCTCCAGCGGCGCAACGTGCTGGATACCGGCATTATTGATCAAGATATCCAGGCGGCCGGCCTGCGCAACCGTCGCCGCGATCATCTCGGCGATCGAATTCGGCCTGGTCATGTCGGCCGGCGAAAATCTTGCCTTGACGCCGAACTCCGCCGCGATCTGCTCGCGCGTCCGGTCGAGCTCGGCTGCCACACCAAGGCCGTTCAGCACGATGTCGGCGCCGGCCGCGGCAAGTGCCCGCGCGATACCGAGGCCGATGCCACTGGTTGAGCCCGTGACCAGCGCAACCTTGCCCGCGAGCGCCCGGGCGGCGGACGTCTGGGGCTTGACGGACATATTCACTGGCAAAATCCTCCGACATGACGACTGGTGTTGAGCCGACTGTGAAGCATCGCCCGGCTTGACGGAAATGCCCGTTGGCTTCCGAAACCATGCCCGTGCGCTATTGCGGTCGGGATGTCATTCTCCGCTCCGATCGGCTAGATTCCGGCTGGTCTTGCCGGGAGCCGATCCATGGAAATGCACCAGGTCCGCTATTTCCTCGCGGTGGCGCAGCTCTTGAACTTCACGCGTGCCGCCGAGGACTGCAACGTGACGCAGCCTTCGCTGACCCGCGCGATCAAGCAGCTCGAGGCCGAGCTCGGCGGCGATCTGTTTCGCCGCGAACGGCCCGCAGCGCAACTGACCGAGCTTGGCCAGCGCATGCATCCGCTGCTGAAGCAGTGTTTTGATGCAGCCATCGGCGCACGCTCGCTGGCCTCATCGTTCCGCAGCGGCGAGATCGGCGCACTCCGCGTCGCCCTGACGCATTCGATCGACCTGTCGCTGCTCATCCCGCATCTCAACCAGATCAAACGGCAGTTCAACCGGCTCGAATTCCGCTTCCTGCGCGGCTCGAGTCGTGAAGTGGCCGACTTGCTGAAGAAGGGCGAGGCCGAGCTCGGGATTGCCGCGGACATCGACGAGGCCTGGGAGCGGCTCGATGTCTGGCCGCTGTTCACCGAAAGCTTCGAGCTCGTGGTCAGCGACGGACACCGCCTGGCCGGCCGCAGCAGCATCGAACTGGACGATTTGCGCGCAGAGCAGCTGTTGAGCCGGACGTTCTGCGAGCACTCCCGCAGCATCTCCGCAAGCCTGCGCGAGCACGGCATCGCGGTCGAACAGGGTCACGAGATCTCGAACGAGCGCGATTTGATCGAGCTGGTCGAGGCAGACATCGGCGTCGCCATGGTGCCGCACACCTCGCCCGTTCCGGAGACGCTGACGCGCGCTGCGGTCGCCGGGCTGGACGCCCGTCGCACCGTCAGCCTCTACGGGGTGGCCGGCCGACAGCGCACGGCAGTGGCCAATGCCGTGATGCGCATGCTGCGCGGTGCGGATTGGCGGGAGATTGCGGGGTAGCAGCCACGCTCGCTGCTAACCCTTTTTGGCCTCCCTGCTCGCGCCTTCCAGCGCTTCAAGCAGATCATCGATCTCCATTCGCTTGCGGAAATCCGGATCGACGAAGCGGGCTTTCACGAGACCGTCGCGACCGACGACGAACACGGCCGGGATCGGCAGCATCCAGCCATCGTTGCCGTGGAATTTCGCCATGTCCTGATAGGACAACAGGCTCTGGATCTCGGCACCGAGCCAGATCGCGAGATTGAGCGACAGCGCATAGCCGTTGTCGAGGTCGGTCAGGACCGGAAATGGCGCACCGGCTTCCGCTTTGAGCTGCTGGGTGTATTCCTGCGTCTCCGGCATGACCGCGACGATGCGCGCACCCATGGACTGGATGCGATCCAGCGCCTGGACCACCGCACGGACATTGAGCCGGCAATAAGGGCACCAATGGCCGCGGAAAAACATCACGGCGACCGGCCCGCTCTCGATCAGTGAGGACAGCGCAACGAGACGCCCGCTCTCGTCCGGCAACATGAACGGCGGCATCGCCTCGCCCGGACGCGGCGCGGTCTCGCCGCCGCCGCTTCCATTCAATCTCGTCACCAGATGATCGACGGCCTCGCCATAGGCCGGGAACACGTCGCGGCTGGCGTCGGCATAGGCGCGGAGCTGCTCGTTCAGCGTGCCATCCATGTCACGGCAGCGCTGGAAGGCGAGTTTGAGCCGCTCGGCATCGGCCGGCGAGAGAGAGGTCATCTTGCGCTCCAGCGTTCAGAGGACGAATATTAGGTGCCCGATCCGGCCGCCCGCAAGGGGCGGCCGTCATGCGCGCGCGATCAGTTCACGTAGAAATTGCCGGTCGGATCCAGCCGCCCCGAGGTGGAATACAGCGATCCGTTGTCCATGAAGAAGACGGTGTTGTCGGGGACCTTCTTGGCGCCCTTCATCATAGCCTCGTGGTTCTTCTCCGCCGGGGCCATGGCCATCGCCGACATTTTGCCGGGTCCGCCATACATGTAGGCCATGCCGGCCTTGAAGTCCCATGTCGCCCCCGAGAAGGCCGATGAGGCGATGACCGCGAACGCAGCCGTGGCAATCAAAGTCTTGGACAATTTCGTCATGAGAGGCTCCTCCGGATTGACGTGAACGCCCGCCAATTGGGCGCCCTGCCATCGAACGCCAATCGCGCGGGAAGCGGAAATGCCGATCCCCAATCGGTTCGATAGCGAGCGCGTATCGGGGCCGATAGCGCCGGTCTATCGCAGCGAGAGCGAAAGAGCATTTCAGAACGAGCGCTCTCTCGACGAAAGTCCCGACATAGCCAGCGACCATCGCGGTTGCGGCCAACACAGGAGACGTCCCGATGTTCGAGCATCACACTTTGTCGCGCGCGGTCTGGCCCAGCCTTGCCGTCCTCGGCGTATTGACACTCTCGGCGCAGCCAGTCTCCGCCGGTGAATGTCCGGCCGGCAAGATCAAGCCGAACGCGCACCAGATGGTCGATTACAAGCCGGTCGGCGTCACCGACGTCACGCTCGGCGCCATCGACCTCGGCAAGCAGCCGGCACACATTGAAGGCCGCGAGCTGCGCTTCCGCAAGCTCACCATCGAGCCCGGCGGCATCGTGCCCTGGCACAGCCATGACGACCGCCCTGCTTTGATCTTCGTGCAGCAAGGCGAGATCGTCGAACACGCTTCCAACTGTGTCGATCCGATCGTGCACAAGGCCGGCGACATCCGCCCGGAGGTATCCGGCACCTCGCATTGGTGGAAGAACCTCGGCAAGGAAACGGTCATCCTCTACGTCGGCGACGTCCGCAAGGACCCGCACGACCACAATATGTAACGGACGCCCCGGCCCCAGCCTGATCGTTGGCCGATGTGGCACCCGGATCCTCATGCCGCCAGCATGCCGGGTGCCACATCTTTCACAGGAGACGCGACGCCATGACCGATCTTTCCGCGCCGATCAAGCCGAGCGCGATGGCAACGGATGAGCATTCCGCGCGACCCATACTCCGCACGCTCGTCATTGGATTGATCGCATTCCTGACCGTCGTCGATCTCTTCGCGACACAGGCAATCCTGCCCTCGCTGACGCGCCACTACGGCGTCACGCCGGCAGCGATGAGCCTGGCCGTTAACGCCAGCACGTTCGGCATGGCGGTCGCAGGCCTCGTTGTCGGCTTTCTCAGCCCGCACATCGACAGGCGGACCGGCATCCTGCTCAGCCTGACCCTGCTCGCGATTCCGACGAGCCTGCTGGCGACTGCGCCCAATCTTGCCGTCTTCACGGGCCTGCGGGTGGCACAGGGCCTCTGCATGGCATCCGCCTTCGCGTTGACATTGGCTCATCTCGGCGAGCAATGCAGCGCAATGGATTCCGGCGGCGCCTTTGCCGCTTACATCACGGGAAACGTCGCCAGTAATCTCGTCGGCCGGCTGGTCTCGGCCGCGATCGCCGATAGCCTTGGCCTGGCATGGAATTTCTATTTCTTCGCGGCGCTCAATCTGGCCGGCGCCGCACTGGTCTATTTCACCATTGCGCGCGTACAGCCGATGCGTGCAACGACGCCGACGGCATCGGCGTTTGCCGCGACGATCGCGCAGTGGCGGGATCCACGGCTGCGAGCCGCCTATGGCATCGGCTTCTGCATCCTGTTCGCATTCATCGGTACCTTCACATTCGTCAATTTCGTTCTGGTTCGACCACCGCTGTCGCTGGGCATGATGGACCTCGGCCTCGTTTACTTCGTCTTCCTGCCGTCGGTGGTCACGACGCTGCTGGCGGGCAGAGTGGCATCACGCCTCGGAACGCGTCCGACGATCTGGGGCTCGCTGGCCATCGCCGGGATCGGCCTGCCGTTGATGCTGGTCGCACACCTGGGCGCGGTCCTCGCCGGGATGGTTCTGGTCGGCATCGGCACCTTTTGCGCGCAAGCCGCTGCGACAGGATTCGTAGGACAGGCTGCGGCTGAAAACCGCGGCATCGCCAGCGGCACCTATCTCGCCTGCTATTTCTGTGGCGGGCTCATCGGCACGGCCGTCCTCGGCCGACTGTTCGACGCGTTTGGCTGGGATGCCTGCGTGGCCGGGGTAGGCGTGGCGCTTGCGGTCGCGGCCCTGCTGACGCTCGCCTTGAGGCGCTAGCGCTTGGCCGGCGCCTCCTGCGGCGGCTCGTCGTCGGCGATGGCGCGCCAGGCGGCGCCGTCGAGATCGTCGTACTGGCCGCTTCGAAGCGACCAGAGGAAGGCGGCGAGACCGGCGAGACCGAGCATCAGCGCCAGCGGCACCAGGATGACCAGGATTTCCATCAAACGATCTCCCGCGAGGCGCCGCGCGCACGCAGCGAGTTCAGCATCACCAGGATCGACGATCCGCTCATGGCGGCAGCCGCGATCAGGGGTGTCACGACGCCGCTGATCGCGACCGGCACCGCGAGGACATTGTAGCCGATCGCTAGCCAGAGATTTTGCCGCATCAAGCGCAACGCCTTGCGTGAAGCGTCGATGGCGGCGACGACCGGGGCCAGCGGCCGGCCGAGGAAGACGAGATCGGCGGTCGCCTGGCTCAGATGCGCGGCCGAGATCGGCGACATCGAGACATGGGCCGCCGCCAGCGACGGCGCATCGTTCATGCCGTCGCCAACCATCAGGACCTTCATGCCCCGCTGCTTCAAGACCTCGATTCGCGCGATCTTGTCGGCCGGCGTCACCCCGGCCCGCCATTCGGAGATGCTCAGCGCATGGGCCGCGGCGATCACCGCCGGTTCACGGTCGCCGGAGAGAATCTCGATGCCGATATTGCGCGCCTTGAGCGCCGCGATCACAGCCTGCGCATCGGGACGGAGGCCCTGGCGCACAGAGAGGATGAATCTTTCGCTGCCCTTGCTGAAAGCCACGACGGAAGCTTCGGGATCGAGATTTGTCACGTCGGAAACCAGCGTCTCGGCGCCGCAGAAGGACGGACGGCCGAGGCGAATCTCGATACCATCGACCACAGCGCGCACGCCCTGGCCGGCCTCCTCGATCGCGCCGACGATCGGCGATGTGGCGTCGGAGGCCTGCGCGACCGCGGCGGCGACCGGATGATGGCTCGACAGCGCGAGCCGCCCGGCAAGCTCGAGGACATCAGCGGGGATATCGGCCGCATTCATCACTTCGAGATCGGGCAGCGTCAGCGTGCCGGTCTTGTCGAAGATGACGTGGTCGGCTTCCGCGAGACGCTCGATGGCATCGCCGGAGTTCAGCAGGACACCCGCCTTGAACATCGCGCCCGAGGCCACCGTCTGCACCGTCGGGATGGCGAGTCCGAGGGCGCAGGGACAGGTGATGATCAGGACCGCGACGCCGGTCACGATCGCATCGTGCCAGCCGGCGCCCGCAATGACCCAGCCGAGGATAGTGATGAGCGCGGTGGCATGCACCACGGGCGCATAGAGTCGCGAGGCGCGGTCGGCGAGCCGCATGTAGCGCGAGCGCGCCTGCAGCGCATTGTCGAGCAGCCGCGTGATCTCGGCGAGCAGCGTCGCCTCGGAGGCCGCCGAGACCCGCACCCGCAGGCTGCCCGAGATGTTCATCGATCCCGCATAGACCGGCGTGCCCTGCTCGGCCGTGACATAGAGCGTCTCGCCGGTGATCAGGCTCTGGTCGATCTCGGAACGGCCCTCGATCACGGTGCCGTCGACCGCGCAGCGCTCGCCGGGTCGCAGCAGCACGATGTCGCCGGGATAGATCGCGGCCACCGGCACTTGAGATATCTCGCCAGGCCCGACGAACTTCGCCGCGGTCTCCGCCTTGAGCGCGGCGAGATTGCCCGCGACCGCGCGGGTCCGCCGCCGCATGTTCTGGTCGAGAAAGCGGCCGACCAGGAGGAAAGTGAGCAGCATGATGGCCGCGTCGAAATAGGCGTGCTCGGCGTGGTTGATGGTCTCGACCACGGACATGCCCAGCGCCAGCGTCACGCCGATCGAGATCGGCACGTCCATATTGGTGGTCCTGGCCGACAGCGCGCGCCAGGCCGAGCGGAAGAACGGCTGACCGGCATAGGCCGCCGCCGGCAGCGCGATCAGCGCCGACAGCCAGTGGAAGAAATCGCGCTGCTCCGGCAGCATGTCCGAGACGTTGCCGGACCACACCGGGATCGACAGCATCATCACGTTCATGGTGGCGAACGCAGCGACGCCGAGGCAGCGCAGCAAGAAGCGCGATTCGGCGACCTCGGTCGCCTCCGCGCTCTCGGTCTCGTAAGGATAGGCTTTGTAGCCGAGCTCTTCGAGGCGATCGATGAAGCGGGCCGGATCGAGCGTGCCCGCCTTCCACTCCAGCGCAACGCGCCGGTCGGTGAGGTTCACGCGGGCCAGCGTGACGTCGGGAATCGCGGATAGCCCGCGCTCGATCTTGGCCATGCAGCCGGCACAGTGAACGCCCTCGACCGCGAGATCGATGTGCTGGACGCCCTCGCCCGCAGTCCGGACGTAATGCGAAAAGTCCCGCGAGACGTGCATGGCAAAATCCTTCAGTTCAGGATCACGCGGTTGCGCGACATGAACACGCGCGTTCCCCGCGCCTCGCCCTCGATCACCAGGTCCCACTGGCCCGGCGCGACCGATGCGGCATTGCCGCGATAGAGGCCGATGCCGATCTCCGAGAGCTCGATGGCGAGATCGGCGCGCTTGTCGGTCGGACGCTCCAGGCGGCCGCCGAATTTCAGTCCCGCGATCGGTTGGCCGCTCGCGTCGCGCGCCTCGACCTGAAGCACGGCGCCGCCATCGGCGCGGCGCTCGACATGGGCGTTGACCTTCCATTTTCGCGCGGTCTGGTCCTGGGCCGCCGATATCTCGCGGTCATAGGTCAGGCCCGCGGCATAGGGGCTGTCGACGTCCGTGCCCGGCAGCGTCGCGATCGCGAGCTTCATCATGGTCACGTTGACGCCGATCACGACGCCGAAGAAGGCGACCAGCATCAGAAACACTTTGGTTCCGGTCAGCGGCTTGGTTGCCATGGCGAACTCCTGATCCTAGGGCGCGACGAAATTGTCGATGGCGCTGGCGACTTCGCCGAGGCCGATATCGGTGACGTGAAAGCGAACCGGGATCGACTTTTCCGGATTGCCCTCCACCGGCGCGGTCACGAGCACCCGCAGCTCGCTGGTGGAGTCGCGCGGAACCACGATCATCGGCCGGTCCTGCGTCACGGAATCGACCCCGATGACATGGATCGTCGCATTGACCGGACCGTTCGCGTCGATCGCAATGACGCGGTCGTAACCGCTCTTGTTGAGCAGCCGCACCGTGTAGGCGTTGCGGATCGAACCGTCGCTGAGCCTGACTGCAACCGGGTTGCGGTCGTGCAGCACGTTGACGTCGAGCAGGCTGCGGGTCGCCAGCGTATAGATCATGATGCCGCCGACCGCCGCGATGATCGCGCTGTAGGCGACGGTGCGAGCCCGGACGATGCGGTAGATCGGCGCCTTGCCTTCCTGGCGGCGCTGGATGTTGATGTCGTTGTCGTAGCCGATCAGCCGCTTCGGCCGACCGATCTTCGTCATTACGTTGTCGCAAGCGTCGATGCAGAGCCCGCACTGGATGCATTCCAGCTGCGGTCCGTTGCGGATGTCGATGCCGGTCGGGCACACGGCGACGCATTGATAGCAGTCGACGCAGTCGCCGACTTGCTCGCCGAGCGCGCGCAGCTCGGCCGCCTTCTTGACTGACGTACGCTTCTCGCCGCGATCGTAACGATAGGTCACGTTGAGCGCCCATTCGTCGGTGAGCGCGGCCTGGATCCGCGGCCACGGGCACATATAGGTGCAGACCTGCTCGCGCATGAAGCCGGCGAGCACGTAGGTCGTAGCAGTCAGGATGCCGATCCAGATATAGGCGATCATCGGCGCCTGGAAGGTGACGAGTTCCCTCACCAGCGTCGGTGCGTCGTTGAAATAGAGCACCCAGGCGCCGCCGGTCCACCACCCGATCAAGAGCCAGATCGAATGCTTGAGCACGATCTCGGAGATGCGCTCCAGCTTCATCGGGTCGGACGATTTGTCCTTCTTCATCCGCTCGCGCCGGTCGCCCTCGATCAGACGCTCGACCGCATAGAACAGGTCGGTCCACACTGTCTGCGGACAGAGATAGCCGCACCAGATGCGGCCGCCGACCGAGTTCATCAGGAATAGCGCCACCGCGGCGACGATCAGCAGGCCGGTGAAGTAGTAGACCTCCTGCGGCCACAGCTCGATGAAGAAGAAATAGAAGCGGCTGTTGGGAAGATCGATCAGCACCGCCTGGCTCGGAGCACCGAGGCCGCGGTTCCAACGCACGAACGGCAGGAAGTAGTAAACGCCGAGGCAGAACGCCATCAGGCCCCATTTGATCCGGCGGAAGGTGCCGGAGATGCTCTGGGGATAGACTTTCTTCTGGGCCACATAGAGCGGCCCGTTGTCATCGTCTAATGGGATGGCTTTTGGGTTCACGGGCCTGTTCATCGCCTGCAGCTTTCGAGAGGTGCGATTGAACCTAAACCCGACGCCGCCGCGTCAGTTGATCCAGCGCAAGCGGGGACACTTTTGTTCGCCCCCGTTTGCTGCCGGTTGGCTATTTTCCGCCGCCCAGCGAGTGGACGTAAACTGCCATCGCCTTGATGGTGGCGGGATCGAGCCGCCCTTCCCAGGCCGGCATCACACCCGCGCGGCCCTGGCTGATGGTCTCGATCAGCGACGCCTCGTCCGAACCATAGAGCCAGATCTTGTCGGTCAGGTTGGGAGCGCCCATCTCCGGGTTGCCCTTGCCGCCGTCGCCATGGCAGGCGACGCAATTCTCCGCGAAGATCTTCTCGCCCTTGGCCGCGTCATAGCCCTTGCGGGTCGGAAGGCCCGACAATGCCCGGACATAGTTGGCGGCCGTGACGATGTCGTCCGGCTTCAGCACGCCGTCCTTGCCGAAGGCGAGCATCTGGCCTTCATGCGTCTTGGCGTGCCCGGAACGTGCGCCGAACTGGATGGTCTGCATGATCTGGTCGAGCGATCCGCCCCACAGCCAGTCGTCGTCGTTCAGGTTCGGATAGCCCTTGGCACCGGCGCCGCCTGAGCCGTGACATGGCGCGCAATTGTCGCCGAACACGGTCTTGCCCTTGGCGCGCGCGAGCGCGAGCAACGCCGGATCCTTCTCGATGTCGGCGAGCGAGGCCGCGCCCAGCGCAACCATCTTGGCTCCGCGGATCTTCTCGAGGTTGGCGAGCTCGACCGCGACGTCGGCGCGCGTCGAGTAGCCGAACAGGCCCGTGGTATTGCTGGAGACCAGCGGCCAGGCCGGATACACGATCCAGTAGCCGATCGCCCAGACGATGGTGAGGTAGAACGTGATTACCCACCAGCGCGGCAGCGGCGTGTTGAGCTCCTTGATGCCGTCCCACTCGTGTCCGGTCGTGGTCCTCCCGGAGACAGGATCGATGTCGCTATGATGATCGGTCATGATCTCTTACTCCTCCCGCAACGGCAGGTGTGCCGCTTCGTCGAAAGCTGCCTTGTTACGGGGCCAGAATGCGTAGGCGATGATCGCGAGAAAGATCGCGACGAACACCGGCGTCCAGATCGTGGTCACGAGACCGGACGCGAGATTGTCGAGTGTCAGGATGGCTTTCATCGTAGGTGCCTTCTCAGCGAAGATTGGCTTTCTCGTTGTAGATCTTGAAGTCGACCAGCGTGCCGAGCATCTGGAGATAGGCGATCAGCGCGTCCATCTCGGTCGGCGTGCCGGTCTTGCCGTCGAAGTTGCGCACCACGGCCTTGGCGTAGCGCTTGGTGAAAGCGTCGGAGCCGGCATTGTCAGGATCGGCCTGGGCCCTCATGTCAGCGCCCGCGTTGGCGATCTGGTCGTCGGTGTAGGGCGTGCCGACGGTCCGCAGCGTGCGCATGTGGTCGGCGATCGTGTCCGGATCGACCTCGGTCTTGCTGAGGAACGGATAGCCCGGCATCACCGACTGCGGCACGATTGCGCGCGGGTTGGTCAGATGGGTGACGTGCCAATCGTCGGAATATTTGGCGCCGACGCGGGCAAGATCGGGACCGGTGCGCTTCGAGCCCCACTGGAACGGATGATCGTACATGCTCTCGGCGGCCAGCGAGAAATGACCGTAGCGCTCGACCTCGTCGCGCAAGGGGCGGATCATCTGCGAATGGCAGAGATAGCAACCCTCGCGGATGTAGACGTTGCGCCCGGCGAGCTCCAGCGGCGTATACGGCCTGATCCCGTCGACCGCCTCGATCGTGCTTTTGAGGTAGAACAGCGGGGTGATCTCGACGAGACCGCCGATCGCGATTACCAGCAGGATGCCGACGATCAGGATGATCGAGTTCTTTTCGAAGATTTGGTGGCGTGTCCAGAACGACATAGAAAACTCCTCATTCCGCCGGCTGAAGAGCGACGGGCATCTGGACTTCCTGTTCGCCGACGCGAACGGTCATCCAGAGATTATAGGCCATGATCAGCGCGCCAATCAGGAACAGCCCGCCGCCGGCAGCGCGGATGATGTAGAAGGGATGCATCGCCTCGACGGTCTCGATGAAGGAATATTCGAGGAATCCGAGCGAGGTGTAGGCGCGCCACATCAGGCCCTGGAGGATGCCGGACACCCACATCGCCGAGATGTAGAGGACGATACCCAGCGTCGCGATCCAGAAGTGCCAGTTGACGAGCTTAAGGCTGTAGAGGCCCTTGCGATTCCAGATCCAGGGTACCAGGCAGTAGAGCGCGCCAAAGGAGACGAAACCGACCCAGCCGAGCGCGCCGGAGTGCACGTGGCCGATGGTCCAGTCGGTGTAGTGGCTGAGCGAGTTGACCACCTTGATCGACATCATCGGGCCTTCGAAGGTCGACATGCCGTAGAATGCGACGGAGACGACGAGCATGCGCAGCACGGGATCGGTGCGCAGCTTGTCCCAGGCGCCCGACAGCGTCATCAGGCCGTTGATCATGCCGCCCCAGGACGGCATCCACAGCATGATCGAGAAGGTCATGCCGAGCGTCTGGGTCCAGTCCGGCAGCGCCGTGTAGTGCAGATGGTGCGGGCCGGCCCAGATGTAGAGGAAGATCAGCGCCCAGAAGTGGATGATCGAGAGGCGGTAGGAGTAGATCGGCCGCTCGGCGCGCTTCGGAATGAAGTAGTACATGATGGCGAGGAAGCCGGCGGTGAGAAAGAAGCCGACCGCGTTGTGGCCATACCACCACTGGAACATGGCGTCCTGGATGCCGCCCCAGGCGATGTAGGACTTCGAGCCGAACACCGAAACCGGCAGCGCCGGGTTGTTGCCGAGATGCAGGACCGCAATCGTCACGATGAAGGCGAGATAGAACCAGTTCGCGACGAAGATGTGCGGCTCCTTGCGCTTGATGATCGTGGCAAGGAAAACCAGCAGATAGGTGACCCAGACGATGGTCAGCCACAGGTCGGAGTACCATTCCGGCTCGGCATATTCCTTCGACTGGGTGACGCCGAGCAGATAGCCGGTACCGGCGATCAGGATGAAGAAATTGTAGCCGACGACGACGAACCAGGGCGCGAGATCGCCTGCAAGGCGAACGCGGCAGCTCTTCTGGACGACGTAGAAGGAGGTCGCGATCAGGACGTTGCCGCCGAAGGCGAAAATCACCGCGGACGTGTGCAGCGGACGCAGGCGGCCGAAGCTGGTCCAGGGCAGATCGAAGTTCAGCGCCGGCCACGCCAGTTGCGAGGCGATGATGAGACCGACGAGAAAGCCGGCAATGCCCCAGAACATCGCCATGACGGAGGAGAACTTGATCGGCCCCATGTTGTAATTGGGCCGGCCGTTGATCTCCGCAGGCGGCAGCGCCGCCGGCCGGTCGAGGTAGCGGTTGATGATGCAGAAGACCGCGGCCAGGCTCGCCGCCGCGCTCAGCGCGGCGTGGAAGGCAAAAGGCGCATCGAGCGCCTTGGCCGAGGCAATCACGCAGAGGAAGGCGGTGACCGCGAACACGACAGCCAGGCCGCTTTCACCTGACGTCATGGACTTGGAGATGGAGGGCTGGCTCATGCGGATTCTCTCTGAAAGAACACAGGGCCAGAAACCACATTCACCCTCGCGGGGAATTGATTGAAATCAAGGGAGATGGATTTCTGTTAATGTGGGCGATCCGGCGCCAGTTGCAGTGCCCTCTCCCCTTGCGGGAGAGGGCAGCGAGGACGGCGCGGCAATCTCATTTGGGTGAGGGGTTGGCGCCGCATCAAAAGTTTTTCCGCGGATAGAACCCCTCATCCGGCGCTTCGCGCCACCTTCTCCCGCAAGGGGAGAAGGGAAGAAAAAGAATCCTCCGTAGAATCACGCAGCCGCCTTCTCACTCCCGTGCCGTCGCCTTGAGCGCTGCGATGACGTTCTCGCGAGCGACGATTCCGACCAGCCTCTGCGCGCCATTGAGCACGATGATGCTCCTGATGCGGTGCTCGACCATGATCTGGAGCACGCGCGTCAGCCGCGTGTCGGGGCTGACATAGATAAAGTCGGGCGTCATGACGTCGCCGATTTTACGGCTCATCAGGTCGTGATAGCGCGGCAGCATCTGGCTCGGCGTGAAGGCGAAGCACTTCAGGATGTCGAACTTGGTGACGATGCCGACGACCTGCCCGTCGTCCTCGACGGGATAGGAATTGAAATCGTCGCGTTCGAACATCTCGCTGAGCGCGAGCAGGTCGAGGTCGCGCCTCACCGTCTTGACGTCGTGCGTCATGTGGCCGTCGACGGTCTGTTCAAGGAATCTGTACACGGCGCGTCCTTTTTGATTCGTCTCCAGCGTCAGTGCGACAGCAGCACGCAGCGGGCAGATTGAGTGACCAGATATTGGGTGACGCCGCCGAGGATCAGTTCGCGGAAGCGCGAATGGCCGTAGGCACCGGCGACGATCAGGCTGGCGCCGACATCGCCGGCAATTTTCTCCAGTTGCCCGGCGACGGTTTCGTTCCGGGCCGCTTCGGAAACGCGCGCGATCGCGGTCACGCCATGACGGGCAAGCCACGCCGTCACGTCGGTCACGCCAGCGACCGCGGCGGGGCGGTCGCCGTCGCCTTCGGGAATTGCGACGACGGTGACATCCCTGGCCTTGCGCAGTAGCGGCAGCGCATCGGCCAGCGCCCGCCGCGCTTCCGGCGTATCCTTCCACGCAACCAGGACACTGCGCAGATCGAGCCAGTTGACGCCATCAGGCACGACCAGGATCGGCCGGCCGGCTTGCATCACCAGATCCTTTGGGCTCGCGAGCGCGAAGGCGTCGGAAAAGGCCGGGCTCTGCCCGCCGGTGACGACGATATCGGCGCAACGCGCGTGGGCGAACGTAAAGCGCGCCGGGAAATCCATGGCGCTGCGCCATTCCACATGCCCGCCGCGATTCCTGATCGCGGCGCGGAATTGCGCCTCGAGCTCGCCCAGACGTCGCTTGACCGAGGCTTCTCCCTCATCGATCAGTCCCTGCGCTGCGGCGCCATCGCTGAAATAGAGCGGCGGGGCGAACTGCCCCGCAGCAACGCCGATGATCGACGCTTCAAATCGTTCGGCAAGCTCGCCCGCGACCTGAAGCCGCGCCCCGTTGGGCTGATCAAGCGCCAAGCTGACCATAACGGTCGCGTATGTCATCGAGATTCTCCGAGGCAATGGGCTTTGATCCGATCGTAAGCCCGCCGCCGCCTGGCAGGATGAGATAGATCAAACCTTGGATCACCGCGCCGGAGTGGAATCTGCCAATGGTATAAGACATCGGAACTTGCCTCCGGCCCCTCCTTGGGTACATTGCCGACGGTAACGCTGTGCGGTTCCCCGCATCAGAATGGGAGTGATCGTTTGGCGCCGACCCGTGTGATTCATCCGCAAGATGACGGCCGGGGCGAACATTTCCGCGTTCGAATCGAAGGATTTGGCGTCGGGACCTGGGATCTCGATCTCAACACACTGGAATTGGAGTGGTCGGAGACGGCCAGAATCCTGTTCGGGATCGAACCTGACCAAACGGTGAGTTACGCGCTGTTCCTGTCCCGTCTCGAACCGAACGACCGCGGGCGGATCGAGAGTGCGATCCGACACGTCTCCGAACGGGGCGGCAGCTTCGACGTGTCGTTCAAGGTCGCGAGCGCGTCGGGCAGAGCGCAGTGGATCCGCGCCCGCGCGGGGCTGATTCGGGACGAAGCCGGCGCCGCCCGACATCTCAGCGGTATCTTTCTCGATGTCGACGAGGAGAAGCAGGTCGAGGAGGCCCTTCGCACCCGCGAGAATCACCTCCGCTCGATCCTGCAGACGATTCCCGACGCCATGATCGTCATCGACGGCCACGGCATCATCCAGTTGTTCAGCTCGGCGGCCGAGCGCCTGTTCGGCTGGGCCGAGCCGGAGGTGATCGGCCAGAACGTGCGCATCCTGATGCCGGAGCCCGACAGCTCCCGTCACGACGGCTACATCGCGCGCTACCGCACCACCAGCGACCCGCACATCATCGGCATCGGCCGCATCGTGACCGGAAAGCGTCGCGACAGCACGACCTTCCCGATGCACCTGTCGATCGGCGAGATGCAGTCGGGCGGCGAGCCCTATTTCACCGGTTTCGTCCGCGATCTTACCGAGCATCAGAAAACCCAGGCGCGGCTCCAGGAATTGCAGTCCGAGCTCGTCCACGTCTCTCGGTTGAGCGCGATGGGCGAAATGGCGTCCGCGCTCGCTCACGAACTCAACCAGCCGCTGGCAGCGATCAGCAACTACATGAAGGGGTCGCGGCGGCTGCTCGCCGGAAGCCAGGATCCGAATACGCCGAAGATCGAGAGCGCGCTGGACCGCGCCGCCGAGCAGGCGCTGCGCGCCGGCCAGATCATCCGCCGCTTGCGCGACTTTGTCTCCCGCGGCGAATCCGAGAAAAGGGTCGAGAGCCTGTCCAAGCTGATCGAGGAGGCTGGCGCGCTCGGGCTCGCCGGCGCGCGCGAGCAGAACGTACAGCTCCGTTTCGGCCTCAATCCAAATGCCGATCTCGTGCTCGCCGACCGGGTGCAAATCCAGCAGGTGCTGGTCAACCTCTTCCGCAACGCGCTGGAAGCGATGGCGCAGTCGCCACGGCGCGAGCTCGTCGTCACCAACACCCGCGTCGCCGACGACATGATCGAGATCGAGGTCTCCGATACCGGCTCCGGCTTCCAGGACGACGTCATGCCAAACCTGTTTCAGACTTTTTTCACCACCAAGGACACCGGCATGGGCGTGGGACTGTCCATCAGCCGCTCGATCGTCGAGGCTCACGGCGGCCGGATGTGGGCCGAGAGCAACGCATCGGGTGGGGCGACATTCCGCTTCACGTTGCCGGCAGCCGACGAGAACTGATCCATGACGACCAAGGGAATCATCTACGTCATTGACGACGACGAGGCGATGCGGGATTCGCTGAATTTCCTGCTGGATTCAGCTGGCTTCGGCGTCACACTGTTCGACAACGCGCAGAGTTTTCTCGACGCCCTGCCTGGCCTCGCCTTCGGCTGCGTCGTCTCCGATGTGCGGATGCCCGGCATCGATGGGATCGAGCTTCTCAAGCGCCTGAAGGCGCAGCGCAGCCGGTTTCCAATCCTGATCATGACCGGCCATGGCGACGTGCCGCTCGCGGTCGAGGCGATGAAACTCGGTGCCATGGATTTCCTGGAAAAGCCGTTCGAAGATGACCGCCTCATCGCCATGATCGAATCCGCGATCCGCGAGGGCGAGCCGGCGGCCAGGAACGAGGCCATGGCCCAGGACGTCGCCGCTCGCGTCGCTTCCCTGAGCCCCAGGGAACGCCAGGTCATGGAAGGGCTGATCGCGGGCCTATCCAACAAGCTGATCGCCCGCGAGTACGACATCAGCCCGCGCACCATCGAGGTCTACCGGGCCAATGTGATGACCAAGATGCAGGCCAACAGCCTGTCGGAACTGGTGCGGCTGGCCATGCGGGCCGGAATGCTCAACGATTGAAGTCACCAGGATTGAGGCAAGTCAAAACCGGTCGCTCGCCCTGTGCTACCAGATCGGAATGATTGCGATCAGCTCCCATCCTGAGCGGCTCCCGATGTCGTCACCCGCAAAGCCAAGCATCTATGTGGTCGACGACGATGCCGCTGTGCTCGGCTCGCTGAGGTTTTTGCTGGAAACCGACGGTTTTGCCGTGCGGACCTTCAGGAACGCCACGGCGCTGCTCAATGCGGCGAGCCCGTCCGGTGCAGACTGTTACGTGATCGACTACAAAATGCCCGACATCAACGGCATCGAGCTGGCCGGGCGACTGCGCCAGTCCGAGGGCGATACCCCGGTGATCCTGATCACCGGCTATCCCGACCCGAATATCTCGGCCCGGGCGGCGGCCGCAGGCGTAAATGAAGTGATTCTGAAGCCGCTTCTGGACGAAAACCTGGTCAAGCGCATTCGCCACGCCATCCAGAACCGGGTCCATAGCTGACCTACGGGATTCTACGTAAGGCGACCTCCTTAAGATATCTCGCGAAATTTTCGAGGCACCCGATACCGCGTACCAAGGCGTCATCACAACGGAGATGGCGCAGATGCTGACCCAGACCTTCAACACCCCGGCGATCACCACCCAGATCGGTGGCAAGATCGCACCCGCCCATCCCGTCTCAGACCAGTTCGGCGCGATTGCCGGCCATGTCGGCCTCGTTGCCACCGAGTTCTCCTACCGCAAGGAAGAGGAGATCTATGGTGAGGACGAGCCGGCCGAGTATGTCTATCAGGTCGTTACCGGCGCCGTGCGCAGCTACAAGCTTCTCTCCGACGGCCGCCGCCAGATCGGCTCCTTCCACCTTCCCGGCGACGTATTCGGCCTCGAATCCGGCACCACCCACCGCCTTGCTGCTGAAGCTATCATCGACACCACGGTGCGCCTCGTGAAGCGCGCGAGCCTCGAGAAGGCCGCAGCCACCGACGTCCAGGTCGCCCGCAAGCTCTGGGCCATGACCGCTGGCGAGCTTCGCCACGCCGAAGACCACATGCTGCTGCTGGGCCGCAAGACCGCGATGGAGCGCGTCGCAACCTTCCTGCTCGAAATGGACCGCCGCCTCGCGGTTGCCGGCATGATGGCGCTGCCGATGTGCCGCCGCGACATCGGCGACTATCTCGGTCTCACGCTCGAGACCGTCTCGCGCGCGCTGTCGCAGCTTCATGCCCAGGGCATTCTCGGCTTCTCGGGCGCCCGCCAGATCGTGCTGCGCAACCGGGCACGCCTGCACAATCTCGACGCCTGATCTCCCCTCTTCCACCCGCTCATGGCCGGCTGAATTAGCCGGCCATTTCTTTTGCTGCGATCATGCCCCTGCGCCGCGTCTCCGGCATCACAAGCAGAATAAGCAGAAGTCCCGTCGCGGCGACGCCAGATAGCCCCATGAACGCCGTGGCATTGCCGAACTTGTCGCTGACATAGCCGCCAAGCGCGGTGCTCAGCGACGCGCCGATGCCCATTGCCGTGCCGACGATGCCCTGCGCGAGGTTGAAATGGCCGCTGCCGAAGGCGACGTCGGCCACGATCAGCGGGATCATCACCGCGAACACCGCCGCGGTGAGACCGTCGAACACCTGCACCAGCACCAGCAGATACGGATCGCGCACGGTCGCGAACAGCAGACCGCGAATCGTCAGCGCCGCGAATCCGATCAGCAGCAGCGGCCTGCGGCCCCACGCTTGCGCCTTGCGCCCGACGCTCGGCGACAGCAGCGCCACGATCGCCTGCGGCACGACGATGCAAAAAGCGACGAGCACCGTCGCCCACTCGCTCGATCGCGCCGTCACCGCGCTTGCCATCAGCGGCATCATCGAGGCGTTCGCGAGCTGCAACAAGAGCACGCTGAGCGCAAAGACAATGAGCGGCCGCTGCCGGATCAGATGCCAGATATTGGTGTCGCCGCGTTCCTTCGCCTCGCGCGGCATCTCGCCGTGACAGCGGGCGATGTCGACCTCATGCTCCCGGATGCGAGAGAGTGCGATCAAAGTCGGAATCGCGAGCAGAAAGGTGACCAGGAATACCGAGCGGCTCGACAGCAGATAGCCGGCCGTTCCCATCACCGCAGCCGCAACGCCGTTGCCAAGCGAAGCGAAGCGCGCGTTCCGGCCGAGACGCTCGCCTATCGCGAGCGGGCCGACCAGACCGAGGCTGATCGCCGCGATCGCCGGTCCGAGCACGCAGCTTGCTGCCGCGTGCAAGGTGGCCGCAGCCACCACCACGGGGAAGATCGGCATTGCCGCATAGGCAAGCGCGCAGCAGCCGATGGTGGCGATCGCGAGGCCTGCGACCAGCCGCTCGGATTTCGCGGCATCGATGATGGCGCCGCCCGGCATCTGGCCGATCAGGGCAACGATGCCGCCGATCGACAGCACGAGGCCGATCTCGACCTGGGTCCATTTCTGGGTCGTCAGATAAACTGCGATGAACGGCCCGAATCCGGTCTGCACGTCGGCGAGGAAGAAGATGAACCAGTCGAGGCCGCGCAGGCTCTGGCGCGACGGCGCCGGGATGCCGGCAGGCGACGGCACCGAGAATTTGTCCTGCTCAACGCGGCCCTCGCGATCCGCATGATTCGGCTTTCTCGACAACAGCACCGGCGGCCATTCCTCCCCGCGCCTCACTGAACAGCTTGCAGTGGCTGCAGGCTGCCGGACGCGCCGAGCACCACCATCGGCGTGTCCTCCTTGTATTCCGGCGCGGCTGCGACCTGTGCCTTGGTCAATTCCAGCGTGATGCTGTCCTTCTTGTTGACGATCTTGCCGAACCGCATCGCGTTCCAGTCCACCACGATCTTGCGGCTGCCGACGCCGAGGAAGCCGCCGAAATCGATCACGGCAGCGCGCACGTGCCCACTCCGATCGACGATGACGTCGACGATGCGGCCCATGTCCTCGTTCGCCGCGCTGAGCACGTCACGTCCAAGCACACCGTGCGCGTCGCTCGCGCCGATGATCGTGACCGACGGCGGTGGCGCGGCATTCTTTGGCGTGACGGGGACGGATGACGCCGGCGGCTGCACCGTCGGCGGTGCATTCGCTTCAGTCGCGGGTGCGGGCGCCTGCTCCGCGGCGCGTGACACGGCGAGCGTCATCCCGACGACCATAACGACGCCCAGGGCCAACCATCCGGCGGTACGCATGCACCCTCCTCCCGGCGCGCCGCTAGCGCGCCAGCACGATCGAAACCTGGATCTGGCCACGCGTACGCAGCACCTCCAGCGCCACGTCGTCGCCATGGCGGCTGACGCGCAGGTCCACGCTGGACTCGCCCAGACGCAGATCGCGCAAGATCACCTCGTGCAGAAACGCCGGCAGATGCGGATTGCGCAGCCGGATCTCGCCGCGCGCCACGTCGAACTCGATGCCCAGCGCCGCCTCCAGCAGCGTGAACGCCGTTGCGCTGGCCCAGGCCTGCGGCGCGCAGGCAACCGGATAGAGCGTCGGGCCGCGCCGCTTCTCGCGCCGGAAACCGCAGAACAATTCGGGCAACCGGCGCAGGTCCATGTAGGTCGCGGCGTCGAACAGTCCCTTGAAGACATGCGCGACCGAATGCTTGAGCCCGTAGCGCGCGAGCCCGAGCGCGATCAGCGCATTGTCGTGCGGCCAGATCGACCCGTCATGATAGGACATCGGGTTGTAACGCACCTCGCCGACAGCGACGGTGCGGATGCCCCACCCCGAAAAGAAATGCGGCCGCATCAAATCGGCGGCGACGAGCCGCGCGCGATCCTCGCGGATCATGCCGCTGAACAGGATCTGGCCGGCGTTCGAGGTCCGCACCTTGCACGGCCGCTTCTTGCCGTCGAGCGCAAGCGCATAGGTGCCGAGCTCCTCGCACCAGAACGCGGCCTCGAAACGCTCGGCCAGCGTCTTGGCCTCGGCCTCGAGCTTCCTGGCGAGATCAGGCTTGCCGAGCCGAAGCGCGCAACGCGCGGCGAGCCGCTTGGCGGCAAAGACGTAACCTTGCACCTCGGCGAGCGCGAGATTGCCTTCCGCAAGCTGGCCATCGGCATGGAAGATCGCGTCGTAGGAATCCTTCCAGCCCTGGTTGGCGAGGCCCTTTTCCGTGGCGCGCTGATATTCGACGAAGCCGTCCTTGTCGGGATCACCGGGGCCGTCGATCCAGGCCAACCCCGCTTCGATGGCCGGCCACAGCTCTGTCAAGGTCTTCTCGTCGCCGGTGCGCTCGAAATAGCTTCCTGCCAGCAGGACGAACAAGGCCGTGGAATCGACGCTGCCGTAATATTGCGCGAACGGCACCTCGCGCAGCGCCGCCATCTCGCCGCCGCGCATCTCATGCAGGATCTTGCCGGGCGCGGCATCGGCGAGCGGATCGACCGCTTTGGCCTGGAAATGGGCCAGCCGCCGCAGCACGCCCTTGGCGATCCGCGGATCGACCCACAGCATCTGCAGCGCGGTGATCAGCCCGTCGCGGCCGAACGTCGTCGAGTACCAGGGAATCCCCGCATAGGGATAGCGGCCCTGCGGCGTCTCCGTCATCAGCATGTTGAGGTCGGCCATGGCCTGGCACAGCACCTCGTTGAAGATGTTGTTGGAGGTCTCGATGCTGGCGGCCCCCATCGTCGATCGGCGCATCTCGCGGCGGTGGGCGAGCAGGCTTCTGAAAAAGCGCGCCGGCTTCTCCGCGACCGGCCGGTTGCAGGACACGGCCACGAACAGGGATTTCGACTCATGCGGGTCGAGTTCGAGCTGCCAGGTCGCGGCATTCACCGACAACTTCGTCGGGCGCGGATCGAAATGCAGGCTGGTGGTGCGCTCGGCGTCATCGAGACCGCGGTAGTCGAACAGCACGTCGGTCGGTCCCAACAGCCGGCTCGAGCCGATGCCGCGGCGCGGGCGCCGCTCGCCGCGGACTTCGAACAGATCGGCGAAATCGTTGTCGAACAGCAGTGTCAGCGCGAAGGCAGCCGGGCGGTCGCCGTGATTCTGCACGCCGATGCGCTGATAAGCGGTGCCGCGCCACAGGAAGATCGTGCGCACGATGTGCAGCAGGTCCTTTTGCAGCACGAGACTGCCCTGCCGGTAGATGTCTGGATTGGTGAGATCGACGGTCAGGGCCGAATTGTCGTCGCGCAGATTCGAGCCCAGCAGCAACGGCTGGAGATCGTCGAGCACGAGCTCGAGCCTCGCAAGGTAGCGCGTGTCGTGATGGAACAGGCCATCGGGCCCGCCGGCCGACGCGCCGATGTCGCCATGGCTGTCGAGCACGATGAAGGTGTCGTCGTGCTTGAGCGAACGCCGCGGCCGCGCCGACGGTCCCGTCATCGGAATATAGAAAGGCTGCTCCGCGACCTGGTCCACGGTCCGCGTCACGGAGACGAATTGGGTAACGGCTTCAGCCGACATCAGCAGCTCCCCTGCGCTTGTTTCGACACGCAACCGACTCGAACGCGACTGTTGGTTTACGCGGCGGCTTGGGCGAGCCGGCTCATTTCCTGCGTGACCAGCTCACGATAGGGCCCGTGGCCCTGCATCAGACGCTCGGGCGACCCGTCCTCGATGATCTTACCACCCCTCAACACGACCACGCGATCGAAATTGCGCAGGGTCGCGAGACGATGGGCGATCGCGATGACCGTGCGGCCGCGCATCAGCCGCGACAACGCCTCGCGGATCGCCTCTTCGGATTCGCTGTCGAGCGCGGCGGTCGCCTCGTCCAGCAGCAGGATCGGCGCGTCCTTCAGGAAGGCGCGCGCGATCGCGATGCGCTGGCGCTGACCGCCGGACATCTTGACGCCGCGGTCGCCGACCATGGTGTCGAGACCACCAGGCAGGCTTTCGACGAAATCGCAGCGCGCCGCAATCGCCGCACGCAGCACCTCGTCGTCGGTCGCGTTCGGGCGACCATAGCGGATGTTTTCGCGAATCGAGCGGTGGAACAGCGAGATGTCCTGCGGCACGACAGAGATCGCCTCGCGCAGGCTCAGCTGCGTCACCTTGGAAATGTCCTGACCGTCGATGGTGATGCTGCCCTCGTCGGTATCGTAGAAGCGCTGCAGCAGCGTGAACAGCGTCGACTTGCCGCCGCCGGACTGGCCGACCAGGCCGACACGCTGGCCTGGTTGCAGGCGCAGGCTGAATCGTTCGAAGATCTTCGCAGCCCCGGGATAGCCGAAAGTGACATTGTTGAACGCGATCGCCGCGCCACTCTTCACCAGTGGCTCGGCCTCGGGGTGGTCGCGCAATTCATGCGGCACCAGCAGCGTGGCGATCGCCTCGGTCAGCCGCGCAACGTGCTGGGTGACGTCGACCAACGCCACCGCGAGATCGCGCGTCGCGTTCAAAATAGAGAGACCGAGGGTGCAGACCAGCACGACGTCGCCCGTGGTCGCCCGGCCATCCTGCCAGAGCATGATCGCCCAGGCCATCAGGGCGATCGTGAGCACGACAGTGACGCCGGCATGGATAAGCCGCAGCTTCTCCAGATAGCGCAGGCTGCGGCCGCGCGCGGTGAGCTCCCGGTTCACAGTCGCGTCGAAGCGCTCATGCTCGTGCCCGATGCCGCAGAAGGCGCGGACCAGCGGCATGTTGCTGATGACGTCGATCATCTCGCCGTCGACGACGGCGGCCTTGTCGGCGAAGTCGTCATGCAGCGGCTTTCCCGCGGCAGCGAGGCGGAACATCGCAAGCACCATGCCGCCGGCAATCACCATCAGGCCGAGTGCCATATAGGGACTGACGGTTCCAATCAGTGCGATTGCGGCAACCGTTGCGATGCACGGCGGCAGCACATTCCAGACGAACATGTTTTCGACCGTAAACACCGCATTCGACGTCGCCGTGATGCGGCTGGTCAGCATGCCGGGCATGCGGTCGGAGAAGTAGCTCGGCGCGTGGCCGGTCAGATGACGAAATATGTCACGGCGTAAATCACCCGTGACACGGACGAAGGTGAAGCTGGCCGTCCAGCTCGCGACCCGCCAAAGGAAATTGTCGGCGGCGATCAGCGTCATGAGGAAAATGAATGCCAGCCATACGTTCCCACCATGCGAAGCGCCGGCCGACAAGCTGTCGACGAGGGATTTGACGCCATACTGAGTGCCTACGGAGCAGGCAACGGCCGCCACCACAGCGGTCAGGATCACGAGATGCGACGCAAGGCGACGCCGAAGATAGCGCAAAACAAAGGCAAACGGCCGGTGCGCGTATCCAGAAAGATGATCCATGTGACTATCGACCCCGTCGTGATGATTCAAACTTTTGTTGTTAGCCGACTGAACATCGGCCACTTGCCTCGGTTCCCGGGCACACTCATCACGACATGCGGATGCGGGCGTTCTGCGAAGATGTGATGGCAGCATCGCGACGAGCATCCGACGTGTCGAATAAGTAACGTTCTGGAGAAGGAACTTCGCAAGTGCGGGAACGTTCCCTTGACTGGCGTGCCGGTGCTGAACAGGCGGGGGCTTTCTACAATCATGATCGCACAGAGGAGATGGTGAGATGCGCATCGCGCAGGTAGCTCCGTTGACGGAGGCTGTTCCACCCAAGCTGTATGGCGGCACCGAGCGGGTGGTGCATTGGTTGACGGAAGAGCTGGTGGCCCTTGGGCACGATGTGACGCTGTTCGCGAGCGGCGACTCGCAAACCTCGGCAAAGCTGGATGCGCTGTGGCCGCGGGCACTCCGTCTCGACGGTTCCGTGCGCGATCCCAATGCGCTGCATATGGTGATGCTGGAGCGGGTGCGGCAGAAATGTGACGATGAGGAGTTCGACTTCCTCCACTTCCACCTCGATTATTATCCGTGGTCGCTGTTCTACCGGCAGCCGACACCGTTCCTGACCACGCTGCACGGCCGGCTCGACCTGCCGGAGCATCAACCGGTCTTCAACACCTTCTCGAAGGTCCCCGTCATCTCGATCTCGAACGCGCAGCGCCGGCCGGTGCCGCAGGCGAACTGGGTAAGGACGATCCACCACGGCCTGCCCGAGAATTTGCTGACGCCGAAGCCGGCGAAACAGGAATATCTCGCCGTGCTCGGCCGCATCGCGCCGGAAAAGGGCGTCGACCGCGCCATCAAGATCGCGACGCATTGCGGCATTCCGCTCAAGATCGCCGCCAAGGTCGATCGCGCCGACCAGGATTACTATGACGAGCTGATCCGGCCGATGATCGAGAACAATCCGCTGGTGGAATTCATCGGCGAGATCAGCGATCATGAGAAGTCGGACTTCCTGAGCGGCGCACTCGGCCTTTTGCTGCCGATCGACTGGCCGGAGCCGTTTGGCCTGGTGATGATCGAAGCCATGGCCTGCGGCACGCCGGTCATCGCCTTCAACCGCGGCTCGGTGCCCGAGATCATCGACGATGGCCTCACTGGCTTTGTCGTCGAGGACGTCCTCAGCGCAGCCGGCGTCGTCGGTCGCCTGCCGCAACTCGACCGCTCCCTCATCCGCAAGCAGTTCGAGACGCGCTTCACGGCGCGGCGCATGGCGCTGGATTATCTCGCGGCCTATCGCAGCCTCGACGAGGAACAGGCGCCGCGGATCAAGCTGGTGAGCAGCGCGGAGTAGCAGGAGCACGCGCCCATCCCATCGCGACCGTCATGGCCGGGCATGTCCCGGCCATCGACATTTGCGTGGGGCGCGCTCCTCTCTATCAACCGTCATTGCGAGCGCAGCGAAGCAATCCAGGCCGTCCCGGCGGAGAGATTCTGGATTGCTTCGCTGCGCTCGCAATGACGGAAGAATGCGGTACTCTATCTCACCACCGCCCGCTTCGGCTCGACGATCTCGAACATGCGCGGGAATTCGTCCATCAGGCCCATCAGCTCGGCGAGGCGCATCGGATTGCCGGCGAATTTGACCTTGCCGGCGGCCACCGCCTCCGGGAAGCTGGTCAGTTTTGCGATCACCTCATCGAGCGTCGACCGCGCGAGCGTGAAGCTGGCATCTGCATTGTCCGCCTGCATGCCCGCTGTGTAGGTGAGCGCGCAGTTCTCCAGATTGAGCACGAAGGTCTCGCCCGTGTCGGAAAAGCTCCAGTTCAGCACGATGTGCTTTCCTTCCGCCTTCGGTCCGTTGAGGCGGATGCCGAGCACGTCCCAGAGCTGTGAGGTGCGCAGCGCCGCCAGCGTCTCGCGGGGCATTGGCGGGCGTGCCGGCACCTTCGGCATGCCCTGGCGCAATTCCTGCGCGCCGAACAGATAGGCATTGCGCCAGGTCGCGCTTTCGGCGGCGTAGCCGAGCTGCTCCAGCGTATCCGCCAGCAACGCACGCGCGGCCTGATTGTCCGGCTCGGCAAAGACGAGATGGCCGAGCGCCTGCGCCACGAAGCGGAATTCGCCCTTGTCGAAATCGACACGCGCCCGCGCGAGGATGGCGCCGGCGCCGCCCATGTACTCGACGAATTTCTTGCCCGACTCAACCGGGGGCAACGGATCGAGATTGACCGGATTGGCGTCGTACCAGCCCAGATACTTTTGATAGATCGCCTTCACATTGTGCCGGATGTGGCCGTAATAGCCGCGGCCGTGCCAGGCGCCCTCCAGGCTCGTGGGCAGCTGGATCGTTTCGGCGATCTCGGCCGCGGTGAGGCCGTGGTTCATCAGGCGGATGGTCTGGTCATGCGCGAACTTATAGAGGTCGCGCTGCTGGCGGATCATGGTGCCGATGCGTTCGCGTCCCCACACCGGCCAGTGATGCTGGCCGCACATCGCCTCCGCCTTGCCGTCCCAGAGCTGCAGGGCCTCGCCCAGATATTTCGACCAGGCCAGCGCGTCGCGCACGTCGGCGCCGCGGAACGGTAGCAGATTGTGGAAATTGTGGGTGCAGTTCTCGGCCAGGTTCAACAGCTTGTAACGCGGGATGAAGAAATGCATCTCCGCCGGCGCTTCGCTGTTCGGCGCCATCTGGAATTCGAACTCGACGCCGTCGATCACGCGCCGGTCGCCGGTCGCCATGATCAAATCGGTCGGCCGCAGCAGCGCCACCGAACCTGCCGCCATCGACTTGCCAAGGCCGCAATCGACCTGCCCGCGCGCACCCTTGGCGAGGAGCGGCCCGAACTGGTACTGCGCCCGGCGCAGCATCGCAGGTCCCGCGATGATGTTCTCGGAGACGGCATGCTCCATGAACAAGTTCGGCGCGATGATCGGCACGCGGCCGGTCGCGAGTGCATCCTCCTCCAGCACGCCGCGCGCGCCGCCCCAATGGTCGGTGTGGGTATGGGTGAAGATCACGGCCGCGACCGGTCGCCGGCCGCGATGCCTGTAGTAGAGATCGAGCGCGGCGCGCGCGCCCTCGATCGAGGTCAGGGTGTCGACGACGATGACGCCACTGTCGCCTTCGATCAGCGTCATGTTGGCGATGTCGAGCCCACGCACCTGGTAGATTCCGGGTACGACCTCGAACAGGCCGTGCTGCATGTTGAGCCGCGACTGCCGCCACAGGCTCGGATTGACCGTGGCCGGCGCCTGCTCTGCGGCGAGAAAGCCGTAGGGCTCGAGGCTCCAGACCGTCCGCCCTTGCGGATTGGTGATCTCCGCGTTCTCGATGGTGCCGAGAAAGCCGCGCGCGGCGTCGTCGAAATCCCGCGTGTCGGAAAACGGCAACGCATTCAGCATCGCCGTCTGCTGCGCGATGACGGACGGCGTTGCGCTCTTCGGCCCGTTGCTGGACGTGTCTGCCATCTCGACCTCCTCCCCGCCTGTTCCGCGGCATCTAACCGCATCTCGTGGCCGATTGCCATGGCGGGAGGACGCAGCAACGCGTAGCCCCGCGCCCACAGGTGGAGAGAAGCAGCTTGTTCGCAGCTACATGCCCAGCAGCCTCGGCAACCACAGCGACAGGCCCGGCCAATATGTCACGACCACCAGGAATGCCAGCATCGTCAGCAGCCATGGCCACACCGCGACCGTGAGCTCGGTGATGCCCATCTTGGCAATGCCTGAGGCGACGTAGAGATTGAGGCCGACCGGCGGATGGCACAGCCCGACCTCCATGTTGACCGTCATCAGGATGCCGAAATGGATCGGATCGATGCCGAGCTTGATCGCAACCGGAAACAGGATTGGCGCCATGATCAGGATGATCGAGGACGGCTCCATCACGTTGCCCGCCACCAGCAGCAGGAGATTGACGAGGAGCAAGAATCCAATCCAGCCGAGGCCCTGGTCGATCATCCATTGCGCCAGCGCTTGCGGCACGTTCTCGTAGGTCATCAGGAACGAGAACAAGACTGCGTTGGTGATGATGTAGAGCAGCATCGCCGAAAGATTTGCCGACGACAGCAGCACGCGCGGCACATCTCGCAGCTTCAGATCCTTGTAGATGAACACTGCGACGACGAAGGCGTACACCGCACTGACGGCGGCAGCTTCGGTCGGTGTGAACAGGCCGCTGTAGATGCCGCCGATCACGATCACGATCAGCAGGATACCCCAGATCGACTTGCGGAACGCATCGAAGCGTTCGTAGAAGGTTGCTTTCGGCATCCTCGGATAGTCGTTACGCCAGGCCCGATAGAACGTCGTGGCGCCGAGCAGCATGGCGAGCACGAGCCCTGGCACGATGCCGGCGATGAACAGCTTGCCGACGGAGGTGTTGGTGGAGACGGCAAAAAGCACCATCGGAATCGAGGGTGGAATGAGAATTCCCAGCGAGCCCGAGGTCGTGATCACGCCCGCCCCGAACCTCTTCGGGAATCCCTGCGCGACCATCGCGGGCAGGATCACCGATCCGATCGCCACCACGGTGGCCGGCGACGAGCCGGAAATCGCGGCGAACAGCGCGCAGGCGACCACGCCCGAGAGCGCGAGGCCGCCGTACCAATGCCCGACCAGCGAAGTCGCGAACGCGATCATCCGGCGTGCCACGCCGCCATGGGTCAGGAAGTTGCCGGCAAGGATGAAGAACGGGATCGCCATGATCTCGAAGCTCTCGATGCCGGTGAACAGCTTCAGCGCCACCGATTCCGTTCGCACGTCGGTCAGCGTGAACATGAAGCTGAGCACGGTGAGGCCGAGCGCGATCGAGATCGGCATGCCTGTGAGCATCAACGACAGCAGAAGGCCGAAAACCACGGCGACACGCAGGCCCTGCGGCAGCGTGATCACGTGCGCGGAGTGGGCGAAGCACACGGCCACGATCAGGACCGGCAACAACATCAGGACCCAGCCGAGCGGGCTGCGTTCGTCGCGGATGACCTGACTGCGCGTGACCGGGGCCGGATGGACCGGGTCTACTTCCACGCCCTCGACGCCGGCCACGTCGTGATGCGGCAGCTCGCCGGTGTGATAGAACGACCAGGCAACCTGCAGGAAGCGGAAGCACATCAGCCCGGAGCCGAGCGGGATGGTGAGATACACCAGCCACATCGGCGCTTCGAGATCGTTGGATTGCTGGCCGGTCTGCCACATCTGGCCGACGAACGCGGCCCCGAAATAGCAAACGATCGCGGTGAAAAGGGCGCCGCACATCAGGCCGAACGTGATGACGCGGCGGCGCGATCCGCCCGGAAGGACGTTGACCAGGACGTCGACGCCGACATGGATGCCGGTGCGCACCCCGTAGGCCGCACCGAACTTCGCCATCCAGATGAACATGTAGATGCAGAGTTCCTGCGCCCAGGACAGGTCGAGAGCGGCAAGCCAGACGAACGCGGCTCGCGCGGGAACGGACAGGAAGGCCAGATTGCGCGCCTCTGCCCATTTGGCGATGTCGATCGACAGCCCGGCGCCATATCGGTGCAGCACGGCAACGAAGATGAGCGATGTCGCGGCCGCGATCATCGTCGCGATCAGCCATTCCTCGAGATGATTGAGCACACGATTCAATGCACGCAGCAATTTGGTCCCCTCAGCTTGGCTCATCATTCAAGAGCAACGGCCGGGAGTGCGATCACTCCCGACCGTTCATGGTTGTTCTCAAAGCGCGCCGGCGTCAGTTCATCTTGACGTCGAGTTCCTTGGCGACGAGATCGAGCACTTCCTGCCCCACCCGCCCCTTTGCCCATTTGTAGGTCGGCTGCATCGCTTCCTGCCACGCCTTGCGATCGGCGTCAGTCAGATAATGCAGCGTGGTCTTGCCCGTCTTCTTGATCTCGGCCAGTGCATCCTCGTTTTCCTGGTGCGCGATCTGGTTGGTGTAGTCGGTCGCCTCGTTCATCGCCTTCTCGAGCTGGGCGCGGATATCAGGCGGCAGGCCGGACCAGAATTTCGAATTGACGATGACGGCATATTGCAGGTGCGCGTGATAGGACACGGTGATGTCCTTCTGCACCTCGTAGAACTTCTGCGTCAGGTAGTTGGACGCGGTGTTCTCGCAGCCGTCGACCACGCCCGTCTGCAAGGCCTGGTAGACCTCGGAAAACGCCATGATCTGGGGGATCGAGCCCATGATACGAAGATATTGGTCGGCGACCTTCGATCCGGAGATGCGGAATTTGAGCCCCTGGAAATCGGTCGGCTTCATCAGGGCACGGTTGGCGGAGAGCATGTGGAAGCCGTTGTCCCAATAAGCGAGCCCGGTGATGCCCTTGGTTTCGAGCTTCTCGAACAGCCACTTGCCAATCTTGCCCTTCATCGCGTTGGAATAGGTCTGGTCGTCCTTGAACAACCAGGGCAGGTCGAGCGCCTCGAACTCCTTGATACCGAGCGGTGCGAACTTGGCGGTCGAGGGCGCGAGCATCTGCACCGAGCCGAGCTGCAGCGCCTCGATCTCCTCCTTGTCCTTGTACAGCGTGGAGTTCGGGTAGATTTCAATCTTGACCTTGCCGTCGGTGTACTTCTCCGCGAGCTCCTTGAACTTCAGCGCGCCTTTGCCCTTGGGAGTGTCGTTGGCGACGACGTGGCTGAATTTGATGACGATGGGGCTCTGGGCCTGGGCCAAGACGGGTGACAAGACAGGCGCCACGAAAAGTGCTGCGGCGGCGACCGCAAGAAGCAGCTTGCGCATGAAGGTACCTCCCAACAACCTCTAAAACCGGGTCTTTTTTGTTTTCCGGTTTCAGTAGTGGCAGCAATCCGCTACCCGAACAACTAGACCTAAGCCCAATTTGCCGCAGCCAAGCTATCTTGCGCAACCCGGCACCCGCTGCCGTTCCCGGAAGCGAGCGCTTATGTCGCATTGCGGCAGTGCGATCAGCCGCTGCGCTGGGCGACCATGAACAGACGCCGGAACGGAAACAGCGTCTGTCCCGCGGCGTTCTTCGGATAGGCTTTCGCGACCCGCATCCCATAGGCGGCTTCGAACGCGGCCTTCTCGTCGCCCTGCAAGATGTCGAGATAACGCGTCAGCCAGGTCCCCTTGGTCCACTCCTTCACGGGGTTCTCGCCTTCCAGCACTTGCAGATATTCGGTCTCCCAGATGTCGATATTGGCCGACATCGGAGCAAGAAGACCGTGATAGTAGGCCGGCCCTTCGACCGGCGGCGGCGTGACGAGATGCTCGACCTTGGACCGCCAGGGACCGTCCAGCGCGGTCTCGCCGATCAGCACATGCGAGGGTGCCAGAAAGTTGCGCGGCATCTGCACAGCGAGCATTCCGCCGGGCGTTACCTTCTCCATGATAGATGGAAACAGTGCCGCATGATTGGGCAGCCAGTGCAGCGCGGCATTGGAATAGACCACGTCATATTGTTTCATCGGGCGCCAGTGGCCGAGGTCCTCGTGGGACCATTCCACGTCCGGTGCCGCCTTGCGGCCGGCAGCAACCATCTCGGCCGAGCCCTCGACACCGGTCACCGCCGCGTCCGGCCAACGCTCCTTGATCAGCTTGGTGACGTTGCCGGCGCCGGCGCCGAGATCGGCGACCGCACGCGGGGCGAAATCCGGAATCCGCATCAACAGATCGATGGCGGGCCGAAGCCGGTGACCGGAGAACTTTAGATATTGCTGCGGGTCCCAGACCATCGCCGACGCCTTTTCTTTTTCGTGTTTCCTTCACCGTTGCTCTTGGTTACCACTGCTCGTCCCGCTCAGGCAATTCGCAAGCCGGCCCGACGGGGCAGGAAACGAACAGCAAGAAGCAAAACGCAAACAAGAGAGCGTGTGACCATGGACCTTGGGCTCAAATCGAAAACCGCCGTCGTCACCGGAGCGAGCGTCGGCATTGGCCGCGCCATCGCCAAGGGCTTGGCTGCCGAAGGCGTGCACGTCGTCGGCGTGGCACGGCGCACCGACCTGCTCGCCGAGCTGGTGACGGAAGTCGGCTCCGGCCTGATCACCCCGTTCGAGCAGGACGTGATGGCCAAGGACGCGGCGGAGAAGATTTCGGCTTTCGCCGTGAGCGAGCTCGGCCATGTCGACATCCTCATCAACAACGCCGGCGGCAGCCGCCCCCTCCCCGTCGATGCGCCCGACAGCCAATGGGACGAGGCGATCGCGCTGAATTTCACCAGCTACCGCCGCATCGCGCATGCGCTGCTGTCGCAGATGATCGAACGCAAATGGGGCCGCATCGTCAACATCACCGGCAAGTCCGAACCCGAAGGCCTCAACGCTGCCTTTGCCGCCAAAGCCGCCGTGCACGCCTGGGCCAAGGGCCTGTCCCGCGAGATCGGACAGCACGGCATCACCATCAACTGCATCCCGCCCGGCCGCATCATGAGCGAACAGATCCGCCGCAACTACGCGCCCGATTATCGCGAGCGGTTCGCGGAAGAAGAGATTCCCGTCGGCTATTGGGGCGAGCCGGAAGACCTCGCCGCGCTCGCGGTGTTTCTGGCGTCGCCCGTGGCGCGGTACATCACGGGCACGGTGATCCCGGTGGATGGGGGACTGAGGAGGTATCAGTTCTAGGGGCGTGCGCTCAGCCTCTCGCCCTTTCTAACTGACAAGCGATGGGAGGGATGAAAGTGCACGGGTTCGCATCCCGCCCTCTCTTTCAAGGAACCACGGGCCTGATCCTTACGTTGCTCCAGCGTCACTGGAGGAAAATTCATGTCCAAGAAGTCACTCGCCGACATCGCGAATGAAATGGCCGGCATCGACATTGCCATTCTTTCGACCCACACCGAGAATGGCGAGATCGCCAACCGTCCCATGAGCAACAATGGGGACGTCGCCTATGACGGCACGTCGTACTACTTCAGCTATGAAAAGGCTCGGGCCGTATCGGATATTCAACGCAATCCGAAAGTAGCGCTCGGATATTCATCAGAAGCGGGCCTTCTTTCGCAGGGGATCTACGTTGCCGTTGAAGGCACTGCCGAACTGATCCGGGACAAGGCGACTTCCAACAGCATTGGACGAGTGATCTCGACAAGTGGTTCGATGAGGGCGTCGATACGCCAGGCATCGTGCTGATCAAGGTGAAAGCCAACCGCGTAACCTATTGGAAGGGGCGTGAAGAGGGAGAGGTCGAGCTCGGCTAGGTGATCGTGCGGCGATTTTTGCAGTGGTTCTTCCGCAACCGCGAAACCGGTGCCATCACGATCGCTCAGTGGCCCAACCTTGTACTGTGGATCGTGATCGTTGCCGGCGTTCTGCTTTGGATCTGGCCTTCCGCGGGCAAAGTCAGCGCCGGTTTGACAATCCTGGTAAAGGGCGGGCTCATCATCTGGGCCGCCGACGAGATTGTCCGCGGCGTGAACCCCTGGCGGCGCTGTCTCGGTACTACCGTGATCGCCTATGAGTTCTTGACTCTTCTGCTGTGAAGCCGTGCCAGTTTCTTGAGGCGGCGGAATAGCCGGCTCACAAACGTAGGAGCGGACTTCGCCGAGCCATGCGCGGCCTGCGCATGGCGTGGCTGTTACCGACATTGAGCGAGCCGCCGAGGCCGAGGCTGCTGCAGAGATCGCCGCTGTTATTCGATCACGTCGTCCGCGCGCACCAGCAACGACGGAGGTATCTCCACGCCGAGCGCCTTTGCGGTCTTGTGGTTGATAACGGTCTTGAACTGCGTCGGCTGCTCGATGGGAATCTCCGCGGGGTTGGCACCCTTCAATATCTTGTCGACGAAAACAGCGGCGTGGCGGAACATTGCGGTGAAGTCGACACCGTAACCCATCAGGGCCGCCCCCCGGGAGGCGACGATGGGTGCGGCAACCGATGGCACATGGCACTTGTCCACAATCGCGGCCACCATGGACGTGTTGGTGACAAACGCGTTTGCGTCCGTGATCACGAGGCCGTCCATAGAATTAGAACCGACGAGTGACAGCGCGCTTTCGAGATCGCCGGGGACGTCGACCTCGATAGGTAGTAGCTCCATCTTCAATGCCTGCGCTGCGTTCCTCATGGTGCTCATGGTAGCGTTGTTCAGTGGATTTCCTCGCTGCATGAGCACCCCTACGCGTCTGGTCGAGGGAGCCAAGCCTGCGAGGATCTCCAAGCGCTTTGCAGCTAGTTCTATCAGGAAAAAGGTCTGTCCCGTGATGTTGCCGCCAGGATGAGCCATGCTGGCTGCAAGCCCTATGGTCACCAGATCGGGGCCCACGATCATCACGGTCGGAATTCTTGTCGTTGCGTTGTGAGCGGCAAGAATCCCGGGAAATGTGGCTGTGACGAGAACGTCAACATCAAGAGCGACGAGTTCATTCGCAAGCGCCGGCAGCCTGCCGTCGTCGCCGCCGGCGTCGCGATATTCGACATGAACGTTCACGCCGTTAACCCAACCGAGATCGCTGAGCCCCTTGATGAATGCGTCGACTTCCAGATTCCGCGGTGGAGGGAGGAGAAGGCCAATTCGGGGCACTCGCTTTGCTTGCTGTGCTCGCGCTGCCAGAGGCAACGCAGACGCCACAGCAACCAAAGTCAGGAATTCTCGTCGTTTCATTACCAATCCAATCTCATACACCCCGGCTGAGAACAGCCATTGTTCTACGTTGGTCCAAGCGAACTGATGACCGGGTCGGGTCAGAGGCGGCAGTCTGCACCGGAGGCGATGACTTCTGCTCGAGCCAGACTCCGGACCTGCCGATGCCCTACGCCAACCGACGATAAGGGCCAACGAGCGACGTCATCCCCCGCAGCAGCGGCTCGGATCATGGCGAGAGCGACGCCACGTAGGCAGCCAGCGCGATCATGTCGTTTTGCGACAGCTTTTCGACAGTCTGTTGCATCAGGGAGCTTGCGCTTGCCACGCGCCCCCCGCTTTGGAATTCATGGAGCTGGCGCACGATGTAGGTCGGCGAGCGCCCGGCAATTGGCGGAATATCACCGACGCCTTTCAACTCCGGACCGTGGCAGCTACCGCAGGCAACGGTGATTCCCGATCCACCCGTCTTGGCGAGTGTTTCTCCCCTCGCCAGGCTTCCAACCGGCACATAGGCTGTGAAGCTCGCCCGGGAGTCTCGAAGCTCGAACTGATCCACATCGTCCGGTACCTCGACGATGCGCGGGCCGAGGATTTCGGAGCCGCCCTCCGGGCTTTTGACGTAGAACAAGCGGGATGGCCCTGTCTTTGGAATGCTTTCGCTTTCGACGACCTTGATGATCTGCTTGGGCTTCTGCGCAGAGAAATAATCTGCCGCAGCGCGCACCTCGGCGTCGGTCATGGCTTTGACTGACGCCATCATCAATTGTGTGGAGGGCCTCTCCGGCCCCGACATCTTTCGCGCGCCGCTTTTGAAATCAGCCAGCTGCTGAACGAGATAGCTCGCCGGCAAGCCCGCGAGACTCGCATTTTCAGGACCGCCGGTGCCCTCGACGCGATGGCACGATCCGCAAGCGCGGACATCCGGCTTTCGTCCGTTGGCAACGATTTCCGGCATGGCCGGGTGGTCGTCCGGATGCCAATCGGGCGCAAAGAAAAGATCGCGCGCCTGCCTCCAGCTGAACGCGGCGTTGCTGCCGGCGAGTTGATTGGGCTTGTCGTCAGCCGGGGGCACCTTGACGGTCGGGTCCCACAAGAACGCCCAAGCCGGAAGCCCATTCTGCGCCAAGGCAGCGGTCGCGGTGAGGATCAGGGCTGCCCACAAAATTGGCACAGACATCTTCATGGCAATAAACCTCTGCAAATGCATCGAGTAAAATCAGCGAAAAAGAAAAAAGAAACTTAGCACTTCGAAAGCGGAATGCCGGAGCTGCACGCCTGGATCTGCTTCACCACAGGAAGCGCACATCGCTCCTTCATGGGAAGCACCCGATGGTCTTTTGCCGATCGGTGCAATCCTGGCATCCTGCCAGTGTTTTGCCCGACGCGTCAACGTCAGGGCCGCCGCGAATGTCATCGCTGCGCGTTTCGGAAATCCCTTATTAATCAAGGGGCCTTCTACTGTGCATGGGGTTGTTTTCGCGTTTTTTGTTTTGAGCCCTTAAAAAAAACATGCACATGACCACTCACCCCGCCTGCAAGATCTCCGCAATCGCGGCCCCCGCCGCGATCGTGCCGAGTTTGCCGCCGACGTCGCGCGTCGTCCTGCCCTCGCCGATCGCCTTCGTTACGGCCGCCTCGATCGCACGCGCGGCTTCCTCGTAGCGGACCGCGCCACTCTTCTCGCCGTACCAGGCGAGCAGCAGGGCCGTCGAGAGGATCAACGAGACCGGATTGGCAACGTCCTGTCCAGCGATGTCGGGCGCCGAGCCGTGCGCGGCCTGCGCCATGGCGTGGCTGTGACCGACATTGAGCGAGCCGCCGAGGCCGAGGCTGCCGGAGAGCTCGGCCGTGAGATCGGACAGGATATCGCCGAACATGTTGGTAGCGACGATGACGTCGAAGCGGTCGGGGTTGCGCACCACATGCGCCATCATGGCGTCGACGAGGATGTCGTCGACAGCGAGGCCGGGATAGGCGTTCGCCGCCTCGCGGCAGATCTCGAGGAACATGCCGTCGCCGAGCTTGAGCACATTGGCCTTGTGCACGATCGTCAGATGCTTGCGCCGCTTCATCGCCAGCCGGCACGCCGCATGCGCGATGCGCTCGCAGCAATGGCGCGTGATCCGACGCAGCGAGATCACGACATCCGACGTGACCAGCATCTCGCCATTGCCCTGCTCCATGTTGCGGTCGGCGTAAAACCCTTCCGTGTTCTCGCGCACCACGACGAGGTCGAAATTGCCGACCCGGCCGGACAGCCCCGCATAGGTGCGTGCGGGTCTGACATTGGCGTAGAGGTCGAGGTTCTTGCGAAAATGCCGCGAGGGATTGATCTCGCCATGGGCCTCGTCCTTGAAGTCGAAGGTCGCGGTCGGCCCGAGGATCAGCCCATCGGCGGCGCGGACGATCTCGAGCAGCTCGGGACGCACCGTCGTACCAAATTGTTTGAGGCTCGCATGACCGACTGCGTGCTCCTCCAGTCGCAGATTGAGCTGGAAGCGTTCGGAGGCCGCGCGCAGCACGCCTGATGTCGCAGTCGTGATCTCGGGCCCGATGCCGTCACCGGGCAAAACGACGATGTGCATGGCGATCCCCTGACATTGCAGCAGTTCGCGCGATCATACGCCGGCGCGCAGGTTCATCGCCCAGCCTTCGCGCATACACTGCATGCAAGCATATGCCTGTGGAAGGCGGCCGCGCCGTAGTACATGCCAAGTCCCTGGAGCCGGCCGCCGGAGCAACGCGCGAACGCAATGACAATCACGTTACCCGCCGGCGCGCGCGAGCCCGACCACACCATTTCCGACGGCCTTCCGGCCGCACAGCGGCGCTGGGCCATTGCCGCGATCTTCACCGCGCTGGCGATGGCCTCGCTCGACACCGCGATCGCAAACATCGCGCTGCCCGCCATTGCCGGCGACCTGCATGTCAGCCCGGAGCAGTCGGTCTGGGTGGTCAACGTCTACCAGATCGCGCTGGTGGCGACGCTGCTGCCGCTCGGAGCGCTCGGCGAGATCGTCGGGCACCAGCGCATCTATCTCGGTGGCCTGATCCTGTTCACCATCGCCTCGCTGTTCTGCGCGGTGGCCTGGTCGCTGGACAGCCTGCTGGTTGCGCGCACGCTGCAAGGGCTGGGTGCGAGCGGCATCATGAGCGTCAACACGGCGCTGGTGCGTTTCGTCTATCCCGGCCGGATGCTCGGCCGCGGCTTCGGCCACAATGCGTTGGTGGTCGCGACCGCCTTCACCTTCGGTCCCTCGATCGCATCCGCCATCCTCGCGGTCGGCCCGTGGCCATGGCTGTTCGCCGTCAATATCCCGTTCGGCCTCGTCGCGATCGGCATCGGATTTGCGATGCTGCCGAAGACGCCGCGCGCCGATCACGGCTTTGACTTTCTCGGCGCGGCCCTCGCGTCGGCCTGTCTCGGCTTGTTCATCACGGGCATCGGCAGTGCCGCGCATAATCTCTCACCGGTGGTCGTTGGCATCGAGCTGGTCACGGCGTTGGTGCTCGGCTTCATCCTGACGCGCCGCCATGCCGACCATCCGGCGCCGATGCTGCCGATCGACCTGTTCAGTCGGCCGATGTTCGCGCTGTCGGCGGCGACCGCGGTGTGCTCGTTCGCGGTGCAGGGCCTCGCCTTCGTCTCGCTGCCGTTCTATTTCGAGGACGTGCTGGGGCGTTCGCAGGTCGAGACCGGCTTCTTCATGACACCGTGGCCGCTGGTGGTCGGCATCATGGCGCCGATCGCCGGGCGCCTCTCCGACCGGCACGCGGTCGGATTGCTCGGCGGCGTCGGGCTCGTGCTGCTCGGCCTCGGCATGGCGCTGCTCGCGATGCTGCCGGCCAATCCTGCGATCCCCGACATCATCTGGCGGATGGTGATCTGCGGTATGGGGTTCGGCTTCTTCCAGGCGCCGAACATGAAGGCGGTGATGTCGAGCGCGCCGCCGCATCGCAGCGGCAGCGCCTCGGGCATCGTCGCCACCGCGCGCCTGACGGGGCAGACGATGGGGGCGGCGCTCGCCGCCCTCTGCTTCTCGCTGGCCGGTCACGATGGCGCAGTCGTGGCATTGGCGCTTGGCGCGGGCTTTGCCGCGCTCGGCAGTGTGATGAGTTTTTTGCGGCTGGCGGTGAAGTAGACCGTCAGGCTAGATGTCGGGCCGCCGGCACCTCGACAGCCGCGACCGGAATGACCGTCTCCTCGTCGAGCGCGGCGAGGCGCGTATCGATGGCAGCGATGACCTTGCGCGAGAACGGCCCGAGATGGGCATAGGCCGCGATCATCTGCACGGCGATCCGCGCCGATGTGGTGTCGCGCTTGGCGCAGTTCATGAAGGTCTGCCACAGCGGACCGCGCGCCTCGGGAAGGGCTGTGACCACCTTGTGCACCGTTTCCATCGCGCCGATCCGGGCGCGGATATCGCCTTCCGCGAGCTCCTGGCGCTGGCGAGAGCGGTCGAGCAGCGTCATCAGACGGTCGATGCGCCTTGCATAGGCCTCCGGGCTGTAGATGTGCTCCAGCACGCGCTTGTAGTCCGTCAGGATGTCGCGCAACGGGCGCACCGGATCGAAGTTGATCCCCGCGGTGCACTGATCCGCGCCGATGGTCGGCGCCAAATCGTGGCCCGGATGCAGCCGGCCTTCGCGCTCGAGGCGGCGCGTCAGCTGCGTGTTCGGCAAGGCATAGAGCAGGCCGACCATGCTGACCGGGATCGCCGCCTCTTCGATGAAGTCGATCATGGCATCCGCCATCGAGAGCTTCTCATTGTCGAAGCCGACGATGAAACCCGCGGTGACGAGCATGCCCGCGGCGTAGATCTTGTGGATGCTCTCGGCGATGTTGCGCCGCGTGTTCTGCTTCTTCCGCATCGCGACCAGCGTCGCCGGATCCGGACTTTCAATACCGACGAAGATGGCGAAGAAATTCGCCTGGCCCATCAGGTCCAATAGCTCGGGATCGTCGGCCAGATTAACCGAGGCCTCCGTCGACAATTCGAAGGGATAGCCGTGAGCACGCTGCCATTCGGCAAGCTGCGGCAGGAACAGCCGCAGCGACTTCTTGTTGCCGATGAAGTTGTCGTCGACGAAGTCGAGATGGCCGCGGTAGCCCATGGCGTAGAGCCTGTCGAGCTCGACCAGCATTTGCTCATTCGTCTTGGTTCGCGGCACCCGGCCATAGAGCTCGATGATGTCGCAGAATTCGCAGGTGAACGGGCAGCCGCGGGAATACTGCACGCCGAGATAAAGGTAGTCCTCGAACTTAAGGAGGTCGAAGCGCGGCACCGGCGTCTTGGTGACGTCGGCCTGGAATTTCGGCGCGATGAAGACGCCGGATCGTGCGCCACTGTCCCAGGCCGCGACGAATTCGTGGAGAACGCTTTCGGCCTCGCCGAGCACTTGGAAGTCGGCCCTCTCATAGATGTGGGGGCTCGAGGTGGGATCGGGACCGCCGACGACCACCGGCTTGCCCGCGGCACGGCAAATTTCGATCAGGCGCAACGTGTCGGCCTGCTGCGGCATCATTCCGCCGGTGAAGACAACGTCGGCCCAGGAAAGATCCTCCTCGCTGAAGGACTCCGTGTTGCAATCGATCAGCCGGACCGTCCAGCTCTCGGGCAACATCGCGGCAACCGTGATCAGCCCCAAAGGGGCCGCGGGCCGCTTCACGCCCAACACTTTGCAGGATTCGCCAAAGCTCCAGAAGGACTCTGCCGAGAACAGCGGATAGAGCATCAGGACTTTGCAAGGCTGCGGTACGTTCATGGAACCTCTTTTTGGCTGATTCCACTGTAGCAGAGCATCGTCGACTTGCACCCCGGCAAAAGGGACAAACTGTCGCTCTCGGTTCCAGGGGCGCGACGGCGCGGGAGCCGGTAGACGTCGCCCCAAGCCGTGCCGCGAGCCGCCCAGGGGGGAATCTCCGGCGGTTACCCCTCGGACTATTGATTTGAACCTTTCCAATTTGCCGGACACATTGCGCCCCTGCGTCCAATCGGTGGATTGGGCCAATCAGGGGACTGCGATGGCAAACCTAACAATCAACGGAAAAACCTTCACGCTCGACGTCGAGCCGGACACGCCGCTGCTGTGGGCAATCCGCGAGAATGCCGGCCTGACCGGCACGAAATACGGCTGCGGCATTGCACAATGCGGCGCCTGCACCGTTCACATCGACGGCATCGCCACCCGCTCCTGCGGCGTTTCGGTCAGCGAGGCCGTAGGCAAGAAGATCACGACCATCGAAGGGCTCGCCTCCGGCAACGCACTGCACAAGGTGCAGGAAGCCTGGATTGCCCAGGATGTTCCGCAATGCGGCTATTGCCAGAGCGGCATGATCATGGCGGTGGCAGCGCTGCTGAGCGAGAAGCCGAAGCCGACCGACGCCGACATCGACGAGGCCATCACCAATATCTGCCGCTGCGGCACCTTCCAGCAGGTGCGCGAAGCGATCCACACGATCGCAAGCGCGTAAGGAGCCGCCACATGAACAAGCATGTCTCTCCCAGGATGAACCGCCGTGCCTTCGTCATCGGCACTGCCGCGGTCGGCGCAGGTCTCGCAATCGGCCTCGATATCCCCTTCGGCGGCCCCACCGTGGTCCGCGCCGCCGACGGCTCCCCCGAGATCGGCGCCTGGGTCGTGGTCAGGCCCGACGACACCGTCGTCATCCGCATCGCCCGCTCCGAAATGGGCCAGGGCTCGCTCACCGGCCTCGCCCAGCTCGTCGCCGAGGAACTCGAATGCGACTGGTTGAAGGTCTCGACCGAATATCCGACACCGGGCCAGAGCGTCGCCCGCAAGCGCGTCTGGGGCGATTTCTCGACCGGCGGCAGCCGCGGCATCCGCTCTTCGCAAGACTACGTCCGCAAGGGCGGTGCCACCGCACGCGTGATGCTGATCCAGGCCGCCGCCGAGGCGTGGAAAGTGCCGGCGTCCGAATGCACCGCCGCCAACAGCGTCATCACCCACACGCCGTCTGGCAAGACCACGACCTACGGCAAGGTCGCCGAGGCCGCGGCCAAGCTTGCGCCGCCGGCCGACGTCAAGCTGAAGGATCCCAAGGACTGGAAGCTGATTGGCAAGGGCGTGAAGCGGCTGGACACCGCCGAGAAGACCACCGGCACCATGATCTACGGCATCGACATCAAGCTGCCGGGCATGCTGAACGCCGCGATCAAGGATTGCCCGGTGTTCGGCGGCAAGCTGAAGAGCTTTGACGAAGCCAAGATCACCGGCATGAAGGGCGTCAAGAAGGTCGTCAAGGTCGGCGACACCGCGGTCGCGGTGGTTGCCGACACCTGGTGGCAGGCCAAGACCGCGCTGGAGGCGCTGCCGATCGTCTGGGACGAGGGCGACAACGCCAAGGTCTCCAGCGAGTCGATCGCGAAATGGCTGACCGAGGGTCTCGACAACGCGCAGCCGGCCTATGTCGGCAACAAGAACGGCGACGCGAAGGCGGCGATTGCCGGTGCCGCCAAGAAGATCGAGGCGGTCTACAGCTACCCCTACCAGAACCACGCCACCATGGAGCCGATGAACGCCACGGCGGTCTACACAGCGGACAAATGCGAGGTCTGGTGCGGCACGCAGAATGGCGAGGCGGCCTTCGCGGCCACCTTGGAAGCGTCGGGCCTGCCGGCGGAGAAGTGCGACGTGCACAAGGTGATGCCGGGTGGTGGCTTCGGCCGGCGCGGCCAGACCGACTATGTCCGTCAGGCCGTCTTGATCGCCAAGCAGATGCCGGGCACGCCGATCAAGCTTTTATGGTCGCGCGAAGAGGACATGGCGCACGGCCGATATCACCCGATCACCCAGTGCAAGATGACCGGCGCGTTCGATGCCGACAACAATCTGATCGCGCTGCACTATCGCCTGTCCGGGCAATCGATCCTGTTCTCGCTTCGCCCTGAAGCGCTGCAGAACGGCATGGATCCGGCCGCATTCCAGGGCGTCGCCCAATCCGGCGAAGCTGCGTTCGGCTACTCCGTGCCAAACCTCCTGGTCGAGCATGCGATGCGCAACCCGCATGTTCCGCCGGGCTTCTGGCGCGGCGTCAACGTCAATCACAACGCGATCTACATGGAATGCTTCATGGACGAGCTGGCCCAGGCCGCAGGCCAGGACCCGCTCGAATTCCGCCGCAAGCTGATGGGCAATCACCCCAAGCATCTGGCGGTGCTCAATGCCGTGGCCGAGAAGATCGGCTGGAGCACCCCGGCGCCGAAGGGCATCTATCGCGGCATCGCGCAGGTGATGGGCTATGGCAGCTATGTCGCCGGCGCCGCCGAAATCTCGGTGACCGACGGCAACAAGATCAAGGTGCATCGTATCGTCGCCTCCACCGATCCCGGCTACGTCGTCAATCCGGCGCAGGTGGAGCGGCAGATCGCAGGCTCCTTCGTCTATGGCCTCTCCGCGCTGTTCTACGGCGGCTGCACCGTCAAGGACGGCAAGATCGAGCAGACCAACTTCGACACCTACAATTCGATGCGCATCAACGAGATGCCGAAGGTCGAATCGGTGATGGTGCCGAGCGGCGGGTTCTGGGGCGGTGTCGGCGAGCCGACCATCGGCGTCGCGGCGCCGGCGGTGCTCAATGCGTACTTCGCGGCGACGGGCAAGCGCATCCGTTCGGTGCCGTTGCGCGACCAGAACATCACCTTCGCCTGAGAAACGCCGCGGCGGCCGGAACGGCCGTCGCGGCACACTTTCCGGACAAGACTCATGAATGCGCCGGTGACACGGCGGGATGCCCTCCTTGGCATCGCCGCCGCGGCCACATCATTCGCCGTCCCTTCGATCCTGCGCGCGCAATCGGCGGGCCGCGTCGTCGTGGTCGGCGGCGGCTTTGGCGGCGCGGCGTGCGCCCGCGCGCTGAAGCGCGCGCAGGTAAACTTGCAAGTCATCCTGATCGAACCCAATGCGGTCTTCACCTCCTGCCCCTTCAGCAACGAGGTGATTGCCGGCCTGCGCGATATCGAAGGCCAGCAATTTGGCTATGACAGGCTCGGTGCCGAGGGCGTCACGGTGATCAGCCAGGCCGTAGCCACAATCGAGCCGCAGCTGCGCAGCGTCGTGACGGCCGATGGCGTTGCGCTGCCATATGACCGTCTCGTCCTCTCTCCCGGCATCGACTTCCATTTCGAGGCTCTGCCTGGCTACGACGACACGGCATCAGAAAAAATGCCGCACGCCTGGAAGGCCGGCGCGCAGACGCTGCTGCTGCGTCGGCAGCTCGAGGCCATGCCGGACGGCGGCACCGTCGCGATTGCGATCCCCGCCAATCCCTCGCGCTGTCCGCCGGCGCCTTACGAGCGCGCAAGCCTGATCGCCCATTACCTGAAAACGAAGAAGCCGCGCTCAAAGGTCTTGATCCTCGACGCCAAGGACAATTTCTCCCAGCAGCGACTGTTCGAGAGAGCGTGGAAGGAGCTTTACGGGGACATGATCGAACGCATCGGGCTGTCGCAAGGCGGCCGCGTGACCTCGGTCGAGCCTGCGACCAGGACCATCGTCACCGAATTCGGCAACTACACGCCTGATGTCGCCAACGTCATTCCGCCTCAACGCGCTGCACATATTGCCCAGATCGCGGGCGCTGCGGATGCGACCGGCTGGTGCCCGATCGATCCTGTGACCTTCGAATCGAAGCTTGTCCCAAACATCCACGTCATTGGCGATGCCTGCCTCGGCGGGGGCATTCCCAAATCGGCATCCGCGGCAAGCGCACAGGGCAAGGCCTGCGCTGCCACGATCGTGAACCTCCTCGCCGGCCGCGCATCAGAAACGCCGCGACTGACGGGCGTCTGCTACAACATCGTCGCACCCGGCTACGGCTTTTCACTCGCGGGCAATTACCAGCCCAGGGGCGACATCTTCGCCGAGGTCGAGGGCGGCGCGACCAGCCCGGTCGAGGCGCCGCGCGAATTGCGCGCCCGCGAGGCGACTGATGCCGAGCACTGGTTTCAAACCATCACGGCGGACACCTTTGGCTAGAGCATCGGTCCATATCGCAGTTCTGATCGTCGCCAGTTGCGCCTTCGCCTGCCAGGCAGGAGCCGAGGAGCTCCTGCCCTACAACATTGCCGGCGACGGCATCGCGGAATCGCTCACCGGCGCGCCCGGCGATGCCGCGCGCGGGCGCGCGCTTGTGCTCGCGCGCACCACCACCTGCATCCTGTGCCATTCCGGTCCCTTCCCGGAGACCCGGTTCCAGGGCGACCTCGCGCCTGACCTCTCGGGTGCGGGGAACCGCTGGACGGTGAGCCAGTTGCGGCTTCGACTGGTCGATGCAGCGCGCTTCAACCCTGAGACCATCATGCCGTTCTATTATCGCAACGACCACCTCGTGCGGGTCGGGCGCAACTTCGCCGGCAAACCGATCTTGTCCGCCGCCGAGATCGAGGACATCGTGGCTTTTCTTGCAACGCTTCGGGACTAGGACTGTTCATGCCGACCACGCGACGCCAATTCTTGAATCTCGCCGGGAGCGTGACGTTCGCCGGGACGATCCCGATCGTCACGCTGCGGCCGCTGGAGGCGACACCGGCGATGCTCACCGCCGCGATCCGCAACGTCGTCGGCGAAGCACCTGTACGCACCGGCAAGGTGAAGCTCGACATTCCGCCGCTGGTCGAGAACGGCAACACGGTGCCGCTGACCGTGAGCGTCGCGAGCCCGATGACGGCGGCCGACTACGTCAAGAGCATACACGTCTTCAACGAGAAGAACCCGCAGCCGAACATCGGCAACTTCCATCTCGGCCCCTCCTCTGGCCGCGCCCAGGTCTCGACCCGGATCCGGCTCGCCGACACCCAGAAGGTGGTGGCGATCGCGCGTCTTTCCGACGACACGTTCTGGCAGGTCACGACCGAAATCGTCGTGACGCTGGCCGCCTGCACCGAGGAGATGAATTGATGGCCGCGCTCATCAACGTTCCTGCGAAAGCCAGGCGCGGCGAAATCATCGAGATCCGCACCTTGACCTCGCACATCATGGAGACCGGCTTCCGCCATACCGCGGACGGCGCGCTGGTGCCGCGCGACATCATCACGAGCTTTACGTGCCGCTACAACGGCACCGAGATTTTTCGCGCCGATCTCTTTCCGGCGATCGCGGCCAATCCCTATCTGTCGTTCTTCACGGTCGCGAAGGAGAGCGGCAAGTTCGAGTTCGAATGGATCGGCGACAACGGCTATTCGTCCAGTGCATCGGCGTCGATCACGGTCGAATGAGTTTTTGGCGCGCGATATCGGCCGCGGCGCTCCTCGCCACCGGCCCTGCCCTGCTCGCCGGCGAGATTCCGCTGGATGCGCGCCGCTCCGGCTATTCGTTCATGGGACCCGACACGCGCGCGATGCAGGATGACAACAGCTCGAATCCCGGCATGCTGTTCGTGCTCGACGGCGAGGCGTTGTGGACGAAGAGGACCGGCAGCGCCGACAAGGCCTGTGCGGATTGCCATGGCGATGCACGCGGCAGCATGAAAGGCGTCGCGGCGCGCTACCCGGCCTACGACAAGGCGCTGGCGCGCCCCGTCACGCTCGACCAGCGCATCAATCTCTGCCGCAGCAATCATCAGCAGGCACCGGCACTCCCCTACGAGAGTCGCGACCTGCTGGCCCTGTCCGCCTTCGTCGCGCACCAATCGCGCGGCACCGCGATCACGACGGGCGACGATCCGCAACTGAAGCCATTCGTCGAACAGGGCCGCGACCTCTTCATGCGGCGCGAGGGCCAGCTCAACCTTGCCTGCACTAATTGCCACAACGACAATTTCAACAAGCGACTTGCCGGCGCGCCGATCACGCAGGGACAGCCGACCGGCTATCCGCTTTATCGGCTGGAATGGCAGACGCTGGGATCGCTGGAGCGCCGGCTACGCAGTTGCATGACGGGTGTCCGCGCCCAAGCCTATGATTTCGGCGCACCCGACCTGGTCGCGCTGGAGCTCTACCTGATGTCGCGGGCGCGCGGCCTGCCGATGGAGACGCCGGCCGTGCGGCCGTGATCCGTCAGATTAGGGCTAGGCACGCGCGGCACGGCCGCTAGTATCCCTCCCAAACAAAACGAGTCATCCGGGAGGGATATAGTGGCTGACCATCAGATTTCGCGTCGTACGCTCTTGACGGGCACTGCCGCAGCTGGCGCGCTCAGCCTGACGGGACTGCCAGCCCGCGCGGAGGTGAACTGGAAGAAATACGCCGGGACCAAGCTAGAGGTGATCCTCGCCAAGGGCCCGCGCGGCGACAACCTGCAAAAATACGTCAAGGAGTTTACCGAGCTCACCGGCATCCAGGTCGAGGCGGAGCAGATTCCCGAGCAACAGCAGCGCCAGAAGGTCGTGATCGAGCTCACCTCGGGCCGGCCGAGCTTCGACGTCGTCCATCTCAGCTATCACGTGCAGAAACGGCAATTCGAGAAAGGCGGCTGGCTCGCCGACCTCACGCCTTACATGAAAGACCCGACGCTGACCGCGCCCGATCTCGTGGAAAGCGATTTCTCGGCCGCCGGCCTGCAATACGCCAGGAACGACAAGGGCCAGATGCTGTCGCTGCCCTGGTCGGTCGACTATTTCATCCTCTATTACAACAAGGAGCTGTTCCAGAAGAAGGGCGTCGCCGTCCCCAAGACCCTCGACGAGATGGTCGCGGCCGCCGAGAAGCTCACCGATGCCAAGGAAGGCACCTACGGCTTTGTCGGACGCGGCCTGCGCAACGCCAACATGACGTTGTGGACCAACTTCTTTCTCGACTATGGCGGCGAATTCCTCGATGCGAAGGGCAACATCCTGACCGACGGTCCGGAAGCCATTGCTGCAACCAAGCTCTATCAGACATTGTTGACTAAAGTCGCTCCGCCCGGCGTCGCCGGCTTCAACTGGATGGAGTCGATGGCCTCGTTCACGCAAGGACGTTCGGCGATGTGGATCGACGGCGTCGGCTGGGCGCCGCCGCTGGAAGACCCGGCGGCCTCGCGCGTGGTCGGCAAGGTCGGCTACACCGTCGTGCCGGCCGGTCCGAAGGGACAATATTCAGCGACCTATGGCGACGGCATCGGCATCGCCGCGGCGAGCAAGAACAAGGAAGCCGCCTATCTGCTTTGCCAATGGGTTGTGTCGAAAACGCAAGGCGCCCGGCTGTTGCAAGCCGGCGGCGGCGTGCCGTTCCGCAACTCGATCCTGAACGATGCCGAGGTCCAGAACGGCGTGAAGATGCCCAAGGAGTGGCTGCAGTCGGTGATCGATTCCGCCAAGGTCAGCAAGCTGGGCCTGCCCGTCGTGATTCCGGTCGCCGAATTCCGCGATCTCGTTGGCGCGGCGATCACCGCGACCCTTGCCGGCGCCGATCCCGCGACAGAGTTGAAAAAGGCCCACGAGCAGTACCGGCCAATCCTGGAGCGCAGCGAAAAGGCGTGAGTGCGATCATACAGGCTAATCCGGCAGCGGCACCGTCAGATGCCGCGCCGGAGAAGGAGTTGCGGCCGCCGTCGTACTGGCCGTTCGTGGTGCCGGCGCTCATCGTCGTGCTCGCCATCATCATCTTCCCGTGGGTCTTCACGATCTGGATGAGCCTGAACGAGTGGAAGGTCGGCTCGGCGACCACCTTCGTTGGACTGTCCAACTATCTGCGGTTGACGAGCGATCCCCGCTTCATTGAGGCGATCGGACATACGCTGCTCTACACCGCACTCTCCGTGCTGCTGCCGCTCGTGCTCGGCACGTTTGCGGCCGTGGTGTTTCACCAGAAATTCCCCGGCCGCGGCTTTCTGCGCGGCGTTTTCATCATGCCCATGATGGCGACGCCGGTGGCGATCGCGCTAGTCTGGACCATGATGTTCCACCCGCAGCTCGGCGTGCTGAACTATCTGCTGTCGCTGGTCGGGATTCCTGCGCAGCTCTGGGTGTTTCATCCCGCGACCGTGATTCCCTCGCTGGTGCTGGTCGAGACCTGGCAATGGACGCCGCTGGTGATGCTGATCGTGCTCGGCGGCCTGGCCGCGATTCCGAGCGAGCCTTATGAAAGTGCGCAGATCGATGGCGCCAGCCTCTGGCAGGTATTCCGATTCATCACCCTGCCACTGATCATGCCCTTCCTGTTCATCGCCGGCATGATCCGCATGATCGACGCCGTGAAGAGCTTCGACATCATTTTTGCGATCACGCAGGGCGGACCGGGATCGGCGTCGGAGACGATCAACATCTATCTCTACAGCGTCGCCTTCTCCTATTACGACCTCGGCTACGGCTCGGCGATCGCGGTCGTGTTCTTCCTGCTGATCGTTCTGCTTGCGGCGGTGATGCTCTACGCGCGCCAGCGGATGCTGTGGACCGAGATCGCGAGCGACACATGACTCCAAGGCAAATCATCGGCAAGATCGGCCTGTGGTTTTCGGTGTTCGTCATCGTGTCCCCGGCAATCCTGTTCTTCCTCTGGATGCTGTCGGTGTCGCTCAAATTCGAGATCGACAATGCCGCCTATCCGCCGGTGTTCATTCCCGAGCATGTCGCCTGGAAAAACTATGCCGACGTGCTCGCTTCCAACCGCTTCCTGACCTATTTCATCAACAGCCTAATCGTGACCGGCAGCGCGACGTTGCTTGCGCTACTCGTCGGTGTCCCCGCCGGCTACGGCATCGCCCGGATGGCCGCGCACAAATCTGCGATCGTGATCCTGATCGCCCGCATCACGCCGGGCCTGTCCTATCTAATCCCGCTGTTTCTCATGTTCCAGTGGCTGGGGCTGCTCGGCACGCTGGTGCCGCAGATCATCATCCACCTCGTGGTCACGGTGCCGATCGTGATCTGGATCATGATCGGCTATTTCGAGACGACGCCGATGGAGCTGGAAGAAGCAGCCCTCATCGACGGCGCTACGCGCTGGCAGGTCTTTCGCCATGTCGCGCTGCCGATCGCCAAGCCCGGCATCGCGGTCGCCTTCATCCTGGCCGTGATCTTCTCCTGGAACAATTTTGTGTTCGGCATCGTGTTGGCCGGACGCGAGACACGGACCCTGCCGGTCGCTGTCTACAACATGATCTCGTTCGACCAGTTGAGCTGGGGGCCGCTCGCGGCCGCCGCTCTGATCGTCACCCTCCCGGTGCTGCTGCTCACGGTGTTCGCCCAGCGACAGATCGTCGCCGGGCTCACCGCTGGTGCCGTCAAGGGCGGGTAGCTACTCCGCCGGTGCCGCGTGCATGTCCGCATGCGGCATGTAGGGCTCGCTCGCGCCGAGCTTGCTGGCCGCGAACAGACCGGCGGCCATCACGGCATAGGCGAACGCGACCGCGGGCGTGACGCCAAAGCCGCCACCGATGCCGACGGCCTCGCCGTGCATGAAGCCAAAATAGGTCAGGACCGCACCAACCAGCGCAAACGCCGAGGCCTTCTCGAAGTCGCGCTCGATGATGAAGACGCTGATCGCACCCAGGATCAAGCCGCCGAGGATGGAGCCGCCGCCCATCACTTCGAGTCCGTGATAGAACACGCCCTGCTGCGGCAACGCGGCGATCGCGGCAGCCTTGACCGCGTCGGCCTTGTCGGCGGCCATTCCACCGACGGTCGCAGCCGCGTTCATGGTCGAGCCCAGCATGGTGTCGATCTGGAGCTTGGCCCACGCAGCCAGATGCGGAGTCAGAGCCAGCACGATCGCGGGCGCGTGCTTGACCGGTGTGGTCTGGAATGCCTGCGCGCCAATGAGCATGCCGATATAGAGCAGGATCGGCGAGATCGCGACCACCGGCACCAGCGCCAGCAGCACCGAGATGATGCCGAACCAGGCCAGCACCACCACCATGATGCCCGTCGCGGCGGAGTAACCGATGCGCCCGCCCATGGCCTTCCAGCCGGGATGGCCGATATAGACGGCGTTGATGAAGGGATTTCCCATCAGGCAGCCGATCAGGCTGACGACGCCATCGGCGGTGAGCACGCGCGTGGTTGGATATTCGTCGCCGGCGGCCTCCGCGCTCTCGACATTGTCCATGGCCTCGACCAGATCATAGATGCCGAATGGAATGGCGGTGACCAGGATGATTCCGAGGAATTCGAAACCAGAGAAGACATAGCCTACCGCCGGAATCGGCACCGAGAAGCCGAAGTTTGCGAAGGCATCGCCGACGCCCTTGACGCTGAGCCCGCCGAGACCGAGGCCGAACAGGTTCGAGCCCCAGGCGATGACCATGCCCACCGCGATCGCAACGAGACCGGCGGGAATGCCGCGCCAGTATTTCACGCCTCCGAACCAGCTCACCAGGATGATGGCGAAGCAGACCAGGCCGATCTGTGGCGTCATGTACATTTCGAGCGCCGGCCGCATCGAGATGAAGGTGACGGAGACGCCGGCGAGCGTGCCAAGCAGCGCCGCGCGCGGCGTGATCTTTCGAATGAAGGGCGCGATGAAGCCGCCGATCATCAGGATGAAGCTCTGGAAGAACACCCAGACCAGGCCCGCCGACCAGCCCTTGAGCGGATCACCGGTCTTGATAGTGATCGGCAGCATGATCACGAAGGTGACAATGAACATGTGCGGCACGCTGACGCCCGAAGGCAGCGCGCAAACGTCGTTGCGGCCGGTCTTCTGCGCCAGACGATAGGCGAGGTATGCGTAGTAGAAGGTGGAGAGACACATCATCAACCCGAGCGCGGGCAGGATACGGCCGAACACGAGACTGTCAGGCATCTTCAACACGAAGCGCAACAGGCCCGTGAGCACTAGCATGTTGACGAGGATGTTGGTGCCGAAGCCGAAAAACGCGTTCCAGTCGCCCGGTGTCCATAGTGCCGGCTTGAACTCGGAGGTGCCGGCCGTCCCCGTCGTGCCTGTGCTCATCGTGATGCCCCTACGCTGATGTGGAAATCTTCATCGCCTCCAGAACCGCGGCTGAGCTTGCGACCCAGCCGAAGATGCCGCCCTGGGCCTTGATCATCTTCAGGCCCATCTCGTGAAACTCAGGAAAGTAGGACGCGCAGCCGTCCGAGATGACGACGCAGCGATAGCCGCGGTCGTTGGCCTCGCGCACGGTGGTGTTGACGCACACTTCGGTGGTGACGCCGCACACCAGCAGATTCTCGATGCCGTATTTCTCCAGCACGTCGGTGAGCTCGGTGGCGTAGAACGCGCCCTTGCCGGGCTTGTCGATCACGATCTCGCTGTCGAGCGGATAAAGCTCCGGGATGATGTCGTGGCCAGCCTCGCCGCGAATGAGAATGCGTCCCATCGGACCGGGGTCGCCGATGCGCAAGGATGGCGCGCCGCGCTCGACTTTCGCCGGCGGCGCGTCGGAGAGATCGGGCAGATGGCCCTCGCGCGTGTGGATCACCAGCATGCCGGTATCCCGCGCAGCCTTCAGCACCGCACCGATCGGCTTCACCGCCCGCGCAAGCTGGCTGACGTCGTTGCCGAGGGTCTCGCCGAAGCCGCCGGGCTCCATGAAGTCGCGCTGCATGTCGATGATGAGGAGCGCGGTGGCGGGCCAGTCGAGCTTGACCGGCTCCGGTTCGGCGCTGATGACACCCAGTGTCTGCTTGGTTGAGCTCAACATGACTCAAGGCCCCCGCGAGAACTCTCTCTTCAGGAGTTCTGCAAGCGCCATGCCATTGTGTACAATTGAAGTTGAGCCGACGGCGCAGGAAAATTTACTGCACTGTCAGAACGTTATTGGAAAAGCCGGGGTCTGCTTATTCGCTGTGCGGCGGCTTTGCGACGTGCATTTGCCCAAAGGATGAGCGCTCTCCGTCGTCATTCCGGGGCGACGCGTAAGCGTCGAACCTGGAAGCCATCGGGCGGCTAAACACGCGGTGAAATGGATTCCGGGCTCGCGCTACGCGCGCCCCGGAGTGACGAAGGTGGCGTTAGCGACCCGCTTCTTACGGGCGCCGATGCTGCTCCCCATAAGGCACGCAAGAGGCTTCAGCGTCGCCATGTAGTCGACCTTCAGGTCTTGAGGATCACGGGGTCGACCAGCGGCTTGAGTTCGCGAAGACGTCTGTCGAGGGCTGTCGGCGCACCGACGATATCGGCCGCGTACCTCTGCGTGGAGTATCTGGCGCGGGGTGGTGCCATGGCCCGATCAGCGCCTCAGCCGTCTCCGTGATCTCGGTATTGAACGCGCTTGCAGCCATCGTGTTCTCCGCGAGCAAGCCATGACCAGCAGGAGCGCCACGGATGCGGTGAGCGATATTGACTTCGTCTGCGCATGCCTTTGACTGTCACAATTCGCGTCGCGCAGCCGCTCCTCCCTCCCGCAGCGCAAACCCCAAGTCGAATAAGAGCCGAAACAAGAGACGAGGACTTCTGAAATGACGCTGATGCAGGTCGAGCTGGACGACAAATACCGGCTCGAATCGAAGCGGATCTTCCTGTCCGGCACGCAGGCGCTGGTCCGGTTGCCCATGTTGCAGCGCGAACGCGACCGGCTTCAGGGCCTCAACACCGGCGGCTTCATCTCGGGCTATCGCGGTTCCCCGCTCGGCATGTACGACCACGCGCTGTGGCGCGCGAAGTCACACCTCCAGCAGCACGACATCGCCTTCGTCCCCGGTCTGAACGAGGACCTTGCGGCGACCGCCGTCTGGGGCAGCCAGCAGGTCGGCCTGTTTCCCGGCGCCAAGGTCGATGGCGTGTTCGGCATCTGGTACGGCAAGGGGCCCGGCGTCGACCGCTCGGTCGACGCGCTCAAGCATGCGAATGCCGCCGGCACCTCGCTCAATGGCGGCGTGCTCGCGCTTGCCGGCGACGACCACGGCTGCCAATCCTCGACACTGGCGCACCAGAGCGAACAGGTGTTCGCGGCGGCGCTGATCCCTGTCATCAACCCGGCGACGCTGCAGGACTATCTCGATCTCGGCCTCTACGGCTTTGCGCTGTCGCGCTTCTCCGGCTGCTGGGTCGGCTTCAAGGCGATCAGCGAAACCGTGGAGAGTTCGGCCTCGATCTACAGCGATCCCGAACGCATTCAGATCAGGCTCCCCGACGATTTCGAGATGCCGCCCGGCGGCCTCAACATCCGCTGGCCCGATCCGCCGCTGGACGCGGAGAGGCGCCTGTTCGGCCCGAAGATGGCGGCGGTGCAGGCCTTTGCGCGCGCCAACCAGCTCGACCGCATCGTGCTCGACTCCAGGCCGGCACGGCTCGGCATCATCGCGACCGGCAAGGCCTATCTCGATCTGCGACAGGCGCTGGCCGATCTGGGCATTACCGACAAGGACGCGCAGAACCTCGGCCTTCGCATCTACAAGGTCGCACTGACCTGGCCACTTGAGGAAAGCGGGGCCAAGCGCTTCGCCGAAGGACTTCAGGACGTGCTGGTCGTCGAGGAGAAGCGCGGCTTCATCGAAGACCAGCTGATGCGTATCCTCTATAATATCGATGCTTCCAGCCGCCCGACCGTGACGGGAAAACGCGACGAGCGCGGCGCACCGCTATTGCCGAGCGAGGGCGAGCTGACGCCGACCATCGTTGCATCCGCGCTGGTGGCGCGGCTGCGCAAGCTCGGCCACCACAGCCCGGTGCTGGAGCAGCGCCTCGCCCGGCTCGAAGCGTTCGACACTCCTGTTCCGGCCTCCGCGCAAATCAAGCTCGCGCGCACGCCGTTCTTCTGCTCGGGTTGCCCACACAACACCTCGACGCGCGTGCCCGAGGGAAGCCGCGCCATGGCAGGCATCGGCTGCCACGGCATGGCTTTGAGCATGCCGACCCGCCGCACCGATCTGATCTCGCATATGGGCGCCGAGGGCGTGAACTGGATCGGGCAAGCGCCCTTCACCACCGAACAGCACATTTTCCAGAATCTCGGCGACGGCACCTACACCCATTCCGGATTACTCGCCCTTCGCGCGGCATCGGCCGCCGGCATCAGCATCACCTACAAGATCCTCTACAACGACGCCGTCGCGATGACCGGCGGCCAGCCGGCCGAAGGCGCCTTCAACGTCGCCCAGATCGCGCACCAGGTCTGGGCCGAGGGCGTCAAGCGGCTCGCGATCGTGTCGGACGATCCCACCAAATACCCTGACACCAACTACTTCCCGCAAGGCGCGACCGTCCATCATCGCCGCGAGCTCGACGCCGTTCAGCGCGAGCTGCGCGACATCAAGGGCCTTACGGTCATCGTCTACGACCAGACCTGCGCCGCGGAAAAGCGCCGCCGCCGCAAGCGCGGGCTCTATCCGGATCCCGCCAAGCGCGCCTTCATCAACGAGCTCGTCTGCGAAGGCTGCGGCGACTGCTCGCAAGCGTCCAACTGCGTCTCGGTGCAGCCGCTGGAGACCGAGTTCGGCCGCAAGCGCCAGATCGACCAGTCGAACTGCAACAAGGACTTTTCCTGCGTCGAGGGTTTTTGCCCGAGTTTCGTCACCGTGCATGGCGGCACGCTCAAGCGGATCAAGACCTCGGCGGTGGACTCAGGCCAGTTGTTTGCCGACCTGCCGCTGCCACCCGCGCGTGAGCTGGACGCCCCCTACAACATCCTCGTCACCGGCATCGGCGGCACCGGTGTCATCACCATCGGCGCGCTGCTCGGCATGGCCGCCCATGTCGACGGCCGCGGCTGCTCCGCGCTCGACTTCACCGGCCTGTCGCAGAAGAACGGCGCCGTGATGAGCCATGTCCGCATCGCCGCGAAGCCGGAGGACATCTCCGCGGTCCGGATCACCACCGGCGGCGCCGACGTCATCCTCGGCTGCGACATGATCGTCTCGGCCGGTCCCTCCGCGCTCAGCCGCGCTGAGCGCGGCGTGACCAAGGCCTATGTCAACGCCGACCTGCAGCCGACTGCAAGCTTCGTACAAAACCCCGATCTCGATTTCGAGATGGGCACGATGCAGACGGTGCTGCGCGATGCCGTCGGCGACAAGAACCTCGACATCATCGATGCCACCGGCATTGCCTCGGCGCTGATGGGCGATTCGATCGCGACAAATCCCTTCATGCTCGGCTTCGCCTTCCAGAAGGGCGCAATCCCGCTATCGCTGGACGCGTTGCTCCGCGCCATCGAGATCAACGGCGCCGCGATCGAAATGAACAAGCTCGCCTTCACCTGGGGACGCCTCGCCGCCCACGACATGTCGCGGGTGCGCAGCGTGCTGCAATTCAGGAGTCGGGGCGCCGCGCCGACGAAGTCGCTCGACGACATCATCGCGACGCGCGCGGAGTTTTTGACCGGCTATCAGGACAAGGACTACGCCGACCGTTACCTCGCCGCCGTCGCCAAGGTGCGCAAGGCGGAAGCAGCTGCCTCGCCCGCGTCCACGGAGCTGGCCGAGGCCGTCGCGAAAAACCTGTTCAAGCTGATGTCCTACAAGGACGAGTACGAGGTCGCGCGGCTCTATACCGATGGCAGCTTCTCCAAGAAGGTCTCGGAGAAATTCGACGGCGACTTCAAGCTGAAGTTCTATCTGGCCCCGCCGATCTTCGCCCAACGCGACAAGACCACCGGACATCTCCAGAAGAAGGAATTCGGCGGCTGGATGATCCATGCCTTCCGCGTCCTCGCCAAACTGAAATTCCTGCGCGGCGGCGCGTTCGATCCGTTCGGCCGCACCGAAGAGCGCCGGACCGAGCGGAAGCTGGTCGCGGATTATCTCGGCATGATCGATCAGCGTATCTCCTGGCTGAAGGCGGAGCAGATCCCGCTGCTGACGAGGCTCGCACGGCTGCCGGAGACGATCCGCGGCTTCGGGCATATCAAGGAAGCCAACATCAAGCTGGCGGCGGCGGAGAAGGCGCGGCTGGAAGCGGAACTGGAGAACAGCCGGTTTGCGGCGGCTGCGGAGTAGCTGTCGGAGGTGCAAGCTCTCTCCGCGTCATTGCGAGGAGCCCTTGCGACGAAGCAATCCAGACCGCCACCGCGGAAAAAATCTGGATTGCTTCGCTGCGCTCGCAATGACGGCAGTGGTGGCGGCTAGACCAACGCTGTGGCCGCACTCGCCCCGGCCACATTCCCCTCCGCCAGATGCCTTCCCGCGATGTACCCGAACGTCAGTGCCGGCCCGAGCGTGATGCCCGGCCCGGGACAATTGCCGTTCATGATCGAGCCCATGTCGTTGCCGCAGGCGTAGAGCCCCGCAACCGGCGTGCCGTCCTCGCGCAACACCCGGGCTTGAGCATCGACCTTCATGCCAATCGCCGTGCCGAGATCCGCCGGATAAATCCGCATCGCAAAGAACGGCGCACAGAGGATGGGCGCGACGCAGGGGTTCGGCTTGTGGCTGATATCACCGAGGTGTCGCTGATAGATGGTGCTGCCGCGACCGAATTCCGGATCACGGCCCTCCTTCGCATCGGAGTTGTAGCTCGCGATCGTCGCCGCGAGTGTAGACGGCTTGATGCCGATCTTCGTTGCCAGCTGCGCGATATCAGCGGCCTCGACCAACTCGCCGCTTGCCGTGTAGCGCCGGATATTGCGCGTGAACGGCTTGATGCGGCCGAGGCCGTAGCTCCACAGGAACTGGCGGTCGCAGATCAGATAGAACGGCCGGTCCGGTTCGCCGTCCCCATCGCGCAGCATCGCGAGCACGAACTCATGGTAGGAAAGCGCCTCATTGACGAAGCGCCGGCCGGCCGCATTGACCGCGATCACGCCGGGCTTGGCGCGATCGGTGACCGTGTGCGGGAAAACGCCTCGGCTTCCATCGGCGCGCCGGAACAGCGAGGCCGGCACCCAATAGGCCGGGCTCGTCGCATCCGCATTGAGCGCTGCGCCGGTTGCAGTCGCAAGGCGGATCCCGTCGCCCGTCCCGGACGTGTGGGTCGCCGAGATGAACCCGGCCGCGGGTGGGAAGAAGCGTTTGCGCAAGGTCGCGTCGCGCGAGAAGCCGCCGGTCGCCAGCACCACACCGCGTCGCGCCGCAATCAGCCGATCGCGTGCGCCGTGACGGATGACCACGCCGCCGACGCGCTCGCCCTGCATCGACAAATCCTCGACGTCGGCGCTGAAGAGGATCTCAACCTGGCGTGCCAGCAGCGAGGCATACAGCCGTGCAGCAAGCGCATTGCCGAGATGCAGCGTCGTGCCGCGCGGGCTCCGCAGCCGCTGCCACGCATACTCCGAAACCAGCCGCGCCGCGCGAACAGTCGAGCGCAGCGATCGTCCGGCCCGGCGCAGATGCGGAATGTCGAGGCGGTTGACCATCATCCCGCCGAACCGCGTGAACTCCGGCAGCGGCGCGCGCAGCCGCGCGAAATGCGCGCCCAGCCGCGTGCCGTCGAAGACGACCGGCTCGAGCACGCGCCCGCCCGGCGTCGCGCCCAATCGCTCCGGATAATAGTCCGGACAGGCCTTCACCGGCTGGAGGCGCACTTGCGTGTTGGCTTCGAGATAGGCGACCGCTTCCGGTCCGCGCGCGAGGAAGGCGGCGCGGAGGCCCGCATTGGCGGGCTCGGGCACCGCGTTCGACAATTATTGCACGGCGTCCGTGACGCTGTCGGAGAGCCCCGCCTCTTTCATCTTGGCATTGGCGGGAATCCAGACCATGCCGTCGGACCATGCGGTGGTGCCGCCGACGAAAGCGGTCTTCTCGATCACCAGCACGCGCAGGCCTTCAGCGGCGGCGACGGCCGCGGCCGTCATGCCACCGGCGCCGGCACCGACGACGATGACATCGTAGGTCTCATGCGCCGGCATCATGCGGCGGGGTTCCCGAGGCGAGGCATGACACCGTCATACCTCGCTTCGGCGCCACCACGCTAGCGGGCCGGCCTGCGCTCGACCGGGTCGATCTCGATCGCCCGCAGGCGGCCGAGCCGCAGCACATCCATGGCCAGCCGCCGGCCGATCCGGTCGCGGTCGAGCACGCGGATCAGATCGTCGACGCCGTTGATCTCGACGCCGTCGAGGCCGATCACGACATCGCCGGACAACAAGCCCGCCTTCGCCGCCGGCCCGTCCGGCTCGATCTGCGCCAGCAGCGCGCCCATCTTGTTCTCGACGCCGGCCAGCACCGCGTGCCGCCGCGGGATCGGCGCGGTCTGGCCGGCCACGCCGATATAGGCACGACGGACATAGCCGTGGCGGATGATCTCCGACAGCACGAATTGCGCGGTGTTGCTGGCGACCGCAAAGCAGATCCCTTGCGCGCCATTGATGATCGCGGTGTTGATGCCGATCACCTCGGCATTCGACGACACCAGCGGCCCGCCGGAATTGCCGGGGTTGAGCGCAGCATCGGTCTGGATCACGTCCTCGATGGTGCGGCCGCTGACCGAGCGGATCGAGCGCCCGAGCGCCGAGACCACGCCGGCGGTGACGGTCGATTCAAAGCCAAGCGGATTGCCGATCGCGATCACGAGCTGGCCGCGCCGCAAGGTCTTGGAGTTGCCGAGCGCCGCGTAGGGCAAGTCCCGCACGCCATTGGCGCGAAGCAGCGCAAGATCGGTGTCGGGATCGACGCCTAGCACCCGGGCGTCGCCGACATGGCCCTCGACGTCGCGCAGCCGGATCTCCTTTGAGGAGCCGACCACGTGGCTGTTGGTGAGCACGAGCCCGTCCGGCGAGATCACGATGCCCGAGCCGAGCCCGCCGCGCTCGCGGCCGTTCGGCACCTTCGGTCCCGTCTCGACGCGCACGACGGCCGGACCGACACGGTCGGTCACGTCGATCACGGCATTGGAATAGGCGTCCAGCAGGGCCCGGTCATTGTCCGGGACAGCCGCCGCCGTTCGCGATGACGGTGCGTCATCGACGATGTCTGAAGTAAAATCCAACATGGCAAGAGTCCTTGAGGCTCACACAGATGGTGGCCTGCTCCGCGAGGCGCAAGGGACCCGTCCGAGGCGCAAGGCTGGACTGCCCAGGTGGCTAGGGCGCCCGTCGCAGCGTGCCTGCCCTTGCCTTGACCGGATCGAGCAGCGACCAGTCTCCCTCCGGGAGCACATAGCCCTTGGGAAATGGCGCGCGTAGTTCGAGCCCGAGCGAGCGCAGCACCCGATCGTCGCGGTAATAGCATTGCAGCACCACGCGGACGAGCGTGGCCGCAGCCGCACCTCCGGAACTGCGAAACTCCCGCGCCACCGCATCGCGCCGGGCAGCATCGAGCTCGGCGAACGGTCGGCCCGCGAGCCGCGCCAGATGGTCCAGCGCCGCCGCCACCAATTTGGCGTCACGCCCGAGCGTCGCCAGCATGTCGGCCTGGATCGCGGGGTCGTCGGCGCCGGGCACCTTGTACTCATCGCTGGCGGGAACGATCATCGCGGCGATAGCGCTGAGGTCGTCGCGCTGGTTGCGTGTCAGTTGATTGTCTGCGGACATGGCGGCCTCAATCGAACAAATTGGCGAGGCGCTGCTTCATCTGATCGGCGATGTAGAGCGCGAGGGCCTGGATGGTGGACGTTGGGTTGACCCCGCCCGAGGTGACGAAGATGCTGCCGTCAACGATGAAGAGGTTCTTCACATCGTGCGAGCGGCCCCATTCGTTGACGACGGAGCGTTCCGGGTCGGTGCCCATGCGTGCCGTGCCGAGCAGGTGCCAGCCGCCCCACGGGATCGGCGAGTTGACGCAGATGTCGCTCGCCCCCGCGGTCTCGAGAATCTCCCGCCCGCGCGCCAGCGCATGCTCCATCATCTTCCGGCTGTTCTCGCTGATCGTGTAATTGATCTTCGGCGCGGGAATGCCGTGGCCGTCCTTCAAGACCGGATCGAGCGTGACTTGGTTGTGCTCCTCCGGCAAGTCCTCGCAGATCGCGGAAAAGCCGAGCCGGTGACCGTTGAGCTTGCGGAAGATGCGGTGATGATCGGCGCCCCACGGCAGGATCCCCTTCTGTTCGCTGACGACAGCCTCGAACACCGGCCCGGCGCCGCGCACGAACTGAACGCCGTAGCCGCGGACGAAGCCGCGCGACAGGTCCGTGTCGTACCACTCCTTGCTCCACAGGCAGGTCGGCGGCGCGCGGTTGCTATCGGTCGGCTCCTTCACATAGCCGTAAATCTGTGCATAGGGATGGAACATCAGGTTCTTGCCGACGAGGCCGGACGAATTGGCAAGCCCGTCCGGAAAGCGGTTCGACGCCGAGTTCAGCAGCAGCCGCGGCGTGCCGACGCCATTGCAGGCGATGATGACGACATGCGCGGGCTGGAACTGCTCGACGCCGTCCTTGTCGTAATAGACCACGCCGGTGGCCATGCCGTTCTCGTCGGTGGTGATCTCGCGCACCCGGCAGTGCGTACGCAGTTCGACGCCGGCGCGGACCGCGTGCGGCCAGTAGGTAATGTCGGTCGAGGATTTAGCGCCTTGCGCGCAGGCCGGCGTGCAATGGCCGAGATTGATGCAGCGCGCGCGGCCCTCGTAGTCCATGGTCGCGACCGTCGTATCCGACGGCCACCAGTGCCAGCCGAGCTTGTTCATGGCTGTGCCGATGATCGCGCCCGACAATCCCATCGGCTGTGGCGGCATCGGCGGATGCGTCAGCGGTGAGAGCGGGTCGCCCGAGAGGCCGGACGTGCCCATCATCCGGTCGTTCTCTTCGAAGAACGGGGTCAGCGCGTCGTAGTCGATGGGCCAGTCGTCGGCGACGCCGTCGAGCGTCCTCACCTTGAAATCGGAAGGATGCAGCCGCGGCCAGTGCGCGGTGTACATCACCGTCGAGCCGCCGACCGCATTGTAGTTGACGACCTTGATCGGCGAATTGTCGTCGTTGATCGGATAGTCCTCGGGCCGGCCGCGGACATTCGGGCTGGACGACCACTCGCCGTAGAACTTGGCCTCCCAGTCCCGGCCCGTGCTGGGATATTCCGCCGGGTTCATCCAGCCGCCCTGCTCCAGGCAGAGAATATGCATCTTGGTCTCGGCCAGCGACCACGCCACCGCCGCGCCTGAAGCGCCGGCGCCGATGATCAGGACGTCCACGGGGTCTTTCATCGCGAAATTTTCCTCCCTTCGCCGCTTCCCGGGCGATTCGGCCTCCGCTCCGCAAGGCCGGCGAACGATAGGATCAGAGCTACGGCCGAGTAAAGCCACGAGGCCGGAATGTCGTACTTCGCGGGGCGCAGACCATTGGTATCGCCACATCCGGATGCTAGGAACAAGGCGCACGAGCCATCGATAGCGAGACCTTATGTCCTTCCGAAAATCCTTTGCCAGCGCCCGCGCTTTTGCGCTCGTCTCCTTTCTTGCCCTGTCCGGATTTCTGGGCACCTCCGGCCCCGCCTCCGCGCTGACCGCCGCCGCGACGGTCCGCGACGGCAACGCCATCCAGCTTGGCGACGTCACCTACCGCCTCGACGGCGTCGACGCACCCGAGCTGGACCAGGTCTGCATCGACGATCACGCCGATCCCTGGACTTGCGGCATCGAGGCTCGCGACCAGCTCGCCAAGCTGATTGGCAAGCGATCCGTGCGCTGCGACGATGTCGGACCGGAGAAGAGTTTTGGCAAGCGGCACCGCGCGATCTGCACGGCCGAAGGCGACAAGACCAGCTTGAACGAGCAGCTGGTCAAGCTCGGCTATGCCATCGCCCGCGAGCCGGTCAAGGCGAACGTCAAGTCGGCCGCGGCCGACGCGAAATCAACCTCGGCCGGAATCTGGAAGGGGTGCTTTGTTGCACCGCAGGAATTCCGCACCGGCAAGAAGGACGGCGCGCTCCTGGGCGCCGCCTGCCGCGCCGATCGCGACAAGGAGATTCGCGCGGTGTTGTTTCCCGAGGATCTGACGATGCCGCCGAGCTGTGGCATCAAGGGCAAGCTTGCGGTGCGCGCGCGCGTCACCGGCAATATCGGCATCTATCATTTGCGGGGCTGCCCGAGCTACCCCGCGACCACCAAGCCGGACCGCTGGTTCTGCTCGGAGGACGACGCCCAGGCTGCGGGCTTCCGCAAGGCCTACAATTGCCGACGGCCGAAATAATCAAGCCCATCACGCAGCCGTGAGCGGCAGCCGGAGACAGTATTCATCCGGAATTGAACTCTATCGGGAGTTGCTGCATTTGTAAGCGTACGCAAGCGCTTTGCGCGAGCGTTTCCTTGGCGGCAATCCGGCTCCGGCCCGATTGCTTTGCTCGGGCGTTTCCTCCCTAGACTTGGGCCGCTTGTCACAACAAGCGGCTCTTCTTTTTTGTGCGCTCCTAGCGGCGCATCGGCATGATCTGATCCATGGCCGGCATGTTCGCATTCAGATGCGCCATGATCCAGACGGTGCCGCCGACCACCAGGAACACGACCAGCAGCCCGAAAGCCAGCGCCAGCACGTTATTGGTGTTGTCGGGGCCGGTGGTGATGTGCAGGAAGAACACGAGGTGCACACCCATCTGCGCAATCGCCAGGACGATCAGCGCGACGGGAATGGAAGGTTGCCAGACCAGATCGGTGCCGGCGATGAAGAACGAGGTCGCCGTGAGCAGCAGCGCAAGCACGAGGCCGACCACATAGCCGAGGATCCTGGTGCCGACACTGTGTTGTTCTTCCTCGCCCGGCGCGAGGTCGTGTTCGGCCCGCATATGTGCCTGATCGCTCATACGCCACTCCCAAGCAAATAGACGACGGAGAAGACCCCGACCCAGACGATGTCAAGCGCATGCCAGAACAACGCAAAGCACATCATCCGGCGCAGCACGTCGGCACGAAAACCCTTTGCGAAGACCTGGGCCATCATGGTGAGGAGCCACAAGATGCCGGCCGAGACGTGGAGGCCGTGGCAGCCGACCAGCGAGAAGAACGCTGTGAGGAAGGCGCTGCGCGACGGGCCATAGCCTCGCGCGACGAGATCGGCGAACTCGCGAAACTCAATGACCAGGAAGATGAGGCCGAGCAAACACGTCACCGCCATCCCGAGATAGAACCAGAACCGGTTGCGCACATCGGCCGCGATACTCGCCATGCCACAGGTGAAGCTCGACAGCAGCAGACAGACCGTCTCGATCGCGACGTTCCGCTGCTCGAATATCTCCGAACCCTTCGGGCCGCCGGCGGTCTGGTCGGCCAGCACCGCATAGGCCGCAAAGAAGCAGGAGAACATCACGATGTCGGAGAGCAGGAAGACCCAGAAGCCATAGGCGGTCACGATGCGCTTCGGCGCCGGGCCGGGATGCTCGATGACGAGCCCGATGTGATGGGGATCGGCGTGCGCACGGCCGGCGGTCGCGGTCATTGACATCAGACTGTCCCCGCCATGCTGACGAGGCTACGCCGCTCCTCGAGGTTGACGCGGTCTATCTCCGCGACCTCCTCCGCCGGAATGACGTATTCGTCATGGTCGCGCCAGGCGAACACGACGAATGTCGCGAACGCTCCGATACCGCCCAAGATCACCATCCACCAGATGTGCCAGATCAGCGCAAAGCCCATGACCGTGGCGAAGAACGCGCAGACGAACCCGGTCGGCGAGTTCCTGGGCATCTCGATGTCCTGATACTCGGGCGTATCATGATCGAGCGATTGCTGCTTGGCATGAGCCTTCATGTCCCAATAGGCATCCTCGCCGCGCACATCGGGATTGAAAGCGAAGTTGAAAACCGGCGGCGGCGACGACGTCGCCCATTCCAGCGAGCGGCCGTCCCAGGGATCGCCGGTGCGGTCCCGCAGGGCCTCGCGGTTGCGGATGCTGACCACGATCTGCACGATCTGGCAGATCACGCCAATTGTCAGCACGGCCATGCCGACGGCTGCAACCAGCATCCAGGGCCGCCACGCCGCGACGTCATAGTGCTGCATGCGCCGTGTCATGCCGAGCATGCCAGCGACGTAGAGCGGGATGAAGGTGACGTAGAAGCCGAGGAAAGTGAACCAGAACGCGAGCTTGCCCCAGCGGTCGTTGAGGCGAAAGCCGAACGCCTTCGGGAACCAGTACTCGAATCCGGCGAAGGCGCCGAAAAGCACGCCGCCGATGATGACGTTGTGGAAATGCGCGACCAGAAACATGCTGTTGTGGAGGATGAAATCGGCCGGCGGCACCGCGACCAGCACGCCCGTCAATCCGCCGATGATGAAGGTGACCATGAAGCCTATCGACCAAAGCATCGGCGTCTCGAAGCGAATGCGTCCGCCGTACATCGTGAACAGCCAGTTGTAGATCTTCACCCCGGTCGGTATCGCGATGATCATGCTGGCGATGCCGAAGATGGCGTTGACGTCGGGGCCCGCGCCCATCGTGAAGAAGTGATGCAGCCAGACCATGAAGGAGATGACGCAGATCGCCATGGTCGCCAGCACCATCGAGCGATAGCCGAACAGCGCCTTGCCCGAGAAGGTGGAGACCACCTCGGAGAAGATGCCGAAGGCCGGCAGCACAAGGATGTAGACCTCGGGATGCCCCCAGGCCCAGATCAGGTTCATGAACATCATGACATTGCCGCCGGCCTCGTTGGTAAAGAAGTGGAAGCCGAGATAGCGGTCGAGCAGCAGCATCGCGAGGGTGGCGGTCAGAATCGGGAAGGCCGCGACGATGAGGAGGTTCGAGGCCAGCGTGGTCCAGCAGAACATCGGCATGCGCAGATAGTTCATGCCTTTGGTGCGCAGCTTCAGCACCGTCGTCACGAGATTGATGCCGGCCACCAGCGTGCCGACGCCGGAGATCTGCAGCGACCACGCGTAATAGTCGACACCGACACCCGGCGAGTAGGACAGCTCCGACAGCGGCGGAAACGCGAGCCAGCCGGTGCGGGCGAACTCGCCGATCACGAGCGAGAGATTGACCAGCAGCGCACCCGTCGCGGTCAGCCAGAAGCCGACCGAATTGAGCGTCGGGAAGGCCACGTCTCGTACGCCAAGCTGGAGCGGCACGATGAGATTCATCAGTCCGATGACGAACGGCATCGCCACGAAGAAGATCATGATGGTGCCGTGCGCGGAGAATATCTGGTTGTAGTGCTCCGGCGGCAGATAGCCCTGGGACTGGAAGGCCACCGCCTGCTGGATCCGCATCATGATGGCGTCGCTGCCGCCGCGCAGCAGCATCACCGACGCCAGCAGGATGTACATCACGCCGATCCGCTTGTGGTCGACGCTGGTGATCCATTCGTGCCAGAGATAGGGCAGATGCCCCTTCACCACGACCCACGCCAGCACGGCGAGAATGCCGACCAACACCACGCCGCCTGCGATCAGCGGTATCGGCTGGTCGAACGGAATGGCCGACCAATCGAGCTTACCGAGCATCATGGCCTCCACTGTGCGACCGGCCTGCTTCGGATGCGAGCTCCGGACCCGGTCCTGGCGGAATGTGCTGGGTCGCGATCAGGTCGAACAGGCGGGGATCGTCGAGCCGGTAAGTGGGCCTGCCCTTTTCGATGCCCTGCTGCATCAATTTCTTGTAGCTGTCCTCATTGAGGACAGCATCGCTCTTCGCCGTGGTCGCGACCCATTCCGGAAAGGCGAGCGGCGAGACCACATTGACGTCGAACATCATGTCCGGAAAGCCGTCGCCGGAGAAATGCGCCGACAGGCCCTGCAGCTTGCCTTCGTTGTCGGCGCGCAGGTTCAGCTTCGTCACCATCCCGTTCATAGTGTAGATCATGCTGCCGAGTTGCGGGATAAAGAACGTGTTCATCACGCTCGACGACGTCAGCTGGAAATTCAGTTCGGCGCCGGCCGGCACCGTCAGCGTGTTGATGGTGGCAATGCGCTGGTCCGGATAGATGAACAGCCATTTCCAGTCGAGCGAGACGGCCTGAATGCGGACCGGGCTGCCGGTGCCGGGCACCGGCGCTGCGGGATCGAGCTGGTGCGAGCCGATCCAGGCGACGCCACCGAGCAGGATCACGGTGAGCGCGGGGATCGCCCACACCACCATCTCCACCCGCCCGGAATAAACGAAGTCGGGCTGAAATTTTGCTTTGGGATTGGAGGCGCGAAACCAGAACGCGAAGGCCAGGATGGCGATGATGGTCGGTACCACGATCGCGAGCATGATGAAGACGGAATCGACCAGGATAGTGCTGTTGGCCGCAGCCACAGGCCCTTGTGGATCGAGCAGATTCATCGGCAAGCCACTGGCGGTTGGGAAGCCCCGGGACAGAGCCTAGCGTGGGAAAGGCTCCGCAACAAACGCGATCGTGCGAGGTCGGTTCCTGCGCAGCAGCAAGCCATTGGCGTGCATGTGCTTTCGCGCTGACGACGCAGCCATGCATGTTCGGCGGGACAGCGTGCATCCGATGCGACCATCAGGCGGCATGATCGGCCTTTGACCGCTGACAGCCCGTGCTATCGTAATGGAAAAGCAGGGAGAAAAACGTCATGCGTCTGAACGACAAGGTCGCCATCGTGGTCGGGGCCGGGCAAAGCCCCGGCGAAGGCATGGGCAACGGCCGCGCCACTGCGCTGACCTTCGCGCGCGAGGGCGCCAAGGTGTTGTGCGTCGATCATCATCTGGAATCGGCGCAGGAAACCGTCAGCCTGATCGCCGAGAAAAACGGCACCGCCGCGGCGTTCAGGGCCAACGTGACCAAGATCGCCGACATCAAGGCGATGGTGGCGGACGCGCAGGCGCGCTGGGGCCGGATCGACGTGCTGCACAACAATGTCGGCGTCAGCCTGGCCGGCGGCGACGCCGAGCTGCTGCAAATCACCGAGGAGGCCTTCGACCGCGTCGTCGCCATCAATCTGAAGAGCTGCATTTGGGCGGCGAAAGAGGTGATCCCGATCATGCGCGCGCAAGGAAGCGGCGCGATCATCAACATCTCCTCGATGGCGGCGATCACCACCTATCCCTACGTCGCTTACAAGGCGACGAAATCCGCGATGATCGCCTTCACCGAACAGCTCGCCTACCAGAACGCCGAATACGGCATCCGCGCCAACGTGATCCTGCCGGGCCTGATGAACACGCCGATGGCCGTCGACACCCGCGCCCGCGAATGGCACAAGACCCGCGCCGAAGTTGAAGCCGAACGCGACAGCAAGGTGCCGCTGCGCAAGAAGATGGGCACGGGTTGGGACGTCGCGAATGCCGCGCTGTTCCTGGCATCGGACGAGGCGAATTTCATCACCGGTGTGACGTTGCCGGTGGATGGCGGAGCGAGCGTGCGGAGGGGGTAGACATCCCAAGCACGCTGCTCTTCCTTCTCCCCTTGCGGGAGAAGGTGGCGCGAAGCGCCGGATGAGGGGTTTCTCTCCGCACACGCATAGAGGAGTTCTCCGATAGAACCCCTCACCCGTCTCGCCGCTGCGCGGCGAGCCACCCTCTCCCGCAAGGGGCGAGGGTGCACCTTCATCGTGGCACGCCTGTCACCCGCCAGATCGTCCCGTTGCCATCCTCCGACACCAGCAGCGATCCATCTTTCGCCACCGCAACTCCGACCGGCCGCCCCCACACCTCGGTATCGCTGACCACGAACCCCGTGACGAAATCCTCGTACTCGCCGGTCGGCTTACCGTCCTTCATCCGGATCCGGATCACCTTGTAGCCGGTGCGCTTCGAGCGGTTCCAGGAGCCGTGCTCGGCCGCGAAAGCATCGCCCTGGTATTCGGATGGAAACTGCGTGCCCTGATAGAAGGTCATGCCGAGCGAGGCCGAGTGCGGCTGCACCAGCACATCAGGCACCGTCACCTTGTCCTTGAGGTCCGGCCGCGCGCCGCCGTGGCGCGGGTCTTCATTGCCGCCGATATAGAACCATGGCCAACCGTAGAACGCGCCTTCCTTCACGCTCGTGACGTAGTCAGGCACGAGATCGTCGCCGAGGCCGTCGCGCTCGTTGGTCGAGCACCAGGGCAGCCCGGTCTGCGGCTGGATCGCAAGACCGACGCAGTTGCGGATGCCGGTGGCGTAGATCTTCCGCTCCTTGCCCTCGGGGGTAAAGGCGAGCACGGTGGCGCGTTCGGTCTCGCTCGCCCAGGCCGCACCGAGCGGCTGCGCTTTCGACCAGGCTTCCATTCCACCCGGCGGCGTGCCCATGCCCTCGGCGACATTGCTGAGCGAGCCGACCGACACCAGCATACGCTTGTTGTCCGGCGTGAAGACGATGTCCCGGGTGGAATGACCGCCGTCGTGGGGCAGGCCTGCCACGATCGTCTCCGCCTTGCCACGCGGCTTGAGATCGCCGGCCTGATAGGGAAAGCGGACGACGCTGTCGGTGTTGGCGACGTAGACCCATTGCGGATTGTCGCCGTTCGGGAAGAAGGCGATGCCGAACGGTTGCCGCAGTCCGCTGGCGAACACCTCGTTGGTCGCGGCCTTGCCGCCTTCGCCGGCGCGCAACACGCGGACGTTGCCCGCGCGCGTCTCGGCGACGAATACATCGCCGTTCGGCGCCACGCGCACGATGCGCGGGGCGCGCAGACCCTCGGCGAACAGCTCGATCTTGAAGCCGGCCGGCACCTGCAGCGCAGCCTCCGGCGGGCGCGGCACCACGCGCGACGAACTCGCAACCGACCGCGTGGCCCCGGGCCTGACCAGATCCTGCGGTCGGATCAGCCTGACTGTGCCGGGCTTGTCGGCCTGCCAATCGCCGTAGGCGTCCTTGCCTTGCAGCACCGGCTCAGCCTGTGCGCAGGTCGCGACAGCGACCAGCCACCCCGCGGACATCGCCACGAACGAAATCCTGTTCTTCACGTCGTTCCCTCCCGGCCGTTACGTCTGGCGTATCAACGCCGATCAACACGCAAACGTTCTGCGACAGGTCAAATGCCTGCCGAATCCCACGTCAGCTCATGCCCGCACGATGTGCATCAGCCGCAGCCCATCGTACTGGAAAATGCGACTGATCGGTGCGACACATTGTAAGGGCGGGACCGCCGGTCGCGGTCATCAAGCTGCGGCATTGGTGTCGCATCTGTTGGGGTGATCATGTGGGGATCCATCATATCGGAATGGGCGAGCCTGCTGCTCCGCTGGCTGCACGTGGTCGCCGCGATCGCCTGGATCGGCAGTTCCTTCTATTTCATCGCCCTCGATCTCAGCCTCAAGCGCACCAGCGATCTGCCCGACGGCGTCCAGGGCGAGGCCTGGCAGGTCCATGGCGGCGGGTTCTACCGGATCATGAAACATCTGGTCGCGCCCGCCCAGATGCCGGACGAGCTGACCTGGTTCAAATGGGAGGCCTACACCACCTGGCTATCCGGCTTCGCGCTGATGGTGGTGGTGTATTATCTCGAGGCCGATCTGTTCCTGGTCGACAAGTCGATCCTCGACCTCACGCCATTCCAGGCCGGCCTGTTCAGCCTCTGCAGCCTCGCGCTGGCATGGCTGCTCTACGAAGGCGCCTGCCGCACCGGGCTGGCGCAGCGCGAACTGCCCTTCGCCCTCGGCGGCTATCTGTTCCTGATCGCACTGACCTATGCTTTCACCCACGTGCTGAGCGGCCGCGGCGCGTTCAACCAGATCGGGGCGATCATCGGCACCATCATGGTCGCCAACGTCTTCACGCTGATCATCCCGAACCAGAAGAAGATCGTAGCCAGCCTTCTCGCAGGGCAGGCGCCCGATCCAAAGCTCGGCAAGACCAGCAAGGAGCGTTCGGTCCACAACAACTATCTGACGCTCCCCGTGGTCGTGCTGATGATCAGCAACCACTATCCCCTGCTCTACGCCACGCGTTTCAACTGGATCATCGTCGCGATCATCCTGGCGCTCGGCCCCGTGATCCGCCATTTCTTCAACGAGGGGCATGCCGGGCGCAAATCGCCGTGGTGGGTGTGGGGCGTCGCAGCGGCCGGCGTGATCGCAATTCTCTTTCTCTCGGCGGCCGGCCCGCGCGAGGTCAAGACTAGCGCGCTGTCAGCGCAGCCGACGCTTGCCAATGTCGAGGAGATCGTGATGTCCCGCTGCAGCATGTGCCACGCCGCCGAGCCGGTCTGGGCCGGCATCGTCACCGCGCCGAAGGGCATATTGCTCGACGCGCCCGAGCACATCCATCGCAACATCCGCCTGATCGGCCGCGTCGCCGCCTGGTCCAATGCGATGCCGCCGGGCAACATCACCGAAATGACCAGCGAGGAGCGCGCCATCCTCGCCGCCTATATCGAGCAGGCGCGCTGACGCCATCGCGCGTCGATATCGCGTTTCGCGGAATGAAATTTTCCGCATGTCCCGCCGATTTGAAAATGACTTGGCCGCCTATCCGGCGTAGACAGGATTTGCGGCCGCCGACGGCGGCCCAGTCAGTTTGCATTCGGGGAAAGAACAGTGGCCCTCAAGAACGTCATCGGTATCGACCACGCCGTGGTCATGGTTCAGGACCTCGACAAAGCCGCCGAAAATTACCGGCAGCTCGGCTTCACCATCTCGCCGCGCGGCACTCACAGCGCACATATGGGCACCGGCAACTACACCATCATGTTCGACCCTGACTATATGGAGCTGCTCGGCGTGCTCGCGGCGACCGAGCACAACGCGCCGGCGCGTGCCTTCCTCGACAAGCGCGGCGAAGGCATCGAGCGCATCGCCTTCACCGCGGTCGATTCCACCGCCGGCGCGGAGGAAATCCGCGCGCGTGGCCTGGAGCCGATCGGCCCGACCGATTTCGAACGGCCCGTGACGCTGCCTGATGGCACGATCTCGGCGGCGAAATTCCGCACCTTCATGTGGCCGACCGCGGAAGCGCCCGGCGGCGTGCGCATTTTCGCCTGCCAGCACAAGACGCGCGAGACGGTATGGATTCCCGAGTTGATGAAGCACGCCAATGCGGCCAAGCGGATCAAGCAGACATTGATCGCGACGCCCGAGCCCGCGAAGGAAGCCGCGCATCTGGGACGGCTGATCGACCGCGAGCCAAAGGCTGATGCCGACGGCGCGGTGACCGTGGCCTCCGGTGGCGATCGTGCCGATTTCGTTTACTTGACGCTGGAGCAGCTCGGCAAACGCTATCCCGGCGTGCCGCTCGCGGGTCTTTCCGAACGCGGTGGCGCTGCCCTGGTGCTCGCGAGCGGCGATCTCGCGGCCACCGAGAAGGCGCTTGGTTCGGCAGCGGTGCGCAGCGGGCCTGCGATCTGCGTGCCGCCGGCCAAGGCGAACGGTACCCTGCTCGCCTTTGTTGCCGGCTGATTTGAACTAATTCTTTAACAAGCGTTTACCGGGCCGCCCTAGGCTTCTGGGTTACCCGCGCCTTCAGGGGCCAAGCGCATGTTCAAAGAGAAATCGCCGATCGCCTATGACGCGCCGGCCGAACTGAAGAAGTGGCCGTCGCTCAAAGGCGAGAGGCAGAAGGATCGAGGTCCGCCCTATCTCGTCTACAACGGCACGCTCGCCGACTGCGTCCGCGAGCTCATGGGCAAGCCGATCAAGGGCATCTCGCTCTACGATATCATGACGAGGCCGCAAGCAGCGTTCGATCAGACCGTGCTGTCGCCCGGCGATGCCGCCGAGATCGCGATGCGCAAGGACTTTCCCAAAGACTAATTCGAGGCGCGCCTGCCGCCGGACTTCCCCTGCTGCCTGGACGAGGAGTCCGTCGGCGCATCCAGGAAGACCACCGGCGTGCCGCGCTTGACGTGTTCGCCCAGCGCGCGCACGTCCCAATTGGTCAGCCTGACGCAGCCATGCGAGGCGGACTTGCTGACCCTGTCGGGCTCGGCCGTTCCGTGGATGCCGTAACCCTGCGCGGACAAGCCGATCCAGTATGCTCCCACCGGATTGTTCGGGCCCGGCTGAACATCGAACGGCTGTTTCGATTTGACGCTTTTGAACTTGTAGTCAGGGTTGTAGTGATAGACCGGATTCTCGTGGGTGCTGGTGACCTTGAGCGTACCGCTCGGCGTCGGACGATCCGGACTTCCGATCGACGCGGGAAAGAATGCAATCAGGGTGCCGCCCCCGTCGAGTGCTTTCAACGTGCCGTTCTTCTTGTCGACGTCGAGCCGCGCGATCTGCGGCAGCTCTCGCCGCGCCGGAACGTTTGCAACGACGATGGTCTCTCCGACCTTGTCGAAGGCCTTGTCCGGGTTGAGCGCCCTGAGCAGATCGGCGCTCATGTGGAATTTCTCGGCAAGGCCTTCGAGCGGACTGATGTAGCTCAGCGCCTTCAGCGGCTTCATGTCGTCGAGCTTGCCGGGCAGCTCCTTCAGAAACGGGCCCTTCACATCCGCGTCCGTGATCTTGTATTCGACGAGGACAGGGCCTTCGCTCGCGGCATTCAACTTGTCCCAAAGCTCCGGTACGATCGTTTTGTCGGATGCAACGCCGTTCTGCTCGGCGAATGCCTTGAGCGCCTTCTGCGCATTCTCGCCGAGCTTGCCGTCGATCTCCCCGGGCGAGAACCGCGCACGGTCGAGCAGAATTTGAAGCTTCACGATCGCGGCGTTGAGCTTGTCGCTGGCAATTTGCTTTGCGGGACGCGAAGCATCGTTCACCGCTGCTGCATCGAGATTGCCCGCAAGCACCGGAGAAATCACCGACAGCGAAATCACCGCGCCAAGCATCCACCGCATCATCTCGCTCGTCCAATTCGCAATGCCCGCAAAATCGCGGAGAGAAGTGTTTCCCGGCGGGAACACCGTAGTAACACCTGCGCAACCTGCGAGACCGCAGCTTTGCCGCAATCGCAGGGTTAAGAACTCCTTATCGCCGGCGCACCGCTGGCCGTTCACCCACAGTTCGAGGTTGCTCCAGCAATGCGATTTGTCGTCGCGGCTTGCGCCGCGTTCATGATTCTGATGTGCGACTTCGATCCGTCGGCGTCCCGCCAAACATCAGCTTTCGACCGTGCCGTTCTTCAAAACACTCAGGCCTCGCCACTTGTTCCCGTGGTCGAGCTGTTCCTTGCAAGCGTGCAGGCCCTCGAGCTCGCCAATGCACGCGCGTCCCATGAGGAGACACCCGAGCCGCCGCGCGCGGTTGAACCCGTCGCGCAGGCGCCGGCTTCGCCGACGGAGCGCTTCTGCCACGCGCTCCGTGGAGCCGCCGAAGCCAGCGGCATTCCGGTGCCGTTCTTCGCGCGCCTGATCTGGCAGGAGAGCCGCTTCAAGTCGAACGAAGTGAGCCAGGCCGGCGCGCAAGGCGTCGCACAGTTCATGCCGGAAACGGCAGCGGAGGTCGGGCTGGATGATCCGTTCGATGCGATGAAGGCGCTGCCGGCGTCGGCGAAATTCCTGCGCAAGCTGCGCGACGATTTCGGCAATCTCGGCCTTGCCGCGGCTGCCTACAATGCAGGTCCCGGCCGGATCCAGAAATGGCTCGCCAAAGAGAGCGAGCTGCCGCGTGAGACACGCGACTATGTCCGCATCATCACCGGCACCAAGGCCGAGGACTGGACCGAGCGCGCGGAAGCCCTCGCGATCCGGATCGACCTGCCGCGCGAGGCGCCCTGCGAGGGCATCGGCAGCCTGTCCAAGACGAAAGATGTCGCCTGGGTTCCGGTGAACCTGACGCCCTCTGTCACGACCATCATTCGCAAGGCCGAGCAACTGGCGGCGCGATTGACGACCAACCGCGCACGCAAGCGGCTTGCGTCCCTGATCCGGAAGAGCACCCACGGCAAGGCACGCAGCATGATCGCCGCGCGCGCGGCGGGAAAGAGCGCGAAGGCCCGCGCCATTCGTTTTGCGGCGCGCGAACGATCTTCGGGCTGATGCGAAATCCGGAAGCCGTTCGATGGGGCGGCTTCCGGTGGTCCGCGACCTGGTCGATACGATGGCTTTCCCTTCCGCTCGACCCATCCGACGAACTACGAACGCGACGATGTATAAGTCAAAAAGATCAGCGAGCCGATGCCAAGCATGGCTGCCATGAACAGCAGCACCGCCGGCAGTCCCGCGAACGCCGCCACCGCGCCGGTGATCGACTGCATCAGCGCCGCGCCGAGGAAGAAGGCGAGGTTGATCGCCGCGAGCGCCTTGCCTGCCACTTGCGCGTCGACCAACTGCCGCGACATGCCGAACAGCAGCGGCTGCGCCGAGGTCGCCAGGCCAATGAGCACGAACAGCACGAGGTCGTATTGCGGCGGCATCACGGGAAGGCCGAGCAGCATCGAGACGGCATAGTGCGGCGCCCCTAACGCCATCAGCGCCAGCAGCAATGCGCCGGCCAGGTGCGTTCCCGCCACCAGCGCGCGGCGGCGGCCGATCCTGCGGTCGATCATGCCGATGACAAGCGGACCCGCAATCATCGCCAGCGTGAACGCGCCGAGCTGGTTGCCGGCCTCGACCCGCGACAATCCCTTGACCTGCATCAGCCATGGCCCGCCCCACAGGCCGCGCAGCACCAGCGAGGTCGCAAGCGACACCAGCGCCAGCGCGATCAGGCCGCGCAAAGGCCGCGACAGTCCGAGCCTGAGCACCTCGATCATCTGCGACAGCGGCGAGGATTCGTCCTTGTGCTCGGCCGGCTGGTTCGGCACCAGCAGGAACACCGCGAACGCCACGGCGACGCCGCCGAGCGCCGAGATCCAGAACCCGGCGCGCCAGCCGTAGGTGTCGACCACGAAGGCGAGCGGGCTCGACGACAACAGCATGCCAATATTGCCGATCGAGAGGATCGCGCCCGACCACAGCCCGAAGCGCGCGACCGACAATTGCTTGGCCGCCAAGGTCATCGGGCACATCAGCATGCCGGAGGTTGCAACGCCCAGCAGCACCTGACCGACCGCGAAGCTTTCGGGCCCCGTCGCGAACGCGGACGCGATGGCGCCGACCACGGTTCCCGCGAGCAGGCTCAGCGACACCGGCCGCACGCCAAAGCGGTCCATCGCCGCACCGACCGGGATCTGCGCGGCCGCAAACGCGAATGGGTAGACCGAGGTGAGGCTCGCCAGCGCCTGTGGCTCGATGCCGAAGTCCGCCGCCATCAAATCGAGGCTGACCGCCGGAATGGTGCGCAGCAAGGTCGACAGCATGTGCCCGCAGGCGAGCGCGATCAACGCAAGGATCAGCGCGCGGGTGGCTCCCGCGTCGTTTGTGGCGGCGGTGGTCATGGGCGTTGCGTCCCGGCAAGGTTTCGGGTGGGGTTACATGATTGGCGGGTGCATGCCAACATCGGAACGCCATGGCCGCAAAGTCATGGATGCACAAGGCAAGTGACATCATGTATCTCGGCATCGACCTCGGCACCTCTGCCGTCAAAATCATTCTGGTCGACGACGCGCAGCGCGTGGTGGCGAGCCGCAGCCGGTCGCTGACGGTGTCTTCGCCGCGTCCCGGCCATTGCGAGCAGGACCCGGCGCAGTGGATCGAAGCTACATTCGCGACGCTGGACGCGCTGAAGGCGGATCACGCGCGCGAACTGGCCGAGGTCGAGGGCATCGGCCTGTCCGGCCAGATGCACGGCGCGACGCTGCTCGATGCCGGTCACACGCCGTTGCGGCCCTGCATTCTCTGGAATGACGGACGGTCCTTTGCGGAATGCGCCGAGCTGGAGCGGCGCTGGCCCGCGTTGCGGACGACGACAGGCAACAAGGCGATGCCGGGATTCACCGCGCCAAAACTGCTGTGGGTCGCCAGGCACGAACCGGAGATCTTCGCGGCGACAAAACTCGTGCTGCAACCAAAGGCCTATCTGCGCCTGGTGCTGACGGGCGAGGCGATCGAGGATGTCTCGGACGCCTCGGGTTCGCTGTGGCTCGATGTTGCCAGCCGCGATTGGTCTGACGAGGGGCTCGCCGCGACTTCTCTCTCGCGCCGACAGATGCCGCTTCTAGTCGAGGGCTGCGCGCCGGCGGCACGGCTGCGGAGCGAGATGGCGCAGCGCTGGGGCATGACCGGGCGACCGATGATCGCCGGTGGGGCCGGCGACAATCCGGCAGGAGCCGTCGGCATCGGCGCCATGAATCCCGGCGCAGCCTTCATTTCGCTCGGAACCTCCGGCGCATTGCTGGTGCCGACCGAGACGATCGCGGCCAACCCGGAGCGGGTCGTGCACACGTTCTGTCACGCCGTCCCCGACAGGTGGATTCAAGCCGGCGCGATCCTCTCGGCGGCATCGTGCCTGGCCTGGATCGCGCGGCTGTTGGGGACATCCGAGGCCGACCTGCTGGCGCCGCTGGGGTTGCGCCCGATGGCGCCGTCGCCGGTCAGCTTCCTGCCGTACCTCTCCGGCGAACGCACCCCGCACGATGATCCGGATGTGCGCGGCATGCTGGATGGCCTCAGTCATGCCACCAATCGCGACGCGATCGTGCAAGCCGTGCTGGAAGGCGTCGCCTTCGCGCTCGCGGATTGCCGTGACGTGCTTGCCGAGACCGGACTGGCGATCGCGGAGGCGGATGTCATTGGCGGCGGCTCGCGGTCGCGGTTCTGGCTTTCGGTGCTGGCTAATGTCCTGAACATGCCCGTGCATCGCTTTGCCGACGGCGAGACCGGCGCGGCGTTTGGCGCGGCGCGGCTCGGCCGCCTCGCCGTCACCGGTGAGGCAATCGAGACCGTTTGCACCGCGCCACGGCGCGTCGAGACGTTCGAGCCTGAGCCGGCGCTCGCGCAAGCCTATGCCGAGCGGCTTGTGGAATGGCGCCGCCTGTACCGGCCGCGGCGCTGATCGCGATACGCGATGATGTGGCGAAGAAAAGGCATCGCACGCGAGATCGGTTCCGTCTGCAAAAGATAAAAGCAGCGCCGGAGCGTTGGTCGGCCAGCGGGCGGTATTGCCTCGCGCCACAACCTTTTGTTTAATGCTCGCACCCGCGCCAGGGACCAACGAGACGCGGGTGAGATTGCGATGCCGCTATCGGCGCGTCGGGGAGGTGTGATGAGCGAGCCCATCCTCGAGATGCGCCGGGTCTCCAAATCATTCTTCAGTATCAAGGCGCTGCGCGACGTCGATCTCACCGTCTACGCGGGCGAGATCCACGCTTTGATGGGCGAGAACGGCGCCGGCAAATCCACCCTGATGAAGATCCTGTCGGGCGCCTACCGGCCCGACCCGGGCAGCGAAATCCGCATCGACGGCCAGCCCGTGCAGATCAGCGGTCCGCTCGGCGGCCGCGCGGCCGGCATCGCGATCATCTATCAGGAACTCTCGCTCGCCCCCAATCTGAGCGTCGCGGAGAACATCTATCTTGGTCGCGAGGTCTCCCGCGGCGGCTTGCTGGCGCGCGAGGCGATGCAGGCCGGCGTCGGTCCGATCCTCGCGCGGCTCGGCGCGGATTTCACGCCGCAGACGCAGGTGGCCAATCTCTCGATGGGCCAGCGCCAACTGGTCGAGATTGCGCGCGCGCTGCACGCCCGCTCCAGGATCCTGATCATGGACGAGCCGACCACGGCGCTGTCGGCCGGCGAGAGCGAAAGGCTGTTCGCGCTGATCCGACAGCTGCGCGCCGAAGGTCTCGCCATCATCTACATCTCGCATCGCATGGACGAGGTCTACGCGCTCGGCGACCGCGTCACGGTGCTGCGCGACGGCACGCTGGTCGGTTCGCTCGACAAGGGCGACATCCGCGCAGACACAATCGTCCGGATGATGGTGGGACGCGACGTCTCCTCCTTCTACAAGAAGGAGCATGATCCCAGAAACGATCCCAACGCGCGGTCGGGAGCTCCCGTGCTTGCGGCTGTCGACATCGCCGACGGCAGGCGCGTCAAGGGATGTTCACTGACGGTGCATGCGGGCGAGGTCGTCGGCCTTGCCGGCCTGGTCGGCGCCGGCCGCACCGAACTTGCGCATCTCATCATCGGCGCCGCGCCGATGGTCTCGGGCCATGTCGAGATCGAGGGGCGGGCGGTCTCCATCCGCACGCCCGGTGAGGCGCTGGACGCCGGCATTGCCTATCTCACCGAGGACAGGAAGGCGCTCGGCTTGTTCCTCGACATGTCCTGCCTCGACAACATCAATCTCGCGGTGCTGGGCCGGGATGCGAAATTCGGCGGCATCCTCGATCGCGACAAGGCCCGCGACCGCGCCAAGCGCGCGTTCGCGGGGCTCGACATCCGTGCTGCGAATGTCGGTGTTCCCGCCGGCGGGCTCTCCGGCGGCAACCAGCAGAAAGTGCTGTTGTCGCGGCTGCTCGCGATCGGCCCGAAGATCCTGATCCTCGACGAGCCGACGCGCGGCGTCGATGTCGGCGCCAAGTCCGAGATCTATTCGATCATCGACAATCTCGCAAAGTCGGGCACCGCGGTTCTCGTCATCTCGTCCGACCTGCCCGAGATCATCGGCATCTGCGACCGCGTCATCGTGATGCGCGCAGGACATATCGCCGGCCAGATCCGGCGCAACGCGACATCGCCGCTCAGTCAGGAGGAGATCATGGCCCTCGCCACCGGAACGGAGCAGCTCGATGCCTGAGAACGGCGCCTCCTCCAGCACCGCCCCCGTCGCGCCCGGTCTTGCCGCCGCGCAGGAGACGAAGCGGCAGCGGACGCGGATGATCATTCGCGCGGTCGGCATGCTGCCGGTGCTGCTGTTGCTGTGCATCGGCTTTCACGTGCTGTCGGACGGCCGCTTCTTCACCGGCCAGAACATCGGCATCGTGGTGCAGCAATCCGCGGTCAATACCGTGCTGGCCGCGGGCATGACCTTCGTCATCCTCACCGGCGGCATCGACCTTTCGGTCGGCTCCATCCTGGCGGCGTCGGCGATGGCCGGGCTGATCATCTCCAAATTCCCTGATCTCGGGGTGCTGTGGTTGCCGGCCGCGGTGCTCACCGGCGCCGTCTTCGGCATTCTCAATGGCGGCTTGATCGCGCTGTTGCGCCTGCCGCCCTTCATCGTCACGCTGGGATCGTTGACCGCCGTGCGCGGCGCGGCGCGCCTGCTCGGCGCCGACACCACGGTGTTCAATCCGTCGATCCCCTATGCCTTCATCGGCAACGGCGCCTTGACCCTCATTCCCGGCGTCGTGTCGATTCCCTGGCTCTGGGTGATCGCGTTGCTGGTCATCCTGGTGTCGTGGCTGGTGCTCAAGCGCACCGTGCTCGGCGTGCACATCTACGCGGTCGGCGGCAACGAGAGCGCGGCGCGGCTCGCCGGCATCAAGGTCTGGGCCGTGCTGATCTTCGTCTACGGCGTGTCCGGCCTGCTGGCGGGCCTCGGCGGCGCTATGCAGGCGGCGCGCCTGTATGCGGCCAATGGCCTGCAGCTCGGCCAGTCCTACGAGCTCGACGCCATCACCGCCGTGATCCTGGGCGGCACCTCCTTTGTCGGCGGCATCGGCTCGATCTGGGGAACGCTGGTCGGCGCGCTGATCATTGCGGTGCTGTCGAACGGCCTGATCCTGATCGGCGTGTCCGACGTCTGGCAATATGTGATCAAGGGCCTGGTGATCATCGGCGCGGTGGCGCTGGACCGCTATCGGCTGCAGGGCTCGGCGCGGACCTGAGATCAAGAAAATGCAGCCAGCGCTGCGCCGTCACGTCCATTCCGTCATGGCAACTGGTCGCCGTGCCGGAGCTTCAAACAGACCAGGGAGGAAGCCAATGTTGAAGTCGATCTCGTTTGCCGGCGCCGCGATGGCGCTCGTCCTGAGCTCTGCGCCGTGCTTCGCCAAGGAGCTCAAGTCGATCGGCGTTTCCTTGGGTTCGCTCGGCAATCCGTTCTTCGTCGCGTTGTCGAAGGGCGCCGAGTTCGAGGCCAAGAAGACCAACCCCAACGTCAAGATCACCACCGTCGGCTTCGAATATGATCTCGGCAAGCAGGTCACCCAGATCGACAATTTCATCGCCGCTGGCGTCGACCTGATCCTGCTCAACCCCGGCGATCCCAAGGCTGTCGGCCCGGCGATCAAGAAGGCGCAGGCCGCCGGCATCGTGGTCGTTGCCGTCGACACCGCGGCCGAAGGCGCCGACGCCACCGTGACCACCAACAACGTCCAGGCCGGCGAGATCTCCTGCCAGTACATCGTCGACAAGCTCGGCGGCAAAGGCGACGTCATCATCGAGAACGGCCCGCAGGTCTCCGCGGTGATCGATCGCGTCGTCGGTTGCAAGAACGTGCTCGGCAAGAACCCCGGCATCAAGGTCCTGTCCAACGACCAGGACGGCAAGGGCTCGCGCGAAGGCGGCCTCACGGTGGCGCAGGGCTATCTGACCCGCTTCGCCAAGATCGACGCCATCTTCGCCATCAACGATCCTCAGGCGATCGGCACCGACCTTGCGGCGCGCCAGCAGCAGCGCACCGGTATTATCATTACCGCCGTCGACGGCGCCCCCGACATCGAAGCAGCCCTCAAGGACCCGCAGTCGCAGCAGATCCAGGCCTCCGCCTCGCAGGACCCGTTCTTCATGGCCCGCCGCGCCGTGCAGGTCGGCGTCAACATTCTCAACGGCCAGAAGCCGGCGTCCACAGTCGAGCTGCTGCCGTCGAAACTCGTGACGCGCGACAATGTCGGCGAGTACAAGGGCTGGACCTCGGACCGCTCGCAGTAGCAGGCGGAAGACGGCCGGCGTCGGGTGCGGCGCTGGTCGGCTCGCGTGGGGCGGCGTTAGCTGGGCATGCAGCGGTTGACCGGGTCGGCCGCGCTCTCGTTAAGCTCATGATCTTGAGGTCACAGGTTCAATCTCGTCTCTCATCATATGCGCAGGCTTGGACCGGCCGACGTCCGCTTTTCGACACCAAGCGGACCCCTGAGTTTCAATGCAAGAGTTTAGCTTGTGACCCCAAGCGGACCTTGGCCCTCCACGAAACGCGGGATTAACTTGCAGGTGTTTTGAGTGATCGGCACCAAGCCGTAGACGTTCACGCCTTAATATCCTCTAGAAGGAGAACACCATGATCCTTTTTGTGTGGGGCACAATACTCATGGTCACCTTCATTCCGGGCGCCATTGTTGGCTGGCTGGTTGGGAAAATTCCGTGTCCCACAGGGGTGTGCGGAGCATTGTTGGTTGCTGGATCAGCCCTTCTGGGGTTTGCGGCCTCCGAGATAATCGCTCCAAATCAGTCGGCCAGGTTTCATGAAGAAGAATTGCTGATGTACTCCCCACCGATTTTGGTCGCGATGTTGCTCGGACTATGGATCAGCCGCGCAAAAAAGAGGCCTCCGGCTCGCCCGTGGTATCTGCCCCCAGAGAAAGCGGAGTAAGGCCATCTCTCAGTTGGGTGACCTCATTTTTCTTCAGGGCGGCTATTGGCCCGTTTGAGACATGCCCGCCTATTCTGAGAATGTCCGTTCACCGGGGTAGACCGGAAGTCGCCATGATCCGGCCAACCGACGCGAATGACCCAACGACGACACTTTTTTGCGGGGCTGGCGGACAACGGCCAGCGCGCCTTTCCCGGCCTTCGGGACCGTGTTGAGCCAGATCAATGCCGATCCCGCGACGAGGCCGAATTTCCGCCGTCGCACTCAGTATGGATAGGGCGCCCGCTATGAAACCCCTGCTCAAGCAAATCCTGCACAGCCCGCTGCTCTGGATGCTGATCTTCGTTCCGGCCGTGCTGGTGGCGGAAGCGGTCGCACCGCATTCCCATACGCTGCTCTTCGTGCTTTCGGTACTCGCCATCGTGCCGCTGGCCGCCCTGCTCAGCCACGCGACCGAAGCGGTCGCCGCTAAGACCGGCGATGCAGTCGGCGGGCTGCTCAATGCGACGCTGGGAAACTTGACGGAGCTGATCATTGCGATCACCGCGCTTCAGGCCGGCCAGTATATGCTCGTGAAAGCGTCGATTGCCGGCGCGATTGTCACCAACGCCCTGTTTATGCTAGGTGCCTGTCTATTGCTCGGCGGCCTGCGCTATCACGTCCAGGAATATAATCGTGCCGGCGCGCGGCTCTACTCCGGTCTCTTGCTGATGGCCACCGTCGCCCTGCTCGCCCCGTCAGCGGTCGCCGACCTCGATCTCGTACAAGGCGACGCTGTCATGCGGAAGCTCAGCGTCGGTCTCGCCATACTGCTCATCATCGCTTACGCGCTCGGCCTGCTGTTCTCACTGAAGACCCACAAGGAATTGTTCGCAAGTGCCGACCATAGCGAGGGTGAGGAACATTGGCCGATTGGCCTTGCGGTCGGCACGCTGCTCGTCGTCACTTTGTTGGTTGCACTAGTGAGTGAGATTTTTGTCGAGTCCGTCCAGAAGGCGGCGGAAACGTTTGGAATGAGCCCAGCCTTTGTCGGCTTTATCATCGTCTCAATGGTCGGCGCCGCCGCCGAGTTTGCCGTGGCATTTTCTGCGGCGCGCAAGGACCGCCTCGACATGAGCGTCAGCATCGCGCTCGGCAGCGCTTCCCAGATCGCGCTGTTCGTCGCACCCGCACTGGTGCTGCTCAGCTATGTCGTCGGGCCGTCGCCAATGAGCCTGCAGTTCTGGCCGGGCGCCGTCACCATGGTTATGATTGCGACCGTGACCGCGAGCTTCATTACGAGCAGCGGGCGCTCGGCCTGGTTCGTCGGCGCCCTGCTTATCTTCATCTACGCGGTCTTTGCGCTGACGCTGTACGTGGTCCCGCCAGCGAGCCAGGGGATTGGGTAACGCCAACGCCTCCTTTTCCTCACCATCCGTCGGCGCCGTGCCGTTTGTGAGTGAGTCCGTTGTTGGCCCAGAATTGCGGTTGGACAATTCCAGCGGGTCGCGCAGCGGCATCGTGTGTTGGTGGGTTGCGCCGGCGCGTCAATGCGTTACCACGATGAAATCCGTGTCTTGTCCCGTCTCCTGGCTAATTCCGTCGTCGGAAACAATCAACGAAGAGGCCGGCGTCAGGAGTTCAGAGATCTTCTCAACCGTATCCCGGGGCATTTCGATACGGTTGAGCGCAGCGTTGGCTTTGTCGGGTAACGGTCCCGGCGCGGTTTGCTTCGCGGGCGCTTCTCGCCGTTTCGTGGCAGCTTCGAACATACGGGGCAATTCCTCCGGAATCGACACGACGCTCCAGCGAATAGCTGTTCCCTCGTTCTGGAATTCCATTGCGGTAAACACGTGCGTTCCCAGCGGCTCCTCCGGATTTTCGATCTTGACCGGGACATCAAACAACGGCGTGAAGCCCTGACGCACGAACAGCTTGCTCAACTTACGACTGACGAAGATTGAGATCGGGACGATCTTTTTAGGCACGCTTGCAGCGGGAGCCGAGCCCGGCTCCTGGAGACTGGCGGCTTCTGGAGTCTCGGCGTTTGACACCAGTGATCCCTGCTTTGCCGCGGCTGCACCGATGCTCTTGGTTGCGGCGGTGGCACTCTGGAATTCGGACGAACCGGACGCGGCTTTCGGTTGAAAAAGCTGCGGATTGGCTATCTCGACCGGCTGGACATCACCATGCGCAATGATCACGCGCGTGCCGCGCTTCGTGAGATGCCAGAGTCGAACGGCAAAATCATTCTTCAAACGGATGCAGCCGTGTGACGCTGGATGCCCGGGCACGACACCGGCGTGCAACGCTATCCCTGACCAGGTGATGCGTTGCATGTAGGGCATGGGGGCGGCGCTATAAATATTTGAACGGTGCCATCGTTCTTTGCTGATGACGCTGAACACGCCGAGGGGCGTCGGATGCCCCTCCATTCCCGTGGACACCGAAGAGCGTGCAATCAGGGCCCCGTTGTCAAAAAGCGAGATCCGTTGGTCTGCGATCGAGATGATGATCTGGAGCGGGCCCTTCGGAAGGGGCTCGGGCCGAACGCTCTTCGCCGTTTCAGAGTTTGTCTGCCGGTGGTGGTGCTTGTCTTTGTACGGAGCGTATTGGCTTCGCCAGAACGTGTGTTGGGGTCCAAGCAGAAATTGAGCGTGTGCGATCCCCGCAGGGAACATGAAAATGGCGAATACAGCGGTTGTTATCGCGCGCTGCATTGCTGGCAATTCCTTAACGAACATCGCCCGGTCCCCGTAGGCGCCATTCCATCGTTTCGAGACGATGCGCGAAGCCGAAGCCTGATGCGTCATCCTGACGGCGCACCAAGCCTCTCCTCCAAATCTGGTCGCAGTGGGTCGAAAATTGGACCGTACTCACAATTGCCGTGGGAGTTGCCGCTGAGACGGGCGCGATTGCTTGTGATCGACGCGTTGCAATCGGGCAACACGTTTTAGAAAAATTGACGAGCGGCCGTTCGCGCCATTGCGCGACCCACATTGAACCCAAGAATGAGCCTCTTCGCATGCTTGGCTTTTCTACACGGCTCCGGTGGAGCCTATGGGGGGACGGCATCATGAACCCGCGGCGATTTACGATAGTGGTGCCGACGTTTTGCGGAACGGTCGTTCTCGCGGGGTGGATCGCTGGCTGGCTGGCTGGCTTCGGTCCGGCCGGCACCGAGAACGCCCGCGCAGTGACAATCCAGGAGCGCGCAGCATCTCTCGCCGCCAACGCGAGGCTCGCGGATGAACCGCAGGCAATCGCAATGGGCAACACCGGACCCGCGAACGCCGCTGTCGCTAGCGCCGAAGTAGCGACGGCCGCTGAGCCCGCGGCGGGGACGGCCACCGACACGACGGCGGCCTCGGATAAATCGGAATCGATCGTCGTGGCCGCGTTGCCCGATCCGTCGCAAACGCTGTCGGCCGATTTACCGCCTGCGCAGGACTCGGTGGACTTGGGCCACCACGATGTCGCCCAGTTGGCGCCGACCACGTGCGGTGCATCCGGCGGTGCCTCCAGCACGGGGCCGCAGGATTTCCGGTATCTCATTTGTTATGTCTGGTCCGAACTGCCGCCTGCCGAGAAGCCGGCTGCGATCGTCTTGCGTTCGTTCAAGGACATCCCGGTCGGAACGCCGGTGGAAGAGATCAAGCGCGCGTCCGACGCTTTCGGTCTGGATTTCGCTTTCATGAAGGCGGTGGCCAAGGTCGAGTCCGGGTTCGACCCCAAGCAACGCACCGGATCGTATATCGGGCTGTTCCAGCTGAGCAAATACGAGTTCAGAAAATTCGGCTCCGGAGACATTCTTAATCCCCGCGATAATGCCGTTGCGGCGGCCTACAAGGTCATCACGGAAGGCATTCTGTTCCAGTGGGTGACGCACAGGAAGCCGGACTTGAACGATCTTTACCTGATCCATCAGCAGGGCTGGGAAGGCGCCGCGGAGCACCTCAGCCAACCCAATCGCATCGCCTGGAAATCGATGTGCGCCACAAGCGAAGGCAGGGAGAAGGGCGAAAAATGGTGCAGGCGCGCGATCTGGGGCAATACGCTTCCGGCCGTCAAAGAGGCCTGGAAATCCGTGGAGAAGCTGACGTCGGAGGCGTTCGTCGGAATGTGGCGCGAGCGGGTTGCTCATTTCCAATCGAAATACATGGGCACCGCGACCGCCGAAGCCGAGCGGGCGCAGGCACCAGTGAATTCCCGTTGAGTGGTTAGCAGGAGTTGCCGCACCCGCGGGCGAGCGGGGCTTCACCGTCGCTGGTCGCGCGGATGCACTTTACATCGTCAACGACGCGCTCGGGTCGTTCCTGCTGCTAGCGAGGCGATCGATCAGGTGCCGATGTCTGCTTGTGGCGCGAAGGCGAAGTGTCCGGCACGCCGGCAGCTAGGGCCATAGCAGACATCGAGAATACGCGGGCAGATCGACGCGAATGACCCGAAGCGGAGCACCTTGAAAGTGAAGTCAAATCATGATGCCAGGCATGAAGCATCGGACGCGCGGATGGCCGTCTATGTAATGCCTCCAGACCATTGTACGGCCGAAGCGGTTTGGTTCTGTGACAACCGCACCGTCGGGTACGAGCACCCATTCGCCGTCAATGAGGACGCGGTAACGGCCCCGACTGGACTCCCAATCGGCATCGGACACTATGTATCCATCGGCATCGGTACAGCACTTTCCAAATTCGCTCTGCAAGCTTTCAAACCACGACTTCAGCGGAGAGTGGTCGTATCGGCCATCATCGCGTGCAAGTACCGGCGTCAGTAGCAACGCTGAACCCAGCAACGATAACGCAAGTTTCGCTGGACACATCTGTTTGCCTCCGCGAGATTCGCCGGCCGATCCGCTGGCTTTGTGCGGCTTAGGCTGGCAACCCGGAAACTAGGTCCGTTGCAACTGCCGCTGACGAGTGACGATAGCTACAATCGCTCGATGCTGTGATGGGACAGGTCATTGCCATCGCCCACTGACGTGAGTCCGGCAATTCGAGCGAAGGTTCAAACAGGACAACACTTCAACTAAAGGTCAGTGCAGCTGCTTCTTTGGCCTAGCCTGCCATTAGCCGATCTCCAGGCTGGTGCAGAGCTTGTCCGCTCATGACGGCGTAGCCGACCAAAGCCCTCACAGACTTCCGTGCTCCGCCGTGCATGAGCGGGATTTGCCGTGCACTGCGGGTGAGAAGATAGCTATTTTGATCTCGCTTCCAGTGCGAGCAACGCAAGGATCAGCGCGCGGGCACCGCCCGCGTCGTTGGTGGCGGCGGTCCCCATCAACCTCCCGTCCCGATCAGTTTTTCGGTGGCGTTACACGATCGGACGGCCCGTGCGCAAATGGCGCGCCGACAGACCATCGTTGCAGATGGCGAACGGGTCAGATCACAGCGTGGAAAATCATGTACAGCAGGCCGGCGATCAGCATGGCCGCGGGCAATGTCAGAACCCATGCCAATACGATGTTCCTGATCGTCCCCGTCTGCAGCCCCGAGCCGTTAGCCGCCATGGTGCCGGCGACGCCGCTGGACAAGATATGCGTGGTCGACACCGGCATGCCGTAAAACTCAGCGCCGAGGATGGTGCCGGCCGCTACCAGCTCGGCCGAAGCACCTTGCGCGTAGGTCAGGTGCTGCTTTCCGATACGCTCGCCGACCGTCACGACGATCCTGCGCCAGCCGACCATGGTGCCGAGGCCAAGCGCGATCGCGACCGAGACCTTGACCCAGGTGGGAATGAAGCGCGTGCCGTCTTCCAGGCTGGTGCGATAGCTTTTCAGGACAGCGGCGTCGCCCGGCTCGAGCTTGGCGCCCGCGTCGGGCAGCAGACGGATGGCGTCGGCCGCCAGGTACATGTCGTTGCGCATGTTGGGCGTCGCCGCCGCCGGAACCCGGCTGATCGATCCGTAGCTCTTCACGCCATTGGCGACCTCGTCGGACAGGCTTGCGAGCGCTGCGAACACGTCCGGCCGGTTCAGGTCCCGGGTCTTGAGCGCGGTCCCAATCAGGCCGCGTGCATCGTTCGGACTGACCTGCTGAGCGCCTTGTGCACGCGCCGCGAACACCGACTTCGCCTTGCTGGTGATGTCGACGAACGCCGGCGTGCTCGAATCCGGCATGGTCCGGTTCAGAGCGTAGGCGGTCGGCGCCACGCCGATCAGGATCAGCATGATGAGGCCCATGCCCTTCTGCCCGTCATTGCCGCCATGCGCAAAGGACACGCCGGTGCAGGTCAGGATCAGGATGCCGCGGATCCACCACGGCGTCTTGCCCTTGGGCTCCTGGTACAGCTTCGGCACGGGAACGACGGCCTTCAGCAACAGCAGCAGCAAGGCCGACAACGCGAAGCCAACAACCGGACTGAACAGCAGCGCCTTGCCCACGCTCATGGCCTGGGTCCAGTCGACCCCCGACGTGGCCTGCCCGGTGGGGGCGAGAAGCTCGTTGGTAAGCCCGACGCCCATGATCGATCCGATCAGGCAGTGCGACGAGCTGTTCGGGATGCCCATCGACCAGGTCGCGAGATTCCAGATGATTGCCGCGATCAGCAGGGCGAAGATCATGGCGTAGCCGGCGGTGCTGCCGACCTGGAGGATCAGGTCGACCGGCAACAGCGTGATCACGCTGTAGGCCACCGCGCCGGTGGAAACCAGCACGCCGAGGAAGTTGAACACGCCCGACCAAATCACCGCGGTCAGCGGCGGCAGGCTGTGGGTGTAGATGACGGTTGCGACCGCGTTGGCGGTGTCATGGAAGCCGTTCACGAATTCGAAGCCGAGTGCGATCATGAGGGCAACGCCGAGGAGCAGCAGCGCACTGATCGCGAGCGGCTCGCCGACGCTTTGCGTATCGGTGAAGATGCCGTAGGCAGCATAGCCGATGCCGCTGACGAGGAAGAGCAGGAAGACCGCCACCATGCTGACATGGGGTTTCTTGTGGAGGTCGGGTTTGGCGGCGGCTTGCGCGACCGGACGTGCATCGTTGAGTGCGAGATCGGACATGGGGATTGCTCGGCGGTCAGTCTGTCAGCGATGATCCCGGCGGATCAGGAAATCCATGGGAGCCTCAGCTCAGCCGCTGGGCACGGCGCGCAGCCGGCGCAACCGGTGCAGCTCCTTTGCCGCGTCCTTCATCAGCCCATCGGCGGCCTCGCGTTCCTGGCCGACGATGACCCCCGATGTGAAAGCCTGGGCGCGGCGGTGCGCAGGCGGCCCCGTCAGCGCAGCCTCGGTCGCCAGTTTGCGGTGTGTCATGAAGTCGTTCAGCGATCCCAGGGCCGATTGAATCTGCTTCAGCCGACGGGAAAGAGCTGCAAGCTCCCTCCGGCCGCGATCGCCGTAAAGGCTGCTGAAGAAGTCGGTTGCATAGCGAACCTTCTTGATCTTGATCCGCAGCTTGTGGCGTTGCACCGGATCGAGATCATTCAGTCGCTTGCCTTGCTTTCGCGCCTTCCTGATGCGCCGATCCAGCACCTCCGCGGCGTAGGCGGCGATCGAGCGGTCGTCATCGACGCGAGGCCGTCCGGCTTCGATCCACTCGATCGTATCGATCAGCAGGCGGCGGTAACGCGCCGCCGCGACCGCGTCGCGGGCGCGCTTGAAAGCCGCCATCCTTTGCCTTGAGAACCTCTCGCGGATCGCCCGTGCCCCGCGTGCCGGGACGCCATGCCTGGTGATCGGCTGTAAGCTCTCCTTCAGAAACACGTCGATTTCACGCGCAGGCGCCAGTTCGTCGGTGAGCCATTTCAGCTCGGCCTTGATCCGCGCCGTGCTCGCTCGCGGCAGGATATCGCCGAACAGCGAAATCGCCGCGCGCAGGCGCCGCAGCCCAACGCGCATCTGATGAACGCCCTCGGCATCGAGGTCACGCACCGGATCGGCGTTCGCCGTGATGTGACGCAGCGTCGAATGCGCGATCAGGCGGAATGCCTCGTGGGGCGATTGCTCGGGAATGAGCTCGATCGCCTCGGCATGTTGCGCGCCGCCGCCGCTGTCCGCGACGAGCTGGTAACCGCGCTCGGCCTTGGAGCGCAGATCAAGCTCGGCCCCCGTTCGGCGTTCGAGATCGCGCGCGAGGCGGAACAGGTCCGCGACATGTCCGGATTTGAGTTCCAGCTCCAGTTCGGCAACGGGCCGTGACCGCCGCCCGGCGCTGATGCGGCCCCGGTCGACGGCGAGTTCGATCTGGCTCTTTCGTACGCGGCGGGCCTGCGCCATCCGACGGATGTCGGTCTGGAATACCGGCTTCAGCTTGCGGGGAAGTTTCCCCGTCGCAAGGCGCCGGAGCGGTGTATGGCTGGTCTTGGCAAGATCGGGATTTGCGCCGGAGACCTCGTGCTCCCATTCTCCGCGCCTTACGCCGCCCGCGCCGCCTGCTTTGACGGTTTGCACGTAGCGGTCCTCGATCTTGCGAACGCGCAGCGTCAGGCCGTGGCGCCTGAGCTTGTACCTGTTCGTATCGTAGTAGGTCGACACCAGCGTCTGCTCGGATTTGTCGCGGCGCTGGCCCGCCGCGCCGCTCCGCAACACCGACGACAGTTTTTGCGGTGAAATCCGGAATTTCAGTTCCGTTTCTGCATTCATGGCTGGATCTTTCGGTTGCCCATTCAAAGTGGCGCCCCCGCGGGAAGTTCCCATGCTGCGAGGATTTCAACGCGGCCGGCGATTAAGGGCGCCGCAAAGTCATGGAAACTTCACGGAACAGGCGCCAGCGTGCTCGATTGAGTAGCAGCACCACGATTGAAGGATGGGCCGGGCGGAGACTGCCGAGAGCCAGGCTTGCCGCAGCGATTGATCGCAGAGCAAATACGTCGATGTCCGGAACCGCGATCACCGTTCGAGAGCTCACGGCCAGGGTGCTTGCCATTGTCCATGCGCATCCTGGCTGCGAGCTCGTGAAGGAGATCGCGATCACGCCGGTTGAGATCACCGGCGCCGGAATGACTTGGCACGCGAATCTCGTCGACAGCGGCGGTGCCGATGCGCAGCGCGCGGCCAGCGTCTTGAGGCAGGCGAGAGATGATCTCGAGCCGATGTTTGAATTGGTTGACGAACCCCCACCGAAAGACGAGCCATGAAAAAGCCCGCGATCCATCCAGATGACTTCCCGGTTGAGACCAGCAAAACGACCGTCAAGACCAACAAGCGCGAACCGCTTGCGGACGCCGAAAGCGAGCCGGTGGCGGAGGAGATCGCCGACCGTCTCAACGAGCATGCCTATCGCGAGGAGCACGATCGATGGTCGCCGTGACCTCCGGATTTCCATGGTCGCGATCGACGCTACGCGCAACAGCCGTCCGCTGTCATTCCGCCGACGGACTGGGGCGGCTTAGTTCGTGAAGCAGTTCGCCTGCCTGATCCAGCAGCGTCCGAACGTTGTTCCGCTCCGCGACCGCTTCCCCCGTGAACATCCCATGCTTCCGCGCATTGCGGTTGCCGGGCGGCGCGCCCGTCCTTGCGGTGCCGCCATGCATGCGACATCGACTCTTGCCGCGCATCGCCGGCGCGCAACAGGGGGTACCACTACGAGCCCTTGCGCCGCAGCGGCGGCTCGCTTGCATCGGGCTGGTATTGCGAACGTGATCGCTGCTCATGCGATGGCGCCGTCCTCTACGTCAACGTTCGGCTCCGCGACGATCAGGCTCGCGTGTTGCGTGACGTTACCCACGATCGCCCTGCCGCCATCCTGCACCGACAAATTCCGGACCGTGATCGCGCGCTCGCCGTTGTTGCGGTGGCGGCTGAGTGCCTCGATCTGGCTTGCGAAGGTGCGGGCCAGCCGGGCCAGTCCGCGTGTGAGGCTCTCCTGCTGCGGAATGTCATCGGTGAGAGCGAGGCGGCAGGCAGAGCGCATCGCTGCGGCGTGAACGGACACCATCTGCACCGCGAGCATGGCCTCGATCGAGTCCTTCGGCGCGATGCTCTTCACCAGCGAGATCAGGAAGGCGAGATTGGCTTCATCGGGTTTCCGTCCGGTCATGCTGGCCTTCACCAATTGCCTGAGGAGACCATGGAGCGCGTCGCAATCAGCGGCGCCGAGCGCCTCGGCCAGCAGCCGTTCGCCGGCTTGCGGGTCGGCATGGAGGATCGCAATCCCCCGCTTGTAGAGCTTGACCCGCGGGCTCGCGGCGGAGCCGCTGCGATCGTTTGCCGCAACCGGGGGCGTGCTGTGGCGTTTCGCAGATGTCGTCATGTGCTGTGTCCTCTGCCCGTGCGGGCTCATTGCGCGCGACATCGATCGCTCGCTGCGCGCCTGTGGGATTTTCGAGATGTCGATGAAGGGTTTACGCGCAATCGCCGCGCGGCGCCCGTGGTCGGGCGGCGTGGACGCTGGCGATTTTTGCGATGATGGCATTCTGCCGGTGTTTTGCCCGACGAGTCAAACGAAGATTGCGAAGCGCGCAATCCTCGTTCGTGCAAATCCCTGTCCGCGCAAGTCCTTGTTCTCGCAGGTGTCGGCTACTGTGCATGGGGTTGTTTTCGCGTTTTTGTTTCGAAGCGGCTCCGACCTGCCGCGCGACGGAATGCCGGACTGCAAACGCGATTGCGAAATCCGGCGCGGCCGCTCATCATGATACTCGAATGCGCCGCGTCATGCAAAAGCGGCTGCGATGCGTCTAGGGAGAGAACCAATGCAAAGAACACTTCGCCTGCTGGCGATCATCGCCGGATTGTGCGCGACGACCGGGGCCCTCGCGCAAAAATATCCGGTGCGGCCGGTCAAGATCATGGTCGGCTTCAGCGCGGGCGGCCCGGTCGACGTCGTCGCGCGCATCGTCGCCGATCGGCTGAGCAACAAGCTCGGGCAAGCCTTCGTGGTCGAGAACCGCGCCGGCGCCAACGGCATGATCGCCGCCGAAGGCGTGGCGCGTGCGGAAGGCGACGGCTACACGATGCTGGCCTGCAACTCCTCCACGATCACACTCAACAAGACGCTGTTCAAGGATATCCGCTACGACCCGGAAAAAGACTTCGCGCCACTCACCACGGTCGTGTCGGCGCCGCTCGTGCTGGTGGTCAACCCGGAGAATCCCAAGACGGCGAACATCAACACCGTCGCCGATCTCGTCGCCGCGGCGAAGGCTGCGCCCGGCGCGCTTGCCTACGGCTCGGGCGGCAACGGCAACCTCGCCCATCTCGCCATGGAGCTGCTGAGCCAGAAGGCCGGCGTCAAGATGATCCACGTGCCCTATCGCGGCGGTGCTGCCTCGGAGGTCGGCATCCTCGCGCAGGAGGTCCTGGCGGTGTTCGACCCCTTGTCTGCCGTGCCGCTGGTGAAGGCCGGCAAGCTGCGCGCGCTCGCGGTATCCTCGGCCGAGCGGCTGCCGGCACTGCCGGATGTGCCGACCGTTGCGGAAGCCGGCTATCCCGGTTTCGACATCTCGTTCTGGGTCGGCTTCTTCATGCCGAAGGCAACGCCCGCGCCGATGCTCGAGATGCTGCACCGGGAGATCGTCGCCGCCGCCAACGATCCGGTGTTACGGGAGCGGCTGGAGACGCAGGGCGTCGTCAGCGTGCTCAGTCCGGCCGAGTATGCCGCCAAGATCGCGAAGGAGACCAGGGAACTCGCCGAAGTCGTGGCGGCCGCGAACATCAAGGCGGAGTAGGAGCGCAACTTGCCGGACATGCCCTAGTTGGCCCGAGCGCAGCGAAACCCATCGCTACTTGCGAAGATGACGATGATGGGTTTTGCTGCGCTCTACTCATCCTACAAGAAGAAAATAGAAGGAGGCTGCATGCCGCGCATTTCGACTATCGAGACCGGATTCTACCGGATCCCCCTTCCCGTCACGCTGTCGGACTCGATGCATGGCGACATGGCGGCATTCGAGCTGATCACTTGCCGGGTGCGCGATGTCGATGGCGCCGAGGGCGTCGGCTATACCTACACGGTGGGCCGCAACGGCGGCGCCGTCGCCGACATCCTCAAGCGCGAGATCCCGCCGCTGGTCGAAGGACGCGAGGCCGATGATACCGAAGCGATCTGGCATCACGTCTGGTGGGGCCTGCATTATGGCGGCCGCGGCGGGCCGGCGGTGCTGGCGCTCTCGGCGCTCGATATCGCGCTGTGGGATTTGAAGGCGCGGCGCGCGAAATTGCCGCTGTATCGATTGCTCGGCGGCTTCGCTCCGCGCGTGCCCTGCTATGCTGGCGGCATCGACCTCGATCTCTCCGTCGAGGCGCTGCTGAAGCAGACCGACGGCAATCTCGCCAAGGGTTTTCGCGCCATCAAGATGAAGGCCGGCCGCCCCGATCTCAAATCGGATGTCGCGCGGATCGCGGCGATGCGACAACATCTCGGCGACGGCTTCCCGCTGATGGTGGATGCCAACATGAAATGGACGGTCGAGGAAGCGATCCGCGCCGCCCGCGCGTTCCAACCCTACGACCTCACCTGGCTCGAGGAACCGATCATTCCCGATGATATCGCGGGCCACACCCGCATCATGCAGGCCGGCGGCGTGCCGATCGCGGCGGGCGAGAATTTGCGTTCGCTGTGGGAGTTCAAGAACTACATCGTCGCCGGCGCGGTGTCCTATCCCGAGCCCGACGTTACCAATTGCGGCGGCGTCAGTACGTTCATGAAGATCGCGCGGCTGGCGGAAGCGTTCAACCTGCCCGTCACCAGCCATGGCGCGCACGACATCACCGTGCACCTGCTCGCGGCCTGCCCGAACCGGTCGTATCTGGAGGCGCACGGTTTCGGGCTCGACAAATATATCGAGCATCCGCTGGTGCTGCAGGACGGCCTCGCGCTCGCGCCGGACCGGATCGGCCATGGCATCAGCTTCGATTGGGACGGGCTGGCGAAGCTGTCGCCGTAGACGCGGAGCCGCGGCCGCGGGTGTGCCCCCTCTCCCGCTTGCGGGAGAGGGTTGGGGAGAGGGTGTTTCCGCAGTGAGATCCCCAATGACGATCGAGCCCTCTCCCGGCCTCTCCCGCAAGCGGGAGAGGTGAAGTGGAGCGCGCAGAGCGGTCGGTTTGCCCCAGCAATCACCAACGCGTTGCCGCACGCGAGGCATTCGCTGACGCTTGATGCAAGCTGCGGTTATTCGGCTATGGTGTCGACGCCGACACACAATCCGAGAGATTCCCGCCTTGACCCCCGAGCTGCACCAGAAACTGACCGCGTGGCGCCGGCATTTGCACGCGCATCCCGAACTGTCCCTCCAGGAGAAAGCCACCGCCGCTTTCGTGCAGGACAAGCTCAACGAACTAGGCATTCCCTTCGTGTCAGGCATCGGCGGTCACGGCATCGTCGCGACCCTCACGCGAGGGGCTGCACAGGGCCGCGTCGGCCTGCGCGCCGATATGGATGCGCTGCCGATCACCGAAGACACGTCCCTGCCCTACGCTTCGCAAAATCCCGGTGTGATGCATGCCTGCGGCCATGACGGGCATTCCGCTTCGCTGCTCGGCGCCGCCGCGCTGCTCGCCGCCGACACCAGCTGGAGCGGAACGGTCGATTTCATCTTCCAGCCGGCCGAGGAAGGTTTTGGCGGCTCGCGCGCGATGGTCGCGGCCGGGCTGTTCGAGCGCTTTCCGATGGATCGGGTGTTCGGCTTTCACAACTGGCCGGGACTTTCCGCCGGCACCATCGCGGTCCATGACGGCGTCGTCATGGCCTCCGGCGGGCGCATCACCATCACCATTGATGGTCATGCCGGACACGCCGGCATGCCGCATCTGACGCGCGATCCGGTGATGGCGGCCGGGCATCTGATCGTGGCGCTGCAATCGATCGTCTCGCGCAGCGTTGATCCGCTCGACACCGCCGTGCTCTCGCTCTGCACGCTCGAAGGCGGCACGGCACGCAACCAGATCGCCGGACGCGTCTCGATCGGCGGCACGCTGCGTTACCATCGTGACGCGGTGAAGGACACCGTCTTGGCGCGGATCGAACAGATCTGCGCCGGGATTGCCACGAGCTTCGGCGTCAAGGTGACGCCCGAGATCGTCATTGGCGTCGGCGTCGTCATCAACACGCCGGCCGAGGCGGATCTCGCGCGCCTCGCCGCGGACAAGGTGCGGGCCGAGTTGCGGCGCGACCTCGCGCCCAGCATGGCCGGTGAGGATTTCGCTCACTATCTCTCGCGGCGCCCCGGCGCCTTCGTCTGGATCGGCAATGGCGAACTGCGCGACGGCGCCGAGCTGCACGGCCCGCGCTATGATTTCAACGACGCGATCCTGCCGGTGGCGGCGAGCTGGATGGCGGAAGTCGCCAAGGCGGCGCTGGCCTCCAACTAGAGTGTGTATCCATGAATGACACTGCACTTGATGCCCGCCATGCTCCGACGGGTCAAAGGCGGCGGTCTGCACCGGGCAATGACTTCTGCCCTACCGACTCCACACCTGCCGCTGCAATGCGCCAACCGACGGCGATGGACGACTTCAGACTTCAGCGCCGCCTCCGGCCGCGCCAGCAGCCTCATTCTAGATCGTGAAGGTCCTTGCCGAGCGGCGCCGTCATCCGAAACTCCGAAAAAGCCACTTCCAACCCGGCCCGCTCCGGCGTGCAAGCCATCGGTCCAACAAGATAGGAAGGGTTCTTGGCAAACGGCGCAAGCCTCATGAGAGGCCAAACCTTGCCATCGTTCGAAGCTTGCACACGAAGAACGCCATGAGCAACGGTTACCCGCAATCGGAAATCACGTGCGTCGTGCTCATAGGGTGCCGTTGCCCAGTCCGACCGCCCATCCGTCAATACGCTCGAAAGCATGGCCCGTCCGTCGGCAAATTCGATTCCGGCCTTAAGCCAGCGATTAGCGTCTACGCGCACCATGATGCCGGCTTGATCGTAGAGCGCTTGGAAATTACCGCGCACCCGCAACTCGGCCGTGAAGGCATCCCCGGCCTTAAACCCGAGAAAATGTCCGTTGTCGCGGATAAAGCCGTAGTGAGTCTCGCGCCAGAAGTCGGTGGCATTGTCAGTGACCACTTCAAGGCTGTTGCCCTTCTCGGTCCATTGTTTCGGCTCATTCAGCCAAATGCCGTCAGATCTGCCAAGTATCATTTTAACCTCGATGCAAACCATGTGATGGTCTCGACGAGCTTTCGGGTTTCGGCCCGACATCGCGATAGCGGCATCGAAGAACTGAACCTGAGCAAATCCAATCCGTCATGCCTCGCTGAACGGGCCTCAACGAGGTGCGCCACTTACTTCGTCGACGGACCAATTTCGAAAGTCGGCGATCAGCCGCCGCGGCGGATCATCTTGAGGCCCGACCGTCTTGCCGTGCTTCAAGCGATAACGAACTCGCCGGGTCTTGCGCATTCATCCGGCTAAGCCGGGCTGCGCGTAGTAAGCCCACCGCCCTGCGAACACGCGCCCGCTCAAGAGATCTCGCGCGGCAGCTTCCAGCCCGGCTTCGGCTCGAACGTCTCCTCGACCTGCGCGACGTGATAGCCGGCAGGCAGAAGCCTGCCGCCCTCCTCGTCCGCGACCGGCACGTCGGTCACCAGACCCTCGATCAAGGCGGCTTCCCACACCTCCTTCTCGGAGGGAAAGGGGTCGCCGATCTGCTTGTTGCCTTCGAACAGCGCGTACATCGGTTCCGGTCCTGCGTTGATCAAGCTCACGAGCAACGTATCGGCCGCACGGACGTTCCCATCCGGAAAATCGCAACGGATGGACACGTCAAACATGGCGCGCGTTCTGATCGGAACTTCCGGCTGGCATTACGCCTCCTGGCGAGGCCCGTTCTTTCCCGAGGGCGTGACGCTGAAGCAGCAGCTGAGCTATTACGCCGGACAGTTCGACACCACCGAGCTGAACGGAGTGTTCTACCGCACCCCGACGCCAGAGGCCGTCAAGGGGTGGCGCGAGCAGACCGGCCGCGATTTCGTCTTTGCCTGGAAGGCCTCGAAATTCATCACGCATTGGAAGCGCCTGTCGGACCGTTCGGTGAACAGCCTCGAGCTGCTCGAGGATCGTATCTCACGGCTCGGCGGCAAGGCCGGCCCGATCCTGTTCCAGCTGCCGCCGCAATTCGAGGCCAACGCGGACCGCCTCGCCGGCTTCTTCAAGCTGTTGTCGCGGAAGCGGCGTTACAGTTTTGAATTCCGTCATCCGAGCTGGTATCAGCCGCGCATCTTGCGGATGCTGGCCGACGAGAACATCTCGCTGTGCCTGTCCGACCATCACGACGCGCCGGCGCCGTGGAAGCGCACGGCGGATTTCGTCTATGTGCGCGGACACGGGCCGAGCGGGCGCTATCACGGGCACTATACAAAACCCACGCTGGCGCAATGGGCGCGGCGCATCAAGTCCTGGAAGCGGCAGGGCTGCGACGTCTTTGTCTATTTCGATAACGACCAGAAGAGCGCGGCGCCGGCCGATGCCCAGGCGTTGAAGCAATTGCTGTAGCGCACGGACAGGGCCGGCGACGCGCCGTCATGCCGCCGTGCAGGCGCCGTCGTTCATCGCTAGACGATGCCGCTTTGCCGGAGCGCCGCGATCGCGGCCTTGTCGTAGCCGAGCTCGCTCAGGATAAGGTCGGTATGCTCGCCGAGCGTGGGCGGGCGCGTCGCGATTTCGCCGGGCGTTTCCGACAGGCGGACGGCGGCGCGCGCCACCGGCGCGGGCTTCGGCAGACCGGGATAGTCAACGTCCTGCATGAAGCCGGCGGCGCGGATGTGCGGATGATCCAGCGCCTGCTGCGGGCTCAGCACGGGGCCGGTCGGAATCATGGCCTTGCCCAGGGTGTCGACGGCTTCCTGCGTGGTGCGCTCGGCGCACCAGCGCGCCATCCGCTCGCTGATGATAGAGCCGTTGTTGCCGCGGCTGATGTCGTCGGCAAAGCGCGGATCGTTCAGCCAGACCTCCTCCTCGCCCATCAGTTTCGCCCAGCGCTTGAACAGCGGATGCCCCGTGACTTGGCACAGCACCCAGCCGTCCTTGGTGCGGTAGATGTCGGCGGGTGCCGCGGTCTGGCCGAGATTGCCTGTCGGCACCCGATTGACGTTGATGACGGCCTGCTCGATCAGCGTGGCATTGGTGAAGGACAAGGCGGTTGCGAGCAATGCGCCCTCGACGATCTGCCCGCGCCCGGATTTGCCGCGCTCGATCAGCGCGGCGAGCGTGCCGAACGCGCAATGCAGCGCGGTCCCGAAATCAACCCAGTTGACCGCGGCCCGGTAGGGCGGATCGCCGGCGCCCGTCATGTACACCGAGCCCGACATCACCTGGCCGACGCCGTCGAAGCCGACGCGGTCGGACCATGGCCCCGGCCCGCCGAACGCGGTTGCCGTCGTCAGGATGATGTCGGGCTTGATCGCCTTGAGCGAATCGTAGTCGAGCTTCATCGCGCGCAAGGTCTGCGGCGGTAGATTGGCGACGACCACGTCCGCAGTCGCAATCAGCCGGCGCATCACCTCCTGCCCTTCCGGCTTCATCGGATCGAGCGTGAGGCACTTCTTGTTACGGTTGACCTGAAGGAACAACGCCCCTTCGCCATTTTCACCCACCGGCGCCACGAAGCGATCCTCGCTGCCGTCGCGCTTCTCCACGCGAATGACCTCGGCGCCGAATTCGGCCAGCAAGGTCGCGCAATAGGGCCCCGCGATATAGCGCCCGAAATCGAGAACCCGGACGCCGTCCAGAACCCCTCCCATCGATCTCTTTCCTTTGTGCTTTTTGTCAGCTTACAGGGATTGGCGTTTGCGGCAAGGCGGCAACGGGCGCCATACTCCGCCCCTGAGATGTGGTACGCGAATCATTTCGACTGGCGGAAATTGTGCTCTAGTATGGACCTGTCCCTGCCCCATCAGAGCCCCGTCCATGCCGCAACAATTCGATCGATCCAAAGAAGATCTCGGCAACGCGATCCATTTCGAGCACGTCAACATCCAGGTCCCGGACCAGCGGCTTGCCACGCTGTTCTATGTCGCAGGCCTTGGGCTCACCCGCGATCCCTTTCTGATGGTGTCCGACACCAACATGTGGATCAACGCCGGACGGAGCCAGTTTCATTTGCCGAGCGGCCGGCCGCAGGTGCTGCGCGGGCATATCGGACTGGTCATCGCGGGCCGCGAGGCGCTGCTGACGCGATTGGCGTCGGTCGCCAAGAAGCTCGAGGGCACCGCGTTCGCCTTCGCCGAGCATAACGACCACGTCGAGGCGATTTGTCCGTGGGGCAACCGTTTGCGATGCTACGAGCCCGACGCCGCGCGCTTCGGCCGCGTCGCGCTCGGCATTCCCTACGTCGAGTTCGACGTGCCGGTAGGATCCGCCGCGCGCATCTGCGCCTTCTACCCCGAGATCATGGGCATGCCATCGGAGCTGTGGAACGGCGACGGCACGGTCGCCGCCGTGAAGACGGGGCGCGACCAGCATTTGTTATTCCGCGAGACCGATCGACCGCAAGGCGACTATGACGGCCACCACGTGCAGATGTACATCACCGATTTCTCCGGCCCTTATCGCAAGCTGCTGGCGCGCGATTTGATCTCGCGCGAGGACAATCAGTACCAATACCGCTTCTGCGACATCGTCGATCTCGACAGCGGCAAGCCGCTGTTCACGGTCGAGCACGAGGTGCGCAGCGCCACCCACCCGATGTTCATGCGGCCGATGGTCAATCGCAATCCGGCGCTGAACAATCGCAACTACGCATCCGGCCACGATCAATCGCTTTGGGCGATGGGACCGGATCAGTATGAGGGATAGGGGACCGGAAATCGCCCCTAGCCGGAACAATAGGTTAAAGGCCGTCGCCATCTACAACGCCTGGCCCCGAAGTGCATCCCCTGACTAGAGGACTGGTGCATCAAGGCGGGGGCGCTGAAGCGATGGCTTGGCTCAGTCGCGAAGGCTCAATCCCAAACATTTCGCGGAAGCTGGCACTGAAGTGAGCCGAGGAAGAAAAACCTGTTCCGAGCGCGGCATCCGTAAGCCTTGCGCCAGCTTGCATCATTCGTATGGCAGCCCCCATCGAAACCCACATGCGATATCGGCGAAATGGGATCCCGACGTCGCGCTTGAAGACGTGCATGAGACGTGACTCGGACATTTCGAGTTTCTTTGCGATTGACGCCAAGGGCGTCCGGGCGGCAGGCTCGGCGTGAAGTTGTTTAATCAACTCTGCGATCCGACAATCAATCCCGCCCGGCGCGGGGGCGTTGAGGTGCTCAACTAGCTCGCCGCGCGCCTTCTTCCAATCGATCACCCCATCCGATAGCCGAGTGGACAATTCGATCAGCTCATTTTCGATGCTCAGGTCGAATGAGGCTCTTGGTGTTTGTTCGGCTGCAAGCGTTTGCAGGTGCTCCAGGTCGCGGCTGCGCGCATCCACATAAAGGAAAGCAACCCGGCCTCGCCCAATTTGGAAATGATGCAACATATTCGGCGGGATCAACGCAGTCCGGCAACTGCGATAAGCGGAGTTTTGCATCTTCGGATTGCTGGCAACGCCGAATGGTCGATCGACGCCAATTGCCAGCACGGCTACGGCGTTCCGATGAGGGCTCAGCCGAAAACTAGGGCCGACGTAGAAGGCACGTGCTCCCCAGGAAAAGAGCGGCCCGGACGCAGCAGGTTTTTGAAAGCGACTGTTCTCCATGTCGGGCATCATACCTCCATGATCGATTTGACGCTCTATCACAATCTCGCTTCCGCATCGTCGCAGAAGGTCCGCCTGAGTTTGGCGGAAAAGAAGCTGGACTTTCAAAGCGTGGAAATATCGCTGGGAGGCGAGCAGCACGCGCCGGGTTACCGTGCCGTCAACCCAGCCGGCGTCGTGCCGACGCTGATGCACAGGGGCGACCGGATGTTCGAAACGGCCGCCATTCTCGAGTATCTGGATGAGGTGTTTCCATCTCCGCCGTTGAGCCCTTCCGACCCGGTCCTGCGGCAGCGGATGCGCGCTCACATCTGCCGGCTCAATGAAGTCAACCATCCGGCCAATGGTATGATGCACTATGCGATACTCGCGCGGCCGGCTCTTCTCCACTTGCCTTCCGACCGGCTAGAGGCGTTGCTGGCAGCGATGCCCAACGAGCGAGACCGGAAATTGCGCCGAGCGGCCGTGAGCCAGGGCCTAAAAGCCCCGGAGTTCGCCGATGCCGTGCGCACTCAAGAGCAGATGCTCGACACATTCGAGGAAATGCTGGGCCGCACCTCCTACCTGATCAACGATGACGTGACCCTGCTCGATTTGACGGCGCTGCCTTACATCGCCCGGCTCGACCAGATGGGGTTGACGAAGTTGATCACGAACTGTGATCGGCCTCATCTTGCGGCCTGGTACAAGCGCATGAAGCTTCGCCCCTCGTGGGAGGCCAGCTTCGCCTTCCTCGCGGCCGGCCCCTTCAAGGATTGGCAGACAATGGGTCGCGCGGCGATGCCAAGCATCCGACCGCTGCTGCGCAGACCGCCGAGGAACCATTGAGCCCGCCGACAGCCTCGTGTCGGAAGGCTGTCCTGAAATCAACTATGGAGTTCGCCATGACCGATACCATGATGCCATCAGGGCAGGAACAATCGCCCGCCATTGCTGCTCCGAAAGACGCACGGCCCGTCATTGTGACTCTCGACATGACCGCTCGCAATGCGGAGGCCTTAAAGCAGCACCTGCTGGTGGTCATACCAGTGACACGGAAGGCCGCGGGGCAACGGTTCAGCTGGTCGACACAGGATCCGGAAAACGCCGCCCGTTTCACCCTGATCCAGGAATGGGATAGCCTCGCGCAGCAGCAGGGTTACATCGCGTGGCGGACACAAAGGGGTGATCTTACAACTCTTCTGGATATGCTCGAGGCTCCTCCACGCATTGAAATACGAGAAGTCTTCGATCGTTGAGAGGGAGCATGCATCCACACCATCGGAGAAGGAGACTCGACATTTTCATCTGCAACCCCGGTATGGTCGATGGGGAGGACCTACGCCGGCTGTTGCCGACCAACTGCAAGCTGCGGTCGGCGGGGCCTCATCGAACGCCAAAGAAGGGGCAGGATAGGTGAGCGTTATCAAGTGGCTGGGGCGGGAGGGTACTCAGCCAGGTTTGGACCTGTGACCGCTGAAGCTACGCACCTGAAAAGACTGGAGAAAATCCGGGCGACACTGGCACTGTGTAGCATCTTGGTGTCGCACTATCAAGAAACACCAAAACCGAAACGGCGGCGGCATATCTGAACCAACTGGCACTGTCGTCTCACGTGCGGAGCGACCGCAACGCAGGATGAGCGACCATACCGCCCCGAGCTGGAAGCCGTTCATGTCGTGTGGCTTGAGCGGCGCGCGGCCAACGTGTGCGACAGCAGCACCGCGGCGGAGTCGAAAGGATTCGGCGACCTTCGCCCGTGCGATGTAGTGCTCCGCCTCCCGCACGACTTGACCGAAGATGGCGCATTGCGTTCGGCCTCGGCCGCAGGATCGAGGGCGGCCGGTGCGAGGAGTATCGAGGAACGACCTCCAAGCCTTCCGATGCCACTAAACGGCTGCCCGCCTACAAGGAGGGTCGACCGTTTCCAGGCGGCCTTGCAACGGCAGCTGCCTTCGTCGGCGGAAACGGACCCTCCATTCAGTGCGGGGCGTTGGTAGTAGTCAGGATCGGCGGAGCGGTCGCAGCTTGCAACACATGCGGGGCCGGCTCACGTCCACCTCGTCGCGCGACTTCCCTGCCTTGTAAGGACCAGGTGCACAACCCGGCCCCCACACGGCCGAAACGCGGTCGGTAGTTCGGAGCGGCATCACCGCAAACAAGGTAACGGCGGTACGGATTGGGCTGGGAGGCGCTCGACACTCGGGGACATCAAGCCGCTGGGCCCACGCCGCTTCTTTCCTTGATCACGTTGGGTGTCGCGGGCCTACCGGTCCTCATGCTCGAACTGTTCGGCAAGTCCCTTGTATTCTTCAGTCAGATCCTTGATCCTTTCAGCGAATTCCGGGTGAGCCGCCCCTTCGGCTAATTGACGCAACCACACGGCCCTTTTGCGCGACCTTTCCGTGTCAAGATCGATAGGAGCTTTCAGATGCATTTGCTTTTCCTCCTATGCTCACAGAAAAGCCGCCCCGAAGAGCGGCCTTTACATCCTTGGACGTAATTGTGTGCGGCGTTCGAGCGCCGTCTTTGGCAGACGTTGAAGCATACTCCCACTCCTCGGGCGATTACTATCGTGCAGCGAACCGAGCCACATCACGACTGAACCTTCCTCGCCCGAGCGGAGGTCATGATAGTCAGGATTTTCCTGACGGGCGACAAGCGATCTCCCGACTGCCCGGCGAGCTGCCAATCGCTACATTTCGTTGGGCCTGAAGTGATTGTTCGTGCAGAGTCCCGTGAGGAACGCATTTTTTGAGGGCGCCCCGGCCGACAACTTTTTGCGCAGCATCAAAAAGGACTCGCCGTACAGCCGAGAAACTCGCGTGCAGGTGCCAGCAAGGCTCGGGCTGCAGGCACCGGCCTTGCGTGCGCACACTCATCTGCCCGCTTCTGTCCGCATGTGCAATTGCTCGATCGACAACTCCACTCTACCCCGCGATCTCGGCGCCGCACGTTGTCGAACCACTGGCTGCTCACAGGAGCAGCTGGGTAGGAGTCATCTGAATGTACGGCACCCTGCTGCTACTCGTCATGCTAATCGCTCTCTCCGTCTTCGGCCTCGTGGCCTTGGAGGTCGCGGCGCGTCGATCGCCTGAAGGTAAACCTCAAGCGGCCAGGCCGAAGCGCCGGCTGAGATAATCCACGTTTCTCGGTCCATTCGCTGGAGATTGCTCAGTCGATAGCCGCCGTGCAACGGCGGCTATCGCGGCGCTCTGTCCTTGTCCTTATTTACTCGGTGCTGCGAGGCGAGCCGGCGAGTGATCGCTCGAGCCGCCAGTCGCATTCGGAGACGAACCCGGTGCACCACTCATTGCATACAGGTAGAGCGCCACGACGAACATCAGAACCGATACGATGCTGACAATCCAGCCAACGGGGCCGTTCGCGCGGGAGCCCCACAAGCTTGGCCCGTTACCGTTTGGTTGAGGCATTTTATTCTCCCAAGCCAACAATACTGGACCGCGGCCTTTCCGCACATGAGGCTTCTTAGCACAGTCGGGTTCGGGCATGATCGGCCCGAAATTCGGATTCGGAGGTTCGTTTTGCTGGTCGCACTCGTCGTCGTTTTCGTCGTGGTTTATGCCGCTATAGCGCTTGAGCACCCGATCCAAATAGAGAAATCAGCTTCCGCCCTCTTTGGGGCCGGCCTGCTCTGGACGATCTATGCCGTGGGTGCAACTGACCACGAAGCGATCATCGATCAGCTCCGCGAGACCATCGGTTCGACGGCAGGGATCATATTTTTCCTGATGGGCGCCATGACCATCGTCGAGGTCATCGACGCCCACGACGGATTCGAGATCATCACCTCGCAAATCAACACGAAGAAATTGACGATCCTGCTGTGGCTCATCTGCTCCGTGACGTTTTTTCTGAGCGCCGTGTTGGATAATCTCACCACCACCATCGTCATGGTTTCGCTGATCAGGAAGCTGCTGGACAAGCAAAGTGATCGGCTGTTGTTCGTCGCGATGATCGTGATCGCTGCCAACGCAGGCGGCGCGTGGTCCCCCATTGGGGACGTCACCACGACCATGCTGTGGATCGGCGGCCAGATCACCGCTCTCGCCATAGTCAAGACGCTATTCCTCGCGTCCCTCACGAACATGCTGATCCCGCTGCTCATCGTGAATTACCAGCTGCGGGGGCGAACTTTCGCTTCTCCCAAGGTCGATGGCAGCGACGATGCCTTCACGCCCACCTTCGAACGAAACGTCATGTTCGCCCTCGGGGTTGCCATCCTGGTCCTGGTGCCAGCGTTCAAAACCGTTACGCACCTGCCGCCTTTCATGGGCATCCTCTTCGGCTTGGGAACATTGTGGCTCGTCGGAGAGGTCATTCATCGCCGGAAGCAACCGCTGGAGAGAAGGCCGTTGACTGTGGCGCACGCTCTTACCCAGATCGACCTCAGCTCAATCGTCTTCTTCCTGGGCATTCTGCTGGCCGTTGCCACGCTGGAGCACACCCATATTCTGGCCGCCCTTGCAGCCTGGCTGGATCAAAGCATCGGCCGCACCGACGCAATCGTGCTTGCGTTGGGGCTGCTCAGCGCCATCGTCGACAACGTTCCATTGGTCGCAGCATCGATGGGCATGTATGGAATGGGCCAGTATCCACCAGACAGTTTCCTTTGGGAATTCATCGCCTACTGCGCCGGAACGGGCGGATCGATACTGATCATCGGCTCCGCTGCGGGCGTTGCCGCGATGGGAATCGAGAAGATCCAGTTCATTTGGTACATGCGAAAAATCAGCGTACTCGCGCTTCTCGGATACTTCGCCGGAGCGGCGGTCTACATTGTGCAATTCCGGTACTTTCACTGAACGCAGATTCTTTTCAGTGTGTCTGTCCAAGGATTCAACCCCTCGGCAGAGCGGCTAGTCGCACCGCCCGCACGCGCGGCGTTCAGGACGGAGCACCGCTCAATTTCCAACCACAACAAACAGAAGCGCGGAAGCAGACATGTTCGACGAGCGACGGTTCGACATCTTGTCCCCGGAGTTTCACGCGAACCCTTTTACGACGCTCGACCGCATGCGAACCGAAGGCCCGGTGGTGCGCTTGAGGTTGCCGATCGTCGCCGCACCTGGCTCGCGGCGAGCCACGAGAGCTGCGCAGACCTGTTGAAAAGCAGCCAGGACTTCGCGCGCGATCCCGCCAACGCCGGAAGCAGAACGCAGGAGCGGATATTGAAAGTTCTCCCGAGGACGCTCGGGCTTCTTGCGTCGAACATGCTCGGCCACGACGATCCGGAGCACCGTCGCCTGCGTGCCCTCGTCGACCACGCCTTCCAGAGGCGCACGATCGCAGCTCTCAAGCCGACGATCGTTGAGACGGCCGATCGGCTGCTCGACAAGCTGGACGGCAAGCCCGAGGCCGATCTCATGGCAGAGTTCTGCCGGGATCTGCCTCTTTCGGTAATCTGCGCGATGCTAGGGTTGCCGGAGAAGGATCACGATCGGTTCAAGAACTGGTTGGGCGGGTTGAAGGACACTGCGAATGTCTTTGCGGTGATACGCGCCATCCCCGGTGTGATCAGCGTCGTGCGGTACCTTCGGCGCGTTTCGAGACCCGGTGGCGGGGCGCGGCCGGAAGGGCTGATCGCTGCGCTGCGCGAGGCCGAGATCGAAGGCCAGAGGCTCAGCGAGGACGAAATCGTCTCCATGATCTTCCTCCTCTTCGGTGCGGGACAGGAAACCACCACGCATCTGATATCGGGCGGTCTCTATGCGCTGCTCACGAATAGGGACCAGTTGGGCCGGTTGCGCCAAGACCCGGGCCTGATGCCGACATGCATCGAGGAATGTCTTCGTTACGTCTCTCCCGTGCAGATGACCAAGCCTCGTTTCGCAATCCGGGATTTGATCTGGCAAGGACGCCAGGTCCGGCGCGGCGAGATGTTTGCGGCATTCCTTGCCGCGGCGAACTGCGACCCGGCACGGTTCGAGCAGCCCCACACGTTCGACATTACGCGCCATCCCAATCCGCACCTCTCGTTCGGCACCGGCGTACACTTTTGCCTCGGATTCCAGCTCGCGCGCGCAGAAGCGTCGATAGGCATTCAGCGCATCCTGGATCGCTTTCCCGCCTTGCGGCTCGCACATGGGCCCGAAGACATCAGGTGGCACAAGCGGCTTGGCATCCGCGCGTTGGCGAGATTGCCGGTGCGACTAGCGGCCTAAGGGGCCGGTCCGAGAACTGGGCCATCGGCTGCTCTCGCCTTGCCGCCTCTTTCGATTACCGAAGGATGTTGCGGATATGCCAGACCATGGTGGCGGCATAGACGAGGAGAGCAATGCAAATGCCAGCCGCTAGTTGAGGCTTTGAAAGCGACGCTCTCGTCAGGAAGAACACGATGCAAAACAGGGCGATGACGCCCAGCAACGACGGCACATGTTTCATAGTCGCCTGCCAATCCTTCCGGGCGGCCGGAGCGATACTACCCCTTCCGCGCTCAGATACCTCGCCTCGCTCATCCCGCCTCCGGTTCACGAGTCGTACCAGCACCGCGGCGCTTGATCTCCGCCGCGCGAACCTCGACCGACATTTTGGTGCGGTCTGGCGATTCGACGATCGCCTCCGGCGCCCCAGCTGCTCCCATCTCCAGGAGCTTAGCCTCGTCCTGCTTTGTCCGGGCCTTACGACGTCGCACGGGACTTCTCCGGCTCTCGCATACTCTGATTGGCCTTCCACCCGCCTCAGTCGACCGCGAGACATCGCGGCTGAATGATACCCACTAGATCTCCCCGTTGCGGTGGAAATGAGCCGAATGGAAGAAGGACCTTCCACATTGGCGCTCGTGTACGCCTCTGACGCTGCAATCAGTTGTGTGACGGCCAAGCGGTCGTAGGCGGGATGCCGCGGATTCAGGTGCAGGTTCGTCTCGACGATCATCACCTGTGTCACTCCGGAGGATTGGACCTCGACGGCAAATGACACGAACGAGACATGCGGGGCTCCAAAGGGCATCGGTTGGACTTTCACAAGCGCCGGACTTGGCTGAATCCCCAGCCGAGGCCGAGCATGGCCGCGATAAGCGAGCCGAGAAGGACGCCCAGTTTGGCCGCCGTCAGCAGTCCTTCATCAGAGAAGGCGAGCATCGAGATGAAGATCGACATCGTAAAACCGATTCCGGCCAGCAGGCCGACAAGGCAGACCCCAGCCCACGAGACGCCCGGGGCCAACCGGCACAAGCCAAGTCTTACCGCCGCCCAAGTCGCGCCGACGACGCCAAGCGGCTTGCCGGCGACCAGGGCGAGCGCGGTGCCCAGCATCACCAAATGCCCGCCGGCGGGCAGTTCGACGCCCGTCAGCGCGACGCCGGCGTTCGCCAGCGCGAAGATCGGCATGATGAGGTAGGCCACCCACGGATGCAGCGCCGTCTGCACCCGAGAGACCGGCGGCAGTAGCTCCCGTTGGGCCACGCGCAGGTCCCGCAGTGGTTGCGCCAACCTGTGCGGATCCTTCGCCCTAACCGCATCGCTGCTTCGCAATTGCTTGAGAGCGCGAGAGACCATCTCCAGTGGTGGCTCCCGCATGGGGATGGCGCGCGCGGGAGTCATCAGCCCGAGCAGCACACCCGCTAGGGTGGGGTGGATCCCAGCCGCCATGAACCCGATCCAAACCAGAGAACCAGGCAGGACGTAGAAAAGCGCAGAGCCGACTCCGATCCGGCGAAAGCCCAGGACGGCGACAACGCCGATCATCGACACGACGAAACCGCCAGGCTGAAGGCCTGCGGTGTAGAAGAGCGCGATGATCAGCACTGCAATGATGTCGTCGATGATAGCCAGAGCAAGGAGGAACACCCGCAAATTGACCGGGATTCTTCGTCCGAGCAGGGCGAGCACTCCGACTGCGAAGGCGATGTCCGTCGCCGTAGGCACGGCCCAGCCCTGCCCTCGATCCGGACCGGCGTTGAGGCTCAGATAGATGAGTGCCGGGAGGACGACGCCACCAATCGCCGCGACCAGCGGCAGCATGGCCTGGTCCAGCCTGCTCAGCGCGCCTTCGTGGACTTCCCGCCGAATCTCCATGCCCACGACGAGGAAGAACACGGTCATCAGCACGTCGTTGACCCAGAAATGCAGCGAGCGTGAAAAGACAAATTCCCCCAGACCAATCGTTACCGGAAGGTGCCAGAAATCGTGATAACTGTGGGCCACCGGCGAATTCGCCCAGATCAGTGCAGCGGCGGCGGCAACGAGCAGCACCGCACCGCTGACGGCCTCGACATGCAGGAACCGCTGAAGGGTGTTGAGGGCCTGTTCCGCCAGCCGCTGGGCTTTCGGCAGATCGTCAAACGGAGGATTGTGGTTCACGGGCGCAGGATCTCCGCGTGGCGGCCCGACCATCGCTTTCCTGTCGCTGCCGATACAGCGAACACCCGAGCCCCGGTTATACATCCCATGGGCGTCATTTCAACCTTGGACGAGACGGAACAGTGCCTGGGGGGAAACGGCCGTGGAGAGGATCAGCGGCAGCGGCTGCACCATCCGTCCCTCGGGTGGTACTCATCCCGGGAGTGCTCCCCGACGCTCGGAATCCTTTCAGCCTCAGGAAGAGGAGTACCGGCGCGCTGCAAACGCTCGGCACGCTCCGGTCACCAGCGCCACCGAGATCAACACCTCCACAGCATAGTCGTCGATCATGCGCATGGCATGGTAGGCGACGTATCCGGTGGCAAGCCCGAGCACGATCCCACCTCCCGCTTCCCGCAGGAGCAGTTCGGCGATCTCTCTCCGAGACCGAGGTGGCGCCTTCTCCGGAGACGGCGAAGCGCAGCAGCACGGTGAACAGGACGATGCCGACGCCGTCGTTGAAGAGAGCCTCGGTCTCGATCTGCGGCATAGACGCGTGGACGAAATTTTCCAACCGCTATCGCCATATCCCCCTGCACACCGCCGGCAATCAGCCTATCCCTCGTCGACCACAGAAACACTCCAGCAGTTGCGACTACGCGGTCGACCGTTGCGAGGGCTAGGTCACGCAGTCTCATTTGCGGGCCGCGATCCAGGAAGCGACCAAAAAGCCATTTGCGTAGAACCACGAACGTTCCCGTTCTCGGTCTGTTTGCCGGCGACGGCTGCTTCGAGAACATCCTTGCTCCCGGCCGGCCAAGTGACGAGCGTCTCACGCACCGGTGGGCTCGGTCCTGCGTTCTGAGCTGGAGTGACGACGTGCGGAAAGCCTTCGTCGCCGCGCTATCCGAGCAAGACTCGAGCGCGCCGCTTCGGTCCGGTATCGTACTGATCGCTTGTCCGCCTGCTCACAGGATCTCTCAAGCTGCTCTAGTGCTTGAAGGTCGCGCGAATACTCCCGTATCAGCTCCCCCAAAGCCGTCCGAGCAGCACCGGGCGGAAGCACTTCCGCGAGGGCTGCGCACCGTTCAATGCGGCAGGACAGCGCGTCACGTAAGGTCATCAAAACGCATCCGCCAGAGCCCTTTGCCTACCGAATTTGGCGCATATTGTACCCGCGGCGAGCCGCATTCAGCAAGAGCCGGCCAGACTCATAGTATGCAGGTGGCTCTGCCGTAGCAGTAATCAGCGCGCCGTTCACTCGCAGGCTGATGCGGCGGCCGGGTCGATCTCGCGGCGTCCACGCGACGGGGTGAATAAAAAGAACGGCCAGCAACCGAGCTGGAATTCAAGCCATTTGGGCGAAGTAAGACGCTGGCGAAGGCGATCCTGTCCGTTAGGGAATCGGGATCTAGAGCTACGCGTACGGGTCGGAACGATCGCGAAGGTTTTGCCACCATTGCTGCGAAAGCAGCGTTGCTCTCAACCGACATGTTGTTTTCGCACAATAAGCTGCAGACGAGCAGAACAGATCGTCATATTCTGGGTTGCCTAGGGCGCGACACGGACCACTTCCAAATCGCTCGTGTCGTAGTCAACGAACTTTGCCGCTTAACGCGCGTACAGAACGCTCGGGAGCCAGACGACGATCGACGGGAAAAGAATGCAGAGGCCCACGCCGAACCATTGCAGCGCCATAAACTGCAACGCGGCGCGAAAGATGGTTGCCATGGTGATCTCTGGCGGCGCGACGCTCTTAAGATAAAACAGCGAATAGCCGAACGGTGGAGAAAGGAAAGCCATCTGCATGTTGACCATGAAGATGACGCCGTACCAGAGCGGTACATCCTCCGTCCGTACGCCCGGGAGGCCGAACAGCCCACCCCATTCCAGGCTCTTCATTATGGGCAAGAAGATCGGCACAGTTAGCAAGAGGATGCCGACCCAGTCGATGAACATGCCGAGGACGAAGAGGATCAGCATCATCAGCATCAAAATGCCGTAGGGCGGCAAACCAGTGCCAAGAATCGTGTTCGCCACAAAGGTCTGCCCGCCCTTCACGATGAAGAAGCCGACGAACATCGTCGCACCGAAGAATATCCACATCACCATCGCGGTCGCCTTTAACGTCGCGATGGCAGCCTCCTGCACCGCCAGCCAGTTCAGCCTCCGGTGCAGCGCGGATACGAACAGCGCGCCGAAAGTGCCGATACCGGCCGCTTCCACCGGCGTCGCAATGCCGACAAAGATCACGCCGAGCACCAGCACGATCAGAAGCAGCGGAGCAATGGTATTCTTCAGCAGCCGAAGCTTTTCGCGCGTACTGACGCGTTCTTCGGGCGGCAGCGCGGGTCCAAGGCTAGGGTTGATGTAGCAGCGGATCAGAATGTAGGAGATGTACAGCCCCGAGAGCAGGAAGCCCGGAAAGATTGAACCGACCAGCAATTCCCCCAGCGATTGCTGCGCGACCACTGCATAGACGATCGCCATGACGGAGGGCGGGATCAGAATTCCCAGCGTCCCGCCGGCGAGCAGCGAACCGCAGGCAAGCTTCTGGTCATAGCCGCGCTTCAGCATCGCAGGCAACGCAATCATGCCCATGGTGACTTCGGTGGCGCCGACTACGCCAACCATCGCGGCGAGCGCCGTGCAGGCCAGCACGGTCGCGGCGGCAAGGCCGCCCTTGACCGAGCCCAGCCATTTATAGACGGCGTCAAACAGTTCCTCGATAATGCCCGCTTTCTCCAGCATCGCGGCCATGAAGATGAACAGCGGCACCGCCGAGAGCTGGTAGTCGGTCATGAAAGGGAAGATGCGGGCCGGCATCATGTTCAAGATGGCCGAATTCCCGAACAGGAACAGAAACACTACCGCGAGACTGCCCGTGCAGAATGCCATCGGCAGGCCGAGCGCCAGCAACACTCCCAGCGACCCAAACAGCAGCAGCGTAAGCCATGCGATATCGATTTCGAAACCCACGGCTCAGCCCCTCCCGCGCCTCAGAATGAGGACATCTTTGATCAGCTTCGAAAGGCCCTGAAGCGCGAGCAGCGCAGCGCCAATGGGCATCATCAGCTTCACCGGCCAGTATTGCACACCCCATTCGGTAAAGGAGACTTCGCCGGTGCTTCCGGGATTGAACGAATCCATGGCGAAGCGCCAACTCGTGAAGAACATCGCGAACACGAAGATGAAAAAGAATACCGAGGTGATGATGTCGGCAATGGCTTTGCCGCGCGCCGAAAACTTCACGTAGAGTACATCGACGCGAACATGTTGATCGCATTGATAGGCATAGGCGCCTGCCAGCATGTATTGCATGCCGTACATCAGGAACATGCTTTCATGCAGCCAATTGGTCGGCGAATTAAACGCGAAGCGAGCGATCACCTCGTAATAGTAGCCAAACACCGAGATGACGGCCCAGTAGGCGACGTACTCGCCGGCGCGAATGTTCACCGATTCGATCGCGTCGGTTAATCGCGTGTGCAGGCTAAGCGTCGGATCTTCCTGCGTTCCGATTTGGGGCACGTCGGGCGGCACGACTTCGGGTGGCGCGTTGGCCAGTTGCTCGGCCTCGCGGAGCCGTTGCCTGCGCGTCAGGCCGGGCAGCAGGAAGGCGTCGCCGACCAGCATCGCCGCCATCAGGATGGCAAGCCAGCGTGAATAGCCATGCCAGCGCGCCAGGTCAGTCTCGGCCTGCTCAAAATCCGATCTGGCCTTGGGGCCGGCGGCCTCGGCCTTGGCCAGGCGCTCCTGCATCTGCGGCGTCGCAGTTACGTTGGGCGGAATCTTGGCATGATCGAGTTCCGATATAGCGGCGCCGACCGCAGCGCGCGTGCGCGAGACATCCTCGCGCTTGTCGCGGATGACGTCGGTGGTGTGAAGGATCAGCAGGAACACCGGAATGAAGATGAAGCCCCAGTTGTTCTTCAGGTAGAGGCGATGCAGGCCCATGAAGCCTGAGCAGAGCCAGAACATATAGGCGATGAAAAGCGACGGGCCTCTGGGAACGCCTCGCCGGTGCTCACGCCGGACGAAGTAAATGGCCACAAGAGGAAAGACGACGAGCGTGCCCCAGTACAGCCAATGGGGCAGCACAAACGGAAGGCTGGGCATGAGTTTCCCCGGAATTCCCCGCGTCTGCAGGAACAGCAGACGGCTCCGACTTGATCGATGGAAAGGCGCATTCCCGCTGCGGCCCTCCTGGCAAGGCGAACGGCGGCACGGACTCCCGCGCCGCCGTCACCGACAGCGTTCAGAGATCGAGCTTCTGGCCCTGATACATATCGGGTGTGACGTAGCCGTAACTCGGCGATTCCATTACCTCTAGTTGGGCTTTGAAGACGCGAGCGGCGTCCTTGTCCTTGTTTGCCCACTTAAACCAGATCGGCACCGCGACGCGCTGGAATTTCTCTAGATCTGAAACCGGCAGGCGGTTGATCTCAGTCCCGGCTTTGATGAATTTCGGCCAAGCTTCCATATCGGCCTTCTGGATCGCTGCGTGATGCAGCGACGAATAGGCCTCAATTTCGAGTTCAACCCAAGCCTTCATCTTTGGCGACAGCTTATTCCAGTGGTTCATGCCGACGCAAAAGTCCATGAGATCGACGGGCTGATAGATGGATTCGAGTCCGACCGGCCCCATCCAGATGTACTTGGTGACCTGCTGGAATCCGAGATCCCAGTTCACCGCTGGACCGGTGTAGTCGGCCGCCTCGATGGTACCTTTTTCGAGCGCCGAGAAGACCTCCCCGCCGGGAAGTAGCGTGGTCTTAGCGCCAATCGCCGCGAAGCCCTCGGCGATCATACCGCCGGGAACGCGCAGTTTGAGGTCCTTGAAATCTTCAATCGAACGGATAGGCCTCTTTGAATGGATGATGTTGGGGCCATGATGGATGCGCCCGACATACATGATGTTCTGCTTGGCGAAAATCTCGCGCGCCATTTTCAGGCCGTCCTTCGAGTAGAAGAACACGTCCCATTCATGCGGATAGCGCAGACCCATCAGATAGGACGATAAGAACGCCGTCGCCGGCACCTTGCCGACCCAATAGACGGTGAAGGAGTTCATCGCCTCGAGGACGCCGTTCTTTACGCCGTCAAGCAGCTCAAAGTCGCCGACAACTTCCTTGGCAGCGAAAGGCTTGAATTCGAGCTCGCCGCCGGTTTTTTCCTTGATCGATGCGGCCCACGTCTTGAATGTATTGAGCCCCACGCCAGCTGGCCACGAAGTCTGGACCTTCCAAGTCGTCGTTTCAGCTGCATCGGCATTGCGGATATAGGGAGCGCTTATGATCGCTGCTCCCGCAACGGCGGCACCACTCAATACGGTGCGGCGTGTTGCTGTCGTGTCTGGACGCACTTTCATTGCTTCCTCCCTGGCGTGTTCTTTGAATTTGAACGACGTTTCTTATTTTTCATTAGTTTGAAGCGGTCTTGACTAAGCATCAACCCCGCAGCCTCCGGAATTATGCCCATCTTTAAGTTGGGAGACATGGATTTTGCCGTCGTTTTAAGGCAACGTTAGACTAAAGACGGATACTATTTTGCCTCGCTACGAGCGCCGACCGGCGCAGCGGCCGAAAGACGACAGGCCAATTCAGCGTCTCGGCCAGGGATATAGCGCTTTACCGCATTTTGCAGGCGGGCTCGGCTTTGCGTTTCCAAATCGCAAGGCAGGGATTTCACTTCAAAGGAGGTGTGCGGAGTGCCTTTTCAAATTACGCCACTGCCGCGCTCACCAACTGGTGGGCTGAGAGGTGCTTCTCTCATGCCTGGACATGCCTCTATCTAGTTAGTAGGCCCGAAATCAGGGCCGCAGCGCCGAGTCCAATGAACGACAAAACAACTGGTGGATACAGGACCAGCGCTGCTTCAAAGCGCAGGAACTTCGGTTGCTCGCCGGTCCGATCGGGAAGCCCAATGAAGATCAGGATGCCTGCTACCGCAAGCATCGCAGCTCCGATCAGCATGTTCATATTCGCCTTCCTCCACATCACGGAGCAAAAAGTCGCAAGCTCGAGAGTGCGACCGAGCTGTCGTTTTGGAAATAACCAACCGTACGCTTTGGTACCGATATTCTTGCAGACCGCTTTTGAAGAGAGCCCCTCAGATCTGCTTCACGCCATGACCGGCCTTGGTGGCCATGCCAAGAACCCGCTCGCGGGTGCGACTTCTCGCTGCGTCCACCAGCATCGTGCCTGCCCAGCGATAGACGTTATGCTCCTTGACCTGCTGTCGCATGAGCTTCATGCGCTCGGCCTGCTCCTCGATGGGCATTGTAAGTGCAATCTCGATAGCCGATGCCATTTCTTCGGTGTCATAGGGATTGACGATGAGGGCCTCGGATAATTCTCGTGACGCCCCGGTGAAGCTCGACAAGCTAAGGACCCCAGCGTTGTCTTCTCGCGAGCTAACGAACTCCTTCGCGACGAGGTTCATTCCGTCGTGCAGGCTGCTGACGACGCAGGCATCGGCCCCTCTGAACAGCCGGAACACGTCTGACGGCTCGTAGTGCCGCGCGACCAAGTGTATCAGGGGTTGGCGACCGCGGTGCCGCTCGTTTATTTCGGCAGCGAGCGCCTCCGCTTCAGCCTGGAGCTTCGAGTACGAGCTGAGTTTGCTGCGCGTCGGTGCTGCGATCTGGATGAAGGCAACCCTGTCTTTCCAGGCCGGATTGCGCAGCAGGAGCGCGTCGACCGCCCGCATACGATCGAGAATGCCTTTGGTGTAGTCAAAGCGTTCGACACCGACAATCAGTCTCGTTCCTTCCGCCAACTCGAACTGCGAGATGATACTGGATCGGCATTCCGTGGGAGGTGGTAGCTTTTCCAGTTCCCGTGGCGGCCATTCGATCGAGATTGGATAGGCACGTATTCTGGTCTCGTGTCCTCCAAGGCTGACCGCCTGCACCTCGCGATCGATCCTGCTCTCCAAGAAGCGATCCACACCCTCGATGAAGTTGTTACAGTGAAATTGGGTATGAAATCCAACAATGGTGCTGCCGAGCAATCCTTCGATAATCTCCGCCTTCCATGGGCAGATGCTGAATGTTTCCGCATTCGGCCACGGAATGTGCCAGAAGGCTATGATCGTCGCCCTGGGCAGGCGCTCACGGATCATTCTTGGAGCAAGCGCGAAGTGATAGTCCTGGACCAGCACGATGGGGTCCTCGGTCCGCGCCTCGGCAACGACTGCATCGGCAAAGCGCTGGTTGATCTGCCGATACATCTGCCAGTCGCTCGACCTGAACGTAGGGCGCACGAAAACGATATGGCACAATGGCCAGAGCCCTTCGTTGGCAAAACCGTAATAATATCCGTCCTGTTCTTCCTCGGAGATCCAGATGCGCCGAAGCGTGTAGGCCGGAGTTGCCTCGGGCACGCCGATCCTATCGTTGTCGTCGACCGTCTCCCGATCGGCGCTGCCGCTGCCGTGTGCGATCCACGTGCCGCCGCAGGCACGCATGATCGGCTCCAGAGCCGAGACCAATCCACTCGCCGGCCGCTGCACCACAATCCCCGCTTCCGAAGTGTTGTGAATGTAGGGCTCCCGATTGGAAAGGACGAGAACTTCTGCCCCCGGCAGGACGCTTTGCAGCACCTCCTGAAGCGATTTCGGCGTCCAATCGATCTGGCTTGTAAACGTAACTTGTTCGGCGCCACGCAACAGCTTGTGAATTTCTCTATCAATAGACGAGCCACCGAGTTGGAGTGGCACTCCCTGAGCACCTCGACGGACCTCCTCGACCGCGCGTCGCAATGCCTTCATCCAGCCGCGCATCATGAGGACGGCGAAAATGATCGTGCCAACGGTCAGGACCAGAACGACGCCGGCAAGCGCGGCAAGCAGATACGCCAGCACCTGGCTGGACCTGGCCGCCGCGAAGCTGAGGTCGGTTAGAATGACGAGGTAGGAACGACCTCGGCTACTCGAGATCGGAAACGCAGCTACAAGAATTCGTCGCCCGCCGCTGGCGATGCTTGCGAAACTCTCGTTCTCGGATTTGGCCGACTTTTCGCAGGAGAAGCTCGCCGGCATCTCCGGTGTTGGCGCGAGCAACGAGCCTTCCGGATCACAAAATCCAACCGCGAGAATCTTCTTGTCGAGCGCCACTCTCTTGAAAAGGTCCGAGAGCCGGTCCCAGGCCTGGTCTTCCACATCACGACTAAGCAACGGCTGGATGGCGTTGAAGACCAGCTTGGATCTGGCTTCAACATCGCTTCGCGACCACTGCTGTACGATTCCTCCGGTAAATGGCGAGATACCGAACGCCACGATTGCGGCTACCGCCAGGCCGAAAATGCCATAGCGGAAGAACTCCTTGTACGATATCGGGGTCACTCCGGAGCTACCCCGACTGTCCGCAGGCATTTGCTCGAGCCGTCCAGCAGGCGCAGCTCTCGCGGCGCATTGGGCACTGCCGATTGCGCTAAGCGGTAGTGAGCGAACATATACCAGACCAAAGGACGGCTGCTGTTAGCTCGGATTGGCGAGCCGCCTCCCCTCCTCAAGGCCCGTACGCTCGTTGTTGCAGGTGAGACAAGTCGCACGTGCCATTTGCGTACCGTGGATTGCCAGCCGTTCATGCCGATGCGGCGTCTTTTCCTCGCAAGACAGGCAGTACGCTTGCGGAAACACATTGAGTGCCGTTTGATTCGATTTGCTGATCATGAAAGCCCCCTGCGCAATATCCTTCGGAGGTCGCCCGCGAGCAAGCGGCTGCGGGGCAGATCGGCTGCTATTGTACAGAACTGTACCGTGTTTCGTCACGTAGCAAGCTGTGCGCGCTCTGCCGAAGATCACTCCTGTCCCACACAGCAGCCCGCCAACGTCCGGGTGAATTAGCGCGCGGCGGGAGTTGGAATCCCAGCGTTCCTCGGCTGGGGTCCGCCTCCCCTGACGGCATCACCTGTCCATCCGTCCCGGGCAAGGTCGGTGGTCGATTCCCCTGCCCGTCGTTCAAGGCGCGAAAGCGGTTGTACGTTTGCACACCCAGCCAATCTTGCGAGTCAGCGCCTCTTGAATTCGAGCCTCACTTGCGCTTCTTCGGCAGCGCGTTCTTCCCGACGATCGAAAGCGCGATCAGACTGAATGTGATCAGGCGCGGGATGAAGTAAACCGGCTCGCTCGCATTCGTAACCTGCACCACAGCCAGGACAAATCTTGCAACGGCGTCGATTACAAACGCAGCTGCAAAGAACAGGAAAAGGGTGTCGCCCGTCTTACGCCAAAACTTCAGGAAGTATATGCTCGCCAGGAGCGATGCGAATGCCGTCGCACCTGAAAGAACGGGATTCAAATGGTCCATCACTCGGCCTCCCAGATCATGCCGATAAGCAGGACCGTCATGGCGAACAGGCCGATCGACAGACGCACGGCGGAAAGATCAACTTGAGGAAATACGATCTTATCGATCCACAGAGCAGCATTTTCGAAAGTCAGACCCGCGAAGCAGACGGCGCTCCACAGGAGCAACCTTGACCTGTTACCGATATATGCCCGAATGAGCAGCCATGCACAAAAGCCGCTCGTGATCGCGCAAAGTGTGTAAATCACCGCAGCCATGACTAATCCTTTCGAATCCTGAAGGCATCTGAAAATGCCTGGATGCGGTGTGGGCTGTTGTGGATGATATGTGTGATTGGGATCAAATGCCGCGAATACGCCAAGGCCAAGCTATCGACCATTGGCCGCAATTCGGGCCGCGGCGCAAACGCATAGATCCCCGCCTCGCCGTCGAGGAAGCCATCCTTCCTCAGGGACGCTAGAGCATCGGCCATCTCGATCTTGCCCGCGTAAAGGCGTGCAGCGAGCGATTCCACGTCGAAGCGCTCGCCGGGCCGCTTGTGGAAGAACAAAAGGGCTTCGAGCTGCGCCACAGAGCGAATGTAGCGTCGGACAAGCTCCTCTACCTCTTCCGGCAGTGCTTCATCAGACATCGTCGACCTCAGCAGGCGGCACGCAAGCTGATCGATTCAATGCGGAAATTCAAGACTGCTTTTCCTGCCACTACAAATCTAAGCCGACCGGATCAAATGCAACTGGAAAAGGCGGCGCCATCTCAGATGGCACCGCCGATAAGCATGCTGGAAATAGGGACCGAAATCGGCTCAGTACTTGAATTCGGGCATCTTCTTCAGCTGATCCTTGTTGGCGTTCAGCACCACGTGATCCGGATACCAATTGTCGCTTCGCTGGGCCGACGTTGATGCGCTTCCTGTCGTGCTCGTCGAACCGGCATTGCCGGTCTTTCCAGCGCCATCGCTGGACACGGTCTTCACCGGTTCTTTGGCGAATTTGAGCTGATCGAACGTTACGGCGACGTTGTGCTCGCCCATTCCAAGGAATCCTCCCACTCCGATCACCACGTTGGCAACCCGCCCGCTGGAATCCAGGATCAGATCATTGATGTCGCCGATCTTCTCGTTGCCGTTGTTATAGACGTTCACGCCAACGAGTTTCGATGCACGCCATTCACCTTCCTTATGCATGGAGGCGGTCGAGGCAGCCGGCTGCACGTTGGGCGCCGCGGTCGTCGCGTTGTTCTGGGACGACTGCCCCATGACCGGCGTAGCCAGCAGCATCGCGGAGGCAAGAATGCAAAGTGATATCTTCATGACGATTGCTCCTACTTCTGTTGGATCATCGTCAACTCATCGCACGCTCGCAAGTTTCGTTTTCCTGAATGCGAATGTACGCTCCCGCACGAGACTTATCCGACCAGCTTGAGGCGGCTCCGCATCTTTTGATGAAGCATTGCACGTGTCACGGAAGGGTTGCATATGATGAACTCGACCATAGCGATAATGTCGTCCCTGGTGCGATTGCAGCAAGGGTTCTCGTAAGCGGCAAGAAGCCTTTGGGCCTCCTCCAAGGCTCCCACCAGAACTTCGGTATCGGTTCGGATCCGGACTTCTTGCGATGACATCTCCGCCTCTATTGCTTCAAGAATATCTGAACTCTGTTGGCTGCCGTACAGCCGACTTAACGGCAGTGGGGAATCGCGTTCACGAATATGCAATGCGGAGGGGCGGCACCGCACAAGGACGGTTGTGCGCCGACAGGATGATCCCCTGACAATCGCAAGACATCGCTTTCAGCCTGGCCTCGTCCATGACGACGATCCCCGCCCTGCGACAGCCAATCACTCCGTCGCGCATCATACTCCCGAGAGCGACCGTAACGCCGGCGCGCCGGACCGCGAGAGCATTGGCTATGTAACTATGCGTGAAAGGTATCTCGCGAGACCCGAGCCTGTCGCTGGCAACCAGGAGCCACCGGGCGAGGCGCTGGTGCAGCGTGTGCCTGGAATTGCAGGCTGATAGCTGCGAACTGTGAATCAGGATCGCCTGAACATAGCCTAAAAGCATCTTTTCAAGCTCGACGTCCCTCTTGATCAAAGAAATCAGCTGATCGGACTGGATCCGAAGCGCTTGGCCCGGCACTCTCACGCTGCAGCGGTGCGGCGAAACGTGCATGCCCAGGACCAACGGCACGCCGACAAAATCCTTCATCCCGAGCGTATGGATCTCGACCGGCAGGCAGTCGCCCGCACGGGTCGTGACAGAACACCCGCCGGACTCGATGAAGTAGGCATGGCGAAGAGGAGTGCCGCGATCGTAGAGAATTTGCCCTTTGTTCAGAGACACCGTCTCGCAGCTTTCGAGCAAACGGCACTGCGATGAAGCCGACAGTCGGGAGACGAGTTCGTTGCGGCTAGTCCCGCAGAAGGGCTCGTCCAAACCAAGCCGCTTCGGGTTGAATTCGTTTTCGATCAACCGCAGTGGCGATGAAGAATGTTCCATGTCAAGCCCAATTCTAGACCGCTACAATGATTGCCTGTACGATGGGATGGATCGAGCGATCCTGGGAGTCAGGGTGACCGATAGAACTGTCGGGAAAAACCTGACAAGAACCAGAAACATCGAGGAAGTGCCAGCACGTGGGCGTTTTGCTGTCTCATTTGATACCCACCCGCATGGAGGCGCCCACCTCAATCTCCCGGCGCGCAGCCCGCCGCCCCTTGATCCTCGTCTTCATCGCGGCAGCGATGCCTCTTGCGCTTTTTGCCGGTTGGGTCGTTTTCCTGAACGCGCAGCAGCAGCGCAGGGGCTCTCAGGCTGCCGCCGTGGAGACGCTCGATAGCGTCGTCAACCGGCTTGCCTCCGAGATCAGTCTCCAGCTCGAGATCGCCGAGACCGTCGCGGCCTCCGCAACACTCGACAAGCCGGACCTTGACGCGTTCTATCGCGAAGCGACGCGAGTCAACGAAGCACGTCCTCTTTGGCAGACGATTCAGCTCGTCGATCCTGACGGGAATCAGGTGCTTGATGTCAGCCGTCCACTCGGGGATGGGATGCGCGCCACCGCCGACCGAGAGAATTTCGAACAGATCCTGAAAACGAGAAAGCCGGCGATCGGCGGAATTGGGCCACGTGGTCCCATCACCGGCAAACGCGTGGTGGCCGTCAGGGCCCCCGTTGAGCGCGATGGGCAATTGAAGTTTGTACTCACGGTGGCCCTGGTGCCCGATGCAATAAGCCAGATTTTGAAGAGCGCAGGAGCCCCGGCCGGCTGGGTGGGTTTCGTGGTCGATGCCAAGGGGAACATCGTCGCCCGCACCTTCGGTGAACAATCCGAACTCGGACAATCTGCCAGCGCTACGGTCCGCCAGGCGATAGCCTCAGCGCCAGAAGGAAGCTACGTCAAAACCACGCCTGCCGGCGAACAAGTCGACTCGATCTATAAAGTCATCCCCGGAACCAGCGGATGGTCGGTCCATTTCGGAATACCGACGCAGGAACTGAATGGTCCCGTCCAGCGCTCAGCCATTTTCCTTGCCGGGGGTGGGGTATTGAGCTTCGTCTTGGCTCTGACTTTGGCCTGGTACACCATACGCGACATTTCGCTTCGCCGGCGCGAGCAAGAGGCGCAGGCAGCATTGGCACTCAGCGCAAGTGAAGAGCGACGGAGGCTGACGATCGATGCCGCAGATCTCGGCGTGTTCAGCTGTGATTTTGCGAGCAGAGAAGCGATCGTGTCGCCCCGCGCCCGGGAGATGCTCCGGATAGACGGTTCGCGCTCCGAAGGAGATACGATCCTTCCGATGGATCGGATACTGAGCTGTATTGATCCCGCCGACCAGCGGAACTTTGAGGCTTCCTTGCTGAGTTGCCGTTCGGGAAACGTGGCGATTGCAGATTTCCGGACCGCTCCCCCTCACAGCCGGTGGCTGCGGGCCAGCGGACGACTGTCTCGCATCGATGATAAGAACTTGGACGTCGTATATGGCGTCATTCTGGACATCGACGAGACCAAGCGAGCTGAGCTGGAGCGACAGCAACTGCTTCGACGTCTTTCCGAAGCGGAAGAAAATGAACGCCGGAGAATCGCAAGAGAGCTTCACGATCAGATCGGCCAAACGGTCACAGGTCTCCTTCTCGGTCTAAAGAACCTGGAGCCGCTTCTTGGCACGAGCCCGAAACGCAAGCTCGGATTGGAGAGGCTCAATTGGCTGCAAGGACTGGCGAGAGGGATTGGGCGCGATATCCATCAAATCGCCTCTGACCTGCGCCCGACTGCCCTTGACGACCTGGGCCTTTACAAGGCGCTGGAGGCATTCTGCGCAGAGATCCAGCGCCGGTTCGGGATCAGCGTCGATTTTCAGCCTCTGGGCAGAAGAGATCGTCTCGGCCAGGACGTCGAAATCGCGGTTTACCGCGCCGTCCAGGAGGCCGTGAACAACGTGGTCAAACACGCGCAAGCTCGAAACGTCAGCGTGGTCATCGACCGGCGCACAGCTGAGCTTAGGATCGTCGTCGAAGACGACGGGAACGGCTTCGACTTTCAGGAATTCTCGCGGGGTGAGAGCCGCCACGCAAAATTGGGCCTATCCGTCATCGAGGAGCGCCTCACGCTGCTCGGTGGATCTTTGGCGATTGAATCTGAACCCGGCCACGGCACCTCTCTTTTCATGAGAATACCGGTGCCAATAGAGGAGATGGGCTATGTGCCCGATCCGGATCACGTTGACTGACGATCATCCGCTTGTTCTGGCCGGAATGAAGGCGTTGCTTCAGGACGTGCAGGACATTGAGATCGTCGGGGAAGCAACGGATGGACAGGCCGCCCTAGACATCATTCGCCAGGCCACACCGGACATTGCCATCCTGGACATTTCACTGCCCGGTATCAGTGGCCTCGAAGTTGCTCGCACCCTGGCGACGCAGCTTCCTCAGGTCCGTCTGCTGGCGCTGACCGTGCACGAGGATCACGCCTACGTTCATCCGATGCTGCAAGCGGGAGCTCGCGGCTATCTGCTGAAGCGCTCCGCGGCCGACGAGCTCGAGCGCGCAGTTCGCGCGATCGCTGGAGGTGGTTTGTATCTGGATCCCGCAATAGCGGAGAAAGCACTTCCATCCGCGCAGGGCGCCCACTCGTCTTCCGGCGCTTCCACAGCCGGCGAGCTGACACCGCGCGAGAGTGAGGTCCTCAGATTCATCGCACAAGGCTTCAGCAACAAGGAAATTGCCAATCAGCTAAGCATCAGCATCAAGACCGTCGAAACTTACAAGGCCAGGGCGGTCGAAAAGCTCGGACTGTTCACGCGTGCCGACATCGTGCGCTACGGCGTGGCCCTTGGCTGGTTGAGCCATTCGGGAAAGAGTGCGGATCAAGTTTGAGCGGGAAGTAGGTGGGCCAAACGGCCCTGCGTGGCATGCGGACGTCAGGATTATCCCGACAAGCCCCGCTCATCTCCTGACTGCCCGATGGGACGCCGTCCACTATCTTTCATGAAGCGGACGAGAGAACCAACGCGAATCGCCGGCCGGAACACCGTTCTTTCCGGCTTCTGCACTCCGCACGTATTGGACGGATCATGGTTGTTTGGAGGCATACATGAGAAATGTACTTTTCCGAGGACGTCCCGGTCGCCAGCTCTTTGCACAGTATGAGAAACTGCCCGGGCTCGCCACTCGGACGAGTTCGCGGCTAGATGCCCGCACGGCGAGAACCGCGGGCATTTGCCTCGCTTGCATCTATCTCACCTGTCTCCTGTTCTCGGCGTACGCGATTGCTTGACGGCAATAGGCGTTTGGCAACCGACATCGAGGAATGACGAAGTCGGATTCAACGTCCCGATCCTTTGCAGGAACTCGCTCGATCATGGATACAGTCGTGGTGCTCCTGGTCCTCGGTATGTTGTTCACGGCTCTTTGTGTCGCGGCGCTGGAGATCGCGGCACGTCGATTTTCCCGGACTCTTGAGCGTCAGCTTCCGATGTAAAGTGCGGCGCACCCATCTCACTGCGCGAAGATTGCTCTTATGCAAGGTGAGGGCCGCCTCGATCGACGGCCCTCCAAGTTTGCGCCTATCGGCAGACACGCACGTGCTTGACGATACGCCGACCATGATAGCCCCGAGTGACTATGGTTCGCACGGTGCAGACCCTCCGATGATGATGATAGTGATAGCCGGCCTGCATCGTCTCGGATGTTGCCGCTGCGCCGACCGGTGGCGCCATCATCGCATTGGCAGGAACCAAGAACTGAGTGCCCGCAAGCAAAGCAGCGGCCGCAAATCCATAGGCGATTTTCTTCATAGTTTTTCCTTGTCGTACGCCCCCTCCGCGCTTCTAGGTCGGTCCAATGAATGCGGAGTGAACGACGATACTGACAATCGTCGTCGCGATCTTTCGCCGCAGATGCAGAAAATGGATAGCTGCCCCCGCCGCTGAGAGGTGCTTGGAATTGAGGCTTATTCCAATCCGCTTAGATGTCCCGCAGGAACTGCCGAAGTTGCTTTTTGCTTATTCACGTCTCAAAAGTCGCTATCTCGAACGCACTACCCTCACCGGCTAGAGCGAACAGCGGCCTTAACGGAAGGGAGTGGACAGGCACTCTCGCCAGAGCACAAGGAGCCTGCCGTGCTTTCGCTGATGGATATTGCTGCCGTTCTGCTCACATTGTCTGCCGCCTTCGGCTGGCTCAATCACAAGTTCCTGCCGCTCTCCCGCAGCGTAGGTCTTCTTTTGATGAGTGTCCTGACGTCGCTGCTGATGATCGGTCTGGATGCAGCGGTTCCGACGGCTCATCTGCTAAACCAACTTGCCGACGGACTCCGACAGATCGACTTTACCGAAGTCGTCGTCAACGGAATGCTTGCATTTCTGCTGTTCGCCGGCGCGTTGCACGTAGATCTGGACACACTCAGAAGCCGCGCCATTCCGGTATTTATTCTGGCCGTTCTCGGCACCTCGATTTCAACCGTCCTCGTAGGCCTGATGTTCTGGTTCATCTGCGGCCTTGTGAACCTGCCCGTATCGTTGGCTTGGGCATTCGTGTTCGGCGCATTGATCAGCCCGACTGACCCCGTTGCTGTCCTGAGTACGCTTCGCAACACCAAAGTGCCGAAAGAGCTGCAGATCGAGACGGAAGGCGAGGCATTGTTCAACGACGGCGTCGGGATTGTTCTGTTCACGATCATGCTTCGCTTTGCGAGCACCGGAGACGGCGCTCAGGTTTCGGCTGCCGATGTCGCTGAGTTACTTGTTCGCGAAGCTGGTGGCGGAATAGTGCTGGGCTTGTTGACTGGCTATGTTGCGTATCGCGCGATGCGGCTCATCGACGACTACCCCATAGAGGTACTGATCTCTCTCGCGCTCGTCACCGGAACATACGCACTTGCGTTACATCTGCACGTCAGCGGGCCGCTCTCCATGGTCGCCGCAGGCCTCCTCATCGGCGACCGAGGACCGCGATATGCGATGAGCGAGCGGACACAAGGATATCTCTTCGCGCTCTGGACCCTCATCGACGAAATCCTCAATTCCGTCCTTTTTCTGCTTATCGGGCTCGAGACCTTGATACTGCGCTTTGATCTTCGCAGCCTTGGCCTGGCAGCAGCCTCAATTCCAGTCGTTCTCTTCGCCCGGTTTGTCTCCGTTTCAGTCCAACCGTTTTTGTTCGGATGGACTCAGCTGCTTTCCCTGCGCAACGCGCCCTTTCTCACCTGGGCGGGCGTTCGAGGCGGGATTTCAGTTGCACTCGCCCTATCAATGCCGGATAGCCCGGCCAAGGCCGCCATCCTCGCCTCAACCTATGCGGTCGTCCTGTTCAGCATCATCATTCAAGGCTCGACTCTAGGCTGGGTGGCAAAGCGGACTGTCGGACAATAGGTCTCGTCTCCAATGACCCTTCAAGCGCAGGCGACAAGCGTCTCATTTTTGCACTGATCAATCCTCATAGCTGTCGATGACCGCATCTGCGATCACGCGTTTGGTCAGGACGCCGACGATATCCTTAACGCGCGGGCGCGAGGCAGAGCGGACAACAATTGCCGCGCCAGCCCGATGGCGCTTCAACCTGGCAAACACCAAGCTTAGAAGGTCCTGATCGCGGCAAATGACCATCCGCCGCTCGACGAATTGCTCGACCATGAGAGCTGGATTCGATTGCGACTCCGCCCATAATCCGGAACGTGGTGGGATCAGCCCGACAATCCGGCCTTCGCGCTCAACCACGATAGGAAGTGCGTCATCGATATCTTCCGCAGCCATGGCCTGCTTTAGTGTCGTTCCTACTCCGGCGACGATAAAGCGCCTTTCCATGATGTCCTGGGCCTGCTTCACCAGATAGAGGTTGATATGCCGCTCCTTTGGAATGCGGTGACCGCGGTGGCGCAGCTTGACCGTGTAGATCGTCTCGTTGACGAGTGCACGCCTGACGCCTGCAGCCAACGCCACCGCAACGATCACCGGAACGATGATTGCGTAATCGCGGGTCATCTCGAAGACCATCACGATCGCCGTCATGACGCCGCCCGTACCTGCACCGACGACGGCCGCCATTCCAATGATCGCGGCCGAAGATGGCGTTAGCCCTGAATGAGGCAGGATTGAATTGGTTGCAGCGGCAAAGGCGGCACCCAGCGTGGCGCCAAGGTATAGTGATGGCGAGAAGATCCCGCCCGACGCCCCGCAGCCGAGGCTGACCGTCGTTGCCAACAGCTTCAGCACGAACAGCAGAGCCAGTAACCCCGCCGCCGTCATCTTGTGGTCCAGTATCTCCTGAATGACGGAGTAGCCCACTCCGTCGACGTAGGAGTGGCCAAAGGCATGGGTGAGCACCACCATCGTCAGGCCGATTGACGACATGCCGATGATATTTTGAACATACTCGTTGCCAGACAGCTTCGGAAACCCGTCTTCCATGAAGACGAGCAGACGGATAAACGCCCAGGCTGCCGCTCCAGACAACAGGCCAAGCAGGACGAATGCGAGAGCTTCCTGCGCATTGAAGGATGCAACCATGCTGAATTGCACATCCGGAACCGAAAAGGCCGGGTCCGGACCGATCAGGATGCGCCCGATCGTCGTCGCAGCCCCCGTGGCCACGACGACTGGAAGGAATGTCCGGTTTGAAACTTCCGGCAGAAGAATTTCCAGAGCAAACAGCACGCCGCCCAGCGGAGTATTGAAGGTCGCGGCGATGCCCGCGCCCGCGCCCGCGGACAGCAGCGTGATCCTCTGCCGGGTCGAGAGCCCGATGAATTGAGCAAAGGCTGAGCCCAGGGCTGAGCCTATCTGAATGATGGGGCCTTCGCGCCCGACGGCGGCGCCGCTTCCGATGGATATCGCGGATCCCAGCGCCTTTATCAAAGCTACCGAACCCCGAATTTTCCCGCGCTTGTAGAATATGGCGTCCATCACTTCGGGTACGCCATGTCCCTTTGCTTCTGGAGCAAACCGCCGGACGAGAAAGACGACGATGAGGCCGCCGATCACAGGCGCAAGAAGAACAAAGTCGCCGAAAGGACTGGGGCCCTCACTGACGTTTGCGTCGTAAGCGACACTCAGCCTGCCTTGAAAGACAAGTTGTGCACGAGGCCGATCAGCGCGCGAAACCCGACGGCGCCAAGTACGGTCATGACGCCAATCACCAAGGCGAGCGCGCAAAGTACGAGAAGGCTGACCTTCCGCTCTTCAGCAAACGGCTTGATGCTGCTGCCGATCAGGGCTTTTCGCGTGCCGTAAGTCAGGACCGAGGGCATTTGACCACTATTGCGCACAGACACCGATATGAACTCTGGTTCCGAAAGGCGGTTCCTGCCAAGAGGCATGGCGACAATCCGCGCCCACCGAGCCTCCAGGTCATCGCCATTGGACGCCCTTAGTGGTTGTCTGTCGATTCATGGTCCCCGCCCAGCGGTAGTCAGGAAGCTCCAGTTCGTCGGCGATGTCCCGCCCAATTGCGAGCCTCGCCAGTCCCGGTATCGAGAAACTTCTGACCAAGACGTTGCGGAAGAGCATTCCCACACGCGTTCTCGGCGCCAGGGCCCCGGCAAAGCGCTCCGCACCCCGCTGTTTCCGGCCTATATAGCTCTTCAGCCGCGCCTCGTATCCCGCAAACGCCTCCAAATATCGTCCACCGGACATGGCGAGTTCACCGGCCAAGACATAAGCTGAAATCATCGCCAGCGCGGATCCCTGCCCTGCCAGGAGCGAGACGCAGAAAGCGGCATCACCAATGAGCGCCACCCGACCTCGTGACCAGTTCGGCATCCTGATCTGACTGACGGTGTCGAAATAGAGTTCACCGGCGCGCTCCAGTTGGCGAGCATCTGATCGCACTCCCAGCCATCTCCGCCATACATTTCACGAAGGAGCGCCTTTTGCGAGTTCGGCGTTTCCGTAAAAACTGAGTGATGCTCGGCAAATACCAAGAGAAACAACGTACGATCGTCACGCAGCGTGAAGCGGCCGACCATGCGGCCCGGCTGACCGTAGATCAGATACACATCCTCGTCGCGCGATCGATAGCCGTGAGCTTCGAAGGCGGCCACGGTATACCCCAGACGCCGCTCGAACTGAGCCTGTGGTCCAAAGACCAGATTGCGCACGGCTGAATGCAGGCCGTCTGCCCCGACGAGAAGGTCGAACCTGCGCTTGCCGCCGTGCTTCAGTTGGACTTCGACGCAATCCGGTTTCTCTTCGACGAGAATGATCTCGTCTCCGAAAATGGCTTCGACGCCGCTGGCCCGTTCGAACAGCATGCGCGAGAGGTCACTGCGCTGAAGAGTAACGTATCGTCCATTCGTCAACTCGGAGAAGACGTCGGTACCGAAGCCGGCCAGCCGACGGCCAGCTTCATCTACGATCCGAAATTCTTGGGCGTAGTAGCCGTCGCGATTGATCTCCGGGATCAATCCCATCCGTTCAGCGATGGTGTAGCCGAGCCCCCAAAAGTCGATGACATAGCCTCCGCTCCGTAGAGCGGAGGCGCGCTCGAGGAGCGTCGGCTGGAATCCGGCTGCTTTCAACCAATAGGCAAGCGTGGGTCCGGCAATTCCAACCCCGGAGATTAGAACGCTGTTCATGCCATCTCCTCAGAAACGAACGACGATCAGCACGACGATGCCCGAGCTCGCTCTGGTGCTTCGGCGGTCTTCGGACGAGAATTAGTCGCTTGCGTACAAGAACATTTGAGGCCGCAACAGAGTATTACATACATCGCGACGCGATCGCCGCGATGATGTTCCGAGTGGTCTCGCCTGCGCAACTTCACTGTCGAGCTTCGGAATCTGGACTGTTCCGACAAAGGAGACGAATTGGAAGACAAGTTGACTGTTCATGTGAGGCATATCGAGCGCACCCTTCGTGTAAGCGCAATCGCTCTATTTGTCATTCGGCCTGCAATATTGGGTCTGACTCATTTCTGATGAAGTTTGCCGGGCGACTGTGCTTCTCAAACGGAGAATCAGCGCCATGCGGACGGGCTTTCAGATCTCATCGCTAGTACCGAGTGGTTTGGTGTTTGATGGCGTAAGTGACTCAATGGATTCGCTTATTCTGGCTGTTAGGTCGGAAGCTGCGGAGGCTCGGTGCCCTTTGTGCGCGACAGCGTCGAGCCGCATCCATAGCCGCTACGTCCGGCACGTTGCCGATTTGCCATCAGCGGGCAGAAAGGTGCGCCTCCGATTGCTCACGCGGCGCTTCACATGCGAGGTGCCGCATTGCCGCCGGCAGATCTTCGCGGAGCGGTTCGGAGAAGACGTCGTTCCGCTCCGACGGCGTCGGACGGCACGGCTCGAACACATCGTCCATCACCTGGGGTTGGCGCTCGGCGGCCGGCCGGCAGCCAGCTTCGCCAAGCGGCTCATGCTGCCTGTCAGCAACGATACCTTGCTGCGGGTGGTCCGCCGGCGGACGGCGATGCCGACGGATCGATTGCTTGTTGTGGGTATCGATGACTGGGCGTTCCGGAGAAACCGTCGGTACGGGACCATCGTATGCGATTTGGAGCGCCGGCGGATCGTTGCCTTGCTGCCCGACCGGGAAACGGCGACCGTCCAGGCGTGGCTGTCGAAGCACCCGGGCATCAACATTGTGTCGCGAGATCGCGGTGGTGGATATGGCGAGGCAGCAGCCAAGGCGCTGCCGAACGCAATCCAGGTCGCCGACCGCTGGCATCTGATGGAAAACGCGAGCGCGGCCTTCCTTGATGCGGTGCGCCGCTCCATGAGTAAAATCCGAACCGCAATCAGGGCGACGACGATCGATCTTAAACTGCTGACCTGCGCGGAAAAGCTTCGCTATCAGGGCTATCTGCGGCGACAGGACAGCCATGCCGCAATCGCGGTTCTTGTCAGCGACGGTGTGCCGCTCAAGGAGATCGTCCGCCGCACAGGACATAGTCGCAATCTGGTTCGCCAAATTAGTCGCGGCGGCGGTACGGATGTCTTCCGCACCCGTCAAAGCACCCTGGATGGGCACCTGGCGTTCCTGGACGCGCAGTGGTCAGGCGGCTGTCGCAACGGTGCCGAACTCTGGCGCCGTTTGAGAGGGCAAGGCTTTAAGGGATCACTGCGCGTGGTGGCAGAATGGGCCACGCGACGGCGACGCGCCGAGACTATTAGCCGTCAACAATTGCAGAAGGTCCCTGCCGCCAGGACGATAGCGCAGTTGATGACGACGAAGCGCGACCACCTAACCAAGGCCGAGACCGTCACGGTTGCCGCTATTGAACAAAGCGTTCCTATGCTGGCCGATGCCCACGCTCTCGTTGGCCGCTTCCACGCGATGGTCCGAAAGAGGGCCGAGGTCGAGCTCGAATCTTGGATAGATGAATCCAAGCGGAGCCTCATTGGCACATTCGCGAATGGCATCGCCAACGATAAGGGCGCGGTGACGCGGCAATCACGCAACCGTGGTCCAATGGCCAAGTGGAAGCTCAGATCACCAAGCTCAAGCTGGTCAAACGGCAGATGTACGGGCGCGCTAAGCTCGATCTCCTTCAGGCTAGGCTGATTGGCGCGCCATAAAAACAAACACGATCATCGAATATGCGTCAGAGCCAAATTTGCAAGCCGATTGACAGCGAGAAAGCGCGGTAGTGATCTCCTCAACCATTCCATCCGCGAAGTACTCCTGTTCGGGATCGCCAGACATGTTCGCGAACGGCAGTACGGCGATGGAGGGCTTGTCGGGAACTGCAGGAGCGCTCTCGGGCCCATCGCCTGGATCTGGGCCCGCAACTTCGCGCGCCTCCCGCACCTGTCCGATGAAACGGAAGCCCTTTCGCGGTAGTGTTTTGATGAAGCGCTGCTCTTCGCCGGAATCGCCGATTGCAGCCCGGGCAGCATTTAGGCGGGTTGTTAGCGCCGCGTCAGATACGCTGCGCCCATTCCAAATGGCTTTGATGAGGTCGTCCTTGCTGACAACTCGCTCCCGGTTGCGGATCAAGTAGTCGATCACATCAAATACCTGGGGCGCGACCGGGACGAGTTCGTCCCCGCGATGCAGCTCGCGCCGGTCGGTGTGGAAGACGTACTCCTCAAACAGATAGCGCAACTGCCATCCTCCGCCGTGTCAGTTCCGCAGCGAAGCAACGCCTCTCCCGCCAGCCGGAATGGAAGAGAATAAGCCGCTGATAAGGAAAATGTAAGCCGCTCGTAAAGCGCACCGGACCGCCCTTCGGCAGTCTAGCCGAGAAAACGTAGCAGAGGCGACGATGAGCGCGACCTACGACTCCAAGAGAATGCGACGGGCTGGTGCATTTGCACAACGGAGTGCCGGCCTACTTGTCTGCTCTGCGCTTGTCGTCGCCTGCGCCAACGCTGCTGAAGCCCAATGCTCGGCGCAGGATGTCCTGCGCAATCACCTGGCGCTCAAGGGGACTCCACCAGCCCGCGACACTCGGACTTCATTCAGCTCCGCCGCCGAGGTTCCTTTCTGGAAGAGGATTACTGTCGGGACGTTTAGGGATTTGGCCGCTCTTCGGGACGCGATGAGTGCACTGGGCTGCGGTGTTGGGAGCTCGGCCGACGAGATTCTCGGAAGGCCGACCTTTACCCTCAGCACGAAGAAGACAGAGGTCGAGCTTGTTGCCGTATCGCCAGCCGAACTTGGCTTTGCGGGCACAACGGCAACGCTGCGGAAAGTCTATGCGCGCGCGCAATTGCTGGGCCTTCTGCTTGCACCCGCCGAAGTCGCGCTGCAGCTAAGGCTTCAGTATCTGGACCAGCCGATCGGCGAATTCCTTATCATGGCCATGGATCCGATCAGGACATGGGCTGGTGTACCGGTCATCCTAACAGTGGCCAATGGTGGGGCGGGTCTCATTCTGATCGGGCAGGACGGCGAAGACGGTTTGGACCTGCCGGTGAGGTCGCGTTTTGTTTTCGTTCGGCCCGGTACATCCGGGCCTTCCCAGGCAGCCGCATTCGCTCCATAGCCAGGGGTAAAACCGATTTTGTCGCTTCCGTCCTCCGCATATCGCAGAGCGAGACAGTAGATCGGCGCATAGCGCGCTTGCAGCATCGTAGAGAGGAACGAATGTCGGCGAGAATACATGCAGCGCTGATGCTTGGCCTGATTGTGTTGGCGAGACCGGTGCTCGCCCGTGATGACGGGCGCTACGCCAATTCGCCGCTGAAGCCATGCGCGCGTATATGGAGAGCGAGTTGCGGCACGAGGACGGCAAGGTCCCGAAGCACGTCGCCACCAACATCCTCGCCCTGATCGATCGCCTGTCGACCGGCGACGGGCTTTGCCATTGCGACCTTAGCCCCGGCAACGTGATCATGACGGCGGAAGGCCCCAAGCTCGTCGACTGGACCTTCGCGATGCGCGGGCCCGCCGCCTTCGATCTTGGGTACTTGCATGTCATCCTGTCCGAGCTCGGCCCGGAAATAGCCAACAATCCGGAGCGGCCGCGCGCGACCAATGCGGCGGCGCAATCCGAATATGCGCGATTGGCCGGCATGTCTCTCGCGGAGCTGACGGCGGCAATGGAGCCGTATTTGCCCATCGTCCGCACCTTCGTCGTCCTTGGCAACGTGGTGCCTGCGCTGCGGGAGCCACTGATCCAGCGCATCGAAGCGGGGCTGCGTTCGGAACACTGAACCGTCTTGTCGCGCGCGCGAGCCGAAGTGGCCTCGAAGCGACGCATCAGTGTCTTGTTTGGGATCACTGGCGGTCCTCGACATGCAGCTGGCTCGATGTCCTCAATCAATATCGAAGCCGAAGTTGACTGGCCTGACATTCGGCCCATCCCAGCCTTCGCTAGAATTCCGAGCCATTTTCCGCAAAGCTTAACATGCCTGAATCCCCAAGCCGGCAAACGCGGCTAGGATGGGGCTTTCCCTTTGGGGGGAACCTCATGTTCGACACGGAAGCTACCGCGCTTTTGCGCGCGGTCCTCGATGAAGTCTGCGAAAGCGTTTCGCACCGCGAGATTGGAGCACGGACTCACGTCGCTTCGAAAATCCTGGAGGCCGCCACCAGAGGCGAGGTTTCGCCCGATGGGCTCAGGCGGGTCGGCCACGACGCGCTGTCCCGTGCACCCACGATGTGGCGCTGATTGATCCGGAGGGGGCGTGAATTTCCAGGTGACGGTCCTCAAGATCCTGGTGAGCTATCCGGATGGCTTCGCCGTCATGGAGGACCTCAAACGCGACATGGCCATCCTGGCGACCAGCGGCCGCGAATGGGCGGACCGGACCAAGCGTCTCGCCGCGCGGGTGCCCGATCTCGATATCTTTTCCCACGGGCTGGTCGAACGCCTCAGCGGCGGATGGCAGATCACGGCCAGGGGAAGGGCGGTGCTGGAGTTCATGGAGGCCCGCCCCGGTGCGCCCGGACCGATCCCGGCGCCTTTGGTCGAGGAAGCTACGGCTCCGATAGCCGCTGCGACGCAGGTTCCTCCGCTGCCACAGCCCGTCGATCGAGCCAAGCGGCGCCGTGAGCGCCGCGAAAGGCGGCGCGAGGCGCGCGAACGAGCGAGGGCGAACGCCTCCTGAAGTGTCCTACAGAGGTGGCAACGCACGAAAAGAGGACGGAGGGCGAGCCCGCGCGGTATCACCAGCCGCGACCATCCCGCCGGCCCTTACCAGGCCCAGCACCCCAGATTTGAACGGAGGGCCCGTTTCCGCCGACGAGAGCACCTGTTGCTTAAGGCCGGGCTGGAAGCGGTCGATCAGAACGCAAGGCGTCCGGAGGCCGGTCAGCTCCACGATCGCCGTTGGTCCAAGCTCGATGAGCGTCCGGAGAGGCATCCGCTCAAGGTCCAGACCGGCAGTGGTGACATTCTCGCCCAGGTCCCCCGCTGCGACCTGGTGACCGCGATCGGCGGCAACTGCGACCACGGTGGCCTCCACCGAGAAGCCGTGCCCTTGCTGCATCAGGCCGCCCGGGCGAACGAGCGCCGCTTCTGGCGGAGGTAGCGCGTGATCTCCGGAAGGGCCATCGCGTTCAGGACCCGGTCGGCGGGGACACCGCCCTTCCGAGCCATCTCGACGCCCCAGTGCATGTGGTCGAGCTCGGGGACCGAGTGCGCGTCCGGATTGATGCTCATCAAGCAGCCGAACTCAAGGGCGGCGTGGTGCCAGCGCCAATCCAGGTCGAGGCGCCATGGATGGGCGTTGATCTCGACGACGACGTCATGCCTGGCGCATGCCCGCAGCACCTTCTCGATGTCGATTTCATAGCCCGGCCGCCGCTGCAGCTGCCGCCCGGTCATATGGCCTATGATGGTGGTGTGGGGATCGGAGATCGCACGAAGCAGGCGCTGCGTCTGCGCCTTGCGGTCGAGTTTGAATCGGCCGTGGATGCTCGCGACCACGAAGTCGAAGCGCTGCAGCACTTCGTCCGCATAGTCCAGCGAGCCGTCGGCCAGAATGTCGGACTCGATGCCTTTCAGGATCCGGAAATCCTTGCCGAAGCGCTTGTTCAACCGGTCGGCGTCCCGGTGCTGCTGCGCGATCTCTTCCTCCGAGAGACCGCCTGCGTAGTGCGCGGACTTGGAGTGGTCGGCGACCCCGAAATACTCGAAACCGCGCTGGCGCGTGGCCTTGGCCATCGTTTCCAAGGTCTCCGTGCCGTCGGACGCATCGGTGTGGCAATGAAGGATTCCGCGCAAGTCCTTGTCGGTGACGAGCTTCGGCAGCTTGCCCTTCAGGGCCAGCTCGACCTCGCCGCGGCCCTCACGGAGTTCAGGATCGATGAACGGCAGGCCGAGGGCACTATAGATCTGGGCCTCGTCGCCGGCGATCAGGGTGCGACCCTTGTGCAGCCCGTCGCTCTCCAGCCGCATTCCTTTCTCCGCGGCCAAAGCCTGGAGCCTCTCGATGTGAGCGGCTGAGCCGGTGCCGAAAAGAAGGGCGGCCCCGAAGTGGTTGCGGTTGGACAAGCGGATTTGCAGTCCGTCCGCCGCCGAAGCATTCGCCGCCTTCTCGATCTTGGCAGCCTCCGCGACGATCCTGAGGTCGCCGACGAGTTCGCAGCCGCGGCGGAAGTCGCCTGCGATCGTCACGCGCTTGAGCTCCGGCCGGGCCTTGCGGAGCGAGTCTTTGGCGTGCGCAAGCAGGGCGGCGGCACGGTGCAGATGGAGGCGACCTTCTCCACTTTTCGCGATGACGAGGTTCTGCAGAATCTTGGTCTGCAGCGCCGCGCCGAGACCTCTGGCCTTCTTGATGCGGTCGTCCTTGGCGGCGGCCTCCAAATCCGCGAGCGAAGTGATGCCGAGATCCTTGTAGAGCCGCAGCACCTTCTCGGGGCGGAGGCCGGGAACGGCGAGCATCTCGAGCACGCCCTCGGGTATCTCCTTCCGGAGCTTCTCAAGGCTCGGATGAGAGCCCGTCTTGTGAAGCTTGGCGATAATCTTGGCGATCGCCTCGCCGACGCCGGGGATTTCCGTGAGCCGGTCTTCGGCGATGAGCACGTCCAGAGGGACGGCAAGGGCCGCCAGGCTGTCTGCGGCCCGCGTGTAGGCTTTGGCCCTGTAGGGGTTCCCGCCACGCAACGCCGTCCGCTGTGCGTATTCTCGCAGGAGACTGACGATCGTGCGAACGTCCACGGAAGCCACTCAACGAGCCTCCCGTTCCGCGCCCGGCCTCACCGGAGCAAAGGCTCCTTTAGCGGGTGGGCGGTCATCGCGCCGGCGATCGAGAGATGCCTCAAGTTTCTGCGCTGCCCGGAAGTCCTCAATGTGCTGCGTGTTCGGACTATAAGCGGCCTCCTTCTTGAGGAGATTGTAAATTCGCCCCGCAACCAGCTGCAGATGCTTCATCCTGCCGCGCGGCATCGATCGGGCTTTGCAAAGAGCCCGGACGGCGTAGGCGCGGAAGTAATCGAAGGCATCAGACATGGTCTCGGTAAACGCCCATTCTCGCCTATAGTTCGGTCGACATTGTCAGCCCGCAGGACCGTTTGGACGAGATTTGGCGTGCACGTATAATCGTCAGCAGACCACAGCTCAGCGCGTGGCGAGAACAATGAAGGCAGGGGCGATGAAAAGCGCCGCTGCCACGTTCGTTTACGGCCGGCCTGTTCGAAACGTTCGGACCTCACGTTTTCGGACTTGGCTGCGGAGTGGGGAGACCTTGGGGAGGCTGAGAAGGTGCGGGATTACTCTGCTGCTGAGGTGCTACGGCGTCGCCGCCCGCATGAGGAACGCAGGTACCGATGTTGCTGAGCAGGCGCTTGGCCTGGAGATCGCGGACCTTCGAGTATTCGCGTCGTCGCTCGATATTGGCCGCGGCCCATCTGTCCCAGGCCTCGAAAGCGTCCGTATAGTGCTTTCGCATCTGTTCCTCGGCGGCGAGGCAATCGGCGAACTTGTCGAAGACCAGGTCGGTGTTGACCGGGGTCATTCCTCCTACCAGGACCACGAGCATCCATTTCATCTTGCCGATCGCCTTTCGCGCCGGGCGAATTCTCCGCTAACCCGCAAAATTCCGCTCGCTGTGGTTAGATGGCCCGACGGCTGCGACCGGCCACAAAACCGTAGACGAAAAGCACGATGATGGCGCCTACCACTGCCCCCACTAGCCCCGCGCCTTCTCCAGCCCGATACCAGCCGAGAGCCTGACCAAGATAGGTCGCAACGAACGCCCCTACTATTCCCAGGATTGTGGTCAGGATGAAGCCCGACGGCTCGTTGTCGCCAGGCATGATGAACTTCGCGATGATGCCTGCGATGAAGCCGATGATGATCGTCCAGATGATGCCCATGTCTCTCTCTCGTCGCCGTGATTATCCCGCCGATGAAGCCGGCAGACGTCCATCAGGCGTGTATTTGTCCACGGCCGTCGGAAGCTCTCGGGACAAGCGCTCGAGAATCTCCTGCTGCGACAGGCCGGTCTGCTGCTCCAGCTTTTGAAGGACGTCCGGACCGATAGCCTGCTGGAGTTCGGGCGGGGTGACTTCCCGGTTTGGCCCCTGATTGATCCAGGATTGAGCCGCATCGCCCTGTCCGTTCTGCTTGAAGTGCTCGAGCAACTCGCCGATCCCGCCGTTCAGCAGCGAACCGACGCCGCCGCCTCCCACAAGGCCGCCAAGATTGCCGAGCATGCCGCCCAAGGAATCCTTGGCACCCGACGGCTGACCGGAGGTCGCATTGCGAAACATGTCCGCCAGCTTGTCACGATTCTGGTAACCGGCGATTGCGAGCATACCCAAGAGGGCGGTCATCGATGGCATTCCGCGACTCATTTTCGGCTCCTGAGTTCGACGATCGGCAACCAACCTACGCTGGGCTGAGAAGTTCCAGGTTTTCCCGGTCCGTGGGTTTGGAATGGAGGATTTAGAAAAGCATCTGCAAGAAACGGGGGCGGCTCCGGGCGCGTACCTGAAGCCAATTGGAGCGGAGCGTCCGGAGGTGCACAACTCGGACGACGTGCGCCAAAGGGCCGCTGTGCTCATGCGGCGCGACGAAGCCTTCGTGCATGCTGTTGAGGAAACGAATGGAAAAAGGCCAGCAAGGTGGAGCCGAGATGCTGCGTCGCTCGCAGTCGTTCGGCTCGGGCCCGCAACAGCTTCTTTGCGGGAACCCCGCGATTCCTTGAAGCGTTGCACTGCCGTCAGTTTGGCGGACGGAGGAGCAGATGGCAGCCAAGAAGAAGACCGCACGAGGACGCAAACAGGATCGCGCCCGCGTGGCTAAAGGCCAGGACTACGAAGTGCGATACGAAGCAAAGAAGACTGGCCGCTCAGCCTCGGCGGTGAAGAAGGCTGTGAAGAAGGTCGGCAACAGCCGCAAGCGGGTCGAGAAACGTCTCGGCCGCTGAGGCCAGGTTCGCCGCGTATTCGGCATCTTGCCGCCGAAGCCAACGGCATAGAACGGCAAATGGATCACTGCCGCGCTGGCCGAGGACAACGTGCCGGAAGGGTGGCCTACGTGGCAGCTCGCTACCTGTGCAAGGCACAGCGCGCTCCCCCACCCTCTTTCAGGTTCAGGCTGCTAGGCCCGCGTTCAGGGCGAAGTGCGATGCCGCACTCGTCTACCATCTCAAATCCTCGCTGGTGAGGCTAAAACCACCGGCAGAGACCCTCCGGCCAGATTGCCGGCTGCGCAGCAACGTTTCTGCAGTGCGCTTGGGCCGACTGCGACGGCGACCCGCTGCGCCACCCGATTGCCCGAAACTTGACCGATGGCCCGCTGCGGCCTTCGGAGCCGTAGGTCCTTCGCTGCGCGCGGACTTTGCCTCAAGCAGTGGAACGGGCTCGGCCGGATACGGTTGATGTGGCGGGCCCGCGCGAATGCACGGCCTGCGTGGCTCCGCCCTCAAGCCCCCCAGCCCCCAAAAGGCGGGGCCACGCTCATTCCCCTCCTCGTCCTCCCGCAGAATATTTCGGCGTCAGTAACTTGCGTGAATCCCAGTGTTGGCGGGTTCAGGCAGTATCCCGCTTTCGCGGGGGAGACCTCGAATGTTCGATGCTGAAACCACCGCGCTGTTGCGCGCGGTCCTCGACGAGGTGTGCGAGAGCGTGTCGCGCTACGAGACCTCTGCTCGCACCCACGTGGCCGCCATGATCCTCGAAGCCGCCAGCAAGGGCGAGACCTCGGCCGACGGGCTGAAGCGGATCGGCGTCAATGCGCTTCGCGAGGCGCCGATTGTGCGGCATTGACGCTGCTCTCGAGCGAGCACGCGCCCAGAGCCGCCCGGCCTCTAAGCAAGGCGTGTAGTCATTAAAGCGACAGGAGCCATCTCCGGTTTGCCGTCAACACCTGCCCAAGAGTGGATCGCCTCCGAGGTCGGAGATGGGTCACAAGGAGGCGTTCTAAACGCGCTAGGATTCCATTTCCTGCAAATCGCGTCAGTGCGACTGTCGTTTCAAACCTGACAAGCCTAAATAGCCATTTCCCCCTGAGGTGGTATCGTCCCTGATCCGGCACACAAACGTGCCAAGCGGATTTGTCGACGATGGTGCAAGATCGGCCAGATCGGATCGAGCGCAGATTATCGGCGATACTGGCGGCCGATGTGTCCGGTTATTCTCGACTTATGCATCAAGAAGAAGAGGCCACCCACGCCAAGTTAATGACGCTGCTCGCGCAAGGCGTCAGGCCCGTTATCGCCGAACATGGCGGGCGTGTAGTGAAGAACACTGGCGATGGGTTTTTGGCAGAGTTTCCTAGTGCCGTGGAAGCGGTTCGGGCTGCGATACAATTTCAGGCGCGGGTCCGCGAACTTACCAACGGCGATCCGGAGGACAAGCGCATCGCGTTTCGGGTGGGCGTAAATATTGGTGACATAATTGTCGAGCCCCACGACATCTTCGGCGACGGCGTCAACATTGCGGCCAGGCTTGAGAGTGTCGCAGAACCGGGCGGTATCTGCATCTCGTCGGCCGCCTACGATCAAATCCAGGGCAAGCTCCATGACAGGTTCACCGACCTCGGCGAGCTTATCCTCAAGAACATCGGGCGTCCGGTTCGGGCCTATGCCGTGGTTTTGGATGAATCCGGCCCAGTCAAGCTGCCTCAGCCTGCGGGATCAAGCCCATCCTCAACACCTCGCCGTTCCGTTGTTGTACTGCCCTTCGCAAACCTCAGCCGCGATCCCGAACAGGACTACTTTGTTGATGGTGTGACCGGGAGCCTCACCACAGACTTGTCGCGGATCAATGGCTCATTTGTCATCGGTCAACACACCGCCTTCACGTATAAGGGAAAGCTGATGGATGTCAGGCAGATTGGTCGCGAGTTGAATGTTCGTTACGCGCTTGAAGGCTCGGTGCAACGTTGCGAAAATCGTCTGCGGGTGAATGTTCAGTTGATCGATGCGAAGACGGGCAATCATCTATGGGCCGACCGCTTCGATAAGCCCATTGCTGACCTGCTCGATATGCAGGACGAAATTGTGGCCAGGATTGCCCGTACGTTGGACGCCCAACTCATAGCTGCCGAGGCCCGGCACGCAACAAGGATGCTAAATCCTGATTCCATGGATTTCTATTTCCAAGGTCGCCATTCCGTGAGCAAGGGACTGACACCCGAATATTTGAAAGGAGCTCGCGATTCTTTTGAATCGGCGTTGGCGATTGATCCTAAAAATGTTGATGCAATGAGCTGGATGGCGTCGGTCGAGGCAGCACTAGGACTGCTGTTCTTAACCGACCACCCCCATGAACATCTGAAAGCGTCAGAGACCATGGTGCTCAAGGCGCTGCGCCTTGCCCCTGAACATGCCTGGGCTCATTTCACGTTAGCCATGCTACTCATCTGCGCGAATCGGATGGTCCAAGGCGTGGCCGAGTGCCAGCGAGCTTTGGCGCTGGATCGCAATTTGGCTGACGCGCATGTAATGATGGGCATCGCCAAATATTATCAAGGTCGCGGAGCAGATACGGAGTCTCACGTCAACGAGGCACTACGCCTGTCCCCACGCGATATTTTCGCCTTCCATTGGATGAGTACGGCGGGTTTTGCCAAGCTGCAGATCGAAGCAGACAGTGAAGCAGCCGCCTGGTTTGCTCGAGGAATCGAAGCCAACGGAAACTTTCCAAATCTGCATTTTGGCTACGCTGCGGCGCTCGCGCTTCTTGGAAGACTGGACGACGCTCAAGTGGCCGCGAAAACAGGACTTGCACTTGATCCAACGTTTACTATCCGTCGCGTCAAAGACGCTCCAGTGCGCGGCGAGGCGGGGTTCGTTGCCGGAGCCAAGCGCTTCGTCAAGGGGTTGTACCTTGCCGGAGTTCCGGAGCGATGATGTCCGCCCGGGTCACAAGCCGTCACGCCCGAGGTCGGAGCTTCCGCTTTGCATGGTAAGCCGACCTTTATCAGTACACGTCCTAGCCGAGGCTCACGCCTCGAGCCAGCAGCCTCGCGTCCAGATACACCCGATCGACACATCGTTGTACCGGTCCCGGGTAGTCTTGCTCTACCCAGGACGCATCGGCGAAGCGGACGTCCTCGACCTTCGACAGTCGAAGGCAGATCCATCTGCTTGTATCGGACGCTTCATGCTCGAACTTGGCTCCACAAAGAAGCGCCAGTGCGCGCTCCTCCCCGGCGGCGTGGCCTAGTATGTAGGGACAGACCGTCTGGCGCTGGCCGGCATTGCTCACGTGCACGGGCCGGCGTCCGAGGATCACTTGTCTGAGCGCCATGAACACCTGGCTGTGGCCTTCGCTCACGATCTGGAACGGTCGCTTGCGACCGCTGCGGGGTCGGTACGCGGCGAAGTCCGGGTTGAACGTCGCTGCTCGGCTAATCCCCAGGCGCTCCATCAGCGAAAAACTCATTCGGTCGATGAAGGAAAAAACCACCTCGGGAGAGCTCACCTGTATCTCCGCGGCCGCATCCAGATCGGCGCGCATGACGGGTTCGACCCGAACTCCGCTGTCGCGCAGCCGCTCCCAGAAGCTTTCCGCCACGTCCTTTCCGAATTTGGCCTTGAGCAGTTGCCACGTCTCGATCAGCACCAGGTCCGTGGTGAGGTGCCGGTCGATGCTCCGAAGGATTGACTTGGCGCGCTGATTTTGAGCATCCCGCTTGTATACCGCAGCGAAGCATACCGACGTGTCAACGAAAGCACTCATGGGTGTCACTCCTCAACCGGATGCTCCCAAATCCTGCCCGTCGGATCGTTCTGCTCAACCCACTTTTCCGCACACGCTCGCGGGGCAAAGAGCCTGCCCCAATCGACGTCGCCAATGTCTGTGGACTCCGGATCGTGCGAGTGGAGCCAAACCGATCCTCGGGCCCGACCGCCTTCCACTTCGTACTCCCAGGCTACGCCTTCGGGGTCGTTTTCCTTGAACCACCTTTCGGCGACGTCGGCAGATGCAAACACCTTCACCCAGCCGGGATCCTCGATCGTGCGCGGCGCGCGGTCGTAGTAGTCGAGGTAGAGCCATACGGTTCTGCCCTCGCGGCGAGCTTCATCATGGCTGCGGACCACCTCGTTCACCCTTTGCCTGTCGGAGCGATCGGCCTCGGGCAGCGACATCACCGCAGCGTACAGTTCGGCAGGAATGCTGCGCCTGTCACGGGGACGTTTGTGGCGCCATTCCACCCATCGTTCCATGTCACGGGGGCTGCAATGGGAATTCCCTCTCGGGCTCGTGGGGAATAGGTGCCGATGGCCGTGGTACCGCGGCCATTGCGCAAATAATCGAGGAAGATGCGATCGCGACGCTTTGCCTGAGCAGACAGGAGGTAGCGGTCTGGATGGCGCGCTGCGAGGGCGGAGACCAACTGATGCGCGACCCGATGCGCCTTGTCGTGCAGCACCGGCTGGTCCAGCGGCGCCATCAGATGGATTCCTTTGCCGCCGGTGAGCTTGGGCCATGTCTCGAAGCCTTCGCGTTTCATCAGGGTCCGCAGAGCGAGCGCGGTCTCCACGACGGCATCCCAGTCGACGCCCTCTCCGGGATCGAGATCGATCACGATGCGGTCGGCATGTTCGAGTCCTCGACGGTCGCATTCCACGGGTGCAGCTCGACCGCTCCGATCTCGACAAGGCCCAGAAAGCCTTCCAGGCTGTCGACCCACAGGCGCGTTCCTTCGCCGCCCTCCCGCTTCTGAATCCGGAGCTGGTGCACGGCGTCCGGGATGTCCTTCGGCAGCGGCCCCTTGTGATAGAAGGTGGTGCCGTGCACGTGACGCACCAGCTTGAGCGGACGATGGCCGAGGTGCAGGAGGGCTTTCTTCCATACCTTGCGCCAGTAGTCGGCGAGTTCTTCTTTTAACGGCACAACGGCGTGGGGCAGAAGCTGCAGGATGTTCTCTCTGGGAACGCCCAGTTTCGGTCGGCCGGCTACGGAGGGCACCAGACGCGGCGCCTTGACCTTGCGCACCGCAAGATTATCGCGAAAGCCCTTGAACACGGCTTCGCGAAGCAGGCCGTCATCGGTCAGCGCGCCATATTGGACTTCGATTTCCAGGGTCGGCTCGACCCAGGTCGCCTTCGGCTTTTTGACCGCGACATCGAGCGGAGAAGTCTTGCGGATCAACGGATCCAGCCGCTCGCGCAATTCCCGCGCCGTCGTCTCGGTGTAGCCGGTACGCACCTTGCCGGCGTAGAGCAGTTTGTCGTTCTCGGGCCGGCCGACGTAGAGGGAGGCAACCTTGCGCGGGCGCGCCCCTAACTTCTCCACGAAGGCGACAATCGGAAAGGTCTCGCTCTTCTTGCACTTGAGCTTGATCCAGTTCTCCTGCCGCCCCGAGCGGTAGGGCTGGCCGAGCCGTTTGGCGACCAGGCCTTCCAGCCCCAGTTTGCACCCTTTGTCGAAGACCTCGTTGCCGTCGGCCGCAAGCGCTTCGACATAGATGAATGTTTCCGGTGCGTCCTTCAGAAGCCGCTGCAGCAGGCGCTTGCGTTCCTCGTACACGACGCGGCGCAGGTCGTAGCCATCGAGGTAGAGGAGATCGAAGGCGTGGTACCGCACACGCTCGCTGCGCATTCGGCCGAGCTCCCTCCTGAGCTGCTGGAAATCCGGCAGGCCGCCACTGCCGTACACCACCGCTTCGCCGTCGATGATCGCGCTGTGTGCCTTGAGCAGGTGGGCGCTCGCTGCGATCGAGGAGAACTGCTCCGTCCAGTCAAGGCCCGTGCGCGAGTAAACTTTGATGTCGCCCTCTTCCAAGTGCAGTTGTGCGCGGTAACCGTCGGCCTTGATCTCGTAGACCCAGTCTTCGCCGCGCGGCGGCTTTTCGCGCAAAGTGGGATCACACGGCTCGATGTAACCAGGAATAGCAGCTCTGATGGCGCCATGGACACGCGATACTCCCGATCGAGACTGACGCAACGCCACGGCACACATGTCGATTCAACGCCGTCGCCCTAATTCGTTCCGTGTCTCGCCTAGCACTCGCGTCGGAACGTGGGTTGTCTCCGAGCGTTGGCGGGCCGTGGGCGTGGGTAGGAGCGGTGCGATGATAGAATCGGAGACCCTGCTGGAGAAATGTCCCCAATGCGGCGCTTGGCCTATGGCGGCGAACATCCAAAAGTCCGCTTTCGCGCAACGCGAAATCCAGTTCAGGTGTCCGAGGTGCCAGACGGAGGAGGTCGGCCGGCTCCGTCGTCCAACGTCCCCGTTGCGCGCTGCCTGACACCACGCGGCCAAAGCACCGGAGGCGCTGTCACTGTGGCTTTCGAGGTGGCAGGTTCTCGCCCGGCGGCGAGACCAGGCTGACCAGCCTCGATCCCAATGGTCCCCACGAGCAAGGTGGCGCGCTTTCAATCCGCAGCAACATGCGTCTGGAACGTAATTGACGTTCCGGCTTTTTGCTCCGTGATAGTCGGAGGGAAGTGTGATGAAATCGACGAGTGCTCTCGCATTGGCACTTGCCGTCTCGACAGCGACGGCCTCGGCGCAGCCGGTGCGATGGACCAGGTACACCATTCCCCAGACCGGCACCTCGATGGATTTTCCATCGTCCATCTTCACGGAAGAAGCTGGCCGACCCGACGGCTACGGGCAACGGTTCCGAACCGCCGACGGGCGTGCAGACATCACGATCCAGGCCGCGCCCAACGCGGAGAACGATTCACCCGCGGCCTTTCTCGCCAAAAAGCATCCGCCTTCACGCATTCAGTACAAGCGAGTGACATCACGGTTCTTTGCGGTCTCCAGCTACAGGGGCGACAAGGTTTGGTACAATCGCTGCAACTTCTCGGGGCGGCTGATCCATTGCGTCCTGATCAACTATCCCGCAGAGGAAGAGCGCGCCTGGGACAACACCGTCACTCGTATGAGCCTGTCGCTCAGCGGAAGGTAGTTGCGCTGCGGAACTCCGCGCAGAACATCTCCGCGCGTTCCCTTCACAGGGTGCTCAGGTCGTCCGGCACGTCGCCAAACTTGCGGATCACGGTTGCGTCTCCGAATTGGCCCGTGGCCGGATCCCCGCTGCGGCTGAAGGCCACCGCGCCGACAATGCCAGGCTTTCGTGAAAGCGCCTCGGCTTTCATTACGGCGGCGTTGGGATTATTGAAGCATTCGACGGCCTCACCGGCAGCGACACCGTCATCCGAAGGGAGGAACGGCAGAGCCACATAGTAGGTCACCGCGGGCATGTCAGTCGTACCAGTGCTTTCAGTCGCGCGGGACGTCGAACCGGCCACGCGAGTAGCCGGCAGAAATCGAAGCCCGCAGGTCTTCGACCTGCGCCTCCAGGAAGCCATTCGCGACGATGAGCGCCTTGAGAGCTTCCCGGGCGTCGCCCGCACAGGCCGCAATCGCCTGGTCGGCGGCGACCTCCAAGTCTAAGGTGGCCAGTCCGGACGCCATGGGTTGGGCCATCGCCATATGTTCTCATTTTGTTTCGTGAGAGACGCCGGAGTGCCACCGAAGTGCCGCCTACCGCGCGACCCACATCACGGCGCCTCGACAGAAATTGAAGGCGAGGCGTCCATAGAGAAAGCCGCTTCCCGGCTCGGACGCAGCGAGGCGGTACGAATTGCCGAGAGCTCGGAGGATTTCGATCATCTCCATCAATTCATGATGCGTCAGCGTTAAATGAAGACTGGCGTGCGACACCAGCAGGGCTTGAATGCCGAGATTGCTCATGACGGACCTGCCTTTGCGCGCGGCAGCGGCATGAATCGCGCGAGATAGGCGCTCCGCCATTGATAGGGTGTATCGCCGACAAAGCGCTTGAACACCGTGGTGAAATGCGCCTGGGTCTGGAAGCCCACGGTCAAGGCAATATCGACCAGAGTGACTTCGGCCTGCTTGAGCAGCTCCTGGGCGCGCTCGATGCGGCGCCTCAACAGATATTCGTGAGGCCGGTCACCGACGGCTGCGCGGAACTGTGCGGCGAAATGCATCCGGCTCAGGCCGGCGACCGCGGCCATGTCCCGAAGCGTGATCTTGGCGGCCAGATTCTTGTCGACATATTCCAGAACGCGCTTGAGGCGCCAGGTCTGCAGCGACCGTACGGTCCGGCAGGTCCCTTCCTCGTGAACACCATCGGCCGGATCGAGTGCGGTCGGTGCGCTGGACGCTTGCCGGCTGAACGTCCGGGTGAGGATCGCAAGCCGCAAGGCGTCGGCCATGATCGCCGAATGGGCATCGTGCGCGGCTTCGGTTGCCGCGAGCGCGTCCGACAGGCGCCGCATGACCGGATCGGCGGCTTCCGCTGCAACCGCCTGCCCGCTCTCGACAGGCTGCCCCGCCAGGAGTTTTGAAGAGAGCCGGAAGCGAGGACCACGAACGGCAGAACGTTCGGCGTCCGCCGCATGCTCGACCGCCAGGGCCATGTCCAGATGGACGAAAGAGAGCATCGTTCCGCTTTCGCCGAACCGGTCGGGGAGTTTCGACAGCCCGAGCCGGTCGCGATCGATTGCCGAGATACCGATCGCGCGAACGTCATGATCCTTGATCGCCTGTGAGCGTGAGATCTGCAGCGACATCGTCGAATCTCCTTGTCCCGTTTTCGATCCGGCCTGGCCTGACCGGCTTGCCCGAACGCCATGAGAGCAGAGTAATTCGGCGGTGTGCGCGATCCATTCTACCCGCGGGTGCGTCTATAGGGTCTCGGGTTGACCGCGTCATACCTAGGTATGATCACGACCTGTTCGTCGGGTGAGCGCACCTATGCGATGCCTCCCAGGCATCGCGGCCGCGGACAGGACTTGCGGCGCGACGCCTGCGGTAAGTTGACGCGCTTTCCGCGCGCCATCCACCGGCGGGACCACGCGAGCTCCCTCGTTTTCCGGGGAATGCCGCTTACCGGCGCTTTCACCGCATCGAGCGGCACGACAGGTCTTCCACGAGAGCACGAAAATCGCGCGGGTGGATGTTGTGAACGCGATCAAATCGCGGCATCAACGCCGCTGATAGCTGATGTGAGAAGAACGACTGCAAGCGACGATGACGCGTCATGATCTGACCACGGGCTCATCCACGAGCCGCACCGGCTTGCGGTCCTTGTCCGCCGTCCTCGCCTTTGCAGTTTTCCTGGTTGATGTCCTGACGCCGCTCGAGGGCGCCGTGGCGGTTCTCTACGTCGTGGCAATCCTGCTCGCGGCGAAAACCAACCGGCGCGACGACACCATCGTTGCCGCGGCCTGCTGCGTCGTCCTGACGATAACAGCCTATCTGCTGTCGCACGATCTGCGAACGATCGCCTCACCCGCCCTTCGTGTGCTGGTGAGCCTCGCGGCAATCGGGATCACGACCTTGCTGGCGCTGCAAAATCACGCCGCGACGAAGCGTCTCGCGGCGCAAGCCCGCTTGCTCAACCTCTCGCACGACATGATCTTCGTCAGGGATCGCGGCGGCGTGATCACCTTCTGGAACAAGACGGCCGAGCAGGTCTACGGGTGGTCTGCCGACGAGGCGGTCGGGCAGCTCGCCGATGCGCTCCTGCAAACCAGATATCCCGACCGGCGCGAGGTCATCGAAGCGGGCCTGGTGGGAACCGGTCGATGGGAAGGCCGTGTGCAGCAACGAACGAAAGACGGCGCGGCGCTCGCCGTCGATGCCCGATGGGCCTTGCAGCACGACCGTCTTGGCAAACCCGTCGGGGTCCTTGAAACGCACACCGACGTCACCGACCGCGTGGCCGCACACAGCGCGCTGGTGCGAAGCGAACAGCGATACCGCCGTATGTTCGACGCAAGCCGGATCGGCGTCGTCGAAGAGGATTGGAGCGAACTTCGAACCGCACTGCAATCGCTGGATACCGCGGGAGCCAGCCTGCGCGACCATCTGGCGCGACACCCCGATTTCGTCCGGCATGCCCGCCGGCTCGCTGCAATCACCGACGTCAATCCGGCCCTGCAAAAGATGGCGGGAGCAAACGGCGCCTCGACCTTTATCGAGAATGTGGACCTGCTTCTCGGCGAGAACGACCGCAGTTTCCTCGGCGCATTGATCGCGTTCGCGGAAGGCGAGCCGTTCTACGAAGGCGAAACCGAGCTCGTCAGGCTCGACGGACGCAAAGTTCCCGTGCTGTTCACGATCACCTTCCCTTCCGGGCCTGACGGCGACCACAACGTGCTCGCCTTCGTCGTCGACATCACCGAGCGCAAGCAGGCGCAGGATGCGTTGCTCGCGGCGCAGGCGGAGCTCGCCCATGCCGCGCGCGTCGCCACCCTCGGCGAGCTCAGCGCCTCCATCGCCCACGAGATCAATCAGCCGCTGGCGGCGATCGTCACCAGCGGCGAGGCCGGCTTGCGATGGCTGCGGCGCGACGTGCCCGATCTGAAGGAGGTAGCGGCCACGATCGTTCACGTCGTCGCACAAGGCCGCCGTGCCGGCGAGGTCGTGGCCCGTATCCGCACCTTCCTGAAGAAGGCGCCTGCCCAGCAGGACAGTCTCGATGTCGCCGAGATCATCCAGGAAGCGGCCCTTCTGGTCGCGCGGGAGCTCGCGAATGACGACGTCGTCCTGACTGTCGAGACGAAGCCTGGCCTGAGGCCAATTCGCGGCGACCGGATCCAGCTTCAGCAGGTGCTGGTCAACCTGCTGGTGAATGCCGGCCAGGCCATGTCGGACCAGTACGAATCCCGTACCGTCATGCTGCGCGCCAGCCCCGTCGACGGCGAGAGACTCGCCATCACGGTGCAGGACAGCGGTCCCGGCATCCGGCCCGACGACATGCCGCGCCTGTTTGATCCGTTCTTCACGACGAAGCACGGTGGAATGGGCATGGGACTTGCGATCTGCCGAACGACGGTGGAAGCTCACGGTGGCGAGTTGTCGGCCGAGAGCCCCCCGGGCGCGGGAGCGACATTCCGCCTGACACTGCCATACAGCCAAGAACACACTCGACCATGACACGACCAGACCACGCGCAACCGCCTACCCAATCGCTCAACTCGGTCGTCATCATCGTTGATGACGACGCAGGGATCCGCGCCTCGCTCGACAGCCTGTTCCGATCCGTCGGCCTCGATACGCGTCTGTACGGCTCGCCGTCCGAACTGCTTGGAGGCCCGCTGCCCGACGGCCCCGGCTGCATCGTGCTGGACGTCCGCCTTCCCGGCGTGAGCGGGCTCGATCTGCAGAGCCAGCTCGTCCGGCAGGGCATCAGCTATCCGATCATCTTCATGACGGGCCATGGGGACATACCGATGTCGGTGCGTGCCATGAAGGCTGGCGCCGTCGATTTCCTCTCCAAGCCATTTCGCGACCAGGACATGCTCGATGCCGTGACCGCGGCGCTCGAACGCGATGCGCAGTACCGGGCGGAAGCCGCGACCAAGGAGGACATCCGCGCCCAGTACGAGACTCTGACGGCGCGCGAGCGCGAGGTGATGGGCCACGTCACCGCCGGCCTGATGAACAAGCAGGTCGCCGCCCTGATCGGGCTCAGCGAGATCACTGTCAAGATTCACCGCGGGAACGTCATGCGCAAGATGGGTGTCCGGTCATTCGCCGACCTCGTTCGCAAGGCCGAGGCGCTCGGGGTTTCCCAGACCCGCAGGACTACGGACCAAACCTGAGTATAATTCCGGCGGGACTGCCCCAGGTGCATAAAGCGTCATCGGCCGCGCAGAGGGAGATGCTCTTCCTTGCGGAACCCGCGGTCAGGATTGGGCGTCCATGGCCAAGAGCTTGGTGATTGCGATCGTAGACGACGACGAAGGCGTTCGCGCATCGCTGGCGAGCCTCGTGCGTTCGGTCGGCTACGAGGCTCAGGCCTACGAATCCGGCATGGACTTCCTGCGGCAGGCGCCCGGAGAGGATCCGGCATGCATGATCGCCGACGTCCAGATGCCGGTCATCACCGGCGATGAGCTGCAGGCCCAGCTGGTTGCTGCCGGCCGCCATTTTCCAATCATCTTCATGACGGCGTTTCCGAGCGAAACCGTGCGTCAGCGCGTCATGGCCGCAGGTGCGCATTGCTATCTCGGCAAGCCTTCCAGCGGTGACGAGATCATCCGCTGCCTCGAAGACGCGCTGGCAGGCAGCGGGCCGCAATAGTCCAGCCCGCGGCTGGGCGGACGAGAGCCGTTTTCCCTCAACCCGGCGTGCAATCCGGCAACGAGGTTGGTGAACCGGAAATACCGACGAGCCCGCACACCTCATATTCGCGCGCGAATCACGACACTGGCAGGGCTGGCCGCTCTGCCGAGGGAAATGGGGATCTCGCGCGATGCAGATCAATGCCGATGCTGCCGTCGAGGCGCGCCCATGGGTCTTCGCCGGCTTTCCGGCGAGCTCCTGGGCCTTTGCGCTGCGGGTGTGGCTCGCGATGCTTCTCGCGCTGTATGTGAGTTTCTGGCTCGAGCTCGAATCGCCCTCGTCGTCAGCCCTCACCGTGGCGATCCTGGCCCTGCCCACGCGCGGTCAAGGCATGGAGAAGGCCGGCTACCGGCTGCTTGCAACCGCCATCGGCGTCACGGCATCGATCGCAATCGCCGGCGTGTTTGCCCAAACCGACGGTCTCCTGCTCGCGGTGCTCGGCATTTGGGTCGGCCTTTGCGTTTGCGCCGTCGGGATGCTCGACGGCAATCGCGCTTATGCAGCATCTCTCTGCTGCACCACGGTCGCGCTGATTGCCATTCAGCAGATCGACAGCCCGCTGCAAGTATTCCCGACCGGTGTCGCGCGGGGCGCGGCCATCAGCGTCGGGGTCCTCGCGGTGGCGCTCGTGAATGAAGTTCTGGCCGCGCCGAATTATCACCCGGCCCTGGCAAGACGCATCGAGGCGCTGGCTGGCCGGGTCATAGATCTCGCGCAAGATGCCGAGCGCGGCCGAGCTCCATCCGCGCCCGTTGCGGCGAGCATGCTGCATGATATCGCAGCGCTGCGCCCGGACATCGCGAGCCTAGCGGCGGAATCGAGCGTTGGCACCACAAGAGCCGCGGCCGCGCGTTCGGCGCTGGTCGATCTCGTCACCGCGTTCTCTCTCGGCCGCATGCTGGCAGCGCTCTCCGCCACGTCCGCTCCGGCGCAAAATGCGGACGATCCGGACCAGGATGCGGCCGGGCTGACAACTATTTCCCAATCCTGGCTGCTGACCGAAATCAGCCGCAAGAACGCGCAGGTGCGCAGGAGTCTCGACGCGCTGCGTGCAGGGACGCGCCCCTATCGTGCATGGCACGCGCCGCTCTATCGCTCGCGCCGCATTGCGGCCGAAACCGGCGCACGGGCCGCGATCTCGTTCACGCTGATCGCAATCTTCTTCGTGCTGGCGGGCTGGCCGACAACAGAACTCTGCCTCTCACTCGTCGCCGTGATCATCGGCCTCGGCTCGACGTCGCCCTCGCCACGCAACTTTACGATGGTGGCGGTGATGGCGACGCCCATCGCCTGCGTGCTCGCCGGCACCCTGAAATACCTCGTCTTCACGGGGGTGTCCGAGTTTCAGTTGCTGGCGATCGGTCTCGCGCCTGTCGTCATCGGCCTCGCGCTGCTGATCACGCTGCCGAGCCCGCTGCCGTCTTCCCTTGGCCGCCTGGTCCTGGTGTTCACGCTCGCCGTGCTCGCGCCGGCCAATCCGCAGAGCTACGACCCCCGGGTATTTGTCGTGACGAGCCTGTTTGTCTGCCTGGCATCCGCGCTCGTGTTCGCGGCGCAGGTGCTGCTGCCTCCCTTGTCGGGCGACCGGCGAGTTCGGTTGCTGCTGGAAGAGGTCCGGCGCGAGCTGAGCCGCCGCGACAGCGAGCGAGCCCGGCACCTCGCGCCGGAGGAAGCCGCCTTTCGCGACGCGGCGCGGATCGAACAGATGGTGACAGCAAGCGGCCCCTCCGCAATCAGTGATCAGATCGCCAGCACTGCCATGCGCTTTTTCGACCAGGCCGACGCCCTGCGGCGCTGCTGTGCCGAACTGGACCGGATCGGACAGGGCCCGCTCGCCGGAGCGGCGCAGGCCGCGCGAGAGGCCCTCGCCCGGCGGGACGGCGGCGCGATCCTCGCTTCGGCCGGGGCGCTGCACCAGGCGGGAGCGCGAAACAACCTGTCCACCAGTGCAGCCATAACCGCGCTGATTGCGGCAAGTGCGGCGTTCACGCCGTCACCCTCTCCGACCGGCTCCAGCCGAGAGAAACGATCATGATGAACACCTATCGGGAACTCGTCATCGGCGGCGTGCTCATTGCCCCCATCGTCTCCTATGCGTCAACAGCGATGCTCGCGTTCCTGATGCTGCGCCCGCTGCTGCGCTTCGTCGGGTTCGCAAGATTCTTCAGCAACCCGTCGCTGGCCGAACTCAGCCTCTACGTGGCGATGTTCGGCATGCTCGCACTGTTCTTCTAGGGAGAAAAGTCATGGAAGCCACCCTGCCCCGCAGCGCCGCCCCGCTTCACGGCGAACCACCGACCACAGTACCGGTGGATGGCTTAGACACCTTGGACGGTTCGAACATGCCGGAGACCGTTGCGCGCGACATCAGCGATCACGTCGCAGGCGGCGTCAGACCTCCGGAACAGGCGGCTCCCTTCGCGAAGGTGCTGCGCGAGGGGACCCGCCGCTTCATCCACGGCGCCGGCAAACATCTTGCGACCCTCGGCATCGCACTCGTCGCCGTCTTGATATCGCTCGCGACCTGGCAGCATTACGTCACCGCGCCCTGGACGCGGAACGGCAGCGTGCGCGTCCAGGTCGCCAACGTCGCGCCGCAAGTTTCGGGCGAGATCGTAGAAGTGCGAGTGACCGACAATCAATTCGTCCATAGGGGCGACGTGCTCTACGTTATCGACCCCTTCGACTTCGAGGTGGCCGCCCATGTCGGCAAGGCCGTCCTCGACCAGCGCGCGGCGGATCTCGAAGTGAAGCAGGCCCAGTTCAACCGGCGCCAGCGCTTGTCCAACCTCGCAACGACGCCGGAGGAACAGCAGATCTTCGCCGGCAATGCCTTGCAAGCAAAGGCCGCGTATGAGGCGGCGGCGCATCAGCTTGCTCAGGCGGAATTGAACCTGAAGCGAACCAACGTAACGAGTCCGGTCGACGGCTACGTCACCAACCTCCTGCTGCGCGTCGGCGATTATGCTGCCACCGGCACCAGCAACGTCTCCATCATCGATGCCAACAGCTTCTGGATCGACGGCTACTTCGAAGAGACCAAGATGGCCGGCGTGTGCGTGGGCGATCGTGCGGAGGCACAGCTGGTCGGCTACTCCAAGCCTCTTCAGGGACATGTAAAAACCGTGACCCGCGGCGTCAGCGTGTCGAACGCCGCATCCGGCACCCAAGGCTTGCCCAACGTCGATCCCATCTACACCTGGGTTCGGCTTGCGCAGCGCGTACCGGTTCGCGTCGCCATCGACGCGGTGCCTCCGGGGGTGCCGCTGGTCTCCGGCATGACGGCAACGGTGACGATCCGGCAGCCCTCAGGCAAAACCCAAAGCCGGCTTGAGCAATTCCGCACGAACTTTGTGGATCCCGTCGCCGATCTGTTCGGCGCGGGACGTCCGCCTCGCGCGAACTGCCTTCAGGCCACATCCCAACAGCGCCCCGAGGTGGAAGCGGTTCCGTATTCGCGCGAACCCGCCGTTCCCCCGGCAGAGACGATCGCGCCCGGCCTCACACCCGCCCTCGATGCCCCGCCACGCCTGCCCTGAATCAGACGAAGACGCCCGGCCGGACGGGACCGCATGCACCTCTCGTCCGGTGGTTCTCTCCTCACATGCACTTGATCCCTTTGATCCAATTGAATTTTTTACGACACGCGGTCGTACCCGCTCGCATTTGCAAAATCTAATACCGCTTCAGCTTCCTTAACGAGCCTTCCGACGCGGTCGCACCTATCGTTCGAACCTGAACCAATTGCATTCTGCGACGGCAGCAGAATCCAAGGACACGGGGACGAACGATGCTTACTGATATGCAAGCGGCCGGCGCCCGGGTGACGTATCAGCCCAGCCGCCGCGAACCGGCCTCCCCGCAAGACTCTCGCGCATTTCTCCTCGAACGAAGGTGGCGCCAGCCCGGCCAACATGCCGGCACCGCGTCCGAGGACATTACAATCTCGCGCTGGACCTCTGCACAAACTGGCATAAGGCACGAAGAAGCCCGGACGCCTTGCGACCGATACTTCCTGGCGATCGCCTTGAAAACAACACGCGTCAAACTGACCAGAGGCCGTCACACCGTCTTCGACGGCGTCATGCCGGCGGGGACGTTATATATCGGCGCACCGTCGCAGCGGCTCAGTGCGCAGTTCTACGCGCCGTGCGATTTCCTGCACTTCCACGTCTCCGCCGGCAGCTATTTTTCGCCTCTACGGCCTGGAGCTGGCCACACCGCGCCGGAAGGCCTCAACGACCTCGTCCTGCTCCGCGACCCCTTTGCCGAGCAGCTTGCGAAAGCACTGACCGAACGCGGCCATTCGGCCGACCGGGAATTCGCACGCTGCATCGGCCGGACGCTGGCAATGCACATTGCCCGCCGCGAGCTCCCTCACGCGAAAGTCAATGCGTTGCCGAAATGGCGCCTGCGGCGCGTCGAGGAATATGTCGGGACGAACTTCGACCACGGCATCACCCTGTCCGAGCTTGCCAAGGTGGCGGGACTGTCGCGGATGCACTTCGCAGCCCAGTTTCGTGCCGCGACGGGATACCGACCGCGGGAATACCTGCTGCATCAGCGCATCGAGCGTGCGAAATCGCTGCTATCGAATTCCGAGACGGTCCTGGCCGAGGTGGCGCTGACCGTCGGCTTCTGCACGCAGGCGCATTTCTCGACCGTCTTCAAGCGGATCACAGGTGAAACCCCCGCGCGCTGGCGATGCGCCAGCCGGAACGCGTCGGCTTCGTCCTGGATCTCCGGCGGCGATCCGGCTGCGACACGCTTGGCCGTGTCCCACGTGCTGCCCGCGGACTTCACGTGAATCATGCGAAATGAGAAACAGCCGGGGTTCGTGAAATACTTTGGCCGGGCGATCGGCGATGCTGCGCATGTTAGGTGACCGAGACCCCCAAGTCACCGCTCGAGCCTCTCTCCTCCCTGGGCATACGAGCATTTTGGGGCCGTCCTCCCCCAAAGGACGGCCCCCTTTTTTCGACCGCGCGGCGCGATCGACGGCATCGTCTCTTCGGAACCTGCCGGCGCTTAAGCGCTCAGGTGACGCGTAGCCCAGGCGCGGACACCCTGAAGGCTCCTGAAATCGTCCAGCGAGCGAGCCGGAAGCCCGGGCTCGATCTCGGCAACCATCCTGCTGAGCGCATGTCCCGGCCCCAGTTCGAGAAACCCCGTTGCGCCCGCCTCGACACAGGCTTGCAGGCAATCCGTCCATTGCACCGTTTGCGAGATCTGCGCGGCAAGCTTGTCGAGACCGCTCTCGAGCGAGACGACCGGAGCGGCATCTATTCCGCTCAGAATGCGCGCACCGGTCCTCGGCGGGAATACCGCCGACACCAGGCGCAAGGTCTCACGAAATACGGCGGACGCCGCGGCGAGACGTTTGGTGTGGGAGGCCACCTCAATCGGCAACGCGACGATCCTTGCGCCGCGCATCGCCCGCGCGTCTGCGGCAATCCCGCTTAGCGCCTCCCTGCCACCGCCGATGACAAAGGCATCGCCGGGATTGAGGATGGCGATCGCCGCGCCGTGACGTTCACAAAGGCGACCGATCTCGTGTCGCGAAAGACCACGGACGAAAATGAGTCCGTCGCCGGCGCGCGTGGCCGCATCCATGGCCTCTGCGCGGCGCGCCACGAGGTCAAGCGTGGCGGTCGCATCGAACAAACCGCCGACACCCCAGGATGCGACTTCGCCGACACTATAGCCGGCAATGATGACGCCACGCGGAATGACATCTGCGAGCGCACACGCCGCGGCGAGCGGCTGCAAGGTGCAGAGGATCTGGCCGGCACGGTTGTGGTGCAGGGCCTCTTCGGGTTCGCCGCGGACGAATTCGCGCGGATCCCTGCCACCGAGTAATGCCGCCGCATTTGTAAACAGCTGCGCGGCTTCCGGCGCATCGCTCGTGAGAGCGAACATGTCCCGGTGCTGGCCGCCTTGTCCCGAGCAGAGGATCGCAAGCGTCATGGTCGCGGCCTAGTGGGGAAAGAGCAGCGCAATCGCGATCGCCAGGGTCACGACGCTGAAGCCGGTGCTGGCGATGACCATCGACCCTGCCCTTGCGGAATCCAGCCGGTAGTTGACGGCGAACAAGATTCCGAAGAAGCCCGAGGGCGTCGCGGCGAGCAGAATAGCCGTTTTCGCCGCATCCTTCGTAATCGGAATGAGATAAATGAGCGCAACTGCCAGCAGCGGGCGCACGATGTCCGAGGCCAGCGTTGCTGCGACGATCTTCCAGTCCAGCCGAAACGACTGCGCCGACAGAATGGCTCCTGTGAGAAACAGGGCGACGCCGGCAGCCGAGCTTCCGATCAGCGCGAGGCTCGCATGGGCCAGCGCGTCGAGGCTCACATCCGACAACGAGAACAGGATGCCAAGCGCGGGCGCGAGCACCACCGGCTTGGTGATCGCACGCCGAATCGCCGTCAGGACCTGCCGCGCCGCCATTTGCTCGCCGCGAGCCTTGGCGGCGCCCATTTCCGCCATGATCAGGGTGAGCGGACTGATGAGGATCGAGCCCGCCGCCAATGCGACCGCAACCGGCACAGTGCCGGCCGGCCCCACGACTGAGGTCATGATCGGAAGGCCCACGCCGGCGAGATTCGGAAAGCCGATCGTCAACGCCTGTAACGATGCTTCCGACCGGGAGACCTTGGAGACCTCACGCGCGGTAAAGTACCAGGCGAGATAGAGCAGCAGCATCGTCACGCCGAGCACCAGGAAGAGCGGGACCTGCTCGATCATGTCACGGCGCGACGCCGAGGCTGTCGCCGCGAACAGAGAGGCCGGCAGCGCAAAATCCATCACAAGTGCGTTGAGGGCGTCGACGTGAAGATTGTCGACGATATGAAATTTTCCGGCGGCGTATCCCAGCAACAGAACGAAGAAGACCGGCACCAGCGCCATCAGGATTGCGTTGGACATCATGGATCAGGCCTTTCATGGGCGTCGACGAAGAGCGTCATTGCAAGCAGGTCGGCCGATCCACCCGGGCTGAGGCGACGGGCGACGAAGCTTTCGTGGATCGACTGCGCCCGCGCACGCCAGCCGGACGCGCCGACGCCGCCTGAAGCGATGAAGCGACGCGCCGCGTCGTGTGCAAAGCGAAGGCCGTCGAGCCCACCGCGATGCAGGAGGTTGGTGTCTTCGACGAATGCGATCAACGCAAAGCACGCCTCGACCCGGGCTGCTTCAGTATCTTCCGGCGCAGTCATCGTCGCTCTGCGCAAGGCCGGCAAGCCGATCCGGTAGACGCTGGGAAATCCGTTTGCGGCCTCCATCCGCGCACCGCCCGCACGAAAGCGGCGGTGGGCTGCGCTGCCATGGCTGTGCAGCAGCACCGGGCCATCGAATATGCCCTCGCCCCACAGACGCGCCACGACAGCGCCAAGCGGTAGCCCGGGATCGACCAACCCGCCAGCTCTCGCGCCGGCTGCCGCGCACAGCAGGCCGAGCCCGAAGACCGCGCCACGATGCGTGTTGACTCCCGCAGTCGCTGCCAGCATGGCCCGCTCCGCTTCAAGACCAATGATCCGCAGCCGCCCCATGCCGCAGCCGAGCGCGCCCGCATCGGCCAGCCGTTGCAGATAGGGCCCGATGGCCGCAGCGCTGCGACGAAACGTGCCCGCGTCCATGTCGACGTGACTGCCGTTGTCGACATGGCTCACCAGCCCCGGCTTCGGCCAGGTTTCGAGCTCCTTGACGAGGCAATCGGCGGCGACGGCGCCGATGGCGGAGACATCGGGCCCGATCCGCGCCCGGCGCAGAACCGGCCGCTCCACGCCTCTTGCGGCCGTGGTGATCATGATCCCATCGCTCCCGACATGAATTGAGGCCTGCCGAGCAGGACCACGCGCTCGAGGCTCTTGACCAGAAGCTCGCTCGCGCCGCCGTGGAATTCGCGCCAGTTGACCGCAGCGCCGTCGGCGCCCATCAACTCGCCATCCAGCCGCATCGGCGCGTCAGTCTCGATCGCAGCGACATCGGCGACGAAGCGATCGATGTCGGTTTCGCGGCGAAACTCGAACAGGACATCGAGGTCGGAACGGCCGGTGACGTAGTCGAGCCCGGTCAGCGCCTGCCAGGCCAGGCTGCCGAAGACGCGCGCGTCCACCGAATGGCGAAGCGCCAGCCCGTCGAGCCGGTCGAGCGTCGGCCACCAGTTGCGCGGCGCGTAGGCCCGCGCCTGCCGCAGCGACGGCGGCCTCGCGACCGAGACGACGTGGTCGATATCGACCACGAACGAGACCCGTTTCTTGCCGGCAGAGGGTGGCAAGGGCAGGCCCAGCGCGAGGCCGGTTGTCTCGCATGGCAGAGCGCGTCGCCTGATTGTCGGCCATCGCATTTTGGGCCAGCGCGCGAGAAGGGAATCGGCTGCGAGATCGTCGCGCGCGTCCAGCATCGCGCGCCAGCCTTCGGGGCTGACGAAGACCAGGTCATGACGACCCGGTGGACGCTCACCGTACTTGCAGGGCGAGATCATGAACGCGCTCCGCGATCTCGGTGGCCTTCAGCCGGCCGCCACGCTCCTTGCCGAGCGCATCCCGCCGGTCTTGCACGGCCGGCAAACCAGCCAGCAGCGCCTCCAACTGGTCGGTAAGCGAAATGGCATTGCTCCACGTCATGTGAACGGCTCCCATCTGTGCGAGATTGGAAAGGCCCGGTGCGAACACCGGCGTCGACTTCGCCTTTTCCTGCAGGGCCTCCATCGACAGCTTGGTGACCTTCGCCATCGACGGCAGGTCCATCACCGCGGGATCGGCCCCGGGCAATCCGACCAGCACACGCGTCGCAAGACCCGTCGCAAGCAGGGCGCCCGCAGCCGAGTGACCATACAGAAGGCCGATGGTCGGGCGGCCATTCATGTCCGCATGGATCAGCACCTTCGCCAGATGCGCGAGGAACTCGTTCAACCCGAGCATCTCGTCGCGCTTGCTCATGCGCTGGCTGTCGCTGTCGACGAGCACCAGGATCGGCCCGGAGTCCCGGTCAATCGACTCCAGGATGTGGCCCGACAGCCTGATCGTTTCGTCGACGCCTAGCGCCGTCCGGTCTGCAACACCAAGCACGAGGAGCCGGCCGCCGGACCGCAGCATCGCCGAGCCGAGGATGACGCCCTTGTCGTTCCTCACCTCATGGCCGTCGGGAAAGAGCGAAGCGAGGATATTATCGAGCGTCACGGCTGGTCCTCCCGATCCGGTTGGCAAGGGCAATGAACTGATCGGCCGGCAGCTCTGGAACGGCTTCGGCATGCGCGATGCCTTCCGCCGTCCAGATGTCCACGGCATCGCCGCAGTCACCGAAGCTGCGCAGCCGGTCGGCAAGCCGCCGCTGCTCGGCCTTCAGCCTGTCGAGACCGAAAGGTCCGAGCAGGCCGAGCAGCTCCAGCGCGGCCTCGCGAAAATCCTGCACGTTGTCGTCGGCGAAGACATCGGCGGCGCCGAGCAGGCGGCGATGCTTGCCTCCCATGGTCCGCCAGACCAAAGCGCGATCGCGGGAATCGAACTCCTCGACGCCGCGATTGGTCTCGATCACTTCGGGGCCCGACACCGCGATGCGCCCCGGCTCCGAAACGATGAGAGCGGAGCAACAGCCTGCGATCAGGCCGCCGCCGCCATAGCATCCGGACCTACCGCCGATAAGACCGATGACCTTCACGTCGGCACTGCGCGCTTCCATCACGGCGCGCATGATCTCGGCGATGGCGAGCTCGCCGGCATTGGCTTCCTGCAACCGGACGCCGCCGGTATCGAACAGGATCAGGACGGGGATCGAGCTGATCTGACGCGCGGCGCGGAGCAGCCCGGTCAGCTTGGCGCCGTGCACCTCGCCAAACGCGCCGCCCATGAAGCGGCCTTCCTGCGCGGCGACGAACACCGGCGAGCCATCAAGGCGACCGTGACCGACGACGACGCCATCGTCGAACTGCTCAGGAAGATCGAATATCGTCAGATGCGGGCTGACCTCGCGCTGCTCCGGCCCGATGAACTCGACGAAGCTGCCGGCATCGAGCAGCAGCTCCAGCCGCGTGCGAGCCGACGCCTCGTAGAAGCTGGTGCTACGGGCCCGTTCGGCCGGCGTGATGTCCTTGAGCGGAGCGGTCATTGGCCGGCCTCCGCGATCAATCGCACCGCCTGCGCCAGCCGCAGCGACACCGTATCCGGACGCGCGCCGCCGTCATTGATCGAGAACTTCAGCCCGCCCGGCGAATAGCGCTCGACGAAATCGCCGATCACGGCGCTCCAGACTGCTCCGAAGCCCACGGCCGCGGTCTTGATGTCCACGGCGCATTGCGCATCCGGCAAGCTGCGCTCGACCAGCACTTCCAGATTTCCGGACGCGACCACGCCGACAATCGCGCTTTGCCTGGTGCCACCGGCTCGCGCGCGAACCTGGTGTTGAAAGTTGAGATCTTCCATGGTCCGTCCCTCACCAATTCCTGAATTTTGACGGCGGCGCGTAGAGTCCGCCCGACCAGTGCACGAGATCCTTGATCGAGCGCGCCGCCAGCAGACTGCGATCCGCATCGAGCGGATTGATGCCGAGATCTTCCGGTCTGCGGATCACGCCGCGCTCGCGCAGGCGCGAGACCATGCCGTGGTCCCGCCGACGGCCGACGTCGGTGTAGCCGGCAACGCCGCGGATGGCCTGTTCGCGCTCCTGAGCGGTGCGGCACAGCAACAGGTTTGCCACGCCCTCCTCGGTGACGATGTGCGTGACGTCGTCCCCGTAGATCATGATCGGCGCGAGATCGAGCTTCAGCTTCTCGGCGAGCTCGATCGCATCGAGCTTCTCGACGAACAGCGGCACGTTCTTGTCGCCGAACGTCTCGCCGATCTGCACGACCAGCTTGCGGCCGCGGCGCATCAGTGCCGAGCCGTCGGGATCGGCCTCCGCTCCGGCCTTCAGCCATGGCTCGCTCGGATGGCGCCGCCCGCGGGCATCCGCCCCCATGTTCGGGGCGCCGCCAAAGCCTGCGATGCGCGATGTGGTGACGGTCGACGAATTTCCTTGCAGATCGATCTGCAGCGTGGAGCCGATGAACATGTCGCAGGCATAGAGGCCGGCGGTCTGACAGAAGGCGCGGTTGGAGCGCAACGAGCCGTCGGGACCGGTGAAGTAGATGTCGGATCTGGCGCGGATGTAGTCGTCCATGCCGACCTCCGACCCGAACGAGTGGATCTGCCGCACCCAGCCGGACTCGATCGCGGGAATGAGCGCGGGATGGGGATTCAACGCGAAGTGGGTCGCGATCGTGCCCTTCAGCCCCAGCCTCTCGCCGAATGTCGGCAGCAGGAGCTCGATCGCGGCCGTGCTGAAGCCGATGCCGTGATTGAGCCGCTGCACGCGATAGGGCGCATAGACACCCTTGATCGCGAGCATCGCTGTCAGGATCTGGCCTTCCGTGATCGCGGCCGGATCGCGCGTGAACAGCGGCTCGACGAAGAACGGCTTGTCGGCCTCGACGATGAAATGCACACGATCCGCCGGGATGTCGACCCGCGGAACGGTGTCGACGATCTCGTTGACCTGTGCGATCACGACGCCGTCCTTGAACGCGGTCGCCTCGACCACGGTCGGGGTGTCCTCGGTGTTCGGGCCGGTGTAGAGATTTCCCTCGCGGTCGGCGCTGACGGCGGCGATCAGCGCGACGTGCGGCGTGAGGTCGATGAAGTAGCGGGCGAACAGTTCGAGATAGGTATGAACCGCGCCCAGCTCGATCTTGCCGCCGAACAGCATGCGCGCGATGCGCGCCGATTGCGGCCCTGAATAAGCATAATCGAGCCGCTTCGCGACTCCGCGGTCGAACAGGTCCAGATGTTCGGGCAGAACGACACCCGACTGCACCATGTGCAGATCGTTGACCTTGGACAGATCGACCGCCAGCAGCGCGCTGCTTAAGAGATCCGCCTGCTTCTGGTTATCGCCCTCCAGGCAAACCCGGTCACCCGGCCGGATCACGGCCTCCAGCAGGCGCGTGACGTCGTGTGCTTCAACGATCTTGCCGCGTGCAAGGCCGGCTCCCGCCGCAATGCGCGCATCGCGCGCGGCTCGATTGTTCTGCCAGCTCGTCATGACCGTCATTCCCTCAGACTGGCGCCGCACAGAAGCATCAGCGCTTCTTCGATTGCATTCGCAAAATTTCGAAACAGTCGGGCCGGCGGGAGCGCGGTCACTCCCGCCGTCCTTCCTTCTGCCGGTCGTGCGTCAGGACCGGCGAAGGGCGATCAGCGCGTAACCGGCGACTGAATGCTGCGCGCGGCGCGGGTGATGACCGCTGCCACTTCCTTCGGACGCGACTCGTAGACCGAGTGGCTGGCGCCCGGGATCACGGTGGTCTGGCTCTTGGCGCGCTCATAGTACCAGCGCTCCAGATCCGGACTGATGATCTGGTCGTTGCCGGCGACGATGCCCCAGCTCGGCTTGGTCTTCCACGCCGCCGCCGTCAGCGGCGTGCTGAACACTTGGGTCGCGGCCGGGACCTGCGAGCGCGCGACGAACTCGGCCCGCTCGCGCGGCAGATCCGGCGCGAACAGTTTCGGGAATTGCACGGGATCGAGATAAGTGAATTTGTCGGGCGTCACCTTGATGACGCCTTCGGTCTTTCCGAGCACGCTCGGCGTCTTCTTGCCCAGCGCCGATTCGTCCTCGCCGACGTCGGGCGCATGTGCGGCGACATAAACAAGACCAACGACGTTGGGATGAACGCCGGCCTCGGTGATGATCGAGCCACCGTAGCTGTGACCGACGAGAAGCGTCGGCCCATCCTGCAGGTCGAGAATGCGCTTGGCCGCAGTGACGTCGTCGGCGAACGAGGTCTCGGGCTCCTGCACCATGGTAACGCGGAAGCCTTCCTTGGTCAGGATCTCGTAGACCGGCTTCCAGCCGGACCCATCCACCCAGGCGCCGTGCACCAGCACGATGTTCTTGAGGGGTTCCGCGCGCGCCGGGGCGACGGTCGAGAATAGCGAAAGGGCGGCAGCAACGGCGAGGCCAGCGTTGAGGTGTTTCATGTCGGGATCACTCCGGGTTGGAATGACGCAACACTAGTTCGAGGCCTGCGACCGCGTATTTCCTCAAACCAACCGTCCTTGCCACTTCGCACGTCACAAAATATCGACCGTCCAGGTGCCGCCTCGGCACTCGGACGCGCCGTCGCGCCCGACGACACCGGCCGGATGACCGGTCATGACGCGGGCGTTCATACGCGAAAGACGAAAGGCACTGGTTCTGTCATCCAAGACGTCCTCTCCGGCGCCGCTCGAATTTCCACGCATGGAATCGGACAATGAGATCCAACGCAGAATTCCGCATCGCCCTCCTCATCTTGCTGTGCGCATCATCGCCGGCGCACGCAGGCACCTGCACGGATGAGATCGCGAAAGCCCAAGTCCGGCTCGATCAGGCCATCGAGCGAGATGCTGGGTCGCACGGCTGGAAGCCGGAGAGCCTCAGCGCGCTGCGCAGCCATCAACCCACGCCCCGCTCGCTCGCCGAGGCCGAGGGAGGCAACGGTGTCGACTTCACGGATGCGCTAGATTCGCTTGATCGCGCCCGCGCCGCCGATCACATCGGCGACACAGGCACGTGCACGCGGGAACTCGCCCACGCGCGCGCCATTCTGAGATAGCCAAGTCGGATTTCGACGATCGAAGCCGGGACTGATCGCCGTTGCTAGTAACGCAGCACGGTGAGGTCGCCGCGCGAAGAGCAATGCAGCTCGTGAAAACGCCGAATGCTTCCTGCCGTCGTGCTGCCGGGGAGCAGGACGTGCGTTCTGGAAATACCCGCACTCCGGCGACTCTCTAATGTTCGGGGGCATTCAGCCGGAGCACTCTTCCATGCGGAAACAGCACTCGTCGAACCACGGCCGCGCAAAGCGGTCAAGATCGCGCCGGTTCACCTTGACGCATCTTGGCGCAACACTTGCGACCGGAATCCTGTGGCTGACCTCGGCCGCGGCGATCGCTCAGACGACGATGCCGGGAATGCAGCCTCCCGCCGGCATGCTTGCGACGTCGCCGCTCAACCCGCAATCGACGCGACCCGTGGGCATTCCGCTGGGATCGACCGAAATCGCAACGCCGGGCATCTCCCCGATCAATCCCGCGCAAAGCACGATCGCCTGCGCCGGGTCGGGAAATGCCCCATCTTCCGGAACATTGTTCGATGGTGGCGGGCTGTCCGGCACCTCATCGACCACCTGCGCCGGCAGCACCGCAACGGTCTCGTCCCTGCCCTCGACAGCGACGGTCGGTCGCGTCGGAATTCCGTTGGGCGCCACCGAAATCGGCGGCGCCGGAATCAGTCCGTCCGTGCCGGTGGCCGGCCCCACATCCTTGAACGGCACAACGTCCTTTAACGGCACAACATCGATCGACAGCTCCGGCAATCCCTGAGGTCAAGGAGGATCATCACAGTGAAACGGAACCTCACCATTACGCTCGTTACTCTCGCTGCGGTCATGGTCGGCACAGGCTTCTGGTTCTTCGGCACCAACCGGAAGCCGGCCGTGGCAGCCGCCCCCGTGGCCGCTGCGGTGCCGGTGGTCGCCGCCACGGTCACGGGCAAGGACGTTCCGATCTATCTGCGCGGCATCGGCACGGTGATCGCCTACAACACCGACGTCGTGCGCAGCCAGATTCAAGGACAGATCGTCAAGATCGCCTTCACCGAGGGACAGACCGTCAAGGCCGGCGACTTGCTCGCCCAGATCGATCCACGTCCTTACGAAGCACAGATCGAGCAGTTGACGGCCAATCGCGACAGGGACCAGGCGCAGCTCGTGAATGCAGAAGCCAATCTTTCCCGCTACAACCAGCTTGGCGACAAGGGCTATGCGACCCCGCAACTGATCGAGACGCAGACAGCGCAGGTGGCGCAGCTCAAGGCCGCCGTGAAGGCGGACCAGGCCCAGATCGACGAGGCCAACGTCCAACTGAGCTATACGCGCCTGTCGTCGGCCGTTCCCGGCATCACCGGCGTTCGCCAGATCGATGTCGGCAATGTCATTCATCCGACCGACGCCAACGGCCTCGTCGTCGTCACCCAGATCGAGCCGATTTCACTGCTGTTCACCCTGCCCCAGGCGGACCTGCCCATGATCCAGGAACACGCCGCAAAAGGCTCCCTGAAGGTCATCGCCTACAGCCAGGACAACAAGACGAAGCTCGACGAAGGTACGCTGCTGCTGGTCAACAACGAGATCGCGGGAACGACCGGCACCGTCCAGCTCAAGGCGGTGTTCCCGAACCATGAGCACCGGCTGTGGCCGGGCCAGCTGGTGAACGCGCGCCTACTGCTCGAGCTTCAGAAGAATGCGATCACTGTCGCCGGCTCGGCCGTGCAACAGGGGCCGAACGGCAGCTACGTCTATGTCGTGGGCAACGACCAGACGGCGGCCTTGCGTCCGGTTCACGTCGCCCAGATTACCGATGGCCAGGCCCTGATCGATCAGGGCCTGAAATCCGGTGACGTCGTCGTCATCGACGGCCAGTATCGACTGACGGAAGGCAGCCGCGTTCGCGAGCTGCACGGCAAGGCCGCGCGCGAAGCCGACCTGCAAAGCGCCGTGCAGGCCGCAATCCCATGAACCTCTCCGCGCCCTTCATCCTGCGGCCGATCGCAACCGCTCTGCTGATGGCGGGCTTGCTGCTGTGCGGCCTTGCGGCCTATCCGTTGCTGCCGGTCGGCGCACTGCCGAACGTCAACTACCCGACCATCCAGATCTCGGCGCAACTGCCCGGCGCCGACCCAGGCACGATCGCCTCGTCGCTCGCCACGCCGCTCGAGCAGCAGCTCAGCCAGATCCCCGGTATCACACAGCTCACCTCGTCCAGTGCGCTTGGCGTGGCCCAGCTCACGGTGCAATTCGAGCTGTCACGCACGGTGGACAGCGCGGCGGTGGACGTGCTGGCCGCGATCAATGCCGCAAGCCCGTTCCTGCCGCCGAATATCCCCTACCCGCCGACGATCCGGAAGGTGAATCCGGCCGAAACGCCGATCATGCTGATCGCGCTCACATCAGACTCACTGCCGCTGACCACGGTCGATGCTTATGCGGAGAACATCCTGCTGCCGAAGATCTCGCAGGTGCCGGGCGTAGGCCTCGTCGGCATCGGCGGCCAGCAGAAGCCCGCGATCCGCGTTCGCGTCAACCCGCAGGCGCTTGCCGCGCGCGGCATCGGCCTCGAAGACGTCCGCAGCGTGATCGCCGGCGCCAATGTCGACCTGCCCAAGGGCACGCTCAACAGCCCACGCGTCACCTACACGCTGAACACCAACGACCAGTTGCTCAAGCCCGCCGCCTATGAAGACCTAATCATCGCCTATCGCAACGGCTCGCCGGTGCGGATACGCGACATCGGTACCGCGATCGAAGGGCCCGAGAACGACCTCCTGGCCGGCTGGTACGGCAAGGATCGCGCCATTATCCTGGCCGTCCAGCGCGTTCCAGGCGCCAACGTGATCCAAACGGTCGACCGCATCAAGAAGCTGCTGCCGCTACTGCAGGCCTCCGTTCCGCCCGCGATCAAGGTTACGATCGCCGCCGACCGGACCGCCACCATTCGCGCCGCCGTCTCCGACGTTCAATTCACGCTGATGCTGACGGTCGCTCTCGTGGTGATGGTGATATTCCTGTTCTTGCGGAATTTCTGGGCCACCATCATCCCGGCGATCACAGTTCCCCTGTCGCTGGTCGGCACGTTCGCCGTGCTTTACGTGCTCGGCTACAGCCTGGACAACCTCTCGCTGATGGCGCTGTCGATCGCGGTGGGTTTCGTGGTCGACGACGCCGTCGTCGTGATCGAGAACATCGTGCGCCATCTCGAGCAGGGCATGACGCCGATGGAGGCCGCGCTGAAGGGTTCCAGCGAAATCGGCTTCACCATCGTCTCCATCACGCTGTCGCTGATCGCTGTGTTCATCCCGCTATTCCTGATGGGCGGGTACGTCGGCAAGCTGTTCCAGGAATTCGCCATCACGATCACCGCCGCGCTGCTGCTGTCGCTGATCATCTCGCTGACGCTGACGCCGATGATGTGCGCGCGGCTCCTGAAGGACGACTCGCGGAGGAAGCACGGCCGGTTCTACCTTGCCTTCGAACGCGGTTTCGACGCACTGCTGGCACTTTATGCGAGAGGCTTGCGAATCGTGCTGCGTCATCGCTTCGCGACGCTGCTCGTGATGCTCTCGACCGTCGCGCTGACCGGCTATCTGTACGTGATCATACCGAAAGGCTTCTTCCCGCAACAGGACACCGGGCAGATCGTCGGCATCACCGAAGCCGCACAGGACATCTCCTTCCCCGCCATGTCCGAGCGCCAGCAGGCGGTCGTCGACATCCTCTCGAAGGATCCTGCGGTCCAGTCGGTGGCAAGCTATATCGGCCCGGGCGGTCCAACCGCGACGCTCAACCAGGGACGTATCTTCATCGTCCTGAAGCCGAAGCCCGAGCGCAAAGCCAGTGCCGATCAAATCATCGAGCGGCTGGGGCCTGCGCTCTCCCATATTCAGGGCATCAGACTTTACATGCAGGCCGCGCAGGACATCACCATCGGCGCCCGGCTGTCGAAGACGCAATATCAGTACACGCTGACGGATGCCGATTCCAACGAGCTCACCAATTGGTCGGCGATCTTCCTGGCAAAACTCCGCGCGCTCGATTTCATCACCGACGTCGCGAGCGATCAGGCCAATGCCGGCCCCAGGCTCGAAGTCACCGTCAATCGCGAGGTCGCATCGAGCTTCGGCATCCTGCCCACGACGATCGACAACACCCTCGACGATGCATTCGGCCAGCGCATCGTCTCCACCATGTTCACCTCGCTGAACCAGTACCATGTCGTGATGGAGGTCGATCCGCGTTTCCAGTACGGCCCCGAAGCGCTCAAGGACATCTACCTGAGCTCGGCCACCGGCCAGCAGGTCCCCCTGAGCACGTTGGTCCATAGCGTCATCAAGCCCGCCCCGATCCTGATCAACCACCAGAGCCTGTTTCCGTCGGTGACGATCTCGTTCAACCTGCGGCCTGGCGTCGCGCTGGGCGATGCGGTGGCGGCGATCCAGAACATCGAGAAGAGCACCGGCAAGCCCGCCTCGCTAACCGCTTCGTTCCAGGGCAATGCGCAGGCGTTCCAGTCCTCTCTGTCGGGCACTCCGCTATTGATCGGGGCGGCGCTGATCGTGATCTACATCATCCTCGGCGTGCTCTATGAGAGCCTGATCCACCCGATTACGATTCTGTCGACGCTGCCTTCGGCCGGCATCGGCGCGCTGCTGTTGCTGCTGGCGGTCCACATGGATCTCAGCGTCATCGCCATCATCGGCATCATCCTGCTGATCGGCATCGTCAAGAAGAACGGCATCATGCTGGTCGATTTCGCCCTCGCGGTGGAGCGCCAGCACGGGCTCAGCCCGGAAGAGGCGATCTACCAGGCCTGCACGCTGCGCTTTCGCCCGATCCTGATGACGACGATGGCGGCGCTGCTGGGCGGCGTGCCGCTGATGATCGGCTCTGGCACCGGCGCCGAGCTGCGTCAGCCGCTCGGCTACACGATCGTCGGCGGACTGATGCTATCGCAGATCCTGACGCTCTACACGACGCCCGTGGTCTATCTCTATCTGGACCGGCTCAGCAATTGGCTCTCCGGACGCAAGCCGCGGTCAGCCGAGACATCCGGTCCATCCACGCGGGAAGCAGATACGGGATTGCGCCATGAATCCGCTTGAGCAGTTAACCGCCGGCATGATGCCAGCTCGATCACGGCTTCGTGCGTTTTGACAAAGCGCCGACGAAAACGCAAAAGACCGCTCTTCGGCGAGGCGGTAAACCTTCTGCATGACGCTCGAATGCCTGGATGGCTCCGACCCCGTACAGCCCCGACGATGGTGGCGCCGTGTGCTGCCGATCCAGACAATACAGGATCGGATCCTGCTGTGGGCTTGGGGTAGCCTTGTTTTGACCCTGCTGTCCTTCGCCTGTTCACTGCTTGGAGACAATTTTACGGCAATCGCTTTCGCTGCTTTTCTGGCTGCTTCGCTGACGCTCGTCGGCGCGATCATGGATATCACCGCCCAGAAGAAGGCCCATGTCGAGCTGGAGCGGAGCGAGCAGCGCTACCGCCATTTGTTCAGCCGCATGCCGATCGCGTTCCGGCAGCTCGACGCCAGCAGGCTGGTCGTGCTGTTCCGAAAATTGCGCGCCGAGGGCGTCAAGGACCTCGGCGCCTATTTCGACAGCCATCCAGAATTCCTCCGGACCTGCATGGATGCGCTCTCGTTTCAGGAGGCCAACGAACGGACCATCCAGATGTTCGGAGGCGGCGTCGACGACTATGTCGGACGTTCCATGGCCGAGACCTGGAAGGAACGTCCCGATACGTTCCGGCGGGCCATGGAGTCTCGTTATCGCGGCGAGACGAACTTCGAGGAAGAGACCAGGATGGTCACGTGGGACGGCCGCGTCGTCGACGTTCTCTTCACGACGGCTCGGGTCGGCCCCATCAATGATCTCGAAATAAGCCTGGTTGGCACGATCGACATTTCACAGCGAGTTCGCGCTCAGGAACGGCTCCGGCAGGTGCAGGCCGAGTTCGCACATGCCGCGCGCGTCTCGATGCTCGGCGAGCTCACCGCGTCGATCGCTCACGAAGTGAATCAACCCCTGGCCGCTATCGCCACCAATGGTGCCGCCGGGCTGCGGTGGCTGAACAGGCCCGTCCCTGATATCGTCGAGATTCGCAAGGCCATCGAAAACATCGTCGTGGATACCCAACGAGCCGCCAACATCGTGGCGCGCGTTCACGGGATGGCCTCTCGGAAAGCCCCCGCGCAGGCATCCCTGCCGTTCGACGACATCATTCGCGAAGCGCTGCTCTTCCTGCGACACGAGATGGAATCCCGCAGCGTGACCATCCTGCACCGGCCTGATCCGACCACGCCGCAGGTGATCGGTGACCGCACCCAGCTCCAGCAGGTGATCGTCAATCTGGCCATCAACGCGGTGCAGGCGATGACGCAAGCGGGATATGATGATCGGAGGATCGTCATCAGCACGGTCACGCAGGACGCGGCGAAATTGTGCTGCGCCGTGGAGGACAATGGTCCTGGCATCCCCGCCGAACATATCGATCGGCTGTTTGAGAGCTTTTTCACGACCAAGGACAGCGGGATGGGCATGGGACTGCCGATCTGTCGCTCGATCGTCGAAGCACATGGAGGCCGGATCGGCGCCGAAGGCAACGGCGCGAATGGCGGCGCCCGTTTCTGGTTCACGCTGCCGGTCTCCGACCCGGTGGATTCGCCGCGCTGCGACCTGCACGCAGATACCTGAGCGACGTTTCCGGCTCTCAGCTATTGCCCGGAAGCGGCCGAGCGTACCAGGCGGATCGGGACGCCTTTGTATGACGGCGTGAAGCTCAGGGGATCACGGGCATAGAGCGGCACCAGCGGATTGGTCTCCGGATAGTACGCCGCGCAACAGCCGGTCGGAAAGGAATAGGCCACGACGCGGAAGTTGCGCACGATCCGCTCGGCGCCATCGGTCGAGGCGGTTATCAGGTCGACGCGATCGCCATCGGCAAGCCCGCGCTTGCTCAACTCGTATTCGTTGAGAAACACCACGTCGCGCTGGCCGAACACGCCGCGATAACGGTCGGACAGCGAGTAAAGCGTGGTGTTGTACTGGTCGTGGCTGCGTATGGTGGTGAGCCACAGAGAATCGGGATCGCTCTCCGGCGGGTCCTCGCCGCAGCCCGGGAAGACCAAAAAGTGCGCCTTGCCCGATGGCGTCGCCCAGATCCGCTCGCGTGCCGTCGAGGTGAGATGGAAGCCGCCGGGGACGCGAATGCGGGCGTTGTAGCCCTGGAAGATCGGGAACACAGCCTCGATCGCATCGCGGATGCGGTCGTAATCGGCAACAAAGCCGTCCCAGTCGACCACCGTGCGCTCGCCCAGCGTCGCCTTCGCAACGCCGGCGACGATCGCGATCTCGCTGCGCAGATGCTCCGATGCCGGCTTGTTGCGGCCACCGGACGCATGCACCATCGACATCGAATCCTCCACCGTGATCGACTGCGGTCCGGATTCCTGTACATCGATCTCGGTGCGTCCGAGGCATGGCAGGATCAGGGCGGCACGGCCATGGATCAAATGGCTGCGGTTGAGCTTGGTCGAGACGTGGACGGTCAGATCAAGCTTGCCAAGCGCCGCCTGGGTCGCCTGCCAATCCGGAATGGCTGCGGCGAAATTGCCGCCCATTGCCAAGAAGGCCTTCACCTCGCCGCGGATCATCGCCTCCAGCGCGGTGACCACATTGTGTCCCGGCGCATCCGGAGGCCTGAAGCCGAAGCGTTGCTCCAGGCGCTCGAGGAAATCCGCCTTGGGAACCTCAGTGATCCCGACGGTCCGATCGCCCTGCACGTTGGAATGACCGCGAACCGGGCAGACGCCGGCGCCATCGCGCCCCACATTGCCGCGCAACAGCGCGAGATTGGCGATCTGCTGGACGTTGTTCGCGCCGCGCCAGTGCTGGGTGATGCCCATGCCGTAGACGAGGATGGCACGCTCGGCCTTCATATAGGCGCCGGCCGCATATTCCATGTCCTCGCGCGACAGGCCGGATTGACGTTCGATATCAGGCCATTGCGTGCGTTTGAGATCGTCGATCAACGCCTCAATGCCGGCGGTGTGGCCGCGGATGAAATCCCAGTCCAGGATCTCCGGTTGCTCGCCGGCACGGGCGGCCTCGTCCGCTTCCACCAGAATCTTCATGATCCCCTTGAGGACGGCAACGTCGCCGCCGACCCGCACCTGGAACAGCTTCGAGCTGATCGTCGTCGACGACAGCGTGATCATCTCGACCGGGCTCTGCGGCGCCTGGAAACGTTCGAGCGCCCGCTCACGAAACGGGTTGAACGAGATGATCGAGGCGCCGCGGCGCGCCGCGTTGCGCAGGCTGGTCATCATTCGCGGGCTGTTGGTGCCCGGATTCTGGCCGAAGATGAAGACGCAATCGGCCTTGTCGAAATCCTCCAGCAGCACCGTGCCCTTGCCGACACCGAGCGAGTACGGCAGGCCGACGCTGGTGGCCTCGTGGCACATGTTCGAGCAGTCGGGGAAGTTGTTGGTGCCGTATTCGCGCACGAACAGCTGATAGAGGAAGGCGGCTTCGTTCGAGGTCCGTCCGGACGTGTAGAACTCCGCCATGTTGGGATCCGGCAGCGCCCGAAGCTCGCGACCGATCATGTCGAACGCGTCGCTCCATTCCACCGGCAGATAGCGATCCGAAGCGGCGTCATAGGCCATCGGATGGGTGAGTCGGCCGAGCATTTCGAGCTCGTAGTCGTTCCAGTTCGCAAGCTCGGAGACGGTATGCTCGGCGAAAAACTCGGGCGTGCAGCGCCTCGACGTTGCTTCCCAGGCAACCGCCTTGCCACCGTTCTCGCAGAATTCGAATGACGAGGTGTGCTTCGGATCGGGCCAGGCGCAGCCGGGGCAATCAAAGCCATCCGGCTGATTCATCCGGCTCAGCGTCGCCACGCCCTTCAGCGGCGTCCGCTGCACCAGAAGCGCCTTGCTGAGCGCCTTGAGTGCGCCCCAGCCGCCGGCGGGCTCATGGTAGGGACGAACCGATTTCGTCGTCATCTCGATATCTCTCGATGAGCAATTCTCCGAGCAAGTTAAGGATCGTGCAGGCAGAGCCGTCTTTTCAAAACGAAGCCGAATTTCGCAATCGCACACGTTCGGCTCCGAGGCAGCGGGCTGAAGCAGCCAGTGCATTCCGGAAAAAGCAAGGCCGTTCGCGGAAGCTGTGCCAGCAGCCAGGAACTAGGCTGGGAGTCCGTAGCCCCCTCGCCACAGAGGCTTTTGACTATTCTCAGGAGACCCCAATATGTTTTCCCGACGTGATTTGCTGGCCATGTCTGCGGCAGGCGCCGCCATGGTCGGCTCCGGCGCACAGGCAGCAACCTTCGGCAATCCAGACGAGCCACCGCAAGGCGCAATCAACGCCAAGAGCCGCGGGAGCCTGACCGATCCCGGTCCGCAGAACCCGGCCCTCGCTGAACAGTTTCCCTCCGTCCAAACCCCGCCCGCGACCGACGTCGGCGGCCTGCCGATGGATTGGGCTTCGTTCAACAACGCACCCAGACGGATCCAGGATGGCGGCTGGGCGCGGCAAGTCACCGTCGCGGATTTCGCGATCTCGAAGGAAATCTCCGGCGTCAACATGCGGCTGTCCGCAGGCGGCATCCGGGAGCTGCATTGGCATCAGGCGGCCGAATGGGCGATCATGACCTACGGCAGTTGCCGCATCACCGTGCTCGACACGCAGGGACGTCCCTATGTCGGGGACCTCAAGGCGGGCGACCTCTGGTATTTCCCACCGGGCGCGCCGCATTCGCTGCAAGGCCTGGGGCCCGACGGCTGCGAATTCGTGATCTGTTTCGACGACGGCCACGCCAATGAGTTCAACACGCTGCTCGTGACCGATTGGCTCGCCCATACGCCGCCCGAGGTGCTGGCGAAGAATTTCGGCGTTCCGGCCGACGCCTTCGCCAGGATTCCGCTGCACAATCGCTGGATCTTCCAGGGCACGGTGCCCGGCGATCTCGCCGCCGATCGTGCTGCAATTGCCAAGCACGCCGAAGCACCGCCCTATCCGTTCATCCATCCGCTCGGCAGTTCGGCGCCGGTGAAGGAGAGCTCAGCCGGCAGCATCCGCGTCGCCGACAGCAGCAACTTCAAGGTCGCCACCACCGTCGCTGCGGCGCTTGTGACGATGCCGCCGGGAGCAGTCAGGGAGATGCATTGGCATCCGAATGCCGACGAGTGGCAGTATTATATCAAGGGCAAGGCGCGGATGACGGTGTTCGACACCGGCCCCAACGCGCTGACGACGGATTTTTCGGCCGGCGACATCGGCTATGTCAGGCGCAATCTCGGCCACTATGTCGAGAATGTCGGCGACACCGAATTGCAGTTCGTCGGCGTGTTCCGTGCGCCCCGCTACGAGGAGGTGTCGCTCTCCAACTGGTTGACGCACACGCCCCCGCGGCTGGTCGCCCAGCATTTCAACGTCGACGAGAAGCTGATCGCCCAGTGGCCCGACAACAGCCCGGGCGTCATGCCGAAGGCCCGAACGTAGGGAGCGTCGGACATAGGCGCCCTTATTCTGCCGACCATAGCGCCTCCGATATCGTCTATAGTGTTCGCCCACGGGCGAACGTATGCCCGTTTCGAAGCCTCTGGGCTCAGAGGGTCAGCCTTGGTCTCGCCGATCGCGATGCCGGCGGCAGAACCAAAGAACGTGCATCGACGATGCAATCGGCAGGGCAAGGCTCCACGCGCCGAGCCACCTCGTCGCGCAACTGCCGAGGGCGGCTCCCAACAGGAACATCAGGCTGAGCAGAAGCATGACCCCGGCGCCGCGTGCCGCATCACGATCGGATGTCGCGACGGACTGGTCGATGGCGCGGAACATGTTGCCGGTGACGGTAGTCGAGAGATACTTCCAACGCTCGACCTGCCGGAAGCTCGCTGACTGCAGCGCGACACCGAAGGAGATTCCGAGGATCGCGACCATATCCGGTACGCGATGAAGCAATAGCATCGCCGCTGCCAGGCAGACGATCTCTCCGAGGAGGCAGCGCAGCGGCGCCCGGATGCGGATCGCGATCGACGCGCCGAGGAGAAACGCGACCATCGGAAGCAGATGGTGGGCCGCCTGCTGCCATTGGCCGGGCGAGAGCCAGGTAAAGGCGTCGAGGAAGCCACCTGACATGCTCAGAACCGAAGCGACGAGAAGGGATCGCTCCGGAGCGTAGACGCCGACGGGCGCCTCGACGTCCAGCGCGGAAGATGCGGCTTGCATCGCCATATTGGTCGGCCCGCGAGGTCAGAAGTCGGTGCGTCCCGCAGCCTCGTCAGGCAGCAAGACGCGGCGCGGGTGCGTGAAGACGCCATATCCGTCATCGCGGGCGATCGCGAGCAGCGTAATCCCCGCCTCGTCCGCAGTCCGGATTGCGAGTGCGGTCGGCGCGGAAACGGCCACGATGACCGGGGCGCTGATCATAGCCGCCTTCTGCACCATCTCGACCGAGACGCGGCTCGTCAGCAGCACCGCGCCATCGCAGGCCGATTTCCCTTCGCGGACAAGCGACCCGGCGAGCTTGTCGAGCGCATTGTGCCGGCCGACATCCTCCCTGACCAGAGCAACGCCGATGCGGGGATGCCAGAAGGCCGCAGCATGGACGGACCGTGTTTGCTGATTCAGGATTTGGAGGGGGGACAGCGCCTGCATGGCGCCCAGCAGGTCCCGTGCGTGAAAGGCGATGCGACGGCCCTGGACCCGTGACGACGCGCGGCGCGCCTGTTCGAGGCTCTCGATGCCGCATAGCCCGCATCCGACCGGGCCGCTGATGGCGCGTCGGCGCGACGCCAAGGTCGCCGCACGGTCGCCGTCGAGCCACATCCGCACTTCCATGCCGAGATCGTTCGAGATCAGCTCGATGCTCCTAATCTCGCCTGCGCGGTCGATGATTCCTTCGGTGAGGCTGAAGCCGACGCCGAAATCCTCCAGATCGGCCGGCGTCCCCATCATCACCGCATGAGTCGAACCGTTGTAGGTGAGCGCGATGGCGCTCTCCTCGGCGACCAGTCGCGACGTCGACCTCGTGCGGCCGCCGCGCCAGGCAATCTCCCGGTGCCGCGTATACGTCGACTCCGTCATCATGGTTCATACCGTCGCCGGCTAGGGCGAATGGCGGGAGGAGTGAACGAAGCCGGGATCGGGTCGTAGAGTATGATGACTCCGGCCTTCGAAATCGACATGTCAGCCATGATTTGACTCTCGTTCGCACGACCGGTCCGCTGGTCATGAATGAGCGCAAGCCTACAAGGATCCGCCCGGGCTATCTTTTGAGGATGCAGCGACGGCTTGCCCGCACCTACGAACTCGGGCCACTCCGGCCGGTCTCGTACAGGAACCAGATCCGCCGCTCCGTCTCGTCAATCCAGTTTTCCAGCAGGCTTGCGGTCGCGACGTCGCCGTATTCATCGCAGAGCTCGTGGACCCGGCGCATCTCCCGCGTCAGCTGCTGGTTGTCGCTGCGCAGCTCGGCCAGCATGTCCTGCGGATCGACATAATCCGCGTCGTTGTCGAGAATGCGCTGCTCGCGCGCGATGTGGCCAATCGAGCGCAGTGTAGTTCCGCCGATCTTGCGTGCCCGCTCGGCAATGTCGTCGGTCATGGCAAAAATCTGCTCGGCCTGCTCGTCGAGCAGGAGATGATAGTCGCGGAAATGACTGCCCGATACGTGCCAATGGAAGTTCTTGGTCTTCAGGTACAGCGCGAAGACATCGGCCAGCAGCGCTCTCAGCGCGGCTGGAACGTCCCGGTTCGCATTGGCCCCGAGATCCGTCAGGCTTTGGAGATCTGCCTTGCTCATTGTCGTCACCCTTGTTGGAGATTGACAAACTTTAGCGGCGCATTTCGCCGATGTGCGAAGCGTTCATTCCGCCGGCGTCGTCCTGTTCCGCGACGGCAGGAGCGCGATCGTCCCGAAGACGCCGTCGCGGCGGATCAATGCGTGGAACAACCCGGCCGCCAGATGCAGCAGCACGAGGGCAAAGAACGCAAATCCTAGATAGACATGAGCATTCCACAGCAATGTGTGCACGCGATCGCTCTGCGGCAGCAACGCCGGAATTCGGATCCCGCCATACAGGACGACCGGATAGGCCGCAGCCCAAAGCATGCCGAGACCCAGCAACGGCATGACGATCATGAAGCCATACAGGAGTTGGTGCGACAATCTCGCTCCCAGCTTCATCGCCTGCGGAAGATCTGCCGGCAACGGCGGCGCGCCGTAATGGAGCCGCAGCGCCAGCCTGATCACGACGAGGACCAGAAGCGTGACGCCGAGCGTCTTGTGGGTCAGGATCAGCGGCAGATATATCGGCGTCACGGTGGACACCATGCCGACGCCGATGAAGAACATGGCAAAGATACAGGCTGCCATCAGCCAGTGCAGCAGCCGCTGAATGAGGGCGAAACGATGCGGAACGTTGCTCATGGCTTGACCGTCCCGGCTCGCGGATAGTCGCCGGCTTCGGCCGCACGCAAATCGTAGGACCTGCGGTAGACCGACGAACGTGCAGCCGGGAAGGGATCGTCGGACACCCGGATTCCCTGAGGCAGCACGGTCGGATCGAAGTTGATGTCGCGGCAGGGCCCGTCCTGCTCCGGTTCGATCCGCTGCACGATGAGCGTTCCGACCTGCACCGTGCGGCGGCCCTCGGGCCATGGCTTGCTCGGATCGGCGGTCGGATCGCCGGGATCGGCGACCGTCGTCATCATGGTCCAGCGTTGCGGGCCGGCGGTGCGGACGCGCTCCGCGATCTCCTGCTCGAGAAAATTTGGACCGCGCTTTTCCAGCTCGGCTTGCGAAACCGGAACGGGCTGCACAGTGAGCAGTAGCGACCATCGCACCGCGTGCTCCGCGCCGTTCGCATTCGTGAAGATGAAACTGTTGAGCCCGTGGTAAGGCTCCTCCGCATAGCTGGTGGTCCAGGGCGCCGTCTTGGCCCAGGTCGCGAAGGCGGAAAATTCCGGATTTGCCTGGATGAAAATCTTCATCGCGTCCGGCTCCTTCTTGGCTGATGCAATCAGCAGGTCGTGAAACGCCTGCAGCGTCGACACTGCAAAGAACGGCGGGTTGATCAGCGCCATCCGCCACTCTTCGCCGTCCGCCGCAGCGATCTGCAATCCCAAACCGCGCACACGGACAGTTGCATCCACGGCGTTCGGATCGGCAGTGCCGAGATTGAAGCGGCCCAGCGCCGGATACGTGCCGCGCGCAAAGACCCTGGCCCGCGAAAGTTCCACGCCTTTTCCGTTGGCCTCGAAGACGCCCGTGAAGCAGACCCCCTTCGCGTGATTTCGCCGGTGCCCGAGCGGTGCGCCGCTCGCAGGCGTGAGCGCCAAGATCATCCGCTCCGGCGTGAGGCGCCCGGGCGAGAGCCAGCCGGCAGTGTAGGCGAACGCGGCAGCTGCGCCTCCGAGGACGGCAGCGATCAACACGAGCGATCCGAGTCTCGAACACGGCGGTTTGCCTGATTGATTCATGCTTTTCCTTGCAACGAGCGAATTCCCCGCGGACGCTTCGCACGGCCCGTTCTGTCGAGCGGCTCAGGTTCCTTGTAGCCGGCCGCCACGGTTGCGATCTTCTGAAAGCCAACGGCAATTTCGCGAAGGCACGTTCGGGTCCGTTCGGTCAGCGGGTCACCCGTCCTCACCCGCTTTCGGGCTTTCTCGAAAAATTTCGTGCGATGTGGAAATCAGCCGCCGGGCTCGAAAGACCAGTCCGGCGCCCGACCGTATTTCAGAAGCTCTTCGCGCAAGGCCAGCGATCGATTGCCGAACGAGGAACGTGTCGCAACGGCGCTGGCGTCCCTGCGGAGGGTGGAATGCGATTGGGATGCGAATGCACAAAGTGATCATCGTTACAGGAGCTGCGAACAGCATCGGACGAAGCACCTGCAGGAAATTGGCGCAGGCCGGCCATACGGTCTACGTTTCATTGCGGGAAGCGGGTGACCACGATGAGCACGGCGGCGCTGAGGCGGGAGACGAGGGCGGCAAGCATAGCGCGGATCTCCGAACCATCGCGTTCGACGTCTCCTCGGAAGCCTCCGTCAACTCGGCCATCGATGCCATCGTCGCCGAGAACAACCGCCTCGACGTGATCGTGCACAATGCCCGCCAGGTCCTCTACGGGCCGGCGGAGGCCTTTACACCGGCCCAGCTTGCCGAGCTCTACGACACCAACGTGCTGGGTGCGCAACGGCTCAATCGGGCCGCGTTGCCACAGTTGCGCAAGCAAGGCCATGGCCTGCTGATATGGGTCTCGTCAAGCAGCGCGCGAGGCGGCTCGGTTCCTTTCGTGGGCGCCTATGCTTCCTCAAAGGCCGCCCTTGACGCGCTGGCGCTCGGTTATGCCGGCGAGCTCGCGCGTTGGGGCGTCGAGACGACCATCGTCGTTCCCAGCGCGCTGGGGCCCGGCCATTATATTCGCTCCGGCCGGCCGCTGGACACCGTTCGGGCCGAGGAATACGCGGATGGCCCGACGGCCGATTTGAGCGAGATCGCGCTATCGGCACTTGCGCAGCTTCCGGCGAAGGATCGAACTCCGCAAGACGTCGCGACCGCCATAGCCGATATCGTCGATATGCAATTCGGACAGCGTCCGCTGCGAGTTCATTTCGGTCCGGACGACGACGGAGCCGCAGCCGTCGGCGCCGTCGCCGACGGCGCCCGTGCTGAACTGCTCCGCCGGATCGGATTGGAGGACATTCTCAAGCCCGCATTCATCGGATAGGGCGTGCGCGTCGTGACGTCGCACGTTCAAGCCTCAGACGAAAGTGATGGAGCCCGATGCTTTACCCTGAAACTACCGGATGTTACCGTCTGAGGGCCACTGCGTTCACACGTCTTGGTGTGCTGCCGAGTCATAGAACATGACGAGTCGTGCGCCGGGTTGATATCCGAAAATGGCCCCCCGCTGGCATAGCAACGACATGATGGCCCAAGCTGGCCGCTCCGCCCAAGACGAGCCCGCCTGGGAGATATTCCTCTTCGGGCCATTTCGCCTGGACCCATTGCAGCGGCGGATTGAACGAGACGGAAGCCCGCTGCAACTGTCGGGCCGTGCGTTCGACATCCTGCTGGCGCTGGTCCGGCAGGCCGGCAACGTCGTCAGCAAGACGGATCTGATAGCCACGACATGGCCGGGCGCCAACGTCGAGGAAAACAGCCTGCGTGTCCATATCGCCGCACTTCGCAAGGCACTCGGAGATGGCAAGGGCGGCGTCAGATATCTGAGCACGATCTCCGGACAGGGCTACTGCTTCGTGGCTGCGGTCTCGCGTCCGGAACAAAGGCAATTTGCGCCGACCGATCCGACTTATGTCCACAATTTGCCGGCGCATCCCCGGCAGATGGTGGGGCGCGAGCAAGCCATCCAGGACATCTCGGAAAGGCTGAGAGCCGAACGCTTCGTCACGGTCATCGGCCCAGGCGGCATCGGCAAGACCGCGGTCGTCGTTTCCGCGGGCCACGCCCTGCGCGCGGAATTCGCCGGCCATGTCCACTTCGTCGGTCTCGGCGAGACCGGCAACGCCGCTCCGGTGCCGGCGATCGTCGCATCGTCTCTTGGACTGCTGGCGCGATCGAATGATCCGACGGGCAGCCTGGCGGCATTCCTGCGCGATAGGCGCATGCTGCTCATTCTGGACTGCTGCGAGCATGTCATCGAAGCAGCGGCGGCGCTGGCCGAGCGGCTCTACCGGGCGGCCCCGGATCTGCACATCCTGGCCACGAGCCGGGAATTGCTGCGCGTCGAAGGCGAGTTCACCTACCGTCTCCCGCCGCTGCCGAGCCCACCGGAAAAGACCGTTCTCACGGCTGCGAACGCCCTCGCCTATCCCTCCGTTAAACTCTTCGTGGAGCGTGCGACGGCAGGAGGCAGTGAATTCGCGCTGACCGATACGAACGCCTCTGATGTCGGCAACCTCTGCCGTCGGCTCGACGGCATTCCGCTCGCCATCGAGCTCACCGCCGGCCATGTGGGCGCATATGGCGCGAGAGCGATGCTCCAACTCCTCGACCAGCACCTCAATTTGCTGTGGGAGGGACGTCGCACCGCATTGCCTCGGCACCGGACGCTGCGCGCCACCATCGAATGGAGCTACAATCTCCTATCCGAGCCGGAACGTGCGGTTCTCGGCCGGCTGTCGGTGTTCGTCGGCAGCATGACCCTGGACGGCGCCCGGTCGATTGCCGCGGCTACGGAGGACGACGACACGATCCTGGCGATCATCGACGGCCTCGTTGCCAAGTCGATGCTTGCACTGAACACCGGCTCGCAATCAACCCGCTACCGCCTTGCGGACTCGACGCGGGCATACGCGCAAGAGAAACTTGTCGCCAGCGGGCACGCTGGCGCGATCTCGCGACGTCACGCCTGCTACTTTCTCAATCTCCTTGAAAGGATCGGGAGCGAAGCGAACCGAGACCTCTCGGCGGTTGCCGAGGAATTCGGTAACGTCCGCGCCGCACTGGCGTGGTGCTTCTCCGACCAGGGAGACCGCAGAGCCGGCGTGGCGCTCGCCGCGGCATCGATACCGCTCTTCTTCAAGCTGTCGCTGCTGGCAGAATGCGAGCTCTGGGTCACCCGCGCCATCGAAGCACTCGATGAAACCAATGGAAGCACAAGGCAGGGCCCTGTCCTTCACACTGCGCTGGGCGCCGCCCGCATGCTCATGGGACAGCTGGATGAATTGGGCGCAAATCACCTCCGCCGGGCGCTCGAGCTGACGGAAAAGATCGGCGACATACCAAGCCAGATCCGCTTGATCGACCAGTTGCATCTGCTGCAATTGTTCGTCGGCAAATATGATGATGCACTTGGCACCGCCAAACGCGGCGAAGCCATCGCGCTGACCAGCAGCGATTCCGTTGCGGTGGCGCGCATGCGCGTGTTGCTCAGCATCTCCTGTCAGTATCTCGGCAAGTTCGCGGCCTCTCGCTCATACATCGACGCGGCGTTGCGGCATCCGGGCCTGGATGGGGAGGTCCTTAGCGGACTCACCCTCGAATATCCCAAACGCGCTCAAATCACCCTTGCTCGCGTCCTCTGGCTTCAGGGACATCCCGATCAGGCGACGCGACTGGTGCGCCGCGCGATCTCGGATGTCGTCGCAGCGAACCATCCGGTCATGTTCTGCAGAGCGCTGCCATGGGCGTTCGGCGTCTTCTTCTGGAATGGCGACCTGGAGGATTGCGAAGAACATATCGACAGGTTCGTCCTCGAGGCTCGAAGGCACAACCTCGCCATTCTCCAGATGGTCGGCGAGGCCATGAAGGGGATTACACTGCTGGCTCGAAACGAGACCGGTATCGGGCTCGCTATGCTGAAAGGCTCGATCGAGAGGCTGCAAGGCCTGTGCTTCGGCGCGGTCGCGGGGTTGCGCATGCCCCTCGCCGAAGCTCTGGCGGCGACAGGTCACGGCGACGAAGCCCTGCACACCATTGATCAGGCGATTGCCGAGGCCCGGCACAGCAACTTCATGATGGACATGCCCGACATGTTGCGCGCGAGGGCGGAAGCGCTGATGCACAAGAGCAATCCGGATCTTTCGCGGGCGGAGCTGAGCCTCGTGCAGGCGCTCGACCTCGCCCGGCATCAGGGAGCCCTGGGCTACGAGCTTCGCGCGGCGATCGGGCTTGCGAGATTATGGCAGCGAGGCGGCCGCCGCCAGAAGGCGCACGATATGCTTGCGTCCGTCTATCTGCGATTTACCGAGGGGTTCGATACGCGCAGCCTCAAGATGGCGAGAGAGTTGCTTGCCGAGCTGAAGCCCGCGCGCCCGTGCGCGTCTGCGGCCAGATGACCCTCTCCTGATCGCGCAAGCGCGCTTTGCGCCAACCGAGCGGCGCTCTTAGAGGCCGCACCGGCATCCGATTGGTTGAATCGGGTGCCGCTCCCCGGCGCATCCAGGACCTACGATCCGAGCTTCGCCATCATTGCACGCGCGTCGCGGAGGTCCACTGTCTCGAAACCTTCGGTGAACTTGCCGTATGCGGAAGCGAGAACACGGCCTGCATCGGCCCGATGCCCCTCGCTCACCTTCAATCGTGCCACGCTGATCGCCGTCCGCAGCTCCCAAGCCAGGGCCCCCTGGCTCCGCGCCACCTCGAACGCCCTGTCGAAGGCCTGCGCGGCGGCGCTCGTCGAGCGGTGCTCACCGGGAAGCAACAGCAATTCGCCCTTGATGCGCCAGAGTTCGGCGACATACCACCCCTCGTCCCTCGCCTCGCATCGCGCGAGCGCCTCGTTGGCGGTTGCAAGCCCCTGCGATACCTCGCCGGCCTCGCCGAGAGATACCGCGAGTTCACCGAGGGGAAGCAGAAAGCGCGGCAGGTGGCGCGCCTCTCCCGCGAGCTCGAACGTCTTGCGCAGCAGGGGCAATCCGGTCGCGAGGTCGCCCCGGCGCGAGATCAAGAGGCCCCTGAAGGCGCGTGCCCACAGATTCCACAGGCGGATCGGGTGTCGTTCGGTGTGTTCGAGCAGCATCGTACAATAGCGCTCGGCCGCGTCGAGATCGCCGGCCAGGAACGCAATCGGGCAGGCACCCTGGCCGAGGACGCTGCAAAACGTCAGTGCGTGACCACTGGTCCGGCCTTCCTCGACGTTGTGCTCGACGACGCTCAAGGCCTGATCCGCAAGGCCAAGCAGCCACAGGATCCGAGCCTGGAAATAGCGCGCCGAGACCCGCAGGTCGAACCGGAAACGAATGACCTGCGGCTTTGCCGCAAGTTCCGAGAGCCGCGACAGGGTTCCCCCGATATGATGATAGGCGAGCCGCTGGTCGCCGCGATAATGCAGCGTGGTCGCGAGAAGCCGGTCGGCCATCATGCGGTCGACGGGATTGCCGGCGTCGGCCACGACCTCCGCAAAGCGATTCGCAAATTCAAGCGCCCTGCGGAATTCGCCGTTGTTGAACTGATCGATGCAGAGCCCCCACAGCGCGCGCAGCAGGTAATCCCTGTCACCGAGCTGCTCGGCAAGCTGCAGGGTCGTAGCCCAGGCGGGACCGGCCTCCCGGGCCCTGCCAACACCGTACATCAGCGACCAGCCGCGCGCGGCCGACAGCTGCATCCGAAGCCGCGGCGCGTTCGCAGCCGTCGGATCGAGGCGCGTCAAAGCGAGTTCGGTCCGCTCGCGGCATTCGGCGAGCAGCGACAATTGCACCCAGAGCGGAACCGCGGCCGCCGTCAGGGCGGCCCCGACTTGCGAGTCCCCGCCGGGGGAGAAGGCCCAATCGAGACTCGTCCGCACGTTGTCGATGTGTCGGCCATAGAGGGTGAGCCACTCCGCCTGCGGTCGCACTTCGCTGTCGGCTTCGGCGCTGGCAAAGAATTCGCAATAGTATTTCGCCTGGCGACAGGCGGCGCCGGAATGTTCTCCGCTGGCACGCAGCTTCTCCAATGCATAGGCGCGCGTCGTATCCAGCAGACGATAGTGCGGGCTGTCGCCGCGAATATCCGCGAGAACGAGCGACTTTGCCACCAGCCTGGCAAGCTGACCGGTCACATCGCCGATGTTCTCGCCGGCAACTGCAATCACTGCATCGAGCTGGAATTCGGCGGCGAAGATGCCGAGCTGCCGTAGCAGCCACGCCTCGCCGTCCGGCAAGAGGTCGTAACTCCAGTCGAGCGTAGCGCGCAGCGTCTGCTGCCGCGGCAACGCGGTGCGCCGGCCGGTCGTCAGGAATTTGAACCTGTCATCGAGAAGTGACGCGATCTTCGGCGGGCTAAGCATGACCGCGCGCGCCGCCGCGAACTCGATCGCCAGCGGAATGCCGTCGAGCCGCCGGCAGATGGATGCGATGGCGCCGATGTTCTCCTCGTCGGGCACAAAGCTTGAACCCAGCGCCTTCGCCCTGCTCGTGAACAATTCCACTGCGCTGTACGCGGAAGCGCCAGCGGGCTCGTGCCAGGCTTCAGGCGGCACGCCCAGAGGAGGCACGCGGTAGACATGCTCCCCCTCGATACGCAGCGCCTCCCGGCTTGTCGCAACAATGATCGTCCCCGCACAGTGGCTGCCAACCAGCTCGGCCAGCTGCGCCACGGCGTCGATGACGTGTTCGCAATTGTCGAGAATGAGCAACAATGGCCGAGAGCCGATCGCACGCGCGATGGCATCAGGCGAGATCTCCTCGCCCTCGAGCTTGGTGCCCAGGACACTGGCGATGACCGAGCAGACGAGTTTTGGATCAGACAGCGAGGCCAGTTCGACCAGCAGCCGGTCAGCCACAAAGCCGGGAGGCGGCGTTCTGGCGACCTCCAGCGCCAGCGACGTCTTTCCGATGCCGCCGGGCCCGACCAGGGTCACGATGCGATAGGCCGACAGAAGCCGCCACAAATGTACGATCGCAGCCGTTCGGCCGATGAGATCGAATGATGCGCTGGGAATGTTGATCGACGGCAGCAGGCCGGTTGCGGCAGATTGTAGCGGGGTCTCCATATGCCGGACCCGCCATGCTCCCAGCAAACGATAGCCGCGGCCAACGCTTGTTGACAGCATCTCGCGGTCGGAACCGAGCGCCTTTCGGATCGCCGCGATATGCACGCGAAGTGCACTCTCCTCGACAAAGACGCCGCGCCAGACGCGCTCCGTCAGGTCGTCCCTGGTGACGAGCTGACCCTGCGCTTGAACCAATTCCGCAAGAATTTCAAAGGCACGCCCCCCCAAGGGAACGAGTTCTCCAGTCGCGCGCAATTCGCGTCTGGCGAGATCGATTTCCCATTCCGCGCAAATGTAGACGGGACGCTGGCCTGGCTCAGCCATCATTGGGACAGCCCCAAGCGGTTTCGTCATTTTCAGTCCAGCTTACCACCAACCCTGTCGAAAGACAGAGGTAGCCGGGCGGCGCAGCCGCCGGCCCCTGTCTCGCAATGCGCGCGGTTCAGCAGCCGCGGCAGATCGATCCTTCCAGCATCTTCTCAAGCCGGGCGTCTTCCTTGTCGATGGTCTGGTCCGTGCCAATCAACGGACCCTTCGTCGCGTGACCACCGCTGTCCGTCGACGAAAGGGCGGTGCCCAGCGAATTCGTTCCGGGTGTGGCGGCGCTCGTACCGAGCGCACCGCCTCTCTCCATCGACATATGCGACCCCATGCCGCCGCGGGCGGACGCGGTGCCCGAGAGCACAACGCCGGCGAGGACGCAAACAACAGCAAATGATTTCATTGCTCACACTCCAGGTGTTCGAACTATCTGCCTTCCAGAAACGGACACCGGACGCGTTTGACCACGCACAAACGCGCGAGACTCCTGACAAGCGTGACAGACTCTTCCCGCAAGAGTGAAGCAGATCCACCGGGACTTTCCGCTCCGACGACCTAGATAGCCTTCATCAAAACAAACTTCGGAAACGCCACCAGCCGAGCAGCGATCATCGCCAAGCGACTCTCCGCACAGAGCAAACAATGGAGAAGCGCCATGAGCGTACTCAAAATTCTAATCGCAGCGGCGCTACTCTCAACGGCAACGCTATCGTCGGCATCTGCGGCCTGGTCTTTTGCCGATCAGGAGCCGGCAGCCTTTGCATCGATGTACCCCGATCGCGACGTGCTGAATGGCGGCGCACTGACGCCGGCCGGGCGAATGGGCCTCGAACGGCCCGGCGGTGCCGCGCCCGTCTTCGGCGTGGGCCAATTTCACGACCGCCACTGGCATCGATGACGAGACACCACAATCGAGCACTGCGCGTCCTGCAAGTGCAGATGATGGTGTCCGCAATCCGGGAGTGCGACCGCGCCATGCGGCGCACCTTGCCGGCTTTGCGGCAAGGCCGATGACATCGATCCCGATAGCTGGCCCGAAAACTGCGAAACTTAACAGTTCTTCAGCATCCGTAACGGGCCCCACGGCGCCGTCCGCGCTATAGTCGCGACGCCGACTGCTGCACGCGCTCGTCCGGCGCCCCGGGCGGGCGCGGCCGAGCCACGCCTCGTCAGGGTTTGGCACGTGCAAAAACCGGCAGCGCCATGGAGGCATCGCTTGATCACGGGCAGAACTGGTATTTCGATCTCGGGCAACGCGCGGCGCCTGGGAAAGCTCCTCATCTCCTGCGCCGTGCTTGCAGCCGGCAGCGCTTCCGCGGAGCCGCGATACGATCCCGGCGCAAGCGACACCGAGATCCGGATCGGCAACATCATGCCCTACAGCGGCCCGGCATCGGCTTACGGCATCATCGGCAAGACGATGAGCGCGTATTTTCGCATGATCAACGACAATGGCGGGATCAACGGCCGGAAGATCAATTTCATTTCGTATGACGACGCCTACAGTCCATCCAAAGCGGTCGAGCAAGCGCGACGGCTCGTCGAGGACGACGAGGCGCTTGCGATCTTCGCGCCGTTCGGCACGGCCAGCAACGCCGCCATCCAGAAATACATGAACAGCCGGCATGTGCCGCAATTGTTTGTCATCACCGGAGCATCGCGCTGGGCCGATCCCGAGCACTTTCCGTGGACCATCGGCTGGCAACCGAGCTACCGAACCGAAGCACGCATCTATGCGGACTACATTCTGCGGCACCACCCGGGGGCGAGGATCGGTATCCTGCACCAGAACGACGACTTCGGACGCGACTATCTGCTCGGGCTGAAGGACGTGCTGCAGGACAGGTACGCGCAAATGGTGATTGCCAGCCAGTCATATGAGGTCGGCACGCCGACGATCGACTCCGAGGTCGCCGCGATCAAGGCCGCTGCGCCCGACATATTCATCGACATCGCAACACCCAAATTCGCCGCCCAGGCGATCAGGAAGCTCGCCGAGCTGGACTGGCGTCCCATCCACATCGTGACGAATGTCTCGGTCTCGGTCGGCGCGGTGCTGAAGCCCGCCGGACTGGACAAGGCGAAGGGAATTCTCAGCGCGGGGTATCAGATGGACGTGACTGATCCGCAGTGGGACAGCCATCCGGGCATGCAGCATTTTCGCGCGTTCATGGCGAAATACTATCCGGAGGCAGATCGATCGGAGAGCGGGCCGCTGGTGGCCTTCAACATGTCGAGTGCACTCGTGGAGGTGATCAGGCGTTGCGGCGGTGACCTCACGCACGAAAGGATCATGCGTGTGGCCACCGATCTCGATCTCGACATCGAAGCCTACATTCCCGGCGTTCGAATAAAGACTTCACCAACGGACTTTGGTCCGATCGAGCAGCTCCAGATGATGCGCTTCACCGGCGAACGATGGGAATGGTTTGGCCCGCTGCTCGACGGTCGCACGGACCAGGCGACGTCCTCGCGCGACTAGAGCGCGGGAAGTCGGATGAGCTGTCGATGTCAGACGTCAACGCATCGCGACGGCTTCGTGCAAAGAGGAAAATGTTCGTTCGATCAACACTGCGGATCCGGCGCACGCATGCACACTTCTCAGGTGCGAGCCGAGGCGTTCCCGGCGTCGCTTTCTCAAGGAGATGTTCGATGACGACACTGAAGCTTTTGTCCGCCGGACTCGTGGTCGCAGCCATGATTGCCTCCCCCGCGATGGCTCGCGAAGGCAGCGCGAAGCGCACCAATGTCGAGGCTTATGCGTCGGCTCAGCGCGTGCCGGCCTCCGCCAAGCGCGGCTGCGCCCGTGCTCCCGACGTCGGTGCCTACGCAACCGCCCCCTGGCGCCGGCCGCCCTGCGAGCCAACCTCCGGCTATTAAGTTCGCGAACCGGAGCAAGTCCGGTTGACGCCGACTGGAAGTTGATCGTGTCAACGTTCCGGGTTTTGACCTCTCGGCGGAAGGAAGGACGGCGGCTCACGATCAGGCCGCTGTTCTTGCGACTGGTGCACGTCTCCTGAAGCATTGGGCTCCGGAGTTCTTGCGCTGACGATTCCCGGCGATGCCGAGTAAATGATGCTTCCATTGATGGCATCAGGTTCCCTCCGACGGACCCTTCCATTCCGAATGCGCCCGGCCATCGTCACGAATTCGTGTATCGAACATGAACGTGTCGGGTGCCAGCATCGAAAGTGAACGAAGCGCCGGCGACTGAGCGGGCCTTCTTGACACGCCGACGATCTCCCCTGTAGGAGACCCAAGCGCATTGACGCTTTCAAATTCTTGCCAAGGTTTCGGTGATCGCAAGGGCGGGCTCGTGATTTCCCCCGGATCACGTCAGCGGAATTGATTCACGGGCCCATGTCATCGCCGGTTGATCGCACCTACTCTTTCGGACATTGGCATATCGATTGCCAACGAAGAGAGCTGAGGCACCACAACGTCGCGGTGCCGATCGGAAGCCGCGCGTTCGAGATTCTTGAGAAGCTGGTCGACTCGGCCGGTCTCCTGGTCACCAAGGATGACTTGATCGGAAGCGTCTGGTCGGGCCTGACAGTCGAAGACAACACGCTTCAGGTCCATATCTCGGCCGTCCGCAAGGCGCTCGGCGAGGATCGCAATCTGCTCAAGACGGTTTCGGGCCGCGGATATACGCTCGCCGGGACCTGGCGAAGCGGGCATCTGGATCACCCTGCCGCCGCATCGGTAGCGATTCCAGCCGACGTGCCCTTTCCAAGCAACCTGCCGAGTATCCGTGCGCCCCTCATCGGTCGCGAGGATTGCATGAGCCAATTGGTCGATGTGCTTTCGGCCTATCGGGCCGTAACCCTCGTCGGACCCGGCGGCATCGGAAAGACGAAGCTGGCAATCGAGCTGGCGCGCGGCGTCGCGCCCGCGTTCAACGATTCCGTGGCGCTGGTCGAGCTCGCGACCCTGCAGGATGCGGCACTTGCGCCATCCGCATGCGCCCGTGCACTCAAGCTCGCCTCGAATGACAAGGAAGTCTCGGCCGCGAACATTGCGCAGGCCATCGGAACCCGTCGTCTGCTTCTTGTCCTGGACAATTGCGAGCATGTGATCGAAGTGGCCGCGCAGATCGCCAGTGCCGTGCTTCGCTATTGTCCGCACGTCACCGTTCTCGCGACCAGCCGCGAAGGCCTCCGCATCGACGGCGAATATGTTGCGGCCATTCCGGCGCTGTCGGTTCCTGATCCCGATATGCACGATCCCGACTTGCTGCTGCGGGCAAGCGCAGTGCAGCTGTTCGTCGCGCGAACGCGGGCCCTGCGTGCGAGCTTCGTTGTGGGCGCGGAGGAGCTTCAGAGGATCGCTGCCATCTGTCGCCGGCTCGACGGCATTCCGCTCGCATTGGAGTTTGCCGCAGCCCGGGCCGCCAATCTCGGGGTCGACACCGTACTGCTCCGTCTCGACAAGCGCTTCGAGCTCCTGAACGCCGGCCGCCGCGACCAGTTGCCGCGACACCAGACCCTGCGGGCGACCCTGGACTGGAGCTATGACCTCTTGCCGCCGGCAGAGCAAAACCTGCTTTGCCAGCTCGCGGTGTTTCCGGCCGGTTTCACGCTCGATGCGGCCAGTGCAATGATGGACGACACTCTGTCGCGGTCGGACGTCATTGAAACCTTGTTCAATCTGGTCGGGAAATCGCTGGTGTCGCTGGACCCCTCATTCGAGGGGCGATGGCGGCTCTTGGAGAGCACCCGCGCTTATGCACTGGAGAAGCTCGCAGAGGCGGGCCTCGTCGAGCGGGCGGCAAGGCGGCAGGCCGGCTTTCTCAGGCAGATCATCGCGCCGCTCGGCGATGCCTCCCCCGCTCCCGACGACATCTCCCGCTTCGCTCAGGAGATCGGCAACGTGCATGCCGCACTCGATTGGGCGTTCTCGCCCGGTGGCGATACCGCGCTTGGCATCGAGCTGACGGCCGGCTTCGTTCCGGTATGGATGCAGTTGCTGTCCTTCATGGAATGCTCGACGCGGATCGAGCACGCGCTTGCGCATTTCACTCCCGGGTTCACCTGCGTTCCGAAGCTCAAGGCGCAGCTCTATGTCGCGTTGGGCTTCGCGCTTCTCAACACGGCGGGAACAGCGGACCGCATGAAGGCGGCGCTGAGCATCGGTCTCGTGCTCGCCGAGGAATTGTCCGACCTCGAGCTTCAGCTCAAGGCGGTCTGGACCTTGTGGAGCTATAACCTCAACTCGGGCCAATATGCCGCGGCCAAGGAGGTCGGCGAGCGCTACCTCGAGATCGCGCTGCGCACCGGAAGCCCCGCCAACGAGGCTGTAGGCCGTCGCCTGATCGGCGCCGCCACCCATTTCTTTGGAATGCAGGAGGATGCACGACGCGAGCTGACGCTGTCCCTGGATCATTCGGCTCACGGATTGAACGGCGGCGCGAACCAGATGTGGTTTCTGCTTAACCAGAGCGTTCTTGCCAAGGCGATGTTGGCGCGCGTCCTGCTGCTGCAGGGCAGGATCGCCCAGAGCAGATCCCTGGCCGCCGAGTGCCTGCAGGAAGCCCAGCGCGAGAAGGACAAGCTTGCGATTGCCTATGCACTCCGCAACGCCGTCTGCCCGATCGCGCTGATGACGCATGATCTTGCCACCGCCGATCAGGCAATATCCTCTCTTCTCGAGCTCGTCACGCGCGAGGGGATAGCTTTCTGGACCAGCTGGACGTCCTGCCTGAAGGGACAATTGCTGGTTCTGCAAGGCAAGCATCACGACGGAATAGCGCTGCTGCGCAGCGGCCTGACAGCGCGGACCGAGAACGGATGGCTGATGCGCAATCCCGAGTTTCTCGGATCGCTCGCCGAAGGCCTGCTCGCGAGCGGCGAGGCTGCGCAGGCCCTGACCGTGGTGGAAGAGGCCTTGTCAATGTCGCGGCAAGGCCGGCAATTGTGGTGCCTTGCCGACCTGTTGAGGATCAAGGCTGAAATTCTCCTGGCCAACGATCCATCCGACCTGTCTCGATCCGAATTGCTGTTCGGCGAAGGATTGTCGGTTGCCAGGGACCAGCAATGCCGCTTTTACGAGCTGAAGGTTGCGGCAGCATGGGCAAGGATCTTGGCGGAATCGAACCGTCAGCAGACCGCCCTCGATCTCGTCGGTCCGGTCAGCGCTCTGTTCGATCAGGACATCGATCTTCCGGCACTCGCCTTTGCCCGCACTCTGGCTGAAATACCGGGCATCTCGCTTTCGACATCCGACGGCGATCGGCCCCCATCCTGCACCTGCCACTAGGTTTGTGATGCCTTTCGGCCGACACCGCCCCTCACTCCATCTTCCGGACCTTGCCTGATGAACATCTCTCGACGACGGATTTTGGGCGGCATCAGCGCGTCGGTGTTTTCGCCCGGCATCATCCGTGCGCAGGGCACGAGACCGATCAGGATCGGCGAGATCAACTCCTATAGCAGCGCGCCCGCATTCACCCTGCCCTATCGTCGCGGCTGGCAGTTGGCTGTCGAACAGGTCAACGCCAAAGGCGGCCTTCTCGGGCGCGAGCTGCAGGTCATCAGCCGGGACGACGAAGGCAAACCCAGCGTCGCGATCCGCGCGGCAGAGGAGCTCGTGCGCAGGAACGACGTCGATCTGCTGGCAGGCGCTTATCTCTCGAATGTCGGCCTCGCGATCAGCGACTTCGCACGGCAGAACCGGATCCTGTTCGTGGCGAGCGAGCCGCTCACGGACGCCCTCGTCTGGGAGCGGGGACATCGATATCGCTACAGGCTCCGCCCCTCGACCTACATGCTGGCAGCGATGCTGGTTGAGGAGGCCGCTCAACTCAAGGCGACACGATGGGCGACGATCTCTCCGAACTACGAATACGGACAGTCGGCCGTAAGGTGGTTCATGCAGCTTCTGCGCCAACGTCGCCCCGATGTCGCGTTCGTTGGCAGTCAGTGGCCGCCGCTGGGTGCGATCGACGCCGGCGTGGTCGTGAACGCGCTCGCACAGCAGAATCCCGAAGCGATCCTCAACATCACCTTCGGGCCCGATCTCACCAAATTCGTCCGGCAAGGAAAGGATCGCGGCCTGTTCGAAGGACGAGACGTCGTGTCGTTCACGACGGGCGAACCCGAATATCTCCATCCTCTCGGAGAGGACGCGCCGACAGGATGGATCGTGACCGGCTATCCCGTGACCGAGATCCTGGACCAGGCCAATAGCTCGTTCGCGTCGGCCTATTCCTCGCGATATGGCGAGGCTCCCACCATGGGCTCCGTGGTCGGTCACGCCATGATCAGCTCCATCGTGGCTCCGATCGAGCGACTCGGGAGCCTCGATACCGAAACCATGGCAGATGGGTTTGGCAGTGTCGCCTTCGATACACCGTTTGGGCCGGCAATTTGGCGTTCGATCGACCATCAAAGCACGATGGGAACATTTGTCGGTCGCACCGCGGTCAGGGGCAACAAGGCCGTCATGGTGGACTGGAAATACAGGGAGGGTGGAAGCATGCTTCCGCCGGATGCCGAAATCCGCAAGCTGCGCCCGGCAACATGACCGGCGAATGCCGTGTGATGCGATGACACGAAACCCCTGCAAGTCCACCTCAGCATCCCGGCGGCAGAATCGGCGACACGCCCGGCGTCGGCGCTGCGCCTGAGGCGTTCGCCGGCAACACAGTGGCAGGCTCCGCCAGGTTCATCGAGACCCCTTCCGCGCAAGCCGAGCTGTTAGGGCTCGGCACGACGGCCGCATTCGGGTCTATGCCCGTGCCGCCGGCGTCGCTGGTGTCCGCCGGGATCGTGCCGGGCGCGGGGCTTGCAGACACCTGCGAAATCGAAAGCGGCAGAGACGCAGCGCTCGTAACCTGTCCTCCCGGCGTTGAGCTGCAGGCCACTGTCGCACCTGTTCCCGCCGGAGCGGCCGCGGAGATCGTCCCGATGGAGCTACCGCTCTGTCCCGTGGCCGGCAGGATCGGCGCCGCGATGCCCGGAGGCGAAAGGCCAGTGGGCGATACAGTTGGAGTCGCCGGCACTGGCGCCGGTGATGACGAGGGTGGAGCGCAGACGACCACCGTTCCCGGCGTCGTCGGATCCGACGCAAGAGGGACGGGCGCCAACGTCGTATCCGGCGCACCCGGCACGGTCGTTGCGGAAAACGGCCCCGGACTGTTGAGCGGCGAGATCACGATCGCGCCCGGCACCGTCGGCAGATCCATTGCGGTGCTGCCGGTCGTTGCGATCTGTGCCTGGCCTGGAGAGAAGCCGAGCAGGAAAGCGACCATCATTGCAAACGCGAACCGTATCATCTTTTGTGTCCCTAGCTCGTCTCAAGCTTGCGAACGGTGACCTTGCTGCCTTCCGCCAGAGTGACCGCAGGATTGAGCACGACCTGATCGCCGGGCTGCACGCCGTCCCGCACTTCCACAACGGTGCCGAAATCCCTGGAGATCGAGACCTGCTGCAAATGAACCGTGCCGTTCCGCACGACCGCGACGTGGAGGCCATTCTGATCGAAGACGAGCGCGTCGGACGGGATCGTCATCGATGGCGTCCGACGCGGGATCGATAATTCGACCGTGCAATAGATGCCGGGACTGAGCAGACCATCGGGATTGGGCACGTCGATCTCGGTCAACAGCGTTCGGCTCCCCGGCTGCAGCGCGGTTGCGATCCGCGTAACCTTGCCCGCAAACGTTCGTCCCGGAATCTCGGGGACGCGGATGTCCGCATCGACGCCCGGGGCAACCCCAAACGCCTCGTCCTGCGGCACGAAGACCTGGGTCCGGATCACGTTGGAATGCATCATCGTGAACATGAAGGTAGACCCGGCTTGCACCAGGCTGCCATTGTCCACGTTACGCTGCGTGACCACACCGTCGAACGGGGCCACCACGCGCTGGTAGGACTTCTCCTGCTGGAGAACGCGAATCTGCGCCTCCTGTGCCGCGATGTTCGACTGGGCGACGCCCACCGCCCCCTGCTGCGCGCGCAGGGTGAGGCGGTCGTTGTCGCCCTGCTGTGCCGTCAACCAGCCCTGCTTGACGAGATTGCTGTCCCGCGAATTGGTGACGTCGGCCAATTCCCGGCTGGCCTGCGCCTGCTGAAGGGCGGCCTGGTTCTGGGCGAGGGTCGCCTGCGCCTGCGCGATCTGCTGATCCAGTTCGGGAGCGGTAATTTCCGCGAGGAGATCACCCTTTTTGAGGCGATCGCCGATATCGACGTGGCGCTTCTCGATGTAGCCGCTGGTCCGCGCGAAGATGTTGGCCGCCTCGAACGCGGTCGTCGTCGCCGGCAGGCTGACCTTCATAATGTCGCCGCTGGGCTTGACTGTCGCCACCCGAACTTCGGGAACGTTGGTCCGAACCTGTTCGGCTACGGCGGCCACCTGACGCGCAGCCTCATAGTGCCGCCAGCCGCCGATGCCGAGGCCGCCCGCAAGCAGCAGGAGCACGCCTCCGCCGAGCAGCGCGCCACCGTAACGGCGTCCGGATCGTGCACCCTTGCCCGGCAGCTCCACGACCCGGAGGTTCTCCGCCCCGGGGCGATCTCTCGCCCCGTCGTCATCGGTCCTTGCGCGAACGTCGCTCATTCCGGTTGCTCCTCGAATACGCCGTGGCGAGGTTTGCCGTCGTTGCCCTTACGCAGCATGGCGAAGAGATAAGGCACGATCAGCAAGGTGGTCGGGGTTGCAAACAGAAGCCCGCCGATGACCGCCCGCGCGAGCGCGGCATTCTGCTCCTCGCCCGGCCCGCCGATCGCCATCGGGATCATGCCCACGATCATCGCGGCCGCGGTCATCAGGACGGGCCGGATCCGCGTTCGGCCCGCGCTCAGCGCTGCCTGGAAAGCGGAATGTCCCTTCAACTGCTCGTCACGCGCGAACGTCACGAGCAGGATCGAATTTGCCGAGGCAACGCCGATCGCCATGATGGCTCCCATCAACGATGGCACGTTCAGCGTCGTCCCGGTGATGAACAGCATCGTCACGATCCCGCAGAATGTCGCCGGCAGCGCCAGGATGACGACGAAGGGGTCGCCAAAGTTCTGGTAGTTCACGACCATCAGCAGGTAGACCAGGATGGCCGCGAACAGCAGTCCGATCCCGAGATCGCGGAACGACTGATGCATGCTCTGGATCTGTCCCAGGACCTGGATCGAATTGCCTGGCTGGAGCTGCTTCTGCAGGGTTGACGTCACCTTCTCGATGTCGGCCGCAACGCTGCCGAGATCGCGGCCCTGGACGCTCGCATAGACGTCGAACACCGGCTGGACGTTGGCCTGGTTCGAATTGGTAGGAACGGTCCCTCGCTTGAACGTCGCGACATTGCTGAGCAAGCCGGGCACCGTCTGGCCGCTTGCGGCAGCCGAGGCCGACACCGGCGTGTTGCCCAGGGCGTTCAGCGAGTTGGCCCTGTATTCCGGTGTCTGCACCGCCAGGTAATAGGGGATGCCTGACGTCGGGTCCGTCCAGAAATTCGGCGAGACCTGCGCAGACGAGCTGAGGCTGACATTGATATTGGTCGCCACCGTGCTCGCATTGAGGCCCAGCTGCGCGGCGCGAGTGCGGTCGATGTCGGCGTAGAACGCGGGAGCATCGACCTCCTGCTGCAGATGCGCATCGACCACGCCGGGGATCGCCGCGAGGCTCTTCTGCAGCTCCTTGGCCACGGCCAGATTGTTGCTGCCGTAACCGACCGTGCGGACATCGATCTGCGCCGGAAGCCCGAAGTTCAGGATCTGCGTGACGATGTCGGCCGCCTGGAAATAGAAGGTGTCCTCCGGGAAGGCCGCCGGCAGCACCTGCCGCAGCTTCCTGACGTAATCCGCCGTCGGCTTGTGCCCATCCTTCAGCGACACCAGAATGGTGCCGTCATTCACCCCGATCGTCGAACCGTCGGTGAATGCGAGATTGTAGGCCCGCGCCGGGAGACCGATATTGTCGACGATCAACGCGCGGTCATGCTCCGGAATGACTTCGCGGATCTTGTCCTCGACCGCCTGGAAGATCGCTTCCGTACGCTCGATCCGCGTGCCCGCCGGCGCACGAACATGCAGCTGGATCTGACCACCGTCGATCAGGGGATAGAAGTCCCTGCCGACATAGGCGAACATGGTGGCTCCGAGCGCCAGCACCAGCACGGCGACGACGGGCACGACGGCCCGAAGCCGCAATAGCTTCAGCAGCAGATCGGAATAGCCATCGCGCAGGCGCTCGAAGCCGCGCTCGAACGCAGCGGAGGCGCGCGCAAAGATGTTCGACGGGCGCTCGCTTTCGCCATGGCGCCGTTCACCCTTCAGCAGCAGGCCGATAGTGATCGGCGTGAGCGTCCGCGACAGCCCGTAGGACGCCAGCATCGCGAACACCACTGCGAGGCCGAGCGGCGTGAAGAGGTATTTGGCCGGGCCTTCCAGGAACACGACCGACGTGAACACGCAACTGATGGCGAGCGTCGAGACCAGTGTCGGGATGGCGATTTCAGCAGCTCCATGCAGGGTCGCCTCCGACAACGGCATGCCTTCCTCGGTCCAGAGCCGGTGCGTGTTCTCGATCGTCACCGTCGAATCGTCGACGAGGATGCCGACCGCGAGGGCGAGCCCGCCGAGCGTCATCGTGTTGAGGGTCTCGCCGAGGAAATACAGCACGATCAGCGAGGACAGCATCGCCAGCGGGATCGAGATCAGGACGACCAGCGTCGATCGCCATGATCCCAGAAACACCAGGATCATCAGCGCGGTGAGGCCGGCCGCGATCGCACCTTCGCGCAGCACGCCATTGACCGAATGGGTCACGAAGATCGACTGGTCGAACAGCTCGTTGATCTTCAGCCCCGCTGGAGCCGACGCGCTTATCGAGGTCAAAGCCGCCTTCACGCCGTTGACGACGGCGAGCGTCGAGGCATTTCCATTCTTGATGACGCTGAGCAGGACGGCGCGGTGGCCGTCCTCGCGCACGATGTTCTGCTGGACCTGGGCGCCGTCGCGGACCTGGGCGACGTCCTTCAGGAAGATCGTGGCCCCGTTCGCGAACTTGACCGGGATCATGTTGAGATCCTGGATCGTGGCCGGCGTCGCATTGGTGCGAACGGTATACTGGGTGTCGCCGATCTTGGCCGTGCCGGTCGGCAGGGTCAAATTCTGGGTGTTGACCGCATTGACGATGTCGAGCGGCGTCAATCCGCGCGACAGCAGCTTGTTCGGATCGATGTCGACCATGATCTGGCGGTATTTACCGCCGGCAGGCGTGGGCAGCGTCACTCCCGCCACCGGAGCCAGTTGCTGGCGGACCCGGTAGATGCCGAAATCGTAGAGCTGCTGCTCGTTCAGGCTGTTTGACTGGAGACTGAGCTGGAGCACCGGCACGCTCGAGGCATTGAACTGCACGATGATCGGCGGCTGGATCCCCGGCGGCATCAGGGCGCGGATGGCGTTGGTCCCCGAGACGATCTGCGAGATCGCGAGATCGAGATTGACGTCCGGCTGGAAGTAGATCTTCTGAATCGACAGGCCGTTGAGAGTCTGCGCTTCGATATTCTTGATGCCGCTGACATTGGCGCTGATCGAATACTGGCTGTAGGTGCTGACGCGCTGCTCCATCTCCGGCGTGGACAGACCGGTGTAGCTCCAGATCACCGTGACCACGGGGATCCGGATCTCCGGGAAAATATCCGTCGGCATCGAGCGGATCGCGATGCCGCCGAGGAACAGGATCAGCGCGGCAAGCACATAGAATGTGTGCGGAAGCCGTAGCGCGAAGCGAACAATTCCCATTGTGGTCTGCCTGGAGCGGGTTACGCGGGATCGTCGGACAGATGAGAGCGGCCGGACCAGCGTTCAAATGAAAATGAATTCAGACGCTGCATGCGGTGCCCCGTGGCGCATCCTGCGCGGCGAGCATCACGGCCCGCTTGACCTTGGCAAAGGCGCGCATCTCGATCTGCCTGACGCGTTCGCTGGATATGGACAATTCGTGGGCCAGCCGATCGAGCGTGACGGGGCATTCCGTCAACCGCCGCGCCTCGAAGACGCGACGTTCCCGCGCCGCAAGCCCCCCGAGCGCAACACGCAAGGCGCTGGCACGCCGCTCGGTCTGCTCGTGATCGACCAGCACCGTCTCGGCGTCGACCGCCCCGTCGACCAGCATGGCTTCCAGCTCCGTTCCGCTGTCCTCGCCACCGACGCGCACATTCAGCGACATGTCGCCATGCAGCCGCGCGTCCATCTCGATCACCTCGCGCGTCGTGACCTCGAGCTTCCCGGCGATCGATTCGGCAACGTCAGGCGTGAGCCCCGCCATCGCGCTGCCGGTGGCTTTCCTGATCTCGCCGCGGAGCTTGAAAAACAGCTTCTTCTGCGCGGCCGTCGTCCCGATCTTGACGAGGGACCAGGACCGCAGGATGTACTCGTGGATGGCGGCCTTGACCCACCAGACCGCGTAGGTGGAGAAGCGCGCGCCGCGGTCGGGTTCGAAGCGTGACGCTGCGATCACGAGACCCAGATTCGCCTCGGCAATCAGATCGACCATCGGAAGGCCGTATCCCTTGTAGCCTCGCGCCAGCCTGGCCGCGAGGCGGAGATGGCTGGTGACGAGAGCATCCGCCGCGCTCCGGTCCCTCGTCTGCTGCCAGCGGCGTGCAAGCTGCTGCTCCTGACCGGGTTCGAGGAAGTCGTAACGCCCGATGGCCGCGGAATACGCGCTGAGGAACGGCACCGGTGCGACCGGCGTAGCAGGAGGATTGCTTCTCGTAACTTCGTGGCTAGTCTGCATCTGTCGCTCCCACGGTCCAGGCCGGCTGTTCAATCTCGAAAGCATCGCGCGCCATCTGGCTCATCCCATCTGGTCGGCGTCGGCGTGCAGCAATGTCCGCGACCGGCGCGCGGCGGCCTTGCCCGCCCGTCCGGTCCAGGCCAGGATTTCGATTCGCCCTCCGGGGGCCGGACCGACGATCAGCCGGAAGCCGTGCAGCTTGACGATGGCGGCGACCAGGCTCAGTCCGAGCCCGACACCCGGCGTATGGCGCATCTTGTCGGAGCGATAGAACCGTCGCAGCACCGCCTCGCGATCCTGCTCGCTGATGCCGGGCCCGGTATCGCTGACGCACACCAGCGCCGTGTCGTCGTCCGCTTCCAGGGCGAGTTCGACCCGCCCACCCGACGGCGTGAACTTGACGGCATTGTCGACGAGGTTGGCGACCGCCTCGAACAGCAGGTCGCGGTCGCCCCACACAAGCACATCGCGCGCGATGACCACACTGAGCCCCACGCGCTTGTCCTCGGCGATGGGCTCGTAGACGTCGCACACCTCCCGCAGGATCTCGTCGAGCGCGACCTCGCCAAAGCCGGCTATGCGGCGATTGATCTCGATCTCGGTCAGGCGCAGCAGGGCGGTGACGATCGCGAGCGATTGGTCGATGCCGGCAATGGCCTTGTCGATCGTCTCCTGCAGTTCCTCAAGCGTGGCTGCATGGGAGCGCCCGCGCTCCAGCGCCAGACGGACGCGCGTGAGCGGCGTCCTGAGATCATGGGCGATGTCGTTGCCGACGCCGGCGAGCGCATTGATCATCGTCTCCATCTCGTCGAGCATGCCGTTGACGATCCCGGCCAGCCGCGCGAACGGATCGTCCGTCCCGTCCTGCGGGAGCCGCTCGCGCAGTTCGCCGGCCACGATGCGCTGGACCCGCTGGTTCACCTCCTCCACGCGCCTCTGAGCGCGGAGGCTGAGCCAGGCACCGGCCAGCAGGCAGAGGCTGAAGGCCGGCAGCAGGCCCAGGGCCAGCGCCTGCCCCACCACAGTCGAGATCTCGCGCGTCTCATCGACATTCCGCCCCACCACCAGGACATCGCCGCCATCGAGGCGCTGGCCGATCACCCTGACGACGGGATTGTGCTTTGCCCTCTCCTTGATGAGATCGAGCCGTACGCCCTGCACCGCTCCGTCGAGCCCGAGCTCGCGCGGCACGCGGTCGATGTTGCCGGCAAGGCGGGTGCCCGCGGCATCGAACAGTCCCGCATATTGCACGCCCCTGGAATCCTGATCGAGATGATCCGCGATCGCCCTGATGCGGTGGGCCGGCGACAGCTCCGCGATGAAGTGAATCTGGGTGGTGATCATGCGATCGGAGCGCGCGATCAGATAGTCATCGAGCTCCCAATAGATGAATGCGAATAGGCCGACCACGAACAGCGCGAAGCCGGCCGCCATGGCCAGGGCCCAGAGGAACGTGCTGGAGCGGATCAGCTGGATCTGACGCATCGCCGGTCCCTATTGCCGCGAACGCAGGACGAAGCCGGAGCCTCGGACGTTGTGGATGAGCGGCACCTCTCCGGGCCCGTCGACTTTGTGACGGAGCCGGCCCATATGCACGTCGATCAGGTTCGTAGTCGCCGGAACGAACTTGTAGTTCCAGACCTCCTCCAGCAGCATTGCACGCGTCAGCACCTGGTCGTTCCGGCGCATCATGTATTCGAGCAGGCGGAATTCGCGCGGCAGCAGCTCGAGCCGGCGTTCGCCACGTCGCGCGGTCCGCTCGATCAGATCGAGCTCGAGCGGTCCGACATGCAGGATGGTTTCGCGGCTGTCGATCGGACGGCGCAGCAACGCTTCGATCCGCGCGACCAGCTCGATGATCGCGAACGGCTTCGTGAGATAATCATCTCCGCCCATGCGCAATCCGCGCACCCGGTCGTCCACCGCGCCGAGGGCGCTCAGGACCAGGACGGGCGTCCTGACCTGGTCGTTGCGCAGCGCCTCGATGACGGTGAGCCCGTCCATTCCCGGCAGCATGCGATCGACGATCATGGCATCGGGGCTCGACGCGCGCGCGCGGTCGAGGCCGTCGACGCCGTCGGCGGCCCAATGCACCTCGAACCCGCGATCGGCGAGCTCCGCGACGATCGCCTCGGCGGTCTCGGCGTCGTCCTCGATCAGGAGAATCCGGTTCATGATCCTCGCTCCACGTTCCGCGCGGCGTCTCGGCGCGCGGTAGGGGCGCGTGGGCTCGGCGACGCGCTGGGTCATGTGCGATACCCGCGCGCGTCGCGCGCGCAGCCTTGACGCCGCCTGTTGCCGGCCACTCGCTGCGGTACGAGATAGGCTTGCGGCGCATCGGGCGCCATTGAATTGCAGTTCATGATGCGGGCTGCGCGCCGCGCCAGCAGCGCCAGTGCACGGGCGATACGTGTTGCCAATGTCGTGATCATCTTGTGGGCTCCGCTTCGAACTGCGCTGCATCGAATATATGCGCTCGACGCACTCGCGGTCGTTCCGGGGGACAACGGATGTTATGGATTCGCACGATCGTGGTACGACGTTACATCGGCTCACGGGCCGTTGAATTGCGGTGAGCAATTCGTGCATTTGAATCGCGGTCGATCGCGCCCACCTCGATGACCAGCCGGCTTGGTCGGCCTGATGTCATCAAAGGAGAGAGCGAATGACCACGTCCAAACTGTTGTCGATGGGACTGATTGCGGCCGCGATGCTCGGCGGCCCCGTGATGGCGCGCGAGCATCACCGCGTCGTGCGGCAGCCCGCGATGGAGGCCGACACGGTCGCAACGAGCGCGCCGGTCTATCAGGGCGAACGCGGCTGCGTTCCGGCGCCGCGCGTCGGGGCCTTCGCCACTGCGCCATGGACCGGCAACAACGTGCCTTGCGAGCCCGGCACCGGTAGCTTCTTCTGATCGCGCCAACGTATCCGGCCGGGTGACTTCGCCGCCGGACGCCTATCGAATAACGGGGAGCGGACTGATCTCGTCAGCCCGCTTCCTTGCGTTGGGTTGCGTCGCGCCCACGCGCGACGCGATCACCTTCGTGCGCGGCGCGCCCGATATCTGACTCGAATGTCTGACCTCGAATTCAGTTGGACTGTCGCGCCGCGCTCCTACCTCTCCAGCGTCACACGCCCAGCCATCAAGCAGCCTCGCGCGCACCGCGCGACGCGGAAGTGGGCTTCAGGGATGACCGGGCTCAACACGAGAGGAGTTTTCCATGAAACGAGTCATCATGATTCTGGCCACAGCAGCGCTCGCCTCGACGCTCGCGATCGGCACGGCCGACGCGCACGGCGGTGGCGGCGGCGGCCACGGTGGATTTGGCGGCGGCGGCTTCGGCGGCGGACATGCGGGCTTTGGCGGCGGCGCGCATTTCGGCGGCATGGGGCATGAAGGCGGATTCGGCGGCGGCGCCCGGTTCGGTGGCGAGCACCTCGGCTTTGGCGATCATGCCGGCGGCCTCCGCCAGCACGCGTTTCACAGCTACGGTCGCTACCGGCCCGGATATGGACTCTACGGCGCCGGTCCGGATTGCTATGATTGGTACGAGCTGCATCCCGGCCGGCCGTTGCCGCTGAGCTGCAGCTAGATCCGCACGCACGACGCCGATCGGTCCGGATCGCACAACGTTACGGTCCGGGCCGATCGCGCTGCGCAAGTTTCATGGCGTGTCCGTCGGATGCGTGATGGCGAAACACGCGGTTTCGCGTTCTCGCGGCGCGTTTCGCCCGAGCTTTGCCTGGTCACTTCACCCTCGAAGCCAAGAGGGCGCAGGGAAGGCTGGGTACCGGCTGGCACCCGCGGTCCGCTGCGCGAAAATGGAGCGCAAAATAACCGCACAGCGCCAATCACTCGGCCTTACCTGCGCAGTGGTTGGACGGCTTATGCCGTGCTCTCCCGGCACTTGTTGTCTCGATAGCCACGGTCTCGGCGCAGCCGGTGCGATGGACCAAGTACACCATTCCTCAGACCGGCACCTCGATGGATTTTCCATCTTCGATCTTCACGGAAGAAGCTGGCCGACCGACGGCTACGGGCAACCGTTCCGAACCGCCGACGGACGTGCTGACATCACGATCCAGGCCGCGCCTAACATCGAGGGCGATTCACCCGCGGCCTTGCTCGCGAAAAAGCGCATTCAGTACAAGCGAGTGACACCACGGTTCTTTGCGGTCTCCAGCTACAAGGGCGACAAGGTCTGGTACGACCGCTGCAACTTCTCGGGGCAGCTAATCCATGGCGTCCTGATCAATTATCCCGCAGAGGAAGAGCACGCCTGGCACAACATTGTCACTCGAATGAGTCTGTCGCTCAGCGGAAGGTAGTTGCCTTGGACATCAGTTTGGCAGACGGAGGAGCAGATGGTGGCAGCGAAGAAGAAGACCGCACGGGGACGCAAACAAGATCGCACCCGTGTGGCTAAGGGCCAGGACTACGAAGTGCGATACGAAGCAAAGAAGACTGGCCGCTCGGCCTCCGCGGTGAAGAAAGCCGTGAAGAAGGTCGGCAACAGCCGCAAGCGGGTCGAGAAACGTCTCGGCCGCTGAGGGCAGGTTCGCCGCGTATTTCGGCGTGGCGATTGGCGGCCCTCAGATCCTGCAGGAGAAGCGGGTGAAGGCAGTCAGCATCTGCAAGCGCGGCTCACGTCGCGCAGGTAGATCTCGGTCCGGAGAAATGCGAGTTCGGTTTCTAGAGCGGACTCGCGGACGTCAACGTACCAGGATTATGGCCGACCGTCCGTCCCGTCGCTCCAGCGATAGCCGCGGCGCTTCAGCGATCCTTGACTTCGAACGGCGACTGTTCGGCCATATCCGGATGGTCCTCTGTCGTGCGCTCTCGAGCAGGACAGCGAGCGCTGGCGCGCCGGTCGTTGGTAGGTCGAAGTCCAAGATCTCGAGCAGCGCGTGACAGTCGTCAACCGCGCGGTGCGCCTGGTGGAAATAGCCGGCGCCGTTCAGAAGGTAGCCGAGCTTCGCTCCATCGAAGCCGTGCTGCCGCCAATCGACCTCGGTCGCGGAGCATGCCCACGCCTTCCGCTCGAAGACGGGCTAGTAGCGTTCGGAAAACTTCCGATCGAATCTACTGTTATGCGCGATGACCAGGACCACGGAATCGTCGACGAAGGCGTTCACGGCGGCCTCGTCGATCCTGTGGCCGGCCACCATTTTCATCGGTGATGCCGGTAAGCGCCGTGATCTCGGCCGGGATCGGCTCGGACGACTCATTGAAGGCGGAGAACGTGTCCGTGACATCAATGATGCGACCGTCCGGCGTGTAGCCAAACTTGACCATGCCGAGCTCGATGACTTCGTCCTTGCGGTGGTCGAGGCCGGTTGTCTCGGTGTCGAGCAGGATGCCGATCTTGGTTTCCTGTCCGAAGGCCGGCATCCACGTTGGCCGCGGTACCAGGCGGCGCAGCACCCGGTAGTCGCTCGATCGGCCTAGTACCTCGGCCATCGCGGCCAGATCCGATGCGTCTTGAAACATCTCTTCTCGTGTTGAGCCGATGAGGTAGTCCCGTCAGGCCCCACAATATCGGGACCGCTCGGCGCGAGATATCTGAAAGACAAGCGATTCACGGGCTTTTCGGGAGTGTCGGTGCAGTTGGCCCCCCTTGCGGGACGCTCGCGCAGGGCCTCAATCGCGAGCGCTCCAGAGGTCCGCGCTATGAACGGGCGGATCGGCGGAGCAGCTCCAAAAGGCTAGACAGGCGTCCGCGTATGATGCCGACCCGGGATTGCTACGGCCCCACTGGTGCGTGATCGTTTACGATCTGCAGCTATATTTGGGTCCATGGACTCCTCGTACGACTCCGAGCGCGAGGCCGTCGCGGCAATGAAGCTTGCCGCCGAAGCCGATGGGCTAGAACGGCAGAGATGGATCACCGCCGCCCTGGCGTGGTCAGAACTCACTCGCCTCCGGGGGCTGCCGAGCACAACCTGCCGGAAGGGTGGCCTACGCGGCAGCTCGTTACCGGTGCGAGGCGCAGCGCCTCCCCCACCCGCTTCCAAGCCCCTAGGATTGCGATCAGGGGGAAACGCGATGTCGGACCCGCCCACGGCATCCAATCCTCCCTGGTGAGGCCAGGACCACCGGCCGGGTAGGCGAGCTTGGTCCTGGGGAAGCGTCTGTCGGCAGATCCCTTCGCGCACTGCGGGACGGCCGCCAGGCTTCATCGGGTGCGCGGTGCGGCACCATCAAGAACGACAGGGGTGGGGGCGTCAGGCCTCGCCGGGTCCAGAGAAAGTCGCTGCAGCCGGCGTCGTGCGAGGCGTTGGCAGCGGCCGCTCGGTCGGTCTGGATGCCGAGGGATGACCGCCCCTGCTGTCATACCGTTCGGCGAGATCCAGGAGACGACGCCGGGTGAACGGTTCGGCTTTCTCCGCCATACCCCGGACCCTTTGGGCCAGACCTCGGTAGAACTCCTGCTCCATGACACGCCCCTCAACATCACTGCCCGGAGTTGCGTGCTCTGCGGTCACGAAGTCAAGAAGGCTGGCAACAGTGTGAACCCGACCAAATTTTTATCGGCCAGCTTGAGATCGCGATCTCGGCTGAACTAGAGTGCCATGGCAGGGGGAAAAAAGATGGCCATGCTCCATCCGGTCCGGAAGGCGTGCCCGGCGTGCGGCAAGCCGATGAAAGCTGTGTCCGACGGAGCTTCGGAGCGGCGGTCGCGGTACGTGTGCACCGATGCTCGCAAGTAGGCGGATGGCCCGTTGCGACCTCCGGAGCCCTAGGCCTTCGCTGCGCGCGGTCTTGGTGTCGAGCATGGATGGATACTGCCTGCCTTCGGGCAAGCGAAGAAAAGCCGCCTGGCCGCGCTGGTTTCGGGATCGCCGGACAAGCTGACCGTGCCTGGCCGCCAGTATGGCGTCCGACCGGAAGCTCTGCTCGGTTATGAGGAACTCGAGCGGCTCCGCGAAATGGAAGACGTCAAAGTCGTCTACATCGTTCTGCCGAACTCGATGCACAAGGAATACGTTCTTCGATCCGCGGCCATCGGAAAGCACGTGCTCTGCGAGAAGCCAATGGCGACGAGTTCAGAGGATGCTCGATCGATGATCGAGGCGTGCTCATCGGCCCGCGTCAAGCTGATGATCGCCTATCGCTGCCGCTACCAGCCTCATCATTTGGAGGTCATTCGTCGTGCGCAAAGCGGAGAGCTCGGGCCGATCAAGCTGATCGAATCGATCAACGGTCAGAACCAGGGAGATCCCGAGCAATGGCGGCTCCGCAAGGCATTGGCCGGCGGCGGATCCCTGCCGGACGTAGGTATCTATTGTCTCAACGCCGCGCGGGCTGTCACCGGCCGTGAGCCGGTCGAGATAGAGGCTCGCATCCACTCGAGCGAGGGCGATCCGCGCTTTCGGGAAGTGGAAGAGAGCGTCGCCTGGATCATGCGGTTCCCTTCGGCGCTATGGCCAACCTTTCGACCAGCTACGGTATCCATAGGGCATCGCGCCTGGCGGTCCACTCGGACGGCGGCAGTCTCCTGTTGGACAACCTATCCGTACAAAGGGCAGCGGCTGACAGTACGTCGCGCAATAGACAGCCGCGAGACCGAGACGTCGATCGAGATCTCTGCAAAAGACCAGTTCGCTCTGGAATTGGATCACATGGCGGAATGCGTTCTCACCGACAGGTCGCCAAGGACGCCCGGCGAGGAAGGTCTGCGCGACATGAAGCTCATGGAGGCGATCTACAAGTCAGCGGATCAACGGACCGTTGTTAGAATCGACTGAACTCTCAGATGCAGCCGCGTAGCTCGGCGCTTCCAGGCACCTGCTCGTTTATGAATGGCTACGCAGCTTCGCGGTACCCCTCCTCGCTCCGCTTCTTGTTGATGAGATTCAACAAATGCGCCGAGGCCCGCGCAACGCATAAGGCTCGATGATGAGTGGCGAGCGAGATGCCATATATCTCGCAAAGTTTCCCAAGTCCGTAGGACTTGTGTCCCGGATAGCGGCGTCGCATTCCGGCGCACGTGCAGAGCTTGGGGAATCTGAAGCGCCGCGCGATCCTTTCGAATTCGTAGGCCATGAAACCGTAGTCGAAGCTGACATTATGGGCGACGAAAATGCCGTCCCCATGAACTCCATGAAATTGTCCGCTACCTCCGCGAACAAAGGTGCGTCCCGAACCATTTCGTTCGTGATGCCGGTCAGCTGAACGATCTTTGCGGGAATGGAGCGCTGAGGATTGATGAGAGAATCCCTGACCGCCGACGCCGCCCAGAGACGACACCGAGAAACAGCCGCCCTGCATGTCGCCCCACGCGAGCTGCCCTGCGAGCGCCTTGTCGGCGAGCGAGCGCATCTCCGCGGCGATCTGCCGAAGGCCCTTCTTATCGCAGTCCCGGATCACCGGCACGACCAGACCTTTCGGCGTGTCGACGGCGAAGCCGATGTGGACGTAGTGCTTGAGGATCAGCTCATCGCCATCGAGCGAGGAATTGAAGCGCGGGTATTTCTGCAGCGCCAAGGCCGCGGCCTTGATCAGCAGCGACACCATGGTGAGCTTCGCCGTGGCCTTCGCGGCCTCGGCGTTGGCGAGCTGACGAAAGGCCTCGGCGTCGGTCACATCCGCTTTGTCGAAATTCGTAACATGTGGAATGACGCTCCAGTTGCGCGAGAGGTTCGCGCCGGTCAGCTTCTGGATCCGCGTCAGCGACAGGCGCTCGACCGCGCCGTACCTCTCGAAATCCACCTTGGGCCAATCGACCGGCGCGTCGGGCGCTGGCGCCATCGCCGGTCTTGATCGCACCAGTCCGTTGACGAAGGCCGCCACATCCTCGCGCAGAATCCGGCCCTTGGGCCCGGTGGGCACGACAGAGTCCAGCGCCACACCGAGCTCACGCGCCAAAGCGCGAACCGACGGCGACGCATGCGCAGCCCCGCTGGGCTGCGGCAGCTGTGCACGTGCTCGCGAGTCATCTACTGGAGCGGCGGGCGTCCGCTGTGACAGCGCCTCCTGCTGCGGGAACCGTTGCTCCACCTGTGGCGCCGACGCAGCCGCCGGCGGAGCCGCGGTGGATTCACCGCGACCTTCGAGGATCATCAGAATCGAACCTTGAGAAACCCGCGCCCCGACCTCGATCATCAGTTTGGCCACCGTGCCCGCGGCCGGGGATGGCACCTCCATCGTCGCCTTGTCGGACTCGATCGACAGCAACGGCATGTCGATTGTGACCTCGTCGCCGACCGACACATTGATTTCGACTACCGGAACATCCTTGTAGTCCCCAATATCCGGCAGAACGACTTCAATTGAATGAGACATGCGCGCTCCGCCCTCTGTCAGCGAGACCAAGGCGATGCAACGCCGGTCGGCAATCCGTAGCTGGCGATGGCTTCGGCGACCAGCTCACGCGCCACGTCACCCGATTTTGCCAGCGCCGACAGCGCCGCAACGACGATCTGCTTGCGATCGACCTCGAAGAAAGATCTCAGCGCGGCGCGCGTATCGCTACGCCCGAAGCCGTCGGTGCCCAGCACCGTATAGGGGGCCTCGATGTAAGAACCGATCAGTTGCGGATACGCCCGGACATAATCCGATGCCGCGACGATAGGCACCTTGCCGCCGAGGCATTGTGCGACGTGGCTCTCGACCGGCTTCGACAGCGGCGAGAGCCGATTAGTTCGCTCCACCTCACGCGCCTCTCGCGCCAGCTCGGAAAAGCTCGTTGCCGACCAGACTTCGCTGGGCACTTTCCATTCGCATTGCAGCATCGCCGCGGCGGCGAGCGCCTCCGGAAGAATGGCGCCCGAGCTGACCAGCCTGATCTTCGCCGGCCCGTCAGCGCTCGGCAGAACCCGATAGAGACCCTTGATAATGCCGTCGCGCGCATCGTCGGGCATCGAGGGCTGCGCATAGTTCTCGTTCATCGCCGTGAGGTAATAGAACTCGTCGTTGCCCTGCTCGAGCATCGACCGCATGCCGTGATCCAAGATGACGGCCACCTCGTAGGAGAATGCCGGATCGTAGGCCCGGCAGTTCGGAACCGTCGCCGCCATCAGATGGCTGGACCCGTCCTGATGCTGCAAGCCTTCGCCACCAAGCGTCGTCCGGCCGGCCGTCGCCCCGATCAGAAAGCCACGCGCGCGCTGGTCCGCCGCCGCCCAGATCAGATCGCCGACCCGCTGAAAGCCGAACATCGAATAGTAGATATAGAACGGCAGCAACGGGAAGTTATGGATGCTGTAGGAGGTCGCCGCCGCGGTCCAGGACGAAATCGCCCCCGCCTCGGTGATCCCCTCCTCCAGCAATTGACCGTCGATCGCTTCCTTGTAGTACAGCATCGAGCCGGCATCTTCCGGCTCGTAGAGCTGCCCTGCCGGCGAGTAAATGCCGACCTGCCTGAACAGGTTCGCCATTCCGAAGGTGCGAGCTTCGTCGGCGACGATCGGAACGATGCGCGGGCCGAGCGTCTTGTCCTTGAGCAAATTGGTGAACAGCCGTACGATCGCCATCGTGGTCGACGTCTCCTTGCCGTCGCCGCGCAGCGCGAACTCCGCGTAGGATTGCAGCGGCGGCACCGGCAGCGCCGCCGAAGCGCGTCGCCGCGCCGGCATGTAGCCGCCGAGTGCCGCGCGACGGGCGCGCAGATACTGAATTTCCGCGCTGTCTTCCGCAGGCCTGAAGAATTCCAGATTCTCGACTTGCTCGTTATTGAGCGGCAGGGCGAACCGGTCGCGGAACGCATACAGCGCGTCGACGTCGAGCTTCTTGGTCTGGTGCGACGTCATACGCGACTCGCCGGCGCCGCCCATGCCGTAGCCCTTCTTGGTCTTCGCCAGAATGACGGTCGGCCGACCCTTGATGTCCTTCGCGGCGGCAAAGGCCGCGAACAGCTTCTTGAAGTCGTGGCCACCGCGCTTCAGGCCGTCGATATCCGCGTCCGACATGTGCGCAACCAGCGCCCGGACCTCGGGGTCCTCGCTGAAGAAGTTGGCGAGGTTGTAGGCCCCATCCTTGGCGCCGAGTGTCTGATACTTGCCATCGACGGTGTCGGCGAATTTGCGCAGCAGCGCATGCTTGCTGTCACGCGCGAAGATATCGTCCCAGTCGGATCCCCATAGCACCTTGATGACGTTCCAGCCGGCGCCCTGGAAGAGAGACTCGAGTTCCTGAATCACCTGCCCGTTGCCGCGGACCGGCCCATCCAGGCGCTGCAGGTTGCAATTGACGACGAAGGTGAGGTTGTCGAGATTTTCCCGCGCCGCCAGGGCGAGCCCGGCGATCGATTCCGGCTCGTCCATCTCGCCGTCGCCGAACACACCCCAGACGTGGCGACCAGCCGTCTGCACCAGACCGCGATGCTGCAGATACTTCATGAACCGCGCCTGGTAGATCGCGCTGATCGGGCCGAGGCCCATCGACGCCGACGGCACCTGCCAGAACTCCGGCATCAGCCAGGGATGTGGATAGGACGACAGACCGGGGCCGCTCAGTTCCTGGCGATACAGCTTCAGATTCTCGTCCGACAGTCGGCCTTCGAGATACGCTCGTGCATAGACTCCGGGGGACGAATGCGGCTGGAAATACACCAAGTCCCCCTCCGACTCGGAGCTTGACGCGCGAAAGAAATGATTGAAACCGACTTCGAAAATTTCCGCGGCCGAGGCGTAGCTGGCGACGTGCCCGCCGAGTTCCCCATAGGCCTTGTTGGCACGGACCACCATCGCGAGCGCGTTCCAGCGAATGATCGCCGTCAGGTGGGTCTCGATCGCGACGTCGCCGGGGTAGGACTTCTGCTGCTCGAGCGGAATCGAATTGCGATAGGGCGAAAACGGCGGAGAGTCCGGCAGAACGCCGAGCTCCTTCGCACGCCGATCGAGCGCAGCCAGGATGTATCGCACGCGCACGGCACCGGCGCTGTGGTGGAGCGATCCAAGCGATGCGAGCCAATCGGCGGTTTCGACCGCGTCCTGGTCGGCGTTGACGGCCTTGCGTGGCGGATCGATGTGTGCAGTCATACGTCGGGCTCCGAGAAAGCCCGCACTTGGTAGCATCGGGTGCTGTGGCACGTGCTGCTGAATACGGCTGCGTTCCGACGGATTGCCCGGCTCCGGCGGGACGCCGAGGCTCGCATCGCAGCATTCTCTGCTGTTGGTTCAATCAGGCGAGTGATAGAGCCGTGGGCCGCATGACAGGTGCTTCCGCTTGGTCACGGCGCAACATGCCGCCTCACTAAGCGCTCACGCCGCAGTAGCGGGCATCTTGTCGCAGATCAGCGAACTCGACGGCTCGCCGCGACTAGTGACCTGACCTTTCAAAACAGCTAACCTCGGCTAGGAGCAGAATCTGCATCAAGGCTTGACTGACTTGACGAATTGGCAGGATTGAAATGCCGCCCGAGACCGAGTTCGATCGCGATTTTGCGCGAATGGATCTGCCCGATCTTCGGATCAACTATGATCCGGTCGATCCGGACCAGTTCGATCGTCCCATCACTTCATTCTGTCTCGAAACCAGCAAAGACAACGACGACCTGCCGCTGCACTCACACCGCAAAGGCCAATTGGTCGTCGCTTCTCATGGCTCGGTGATGTGCCGGGCGCCTGGCGGCTTGTGGATCGTGCCTCCGCAAGGCGCGGTATGGATCCCGGCCGGCGTGCAGCACAGCAATTGCGTGGCCGATTTCGGCAAACTCTACACCGTGTTCATCGATCCGCAGGTCAGCATGCTGCCGCGGACCTGCTGCACGCTGATGATCACGTCGCTGGTGCGAGAATTGATCCACCGCCTCTCGGTGTTCCCACCGCTCTATCCGCTGGAAGGACCGACCAGCCGTCTCGGCCGGGTTTTGCTCGACGAACTCGTGCAAATGTCGACGACGGATGAAATGTATCTGCCGATCTCCCCCGACGCCCGTCTTCAACACCTTGCGACCTCCTTGTTGAATAATCCGGGCGACCGCAGCACGATGGACGAAGTCGCCTCGCGCTACGCGATGAGCGAGAGTACCTTCGCACGCTTCATCGCCAAGGAAACAGGGATGACCTTCGGGCGCTGGCGCCAGCGTCTCCACATTCTGATCGCCATGCAGCGCCTCACGGCGGGCAGTTCGGTCCAGGCCGTGTCGCTGGAACTGGGCTACGAAACGCCCAGCGCGTTCATCACGATGTTCAAGAAGACGATGGGACAGAGCCCCCTCCGCTTCCTTGCCGAGCGGTCGCGCATGATCAATTCGGACAGTTTGCCCTAGCTCGCACGTCCTTGCCTCGGTATTTGACGACCGCGACCCCACGACGCTTTCGCGGGGCCGCACGTAAGGACGTCAGCGTTTGCTGTAAGGCGCAAGCGGATACTCGAGCGACGCTTCCGCGATGGCCTTTGGAGCCACCACCCGCGGCCTGCCTTTCAAACCCTGCAGCATCACCATCGAACAGTGGATGTTCTGGCCGGTCTCGTCGAACTTGGTGTTGTCGCCGTACATCAGGAAAGGCTTCATGTCGGTCGTCGTGAGCGCGCCGTGAATCGCCGGCGACTCCGGCGACGCCGCCCGCGTCACGGCGTCTGCGACGATCTGCACCGCCTCGAATGCGCAGCCCGCATTGGCATCGAACCAGTCGTTCGGGTAGTCGGCCGCGAACATCTTCATGATCTTGTCGGTCTCGGCGCCCTTGGGATTGAGCCACAACGCCGACAGAATCGGACCGTCACCGTACTTTCCGAGCGCGTCGTGATACGCCTTGTCCGACACGCCGTTGGAGTTGGGCGAAAACACCATCTTGGGATCCCAGCCCTGCTTGATGCATTCGCGCGCGATCATGATCGCGTCGTTGACGCGCGTGACCGAGATCAAGGCATCGGCACCCGATGCTTTCGCCTTGGCGACCTCTACCGACAGATCCTTGGCCTTTTCGTCATAGGCAACGTACTGCGCGATCTTGAGCGGAACGCCCACTTCCTTCCACGCCTGATCGATGCTGGCCGCCGTCGACTGCCCCATCGTGTTGTTGAGATGGAGAACGACGGCGCTGCTCGGCGGATCCTTCAGCGTGCCGAGCACTGACTTCAGCTCGGTCAGCGATTGCCGCACGATGGTCAGCGACGTGGGGTAATAGCGGAACACTTGGGTGAAGCCTTGCGAAGTCACCTGGGTGGCGCTCGCGATGTGGACCACCATCGGCACCTTGGCGGCCTCGCAGGCCTGCAGCGCCGAAATGGTGGCGCCGGAATCCCACGCGCCGATCAGCACGGTGCAGCCCTGCCGGATGAGGCTCTCGGCGGCAATCCGGCCGTTCTCCGGACGGCTTTGCGTATCGGCGTGAACAATCTCGATGTCGAGGCCGAACCTCTCACGCGCGAATTTTGCGCCGAGATCGATGCCGCGCACGCAGGCCTGACCGGGAAACGCCAGCACGCCGCTGCTGGGCATGATCGCTCCTACCTTCACCTTCATGTTCGCCGCAAACGATGGCCTTGATACCAATACCAGGCCTGCCGCAATTCCCAATCCGCCTCCGACAATCCTCCGCCGCGTGATTCCGCTTCGCTTGGTCATATCGATGTCCTGTTGCTGAAGGAATAAATCTATCTCGCCTAGTAGCTTCGTGCGTTGAAGGAGCGACCGCCGATCTCAAAGGCCCATTTCGGCCTTGATCAGTTTTTCCTCGGTTTCGTCGTAGAGCGACGCGATCAGCGACTGATAGCGCTCGTTGATCTGCTTGCGACGCTTCTTCCGCGTCGGCGTCATCACGCCGTTCTCGAGCGACAGCTCCTCCGGCAGAATGCGGAACGCCTTGATCTGCTCGGCTCGCGCCAGCCTTCCGTTGGCCTTGCCGATCTCCGCCTCGATCAGCCGGTTGACGATCTCGGAGCCTGCCAGGTCGGCGTAACTCGCGATCTTGTCGTCGCGCGACTTCGCCCAGTCCATTGTGGCGGTGGCATCCACTTCGATCAGGGCGGTGAGATATTTTCGCCCCTCGCCGATCACAGCCGCCTCGGAGATAAACGGGCTGTGCCTCAGCTCGTTTTCGATCTGAGTCGGGCTGATCGATTTGCCGTTCGACGTGTTGATGATCTCCTTCTTCCGGTCGACCAGCTTGAAGGTTCCTTCCGGCGACACTTCGACGATGTCGCCGGTGTAGAGCCAGCCGTCGCGAAGCGCCGCTTTCGTCTCGTCCGGCTTGTTCCAATAGCCCGCGAACAATCCCGGTCCACGGACGATCATCTCGCCGTCCTGGAGCACGGCGGTTTCCCAGGCCGGATCCGGCAGCGGGACCCCGACGTTGCCGGCCTTCGGCCACTCCGCCATCTGCACCAGATTGGCACCGACCAGTTCGGTCTGGCCGTAGCACTCCTTGAGCTGCAAGCCCCACAGCTGCCACAGCGACATCAGCTCGGACGGCATCGCCGCCGACGAAGTGAACGCGACCTTCAGCTCGTCGAAACCGACCTCCGCGAGCAGCGGCAGGAACACTTGCTCGCGGCAGGCCGCGAACAGGTTCGAGACGAAGGCATCTTCGTGGCCGCGCTGTCGGTCCTCGAGCGCCCTGCGCGCGATCGTCATGGCAAGTGCGTACTTCTGATCTCCAGCACCGCCGGCGGGATGTACCTTGCTGAGAAGTTGCGTCGCAAAACGCTGGTAGAAACGTGGCGGCGCCATGTAGTAGGTCGGCTTGACTTCTTTGATCGTCCGGACGAAGTCCGCGGTCGTCTCGCCGAAATACGGAACTGCGTCGGCGATCAGCGGCAACGTCGTCGCCTGCCCGCGCGCGACGGTGTGCGACATCGGCAAATGCACGACCACTCGGTGTTCCTCTTCGCGCATGCTGGGGGCGAACAGGGTGATGCAATGAACGCCGGCGAGAATGGAAAGGTGCGTCAGCATAGCGCCTTTGGGGTTTCCGGTCGTCCCGGACGTATAGCCGATGCTGACGACATCGGACGCCTTTGCTGTCGCGCTTTCCTTCTGCAGATAATCGTGCGCGTCGACATCGTGTGCTCCGACAACGTCGGCCAGAGACTTGATCGACGCCGTGGCCTCGCCGGTCCAATCCGGGTCGAGCACGATGATGCCGCGGAGCTGCTCGGCCTGACCGGAGGCGAGCACGATGCGAAGCTGCTGCTCCCCGCCGACGAACGCGAACTTCGCGCCTGAATCCGTCAAGCAGTAAGCCACTTCTTCGGGTGACGAGGTGAAGTACACGCCCACCATGACGCCGCCGGCGCACATCGTGGCCATGTCGGCGATCAGCCATTCCTCGGACGAATCGCCCATGATCGCGACCCGATCGCCGCGCTCGAGACCAGCACGCCGCAGCGCGCTGGCCAAGTTCGCGACACGCTGCGCATAGGCGCCCCACGTCATGGCGGTCCAGGCGCCGTGACGCTTTTGTTGCAAGGCGATCTTGTCGGGCCGCTCCGCGAGTCGCGCAGCCAAAAGCTGCACGACGGTCGTATCGGCCAACTGAGCGCCGGATGTCATCGCAGCGACGTTCATCTCAGCGCTCCGCGAAACGCTTACGCTTGGCCGCGAATGCCGCAACCGCCTCGGCCCGCTCGGGCGACTTGAAGGTCAACATCTCCAGCGCCGCAGAGGTGTCGAGCAGCAGGTGGGCGTACTGCTTGATGATCTTGTTGACACTGTACTTGGTCCACACGATCGATTCCTTCGGCCCGCTTGCCAGCAGTTCGGCGTATTCGATCGCGGCATCGAGAACGTTGCCGTCCGCGACCACCTCGTTGATCATGCCGATAGCAGCCGCTTTCTCGGCGGAGATGAATTCGCCGGTCATCAGATAGTGCTTCGCGCGCACCGGCCCCATCAGCAGCGGCCAGATCACCGCGCCGCCATCGCCCGCGACGACGCCGGCATTGACGTGCGTGTCGGCGAAACGAGCTGTCGAGCTCGCATAGATCACGTCGCAGAACAGCGCGAGCGTGGCACCGAGGCCGACCGCGACACCGTTGACGGCCGCGACGATCGGCACTTCGACTTCCAGCATGTTGCGGATGAGGTGGCGACCGCTGCGCGTCGGGGACGGCAGCGTTCCCTTATCCAGCGACTTCTGATCGCCACCGGAGCAAAATCCGCGGCCCGCACCGGTGAGAACGATCGCGTCGACAGATATGTCGTGATCCAGCTTGACGAAGACGTCTTCGAGCTCCTCGTGCATCTCCCAGTTGATCGCGTTGAGGATCTCCGGGCGGTTCATCGTGACAATCGCGACGCCGGTGGCGCGCTGTTCGACGATCAGGTACTTGTAGTCGTATTGCGACATTGATTTCACCGTTGGATTACTGCTTCTGGGTACGCATCTGCCGGATCTGCCCGAGGATCTCCTCGGTCGGCCGCACGACGTTGTTTCTGTCGTTGAAATGCGGGATGACGTAGCGACCGACCATGTCGATCGCCTCCATGATCTTTTCGTGCGGGACGGAGTCCATGTGCAGCAGCACCTCGTCGATTCCCATGGCCTCGAACTTCTCGATCTGACGAATGACCGTATCGGGGCTGCCGCACACCGTCGTGGCCGACTCGTTGACCAGATAGTTCCAGTCGTTGGCGGCAAGTACCATCGACGGCACGCTCTCTCCCATGTACTTGTAGTCGTCGGCAATCGCCGCGAGACGCGGATAGGCATCGGTCGAGATCTTGGCATAGTGCATCAGCGGGCCGGCATAATCCGCCTTGGCCTGCTCGTCCGTTTTCCCGATGCCGATGAACAGCGGAATGCCGATACGCGGACGCTGCAGCGGTCCCCCCTCGTCGCGCTTCCAGTTTTTTTGATAGGCGCCGATCAGCTTCTGCTGCGCTTCCCAACCCTGATAGATGTTGCTGCTCATCACGGCGAAGCCCTGCGAGGCGGCCCAGACGTGACTGCGCTCGCTGGTCGCCGCGATCCCGATCACCGGATGCGGCTTCTGCAGCGGCTTCGGAACCAGCTGGCGCGGAGGGATCTGGTAGTACTTGCCGTCGAAGGTGAAAATGTCCTGGCGCATCGCCGTTTTCAGCAGCGCCAGTCCTTCTTCCATCTGGGCCAGCGTTTCGTTCGGATCGACGTTGAACGCCCGCATCGCGATGGTGGTGTTGGCGCGGCCGCCGTAAAATTCCATGCGGCCGTTGGACAGGATGTCGGTCACCGCAAGCCGTTCGGCCGAACGCAAGGCGTGGTTGATGCGCTGCGGCATCAGCGTCACCGCCGCGCGCAGCTTGACGCGCGATGTCACCGCGGCCAGATAGCCGAACACCACTTCGGGCGCCGAGCTCGAGATCCCACCCAGTGCCACGTGCTGCTCGGAGAGCGCGACGCAGTCGAAGCCGACCTTCTCGGCCAGACGGACTTCGTCGACCAGTTCGTGAAGCCTGCGCGAGTAACTGTGGCCGACCTGGGTTTCCTGTTCAGACCAGAACCCAAACGTAAGTGCCATGTCTCCATCCTTTTAGCTTGCGAGATGGCACAGGGTTTCATAGGCGTGGCGATATTTTCGCCCGAAAGCCGCGTTGCGTAGTAACGCTTTCCGAATTTTATGCTGTCAGCATTCGCAACATGGCAGACGCCCCGGGAAGCTTCGCCACGCAGCGGACGGGCTGACCGTCAACGGCGGGCGCTGGCGGCTCCGGCCTCGCTATCGAAAGTCTTGATCAGCAACTCGGCGACCGCCGCGAGGCACGCTTCGCCGATGGCGTAGCTCGAGCCGATCGGACTTCCGATCACGCCGTTCTGCGAAACCGATCGGATGCCGTTCTTCCACATCAGCTCGAGATCAGCCTCCGACAAGCCGCCAAGATGGCCCACCTCGAAGCGGTCCGGTCTGACGCTGTCGGGCCTAATGACCATCATCAGCGACGTCTCGGCGATGTCGGCGTGGCCGCCGACGGCCGACACGTCTCCTCCGGCTTCGCGCACCGCATCGCGCCACGTGTCGATCCATTTCGTCGAGTCGAAGAACGCCAGGATCTCGACATCCGGGGGGACGGCTTCGCGCAAGCGACCGAGCATGTCCTTCAAGACCGGAAAATTGCCGATGTGACCCGAGTGAATCAGGATACGCTTGAAACCGTGCCGCGCCAGGCTTGTGCAATAATCGACACAAATCGCTTCCAGCGTCTCCGGCCGTAGCGAGATCGTACCCGCGAATGGCAGATGGTGAGACGAGCAGCCGACCGTGATAGTCGGTGCCACCAGCGTGTTGCCGCGGCTGCGCGCGATCCGCTCGGCCAGAGCATCGGCATGATCCGCATCCATGCCCAAAGACAAATGCGGCCCATGCTGCTCGACGGCCCCCAGCGGGATCACTACCGTCGTGCACCCATCGGCCAGCGCCGCGGCGACTTCCTCGTGGCTCATCTGCTCCAGATAGATCTGATCGGGATATCCGCGCGTCATCGGCTCAGCCCTTACTGTTCTTTGACAGAAATCTCGCACGCGCGTTGGTTGAGCTCTCGGCTGTGACATAGGCGTCGAGGTCGGCCACGGTCATTTTTTCGAGCGCCTGATCGCTCATTTGCGCGGTGAGGTTGAGCGATCGCTTGATGGCATGGAACAGCTTGCGGTCTTTCTGCCGCAACACGCCGCACACGTCTCGCGCACGGGACGCGACCTCCTCGGTCGGGACGATCTCGTTCACGGCGCCGATCGCCACAGCGCGCTCCGCGCCGACGAGCTCGCCCCAGTACAGCAGCTCTTGCGCCGCCCGCACGCCGAGCTTCTCGACGGCCCGGCGCATACCTTTGGTCACCGGCAGCAGGCCATGGTTGATTTCCGGAAATCCAATCTTGCACGCCGCATCGGCCACAATATGGTCCGCATGCAGCAGAAACTCCAGGGCGCCTCCGACCGCATAGCCGCGGACGGCGCAGACGATCGGGCCTGGATAGTTCTCCATCGCCACGAGAAGTTCGTGGAAGAACCGGATGCGCGGCCTCGCGACGTCGATCCCGACGACTTCCTTGATGTCGCCGCCTGCGCTGAAGAAGCGGTCGCCGCTTCCGGTGAGCACGATGCCGGGCGGATTCTCGTCGTCGGCAAAGCGCCGGATCGCCTCCAGCAACTCGACGATGAGTTGCGCATTCAGCGCATTGGCCGGCGGCCGGTTCATCGTGATCGTGACCAGGTCTTGATCACGCTCGATCAGGAGAGAAGTGGCGGTGTTCATAAGTGAGACCCAAGCGAGAGGCGGCTGCAATAGCCGGGGAGCGGGGGACCAAACGGCGGCTCGACGAGCCGCAACGCCCGGCGCCTCGCCGAGACGGCGCGCCTCACAATCCCAGATAGGCGCGCTGGACATCGGGGTTCTCAAGCAGATCGCGGCTCGATCCGTGCAACACCACGGAGCCGTTCTCGAGCACATAGCCGCGGCTGCTCAGCGCGAGCGACTTGGCGACATTCTGCTCGACGAGAAGGACCGTGATGCCCTGCTCGTTGAGGGATTTGACGACGCCGAACATCACGTCTGTCAGCGCCGGCGACAGCCCGATCGACGGCTCGTCGAACATCACGAGTTCTGGCTTCGACATGATCGCCCGACCGATCGCCAGCATCTGTTGCTCGCCGCCGGACAGCGTGCCGGCGAGCTGGTCGCGGCGCTCGCGAAGTCGCCCGAACAGCTGATAGACGGAATCAAGCGTGTTTGCCCGGTCGTGCCTGGCCCGCTTCAGCGAGCCTCCGATCAGCAGATTGTCCTCGACAGAGAGCGCACCGAAGATCTGGCGGCCCTCGGCGACCTGAGCGATGCCCATTTCGCAGATGTCCCACGGCGGTCGCCGCGAGATTTCGACTCCGTTGATCCTGACGGAACCGCGCGACGACGGCACGATCCCTGCGATTGATCGGATCAGAGAGGTCTTGCCGGCGCCGTTGGCGCCGACCACGCAGATCAGTTCACCCTTGCCGATGCGAAGCGACACGCCGTTCAGCGCATTTGAGCCGTCATAGGCCACGCACAGGTCGTCGATGGCGAGAAGCGCGTCGTCAGGCACGGAAGCCGGCTCCCAGATAACTTTCCAGCACCGCAGGATCCGCCACCACCTCTGACGGCTTGCCCTCGGCGATCTTGGCGCCGTGGTGAAGCACCACCACGGTCGACGCCACCTCCATCACGATCCGCATCACGTGCTCGACCAGCAGGATCGTCAGTCCGCCCTCGGCGAGCCTGTGCAGCACGCCAACGACGCCGGCCGCTTCGGTTGGACGCAGCCCCGCCATCACTTCGTCGAGCAGCAGCAGCTTGGGGCGGGTCGAGAGCGCCTTCGCCATCTCCAGCATCTTGCGATCGGGCAACGTCAACTGATCAGTCCGGGCATTCGCCTTGCCGGCGAGCCCGACATTTTCGAGCGACTCATAGGCCGTGTCCCGCGCCTCCTTGACGTTCGTCGTCCAACTGAAGGCGCCCACCATGGCATTCTCGAGCACCGACATATCTTTCATCGGCCGGACGATCTGGAAGGTGCGCGCAATGCCCATGCGGCACACCACTTCGGGCGGCTCGCGCTCGAGCAAACGCCCCTCGAACAGCACCTGCCCGGCGGTCGGTCTCAGCGCCCCGGCGACGAGATTAAAGCAGGTGGTCTTGCCGGCGCCGTTCGGCCCGATCAGGGCGGTGATGCGGCCTGCCTGCAGTGAGAAGCTGACGTCATTGACCGCGACCAATCCAACGAACGCTTTGGTCAGGTTCTTCACTTCGAGCAGCGCGGTCATTCCTCGACCTTCCGCAGTTGTGAGATCCGGCCGCACGCCGGCAGCTGGATCGCCCCGTAGAGCCGGACGATCGCCGGCCAGATGCCGTCGGGCAGAAACCACACGACCAGGATCAGCACCGCCCCGTAGGCGACGCTGTTCAGTCCGGGGAGCCCCAGGCTGTCGCCGAGAGCCCCCATGGCGTGATGCAGCGGGATCGCGGCCATCGAGCCGACCAGCGGGCCGAACGCAGTGCCCAATCCGCCGACCACGGGGCCGATCAGTACGTCGACCGAGATCGCCATGCCCATGATCGAATCCGGAAAGATCGCGCCCTGCACCAGGCCCAGCACGCCGCCGCCGATCGCGGCCGTCGCGGCCGATATCGAGACCACCAGCACCTTGTGGCGAAACGTCCGCACCCCCAGCGCGCGGGCGGCCTCGTCGTCATCCCGCATCGCCCGCCAGACATAGCCCCAATAGGACCGCGAGATCAGCTCCGTTCCCGCGACGCCGATGGCCGCGAGCGCGAGCGCGACGAAGTAGTAGAACCGCGCGTCACCGCGCAGCATCCCGAGGTCCATCGCGCCGCTCGGCGCCTGATAGAACAGGCCCTGCATGCCGCCGACATAGTCCCACCCGCCGAACATGATCCGGGCGAATTCGGCGGCTGCGATCGTGAGCAGCGCGAAATAGATGCCCCGGACCTCGAAGCGGAAGCTCAGCCACGCCAGCACCGCGCCGACGAAGCCCGCAATCACCGCGCCCAGCAGCAGACCGATCCACGGAGTGACGCCGTATTTGATGTTCAGGATCGCCACCGCATACGCACCGATCCCAACGAACAGCGCGTGACCGATGGATAGTTGCCCGCCGATCCCGAGCATCAGGTTCCACGATTGTCCCATGAAGGTGAACAACAGGACGATCGTCAGAAGCGAGATGACGTAGGCGTTGGACATGCCACCCACCACGGCCAGGGCGGCGAAGACCAGAGCGCCGGCGCCCCAACGCTTGATGTCGCTGGCTTGATCAGATGTCCTTTGCACCGAAAAACCCCCTCGGACGGAAAATCAGGATGATGATCAGGAGCGCGTAAGGGAGTGCTGTTTTCATCGACGGCGTGAACATCAAGGCCGCGATCGCTTCGGCGACCCCGATCGTCAGGCCGCCCAGAAGAGCGCCGCCGAAGCTTCCGAGACCGCCGACGATCACCGTCACAAAGGCCAGCAGCGTGAAGTCGACGGCGAGATAGGGTTGCGCATCGAACAGCGGCGAGATCAATGCGCCGGCGACGCCAGCGCAGGCGGTTCCGATGCCGAAGGTCACCGCATAGACCCGAGGGATATTCAGCCCGACCACCAGTCCGCCCAGTCGATTATTGGCGGCGCCCCGCAGCGATCGGCCAAATGCGGAGGACTTCAGATAGGCTCCCAGTGCGGCGATCAGCAGTCCGGCCGTAGCGGCCGCCTGGATGCGGGCCCAATCTAAGGTGAGCGGGCCCACGCTCACGGTCTGGAAGGACAGCTGAGACGCCGTCGGCCGCGGATCCGGACCGAACGACATCAGCAATACGCCGCTGAAAAGCAGTGAAAGGCCGATGAAGACGATGAACTGATAGTGATGCGGCCGATTGACGAACCGCTTCACGACGAGCGTCTCCAGCAAATAGCCGAACACGAACATGACGACCGCGGCGATCGCGGCGGCTAAACCGATCGGGACGTCCCAGATTCGAACGGTCCAGTATCCGATGTAGATCCCAAACACGACCATCTCACCATGAGCGAAATTGACCACGCGCATGACGCCGAAGATGATCGTGAGACCGAGCGCGACGAGCCCGTAAACCAGCCCGATGAGCACCCCGCCAGCGATTACATTGAGCCAGAGTGACAGCATCAGCGACCGACCGCTGATGGATGCGCGATGGAAAGTCTTCGTCTTCCTTGCATGCTGATCGGTCCATCTTGGCTGTAGCGGAAACGTAGCGGCGTCGGACGTCGTCCTGTGTTTCAGATCGCCTTTGGCGCGGCGAAACATCCGTCGATGTAGATGAGCGACTCACATCCGGCTCTCGTCGTCTGAGCCACCACCTTTCCGGTGAAGATGGTGTGACTACTGTCGCTGTAAGCATTCACCACGCGGCAATCGAAGCTGCTGACCGCGCCGACCAGACTTGGTGCTCCGGTTTTGAGATCGCACCACAAACCGTCGCCGAAGCGGATGTCGCCCTTGCTGCCGTCCTGCCCGGAAAACTTGAGCGCCAGATCGCGATGATCGACCCCCAGAATATTCCAGCAGAACGACCCACTGCTGAGAATGGTGTCGTGCGCACCGGCAGATCGATTGACGCAAACCAGCACGCTGGGCGGAGCCGCCGACAGCGAGCAGCCCGCCGTCAGTGTCAGACCATGGCGGTTCGGCGCCCGGCCTGTCGTGACGATCGACACGGTGCCCGGCACGCTGCGCATCGCAGCGCGGAATGCTGCGGCATCGAGTGGGCTCGGTTCGGACAGCGGCGGTGTTGCGGGCGACATGGCTACGAGTCTTGTATTCATGGGATGGATGCGCCCTATTTGTCTGGTTGTGAGTTCGGGGCATGCAGCGCTGCCCCGGTGAATGTCTGGGCTATCCGGCTGCTTGATAGAACTGGATGACGTTGCCGCCCGGATCCCGCACCTTCACCGCACGGCCGTGACTGGCCATGTCCCGAACCGCGCCGACTTGCGCACCCATGGCTGCGGCACGCTCCATGGCGGCCTCGAGGCTGTCGACATCAAAGACGAGAACGGCATCCTTGAGTTGTTCCGACGCGGATTCCATCGGGTCGGCGACGCAGAACGCAGCCGCATCGCTCACGAACTGGATCCACTTGCCGGGATCAGCGAAGCGCACCTTCAGACCCAAGCCTTCGTAGAACTCGGCCAGGCGTCCAGGATCGTTCGCTGTCAGATAGACTTGCTTCAGTTTCACGCTCGACAATCCAACCGTCCGCCGCCCGAGTGCGATCGTGGATGAATAGTCGCTCGAGCCTCTCAGCATTACTGCTTGAACAACGCGTGTCGCAGAAGCTTCATCAGCATTTTATGCTGCAGCGACTTGTCGGGTCGCTTGATCCAGCTCTGCGTCCGGCCGATCTTTGCCATTTTCTGGTCGTCGAGGGTGGGCTGTCGTTCCTGCCGAACCACTCGTCTCGCTCAACGCCGGCGGTGCGGTCAGCGACGTGGGACCACGGCCACACGCGGCGAAAGGCGGTCGTACGAGTTGCGACGCTCGACACCGAAGCTCTGCTGCACATCCAGTCAAGTGCCAGGGGGAGGGAGCCACTCGATGAAGCGCCGGCCGTTACATCGTGATCGATCCGTCGATCAACATCGGCCTGCATATCGCATGTGCAAAAAATGTATCAAAATTAGGCAACTAACACTCTGATCGCGATGCACAATCCGAAGGTTGACGGTTTTTCGATACAAGTCGGCGATTAGTCGAAATCCCACAAGCGCGATTGCGGTTAGCGTTTTACCACGCGATTGTCATCGCCCCGCAAACGATGGTGATAAGTGCCGCAAGAAGACTGCCAGATTTGGGAGACACGCGATGTCGACAACCTCTCTCGACAGAATAGATATCAAGATCCTCAACGAGCTCCAGCAGAATGCGAGCTTGACCAATGTCGAGCTCGCATCACGCGTCAATCTCTCGCCGTCGCCGTGTCTGGCTCGCGTCAGAACACTCGAAAAACTCGGCGTGATCGATCGACGGATCGCCCTTCTCGATCCCGCCGTACTCGGCATTGGTGTAACGGCTTTCATCCAGATCAAGCTGGAAAAGCAGGTCCAGACGTCACTCGAGAGTTTCACCCGATCCATCGACCGGCTGGCCCAGGTGATGGAATGCTATCTGATGACCGGTGAGAGCGACTACATGCTCCGCGTCATGGCGGTCGACATCGAAGATCTCGAAGACCTCATCGTCAACAAACTATCCCGCATCCCCGGTGTCAGCAGCATTCGATCAAATCTGGCTCTCAAGCGTATTTCGCACAAGACGGTGTTGCCGATCGACACCAATCGACCGGTCACCGTAAAGGCTTGCGCCAACCCCTCGCGCCCTCTGGAGCGCTCCCCAAGGCCCCGATACGACGCAGCTGGTCCTTTGCTGTCCGACGCGCCGATCGGGCTCGACACCAATTGTCCCAGCTACAGCGTGGAAAGACTATGAGGCGCCCCGCCATGGCCTCCGGCCAGTTAGCAATATTGGTGAAGTCAAGATCGGCAGAGTGCTCGAGCGGCGCTCCGAGCCTGACAATCCGCACACGACCTAACGCGAGCACACGTCGGCTCCAGCGAGCAGAGCGACCGAGATGACGGCATGGATCGAAGCGGCCCTGCAAGCGTTCGCCGACGGCGAAATCGTCGTGGTCACCGACGACGACGATCGCGAGGGAGAGGGCGACCTCGTCGTCGCAGCCTCGCGGTGTACGGCTAAGAAGATGGCGTTCATCATCCGCCATACATCGGGAATCGTCTGCGCTCCGATTGCCCTCGAAGACGCGAGACGCCTGCGGCTTGACCCGATGGTTCTCAACAACTACTCGGCTCACACCACGGCGTTCACCGTGTCGGTGGACTACCGGCCGGATAACGGAACGGGCATCTCGGCCGAAGAGCGGGCCTCGTGCTGCCGTGCACTCGCCAACCCCAACACTGGCGCCGGCGATTTTTGCCGGCCGGGACACATCTTCCCTCTGATCGCAAAGGAGGGGGGCGTACTCATGCGTTCGGGGCACACCGAGGCCGCCGTCGACCTCTGCAGACTGGCAGGTCTCGAGCCGGTCGGTGTCATCAGCGAACTGATGAACGACGATGGCTCAGTGATGAAGGGTCCGCAAGTCGCGGCGTTCGCCGACAAGCACAAGCTGAAACAGGTCACCATCGTTGACCTCATCAGCTTCCGGCAGGCCCGCGAGACGCTGATCGAGCGCGTCCCGCACCTCAGGCATTCGGCGAAGCTTGCAGTTCGTCTCGCGACAGATCTCCCCCGGCCCAGTCTGGCCGGCCTCGGCCTCGGAGAAGTAGCGCGCCGGCATCGGCACGATGGGAGCCACGGGGCTGCGCCGCATCGCTTCTGCTTTCGACCGAACATTGCCTACGAGCAGAGGCCGAGAAAGAATAAGGCAGCCGGCTGCGTGCCCCAACGCGCGAGCGGTTCAGTTCTTAGGCCCAAGACGGAACTAAGCTGAAGCGCACCGACACGTCGCTATCATGGGCACTCAAACGCACGACGTGGGCGGCGAGCAGAGTTTTAATTGCCCGATGACGGAAGATTCTATGCAGCTCGCACAGAAGCCAGGAACTTGCCGACTTCAGCGCTGAGACGACTGCTGTCGCTCGAAAGTGACCGTGCTGCTGACAGAAGCTCTGCCGAGGCGGAGCCCGTTTCCGTAGCGCCGCGCTTGACGTCGCTGATGTTGGAACTCACCAGGGCCGTTCCCGCTGCGGCCTTTTGCACGTTACGAGAGATCTGCTGCGTCGAAAGCGAGCGTCCGAAGGCCCTTCTCGCAAAGGGGCAATTCAAGGCTCTGCAATCGGATCGCGTTCGGCTGCAGCACGGCTCGGCCGAAGAGGCCGCCGTGATCCGGGAAATTTTCGATCAGTTCGTCAACTGCCGGCAATCCTACAGCGACATCAGTCGCCAACTGAACGACGCAGGCATCGCCAATCACAACGGTCGGCCCTGGACCGACAGCATGATTCCCACGATTCTCGGGAACGAGAACTACATCGGCAAGACCGTCTACAATCGCACCTCAAGACGCTTGGGCCAGAAGCTGGTCAAGAATCCGGATAGCGCTTGGGTCCGGGGCGCTGCGGCGATCGAGCCTATCGTGGACCAAAGCATCTTCGCTCGCGCCCAGAAGCTGCTGGCCGAGCGCCGCGTGGAGATTCCGGAAGAAGAGATGCTGTTGCGCCTTCGTCTCACGCTCCGCCGGCGCGGTAAACTCAACTCGCACATCATCAATACGACTCTGGGTCTCAATCACGTCTCGTCGTACGTGAAGCACTTCGGTTCGCTGCGGAAAGCCTATGCGCTGATCGGATATGTGTCGCCGCGCGACTGCGACTGGATCGATAACCGGGATTTTTGGGCCGCCGAACAATCGAGGCATGCCACAGAACTCGCGGAGGCGCTGCGAACGGAACTTGGCCTCCAGGCCGATCTCGTTCCTGACGGCATCGGGCTTGATGTGGGAGGTACGCGGGTGGTTTCGTTTCTGGTCGCGCGACGACTTGCGCATCGCGGAACGGACCACGCGGCGCAATGGAAAGCCTACCGGAGGCAGATCTCATCTGGCCTGCTTGCCGTGATGCGGTTGGATGCGGCCAATCGGGAGATTGAGGACTACGTGCTGTTGCCTGCCCCGTTGAGGTCAGGACGATACGTCTGGCTCTCATCTGATTCCCTTCGTCGACATCGGGGCGCGCTTTATCAGGAAAAGGGGGCATTGTTCGGTGCCATCAAGACAGCGCTGGCAAAAACCAACCGTGCCGCCCCAACCAGCTCAGAACCGTCGAAATCGCGATCGAAATCAGGCCGGCCCAAAGCCAAGGACTTCGGCGGGCGGCGCTCACGGTGCGGAGATACAAAATCGCTCCGATAAGCGTGCCGTAGTTCCTTCGGAAGTCGCCATTCAGTTTCGCGATCTTGGACAATTCCGAGGATGTATCGACGTCATTTGCCATCGGGCTGGCTCCTTCATCCTGCTAGGACCAGCGCCTTATGAACCACTGTTTTGCCCGACGGAGCAAGTGATATTTCGCGTTATCAGAAATCACATGATCGCACTGGAACTTGGTCGGAAGCTTTAACCCTTGCCCCGCATTGCACGGTGAAGCCGGCCTTCCATCCTTGGCAGCGTCCTACGCTTTCGGTGCTTCATTGGATCACTAGCTGCCGATCTTTATTCGCCGGCTAGTGCGAGACGTGGAGGAACCCGTGCAGACTTGGCAGGTTTGAGTGCGATGACAAAGCTCGGCATAGGCTCTCCGCATTTTTCCCTGACGCGCCGTGGTGCGCTTGGACTGTCGGCAGCAACGTTACTGGCTGTGAACGCCTCGCGTGCCGGATTGGCTCAGGCAGCACCTGTAGACACCGGCATGACGCAAGGGGACAAGTTAACCTTCCCGTCCATCGTAAGATCAAGTGAAGCGAACGAAGAGAATGCGGACGGCCCCCTCCCGTCGAGCGAACGAGTCGGCTTCGCCATCGTCGCTTTGGGTCGTCTCTCTGTCGAGCAAATACTGCCTGCCTTTGGGCAAGCGAAGAAAAGCCGCGTGGCCGCGCTCGTTTCGGGATCGCCGGACAAGCTGACCGTGCTTGGCCGCCAGTATGGGGTTCGACGAGAAGCTCTGCTCGGTTATGAGGAACTCGAGCGGCTCCGCGAAATGGAAGACGTCAAGGTCGTGTACATCGTTCTGCCGAACTCGATGCACAAGGAATACGTTCTTCGATCGGCGGCGATCGGTAAGCACGTGCTCTGCGAGAAGCCAATGGCGACGAGTTCAGAGGATGCTCGATCGATGATCGAGGCGTGCTCATCGGCCCGCGTCAAGCTGATGATCGCCTATCGCTGCCGCTACCAGCCTCATCATTTGGAGGTCATTCGTCGTGCGCAAAGCGGAGAGCTCGGGCCGATCAAGCTGATCGAATCGATCAACGGTCAGAATCAAGGAGATCCCGAGCAATGGCGGCTCCGCAAGGCATTGGCCGGCGGCGGATCCCTGCCGGACGTCGGCATCTATTGTCTTAACGCCGCGCGGGCCGTCACCGGCGAAGAGCCGGTCGAGATAGAGGCTCGCATCCACTCGAGTAAAGGCGATCCGCGCTTTCGGGAAGTGGAAGAGAGCGTCGCCTGGATCATGCGTTTCCCTTCGGGCGCTATGGCCAACCTTTCGACCAGCTACGGCATCCATAGGGCATCGCGCCTGGCGGTCCACTCGGACGGCGGCAATCTCCTGTTGGACAATGCCTATCCGTATAAAGGGCAGCGGCTGACAGTGCGTCGCGCAACAGAGAGCCGCGAGACCGAGACGTTGATCGACATCCCTGCAAAAGACCAGTTCGCTCTGGAATTGGATCACATGGCGGAATGCGTTCTCACCGACAGGTCGCCAAGGACGCCCGGCGAGGAAGGTCTGCGCGACATGAAGCTCATGGAAGCGATCTACAAGTCGGCGGATCAACGAACCCTTGTTAGAATCGACTGAGATCACTGAAGTGGCCGCATGGCTCGGCCCTTCCCCGGAATGGCTACGCTGCTTCGCGGCACCCCTCTTCGTTCCGCTTCTTGTTGATGAGGTTCAACAACTGCGCCGTTGCCCGCGCGTCGCATAAGGCTCGATGATGATTGTGGAGCGAGATGCCATATATCTCGCAAAGCTTCCCAAGTCCGTAGGACTTGTGTCCCGGATAGCGCCGTCGCATTCCCGCGCACGTGCAGAGCTTCGGGAATCTGAAGCGCCGCGCGATCCTTTCGAATTCGTAAGCCATGAAACCGTAGTCGAAGCTGACATTATGGGCGACGAAAATGCCGTCCCCCATGAACTCCATGAATCGGTCCGCCACCTCCGCGAACAAAGGCGCGTCCCGAACCATTTCGTTCGTGATGCCGGTCAGCTGGACGATCTTTGCCGGAATGGAACGCTGCGGGTTGAGGAGAGAGTGCCACTCGTCCACGACCCGGTGGTTGCGGATCTTCACAGCGCCGATCTCGGTGATGCGGTCTCCGTTCGACCATGAGCCGGTGGTCTCGATGTCGACAACGACGTAATCCTGCTCGGGGTCGAAGCGGTAGTCGACCCGACCGATCTCGGCCACAATGCCGGCGTCGCCGAGCTGGCGGAGGCGGGTCAGTTGGTTGCGGCGGATCACGTCGCCTTCCGCCTTGACCTCCATGAAGGACGCCTTGCCGTCCTGGACCAACATGAGGTCGGGGAAGCCGTCTCGCATCCCGCGGAAATCGTCGCACATGCCGCGGACAATGCTGGCGATGCCGGCCGTATCGGACCCTTCGAGCAGGGCGCGCAGCGCCTCCACTTGCACGTGATCCCAGCTGAAGATCCCGTTCGGGCGCCCCCACCTCGCTGCGACGGTGCGGAGGATCAACGGGAGTGCGGATCCGGACGCGATGGCCGCCAGCTTCTCGTCGATTGTCGCGGCGAAGAGCCGACGGAAGCTGCGGTCCTTCAGGCAATGAGGCATCCAATCGAACCCGCTGGGCATGCGGGTGCTCTCGAACAGTTCGTCCCAGAAGAGCAGGCCAAACAGGGTTTGCCACAGCACGTTCTCGGTGAAGTAGACCTTCGTGCCCTCGCGCCGCAGCACGCCGGCGACGCCCGCCTCGGGATTGCCGCGATGAGTGTCGTCTACGGTGATCGTGCGGCCGGACCGCAAAAGTTCGGTGTGGAGACCTGTGCGCCGTCCGCCGAACTTGCGGGCGTAGAAGTCGGTAGCGAAATGGTGTTCTTCGTCGCTGGCGGGATCATCGATCATGCGCTGCAGCAGCGCTTCGGCCTCTGTCTTGTCGCCGTCATTGTAGAGCAGTCGGACCAGGCGCTCGTTGCAGTCCGGCGAAGACCCCGCCCGGTAAAGCTGAAGGGCAAGATCGCTTTCGCCTGCTTTCTCGAAGAAAAGCCCCGTTTGATGCGCGGCTCGGCTGCGGAGATCGCCGGCGAACTGAGTCCCGCAGGCGGGCCCGGCGAACAGGTCGACGGCGGCCCGTCTGTGGACAGGCTCCGTTCCGACCTCCAGGCTGTCGAGGATCTGGCTGTAGTGGAACGAGGCGAGCGCCTCCTCGGCATCGGTGAAGCGCGCGCTAAACGACGTCTCGCGGTTGGTGCGGAGGATTCCCAGGTCGCGCAGCGCGAAGTTCTTCAGGCTCACCTCGGTCTTGCCGAAATACAGGTAAAGCAGGAACTCGATCGGCCGCGTCCCCTCGAGCGCGATGAAATTGCGGGCGCCACAGTGCTGCGCTGCGACCGAAAAGGGGATGGTGTGTAAATAATAGTCGACGAACTTCGGCTTCGACCAGGATTTGCGGACGTCTCCTCGCCCGGCCGCCTGCGCTCCGGTGACGAGGACGTCCTTCGGCAGGGACGAGACGAAGGCCGCATAGTCCGCCTCGCCGAGCGCGCGGGCCTGACCGGCCGCGGTCAGATCGGCGGCCGCACGCTCGACGTCATCGATCTCGGGGTAGTTGAACAGGGATCGGTTGAAGATGGCACCGCGCCTGTTGATCATGCGGACCAGGAGGCAACGCGCATCTCTCGAAAGGCCCTCGAACCGCGCCATGAAGGCGTGATGATCCGGACCAAGTACAGGGGCGTACGTCCGCCGCACGAACCCCAGCATTTCGGCGAAGTGGTCGAGATAATAGTAGACGGGCAGTTGCGGCAATTTGGCCAAGCGGACCTTCGGGGCAGAATCGTTGTTCTATTTTTGTTCGAGGGCCACCCTCAGAGTCAAGCGCCTCGACAGGCTACGGGTGACCAGAGCCGTCCATCGGCGCCGCGTCTTCCTTCACGCCGCGAGCGACGATCCGGAGCGTCCCGTCCGGAAGAGGCCGCTGCAGCTTCAGGGCTTCCTCGGCGGGCGCCGTCATCCAAGTTTCGACCTCATCAGGTGTCGTCAGGATCACCGGCATCGCCTTCGGATGGATGGCGCCGACCTCGGCGTTCGGCTCGGTCGTGAGGAACGCGTAAAGGTCGTTGGTGGTCTCGCCCTCCCTCACCTTCCGGACCGATGTCCAGTTGGTCCAGATGCCGGCGAAGCACAGGAGTGGGCGGGACTCGTCGAGCGCAAACCAGATGTCGCCGCCTTCGGCCTTGTTGAATTCGGAGAAGCTGTTGAACGGCACCACGCAGCGATTCTCGACGCCGAGCCAGCGGGTCCAGTGTTTGCTCTTCAGGTTTCGGATGTTGGTGGTTCCAGAATCCGGCTCCATCCGGAGCAATTCCTTGAAGTCGACTGTCTTGCCCTTAGCTTGCAGCTTCTCCGCCCGCTTCTTCGTCGCATCCATCAAAGCTTTCGACGACGAGGGCATGCCCCAGCGTGCCGTGGCGAGTTCGCGCCCCTCGACGCCATTCCGGATGATCGGGGCCTTGTAGTCGGGGAAGACGCCGGGCATCGGCGCGAGGTTGCCGACGTAGCGGTTGACGACTCGGAACAGCGCGCTGATGGCGGCCTGGTTGGTTGTGATCGAATACAGATTGCAGATGTGGACGGCCCCCCACTTGTCAGGATTGTAGCAGACTTTTGGCCAGATCGCTTGCTATCAGATGTCCGGCCTGTTTGCGCGGACAAAGCCCGCTGGCCGAGATGGTGTTCGTTACGCACGCTCCAAGCACATGGGCGACACTCTTAGTGCCAGTGTAATCTTCGGAAGCTCGCGCGTATCGACCGATCGGTCCTTCCATCTACTGCGTCCTGCAAGTTCGTGGGCAATCCGCCGAGCAACCTCGCTCGCGGGCCGATTTCAGATCAAGTCGGCATGGCGGCCACCGGCTGCTTGTACACGCCACCCGATATCATCAAGCGCCAAGCTATGCGGGCAAACTTGTTTGCCAAGGCCACCGCGACCAACTTTGGCGGCTTTCGCCCCAGCAGCGAAGCGAGCCATGGTGTGGGCTTATGACGGCCCTTTCGGATACTCTACTGCAATGCGAGACGGCTCGTAGCCTAGCGTGTTGATCAGCCGCGCGAGCCAAAGCTGCCGGGTGCGCTCTTCAGGTTTGAGCTGAAATTCTTTACCCCTTACCAAGCACGTCGTGTAGCGAATAAGTTTACCTCTGACGTTTCGCTCCATGGTGCGATTATCAAGCGCGCGGTGTTCTTCTTGCTGTTCTCTTTGATTCGGCTTTGAGCCATATTCTATTGGTCCCCCAGTGCCGCCTGCCTGCTTGAAGGCTGCAACGCGGTTGCTCTCAGCTTATATTTTGCAACCTTCACGATGGCTATGACAGAGCCATCCATTGTCCACTTAAGTCGAGAGCGAATCAGAGAATTATCGTGGCGCGTTGCGGGTCTCGCGCTTGCCCACGAGCTTGCGCAGATCGTCCGGGACTGCTTTCTGGAGTTGGTAGATTCCTGTTTCGGATGCTTCCAAGGACGCGACATGGCTAACGGCATTGTACCACCCTTCTGTACCACTGAGGAGCGGGTAAGCCGTTGAGTTTGCTGAATTGCTTTGGATATCAGGCTCTTAGAAGAGCGATGGTGCCCAGGGGCGGATTAGATCCCGGGGTGGGGGATTGGAGACACACCTGTTGTTTGAGCGATTGCTCCTTGTTCAGTGCTGAATCTAAATCTTCTCGTTTCTGATGCAATCAGACGTATGGGCCGGAATATGGGCCACTAAACAGCGAAGCGAATTGCGTACTGATCAATAACGACTTTTCGCTCTGTATGGCGGAGAGAGTGGGATTCGAACCCCCGTTAACCTGCCACACTTTCGCAAATCGCAGTCCGCACGTCGGCTCTCCGCGCCGATGTTGATCGTTCACGACGAGAATTGATCCGCGACCGTTGAGGATGTATCAATGAGATATCCCTCGTGTCGAAACATCGGTCGGCCGAGTCTGGAAAATCAAAGGGTTACGCTGGAATTGGTAGCGGGAGAGGGACTCGAACCCCCGACCCCAGGATTATGATTCCAGTGGTCTAACCATCGGCTGGTTACTCCAACTGTTTTGCACGCGATGGCTGTGAAAACGGCGCCACTTCCCTGTTTTGGACCCAGGGAACGAGATTCGTGGCATGCGGCTCGAGATGGTCGGTGATCACGTTGAGCTTCATGATGAACTCGAACAAGGTGTCGAGTTCATGGGGCTCGCAGTAGCGCTCGCTGGTTTCGCCGTCGCCGCCGTGGCCGAGGAGATCCGCGCGGTCCTCTTTCGTCAGCAGCTTCTTCTTCAGTTGCGCGCCGAAGAGATGGCGCACGGCATGCGCGCCCAGCCCCTCTTCGGTGATTTTGGCCGCCGTAAGGATCGGCTTGAACAACTTGTAGAAGCGGTTGCCCAGCGGCGAGCGGCTGCTGGGAGAGTACAGATCGGGGAAGAGCAGCTTATATCCGAGCGTCTTGATTTCCCCGACGTAGTCGAGGAAGCCCAATCGGATCAGTTCCGGATGGATCGGAATATTGCGTTTCGACTGAGCGTTCTTGATACGCCGCTGCTCATTAGCCGCAATGTGGATGTACGGCCTGCAGCCTTCGCGATCGAAGATGATATCGTCCGCCATCGCACCGCAAAGCTCCTCGCGCCTCGCGCCCGTATAGTAGATGAGGATCGGGACGAAATAGAGGGCACAGTGGAAGATCTGGGCCGCCCCCTGCTCGCCCCACTTCCCGAGATCGTCCCAGCCGGCGCAGTTGATGAACGGCGGCGTCCGGAACATCGCTTTCGCGCTGTCGATGGGCAGCTTGCGCCTCTCGTCGCGGGCGCGCTTGTTCTTGCTGCGGCTCTTTGCGCGCAGCTTGGTCAGATCGATCGCTTCCAGACTCTTCACGCCGCGCGCCGTGGCGTGTTCGAAGATCTGGCCAAGGAAGGTCGCATGGCGATTGATAGTACCGCCACTGATCCCGCGCTTGACCTGCACGACGGATCGCCCCTTCTCGCGAAGCTGCTCGATCGTCAGTTGCTCGTCACGCGCCGATTTGCCGTAGTGCTTGTAGATGTCGAAGCGGAGGAAATCGACGAACTTGCCGACGTGTTCCTGGCGCAGCAGGCTGAGATCGAGAATGCGCTGATCCTGAACCATGAACTTGACGAACAGGTTTGCGATGCTCTTGGCCTGCCGTTGCGTCTTGTCGTCCCAGTGTTCGTCCGCGCGATTCTGCTGGGCGACGCGATCCGCCAATTGCGCGAAGTCGGCCATGGGAATGAACCGCGGGATGGTCGGAGCATCGACCTCCGGTGGATCGGTGGGACGATCCACCGGACGATTCACCATAGACGGAGGCGGCTTCGGTGGATCGCTCTTTGCGAGCATCATGCGATCCACCAGTCCGTCATCCTCGATCCTCACACCACCGTAGCGCCGGTCGGACTGGGCCAGCGCCAACTTCATCCCCCGAAGATAGGTCCCCTGGGCCACAGCGAGATTCATGGCGGTCGGCGTGGCGGCGACGCCCTCGATCATGCCCCGCAGGATGTAGTGCTTCGTGGGGACAAGGTCGTTGACGCGAAGCATGGCCAGGTGGTCCTGGACGGCCTCGATGTCGGCTTCGGAGAGCCCGTCGGCGGTCATGCGCCCGCGATCTTCCTCGCGCACCACGGCATTGACGCCCTGGGCGTCCAACAGCGCGTAGGCCCAATAGGCCCTCCAGTCGTCGGCTTTCGCCTGCCCGAGATCAAACCCGGGCGAGCTCTTGGCCGCGAAGGCGACACGGTCGAGCTTGGCCAGATGCCCGTCGACGACGGCATGGAGCATTGTCTCAATTTGAGACCTCGTCAGATGCGGGTCGGGGCCGTCGGCGAGCATCGCAACATCGTCCAAGGTCAGGTTGAGCTGGTTGGCCAGGCGACGGGCGACAGCGCGGCTCATCGTCCGAAGGCTCATAGAAACATGCGGGCGGCCATAGCGAATGGCAAGCGCCCGAGGGGTACGGCGCCGCCAATAGTAGACGGCTTGGCGGCGAAAGATGTGGAAAGCCATTGCGAGCGACACCCTGTGCAGCAGTGATGTGTCGCAGCGCTGTGCAGCAGCGCCCCAGCCAGGCCGGTTTCGTCAGCAATTTCAGGGGAAGCGGAGCCGCTGGCTGGGGCGGGAGGGATCGAACCTCCGAATGGCGGAATCAAAATCCGCTGCCTTACCACTTGGCTACGCCCCATCAGGCCCTCGGGACCGGCGGCGCCAGGAGCGTCCGCGGATTCCCTCGAGTGGTGCCGGTCTATAGGGAGAGGCGCGGCATTTCAACCGCCCGGAGGGGCAAATTACCACAGGCGCCGGTGGCGCCGCGCCATGCCTTATATGAGCGCTACGCCACCCCGTTCCCAACGGGCGCTCCGCCACCCCTCCTGACAGTTGAGACCGCTGCCGTTTCATGGGAATACGGCGGCAAGAACTGTCTCCCCGGGAGTGAGCCATGACCTACCGCGCGCCGATCTCTGACATGCTGCTGTCGCTCAACCACGGCGCCGGCCTGAAGGCTGCCATGGAGGCCGGCCATTACGGCGATTTCGACGGCGATATCGTGAGCGCCGTGCTGGAAGAAGCCGGCAAGTTCGCAACCGACGTGCTGGCGCCGCTCAACAAGGTCGGGGACGAGCACGGCATCAAGCTCAGCGACGGCAAGGTCACGACGGCGCCGGGCTGGCCGGACGCCTACAAGCGCTGGACTGAGGGCGGCTGGAACGCGGTCTCCGGCCCCGAGGATTTTGGCGGCCAGGGCCTGCCGCTCGCGATCAACGCGGCCTGCACCGAGATCTGGAGCGCCGCCAACGTCGCCTTCGGCCTCTGCCCGCTGCTGACGGCGTCGGCGATGGAGGCGCTGGACGCGCATGGCAGCGACGAGCTGAAGAAAATCTATCTCGAGAAGCTCGTCTCCGGTGAATGGACCGGCACGATGCAGCTGACCGAGCCGCAGGCCGGCTCCGATGTCGGCGCGCTGCGCACCCGCGCCGAGAAGCAGGCCGACGGCACCTATCGCATCAAGGGGACGAAGATCTTCATCACCTATGGCGAGCACGACATGACCGACAACATCGTGCATTTCGTGCTGGCACGCCTGCCGGACGCGCCCGCCGGGACCAAGGGGGTATCGCTGTTTCTCGTTCCCAAATTCATGGTCAACGAAGACGGCTCGCTCGGCGCGCGCAACGACATCTTTGCCTCCGGCGTCGAGCACAAGCTCGGCATGCATGCCTCCCCCACCTGCACCATGACCATGGGCGATCATGGCGGCGCGATCGGCTTCCTCGTCGGCGAAGAGAACCAGGGCATGCGCTGCATGTTCACGATGATGAACCAGGCCCGCCTCGGCGTCGGCCTCGAAGGCGTCGGTGTAGCCGATCGCGCCTATCAGCAGGCATTGTCGTACGCACAAGAGCGCAAGCAGGGCCGCGCCCTCGGCAACAAGGGTGACGGCTCCGATCCGATCTTCGTGCATCCCGACGTCAAGCGCATGCTGATGCGGATGCGGGCGCAGACCGCAGCGGCGCGCACCATCTGCTATGCGACCGCGGTGGCCATCGACGTCTCGACACGCGCCAGTGACCCGAAGGTCCGCGCCGACGCTGCCGCGCGCGCGGCGCTGCTGACGCCGATGGCCAAGGGCTATTCGACCGACATCGGCAACGAGGTCGCCTATCTCGGCGTGCAGGTGCATGGCGGCATGGGCTTCATCGAGGAGACCGGCGCGGCGCAGCACTATCGCGATGCCCGCATCACCGCGATCTACGAAGGCACCAACGGCATCCAGGCCATCGACCTCGTCACGCGAAAACTCGCGGCCAATGGCGGCGCATCGGTGTGGGCGCTGCTCGAGGAACTCTCGGCAATCGTGAAGCAGGTCGAAGCCTCCAACGATCCCGCCTTCGGCACCACGGGCGTGAAATTGCGCGAGGCGCTGGAGGCGCTGACGCGCACCAGCAAATGGCTGCTGGAGCGGGTTGCGTCTGCGCCGAACGAGGCGCTGGCCGGCGCGACGCCGTATCTGCAACAGTTCGGCGCCACGCTCGGCGGCTGCATGCTTGCATCCGAAGCGCTCGCCGCGAAATCCGATGGCATCACGGACGCCGCGCGCTACGTCTCGCTTGCGCGCTTCTTCGCCGAGAACATCGCCGTGCAGGCCGGCGCGCTCGAGCGCACCGTGACAGAGAGCGCGGAGTCGGTCGCCGCGGCGGATGCGGTATTGTTGGGGTAAGCGGGACGCGTGGCCCGGATGGAGCGCAGCGCAATCCGGGGCCGTCATCGTTCGTGGCACGAATCCCGGATTGCGCTGCGCTCCATCCGGGCTACGAAGCTGCGAGCTTCGTACGTCTCCCCGGCCGCCACAGCACAATCCCCGCCGCCACCAGATCGAGCACCACGCACATCGCAAACGCGCTCGTGTAATCGCCGGTTACGCTGCGCACGAGGCCGACGATGCCGGGGCCGAAGGCGCTGACGATGCCGCTGATCGAGGTGCCCAGTCCCATCGCGGCGGCGAAGGCGCTCGCGCCGATCTCACGATGGATGATCAGCGGCGGGAACGTAATCATGTTGCCAATCGAGAAGCCGTAGACGGCGCAGCACACGAGCAGCACCGTCGGGTTCGTGCTTTGCAAAAGCACGAACAGCGCCGCCGCCTGGCTCGTCATCGATGCCGCGCAGGCGAGCCGCGGATCGAGCCGGTCCACGAACAGGCCGAGCGACAGGCGCCCGACCACCGCCATCGCCGCCATGATGGTGACGGCAAGGCCAGCACTGGCGCGGCCGATCAGCGGTTCGAGGAACGTCACTTGGTGAATGATGAATCCCATCTGCGCCAGCAGAGCGATCGCGATCGGCAGCACCATGGTCCAGAACGCCGCGTTGGCGAGCAGCGTCCTGCGCGAGTGAACCGTAGGCAAGGCGGTGCCGCCAGCGGACAAGTCTCCGCCCGACGGCGACGGCATTTCGGCCCGCCAGCCAGTGAAGATCACCACCACCGGCAACACCAGCACCATCATGGCTAGCGTGGCCGCCAGCATCGCTGAACGGAAGCCGATGCTGCTGCTCAGCGACAGCAGCAGCGGGACGAGGACGATGCCGCCGCAGGTCGCGCCGTTGTAGGCGAGGCTGAGCGCAAGCCCGCGGCGCCGTTCGAACCAGGAGTTCAGCACGGTCGCGATCACCACCGTGCCCATGCCGGTCCAGCCGACCGACATCAGCGCATAGGCGAGATAGAGCTGCCAGGGCGTCTGCAGCAGCGCCAGCAGCACCGTCGAAGCGCCGAGCGCCGACAGGCCGCACAGGATCAGCGACCGCAGCCCGATGCGGGCGAGCAGATCGTCGGTGAAGATGACGAGGACGGCAGTCAGGAGAAAGGAGAAGGTGCTGGCCGCAGAGACCAGCGTGCCCGGCCAGCCATGCGCGCGCTGGAGCTCGGCGAGATAGACGCCTTGGCCGTACAGGCCGAAGCCGAACATGAAGAAGGCCATCAGGAAGCAGGCCAGCACGACACGCCAGCCGCGGTAGTGCAGCGAGGATTCATCAACACAAGTGGCGGCAATCATCAATCGAGCAATCGGCCAAATGGAGCGGCGCGAGCCGATCGTGCACCACAACCAGGGGTTTTTCAATCGAAAAGGGGTAGCTAATTATTGCGACGCGCAACACAGCAGCGGGCTGATGCGCCCGTCTCACGTGAATTCGGGCCCCAAAAGGTCGAGCCAGCGCATTGGCACGCCTGCAAGATGATGTAGGCTGACGTTTCGGCGAGTCTAGCCAATGTCAGTATCGCGGCGACCGCAGGGGCCTCTCATGTCGAATGGCAACATCATCGTCACCGAAGAGCGCGGAACACGCGTGATCACCCTGCGCCGCCCGAGCAAGAAGAACGCGATCACGCAGGACATGTATCGGGAGATGAGCCGCGCGATCGACACTGCGCAGAACAATCCCGAGATCCGCTGCATGATCATCACCGGGGGCTCCGGCGTGTTCACCGCCGGCGACGACATCGACGATTTCATGCACGCCGACACGTCGCGCCCCGAGACGCTGTCCGACGGCGCCAAGTTTCTCTATTCGCTCGCCCTCAACGCCAAGCCGGTGATCGCGGCCGTGGATGGCGCGTCGATCGGCATGGGCACCGTGATGCTGTTCCATTGCGACTATGTGCTGGCCTCGAACGCGGCAACCTTCTCCGCACCCTACATCCATCTCGGGCTCGTGCCGGTCGGCGCGTCCAGCCTCTTGATGCCGAACACGATGGGTTACCAGCGCGCCTTCGCGATGCTGGTGATGGGACGGACTTTTACGGCCGCGGAAGCGCATGCCGCCGGCTTCGTCAACACCGTGGTCTCGCCGGGTCATACCGAGGTCGAGGCGCGCAAGGTGGCGCGCGATATCTGCCGGCTCCCCGCCGAAGCGGTGGCGACCTCGCGCAAATTGCTGCGCGTCGCATCCGAAGAGCTTACCCGCCGCATCGACCAGGAGGCCCATTTGTTCGGCGAGCGGCTGAAGTCGGAAGAAGCCACCGCCGCGTTCAACGCGTTCGCGAACAGGAAGAAGAAAAAGTAGGTACCATCCGGCGCCCCTGAGCGACGGCGAGAACTTTCGTGAAATCTTCGTGCGGAACGACTAGTCTGGTTCCATGCGACATGTTCTCCGCCTGACCGTCTTCTCGCTCGCGCTCGCCGCCCTGCCCGCGTCCGCCCAAACCGCTGCCCCCGTCGAACTGCGCATCCTCGCGATCAACGATTTCCACGGCAATCTTCGCCCGCCGCCGGGCGGCATCCGGATCAGCGATCCCGAGGACAAGTCCAGGAAGGTGATGGTGGCTGCCGGCGGTGCCGAATACATGGCGACGCTGGTGAAGCAGCTGCGTGAGGGCCACAAGAACACGATCTTCGTCGCCGCCGGCGACCTGATCGGCGCGAGCCCGTTCCTGTCGGCGATGTTCCACGACGAGCCTTCGATCGAATCGCTCTCGATGATGGGGCTCGCGATCACCTCGGTCGGCAATCACGAATTCGACGAGGGCAAGACCGAGCTGTTGCGGATGCAGAACGGGGGTTGTCATCCCGTCGACGGCTGTCAGGCACCGCATCCCTTTACGGGCGCCAAATTCCATTATCTCGCGGCGTCCACCATCGAGACCGCGACCGGCAGGAGCGTGCTGCCGCCTTACGAGATCAGGGAATTCGAGGGCATCCCCATCGCCTTCATCGGGCTGACCTTGAAGGAGACCGCGGGCATCGTCTCGCCCGCGGGCATCACCGGCCTCGAATTCCGCGACGAAGCCGAGACGGTGAACGCGCTGGTGCCGCAACTGAAGGCGCGCGGGGTCGAGGCGATCGTGGTGCTGATCCACCAGGGCGGCGAGCCGGCCGGCGACTACAACGAATGCCCTGCCATTACGGGGCCGATCGTCGACATCGTGAAAAAATTCGATCGCGCCGTCGACGTCGTCGTCAGCGGCCACACGCATCGTGCTTATGTTTGCCAGGTCGACGGGCGGCTCGTCACCAGCGGCGACAAATACGGGACCCTGGTCACTGCGATCGACCTCAAGCTCGATCCTGTAACGCGCGACGTCGTCAGCGCCAGGGCCGAGAACGTCCTCGTCGCCAATGCGTCACTGCCAAAGGATCCCGAGCAGACCGCACTGATCGATGCCTACGACAAGCTTTCGGCGCCGATCGCCAATCGCCCGGCTGGATCGGTGACGCAGACGCTGTCACGCGTGCCGAACGACGCCGGCGAAAGCGCGCTCGGCGACGTCATCGCGGACGCGCAGCTCGCCGCGACCAGGGACGCCAAGGACGGCGGGGCCGTCATCGCGTTCACCAATCCCGGCGGCATCCGCACCGACATCATTCCGAAGGAGAACGGCGCGATCACCTTCGGCGACGTTTTCGCCAGCCAGCCGTTCCGCAACCGGCTTGTCACCATGACGCTCACGGGCAGCCAGCTCAAGGACATGCTGGAGCAGCAATGGCTCGATCCGAAGCGGCCGCGGATTCTCCAGGTCTCGAACGGGTTCAGTTACGCCTGGGATGCGGCGAAGCCATTCGGCGAGCGCGTGATCAACGAGAAGATGACGCTGAACGGCAGAACGATCGAAGCCGGAAGCGGCTACCGCGTCACCCTCAACGATTACCTCGCAGTCGGTGGCGACGGCTTTACGGTCGTCAAACAGGGCACGGGGCTGCAATATGGCGGCTACGACGCTGACGCGCTGTTCGCGTTCTTCAGGGCGCACGGACCGGTCGGGCCTCTGCCGCTGAGCCGCATCCTGCGTGTGAATTGATCCGGATCAAACGGACCGGTCCGGGAGCACCCTTTGCCATTCCCGGGGGAACGCATAGATTGGGTTTTGCATTTGCGTTTTGGCGCCGGATGCGCCAAGCGACGTCGAGAGCCCGCATCCCATGAGGCCGACTGATGAGTACGCTTCTCCTCTCCCACAAGGCCTGCCTCGACCACGTCACGCCGCCGGGACACCCTGAAAGGCCGGACCGCCTGCGCGCGGTGGAGGAGGCGCTCTCGCATGAGCGCTTCCAGTTCCTGGTGCGCGACCAGGCGCCGGAGGGCGATCTCGACCTCGTCACGCTCTGCCACAACGAGCACTACGTCACGGAGCTGCGCCACATCGCGCCGACCAGCGGACTGGTCTATATCGATGGCGACACCTCGATGTCGCCGGGCACGTGGGAAGCGGTGATGCGCGGCGTCGGCGGCGCGGTCGCGGCGACCGAAGCGGTGATGGCGGGCGAGCATCGCAACGCCTTCGTCGCGGTGCGCCCGCCCGGCCACCATGCCGAGATCGGCAAGCCGATGGGCTTTTGCTTCTTCGACAACGCCGCAATCGCCGCGCGTCACGCGCAGCGCAAATACGGCATCACGCGCGCCGCCATCGTCGATTTCGACGTGCATCACGGTAACGGCACGCAGGACATCTTCTGGTCGGACCCGACCGTGATGTACTGCTCCACGCACCAGATGCCGCTGTTTCCGGGCACCGGCGCCAAGAGCGAGCGCGGCGACCACGACACCATCGTCAACGCGCCGCTCGCCTCCGAGGACGGCGGGCCGGAATTCCGCATCGCGTTCGAGAATTTGATCCTGCCGCAGCTCGAAAAATTCAGCCCGGAGCTGCTCGTCATCTCTGCCGGCTTCGACGCGCATTATCGCGATCCGCTGGCGTCGCTGAATTTGCGCGCGGAGGATTATGCCTGGGTGACGCGCAAGCTGATGGACCTCGCCGACAAGACCGCCGGGGGGCGCGTTGTTTCTGTGCTCGAAGGCGGCTACGACCTGCAAGGACTGAAAGAATCTGTTACGGCGCATGTCGGCGCCCTGATGGGCGCTTGACGCACCCGCCACATTGCGCCCGCAAAACTTTGCTTTCTCCGACGTGAAGCGAATCGGGCAATCGGAAACTTATATGGCCGAAAATACCCAAATCGACGTCTCCAGGCTGACCTTCGAACGCGCCATCGAGGAGCTCGAAACGATCGTGAAGCGGCTCGAAGACGGCAAGGTGCCGCTCGAGGAATCCGTGACGATCTACGAGCGCGGCGAGGCCCTGAAGCGCCGCTGCGAGGAGTTGCTGCGCCAGGCCGAGGCGCGCGTCGACAAGATCACCACCGATGCCAGCGGCCAGGCCACGGGCACCGCGCCGCTCGACGTCCAGTAAGGGCGGCCTCCAAAGGCGCCCTTCTTACGCATCGGCCACCCGCAATTTTTCATGATCGCATGCCGCCGTCGGGGCAGTTGCTGCTGCTTTGGGTCCAGGGGAACCGGCGCTCTAGAGATCACGGAACTCCCTCACGGGGACCCCTCGGCCCTTGTGAAACCCGTGTAAAAGAGCTTTCCACCCGCCAAAACCTGCCGAGGAGCCAAGCGGGCTTGGAACCCTTCGGCTGGCGCCAGAATTAACCACTCTGGCCCGGGGGTTGCAGGTGCATGCCCGTAATCGGCCGAGCGGGTTGGCTTTGGCCCAAGCTTTGGTGTAAAGCTGCGCGGAGTGTGGCTTTTTGTAAGCCTTGCGTGGGCACTGATTACCGACGACAAGCGCTTCAAACTGCTGATGAATTGGCTGGGATGGACGAAGCCGATCTAAGTGACAGGGATCACAGAGACTGAACCGGAGAGCACTTAAGCTCACCTAAGCTTGAAGACGGGGCTTTGCCCCATGCAGGTGGCTCCGACGGTTTAAGGACTCGCGCTGCGCCGATATTGAGCAAACCCATCGCGCACCGGAACGATCTTCCGGCGCTGACAAATTGGAAATCGCCGTGAACGCATATAGTAATACGCCGCTTCTCGACACCATCCGGACGCCGGACGACCTGCGCAAGCTCAAGATCGAGCAGGTTCGCCAGGTCGCCGACGAGCTGCGTCAGGAGACCATCGATGCCGTCTCGGTGACCGGCGGTCACTTCGGCGCAGGCCTCGGCGTGGTCGAGCTCACCACTGCGATCCACTACGTCTTCGACACCCCGCGCGACCGGCTGATCTGGGACGTCGGCCACCAGGCCTATCCGCACAAGATCCTTACCGGCCGGCGCGATCGCATCCGCACGCTGCGCACCGGCGGCGGCCTGTCCGGCTTCACCAAGCGCAGCGAGAGCGATTACGATCCGTTCGGCGCCGCGCATTCCTCGACCTCGATCTCCGCGGGCCTCGGCATGGCGGTCGCGCGCGACCTCGCCGGCGGCAAGAACAACGTTATCGCCGTGATCGGTGACGGCGCGATGTCGGCGGGCATGGCCTATGAGGCCATGAACAATGCGGGTGCAATGAACTCGCGCCTGATCGTCATCCTCAACGACAACGACATGTCGATCGCGCCGCCGGTCGGCGCGATGAGCGCCTATCTGTCGCGGCTCTACTCGGGCAAGACCTATCGCACGCTGCGCGATGTGGCCAAGCAGATCAACCAGCGCCTGCCCAAGATCATCGCCAGCCGCGCCAACCGCGTCGAGGAATATTCCCGCGGCTTCATGATGGACGGCGGCACGCTGTTCGAGGAGCTCGGCTTCTATTACGTCGGCCCGATCGACGGCCACAACCTCGACCATCTCCTGCCCGTGCTGAAGAACGTGCGCGACATGGAGACCGGCCCGATCCTGGTTCACGTCGTGACGCAGAAGGGCAAGGGCTACGGCCCGGCGGAAGCTTCCGCCGACAAGTACCACGCGGTGGTCAAGTTCGACGTCGCGACCGGCACCCAGGCCAAGTCCAAGCCGAACGCGCCGGCCTATCAGAACGTGTTCGGCCAGAGCCTCGTCAAGGAAGCGGAGAAGGACGACAAGATCGTCGCCATCACCGCGGCTATGCCGTCCGGCACCGGCGTCGACATCTTCAATAAGGCGTTCCCGGACCGCACCTTCGACGTCGGCATCGCCGAGCAGCACGCAGTGACGTTCGCCGCCGGTCTCGCCACCGAAGGCTACAAGCCATTCTGCGCGATCTACTCGACCTTCCTGCAGCGCGGCTACGACCAGATCGTGCATGACGTCGCGATCCAGAGCCTGCCCGTGCGCTTCGCCATCGACCGCGCCGGCCTCGTCGGCGCCGACGGCGCCACCCATGCGGGCTCGTTCGACAACGCCTATCTCGGCTGTCTGCCGAACATGGTGATCATGGCCGCGGCTGACGAAGCCGAGCTGGTGCACATGGTCGCAACCCAGGTCGCGATCAACGATCGTCCGAGCTCGCTGCGCTATCCGCGCGGCGAAGGCCGCGGCATCGAGATGCCCGAAATCGGCGTTCCGCTCGAGATCGGCAAGGGCCGCATCGTCCGCCAGGGCAGCAAGATCGCCCTGCTCTCGTTCGGCACGCGCCTCGCCGAATGCGAGAAGGCCGCCGACGAGCTCGCAGCCCATGGCCTTTCGACCACGATCGCGGATGCGCGCTTCATGAAGCCGCTGGACACCGAGCTGGTGCTCAAGCTCGCGCGCGACCACGAGATCCTGATCACGATCGAGGAAGGCTCGGTCGGCGGTTTCGGCTCGCATGTCGCGCAGTACCTGACCGACCAGGGCGCGCTCGACAGCGGCCTGGTGCGGTTCCGCACCATGGTACTGCCCGACGTGTTCCAGGACCACGACACGCCGGCGGCGATGTACGGTCGTGCCGGTCTCGACGCCAAGGGCATCGTCGCCAAGGTGTTCGAGGCGCTCGGCAAGGACGTCAAGGCCGAGACGGTCAAGCTCGCCTAAGAGCGAGCTTCGACCTTCTGCGAAGCAGCTCTCATGAAGATCTATCTGGCAGGTCCCGACGTGTTCCTGCCAGATGCGGTCGAGATCGGCCGGCAGAAGGCTGCGATTTGTGCCGCGAACGGCCTCACCGGGCTCTATCCCCTCGACAACGAGATCGACCTCGCCGCTCCCGACGCCTCGCGCCAGATCTTTTGCGGCAACGAGGCGATGATGGACGCGGCCGATGCGATCATCGCCAACCTCACGCCGTTCCGCGGCGCCGGCGCCGATCCCGGCACCGTCTACGAGCTCGGCTACATGGCCGGCCGCCGCAAGTTCTGCCTCGCCTATTCCAATGACGGCGCCGCCTATGCCGACCGCCTCAGTCGCTTCATGGGCGTGACGCCCGAGGACGGGCGGCTGGTCGATGCGCAGGGGCTGACGGTCGAGGATTTCGGCCTCGTCGACAATCTCATGATGATCCACGCGCTGGAGCTGCATGGTTGCCCGCTGGTGACGCCGGCGCAGATGCCGATCGACGTCTGGCACGATCTGGCCGCGTTCGAGGCTTGCGTCCGGATGGCGGCCGCGCGATTGATCGCTACATAAGCGCCTCAGGCGTCTTCGGAGAGATTATGTCCCCTGCCCGCAAGCGCGCGGATGTTCTGCTGGTCGAGCGCGGCCTGTTCGAGAGCCGGGCGCGAGCGCGCGCGGCGATCGAGGCCGGGCTCGTCACCGCCGACGACAAGCAGGTGGTAAAGCCGTCGGAGTCCATCGCCGAGGACGCCATGATACAGGCCGAGGCCGCGCACCCCTACGTCTCCCGCGGCGGCGTCAAGCTCGCCGGCGCGCTGGAGCGCTACCCGATCGAGATCGAGGACCATATCTGCCTCGACGTCGGTGCTTCCACCGGCGGATTCACCGAGGTGCTGCTGGCGAACGGCGCGAGCCTCGTCTTTGCCGTCGACGTCGGCACCAGCCAGCTGCATCCCTCGCTGCGCGGTCACTCCAAGATCGTGTCGATGGAAGAGACCGACATCCGCGCCTATGACGGCAGGCGCCTGCCGGCGCGGCCCGATGTCGTCGTGATCGACGTCAGCTTCATCTCGCTCAAGACGGTGCTGCCCGTGGCGCTGTCGCTGGCGGCCGCGCCGATGAGCCTGCTGGCGCTGATCAAGCCGCAATTCGAGGCGGACCGGAAGCACAACAAGAAGGGCATCGTCCGCGACGCTGCCGTGCACCGCGAGATCTGCGACGACATCGCAGCCTTTGCTGCCTCGCTCGGCTGCACCGATATTGAGGTGTTTCCGTCGGCGATCACCGGCGGCGACGGCAACATCGAATTCTTCCTGGGCGCGCGCCGTGGTTGAGCGCCTGACGATCGATCACGTCGGCCATCGCGGCGATGGCGTCTCGCTCGACGCTGGCGATGCCGTCTATGTGCCCTACACGCTCGGCGGCGAGACCGTCGAAGTCGATCATGTCGTCGGCAACCATCCCGACCGCCGCAAGCTGCTGGCAGTGGATGTCGCCAGCCCCGAGCGCGTCACACCGTTCTGTCCGCATTTCGGCGTCTGTGGCGGCTGCGCGATCCAGCACTGGGCGACTGAACCGTACCATGCCTGGAAGCGCGGCATCGTGGTCGAGACCCTGGCCCAGGCCGGCATCGACTGCGAAGTGGCATCGCTGGTCGACGCCCACGGTGCGGGGCGCAGGCGCATCACGCTGCACGGCCGGTTCGGCACGCATGACATCCTCAAGGTCGGCTTCTCGGCTGCCAGCTCGCACGACGTCATCCCGATCGATCGCTGCCCGATCCTCGATCCCGGGCTCGAGGGTGCACTCGATGCCGGTTGGGCGCTCGCCGAGCTGCTGACGTCCAAAATGCCGGTCACGAAACCGCTGGACATCCAGGTCACCGCGACCGCCAACGGTCTCGACGTCGACGTGCGCGGCTCCGGCCCGCTGCCAACGCCGCTCGTGACGGCGCTGTCGCGCGTCGCCGAGCAGCACCGCCTGGCGCGGCTGACACGGCACGGCGAACTGGTGCTGCAACGACTGCCTCCGACCGTGCAGATGGGCCGTGCTGAAGTGACGCTGCCGCCGGGCTCGTTCCTGCAGGCAACCGTCGCGGGCGAAGAGACGCTTGCGTCGCTCGTCGCGGAGCGCGTCGGCAAGGCGAAGAACGTTCTCGACCTCTTCTGCGGTGTCGGGCCGTTTGCGTTGCGGCTGGCCGAGAAGGCCCGCGTCACCGCCCATGACAACGACGCCGGCGCCATTGCAGCGCTCGAAAAGGCCGCACGCACGCCGGGGCTCAAGCCGATCAAGGCCGAGCCGCGCGATCTGTTCCGCCGTCCCCTGGTGGCGCCGGAGCTGCGCGATTTCGAAGCCGTCGTGTTCGACCCGCCGCGCCAGGGCGCGCAGGCGCAGGCCTTGAAGCTCGCCGCGAGCAAGGTGCCTGTGGTGGTCGCGGTCTCCTGCAACGTCGCAACATTTGCCCGCGACGCGCGGCTATTGATCGATGGCGGCTACAAGATGGATGCCGTGGTGCCGGTTGATCAGTTCCGGCATACGCCACACGTCGAGCTGGTGGCGCGTTTTGTGAGATAACCGCGTCCTCCCCTTTGATGCCGGTCAACCGACCGGCTCTGCCGTTGCGCTTAGCTCGCGCGGGAATGGCCGCGGAGCGGATGATGGCGATCGACCGACGACGATTCATGACCAACACGTTCGGCATTTCCGCGGCGGCGCTCACGGCCAGTCCCGCGGAGGCCTCGACCAGGAGCTATGAGGACGCGGTACACGCGGCTCGGGCCCCGCTGCGATCGACCCCGAGAGATCGCGAGCTCGTGCGTTTTGCGACACTCGCGGCCAACAGCCACAACACGCAGCCCTGGATTTTTTCTGCCCATGACAATGAAATCGTGATCAGGCCCGACGTCGCACGCCGCTGTCCCGCGGTCGACCCGGACGATCACCACCTCTTTGTCAGCCTCGGCTGCGCCGCCGAAAATCTCGCGCTTGCGGCGGCAACGCTGGGCTGGCGCGCAAACCAGACGGCCGACGGCGACCGGATTGTGATCGCACTCGACCAAGCTCCGCCTGCCGCATCGGCGCTGGCCGCCGCAATTCCAGTCAGGCAATGCACCCGTGCCGCATTCGACGGTAGGCCGGTCGCACCCGAGATGTTGCGCCAGCTCGAGGACGCCTGTCGCGAGCCGAACGTGTCGGCAATCCTGCTGACCGAACGCGCTGCCATCGCCAAAGTCACCGACTATGTGCTCGAAGGCAATTCCGCGCAAATGCGCGACAAGGCTTTCATGAGCGAACTCGTGAGCTGGATGCGCTTCAACGAGGCGGATGCGGTCGCGTCCATGGACGGACTATTCTCGCGCGCGTCAGGCAGCCCGTCACTGCCGGCATGGGTCGCGCGGCCGCTGCTGAAGCTCGTCTTCACCGAGCAGGGCGAGAACAGAAAGTACCGTGACGAACTCGACAGCTCCGCTGGGGTCCTCGTGCTTGCCGCCGACCGGAGCGACATATCGCAGTGGATCGCGGTCGGACGCGCTTGCCAGCGGTTCGGTTTGCAGGCGACCGCACTGGGGCTGAAATATTCCTTCGTCAACCAGCCGGTCGAGGTGCCGAGACTGAGGTCGCAATTCGCAGCCTCACTCGGACTCGGCGAGCGGCGTCCTGACATTGTGATCCGTTTCGGAGAGGGGCCGGATTTGCCGAAATCGCTGAGGCGCAGCCCGGAGCAGGTGATGCGCGGATGATCCAGTCTAGCGTCGAAGGCCGCCCAGGGCCGGCGACTCGCCGGGCAGCATCGACGAGTTGATGTCGCTGTCCATGCGCCCGGATTGCTGCTGGGTGAAGCCGGCGCCGAACGACAGGCTGAGGTTGGAGGTCGGCTTGAACTCGACACCCGCGAATGCGCCATAGCCGGGCGAGGCGCTGGAGGTGAGCGGCGCAAGCGAGCTGCCAATGCCGCCGCCGTATTTCAGTGTGTCGAAACCGGCAAAGAACGTGACGGGCATGCCACCCGCGGTCTTGGTGTTGTAACCGAACTGCGTGCTGTCGTAGGAGAGCGCGCTGAAATTGCCGCTCAGTCCGGCCGGGCTGAGGCCGCTCCAATTGAGGTTGCCATGCTGGCTGCCGACAAAGAAGCCGTTCGCAAGATTGCTGCGGCCGCTCGCGTCGCCGCCATTGAAGCTCGGGAAATTGCCGTAGCTGTCGGCGCTCTGGCCGGCAACGCCGCCGAAGCCGAAAGGTCCGCCGGGGATCCAATATTGCAGCGGTGCACCTTGCGCATGAGCCGGCGCTTCGCCGAGGCAGAGCAGGGCAAGAAAAACCGCGAGACCGCAAGAGCGTGTAAGCCTGGACATCCAAATACCGTCGAAAAGCTTGCGAATTATACCCACCAGACATCATGAATGCCAGCATAGCGACACCAGTCTTCCCTTGAGTTCCGGGATCACGTTTTCCTGCCAATTGAACTTCCCGCATGCCGGATTGACCCACCTAAGGGGGCGCGTCAGCACGGAGGCTGTCATGGAGGTCAATTCCGACAGGTTGAATGCCTTTATGGGCAAGATGGTCACCGAATTCGGGGCGGCGATGAATGCGTCGCTGGTCCTGCTCGGGGACAAGCTCGGTCTCTACCGTACCCTTGCCGCCAAGGGACCGATGAACTCGTCCGAGCTCGCAAGCGCCACCGGGACGGCGGAGCGCTACGTCCGCGAATGGCTCGCGAGCCAGGCGGCGTCCGGCTACATCGAATACGATTCCGCTTCGGCAAAATTCTCGATGCTGCCGGAGCAGGCGATGGCGCTTGCCGATGAGGACAGTCCGGTGTTCCTCGGCGCGTTCGGCAATGTCATTGCCTCGGCGTTTCTCGACGAGCCGAAGGTCTCGGACGCATTCAAATCCGGCAAGGGCGTCGGCTGGAACCGGCGCAGCGAATGCCTGTTCTGCGGCACCGCCCGCTTCTTCCGGACCGGGTACATGCATCATCTGGTGCAGGAATGGTTGCCCGCGCTCGACGGCGTCGTGGACAAGCTGAAGCGCGGCGCCAAGGTCGCCGATGTCGGCTGCGGGCACGGCGTCTCGACACGGCTGATGGCGGAAGCCTTCCCGAACTCCCGCTTCTACGGCTTCGACTATCACGAGGGTTCGATCGAGGCCGCGCGAAAGGCGGCCACCGAAGCCAGATTGGGCGACCGGGTCAGCTTCGCTGTTCATTCCGCCAAGACCTATCCGGCCGAGGGCTATGATCTCGTCTGCTTCTTCGATTGCCTGCATGACATGGGCGATCCCGTCGGCGCCATCGACCACGTGCGCGAGACCATGGCAAAGGACGGCACCTGCATGCTGGTTGAGCCGTTCGCAGGCGACCGCCTCGAGGACAATCTCAACCCGGTCGGGCGGGTCTATTATGCGGCGTCGACCATGATCTGCACGCCGGCCTCGCTCGACCAGGAGGTGGGCCTCGCACTGGGCGCGCAAGCGGGCGAGGCAAGGCTGCGCAAGGTCGCGCGAGAGGGCGGACTGACGCGCTTCCGTCGCGCCGCTGAAACGCCCTTCAATCTGATTCTGGAGGCGCGGATCTGATCTTCCCCATTGCGGCGCGTGGCTACGGCATAGGCCATACCGATGCTGCAGCCACGCCTGGCGCCGACATCCTTGCCTCGCTCGCGCCGCAACGAAAGCTGGCCGCCGCAAATGATCGGCAATGGCGCTTTGGCGCCCGCCTGCGACGTCTTGCGTCAGATCGACCGGCAATTGAAGGCGCTGACGCGGTCCAGCGAGCAGCAGCCGTGATCGGCTACGCCGTCCTGTCCACCGCGGACGATGTATCCGACGGCGGATATTTCGTCACGGGCACCACGAACGACTTGTTGCGGACCTGGTAGATGATCTTGCCATTCTGCCCGTCGTCGGTCGCAATCTGCGCCTGCCCGAACATGATGACGTTCTTGTAGACGGTGCCGGTGCCCTGACGGGTGACGCCATCGGTGGTGACGCTGACCTGCGCTTCGTTGCCGTTGACAGCGAGCACCCTGAAGCTCGCGCTCTTGCCATTGTCACTGGAATAGCCGCCCCAGCTTCCCATCAGGCGGCTGTCGGAGGCCGGCGGCGCCTGCTTCTCGAGAGTCGCGGTCTGCTTGCCCGCGCCTGCAGATGACAACAGCACCAGACTCTTGCCGTCCTTGGTGCCGACCGTGACCGTGCCGAAGGTGAGAAGCGAACCGGCGACCTCGCCAAAACCGCGCTCCGTGCGTCCGTTATGGGTGTACTCGACCTGCGCCCGGGCACCGCGGATGTTCACGACCTTGAAGCTGACGGGCTGGTTGTTGCCGGCCCAATTGCCTTTCCACTCGCCGAGCAGAGAGCTCTGGTGATACACCCGCTCGAGAGCGGGAGAAATCTGGCTGGTGCTCGACGTGACGATGGCCATTGGATTGCTCGGCGGATTTGTCTGACAGGCCCGCTTGGTTCGCGCCCCGACAGGAACGTCAGAACAGTATCCGGAAACAATTGGAAGCAGCCGATTAGGGCCACGCAACAGTTAACGCATGGTTAAAATTCCATCGCAGGCAAATAGGGCAAAAGGTCTCGTCCGGTAGGCTGCGCTCAGCGACCCCAGCGGTCCGACCAGATCTTCTCGCCAATCATGCAGTTCACACGCGGCTCCTTGTCCTTCTCCGCAACGCGCATCACCGGGCGTTCCGGCATACGGCCCGCAACCTCCATCAGGAGCTTGGTGCGGATGGCTTCCTTGAACTTGTCGCGGTCCTTGATCGTGATGACGAAGGAACCGGGGCCGCCAATGACGCAATCCTCATAGTAGAAGTCGAGATTGTCGATATCCATGGTCGAATAGGACGGCTCCTTGACCATGATCGGCAGACCGTTGATGACGATGCCCTTCTCGATCGCTGCGTCGCGCGCAATCGTGACCGGCGTGCCATTGTTGTTGGGACCGTCGCCGGAAATGTCGATCACGCGGCGCAAGCCCCGATAGGGATCCTCGTCGAACAGCGGCATCGCGAAAGTGATCGCGCCGGAGATCGAGGTGCGCGAGGCGCGCCGGATCGGCGTCTTCAAGATTTCGGCGGCGACGGCATCGGCGGTCTCCGGTCCATCGACCAGCCGCCAGGGGATGATGATCTTCTGGTCGGTCGAGGCGGCCCACTCGAAATAGGTCACCGCGATCCGGCCGTTCGGGCCCAACTTCAGCGCCTGCAGGAATTCCTTCGACTGGATCGCCTGCGCATAGCCTTCGCGCTGGACCGCGAGCTCGTCCATGTCCATGGAGTAGGAGACGTCGACGGCGAGGATCAGCTCGACATCGACCGTCTGGGCGTCCCTGTCGGCTGCTTGCCGCTGCGGCTGAATTTTAGGCGACTCAAACTTGGGTCCTGGTGCCGCGATGCCCGCGACGTCCCCTCCGGCAAACATGCCGGTCATCAGCACAGCCCCGATCGAGAACAGCAAGCGCATCGCAGCCTCCCGTCGTATGACGCGATGGTGACATGCAATCGCCTTGCCGCAAAGTCCGAAGATCGCTTGCGCTTCACATTCCAGTTAGGGATTTGCGAGTTAGCATTTGCGGCTCGGGAATTATGAAGCATTACGCAAAGCTGCCGCCATATTGCCCCGTTCGCGCCGCTCCCGGAATGACGGACCACTGGACAGAGCACCCTCGCCTACTTGTCCGGCGCGATTTCCATGCTAGGCTGGCGATACAGATGGGGATGGAGTCCCCCGACAACCGCCCGTGACCGTAGTGGGCTGATGACTCCTGCTTGAGGAGGGGCAATTTCTAGGCCTCTGCCTTCGGCGGGAGCATGGACACACCCGCCGCTGGCGGGTTTTTTGTTGTCTGGATGCGAAGGCCAAGGAGAGGTCAAGCAGAGGTCAAGCAGAGGCCGAGGAGAAGTCCTGGACGTGACGACGACAACACCGAATGCTGCACGTGCAGGGCTGCCCAAGGGGATCTGGGTGCTCGGTTTCGTCTCGATGCTGATGGACGTCTCTTCCGAGATGATCCACGCACTGCTGCCGGTCTATCTCGTCACCGTGCTCGGCGCCTCCACGCTCACCGTGGGCTTCATCGAGGGCATCGCCGAGGCGACAGCCTCGATCACGAAGATCTTCTCCGGCGCGCTGTCCGACTGGCTCGGCCGGCGCAAATTGCTCGCTGCGCTTGGCTACGGGCTCGCCGCACTGACAAAACCGCTGTTCCCGCTTGCCCCCAGCGTCGGATGGCTGGTCGCCGCGCGCTTCATCGACCGCGTCGGCAAGGGCATTCGCGGCGCACCGCGCGATGCGCTGATCGCCGATATCGCCCCCATCGGCCTGCGCGGCGCGAGCTTCGGCCTGCGTCAGTCGCTCGACACCATCGGTGCGTTCGTCGGGCCGCTCATGGCGATCGGTCTGATGTGGTGGACGGCGGACAATTTTACGGTGGTGTTCTGGGTGGCCGTGCTGCCGGGCTTCCTGTCGTTCGGACTGATCGCGTTCGCGGTGAGCGAGCCGGAGCCGGATCCAGGCCGGGAGCCGTCAAGGAATCCGCTGAACACCGCCGCGATGCGCCAGCTCGGATCCGTATACTGGCGCGTGGTCGCGGTTGGCGTCGTGTTCACGCTGGCGCGTTTCAGCGAAGCTTTCCTGATCCTGCGCGCACAGAACATCGGGCTCAATGCGATGTGGGTGCCGGCGGTGCTGGTGCTGATGAACATCGCCTATGCGTTGTCGGCCTATCCGGCCGGCGTGCTCTCGGACCGGATCAACCGCACCGGCCTGCTCGCGCTCGGCCTCGTCTTCCTCGCCGGCGCCGATCTCGCGCTCGCGCTGCTGCCAAGCCTTGGGGGCCTCGCCCTGGGTGTCGTGCTGTGGGGGCTGCATATGGGATTGACGCAAGGCCTGCTCTCGGCCCTCGTCGCCGACGCAGCGCCACCGAGTCTGCGCGGCACTGCGTTCGGCTATTTCAACCTGTTCACCGGCCTTGCCTTGCTGGCCGCAAGCGTGATCGCCGGCGCCTTGTGGGATGCCTATGGTCCGGCCGGCACCTTCCTGGCGGGGCTCGGCTTCGCGCTGGTCGCGCTCATGGGACTATTTGCCGTCGGCAACGGGCTGGCAACGGAGGAGAAACGATGACGGGGGGCTGTTCGCCGTGCTGAGCGGAGTGCTAGCGATCATGATCGGCAGCGTGCTCGGCGGCTGCGCGCGCTATTTCATCTCCGGCGCGATCGCCCGGCGGCTGGGCGAGACGTTTCCGTGGGGCACCGTGACCATCAACGTCACCGGCGCCTTTCTGATCGGCATTTTTGGCGCATTGGCGACCCATCCCGGCTCGCTCTTCGCCGCGCCCGATCCATGGCTGTTCGCGGTCACCGGCTTTCTTGGCTGCTACACCACGGTGTCCTCGTTCAGTCTGCAAACGCTGACGCTGGCGCGCAACGGCGAGCCGATGCACGCGCTGGGGAATGTCGCGGTCTCGGTCGTGCCCTGCCTCACCGCCGTCAGTTGCGGCTTCCTCCTCGCGGACGCTCTGGGAGGCTAGGCAGATGAAGTCCCCCTCCTCTGCCGATCGCTGGCGCACCGCGACGCTCTATGCCTGGGTTGCTGCCGGCAGCATGGTCGGCGGGCTGACGCGCTATCTGGTCGGGCTTGCGCTCGGCACCGGCTCCGGCTTCCCCGTCGCGACGCTGTTCATCAACGCCACGGGCTCACTGATCATCGGCTTCTACGCGACGCTGACCGGGCCCGACGGCCGCCTGCTGGCGCGGCCCGAGCACCGGCAGTTCGTCATGACCGGGTTCTGCGGCGGCTACACGACGTTTTCGACCTTCAGCCTGGAGACCTTCCGCCTGTTCCACGGCGGCATGAAATATACGGCGCTCGCCTATATCGCGGCATCCGTCATTTGCTGGCTGGTGTCGGTATGGGCAGGCCATATGATAGCCAGCGGCACCAACCGATTGACGAGGAGGTGACCATGCAAATCCCCAACCAGGCAGTTTCGCTCCGGATCTTCATTGGCGAGAACGACCATTTCCACGGCAAGCCGCTCTATGAAGCGATCGTGATGACGGCGCGCGAGCGGCATCTGGCCGGCGCCGCCGTGCTACGCGGCCCCATGGGCTTCGGCAAGTCGAGCCGGCTGCACACTTCGAAGATTCTGCGGCTCTCGGAAGACCTGCCGCTGCTGATCGAGATCGTCGACAGCGAGGACAACATCAATGCATTCCTGCCCATCCTGGATGGCATGATGTCGAGCGGCCTGATCACCTTGGAGAAGGTGCAGGTCTTGCAATATGGTGCAAAGGCCGCGCGCTGAGCGCGCCGGCAGGAACCGGAGCCCGCCATATCCGGGAGGCGGAATGAACGATACCGTTGCCAAACCGAAAACCAGGACGAAGACCAAGGTCGAGCGGCCGAAGCTGCATAAGGTCATCCTGATCAACGACGACTTCACGCCCCGCGAATTCGTCACGATGATCCTCAAGGCCGAGTTCCGGATGACCGAGGATCAGGCCTACAAGGTGATGATCACCGCCCACAAGCTCGGCGCCTGCGTGGTCGCGGTGTTCACCAAGGACGTCGCCGAGACCAAGGCTACCCGCGCAACGGATGCCGGCCGCACCAAGGGCTATCCGCTGCTGTTCACCACGGAGCCGGAGGAATAGTGGCACCGGTCAGGCTTTGGTGCTTTGGCGCCCTCTTTCGATTTCGGCGCCGAAACTGCTCTTCCGAATAGTGTATCTATTGGCCGTCAACAGGCGCATGGTGAGCCATCACCGGCCCGTCACGGCATCCATCGGTGACTGAGAGAGTCTTTGCGCTCCCGCCCAATGCGGAGCGTCCCGTGCAAGACACCACCAAAAGAAATATCCCGCTGAGCAATCGCCTTGCCCAATTGGCGGCCGAGGCTCGCCGTCGCGCAGAGATTGCCCCGCCCGGTGTTCAGCGAGAAGCGCTGCTCAAAGCGGCGCGATTGAGCGAAACGGCCTCGCACATTCATGACTGGATAAGCCTGCCTGGCTCCAAAACACCGAGGTAGTGGCAAGCCAACCTGGTCGGCGGCCTCTTCACGTCGAGTGATGATCCGGGCTAAGGGCGGCGTCCGCCTTCAAATCACGCCTCAAATATAAGTTGTATAAAATGAACTATATTTCATTTTGGTTGTTGTAACAGCGTCCCCAATGAAGTGGGGCGGTCAACAGCCAAAGCAGCCCCAAATGATGAAATCTCTTATCGCGTTCGCGATGTTCGCGCTCCTCGGAGTGTCCGTAATGGTGTTGCCCGGTTTTGCTCCGCAAGTAAAAGCGCGCGAGACCGTTGCTTTGGCGAAGGCGGACCGGCTGGCGAGCCATCCGGTGGCCAGGAATTGCGTAGGCCAGGTCTGGCCGGACTTCGAAGCATCGTGTCTACGCCGAGGTGAATCCGATGTCAGGATTCATGAAGCTCGTTTGGTGACGGCGCGCCGCTAGACCAACAATCGCAAAGCGCCGACCGGGCTTGTCGGATGATCCAGGAAAGTGTCGTGCACAGATGTCAACACCTCCAACCTCCTTGCCGAATGTTCTCGTCGTCGAAGACGAGATGATCCTGCGCATGCGCGCAGTCGATATCGTGGAGGATGCAGGCTTCTGCCCTGTGCAGGCCGTCAACGCCGACGAAGCCATCGCAATCCTCGAGTCGCGGTCGGACATCTCGCTTCTGTTCAGCGACATACAGATGCCCGGGACCATGGACGGCCTGAAGCTGGCCCACGCGGTGCACGATCGCTGGCCTGCCATCAAGATCGTGCTCGTCTCCGGTCAGGTAAAGCCGTCTGAAAACGAAACGCCGGCGGACAGCCGCTTCTTTCGCAAGCCGCTCGCCGTCGACGAAATGATCTCGCAGTTACAGACGATGATCGGAGCGGGCGCGCTAAAAATCCTCCCGACCACAACGACGGATCCCGGGGAAAACCCTGAGGGTGCTCGATCGCCACAGGAATCGGTTCTGGTAGCGGAGAACGACAATCTGCGCCTTTTGCTGGAACAGGCCGACACCGACGCCAAGGTCCTGCTCGCTCAAGCCGGCATCGAAGCCCACGAGCGCGAGGCGGCCGACAAGTTGCAAAAGCTGATCCTCGGAGAGCTGCATCATCGCATCAAGAATACGCTTGCGACGGTGAGCGCAATCGCAGCCCAGAGCTTCCGGGCCGCAATCAATCTCGAGCAAGGCCAAAAAGCCATGGATGGCCGCTTGCTGGCGTTGGGGCGTGCCCACGACCTGTTGATACAGGTCAGCTGGTCAAATGCGAGCCTCACTCACACCCTGAGCGGCGCCACCGATCCTTTTGATAGTCAGGGGGGCCGACGATTCCATTTCAATGGGCCGGATCTCCGGATCACGTCCGGTGCCGTGATAGCGCTCGCCATGACGTTCAACGAGCTCTGCACCAACACCACGAAGTTCGGCGCGCTGTCCAGTTCCTCCGGGCATGTCGAGGTCGCATGGACGGTGGACGAGATCGAGCAAAGGCTGCGCCTGAAGTGGAGCGAAAGCGGCGGCCCTGCGGTGGCGCCGCCAACACGACGGAGCTACGGCACCCGGATGATCGAGTCGCTCGGCCAGCAACTGAACGGGCAGGTGCGGCTGGCCTACGAACCGTCCGGATTTGTCTATCAGCTGGATGTACCGCTGAAGTCGGTGATGGCGGCGAACGCCTGAACTCTGCTCACCGGGTTGATGGCGGCGGACATCCGAGGACGACCTCAGGCCATCGCCACCGGCGTCTCCTCCGTCAGCCCGTACACGCGCTGCGCCTTTGAAAAGCCCGCGATAGGGAATTCGCCGAGCTCGTGCCAGTCGTGGCGGCAGACATTGGCGAAGCCTTCCGAGGCGACGACGGTCCGCCCCAGGCGACCCGTGATCTTCTCGAGTCTGGCGGCAAGGTTCACGGCGGGGCCGATGCAGGTGAAATCGAGGCGGTTGCCGCCGCCGATATTGCCGTAGAGGATGTTGCCAACGTGGAGCGCCACGCCGAAGCGGAAGCGCTCGACGACGTCGCCGACAGGATACGCGAGCGCCTCGACGCTGGCGCGGGATTCGCGCGCCGCCTCCAGCACTCGCGTGCAGACATGCGCGGCATCGCCGACATATTCGTCGATCGGGAATACAGCGAGCAGGCCGTCGCCCATGAATTTCAGCACCTCGCCGCCATGGCCGCGGATCGCGGTGACCTGGCAGTCGAAATAATGGTTGAGGATCTCGACCACGGTCTCGGCCGGCAGCCGGTCCGATAGTGCGGTGAAGCCGCGCAGATCGGAGAGCCAGATCGCAGCCTGCATGGTGTCGTTGTGGCCGCGGCGGATCTGACCACCAAGGATGCGCGCGCCGGCACGATTGCCGACATAGGTGTCCAGCAGCATCTCGGCGGTGCGGCGCAGGCTGATGATCTCGGTGATGCGCGCGAGCGGTTTGACGATGGCGTGAATCGCCGCGATGTGTTCATCGGTGAAGCCGCCTGGATGGCGCGTGGTCCAGCTCGTCGCGTGGACCGAGCCGTCGAGAAACTGCATTGGCGTCGCGACGTAGTCGGTTACGCCTTCGGCACGCATATCGTCGAAAAAAGGGAAATGCTTGCTGCCGGGATCGTCCATGCGTCCCCGCACCTCAAGTCCCTGCTCGAACACGACCCGCAGCGGACTTCTGGCGAATTCCGGCGTCTCCAGGATCGCGAAATCGACCGTGCCGATCTCGACCTCCTCGCCCTCCCGCCAGATGAAGTTGCGACCGAAAATTTCAGGATGCAGCGTGCGGATGAAGATGCCGAACCGCCATAGCGGCAGACCGGCTGCGACCATCCGTTCGCAGGCTTCCGCCGTCATCTCGGCCGGGGCCTTCGACGACCAGGCGCCGTCGATCAGCCAGCTGGTGATACGTTGGAGCTCGGAGCTTTCCATGTCCGCATTTGCGGACGAAGTTGTGGGGTCGTCAAGCTGCGCGGTGGGCTAGTACAAGCGCCTCGCGCAACGCTAGCGCCCGACCTGGCCGCGGTCGCGCAGGAAATGATCGGCCAACACACAGGCCATCATGGCTTCGCCGACGGGGACGGCGCGGATGCCGACGCAGGGATCGTGGCGGCCTTTGGTCATGATCTCGGTGTCGGCGCCGTTGCGATCGACGGTGAGGCGCGGCTGCAGGATCGACGAGGTCGGCTTGACCGCGAAACGCACCACCACCGGCTGTCCCGTGGAGATACCGCCCAGCACGCCGCCGGCGTGGTTGGACAGAAAACGCGTGCCGTCATTGCCGGTGCGCATCTCGTCGGCGTTCTCTTCGCCGGTGAGTTCGGCCGCGGCAAAGCCGGTGCCGATCTCGACGCCCTTCACCGCATTGATGCTCATCATTGCGGAGGCGAGCTCGGCGTCGAGCTTGGCGTAGATCGGCGCGCCAAGGCCGGCCGGCACACCTTCGGCGACGACCTCGATCACCGCGCCGATCGAGGAGCCGCTCTTGCGGATGCCGTCGAGATAGGTTTCGAAGAACGCGGCCTTGTCCTTGTCCGGACAGAAGAACGGATTCTTCGCGATCTCGTCCCAGTCCCACTTCGCGCGGTCGATCTTGTGCGGCCCGATCTGCACCAGCGCGCCGCGCACCTTGACATCGGGCAATACTTTTCGCGCGATCGCGCCGGCGGCAACGCGCGTCGCGGTCTCGCGCGCCGAGGAGCGGCCGCCGCCGCGATAGTCGCGCAGGCCGTACTTCGCTTCATAGGTGAAGTCGGCATGACCAGGGCGAAACTTGTCCTTGATCTCGGAATAGTCCTTTGAGCGCTGGTCGGTGTTCTCGATCAACAGCCCGATCGGCGTGCCCGTCGTCACCTGCGCGCCGGTCTCCGGATGCGCCATCACGCCGGAGAGGATCTTGACCTGGTCCGGCTCCTGGCGCTGGGTCGTGAAGCGCGACTGGCCGGGCCGGCGGCGATCAAGATCACCCTGGATGTCGGCCTCGACGAGCGGGATCATGGGCGGGCAGCCGTCGACCACGCAGCCGATCGCCACCCCATGGCTCTCGCCGAAGGTCGTGACGCGGAACATGTGGCCGAAGGTGTTGAAGGACATCCGTCTCTAGCTCGTAAGTCAGTGCTGACTTAACTCGCCCTGAAATTGGGGTCAAATGCCTACACAGTCGTCATGGCCGGGCTTGTCCCGGCCATCCACGTTCTTGGCCCCGCAAGCTCAAGAGAGCGTAGATGCCCGGGACAAGCCCGGGCATGACGGCGGAGGACGCGGAAGCGAACCGGCTTAACTAAACTTCTCCAGCCGCCCGTCCCGGAACACGTAGACGGCGCCCTGCTCGATATAGAGTTCGGCGGCGCTCGCCGGCGTCTCCAGGCCGAGTGAAACCATCAGGGCCCGGCAGGTCCCACCATGGGCGACCGCGACGGTGTCGGTCCGGAGCTGGTCGTACCAGGCGCGCACGCGGATCTGTACATCGGCGTAGGTCTCTCCGCCTGCGGGGCCGACCGTCCATTTGTCGGCGAGGCGCCGGGCGTAGATGTCGGGATCGGAGGCCTCGCTCTCGGCCAGCGTCAGCCCCTCCCAGACGCCGTAACCGATCTCACGCAGGCGGTCGTCGAGCGCATAGTCTGCAATCGGCAGTTCGAGCTTGCTCCGCGCCAGTTCCATGGTCTCTCGCGCGCGGCCAAGCGGACTCGAGACGTAAGCTAATGCAGCCTTGTCGCGGCCCTCGCGCTTGAATAGATCGGCGAGAATGCCGCCGGCCTGCACGGCCTGATCGCGACCGCGCGCGTTCAGCGGAATATCCTTGATGCCCTGAAGCCTGCCGAGCGCATTCCACTCGGTCTCGCCGTGGCGCAGATAATAGATCGTGGGCACGGGCATTGCTGGCTGAAAAGTTAGTCCTTCCCGCCGAACGAAATGTCAGGCGCGTCCGGGCGCTTCATGCCGAGCACGTGATATCCGGAATCGACGTGGTGCACCTCGCCGGTGACGCCGCGCGAGAGGTCGGAAAGGAAATACAGCGCGCTGCCGCCGACGTCTTCCGTGGAGACGTTGCGCCGCAGCGGTGCGTTGGCCTCGTTCCACTTCAGGATATATCTGAAATCGCCGATGCCGGACGCCGCGAGGGTCTTGATCGGCCCCGCGGAGATCGCGTTGACGCGGATGTTCTTCTCACCGAGATCGGCGGCGAGATAACGCACGCTCGCTTCGAGCGCCGCTTTCGCGACGCCCATGACGTTGTAATGCGGCATCCACTTCTCGGCGCCGTAATAGCTGAGCGTGATGAGCGAGCCACCGTCGGTCATCAGCTTCTCGGCGCGCTGCGCCACGGCCGTGAACGAATAGCAGGAGATCAGCAGGGACTTCGAAAAATTCTCCTGCGTGGTGTCAACGTAGCGCCCGTCGAGCTGCTCGCCATAGGCGATCGCATGCACCAGAAAATCGATCTTGCCCCACTTCTCCTTCAGCACCGCGAAGGCCGCATCGATGGTCGCGGCATCGGTGACATCGCAATGGCCGAGCACGAGCCCGCCGATCTCAGCGGCGAGCGGCTCGACGCGCTTCTTCAGCGCATCGCCCTGATAGGTGAAGGCGAGCTCGGCACCGGCTGCGTGGCATGCCTTGGCAATGCCCCAGGCGATCGAGCGGTTGTTGGCAACGCCGAGGACCACGCCCCGCTTGCCCTGCATCAGACCTGAATTCTGCGCCATTTTGCTAACGTCCCGTCGAGCTCCCGGTGAGGTTTGGAGGTACACCAGCCCTCCGTTGCGGTACAGTCCTAATACGCGGCGTTAACGCTGTTTCAAGCGCCGGAATAGCCGTTCCGCTCGGGTGTTATGATCGTTGTGGCGCTCGCGCCGAACATCAGGACGTCAAGATCGCAATGAGTGCGTTTCGCCAGAGTGTTGAAGCCATGATCCCGGCGTTGCGCCGCTACGCCCGTGCGCTCACGCGCGAGGCGGATGCGGCCGACGATCTGGTGCAGGATACGCTGGTGCGGGCGCTGCGTTCGGAGCGCCTCTTCCTCGGGGGCGACGTCAGGAGCTGGCTCTATACGATCCTGACCAACCTCAACAAGAACCGGCGGCGTTCGCTGGCACGGCGCCCGCAATTCATGCAGCTGACGGAGAACAATCCCGATGCCAGCGGGACCGAAGCCGAAGGGCGCGATATCGAGAGGGCGCTGGCGACGCTCGTCGAGGAGCAACGCTCGGTGCTGCTCCTGGTCATGCTGGAGGGCATGAGCTACCGCGAGGTCGCCGACATCCAAGGCGTGCCGATCGGCACCGTGATGTCGCGCCTGGCACGCGCCCGCGCCCACGTTAAAGCCTCGCTGGAGGGTGAGCGCCCGGCGCTCAGGCGGGTGAAATGATGGCAGGATTAATGCATCGCGCCGGTCGTCTCTCCTGCATGGCGTGGGGAGCGGCGCAGTTGAACCACGAAGAACATTTTGGGCCGCAGAGCCAGAGACGATCGATATGAACGACCGCAAGATTCCAGTGACCGAGGACGAACTGCACGCCTATGTCGACGGCGAGTTGCCGGCCGAGCGCCGCGCCGACGTCGAGGCCTGGCTTGCCGCGCAGCCTGAGGATGGCGAGCGCGTGCAGTCCTGGCGCGCCATGGCCGAGATGCTGCACGCCCGCTACGATTCCGTCGCCCAGGAGCCGGTGCCGGCGCGGCTGGAGCTCGAGCGGCTGGAGCGCCGCCCGCGGCACTGGCTCTATGGGGCCGCCGCGGCCGTGCTGGTGGCCTTCGTCGCCGGCGGCACCGTCGGCTGGCTGGCGCATGGTGCCGCCAACGCGCCCTCGACCTTCCAGAGCTTTACGACTGACGCGCTCGACGCCCACCGCCTCTATGTCGTCGAGGTTCGCCATCCCGTCGAGGTCGGCGGCAACGAGCGCGACCACCTCCAGGCCTGGCTGACCAGACGCTGCGGCTGGACCGTGTTTGCACCGAACCTGGAGGCGAGTGGACTGAAGCTCGTCGGTGGCCGCCTTTTGCCGGGGCCGAACGGGCCGGCGTCGTTCCTGATGTATGAGGGCGCCTCGGGCGAGCGATACACGATCTACACCGCCAAGACCGAGAACGGCGCGACGCAGATGCGCTACGCCGGAATGGACAAGGATGGGGCGCTGTTCTGGTCGGAGCGAAACGTCGGCTACGTCGTCAGCGGTGGCGGCGACCGCGACCGGCTAACCAAAGTGGCGCAGGCGGTCTACGACCAGGCAGAGAAAAACGGCACCTAGACAACCACGCAACCGCGGTGCCTCGATTCCGACATTGAAAATTTGGAATGAAGACATCGGCGCGTCTCATTATCGCACCAGATGATCACGCGAAAATGAGCAGCGTTCGATCCGCCGATCGACGCGGGCGGCCTCGATTGGGGTTTTTGGTACCGCGCTGGTCCCCCTCTCGAGGCCGCACCTTTTTATCGGCTGCCCCGCCGGACAGCCGACATGTCGAGCACGTGAGCCAAGAAGGGCTACCACGCCTCGGGCATATGATGAGCATCATCTCCATGGACGACGCTCTCAGTCTTTAGGAGAACCCCTTCAGCTACCGATCTCGCCCTAAAGCGCGATCAGTCGCGCTTTAGCTCTTGTTCGTGCGTGATCTTTTCGGAAAACCGCTACGCACTTTTCCGGACCACGCGTCAACCAAGCCCGCTACGTGGATTGTAGGGGTGCTGGTCCCGCCACTTCTCCATCAATGCTTCAAGCTCGGCGTCGTTCCCGTCCGGTAGCATAATCCTGATGGTGACGAAGAGATCCCCGGTTCCGCCAGCTTTTGGCAATCCTTTGCCCTTGAGGCGGAAGGTCCGGCCACTGGAGGTGTTCTGCGGGACCGAAAGCTCCACGGCATTGCCGAGGGTGGGCACGCGGACCTTGCCGCCAAGCACCGCCTCATAAAGCGTGACCGGCAGGTCGATCCTGAGATCGGCGCCCTCGATCTTGAAGAACGGATGCGGCGCGATGCCGATCGTGATCAGGAGATCGCCGGGCGGATGGCCCTGCGCGCTCTCGCCCTGTCCCCGCAACCGGATCTGCTGGCCCTCGGTGACTCCGGCCGGAATCTTGACGTTGAGTTCCTTGCCGTTCGGCAGCCGGACGCGCTTCTCGCCGCCCTTGACCGCCTCCTCCAGCGAGACGGTCATGGCGACATTGACGTCGAGATCGAGCCCGATCCCGCCGGTGTCGAATTCGAACTGGGCACCGCCGCCAGCTCCGGGGCGCGGACGCTGCGCACCGCCGAACATGCTGTTGAGGATGTCCTCGAACGCGCCGCCGCCCGGACCAGGGCCCGCGCCGCCACCGCGGAACGTATAGCTTTCGAACCCGCCGGGACCCGCGCGACCGCGCGGCCCGCCGCCGCCCGGAAAGCCCTGGAAGCGCGGCTTGCCGTCGGCGTCGATCTCGCCGCGGTCGAATTGCTTGCGCTTGTCCTCGTCGCCGAGGATCTCGTTGGCCGTATTGAGCTCAGCGAAGCGCTCGGCCGCCTTCGGGTCGTTCTTGTTGCTGTCGGGATGGTGCTTCTTGGCAAGCTTGCGATAGGCGCTCTTGATCGCGGCAGCGTTGGCGCTCCGCGGCACCCCCAAGACCTCATAGGGGTCGCGCATCCGTCACGTCTCCTTCAAGAAATCGAATTGTTCAAAGGGCTCCCCGCCCCACTTGAGCCTCATGTGGGGGGCGAGTGGTATTTTTGCAACTAGCCTGGTGAAGCGATTCCTAGCTCCGCCACGGCTTTAGCGTATGAATCTCCCAACTGCCACGGCTGCTTTGGCAGCCGGCGCCCTGGAGCCAGCTTTCGGTGCTGCCGTTGACGTAGCTCGCCAGGAAGTCGCGGCACTTGCGGCCGTCCTCGGCGGCATAGGATTGCGCGATCGGCGTGACCGAACCGCGCGCCCCGGTGTCCGGATTCTCCCAATGCTGGCTGGAATCCTTGTCGTTCTTGCTGAGGACGTCGGAGGCGGCGTTGCGGGCGAAGGCGAGATCGGTCTCGGTCGGTGCCCTGGCCGGCATTGCGATCGAGCCGGTGAGGTCGCTGTCCTCGGCCTTGGCGTAGGCACTCTTGTCATTGCGGGAAAAGCTGCAGCCGCCCGTGCCGAGCCCGATCAGAATGATCGTCATGACGAAGCCGGACGGCCGGATCGCCGATAGGCCAACGCGTCCCCATACCCTATATAGGGCGGTAGCAGACAACAGCGCGTTTTGGACCGCAGAACGCAACTCGGACCCCAGACATGACCGACACGACCTCGATGAAACACCAGACACCCTTAACATCCGGTGATTTCACTGCCGCCGACGAGCCGTTTGCGCTGTTCGAGGCCTGGCTGAACGAAGCCATCAAGAGCGAGCCGAACGATCCGAACGCCATGGCGCTCGCAACCGTCGATCCCGATGGCCTGCCGGACGTGCGCATGGTGCTGATGAAGGGCTTCGATACCGATGGTTTCGTCTTCTACAGCCACGTCGCCAGCCAGAAGGGCCGCGAACTCGCCGCAAATCCTAAGGCGGCGTTACTTTTTCACTGGAAGTCGCTGCGACGTCAGGTCCGCATCCGCGGCAACGTGACGCCGGTGACCGAGGCCGAGGCCGACGCCTATTTCGCGACCCGGCCAAAGCAGGCGCAGATCGGCGCCTGGGCGAGCAAGCAGTCGCAAGAGCTCGAGAGCCGCTTCGCCTTCGAGCAGGCGATCGCCAAGGTTGCCGCCAAGCACATCATCGGCGAGGTGCCGCGTCCGCCGGGCTGGAGCGGCTGGCGTATCACGCCGTCGCGTATCGAGTTCTGGCACGACCGCCCATTCCGCCTGCACGACCGCATCGAATTTCGCCGTGACGCGGCCGGCCAGAAATGGTCCAAGACGCGGATGTATCCTTAGTATTTTGTTCGAGCATGATCCTTTCGGAAAGCCGCTGCACGCTTTGCGCTAACGCGGCCCTCCGGGTCCGGATCATGCTCCAACCTGAAAGACCTTCATGCCGCAGCCTTCCAACGCGCCTCGCCGTACGCTGCTCCTGACCGGGGCGAGCCGCGGCATCGGCCATGCCACCGTCATCCGATTTTCCTCGGCCGGCTGGCGCGTGATCACCTGCTCGCGACATCCCTTCCCGGAGGATTGTCCGTGGGATGCGGGCCCTGAGGACCATATCCAGGTCGACCTTGCCACCCCCGCCGATACCACCCGCGCGATCTCCGACATCCGCGACCGTCTCGAAGGCGGCATGCTGCACGCGCTGGTCAACAACGCCGCGATCTCACCGAAGGGCGCCGGCGGCTCCAGGCTCGGCTCGATCGACACCGACCTCGACACCTGGACGCACGTGTTCAACGTCAACTTCTTCGCGCCAATCATGATGGCGCGCGGGCTGATCGAGGAACTGAAGACGGCCAAGGGCTCTGTCGTGAACGTCACCTCGATCGCGGGCTCGCGCGTGCATCCCTTCGCGGGCGCGGCCTATGCCACCTCGAAGGCCGCGCTGGCATCCTTGACGCGCGAGATGGCGTCCGACTTCGGCCGCGTCGGCGTGCGCGTCAACGCGATCGCGCCGGGCGAGATCGACACCTCGATCCTGTCGCCGGGCACCGAGAAGATCGTCGACCAGCAGATCCCGATGCACCGGCTCGGCACACCCGACGAAGTCGCCAAAATCATCTACGTGCTGTGTACGGACACCTCGTCCTACGTCAACGGCGCCGAGATCCACATCAACGGCGGCCAGCACGTGTAGGCTACCTCGGTCATTGCGAGCGCAAGCGCTCCTCGCAATGAGATGTTGGAAACAACGCCGGGGAAGCAAGGCGATCCAGACAACGCCGCCGCAAGACCTGGATCGCCCTTAGCTTCCGTTCCTCAATCGAGTCGAATCCGACGTGACCTCTCGCGTGGCTGCGGAGCGGCCGTGCTGATCGCAGTCGAGCAATCGTCGTCGTTCTCGCCGTCGAGCAGCGGAGCACCACAGTGCCGGCACATGCGTGCCGACATCGACGACGCCTTGCCGCTCGTCACGACGTGGCGATAGCTCGCCAGATCGATGACGTTGGGGGGCGTCGTTATGTGTTTTTCAACCATGGCTGTTCCTCGCGGCTAACACTCTGCTTATCGCAGACAAGTTTCGCGCAAACGTTCAGCCCACCGCTCAAATTTTACCGGAGGAATTGGGGCGGCGAGCACACATCGCCGTGCGGCCGAAATCCCGCTCTATTCTGCAACACCCGACACCGTGTCTCTGGGTCCCGCGTAAGGTCTCGGTAGCTATTACAGCCACTTCTTCCACTTGAAGATCCAGTACGGGACGATCGCCGCGATCAGCATCAGGACCAGCGCGTACGGATAGCCGTGCGCCCATTCGAGTTCCGGCATCGCTTTGAAATTCATGCCGTAGATCGAGGCGATCAGCGTCGGCGGCATCAGGACGACCGCCATGACCGAAAACAGCTTGATGATGTTGTTCTGCTCGAGATTGACGACGCCGAGCATGGCGTCGAGCACGAAGGTGATCTTGCTGGAGAGGTAGGAGGCGTGATCGGTCAGCGAGACGACGTCGCGCTGCATGGTCTTGAGCTGCTCGCGCATGTCCTTCGACCATTTCACGCCCTCCACCACCGCCGAGAGGAAGGCGACGACGCGGCCGATCGAGACCAGGCTCTCGCGAACCTTGGAGGTCAGATCGCCCTTGCGGCCGATCGAGATCAGGATTTGGGAATATTGCTTGGCGTGACCGTGGCGCTCGCTCTCCGGCTCGAAGATGTCATGCGAGACCTGGTCGATCTCGGCGCCGCAGCGCTCCAGGATGTCGGCGCAGCGGTCGATCACGGCATCGAGCAGTTCCATCAGCACCATCTCGCCGGTGACGGCTGGCGCGCAGGACCGGGCCAGCTTGGCCTCGACCAGCGCAAAGGGCTTGGGCTGGTCATAGCGCACCGTCACCAAGCGGTGGTCGCCGAGAATGAAGGTCACCGCCGTGGTCCGGGGCATGTCGGTATCGGAGTGGCACATCAGCGTTGCCGTCATGTAGCGCGCGCCGTTCTCCATATAGAGACGGCTGGAGATCTCGATCTCCTGCATGTCCTCCCGGGTCGGGATCGCGATCCCCGACAGCTTCTCGACGGCCTTGTCCTCGGCCGCGGTCGGGTTGACCAGGTCGATCCACACCGCATGCTCCGGCACTGCCGCAAGATCCTCGACGATGGCCTTCTTGAGGGAGGATTCGGAGGGAACGAACACAGAAAACATGCACTACTCCAGCAAGGGCCTGCGACAGAACGGACAGCCCTTAGCGCGATTCTGACAAGTTGATGATGACAAGCACATTAACGGAGCGTTTGCATTTGTGGCGGCGCCATGGCTCAACTGTGGCATAGAATCGACACATACCCCCGTTTTGCCCAGAAACCGACGCTTGCCTGCAAAACTTGCGGCAGAAAAGCCACAGGTAAGGTCTTGCAGCGCGGGAGAAGCTTCGTAAGGCTGGAATTGTGGCAGATTTCAACGATAATGGAGCCATCGGAATCGTGGAATTGGGCTTGCTCAAGCCCCACGAAAGCTTGTTGTTGTCGATTGGAACCAAATCATGTCGTCGCTGAAAGTTACGCTGGGTATTTTGGCCGCTGGCCTGATGCTGTCGGGCTGCATGCAAGCCACGCATTTTGAAGCGACCGACACCAAGGCCTTCAAGCCGAAGGACAAGGAACTCCTCGCCAAGGTCAGGTACGAGAAGACTGCGGTCGCAGAGCCTTTCCGCCGCGCTATTGTCGATTACCACCGCAAGGAAACGCCGGGCTCGATCGTGGTCGATTCCGACAACCACTATCTCTATTACGTGCTGGATGGCGGCAAGGCGATCCGCTACGGCATCACGGTTGGCGAAGAGGCCATGGCCTGGTCGGGCATCGCCAAGGTGGGCAGCAAGACCGAGTGGCCGGCCTGGCACCCCACCCCCGGCGAGATTTCGCGCCTGGGCGTACCGACCTATGTCGCACCCGGCCCGGACAATCCGATGGGCTCCCGCGCGATGTATCTCTACTCCGGCGGCAAGGACACATTGTTCCGCATTCACGGCACCAATCAGCCGGAATATATCGGCGCCTCGATTTCGTCGGGCTGCATCCGCCTGACCAACGAGGACGCGATCGATCTCTATGACCGCGTCAAGGTCGGCACCCTCGTTGTGGTGCTCGAGCCCAAGCACGGTGATTCGCCCTACAATTCACGGCTTGCGCTCGGCGGCAGCCAGACCGGCCAGGCGGGCAGCTACTGATCAGGTTCCTGATCTCAGATACTCAAAAGCGCCGGTTTCACCGGCGCTTTTTTGTTGCCGGCTTGTGCGCCTGGGTTTTGTTGCCGTCGGCCGCCGGCTTGCGCGCAGAGGCAGGAGATTTCTCCGCCGCCTCGTCATCAACTCCTTGCTTGGTCTCGGGCTTCGCTTCAGGTTTGGCCGCGACCTCACGCGGCGGCGCCTCCTCGGGCCGTTCCGCCGGCAGCAGCGGGGCAACCTGCGGCAGGGGATCCCAGACGTTCCACTGGCAGATCCGGTAGTCGTTGCGCCGCTGCGCCAGGTCGAGATGGATATGGTCCTCGTGGTACCAATCCGAGCCGGGGCCGAGCACTGTCGAAAAGCGCGAGCAGACCGAATGCAGCACGCGTTCCCGCACCTCGCGGGGCATGGTGCGATCGGTCAGGCCGATCGACTGCCCGTTGGCGAGCTTGATGGCGCGGACATCGATCGCGTTGGCCTTGCCGTGCTCGGACAGCATGGCGCCGACAACGCGGTTGCGGCCGCGGCACTCGAAGCTGTCGAAATTGTCGAGATCGCTGATGGTCGAGCCGAGGCTCGCGGCCAGCGGCACCACGTCCTTGCGCACCCAATCGGCGATGGCGGACGCCATGGTGCAGCGGAGGATCGCCGCCGGCTTGACCGCCACCTTGCGCTTGTCCGGCAGCACGATGGCTTCGAGCCGCACCAGATCCTCACCGCCACAGGCGCCAGGCCCCCGGATATCCGGGATCGAGGGCGCGATAGCGATCTCCTCGGTCAGCGCGAGGCGGCACGCCGAGGCCTGCTTCTCGGGCGGCGGCGCCGCCTCGGCGGGCTTGTTGGCGCCAGGTTTGTCCGCGGAAGGCTTGTCGGGAGCAGGTTTGCCGGGAGAAGGCATTTCCGCGGAAGGCTTGCCGCCGGTCTCCGCAGGAGCATCGTCCGACGCCTTGGGGGCCTCCTCGGGGCGAGACCTTGGGAGCGGGACCTTGCCAGATATCTTGGCAGAATGAACCGTCGCGTGGGGCCGTGGTGCAGCAATACCAAAGATATCGAGTGGGGACCCATATTTGCGCGCCTCTGCCCGATCCGCGAGCCCGAGCGTGACGGTAACCATTGCCGCGCCGACGGACATATAGCCGCGACAAGACCATTTGCGGCGAAAGGCGGGCAGGCTAAAACTCATGACAATTCTTTGGCCCAACGCTGAGAGCGACAATCCGCCCAGCGGCTTCTCGGAGGAACGACGGAATGCTTGGTTTGATGCAAGACTGGCCCCTGCTCTGCCACCGGATCATCGAACACGCCGCCAGGATTCATGGCAAGCAGGAGGTCGTGACGCGCTCGGTCGAGGGACCGATCCATCGCACCACCTATGCCGATATCCACAAGCGCGCGCTCAAGGTCTCGCAGATGCTGGAGCGCGACGGCATCAAGCTCGGCGACCGTGTCGCAACGATCGCCTGGAACACCTGGCGCCATCTCGAGGTCTGGTACGGCATCATGGGGATCGGCGCCATCTGCCATACCGTCAATCCCCGCCTTTTCCCCGAGCAGATCGCCTGGATCATCAACCATGCGCAGGACCGCATCGTGATGACCGACATCACATTCATTCCGGTCCTGGAGAAGATCGCCGACAAGCTGACAAGCGTGGAACGCTACGTCGTGCTCACCGACAAGGCGCACATGCCGCAGACGACGCTGAAGAACGTGGTCGCCTACGAGGACTGGATTGCGGAGGCCGACGGCAAGTTTAAATGGAAGGACTTTGACGAGAACACGGCGGCCGCGATGTGCTACACGTCAGGCACCACCGGCGATCCTAAAGGGGTGCTGTATTCGCATCGCTCCAACGTGCTGCACGCGCTGATGGCCAACAATGTCGACGCGCTCGGTACCAGCGCCTCCGAGACCATGCTTCCCGTGGTGCCGCTCTTCCACGCCAACAGCTGGGGCATCGCCTTCTCGGCACCCTCGCAGGGCACCAAGCTCGTCATGCCCGGCGCCAAGCTCGACGGCGCCTCGGTCTATGAGCTGCTCTCGACCGAGAGGGTGACACATACCGCCGGCGTGCCCACGGTGTGGCTGATGCTGCTCCAGCACATGACCGCCAACAATCTGAAGCTGCCGGACCTGAAGATGGTGATCTGCGGCGGCTCGGCGATGCCGCGTTCGATGATCAAGGCCTTCCTCGACATGGGCTCGAACGTCCGCCACGCCTGGGGCATGACCGAGATGAGCCCGATCGGCAGCGTCGCGGCGCTGAAGCCGCCGTTCCAGAACGCGACCGGCGAGGCGCGGCTCGACGTGCTGCAGATGCAGGGCTACGCGCCGTTCGCCGTCGAGATGAAGATCACCGACGATGCCGGCAAGGAACTGCCGTGGGACGGCACGACCTTCGGTCGCCTCAAGGTCGCCGGCCCGGCCGTCGCCAAGGCCTATTACCGGGTCGACACTGACATCCTCGACGAGGACGGCTTCTTCGACACCGGCGACGTCGCGACCATCGACGAGGCCGGCTACATGCGGATCACCGACCGCTCCAAGGACGTGATCAAGTCCGGCGGCGAATGGATCTCCTCGATCGAGCTGGAAAACCTCGCAGTCGGCCATCCGGCCGTGGCGGAAGCCGCCGTGATCGGCGTATTCCATCCCAAATGGGACGAGCGTCCGCTGCTGATCGTGCAGCTGAAGCAGGGCCAGCAGGCCAGCCGCGAGGACATCCTGAAGTTCATGGACGGCAAGATCGCCAAATGGTGGATGCCCGACGACGTTGCCTTCGTCGACGGGATCCCCCACACGGCGACGGGCAAGATCCTGAAGACCGCGCTGCGCGACCAGTTCAAGGAATACCGCTTCCCGAACGCGGCGGCGTAGGCGGCCAAACCAAACACCGTCATTCCGGGCGATGCCAACGGCATCGAGCCCGGAATGACAGGCCGTAACATCCCGGGAACCCTTGAATTTGCCTCGGGGCCGTGGTCTCAACGGCCCATAGTCGTGCCAGATCGGCCGGCACCGTCCCCAAGACTCCGGCAGAGCTTACCCGATGGCCCGCAGGTTTTCCGCTCCCTATCAGTCGGAGCCCGTGTCCAGCCTCGCGAGCTGGGCGCGCAATCTGGCCGTGTTCTCCGTGGTGGCGGTGGTGGTCTCGATCATCATCCTCCGGTTCGGCTTCCTGGAGATGAAGCCGGCGCTCGCGACCTTCTTCGGCGGGCTCGGGATCGCCGCACTCTCGATCCTGTTCGGGCTCGCCGGCTTTGCCGCGATCTGGCAGAACGGCTCGCGCGGCATGGCGCGCATCCTGCTCGCCTTCCTGATCGACGGCGCGATCCTCGCCTATCCAGCTTATCTCGGCCTGCAATACCGCAAGCTGCCGGCGATCCACGACATCACCACCGACCCGATCGATCCGCCGCGCTTCGACGCACTGGCCCGCCTGCGCACCGGCGATGGTGCCAACACCGCTGTGTATGCCGGCCTCTATTCGGCCGAGCAGCAGCGTCAATTCTATCCTGATATCGAGCCGATCGAGCTCGAGATTTCGGTCGACCGCGCCTATGCGATCGCGCTTCAGCTCGTCAACAAGCGCAAATGGCTTGTTATCGACGAGCGCGCGCCGCAGCCGCCGCGCCGCATCGGTCGAATCGAGGCGGTGGCGCGCTCACCGATCATGGGGTTTCGCGAGGACATCGCGATCCGGGTCGTGCCTGACGGCGAGGATTCCCGCGTCGATATCCGCTCCGCCTCGCGCTATTTCGAGAGCGACCTCGGCAGCAACGCCGCGCGCGTGAAGAAATTCATCGACGACCTCAACACCGCCGCCGATGCCGACGCACTCAAGCCGGTAAAGAAGACGCCGGTTGCGCCGCCGAAGGCGCCGGCCAAGACGGTGAAGAAATGACGGAACGCTAAGCGTTCGCCATCCGATAGGTCCCGCCGATCACGGGATCGCCGTCCGTCGCCACCACGCCGCGGGCGACGAGGTCTTCCAGATGCGCCAGCACGGAGTAGCCCGCTGCGGTGGTGAGTCTCGGATCGATGCCGATATAGATCGCCCGGACCATGGTCGGGATGTCGGTCTCGCCCTTGGCAAGGCGGTGCAGGATGGAGGCCTCGCGCGCCTTGCGGTGACGGATCAGGAACCGCACGAAGCGCGGACCGTCCGGAATTTCAGGGCCGTGGCCGGAGAAATACACATCCTCTTCGCGCGCGGCGAGACGATCCAGCGATTCCATGTAGTCAATCATCGAGCCGTCGGGCGGCGCCACGATCGAGGTCGACCACCCCATCACGTGATCGCCGACGAAGTTGAATTTTCGCTCGGGCCAGGCAAACGCGAGGTGATTGGCGGTATGGCCGGGTGTCGCCACGGCCTCGAGCCGCCAGCCGTCGCCTTCGACGACGTCGCCATGGGCGATCCTGATGTCGGGCGCGAAGTCGCGGTCGGCGCCGGATTCCGGGTTGTGCTTCTCGCTCTCGAAACGCGGGCGTGAGGCGCGGTGCGGGCCTTCGGCGTAAACTGGCGCGCCGGTCGCCCGCTTGATCCGCGCGGTGTTCGGCGAATGGTCGCGGTGGGTGTGGGTGACGAAGATATGGCTCACCGTCTCGCCGCTGACGGCATCGAGCAGCGCCGCTGCATGCGCCTCGTCGTCCGGACCGGGATCGATGATCGCGACGTTGCCGCGGCCCACGATGTAGCTGACCGTACCGGTGAAAGTGAACGGACTCGGATTGTTGCAGAGCACCCGCCGTACGCCGGGACGGACTTGCTCGACGACGCCGGGCTTCAGCGGAAAGTCGCGGTTGAACGGGACGTCGTCGTTGTCGGACATGGCTTGCTCATACCTTGCTGACTTCGTCATGCCCGGCCTTGTGCCGGGCATCCACGTTCTTCGCGTGGTCTAAGACGTGGATGGCCGGGACGTCTAGCGCGAAGACGCGCTTCGCGCTTCTGCCCGGCCATGACGCAATTCGAGAGTTCAGCCGCATCGCCCATTCAGGCGGTTTGCTCAGAAAAACGCCTGAATGCCCGTGATCGCGCGGCCCAGGATCAGGGCGTGGACGTCGTGGGTGCCCTCGTAGGTGTTGACGGTCTCGAGGTTATGGACGTGGCGCATCACGTGATACTCGATCGAGATGCCGTTGCCGCCGTGCATGTCGCGCGCGACGCGGGCGATGTCGAGCGCCTTGCCGCAATTGTTGCGCTTCATGATCGAGATCATCTCTGGCGCGAACTTGCCCTCGTCCATCAGGCGGCCGACGCGCAGCGAGCCCTGAAGGCCCAGCGCGATCTCGGTCTGCATGTCCGCGAGCTTCTTCTGCACGAGCTGGGTCGCGGCGAGCGGCTTGCCGAACTGCTTGCGGTCGAGCGTGTACTGGCGGGCACGGTGCATGCAGTCCTCGGCCGCGCCGAGGACGCCCCAGGAAATGCCGTAGCGGGCGCGGTTGAGGCAGCCGAACGGGCCCTTCAGGCCGGAGACGTTGGGCAGCAGCGCGTCTTCCGGGACCACGACACCATCCATCACGACCTCGCCGGTGATGGAGGCGCGAAGCGACAGCTTGCCGCCGATCTTCGGTGCCGACAGGCCCTTCATGCCCTTCTCCAGCACGAAGCCGCGGATCTGGTTGTCGTGCGCGGCCGACTTGGCCCAGACCACGAACACGTCGGCGATCGGCGCGTTCGAGATCCACATCTTGCTGCCGGTCAGGCGATAGCCGTCAGACACCTTCTCGGCACGGGTTTTCATGCCGGCCGGATCGGAGCCGGCGTCAGGCTCGGTCAGGCCGAAGCAGCCGACCCACTCACCGCTGGCGAGCTTCGGCAGGTACTTCTTGCGCTGGTTCTCGTCGCCGTAGGCGTAGATCGGATACATCACCAGCGAGGACTGCACCGAGTTCATCGAGCGGTAGCCGGAATCGACCCGTTCGATTTCGCGCGCGACCAGACCATAGGCGACATAGCCTGCATTGGCGCAGCCATATTCCTCCGGCAACGTGATGCCGATCAGGCCGAGCTCGCCCATCTCGTTGAAGATCTCGCGATCGGTCTTCTCTTCGAGATAGGCCTTGGCGACGCGCGGCAGCAGCTTGTCCTGGGCGTAGGCGCGCGCGGTGTCGCGCACCATGCGCTCGTCTTCAGTGAGCTGCTCGTCGAGCAGGAACGGATCGTCCCACTGGAAAGAAGCCGAACTCGGCTTGTCCTTGGCCTGAGGGCGCGCGGTCATGAAACGTCCTTTCGTCTGGTTCCGTCAATTTGCCCGACAAAGTAAAGCGCCGCGGCAACAAGTGCAATTGCGTTGCAGATGTATGGGTCTGCGTGAATCCCGGGGACCGGCGAGGCGCACCTCGGGGGATGCGCTTCGCGCACCCCGAGATGACAGTGCTAGCTTTCGAGCTGTTCGTTGGCGACGATCTCGATGCCGAAACCCGAAAGGCCCTTGTAGTCGTGCACCGAGGAGGTGAGATGCCGGATCGAGGTGACGCCGAGATCGCGCAGGATCTGTGCACCGACGCCGACTTCGCGCCACTGGCGGTTGCGGTCGGCCTCGGTCGCGCTCTCATCGGGCAGCGGCGCCACGGGGACACCGGCAGCACCGTCGCGCAGATAGACCAGAACGCCACGGCCGGATTTCTTGAAGTGCTCGAGCACCGCCGCCATGCGCTTGTGGCCGGTGAAGATGTCCTTGACGATGTTCGGCTTGTGGAAGCGCGTCAGGACGTTCTTGCCGTCGCCGACGCCGTTGTAGACGAAGGCAACGTGGGCGATGGAATCGAACGGCGAGCGGTAGGCATAGCCCTGCAGCGGCCCGATCGGGCTCTCGGTGACGAAGGTCGAGACCCGCTCGATCAGCTTCTCGCGCACCTGGCGGTAGGCGATCATGTCGGCGATGGTGACGTGCTTGAGCTTGTGCTGCGCGGCGAAGCGGGCGACCTGCTCGCCCTTCATCACGCTGCCGTCGTCGTTCATCAACTCGCTAATGACGCCGACCGGCGGCAGGCCGGAGAGCTTGCACAGGTCGACCGCGGCCTCGGTGTGGCCGGAGCGCAGCAGCACGCCGCCGTCCTTGGCGATCAGCGGGAAGATGTGCCCGGGACGGGCGAAGTCGTTGGCGCCGGCGTTGGGATTGGAAAGCGCGCGGCAGCACGAGGCGCGCTCCTCGGCCGAGATGCCGGTGCCGCCGTCGGGCTTGTAGTCGATCGAGACCGTGAATGCGGTGGTGTGCGCGGAATCGTTGTGGGCCACCATCGGATCGAGCCGGAGGCGGCGCGCATCTTCGGTGGTGATCGGCACGCAAACGATGCCGGAGGTGTGGCGGATGATGAACGCCATCTTCTCGGCGGTGCAGAACGAGGCGGCGACGATCAGATCGCCCTCGCCCTCGCGGTCATCGTCGTCGGTGACGACCACGAGCTCACCCCGGGCAAAGGCCTGCAAGACTTCCTGGACGTTATCCGGCATTTCCCAATCTCTGACGGTTATGGCCCGGAGGCTTAGCCGGACTTGGGCCGGGGCGCTAGTGTCCCCGGCGCAACCACATATGCCGGACCGCAGCCCTGCCCGGGGGCGACTTGCACCGGGCATACCAGCGATATGGGCGCGGAAAAGCCCGGCGAGAAGCCGGCCGGGCGCGGTCAGGGCAGCACTTCGCGCCGTTCGCCGAGCCGCTGATCGAGCTCGGCACGCTTGTCGGCCAACAGGCCGGCTTGAGCGGCCTCGATCACCGTGAACAACTCATGGGCGTCGCTGAGCCGGGTCACGGTGACATAGCTGGCGCCAGCCGCGTAGAGTTCATCCACATCCGACAACAGATCGGCCGTGGCAACGATCATGGCGGTCGGGTTGAGGGTGCGGACGTGGCGGACCAGCTTCTCGTTGCTGGCCCCCTTCAGAAGCGAATCCGGTACGCTGAGGATGATCATCTCGGACTTGCTGACGCCGGCATGGAGCAGCGTGTCGGCGCTGCTGATATCGCCATAGATCACGTGCAGGCCGCGCGATAGCAGCGTCTGGTACACATTGGGATTGAAGTCGATCACGGTGATCTGCTCGAGCAGCACCGGTGCCTGCCGTTCGATCTCGGCGAGCAGCGCGCTCGCCGCACGGAAAAAGCCGAGGATGACGATGCGGCGGGCCTCGCCATGGCCTTCGTGCCCTTCCTCACCATGGCCATTGCCGTGGTCGAGATCGCGCAGGCCTATCCGCTTCAGGGGGCCGATCGCCCAGCGGGTGATCTCGTCGCTGCGGGTCATCACGAAGGTCGAGAGCACCGCCAGCACCACGAAGGCGAAGGAGGCCGCATTCGCCGTCTCGGCCGCGATGTGGTGGGCGGCGACGCCGGTCTGGATCACCACCAGCGAGAACTCGGAGATCTGCGCCAGGTTAAGCGCCGGCAACAGGCTGGCGCGCAGGCCCTGTTTCATCAGATAGAGCGGGGCGAAAGTGGTGACGAGGCGGCTCACCACCGTGAATGCCGCGATCATCAGCGCAAGCCCGATCACGGAGAGGCCGGGCACAGGAATGGTCATGCCGAGCGCGACGAAGAACAGCGTGATGAAGAAATCGCGAAGCGTGGTGACCTTGGCGGTGACGTCGAGCGCGTAAGGAAAGGTCGAGAGCGAGACGCCGGCGATCAGGGCGCCCATCTCGCGCGACAGCGACAGCCGCTCGGCAGTCTCGGCGACCAGGAAGCACCAGGCGAGCGCGCCGAGCAGGATCAGCTCGGGGCGGCGGGCGATCTGGTGAAACAGGCGCGGCAGCACGTAGCGGCTGACCAGCAGGGCGGCGGCGACCAGCACCGCGACGCGGCCGATCGAGAGCAGGATGACGCTGATTTCCAGATTGGCAAGGCTCGGCTGCACGGCCAGGAACAGGATCGCGAAGATGTCCTGGAGCACCAGCACGCCGAGGGTGATGCGGCCCGGCAGCGTGTCAAGCTCGCGCTTCTCGTAGAGCACCTTGACGATGATGACGGTGCTCGACAGGGCGCAGGCGACGCAGAGATAAACCGCGTCGAACTGGCCCCCACCGAGCGACAAGCCGATGCCGGCGAAGAACAGCACCCCGAGCAGGCAGCCGCCAAGGAGCTGGCCGCCCGCCGCGAACAGGATGACCTTTCCCGCCCGCACGATCTTCTTCAGATCGATCTCCAGGCCGATCATGAATAGCATGAAGATCAGGCCGAGCTCGGAAATGACGCTGATCGATTCCTGCGACTTGACCCAGCCGGCGCCAAATGGACCTATGCAGAAGCCGGCGATAAGATAGGCCAGGATCAGCGGTTGCCTGGAGAAGTGGGCAAGTAGGCCCAGCATCCAGGCAAACAGGATACAGAGAGTGATGTCGCGAATGAGCTCGTGCATGCCAGATTGGTCCGTTTTGCCGCACCCTAGTGATCGAGTGCGGCGCGGCAAGCGAGCAATTCGTCACATGCGGATCGGGCTCGCCATTGCAATGCTGCTATGCCCCCTCGCCTCCGCCATCCCCGCAGCCGCTCAATCCAAGGTCAATATCGAACAAAGCTTTGCCGATTCCCTCACCGCGCTGCCGAAGGAAGAACTCGCCGTCTCCGGCGGGTTCTACGTGCCCGCTTATTCCAGCGTCGCGATGAGCCAGGGCAAGCTGCGCGTCGACTTCTCGGTGACCTTGAGCGTGCACAACGCCTCCGAGACCCAGCCGCTGGTGGTCAAGCGCATCGCCTATTTCGATACCGCGGGCAAGCAGGTCGAGAGCTATCTGAAGGCACCCGTCGCATTGAAGCCCCTCGCCACCGTCTCGATCTTCATTCCGACCGACGACGTACGCGGCGGGACCGGAGCCAATTTCCTCGTCGACTGGGCTGCAACAAGCGAGATCGCCGAGCCTGCTGTCGAGGCCTTGATGGTTGGCGGCGTCGCCAATGCGCATTACGCTTTCATCAGCCAGGGCCGTCCGACCCGGACGGTCGGCAAGAAATAAGCAAGAAGTACGACTGACCGGCGCAAAGTCGGCAGCCTCACAAGAATAGAACGAGGAACGCTCCCATGACGTCCAGCTTCGATTTTGCGCCCCTGTTTCCCGCAGGGCTGCCGGCCCCCTCTGCGCGCTGGACGGGTCTCGCCAAATACAGTTTTGTCGGTGGCAACAACGACTCCGAGCAGGTGCCGCTCGATCATCTGATCGAGGCGGCCAACCTGGCTCTACAACGCGAAGGCCGCTCGCTCGCCACTTACGGGCTGGCACATGGTCCCCAGGGCTATCTGCCCTTGCGCGAATTCCTGGTGACGAAACTGAAGCGCGATGCCGGCATCAACTGCACGGTCGACGATCTCCTGATCGTCTCCGGCTCGCTGCAGGCGCTCGACCTCGTCAACGCCACGCTGGTGACGCGCGGCGATACCGTGATCTTCGAGCAGGATAGCTATCAGGGCTCGCTCACCCGCCTGGCACGGCTCGGCGTCAACGTGGTCGGCATCCCGCTCGACAAGGACGGCATGCGCATGGACGCGCTGGCCACCACGCTGGCCGACCTCAAGGGCCGCGGCATCCGACCTAAATACATCTACACCATTCCGACGGTGCAGAACCCAACCGGCAGCATCATGCCGGAGGGTCGCCGCACCGAGCTGTTGCGGCTGTCGGCAGACTACGGCGTGCCGATCTTCGAGGACGATTGCTATGCCGATCTGGTCTGGTCAGGACAGCGGCCGCCGGCGATCCATGCGATGAGCCCGAACGGCGGCGTGATCCATATCGGCTCGTTCTCGAAGTCGATCGCGCCCGCGCTGCGCGTCGGCTTCATCGTCGCGCCGTGGGATGTGATGTCGCGGATGCTGGCGCTGAAGACGGACGCCGGCTCGGGCGCGCTGGAGCAGATGGTGCTTGCCGCCTATTGCAAGCCGCATTTTTCAACCCACGTGCCGGCGCTGACGAAGGCGCTGCGGACCAAGCTCGACACGCTGATGGAAGCTCTCAACGAGCAGTTCGGGACGGCCGCCGAGTTCGAGGAGCCCAAGGGCGGCATATTCCTGTGGATGAAACTGCCCGATCAGGTGGATACGCTGAAGCTGTACCAGGCCGCGCTTGCCGCCGGCGTCTCGATCAATCCGGGGCCGGAATGGTCGACCGACAAGAATCATTCCAGATCGCGCCTGCGGCTGTGCTTTGCGAGCCCCTCACATCAGCAGATCCGCGAGGGCGTCGCCGTGCTGGCCGAGATCTGCCGCAAAGAGTTCGGTGTGCCGGCCCGCAGCGCCAATGTGGAGAAGGCGCAAATGTGAGGGCGATGCCTTAAGCCGCGACGTGAAACTCCACGTTCACCTGGCCGCTGCCGGATGACGGAAAGTACTCACAGAGCTGCTCGGCCCTGTCATGGTACTCGTACCAGCCAAGCGCGGCGAACAGCATGATGGTGTCGGCCATACCGCCCTCACCGTTGCACTTGGTTGCGTAATCCGGAAGCATGTCGAGGAATTCGCGGTAGCGACGGCTCTGCCAAAGCTCGAGCACGCGCAGGTCGACCTGGCGGTTGAACTCGCTGGCAACGCTCGTCCACGCCTCTGGGCCCAGCTTCTTGTTGGGCCAGAGCCGATGTGAGAGCGAGCCGCTGGCCAAGATCGCAACCCGTTCGCCGGATTTCTCGATGGCACGTCGCGTCGCCTCGCCGAGAGTCCGGCTTTCCTCGAACGACGTGAACAGCGGCGAGGCGATCGAAACCACCCTCGCGAAGCCGTCCGAATTCATGTAGTGCATCGGCACGATCGTGCCATATTCAAGCCCGAGGCTCGGCACTTGATGCGCGTTGACATCGAGCCCTGCAACGCCGGCTTCGGCGGCGATCGCTTCGGCGAGCCTCGTGTCGCCCGGCAGATCATAACTCAAATCCTGAATCATGTGCGGCGCCTCGTGGCTGGTGAACGAGGCGCGATGCCGCGCGTTGGCGTTGATGTGATAGCCGAAATTGGAGAGCCAGTGGGTGTCGAACACCACGAAGGTGGTGACGCCGCGCGCTTTCGCCCGCCGACCGAGCTCGCGCAACGAGTCCACGGCCGCCTCGCGCGCCGAGCGCAAATGACTGCCGGGCTTTTCCGAGAGCATCAGCGATGGGACATGCGTGACCTTGGCTGCCAGTACGAGTTGCCCCATCGTGCTCACCTCAAGCGTCAAGCCGCCTGGGGCTGGCTGCCGTGGATCGCGGAGGCCAGCCGCAGCAGCAGCACGATCGAGACATTGCCCTTGCCGGCCTCGATCTGGGCGATGTAGCGCTCGGATATGCCGGAGCGGCGGGCAAGCTCCCGCCGCGACAGGTCGCAGCGCATGCGCGAGGACTTCAAGCGGTCGCCCAGCTCGGTCAGAAACGCGGTCTCGGAATAAGGCGGCACGGCACAGCTCCCCGGCAGCACCTCGCCTGCGAAATCCCTGACTTGATTCAGCATCGGTCTATCCAATTTCGCCTTCGGGAGCGCCATCCTACCCCGGAAGTGGCCGGCCTCATTGACGCGGATCAAATTCGCGCGCGAATGGCGGTCAGCGTGGACGATCGCGCGCAGGATGCTACACTTCGGAATTATTCGGAGGTGGGGCTTTTCAGGACATGAGGCGTTGTTTGAGCCGCTGGATCGCGGCAGCAGTGCTGTGGGTTGCTTTCACGCCCGCGGCCGGTGCCGAGTCGCTTGCGGCGACCATCGAGCAATGGGGCCTGCTCGGCTCATGGGCGGTCGACTGCGCGGTCCGGCCGGACCGCGACAAGGGCGCGCTCTTGACTTACGAGATCCGGAAGGACGGAAGGGTGATGTACCGGCGCAATTTCGGCGAGGCCAAGGACGAGAACGAAGTCGTATCCGCGACGGTTAACGCCGACGGCCTGCTCGATGTGATGGTGTACTTCCCCTTGCTGCAGCAGACGCGCGAGTTCGGTCTGCTCCTCTCAAAGCAAGGCAGCTTGCGCGCAATCTACAATCGCAGTGAGCGCGGCGAGTACACGATCAGGGACGGCAAATACGTCGCGACAGGCGCGCCAACACCCGCACAACAGCGCTGCGATTAACCCACCTGAACAGGCGTTCAGAATTCTCCTGCGATTCCTCCGGAACGTTCACGCGAATGCGCCGTTTAGATTTGCATTCGATTGGAGGAGGACATCATGAAGAAGCTTGGTTATGTGCTTGCCGCGGTCGGCGCTCTCGCTGTTGCATTGCCGACGCTCGCCAGCGCGGAGACGGTGGTGATCAAGCGCGGAGGTCATCATCACGGCGCGTACGGCGCCCGCGCCGAATACGGCATGCATCGCGATCACGGCTGGCATCGCGGCTGGCGCCATCGCGACCGAGTCGTCGTGATCAAGCGTGGTCACCGCCATCATTGGGACTAATGCGCAACGCAATACGGAAATGGCCCCTCACGGGGCCATTTCTTTGCGTGTACGAAACGGTCGGCGAGGTCAGTCCCATGCCGGCGCAAAGCCGGGATTGACGCAGCGCCTGTCCTTCGGCAGCGCGGCGATCTTGTTGCGGTCGGCATCGTCGAGCGTGATCTTCAGCGCGTCGAGATTGGCCTGCTGGCTCTCGCGGCGTGAGGCTTTCGGGATCGCGGCGACACCGTCTTGGTCGAGCAGCCATTTCAGCGCGACCTGCGCGGCGCTTGCATTGTGTTTGGCGCCGATCTCGGCCAGCACCGGATCGGAGGCGACGCGCCCCTGTGCCAGCGGGCAATAGGCGACCAGCGGGATCGACTTGGCGTTGAGATAGGCCAGCACCTTCGATTGATCGAGCATGGCGTGATATTCGATCTGATTGCAGGCGATCGGCGCCTTGATGTCCTCGACCGCGATCTTGAGCAGCGCCGTGGTGAAATTGGCGACGCCGATCGCCAGCGTGCGCCCCTCCTCCTTCAGCGTCATCAAGGTCTCGAACACCGCACCCCAGTTCGCCGCCCTGGACGGCCAGTGCACGAGATAGAGGTCAACATGATCGAGCCGCAGCTTGTTCAGGCTGGTCTCGAAGGCGCGGCGGATGGCGTCGGGGCTGAGGTTCTCGTGCCAGACCTTTGTCGTGACGTGCAGCTCGCCCCGCGGCAGCCGGGCCGCGGCGAGCGCCGCGCCGATCGATTCTTCGTTGCCGTACATCTCGGCGGTGTCGATATGGCGATAGCCGATCGACAGCGCGCTCTCGACCGCCGCGCGACAGGCATCGCCCTGCATGCGGAAGGTCCCGAGGCCGAGCTTGGGCATGCTGATGCCCTGTGTCTTGAGATTATCCATGAAGAGGCTCCTGACATCGTTCAGCCCGCCGGAGGCCAGCAGCGATGCTGCGTGAGCAAACTCTTCGGGGATGGAAAAGAGGTGGCGGGAATGGACAGCATAGCGCGGCAGGTGCACGGCGGCCAATCAAGATCGGGTTAGCGACCTACGAATGCTGCGCCACCACGGCTGGACGCGCCTGCGGCTGCGGCACGATATCGACCGACCAGAGGTCCCGGTTGTCGATGTCCTTCAGCGTTACTGTCATCACGCCGGTTCGGCCTTCAATGTCGACCTTGCCGAAGAACTGGAGTCCGAAACAGGGCGCGAGGTTTTCGCCCTGCGCTTCACTGCATGCGTTCTGGTATATCGCGACCGGACCAAAGGTGTTGTCGAGCTCGCCCGGCCCCCAGGTGCCGGCATGCAAGGGTCCCGAGACGAACTCCCAGAACGGTTCGAAGTCTTGGAATTGCGCCCTGTTCGGGTCGTAATAGTGCGCGGCGGTGTAGTGCATGTCGGCGGTGAGCCAGACGATGTTGCGGATCCCGGCGCGCTTGATGGACGCGAGAAGATCGGCGATCTCGCGCTCACGCCGGTCGGGCGGCCCATTACCCAGTGCGACCGCATCGAGGCTGACTAGGCCGATCGGCAAGTCGGCCGCAATCACCTTCCAGGTCGTGCGCGAGGCGGCGAGCTCACGCTTCAGCCAGGCGAGCTGTTCGGCACCGAGGATCCAGCCGCGGTGATCGTCGCCCTTGTTCCAGCTATCGTCGCGATAACTGCGCATGTCGATCATGAAGACGTCGAGCAGCGGACCATAGGCGATCTTGCGATAGACCCGCCCCTTTCGCGCGCCGATGTCGCGGATGGGCATGAAGTCGAAGAAGGCGCGGCGGGCGCGCGAGACCAGGCGCGGGGTGCCGTCATCCTCATGGCCGGCCCCGTCATAGCTGCCGGTCGGCGACCAGTCGTTCGTGACCTCGTGGTCATCCCATTGTGCAAACATCGGCACCTCCGCATGGAAGGCCCGGAAGTGCTCGTCGAGATGGTTGTATTTGTAATTGCCCCGGAACTGCGTCAGCGTATGCGCGACCTCGGATTTCTCTTCGGTCACGACATTGCGCCAGATCTCACCATTCGGCAGCTTCTGCTCGGAGGGAATCGTACAGTCGGCGTAAATGTGATCGCCGGAGTGGATGAAGAAGTCGGGGCGATTGTCGAGCATGGTGCGATAGCTGCGGTAGCCGCCGCGCGATGTGTCGATGCCCCAACCCTGCCCCGCGGTATCGCCGGACCACAGGAACGAGATCGACCGGCCGGCAGCCGGCGCAGTGCGGAAATGGCCGATGCGGCTTTCGCCGGCGATGTCGGTCGCGATATCGTCGAAGCGCACACGATAGAAGATGTCCTGCCCGGGCGGCAGATCTTCCAGCAGCAGTTTTGAGGTGAAGTCGGCATCGGTCGACGCATCGCGCGAAGCCGACGCAATGACGGTCTTGAAGCTTTCCACGGTCGAATAGTCCACCTGCATCCGCGCGGGCCGGTCGGCGCGCGCCCAGATCACGGCGGAGCCATCCGAGACGTCGCCGGACTGGATGCCGCCTAGGATCTGCGGACGATCCGCGGCGCGGCTGAGATGTGGCGTTGCGAGCGCGGCAACGGCGAGGCTGGAGGTGGAACGGACCAGGAATTGCCGCCGGGTCCAGGCGCGCGAGGCGCGGAGCGCTACCATTCAGGAAACCTTCGTCGAATCGCGACGGAAGGTGCCTGCGTCGTTTGACCCCCGGCTTACGGTTTCTTGACCGCGGGCCTACGGTTTTGCGACGTACGGATGACGGCTCGGAACTGAGCTAATGCTTCCAGTTGCAGATGCCGCCGGTGCGACAGGGCCAGGTCTGGATGCGGGTGTCCATCGCCTGCGCGTCGAGCGGATTGCCGTGGCGATGCGCGAGCTTGGTGCGTGCCGCACCGCGTGGCTGCGCGGGCTTGGCGTGCACGACCTTCGGCACCGGCACGCGCACGCGTTCGGCGGCGACCTTCTTCGGCACGTCGACCGGCTCGGCGCGCGCCTGCGCCTCGTTGCTGCCGCGCGCCTCCAGCGCGACCGGCGCGAATTGGGTTTCGGGCCCGAGCCGCTTCGGCGACAGCACCGCCTTGGAAAGATCGAGGCCGAGATATTCGTCGGGCTTGTAGTCGTCAGCGCGCGCGACGCCGCCCCATGCGAGCACGAGAGCAACGGCAATTGCAAAAGGAGCGCTCTTTGGAATCACGGACGCCTCCTGAAATTGATTGTTAAGAGGTAATTTACCTCTATTTAGGAGGCGTCGCGCGCAATTCCAGCGGTCAACTGCCGCCGTGGTTAAGAAGTTTGGCGGTGTCACGCGACCTTTCGCGGTGCACCCGCCTCTTCAAGAAACCCCATTAGACGGGTACGGATGATGGTTTCCGCCTCAGCCATGATCCTGTCGACGAGTTCCTTGCAGGTGGGAATGTCGTGGATGAGGCCCGCGACCATGCCGCAGCTCCAGGCACCCGCGTCCACCTGCCCGTCCAGCATGATCCTGGGATAGACGCCTGCGACTTGGTCGTGGATGTCGTCGATCTTCAGCTTGTCGCCCTTCTCGCGTTCGATCTCGAGCAGGCGGTCGACATTGGCGTTCTTCAGCACGCGCTCGGTGTTGCGCAGGCTCCGCATGATCAGGCGGGTGTCGAGCTCGGTCGCCGCGACCAGCGCGTTCTTGACGTTCTGATGCACCGGGGCTTCCTTGGTGGCGATGAAGCGCGTGCCCATGTTCATGCCAGCCGCCCCCAGCGACAGCGCCGCGACGAGGCTGCGGCCGTCGGCCATACCGCCGGACGCGACGAACGGAATCTTCAATTCCTCCGCCGCGCGCGGCAGCAGAATCATGTTGGGAATGTCGTCCTCGCCGGGATGGCCGCCGCACTCAAAGCCGTCAACGCTGACGGCGTCGCATCCGATGCGTTCGGCCTTCAGGGAGTGGCGCACCGAGGTGCATTTGTGGATGACCTTGATCCCGGCAGCCTTCAGCGCGGGCATGTAGGCTTCCGGGCTGCGGCCCGCGGTCTCCACGGACTTGATGCCGCCCTCGACGATGGCAGCGATGTATTCCGGATAAGGCGGCGCGGCGAAGGTCGGCAGGAAAGTAAGGTTCACGCCGAACGGCTTGTCGGTCATATCGCGACAGCGCGCGATCTCCTTTGCCAGCAACTCCGGCGTCTTCTGCGTGAGACCGGTGATGATGCCGAGCCCACCGGCATTGGAGACGGCAGCCGCCAGCTCGGCAAAGCCGACGAAATGCATGCCACCCTGGATGATGGGGTGCTCGATGCCGAACAGTTCGGTGATCGCGGTCTTCACTTAAACTACCTCCCGGGCTCTTGCTTGACGTTCGGACCAGTCTAGCCGGACTTTTGCGCCGCGGTCATCCTTTCTCTCTATCCATTCTCTCCGAACGGCCGTTGGTTCAATGCCCCCGCGCAGGGGCGCCCAGCTTGATCGGGCGCAGCACCGCGGCGGTCGGGATCATCAGCACCGCGATGATCGCGAGCGTCCAGAACACGTCGATATAGGCGAGCAAATCGACCTGATGCTGCAAGGTGCGGCCGACCCAGGCGACCGCCTGCGCGGCCGCATCGCTCGCATTCGAGCCCTGAGCCTGGAAGAAGCGGGTCATCGTCTCGATAGTCTGCTGGTAGCCGAGATCCGACGGCGCGGCGTGCTCGATCAGGCGGCTCTGGTGGAATTGCTGGCGCTGCGCCAGAATTGTCTGCGCCAGCGCGACGCCCATGGAGCCGCCGATATTGCGGGCGACGTTGATCAGCGCCGAGGCCTGGTTGGTCTTGTCGGGCGGCACGCCGTCATAGGACGCGGTCGTGACAGGCAGGAACAGGAAAGGCAGACCGAGCGCGAGGAAGATGCGCGACATCGCTGCATAGCCGTAGGTGATGTCGCCGGTGAGGCCTGTGAGATGCCACATCGAGAACGCGACGATGGTAGCGCCAAGCATGATGAGGTATTTCGGCTGAACGCTGCTGACGAGACGGCCCACCACCGGCATCAGCACCAGGGTCGCGATTCCGCCCGGTGACAATGCGAGCCCCGCCAGCATGGCGGTGTAGTTCAAATCGCTCTGGAGGAGTTGCGGCAAGAGCTGCGTCGTCGAGATCAGCACCGCGCCGGTCGCAAGCATGACCAGGAAGCAGGCGGCGAACTGGCGACGGCCGAGCAGGCGGAGATCGACGATGGGATCCTCGCGCGTCAGCTCCCACGGGATCAGCGCAAGCAGCGAGACGGCCGCAAGCACCGCGAAGAACACGATCATGTTCGAGCCGAACCAGTCGTTGCGCTGGCCCTCGTCGAGCACGTATTCGAGCGAGCCAAGCCCGATCGCGACCAGCAGGAAGCCGACATAGTCGACGCGCAGGCCCTTGCTCAGCAGCTTCTCCCTCTCCTCCTCCGCACCCGACGGCTCCTTGACCAGCGTGCCGACCAGGAACAGCGACAGCAATCCCATGGGGACATTGATCAGGAACACCCAGTGCCAGGTATAGGTGTCGGTGATCCAGCCACCGAGCGTCGGACCGACCACGGGCGCGACCACGACGGCGACGCCATAGATTGCGAAGGCCTGGCCGCGCTTGTGCGGCGGAAAGGAGTCGGCGAGGATCGCCTGCTCGCTGGTCGCCATGCCGCCGCCACCAAGGCCCTGAAGGATGCGGAACAGCACCAGCGACTGCAAATTCCAGGCGAAGCCACACAAAAGCGAGGAGGCCGTGAAGATCGCAACGCAGATCATGTAGAAGCGCTTGCGGCCGATCACGGTCGACAGCCATCCCGAGATCGACAGCACGATGGCGTTGGCCACGAGATAGCTGGTGATGACGTAGGTGCTCTCGTCGATGCCGACGGCAAGCCCACCAGCGATGTGGCGCAAGGCGACATTGGCAATGGTGGTGTCGAGCACCTCCATGAAGGTCGCGATCGAGACGACGAACGCGATGAGATAGGGATTATGACCGCCCGCCGCCGAGCGCTCCGGCGACCAGCCGCCCGCGGACGCGCCGCCTTGCGCCGTGTCGGTCATCGCACCCTGGTCCAGGGCACGACCGACATGCCGGGACCAACGGGCAAATCGGCCGGCCAGCTATCGACCACGATCTTCACCGGCACGCGCTGCACCACCTTGACGTAATTGCCGGTGGCGTTCTCCGCCGGCAGCAGGCTGAACGCGGTGCCGGAGCCAGGCTGCACGGACTCGACATGGCCGGTGAGCTTGCGCCCGGGATAGGCGTCGATGCGGATCTCGACCGGCTGGCCAGGCCGCATGTCATTGAGCTGCGTCTCCTTGTAGTTGGCGACGATCCAGACCTCATCGGGCACGAACATCATCAAGCTCTGGCCCGCGTTGACGAAGGTGCCCTTGGCGCCGCTGAGCTTGACGACGCGGCCGGACTGCGCCGCAACGACGCCGGTATATTGGAGATTCAGCTTGGCCTGATCGAGCTGCGCCTGCGACTGCTCGAGCTGCGCCCGGGCGCCCTCGAGCTGCGCCTGCAGCGTCTTGATGCCGACTTGCGCAGCCGTCACCGCGGTCTTCGCGCGCTCGGTATTGGCCTGCTGCGCCTGAAGATCGGAGCGGGTCTGCTGCTGGCGCTGAACGGTGCCGGCGCCCTTCTCGACCAGATCCTGGGCGCGCGCGAATTCTTCCTGCGAGAACTGGAGCTGGGCCTGGGCCTGTTCGAGCTGCGCCTCCGCCTGCTTGATCTGCTCCTGCTGCGAAACGATCTGCGCCTCGACATTGGCGATGTTCGCCCTGGCGACCGCGACCTGAGCATTGGCCTGATCGATGGCGATGCGATAGTCGCGCTCGTCGATCTTGGCAAGAATGTCCCCGGCGTTGACATGCTGGTTGTCCGTGACCGGGATGTCTGTCACGTAGCCGCCGACCTTCGAGGCCACGGAAAAGCTGCGCGCCGCGACGAAGGCATCGTCGGTGGATTCATAGTGGCGTATCTGGAGCCAATAGAGCAATCCGCCGATCAGAGCTGCGAGCAAGACGATGGCGCCAACGCTTGCCACCAGCCAATGCTCGCGAATCCGGTCTCGCAGCGACGGCGCCTGCTCCGGTTTCGAGCCCTCGGCGTCGCGGGCCTGATCAGGAGATGTCTTCGGAGCTTCTTTCGCCCTCTGCGGCTGCTCCGCGGACGGTCCACGCTCCCGTGTCTGAGCATCCACGGTGAACACCTTTCTCGGGGATCAAACTGGCGGCAGAGCCGCCAAAGCCGGCACACGCGCCGCGAGCCCAACTACAACTCCTGATCATGGTTCCGCTTGTTGCGAGCGCCATCGCGTTCGTGAACGGCCTGCCCAAAAAGCGAGCGCGGCACAGTGCGTGCCGCGCTCGCCGCGATATCTCATGGGCAGCGCACCTTGTGTCAGTGCGTCTTCGTCGCTTGCCATTTCTCGAGATCGGGCTTCACCTCGTCCGATCCCTGCTCTTTTTCCGGAGTGCCCTTCCAGGGCTTGTCTGTCTGCTTGTGCGAACCCCAGTCGCTCTGCTGCCGGGGATCGTCGTTAGGCCGTTCCTTGCTCATCGAGCTTCCTTTCGGTGGAAACGCTTACGCGAAGGGGACGCCGTAATAGGAGTTGATGCCGCGAACCGCGGCGTCATCACCCCAGTTCCAATCGCTCCGTTCGCCGTATTTCGGCGCGCCTTCCAGCTCCTTGGTGGTGATGCCGGTGACATAGCCGCCGAGCTCCGTGTCGTATTTCAGCGACTGCCACGGCAGCGGGTAATGGTCGTTGCCGAGGCCCAGAAATCCGCCGAAGCCGAGCACGGCGTAGGACACCTTACCGCTGATCTTGTCGATCATCACGCGTTCGATCGAGCCGATTTTGTTGCGATCGGCGCCATAGACCGATGTTCCCTCGACCTTGTCGCTGCCGATCAACCGACCCATCTCGTCTCTGTCCAGTTCACCCTGATTCAACATCTCAATTCTCCACTCAGCCAGTGTGGAGACAACCCGAAGAGGTGCTCGATCGTTCCGGCATGTTCCGCCAGACTTGAGGAACATCGCCGGAAACGGGCGGTTCTCTCAAATTCAAATCCCGGAAACCAAATACCGGAAAACGAAGGGCCGCCCTCGATGTCCCAGACCGTCTCCGACTTCATCGTTCAACGTCTGCATCAATGGGGCGTGCGCCACCTCTTTGGCTATCCCGGCGACGGCATCAACGGCGTGTTCGGGGCCCTTCAGCGCGCTGAGGGCAAGATCGGCTTTGTCCAGGCGCGGCATGAGGAGATGGCCGCCTTCATGGCGACCGCCTATGCGAAGTTCTCCGGCCAACTCGGGGTCTGTATCGCAACTTCGGGCCCCGGCGCCTCGCATCTGATCACCGGGCTCTATGATGCCCTGCTCGATCACCAGCCCGTGCTCGCGATCGTCGGTCAGCAGGCGCGCAATGCACTGGGCGGACACTATCAGCAGGAACTCGATCTGGTCTCGATGTTCAAGGATGTGGCTGGCGCCTATGTCATGCAGGCCTCCTCGCCGGCGCAGATCCGGCATCTGATCGATCGGTCGATCCGGATCGCGCTGGCACGGCGGACGCCAACGGTGATCATCCTACCCAACGATATCCAGGAGGAGCCCTACGAGGATCCGCCCCGCGCTCACGGCACCCTGCACTCCGGCGTCGGCTATAGTCCTCCAAGCATCAAGCCTCGTGACGCTGACCTCGACCGTGCCGCCGAGGTGCTCAACGCCGGCAAGAAGGTCGCGATGCTCATCGGCGCCGGCGCGCTCCACGCCACCGAGGAGGTGATCGCGGTCGCCGACCGCTTGTCAGCCGGCTGCGCCAAGGCGCTGCTCGGCAAGGCAGCGCTCCCCGACGATCTGCCCTGGGTCACCGGCTCGATCGGCCTGCTCGGCACCGAACCCAGCTACAACATGATGATGGAATGCGACACGCTGCTGATGGTCGGCTCCGCCTTTCCCTATGCCGAATTCCTGCCGAAGGAAGGCGCGGCGCGCGGCGTGCAGATCGACATCGACGCCAGCATGATGTCGATCCGCTTCCCCATGGAGGTTGGCCTGGTCGGCGATGCCGCCGAGACGCTGCGCGCCCTGCTGCCGCGGCTCGCACCCAAGACCGACGGCGCCTGGCGCCAGGGCATCCAGGACGACGTCGCGAAATGGTGGAAGACGCTAGATGATCGGGCACATCAGCCCGCAGCACCGGTCAATCCGCAGCTCGTCGCCTGGGAGCTGTCTCCGCGCCTGCCGGACCGTGCCATCATCACCAGCGATTCCGGCTCCTGCGCCAACTGGTTCGCGCGCGACTTGAAGATGCGCCGCGGCATGACGGCCTCGCTCTCAGGCGGCCTCGCCTCGATGGGTGCGGCGGTGCCCTATGCACTCGCCGCGAAATACGCCCATTCCGACCGCCCGGTGATTGCCCTCGTCGGCGACGGCGCGATGCAGATGAACAACATGGCCGAACTGATCACCGCCGCGAAGTATTGGCGCGACTGGAAGGATCCGCGCTTCATCGTCTGCGTCTTCAACAACGAAGACCTCAACCAGGTGACCTGGGAGCAGCGCGTCATCAACGGCGATCCGAAATTCGAGGCATCGCAGCGCATCCCAAACGTGTCCTATTCGCGCTTTGCCGAGCTGATCGGCCTCTCCGGCATCTATGTCGACAGCCCGCAGCTACTAGGCTCGGCTTGGGACCAGGCGCTCGCGAGCGAGATGCCGGTGGTGCTGGAGGTCAAGACCGACCCCGAAGTGCCGCCGCTGCCGCCGCACATCACCTTGCAGCAGGCCAAGAACTTCTCTCTTGCGCTGATGAAGGGCGACCCCAACGAGAGCGGAGTAATCAAGGGCGCGGCGCGGCAGGTGTTGGAAAAGATCCTGCCTGGAAGTGAATGAGGTGAAGCATGAGCGATTTCCGCGATATCCAGCATGGCGTGAACGATCCCGTCGATGGCCTCGACGTGAAGCGGCAGATCAACGACAACCGGACGCCGCACGAGCGGGCACAACGCCATGCAGACGTACGTGCCGAGGCCACCGCCACGCCGACCGAGCCGTTCCTGCCTGAACGGCTTCGGCGCAAGCCGACCGATCCAATCAACCCACGGAGCGGGAGGAGACCGACGGATTAGCCGTTAGGAACTCCGGCCGCTGCAACGTGTTGGTGGGCGCAACGTCGCGCGGCGAGAGGCTGCGCGCCCATTCGGAGGGATCGGACCATGAAACGTACCATCATCGCAGCTGCCTGCGTGCTTCTCGCAGGCCCCGCGCTCGCCCAGTCGCTTGGCGAGAAGACCGGCGTCAACTCGGCGCTCGGCGTCGCGCCCGCTACCGCCGACTTCGTCAAGGAAGTCGCCATCAGCGACATGTTCGAAATCGAGTCGAGCAAGCTCGCCCAGCAGAAAGGCAACGCGCAGGAGAAGACCTTTGCGCAGCAAATGGTGACCGACCACACCAAGACCAGCAGCGAACTCAAGGGCCTCGTCAGCGGCGGCAAGGTGCAGGCCACCCTGCCGACAGCACTCGACAGCTCGCATCAGAGCAAGCTCGACAAGCTCAAGAGCGCGAACGGCAAGGACTTCAGCTCGGACTACAATTCGTACCAGGTCAGCGCCCATGAGGACGCGGTCTCGCTGTTCGAGCGTTACGCCAAGGGCGGCGACAATTCCGAGCTGAAGGATTGGGCCGGCAAGACGCTGCCGGCGCTCAAGCACCACCTCGACATGGCCAAGGAGCTCGGCAAGGCGCCGAGCGTCGGTCAGACCAAGTAAACATCTTCCGAGGACGCCGGCTCGTGGGTCGGCGTCCTCCCGTTTTGCAACGATGCCTCTCTCCGCGCATTGGGATCGCGAGATCGCGGAGACCGTCATGACACATCAAGACAAGGCTTCCATATCCCGCCGGCACGTCGTCCAAGCGGCGAGCGCAACGCTTGCTGCTGCTTCGCTGGCCTCTTCGACAGCGAAAGGAGACACATCCATGGCCGAGCAGAAACTCGTCGATCCCGTCAGCCGTTTTCCAAAGCCGCCGTTCAAAAAACAGTCGCAGCCCTGGCCTGGCCTCGCCGGCAAGATGGAGCCGCCTCCGGATCACGGCGAGACCAGCTACAAGGGCTCCGGCCGGCTCGCCGGACGCAAGGCGCTGATCACCGGAGGCGATTCCGGCATGGGCCGCGCCGCCGCGATAGCGTACGCACGCGAAGGCGCCGACGTCGCCATCAACTATCTGCCGGCGGAAGAGCCGGATGCGCAGGACGTCACCGCGCTGATCAAGAAGGAAGGGCGTACCGGGCTCGCCATTCCCGGCGACCTCAAGGATGAGGCTTTCTGCAAGACGCTGGTCGAGCAGGCCGTCCAAGGTCTCGGCGGACTCGACATAGTCGTCTGCAACGCGGCGCGGCAGCAGACACGTGCGTCCATTCTCGACGTCTCCTCGGAAGACTTCGACGCGACCATGAAGACCAACATCTACGCGCCGTTCTGGATCATCAGGGCGGCGCTGTCGCATTTGAAGCCCGGCTCGTGCATTATCGGCACGACGTCGGAGCAGGCTTACGACCCCTCGCCCGATCTCTACGATTATGCGCAGACCAAGGCGGCGACGATGAACTACGTGAAGTCGCTGGCGAAGCAGCTTGCCTCCAAGGGCATCCGGGTCAACGGCGTCGCACCGGGACCGATCTGGACGCCGCTCCAGGTCTCCGGCGGCGCCACGATGGAGAAGCTCGAAAAATTCGGCGGCATGACGCCGCTCGGCCGTCCCGGCCAGCCCGCCGAACTGGCCTCCATTTACGTGCAGCTTGCCGCAGCCGACGCGAGCTATGCGACGGGCCAAGTGTATGGGTCCGCTGGTGGATCTGGACAGCCGTAAACGGCGCTTTGGTCCGGCTGCAGGCTGATGCCGCAAAGTTGAGCCCAGGAACCTTCTTTGTCTCCGGGCTTTACAAAACTGTCACAAAGGACATTACGCTTGCAGACAGATGGCATTGGTAGAGGTCAAACCCAGCCGGATCGACACCGCGATCGCGGATACGATCGCTGATCACACCAATTCAGGCGTCGAGCACACGGCGCAGACATTGACCTGGGCCGCCGACGAGCACGTGCTGCTCGTGCTGGCCGCAATAGGGTGGCTCTATACTCACATTCGGCAGCCGCAACAGCGGCCCGTGGCAAATCACATGCTGGCCGTGTCGTTGGCGACGGCCGTCCTGCCGCATCTCCTGAAATCCGTGTTCGATCAGACCAGGCCAGACCGGCTGACCGTACGCGGGCACGGGCATGGAGTACCCGTCTCAGGACGGGCGCGCGACGCCTTCCCGTCCGGTCACGCGGTCCATATGGGCGCACTTGCCTCGGCGGCGGGCTTGGTGTCGAAGACGCCCCGCCGATTGCTGCGCACGGCCGCGATCGCGCTGTCGCTGACCCGGATCGCGGTACTCGCGCATTGGGCAAGCGACGTGATCGCAGGCTTTGCGCTTGGCGCGGCCGTCGAGAGACTCTTGCGGCCATGGACACTGACGCAATCGTTCCGCAAGCAAGTCAATCGGCGGGAAAAGCCGTGACCGAATATATCGTGCGCTTCATCGCCGGTGGCATCATCGTCTCCTCTTTTGCGGCCTTGGGCGATATGCTCAAGCCCAAAAGCTTTGCGGGGTTACTCGGCGCAGCACCGTCGGTCGCACTGGCGACGCTCGGCATCGCCGTCGTCCAGCACGGCTCGCAATATGCTGCGGCCGAAAGCTGGACGATGATCTATGGCGCGGTCGCGCTCGGCTGCTACAGCGTCGTCGTCTGCCATCTGCTGATCAGATATCGTGTGTCCGCGCTGCCCGCGACCGTCCTCGCTGTCATCGTGTGGCTTGCGGTCGCCTTCGGCCTGCTCGCCGGCTTCGGAGGTGCGGAATGATGCCGGTCAAGCTGTCGCTCTCCGCACTCAAGCAGACACGCTGGTACGAATACGGCATTCGTTTCCTGCTCGGCGGCCTGGCGACCGTGCTCACGGGGGTTCTGGGAGCGCGCTTCGGTGTGTCCGTCGGCGGACTTTTTCTTGCGCTTCCCGCCATCTTCTGCGCCAGCGCCACGCTGGTCGAAAGCCATGAACGCCGCACCAAGGAGAAGGCCGGGCTCAGCGGCACGCGCCGCGGGCAAGAGGCCGCCGGGCTCGACGCAGCGGGTGCCGCCTGGGGAAGCATCGGTCTCCTGGCATTCGCCACCGTCTTTCATTTCACCGTGGCTGCCAGCGTTAAGGGCGCTTTCGCTGCCGCGTTGATAGCCTGGACCGTCGTTTCGGTATTGGCTTGGTGGCTCAGGCGCAAGCTGCGCAGCGTCTCCCGCAAGCCGCACCGATCAGCCCATTCGCTGTCGGCAAAGGGCTCTCACCTCGCGAAGCGGTAGCCCGCTTAGGCCTGCGTCGACGGCTGCAGTCTCGGCGGTTGAAGGCCCGGGCTGTTGGCCCAGCGCTCGACCTGCTCGATGACCTTTTGGTGGCTCGGGCGCACCGGTTTGGGTGCGTCGCTCTCTTCGACATGTTTGCGGGGCAATCTGACTTCGTTGGTCATGACGTCTCTCCCATTTGCGGGAAGCATACACCTGCCCAACGACCTCTGCATCATATAACTTATTGATTTCGTTATATTATTTTACTCACTTGGCGCCATAGAAGCATCTTATGGAACCGCGGTGGAATGAGTTCGTTGAGTAAACTACTCAACTTGCTCATTTGGATGAATGATCATGAACGACCTTCGCGCCGAGCGGCTCCAGGTCATGCTGTCACCGGAAGAACTGGCCGCGGTCGACGACTTCCGGTTCAAACATCGCATGCCGACGCGAGCCGCGGCTGTGCGCGAGCTCCTCAAGCTCGGACTGGCCACCGCCGCTGTCGATGCAGGGCCTAATGTCAAATCGAGCAGGTTCGGGGTTTTCGGACGCGGCCCGGACGGCCACACACAACCGCATCCGCAGCGCGACACAGAAGATTAGTCCAGCCTGATGCTCAACAAAACGGCCCCGGCACGGGTGCCAGGGCCGTCCTTGGAGATTACTTCCGGATCACCGGGGGCATGACAACCGGAAGCAATCCCTCGACTCTTTGCGGGCCGATTCGTTCCTGATGGAATTAGCCGCTCGGGGCGTCGCCGGAATCATCGGGCGCCATGCCGGAGCCGGGCGTCTTGCTGTTGTCGTTCAGTTTGGGATCGCGCGTGGCCTCACGAGAGGGCGAGCCCTTTGGCTCCGACTTGTGCACGGTCTGCGCGCGCTGCTTGTCCCGCGGCTGCTGTTCACCGCGCTGATCTCTGATGATGCCTTGGTCGGAATGGGCCATGATAGCTCTCGCCTCTTTGCTGTCTCGAAGCGCTTACGCGCCGGAGCGTCGAAGGTTCCGGACGCGCGAGACGAGACTGCGGCTAACTGTGCGCCGAGTGCACCGGGGCCGATGCATTCTCATGATGCACTTGCCGCACCGTCGTCACCGTGGCGAACGCGACCGACACGCCAAAGGCAAGAATGAGCGAAAGAAGAGCCAGACGTGGAGCCATTGCAAAAACCTCCTGGATAGGAAATCAACGCGATCGACTGTTACGAATGATCCTGCTTGCCGTCCGTGAGCAGTCTCACACGCAGATCCACGAAACGAGAGCGTTACGCATCCTGCTTTTGAAGGACGCGGGCTGGAACGGGCGGGACCTCGCCGTCGAGCCAATCCTGCTCGTTGGCGAGTGCCGTCCACGCGTTTGCCATGCGCAGAAAACGATTGTGCGCCGGCTGTCCTTCGGACCGCTCGGCGAGCTGGAGGCAGTTGTCGGCGTTGTCCCTGAAGATCTCAGACTGTTTCATAAAGATGAATTGGGGACGGAACCGTCGCGTCGCAACCGCCCTTACCGGATCGTAACATCTGCGGAACTTTCGACCGCCATCCGCCATTGGATATCCATGCGGATTCTTCTCGCGATCGTTTTGGCGTTCATCAGCACGGCAGCACTGGCCGACAGCACCGGGGAGCGACGGCCGGCCGGCCGCACGCCCACCGCAACCGAAACCATCAGCGATCTCTACACCTTCAGTCGCTTCCAGCAAGGCTTGCTGGAGAGTACCGACCTGAAGGGCAATGCCGAGGTCAAGAAGCTCGCCGCCCTGCGTGCCGAAGAAGCGGCCCGACGCGACAAGGCCCTGAAGCCAATTCAGGAGGCAATCGGCACCGAACCGCGCGTCACCAAGACGACGCCGGCGAGCGCGAGCCTGGTCGAACCCGAAACCTCGGACGGACCGACTTTCGTCAGAAGCTTCTATGCCGCGCAGATCCCCGAGTATAAATCGGTGATCGACCTGCTCGAACGCTATCTCAAGGCGCCAGACAATGCCGCGCTTGCAGCGTTCGCGCGTGAGCAGCTCCCGATGTTGCGCTCGCAGGTCAAGGACGCCGAGCGCACCATGGCGGACAAGTAGGGCTGCCAAGCAACCCCTTACTTTTGTCGGCTCTCCGGCTGCGCGCTGCGGCTGCCCTCCAGCATCTTGTCGCGGCCGGCATCCCCATTGTCATCCTTGCCGCCCGAACTCGACGTGCCGCTACCACTGGGATTAGACCGGGTTGACGTACCCGTGGTTGGTGTGTCCGCGCGTGGGGTCGCGGAGCTTGCGGCGGGATCGCCGGTGACGGCCCCGCGGCCGCTGGGGGCCCCGCCCTGCGCGAACGCCGATCCGGCCAACAACATCACGGTCCCGATGACGGCAAATCCTGCTTTCATATGCGCTCTCCCTGTACTTGCGGGCTTAACAGCAGGCCTGGCGGTCCGTTCCGGAAGGCGATGACCGAGGCCGGACAAGGGGCCCCCGACGCATCTTCCGCCCGGGAAAAAAAAGGAACCCGATGGAACCATTCCGGACAGCCGCGATTATGCTAATCGGGCTGAGCAAAGCAGGTTCCACTTCCGGGCGCCTCGACGTTGGCGCTTGATTTCGAATTTGGCTGACGCTCTATTTTGATAATCGCGTCTTGCCTAGGATTCGGCCGACGCCTGCGGGGGAATCAGTATGAGCGACCTCGATCCCGGATCTGCATCACGTTCCGGTCGTCGCGTTCCAAAGCCAAAGACCAACGGCATGTCGGAGCCGGATTCCCGGGCAGAATTGCTGCTCGCCCTGCAGGCCATGCGAAACGGCGATTTCTCCGTGCGCATGAGCGGCGACTATCTCGGCATCGACGGCAAGCTCGCCGACACTTTCAACGACATCATCGCCGCCAATCAGCGCATGGCGCAGCAGCTCGAGCTGGTCGGCCAGGTGGTGGGCCGCGAGGGCAAGACGCGGCAGCGCGTGAAGTTTGGGCTGGCCTCTGGCTCCTGGGCCGACATGGAAGGCTCCGTCAACACGCTGATCGACGATTTGCTGTGGCCGACGCGCGAGGTGACGCGCGCGGTGGCAGCCGTGGCGCAGGGCGACCTGCTCCAGACCGTCAAGCTCGACGTCGATGGCCGCCCCCTGCGCGGCGAATTCCTGCAGTCGGCAACCATCGTCAACACCATGATCAAGCAGCTTGGCGTGTTCACCTCCGAGGTGACGCGCGTGGCGCGCGAGGTCGGCACCGAAGGCAAGCTCGGCGGCCAGGCCCAGGTGCCGGAAGTGACCGGCGTCTGGAAGGATCTGACCGAGAGCGTCAACTCGATGGCGAACAACCTGACCAACCAGGTTCGCAACATCGCCGAGGTGACGATCGCGGTTGCGAACGGCGACCTCTCGAAGAAGATCACGGTCGACGTCCGCGGCGAGATCCTCCAACTCAAGGAAGCCATCAACACGATGGTGGACCAGCTCCGCTCCTTTGCCTCGGAAGTGACGCGCGTGGCGCGCGAGGTCGGCACCGACGGCAAGCTTGGGGGCCAAGCCATCGTGCCCGGCGTCGCCGGCACCTGGAAGGATCTCACCGACAGCGTCAACGCGATGTGCGGCAACCTCACCGCGCAAGTTCGCAACATCGCCAACGTCACCACCGCCGTGGCGCGCGGCGACCTCTCGCGCAAGATCACGGTGGACGTGCGCGGCGAAATCCTGGAGCTGAAGGACACCATCAACACCATGGTGGACCAGCTCAACTCATTCGCCTCGGAAGTGACGCGCGTGGCGCGCGAGGTCGGCACCGAAGGCAAGCTCGGCGGCCAGGCCCAGGTGCCGGGCGTCGCCGGTACCTGGAAGGACCTCACCGACAACGTCAACTTCATGGCGTCGAACCTTACCGCGCAGGTCCGCAACATCGCCGACGTTGCCACCGCCATCGCGAGCGGCGACCTCTCGAAGAAGATCACGGTGAACGTCTCGGGCGAAATCCTTCAGTTGAAGGAAACGCTCAACACCATGGTCGACCAGCTCAACGCCTTCGCCGGCGAAGTCACGCGCGTCGCTCGCGAGGTCGGGACCGAGGGCCGGCTCGGCGGCCAGGCCAACGTGCTCGGCGTCGCCGGCACCTGGAAGGACCTGACCGAGAGCGTCAACTCGATGGCCTCGAACCTCACCGCGCAGGTCCGCAACATCGCCGAGGTGACGACCGCGGTCGCCGGCGGCGATTTGTCGAAGAAGATCACGGTCGACGTCCGCGGCGAAATCCTGGAGCTGAAAGACACCATCAACACCATGGTGGACCAGCTCAACGCCTTTGCCGGCGAAGTCACGCGCGTCGCACGCGAGGTCGGCACCGAAGGCAAGCTCGGCGGCCAGGCCCAGGTGCGCGGCGTCGCCGGCACCTGGAAGGATCTCACCGACAGCGTCAACTCGATGGCCTCGAACCTGACCGGCCAGGTCCGCAACATCGCCGAAGTCGCGACCGCGGTGGCCAAGGGCGATTTGTCGAAGAAGATCACCGTCAACGTATCAGGCGAAATCCTTCAGCTGAAGGAAACGCTCAATACCATGGTGGACCAGCTCAACGCCTTCGCCGGCGAAGTCACGCGCGTCGCGCGCGAAGTCGGCACCGAAGGCAAGCTCGGTGGCCAGGCCGAAGTCCCCGGCGTTGCCGGCACCTGGAAGGACCTCACCGACAGCGTCAACTCGATGGCGGGCAACCTCACCGCCCAGGTCCGCAACATCGCCGAAGTCGCGACCGCGATCGCCGGCGGCGACTTGTCGCGCAAGATCACCGTGGACGTGCGCGGCGAGATCCTTCAGCTCAAGGACACGCTGAACACGATGGTCGACCAGCTCAACCGCTTCGCGGGCGAGGTGACGCGCGTCGCGCGCGAGGTCGGCACCGAAGGTCGGCTCGGCGGTCAGGCCAACGTGCCCGGCGTCGCCGGCACCTGGAAGGACCTCACCGACAGCGTCAACTCCATGGCGGGTAACCTCACCGCGCAGGTCCGCAACATCGCCGAAGTCACCACCGCCGTGGCGCGCGGCGACCTCTCGCGCAAGATCACCGTCGACGTCCGTGGCGAAATCCTCGAGCTGAAGAACACCATCAACACCATGGTGGACCAGCTCAACGGCTTCGCCGGTGAAGTCACCCGCGTCGCGCGCGAGGTCGGCACCGAAGGCAAACTCGGCGGCCAAGCCGAGGTGCCCGGCGTTGCCGGCACCTGGAAGGATCTCACCGACAACGTCAACTTCATGGCCTCGAACCTCACCGCGCAGGTCCGCAACATCGCCGAGGTCGCGACCGCGATCGCCGGCGGCGACCTGTCGAAGAAGATCACGGTGGATGTGCGCGGCGAAATTCTGCTGCTCAAGGACACCTTGAACACCATGGTCGAGCAGCTCCGCTCCTTCGCCGCCGAAGTGACGCGCGTCGCACGCGAGGTCGGCACCGAGGGCCGGCTCGGCGGCCAAGCCGTCGTGCCCGGCGTCGGCGGCACCTGGAAGGACCTCACCGACAACGTCAATTTGCTGGCCGCCAACCTCACCACGCAAGTCCGCAACATCGCCGAAGTCACCACCGCCGTGGCGCGCGGCGACCTGTCGCGCAAGATCACCGTCGACGTGAAGGGCGAAATCCTCGAGCTCAAGAACACCATCAACACCATGGTGGACCAGCTCAATGCATTCGCCGGCGAAGTCACGCGCGTTGCCCGCGAGGTCGGCACCGAAGGTGAACTCGGTGGCCAGGCCCAGGTGCCCGGCGTCGCCGGCACCTGGAAGGATCTCACCGACACCGTCAACTTCATGGCGGCGAACCTGACCGAGCAGGTCCGCGGCATCGTCAAGGTGGTGACCGCGGTCGCCAACGGCGACCTGAAGCAGAACCTCACCGTGAAATCGAAGGGCGAAGTCGCGGCGCTCGCCGACACCATCAACAACATGACCGAGACGCTCGCGACCTTCGCCGACCAGGTGACGTCGGTGGCGCGCGAGGTCGGCGTCGAGGGCCGGCTCGGCGGTCAGGCCGACGTGCCCGGCGCCGCGGGCACCTGGAAGGATCTCACCGGCAACGTCAATTTGCTGGCAGCCAACCTCACCTCGCAGGTGCGCGCGATCGCGGAAGTGGCGACCGCCGTGACCAAGGGCGACCTGACGCGGTCGATCCAGGTCGACGCCCGCGGCGAGGTCGCCGAGCTGAAAGACAACATCAACACGATGATCACGAACCTCCGCCTCACGACGGACGTGAACACCGAGCAGGACTGGCTGAAGACCAATCTGGCGAAATTCACCAACATGCTTCAGGGCCAGCGCGACCTCACCACCGTCGGTCGCCTGCTGCTGACCGAATTGTCGCCGCTGGTGAACGCGCATACCGGCGTGATCTATCAGGTCGAGAACGAAGACAGTCCGCGGCTCCTGCTGCTTGCCTCCTATGCCGGCGACGGCGTCTATCCGTACCCGCGGGTGCTGCCATTCGGCGACGGCCTGATCGGCCAATGTGCGCTCGACCGGCGCCCGCGCGTGATTGCGGACATTCCGCCCGACGTGGTGCCGATCAATTCGGCATTGCTTCGCGTCGCGCCGAAGAACCTCGTGGTGCTGCCGGTGCTGTTCGAAGGCCAGGTCAAGGCGGTCATCGAGCTCGCCTCGCTCACCTCCTTCACGACCTCGCAGATGACCTTCCTGGAGCAGCTTACGGACTCGATCGGCATCGTGCTCAACTCGATCGAGGCGACGATGCAGACCGAGGGCCTGCTCAAGCAGTCGCAGCAGCTCGCCGGCGAACTCCAGACCCAGCAGCGCGAATTGCAGCAGACCAACGACCAGCTCGAGCAGAAGGCCCAGCAGCTCGCCGAGCGCAACGTCGAAGTCGAGCGCAAGAACCAGGAGATCGAGCAGGCCCGCCGCGCACTGGAGGAAAAGGCGACCGAGCTCGCGCTGACCTCGAAGTACAAGTCCGAATTCCTGGCCAATATGAGCCACGAGCTGCGCACGCCGCTGAACTCGATCCTGATCCTCGGCCAGCAGCTCACCGACAACCCGGACGGCAATCTTACCGGTAAGCAGGTCGAATTCGCCCGCACCATCCATGGCGCCGGCACCGACCTGCTCAATCTCATCAGCGACATTCTCGATCTCTCCAAGATCGAGTCCGGTACAGTGACGGTCGACGCCGAGGAAATCCTGACCGCGAACCTGCTCGATACGGTCGGGCGACCGTTCCGTCACGAGGCGGAGAACCGCAACCTTTCGTTCAAGATCGACGTCGATCCGAATCTCGCACGCAGCCTCGTCACCGACTCCAAGCGACTGCAGCAGGTTTTGAAGAACCTGCTCTCCAACGCCTTCAAGTTCACCGCCGAAGGCGAGGTGCGCCTGAAGGTCGCCGCCGCGGTCGGCGGCTGGGGCACGGATCATCCCGTGCTGAACTCGGCGCCGGCGGTGATCGCATTCGAAGTGTCCGATACCGGCATCGGCATTCCCTTGGAGAAGCAGAAGCTGATCTTCGAGGCGTTCCAGCAAGCCGATGCCGGCACCAGCCGCAAATATGGTGGCACCGGCCTCGGCCTTGCGATCAGCCGCGAGCTCGCAAGCCTGCTCGGCGGCGAGATCCACCTGCGCAGCTTGCCGGGCAAAGGCTCGTGCTTCACGCTTTACCTGCCGCTGAAATATTCCGGCCCGACGCTCGCGCCCCGCGCGGCGCCCCAACAGAGCCAGCCGCCGGCGCTGCAGCCCGCGACAGCCGAACCGCAGCGCGTCATCGAGCAGCTCCCCGACGACCGGCTCAACCTCGAACCCGGCGACAGCATCCTCCTGATCGTCGAGGACGACCCGCACTACGCGCGCGTGCTGGTCGACCTCGCGCGCGACAAGGGATTCAAGGTGCTGGTCGCCGCCCGCGGCGCGGAGGCGCTGGAGCTTGCAAAGCAGTACCAGCCGAGGGCCGTCTCGCTCGACGTGTTCCTGCCTGATATGCTCGGCTGGACCGTGCTGAGCCAGCTCAAGCACAATCCGCTGACACGCCACATCCCCGTGCAGATCATCACGCTCGATGAGGACCGCCAGCATGCGCTGGCGCGCGGCGCCTTCTCCTTCGTCAACAAGCCGACGACGACCGAGGGTGTCTCGGCCGCACTGACGCAGATCAAGGAATATGCGCGGCCGCGGCGCAAGCGGCTGCTGATCGTCGAGGACAACGAGGCCGAGCAACTCTCGATCCGTGAGCTCCTGCACCACGACGACATCGAGATCGTGACGACCGGCACCGGTGCCGATGCACTCTCGATGCTGCGTGAGAACCCCTGTGATTGCGTTGTGCTCGACCTGCGGCTGCCCGACATGACCGGCTTCGAGGTGCTGGACCAGATCCGCAACGACGACGCGCTGTCGAATGTCCCGGTCGTCGTCTTCACCGGCCGCGAGCTGTCGGCCGAGGAAGATGCGGAACTCCACACCATGGCGCGGAGCATTGTCGTCAAGGGCGTGGAATCGCCGGAGCGCCTGCTTGACGAGACCGCGCTGTTCCTGCATCGCGTGATCACGGAATTGCCGGTGGAGAAGCAGCGCATGCTCGAGAAGCTGAACAGTTCCGACGAGGACCTGATCGGCAAGACCGCCCTGCTCGTCGACGACGACGCCCGCAACATCTTCGCGCTGTCGAGCGTGCTGGAGCGGCGCGGCATGAAGGTGCTGACGGCCACGACCGGCAACGAGGCGGTGACCTTGGTCGAATCCAACCCGGAGATCGCCATCGTGCTGATGGACATTATGATGCCGCAGATGGATGGCTATCAGACCATCGGCGTCATTCGTGAAAATCCGACCTTCGCCCGTCTTCCGATCATCGCGTTGACGGCCAAGGCCATGAAGGGCGACCGCGAGAAATGCCTCGAGGCCGGCGCGTCCGACTACCTCGCCAAACCCGTCAACACCGATCAACTGCTGCTTGCAATCCGCATGTGGCTGCACCGCTGAGTTGGATGCCCGTATGGACCACGAAAAGGTCAACATCCTCCTCGTCGACGACCAGCCGGCCAAGCTGCTCGCCTATGAGGTGATCCTGAAGGATCTCGGCCAGAACCTCGTGATCGCCTCGTCGGGTCGCGAGGCTCTGGAGGTGCTGCTCAAGACCGAGATCGCGGTGATCCTGGTCGACGTCTGCATGCCCGAGCTCGACGGCTTCGAGCTCGCCGCGATGATCCGCGAGCACCCGCGCTTCCAGAAGACCGCGATGATCTTCATCTCGGCCATTCAAGTCAGCGACATCGACCGTCTGCGCGGCTACGAGATGGGCGCGGTCGACTACGTCCCGGTCCCGGTCGTGCCGGAGGTGCTGCGCGCCAAGGTCAAGGTGTTTGCAGAGCTCTATCGCAAGACGCGCGAACTCGAACGGCTGAACCAGGATCTCGAGGACCGCGTGCGTGCACGTACTGCCGAGCTGGAGAATTCCACCGCAAAGCTGCGCGAGAGCGAAGAGCGGCGCAGCATGGCGATCGCCGCCGGCAAGATGGGCTCCTGGGACTGGGACTGGATCACCGGCGACTGGATGTGGGATGAGGGACAATACCGCATCTTTGGTGTTGGCCCGGAGAGCTTCGAGGTGAATCCGGCCAACGTTCAGGCGCTGTTGCATCCGGATGACGTCGATCAGTTGCGCAAGGCGATCGCCGAATTCAACAAGGGCACACGCTCCTATGAAACGGAGTTCCGGATCGTGCGGCCCGGCGGCGATGTGCGCTGGTGTGTCGGCACGGCCGCTGCCACGGTTGACGATAGTGGTCGGGTCATGCGCGTCAGCGGCGTGACGGTGGACATCACCGAACGCAAGCGCGCCGAGGAACGGCAGACTCTCCTGGCGCGGGAAGTCGATCATCGCGCCAAGAATGCGCTGGCGCTGGCGCAATCGATCGTGCGCCTCACCCGCGCCGACGAGGTCAAAGCCTATGTCAGCGCCGTCGAGGGACGCATCAATGCACTGGCGCGCGTGCATACGATCCTGTCGCTGTCGAGCTGGCAGGGTGCCGAACTCTCGAAGCTGATCGACGAGGAGCTGGCGCCCTATTCCCTCGGCGGCCAGATCAAATTGGCGGGGTCCGAAGTTCAGTTGCTGCCGGCAACGGCCCAGACGCTCGCGCTGGCGCTGCATGAGCTTTTCACCAACTCGGCGAAGTATGGCGCGCTCTCGACGCGGACGGGACGGCTCGCGATCGGCTGGCAGGTCGAGGAAGAGCTGCTCACGCTGACCTGGGAGGAATCCGGCGGTCCGCTCGTGATGACGCCGAAATCCCGCGGCTTTGGTACGCGGAGCCTGCTTGCGAGCGTCGAGTCCCAGCTCGGCGGGCAGGCGCGATTCGATTGGCGCGCCGAGGGTCTGTTGTGCCGGCTCGAGGTGCCGTTGGTCCGCAAGACTGCCGCGACAACCGGGCCCGGCAACTTTGAAGCCGCCAGCTCCGCCGAATTGCAGCGCGCATCCGGTTAAGCGGACGCCGCACTCTTCCTGCGTTGCGTCGTTCGCGCTTCGCGCGCGACGCGTCCTTCGAGCCAGGCTTCAGTTTGGGCGAGATCGCGCAGCGCCTTGGCATAGCGGCGCGCCGCGCTTCGCTCCGCGCCGCGGGGCAGCTGGCGCGCTTTGCGGAGGATGTCCGCGGCGGCGTTGCGATAAGCCAGAGAGCGATAGAGAAAGACCACCTTACCCATATCGAATGTTCCCGTGTTGCGCGCTCATTCTTGCAGGCCCGGCATGAACGTCGGATGAAGCGGGCGATGACAATTCGTTCATGCGGGTGGAACCGGTGCGTGTCGCACGCGTTGCATGCGAGATCGGGATAGAGTTCCATGCGCACGAAAAAGTCGTCGGACCTGATCTCTCCCAGCGGGCTCGTCAAGCTGATGACGCACGCCATGATGGGCGCAGCCTTAGGGCTGGCTTTCAGTCTCCTGCTCGTGCTGTCCAATCCAGACGTCGCCAATTTGCTGAGCCACGGCGGAAGACAGGCCGTTGCCGTTTTCGCCTTCACATTGGTGACGACGTTCGCGATCGGCGCGACACTCACCGGCCTCGTATTCATCCTCACAGAAGACAAGCAATCTTGAAGTCTTGGTGATTTGCCGGAACTCCTTTGTTCGGAACTCCTGCGACGAATAGCGGTTGGCTGCCTGCGTCAATTCAACTCAGGGAGTTCCCGCGCATGAAGACCACCAAGCTCGCTCTTGCCGTGATGTTGGCAACCGGCCTCGCCGCCGCACCGTTCGCCGTGCAGGCCAAGTCGCACAAGGCGAAACACGGATCCTCGATGTCATCGTCGCAGACCACCACGGGCGCCAACACCAAGTCCTCCAAGGGTGCTGACCCCTCCGGTCAGGGCGGCTCTGGCCCCGGCTCCGACCAGGGCGGCACCATGACGAACAACAAGGGCGGCATGAGCAACACCAAGTAGGTGTTGTTCGTCGAACTCATGGAGGCCCCGCGACCGCGGGGCCTTTTTGCTTGGCGTTCGAACGAACTTTTCTCGGGCCGCTTCGTCAACATGCGGAATCGACAAGCCCCGCATGCCGCGCTGCGCGCAGGCTTCAGCTACGATGGCTGCCCAGGATGTCAGGACGGACGCCCACAGGATCTGACTTCACCAGATGATCGAGTCTTGCACGCTTGCGCGCGATCAAGAGCTGGGCCGCGGCGTCGTCGAGTCCCTCGCGTTGCAGCTGCCGGATCGCAGAGCCCAGTTCGAGAATCTCGGCGCGCAGCTTGAGAATCCGGTACGCATCCGGGTCTTCCTCCACCGTGCGCTCCCAAAGCTCTCAGCGGCGCGCGATCATGCGCAGAGGACTACCCGATGTCTTCGCGGAACGAAGGCGCATCCTATCGCGGACATTCGGCAGGACATCGCCGCCACCCGCAGCCTTCCATTCGCCAATCAGCAGATTGATTTTCCGACGCAGATCCATCTGCGCCAGGGCCTTCTCTGTGCAATCGTGCTCGCGGTCGACGAGTTCGCGGATGGACACCTCGATATCGGCCATTTCCAGCCTCAAGGCGCTGATATTACGTCGAATTTCATTAATTCTGTTGTCCATGACTTGTTAGAACAAAATAAGAACATATAGTCAAGTCACGATTTCAGAAGGGAGAAGCGACATGCAGGTTCAAGGAAAATACGACGCCAAGACGTTCCTCACCGAACAGATGACGCGAGCGCAGGGCCTCCGGCTGAAACGGCTGAGCGAAGAAGCGTATCAACCCGCCCTATATGCACGAGATCTGTCCTCCGGCGAGGCAGCACGGCGCATTCAGGTGCTGGAAGCGGAGATCGAGCTGGCGGATTCGTTCTAGGCCAAGTCGCGCATCCGGGACGTGCATGCGCGCTTTCGGAACTATGCCTGTCTCGGATGGTTTTCCCCGGCCAAGGGAGAACATGCATGGCACGCAAGGCAAAGAAACGCCGCTACTCTCGCAGCTCCGGCAGCGATGTCGAAAGCGAGATGAAGCGCTACAAGAAGGGTACCGCGAAAAGCGGACCGGGCGGTCGAGGCGGACGCGTGAAGAGCCGCAAGCAGGCGATCGCGATCGGCCTGTCGAAAGCGCGCAAGAAGGGCAAGAAGGTCCCGAAGAAAGCCGCAAAGCGGAAGACGTCCAAGAAAACGTCGAAGAAATCGTCCAAGAAGACAACTCGGAAAACATCCAAGAAGACTTCGAAGAAAACCTCGAAGCGCAAATCCTCCAAACGGTCGCGCTGACCTCCGTCAGATCATGCTGCCCGGCATGAAGCAGCGGATCGAAACGCCGAACGCGGTCTTCACCGGCCACACCATGGTGCGGCCGGCCCGGTTCGGCTCGGTGATCACGGCTTCGTCCGGCACCTCGACCCACTCGCCGTCGAGCCGCACGCGATAATGTCCATTGTGCGAGTCCCAGTCGGGATCGGCGACGGCAAACCCATCCGCATCCGAGCAGCACGGACCGAGATGGCTGCGCAGGCCGTCGAACCACGGCTTGAGAGGCGAGTCCGCGTAGCGGCCGTCGTCGCGCCCGAGAGCGTTTCCACCCCATAGCACGAGGGGCGCCACGAGCAGCGCAGTCCTCAGCGAGAGCTTCAATCGATCCATGTCGGCACCGATCAAATACGAATTGCCGGCCGGCTCAGCGGCGGCAAGTTCGAAGTTCCACGCTTGCAATCGTCCCGGCGGCTTCATTGCCGTCGAGTCCACAACATCCGCAACTGTGACGAGCGAACACGGCTTTTTCGGACGAACCGGGTCATCCTCCCTGCCGTTAACGAGAATGTTATCGGCGGGCATCCGGAATCCTGAAGGCGAACAGGAAAGGCGGCCCGTGGGCCGCCTGTTTGGATCTGCGCCGATCGACGTTCGCCCTATGCGAGCGGCACCGCCACGAACCGGGTCGCCTGTGCGCTTCTGACCTGCAGCAGCACGCTGCGCTTGCCGGACGATTTCGCCTGCGCCAGCTCCGAACGGACATCGCCGATATTGGCGACGGCCTTGCCGCCCACGTTGAGGATGACGTCGCCGGTCTGGATGCCGCGTTGCGCGGCCGGCCCTTGCGGATCGACTTCAGTGACGACGACGCCCTTCTGGCCGGCGCCCTGCACGTCGCCGGCCGGAGCCAGGCTGAGCCCGAGACGCGGCGGCATGCCGGCATCCGGCTGCGACTTGCCCTCGTCGGCTCTAGCCTGCCGCTCGTTCGGCAACTCGCCGAGCGCCAGTGTCACCGTCTTGCTGTCGCCCTTGTGGACGACATCGAGCTTCACGGACGTGCCCGGCGCCAGGGTGGCGATGGTGCGGGCGAGATCGCGGGAATCCTTGATCGCGGTGCCATTGACGGCGGTGATGACGTCGCCCGCCTCGATGCCCGCCTTCGCCGCCGGGCTGCCGTCCTGCGGATTGTCGACGATCGCGCCGCGCGCCTCCTTGAGGCCGAGGCTGTCGGCGATATCCGACGTCACCGGCTGCACCTGCACGCCGAGCCAGCCGCGTGTGACCGCGCCCTTGTCCTTCAACTGTGCGACGACGAGCTTTGCGGTCGAGGCCGGAATGTCGAAGCCGATGCCGACCGAGCCGCCGGAGGGCGAGAAGATGGCGGTGTTCACGCCGATGACGTTGCCGTTCATGTCGAAGGCCGGACCGCCGGAATTGCCCTTGTTGATCGGCGCGTCGATCTGGATGAAGTCGTCATAGGGACCGTTGCCGATATCGCGGCCGCTGGCCGAGACGATGCCGGCGGTCACGGTGCCGCCGAGCCCGAAGGGATTGCCGACCGCGACCACCCAGTCGCCGATGCGCGGTTTCTGGTCAGAGAATTTGACGAACGGAAAATCCTTCTTGCCCTCGACCTTGATCAGCGCGAGATCCGTCTTCGGATCGGTGCCGACCACTTTCGCGCTGTAGATCGTGCCGTCGTCCATCGTCACTTGCACCGACTCGGCGTGATCGACGACGTGGTTGTTGGTCACGGCATAGCCGTCGGCGGAGATGAAGAAGCCAGAGCCCTCACCCGTGATCATCTGGCGGCGCTGGCGCGGCATGCCCTCCATGCCACCCGGGCCGCGGAAGCCGAATTGCCGCGAGAACTGGTCGAACGGCGTCTGCTCGTCCGAATCCATGCGGTTCTGTTGCAGCATCGCGCTCTTATCGTTGTCCTGGTCGATCCTGACCCGGACCGAGATGACGGCGGGTTTGACCTTGCTGACGAGGTCGCCGAAGCCCGGCGGTGTCGCGGCGCTCTCCGCGGCCTGGGCAGGCGCGATGAAGGAGGTCGCGCTGAACGGCGAAGAGCCGGGGGCAGTCGCCAGCACGGCCAGGCCAAGCGCGGCCACGGTGCCGAGCAGCGCGAGCCGGCGCGGTCTCAGGATCTTGCGGGACGCGGTGGTGTCGGAATTGACGCGATCGTTCATGTCGATATGTCCATTTTGGGTAAGTCGCCTTGCACCCAACATGGCGGACGCCACCTTACAGCGTCCCGTCCACGCGATTAAATCTTGTAAATCTTGGCAAAGTGGCCGGGGCCGTCGACAAAAGTCGAGGCTGCACATTTGATGCAGCTCAACGCGAGCCCTGCGCACCGTGAAAGACTGCGGCCACCGGATGGAATCCATCGGAGGCACGTCATGTACAAAGATATTCTCGTCCACATCCCCACCGAGCGCCCGATGCGACCGGTGATCGATGGCTCGATCTCCCTCGCATCGAGCCTCAACGCCCACCTCGACGCAGTCGCGGTTGGTTATGTGGCAACCAGTGCGGCCTACGTGATGGAGGGCGGCGCTGCCGTGGCGGCGGTGTTCGAGATGGAGCGCGAAAGCGCAGTGGAGCGCGCCGAGGCGGCGCTCGCGGTGTTCAAGATCGAAGCGATGAACGCCGGCATTTCCTACACATGCCACTCGCTCGGGGCGATGCCGGGGGATGCGGTCGGCTTGCTTGGCGAGATGGCGCGGCTGCACGATCTCAGCATCGTGCTTCAGCCGGACCCGGCGCAAGGCTCACTCGACAACGATGTGCCTCGCGAGATCCTGTTTCAGGCGGGCGGGCCGGTGCTTTTCCTGCCCTACACTTTCCATGGAGCGTTCAAGGCGAAACGGATCGGCATCTGCTGGGATGGCAGCCGCCTCGCCGCGCGCGCCATGCGCGACGCCGCACCATTCCTGGCTCGCGCCGAGGAGATCGTGATCATTGCGATCAACGAAACAGACACGATTCCCGACGAGGTCTCGACGCGCAATCTGGCAAGGCATCTCGGTCGGCGTGGACTATCGACCCGCACGGTCAACCTGTGGGCCGCGCGCTCTCACATTCAGCCGACCATGCTGTCGCTGGCAGCCGATGAGAGCCTCGATCTTCTGGTCATGGGCGGTTACGGCCATTCGCGATTGCAGGAGCGGTTCCTCGGCGGCGTCACCCGCGCCATGCTGGAAGCCATGACCGTCCCGACGCTGATGTCGCATTAATCGAGGGCTGACCCAGGTCGGGCTGGCCACAAGCCCTGTCGTTCGGGCTGACAACCCCGTCCTTGAGCGGTGCCGGATCGGCAAGTTCAGGTCATATTCGAACAATTTGCACCGTCACGCCGCGGCGGGCCTCTCCCACGCCGTGGCCTCGACGCCGTCGTTGTCGTGTGGCGCATTGCACGCGTCGAAATGCGCCTTGAGTTCGACTTCGGCGAGATATTCGAAATGTTCGGCCTGGCCGAGCAGTTCCCAGCTCTGGAGCGGCCGATAGGCGGCCTGCTGACGACAGAGGGACGCCAGCGCACGGTAGCGACGTACGTTATCCATGAGACCCTCCCTCGCATTCACAGAGAGCTTATTGCCCTTATTTGCGTCAGGGCGATGGCGGCTATGCAAAAGATTTGCTGCGCCCGCCACGCGCCTCGACTCGCCTGTTTTTAGGCAAACGCGCATTCAGGGGAAAGTTCCAATCAGCGCGGACTCAACGCTTGGGAACCTTACCGCGGACCAATGGCCAGGCGTTGTGGGTCATCGGATGAGCGCGGGCTCACCGGCTCGGAGCGTCCGCGCCGAACTATGTTGCAGGTTTCGAACCCTGCCGGCCTCCGCAGCAGCGCGGATGGCCGCGATGTTGCCGGCATAGTCCGCGCTGCCCCTGCCGCGAAACACGGCGGACCCCGCCACAAGCGTATCGGCGCCCGCAGCGGCCACGGCAGCGGCATTGTCGCGGGTGATGCCGCCGTCAACCTCGAGCCGGATCGGCCGGTCGCCGATCATGCTTCGGATGCGCCCGATCTTCTCGAGTTGGGACTCGAGGAAGGACTGGCCGCCAAAACCCGGATTGACCGTCATCACCAGGACGAGGTCGAGACGATCGAGCACATACTCGATCGCGCTTTCGGGAGTAGCGGGACACAGGCTGACGCCGGCTTTCTTGCCGAGCGCGCGGATGGCCTGGAGCGAGCGATCGAGGTGCGGACCGGCTTCGGCATGCACCGTGATGACATCCGCGCCGGCCTTCGCGAACGCCTCCAGATAGGGATCGGCCGGCGCGATCATGAGATGCACGTCGAACATCTTCTTCGTCAACGGCCGGATCGCCTTGATGACATCCGCGCCGTAACTGATGTTCGGAACGAAATGCCCGTCCATGACGTCGCAATGAATCCAGTCGGCGCCCGCAGCGTCGATCGCTACGATCTCCTCGCCGAGGCGCGCGAAATCCGCGGCCAGGATCGACGGCGCGATGAGGATTTCTCTCGTCATGGCTTCGCACTCCTCTGCGCGTCCGCACCGCCGCTGAACACGCGGCTCGCCAGGACGTCCATGGGATCGATCGTTTCGAGGTCGGCGATCTCGAGCATGCGATCGAGATCGGACACCAGGCGATCGGCCTGCCGCAGGCGGATGCGGTCGACGGCGTTGCGGATCGAGCGCGCATTGGAGAAGAACGGCTGGGTCCGGCGCAGCGCGATGTATTTCTCGAACGCCTCACGCGCCGCCGCCGAGAGGCGATAACCCCGTTCCTTCAGCATCAGCTCGGCGATGACGAGCAGCTCGGCTTCCGCATAGTCCGGAAAGTCGATGTGGTGGGCGATCCGCGAACGGAAGCCGGGATTGGAGGCGAAGAAGTTCGTCATCCGCTCGCCATAGCCGGCAAGGATCACGACGAGGTCCTCGCGCTGGTTTTCCATCACCTGAAGCAGAATCTCGATCGCCTCCTGGCCATAGTCGCGCTCGTTGTCCGGACGGTGCAGATAATAGGCCTCGTCGATGAACAGCACGCCGCCCATGGCCTTCTTCAGTATCTCCTTGGTCTTCGGCGCGGTGTGGCCGATATACTGGCCGACCAAATCGTCGCGCGTCACCGAGATCACCTGCCCACGCCGCACGAAGCCGAGGCCGTGCAGGATCTTTGCCATGCGCAGCGCGACGGTCGTCTTGCCGGTGCCGGGATTTCCGGTAAACGACATATGCAGCGTCGGCGGCGAGGAAGCCAATCCCGCACGCTGCCGGATACGTTCGATCAGCAGGAGCGACGCGATCTGGCGCACGCGGTTCTTCACCGGCTTCAATCCGATCAGCTCCTGCTCAAGCTGCTGCAGCGTGCCGGTGATTCCAGCCGCTTCGGCCTCCTTGCGGAGATCGAAACTGGTCTCGCCGGGTTCAGTGGTCAAGGGATGGGGGACATCCAGCATCGGCACCTCGAAGAAAAGGGCTTCGCCGCGGGGAAGCGGCGAAGCAGTGGTCCGCCAAGGAAACGGAGCAGGGAGTGCTCCGCGCGGAGGAGAATGACTTAGGTTGGCGCGTGCGCGGGCTGCCGGCGCACGGTGGTGTAGCGGATCGCGCGTCCGCCCACCTCCTGCCGCACCAGCTCGAACTCGGCCTCCTGCGGCGGGCGGTTCACGATGAACGAGATCCGCACCGATTCCCAGCCATGGCTGGAGTCGAAGCCGCTGAGGCGGATGTAGCGGTCGCCATACACTCTGCGGCATTCGGCGAGCTCCATCATCACGCCGGCGGCGTCCTGGAGATCGAACATCGGCAGGCCCCACATCTCCCAATAAGTGTTACGGGGATGCGGATCGTCGGTGAACTCGATGTTCACCGCCCAGCCATTGGTCAGGCAATACTGCACCTGCTTGGTGATCTGATCGTCGGTCAGATCCGGCAGGAACGAGAAGCAGCCTTGGGTCAGCTTCATGGCAAATCTCCTCAAACGGTTTCGAGCGCGGTCGGCACGAAGTCCGGCGTGTCGGTGGATTCATAGTTGAAGGTGACGTCCTTCCAGACCTCGAGCGCAGCCTTTAGCGGCGTGCAGGTCTCGGCCGCCCTGGCCAGAATTTCGGGACCTTCATGGACGTAGTCGCGGCCCTCGTTGCGGGCGAGGATCATCGCTTCCAGCGCCACGCGGTTGGCGATCGCGCCGGCCGCGATGCCCATGGGATGGCCGATGGTGCCGCCGCCGAACTGGAGCACGACGTCCTCGCCGAGCAGGTCGAGCAGCTGGTGCATCTGGCCGGCGTGGATACCGCCGGAAGCGACCGGCATCATCTTGTTCAGGCTCGCCCAGGACTGGTCGAAGAACAGGCCGTGTTCGAGCTTGGTCGGATTGAAGTCCTCACGGCAGACATCGTAATAGCCGCGCGTGGTGTTGGGGTCGCCTTCGAGCTTGCCGACCACCGTGCCGGCGTGGATGTGGTCGACGCCGGCAAGCCGCATCCACTTTGCGATGACGCGGAACGACACGCCATGGCTTTTCTGCCGCGTGTAGGTCGAGTGACCGGCGCGATGCAGATGCAGGATCATGTCGTTGCGCCGCGCCCATTTCGCCATCGACTGGATTGCGGTGTAGCCGATCACGAGATCGATCATCACGATGCACGATCCGAGCTCCTTCGCGAACTCGGCGCGCTCGTACATGTCCTCCATGGTTCCCGCGGTGATGTTCAGGTAGGTGCCCTTCGCCTCGCCGGAGGCCGCCTGCGCCCGGTTCACCGCCTCCATGCAATAGAGGAAGCGGTCGCGCCAGTGCATGAAGGGCTGCGAGTTGATGTTCTCGTCGTCCTTGGTGAAGTCGAGCCCGCCCTTCAGCGCCTCGTAGACCACGCGACCGTAATTGCGGCCGGAAAGCCCGAGCTTCGGCTTCACGGTGGCGCCGAGCAGCGGCCTGCCGAATTTGTCGAGCCGCTCGCGCTCGACCACGATGCCGGTTGCCGGTCCCTGGAACGTCTTCACATACGCGACCGGGAAACGCATGTCCTCCAGCCGCAGCGCCTTCAGCGGCTTGAAGCCGAACACGTTGCCGATGATTGAGGCCGAGAGGTTGGCGATCGAGCCCGGCTCGAACAGGTCGAGGTCGTAGGCGATGTAGGCGAAATACGAGCCCGGCGTGCCCGGCACCGGATCGACGCGGTAGCATTTCGCACGATACTTCTCGGCGGCGGTCAGGCGGTCGGTCCACACCACCGTCCAGGTTGCGGTCGAGGATTCGCCGGCGACGGCAGCCGACGCCTCGATCGGGTCGACGCCCTCTTGCGGCGTGACACGGAACAGCGCGATCACGTCGGTGTCCTTCGGCACATAGTCGGGCTCCCAATAGCCCATGCGCTTATATTCCATCACGCCCGAGCGATATCTTTCCTTGCCGCGGACGGTTCCTGCGTGTGCATTCATGGCTCTCTCCTGCTCTTCTCTCTCTGAATGATTAGGCCGCGACGGACTCGCGGGCGTCGACGCTGGGATCGAGTTCTCCGGCGCGGTAGCGCCGCGCCATCTCGCTCAAGGGAATGACCTTGATCTTGCTGGCGTGGCCAGCGGTGCCGAACTGCTCGAAGCGGTCGCGGCAGAGCTCGCGCATCGCATCCATGGCGGGCTTGAGGAATTTGCGCGGATCGAACTCGGATCGCGTTTGCGCGGCGACCTTCCGGAACACCGCGGTCATTGCCAGCCGGCAGTCAGTGTCGATATTGACCTTGCGCACGCCGCTCTTGATGCCGCGGACGATCTCCTCGACCGGCACGCCCCAGGTCTGCGGCATCTCGCCGCCGAACTGGTTGAACATGTCCTGGAGCGGCTGCGGCACAGAGGAAGAGCCGTGCATCACGAGATGCGTGTTCGGCAGCCGGCGATGAATCTCCTCGACCACCCGCATCGCCAGAATGTCACCGTCCGGCCTGCGGCTGAACTTGTAGGCGCCGTGCGATGTGCCCATCGCGATCGCGAGCGCATCGACTTTGGTGGCGCGGACGAAGTCGACCGCCTGGTCGGGATCCGTCAGCAACTGATCATGGCTGACCGTGCCTTCGACGCCGTGACCATCCTCCTGTTCGCCGCCGCCATGCTCGAGCGAGCCGAGCACGCCGAGCTCGCCTTCGACGGAGGCACCGACCCAATGGGCGAGATCGACGACGCGGCGGGTGATCGCAACGTTGTAGTCGTAATCGGCCGCCGTCTTGGCGTCGGCCTTGAGCGAGCCGTCCATCATCACCGAGGTGAACCCATGGGCGATCGCGGACGCGCAGGTCGCCTCGTCATTGCCATGGTCCTGGTGCATGCAGAGCGGGATGTCCGGATAGGTCCGCTCCAGCGCGTCGATCATGTGCGAGAGCATGAGGTCGCCGGCATAGCTGCGCGCACCGCGCGAAGCCTGGATGATGACGGGTGCGTCGACCTCGGCCGCCGCCTGCATGATCGCGATGCCCTGCTCCATGTTGTTGATGTTGAACGCCGGCACCGCGTAGCCGTGACTGGCGGCGTGGTCGAGCAGCTGACGAAGGGTGATACGGGCCACGACAATTCCTCCTGTTATTGCTTGCCTGTGCGGGCAATCGCCCGCCGGGCGGCTTCCGCAACGCTTTGCGGCGTGATGCCGAATTCGCGGTAAAGCACGGGCGCGGGCGCCGAAGCACCGAAGCCGCGCATGCCGACGAATTCGCCATCAGGGCCGATCCATCGATGCCAATCGCCGGCGACTGCCGCCTCGATGCCGATCCGTGGCGCGGTGCCGAGCACGGCAGCGCGGTAGTCCTCCGGCTGCTCCTCGAACAACGCGAAGCAGGGCGCGGAGACTACGGCCGCGCGGACGTGCTCGGTGGCGAGCAGGCGGGCCGCCTCCAGCGCGATGGACACTTCCGAACCCGTTGCGATGAGCGTCACGTCGCGGCCGCCCTCGGGCGAGACGATGAGGTAGGCGCCGCGCGCGACCCGGTTTCTACCGCGCACATCGCTGCGGAAGGTCGGCAGGGCCTGGCGGGACAGGCACAGCACGGAGGGACGATTTTCAGCTTGGAGCGCGCAGTCCCATGCTTCCAGCGTCTCGACCGCGTCGGCCGGCCGGAACACAAGCAGGTTCGGAATGACGCGGAGCGCTGCGAGATGCTCGACCGGTTGGTGCGTGGGGCCATCCTCACCCAGCCCGATGGAATCATGGGTCATCACATGAATGACGCGGATCCGCATCAAGGCCGCAAGGCGGATCGCCGGCCGGCTGTAATCGGAGAAGGCGAGGAAGGTGCCGCCATAAGGAATGAAGCCCCCGTGCAGCGCGAGGCCGTTCATCGCGGCCGCCATGCCATGCTCGCGGATCCCGTAATGGATGTAATCGCCGGCGAACGCGTCGCGCTTGACCGGGGTCTGCGCCTTGGCATGCGTCAGGTTCGAATGCGTCAGGTCGGCCGAGCCGCCGACAAATCCTGGAATCGTTCCTGCGATGCCGTCGAGCACCTGTTGCGAAGCCTGCCGCGTCGCGAGCTTTGGACGCTCGGTGGCAAAGCGTTCGCGTAATTTCGCCGAGGCCTGGGCATAGGCGTTCGGCAGGGCAACCGCCTTGCCCTCGACAAACAGATCGCGCTGCTCGGGCGTCGCGCCTTCATAGCGATCGAGCCAGGCAAGACGCGCGACCTGACCGCGCTGCCCGATCATCCGCCATGCTTTCATGATCGTGACGGGCACCACGAAGGGCTGATAGTCCCAGCCGAGCGTTCGCCGCGCCGCCGCCGTCTGCTCGATGCCGAGCGGCGCGCCATGCGCCTTCTCGGTGCCCTGTCGATCCGGCGCGCCATAGCCGATGATGGTGCGGCAGGCGATCAGCGACGGTCTTGCGCTCTCACGCTCCTCGGCTATCGCCTGCGCAACTGCTTCGGGATCGTGCCCATCGACACGGCGCACCGACCAGCCGGAGGCAGCGAAGCGCGCAAGTTGGTCGTCAGAGGTCGCAAGCGAGGTCGGGCCGTCAATGGAGATGCCGTTGTCGTCGAACAGCACGATCAGGCGGCCGAGCCCGAGATGGCCGGCGAGCGAAATCGCTTCCTGGCTGATGCCTTCCATCAGGCAGCCGTCGCCGGCGATCACATACGTAAAGTGATCGACGAGGCCGTCGCCATGCCGCGCATTGCCCATCCGCTCAGCGAGCGCCATGCCCACCGCGGTCGCAATCCCCTGCCCCAGCGGGCCGGTCGTCGTCTCGACGCCCGGCGTATGGCCATATTCCGGATGTCCAGGTGTCTTCGAGCCCCACTGCCGGAAGGCCTTGATGTCGTCGAGGCTGAGGTCGCCGCCGGTGAGATGGAGCAATGCATAGAGCAGCATCGAGCCATGGCCCGCCGACAGCACGAATCGATCGCGATCCGGCCAATTGGGGTGAGCCGAGTCGAACTTCAGGAAGCGCGAGAACAGCACGGTCGCGACATCGGCCATGCCCATGGGCAGGCCGGGATGGCCGGACTGCGAAGTCTCGATGGCGTCGACCGCGAGGAAGCGGACGGCGTTGGCGAGATCGCTATGCGATACCGCCGTGAGGTCGGCGTCGGCGTGGACGGAGATGTTCATCGGATTCTCCCCTCGTTCACTTCAGGTTTCGCTTGCGCTCGATCAGCTGCATGATCAGCGGCGTCAGGATGAGCTGCATGGCAAGATCGAGCTTGGCGCCGGGGCACACGATCGAATTGGCACGCGACATCCAGCTTTGCGGCAGCATCGAGAGCAGATACGGGAAGTCGATGCCGCGCGGGTTCTTGAAGCGGATCACGACCATCGATTCGTCCGGCGTCGGGATCCAGCGCGCGATGAACGGATTGGAGGTGTCCACCGTCGGCACCCGCTGGAAGTTGATGTCAGTCTCGGAAAATTGCGGGCAGATGTAGTGGATGTAGTCGGGCATCCGCCGCAGAACGGTGTCGGTGACGGCCTCAGTCGAATAGCCTCGCGCACTGCGGTCGCGGTGCAGCTTCTGGATCCATTCGAGATTGATGACGGGCACGACGCCGATCTTGAGGTCGGCGTAGCGTGCGACGTTAACCTTGTCGGTAACGACAGCGCCGTGCAGGCCCTCGTAGAACAGCAGGTCGGAGCTCTCCGGCAACCGTTTCCATTCGGTGAAGGTGCCGGGTGCGGCGCCATGCAGCGCAGATTCCTCGACATCGTGAACATAGTGCCGCGTCGTCGCCGTGCCGGTCTCGCCATAGTCGCGGAACGCCCGCTCCAGCTCCTCGAACAGGTTGGTCTCGGGGCTGAAATGGCTGAAATGCCTGTTGCCGCGATCGGCCTCCTTCGCCATCTGCGTGCGCATTTCCGCGCGATCATAGCGATGGAAGGCGTCGCCTTCGATGTAGGCGGCGTTGACCTTCTCACGGAAGAAGATCTGCTCAAAGGTCTTCTTGACCGACGTCGTGCCGGCGCCGGAGGAGCCGGTGATGGAGATGATCGGATGCTTCCTGGACATGGGATGCCTCGCTTACAGCCGGAAGAAGCCGCGCCGCGCAAACAGCGGTGCTGAGACGCTGGCGACCAGCAAGGGATCGCAATGCAGTTCCTCGACGCGCTGCACCTCGTTGCTCGAACCCATGATCAGCGGCACGCGCTGATGCAGGCTCTGCGCCGAGAGTTCGAGGATGCGTTCGCGACCGGTCGAAGCAGAGCCGCCGGCCTGCTCGACGATGTAAGCCATCGGGTGCGCCTCGTAGACGAGGCGTAGGCGGCCGTCGCCATAACCGGGCCGTGCATCGGAGGGATAGAGGAAGACGCCACCGCGGGTGAGGATGCGGTAGGCCTCGGCAACCAGCGAGCCGACCCAGCGCATGTTGAAATTGTGGTTGGCCTGCCCCTCCACACCGGCGAGGCATTCGTCGACGAAGGCGCGCACCGGCTGTTCCCAATGCCGCCGGTTCGAGGCGTTGATCGCGAACTCCTCGCAGGTCTCGGAGATCTGCACGGCGCTGCGGGCGAGACGGAAGCAACCGGACTTGCGGTCAAGTGTGAAGATGTCGACGCCCTCGCCGAGCGTCAGCACCAGCGAGGTCTGCGGGCCGTAGGTGACGAACCCCGCCGCGAGCTGCGCCGAGCCGCGCTGGTGGAAGGCGAGCGCGAGATCATCGGGCGCAGGCAGGATCGAGAAGATCGTGCCCACGGTCATGTTGATGTCGATGTTTGAGGAGCCGTCGAGCGGATCAATCGCGACGCAGATCTTCGCCGTGCGGTCACCGATTTGGGGTTCGCGCATCTCCTCCGACGCCAGTGCCGCGATGGGCAGTTTGCCGAGACAGCGGCGCAGGATCGCATCCGCCTGCAAGTCGAGATCGCGCTGGACGTCACCGTCGCTATTGCGGCCGGTGGTCAGGCCCGATGCGTCGGCGAGATCTCCCGTGGCGATGAGATCGGCGATCTCGATCGCGGCCGCCGCGATGGCGTCGACCGCGGCCGCCACGGCCAGCGCATGCGGCGCCGTCTCCGAATACCGTTGAAGGTGGTCGTCCAGCCTGAGTTGCCCGGTCATCTGCGTCCATCCCTTTGCTGGCGCCACATCCAGTTCCCTCCCCGCTGGAGGTCGGTGCGGTCAGTGCCAACAACGATGAGATTGACAGGGGCGGCTTAATAAGGAAAATTTCTAATCATAATGAGCGCCAAAGAATTATCTTATAATGCCCATTCAACGGCACAGCTCCGGCATCTGACGATCCGGCAGCTTCGCTCGCTCGCCGCGCTCGCGGCCAAGGGCAGCGTCACGGCAGCCTCCACCCAGCTCGGCCTGACGCAGCCGGCCGTGACCCAGCAACTGCGCCAGCTTCAGGATCTCGCCGGCCTGCCGCTGCTGCAGCGGACCGGCGACGGCATGCTGCTCACGGAGGCGGGCAAGGAGGTGCTTACCCTCGCCGAGCGCGTCGAAGCCGCAATCGCCGACTGCCAGGGCGCGCTCGACCTGCTCGCCGGGCGGACCGGCGGCACGGTGCATCTCGGCGCGGTCTCGACCGCAAAATATTTCGTGCCGCACGCCATCGCGGCGTTCTCGAAGCGGTATCCAAAGATCGAGCTCAAGCTCACCATCGGCAATCGCGAGGAGATCCGCGAGGCCATGCACGGCTACGACCTCGACTTCGCGGTGATGGGTCGGCCACCGGCCGATGTCAGCGTCGACGTCCGTCAGCTCGGGCGTAATCCGCATATCATCGTCGCACGCAAGGGGCACTGGCTGGAGAAGGATTCCGGCCTCAACCTGACCGACCTCGTGCACGAGACCTTCCTCACCCGCGAGCCCGGCTCGGGGACGCGGACATTGATGGAAGGCATGTTCCAGAGATCGGATCTCGAGCCGATCATCGGCATGGAGATGAGCAGCAACGAGACCATCAAGCAGGCGGTGATCGCCGGGCTCGGCATCGCCTTCATCTCGGCCCACACCGTGGCGCACGAGCTCACCGAGGGTCGGCTCGTCGTGCTCGACGTCGCGGGCCTGCCGATCGTGCGGCAATGGTACGTGATCCGCCGCAGCGACAAGGTGCTGTTGCCGCCGGCGCAGGCGATGTTCGATTTCTTGGGATCGGAGGGGTCGAACTATCTGCCCGAATTGCCCGAATTCGGCGCGCAATAGCCTGTCGAAATTCAGCCCATCAGCTTCATCGCGACCGTGGCCGCCAGAATGACGATGATCTGGAGGAGGCGCTCGGTCGTGAAGATGCGGTTGAAGGTGGTCATCGCTTGCCCCGGCCGACTTGGGATGTCTCGGTCGGGACGTTGCTAGCATAGACGGGCGTCGAGATAACTCCGTAATCGCCCCGTGTTTTCCGTGCACGCCCCCACGACTGAGCCTTCGGCGGGCCTGCCCAAGGCCGCGCCGATGGTTAACGATCAGGCCGCACGCGTCGCGGCGTAATCCATCCGCGCGGCGAAATAGGCTTCCAGCTCCAGCAGCGCCCGCGCTTCCCAATCCCTCGCCTGCTCCAGCAGCGACCAGCTCTGGCCCGGGCGGAATGCAGCGGTCTGGCGATAGAGCGATGCGATGCCGCGGTAGCGGCGCACATTCTCCAAGATGGCGTGACCGGTGACTTGGCCGGTGATTTGGCCGTTCATGTCCGAAAACTCCCTCGTCATTCCCGGGGGAGAAATTGCGGCCAAATCTTTTTCGAAAAGTTAGCGCCGGACAGCAAGCGCGCGAATGGTTTCCGGACTGTTGCCTGCGCGCAACGCGCGGCCGCGCAGTGCCGATCTATTGCGAATTCGTTGCCGCGCTCTCGCTTCGCGGCTTCAACCCGCCGCGGCTGATGATCGCCATCGTCGCGCGGCAGAGATCGGCAAGGCCGATCACCAGCACGGCGAGCAGGCAGAACAGTTTGATGGAATCGGCATGCGCGCTGGTCAGCGAACTGAACTCGAAGAAGGGCGGCATGAACGCCCACCACACCAGCGGAATGGTGAGCACCGAGGCGAACGCCGCCGCCGGTGCGCCCGCGACAAGACCGAGCACGAACAGGCCGGGCAGGAACGCCGCGAAATAGAGTTTTGCGCCGAGCGAGACACAGACGCCCTGGAGCGCAGCCGACATTGCGACAACGACGAATCCAAGCAGGAACGCCTGCCACGACCACGGTCGTACCCGCGCTACGCCAACCAGCCCCGCACGCCTCATCAGCCTCCCCCTGCCGCCCGTTAACCAGGCTCGCTTGCGACCAAAGTACTACACCGGCAGGGAAACTGCGAGGCGGAAATTGCCGGCCGGACGGCCTTGGTAAACGGGCCGGATCGCACAATTTGGACCACCGCGCCCCCTTACTCGGTAGCCGCATAGATCAGGCCTGCGATGGGCAGCGCGAGGCCAATGGCCGATGCGAGCGTCCAGCCGCCTTGCGCAAACGCCCAGGCGCCGACCGCCGAGCCCGCCGCGCCCGCGGTGAAGAACGTCGCCATGTAGAGGCCGTTGAGGCGGCTGCGATGCTCATGCCCCAGAGCGAAGATCGCGCGGAAGCCGAGCACGACGTTGCCCTGCACGCCGATGTCGATCGCGATCGCGGCCACGACCAGGCAGGCGAGGTTCAGCACCGATCCGGCCGCGCCGACATGCGTGATCAGGAAGCCCGCGGCCGCGAGCAGCAGCGCGACCAATGTTGCCATGCGGCTATGGCCGCGATCGGCAAGCCGCCCCGCGATCGGAGCCGCGAACACGCCGGCGACACCGGCGAGCGCGAACAGCGCGATGCCGCGCTGGGTGAAGCCGAATTCGCTCGCGAGCAGCAGCGGCGTCACGGTCCAGAACAGGCTGAAGGCGCCGAACAGGCTGGCCTGGTACAGCGCGCGGCGGCGCAGCAGCGGCGTGGTCCGCACCAGATGCGGCATCGACAGCAGCAACTCGCCGTAATGCATCCGCGCGACCGGCTTGCGCTTCGGCAGCGTCATCCAGAGCACGGCTGCGAGCACGATCATCAGCGCGGCCGAGCAGAAGAACACCGCGTGCCACGACAGCATCGCCGTAACGAAGCTCGACACCGGCCGCGCCAGCATGATGCCGAGCATCAGGCCGGTCGAGACGTTACCGACGACGCGGCCGCGAATGGCTGCCGGCGCGAGATGCGCCGCATAGGGAATGATGATCTGCACCGCGACCGAGCCGAGCCCGATGAACAGCGCGGCGATCAGGAACGGCAGCGCGTGGGACGAGAACCCCGCAGCGAGCAGGGCTGCCGCGCCGAGCGTGATGACGGAGCAGATCAGGGTACGGTTCTCGACGAGGTCGCCGAGCGGCACGATGAAGAGAAGCCCCACGCCGTAGCCGATCTGCGTCATGGTGACGATCAGCCCCGCTGCCGCATGCGACAGGCCGAGCGCGACGCTGATCGGAGCGATCAGCGGCTGGGCGTAATAGATGTTGGCGGCGACCATGCCACAGGCCGCGGCAAGCACGAAGGTCAGTCGCTGCGACACCGCATCCGGCTCGGGCGCGGTCTCGATCGTGGCATTCATCGTCATTCACGCGGTCTCCAGATATAGGAAACGATTGTTTCCTAATATGACAAAAAATTCAGGCGAGCAGCTTCATCGCGATGGCGACCAGGCGCTCGCCGTCGAGCGAAAGACGCGCCTTGCCGACGACGCGCAGACCCTGCGTGATGCAGATCATCAGCCGCGCGGTGTCGTCGGCGGCGACATGGCGGGGTATAGAGCCGTCGGCCTGCCCCTCGCGAATGAGGCCGGCGATGAAGCCTTCGTTGGTCTCGAGCCGCGCGCTGACGAGGGCGGCGACCACCGGATCGACCGCGGACAATTCGACCGCGCTGCCGACCACGAGGCAGCCGCGCCGCCCCTCGCTGCCCTGGGAGTGCTCCACATACGACAGCAGCAGGTTGCGGAGCCGCTCGCGGCCAGTGCCGCCCTGCGCCGCGGCGCTGCGCGTCTGCTCCTGGCGCAACGCGACGTAGCGCTCGAAGGCGGCGAGAAACACCGCATGCTTGTCGCGAAACGCCTTGTAGACGCTGCCGGTCGCCAGCCGCATCGCCGCGGTGAGATCGCCGATCGAGGTGGCATGATAACCACGCTCGGAAAACACGCGGACCGCCCTGTCGAGCGCAGTGTCCATGTCGAACTCCCGGGGACGGCCGGGCGGACGGACGATGGAACGGGATTTGCGGGCGGTCTTTTGCATTGCGGGATAATAGGGAATGATTGTTTCCGAATAAAGACGCTCGAAAAGCAATTGGTTGTGATCGGGGTTTGGGTCGAACTGATCGCCACCAACTCCGGCGTCGTCCCAGGGAGGGTTTGCCGGACACTCTCTCTACATCGTCATTGCGAGCGCAGCGAAGCAATCCAGAATCCCTCCGCGGCGGCAGACTGGATTGCTTCGCTGCGCTCGCAATGACGGAGTATGAGGTGACGGCTTCGTCCTCCCAGCACCACTGTCATTCCCCGCGAAAGCGGGGAATCCAGTACGCCGCGGCTTCGCGGTTCAATCATAACTGTCTCGGAGTACTGGATCGCCCGGTCAAGCCGGGCGATGACAGGGAGTGTGTAGCCGCAGACACACCTTCGCAGCCTCGCGGCGCAATTCGCCCGAGCTTTGCTTCGTCACTTCACCCTCTTGTCCAAGAGGGCGCAGGGAAGGCCGGGTGCCGGCTGGCACCCGCGGTCCGCTGCGCGAAAAGCACACGCAGGAAAACCGCACAGCAGCATACAGGTGTAGCCAATCACTCGGCCTTCCCTGCGCGATGGTCGGACGGCTTATGCCGTGCTCTCCCGGGAGCCGAACTTTCCCTCTGGCCTCCCTCGCCTCGCGAATTGGATGATGCTGTCTGCCCGGTTGGGCTCGCACACACCTCCGCGAAAACTTGACCGTAGCAACGACGGCCAGGACCACACGGTTTTGCCGTACGCGCATTCGCCATTTCGCCGCAGGGTTCGACGGCATCGTGCACGTAGCCATCGAAATACCGACGAGACGAACTTCACAGCGCCGCTCGTCCGCACGTGGCCACGGGCTCACAGGGACTACCCGCCCTGCCCGCACCTCTCGTGCCGACGCTGCCGCGTCCATCGCAACCCGGCTCGCAATCAAGACGACAACGAGATCGCCCCTCAAGGATGAGCCGGGATGGCCGACACATACGACAAAACCGAATTTCGGTAAAGTGGAATATTTTTGCGCGGTGGGATCGACAACCCTGCAGGTGTTTTGCCCGTCGGGCAATGAGGCGCTCGCATCAAGTCACAAGCTCGACCGTCGTCCCGGCCTAGTGCGCAATTGCGCACGAGGCCGGGACGACAGCGGTGGGTGGGCCGACAGAGAAAGAAACATCACTCCTTCGTTCGCACCGGCGTTCCGTCGGCCATGAGGGCCACGCCCTTCCGTTCGACAATCATCCCGTAGGCCTGAGGCTGACGGTGAATGTCGAAATTGAATGTGGTGCGCTTGTAGGAGTTGCAGAGATCGAGATCGCAGCGGGCGAGCGCGATCTCGTCGCCTTTGGTCGTGCACCGCGCGATGATTTCGCCGGAGGGCGCGATGATGCAGCTTCCGCCGATGTGATCGACGCCCTCCTCGATACCCGCTTTGGCGACGCCGACCACGAAGGTGCCGTTCTGGTAGGCGCCGGCCTGCATCACCAGATGATTGTGGAACAGCGAGAGATCGTCATGCTCGGGCGCGGGCGGATTGTGCACCGGCGTATTGTAGCCGATCATCACCATCTCGACGCCCTGCAGGCCCATCACGCGGTATGTCTCGCTCCAGCGGCGGTCATTGCAGATCGCCATCCCCATCACACCGCCAAAGGCCTCGGTCACGCCAAAACCATCGCCGGGCTCGAAATAGCGCTTTTCCAGATGCTGGAATTCGCGCCAGGGCTCGTGCTCCGCATGGCCGGGCAGATGAACCTTGCGATATCTGGCGACGACGGCGCCGCTTTTCTCGACCAGGATGGAGGTGTTGTAGCGCCTGACAATTCCGGACTCGACCGTCAGCTCGGCATAGCCAAGGGAAAATCCGATGCCGATCTCGCGCGCGAGCTCGAACAGGCCTCTCGTCTCCTGCCCCGGCATCTCGCGCTCGAAAAAGCTGTCGATCTCCGCCTGATCCTCGAAATACCAGCGCGGAAAGAACGTGGTCAGCGCCAGCTCGGGATAGACGATCAGATCGCAGCCGTTGGCGTGCGCCTGGCGCATCAAGGTCATCAGGCGCGCCACGACCGCGGTTCTGGTCTCGGTCCGCGCGACAGGGCCAAGCTGGCCGGCTGCCACAGTCACAAATCTTGCCACGAATTCTTCCTCGTCCGCTTCCCGGGTCAGGTCGCGGCAGAGCCTATCGCGCGATGCGTCGCGCGCACAGCCTCGCTGTCCGGCACGGTGCCCAACCGAGAGGCAGCCCGACCGTCACGCCGAACGCGCCGCTCACCATCCTGCGGCGGCGGGCTCGTTGAAGAACTGATCGCGCGCCGCCATGCGCGACGGCGGGCGGCGACGATGCCGCTCCGCGACGCGCTTGTTCGGGGCGGCCGCCTTGGCCTGCCTGGGCTCTGCGGCCTTGGCGTCCGAAGCCTTGGACTCCGAAGTCTTGAGCTCCGTGGCGGGCTGCGCCGCCATCGCAAATGCCTGGCGTGTACCTTCCGGCGCGGCCGGCGCCGCGTCCGATGTCGATGACGCCACAGTTTTGGTCAACGGAATCTGTCGCACGTTGGTGTCGAAGACGATCTTCTCCGGCCATGTCTGCGCGGAATGAATCCGGGCGATCGAGAGGTCCGGCCCAGATTCGGCGGCCGCGCTCACGGGGCCGGCCAGGTAGTAATCAGCAAGGTACAGGAGGGCGAGCAGAGCGCCGCCGGTGAAGACGAAATAGCGGATGAGCGGCATGGGTCCCTCGATCGCCTCGTTATCGAGGCCCCTGCAGCAACGGGAAAGAGTGGCAAACGTTCCGGCGCGAGGGCGAGCAATCGCGGAGAAACTCGCTCAGTCGTCACTGGCATTCCGCTTGCTGCAAGGGAGGCAAATCCCTCAGACCCGCAGTGGGTCTGTCTCATCGTGAGGCGATCATGCATCCGACGTCCCGTTTCGAAGCGACCATGCCGACCCAGCTCCACGCATTGATCTCCGATCTGCGCTGGCGCATGCGAATGATCGACGCCGACATTCTGGAGGAAGAGCGGAAGGCTGGAAACTCCGATCCCCAGAACGTCGCCTACCCCATGCTCGCGCAGAACCTGCGGGCCCGGCGCGACAATATCCGGGTGAGCATCGCCATTCTCTAAAGCCGGCTTGAAAAGCAATCGACCGAGTGGCCGCGCGCGGCCTGATGCCGTGACGGGCCGAGCTCCAGACGCACGCCGACGCGAAGGAACTCGCGTTGCCGATCTGCAACGGTTCCCGTCCGTCTGAAGCCCGACAAAAGAAATTCCCATTGCGGCCACGAACCCCTCTCACAACGCCGTGAGACGAGCAGGGGAACTACGATGCGTGCGCAACGAGTCTGGGTGGTGAATGGGGCCGCCAGCGTCGAACAATTGCAAACCAGATTGGACGATCTAAACAAGCGGCTCGGTCAACTCGAGACCCAGCACCCTGATAGCTGGAAAGTCGAAGAGCTCAGATCGAGCGCGCTCAGCCTGTCGCGCGAAATCGACGAGATCCGCTGCGCCGAAGCGACGGCGGCGCTGAGCGAGCTGCTGCGGAAGTAGCCAGCGTTCGCGATTCGCCCGCCGCGCAAGGAACCAACGCCGCCTCCCCGCCATTGCCATGCCGAGCATGGAGCAAAATCATGACCAGGCACCTGACGCGGGCCGATCTCGCGCGCGGCGTGGCCGGCGCGGTATCCACGCTGGTCCTGTGCGCGGCGATGGCCTTCACCATCGCGCGCCACTTCGCATTGTGAGGCATTGGGCGCTGTGAGGTATTTGCGATGACGTCCGACCCCGAGGAATCAGTCAGGCTGCAAGGCTACGGCGAGATGACCTTGCGTACCGCCGTCACGACGATGATGTTGCTGGCACCGCGCGAGCGCGCGGACGCCGCCATCTTCCGCGTCCGCGACGGCGTGCGGCTTGCCTCAGGCGAAATTGCCGAACTCGCCTCCGAATGGGGCATCAAGCCAGCGCCCGAGATCAGGTCTCCGAAACTCGTCCCGGAGCAGGATTGGACGCAAATCGTTCGCGGCATGGTCCGCGAGGCGCCGCTGCCGGCGCTGATGATTGCGTTTATGGTCGGCGTGCTGGTGGCGAGGCGGTAGTCCTCTGACCTAGCTTGCGACGCCGAGTTATCGATATCGGCAAACGCCGAGCCATGCCGCTCGCACACGCCGCCCTGTCCGGCCAAATCGGTCGTGGACCCGCCCTGAAAATCGTTGCAAGAAGGCGCTCCCGGGCGCCGGCGGCCGGTCCGCCAAGCCTTTGGGAACGAGCCTTAGGAAAACGTCGACTTTTGGAAGAATGGTCGGAGTGGCAGGATTCGAACCTGCGACCCCTGCGTCCCGAACGCAGTGCTCTACCGGGCTGAGCCACACTCCGACAAGAGGCCGGCTTATAGCGTCGGGTTTGGCGCACCGCAAGCGGCCGAGCTGAGGAATCTTATCCCTGTGAAAACGGGTCTTGAAACGCTGATTTTACCGGCCGGCGCGGCCGGCGCGGAAGCTGCCGCCCGGACATTGGCCGCCGGCGGGCTGGTCGCGTTCCCGACCGAGACGGTCTACGGGCTCGGGGCGGACGCCGGAAATGCCGGCGCGATCGCCCATCTTTACGCCGCCAAGGGGCGGCCGGCCTTCAATCCGCTGATCGCGCATGTCGTCGACCTCGCGGCCGCGCGGAGGATCGGACGATTCGACGCCTGCGCCTTGCGTCTCGCGGAGGCGTTCTGGCCGGGGCCGCTGACGCTGGTGGTGCCGAAGACGGAAAACTGCCCGGTGGCCGAGCTTGCCACCGCGGGCCTCGACACGGTCGCGATCCGCATTCCCGCCCATCCGGTGGCGCAGGCGATCCTGCGCGCCTTTGGCGGGGCTGTGGTGGCGCCGTCGGCCAACCTCTCCGGCCACGTCTCGCCGACGCTGGCCGCCCATGTCGAGGGCGACCTTGCGGGGCGGATCGACCTGATCGTCGACGGCGGGCCGGTTACGGTCGGCGTCGAATCGACCATCGTCGGCTGTTTCGCGGCGCCGATGCTGCTGCGGCCCGGCGGGCTGTCACGCGAGCGGATCGAGGTCGTGCTCGGCGCGCCGCTGGCGCGACTGCCGGCGGAGGCCGACAGCGACGACAGCCAGCCGCTGGCGCCGGGCATGCTGGCCTCACATTACGCGCCACGCGCCAATGTGCGGCTCAATGCGCAGGATGTCGCGCCGGGCGAAGCGCTGCTGGCGTTCGGCCCCGCGCGCCTGCCTGGCCTGGAGGCCGCCACCGCCGTCATGAATTTGTCCCCCACCGGCGATCTCGATGAAGCCGCCGCCAATCTGTTCGGCTATCTTCGCGCCCTCGATGTGAGGAGCCCGCGGGCGATTGCGGTGATGGCGATCCCCGAACAGGATCTGGGCGAAGCGATCAATGATCGGCTGCGCCGGGCGGCCGTGGCGCGATAGCGCATGATCCGGAAAAGTGTGTAGCGGTTTTCCGGCAAGATCATGCGCAAAGAGTAAGAAGCTTGAGAAGAGACAAGACAATGAACGTCAATCATTCCGCCACCCCACCGCTTGCGCCCGAGCTGATCGAACAATTCCGCAAGATCGTCGGCGAGAGGCACGCCATCACGGATGCGGCCGACATCGAGGCCTATGTCACCGAGGAGCGCAATCTGTTCCACGGCCGCTCGCCACTGGTGCTGCGCCCGGGCTCGACCGCCGAAGTGGCCGCAATCTGCAAGCTCGCCTCCGCGCACAGAATCGCGCTGGTGCCGCAGGGCGGCAACACCGGGCTCGTCGGCGGCCAGACGCCGCACAATGGCGAGGTGGTGGTGTCGCTGCGGCGGCTCGACAAGATCCGTGAGATCGACACTGCGTCGAACACCATGACCTGCGAGGCCGGCGTGGTGCTGCAGATCGCGCAGCAGAAGGCCGCGGACGTCGACCGGCTATTTCCGCTCTCGCTCGGCGCGGAAGGGAGCTGCACCATCGGCGGCAATCTCTCGACCAATGCCGGCGGCACGGCCGCGCTCGCCTATGGCGTCGCGCGCGAGATGGCGCTGGGGCTCGAGGTGGTGCTGGCGGACGGGCGCGTGCTCAACGTGCTCTCCAAGCTGAAGAAGGACAACACCGGCTACAATCTGCATAACCTCTTCATCGGCGCCGAAGGCACGCTCGGCATCATCACCGCGGCGACGCTAAAACTGCTTCCGAAGCCGCGGTCGATCGAGACCGCCTTCGTCGGGCTGAAGTCGCCGGACGCCGCGCTGAAACTGCTGGCAATCGCGCAAAGCGAGGCCGCCAATGCGCTGACGAGCTTCGAGCTGCTCTCGGAGATGGCGGTCGATTTCTCGATCCGCCACGGCATCGACGTGCGCGATCCGCTCGCGCAGAAGCATGCCTGGTACGTGCTGATGGAATTGTCTTCGCCGGGTGACGATGCCCGCACGCCGCTGGAAGCGATCCTCGGCCGCGCCATGGAGGACGAGATCGTCGACGACGCGGTGATCGCGGCCAACCTCACCCAGCGAGCCGGCTTCTGGAAGCTGCGCGACGAGATGTCGTCGGCGCAGAAGCCGGAGGGCGGCTCGATCAAGCACGACATTTCCGTGCCGGTGGCCACGGTGCCCGCCTTCATTGCCGAGGCCAATGAAGCCGTGGTCAAACTGATCCCCGGCGCGCGGCCGGTGCCGTTCGGCCATCTCGGCGACGGCAATCTGCACTACAATGTCAGCCAGCCCATCGGCGCCAACACCGCGGATTATCTGGCGCGGTGGCACGAGATGAACGCGGTCGTGTTCGCGATCGTGCTGCGCATGGGCGGTTCGATCTCGGCGGAGCACGGCATCGGCGTGCTCAAGCGCGACGAGCTGCCCGACGTGAAGGACAAGACCGCAATCGAGCTGATGCGACAGCTCAAGGCGATGCTCGATCCGCTCGGAATCATGAACCCGGGAAAAGTGCTGTGAGTGCGCTCAGGATCGATGCGATCACCGACCCCGATGTCGAGCCCGTGGTCGCGCTGTGGCAGCGCTGCGGCCTGACCCGGCCCTGGAACGATCCGCATGCCGACATCGCGCTGGCGCGTCGGCGCGACAATTCCACCATCCTGCTCGGCCGCGACGGCGGCGCCATCGTCGCCACCGTGATGGTCGGCCATGACGGCCATCGCGGCTGGGTCTATTACGTCGCCGTCGACCCGGATAGACAGAAGCGTGGCTACGGACGCGTCATCATGGCAGCGGCCGAGGACTGGCTGCGCGCGGCTGGAATTCTGAAGCTCCAGCTCCTGGTCCGGCGCGGGAATGAGCAGGCCAATGCGTTCTACCAGTCGCTGGGTTTCGAGGAATCGACCTCGGTGATGTTCCAGAAGTGGCTCGACGGCCGCACCACAACGCCAAGCAATTGAGATCGAAGCATGACGATTTCCGACCGCGTCCGCATCAAGGACGTCCGCGTGCTCTCGGACGGCTGGACCACGCTGAAGAACACCACGTTTGAGTACCGGCGCGCCAATGGCGAATGGCAGACGCAGCACCGCGAGACCTATGAGCGCGACAACGCAGCCGCCGTGCTGCCATATAATCTGGCACGCCGTACCGTGATCCTGGTGAAGCAATTCCGCCTGCCGGCGTTCATTCGCGGCTACGACGATCTCCTGCTCGAAGCCGCCGCCGGCGTGCTGGACGACGCCTCGCCCGAAATGCGCATCCGCGCCGAGGCCGAGGAGGAGACGGGTTATCGCCTGCACCACGTCCACAAGGTGTTCGAGGCGTTCATGAGTCCCGGCGCCATCACCGAGAAGCTGCATTTCTTTGTCGCCGAGTACGAGCCGGAGATGCGGGTCAGCGACGGCGGCGGTCTCGAACACGAAGGCGAGGACATCGAGGTGCTGGAGCTCGGCATCGACGAGGCGCTGGCGATGATCGCGGACGGCCGCATCATCGACGCCAAGGCCATCATGCTGCTGCAGCATGTGGCGCTGCATGTGTTTCGGTGAGCTCGCTTACTCTTGAGCTCACCCCCGACTATCTCTAGTCTGTCGCCAACAAGAACCAGGAGACGCGCCCCATGACCGCTTCGCGCGACGACGAATTCGGCTTTGCGCCCGACTATGACGCCCCCGTTCCCTATATGCAGCGCACGCGGGACTATTACGCCGCGATTGGCTACACCACGGCGTATCGCTGGGCTCATTACACCGAGGCGCCGTTCCAGCCGCTGAAGAAGCCGCTGGCGCAATCACGCGTCACCATCATCACGACGGCCGCGCCGTACGATCCGGACAAGGGCGACCAGGGACCGGGCGCGGCGTATAATGGCGGCGCGAAATTCTACCAGGTCTATGACGGCGACACGGCGAAGCAGCACGACCTGCGCATCTCGCATATCGGCTACGACCGCAAGCACACCACGGCCACCGACAACGGCACCTGGTTTCCGCTGCCGCAGCTTCTGAAGGCGAGCGCCGCCGGGCGCATCGGCGAGGTCGCCCCGCGCTTCTTCGGCGCGCCGACCAACCGCAGCCATCGCGTCACCCTTGACACCGACGCGCCGGAAATCCTGGCGCGGGCCGTTGCCGACAAGGTCGATGTCGCCGTGCTGGTGCCGAACTGCCCGGTCTGTCACCAGACTACGGCGCTGGTGGCACGGCATCTCGAAGCCAACGGCATTCCGACCGTGATCATGGGCTGCGCCAAGGACATCATCGAGCACGCCGCCGTGCCGCGCTTCCTGTTCTCGGATTTCCCGCTCGGCAATTCCGCCGGCAGGCCGCACGACGTCGCCTCGCAGGCGCAGACGCTCGAGCTGGCGCTCACGCTGCTGGAGACCGCAAGCGGCCCGCAGACCACGATGCAGTCGCCGCTGCGCTGGAGCGAGGACGCTTCCTGGAAGCTCGACTACAACAACGTCGCGCAGCTCTCAGCCGAAGAGCTGGCGCGCCGCCGTGCAGAATTCGACAAGCAGAAGGAGATCGCGCGCGGCAATCGCGCCGCCTGACGTCCTCCGACAACCAAAAACAAAAAGGGAGAGCGACGTGACGCGACCGTTCGAGGGCGTGAAGATCCTGGACTTCACGCAAGTGCTGGCCGGCCCCTATGCGAGCTACCAGCTCGCGCTCCTGGGCGCCGACGTCATCAAGGTCGAGCGGCGCGAGGGCGAGGACATGCGCCGCACGCCGCTCAGCCGCGAATGGGCGGAGCGCGGGCTCGCGCCGGCGTTCCAGGCCATCAACGGCAACAAGCGCAGCCTGACGCTCGATCTGCAAAAGCCCGATGCGATCGCAATCGTGAAGAAGCTCGCGAGCCAGGTCGACGTGGTCATGGAGAATTTTCGCCCCGGCGTGATGGACAAGCTCGGCATCGGCTATGAGGCGCTGTCCGCGATCAATCCGAAGCTGATCTACTGCGCGGTATCAGGCTTCGGCCAGACCGGTCCGGATCGGCTGCGCCCCGGCTATGACGGCAAGATGCAGGCGCTGTCGGGCATCATGGCGATCACGGGTCATCCCGAAACCGGCCCGACGCGTGCAGGCTTTGCCGTGTGCGACGTGCTGTCGGGCGCCACGGCTGCGTTCGGCGTGTCGAGCGCGCTGTACCAGCGCGATCGCACCGGCAAGGGGCAGCTCATTGACGTCTCCATGCTGGAGGCGACGATGGCGTTCCTGTCGGGGCAGATCGCGGACTGGTCGGTCGCCGGCCATCGCCAGCAGCTGTCGGGCAATCAGGCCGTCAGCCGCAGGACCACGGCGAATTTGTTTAGATGCGGCGACGGTCACATCCTGCTTGCCGTCAACAACGAGAAGCAATATCGCGCGCTGATGTCTGCGCTCGGCCGCGAGGACACGCTCAGCGATCCGCGCTTTGCCGACTGGTTCGCGCGCAACGAGAACGAGCCGGCGCTGCGCGCCGTCATCGAAGAGGCGCTCGCGGCAAGGCCGGCGCGCGAATGGGAAACCATTCTAGAAGATGCCGGCGCGCCCTGCGCCAGCATCTGGAAGGTCGAGGAAGTGATCGACCATCCGCAGATCAAGGCGCGCGGCGCGATCCAGGAGCTCGATACGCCCTACGGGCGGCTCCGTTTCGCCGGCAGCGGATTCAAGCTCGCGCATGGCAGCGGCAAGCTCGACCGGATGGCGCCGAAGCTCGGTGCCGATACGGACGCGGTGCTGGGCGAGCTGGGATTTGACGCGGCGGAGATCGCGGCGTTGAGGGCGAGGGAGATTGTGTGAGGCCGAAGCCGCCTAGAACAACGACCCCTGCCCGTCATCGGTCGACCCGGCCGCCGCTTTCCGCACCGCCCGCTTCGGTTTCGCGGCCTCTACCTCCGCCTCGATCTCCTCCGCGCTGATCGGAAGGAGCAACTGGTCGTCGTCATTGGCGACGCGGTTGACGCGGGTGGAGACCGGGTGCCAGGCGAATTCGCCGATGCGCGGCGCTGTCATCAGCGGTAACACGGCATCGACGTCGTCGCTGCGGCTGTCGAGCCAGCGCTCGAAATCGCGCGGGCTGATGGTGAGGGGCACGCGGTCATGCAGCGTGGCGAGATCCTCGCCCGCGGCCGCCGTGACGATCGCGACCGTGTCGAGCTCCTCGCCGTTCGGCCCGACCCAGGTCTCGAACACCGCTGCAAAGCCGAGCGGCGCACCGTCGGCGCGATGGATGAAGAACGGCTGCTTGCGGCCATCCTCCGTCTTCCATTCGTAATAGCCGTCGGCCGGAATCAGGCCGCGTCGCCGGCGAATCGCGCGTTTGAAGGCGGGCTTCTCCAGCACCGTCTCGGAACGCGCATTGATCAGGAGCGTAAACCCGCGGGGATCCTTGACCCAGCCCGGCAACAGCCCCCAGCGCATCAGGCGAAAATGGCGCGCGCCGTTCTCGGCCAGCACGACCGGGATCGGTTGTGTCGGGGCCACGTTGAACCGGGGCGGGAAGTTCGGCTGCTCAATGTAGCCGAACAGTTGCCGCAAAGCCGCGGGGGCCGAAGTTATGACGAAGCGTCCACACATCCTTGAGGGCCTATATAGGGTCCGTTCAGGTCCTTTTAACCCCGAACGTTAACACTGCGGCAGATGAGCTCAACGGTCTCCCAGCCGGCGCGAATGCATGGACAGACGGCGCCCGAGGCAGCGGCCTGGGCCGAGCGGCTGCGCGTGGCCAACATCAACCCGCGGACCGGGCTTGCCACCGACTATCTCAACCATTTCAATGAAGCCGTGATGCTGCTGGAAATGGTCCCGGACATGCCGGAATGCGCGGAAGATTTTCTGACCTGGTCGCCGCTGTCCTATGCCGAGCATTTCACCGCCTCGAATTTCAAGGCCCGGGATCTGGCGATCGAAGCCTATGAAAAGGCCGACCCGAATGTGCGCGCCCAGTTCGACCACCTCGCCGACACCATGACCTCGATCCTGACGGCGGTCGGCTCGGCCATGCGCGAGGTCGAGAAGGACACGACCCGCGTTCGCCTCGCCGAGCAGGCCGCCCACTGGGTCAAGCCTCTGATCGCGGCTTGCGGCGGCATCATCAATGGCGGCGCGGAAGCCGACATCGACACCATCATGGCGAACTGAGCCCGAGCAGGTGAAGTCATGGCTGCGATCGTTCAGCCCACCCGTCCCCAGATCGCGGTCAGTGCCGCGATTTTTCGTGACGGCAAAGTGCTCCTGACCCGTCGCGCGCGCTCGCCGGCAAAGGGGTTCTATTCGCTGCCGGGCGGCCGGGTCGAGTTCGGCGAATCGCTGCACGAGGCGCTGGCGCGCGAGATCGGCGAGGAGACCGGGCTCGCTATCGACATCATCGGCCTCGCGGGCTGGCGCGAAGTGCTCCCCGCCGCGGCCGGCGCCGGCCACTACCTGATCATGTCCTTTGCTGCCCGCTGGGTGGCCCGGGAGCCGGTTCTCAACGACGAGCTCGACGACTACCGCTGGATCGCCCCGGAGGCCCTGGCGAGCCTCGGCGACCTCAAGCTGACCGGCGGGCTGGAAGAAGTCATCCAGTCCGCCCACCGGCTGATCGGCCCCTGACGGCCCCGCCTTGCGTCCACCGCCTTGAGGGGGCATACACCCGGCCGATGTCGACGCGATTTCTGGCCATTTTTGTCCTGATTCTCGCCTGCGCCTCGGTGCCCACGAGGGCTCAGGACGGGGCAGCGCCGTTTGACGGCGATTTGCAGCGGCTGGCCGAGATCCTCGGGGGGCTGCACTATCTGCGCGGCATCTGCGGGTCCAACGAGGGCAACAAATGGCGCAGCGAGATGCAGGCGCTGATCGATGCCGAAACACCCGCGGGCGAACGCCGCACCCGCATGATCGCCGGCTTCAACCGCGGCTATAACGGTTTTCAGCAGACCTACCGGAGCTGCACGCCGGCCGCGACGGTGGCGATCCGCCGCTACATCGAGGAAGGCTCGAAGATCTCTCGCGATCTCACGGCGCGTTACGCGAACTGAACTCTCCATTCGTCATTCCGGTGCGCGACGAAGTCGCGAGCCCGGAATGACAGCGGCGGGAACCCTGTCATCGACTTTGTACACAGCCGTTAACCGTTCCTAAAGATGTGGCCTAGCGGGCGTTAACGCGCGTGCTACACCTCTCGCACAGCGCATCGCCGTGGATCGCGCCCCAGCCCTGATCGAGTTTCATGAGCCATCCAGTGTCCTACGCCCCCGCACGCGCGCCGCTGCCCGATCACGAGCAGAAGCAGGCCGCACTGAGCTATCTCAACGAGGCCTGGGCCGAAGCGCGCCATGATGGCGTCGACGGCGACTGCCTGGCGCAGGCCAGCCTGTTCGCGGCCCTTGCCGAGCTCGTCGGTACCTATGGCGAGGACGCAGTGGCGAAGTTCGTCGAAGGTTTTCCCGGCCGCATCCGCAACGGCGAATTCTCGGTCGACATCTCCCGACAGTAAGCGCGTCCGAAAATGACCCCGCCACGCAGGCGGGGCCGGTTTCCGCCGCAAGCGCGGCATGCGCCCAGCCCGTTACGGCTCGATCTTGAGCGTCGCTTTCATGTTGGGATGATAGCGGCAGTAATAATCGACCGTGCCCGCCTTCTTCAGAACCAACGTCCCTGATTTTTTCGCCGGCAGGTTCACGTCGAAATCGCCGTTCCCAGCGGTCGCAGTGTGGGCGAAGACGTCCTTGTTGATCCATTCAATGGTGTCGCCGACCTTGGCCGAAGCGTCTTTCGGCGACACTTCGAGATTCTCCATCGTGATCTCTATGGTCGCAGCGTGCGCCGGGACGACCAACGCCACGAGCAGGACCGCTGACGCGATCGCAGACAATCGTCCCGGCATCATCGCCTCCCTATTTCAGCTCCGCCGCGACATGCTCGGCGTGCTGCTGATGGCCCTGGAAGATTTTCAGACCGGTCTGCAGCAGGCTCTTCAGTTCGGCATTGCTGGCGGATGGAATGAGCTGGGTTTCCAGCGCGCCGTTGACCGTTTTGTGGTAGGCGACCTCGTTTGCGACATAGGCCTTGTCGAAGGCCGCACCGCTCAGCTTGTCCAGTTCGGCGAGCTTCTCGCTCGCCTGCTTAGACAGCGCCTTGCTGGTGTCGTTGTCTTCAGGCGTGACGTTCAGCTTCTTGACCAGCGCGAGCGCCTGCTTGTTGACGGCCTCGTGGTCGCGCAGCATGTCCTCGGCGAACGCCTTCACGTCCTTGTTCCTGGCCTTCTTCTGCGCCTGCTTGGCTGCGTTGATGTCGATCACGCCCGCGGTGTAGGCGATATGGGCGATCTGCGGATCGGTCAGCTTGTCGGCTGCTCTGGCGCCTTGCAGCAGCGCAGGGCTCAACAACAAAATTGCAGCGGCGATCGCCGCGCTCCAACGAACGAACATGGTTTGAAACTCCTGTGGTGCCGGACGTTTTGCCGGCGCGTTGCTTCACAGGCGTTGGATGGGACTATGGCGCGAACGTTCCCGAAAAACTTCAGCCGCCGATGCCGAGCCGCTTCAGCACTGACACGGTCAGCCGCTCGCAGCGCCACCCGGCGAACGGGAACGCATCCATTGCCACCGGACCGATCTCCTTCTCGACGTTCTCGCGCAACATGGTGCGCGCACGGTGCAGTCGCGTCTTCACGGTCTCGGGCTTGACGCCGAGCAATTCGGCGGTCTCCTCGATGTTCATGCCTTCCATGACGCGTGCGACGAAGACCATACGGAAGACATCCGGCAACTCATCGATGGCGCGCTCGACGACGCGCTGGATTTCACGTTGGGCCATGGTCCTTTCCGGATCGCCTGCGGGAGAAGCGGGAAATTTTATGATCTGCGCCTCGAGCGTCGCTTCCGGCACCGAGCCGAGCTCGACATGCGGCCTGGCGCTTCGCGCCCGGCCTAGCGCCTCGTTGATGGCGATGCGCGACAGCCAGGTCGACAGTCCGGACTCGCCGCGGAAGCCGTCGAGATGGGTGAAGGCGCGGACATAGGTTTCCTGAACGACATCCTCGGCTTCGCTGTCGCTGCGCAGAATTCCGCGCGCCAGACGATAGAGCCTGCGGTTGTTGGCCTGCATGATCTCGCGCAGCGCGGCCTCGTCACGGCCCCGCGCCCGCTCGACCAGTTCGGCTTCCAATGTCCTGATTTCTGAAGACTTGGCGCCGGCGGACGTGCCAGCTGCTGTCCGTGGCATGGCGGTCACCTGCTCGTTTGGCTTCGTTCCCGGACATTGGATGCAGACCGACGATAAAGGTTCCGGACTTTTCTTACCCTCCCCCGAGGTAAGACCGCCTAATCCGTCTCGATCGGGAGCTCCGGTTCCCTCGCCCACTCGCCCATTGAGGCGTCGTAGAGCGTCAGCTTGTCGTAACCGAGCTGCGTCAGCAGCAGCAGGTCGATCGTCGCCGAGATGCCGCCGCCGCAATACAGGATCACATTCTTGTCGCGGGTGACGCCTGCGGCGACGAATTTGGCTTCGGCATCGGCGAGCGTCGTCAGAGTCTTGTCGGCATTGGTGAGCGTTGCCGCTGATACGTTGACGCTGCCGGGAACGCGGCCGGGCCGCCCGTAGCGGCTCGGCTCGAGGCCGCGATGAAATTGCGGACCGAGGGCGTTGACGATAACAGTCGCGGGATCGCCGAGTCGCGCCTTCACTGCATTCTTGTCGACGAAGAAGCCTGCTCGCGGTGTGGCCTTGAAGGTCGTGGCCGGATAGCCTTTCGGGGCGCCTGTTACGACCGGCCGTCCCTCTTCCTTCCATTTGTCGAGGCCACCGTCGAGCACCCGCGCGTCAACGCCGATCGAGCGCAGCATCCACCAGAACCGCGTCGACCACATCATGGTGCCGATGCTGTAGAGCACTACGGACTTGGATGCATCGAGGCCGTGGCGGCCGAAGGCAGCCTCCAGCTGGGCCACGTCAGGCATCATGAAGAATTGCCGCGCAGAGGCGTCGGAGAACTCGCCTTGCAGGTCGAGAAAATCAGCGCCCGGGATATGGCCCGCCTCGAACGTCTTGTCGCCGGGCACCGCGCGATAGGGCACGTCGCTGCCCGGCGGCACCGGCTCGTTGTAGGTCGTGCAGTCGTAGAGGCGCAAGTTGGGATCGCCGAGCTGGGCTGCGAGTTGCTCGGTGCTGATGAGGGATGTCGGTTGGGTCATTGTGCGCTCCCATGTCTCCCAATGTCGTCCCGGCGAAGGCCGGGACCCATAGCCCCGGGAAGAAATTATGTGGAGGCTAGTCGTTCGGTACTGCGACTTTCGCAACCGAGACACCTCGCGGTGTGGGTCCCGGCCTTCGCCGGGACGACATCGAGTGTGCTGCGCGCGCGTGCTGCCTCACCGCAAATTACTTACGCCTTCAACGTCTCCAGAAACCGCACCGGCTCACCTTGCGCGGCGGTCACGAGCTCGCCCTGCCACATCACACGGCGGCCGCGGATGAAGGTGCCGACGGGCCAGCCGGTGACGCGCAACCCGTCATAGGGGGTCCAGCCGGCCTTGGACGCGACCCATTTGTTGGTGATGGTCTCGCTGCGCTTGAGATCGACGACGGTGAAGTCGGCGTCGTAGCCGGCGGCGATGCGGCCCTTGCAGGCCATGTTGTAGAGGCGCGCGGGGCCGGCGCTGGTGAGATCGACGAAACGCGCCAGCGACAGGCGGCCGGCATTGACGTGGTCGAGCATGAGCGGCACCAGCGTCTGCACGCCGGTCATGCCGGAGGGCGAGGCCGGATAGGTCTTCTGTTTCTCTTCGAGCGTATGCGGGGCGTGGTCCGACCCGAGCACGTCGATGATGCCCTGCTCGATGCCGCGCCAGATTCCGGCGCGGTGATCGGCGCCGCGCACCGGCGGATTCATCTGCGCCAACGTGCCGAGCCGCTCGTAGCATTCGGGCGCGACCAGCGTGAGATGATGCGGTGTCGCCTCGCAGGACGCGACATCCTTGTGGTCGCGCAAAAATTCGATCTCTTCCTTGGTCGAGATGTGCAGCACATGGATGCGCTTGCCCGTCTCGTGCGCGAGCTTCACCAGCCGCTGCGTTGCCATCAGCGCCGCGGTCTCGTCGCGCCACACCGGGTGCGAGCGCGTGTCGCCCTCGATGCGCAGCGATTTGCGCTCGTTGAGGCGGTATTCGTCCTCCGCGTGGAACGCTGCGCGGCGGCGAATCACCTGGAAGATGCGGCGCAGGCTTTCGTCGTCTTCCACCAAGAGCGCGCCGGTCGAGGAGCCGATGAACACCTTGACGCCGGCGCAACCGGGCGCTCGCTCCAGCACCGGCAGGTCCTGCACGTTCTCGCGGGTGCCGCCGACGAAGAAGGCGAAGTCGCAATGCATGCGGTGATGGGCACGCTTCACCTTGTCGGTGAAGGTGGCCTCGGTCACGGTCAATGGCGAGGTGTTCGGCATCTCGAACACGGCGGTGACGCCGCCCATCACGGCGCTTCGCGAGCCGGTCTCGAGGTCTTCCTTCTGCTCCAGCCCGGGCTCGCGGAAATGCACCTGCGTGTCCATCACGCCGGGCAGGATGTGCAGGCCCTTGCAGTCGATCACCTCCGCGGCGGAAGCCTGCGACAGCGCACCGATCTCGGCAATGCGGCCGTTGACGACGCCGATATCGCGGGCTCCCTCGCCGTCCTGGTTGACGACAGTGCCGCCCTTGAGGATCACGTCGAAACGCTGGGTCATGGCTGAAGGCCTCTCTCGTCCCCAAGCGCAGGGCTTGAGGTCTTGTCGTTTTTGCCTTGCGGGCTTACGTTCCGGAGCAACATGTCGCAAGAGATTTTCGTATGAAATCAGCGTTTCTTCCGGACCGGGGCGTGATCAAGGTCGCGGGCGAGGATGCGCGCAACTTCCTCAATGGCCTCGTCACGACCGATGTCGACAAGCTGAAGCCGGGCCTGGGTCGATTCGGCGCGCTGCTGACGCCGCAGGGCAAGATCATCGTGGATTTCCTGATCACGGAAGCGCCTGCCGGCCATGGAGGCGGGTTCCTGATCGATTGCCCGAAGCCGCTTGCCGACGGTCTCGCTACCAAGCTGAAATTCTACAAGCTGCGCGCCAAGGTCACGGTGGAAAACCTGTCCGACGATCTCGGCGTGCTCGCGGCCTGGGACGGCAAGCCCGCGGCCCAGCCCGACCTCGCCTTCGCCGATCCGCGCAATGAGGGCCTCGGCTACCGCATCCTGATCCCCGAAGATCTCAAACAGAAGCTGTCCGATCTGATCGGCGCCGAGCTCGTCGATGCCGCCGCATACGAAGCCCACCGCATCGCGCTCGGCGTGCCGCGCGGCGGGCTCGATTTCACGTACAGCGATGCGTTCCCGCACGAGACCAACATGGACCGCCTTTCCGGCGTCGATTTCGACAAGGGCTGCTATGTCGGTCAGGAGGTCGTCTCGCGCATGCAGCATCGCGGCACCGCGCGCACCCGCAGCGTCAAGGTGCTGCTCGAGGACTATTCGCCGGAGCCCGGCGTCAGCGTCATGGCCGGCGACAAGCCCGTCGGCACGATGGGCTCGTCGGCGAAAGGAAAGGGTATCGCGCTGGTGCGCATCGACCGCGTCGCTGATGCGCTCGATGCAGGACAGGCGCTGACTGCCGGTGGCCTCGCTGTGAGGCTTGCGGAACCAGACGTCGTGCGCATTCCAACGAAGCAACCCATCGCATGAGCCGTGCTCCCCGCCTGCATCCCGACGGAAAGACCCGCTGCCCCTGGCCCGGCGAAGATCCGCTTTACGTCGCCTATCACGACACCGAGTGGGGCGTGCCGGAATATGACGACCGCGCGCTCTATGAGAAGCTGATCCTCGACGGTTTCCAGGCCGGCCTGTCCTGGATCACGATCCTGCGCAAGCGCGATAATTTCCGCAAAGCCTTCGACGATTTCCAGCCGGAAAAGATCGCACGCTACAGCGAGAAGAAAGTTCACGCGTTGATGAACGATGCCGGCATCGTGCGCAACAAGGCCAAGATCGACGGAACGATAGCAAGCGCGAGATCGTATCTCGATATCATGGAGAAGGGTCCCGGCTTCTCGAAATTCTTGTGGGACTTCATGGACGGAAGGCCCAAGGTCAATCATTTCAAGACCACCGCGAGCGTGCCGGCCTCAACGCCGCTCTCGGTGCAAATCTCCAAGGAGCTGTCCTCGCGCGGTTTCAAATTCGTCGGCCCGACCATCGTCTATGCCTTCATGCAGGCGACCGGCATGGTCAACGATCATCTCGTCGACTGCCATTGTCACGCGAGCTGCGGCAAGACGCAGCGCAAGCCGCGCCTCAAGTCCAAATGACGGCCAGGAAGTCGTCACGCGATGTGGCGTCTCGTGCCTGGCAGCGCATGCTGTCGGGCCGGCGACTCGATTTGCTCGACCCCTCCCCGCTCGATATCGAGATCGCCGACGTCGCGCATGGGCTGGCGCGTGTGGCCCGCTGGAACGGCCAGACCATCGGCGCACACATCTTCTCGGTCGCGCAGCACACGCTGCTGGTCGAAACCGTGATGCGGCACGAGAACCCGCGCGTGGATCTGCGCGTGCGGCTCGCCGCGCTGCTGCACGATGCGCCCGAATATGTGATCGGCGACATGATATCGCCGTTCAAGGCGGTTCTGGACGGCCATTACAAGGCCGTCGAGAAACGCCTGCTCGGCGCCATCCACATCCGCTTTGGCCTGCCGCCGGTGCTGCCGGAGGAGATCACGTTGGCGATCAAGGCCGCCGATCGCGGCGCGGCCTATCTGGAGGCGACGACGCTCGCCGGCTTTAGCGAGAGCGAGGCCAAGCGCCTGTTCGGCAAGGATCCCGGCCTCTCCGACAGCGTCCGGCGCGAATATCTCACCCCCTGGACGGCTGCCCGGGCCGAGAAGCAGTTTCTGGAGCGGTTTGGCGCAGTGTTTGCGTGATCGTTGTCGTGGGTTAAAGTCCTGCAGGGCGGGCAGGGGCGCCCTTGCGCCGTGCCCACCCATTTTTCGCAAATGAGACGAAAGTGGTGGGTACGCTTCGCTTTGCCCACCCCGGCAACGCTCGCTATAATCTGCGGAAAAAGGTCCGCCATGATCCACGTCTGTTCCCTCGCCGCCCTTCCCGAAACCGTCCGCCTCACCAAGGCCAGCCATGTGCTGACCGTGATGGCCAATGTCGAGCAGGTGGCGCGGCCGGTGTCGGTGCTGCCGGCCAACCATCTCAAGGTGTCGATGGACGACATCACCGAGGAGATGGACGGTTTCGTCGCGCCATCGGAAACGCATATCGAGCAGGTGCTGAACTTCGTACGCAGCTGGGACCGCGACGCGCCGCTGGTGGTGCATTGCTATGCCGGCATCAGCCGCTCCACCGCGAGCGCCTTCGCCGCCGTGTGCGCACTCAATCCGGATCGCGACGAGACCGAGATCGCAAAGAAGATCCGGGCAGCTTCCCCGATCGCCTCGCCGAACCGCCGCATCGTCGGCCTCGCCGACCGTGCGCTGGGGCGCAACGGCCGCATGCTGCGTGCGCTCGACGAGATGGGACCGGGCGCGATGATGGTCGAAGGCCGCCCCTTCGTGATCGAGCTCGAATGAACGTTGCGCACGACAGCACAGGTGCGCTTCCTCTCCCGCTTGCGAGCAGGGCCATCGCAGGCGTGCCTTTACGCAAACGCCTCCACGTCGTCATGGCCGGGCTTGTCCCGGCCATCCACGACCTCTCCTGCGGCACGAAGAACGTGGATGCCCGGGACAAGCCCGGGCATGACGAGTTTGCGGCTGCACCGGCGATCGCCATCGCATGAGCGAAAAGCTGTTGACGCCGATCGAGATCGGCCTGACCGCCGCGATCGTCGCGATCGAGGATCACGAGCCGCTGATCCTCACTGCGCGCGACAGTGACGGACTGGCCGGCCTGCCGTTCGGCCCGTTCGATGCGCCGAGCCATCGCACTTTCGAGATCGGCCTGCGGGCTTGGGTCGAGGAACAGACGAGCCTGCGGCTCGGCTATGTCGAACAGCTCTACACGTTCGGCGATCGCGGCCGGCATGCCGAGGCCGGCGACACCGGCGCGCACATGGTGTCGATCGGCTATCTCGCACTGACGCGCGCCATCGGCGGCGAACTGGCAGACACGAGTGCGAGCTTCGCGCCGTGGTATCGCTTTCTACCCTGGGAGGACCGGCGCGAGGGGCCGCCCGCGATCATCGCGCGCGACATCATTCCCGCATTGACCGAGTGGGCCGAAGAGGAGACGCCGGAGACGACGCGCGCATTGCCGCGCAAGGATCGCGTGCGGTTCTATTTCGGTCTCGACGGCGCATCATGGGACGAGGAGCGCGTGCTCGACCGCTACGAGCTCCTGTACGAGGCCGGGCTGGTCGAGGAAGCACGGCGCGACGGCCGCCCTGCGGCATTAGCGCGCAAGGCGCTGTCCGCGCTCGGCACATCCATGCGCTTCGACCACCGCCGGATTCTTGCGACAGCGATCGCGCGACTGCGTGCAAAACTGAAGTATCGTCCTGTGGTCTTTGAACTTTTGCCCGCCGAGTTCACACTTACCGAATTGCAGTATACGGTGGAGGCGATCTCCGGCCGACACCTGCACAAACAAAATTTCCGCCGCCTGGTCGAAATGGAAGCCCTGGTCGAACCGACCGGGGTGATGTCGACACAGACGGGCGGACGTCCGGCGGCGCTCTACCGCTTCCGTCGCGACGTGCTCCAGGAGCGGCCCGCGCCGGGCTTGCGCGTACGCTCCCGGCGCTAACCCGAGATATGCGTGATCGGCCCCTGCCCGCCGATTGCCTGGAGGCTTTATGTCTGACGGCCCGTTTGACGTCTTCGCGCTGATCATTGCGATCATCGCTTTCATCATCGCGATCAAGGCCTCCAGCCAGACGGCTGAGCTGCGACGACGGCTGAGCTCGCTCGAAGAGACGTTCCACGCACAACGACCCGTGCAGCCGCCGCGGATCCCGGCAGATGTGTGGGCTGAAGCGTCCGCGACGACTTCCGCAGCGCCGCCGCCGCTTGTGCCCCAAGCCGAAGCGGAAGCCGAGGCGCCGCCCCTGCTCGCCACGGAGGACGTTTCACCGCCCCCGCTCGAAGCGAGCACCGAGGCCGACGCGACGCCGCCGCTGCCCGCACCCGCGCCCGGCTTCGAGGAACGGCTCGGCACGCGCTGGGTGGTGTGGATCGGCGGCCTTGCGCTCGCGCTCGGCGGCTTCTTCATGGTGCGCTATTCGATCGAAGCCGGCCTCGTCGGCCCCGGCGTGCGCGTGTTCCTTGGCGGCGTGTTCGCGCTTGCGCTGCTTGGCGCCGGCGAATGGTCGCGGCGCAAGGAGAGCATCTCCAGCATCGCCGCGCTGCCAATCGCAAACATTCCCGCGATTCTCACCGCGGCCGGCACGGCGGTGGCATTTGCGACCATCTACGCGGCTTACGCGCTCTATGGCTTCCTCGTGCCCGCGACCGCCTTCGTGCTGCTCGGCCTCGTCGCGCTCGGCACGCTGGCCGCGGCGCTCCTGCACGGGCCTGCACTTGCGGGCCTCGGCGTGGTCGGCGCGTTCGTGACGCCGATCCTCGTCTCCAGCGGCAAACCGGACTATTGGGCGCTGTACATGTATCTCGCCATCGTCACCGCCGCGAGTTTTGGTCTCGCGCGTATCCGGCTGTGGCGCTGGCTTGCGGTCACTACCATCGCCTTTGCCGTGCTCTGGATCTTTCCGGGTCTCGACACCAGCGACTTGCAGGTCGCGCCGCACGCTTTCCATGTGATTGCAGGCTTCGTTCTTGCCGCTCTTCTCGTCGTCTGCGGCTTCATGTTCGGCCCGACGATCGAGGACGGTGAGATCGAGCCGGTCTCGTCGGGATCGCTCGGTGCCTATCTGTTCGGCGCGATGCTGATCGTGCTGTCGAGCGCGCATGCGGACCTGGCGCTGATCGCCTTCACGCTGCTCGTCGGCGCGACGTTGCTTGTCGCCTGGCGCGCGCCGGCGGCCACCGGCGCGCTCGGCGCGGCCGCCGCGACCGTCTTCGTCGTGTTCGCCGAATGGGCGGTGCGCGCCAATCCCGACATGCTGGTGCTGCCGGGCGGCCCCATGGCCGGCATCGCACCGACGGCGATCGACGGCGCGGTGACGCTGCATCTGGTGATGGCGGCGATCTTCGCCGCCGGCTTCGGCATCGCGGGCTTCCTCGCGCAGGGACGTTCGAACTCGGCGATCATTCCGGTGGTGTGGTCGGTCGCGGGTGTCGCGACGCCGATCGCGATCCTGGTCGCGCTCTACGCACGCATCGCGCATCTCGACCGCTCGATCCCGTTCGCCATTCTCGCGGTGCTGCTCGCCGCCGCCTTTGGCGCTGCCACCGAAGCGCTTGCGCGCCGCGAGACCCGGCCGGGCGCCATGATCTCCACGGCCTTGTTCGCGACCGGCACGCTCGGTGCGCTGGCGCTGGCGCTGACGTTTGCGCTGGAGAAGGGCTGGCTCACGATCGCACTGGCGCTGATGTCGCTCGGCACCGCCTGGATCTCAATGCAGCGGCCGATCCCGTTCCTGCGCTGGCTGGCCGCGATCTTCGCAGGCCTGGTCACCGCTCGTATCGGCTATGATCCGCGCATCGTCGGCGACGCCGTCGGAACCACGCCGATCTTCAACTGGCTGTTGTGGGGCTACGGCCTGCCGGCGGCATCGTTCTGGGCGGCGAGCCTGTTCCTGCGCCGCCGCGGTGACGACGCCCCTCTGCGCATGGTCGAGAGCGCCGCGATCCTGTTCACCGCGCTGCTCGCCTTCATGGAGATCCGCCATTTTGCGACCGGCGGCAACATGACGTCAGCACCATCGCTGCTCGAATTCGCCCTCCAAGTCTGCATCACGCTCGCCATGGCGATCGGACTAGAGCGCCTGCGGCTGCGCAGCCGCAGCGTCGTGCACAATGTCGGCGCGGTCGTGCTAACGGCCATCGGCGGGCTCATCAGCGTGTTCGGCCTCTTGATCCTGGAGAACCCACTGCTGTGGCGCACCGATGTCGGCGGCGCCGTGTTCAACCTGCTGCTGCTCGGCTACGCGCTGCCGGCGGTGCTGATGCTGTTGCTGTCCTATGCAGTGGCCGGCGGACGCGGCAAGGCTTACGCCAACACGATTGCGGGCGGCGCGCTGCTGTTCGCGCTTGCCTATGTCACGCTGGAGATCCGCCGCTTCTATCATGGCCCGATCCTCTCCACCGGGGCGACGACGGGCGCCGAGCAATATACCTATTCGATCGGCTGGCTCGGCTTCGGCGTGGTGCTGCTCGGCGTCGGCATTCTCGTCAATTCCGAGCGGGCGCGACTGGCGTCGGCCGTCGTGATCGCGCTGACGATCCTGAAGGCTTTCGTCATCGACATGTCGACGCTGACGGGCGTCTACCGCGCGCTGTCCTTCATGTGCCTCGGCATCGTGCTGGTCGCGATCGGCTGGCTCTACCAGCGTATCCTGTTCCGGCGGCAGGTCGCACCGCCGCCGGCTCCGCAGACGAGCATTTGAAGGTCAGGCCGCGCGAACCGATTCCAGGAATTGCGCGACTTCGACCTTGAGACGGGTGCTGTCCGTGGCCAGCGATTTCGCTGCCGACAGCACCTCGGTCGAAGCCTCGCCGGTCTCGATCGCACCGCGCTGCACGTCGGTGATGTTCGACGAGACCTCCTGCGTGCCGACCGAGGCCTGCTGCACGTTGCGCGAGATTTCCTGCGTCGCCGCGCCCTGTTCCTCGACGGCGGCGGCGATGGCCGCAGCCACCTCGGACAGCCGCTCGATGGTGCCACCGATCTCCTGGATGGCACTGACCGATTCCTGCGTCGCCGCCTGGATGCCCGAGACCTGCGCCCCGATCTCGCCGGTGGCTTTCGCAGTCTGCTCGGCCAGCGCCTTGACCTCGGAGGCGACGACCGCGAAGCCGCGGCCCGCCTCGCCGGCACGCGCGGCCTCGATGGTCGCGTTAAGCGCCAGCAGATTGGTCTGGCCCGCGATGGTGTTGATGAGCTCGACGACGTCGCCGATGCGGGACGCCGCCTGCGACAGCGCGTTGACGCGGTCGTTGGTCCGCGTCGCCTGCTCGACGGCCTCCGCCGCCATTCGCGCTGAATCCTGCACGCGGCGGCTGATCTCGGTGATGGAGGACGACAGCTCCTCCGAAGCCGATGCCACCGCCTGGACGTTGGTCGAGGCCTCCTCGGAGGCGGCTGCGACGACGGTCGCGAGTTCCTGTCCGCGCTGCGCGGTGTTGGTCAGCGTCGAGGCGGAGGCCTCGAGCTCGGTCGAGGCCGAAGACACGGTGCCGACGACCTCGCCGATCATGGCTTCGAACTTGCGGGTGATGGCGTCGACGCGGCGGCCGCGCTCGATCTTGGCTTCGGCGTCGCGCGCAGCGGCCTCGTCGGCGGCCTTCTTGGCGATCAGCGCCTCCTTGAAGATCTGCAGCGCATCCGCCATCGAGCCGATCTCGGTGCGCTCGCCGCGATGCGGCACCTCGGCCGAGAGGTCACCTTCGCCGAGCGACTGCATCGGGCGGATGATCGAGGCAATGCCACGAGAAACGTCGCGCACGAGATAATAGGCGGCGCCGATCGCGATCACGACCGAGAACACGATGATGCCGACCAGCACGCGGAAGATCATGGCGTAGCTGTCGGCGGCCTGCTTGGTCTCCAGCTCGGCGCCGCGATTGTTCATCTCGATGCCCTTCTGAAGCAGCGGGTCGGCGGCCTGGGCCATCTTCGCGACTTTGGTCTGCAACAGCTCGTTGGCGTCGGTCGGGAAGCGGCCGACATTCTTGCGCGACAGCGCCATCACGTCCTGCACGCCGTTCAGATACTCGGCCCACGCCGTGCTCCATTGCCCATAGAGCGAGCGCTCCTCGGCGGTGGTGATTAGCGGCTCATAGACCTTGCGCGTCTGGTCGATCCGCGCCCGCAGCGAGGCCAAGCGCTTCTCGGCGGCGTCCTTGCCCTCGGCGGTGTCCTGCATCAGATGCAGGCGCAGCGCGACGCGCAGCTCGTTGATGTCCGCGCGAAGCGAGCCGAGCGCGCGCACGCTGGGCAGCCAGCTCTCCGCGATCTCGATAGTATGGGAATTGATGTTCTGCATGGTGCCGATCGCCGTCACGCCGACACCGGCGAGCGAAAGGACGAGGACCGACAGCACGGCCAGAAGCTTGAAGACGATGGACAATTTCGACATCACGACAAATCCCGATGTTACCTAGCAACGCGCAAATTGTCTGCGCCGCAAATCGCCACGATGGTGGCGAGACGGAAGTCAGTTCAACAATGCTGGCTGGTTCTTATCCCGTGAGATTGCACACATAGTCGCAAGCAGGCGTTAACAGGGAGCTACGTAAAATTACGGGACAAGCCTGAAAATTACGGGACAAGCCTGATAGTCGCTATTTCTCCTGCAACCATCCGTTGCACCTGCACAGCCCCCTCATGCCGCGACGCGATCGCGCCCGCTTGCGCCGCAACATGCGAGGCGGCCGCCGCTACGCCGCCCGTACCGATTCCAGGAAACGCGCGACTTCGCTCTTGAGCCGGTTGCTCTCCTGCGACAGCGATTGCGCAGCAGAATGCACCTGCGCCGAGGCAGCCCCGGTTTCGCCTGCCCCGCGCTGGACGTCGCCGATATTCGCCGAGACTTCGGAAGTGCCGTTCGCAGCGTGCTGGATGTTGCGGGAGATCTCCTGCGTAGCGGCGCCCTGCTCCTCGACCGCGGCGGCGATGGTCGACGAGATCTCCGACATCCGCGCGATGGTATCGCCGATCTCCTTGATCGCACCGGCTGAGTCTTGCGTTGCGTTTTGGATCGCACCGATGTGCTGGCTGATCTCGCCGGTGGCCTTCGCAGTCTGCTCGGCGAGCGCCTTCACTTCGGTCGCGACCACGGCAAAACCCTTGCCGGCTTCGCCCGCCCGCGCCGCCTCGATCGTTGCATTCAACGCCAGCAGATTGGTCTGGCTGGCGATGGTGTTGATCAGCTCGACCACGTCGCCAATGCGGGAGGCGGCCTTGGTCAGCTCGGCGACGCGCGCATTGGTGCGCTGGGCCTGCTCGACGGCGACATCGGCGACACGCGCCGATTCCTGCACCTGGCGGCTGATCTCGGAGATCGAGGAGGTCATTTCCTCGCTCGCTGAAGACACCGACTGCACGTTCGCGGAGGCCTCTTCGGAGGCGGCCGCCACGACGGTGGCAAGCCCGTTGCCGCGCTCGGCGGCCTGCGTCAGCGTGTTCGAGGACGCCTCCAGCTCGGTTGCAGCCGACGAAACGGTATCGATGATCTCGCCAACCGCGCCTTCGAAATTATCGGCGAGCCGGTGCATGTCAGCCTTGCGCAGCTGGCGCCCGCGCGCCTCAGCTTCGATCTGCTCGGTGCGCAGCCGCTCGGCCTCCGCCATATTGGTCCTGAACACTTCGACGGCACCGGCCATCTCGCCGATCTCGTCCCTGCGCCCGATGCCGGGAACGGAAATCGAAAGCTCGCCGCGCGCAAGCCGCGTCATCGCATCGACCATGCCGGCAAGCGCCTTCGAGATCGAACGTCCCAGAAGGAAGCCGACCGCGGCGAGCACGACGACGGTAATGGCGAAGGCGACCATCATCCACATGCGCACGGCATCGCGGGTCGCAGCCTCTGCAGCTTCGGCCTTCTTGTAGAGTCCTTCGACTGTATTGCGCACCTCGACCATACCCGGCTCGAGCTCGCGGAAGATCTTCATCATGCTGGCGTCGAGGGCTGCGCTCTGCTGTGCAGTGTCGGCCCACGCCGTGAACTCGGACTGGTATTTCTGCAGCTTGGCCGTGATGTCGTTCATCACAGCCGTAGGAACTGCGACGACCTCTATCGCCTTGGAGAATTCGACCGCCGCCTTCTTCATCTCGGCGATGTATTTTTGGTCGCGCCGCAGCATGAAGTCCTTCTCATGCCGGCGCATCATCAGCATCCAGCTCGTGGTCCTGGGATCGTCGATCTCCTTGAGCTTGGCTTCGATGTCGTGCACCGCGGCGCGGAGCGAGCCGGACAGGCCCAGCGTCTCGTTCAGGCCGAGCCGGGTCTCCGCGGCAACCAATTTTCCGAAGTCCGACGCGTATCGCTTGAAGCCGTCCTGGGCCTGCTTCATCCGTTCGGAGAGCGCGCTCATGCCGCCGGCCGCCATCAGACGCTCGACCTCCTCGAAATCGCGGTTGATCGGCCCGATCAACTCCGCGTGCGCCTTGGCGTAGCTCTCGTTGCGGCGCTGCTGAAAGTTCTTCTCGTTGCGGCGCGCCTCCAGCATCTCGATCGAGAGCTGCTTGTCGAGATCGGCAATCGCACGAGCCCGGTTGGCGACGGCGCGGGAGGCGTCCTGGGAGAGGCTGCCAATCTGATAGATCGCGCCGAAGGCGACGAGACCCAACAATCCGAACAGTCCGATCGCCATGACCTTATGGGTGAGGCGAATGGAAGGGCCACTCATGGGATGTGCTCCAATACGATCGATACGCAATACAAGCAGGGCGACTCAGCGCCCGGAATATTGCGGAGATCATGACTGCATCGGTTTTCCGGAAGGTTAACCGTGCGCGGTCTCCGTCGCGTCTCCGCGATATTCACGCGCGCAAATGCCGCGCCTCTACGCGCGGGGGTTGCAGTTCTCTCAGGACATGCCGCGTCAGGCTGCGCGCACGGTGTCGAGGAATTTGCCGACCTCGAGCTTGAGGCGATTGCTGTCGCCCGACAGCGACTGCGCCGCCGCCAGCACCTGCGAGGATGCCGAGCCGGTTTCGCCTGCACCGCGCTGCACGTCGGTGATGTTGGACGAGACCTGATGGGTGCCTTCGGCCGCCTGCTGCACGTTGCGGGAAATCTCCTGCGTCGCCGCGCCCTGCTCCTCGACGGCCGCCGCGATCGTGGACGATATCTCGGACAGCTTTTCGATGGTGTTGCTGATCGCGCTGATCGCGCTGACCGAGTCCTGCGTTGCCGCCTGGATACCCGAAATCTGCTGGCCGATCTCGCCGGTCGCCTTCGCGGTCTGCTCGGCGAGCGCCTTCACTTCGGAAGCCACCACGGCAAAGCCGCGACCGGCCTCGCCGGCGCGTGCCGCCTCGATGGTGGCATTGAGCGCCAGCAGGTTGGTCTGGCCGGCGATGGTGTTGATCAACTCGACCACGTCGCCAATGCGAGCCGCCGCCTTGGACAATTCGCCGACACGATCGGTCGTGGTTCGGGCCTGGGTAACCGCCTCGCTCGCGACCCGCGCCGATTCCTGCACCTGCCGGCTGATCTCGGTGATCGAGGACGACAGCTCTTCGGTCGCAGAGGCAACCGACTGCACATTGGTCGACGCCTCCTCGGAGGCCGCGGCCACAACTATCGTCAGTTCCTGTGCCCGCTCCGCCGTCGAGGTCAGCGTCGAGGCCGAAGCCTCGAGCTCCGTCGCGGCCGAGGAGACGGTGTCGACGATCTCGCCGACGGCGCCTTCGAAACTGTCGGCAAGCCTGCGCATGTCCGCCTTGCGCTGCTCGGCCGCCATCTGGTCCTGCCGCATCTTGGCTTCCGCTTCCTCGCGCGCCTTCTGCTCCGACACGATCTTGAATTTCTCGACGGCCGCGGCGACGCCGCCGACCTCGTCCTTGCGGCCGAGACCCGGCAGGACAACAGAGAAGTCACCGCCAGCGAGCTTGTCCATGGCAACTGTGAGCGCGCGGATCGGCCGGGCGATGGTCAGGAAGGACATCAGCCACGAACCTATGAGGACGAGCACGGCGCACGCGCCGACCACCATGCCGAGACGCTCGCTCGCGGCCATCTCCTGTGTCGCGGCAGCGATTTCTTCCTCGCTTTTATGCTTGGCGAAATCGGCAATCTCGCTGGTCAAATTATCCAGTTGCGTAGCGAGCGGCAGCGTCACCTCACGGACATGGCGCGCGCCTTCCTCGGAAATCTTGGCGGCGCGGGCGGGGTCCGTGGCCGCCACGGCAATGGCCTCGCTGCGAACTGAGGCGTTCTGCTGCGCGCCCTTCAGGTAATCGGCTGACGTAGACTTGAGCTTCTCCATCCGCGCGCGATTTTCCGGGGAGTGCGTCAATCTGAGCATGGAATCGACGACGCCGTTCAGCGCTTTCGACCGCTCAAGCAGAGTCTCGCTCGCCTTTTGCAAGTCACCCTGATTGTTGGCAAGACGCATGTCCCGTACAGCGAGCTGCATGCCGCGTATCCCAAGCTTGGCTTCGGTGGCCTCGCGCACCAATTCCTGCTGCGCAATCGCTGCTTGGTTGGAATGACGCACGGTGTTGTTGCCGATGACCTGGCTCGCGATCATGGCGCCGACGAGAATAACGCCGAACGCCGAAGCGAGCGCGAGCTTGGTACCGATTTGCAGATTCTGGATGAGTTTCGACATGGGCGCGTTTCCCGGGGATTACGCGGCCAAGTCATTGTCGGCCGCCCTCGGCGTTGATCGCCCTTGCCTAAAAACTGAGCCTCAGGTGTGGTGATCCGGTTAACGACCGCCCCCGGACAAATACCGGACTCGCCAGAAATCCCTTGAAATACGGCACGGTCCGCGCGCTTAACAGGTTAACCACACGCGGCGGTAGGATGCCCGATTTCTAGCCAGTGCGACCGAGGGCCTTCTGGCTCTCGCCGATCAGGCTGATCCGGAACACCGGCTCCTTGTTCTCGTCGAGCAGCTCCATGCGCCATTCGGCGTTCTGCTTCAGGCCGCGCGAGATGCCGCCGAGCAAATTGGCACAGACTTCGGTCATCTCGGTCCAGGCCGCAGCGCGATCCTCGAACTCATATGGCTGGTCGGCAGCACCGGAATAGCGGCCGGTGCTGATACGGAAGAAGTACAGCGACATCGTTGAACCCTTTGATCGGGCCGCGCCCCCCGGCCGTACGCAAACTGGGGCGCGAACAGCTACCAACGCATGAAAGCCGCCGTCCGTATGACTACGGCGCGGCGGCTTCGTGTTTGACGGCAACTCTCAACGGTAAAGTGCGCCGAGTGTCCCGCGCAGCCAACTCACTGGGTCGAGCGGCGCAGCTCCAGCGGGGCGTCGTCCCTGGCGGGCTCTGATTTGGCTTGCGGCTTCACCGGCTCGAGCCGGCTGCTCTCGACGCGCGGGGTCTCGACACGCGCGGCGACTTCGGTGTTGGGCGTGCCGACCGAACCCGTGTGTTCCGAAGTGCGCAGCGAGCGCGGCCGCGCGACAGCGCGCGCCATCAGCATCTGGTTGCCGCCTTGGTGATGGAAATCGCAATAGGCGAAGCCCATTCCCGACACCGAGCCGCGGAAACTGCGATCGTCGGTCTTTTCAAGGTTGAAACAGGGCTCGAACGGAATGCCCTTGATCGAGGCGCAGACGTTCTGGCCGCGGATCTGAAGCGTGTTGCCGGGCAGGCGGAGATGTTTCACCGGACCTGCACCCGAGAACTGCACGGCGCCGGCGGCGCCGAGGTCGTCCATGATGCGGCCCGCGCCCCGGGTGCCGTCAAAGCAGGTGAAAGCAAACACCTTCCCCGCGACGAAGCGGCGCGCCTCATCGGCGTTCATGCTTCCAGCAATGGCCGGCGCAAACGTCGCTACCGCCGTGACCGCCCCCAACACAATACGCGCAAGCATGCTCAACTCCGAACCAACCCCGCAGCGGGCTATGCCTTATCTCTTTACCCGCTGCTTACCATACTAACCATGGCGACATTGAAGCAGCATGGTTGGTAAAGTCTGAACGCCGTTAGACAATTTTTACCACCGTGCGACCGCGGACCTGGCCGGCCAGGATTTTAGCGCCCCACTCCGGAACGTCGGAAAGCGGAATTTCGTGAGTAATTTCAGCTAGTTTCGTTCGATCCAGATCGGACGCCAGGCGTTGCCAGGCGGCTTTCCGCGGCTCGATCGGGCACATCACGGAATCGATGCCGAGAAGGCACACCCCGCGCAAAATGAAGGGTGCGACGGAAGACGGCAGGTCCATGCCGCCGGCCAAGCCGCAGGCGGCGATCGCGCCGCCATACTTCGTCATCGACAGGAGATTTGCGAGCGTGGTCGAGCCGACGCTATCGACGCCACCTGCCCAGCGCTCCTTGGCGATGGGCTTGGCGGCCGCCGACAATTCATTGCGATCGATCACCTCAGTCGCGCCGATCTCTTTCAGATAGTCCGCTTCGGACGCACGGCCGGTGGAGGCGATGACGTGATAGCCGAGCTTCGAGAGCACGGCGGTTGCGACCGAGCCGACGCCACCCGCCGCGCCCGTCACCACGACCGGACCGCTCTTGGGCGACAGCCCGTGCTTCTCCAGCGCCAGCACGGACAGCATCGCGGTGAAGCCGGCGGTGCCGATCGCCATGGCGTCGCGCGCCGACAGGCCCTGCGGAAGAGCGACCAGCCAGTCGCCTTTCACCCGCGCCTTCTCGGCGTAGGCGCCGAGATGGGTTTCGCCCATGCCCCAGCCGGTGCAGACGACCTTGTCGCCCGCCTTCCATTGCGGATGCGAGGACTGCTCGACCGTGCCGGCGAAATCGATGCCCGCAATCATCGGGAAACGGCGCACTACCGGCGCCTTGCCGGTGAGCGCGAGGCCGTCCTTGTAGTTCAACGTCGACCATTCCACGCGGACGGTCACGTCGCCCTCCATCAGCTCGGCTTCGTCGAACTGCGTGAGCTGCGCGGTGGTGCCCTTGTCCGCCTTGTCGATCCGGATCGCCTTGAAAGTGGCCACAGCAAAACTCCCTGACTTGTTTCAGGGGATGTTTAGCCGATCAGGCAGGCTGCGCAACCGCCCGCTGGACCGGTTTCTCCACGATCGGAAGATTGATGAGCGCCGAGAGCACGCCGAACAGGATCGAGAGCCACCAGATCGGCGTGTAGGAACCGAACCGCTCGAACACGATGCCGCCGAGCCAGACGCCGAGGAAGCCGCCAACCTGATGGCTGACGAAGGCGAAACCATAGAGGGTGGCGAACCAGCGCGTGCCGAACATGATCGCGACCAGCGCCGAGGTCGGCGGCACGGTCGACAGCCAGGTCAGGCCGGAGACCGCTCCGAACGCAATCGCCGAGAACGGCGTGATCGGGAACGAGATGAAGGCAAGCGTCGCAAGCGCGCGGGTGAAATAGATGGTCGAGAGGATGTAGCGCTTGGGCAGGCTGTTCTGGAGATAGCCGACGCTCAGCGATCCCATGATGTTGAACAAGCCGATCGCCGCGATCACCCAGCCGCCGATTTGCGTGGAGATGCCGCTATCGACCAGGAAGGCCGGCAAATGCACCGTAATAAAGGCAAGCTGGAAGCCGCAAGTGAAGAAGCCGAGGACAAGCAGCACGTAGGAGCGATGGCCGAAGGCTTCCGCGAGTGCTTTGGTGAAGGTCTGTTGGTCCGCAGGCGCCGCGTTTGCCGTGCTTGCGACCGGCGGCGTCGAGAGCGCCAGCGCCAGCGGGATGATCAGCAGCATCAGGAAACCGAACACGGTGAGCGCCTGCTGCCAGCCGAAATTGTCGATCAAGGCCACACCGATCGGCGCGAACAGGAACTGCCCGAACGATCCCGCCGCAGTGCCGGCGCCGAGCGCAAGGCCGCGCTTCTCGGCCGGCAAGAGCTTGGTGAACGCCGAGAGCACCAGATTGAACGAGCAGCCGGCGAGACCGAAGCCGACCATGACGCCGGCGCCGATGTTCAGCGACAGCGGAGTCGAGGAATAGCGCATCAGGAGCAAGCCGCCGGCATAGAGCAGAGCGCCGACGCACATCACCCGGAACAGGCCGAAGCGATCGGCGACCGCGCCGGCGACGGGCTGGCCCAATCCCCACAGCAAATTCTGAAACGCGATCGCGAGCCCGAACACGTCGCGGCCCCAGGCATATTCATGGCTCATCGGCTGCACGAAGAAGCCGAGCGCCGAGCGCGGGCCGAAGCCGAGCATCCCGATCGCGCAGCCGCAGAGAATGATGATCGCCGGCGTGCGCCAGGTGGAGGAACGGGAAACCGAACCGAGTTCGCCCATCTGTGTCGACATGCTGTTCCTCGTGCGTCGTCGCGGATTTCGCAAAATGGCAACCGCGAGCCAGCTCGTTTAATGCATTTGCATGAAAACCCCAAGTCAAAAACGATTGCATTCCGCGAAGAGCTGGCGCCGGAGCATTGCATTTCCTCGCGGCCTTATCCGACGCGCGCCGAGCGTCCGACCTAACGGAGCCGGGTGTCCATTTGACGGAAATGTGTGCGGCGAGATCTGGCGGCCTGCCGCGCAGGGTGTTATGTTTGATTTACTCAAGTTGAGCATATTCGATAGTCCACCGGCCCCTCGGCCGGATTTCTCAGGCTAAATATATACTCATACTGAGCATAATTGACATGCACGGGAGGCTTCGATGCCGCTAACTGGAATTTACGGTCCCGACGATTTTGCCAACCGGCCCCAGGGCCACGTCATCACCACGGCACGGGCCGAGCAGGCGCGAACCGGACCTTCGCTGCCGGTGCCTTCGCTGGAATGGACGCCGGAGGTCGAGCGAGCCACCGCACCGCTTTACGAGCGCGTGAAACACGTCATCCCGCCGATCGAATGGCCGCTGATGGCCCCGACGATCAAGGCGATCAACGCGCTGAAGCAGGCGCGGGGCGCGGTGATCCTCGCCCACAATTACCAGGCGCCGGAGATCTTCCACTGCGTCGCCGACATCGGCGGTGATTCGCTCCAGCTCGCGGTCGAAGCCACCAGGGTGAAGGCCGACATCATCGTCCAGTGCGGCGTGCACTTCATGGCGGAGACGTCGAAACTGCTCAATCCGGACAAGACGGTGCTGATTCCCGATACGCGCGCCGGCTGCTCGCTCGCTGCCAGCATCACCGGCGCCGACGTCCGCCTGCTCCGCGAAAAATTTCCCGGCGTGCCTGTCGTGGCCTATGTCAACACCTCCGCGGAGGTGAAGGCCGAGGTCGATATCTGCTGCACCTCGTCGAACGCGGTTCAGGTGGTCGAGAGCCTCGGCGCGCCAAGCGTGATCTTGCTGCCCGACCGCTATCTCGCCACCTACGTGGCCTCGAAAACCGACGTGAAGATCATCGCCTGGAAGGGCGCCTGCGAGGTGCACGAGCGTTTCACCGGCGCCGAGCTGCGTAGCTACCGCGAGGCCGATCCCTCCGTTCAGATCATCGCGCATCCCGAATGCCCTCCGGATGTGCTGGCCGAGGCCGATTTCACCGGCTCGACCGCGCACATGATCAACTGGGTGCGCGAGCGGCGGCCGCGGCGGCTGGTGATGATCACGGAATGCTCGATGGCCGACAATGTGCGCGCCGAGCTGCCCGATGTGGAGATGCTGCGTCCCTGCAACATCTGCCCGCACATGAAGCGCATCACGCTTGCCAACATTTTGGAGAGCCTGCTGACGCTTCGCGAGGAAGTGACGATCGATCCCACGCTTGCGGACCGCGCAAGGCGCTCGGTCGAGCGGATGATCAATCTGAAGAACTAGCGACACACATCCGTCGTCCCGGCCTAGTGCGCAAGTGCGCACGGGGGGCCGGGACCCATAACCACCGAACGCCGTCGTTGCAAAGGACAGCGTCAAACAGCTGAGCCAAACAACAGCTGCTGCGACGTATGGGTCCCGGCCCCCCGTGCGCAATTGCGCACTAGGCCGGGACGACGGCGAGAGCCTGGAGAAAGCTATGACAACAAATACCATCCACGACTTCCCCCGCACCGACGATGTCGTCGTCGTCGGCGGCGGCCTTGCCGGATTGTTCTGCGCGCTCAAGCTCGCGCCGCGGCCGGTGACATTGATCTCGGCCGCGCCGCTCGGACAGGGCGCGTCGTCCGCATGGGCGCAAGGTGGAATCGCCGCTGCAATGGCTGAAGGCGATACGCCGGAGGCGCACGCCGCGGACACGATCGCGGTCGGCAGCGGCATCGTCGACGAAGCGGTGGCGCTCGGCATCGCACGGGAAGCCGCGCCGCGGATTCACGATCTTCTCGCCTACGGCGTGCCGTTCGACCGCGATCTCGAAGGCCGGCTCGCAGTCGGGCGCGAAGCCGCACATTCGGCGCGCCGCATCGTGCATGTGCGCGGTGATGGCGCGGGCGCCGCCATCATCGCGGCGCTGAGCGATGCCGTGCGGCGCGCGCCGTCGATCCGGCTGATCGAAGGCTTCGTCGCCGAAGCGTTGTTGACCGAGGACGGCGCCGTGACCGGCCTACAATTGCGCCAAACTGGCGAGGCGGAAGCACGCCCGATCCTGCTCGCCGCGCGGACGGTGGTGCTCGCCACGGGCGGCATAGGCCATCTCTATGCCGTCACCACCAATCCGCGTGAGGCGGGCGGATCCGGCCTTGCGATCGCCGCGCGCGCGGGCGCGGTCATTGCGGATCCCGAGTTCGTGCAATTTCACCCGACCGCCATCATGGTCGGCCGCGATCCCGCGCCGCTCGCCACCGAAGCGCTACGCGGCGAAGGCGCGACGCTGATCAACGGCCGTGGCGAACGTTTCATGGCGGCGCGCCATCCGCTCGCCGAACTCGCACCGCGCGACATCGTGGCCCGCGGAGTGTTCGCGGAGATATCGGCCGGGCGCGGCGCCTTCCTCGACGCGCGGCAGGCGCTGGGCGGACGTTTTGCCGACAGATTCCCGACCGTTCATGCTAGCTGCATCGCTGCCGACATCGATCCTGCCACGCAGGTCATCCCGATCGCACCCGCGGCACACTATCACATGGGCGGCATCGCGGTGGACGATCGCGGCCGCACCTCGATCGACGGGCTCTGGGCCGGCGGCGAAGTGTCGTCCACCGGCGCGCATGGCGCGAACCGGCTTGCGTCGAATTCGCTGCTCGAGGCCGTGGTCTACGCCGCACGCATCGCCGATGACATCGCCGGCCGCACCAGCCCCTCGCCCGCCCGCCTTGCGGACGTGGTGATACCGCGGGGCGGCGCGCCGGATGCTGCGGCCGTGAAGCAGCTGCGGATGCTGATGAGCGCGCATGTCGGCGTGATCCGCGATGATGACGGGCTTGCGGACGCGGTTCGCAGCTTCGCCGCGCTCGAACACGAGGCCACGAGCATCGCGGTCCGCAACATGGCAACGGCAGCCCTGCTCGTGGCGGCGTCGGCCTCGAACCGGTGCGAGAGCCGCGGCGCGCATTTCCGCTCCGACCATTCCGCGGACGTTCCCGCCCTCGCGCAACGCACCATGACCACGCTCGCAGCAGTGCGCGAGATCGCGGACAGCCTGACCGAACGTCCGAAACCACGAACCGCGCAACCATTGACCGTCTGACGGAGTCTTCCCATGATCACCCCGACCTCTCTGCTCTATCCCGACGCCTTCCTCTCCCCACTCGCGATTGACGAGGCAGTGCTCCGCGCGCTCGGCGAGGATCTCGGCCGCGCCGGCGACATCACCTCGCTTGCGACGATTCCCGAGGCAACGAAGGCGCAAGCGATCTTGGTCGCGCGGCAATCCGGCGTGATCGCCGGCTTGCCGCTGGCGCTCGCCACCTTGCAAAAGCTCTCGCCTGACATCGAGGTACGCGCACATGTTCGCGACGCCGCGCGCGTCGCCCGCGGGCAGCAGGTGCTGACGATCTCGGGGCCAGCACGCGCCATCCTCACGGCGGAGCGGACCGCGCTGAATTTCGTCGGCCGCATGTCGGGCGTTGCGACGCTCGCGGCCGACTACGTTGCGCGCGCCGAGGGCACCCGGATGCGAATCTGCTGCACGCGAAAGACCACGCCCGGGCTGCGCGCGTTGGAGAAATACGCGGTTCGCTGCGGCGGCGGCTACAATCACCGCTTCGGGCTCGACGACGCGATCCTGATCAAGGACAACCACATCGCTGTCGCCGGCGGCATCCGTCCCGTGCTGGAGCGCGCACGCGCCCATGCCGGCCATCTCGTCAAGATCGAGATCGAGGTCGACACGCTTCCGCAGTTGCGCGAGGTGCTCAACACCGGCCTTGCTGACGCCGTGCTGCTCGACAACATGGACATTGCGACGCTGCGCGAAGCCGTTGGGATCAACGAGGGACGCCTCGAGCTGGAGGCATCCGGCGGTGTCACCCTGGACTCGATCGCAGCCATCGCGGCGACCGGCGTCGACTACGCTTCCGCGGGCGCGCTGACGCATTCGGCGCCGAATTTCGACTGCGCGCTGGATATCGAGGCGTGAGGTCGGTCTTACCTCTCCGTCATGGCCGGGCTTGTCCCGGCCATCCACGCCTTGCAACTCGGTGCAAAGAACGTGGATGCCCGGGACAAGCCCGGGCATGACGAATTCTTGTGAACGCCTACCTTCGTTCGCTTACGCCCATCTCGGCGGAGCTCTTGGCTTCCTGGGTGAGCTCGGCGGAGAGCGCGGCGGTCTGCGCCGGGGTGCCCCAACTCGGTTCCTCGCTGCCGTCGCCCCAGGCGCGCGGGCGATAGAAGGTGTGGACGCCGGTCTTGTACATCTTCTTCATCTCGGCGACCCAGGACGGGCGCACCCAATAGGCGTGGTAGTGCGTGGACTTGCCGACCTCGGGCAGCCAGATCTGGCCGTCGAGCATGGCCTTCGAGATCTTTTTCGCACGCTCCCACATCTCGGGCTCGCGGATCACGTCGGCATTGTTGTCGCAGGCGAAGGTGAACTGGCAGGCGAGATGGCGGTGCTTGTTCTGATAGACGGCGCCGCACACCGTGTCCGGATATTTTCCGGAGAACACGCGGTTCATCACCACCTGCGCAACCGCCATCTGGCCGCGCACGGCCTCGCCGCGAGACTCGAAATAGATGGCCTCCGCGAGGCATTTTTCGGATTTCGCGCGCGACTTGTCGTCGAGTGCGAGCCGCTCCGCCGGCGATCTGGCGCGCTGGTTGTCGACGTTGACCTCACCCTTCGGCGCGACGCTCTCGCCGCTTTCGATATCCCTCGCAATATCCACGGACGGCGGCGACAGCGAGGCCGTCACCTTCATGTCGGGGTCGGGCATCACGATCAGCGGCTCCGCACCGGGTTGCCAGCTCTCGATGCTCTCGACATTGCCGCCGAGCGAGGAGCTGCCGAAGAATAGGTTCGAGGTTTTGACGCGGAATGGATCGCGCGGCGGTGCAGCCGGAATGGTGGCCTGCTTCAGCGCTTCGAGCGGCTGGAGCGCGAGCGAGCGCGCAGCGTCGCTGGCTTGTGGCGCATTGGTGTATTGCGGCAACGGCGGCGCGCGCAGCGCTTCCGCGAGTTCGGGGTCGAGCACGGCCGCGGACTCCGGCGACATCGCCTGTGGCAAAGCGACAGTCTTGGCGCCGAACACCGAGCTGTTCGACGTCGCGGGATCTTCCTGCGTCGGCGCTGCCGTCGGCGCGCCCGCTTCGGGAGCCTGCGTCGGTATGACCGTTGCGAGGCGATCACCCTTCATGGAGCGATCGACCTTGGGAAAATCGGCGGCCTGGTAGCGCGGCGGCGCCTGAAGCGCCGGATTGCGGCTGATCGCGCCGGTGACGTCGCGGCCGTCGAGGCTCGCGAGGCGAACCATCGCGCTCTGCGGCGCCGAAGTGCCGATCGGCCGGGAAAAACTGTAGGTGGCGAGCTGTATGGAGGACGCAGCAGAGAACACCTGCTTCTGCCAACGCTCCGCGACGCCGGGTTGGCGCGCCAGCAGCGAGGCAATGTCCTGATAGCCGGTCTCTCTCGGCATCAATGCGAAGATGCAGAGACCGATGCCGAAGGACGCGAACCGCGCGCCCTTCGGATGGGTACGCAACAAAAACATCGATACGCTCACGCTACGCTTACGCTAGAAAAATCGAGCCGCAGTACATCCGTGCAATTCGATCTTTATCGTGAGTATCTAATTTAGGTTGCCGGGGCGTTAATCGGCGTTGCGCATGCGGCACACGCAAGCAATCGCAGGTGTTTTCACGGGGTGACGATGCGCCTTGGTAAATGCGCCCTCACGCGACGGGGTAAACAATTGGTCAACGCGAATGGTGAAGGAACTCTTGCGCGCACGTATCGCTACGGGCCGCGCGGTTCGGTTCCATCGTCACATCAACAACCGCTGTCATGCCCCGCGAAGGCGGGCATCCAGTACGCTGAGGCTTCTGCGTTCAAGCACTGACGTCTCGTCGTACTGGATCGCCCGGTCGAGCCGGGCGATGACAGCGAGTGTGTGGTGGTCGCGATGACAGTGTGGCGAGAGCATCGCTTCAAATGAAAGAGGCGGGGTTTGCCCCGCCTCTTTCGCTCTCAACATTTTAACTCGCCCGCTTATGCCTGGCTCGCGATCGCCTTGCCGAGCGCGGCTTGCGCGGCGGCGAGGCGGGCGATCGGGACGCGGTAGGGCGAGCAGGAGACGTAGTCGAGGCCGATCGCGTGGCAGAAGGCGACGGAGGCGGGATCGCCGCCGTGCTCGCCGCAGATGCCGACCTTGAGCGAGGCGCGCGTCTTGCGGCCGCGCGCGACGCCGATCTTGACGAGCTCGCCGACGCCTTCCTGGTCGAGCGCGACGAAGGGATCGATCGGCAGGATGCCCTTGGACACGTAGGTCCCGAGGAAGCTCGCGGCATCGTCACGGCTGATGCCGTACGTCGTCTGCGTGAGGTCGTTGGTACCGAACGAGAAGAACTCGGCGCTCTCCGCGATCTCGGCTGCGAGCAGGCAGGCGCGCGGCAGCTCGATCATGGTTCCGACCTGATAGGTCAGCTTGGTGTTGGTGTCGCGCATCACCGCCTTCGCGGTGGAATCGATGCGCGCCTTGACGAGGTCGAGCTCCATCTTGGTGGCGATCAGCGGCACCATCACCTCGAGGCCGACAGCCTTGCCGGTACGCTTCTCGGCCTCGACCGCCGCTTCGAAGATCGCACGCGCCTGCATCTCGGCGATTTCGGGATAGGCGATCGCGATGCGGCAGCCGCGGAAGCCGAGCATCGGATTGAACTCCGACAGCTCGCGCGCGCGGTCGGCCAAGCGCCGCGGGTCGGTGTTCATGGCGCGCGCCACTTCCTCGACCTCGGCATGGGTGTGCGGCAGGAACTCGTGCAGCGGCGGATCAAGCAAGCGGATCGTGACGGGGAGGCCCTTCATGATCTCGAACAGCTCGACGAAGTCGGCGCGCTGCATCGGCAGCAGCTTTGCCAGCGCAGCGCGGCGCGACTGCTCGTCCTCGGAGAGGATCATCTCGCGGACCGTACGGATGCGCGTCTCCTCGAAGAACATGTGCTCGGTACGGCAGAGGCCGATGCCTTCGGCGCCGAACTTGATCGCGGTGTGCGCGTCCTCCGGCGTGTCCGCGTTGACGCGCACGCCGATCTTGCGGACCTGGTCGGCCCATTTCATCAGCGTACCGAACTCGCCGGACAGTTCGGGCTCGATCATCGGCATGCGGCCGGCGAGCACCTGGCCGAGCGAGCCGTCGATAGTGATGACGTCGCCGGTCTTGAAGGTGCGTGAGCCGATGCTCATGGTGCCGCGGCCGTAATCGACGCGGATGGTGCCGCAGCCGGAGACGCAGGGCTTGCCCATGCCGCGCGCGACCACCGCAGCATGCGAGGTCATGCCGCCGCGGGTGGTCAGGATGCCTTCGGCGGCGTGCATGCCGTGGATGTCTTCGGGACTGGTCTCGATCCGGACCAGAATCACCTTGCGTCCGTCGGCCTGAAGCTTGGCCGCTTCGTCCGAGGAGAACACGATCTCGCCTGAGGCCGCACCCGGCGAGGCCGGCAGGCCGGTCGCGATCACGTCGCGCTTGGCGTTGGGGTCGATGGTCGGGTGCAGCAGCTGGTCGAGCGAGGCGGGGTCGATCCGCGTCACCGCTTCCTTCTTGGTGATCAGGCCTTCATTGGCGAGCTCGACCGCGATGCGCAGCGCCGCTTTCGCGGTGCGCTTGCCGCCACGGGTCTGCAGCATCCAGAGCTTGCCCTGCTCGACCGTGAACTCCATGTCCTGCATGTCGCGGTAGTGCTTCTCGAGCAGCGTGTAGATCCGCGTCAGCTCCTTGAAGGCCTCCGGCATCGCCGATTCCATCGACGCCTTGTCGGAGCCCGAGTCCTTGCGCGCTTCCTCGGTGATGTCCTGCGGCGTGCGGATGCCCGCCACCACGTCCTCGCCTTGCGCGTTGATCAGGAACTCGCCGTAGAGCTTGCTCTCGCCGGTCGAGGGATTGCGCGTGAAGGCAACGCCGGTCGCCGAGGTCTCGCCCATGTTGCCGAACACCATGGCCTGCACGTTGACCGCGGTGCCCCAGGATTCCGGAATGTCGTGCAGTCTGCGGTAGGTCACCGCGCGAGCGTTCATCCAGGATGAAAACACCGCGCCGATCGCGCCCCAGAGCTGGTCGTGCGGATCCTGCGGAAAATCCTTGCCGGTTTCGCGCGCGACCACGTCCTTGTACTTGCCGACCAGATCGACCCAGTCGTCGGCGGTGAGATCCGTGTCGAGCGTGTAGCCCTGGCTGTCCTTGAAGGTGTCGAGGATTTCCTCGAAATGATGATGCTCGAAGCCGAGCACCACGTCCGAATACATGGTGATGAAGCGGCGATAGCTGTCATAGGCGAAGCGGCGATCGCCTGACAGTTCCGACAGCGCTTCCACGGTCTCGTCGTTGAGGCCGAGATTGAGCACGGTGTCCATCATGCCCGGCATCGAGGCGCGGCCGCCGGAACGCACGGAGACGAGCAGCGGGTTCCTGGAATCGCCGAAGATCTTGCCGGTCAACTTGCCGACATGGTCGAGCGCCTTCTCAACCTGCGACTGCAATTCCTTCGGATAGGACTTGTCGTGCGCGTAGAAGTAAGTGCAGACCGAGGTCGGAATGGTGAAGCCGGGAGGCACCGGCAGGCCGAGATTGGCCATTTCGGCGAGGTTGGCGCCCTTGCCGCCGAGCAAATCGCGCATCTCCGCTTTGCCCTCGGCCTTGCCGTCCCCGAAGGTGAACACCCACTTGCCGGCCTTGGCCGCAACAGGCGCAGCCTTGGTTGAAGCAGTCTTGCTCGGTGCCGGCTTCACAGCGACTTTCGGCGCAACAGGCTTCGTCGGTGCCTTTGCAACAGCCTTGGAAACAGCCTTGGCGGCAGGCTTCACAGCCGGCTTGGCAGCAGCCTTGGCAACCGGCTTCGCAGCGGCCTTGGCCACGGGCTTCGGAGCGCGCTTGGCAAGTGCCTTGCGGGCCGCCGGCGCGGCTTTCGCCTTGGCGGAGGACTTTGATTTCGCTGGCATTTTCGCTGGAGTTTTCGAGGCGGCTTTGGCCATAGCTTGCACACAACCTGCGAGAGGAATGGGTAATTGCGGGCCTTACACCACTTTGGGCAGGTCCGCGCAAGTCGGAGAGTTCCGTAGAATGAAGGCCTAGAGATGGAGCCACTTCAACAATCCGAGCCCGATCGCACCATTTATGATGAGAAAGATCGCGACGATCAGGTTCAGGAGGCGCGGCATGATCAGGATGAGCACACCCGCAAACAGCGACAGGATCGGCGAGATGTGGGCGACGGTGATGTGCATGAATTTACTTTCCGTGGGGTGGGGGCGAATCGCGGCGGGATCATAGCGGACTGGGTTCCGCGGGTAGAGACGCACTGGGCACGCGCGAGTTCCCGGCTTCGCGAAAACTGCCCGAAAATGCCGCGAATGCGGCGGGCATTTTCCGGAACATCGCGAAGACGCATGCATTGGCAACCGGTCGCGCCATTGGCGCTTCCCGAAAACCTTCTCGAAGGAGTTGCCCATGCGGAACAGGATTCTTGCTCTTGCAGCGCTCGCGGCCGCGATCGGCTCGCCCCTTGCGGCGCAGGCGCAAAGCAGCGTCACCGTGGGACGCGCGCCCGTCGTCGTCGACAGTGGCCCGACCATTGCGGTCGAGCAGCGGCCGGCTTTCCGCGACTATGTCGTTGAACAACGTGTGCCGGCTTTCCGCATCCCGGATCGCGTGGTGGTCGGTGCCACCTTACCTGAAAGCGGCGTCACCTATTATGACGTGCCGCAACGTTTCGGCGCCACCACCTATCGCTACACCGTCGTGAACGGCGAGACCGTGCTGGTCGAGCCGCGCTCGCGGCGCATCGTCGAGGTGATGGACTAGCGTTGTGAGGGATCAACTAGGTGTCCGGCGCGTCACATCAATCAGGCTGACGCGAGCAGTTTAGTCGGACATCAGGCCCCGCCCGGTCCTCCCCCCGCCGGGCGGGGCTTTTTTGTGCTTCGTGTGTGGGTGCTGCTCTCGTGTCCCGGGCAAGCGAAGCGCAGACCCGGGACCCAGAAGCCGCGAGCACGCAGCAGCATGGGCCCCGGCTCTGCAGCGCACCGCTAAGAAGCGCTGCGCTGCGTCCGGGGCACGAGATCAATCCTGGATCTTCGAGAAATCCGCCACCGCACGCGTGGCGCTGCGGATCTCGTTGAGCAGCTTCAGGCGGTTCTCGCGCACCTTCGCATCCTCGTCGTTGACGCGAACTTTCTCGAAGAACGCATCGACCGGCGGACGTAGCTTGGCCATCGCACTCATTGCGGCAGCGAAGTCTTCCTTCGCGACAGCAGCGCTTGCCTCCGCCTTTACTTCGCCGATCGCCTTGGCCAGCGCCTTCTCCTCGCCGAGGCCGTAGAGCGCAGCATCCGGCGCACCGTCGAAGCTGCGCTTGTCCTTCTTCTCCTCGATGCCGAGGATATTGCTGGCGCGCTTGATACCGGCGAGCAAATTCTTGCCGTCATCGGTCTCGAGAAATTTGCCGAGCGCCTCGACGCGGCGGACGATCATCAGCAAATCATCCTGGCCGCCAAGCGCGAACACGGCATCGACGAGATCGTGCCGCGCACCCTGTTCGCGGAGCTGCACTTTCAGCCGGTCTGCAAAGAAGGCGAGCAGGTCGCTCGGAAGCTTCTGCGCATCGGCAGGCTTCAAGGACAAGCCGGCGAGTGCGGACGCCGCCATCTTCATGATCGACAGACGCAGTGCGTTCTCAGCGATCAGCCTGATCACACCCAGCGCCGCGCGACGCAACGCATAGGGGTCCTTGCTTCCCGTCGGCTTCTCATCGATGGCCCAGAAGCCAACGAGCGTGTCGAGCTTGTCCGCGAGCGCCACTGCGACGCTGACCGGATCGGTTGGCACGCGATCAGCTGGCCCTTGGGGCTTGTAGTGCTCCTCGCAGGCCGCGGCGACGGAGGCATCCTCGCCCTGCGCGAGCGCGTAGTACTTGCCCATCAGGCCCTGCACCTCGGGGAATTCGCCGACGACTTCGGTCAGCAAATCCGCCTTCGCCAGATGCGCCGCGCGCGTCGCCTTGGCGACATCGGCGCCGACCAGCGGGGCGATCTCGGCGGCGAGGCATTCGATCCGCTTGATGCGCGCGGCCTGGGTGCCGAGCTTCTCGTGAAACACGATCTGCTCGAACTTCGGCAGCCGGTCTTCCAGCTTCGTCTTCAGATCCGTCTCATAAAAGAACTTCGCATCCGACAGGCGCGGACGGATCACGCGCTCGTTGCCGGCGACGATGGTCTTGCCGCCGTCGGGCGCCTCGATGTTCGCCGTGAGGACGAACTTGTTGGTCAGCTTGCCCGTCTTGGGATCTTTGACGACGAAGCACTTCTGGTTGTTGCGGATGGTGGCGCGGATCACCTCATCGGGGATCGCGAGATATTCCGCTTCGAAGGATCCCATCATGACGACGGGCCATTCGACGAGGCCCGAAACCTCATCGAGCAGCACCTGGTCCTCGACCAGTTCGAACCCTTGCGCGAAGGTCAGCTCCTTGGCGTCGGCAAAGATAATGTCCTTGCGCGCCTGCGGATCGAGGATGACTTTTACCGCCTTCAGCTTCGCTTCGTAGTCTTCGAAGCGGCGCACGGAAATCGCGCTAGGTGCCATGAAGCGATGGCCGTAGGTGGTCTGGCCGGCCTCGATGCCGTCCACCGAGAATTTGACGACATCGGGCTCTTCGGTTTCGAGCCCGAACGTCGCAATGATCGCGTGCAGCGGGCGCACCCAGCTCAGCGATCCTGGTTTGCCGGAGCGCGCGCCCCAGCGCATCGATTTCGGCCAGGGGAAGGTGCGGATGATGACGGGAAGGATTTCCGCGAGCACGTCGATGGCGTCGCGGCCGGGCTTCTCGATCAGCGCGATGTAGAAGTCGCCCTTCGGGTCGCGCTGGATCTTGGCCTCATCCAGCGACGTCAAACCCGTCGCTTTCAGAAAACCCTGCACGGCGGCATCGGCCGCGCCGATCTTCGGTCCACGGCGTTCGGTCTTCAGGTCAGGCTGGCGCGCAGGGATGCCGTGCACGGTCAGCGCGAGGCGGCGCGGCGTCGCGAACGCCTTGGCGCCTTCGTAGACGAGACCTTCGGCGACGAGCTTGTCGGTGACCATGCGGCGCAAATCCTCCGCCGCCTTGGCCTGCATGCGCGCGGGGATTTCTTCGGAAAACAGTTCAAGCAAAAGATCGGGCATCAGGCAGCTCCGCCCGCTTCAGTATGGATCCAGGCCTCGCCGCAAGCTTTTGCCAATTCGCGCACGCGAAGAATGTAGCTCTGCCGCTCGGTCACCGAGATCACGCCGCGCGCGTCGAGCAGGTTGAACACATGGCTCGCCTTGATGCACTGGTCATAGGCCGGCAGCGACATCAGATGGGCCTCGCGCTTGCCGTCCTTCCAGCCAGCTTCTAGGTACTTTCTGCACGCGCTTTCAGCCATCTTGAATTGCTCGAACAGCATCGCGGTGTCCGCGATCTCAAAATTGTGTTTCGAATATTCCCGCTCGGCCTGCAGGAAGACATCGCCATAGGTGACCTTGGCGTCACCGTCGCGGCCGTTGAAGTTGAGGTCGTAGACGCGATCGACGCCCTGCACGTACATCGCGAGCCGCTCGAGCCCATAGGTGAGTTCGCCCGCGACCGGCGCGCATTCGACACCCGCGACCTGCTGGAAATAGGTGAACTGGCTGACTTCCATGCCGTCGCACCAGCACTCCCAGCCGAGGCCCCAGGCGCCCAGCGTCGGGCTCTCCCAATCGTCCTCGACGAAGCGAATGTCGTGCATGGCGGAATCGATGCCGATCGCGGCGAGCGACTTCAGGTACAGCTCCTGAAGGTTCGGCGGCGACGGCTTCATGATCACCTGGAACTGGTAGTAGTGCTGCAGCCGGTTCGGATTCTCGCCGTAGCGGCCGTCCTTGGGCCGCCGCGAGGGCTGCACATAGGCCGCATTCCAGGGCTTTGGCCCGAGTGCGCGTAACGTCGTCGCCGGATGGAAGGTACCCGCGCCCATCTCCATGTCATAGGGCTGCAGGATCACGCAGCCCTGCTCGGCCCAGAACCGCTGGAGCGCGAGGATAAAACCCTGGAACGAGCGTTCCGGGCGCATATGGGCGGGCAAGGAGGCGTCCATCGTCAGATCGGGCTCTCGCGGGGGGTTGAATCGCGCGGGACCGTATCGACGGCAGGGGTGGGAATCAAGGCAAAGGGGGTGGATTCGGGCCCAGTTGTCCGTCATGCCCGGGCTTGTCCCGCCTGCGCGGCCGAAGCCGCTTCGGCGAGGCGAAGGCCCGGGCATCCACGTTCTTCGTGCGTCAGGCAAGACGCGGATGGCCGGGACAAGCCCGGCCATGACGACTGCACCAACTAACCCGGCCGATAGGCTCCAGTCACGGGATCCTGTTTCAGGGTCTGGACGGCTCCCATATGGGCGGCCTCGGCGACGCGCGAGAGGCGCATCTCCTCCAGCTCCTGGTTGATCCTGACAGCGGTCTTGTAGGCCCAGCGGACCACGGCAAGCCCGCCCAGGACGCCCGCGAATGCGACGAACGGCGGCATCGGTCGTTCCTTGTTCAGTGCTCAGCCCCCACGCACATTCTTGCGCAGACCGGGCCGCGCCGCAATTGGCTCGGCTTCAAGTCTCCTTGGGGCCAAATGGCGCGGCAGGGCTCCATCTAGAACCCGAATTTCGCCCAGATCGCCCGCGTCTCGACTGCCGAGATCAGGTCGTCCGGCAGGCCGGCCATTGATTCCATGGCCGAAAGCTGCCCCGCGCCGGGCGATTTCCGGCCCAAAAGGCCGGAGAGCAGACCGGTCGGCTGGGCAATCACGGGGGTGAGAACCTTCTCGCCAAAGCGGGCACGAAGAGTTGAGCGGAGATCGCCAATGCTGTCGGCGAGCCCCAGCGCGATCGAACTCTCGCCGGCCCAGTATTCGCCCGTGAACAGGGTGTCGTCGGAGCCCTTCAACCGCGCGCCGCGGCTCTCCTTCACCAGGGCGATGAAGATCTGGTGGATCTCGCGCTGGAGCGCCTTCAGCTTGGCGACGTCGTCGGGGTTTTCGGGGAGAAACGGGTCGAGCATCGCCTTGTGCGCGCCGGCGGTGTAGAGGCGCCGCTCGATGCCGAGTCGCTTGATCGCTTCCTGGAAACCAAAGCTGCCGCCAACCACGCCGATCGAGCCGAGGATCGAGGACGGATCGCAGATGATCTCGTCGCCGGCGCAGGCGATCATGTAGCCGCCGGAAGCCGCGACGTCCTCGACGAACACCAGCACCGGCAGCTTCTTCTCCGCCGCGAGCTGCTTGATGCGCAGGTAGATTTGGCGCGACTGCACCGGCGAGCCGCCGGGCGAATTGATCACCAGCGCCACCGCTTTGGCGTTGCGGGTCGAAAACGCCCGCTCCAGCACCCGCGAAACGGTCGCGAGCGTCATGCCTGGACGCAGCGGCGTCACTGCGCCGATCACACCGGACAACCGCACCACCGGCACCACGGCCGTGCCGGGACGGAAGCGCGCCGGCAGATATTGCATGAGCTTGTCGGCCAGGCCGGAACTCTCACGATCGTTCAATTGTTCGGCCATGCCGTTACCTCTGATTAACTATTTCTTATCACGCGACTGTCATTGGAAGGGCCCGGAACGTGTTTTGCAGAAACCCCGTTGAGAGGCTGCAATGGGCCAGCGGAGAACACCATGAAAATCTATCTGCTGATGCTGCTGATCGGTGCGCTGTTCATGGCGATCCGCTTGACGACTCCCCAAGAGCAGCAGTCGGAATCGCTTCCGCAATAGCTCAGCACGGTTCCACCAGGGGTAGAACCGCTCTTCCCTCCAGAATATCCATCACCTCTTTTTTCGGCACACGTGACTCCTCGTTGAGCATGAGGCCCGGCAGCAATCGTGCCGGGGCCCTCCCGCCCTTGATCGCGCGCACCAGCACGCGGATCGCGGGCCGTCCTGCTTCACCGTGAACCGGCAGAATCGCGAGACTGCCGAAGCCGCGAGACAGCGCCGCCAAAACCTCCGCGATCCCATCTGCGCGCCAAATCAATGTCAGCGCGCCATTCGGTCGGAGGATGCGCCGCGCCGCATGCACCCAGGCATTCAGCGTCTCATCCGTCGCCACATGCGCGATCTGGCGCGCCTGATCGGGCGAGCCGCGATGGCGAGCGGGATCGTTGAAGGGCGGGTTCATCAGCACCACGTCGACGCTGTCCGGCGCGAGCCCGCTGGCTACGAAGGCCTGCGCGTCCGCGGTGACGTCGAGCACGATCGTCTCGGCGGCAATCGCATTCGCTGCCGCATTGGCGCGCGCAAGCTCCGCCAGCTCGGGATCGATCTCGACCAGGCCGAGCCTGATCCCCGGAACGCGCCGCGCCAACGCAAGGCCCGCCGTGCCGATGCCGGCGCCGAGATCGACGACGCGGTCGCCCGCCCTCGCCTCCGTCGCCGCCGCGAGCAGAATGGCGTCGTGCCCGGCGCGATGGCCGGACCGCTTCTGCTTCAGCCGCAATTGCCCGCCGAGAAAGGCGTCCTCGGTGAGGTCTGCCAGCGCTTCACTCATCGCCGCGCAGTTCGTGGCTGAGGCCGGCCTCGGTCAGGAGCTGCCGGGCCTCGAGGGCGTCGTCCTCATGGACCAGGATCCGCCGCGGCAAAATGCCGAGCGAGCCCTCGATGATGCTCATGTTCTGGTCCAGCACCAGATGATGGATGTTGGCGCCGTCGAGCAGCGCGCCGATCGCCGACACCAGCACCATATCGTTGGTCCGAACCAGTTCTCGCAAAACACAGGCCTCCTGCCTGACGGGGATTAAGCGCCAAATGTCAATGGTTCCACGGCCCTTGCCGCATCCCCGTCCAGTTTCTATTGTCTTTCCATCAGAATAGCCCTTCCGGGGCAAATATTGGAGACCGGCGTGGCCGTCATCGTACCTTTCGAAACTCCCGGCGCGTCGATCGAAGAGCTGGTTGCCCTTGTCGCCGGTGACATGGAGCGCGTCAACGCCACGATCCTGTCGCGGACCGGTTCGGACGTGACCATGATCCCGGAGGTCGCCAACCATTTGATCTCCTCCGGGGGCAAGCGCCTGCGGCCGATGCTGACGCTGGCCATGGCCAACCTCGCCGGCTACACCGGCGACGGCCATATCAAGCTCGCCGCCAGCGTCGAGTTCATGCATACCGCCACCCTGCTCCATGACGACGTCGTCGACGAGAGCGAGATGCGCCGCGGCAAGCTGTCGGCACGCATGCTCTGGGGCAATGAGGCGAGCGTGCTGGTCGGCGACTTCCTGCTCGGCCAGGCCTTCCGCATGATGGTCGAGGTCGGCTCGCTCCGTGCGCTCGACATTCTCTCCGCGGCCGCCGCGACTATCGCCGAGGGCGAGGTGATGCAGCTTGCCGCCGCCAAGAACACCGCGACCACCGAGGACGAATATCTCGCCGTGATCCGCGGCAAGACCGCCGAGCTGTTCGCGGCCGCCTGCGAGGTCGGCCCCGTGATCGCCAACCGTCCGAAGGCGGAGCAGACCGCCTGCCGCTCGGTCGGCATGAATCTCGGCATCGCTTTCCAGCTCGTCGACGACGTGCTCGACTATGGCGGCAAGAGCGCCAAGCTCGGCAAGAACACCGGCGACGATTTCCGCGAGGGCAAGATCACGCTGCCCGTCGTGCTCGCCTTCCGCCGCGGCAACGACACCGAGCGCGCCTTCTGGATCCGCGCGCTCGAGCGCGGCGAGATCGGCGACACCGACCTCGACCACGCCATCGGCTTGATGAACAAGCATCGTGCGCTCGAAGACACGCGCAGCCGCGCCCAGCACTACGGCGCCATGGCGGTGGACGCGCTGGCGCTGTTCCCGTCCTCGCCAATGAAGAGCGCGCTGGAGCAGGTCGTGGCGTTCTGCCTGGCACGGTCGCATTAGCTTCTCGCATCCTTAGCGCTTGCTAGTAACCACACCCTCAGTGTCGTCCCGGCGAAGGCCGGGACCCATTACCCCGGTCGGCGTTGTCTTAGCGGCTGTGGCCACCATCGTGCATCACAACAACAGTCGTGGGTATGGGTCCCGGCCTTCGCCGGGACGACATCGTTGAGGTACGAGCCACCACTGCATCAACAGCGTCATTGCGAGCGCAGCGAAGCAATCCAGAATCTTCCCGCAGAGGGACTCTAGATGGCTTGGCTGCGCTCGCAATGACGAGCTAGGTGTGCGAGGGCCGCCTTCCAACTTGCAGTCAAATCCTATGCGCCATCTTGCGGCACACACCCGTCGGAGTGTTCCAACGGTTCGTCTACTAACTTGCATTTTGCAAGTTACTCTCCTACCTTCCCCCCATGCAGCCCAAATCCCCTTCCATCCAGGAATGTCCGGTCGGCCGCGCCGTGGAGACGGTCGGCGAATGGTGGAGCATCTTGATCCTGCGGGATGCGTTCCAGGGCGCAACGAAGTTCGACGAATTTTCGCAAAGCCTCGGGATCGCGCCGAATATCCTGTCGCGGCGATTGGCCCATCTCACCGAAAGCGGCATGTTCGTCCGCCGCCGCTACAATGAACGGCCGCCGCGCTACGAATATGTGCTGACCGACAAGGCGCGGGACTTCTTCCCCGTGCTCGCAACCCTGCTCGCCTGGGGCAACAAGCATCTCGCCCCGAAGGGCGAAGCCATCCTGCTCGCGAACCGGCGCAATCGTCGCCCCTTTAATCCTGTCGTGGTCGATGCCGCCGACATGCAGCCGATCACGCTCACCAATGCGGTCATTATCGCGGGTCCCCGCGCCAGCCGTGTCATGCGCAAACGGTTGACCTCGCTCAAAGCCATGAACCCGGCCGTCGCGCCGGCTGGAGACTGACATGCGTCGTATCGTCGTGACGGGAATGGGCGCGGTGTCGCCGCTTGGCTGCGGTGTCGAACTCTCCTGGCGTCGGCTACTGGCCGGTCAAAGCGGGCTGCGCCCGCTGCCGGAATGGTCGCAGGCGCTGCCCGCACGCATCGCCGGCCTCGTGCCCGACAAGGCCGATGACGCGGACGGCGGCTTCGATCCCGCGCAGGCCGCCGCGCCGAAAGACCAGCGCAAAATGGACCGCTTCATCCTGTTCGCGCTGCTCGCCACCGCAGAAGCGGTTGCGCAGGCCGGCTGGACGCCGCAGGACGCGGCGGCGCAGGAACGAACCGCGACGATCATCGCCTCCGGCGTCGGCGGTTTTCCGGCCATGGCGGAGGCGGTGCGCATCACCGAACAGCGCGGCCCGCGCCGGCTGTCGCCGTTCACGATCCCCTCCTTCCTCGCCAATCTCGCCGCCGGCCACGTCTCGATCAAATACGGCTACAAGGGAGCGCTGGGCACACCGGTCACGGCCTGCGCCGCTGGCGTTCAGGCGATCGGCGATGCCGCGCGCATGATCCGCACGGGCGAGACTGATGTGGCGATCTGCGGCGGCGCGGAAGCCTGCATCGACATCGTCAGCCTCGGCGGCTTCGCCGCGGCCCGCGCTCTGTCGAGCGGGTTCAATGACGCGCGCGCCTCGCGCCCGTTCGATCGCGACCGCGACGGTTTTGTCATGGGCGAAGGCGCCGGCATCCTGGTGATCGAGGAGCTGGAGCATGCATTGGCACGTGGCGCGACGCCGATCGCGGAGATCGTCGGATACGGCACAACCGCAGACGCCTATCACATGACATCGGGTCCGCCTGACGGCGACGGCGCCCGGCGCGCCATGGAAATCGCGCTCCGGCAGGCCAAGCTTGCGCCCGCGGATTTGCAGCATCTGAACGCGCATGCGACATCGACGCCGGCCGGCGACGAGAGCGAGCTTGGCGCGATTGCCGCGCTGTTCGGCCGCAACCGCGGCATCGCCGTGAGCGCGACCAAATCGGCCACCGGCCATCTGCTCGGTGCTGCCGGTGGACTGGAAGCGGTCTTCACCGTGCTCGCCCTGCGCGACCAGATCGCGCCGCCGACGCTCAATCTCGAAAACCCTGATCCCGGCGCTGACGGCATCGACATCGTCGCCGGTGTGGCGCGCCCGATGCCGATGCAGCACGCGATCTCGAACGGGTTCGGCTTCGGCGGGGTGAATGCCAGCGTGATCTTCCGCCGGATGGGCTAAACGACGGGCCTTGCAAACGACGGGCCTTGCAATCGCGGCAAGCATCGCTACCAAAGCAGGATGATCAACACGAATTTCTGGCTGTTCCTGGCCGCCGCTTGTCTCATCGCCGCCGTTCCCGGCCCCGGCATTTTCTACGTCGCGGCACGGACCTTGTCGGAAGGGCGCACCAGCGGCTTTGCATCGACCGCGGGCACCGCGCTCGGCGGGCTGGTTCATGTGGTCGCGGGCAGCCTCGGCATCTCCGCGATCATCCTTGCCAGCGCCGAGCTGTTCGCCGCCGTGAAATTTGTCGGCGCACTCTATCTGGTCTGGCTCGGGATCAGGACATTTCGCAGCGCCGGTCGCCCGCTGTCATTCGACAGCGAACCCGTCGGCGACAAGCGCGCCTTCCGCGACGGCGTGCTGGTCGAGGCGCTGAACCCGAAGACCGCCGCATTCTTCCTCGCCTTCGTTCCGCAGTTCCTTGACCCGACGGGATCGAACCCGACGCTGCAATTCATCACGTTGGGTGCGATCTCGGTGACGCTGAACACGCTCGCCGATATCGTGGTGGTGCTGATGGCTTCCGCGACACGCACGCAGTTGATCGGAAGGCCGCATTTGATGCGACGTCTCACCCAGGGCTCCGGCGTCTTCATCGCAGGGCTCGGCCTGTCGCTCGCACTGGCCCGACGGCCCGTGAATGGATAGCGCCACCATGCTCGCTCCGCAAAGCCGCAGTTACGAGTCTCACGGCCTGCGGCTGCATTATGCCGACTGGGGCAACGACGGCGCGCCCGTCGCCATCCTGGTTCATGGCGGCCGCGATCACTGCCGGAGCTGGGACGTTATCGCCCGGTCGCTACAGCCGCACTTTCACGTGCTCGCACCCGACCTGCGCGGTCACGGCGATTCCGACTGGACCAAAGGCGGCAGCTACGCGCTGACGGAGTATGTGTACGACCTCGCCCAGCTCATCCGTGCCATCGCAGCGCCTCAAGTCACTCTCATCGGCCATTCCATGGGCGGCATGGTCAGCCTCATCTTTACAGGGGCATTCCCCGAACAGGTCTCGAAGCTGGTCGTGCTCGACGGCGTCACGATGTTGCCGGATACACCAAAACAGCCGGTGCATGAGCGCATCGGCAAATGGGTCGGTCAGCTCGACAAGCTGCACGACCGCGCACCGCGCCGCTATTCGACCCTCGAAGACGCGGCGGCGCAGATGGTCCTTCACAACAAGCGACTGTCCCGCGACCTCGCGCTGCATCTCGCCACCCACGGCGCGCGGCAGAACGAGGACGGCACCTATAGCTGGAAGTTCGATCCCTACCAGCGCGCCTCTGCGCCGCACCGGCTCTGGCCGGACGATCACATCGCGCTGTGGTCGCGCATCACCTGTCCGACCCTGCTCTTGAATGCCGGCGAAAGCTTTCTGGCTGGCGCGAGGGCCGCGGGCCTGGAGCGCTACTTTCCGCAGGCGCGCGTCGAGACCATCGCCGGGGCCGGACACTGGCTGCAACATGACAAGCCGCAGGAGGTGTTGAGTGAGATCCGGGAGTTTCTCGGGCTGGCTTAGCTCAACGTCCCCGAGTGCACCCACCAGCCGGAATGACCCCTCCGGATCTTCTCAGCGGCGGCATGCGCCTCAGCAGATGTGCCATAGATCGCAAAGCACGTCGCACCCGAGCCGGACATGCGGGCGAGCTTGACGCCGGCGGAGCCACGCAAGGCTTCCAGCACGTCCCCAATCACCGGCTCGATGCGCATCGCAGGCGCTTCGAGGTCGTTGGCGACGGCCTTGAGCGTGTCGACCCAATCGTCAATGGAGGCGCCCTCGCCCGGCCAGGCCGGGGCGTCGAAGACGGACGTGGCGCCGACCAGGAGCTCGCCGTTGCGCAGGCCCAGCGCCTGAAACACATCCTTGGTCGCGACCGGCACGCGCGGATTGACCATCACGCAGGGCATGCTCGGCAGCATCAAGGGCAGCAGCTGCTCGCCGACACCGGTCATGTCGCAGGCGCGCGAGAACAGACACACCGGCACGTCGGCACCGGTCGCAAGCGCAACCTTCTGCAGCCGCGGGTCGTCGAGTTCCAGATTGTTGAGACGCGCCAACAACCGCAGCGCCGCCGCGGCGTCGGCCGAGCCGCCGCCGATACCGGCCGCAACCGGGAGCACCTTGTCGAGCGCGAAGGCGCCCAGCTTCAGGTTCGGGACGGCTTCGGCCAGGAGCTTGGCCGCCTTGAACACGAGGTTGTCGGCCATATCGCCGCAAGCCGCCGCGAGCGGCCCCGTCGTGGTGAGCTTCAGCTCGCCGGCGGGCTCCAGCGTGAGCCGGTCGGCGCAGTCGGCAAAGGCGACGACGCTTTCGAGATCATGATAGCCATCGGTACGACGGCCTACCACACGAAGGCTCAGATTGACCTTCGCGCGCCCTTCTTCAATCAACGCCGGCATTGACGACACGCCCCCAACTTCAACTCACTCAGCCGCCCTTGCCGTCGTCCTTCTTCTTCTCCTTCTCCGCCTGCGCAGCCGAGGAGTTCGAATTGTCGTCGGTCATACCGTTTGCAATCTTGGCCTCGATCTTCGGAAGCTCATCCGCTTCGGGCTTGAGATCGCGGGCGTGGGCCCACTGGAACTTGGCTTCCAGCGTGCGGCCGACGCGCCAATAGGCATCGCCAAGGTGGTCGTTGATGGTGGGATCCTCGGGCTTGAGGTCAATGGCGCGCTCGAGGTTCTTCACCGCGTCTTCGTAATTGCCGATGCGGTAATAGGCCCAGCCGAGGGAATCGACGATGTAGCCGTCATCCGGGCGCTGCTCGACCGCCCGCTTGATCATCTTCATGCCTTCGTCGAGATTGATGCCCTGGTCGATCCAGGAATAGCCGAGATAGTTGAGGACGTGCGGTTGGTCGGGCTGCAGCTCGAGCGCCTTCTTCATGTCGGCTTCGGCCTTGCCCCACTGCTTGGAGCGCTCCTCGCAGATGCCACGATAATAGTACCAGACGCTGTTGGCCTTGTCGTTGCCGGCCGGCAGCACGTCGACGCCTTGCGAATAGGTTGCGCCGCATTCGCCAAACTTCTTGCGGCCGCGCTCGATGTTGCCGAGCGCCATGATCGCTTCGAGATCCTTCGAGTCCTCAGTGGTGACGCCCTTGAGGATCTTGATCGCCTCGTCGGTGCGGTCGGCGGAATCCAGATCGATGGCGAGCTGGATCTGGGCGTTGCGCTTGAGCGGCGAGGACGACGGCACCCGCTCATAGACCTTGATCGCCATCTGCGGCCGCTTCACCGATTCATAGAGATCGGCGAGCGAGAGCAGCGCCAGGGGATGGGTGGGTTGGAGGTAGAGCGAGAGCTGGAGATAGACCAGCGCCAGATCCTCGCCGCCGCGGCGGGTCAACGTGGCGCCGATGCCGTAGAGTGCTTCTGCGGCGCCGGCTTGCGCGCTATCGGCCAGCGGCGGCATCTTTTTGCCGGCCTTGGTGTCGCGCAACCCTTCCACGATCAGCGGATGGCGGGCGAGCTTCTTGTCGAAAGCCTGGTAGACCGTGGTCGCGGCGGCCGAGTCCTTGTTGCGCGACAGCCAGCGCGCATAGGCCTCGGTGACGCGCAGCATGGAATCGTCGAGCTTGTAGGCACGCTCGAACCGGGTGCCCGCGTCTTTCTCCTTGCCGGCGAGTTCGAGGATCATGCCGGCGTGGAGGTCTTTGAACAGCGGATACCATTCCGGACCGGCCAGCTTGTCGATGGTGGCGACGCCGCCCTTGGCATCGCCCGCACCATAGGCGGCCCAGCCCGACAGCAGCGTGGCGACGAGATCGGTGATCGGACCGCGGATCGACTGGTTGATGTTGGTCTGCGCGGCCGCATACTTCTTGAACTTGAGATCGTGCACGCCGACGACGAGGCGTGCAACGCGGTTGGTCTTGTCGATGGTCAGGATGCGCTCGGCGAGCTTGACGGCCTCATCGATGTCGCCGTCTGCAACCGAGGAGATGAAAGCGCGGTCAAGCAGCTCGTTGTTCTTGGGATCGGTGCGCAGGGCCGAGCGATAGAACGCGGCGGCAGAGGCCGCATCGCGCTCGACGCTGGCGTGGCGGGCGGCGAGATAGCTGCCGGAAGTGGTCAGCGCCTTCAGATCGTTTCGGGTCGGAAACTGCGCCGCCGTGTCGGACGGATGGTCCGGCGTCTGCGCCAGGACCGCGCCGGGGACCGTCGCGATCGCTGAGCCCATGAGGGCAATGGCGGCAACAGTCCAACGGTTGAAACGATTTGAAAGCATCAGGGCTCGCCTTGAGTTGGTAGTGCCTGGGTTTGCAGAAGGCCGTATCGCATGCGAACGCGGCCGGTGGCATGGGGACCCGGAACTGTCGGGCCGACAATGCCGCTTTTGGCGCTTCACCGCAAGGATTCGGGCCGGGCGATCGCCTCCGCACGCCCCAAATCGGCCAAGTCACCGGTCAAGAGCGCCCCAAGACGCCGCCAGTATGGCCTTATCGTGACCACGGACCGCGACCGCGGCCGGGTTCTCACGCGAACGTGCGTCATAGGGCCAATGTCACGCAATATTGGTCACATTGGGCTTGGGTCACATGGATCGTGGCTTGCTGACCCCGCCTACATCGCCTCGTAGTTTGGACCGCCGCCGCCCTCCGGGGGAACCCAGGTGATGTTGCCGTTGGGATCCTTCACGTCGCAGGTTTTGCAGTGGACGCAGTTCTGGGCGTTGATCTGGAAGCGCGGGCCCGAACCTTCCTCGATCCACTCATAGACGCCGGCCGGGCAATAACGATTCGAGGGACCGGCGAACACGTCGTGCTCGGAGGTTTTCTGGAGGTTCATGTCCGTGACCTTGAGATGGACCGGTTGATCCTCCTCATGATTGGTATTGGACAGGAACACCGACGAAAGCTTGTCGAAGGAGATCTTGCCGTCCGGCTTCGGGTAGGCCCTCGGCGCGTGGGTCTTGGCCGGATCGAGCGTCGCGCGATCGGGCTTCGCATGCGACTGGGTGCCAAACAGCGAGCCGCCGAACAGCGTGTTGCACCACATGTCGAAGCCGCCGAGCGCAACGCCGAGCACCGTGCCGAACTTCGACCACAGCGGCTTGACGTTGCGGACCAGGAACAAATCCTTGCCGACCGAGGAGGAGCGCCAGGCATTCTCGTAGTCGACGATCTCGTCGTTGGCGCGATCGGCGGCAATGGCTGACGCAACGTGCTCGGCGGCGAGCATGCCCGTGCCCATCGCGTTGTGCACGCCCTTGATGCGGGGAACGTTGACGAAGCCGGCCGCGCAGCCGATCAGCGCGCCGCCGGGGAAGCTGAGTTTCGGCACCGACTGATAGCCGCCCTCGGTGATGGCGCGTGCGCCATAAGCGAGCCGCTTGGCACCTTCGAAGGTGGAGCGGATCGACGGATGGGTCTTGAAACGCTGGAACTCGTCGAACGGCGACAGATACGGATCGTCGTAGTTGAGATGCACGACGAAGCCGACGGCAACGAGGTTGTCGTCGTAGTGATAGAGGAACGAGCCTCCGCCGGTCTTCAGATCGAGTGGCCAGCCGAACGAATGCTGGATCATGCCCTTCTGGTGCTTGGCGGGATCGATCTGCCAGACTTCCTTGAGCCCGATGCCGAACTTCGCAGGCTCGCTCTTGGTATCCAGCGCGAACTTCGCGATGAGCTGCTTGGTCAGGCTGCCGCGCGCGCCTTCCGCGAACAGCGTGTACTTGCCAAGCAATTCCATGCCACGGGTAAAGGAGTCCTTCGGCTTGCCGTCCCGGCCGATGCCCATGTCGCCGGTGGCGATGCCCTTCACCGCGCCCTGCTCGTCATAGAGCACTTCGGCGGCGGCAAAGCCCGGATAGATCTCGACGCCGAGCGCCTCTGCCTTGCGCGCGAGCCAGCGGCAGACATTGCCGAGCGAGCCGATATAGCAGTGATGGTTGTCCATCAGAGGCGGCATGATGAAGTTCGGCAGCCTGATCGCACCGCCGCCCGTCATCCAGTAGAAGCGATCGTCCTTGACCTGCGTCTTGAGCGGACAATCGGAATCCTCGCGCCAGTCCGGGATCAGCTTGTCGAGCCCGGCCGGGTCGATCACGGCGCCGGAGAGAATATGCGCACCGACCTCGGAGCCCTTTTCCACCACGACGACATTGAGATCGGCATTGATCTGCTTCAGCCGGATCGCCGCAGCCAGGCCCGAGGGGCCGGCGCCGACGATGACGACGTCGAATTCCATGGATTCGCGCGGGGGAAGTTCTTCGGTGCTCATCTGATCTCAGCCCTTGAGACGGTCCTTGGTCGATTGCGCCCTCTTGTTTCCGATTTTTCCGGGTAGGACAACCTCGGAATCGCGTTCCGCCGGGGTGCAAGGCGCTCCAAACTGATATAAAAGTCTGACTTTCCAAATGATCCCCGAACCCGCGCCCACCGTCCGAGAGCTTCTCGCCTTCTATCTGGAGGCGGGTGTCGATTGCGCGCTCGTGGAGGAACCGATTGACCGCCTGGCGGAAGTCGACGCCCCGCCTCCGGCCCCGCGCGCCGCACCTCCGCTCGAGGCGCCACGGCCGGTTGCGGCTCCCGCGGTCATCCGCGGCGAGGCGGCACCCGCGCCCGACATCGCGATCGCCTCGGCGCGCGAGGCCGCACGCACCGCGCCGACCTTGGAGGCGCTACGCGAGCTGATGCAGAGCTTTGACGGCTGCGCGCTGAAGCACACAGCGACACGGTTGGTTTTCGCCGACGGTAATCCGCAGGCGCGCATCATGTTCGTCGGCGAGGCACCGGGCCGCGACGAGGACATCGAGGGGCTGCCCTTCGTCGGACGTAGCGGCAAGCTGCTCGATTTGATGATAGGAGCCATAGGCCTCAACCGCAGCACCGCCTACATCGCCAACGTGATCCCCTGGCGGCCGCCCGGCAATCGCACGCCGACGCCGCAGGAAACGCAAATCTGCCTGCCGTTCATCCAGCGCCAGATCGAGCTGGTGAATCCGGATGTGCTTGTGACGCTCGGCAATCCCTCGACGCAGACGCTGCTGTCGACCCGCGAAGGCATCATGCGTACCCGCGGCCGCTGGTTCGACTACGAGACGGACGCGCGCACCATCCGCGCGCTGCCGACCTTCCACCCCGCCTATCTGTTGCGCTCGCCGTCGTACAAGCGGCTGGCCTGGCAGGATCTGCGCGCGATCGCGAAGGTGCTGGCGGGCGCGTAAGGAGCCGTATGACCTCTCCCCGTCATTGCGAGCGCAGCGAAGCAATCCAGAATCCTTCCGCGGAGGGACTCTGGATTGCTTCGTCGCAAGCGCTCCTCGCAATGACGACGGAAAGAGGGAGCGACTACGCCCCCTTCGGCCGCACGATGGCCCAGCCGATACGCAGGAGTTGCTGGCGTCCAGTCACCAGCCACTCGAAGGCGCGCGGGACTTCCGGGACGATGCCCGGAAAGCGCGCGAGGATGTCCGGCGGCGGGGTCCCGGCGGTATCGGAGGCCCGCCAGACCACGACGCCGCCGGTCTCGCTGAATTTGGCCTGATTGATCCAGGGCGTACGCGCGGGCTCGGCATCGATGAAGAGATGCGGCCGGCCGGAATGCAGCGTGATCAAGCTCGCAAGCTGGGTCTCGCCGGCGACCGCGCGCAGACGATGATTGGTGCGGCGGGCAAAGCTCTCGTCGAAGAAGTCCGAAATCGCCCGCGCCGGCATCGACGTCGCGATCTCGTTGGCACCGGTCCACGGCAGGAGCAGGACGGCGAGCACGACGCCGATTGCGGGCGCGATGACGGCGGCCGCCCAGACCATCCGGAGCATCCTCGCGCGGCGCATCGCGATGAGGTCGCCGGCCCCCACGACCACGGCAAGCCCCGACAAGACCAGCACGACGCCGGCGCCGCCGACGACGGCGTCGAGGCCCAGCAGACCGGAGATCAGCACCGCGCCAAGCGCCGGCGCGAGTGCGAAGAAATAGACGAAATTGCGCGCGAGCGGCTCGACCGGCGGGCGGAAGATGATCGGCGCCTCCTCGCTCTTGGGAACGAACAAGCCGGTGTTGAGCACCGTCAGCGCCGGGATCGCGGCCGCACCGAGCAGGAGCCCCCCGAGCAGCCAGGCCGCGTGCAGTGCGCGGGCATTGAGCTCGCTGACCGCAGGCAAGGTCGGCAGGACGAGCGCCTCGGCGCGCATCAGCCAGACGGCATAGGGCAGTGCCAGCACCGCGACGACCACCAGCGCAAACAGCGGGTCGAAGGCGCGCAATGTGCGGCGGCCGCCCGCGGTTGCGAGCGCGAAGACGACGATCAGTAGCAGCAGGAAGATCGCAGCCGGCGTCGTCAGCAGCAAGAGGCCCGCCTCGATCGACCAGGCGAACCAGGCGTTGCCGCGGCGCTGTCCGATGATCTGCCAGGAGTGCAGCAGCAGCAGCGCCCAGAGTGGCCGCGCCAGCACCAGGGGGCTGAAGTCGAGTGTGGGCGAGGAGAAGGCCAGCAGCGTCATGGTCAGCAGCACGGCCAGCACTGCCTGCTGGGGGCCGACCACCGCGCGGGAGAGATGATAGAGCGTGATGAGGGTCGCGATCCCGCAGAGCTCGGCCAGGACATAGACGCCGAACACGTGGCCGCCGGCGGCGCGATAGGCGATGTCGGCGAGCCAGACCGGCAAGGGCGGGCCCAAATCAGTGCCGACCTGGTATTCGCGGCCGAAGGCCAGCAGGGTCGCGAGGCTGCCGGGCGGGCTGCGATAAAACACCAGCGCCACGAACAGCCACATCGCGGCCTGGAGCAGCACGACGATCCAGACGATCAGCCGCGGCCGCGCGCGAATGAGCTCGATGACCAGGGAGGTAAACCGCATGCAACGTCCGAAAGATGCAGCCAACCCGTCAAGCCGGCCCTATTCGCTGACGACTGTTTTGATAAAGGGCGTGACGCGTCGTGGCAACCGAGTCTCGGCTAGAGATTGGCCGACGCGTCGACTTCCAAGCCCGTATCCACCTGCAGCTCGATCTCGGTCACCGCAAACAGATCCTGTGCCGGCTCGACCGTCCAGGGCATGTGCTTGGCGCGTGCGGCGGCGACGGGGGCGAAGAAGCTGCGGTGGTGGACGGTGGGGCCGAGGCGGTTGAGCGCATCGAGGTGCTCGGGCACGGCGTAGCCCTTGTGCTGCTCGAAACCGTAGCCGGGACAGTCCTGAGCCAGTGCGCACATCAGGCGGTCCCGCGTCACCTTGGCGATGATCGAGGCCGCTGCGATCGACAGGACGATGCCGTCGCCACCGATCACGGCCTCGCAATCGCATTCCGTATCCAGCCGGTCGCGGCCGTCGACGAAGACATGCCGGGGCTGCTCGGGCAGCGCCACCACGGCGCGCTTCAGTGCCCACAGCGAGGCGCGCAGGATGTTATCGCGGTCGATGCGGGCGCGCGAGGCGACTGCCACCGAGACCTGGGCGGTGGCGCAGATCTTGTCGAACAGCCTTTCGCGCTCCTCGGCCGTCAGGCGCTTGGAATCATCGATGCCGCGCGGGATGCGGTCGGGATCGAGAATCACCGCCGCCGCCACCACAGGTCCGGCCAACGGCCCGCGGCCGGCCTCATCGCAGCCTGCCACCGGCCAGACGCCACGCTTGATCAGCGCGCGCTCGCGGCGGAAGCTTGGAGCAACGATGATGGCGCTCTTTGTGCCCGCCAGCGCCTTGGCCATTTTCTTGGGCGCAGCCTTGTCGTTCTTAGGCGCGGCCTTCTTGTTCTCAGGCGCAGCCTTCTTGGGCGCGTCTTTGGCCAGCTTCTTGGCGGATTGATCCCGAATCATGGCCGGGATCGTGCGCAAGCGGAATGGCCTGCGCAACCGGGAACCTCGGACAATTCCCGTTATTCAAGTCAGCCGCCCTATTCCGCCAGATGCACCCGCCGGTCCTCGCCGACCTCGATGCCGGGCGCGACCACGACTTCCCATGGATGGCCGTCAGGATCGGCGAAATAGCCGGAATAGCCGCCGTAATCGGTCTCATGCGCGGCCTTCAGCAGCGCGGCTCCCTCGCCGACGGCGAAAGCCAGCACCGCGTCCACCTCCTCACGCGCGCGGCAGTTCCATGCGAGCGTCATGCCGCGGAACGTCGATGGCCTCGGGTGATCAGGCAATTTGGCGTCGACCGCGAGCTGATCCCACGGAAACAGCGCGAGCACCGGACCGCCAGTATCATAGAACGCAACGGCCTCACCGGTCACCTTCAGCCGGCGCGAGAAACCGAGCGCGTCGTAAAAGGCAATGCTGGCGCGGATGTCGTTCACGCCCAGCGTGATGACGGTGAGCCGCGGGATTGGAGCTGCCAGTTCCTGACTCATACGACGCCTCTTCCACTTCGTCCCTCAGAACAGGCTGAGCTGATCGCCGTTCCGCTTCGGCTTGGCAAAATGATCCGTCGTCAGCTTGGGGCGCCGCTTGTTCAGCCCGAGCCTGTCGCAGGCGATCTCGAAGCGGCGACCGATGGTCCAGGCCATCGGGCCGGTCCCCTTCATGCGCTCGCCCCATTTCGCGTCGTAGTCACGGCCGCCGCGCATGTCGCGGATCAGTGTGAAGACGTGGCGATAGCGGTCCGGATAGTTCGCCATCAGCCATTCGCGAAAGAGATCGCGCACCTCGAGCGGCAACCGCAGCAACACGTAGGAGGCTTCCTTGACGCCGGCATGGGCGGCAGCATCCAGGATGCGCTCGATCTCGGAATCGTTCAGCGCGGGGATCACGGGCGCGACCATGACGGTGGTCGGAATGCCGGCCTCGGAAAGCTGCTTCAGCGCCTCCAGCCGCTTCGGCGGCGTTGACGCCCGTGGCTCCATTGTGCGCGCCAATTTCGGATCGAGCGAGGTCACGGAGATCCCGACCTTGGCGAGGTTGCGCTTGGCCATGCGCGCGAGAATGTCGATGTCGCGGGTCACCAGCGCCGACTTGGTGACGATCCCGACGGGATGGCCGGCGCGCTCCAGCACCTCCAGAATGCCGCGCATGATTTTGCGCTCGCGCTCGATCGGCTGATAGGGATCAGTGTTGGTGCCGATCGCGATCATCCGCGGCTCGTAGCCGGGCGCCGCAAGCTCCTTCTCGAGCAGCGCCGGCGCCTCGGGCTTTACAAACAGCTTCGATTCGAAGTCGAGCCCCGGCGACAGGCCGAGATAGGCATGCGTCGGCCGCGCGAAGCAATAGACGCAGCCGTGCTCGCAGCCGCGGTAGGGATTGATCGAGCGGTCGAAGCCTATGTCGGGAGAATCGTTGCGGGTGATCACTTTGCGCGAAGTGTCGACCGCGACCGTGGTCTTGAACGGCGGCAGTTCTTCAAGGCTCTGCCAGCCATCGTCGAAGGCGACGCGCGCCTCGGCCTCGAAGCGGCCGCTGGCGTTGGACTGCGCGCCCCGGCCTCGCCTGCGCTGGCGGTCGATGGCGACCGCCAGCTCAGGGAAGTCAGAAGGCGCACCCGCCGGCTCGGAGGGCGCCGTGACCGGCGGGTGCTTGAGAGCATGAGAGGATGCTGGACTCATGAAGCCAAGATAGCACGCCGCAGGAACAAATCAAGAACACAAACAAAAAACGTGAAAACAACCCCATGCACAGTAGAGCTGCCCAAACTTCGCGCGCTTGCTTTTGACCTCACGCAACAGTGGCGTCACGGCGATCCCGTTTGATGCTGCCGAAGGATCGATCTCGCCGGAACTCGGTTGGTGACGATCCCGGGTGAAGGTCGGCAGCAATATGACAAATCAACAACAATCGGCCGCCGCGAGCGGCGACCTCGATCTCCTCGATCGCTATTGGCGCGCCGCGAACTATCTCTCCGTCGGGCAAATCTACCTGCTCGACAACCCGCTGCTGCGCGAGCCGTTACGGCCCGAGCACATCAAGCCGCGTTTGCTCGGCCATTGCGGCACGACGCCCGGTTTGAACTTCATTTATGCCCATCTCAACCGCGTCATCCGTGCGCTGGATCTGAGCATGATCTATGTCTGCGGTCCCGGCCACGGCGGCCCCGGCATGGTCGCCAACACTTATCTCGAAGGCAGCTACAGCGAGATCTATCCCGATATCGCGCGCGATACCGACGGACTGCGCAAGCTGTTCAGGCAGTTCTCCTTCCCCGGCGGCATCCCCAGTCACGCGGCGCCGGAAACGCCGGGCTCGATCCACGAAGGCGGCGAGCTCGGTTACGCGCTGGTGCATGCCTATGGTGCGGCATTCGACAATCCCGACCTGATCGTCGCCTGTGTCGTCGGCGACGGCGAGGCCGAGACCGGCCCGCTCGCGGCGTCCTGGCATTCCAACAAATTCCTCAATCCTGCGCATGACGGCGCGGTGCTGCCGATCCTGCATCTCAATGGGTACAAGATTGCCAATCCGACCGTGCTTGGGCGGATGCGCGACGACGAGATCCGCGATCTCTTCCGCGGGCTCGGGCACGAGCCGCTGTTCGTCCAGGGCGACGATCCCAGATTGATGCACCAGATCATGGCGGACGCGCTCGACGTCGCGCTCGCCAGTATCCGGTCGATCCAGCAGCACGCCCGCGACGGCCGCAAGAGCGTCGAACGCCCGCGTTGGCCGATGATCGTGCTGCGCAGCCCGAAGGGCTGGACCGGCCCCAAGGAAGTCGACGGCAAGAAGGTCGAAGGTTTTTGGCGTGCGCATCAGGTGCCCGTCGCGAACTGTCGCGAGAACCCGGCGCATCTGAATATTCTCGAAGAGTGGATGCGCAGCTACGAGCCGGAAAAGCTGTTCGACGCGAACGGCGCGCTCATTGCCGAGCTCCAGGCGCTCGCGCCCGAAGGCCATCGCCGCATGGGCGCCAATCCACACGCCAATGGCGGCCTTCTGAAGAAGGAGCTGAAGCTGCCGGACTTCCGCAGCTTCGCCGTCGAGGTCGCTCAGCCGGGCGGCGTCGCGGCGGAGGCAACCCGCGAGCTCGGAAAATTCCTGCGCGACGTCATCCGCCTCAACGCCGAGGCCCGCAATTTCCGCATCATGGGCCCGGACGAAACCGCGTCAAACCGGCTCGATGCGGTGTTCGAGGCCACCGAACGCGTCTGGATGGAGCCGACAAAACCTTACGACGTGCATCTCGCCCAGGACGGACGCGTGATGGAAGTCCTGAGCGAGCATCTCTGTCAGGGCTGGTTAGAGGGCTATCTGCTCACCGGACGGCACGGCTTCTTCTCCTGCTACGAGGCGTTCATCCACATCGTGGATTCCATGTTCAACCAGCACGCCAAATGGCTGAAGGTGACGCGGCATCTGCCGTGGCGGCGCCCGATCGCCTCGCTCAACTACCTGCTCACCTCGCATGTCTGGCGTCAGGACCACAACGGCTTCAGCCATCAGGATCCCGGTTTCGTCGATCTCGTCGCCAACAAGAAGGCCGACATCGTTCGCATCTACTTCCCGCCGGACGCCAACACGCTGCTGTGGATCGCCGATCATTGCCTGCGCACCTATGACCGCATCAACGTCATCGTCGCCGGCAAGCAGCCGGCGCCGCAATGGCTGTCGATGCAGGAGGCAGCCACGCATTGCGATGCCGGCATCGGCATCTGGAGCTGGGCCGGCACCGAAGATGCGAATGGCGAGCCCGATGTCGTGATGGCCTGCGCCGGCGACGTGCCGACACTGGAGACGCTCGCCGCCGTCGACCTGCTGCGCAAGGCGCTGCCCGAGCTGAAGATCCGCGTTGTCAACGTCGTGGACCTCATGACGCTGCAACCCAGGGAGCAGCACCCGCACGGCTTGTCCGACCGCGACTTCGACGGCCTGTTCACCCGCGACAAGCCGGTGATCTTCGCCTATCACGGCTATCCCTATCTGATCCACCGGCTGACCTATAACCGCACCAACCACGCCGGCATGCACGTGCGCGGCTTTGCCGAGGAAGGCACCACGACGACGCCGTTCGACATGGTCGTGCTCAACGAGCTCGACCGCTATCACCTCGCGATCGAGGCGATCGAGCGCGTGGCGGGGCTCGCGACCAAGGCGGCGCAGGTGAAGCAGCAATTCCGCGACAAGCTGATCGAGCATTCGCGCTATGTGCGCGAATACGGCGAGGACATGCCGGAAATCCAGGAATGGGTCTGGCAGAACAGCGCCGGCGGCAACACGCCGGCGGAGGCAGGCGATTGACGGCAGCCATGTTGAACACGGTTCTCGTTCTCAACTCGGGATCGTCGAGCATCAAATTCGGCCTGTTCGATATCTCGGCGGCCGAGCCCACCCTGCTCTGCAAGGGCCTGCTCGACGAGCACGAGACGAAGCCGCGGCTCGTCGTGAAGAGCCCCGCGGGCGAAGACCTGTTCGAGAAACGGCGGGAAGCATCGGATGCGGACAGCGATCATCTGTTCGCCGACGTGCTCGGCTTCATCGAGGATCGTTTCGGCGACCATCGCTTGGGCGCCGTCGGCCATCGCGTCGTCCATGGCGGTCCGGACTATTCCGCCCCAGTCGAGCTGACGGACGATGTCACCGCAAAACTTGAAGAGCTGACGCCGCTGGCGCCGCTGCACCAGCCGCGGTGTCTGGCGCCGGTCCGCACTATCAAGGCGATAAGGCCCGACCTGACGCAGATCGCCTGCTTCGACACCGCTTTCCACTACGGCATTGCGCCGCCCGCGAGCCGCTTCGCCATTCCGCGACGTTATGAAGAGCGCGGCGTCCGGCGCTACGGGTTTCATGGTCTCTCGTTCGAATATGTCGCGGGACGGCTCGCCCGAATCGCGCCGCAGCTCGTTGCGAAGCGCACCGTGATCGCGCATCTCGGCAACGGCGCGAGCCTGTGCGGCTTGCGCGACGGCCGCAGCATCGACACGACGATGGGACTGACGCCGCTCGATGGGCTGGTGATGGGCACGCGCTGCGGCAGGATCGACCCTGGCGTGCTGCTCTATCTGCAACAGCACGAGAAGATGTCGGTCGAAGACGTCCAGCACCTGCTCTATCACGAATCGGGCCTGCTCGGCGTCTCCCGCATCGCTTCGGACATGCGCACGCTGCTTGCGAGCAGCGAAGCTGCGGCACGGGAGGCGGTCGAGCTCTTCACCTTCCGCGCCGCGCAGGAGGTGGCGGCGATGGCGACGACGCTTGCCGGGCTGGACTGCCTGGTCTTCACCGGCGGCATCGGCGAGCATGCCGGGGAAATCCGCAGCGCGATCGGTGAGCGTCTCGACTGGCTCGGTGTGCGCATCGATCCCGCTGCGAATGATTCAGCGCGCGAGCGCATCAACCATGGCGATAGCGCAGTCGATGTTTTCGTCATTCCAACGAATGAGGAACTGATGATCGCACGACATTGTGCGGCGGTGCTGCGGGCCGTCAGCTCGTAATCAACGGCGTAGGATCGGCGTTGCTTCCCTTCTCCCCTTGCGGGAGAAGGTGGCGCGAAGCGCCGGATGAGGGGTTCTTTCGTCGCTCACGTATGCATGTGAGTATGCGGAGGAATACCCCCTCACGCCTGTGAGTTTGTGTCTCCTTGCGGTGCTGCCCTCTCCCGCAAGGGGCGAGGGCGCAGTCACGAGCATCTCGCTCGCGGGGTAAATTGATCCAGCGGCCCGCGTGTTCTAATGCGTCCCCGACCAAATCTGGAAACACCCGATCGCGACCTCGATCACGATCAGCACCACCACCGCGACCTCGAGGCGGAGCGAGCGCTGGGTGTCGATGATGTCGGTGAGCGCGTTGGCGGTCTCGGACACGGCGGTGAGCTTGCGCTCGAGCGTGTCGAGGCGCTCCTTCAGTTCGTACTCGTCTTCAAGGCGAGCATAGAGCCGGTCGAGTTCGGGTTTCTCCCAGAGCACGTCGGGTTTCTCGGCCACCGCAACACGGCCGGCCACGCGCTGCTGGACGAGAAGCGCATTGCCGATCAATTGCAGGATGCCCTTGCGCCGGGGCGGCGTGCGGCCCTGCTCGGCGAGCATGCGCGCAAACGGCTCGATCACGTCGAAGACCGCGGCGACGCGGCGCTCGTCACGCGCGAGCGAGGTGCTCTTGGCAAGCGCGTCCGCGATCAGCAGCAGCCGGTCGTCGGAGAATTTGGCGAGGCAGATCGGGCCTCCCGGCTGGATCGCCTCGGCGCTTTCGTCCTTGCAGAGTTGCGCATGCGCGATCTCCTCCTCGTAGGGGCTGAGCTCGCCGATCACGCGGGTCTTCAGGCTGTCGATCAGCACCTTCTCCTCCGATGGGAGGAGACCGATCAGCACCACGACGCCGTAGCGGAAAATGACCGCAAGGCCGGCATGAACGCGGAAGGCGGCCGGCGTCGAGGAGACGGTCGCCCCCATCTCGAGGCCGGAGGGATTGATGCGTTCGCCCAGCATCACGGCGCGGATCCGCAAGGCCGCCGCGCCGTCCGGCCTGGGCGATGTTGCCGGCGAGTTAACAGCAAGTTGATCGGCGTTCATTTCGAAGCCCTTGTCAGCAGCGTGATTGCACGTTCACGTTCTCGCGCTCGTCCGCTGGCGCATCCTCCCTTTGCAGGATTGCGAACGGCCCGCCCATCGCGCAATATCGCGGCTCCTCTGGATTAATACGGTCCAGGACAGCTGGCGCCGAAACATTCGGCAATATTGCCACCCCGCACGGGACATATTTGGATGCGATCGCTACAGCGGTTTACCATCGTAGACCGCGGCCCGTCCGAAAAGTTGCACTCGGCAGCGCCGCGTGTTTATGACAACATCATAACAGCTACGTATAACAGCTACGTTTCTCCCGAAGTGCGGAGACTGAAGCCTCAATCATGCTAAGCGTAATTATTCCGACCGAAGGCGTCGAGCAGACGGCGGTCGCAACTCTGGCCGCGTTGGTACCGGGCGCCGCCGCAGGCATCATCCGGGAAGTGCTCCTGGTCGACGGCACCCGCAATGGAGTCATCGAGCGCGTTGCCGACGTCGCGGGCTGCCGTTTCATCGGCTTCGAAGGATCCACGCAAGGAGCCGCGCTCGCCGCCGGCGCACTCCAGGCCCGTTCGTCCTGGCTGATGTTCCTCCCTGCGGGCGCCGTGCTGGAAACCGGCTGGATCGAGGAAACCACCCAGTTCATCCAGTCCGTCTCGACCAGCGGCCGGGATCGTGCGGCCGTTTTCCGCTATGCGCGCTCGCCCTACGCCGATGCCGGCTTCCGCGATATCCTGCGGGCCCTGATGCGGAAGCTCGTCGGTCCCTTCGGCGATCAGGGACTTTTGATCGCGCGTGATCACTACGATCGCATCGGCGGCTACCCGCCCCAGGCCCGCCGCTCCGAGGCGAGGTTGCTCCGGCGGCTCGGCCGCTCATCACGAATCATGCTGCGCAGCCGGATCGTCATGGTCGGCTGAGGCACTTGGATACTTGCCAAAGTCAAATAGTTATTTGACAATGGCAAGTATCGAGGTGCCCCATGTCGTTCAACCGTACCGACGACCACATCGCGGCGGTCCGCGCCTTCAACCGCTTTTACACCCGCAAGCTTGGCGTGCTCGACCAGCACCTCGGAAAGAGCCCGTTCTCGCTTAGCGAGGCCCGCGTGCTCTACGAGCTCGCGCAACGCGACGACCTTGCCGCAAAGGAGATCGGCAACGAGCTTGGCCTCGACCCCGGCTATCTCAGCCGGATCGTGCAAAGCTTCGACGAAAAAGGCCTGATCACCCGCAGGCCCCTGCCCGCGGATCGCAGGCAATACCAGCTCAGCCTCACCGCCAAGGGGCGCCAGACCTTTGCCAAGCTGAACCTGGGTTCGCAAAATGAGGTCGCCGCAATGCTGGCTCAGCTTTCGGCTAGCGATGCGACGCGGCTCACGCAGGCCATGGCGACCATCGAGGCTGTGCTGGAGCGTCGAAGCCAGCCCGCGGCTTTCATGCTGCGCAGCCATCGCGTCGGCGACATGGGCTGGGTCATCTCGCGGCAGGCCACCGCCTACGCGGCCGACTACAACTGGGATATCAGCTACGAGGCCCTGGTCGCCGAGATCTGCGCACAGTTCATCAAGGATTATGACGCCGCGCGCGAGCACTGCTGGATTGCGGAAGTGGATGGCGAGCCGGTCGGCTCGATCTTTCTAGTCAAGGCCACGGACGAGATTGCCAAGCTGCGCCTGTTGCAGGTGGAGAAGAAAGCGCGCGGGCTCGGTGTCGGCCGCGCGCTGGTCGAGCAATGCATTCAGGGCGCACGCGAGAGGGGCTACAGCAGGATGACGCTGTGGACGCAGAGCATCCTGGTCGCCGCGCGTGGCATCTATCAAAGTGCAGGATTCAAGCTCGTCGCTACCGAGCCGCATCACAGTTTCGGGCAGCATCTGATTGGGGAAACATGGGAGCGGGATCTCTGATGCTGCAACAGCGGGCGAGATGCGCATAAATGTGCCTCGCCCCTTGCGGGACTTCGCGCCACCTTCCCCCATAAGGGGGGAAGGGAAGCAAGCGCTCACACCGTCGCGCCCTGCGACTTCGGCCGGCGCAGGTGCTCGTCCAGCCGCGGCATGATCTCGACGAAATTGCAGGGACGCGTGCGGTAGTCGAGCTGGGCTTTGAGGATGCCGTCCCAGCCGTCGCGGCAGGCACCGGGCGAACCTGGCAGGCAGAAGATGTAGGTCGCGCCGGTCACGCCTGCGGTGGCGCGGCTCTGGATCGTCGATGTGCCGATCTTGGCGTGGCTCAGCATGTGGAATGCGATCGAGAAACCGTCCATGCGCTTCTCGAACAAGGGCTCGACCGCCTCCGGCGTGACGTCGCGCCCGGTGAAGCCGGTACCGCCGGTGGTGATGACGACATCGACGCCCGCATCCGCAATCCAGCGGCGGATGATGGCGCGGATCGCCTCGACGTCGTCGGTGACGATCTCGCGCGCGGCGAGATGATGGCCAGCCGCAAGGAGGCGGTCGGCGAGCGTCTGGCCGGATTTATCATCCGCGAGCGCGCGCGTGTCGGACACGGTGAGCACCGCGATATGGAGCGGAACGAATTGTTTTGTTTCGTCGATGGAGGTCATTGCAACGCACCTTCTCTTCCCGCCCGCTGACGTCATCCTGAGGTGCGCGCTCTTGCGCGCCTCGAAGGATGGGCCACGGGCTCGCATCCTTCGAGGCTCGCCAATTGGCGAGCACCTCAGGATGACGGATAACCCCTACTGTCCACCGCCAAACGTGTTGCAGGCCTGGACGGTGCCCTGCTGATATCCGGTCATGAACCACTGCTTGCGTTGCGCCGCCGAGCCGTGGGTGAAGGAATCGGGCACGACGCGGCCCGTGGCCTGGCGCTGCAGCGTATCGTCGCCGATCGCGCTCGCAGTGGTCAGCGCAGCGTCGATATCACCCGGCTCCAGGAAGTTCGGCCGCTTCTTCGCCTCGCGGTTGACCCAGACGCCGGACAGGCAGTCGGCCTGCAATTCGACCTTCACCTGCAGCGCATTGGCCTCCGCCTTGCTGCCGGCCTGCTGCTGCAGCCGCGTCACGCGCGGAATGATGCCGAGCAGGTTCTGGATGTGATGGCCGGCCTCATGGGCGATGATGTAGGCGGTGGTGAAGTTACAGGCGGATTTGCCGGAGCAGCCGCGAAAACGTGTCTCGACCTCGCGGAAGAAACCGGTGTCGAGGAAGATGGTCCTGTCGGGCGGACAATAGAACGGTCCCATCGCCGACTCCGCCCGGCCGCAGCGCCCGCCATTGGTGACGTTGCGGAACAGCACGACCTTCGGACCGGTAAAGGTCTGGCCCGAGGCCTGGAAGATCTCGCTCCAGCGATCGTCGATCTCGCCGAGGATGCCGGAGATCATGCTGCCCATCTCGTCGGTCGGCGCGCCGCGCTTGGCGTTGGACGACGATTGGCGATCGGTCTGGTAGGACGGCGCCTGGCCGCCGCCGGTGAGGATCTCGGCGCCGCCGATCAGGATGCGCGGATCGATGCCGAAGGCGTAGCCGACCAGGCCGAGCACGATGATGGTGCCGATCCCGAGCCCGCCGCCGCCCATGGGGAGGCCGAACCCGCCTCCTCCACCGCCGCCGCCACCATCGTCGCGACGATCCTCGATGTCGTCGCTGCGGCGGAAATCATCGTAGCGCATGGCGGCTTCCCTCGGTCCTGGCTCAATCCGGCGCAAGAGCGCGAAAGCTCAACGCGCCATACACGTAAAATTTCCATTGCGTTAATCAATATCCCGCTCGGCAATTATTGCCTAGTGCGACAGCATGGCAATGCCAGCAATTTTTTCCGGGCATTGTGCAATTTTTTCCGAGAGAAATTTGGAGTCTTTTTTGCGCTCTGGCCACTCCCGCAACGCGAACAAACACGAAATACACTGCAAAACACGGCGAATGCGCGGAGCGAACCGCGTGCGAGGCGCAAGGTGAAGGCTGCTCACGAAAGCGGCGGGTTAAGTCGATTTTTACTTTGCCGCTTCAATGTAACGGTCAGTCGGTTGTTTGGTCCCGCGTCGCCGACAGCGTCGCCTGAGTCAGAGTTCTTGAGTCATGGTAGAGTCGCGTCGCGGGGCGTCTGCAAGGGCGCCCCGCACAAATTTTGAGTCTCCTTCGCACAGCATCGTCCTCGGCGATTGCGTCGCCGAGATGTCGAAGCTTCAGGCTGGTTCGGTCGACCTGGTGTTCGCCGATCCACCCTACAATCTTCAGCTCAAGGGCGATCTCAAGCGCCCCGACGAGTCCCATGTCGATGCGGTCGACGACGATTGGGACAAGTTCGATTCGTTCTCCGCCTATGACGATTTCACCCGCGCCTGGCTGCTTGCCGCCCGCCGCGCGATGAAGCCATCGGCGACGATCTGGGTCATCGGCTCCTATCACAACATCTTCCGCGTCGGCGCGATCATGCAGGACCTCGGCTTCTGGCTCCTGAACGACATCGTCTGGCGCAAGACAAATCCGATGCCGAATTTCCGCGGCCGCCGCTTCACCAACGCGCACGAAACCATGATCTGGGCCGCGCGCGACGAGAAGGCCAAGGGCTACACGTTCAACTACGAGGCGCTGAAGGCCGCCAACGAGGACGTGCAGGCACGGTCCGACTGGCTGATCCCGCTCTGCACCGGCGAGGAGCGCCTCAAGGGCGCCGATGGCAAGAAAGTGCACCCGACGCAGAAGCCTGAAGGCCTGCTCGCGCGCGTGTTGCTGTCGTCCTCCAAACCCGGCGATCTCGTGATCGATCCCTTCAACGGCACCGGCACCACCGGCGCGGTCGCAAAGCGCCTCGGCCGCTCCTATATCGGCTTCGAGCGCGACAAGACCTATGCGAAAGCGGCACAAGCGCGCATCGCCGCGGTCGAGCCGCTGCCGGAGGCAAGCCTCGCCCCGTTCATGACGGCGCGCGAAGCGCCGCGGGTTGCGTTCTCGGAATTGATCGAGCGTGGCATGATCATGCCCGGCACCAAGCTGTTCGACGCCAAGAAGAAACTCGGCGCGCTGGTCCGCGCCGACGGCGCCATCATGTTCGGCGACAAGGTCGGCTCCATCCACCGCATGGGCGCGGTGGCGCAAGGCGCGCAAGCCTGCAACGGCTGGACCTTCTGGCACATCGAGACCAAGAAGGGTCTCAAGCTGATCGACGAGCTCCGTGCCGAGATCCGCGCCGGCATGGCGGCGGGGTAGCTCAGTCCAACAGTCGCGTAGGGTGGGCAAAGGCGCTCTTGCGCCGTGCCCACCATCGCGCCTCGGGGATACAGATTTGGTGGGCAAGCTTCGCTTTGCCCACCCTACGGTGCCTTGAATGACGCGATGGCCGGGGCTAGATTTGACGAGTCAGTCCCCGTCCCGGCCGGCTCCCATGCGACGACAGTCCGAGACATTGCTGCTGGTGCCGCTGCTGCCGATCTTCCTGGTCGGCATGTTTCCGATGTTCCTGATCGCGCTGCTGGGATTTTTCGGCCTCGCTTTGTTTGGCGTGCTCGTGGTCTGTGTCGGGCTCGCCAGCAGCAACGAGGCCCATGACAGCTTCAATCACGATGTCATCGTGCACGGCTACGCGCGCGGATCCGAGCGCGCGGCGCGGGCCTCCGACATGCATATCGCTACCCGGCTCGGGCTGCGCCTGGAGGTCGTGGGCGCGGCCATGGTCATTACGGCGGCGATCGGCCTTTGTTACGCCGGCTGATCTGCGTGACACGCAGATACCGCCCGGCAAACTCGCCGGTTGCCCTCCCCGATAAGGTTCAGGCAAGACAAGGCCGCTAGCGGACATGTTGCTGCCTCCACTTTCGGCCAACAAACACAGGGGAGATGCCCGATGCTCAAATTCTATTTCAACGGTTCGCCGAACCCGACCAAGGTCGCGCTCTATCTCGAAGAGGCCGGCCTGCCCTTCGAGCCGGTGAAGATCGACACCCGCAAGGGCGAGCAGTTCACGCCGGACTATCTGAAGATCAATCCGAACGGCAAGGTGCCGTCGATCGACGACAACGGCACTATCGTGTTCGATTCCAACGCCATCCTGCTCTATCTGGCCGAGAAGACCGGCAAATTCCTGCCTGCCGCCAATGTTCGCGGCGAGATGCTGTCATGGCTGATGTTCATCGCCACCGGCGTCGGGCCCTATTCTGGTCAGGCCGTGCACTTCAAGCATTTTGCGCCGAAAGACCAGAACCACGACTACGCGCATAACCGTTACCAGTTCGAGACCGATCGCCACTACAAAATTCTCGACGGTCACCTCAAAGGCCGCAGCTACATGGTCGGCGACAGTTATTCGATCGTGGACATGGCGCTGTGGGGTTGGGCGCGGATGGTGCCGTTCAAGCTCGGCGACGACGCCTTCGCGCGATACCCGAACGTGAAGCGGCTGGTGGACGAGGTCACGGCGCGGCCTGCAGCGGCGCGCGCGATCGCGCTGAAGGACAAGTTCACCTTCAAGGCGGAGATGGACGACGAGGCCCGCAGCAACATGTTCAAGCACATGACGACAAAAGTGGCCTGATCGCGGCACGTCGCAATGCGAGGCCACGCGCATGCGCGTGGCCTTTTGCTTTCGAGGCTCAGGCGGCGTGGACCGAGTTCAGGAAGTTGGCGACTTCCTGCTTCAAGCGGTTGCTGTCGGCCGACAGCGAGCGTGCCGCCGAGAGCACCTGCGAAGAGGCCGAGCCGGTCTCGGACGCGCCGCGCTGCACGTCGCCGATGTTGGACGACACGAGTTGCGTGCCCTGGGCGGCCTGCTGGACATTGCGGGAGATCTCCTGCGTCGCCGCACCCTGCTCCTCCACGGCGGCGGCGACCGTCGACGAGATCTCCGACAGCCGCTCGATGGTGCCGCTGATCTCCCGGATCGAGCCGACCGACTCCTCCGTCGCGGCCTGGATGCCCGAGACCTGCTGGGCGATCTCACCGGTGGCCCTCGCGGTCTGCTCGGCGAGCGCCTTGACCTCCGAGGCCACCACGGCAAAGCCCCGGCCGGCTTCACCCGCGCGCGCCGCCTCGATGGTGGCGTTCAGCGCCAGGAGGTTGGTCTGGCCGGCGATGGTGCTGATCAGTTCGACCACGTCGCCGATGCGGGCCGCGGCCTTGGAGAGCTCGCTGACGCGCGCGTTGGTCTTGCTCACCTGACCGACGGCTTCGCCCGCGATCCGCGCCGATTCCTGCACCTGGCGCGCGATCTCCGTCACCGAGGAGGACAGCTCCTCGGTCGCGGAGGCGACCGCCTGCACATTGGCCGAGGCTTCCTGGGAGGCGGATTGCACTTCGGTGGAGAGATCCTGAGCGCGCCTCGCGGTCGCGGTCAGGGTGCCGGCCGAGCCCTCGAGCTCGTGCGATGCCGAGGATACGGTATCGACGATCTCGCCCACCGCCTGCTCGAACTGGCTGGCGAGCCGGGCCATGTCGGCCTTGCGGCTCTCGGCCTGCCGGGCCTCGGTTGCGGTCTGCTCATGGCGCAGCCGTTCGGTCTCGATCATGTTGGTCTTGAAAACGTCGATCGCCTTGGCCATGTCGCCGATCTCGTCGGCCTTGCCGCGCGAGGGGATCTCGACGGCGAGATTGCCCCCGGCAAGCAGTCCCATTGCGCGCGTCATCGAGGTCAGCGGCCCCACGATGCTGCGGGCGGTCAGGAAGGCGACGCTCAGTCCGAACAGGACGGCGAGGCCGCCCGCGATCCCCTGTAGCGACGTCGTGCCGTCGATCACAGCATCGGCCGCGGTGCGCGAATCCTTGTAGTCCGTCTTCAAGGCGGTTTCCGCGACCTTGAGTTTGGCGATGCTCGCGGAGATGAGCGGTGCGAGATCCTTGTGGTAGATCTCGTCGGACCGCAGCATCGCGGCGGAGGTCGTTTCGAACGCGGATTTGTAGATGCCGAGGGCGGTCTTCACAGGCGTCAGAGACGAGCGAAGGTCCGCCGCCTGCGGGCTCCTTTCGACGGCTGCCAGCCGCTGCACCGCCCTGTCGACATTGGTTCTGAAGACGGTGGGCCCGTTGGTGTCGCGCAGAGCGAGGAAGCGCCAGTTCGCGATTCGAACCAGCAGGACCCGGGATTCGACGTCCGCGACGAGCGACACCGTGTCGTCATCGGCGGCCGCGCGGGCCACATCGACCAGCTTGGCCATCTTGACGGTCAGCTCTTCGCCACTCGGCAACAGCGTCGCCTTGCCGGTCCGCGCCTCGTTGACGGCGTCGCCGAGACTGTCACGCAGGCTTTTCATTTTGGCGATGTCGGCGATCAGATCGTTGTAGAGCTTCCGCCGCTCCTCCGAGAGGGTGCCCTTTGCTCCGAGCTGCAACAGCCCGGTCGCCGCGGTCTCTCGCTCGGCAGCCTCCCGCATCGCAGGCTCGTTGGCGTCGTAAATGTAGCGCAGATTGGCCCGCTGGATGGCCTGAAGATGGGTCGATATCTCCAGGACGCGCGCCGTGCTGTCCGACAACGTGGAGAGTTTTGCGACCTGATCCTGGACGGACCGCAAATTCCAGATGGCGACCACCGCCATCACGAGACCAACCGCCACCAAGGCCATGAAACCTGCGTACAGGCGTCCCCTGATCCGCAAACGAAACTTCGGCATTCCCACTGTCCACCCAGATGCATGTCAATTCGAGCGGCCGGCCTAATCCGGCGATTGTCACCGGCCACGCTGGCAGCCGCGCGTCGCGTCTTTCGCGACCCACGCTGCACCGCGACACAATGGGGGACACTCGTTAATTGAACCTTCAAATTTTTCGCGTGCGCATGGGTCAGACGGCGCAACATCTGCTGATTTTATCGGCAGGTGAGCAAGGGCTTGGCGCGAAGCCCGCAGCGCCGTGCAGGCCGCTGCAGCTTATCCGGATGACGATCTGTCAGCTGCCGGCCTGCTGCAATTTGCCGAGCGCGTTTTCGACCACTTCCAGCGTGTAGGGCTTCTGGATCACAGGCGCGGCGGCCAGCTCCGTTGGGATCGGCGCCCGCTCGCCATAGCCGGTCGCGAACATGAAGGGCACGCCGATTTCCGTCAGCTTCTGCGCCACCCTTATGCTGCTCTCGTTGCCGAGGTTGAGATCGAGCAAGGCAAAGCCCGGGCGCGTGCGCTCGATCGCCCGCAGCGCCTGATCGACGCTTGCGGCGGTATCGACATGGCGGGCGCCGAGATCGAGCAGGATGACCTCGGCGGCCATGGCGATGATGAGGTTGTCCTCGACGATCAGCGCCGTGTCGGAAATCCTGGGACGCGAGGATTGCTGTTCTTCTATTCGCATGGCGGCTCCCGCGATGGATGGGACGAGTTCGACGAAGTTGGGGGGAATGACGAACGTTGCTTGCACCCCCAGCAGGTCGAACCGGATTTCGGCTTCGCCCTTGAGGTCGAACGGCACGGAGCGCTCGATGATCGTGGTCCCGAAGCCGCGGCGCGACGGCGGCTGCACCGGCGGACCGCCGGTCTCCTTCCAGTCGATCACGAGGCTCGACGACGGATCGAGCCGCCACGCCACCTCTACGCTGCCGGTGGAATCGGCGAGCGCGCCGTATTTGGCGGAGTTGGTCATCATCTCGTGCACGACGAGGGCCAGCGTCGCGAACGCTTTGGGATCGAGCGCCACGTCGGGGCCGCCCATCTTGACCCGGTCTGCGCGCGCGCCGAGATAGGCGCCTGCCTCAGACTCGAGCAGCGAGCGCAATGCGACCGGCGCCCAGTTCAGATTGGTGATCTGGTCATGCGCGCGCGCCAGGGCCTGGATGCGGCCGCCGAGGACGCCGGCGAACTCCTCGACGGTGGTCGCGGTATCCTTGCTCTGCGCCACCAGCGCCCGGACGAGGCTCAGGATGTTGCGAACGCGGTGGTTGAGCTCGGCGATCATCAACTCCTGCCGCTCCTGCGCGCCGCGCCGCTCGCGTGCGGCAAGATCGGACAGTTGCAGGATCACCTCGAGCAGCGTCACCCGCAGGCTCTCGGCAATGCGGATGTCGGCCGCCGACCACGGCTTCGACTGGCCCGCCACCGTCTCCTGCCACAGCTCGAAACTCCTGCGTGGCGTCAGGCGCGGCCCGTTCGGACCCTGGTCGTAGACCTTGTTGGGATCGCCGGCCCAATGGACCGAGCGCGTGACCTCGCGCCGGAAGAAGATCAGGCAATCGCGCGGGGCGCGCGAGATCGGGATGGCGAGAAAGCCCGCCGCGCGGTCGCGGAAGGACTGGCCCGCAGCATAGACCTTGGCGATCTCGGCGCTCGCGAAGATCCGTCCCGGCGACGTCCGATTGATGAAGCTGACGAGTTCCTTCACCTCGTCTTCGGTCGGCGTCTCGCCCTGGAGCACGATCCTGTTGTCGGACCACACCGCCACGCCGTCACACTCGATCATGTTGCGGTAGTCGCCGAGGAAATCGACGATCGCGCGCCGGCTGTGCTCGTGCGAGGCCGCGGTCTCGATCAGCCGCTCCTGCACATGGTGGGCGCGCGCCTCATAAGCGACGTCACCCTCGCGCTCGCGTCCCTCCACGATCCAGGAGAACATCTGCCCGAACAGCTCGGATGCCGTACGCTTCTCGAAAGAGATGTAGCGCGGCGAATAATGGTGGCAGGCGAACAGGCCCCACAGCTTGCCGTCGCGCAGGATCGACACCGACATCGAGGCGCCGACGCCCATGTTGCGCAAGTACTCGATGTGGATCGGCGACACCGAGCGCAGCACGCTCATCGACAGGTCGAGCAGCCCCGCATTGTGTGTGGCCGTCGACACCAGCGCGGCGGGTTGCGCATCGATGTCCGCGATGATGCGCAGCCAGTTGCGCTGATAGAGAATGCGGGCCTGCCTCGGGATGTCCGACGCCGGATAATGCAGGCCGAGAAACCGTTCGAGTCCCGCTTCCGCGGCCTCCGCGATCACCTCGCCCGATCCGTCCGGGTGAAACTGGTAGACCATGACCCGGTCGAAGCCGGTCAGCACCTTGAGCTGCCGCGCGGCCTCGCGAGCGAGCTCGGTCATCCCGCGCGTCTTGCGGATACGCTCCAGCATCAGACGGACGAGTTCGCCGGAATTGACGCCGGGCTCGTTGACGCTGGGCTCCGCCTCGACGACGAGATAGGCGCCGGAGAAGTGGATCGAGAGATCGTAGGGCGGCTTGCCAGCCTGAAGCTCGACGCCGAACAGGCGCTCGGTCGCGTCCGGCCCGCTGAGATGATCGACGCGGCTGCGAATGGTCTCGACCGCGGCTTCCGAGATGACGCGCGAGAGAGGCTGCTGGAGCAGGTCGGAGACGTCAGCCCCGAGAAAGCTCCCGACATTGTCCGAGGCCATGCAGATCGTGAAATCCGACAATAGCGTGAGCAGGAACCCGAACGATTGCACGCTGCCGGGAATGTGGATCGGCTCGCGATCGCAATTGGTGAGATTGACAGCCTCGTTCATGCCCGGTCCGCCGCCTGCTCGAACGCAGCGAAGGCGACGCGCGCCGCATCGATCGCCTCGTCCTCATCGCAGGCCTCTTCGCTTGCGAGCTTCACCAGGAAACTCTGCCAGAGCCGCTTGCCTACACCATGGCTGAGATAAGCGGTGGCTTCGCTGATGCGCGGATCGCCGGCGTCCGCAACCGTCTTCAGCAGGAACTTGGCCCCGAGCCGGGAGCCCTCCAGCACGTACATGGTGCCCAGCACGCCGCTGCGCGTCAGCGGGGGCACGGTCACTGTGGACTGTGCGGCACCACCGAGCCAGCCAAGATCGTCCGCAATCGCAGCGCTGCGCGCCCGCTCCGGCCAGTCCGGAAACATTTTACCGACATCCGCGTCCATCAGCGCGGCTTCGAGCGGCAGCAAGGCCCCGGCGCTGGCTTGCAGGAAACGGCGGTAGCCGGAAAACACGCTGAGATCGAATGACGAAAGCTGCGCATCGAGTTCGCGGTGCGCAGCCGCCGTCGCATCTCTCAGTCGTTCGCGGAGTCCTGGAAAGCTGCGGCCCACCTGTGTCGTAACGTCCGAAACCCCAGCCAGCATGCAATTCCCAAACGCGCGCAATGCCGGGGCGCGATTGCCCCGGAACCGAACGAACGCAGGAGGATTCCAAAGGTTCCGAACCCCTCTGGAAAACCGGGCACGGGCGGCCCGGGCCCGCTCGTCCGCTATGTCCGCCGTAGGGGCTTCCGCAGCTCGTATCCGATCTCCGACCGCGCGCTCAGCTCGCGACCCTCACGGCCGTTTGTGGAAACGGACCGAGGGCCTTCTCGGTCAGCACCGAGTCGCAATATTCCCGGATCTCCTTGATCTTGCCGTCCTCGAGCCGAAACACGAGACAATAGTCGTTGTCGTAGCGCACGCCTTCGGGCGTGACGTTGTCGCCCTTCGCTTCAACGACGACGATATCGCCGTCCGCGATAAAGCGGTGGGCGACCGTCCGCGTCCGGTCGACAAGGCGGGTCCGCACATAGGCGTGCAGGTCGTTGAGGATCGCCTGTTTGCCCGAAAAGGTGCGCGACCAGGAGTACTGGCCGGTCACGATCCACTTGGCGTCGTCGGCAAGACTATCGGTGAACAAGGCGCGGTCGCGCGCAGCCGGATCGGGGCTGGCGGCGGCTGCAAAGATATCCTGCATCAGTTTCTTGTTTGCGCTCGCGCTCATGGCGGCATCTCCTTTGTGAGAACACGCAAATTATCGCCGCCGGTGCTAAATTCTTCAAATCGATAGTGGATATGATATCTATTCACCTCATGAATTTGAACTCGCTCGACCTCAATCTCCTGACCGCGCTCGACGCGCTGCTGCGCGAGGCCAGCGTCAGCCGTGCCGCCTTGCGGATCGGTCTGTCGCAGCCGGCGGCAAGTCATGCACTCCAGCGTCTGCGCGACATCTTCGGGGATCCGCTCTTGGTGCGCACAGGCGCGCGGATGGAGCTGACGCCGCGGGCGCAAGCGCTACGCGCACCGCTGGCTCAGGCTCTCGATCAGGTGCGCGGGCTGTTCCTATCGGATGAATTTGATGCGGCGCGCAGCGAGCGGCAATTCCGCCTGATGATGCCGGATCTCGCAGTCGAGCTGTTGATGCCGCCCTTGATGGAAAAGGTGACACGCCTTGCGCCCAACGTCCGCATCGACGTGGTGCCGTGGCGGGGACCGGCGATCTTCCACGCCGAGTTCGCCCGCACCATCGATCTGGTGATTTCGATCGGCAACGCTTTCAAGGGCTTTCACCGCCAGCTGCTCTACACCGACAGCGACGCACTGGCGGTGCGGCGCGGCCACACCATGGCCACGAAGCTGAGGCGGCGCGAGACGTTCCTGGCCGCACGCCATATCGGCGTAGTCATCCGCGGCCAGCCGGAGGACCTCATCGACACCTGGCTGCGCACCAAGGGCATAGACCGGCACATCGCTCTCGTCGTACCGGGTTATCTCGAAGCGCTGCACGTCGTCGCCCGCACCGACCTCGTCGCCTTCGTGCCGCGCCGGCTGATCGCGGCGCTGTCCAAGCAGCTCGGCCTAGTCACGGTGACGCCGCCGCTCGACCCCGGCATCGACGAGCAGTTCATGTTCTACCCGACCCGCGCACAGATGGATCCCGGCTCGATCTGGCTCAGGCGGCTGATGCTGGAGACGGGACGGGAATTGGAGAAGAAAGGGCTCGCTGGATAGGACGCAACTTCAAAGCAAATGGTGTCGTCCCGGACAAGCGCAGCGAAGCGGAGCGCCGATCCGGGACCCATAACCACAGGACGTGGTTTGGCGAAGACTTGCGATTGTCAGCTTGCGTCACAACTTCTCCCTGTGGTTATGGGTCCCGGGTCTGCGCTGACGCTTGCCCGGGACGACAGGGGGATATGTTGCCGCGCTCCTACGCCTTCTGCGCGTCCATCACCTTGCGCACGGCAGGGCGATCGGACATGCGCTTGAAATGATCGGCGATCTTCGGCGTCGCGTTGATATCGACGCTGTCGCCTTCGAGCCAGGTCGACAGGGTGTAGAGATAAGGATCGCAGATCGTGTACTGCTCGCCCATCACCCAGGGTCCCTTGTACATCTTCTGCTCGATCAAGGAGAAGCAGGCGCCCATGGTCTTCGGGATCATCGCCTTCATGTCGGCGAACGAGCTCTCTTCGCTCGCCCAGCGTGCGCCACGCATCTTGTGGGCATGGTTGATGTGCACGGTCGAGCAGAGATAGGAGTTGAACGACTGCACCTGGGCGAAGTCGAAGGGATCGTCGAGCGGCGCCAGCTTCGCCTTGGGGAAGGTCTGGGCGAGATAGGCCAGCATCGCCGGGGTCTCGGTCAGGACGCCGCGATCAGTCACCAGCGCGGGCACGCGGCCTTTCGGGTTGATCGCGAGGTACTCCGCGCTGTTTTGCTGGTTGGTCTTGAAGCTCAGCCGCTCCGCCGCGTAGTCGGCGCCGGCTTCTTCCAGCGTGATATAGGTGGCGAGCGCGCAGGTGCCGGTGGCGTAGTAGAGCTTGAGCATGTCGGACCTCATGGGAAAGCCGGAAGGTAACGGCTGCGGGCCCCGAGGTCCATAGCACAGCGTTCTCAGCGCTCTTGTTCTTCGCAGTTGCCCACCGGCGCCCGGCTGTGCCAAGACGCCCTGAGTTGGAGGGGCTTTCCCATGACCGTACTCATCGCCGGTGGCGGCATCGGCGGGCTGACGCTTGCGCTCAGCCTGCACGGAATCGGCATTCCCGTAAAAGTGTTCGAGAGCGTCGCCGAACTGCGGCCGCTCGGTGTCGGCATCAACGTGCTGCCGCACGCGGTGCGCGAGCTGATCGAGCTCGGCTTGATGGACAAGCTCGATGCCGCCGGCGTGCGCACCCGCGAGTTGGCCTATTTCTCCAAGCACGGCAAGCCGATCTGGAGCGAGCCGCGCGGGCTGGAAGCCGGCTATAAATGGCCGCAATTTTCGATCCATCGCGGCACGCTTCAGCAATTGCTGCTCGACACCGCGATCGAGCGCCTCGGCCGCGACAACATCCTGACCAGCCATCATCTGACCGGCTGGAGCGAAACCGCTGACGGCGTGCGCGCCGATTTCATCGACAAGGCCACCGGCAAGGCCGCGGGGACCTACGACGGCACGATCCTGATCGCCGCCGACGGCATCCATTCCGCCGTGCGAGACAAACTCTATCCGAACGAAGGTCCGCCGATCTGGAACGGCCGCATCCTCTGGCGCGGCGTCACGCCTGCAAAAGCCTTCCTCAGCGGTCGCACCATGATCATGGCCGGCCACGAGATCCTGAAATTCGTCTGCTATCCGATCTCGAAGGAACCGGACGCCGCGGGCAACCATCTGATCAACTGGGTTGCCGAGCGCCACATGCCGCCAACTTATCAATGGCGGCGCGAAGACTATAACCGCACCGCGCGGCTGGAGGAGTTTCTGCCCTGGTTCGAGAGCTGGCAGTTCGACTGGCTCGACGTGCCCGGCCTGATCAAGAACTGTCCGCACGCCTATGAATATCCGCTGGTCGATCGCGATCCGGTGTCACAATGGACTCTCGGCCGCGTCACGCTGATGGGCGACGCCGCGCATCCGATGTACCCGATCGGCTCGAACGGCGCCTCGCAGGCGATCCTCGATGCCCGCACCATCACCCGCGAGATCCTGGCGCACGGCCCGACGCAAGCGGCCCTGCTCGCCTATGAGGCCGAGCGGCGGCCTGCAACCACCAGTCTCGTCCTGCTCAACCGCAAGAACGGCCCCGAGCAGGTGATGCAGCTCGTCGAGGAGCGCGCGCCGGATGGCTACAAGGTCGTCACTGACGTGCTGTCGCAACAGGAGCTCGAGGATGTTGCCGCCAACTACAAGCGCGTCGCCGGCTTCCAGGTGGAAGCGCTGAATGCGAAGCCGCCGATCGTGGGCGCGGGTGCGCGCGCGACGAAATGAGTATTCGCACGAAGCGAGACGCACGTTGATGCGCCCTCGCCCCTTGCGGGAGAGGGCAGCGGCGCCGGTAGACGCGGACTCACTCAGGTGAGGCGTCTGCCTCCGCGAAGCCAACCCGCATTAGAACTTGCTGAACCAACTCCTCATCCGGCGCTTCGCGCCACCTTCTCCCGCAAGGGGAGAAGGAAGAAAGAGTCCGCGGCAGCTATTTGCCCACCACCCTCGCCGCTTCGAGCAGCCGCTCGCTCGCGGTCGCCGTCGCCAGCAGCGTGCCGTCCTCCGCCGTCAGCCTGGCCTCGACGAACGCAATCGTCCTGCCGAGCTGCGTCACCTTGGCCTCGCCGATGATCGGCCCGGGCTTCGCGGGCGCGAGGAAATTCACGGTCATGCTGATGGTGGTGGTGTAGAGCCGGCCCTCGCTCATCACCAGCACGGCGGGGCCCATCGTGTCGTCGAGCATGGCCGAGAGCATGCCGCCCTGGATGAAGCCGGCCGGATTGCAGAACTCCGGCTTGCCGTCGAAGGCGAGCTTGATCCAGCCTTCCCCGGGACGGGCGTCGAGCAAGCGCCATCCGAGCAGCTCGGCACAAGGCGGCCTGGGAAAACTGTCGAGCGCGGTCTTGATCATGGGAGCCTCCGTTGCCGGCCACAGCTAACGCAGCCCTGCTGCCAGCATGTTGTCAGCAGGATGGGCAGCTAGGGGTCCAATCCACGCGCAATCACCTTGCGCATGACGTTGGGCAATGCTTCGTCGGCGAGAGTGGCAATGGGCACCCAGCGCATGCCCGCGGGTGCCCGCGTCCGCGCTTCCGCCCTGCCCGTGTAGACCACGAGCTCCAGCGGAAAATGCGTGAAGACGTGGGTGACCACGCCTGCCTTGCGGTGCCAGCGCGACAGCCCCTTCAGCGCGGGCGCCTGCTGTTTTGCCTTAGCGTCTTCCTGCCCGGCAAGCCAATCCGATCCCGGTACCTCGGTCATGCCGCCGAGCAGACCCTTTTCGGGACGGCTGCGGACGAGAAGCTCGTCGCCGCGTGTGACAACGAAGGCGGCGCCGCGCCGTAGTGCGCCGCTCTTCTTCGGGGCCTTGCGGGGAAACGTTTCCTGCGTTCCCAGCCTACGCGCCGTGCAGTCCTCGTTCAGCGGGCATAGCGAGCAGGCCGGCTTTTTCGGCGTGCAGATCGAGGCCCCCACATCCATCAGCGCCTGCGCGCTATCACCGGCGCGAGAATCGGCGAGCAGCGTCGCAGCCAACTCCTGAATCAGCGGCTTGGCCTGCGGGAGCTCTTCTTCAACTGCAAAGAGCCGCGAGACCACGCGTTCGATATTGCCGTCGACCGGCATGGTGCGGCGGTCGAACGCAATCGCCGCGATCGCTGCCGCCGTATAGGGCCCGATGCCCGGCAGCGCGCGCAGGCCCAGTTCGGTGTCGGGAAAGGTGCCGCCATGCTCGCGCGTCACCGCGACCGCGCAGGCACGGAGATTACGCGCGCGAGAATAATAGCCGAGCCCCGCCCACATCCGCAGCACGTCGTCCTGCGAGGCCCGTCCCAGCGCGGTGACATCCGGCCAGCGCGCGACGAATTTTTCGAAATAGGGCCCGACCGCCTTCACCGTGGTCTGCTGGAGCATGATCTCGGACAGCCAGACGCGGTAAGGGTCGGATGCCTCGCCGGGCGCAGCGCGCCAGGGCAATCGGCGGCGGTGACGGTCGTACCAGTCGAGCAGCGAGAGCGGGCGCGACGAGGTCTCCGGCTGAACTGGTTCCGATTTCGCCTTGAGGGCGGATTTGGGGCTCATGTTCGCACTGTAACGGCAATGCACCGATCTCTCCACGTCATGCCCACGCTTGTCGCGGGCGTCCACGTCTTTCTTCGCGGCCAAGAGCTTGTCTTCGCGGCCAAGAGCCTGTGGCCGACGCTCCGGAGTGCTATAAAGTCCCATGTCCAAGCTTCGCCCCATCAAACCCGGTCCCATCAGCGCCAAGCCGCTGTCGCTCCTGCTCAACGACGTCTTTGCCGAGGCCTATGCCAAGCAGGGATTTGCCGCGCGCGAGCTGGTGACGCGGTGGGCGCAGATTGCAGGGCCGGAGATCGCGGCCCATGCCGAGCCGCTGAAGATGCAATGGCCGCGGCCGGTCGAGGGTCAGCCGCAGGAGCCGGCCACGCTGGTGCTGCGGGTCGAGGGGCCGATGGCGCTGGAGATCCAGCACTCCGCCGATGTGATCCTGCAGCGGGTCAACCGCTTCTTCGGCTGGAGCGCGGTCGGCAAGCTGGCCTTCCGCCAGGCACCGCTGTCGCGCGCTCGCCGGCCGACCCGGCCCAGCCCGCCGGACGCCAAATCGGTGGCCGAGGTGGCTGAGAGCCTGGGCGACATCGAAGATGAACAATTGAAGTCGGCGCTGGCGCGCCTCGGGGCTGCCATCAAGCGAAATTGAGCCTTATTCTGCGGTCAAACTGGACCTGTCCTTGCCGCTCGCCATTGCCTCAAACGACGTTTCAAGCTAGCGACAGGCCGTCTGAATGGGAATTTCAGGCGAGACCACGCCAATCCGGGAGCCGACCTTGATCATCACCCGCCGCGCCTTCACGTCGATGCTGTCGCTGACCGGGCTTGCCGCGCTCGCCGGGTTCTCGCCGCTGCGGTTCATCTCCGATGCCATGATCCCTGAAGCAATGGCGCAGGCGGCGCCTGGCGACGTGGCCAAGCCGGTGTCGCTGCCCGACATGGCGCTGGGCCCGAAGGACGCCGCCGTCACCATCACCGAATACGCCTCGATGACCTGCCCGCATTGCGCGGCCTTCAACGAGCAGGTGTTTCCCAAGATCAAGTCGGAATACATCGACACCGGCAAGGTGCGTTATATCTTCCGCGAGTTCCCGCTCGACATCAAAGCCGCCGCCGGCTCGATGCTGTCGCGCTGCATCGCCAATGGCGACGCCCCGAAATACTTTGCCGTCACCGACATGCTGTTCCGCCAGCAGAACGACTGGGTGATGAAGAACACCACGGAGACCCTGACGCGGATCGGCAAGCAGGCCGGTCTCACCCAGCAGCAGGTCGAGGCCTGCCTGAAGGACCAGGCGCTGCTCGACAAGATCGCCGCCGACCAGAAATATGCCAGCGACGTTCTGAAGGTCGATTCGACGCCGACGTTCTTCGTCAACGGCGAGAAGATCAAGGGCGAGACCTCGTTCGAGGAATTCGCCAAGAAGATCAATCCGCTGCTCAAGAGCTGATTCGCACGGCACAATCCTGATTCGCATCTCGATAGCCGTATCTTTCCCGGCATAAATCCCTTGGGAAAAACGGCTTTCGCCGGTTGCCCTCGCGGCGCACCGCGGCCATTGTCCGACCGCATGAGGCGCCCTCGCGCGACTCGCCCGGATAGCGACACTGCCTTCCATGGTATTGTCCCGGCAGGGGGATTCGCGCCTGCCAACAGAGATGCGTGCTTATGAAAATCACCCGCCTGCGCCTCCACGGCTTCAAGTCCTTCGTTGAGGCCACCGACTTCGTCATTGAGCCCGGCCTGACCGGCGTGGTCGGCCCCAACGGCTGCGGCAAGTCGAATCTCGTCGAGGCACTGCGCTGGGCAATGGGCGAGACCTCCTACAAGTCGTTGCGCGCCGCCGACATGGACGCGGTGATCTTCGCCGGCTCCGGCAATCGTCCCGCGCGCAACCACGCCGAAGTGACGATGACGATCGACAATTCCGATCGCACCGCGCCGGCGGCGATGAACGACAGCCAGCTTCTGGAAATTTCCCGCCGCATCGAGCGCGAGGCCGGCTCGGTCTACCGCATCAACGGTCGCGACGTGCGCGCCCGCGACGTGCAGATTCTATTCGCCGACGCCGCCACCGGCGCGCGCTCGCCCGCCCTCGTCCACCAGGGCAAGATCGGCGAAATCATTCAGGCCAAGCCCGAGCAGCGCCGCCGCGTGCTGGAAGACGCCGCCGGCGTCGCCGGCCTGCACGCCCGCCGCCACGAAGCCGAGCTGCGGCTCAAGGCGGCCGAAACCAACCTCACCCGCGTCGAGGACGTGATCGGCCAGCTCGCCGGGCAGATGGAAGGCCTGAAGAAGCAGGCCCGCCAGGCCGTGCGCTATCGCGAGGTCGCGGCCAAGGTCCGCAAGGCGGAAGCCACCCTGTTCCACCTGCGCTGGATCGGCGCCCATGCGGACGTCAACGAGTCCGGCCAGACCCACGATCTTGCGGTCCGTGAGATGGCCGAGCGTACCCAGCACCAGGCCGAGGCCGCTCGCATCCAGGCGATTCGCGCCGCCGAAATGCCGGCGCTGCGCGATGCCGAAGCGCGCGCCGCGGCGGGGCTGCAGCGCCTGACCAACGCCCGCGAGCTGCTCGATCGCGAGGAAGAGCGCGCCAAGGAGCGCGTCGCGGAACTCGAGCGGCGCCTCGCACAGTTCGAAGGCGACATCTCGCGCGCCCAGCAGCAGACCATGGACGCCGATGTCGCGCTGCAGCGCCTCGACGCCGAAGATGCCGAGCTGAAGGAAGAGATCAAGTCGCGCGTCGAGAAGCGCTCCGGCGTCGATGAGCGTGTCGCCGAAGCCGAGGCGGTGCTGACCGAAACCGAGCAGCAGTTCGCCGAGCTCACCACCGCGCTCGCCGACCTCACCGCCAAGCGCAATCAACTCGAAGCCAACGTTCGAACCCACCGCGACAAGCTCGCCCGGCTCGACCAGGAGATTTCGAACGTCGCGGCGGAAGAGCACAAGCTCACCGAGGAGACCGGCGGCTTCGGCGATCTCGACGAGCTGACCGCGACCGTCGAGAACGCCGAGCAGACGCTGGCAGCCTCGGAAGCCGCGGCTCAAGCCAGCGAAGCCGCGCACGTCGTCGCGCGGCAGACGCTGGAATCCTCGCGCTCGCCGCTCGTCGAAGCCGACAAGCGCGTGCAGCGGCTCGATACCGAGGCGCGCACGATCTCCAAGATCCTCAACGGCGAGACCAAGAATCTGTGGCCGCCGATCATCGACGGCATCACCGTCGACAAGGGATTCGAAAAGGCGATCGGCGCAGCGCTTGGCGACGATCTCGACGCCCCGGTCGATCCGTCCGCGCCGATGCGCTGGACCAATGCCGGCGTCACCGACGGCGATCCGGAACTGCCCGAAGGCGTCGTGCCTCTCGCCAGCCACGTTCAGGCCCCGGCCGAGCTGACCCGCCGCCTGGCGCAGATCGGCGTGGTGCCGCGCGAGCGCGGCGCCGAGCTGGTCTCGCAGCTCAAGACCGGCCAGCGGCTGGTCTCGCCCGAAGGCGACGTCTGGCGCTGGGACGGTTTTGTCGCAGCCGCCCACGCGCCGACCGGCGCAGCACGGCGGCTTGCCGAGCGCGCCCGCCTCATCGACATCGAGAACGAGCTGGAGCAGGCCCGCATCGACGCGCAGATCAAGCGTCAGGCGCTGGAGAACGCCGAAGCCGAGCTGCAGATGGCCGCCAGCACCGAAGGTGCGAGCCGCGAAGCCTGGCGTGCCGCGCAGCGCGAGCTCAACGTCGCGCGCGAGCGCCATGCCACGGTCGAGCGCGAGATCAGCCGCCACGCCGCGCGCAAGGCGACGCTGTCGGAAGCGCACAGCCGTCTGGCCGCCGACCGCGCCGAGGCCGAAGCCGCCTACGAATACGCCGAAGCCGGGATCTCCGAGCTGCCGTCGAGCGAGGACACCGAAACCCGTCTGGCCGCCGTCCGCAGCGACATCGAAGGCCATCGCCGCATGGCCGCCCAGGTCCGCGCCGAGGCACAGGCGCTGGCGCGCGAGGCCGAGCTGGCCGACCGCCGCGTGCAGGCGATCCTCGCCGAACGCACCGAGTGGCAGAACCGCAAGGAGAGCGCAGCCTCCCACATCGACACGATCCAGACCCGCATCACCGAAGTCTCGATCGAGCGCAGCGATCTCGAGAACGCGCCGGCCGTGTTCGCGGAGAAGCGCAGCGCGCTGATCACCGAGATCGAATACTCCGAAAACGAGCGCCGCATGGCCGCCGATGCGCTCGCCAGCGCGGAGACCGCGATGGCCGAAACCGATCGCGTCGCGAAGCTGACGCTCGAAGCGCTCTCAAGCTCCCGCGAGGCCACCGCCCGCGCCGAGGAGCGCATGGAAGGCGCGCGGCGCCGGCTCGAGGACATCGAGCGCGAAATCCGCGACATGCTCGAGGTCGAACCGCAGGCCGTTGCCGGCCTCGCCGAGATCGAACCCGGCACGGAGCTGCCGCCGCTGCACGACATCGAGGAAGACCTCGAAAAAATGCGCCGCGATCGCGAGCGGCTGGGCGCGGTCAATTTGCGCGCCGAGGAAGAGCTGCGCGAGGTCGAAACCCAGCACAACGGCCTGGTCACCGAGCGCGACGACCTCGTCGAGGCCATCAAGCGGCTGCGCCAGGGCATCCAGAGCCTCAACAAGGAGGCGCGCGAGCGGCTCCTGACCTCGTTCGAGGTCGTCAACAACCACTTCAAGCGCCTGTTCGTCGAGCTGTTCGGTGGCGGCGAAGCCGCGCTGCATCTGATCGAGAGCGATGATCCGCTCGAAGCCGGCCTCGAAATCATCGCCAAGCCGCCGGGCAAGAAGCCGCAGACGCTGTCGCTGCTCTCCGGCGGTGAACAGGCGCTGACCGCGATGGCGCTGATCTTCGCGGTGTTCCTCACCAATCCCTCGCCGATCTGCGTGCTGGACGAAGTCGACGCGCCGCTCGACGACCACAACGTCGAGCGCTATTGCAACCTGTTGCACGAGATGACCGCCTCGACCGACACGCGCTTCATCATCATCACCCACAACCCGATCACGATGGCGCGGATGAACCGCCTGTTCGGCGTCACCATGGCCGAACGCGGCGTCTCGCAACTGGTGTCGGTGAACCTGCAAGAGGCGGTGGACATTCTCGACCAGAACGTGGCGTGATTTTTGGGACGTCATTCCGGGGCGATGCGCAGCATCGAACCCGGAATCTCGCGCCACCATTTCGAGATTCCGGGTTCGCGCTACACGCGCCCCGGAATGACGACGAATTAAGATGATCTCGCCCACGCTTCCCGCTGAGCTAAAGGCGGCCCTCGACGGCAAGCTCCAGGGGTTCTCGCGCACCGACGCTGCGCAGCGATCGCAGAAAATCTCGACCAGCTATCGCGCAGGCGGCGGCTCCGGCACGATCAAGTCGGAGGCCGACGCGCTCGCCTATGCGCTCGCACGCATGCCGGCAACCTACGCGGCGGTGGCGGCGAGCCTGAATGCGCTGACTGAGATCGCGCCGGACCTCGCTCCGGAAACGCTGCTCGACGTCGGCGCTGGTCCGGGCACCGCGAGCTGGGCCGCGGCGGAGGCGTTCTCCTCGCTGCAGGATTTCACCCTGCTCGATGCCAACGGCACGCTCAGCCGTCTCGCGCTCGAACTGGCGCGCGACAGCACCCGTCTGGCGGATTGCCGCTATCTGCCGGGCGATGCCGGCGCGAACCTCGCCGAGGTCTCGCAAGCCGATCTCGTCGTCGCGAGTTATGTCATCGGCGAGCTCAGTGAAGGCGATCAACGCAAGCTCGCGGAAACGATGTGGGCGAAAGCGCGCCACGCGCTGGTCGTGATCGAGCCCGGTACGCCCGCCGGCTACGGCCGCATCCTCGCGTTGCGCCAGCAACTGATCGCGGCCGGCGCCTATGTCGCCGCACCCTGCCCGCACGAAAAGCCATGTCCGCTGGCGACGCCGGACTGGTGCCATTTCTCCCAGCGCCTGCCGCGCTCGCAGGCTCACCGCCAGATCAAGGGCGCCGAGGTGCCGTTCGAGGACGAGCGATTCATCTACGTGGCGCTGACCCGTACGCCGCCCGCAACCCGCGGCGCGCGCGTGCTGGCGCCGCCGGACGTCAGCAAGGCCGAGATCACAGCAAAGCTCTGTACGGAGCAAAGCGTCGAACTCGCCAGGATCCCGCGCCGCGACAAGGCCGCCTATGCAAGCGCCCGCCGCTGGCGCTGGGGCGATACCGTCCTCTCCAAAAGTTAACCTCCTCCGGCGCTTTCGCCTTGAACTCGGATAGTCCCTCATCCGACCAAATCCTACCTCCCTTCTGCGCCGGGGCTCTCGCTCCGCGCCAATTTGGTCTAGGCTGCGCCCGCCTTCTTCCCCCTGCAGGAGTTCTCCATGTCGACCGGCTGGATCGTCCTCGGCGTTATCGTCGTCCTCGTGTTCTTTGCCTTCGCCGCCTACAACCGGCTGGTGGCGCTGGGCCAGCGCGTCGGCCAGGCCTTTGCCGACATCGACGTGCAGCTCAAGCAGCGCCACGACCTGATCCCGAACCTTGTCGAGACCGTGAAGGGCTACGCATCGCATGAGCGCGGCACGCTCGACGACGTCATCAAGGCGCGCAATTCGGCGATGTCGGCGCAGGGACCGGCGCAGGTGTCCGCGGCCGAGAACCAGCTCTCGGGCGCGCTCGGCCGGCTGATTGCGCTGTCGGAGGCCTATCCCGACCTCAAGGCCAACGCCAATTTCCAGCAACTCGCCAGCGAGCTGTCCGACCTCGAGAACAAGATCGCGGCCAGCCGCCGCTTCTTCAACAGCGCGGTCCAGGAATACAACACCGGCATCCAGCAGATGCCGGCCGCCTTGTTCGCCGGCATGTTCGGCTTCACCAAAAAGGACTTCTTCGATCTCGGTGCCAGCCGCTCCGAGGTCGAAGCCACGCCGCAGGTGAAGTTCTGAGTTGAGCCGATAGGCCGGCAGGGCATCGCGTCATGGCCGCGTATGGTCTCTACACGCACATCGCCTCGAACAAGTTTCGTTCGATGCTCCTGCTCGCCGGCCTGTTCGCGCTGGTCTATGTGCTGGTCTACGCCGGCGCGCTGATCGCCGAAGTCGTCATCAACGGCGACGAGACTGTCGTCCATTATCTGAGACGCGCCTTCTATGACCTGAAAGTCGCCGCACCGGTTGCGACCCTCGTGGCAGCGGCCTGGATCGCGATCGCTTATTTCTTCCACCAGTCGATGATCGATGCGGTGACCGGCGGCCACGACGTCACCCGGCAGGAGGAGCCGCGGCTCTATAATCTGCTCGAAAATCTCTGCATCTCGCGCGGCATCACGATGCCGAAGCTGAAGATCATGGAGAGCCCGGCGCTGAACGCGTTCGCGACCGGCCTCAACCCGCGGCAATATTCGATCACCGTTACCACCGGTCTCCTCAATGCGCTGAACGACAACGAGATCGAGGCCGTGCTGGGCCACGAGCTGACCCACATCAAGAACGGCGACGTGCAGCTCATGGTGGTCGCCGTCATCATCGCAGGCGTGGTCGGCTTCTTCGGCGAACTGTTCTTCCGCCTGTTCACGAATTTCAGCTGGAGCTCCGGCTCCGGCGGCTCGTGGTCGTCAGGCTCCTCCTCGTCGTCACGATCATCCTCGTCGTCGAGTGACAGCAAGAGTTCCGGCGGCGGCGCGGTGATCGTCATCATCATTGCGATCGTGCTGATCGTGGTGGCCTGGCTGTTGTCGCAGGTGGTGAAGCTCGCGCTGTCGCGCTCGCGGGAATATCTCGCGGACGCGGGCTCCGTCGAGTTGACGAAAAACCCGGACGCCATGATCTCGGCCCTGCGCAAGATCGAGAACCGCGGCGAGCTGCCGGGCGCAACCTCGGCGGTGATGGAGCTCTGCGTCGACAATCCGCGCGAGGGTTTTGCCGATTTGTTCGCGACCCACCCCTCGGTGCAGTCCCGGGTCGACGCGCTGGTCAAGTTCGCCGGCGGCCATGATCCTGGCCCGCTGCCGTCTCCCGCCGACGAGGCCGAGGAGCCAGACACGCAAGCCGATCGGCAGGACACCCCACCGCCGCTGCGTCAGGGTCCCTGGAACGACGCCAGCGGCGCGACCAGTCCGCCGCCCGTGCCCGCACCCAGCCCCGCCGGAACCGCCACCAGCAACCCGATAGGTCCTTGGGGCCGCCATTGAGCGTGATTTGACGCCACGCGCGGCAGGCCTCGTCGCGATTGGGAAAAACCTCGGGAATTGCCGTAACTGGGGCCTGCGGAATTGAATTCTCCCTTGTTTCTGCCATGTTCGCGCCCAACAGCAGGCATGGGACATCCTCGGGACATCCTTGGGACATCGATTTGGGGCCCGGCCGATTGCGACTTCGCGATCGGGGGCGCGCGTTAGGGGACAGCAATGGCAAAGCCGGCAGTGGTTGTGGTGGGCGCGGACAAGGGCGGGGTCGGCAAGACCACGGTGTCGCGGACCTTGCTCGATTATTTTTCCGCCAACAACGTGCCGACGCGCGCCTTCGACACCGAGTCGCCGCGCGGAACCCTGAAGCGCTTCCACCCTGACATCACCGAGATCGTCGACATGACGACGACGTCGGATCAGATGAAGATCTTCGATACGCTCAACGCGACGAGCCCGTCGGTCACCGTGATCGACGTCCGCGCCGGCCTGCTCTCGCCGGCGCTGGCCTCCTTGCGCGACATCGGTTTCCTCGACGCCGCCAAGGCCGGCCAGATCACTTTTGCCGTGTTCCACATCCTCGGCCCCTCGATCGCCTCTCTGGACGAAATCGCCGAGACCGCAGGCTTCATGACCGGCGCCAAATACTTCCTGGTGAAGAACTTCATCAACGACACGCAGTTCTTCCAGTGGGACCAGGCGACCTATAATTCCTACTTCCACCGCATCAAGGATGCGACCGAGCTGACCATCCCCAAGCTCAACGAAATGGCCTATGAGCAGGTGGAGGTATCCTCCGTCCCCTTCCTGAAATTCGTCGCCAACAAGGGCATCAACGACGAGGCCGCGAACTATTCGTTCGTGCTGCGCGGGTATGTCCGGCATTGGCTGGCGAACGTCTGGAGCGAATTCGACCGGATCCGGCTGACCGACATCGTCGGCTCCAAGCCCGTCACCCGCAACAGCGAAAAATAGTTGCGCAAGCCGGGCGGATACGGCTGGATTGGTCGCCGAGTTCGACGGATATAGCTATCGATGCCCGCGACGCCCCTCTACATCATTTGCTCGCCCCGCCCGCAGGTCGGCAAGACCCTGCTGGCGCGGCTTTTGAGCGAATTTTTGCTGCTCAAGAACGGCAACGTCGTGGCCTTCGACGTCAACCTGAAGGAGCCGTCGCTGCTCGACTATCTGCCGAAGATCACGGAGACAGCCGATGTGATCGACACCTATGGCAAGATGCAGCTGATGGATCGCGTCATCGTCGATGACGGGGTGGCCAAGGTGATCGACCTCGGCTTCCACGCCTTTGACGAGTTCTTCAAGATGACCGAGGAGATCGGCCTGTTGAAAGAGGCGGCGCGCCGCCACGTCGCGCCGATGATCCTGTTCGTCGCCGACACCGACCGCGTCTCGGCCCGCGCGCACGAGACGCTGCGCGAACAGATCCCGCGCATCAACCTGATCACGGTGGACAACGAGCACGTCGTGCGCGGCGAGCTGCCGGCCGCGATGGCCGGCGGCCGGCTGCTGCGCCTGCCGGCGCTGCCCGGCTTCCTCAAGACCTATATCGGCCGCCTGAATTTTTCCTTCACCGGCTATCTACGCCAGGAGAAGGATGCCTCGACCGAGCTGCATCAGTGGACCCGGCGCAATTACCTCGCCTTCCGCGAGCTCGAGCTCAGCCTGATCCTGCAACGGTCCTGAATATTTTACCCGGGTAATATTGACGTCGGGCGGCCCTGCGGTTACTGAGGTCACGCACCAGCGTTCCTCAGCAAGGACCTCACCGTGACCATCGACCGGAAAGCAGCGATCGCCGCCCACAAGGAGCGGAAGACCGTTGCAGGCGTTTACGTCGTCCGCTGCGCGGCCTCGGGCGAGGCCTGGGTCGGCCAAGCCCCGAACCTCGACACAATCCAGAACCGCATCTGATTCTCGCTGCGCCAGGATAGCCACACCTGCCGTAGCCTCCAAGCTGCGTGGAACACGCGTGGCGAGGCAGGCCTGACGTTTGGTGAATGTGAGCGTCTGGAGGATGAGGAGACCGCCTATGTCAGGAATGCGCTGCTCAAGGAGCGCATGCTGCATTGGCTGTCGGAGCTGAAGGCGGAGCCGATCTGAACGTCGCCAGCGGCGCCGTTGCCGCTCAGTGCCCCTCGAACGTCATCAGCGTGCGCACCGGCACGTCCATCGCGCGCAGCTTGGCCGCGCCGCCGAGATCGGGCAGGTCGATGATGAAGCAGGCGGCAACGACATTGGCGCCGATCTGGCGCAGCAATTTCACCGCGCCTTCCGCGGTGCCGCCGGTGGCGATGAGGTCGTCGACCAGGATCACGCGCTCGCCGGGCTGGATGGCATCGACATGCATCTCCATCTCGTCGATGCCGTATTCGAGAGAGTAAGCGATGCGCACGGTGGTATGCGGCAGCTTGCCCTTTTTCCGGATCGGCACGAAGCCGGCCGAAACCTGGTGCGCCACCGCGCCGCCGATGATGAAGCCGCGCGCCTCCATGCCGGCGACCTTGTCGATCTTGTTGCCGGCCCAGGGATTGACGAGTTCGTCGACCGCGCGGCGGAACGCACGCGCATCTGCGAGCAGCGTGGTGATGTCGCGGAACAAGATCCCGGGTTTCGGGTAGTCCGGGATGGTGCGGACGCTTGCCTTCAGATCGTGGTCAAAAGTCATTGTGCCTCTCAATCAGCGCGCGCATCCAGGCGGAACGCGTTCTCGACAATTCGTAAGCCCACCTCGCCGCTCAGCGACATCAGCGATTCCGGATGGAATTGCACGCCGGCGACCGGCAGGGTCTTGTGCTCGAGCGCCATGGCGACGCCGTCCTCGGTGCTGGCGGTGACGGATAGCACCTCCGGCATGCTGTCGCGCTCGACATAGAGCGAGTGATAGCGGCCGATCACGATCTCTTTCGGCAGATTGCGCATCAGCCGCCCGCCGCGCACCTGCACCCGCGAGGGCCGGCCGTGGGCGGGATGCGTGAGCTGCCCGAGCTCGCCGCCGAAATATTCGCCGATCGCCTGGACGCCGAGACAGACGCCGAACACCGGCAGCTTGTTCTCCAGCGCCGCGTCGATGGTCTTCTTGATCCCAAAATCCTCAGGCCTGCCAGGGCCGGGCGACAGCACCAGCAAATCCCACCGCTTCTGCTTGAGCATGTCGAGCGCATGCACATGACGGACCACGGTGACGTCGGCGCCGACCTGGCGGAAGTAATCGGCCAGCATATGCACAAAGCTGTCGTCATGGTCGATCAGCAGCACCCGCTTGCCGCTTCCGGTCGCATCGGGCGCAAAGGCCGACAGCGGCTTCGGCGGATCACCGCGCAAGGCCTGGAATAAAGCGGCAGCTTTGACCTGGCATTCGCGGTCCTCGGCGGCGGGATCGGAGTCGAACAAACAGGTGGCGCCGACACGCACTTCCGCGAGGCCTTCCTTCATCCGGATGGTGCGGATGGTGAGGCCGGTGTTGATGCTGCCGTCGAAATTCACCGCCCCGATCGCGCCCGCATACCAGCGGCGGGGCGAGCGCTCGTGATCCTCGACGAACTGCATCGCCCAGAGTTTTGGCGCGCCGGTGACGGTGACGGCCCAGGCATGGGTGAGGAACGCATCGAGCGCATCGAAGCCGGGGCGCAGCATGCCTTCGACATGGTCGACGGTGTGGAAGAGTTTTGAATAGGTCTCGATCTGCCGGCGCGCCAGCACCTTGATCGTGCCGGGGACGCAGACGCGCGCCTTGTCGTTGCGGTCGACGTCAGTGCACATGTTGAGCTCGAACTCGTCCTTCTCGGAGTTCAGGAGCTGGCGGATCTGCTCGGCATCGCCGATCGCATCGGTACCGCGCGCGATCGTACCCGAGATCGGGCAGGTCTCGACCCGGCGTCCGTCCGAGCGCACGAACATTTCCGGAGAGGCCGAGACGAGAAATTCACCCTCGCCAAGATTCATCAGCGCGCCGTACGGCGACGGGTTGATGACGCAGAGCCGCTGGAACACTTCGGCCGGCGAGCGGTCGCAGGGCTCGGCGAAGAGCTGCCCCGGCACCGCCTCGAACAGATCGCCGCGCGCAAAGGCGGCGCGCGCGGTCTCGACCGTGGCCTGATATTCGCCGGGCGCGTGATCGGCAAAACCCTGGCGCGGCGTCTTGAGGTATGGGCTCTCGGCGGTCTCGTGCGGCAGGCCCGCGGTGGACTTGCCCTTCCACGCGAAATCGTAAGTGAGCACGACGCCGCGGCCGGTAGCGCGGTCATAGGCGAGCAGGCGGTCGGGGACATAGAGCACGATGTCGCGCTGGTCGCTCTCCCGCGCGCGCTTCTGCACGAGGTCCTCGATCTGGAACACGAGATCGTAGGCGAAGGCGCCGAACAGGCCGAGCGACCCGTCGTCATTGGCGGAGAAGGCGGCGACGAGATCGCGCACCAGCGACATCACGCTGGCGCGCCGCGTGCGCTGGTCTTCGTCGATCGGAGCTTCGCCGCGGATGATATGACCGGCAAGGCGCGTGGGCGTTGTCTCGGAGATCACGACGCAGGGCTCGCGCAAGACGTCGGCGAGGAAGGCGATCAGCACCTCCCCGCGCGCGTTCAGCGCTTCCAGCTTGAAATTGACGCCAGTGGTCTCGAGCTTGAGCGGCGGATCGGAGAAGCCGAGGTCAAAGCTTTCGTAGCGGCCGGGCACGGTCGTACCCGACGACAGCACCACGCCGCGGCGACGGTCGAGCAGGCTGACGAGATCGTCGAGCCGGTTGGCGCCGCCGGAAAACTGTTCCGCCACGCGCGTGATCGCGAGCCCCGCGCGGGTCACATAGTCGCTTCGAGCTGGAAGGGCAAAGACGGTCCTGTTCATGGGGTCCTCTTACGAAACTTGTCGAGGGAACGCCACACAGGACAAACGATCAGGCCGCCGCACTGCGTGGGCGACCTCAGACGATTTTTGGAGAATAAATCGCACCGGCCACCTCTCAGGAGGTGCGCCACCAAAGACGGGATGGGCGGACGGCGGTGCTCATTGGCGGATACTCATCATGGCGCGGGAACGGCGTCAAGAGCCGCTGGGCAGGCTCGACCGGCAAAATGGCGCAAATCGCAACGAGGATTATCGCCGGTCTTGCAGGCTGGCGCGCCCCACGGCCGCGTCTGCGGCATGACGCTCGATTTCGTCTCGCATGACCGTGAGCACGAGCTCGCCGTCAGATCCGATGACCTGGGCGCGATCGCCAAAGGTTTCGACTAAAACGCTGGTCTCTCCTGTGACCGCACACCAAGTGGCTCGATCGTCGTTCACGCTCAGGGCCGTGATCGCCGCGGCGGGATCCAGACCCAACTTCCGCAACAGCAGGTCGGTCGCTTCGGCCGCAAAGTTCTGCTCGGCAATTCTCAAGAAATTCTGGATCGTGTCAGTCCCGACAGTCGACAGCCGCGCGCCCACTATCGTAGGGGGCGTCGCAAGTTCATAAAGTCGTCCACCCGCCTCGTCAAAGACGCATAGCCGCGAGCCCTTGTTGGTCCTTACGCCGAACGCCGTGCATTGCTGCCCCTCCACATCCGTGTCGAATCCTGGAAGCACCATGACCTTGAGCTCTGGGTCAGGCCTCACCGCCCCGCAGGCCGCCGCGACCGTGACCTGCAAGTCGTCAGACATCTGGAAGCTGATGTGGCGAACGCTTTGCCAGATCCGGCGGTGGGACAGATGCGGGTTAAGCTGCGCAAGCCGCTCGATTTCAGAAGAATATTGCTCCTGCGCGACGGCGTGCAATTCGGGCCAGCTCGCGATCCATCGGGCCGCGAGTGGTATCATTGGTTGCTCTCGTTCTACCGCATAGAAGCGCTTATCAAGCGCGCTGAGCGCCGCGGCGCGGTTTTCGAATCCGGTCTGCAGCGCAGCCTCGTCGGGATGTGCCTCTACCCAGGCGATCATCTCCTGCAAGATCTGGTGTTGCGCGCTCGCTCCCATCGCCTGCAATCCAGCGAGTGCATCGCCGGACGTCGTTGGGAGCATCGCGAGCCCTGTGTTGCCGATGAACTGGCTGTGACCGCCGTTGCAGACCTGAGCGAGATAGTAGTCGGCATGATAGGCCTGTATGGCCACGGCCGGGAGCTCACCTCTCGTGTAGACGCCGACGTGCTGAATTTGGCTGACATAGTCGACCACAGCGCAGGTTAGATAATCGGCCTTCTCGGGGTGCCGAGCCGCTTCCAGCGCTTTGCGCGGCACCACAATCTTGGTCAAGCGGCCATCCACAATCATCGTGCTCTCCAGCAGGCGGAAACCCCTGCGACTGCACTCTATGATTGCGGTGATTGATTTTCAATCGTGGCGCGGCAGTAGCGCTGATCGCGGTCCGTCGGCGACCAGCCTACCCGAGATGCTTCCGGAAAAACTCCGTCGCCCTGCCCCAGGCGAGCTCGGCGGCTTCGCGGTCGTGGACGGCCTGGCGTTGCTCGTTGACGAAGGCGTGCTCGGCGTCATAGCGGAACAGCTCCAGCGACTTGCCGGCGGACTTCATGGCCTTTTCGAAGCCATTGACCAGCTCAGGCGTGCACCAATCGTCCTTGTTGGCGAAATGGGCCTGGAGCGGGATCTTGACGTCGGCGGGCTTGGCTGCCTGTTCGGGCGGAATGCCGTAGAACACCACGCCGGCCGCGAGCTCCGGCACATGCACCGCGCCGATGATGGTGACGGCGCCACCGAGGCAGAAGCCGGTCAGGCCGACCTTGGCGCCGTTGCGTGACAGATATTGCGTGGCGCCCCGTACCGTCTGCGTGGTGGCGTCCATGAAATCGAGCGAGTTCATCTCTTTGCCGGCCGCGTCAGTGTCGTGATACGGCACCACCTTGCCCTTGTAGAGATCGGGCGCCAGCGCATCGAAACCGGCGAGCGCGAAGCGGTCGCACAGGCCCTTGATCTGGTCCGACAGGCCCCACCATTCCTGGATGACCACCACGCCAGGCGCGTTGCCGCGCGCGGCGTTAGCGAGATAGCCCGAGGCGTCCTTGCCGTCCGGGCGCTTGAAGGTGATGGCGGTTCCCATGGTGTCCTCCGACGAGTTTTTGGGGAGCGGTTGGCGGCATTTTGGCGTTTGAGCGGGCGATAGGCAATCGCACGTGACAACACACTCTCGTGCCCAACAAAAAAGCCCCCTCGCGGGGGCCTCTTCATTCTCGCCTCGGGCCGCTCAGTGCGAGTCAGCCCAGACCTTCTTTTTGGTGAAGTACATCAGGCCGGCGAAGATGATCAGGAAGATGAACACCTGGAAACCGAGGCGCTTGCGCGCTTCCATGTGGGGTTCGGCGGTCCACATCAGGAACGTGGTGACGTCCTTGGAATATTGCGCAATCGTGGTCGGCGAGCCGTCGTCATAGGTCACCTGGCCGTCGCTGAGCGGCTTCGGCATCTTGATGGCGTGCCCCGGGAAGTACTTGTTGTAGTAGGACCCCTCCGGGATGGTCACGCCTTCGGGCGCCTTGTCCTCAAAGCCCTGGAGCAACGCCGAGACGTAGTCCGGGCCCTGCTCCTGATACTGGGTGAAGAAGTCGACGATGAACATCGGGAAGCCGCGACCGTAGGAACGCGCCTTCGTGATCAGCGACAGATCCGGCGGCGCCGCGCCACCATTCGCCGCACGCGCGGCCTGCTCGTTCGGGAATGGCGAGGGGAAATAATCCGCCGGCCGGCCCGCGCGTTCGAACATGTCACCCGCATCGTTCGGACCATCCTTGACCTTGTAGTCGGAGGCGAAGGCTGCAGCCTGCGCGACCGAATAGCCGGGACCGCCGGCTTCCGCGAGGTTGCGGAAGGCGACGTAGGACAGGCCGTGGCAGTTGGCGCAGACTTCCTTGTAGACCTTCAGGCCGCGCTGCAATGCGCCGCGGTCGTATTTGCCGAAGGGACCGGCGAACGACCATTTGTTGCCCGGCGGCTTGTCGCTGCCTTCGGAGGCACGCGCGCTGTCGGCGGAGCCCGCAAACAACGCGCCCGCCAGCGCAAGCACGATCGCGCTCGACACCATCGGCGTCGACCTGCTCCCGGTTTTGGCCAGGACGGCGTCCGAGATCGAGTTCGGCACCGGCCGCGGCTTCTCGATGCGCGAGAGCAGCGGCAGCACGATCAGGAAGTAGGCGAAGTAGCAGAACGTCAGGACCCGGCCGGCGATCACATAGATGCCTTCCGGCGGCTGCGCGCCGAGATAGCCGAGCAGGGTGCAGACCGCGACGAAGATCCAGAAGAACTGCTTGGCCAGCGGACGGTACTTCGACGATTTCGTCCTGGCGGCATCGAGCCAGGGCAGGAAGCACAGGATGATGATCGCCGAGAACATCCCGATCACGCCCGCAAGCTTGTTCGGGATCGAACGCAGGATTGCGTAGAACGGCAGGTAATACCATTCCGGCACGATGTGCGGCGGCGTCACGCCCGGGTTCGCCGGAATGTAATTGTCGGCGTCACCGAGGTAGTTCGGCATGTAGAAGATGAACCAGGCGTAGAGCAGCATGAAGCAGGAGACGCCGAACATGTCCTTGATGGTCGCATGCGGCGTGAACGGAACCGTATCCTTTTCCGTCTTGGGCTCGACGCCATCAGGGTTGTTCTGGCCAGAGACATGCAGCGCCCAGACGTGGAGCACGACGACGCCCGCGATCAGGAACGGCAACAGATAGTGCAGCGAGAAGAAGCGGTTCAGCGTCGGGTTGCCGACCGAATAGCCGCCCCATAAGAGCGTCACGATGCTCTCGCCGACATAGGGGATTGCGGAGAACAGATTGGTGATGACGGTGGCACCCCAGAAGCTCATCTGGCCCCACGGCAGCACGTAGCCCATGAAGCCGGTCGCCATCATCAGGAGGTAGATGATGACGCCGAGGATCCACAGCACTTCGCGCGGCTCCTTGTAGGAGCCGTAATAGAGGCCGCGCAGCATGTGGACGTAGACGGCGACGAAGAACATCGAGGCGCCGACGGCATGCATATTGCGCAGCAGCCAGCCGTAATTGACGTCACGAACCAGAAGCTCGACCGACTTGAAGGCGAGGTCGGCATGCGGCGTGTAGTGCATCGCCAGGATCACGCCGGTCAGGATCTGGATCCCCAGCATGAAGGAGAGGATGGCGCCGAAGGTCCACCAATAGTTCAGGTTGCGCGGGGTGGGATAGACCACGAAGGAGGAGTGCATGAGGCCGAGGATCGGCAGACGTCGCTCGATCCATTGCAGGGCCGGATTGCTCGGCTGGTAGTCGGATGGTCCGCTCATGATGCGATCCTGAGGAAATAGTACGACGAGACGGCGCGAAGCTTCGGACGAGGGTCCGAAGCTCAGCCGATCTGGATTTTGGTGTCGGAAACGAACTGGTACGGCGGCACCGGCAGGTTCGCGGGCGCGGGCCCCTGGCGGATGCGGCCGGACGAATCGTATTGCGAACCATGGCAGGGGCAGAAGAACCCGTCGTAATTGCCTTCATGGGCGATCGGGATGCAGCCGAGATGGGTGCAGATGCCGATCACGACCAGCCACTGCTCATGGCCGGACTTGACCCGGGCCTCGTCGGACTGCGGATCGGGCAGGCTCGCCACGTTGACGGCGCGCGCCTCGTCGATCTGCTTCTTGGTGCGGTGGCTGATGTAGATCGGCTTGCCGCGCCAGAACACCTTGATGTCCTGCCCCTCGGCGACCGGGCTGAGATCGACCTCGATCGGCGCACCGGCGGCGATGGTCGACGCATCAGGATTCATTTGGGAGATAAAGGGCCAGAGCGCAGCTGCGCCCCCTACTGCTGCAGCTGCCCCCGTTGCAACGAATAAGAAATCACGGCGTGTCGGATGGTCCGCCGAAGACGCTGTCGTCACGATTCCAACCCTTTCTTCTTATGCAGCCGGCGGAACCGCTCCAGGAGCCCCCAAGGTCCCCAGAACAGTCTGCCGGCGCCCGCGGCCCCCCGCGGCGGCAGAACTTCACGTGCCCCCACCAAAACAAGGCGAAAACAGCAGTCCAGAATCGTTCTATTGGCACCCTTGCCGGGCGAGCGCAAGCCCGCTAGCGGCGCGGGAGCGTGCAATGCACGAATTCCGCGGCCAGCGATGTTTTATTGAGACATTTCCGGCCCGCACCGAACCCGGCAGAGCCCATGCAGATCGCGCTTTTCCAACCCGACATCCCCCAGAACACCGGCACGATTCTCAGGCTCTGCGCTTGCCTGGACGTGGCCGCCCATATCATCGAACCGGCGGGGTTCCCCGTCTCCGACCGGCATTTCCGCCGGGCGGGAATGGATTACCTCGATCAGGTCAGCATCGTCAGGCACGACTCCTGGTCGAAATTCGAGCAATGGCGCGCGGCGCAGGGGGCCCGCCTGCTGCTGTTCACCACCAAGGGGGCGACCGACTACCGCGATTTCCGTTACCAGACGGCGGACATCCTGCTATTCGGGCGCGAGAGCGCCGGCGTCACCGAGGCGGTGGTCGACGCCGCGGACGCGCGGCTGGTGATCCCGATCGCTCCGGGGCTGCGGTCGCTCAATGTCGCCATGACCGCGGCTATGGCCGCAGGCGAAGCGCTGCGGCAGCTTCGGAACCCGCAAGTTTGATAATGTTGAGGAGAGACGGTTGAGTTACGCGGTCAAGGAAATCTTCCTGACACTGCAAGGCGAAGGCGCCCATGCCGGGCGCGCGTCCGTATTTTGCCGTTTTGCCGGCTGCAATCTCTGGAGCGGGCGCGAGGCGGACCGCAATGAGGCCACCTGCAAATTCTGCGACACCGATTTCGTCGGCACCGACGGCACGCTCGGCGGGCGCTATGCCTCGGCCGCGGAACTCGCCGGCACCATCGCGGCGCAATGGACGGCCTCCACCGACAACCGTTACGTGGTGCTCACCGGCGGCGAGCCGCTGCTCCAGGTCGATGCGGCGCTGGTCGACGCGCTCCATGCACGCGGCTTCGAGATCGGGGTCGAGACCAACGGCACCATCGCCGCGCCCGAGGGTCTTGACTGGATCTGCGTCAGCCCGAAGGGCGGCAGCGACCTGGTGATCCGGCGCGGCCACGAGCTGAAGCTGGTCTATCCGCAGCCGCTCGCCATGCCGGAGGCCTTCGCGGATCTCGCCTTCGAGCGCTTCTCGCTGCAGCCGATGGACGGGCCCGAGGTCGCTCAAAACACCGCCGGCGCGATCGACTATTGCCTCAATCATCCGCAATGGCGGCTCAGCGTGCAGACGCATAAATCGCTCGGTATCAGATAGGATTGGTTTTCGAACAGATGTGGGAATTGACGAAATCGTTTCGCTTCGAGGCGGCGCACTCATTGTCGGGAACGACGTTCGGCGCGGCCAGCGAAGAGATCCACGGCCACTCCTTTCGCGCCGAGGTGACGCTGCGCGGCACGCCCGATCCCAAAACCGGCATGGTGGTCGATCTCGGCCTGGTCGAGCGCGCCATCGAGGACGTGCGCGTGACGCTGGATCACAAGTATCTCAACAAGATCGAGGCGCTGGGCACACCGACGCTGGAAAACCTCTCGCGCTTCGTCTGGGAACGGCTCGCCCCTATCGGCAAGCTCACCCGCGTCAGCATCCACCGCGACAGTTGCAACGAGAGCTGCACCTATTACGGTCCGCAGGGTTAGAGAATGACATCAACATTGGACCCGAGCTCGATCGAAGACCGCAAGACGCGCGCACGCGCCTGGTTCGAAGCGCTGCGCGACGACATCTGCGCGAGCTTGGAGCGGCTGGAGGACGATGCCCCGCCAGGCCTTTATCCTGGCGAGCCGGGCCGCTTCAAACGCACGCCGTGGCAGCGCACCGATCATACCGGGGCGGCCGGCGGCGGCGGCGTGATGTCGATGATGTCAGGCCGCCTGTTTGAGAAGGTGGGCGTGCATTGCTCCACCGTGCACGGCGAATTCGCGCCCGAGTTTCGCGCGCAGATTCCCGGTGCGGCGGAGGACCCGAAGTTCTGGGCCTCCGGCATCTCGCTGATCGCGCATCTGCGCAATCCGCACGTGCCGGCGGTGCACATGAACACGCGCTTCGTCGTCACCACAAAAGCCTGGTTCGGCGGCGGCGCCGATCTCACGCCGGTGCTCGACCGCCGCCGCACGCAGGACGATGCCGACAGCATCGCCTTCCACGCCGCAATGAAACAGGCCTGCACGCAGCCGAACGGCATCGCCGATTACGACAAGTACAAGAAGTGGTGCGACGAGTATTTCCACCTGCCGCATCGCAAAGAGGCGCGTGGCATCGGCGGCATCTTCTACGACTGGCACGACAGCGGCGACTGGGACGCCGACCTTGCCTTCACCCGGGATGTCGGCCGCGCCTTCCTGAAGATCTATCCCGACATCGTGCGGCGCAATTTCGCGACAAGCTGGACCGCGGAGGATCGCGAGGAGCAGTTGATCCGGCGCGGCCGCTATGTCGAGTTCAACCTGCTCTACGACCGCGGCACCATCTTCGGTCTCAAGACCGGCGGCAATGTGGATTCGATCCTGTCGTCGCTGCCGCCGGAGGTGAAGTGGCCATGACGACGATGACTCCCGCAATGAGGCCGCTGCCGCGCGCCATGCTGATCGACATGGACGACACCATCCTGTCGGCCTATGGCCGGCCCGAGATCGCCTGGAACACGATCACAGCGGAGTTCGCCGAGGAGCTCGCGCCGCTGCCGCCACACCTGGTCGCCAGCACCGTCCTGGCCTTTGCGAAAAATTTCTGGGCCAATGCGAACGCTTCGTGGCGGATGAAGCTCGCCGAGGCCCGGCATCTCACCGTCAAGGGTGGCTTCGCCGCACTCGCGGCCGCCGGTCATCGCGCACTATCAGACGACCTCGCCATTCGCCTCGCCGACCGCTTCACCAGCTATCGCGAGGAGGAGATGTTCGTCTTCCCCGGCGCGCATGACGCCATCGACAGGCTCAAGGCGCTCGGCATCAAGCTCGCGCTGGTGACCAACGGCGCCGCCGACACCCAGCGCGCCAAGGTCGAGCGGTTCGAACTGGCGCACCGCTTCCACCACATCCAGATCGAGGGCGAGCACGGTTTCGGCAAGCCCGAGGAGCGCGCCTATCTGCACGCGATGGACGCACTCGGCGTCACCGCCGAGGACACCTGGATGATCGGCGACAATCTGGAATGGGAAGTCGTGACTCCGCAGCGCCTCGGCATCTACTCGATCTGGATCGACGTGCATGGCGACGGCCTGCCGGAAGGCTCGATCGTCAAGCCCGACCGCATCATCCGCTCGCTGACAGAACTGCTGCCGGGCTGACTGCAATCAGGGTGCGCAATCAAAAACATCGAAAACAACCCCATGCACAGTAGACGGCCGCAGCAAAATCAAGGGCTTGCGGCAAACGCAAACTGCGGATCTGACGAAATCGGTTGCTCCGTCGGGCAAAACAGGCGCATGGTGTCATCGTCGCGACGCACGGGACGGAAGAGCCCTTGCGCCATCCATCGAACAGGCGCCATTGCCTCTCGTGATGGGATCGCTCCGGCCTAAAGCTCTCTGATCGACGTTTCAGCGGCCCGGCCGGCGCATGCGCGCTACCACAACACATCCACTGACCGAGTAGCCCGTGATCGGCATGTCATGCCGTTTTGCTAGCTTCACCGTCAATCAACCCGAAAGGACCATCCATGGAACTAAAAGCCGGCGATATCGTCATGCTGAAATCCGGCGGGCAGCCGCTCACCGTCGCGGACGTGAAGGGCGACGACGTGATCTGTCTCTGGATGGGCGCGGAAGGCGATCTGTTTCGCGAGACGCTGCCGCTCGCGGTGCTCGATCGACTGGAAGAGCTCGACGAAGACGAGGACGACGAAGACGAAGACGAGGAGTAAGCGCGGCTGAGGCCGCGTCCTAGTTTGATCGGAGCGCACAGCTCCGGCGCGCATGATGTCCGCTTCTTCGCCAACAATGGCGCGACAGCGGACATCGCTGCATGGCAGAACGGCCGACGAGACGTTGTCCGGATTCATCCTCTTGTCAGCATCCGTTACCTTGCTGACGGGATTCCTCGGCGGATACTTTCAGGATCATCGTGTCTCGCGTAAGGGGTGCAGCCGGCACCGTCACGATGATTTCCCATTTGTCTCGTCGGCCGTAAGCCGAGATCAGCTTGTGTAAGCCTGAAGGCCCGCGCCGATATTTAACGATCGGCTACACGGTTCGATGGCTTCTTCGTATTGACGGAGCTGCAGGTGCGCAACACAGAGGAGCCGCACCGTGATATTCTTCTGCACAATGGCCAGATCTGTCCGATCGCCGTCGAACCGGTCGGACCATATGTCGCGCGCGGTCTGAAGATCGGTCAGCGATACGCTGATCCGCACCTGATCTCCGTTGCGCCTCACCGCGCCGCGCACAGCCCAGCGGGCGCCGAGATCTCCTCCAAGCTGCTTCAGATCAATCGACTTATTCTTGTAGGTAAGGGCGGCCTCGCGTCCGATGACGAAAGTGGCGGGCGCTCGCGCAAGATCGGTCGTCAAACCTGTCGTGATGGCATCGGCAAGGTGATCCTGCTCTGGATCGTTGTTGAGGTTAGCGAAGGGCAATACGATGAGAGAGAGACGATGCGCGATCTCCGGCCCGACTATCGGTTGTCCTTGAAGCTCTCGAGCTTCCCGAACTGCGTCAGTACGGAGCGTCTTCCAGACATTCCAATAACCGAGAAGGCCGCCGGCAATTGCACCGATGGCAGCAACGGACGCCAGCGTCCCGCCGACGAACTTCAGAGGACCTCTGATGTGACGCATCCAGTTTTTGGATCGTCGTTTGCAAGCTAATTTTTCGGAGAACTCCGGGACCAAAACCGCTGCCTCCGCGGCTGCGCGCGCAAGATTCGACGGTTCTGCGAGGGCGTCTGAGATCACCGCTGTTTCAAGACATCGCTCGTCATCGTGGACAGCGCCCACGAAACGAAAGCCCTTTCGTGGAAATGTCTTGATAAGACGTTGTTGCGCGCCGGAGTCGCCGATCGCGCGTCGGACCGCATTCAATCGGGTCGTCAGCGCCGCATCAGACACGATCCGACCATCCCAAATTGCGTTTATCAGATCATCCTTGCTGACGACGCGATCCCTGCTGCGGATCAAATAGCCGAGCAGATCAAGTACCTGTGGCGTCGTAGGCACGGCATCGGGCCCGCGCCGCAACTCGCGCCGGTCGGTATCCAGCACACAGTCCTCGAAGAAATAGCGCATGGCACCATTCCCCAGGCTTGCCCTCTACTTCCGAGAGCGCCGCAGCGATTGTCCAGCGAAGATAGGCCTTCGAAACGGAAAATGTAAGCCGAATATCAAGTGTGCCTTGCCCCAGTGTCGCGGGATCGGCCGACGTCAGCCGCACGGAAACGCCCCCGCACCGGCTGGAACGCAAAGAATAAGCCGCCGGTAAGAAAAATGTAAGCCCCTCGTTAAGCGTACCGGACCGAGCATTGGCACCTTAGCCCTCGGTGAGAAGCAAGCCAAAGGAGATTGCGATGAGCGCGATCTATGGCGCCGCGTGGATGCGACGGCCCTTCGGATCAACGCAGCGCGTTGTTAGCCTCGTCCGGCAATTCTTGAGCGCATGGCGGGAGCGCCGCAGACGCCGGAGTGCACAAGCGACCCTGTGCGGCCTCAGCGACAGGGAGCTCATGGACATCGGCACGACGCGCGGCGAGATCGACTACATCGCCTCGCACCGAAACATCACGAGGCCGAGTCGTTCGACAGAACGGGACAGCGGCGTTATTACCCTGCTGCTCTGTAGCGCGCTTATCCTCGCTTTCGCAAGCGAGGCCAAAGCCCAATGCACTGCGCACGACGTTCTGCGGAATCACCTGGACCTCAAGACCGCTCCTCCGGTGCCGAGATCGCAGACTCCCGTCAGTTCGGCCGTCGATGTTCGGCTGTGGAAGACGATTGCGATAGGGACGTTCAGGGACATGCGCTCCCTTCGCAAGGCGATGAGTGCAATGGGCTGCGACGTCGGAAGCGCCGCTGCTGAAGTCCTTGCGCGGCCGGCTTTTACTCTGAGTGGCAAGAAAACGGACGTGGAGCTCGTCCCTGTCTCGGCCGCTGAGCTCGGCTTCGAGGGCGAGACAGCGTCGTTGACCGAAATCTATGCGCGCGCGCAACGGCTGGGTTTCGGACTTGCGCCCGCAGAAATCGGTCCGCAGCTGAGACTTCAGTACTTGGACCAGCCAATTGGTGAGTTTCTCATCATCGGAATGGAGCCGATCAGGACCTGGGCGGGTGAACCGGTGATCCTGACGGTTGCGAATGGTGGAGCAGGCCTGATTCTCATCGGCCAGGGCACCCGCGAGAACGCGGAAATTCCAGTGAACTCCACCATTGTATTCGTGCGGCCAAGTACGCCCGCCCAGGCGGAGACCGCGGCATTCAAGTAGCTCGGGTCATGCGTATGTCCGCTTTACGCCGAGATGCAGCATTTGTGGGTACTCGCCCTGGTCACGTCGATCCACGTTGAGAGTTTCAGCCTGGCGCTGTCGAAGGGATTGTCCGGCCTGCTCCTGCGGTTTGAGCTTGCGAGGCCAGGTTGGGTCCGGGCTTCCGGCTCAAACCATCGGAACGTCAATCCAACGGAACGTTCAAACTGGTACCTTTGGTGATGATGCCACCACGGTTGCCAATCTCAATTGAACCATAACGCTGTTTGAAACAATCGGGCAGCGGCCGGTCGCCTTCCATGCTGAGCCAGAGGCGCAATAGATGACGCTTCTGGCCTGCATCGGACCAATCGCGGAATCCGGTCCGGTCATGCAGCAATGCATGATTGTAGACGAACTGCATGTCGCCCGGCTGAAGCCGCATGCCGAAATGCAGCGTGGGATCATTTGCGAGCGCGTCGAAGAGATCGAGCGCCTCGACGTGAGCCGGCGTCAGTCTCGGCGCATCGGGAAAGCGCTGTGCACTATCGATATACTGGCGCTGATAGAACCCGGTCAGGAATCCCGCATGCCAATTCAGCACCGGGATTTCAAGATATGGCTTCTCGTTCTCCGGCACCTCGCCTCGCCGGTCTGTCGCGATCGGGTCAAACAAGAGAGCGGCAAGGTCGGGGCGTCTGTCAAACATCTCGTTGTAGATTGTCGTCGTACTGACAAGGAGGGAATCGCCTCCCTCCATCGCCTCGCGAATGCATAACAATCCAACCACGTCGGCCGAATCCGTGTGGAATGTTTGCCGTTCCGAAGTTTGATAAATTCGGGTGTTCGGATCCTTTGCATCGGCGCCGGTGTCACGGACGTGACCGAGAATGTGCCCCGCTGCATTCTGAGACCTCGCCGATCCAAGATGCGCGCCCACTCCGCAAAATATCGTCGCGGCAAACTCCTGACTATACCTCGCCAACGGGAGGCCGCGTATGACTTCGAAGCCCAAGCCGACCAGGAGCTTCGACTTGAGATCTTCCAGGTGCGCACCGAGATGGGGAAGCGGAAAGCTTTCCTTCGTGATCTCGGCGATTTTCTTGTTTCTGCCGAGATATGTTTTGGCCGCGCACTCGAGTTCCGCGATCTCGCCGGCCGCAAGCGATATCAACCATCGATCAGGATTGGCTTTCATCTCAGCGCCCTGCCAGGCGGACGGGATATCGACCTTCCCTGGAGGGCGATGAATCCCGCCGGGCACTGAGACCACATTCATCGTGTTGGCTCCTGGGGAGATTGGACGTCAGACATCGGGGCGGACGTCCAACGATATTGTGCCGACCGCTTGTTTGCAACTTGGCCGAAGCGCAGCCGTGTGCCCCGTGCGACCAAACGAAGCTCGGGAAAAAATGGCATCAGCCGGAACGTTCGCGAAGCTGGTTGAGTTGAAAGTCGTGCGCCTCGTGCTGCGGTCGTGGCCGCACCGCGCGGCCCCGGTAAGGCTCTGCAAGAGGCGAAAGCTACTTTGCGGCGTGCCTGGCAGCACGGCCGCGCGAGGACGGCGATGTACACGACGGCGATATACGATGAGCTGAGGCAGATCGAGCGCGACGTCGTCGAAGGAGAACGGCGGCTCGCAGAGCAGGAGGCGCTGATCATTGAAATGAAGCGCCAGAACGAGGACACAGCCAAAGCGGAAGGCGAACTCGAACGGATGCGGATGGAGCAGCGACGTCGTGATCAGGATCGGCAACGTCTGCTATCACGGCTGCAACCCTGAACAATTCCGCCCAATGCGGCTGATCCGCCGAAGGCGTCGCGGTTCTGAGACGCGAAACCAGGCCAGGCGCGCTCGACGAGACATTCTGTCGTGGGAAGTCACTCACCAAAACGGAGCCCGCCAGGCGAAGCGAACTTGACCTGCGAGAGTCCGGCAGGGGTTTACGCCCTTTGTATCGCAGGATCGATGTCCGAGGGCTGGTAAGCCATGGAATTGCCAAGCACACAAACGAGAGAGTCCCACCTTCTTCGGTGTTCCATGTAGGATTCGCACGAATGCGGAAGATCGTCGGTGACACTGATGCCTGCTTGCCGCAGCCGCCGTCGTGCATTGTCGAACCGGACCCGCCAGACTTGCCGATCTCCCTCGTCGGCTTCAGCCGATGCTTTCTCGTGCAGGAAAACGTTGTTGAGGGTCGAAAGGAGTAGCAGCGCGGAGGACCATAGCTGGGTGACTGCGCCGGATTGCTTGAGCCAATCGGCGTCCTTCGGCAATGCACTTTTGATCAGCGAGACGGCATCGAGGACGATGAGTGACGACCGGGACACGGAGTAGAACGGTTCAGGGAAGCGGAAGTAAAACAGAACGGGATAGAAGTGGTGAGCTTCTTTGGTATCGGTGACCTCTGCGGCCAACTCGGACAAATTGTTGTAACCCGCACTCAACTGGTTATTTGCGAACAGATGCGCGAGCAGATCCGCGGCATCGCCGGTCTCACCGCAGAGCGCGTGAATCTTGAGGCAAAGCGAGTTCCTGCTCCTGAGCGCGCCGTAGACCTGCATCAGGTAAGTGATGGTGAGCGATATGACTGATGTCCCGATCACCGAATTCAGAAGAAACAGCAGTTTCGCTCCGGCGCTTTGCGGACCAAAGTTGCTGCCGCCTACGATCGAGAGGCTGCTTCCCGCGACGTAAAGCGCGGTCACGAAGTCGGTTGGAGTCTCCTGGCTGCTGCTGGTGATGCTGGTCCCGAGCTGAGGGTGCACAATCAGGGCTGCCCCGAGCGCGAGCAGAATAGACCAGGTGAGCAGCAAGCCGACCACGATCAACGGGCCGCAGAATGAAAGCAGATGGTTGCCGTTGCCGGCCGAGGAAAGCCGGCGCAGCGCAAGCCAGACCATTCTAGCCAGGCGGTCGCTGATGATTCCGGTGCCGGCGCGTGCGTAGAGAACCGTGAGGAATACGTCGGCAAGGACCAGTGCCATCAGCAGCGTGCCGGCTATAGGCTCAACCCAATGGGCCATCTGTCCTCCTCGTCCTAAGCCGCCTCCGAAGTCGTACGTTTACTGCCGGTTCGGCTCGCGACTTGACCCGACGGTGTTCGCGTGTTCAGGCATGAACTTGAACAACGTGAAGTTCTTGTCCGTCCACGCCATGTGAAACCAGGGCGAATCCTGGATATGCGACGCGGTGACATAGATTGCGCCATCAGGACCTTGCGAGAAGGTGTCCGGCCAGCGCAGGCGCGAATCCGTCAACAGCTGTCGCACGGTACCATCGCGGGGATTGATGACCTTGACGGCGTTGTTGGCGATCGAGCTCAGATAGATTTCGTCATGGTCGCCGGTCCAGAGCCCATCGACGGGCTCCGTCGTTGCCACTGTCTCCGGGCGAGCGCGAGCCGCCGCGTCCGCACTCTGGATACTGGACGTGGCGATCCGGTAGAGAGTCTTCCCGGTCAGGGCCTGCCAGTAGAGGGTGTTGCCGTCCTTCGACAGCGCCAGACTATCGGCATTGAACAAGGGCTGCCGTCCGTCCGGCCGCCGCAAGGGCTGGCCATCTGTCATCACGGTGACGCTCGGATCGAATTGGGTCGAAGGATCGTCGCTCAGCACACGCCAAGCCTGCCCGGATTCGATGTTGAGAACGACCAGGCCGCCGGGCGAACCGGAATCGGTCAGATAGGCGAACTTTCCGTCGGGGGCGATACGGATGTCGTTGAGGTAGCTGGCCGGACCAGCGACGTCCGGCCCGATCGGAAAGGTCCGCTTCACGTTGTTCGATTTCAGATCGACCTCGACGATCTTGGGTCCACCCTTCACGGTCTTCTCGGCATTGGGAGCCGCGGGATCGACGACCCAAAGCGATCCGCGCCGGTCCGCAACAACGCTTTGAACGCAAACGAAGTGATCATTGGGCGACACCTCGGACATTCGCGCATTGCGCCAGCCGTTCCATTCCTCATTGGGATATGGCTTGGTCGACCCGTCCGGCATGAGTTCGGCCACCGAAACCGGCGTATCCTCCGTCCAGCGCGGGAAGTTCACGAATATGCGGCCGTCCGGAGCGACCGTAACGCCGGTCACCTGATGCTCGAACGTCGCGACCGATTGCAGCCGGCTGTCGCGACTTTCGACAAGAGGCGCGACAAGCCGTTGGGCCTTGGACTTGATATCCTCTGTTGCGGATTGCGCATGAACCGCGGACGAAATGGATAGCACGACTGCTACGCAGGAGCTGAACGCGATTGGACGCATGAGAGGCCCTTTCCAAAAAGTTTAGGGCCCAATCCGGCTTTGCTTCGATCGTTCCTAGCAACTCCACATCTGCCAACGCGCCTTTGATGGGGAGTTCCAACCAGCGGTCCAGCGATGATGGTTGCCGAGGGATATGGCCGGGCGAGCGAGAGCATCGCCCCCGTCGCGGTCACAGTTCAAATCAGCAAATCATGATGCGCAGGTACAATGGCTTGATGCGGCCCGTTATTGCCGTGGTCGTCCGCGTGTCCGTTCAGTGCATGAGGGACGATCTTGCCGTTGAACCCGAGGCTCTCTTCCTGACCAGGCGGAACGTGCGCATCGAGCGGGTGATTGAACTCTTTAACCTCAACTATCGCGACGAGAGGAGAAGGAGTTGGTCCGCTATCGAACCGGAACACCGGTCCTTGGTCTGCGCCGCCGGTTTCGAACGCAGCCTTGGCCGGGTGTGCGTCGTCTGATGCGATTGCTGCAGATTGCGCAGCGTGCTGGGAGCTGCCGTGGTCCACGGTGGCTGGTTCTGCCGTCTTCACGGTCCCCGCAGCCTGCGAAGCCGAAGCGTGATGCTCGCCGCCATCGCGCGGGCCGTTGCCCGGCTTGGAGTCAGCTTCAGTCGACTCGGTGGATGCCACCTTTGCAGACCCTGGCTCCGACGCGTGTTGCGAATTGCCGTGGCCCGCGCTGGCGGCCGTTGCGGCGCCCGGATCGATCTCTACTCCGTCCGGCGGGCTTGCAGCGGCAGAGTGCCCGGATTTGCCGTGTTCCGCGCTGACTGTTTCTGCCGTCGACGCTGGTGCTTGCGCGGCGTCAGAAGCCGAAGCGTGATGATGATCGCCGCCATGGCCGCCATCATTGCCCTGTTTGGAGCCAGCTTCAGTCGATTCGGTAGCTGCCGCCTTTGCAGACCCTGGCTCCGTTGCGTGCTGCGAGTTGTCGTGGCCCGCGCTGGCGGCCGTTGCGACGCCCGGATCGATCTCGGCTGCGTCCGGTGCGTTTGCGGCGGTTGAGTGCCCAGATTCGCCGTGTTTCGCGCCCGCTGGTTCTGCCGTCTTCGCTGGTGCTTGCGCAGCGTCAGAAGCCGAAGCGTGGTGCTCGGCACCACGGTCGGCGGCGTTGCCCGCTTTGGCATCTTCAGTGGGTTCCGTTGATGCCGCCTTTGCAGGCCCGGGCTCCGAAGCGTGCTGCGCGTTGCCGTTTCCTGGGCTGGCACCCGTTGTACCCGGATTGATCTCGGCTGCGGCCGGCGCGCTTCCAGTGGTTGGGTGCCCCGATTTGCCGTGTTCCGCGCCCGCTGGTTCTCCCGTCGCGGCCCCTGGTGCAGCCTCCGAAGCCGAGGCGTGATGCTGGGCGCCATTGCCGTCGTCATTGCCCGGTTTGGAGCCGGCTCCAGTCGATTCGGTAGCTGCATCCTTTGCAGATCCTGGCTCCGAAGCGTGCTGCGAGTTGCCGTGCCCCGCGTTGTCGGCCGTTACGACGCTCGGTTGGCCGATCTCGTTAGGCCCAGTCGAGGAAACGCCGGTGCCCGCATTGATCGGACCACTGGTCGATGTGACATTTGCGACTGCCGGCGCCGTCGCGCCATGAGCAAGTTGGACTGGCGATGCGTGAGCCGACGCGGCAGATGCAGCATCGCTTTCTTCCGTTGCATCCGCCGACGGGCCGTTGGAGCTTCCGAACTTCGTCGGCGTTCCCAATCCGGTCCGGGTCTGCCCGAAATGGAAACCCGAGCCGTTGTTGGCCAGAAGGGCCCACGCTCCGGCCGTCCCGAGCGAGCTCTCGCTCCCCTCGATACTGGTTTGGACATTGTCCTTCGTCAGAACAGTCTCATCGGGTGCCACCGCCTGTATCAGCGCGCCTTCGAGCTGCTCCAAGGTGGTCGCAACAGCCGCGCCATCTGGCTCGGAGACGACATCCGCCTCCGCAACGGCTACAATTCCCTCCAGATGGATTTCCAGCAAGCCGCGATCGCCGATATCGAGGATACGATCGGTCGCATTCACATAGACGATCGTTTCGTTGCTTGCGGAGTCGTAGACCCAGGCGAGTGTATGTGGCGGTATAGACTTGCTTGCCGCCGTCATATGCAGCCAAGCAAGCGCTCCGAAAGCCGCAAGATTGATCCTGCCCGGCCCAGATGCGAAATCGAACACGGTGTCGGAAGCGGTCGACTTGGAATCGTTAGACGCGGAATCGATCGGGGAGCGATAAACAATTTGTTCAACGTTGGCGCCTACGCCGATGCTGGCATCGTGACCAGGGTCCGCGCCAACAGGTTTATGGAGGTTGTCACCCGCATCGCCCGGCCCATTTGGACCCAGAGCGCCTTCAGCGACGTTGCCGTTTCCACTGGTCGCAACGGCGGAGGACAGGCGGACATCGTGCGACAGGAAACCCGGCGCTGAATTGTCGTCATGATCGGCGGCGGCATGGGTGATCGCGGCCAGTTTTGTGGTCGCGTTCTCTTCAGTGACGGCCAGGATGCTGTCGATCGACGCTTGACGGAGCTCATGCGCCTGCACGGCAAGATGGGAGTCTTGTAGTGCGTAGATCAACGCACCGGTGAGAATAGCGAAGTTGCCATACCCTCCGTGCATCGACATCGCATTGGAAAGAAGCCGCGGGAATTGATGTTCCGGGGCCGGGTCAACTCCGACCTGTATGTCGCTTGCTCCTCGCAGTAAGGGCACGGGAAGATCGGGCGCGCTCGATCCAACAGGAGCGAAGTGCGTCCACGGTTTCGAGCCTCCGGATTGCTCGGCCGTGCGCAGCGCTTCCATGGCCGCCGCCGGGTTGGTGATTTGGGTGGCCTTGGCGAACAAGTCTCTCTGGGCGAGCGTGGGCGTCTCGCCGGATTCCCAGGCGATGAGGTGCCGGAGAATCCCCTTTTTCCAGGGCTCGTACGCGGCGTGCTCGTCCGCGTGGCCGACGCCGTTCTCATCCGGAAAGATGCCATTCGCTTCCGACGCCTTGAGTTCGTCCGCAATTGCCAACGCCAGAAAGGCCAGGGAGAGCGCAGCCAGGCCGGAGGGGCGTTGCAGCAATGCGATGGTCGCGAGCACAGTTCTGTTGGTGATCTCAAGCTTCTGGAAAATATTGTACAGGTGGACTTTGACCGTCCCGTCGGAAACGTTGAGCTGACGCGCGATCTCCTTGTTCGACATCCCTTCCGACACGAGTCGTGCAATTTGACGTTCCCGTTGCGTCAACAGCTCCAGCATCTTTTCGACTTTGCCGTCGCCGTCCGCCTCCTTGCCGGTTGCCGAGAGATCGGACTTCTCCAGTGCCACACCGCTCTTCGTCATCAGCCGCAGCGATCGCAGCATCGTGGCGGGAGAGGCATACTTCGAAATTGCGCTGCAGGCGCCGGCTGCGATGGCGGAAGTCAGATCGTGGTTGGTGTCGGACTCGGTGAAGAACACCAGGCGCGTGGAGAGCTTCTCAGCTTTCACAATCGCGAGGATCTCGGAGACCGTCAGATCTGGCACCTTGTCGGCGAGAATCGCGACGTCAGGTGTCAGCTTCCGAATTGCTTCGAGGCAGCTTGTCCGATCGCTGGACGATGCGACAACGTCGAAGTCCGGCTGCGTCCCGAGGACCGACCTCAGTCCCTGCAAAACGATCGGCTGTGGATCGACGATCACAAGCCGGATGGGCTTGAGTATCCCCTGCCTGGCGGACGCGTCCAACATCAACTTTGGCCCTCGGCCCGGTCCGCTATGTCGTTCGCCATATGGCCGTGCCCGGGTGGGATATTAAAATCAAAAAAGGCTTGGCAGTTCCAGAGCCTGAAGCAGATTTGGACGGTATGCGAGTGAAAAATATGTCCTTTGATCCCATGGCCGTCGCGGTCGACTGGCTTGATGCCTATCGCGCGGGCGATATCGAGGCCATCCTGGAGCTCTATGCCGAAGATGCCGTTGTGCACTGCGGCTGCGCCGGCGTCCAAACCATTACCGGCCGCGAGGCACTTCGTGCCTATTGGGTCGATCGCCTGCGGAAATATCCGGCGGGCACGTTGGATGATCTCAATCCCTGGCGCAACGACGGGACCATTATCTCGTACCTCACCAGTGCTGGCGTCATGAGTGCACTTTTGGCGTTTGACGCCGCCGGCAGGATCAAGGAACTGGACTGCAGTCCCTCACATTAGACCTGCGACATGATGCAAACCTGCAGCGGCCTGCGGATCACGAGCAGCTCATAGCGAACCGAGGGACATCCGATTTGATCAGATGAGCTGCCTCGCCGCTGCCGAAATCATTACCAGCCCGCCCGTAATCACCGCAACGTCAAGGATCGCGGTGTGGATGTGTACCGGCATCCGCTCGACGAAGGCCTTTGCCAGGAACGCGCCGGGAATCGCGATGGCGCCGATCAGCAATGCAAAGGCGAGCACCTGCGCGGTCACGGCGCCGGCGAGGCCGAACACGGAGATCTTGATGAGGCCGGTGCCGAGCGAGATCATCGCATCGGTCGCGATGACGGCGGCGCCCTCGAGCCCCGCGGCCATCAGCAGCGACAGCAGGATCACGCCGGAGCCGGAGGTGCCGCCGACCAGCACGCCATAGCCGACCGAGCCTGCCGCGAGACCGGTGTCGCCGATCTTCACCTGGCGGCGGCGGAGCACACGGCGCAGCTGCACGCTCAGGATCAGCATGGAGCCGATCACCAGCGCCGCGCCCGCATTGGTCAGCCGCGTATAGCCGTAGGCACCAAGCGCGGTCGTGACCGCTGCGCAGGCGAGCACGATCAGCGCGCGGCGGCGATCGGCATAGCGGAGATAGGCGAGCGCGCGGCTGGAATTGGTGAAGATCGCGGAGATCGCGATGATCGGCACCACGGGCTCGGCGCCGACGAGAGGCACCAGCACCAGCGGCATCAGGGCGCCGGTGCCGTAGCCGGCGAGACCACCGATGATCGAAGCAAACAAAGCCATCAACGCGACCAGCAGGAGCTGAAAGATCGAGATGTCGGCGAAGCCTGAGACGATGGTCACGTTCTCTCGTCGCGGCTGACGCGTGCCGCAGCTTGATCGGCGATGGAAGCGATTGCGGCTTCCTCTAGGGGAAAATCCGCCGCAAGCCAAGCGTCCTCCGCGAGCGTCAACACATGTCCGAGCGAAGGTCCTTCCGCCATGCCGCGCGCGACGAAGTCGGCGGCGCGAAGTGGAAATTTCGGCGCAGTCCAGCGCTGCGGCAACTCGGCGAGCGCACGCCATCGCGACGAGCCGACATCACCGCCGGCCCGCGCCCAGCCCAGCAACACGCGATCGTGATAGCGCTCCGCGCCGAGCCGGTAGAGCAGCCGCCGCGCATCGGCTTCGCCCTTGGTGGCCAGGCGCCACCAGCGGTGCCCCATCGAATCCAGCGCCTTGGTTTCCGCATTGGAGAGCCTCAAACGCGTGGCGACGCGCTTGGCGTCTTCGGTCACGGCGACCGTCAGCGCGGCGAGCCGCCGCGTGCTGCTTGCGGTGAGGCCAAGCTCGCGCTCGATCGCGATCATCGCCGAGAGCGGTCCGGTATAGGCGACGCCGCCGGTCAGTGCTTGCAGCAATCCGCCATCGGCCATCGCAACCGCGGCGGCGGACGCGCCGGGGGCGACCAGCAGCTTCAGCGTCTCCATGCGCAGCCGCTCGGCCGACAGGCTCGCGAGGCCCGCGCGTCCCCGGATGCAGGCAAGATAGCCGTCGCGGTCGGGATCGCCGGCGCCAAAGGCGGCGTGGATGCGGAAGAAGCGCAGGATGCGCAGGAAATCCTCGGCGATGCGCTGGTCGGGATCGCCGATGAAGCGCACGCGCCGCGCCGCCGCATCCGCGATGCCTCCGACGTAATCGTGGACGATGCCGTCAGCATCGACCGAAAGCCCGTTCATCGTGAAGTCGCGGCGCTCGGCGTCCTTCACCCAGTCGCGGCCGAACGCGACCTTGGCCTTGCGGCCGAAGGTCTCGGTGTCCTCGCGCAGCGTCGTGACTTCATAAGGCTGGCTGTCGATGACGAGCGTGACGGTGCCGTGCTCAATGCCGGTCGGCACGGCCTTGATGCCGGCGCTTTTGGCGCGCCGCATCACCTCGTGCGGGAGCGCCGTGGTCGCAATGTCGATGTCCCCGGGCACGAGGCCGAGCAGCGCGTTGCGCACGGCGCCGCCGACGACCCGCGCCTCCTCGCCATCCGCATTGAGCAATTGCAGGACGCGCGCGGTCCCGCCCGAAATCAGCCAGGGTGCATCGGCGAGCATGGGCACCGCGCTCATCGGCCGGTCCTATCTTTCCACGCCCGGCACGAGCTTGCCGTTCTCGACATGGGCGGGGACATAGGTCGAATCCGGCGCAGCGCCGGAGAAATGCGCAAACCCGATCAGCCCCGCGATCACCAGCACGAGCGCCGCCAGCATGAGGCGCGCGACGATGGTGATCGGCCAGGACGATTGCACGAACAGGCCGGAGCGCGTGGCGGCCAGGAACAGCGCATAGACGGCAAAGGGAACGAGGAAGATTCCGATCTCGGTCAGGATCGGCCGGATCATGATGAGTAGATCCGCTCATAGAGCACGCGCAGCATGCCGGCCGTCGCGCCCCAGATGTAGCGTTCCGCAAACGGCATCGCGTAGTAGGACCGCTCCATGCCGCGGAATTCCTTGCTGTGCACCTGATGGTTGGCCGGGTTCATCAGGAACGATAGCGGCACTTCGAACGCATCATCAACCTCGGAATGGTTGATCGTCAGCTCAAAACCCGGTCGCACCCTGGCAACCGTCGGCAGGATGCGGAAGCCGAAGCCGGTGCCGTAGAGATCGAGATAGCCGATCGGTTCGACGAAGTCTCTGGACAGCCCGACCTCCTCCTCGGCCTCGCGCAGCGCCGCATCGAGCGGCGAGGAATCCGTCGCATCGATCTTGCCGCCGGGAAAGGCGATCTGGCCGGCATGGTCGTTCAGATGCGCCGAGCGCTGCGTCAGCAGGATGGTCGGCTCGGGATGATCGACCACCGCGATCAGGACCGCCGCCGGCCGCACCGGCTGCTCGCGCGCGATGATCTCGAGCATCTTGTCGGTGCCGGGATCGCCCGAGGCCGGAATGATGTTGGGATCGTAGAGGCCGGGCGGAACGTCGAAGCCGAGCCGCGCGGCGGAGCGGGCGAAGAAATCGGCCGCACCAATCACGGCGGGATCGTTCCTGGAGATAGGCTTGTTCAAAGCGCGGCCCTCACCTGCTCCGCATCGGCCATAGCGAAGAACTCGCCGGCCGATTCGACACCGAACATCGGCTGGCCATCGACCATCCGCTCCTCACCCATGTCAACCAGATCGTAATAGAGCGCGCGGGTGACCTTGGCCCACAGCTCGGCGCGGACGTGCAGATAGGGCGTCAGCCCGCCGTCTTTGGCCTGTTCGAAGCGCAGCCGGTGCGCCGCATCGCAGGTGACCCAGTCATCGACATTGGTGCGGAAGCGGAGCACGCGGTGGTTGTCCTCGCCGTCCTTCTGCATTTCGACCGCCATGAACGGTGCGTCGTCGACGCGAATGCCGACCTTCTCCACGGGCGTGACGAGGAAATGCTTGTCGCCTTCACGCTTGAGGATGGTCGAGAACAGGCGAACCAAAGCATGACGGCCGATTGGCGTCCCCAAATAGAACCAAGTACCATCGGACGCGATTCGGATGTCGAGATCGCCGCAGAACGGCGGATTCCACAAATGCACCGGAGGCAGGCCCTTTTTGGCGCCTTCGGCATCGGCAGCAGTTTTGGCAGCGGCAGTCAGCCCCTCAAGACCGCGATCGGCGCTCTGCCCTTGGTTCGCCATGGTTTGCCCTGACTTTGTCATTTGGCACGATCGGTCATTTGGCACGATTGGTGCAGGTTTACGTTGTATCCGGGTGCTCGGTTCCACCCCGCATTAATCCGGTGTGGAGGTCGCCACTTCGTGATGCCCTACATATCCCTAAGCCGATAAGGTGGGGATAGGTTAATTCAACGAATACATGGCCTTCCTGCAAGTCTAGCATAGGGCCCACGTCTTGAGTTGAGGACGTGATGACATGACGACGCAAGCGAGCCGCATGGCAGGCTGAAGGAGCTAACGGATGGCGGAGAGTGTCGAGAAGCTCGAAGACGGAATAGTCCGTTCGGCCGAGCAGGTGTCGAGCCAGATTCGCGCGGCAAAGGATGCGATCGCGTCCGTCATCTTCGGTCAGGATCGCGTGATCGAGAACACCCTCGTCACCATCCTCTCCGGCGGCCACGCGCTGTTGATCGGCGTCCCCGGCCTCGCCAAGACCAAGCTGGTCGAGACACTCGGCATCACACTTGGCCTCGATGCCAAGCGCATCCAGTTCACGCCCGATCTTATGCCGTCGGACATTCTCGGCGCCGAAGTGCTCGACGAGAGCACCTCCGGCAAGCGTGCCTTCCGCTTCATCTCCGGCCCCGTGTTCGCACAACTGCTGATGGCCGACGAGATCAACCGCGCCAGCCCGCGCACGCAGTCGGCGCTGCTGCAGGCGATGCAGGAGCAGCACATCACCGTTGCCGGCGCGCGTCACGATCTGCCGAAGCCGTTCCACGTGCTCGCCACGCAAAACCCGCTGGAGCAGGAAGGCACCTATCCGCTGCCTGAAGCCCAGCTCGACCGTTTCCTGATGGAGATCGACGTCGACTATCCCGACCGCGACGCCGAACGCCGCATCCTGTTCGAAACCACCGGCGCCGACGAGACGCTGGCGAAGGGCGCGATGACACCTGACGCGCTCATCACCGCGCAGCGGCTGATCCGGCGCCTGCCGGTCGGCGATTCCGTGGTCGAGGCGATTCTGTCGTTGGTGCGCTCGGCCCGTCCGGGTCCGGACGGCGGCGACACCAGCAAATTCATCGCCTGGGGACCGGGCCCGCGCGCCAGCCAATCGCTGATGCTCGCGGTGCGCGCACGCGCGCTGATCGACGGCCGCCTCGCGCCCTCGATCGACGACGTGCTCGACCTTGCCGAGCCCGTGCTGAAGCACCGCATGGCGCTGACGTTCCAGGCGCGCGCCGAAGGCCGCACGATTCCGGACGTGATCAAGCAGCTCAAGACACGGATCGGTTGATGGCCGCAGAGAACGGGCACGCAGCGAAGGAGATCATCGCGATCCGACGTGCCGATGGCGAAAGCCGCACGCTCGCCGCTTCGCTGCCGCGCCTGGTGCTCGAGGCCCGCCGTATCGCCGCCAACGTCATTCACGGTTTGCACGGCCGCCGTCGCGCCGGCTCCGGCGAAAATTTCTGGCAATACCGCCGCTTCGTCTCCGGCGAGCCCTCGCAGAACGTCGACTGGCGGCGCTCGGCGCGCGACGATCTGCTCTATGTCCGCGAGCTCGAATGGGAAGCTTCGCACACGGTCTGGATCTGGCCCGACCGCTCGCCGTCGATGGCCTTCGCTTCAAAACAGGCGCGCGAATCCAAGCTCGAGCGGACGCTGATCGTCGCCTTCGCGCTGGCCGAGCTGCTCGTCTCCGGCGGCGAACGCGTCGGCATTCCCGGGCTGATGGCACCGACCGCAAGCCGCAGCGTCATCGACAAGATGGCGCAGGCGATGCTGCATGACGATGCCGACCGCTTGAGCCTGCCGCCGTCCTTCGTGCCCGCGGCGCTGGCCGAGACGATCGTGCTGTCGGATTTCTGGTCGCCGATCTCCGAGATCAGGACCACGCTCGCCGGACTGTCCGGCTCCGGTGCGCATGGCACGCTGGTGCAGGTCGTCGATCCCGCCGAGGAATCATTCCCCTATTCCGGCCGCGTCGAGTTCGTCGAACCCGAGGGATTCGGCGTGATCACCGCCGGCCGGGCCGAGAGCTGGACGCTGGATTACACCGCGCGGCTCGCGCTGCACCGCGACCAGATCCGCGCCGAGACCAACAAGCTCGACTGGCTGTTCACGACGCATGCCACCGACCGCTCTGCCGCCGAGCTGCTGCTGTTCCTGCACGCCGGCATGCAGGTGAGCAAATCGGGCGCGCGCACCACCACGATCAAGGCGGGGCCGGCCGCATGATGGGACTGCCGCTCGCCTTCACCGAACCGCTGCTCCTCATCGGCCTCGTCAGCCTGCCGGTGCTGTGGTGGCTGTTGCGCGTGATGCCGCCGCGGCCGCGCCGCATCGAGTTTCCGCCGACCCGCCTCCTGTTCGACATCGCACCGCGCGAAGAGACCCCGTCGCGGACGCCGTGGTGGCTGACCGCATTGCGGCTGCTGGCTGCGGCGCTGGTCATTTTCGCCGCCGCCGGTCCGATCTGGAATCCGCAAACAGGTGCGGCCGCGAGCAAGGCGCCGCTGATGATCATGTTCGACGATGGCTGGAGCGCGGCCTCGAACTGGGACATCCGGATCAGGGCCGCCGACGAGTTGATCGCGAGTGCCGAGAACGACCGCCGTGCGATTGCGCTGGTGCCGCTGTCCGAGCCGAACCGCGATATCACCCTGATGCCGGCGGGCGCCGCGCGCGTCGCGCTGCGGCAGCTGACGCCAAAGCCGTATTCGATCGACCGCGTCGAGACCCTGACCGCAATCGATCGCTTCCTGAAAGCCACGGGCGAATGCGAGATCGCCTGGCTCTCCGACGGGGTCGACACCGGTCGCGGCGAGGAATTCGTGGCTGGCCTCGGCAAGACCGTCGGCGATCGCAGCCTGACTGTGTTCGAAGGCGGCACCTCCTCAGCCCTGGCCCTGGTCGCGGCCGAGAACGCCGCAGCCAGGATGACGGTGAAGGTGCTGCGCACCGACGGCGGCATCGCCATCGGCACCGTGCGCGCGCTGGACCAGAAGTCATCGCCGATCGGCGAAGCGCGTTTTTCGTTCGGTGCGCAGGACAAGGAAGCCGAAGCGTCGTTCGATCTGCCGGTCGAGCTGCGCAACGACATCACGCGGCTTGAAATCGCCGGTGAGCGCTCCGCCGGCGCAGTGCAGCTGCTCGACAAGCGCTGGCGCCGCCGTGCCATCGGCATCGTCTCGGGCTCGACCAGCGAGACCGCGCAGCCGCTGCTGGCGCCGACCTTCTATCTCACCCGCGCGCTGGCGCCGTTCGCCGACGTGCGGCTCGCCGACAAGGGCTCGCCGCAGCAGGGCATCACGCAGTTCCTCGACCAGAAGCTGCCGATGATCATCCTTGCCGATGTCGGCACCATCGCCCCCGAAATCCGCGAGCGTCTCAATGCCTGGATCGACCAGGGCGGCGTGCTGGTGCGGTTCGCCGGTCCGCGGCTGGCGCAGGCCGAGGACGATCTCGTTCCGGTCAAGCTGCGCAAGGGCGGCCGGACGCTCGGCGGCAGCCTGACCTGGGAAAAGCCGCAACATCTGGCCTCCTTTGCCGCCGATGGTCCGTTTGCCGGTGTCGTGGTCCCCAAGGACGTCACCATCAGCCGCCAGGTGCTGGCCGAGCCCGACGCTGTACTTGCCACCAAGAGCTGGGCGTCGCTGGAAGACGGCACGCCGCTCGTGACCGGCGAGCATCGCGGCAAGGGCGTCGTCAGCCTGTTCCACGTCAGCGCCGACATGCGCTGGTCGGATCTGCCCATGTCGGGCACCTTCGTCGAAATCCTGCGGCGCGTCGTCGACATGTCCGGCTATACCGCCAAGCCGGGTCCAGGCGTTGCCACTGAGGCGACCGCCGAAACGGTGGCGCCGCTGCATATCCTCGACGGCTTCGGCGCCTTCGGTCCGCCGCCGGCCGCCGCCAAGCCGCTGCCCGCGGATTATCGCGACCGCGCCACACCCGATCATCCGCCGGGCTTTTATGGTCCGGCAGAAGGACCGCTCGCCGTGAACACGCTTGCCAGCGCCGACCGTATCGCAGCCCTGAACACCGCAAGCCTGCGCGCCCGGCACGCCACCTACACCAATGCCGAGCCGCAGGACTTGCGCGGCTGGCTGCTGTCAACGGCGCTCGCGCTGTTCCTGATCGACGCCATCATCGTCGCGGTGCTCGGCGGCGGCCTTGCCGCGCTGCTGCGCCGCCGCGCCGCGCCCGCGATGATCGTCTTCGGTCTGGTGCTCGCAGGCCTCGCCTCGTTCGTGCCGACGCCATCGCACGCGGACAGCGCATCCGACGAGTTCGCGATGAAGGCGGTGTCGCAGACCCGCCTCGCCTATGTCGTGACCGGCAATGCCGACGTGGATTCCATCGTCAGGGCCGGGCTGTCAGGACTGACGCTGTTCCTGGCGCAGCGCACCGCGCTTGAGGCCGGCGATCCCGTCGGCATCGATCCGGCGCGCGACGAGCTCGCCTTCTTCCCGCTGATCTACTGGCCGATCGTGCCCGGCGCGCCCAAGCCGTCGCGGGACGCCATCAACAAGATCGACGCCTACATGAAGCAGGGCGGCACCGTGCTGTTCGACACTCGCGACGCGGTCGAAGCGCCGCCCGGCGCCAACGGCGCCGCGCAGACCCCGGCCATGCAGACGCTCCGCGAGATCCTGTCCTCGCTCGACGTCCCCGAGCTGGAGCCGGTGCCGCGCGAGCACGTGCTGACCAAGACCTTCTTCCTCTTGCGCGACTTCCCCGGCCGCTTCACCACCGGCCAGACCTGGGTCGAGACCTTGCCGCGCGAAGAGGACGAGGACAGCGCGCAGCGGCCGGCGCGCGGCGGCGACGGCGTCTCACCGATCATCATCACCTCGAACGACCTTGCCGGCGCCTGGGCCGTGCGGCCCGACGGCCAGGCCATGCTGCCGGTGACCGGCGGCGACCCCCGCCAGCGCGAATTCGCCTACCGCGCCGGCGCCAACATCGTGATGTACACGCTGACCGGCAACTACAAGGCCGACCAGGTGCACGCACCGGCTCTGATCGAACGGCTGGGGCAGTAGGATCTATATGAATTACGGCATCGCATTCACGCCGCTGGTTCCCGCGATCGTCCTGTGGATCGCGCTGGCCGCGATCGTCGTCATCGCGATCGTGCTGCTGCTGGCACGGGCGCGCGGCGCTGCCGTGCGCGTGGCCGCGTTGGCGCTGTTCCTGCTGGCGCTCGCCAACCCCTCCTTCACCCGCGAGGACCGCGATCCGCTCACCTCGGTCGCCGCCATCGTCGTCGACAAGAGCCCGAGCCAGAATTTCGGCAATCGCAATCGCGAGGCCGCTCAGGCGCAGGAAGCGCTGGTCGACAGCCTGAAGAAGATCAAGGGGCTCGAGGTCCGCGTCGTCGATGCCGGACAGGCCGACGGCGAGACCGACGGCACAAAGCTGTTCGGGGCGTTGGCCTCGGCCTTGTCCGACGTGCCGGTCGACCGCGTCGCCGGTGCGTTCCTGATCACCGACGGCCGCGTTCACGACATTCCGGCCAACGCTGCCGGGCTCGGCTTCCAGGCGCCGGTGCACGCGCTGATCACCGGGCAAAAAGACGAGCGCGACCGCCGTATCGCGGTCATCGCTGCTCCGCGCTTCGGCATCGTCGGACAGCCCCAGACCATCACCTACCGCCTCGACGACCAGGGCGTCAGCGGCGAGCGCGCCAAGGTCACGGTCCGCAGGGACGGCGAGGTCATCAACGAGCGCACGCTTTCGAGCGGCCAGGCGGCAAGCGTCGAAGTCGACATCAAGCATTCCGGGCCGAACATCGTCGAGATCGAGGCCTCGCCGCTCGAGCGGGAATTGACGCCGGTGAACAACCGCGCCGTCGTCGCCATCGACGGTGTGCGCGACAAGCTGCGCGTGCTGCTGGTCTCGGGCGAGCCGCATTCCGGCGAGCGCACCTGGCGCAACCTGCTCAAATCCGATGCCAGCGTCGATCTTGTCCACTTCACCATTCTGCGGCCGCCGGAGAAGCAGGACGGCACGCCGATCAACGAATTGTCGCTGATCGCGTTTCCGACTCGCGAGCTGTTCCAGCAGAAGATCAACGAATTCCAGCTGATCATCTTCGACCGCTATGCTCGCCAGGGCGTGCTGCCGATCGCTTATTTCGACAACATCGCACGCTACGTGCGTTCCGGCGGCGCGGTGCTGGTCTCGGCCGGCCCCGACTACGCCTCCAACACCAGCATCTGGCGCACGCCGCTGGATTCGGTGCTGCCGGCCGAACCGGTCGGGGTGACGGAAAAGCCGTTCTATGCGCATCTGTCCGACGTCGGCAAACGCCATCCCGTCACGCGCGGCCTTGAGGGCTCGGCCTCCGAGCCGCCACGCTGGAGCCGATTCTTCCGCACCGTCGACACCCGCAATGCGGTCAACCCGCCCGTTATGACGGGCGTCGATGGCAAGCCGCTGCTGTTCCTGTCGCGCTTCGGCGAGGGCCGCGTCGCGCTGCTGCTCTCCGACCACATCTGGCTGTGGGCGCGCGGCTATGAAGGCGGCGGCCCGCATCTCGATCTGTTGCGGCGGATGTCGCACTGGCTGATGAAGCAGCCTGATCTGGATGAGGAAGCGTTGCGCCTGCAGGTGCAGGGCAAGAATCTCGTGGTGGTGCGCCAGACCATGGCGGACAGCGTTCAGCCGGTGAGCGTGACCTCGCCGTCGGGCGTGTCGCGCGACCTGACGCTTGCAGCCGGCGATCCCGGCGAATGGCGCGCCAGCCTGCCGGCGAGCGAGCTCGGCCTCTGGCAGGCCACCGACGGCACGCTGAAGGCGCTGATCAATGTCGGCCCGACCAATCCGAAGGAGTTTTCGGAAGTCACCTCCACCACCGACACGTTGAAGCCCCTGACACAGGCGACCGGCGGTGACGCCGTGCGCGTGGTCGACGGCGCCAGCGTCGAGCTGCCGCGCATCCTGCCGGTCCGCTCGGCGAGCGTCTTCCATGGTGACGGCTGGATGGGCGTGCGGATGCGCGACGCCAGCGTCGTGAAGGGCGTCGGCGTGCTGCCGATCTTTGCCGGCCTGATCGGGCTGCTGCTGCTGCTCGGCGCGTTTGCTGCGACGTGGATGCGCGAGGGGCGCTAGGCGGCTTACGGACCAGCATGGCCGAGCTTACGCGCCTCCCTTCGCTTCCGTTAGTCGGATAACTCCCATCGCCCCTTCTTCGCCGGAAGCTCCAGAGCGCCTTCGCCCCCGAACTCGGTCGAATGTAGCGCGTTGTTCCTCGGCCCTGGGCAGGCGTGTCCCTGTCCAGGCATCGCCCCCGCGGCAAGAGCAGTTCTGGACGCAGCCTTCGCAGCACTCAAAGAGTGCGAGCGTTCGGTGAGAAGCGGAGTTACTCGACAATGACAGACCCACTTCAACCGATCGGTTCTGAAGCCGAACTAGGGCTCGACCAGCGCACGTTCAGCTCGCCTCGTCAGACAACGCGCTACATCGAGTGCGGGCCGGCCGACGGACCGTTGATGATGTTCGTCCATGGGTGGCCGAGCATCAGTTTGATGTGGCGCGCGCAGATGGACGCGTTTGCCGCCGACGGTTGGCACTGCGTCGCTCCCGATCTGCGCGGCTACGGCGGCTCTACTATGCCTGCAGCCAACGACGCCTATACCATCGAGGAAATCGTGACGGACATGGCCGAACTCCATGATCACCTTGGCGGCAAGCCTGCGATCTGGGTCGGTCACGACTGGGGCTGTGTTGTGGTTGGTCAGTTGGTCGCGCATCAGCCAAGGCGCAGCCGCGGCGTCGTGCTGACCTCACTGGCGTACCAACCCGACGGGCACGCCACGCGCACAGTCGTCCCGCTGGTCGACCGAACGATTTATCCGGTTGACCAATATCCGGACGGCCAATGGGATTACGACCGCTACTACAACACGCACTTCGAGGCGGCAGTCGCCGATCTCGATGCAGATCTGGCCGCATCGCTGGCGTCGATCTTTCGGCCAGGCAACCCCGCCGGCATCGGCAAGGTTTCGCCGAATGCGATGGTCACGCGCAATGGAGGGCGCTTTGGCGCCGCGCACCGCGCCCCGCCGACTGAGCCCGATCCGGCTCTCTGGCCGCCGGCGGACTTCGACGTGCTGGTGCAGTCGTTCAAGGCTCATGGCTTCCGCCCATCCTGCGCGTGGTACCTGAACGACGACGCCAACATCGCCTATGCGCGCAAGGCACCCAATGGCGGCCGCCTGTCGCAGCCGGTGCTGTTCGTTAACGGCGACTTTGATCAGATCTGCAGCATCACCGGAAATCGCCAAGGTGACCCGATGCGCGCCGCCTGCCCGGACCTGACCGTGACGAGCATGCCCGCAGGACATTGGCTGCCGCTGGAGCGCAAGGCAGAACACATCGAGGCCATTCGCACCTGGCTCCAGAGCAAAAAGCTCTGATGCCGTAGGCCTTCAGTTGCCCGCACAACACATCGAGGAGCCGGCTGGCGCGGGTCGGCTCGACAGCAGTTGACATCCGCAGACCGATCGGGCGATGTTACATTATAACGTCGCGGGATCAGGGGATGATGCCTCGCGATGTGGGGTGGCGTTTTCGGATGAAGTGGTTCCGGTCGAATATCAGGCACGGCGCCCGGCTCGCGATCTTCGCGATGCTGGTGCAGTTCGCGCTGACGTTCGGCCACAGCCATTGGTTCGCCCAGGCCGCTCCCCTTGCCCAATCCTCGCTTCGGCAGACCGACAGCAACCAAAGTCTCGCTTCGATCGACCGCGCTGCGATCGAGAGGCAATCGCCGTTGGCTCCGGACAGGGAGCACCCGGGCGAGGACAATTGCGCGATCTGCGCATTGGTTGCGATGGCCGGCACCGTCATGTTCGCGGCGCCGCCTGTGTTGTTGCTGCCGCAGGCAATTGACCTGCTCTACCGCACCACCGACGCCGAATTCGTCCATCTGAAATCGGCCGGCACGGCATTCCAGCCCCGCGCCCCTCCCGCGTCCTGACTTCCAACATCGCTTGATCACGCCCAGGCTCGCCGCTTTCAGGCGCATGCCCGGGAGACGTTGAAGTCGAATTCCGTCGCGCAGCGACGGCAGGCCGCCTCCGATCAGCAGACGAACTTGCGGACGGCGCCTGACTGGAATCAGGACCATGTCATTCAAATTGCGGCGCGCGCAGCGTCTTGGTGGAGCAAGCCTGCTCCTGCTCGGCGCCGCCACCTCGGCGCTCGCCGAGGATAAATCAGCGACCGAGATCCCCGCCGTCACCGTGACGGCTCCGAGCCCCATCGTACGCAGGGCCGTGGTGCCGACCCGCAATCCGGGCCGCCCCACGCGAACCGCGCGGGCCCGCAGCCACGAACGCACCGCGGACGCCACGCCGGCAGCCTCCACGCCGACCGCACCTCAGCAGGGCGTGCTGGCGATCGTCACCAACCAGTTCGCGACCGTCACGGTGGTGCCGAACGAGGAGATCCGCCGCGAGGGCGGCGGCCAGCTTGGCGATCTCCTGTTCTCCAAGCCGGGCATCACCGGTTCGAGCTTTGCGCCCGGCGCCTCCAGCCGGCCGATCATCCGGGGGCTCGACGTCAACCGCGTCGGCATTGTCGAGAACGGCACCAATTCCGGCGGCGCCTCCGATCTCGGCGAGGATCACTTCGTCCCGATCGATCCGCTGGCGACCAACCAGGTCGAGGTGGTGCGCGGGCCGGCTGCGCTGCGCTACGGATCGACCTCGATTGGAGGCGTCGTCAGCGCCACCAACAACCGGATTCCGGATGCGCTGCCGTCCTGCGCTCCATCGTTCCAGGCTTACGGCATGCCGGCCAAGGCGCCCCTCGCAACGGCCGCGACGTCGCCTTGCGTCACCGCCGAGACGCGCAGCGCGTTCAGTTCGGTCGACCGCGGCGTCGAAAGCGGCGTGCTGCTCGACACCGGCGGCGGCAATTTTGCGTTCCATGCCGACGTCTACGGGCGCAACACCACCGACTACAGCATCCCGAGCTACCCGTATCTGAATGACCAGACGCGGACCGTCGCCAACGGACGCCAGCCCAATTCGGCGACACGCTCGGACGGCGCCTCGATCGGCGGCTCGTACTTCTTCCAGGGCGGCTATATCGGCGCGGCGATCACGCAGAACGACTCGCTCTACCACATTCCCGGCATCGACGGCGCCGACCACAACACGCGGATCGACGGCCATCAGACCAAGATCAACGTCAAGGGCGAGTACCATCCCGACGCTACGGCGATCGACGTCGTTCGCTTCTGGGCCGGTGCGACCGACTATCGCCACAACGAGATCGGGCTTGCCGATCCCGCCGATCCCAACACCGACGGCGTGCGGCAGACCTTCACCAACAAGGAGCAGGAGATCCGCACCGAGGTGCAGCTGATGCCGTTCAACGCGCGCTTCGCCGAGGTGACGACGGCGCTGGGCTTCCAGGTCGGCCATCAGGAATTGAGCGCGCCGAGCCCGGACAATCCGGGCACGCTGTTCAACGGCCTGTGGGACCCGAACAACAGCACGCGCGTTGCTGGATACGCCTTCAACGAGTTCAAGTTCACGGACGCGACACGGGCGCAGATCGCCGGCCGCATCGAACATGTCGAGCTGCACGGCACGACGCCGGATTTTCCCGCGGACTTCCTGCCCGACGGCACGCCGCAGGCGGGTATCGGCCGCAATCCGTCCTTCACGCCGAAGAGCGGCAGCATCGGCCTGTTGCAGGACCTGCCGGGCGGCTTGGTCGGCAGCATCACCGCGCAATATGTCGAGCGCGCGCCGAAGGCGGCGGAGCTGTTCTCGCGCGGCGCGCATGATGCGACCGCGACCTTCGACATCGGCAACCCCAACCTCGGCATCGAGACCGCGAAGTCCGTCGAGGTCGGCCTGCGCAAGGCGACGGGGCCGTTCCGGTTCGAGGCGACCGTGTACTACACGCACTTCAACAACTTCATCTATCGCCGTCTCACCGGCGTGATGTGCGACGAAGACTTTGCCTCGTGCGGCACACCCGGCGCCGAGGTGAACCAGGCGGTCTATTCGCAGCGGGACGCGAATTTCCGCGGCGGCGAATTCCAGTCGCAGCTCGATGTCGGAGCATTCCAGGGCGGCATCTGGGGCATCGAGAACCAGTTCGACGTGGTCCGTGCCACCTTCACCGACGGCACCAACGTGCCGCGAATTCCGCCGGTGAGACTGGGCGGCGGCGTGTTCTGGCGCGACGACAATTGGCTGATGCGCGTCAATCTGTTGCACGCCTTCGCTCAGAACAACGTCGCCGTGATCGCGGAGACGCCGACGGCGGGCTACAATTTGCTGAAGGCCGAGGTCAGCTACAAGACCAAGCTCAACCCGAATGCATTCGGCGCGCGCGAGATGATCGCCGGCCTCGTCGGCAACAATCTCCTCAACGAGAACATCCGCAACTCGGTGTCCTACACCAAGGACGAGGTGTTGATGCCCGGCATCGGCGTGCGGGCGTTTGCGAATTTCAAGTTCTGAAAGCGCGATAGCTAGCCGGACTTCATCGCGCGTTGGCTGAAAGCGGCTGTTTCAGGGGCCTCCTCTGCCTCCTCCTGAAACAGCACGGCAAACAGCAGGGTCCACAATGTCAGGAGAGAAATGGGGATCGTGTAGTATGGCGTCGCGATCGGATAGGTGAAGAAGAAGGCGAGGTTGAGCGCCAGATTGGCCAACGTGAGCAACGCGACGCGACGAATGCCGTTCGCCTGCCGCAACAGCCAGATCGAGCCCACAATTCCGATGACGATCAGCAAGGTCTGGAGCGGATCGGCGAGATAGTCCCGGACCACCGCGAACGAAAAATCCAGCGGCCTGACATCGGGGTTGTTGCCATAGGTCGATGCGAACGGACTGCCGGCGTTGACGGCGTAAGAGACGATGGTCGGGATCACACCGGCCAGCAACGCGACGCCGAACACGACCCCTTGCAAGAACCGGGACCATGTTCGTTCCGCGAGAAACGCGACGAGGAGAAACACGCCATAGCCGGACGCCAGGAAAAGGTTGGCCAACCGGAAATCGACGGTCAATCCGAGCAAGAAGCCGATTGGCGCCAGCAGCCAGATCCCCGGTTGAGATCGCGGGCCCGCCAGCCATCGCGCCGTGAGACATCCTGCGAGCGCGCACACGACGACGGTCGGGGCCATCGAATAGCTCGCCTTGACCGGATTGACCATCAGGTAGATCGCAAGACAGCCGAACGTCCCGGCCATCAAGACCGACCTCATGCTGCGCGCAAGAGAAAGCGCAAACAGCGCCAAGCCGAGGACGACAATGGTCGCCAGCATGTACATGGGCACGACCTGGTGACCGGGCGGAAACAACGCCAACACGAGGCCGACACCCGGCGGGTATTGAATGACGACCTTCCCCGTGGCCGGCATCAGATTGTGACAGGGCGCAGCGGTCGTATCGTTCCAGTCGGGGTAGCCGATCTCCTTCAGCTTTGCTTGCTGATAGCCATCGTCGTCGCGGGCGAGGTTGGTGTCGAAGCCCTGTACCAGTCCGAACCTCTGGAACAGATGCGCCTGCCTGAGGTAGCAAATGTCGTCATAGACGCCGCGCGCCTCGTTCCATCGCATCATGGTCCAGAAATGGCCGACCAGCACCGCGAGAAACAACACGGCGAAGACGGCTTTGCTGGCGTGGATTTTGTTCATCGGGATCATGCTGCGGGGAGCCGTCGCTGCTTCAGCGGAATGCAAGATAGAGATTGGACGATAGCGGGCCGAGCGATAGACCGGTGTAGCCCACGGTCGCGGACTTAGAGTTGGACGACTTGGCACTCGCAGATTTGGCAACCAGCGCGGCGAGCTCCAGCAGCCGTTTTCGCGTCATCAGGATCAGGTTCTGCTCGTCGGTCCATTCCGACTTGCCGGCGATCATGCAGGCGATCCTGAAGGTGCCGTCCAGATAGTGCGCCAGCGGGATGGCCGTGTGGTGCTCGACCGGAAAGAACCTGTTGGGCACCGTGATGAACACCCGCCGCGCGACGCGGCAAAGCTCCTCGACCAGGAGCACCTGATTTCGATGGCTGCCGGCATGCTCGAGCACGGCATTGGACGTCGCGACATCGAACGCATTGTCGTCGAACGGCAGCCGTGTATTGGGTTCGATCTGCACGTAACGGCAACGCGGAAAAGCCGCCTTGAAACCTATTCCTTCGCCGAGCCCGCAGGCCGTGATCTTGTGCTGATGCGGGTAGCTTCGCTCCAGCACGTTCGCGCCGTCGTTGATCACGTCGGACACGCCGACATCCAGGATCCCGTCCGAGGCAGACGGCTGCATCTGGGCGATGAAATCCTGGAAGATGCGGTCGCGCGCCGCGATCAGCAGCTTTTCCGCCGTGCTCCCGGACGCCACTTCACGGTAATATTGCTGATCGACCGGCACTGCCCTACCTTCATCTGAGCTTCGAAGCGATGGCGCGTCAGGTTCGCGGCTGGCTCCAGTCGGGACCGACCGGCCCCGACACACCTTCGAACGCGCCTTCGACGAGCTCAATGACGAGGAGCCGGCTGTAATCGACCGGGCCCGGCATGGTGACGCGCCCCTTGGCGACCTGCTTGAAGCCGACGCGACTGTAATAGGGCTCGTCGCCGACCAGCAGCACCAGGCGATGGCCCTGAGCCTTCGCATCCTTCAGCGCGCGCTCGAGCAAAAGCCGGCCGACGCCACGGCTGCGGAACGGAGGCTCGACCGTCAGGGGTCCGAGCAGCAGTGCCGGCGTGTCGCCGACGCAGATCGGCAATTGCCGAACGGATCCGACCAGCAACGTTCCGACGCGGGCGGTGAAGGATAGATCGAGCACATGATCCACATGCTCGCGGATGCGGTACGCGCTCAGCACGAAGCGGCCGGGCCCGAAGGTGCGTTCGTGCAGCCGCTCGATGGCCTGAGCATCGCCGGCGGCTTCCGACCGGATGGTGAGGGAGAGATCGTTCATCGCGTCGGCGGGATATCACCTTGGAGGGCAGCGGTCCATGGGATTGCGCCCGGCCCCGGGGGCAATTTCAAGTCCTCCCGAGCGGCGGCTGGGACAGGTAGGCGAGCATCTTCATTTCCCGCCGTCCGCGCGTCACAGTGTCGAGCACGAGCCCGGACGAAGCCGAAAGCAGCGCCATGATCATCAGACCCATGGAGAGCACGGCGGTCGGTAGGCGCGGTACGAGGCCAGTTTCGAGGAAGGTGATCACGACCGGCAGCCCGAAAGCAATCGACAGCAGCGCGAAGACGATGCCGATCGCCGAAAAGAACCGCAGCGGCCGCTCCGACCGGTTGAGCTTCAGCATCGTGTTGAAGATGCGCAACCCATCCTGCCACGTATTGAGCTTGGAGAAGGAGCCTTCCGGGCGCGCGTAATAGGGCGTCTCGACCTCGGCGACCGGCAGCGACAATTCCAGCGCATAGACCGCAAACTCGGTCTCGATCTCGAAACCGCCGGACAGGACGGGAAAGGATTTGACGAAGCGGCGCGAGAACACGCGGTAACCGGACAGGATGTCCTTGAAGGCGTGGCCGAAGGTCGATGCCAGGAAACCGGTGAACAGCCGGTTGCCGATGCGATGACCGCGCCGGTAGGCCGCTTGCGATTGATCGACACGCAGACCGACAACCATATCCAGATGCTCATCGAGGAGCTGGTCGATCATGCGCGACGCGCTCGGCGCGTCGTAGGTCGCATCGCCATCGACGAGCACGTAGATGTCGGCCTCGATGTCCGCGAACATGCGGCGCACGACGTGGCCTTTGCCCTGGCGCCGTTCGCTGCGCACGATCGCTCCCGCCTCGCGCGCGACCGGCGCGGTACGGTCGGTCGAGTTGTTGTCGTACACGTAGACCTCGGCCGCAGGCAGCGCCTTGCGGAAATCGGCGACGACCGTCGCGACGGCGGCTTCTTCATTGTAGCAGGGCACCAGCACGGCGACCCGAAACGGCCATGGCCTTGTCGATTCAGACAATCTTCATCCCTCGTCCCTGCGCCGACACCGCAGGCGCGGCGATTTACTAGCACAGGCCGCCATCATCGCCACGTCGCAATCAAGGGCTTGCCGTCCAGCACTTCCGCGATCCGCAGCCGCGTGCCGGGCGTGGTCCCCTCGGGCAGCGCGGTGACCGCGAAGAACCCGCACTCGGCGATCTCGTGGTTGGGCGCGGGCAGGCGATCCTGCTTGAACTGCCTGACGACGTAGACCGCGACATGGTCGCGGCGGGAGACGTGACTGTTGAGGAAGATGCCGTGCAGCACGGCGTCGCCGGTGAGATCGATATCCCCCTCCTCCTTGAGCTCGCGCCGCAGCGCCTGCTCCATGGTCTCGCCGAGATCGACGCCGCCGCCGGGCAGATACCAGCCCGTGACGTAGCTGTGCCTGACCAGGAACACCCTGGTGTCGGCATCCAGCACCACCGCGCGGACGCCGAGCGTCATGCCGCGGACCAGCAGGAAATAGACGTGGAAGATTCGCCGCAGCAGCGGCTCGAATCTCCGTCGGACGCTGTTCAGACGTTCCGCCATCGGGCTCCCTCGATGCCGCGCTTGCACCTGGCCTGCGACCTTGCCATTACAGCGGGCGAATAGCGAGGCAATCGCGCCCCATGGCCCCCTTCACGCTCGCCCATCTATCCGACCCGCATCTGCCGCCGCTGCCGAAGCCGCGGTTGATCGAGCTCGCCGGCAAGCGCGCGCTCGGCTACGTCAACTGGACGCGCAACCGTCACAAGTACCAGCGCCGCGAGGTGCTCGACGCACTCGTCGCCGACGTGAAGGCGCAAGGTCCCGACCACATCGCGGTCACAGGCGATCTCGTCAATCTCGCGCTGGAGGCGGAGTTCGCGCCGGCGCGCGCCTGGCTCGAGGGCGTCGGTCCGCCCGACCGCGTCACCACGATTCCCGGCAATCACGACGCCTATGTCCGCGCCACCTCTCATCGCTTCGGCGAAACATTCGCGCCCTATCTTGCGGGTGACGATGGCCGTATCGGCTTTCCGAGCCTGCGCCGGCGCGGGCCGCTCGCGCTGATCAGCCTGTCCACGGCGGTGCCCACCTTGCCGTTGATGGCGACAGGCACGCTCGGACGCAATCAGCTCGCATCGCTCGAAGAGGTGCTCGAGCAGCTCGCGGCCGAGGACGTCTTTCGCGTGCTGCTGGTGCATCATCCATTGAAGTCCGGCGCGCGTCACAAGCGGATGACTGACTCGGCCGGGCTGCTGACGGTCTTGAAACGCCACGGCGTCGAGCTGATCCTGCACGGACACGACCACATTCATTCGACGATGTGGTTCGAGGGATCCAACGGCAACATTCCCGCAATCGGCGTGCCCTCGGCCTCCGCGCTCGCGCACGGGCACACCCCGGCTGCGGCGTACAATCTGTTCACGATCGAGAAGGACAACATCGGCTGGCGTTGCGAGCAGACGGTGCGGAGCCTGGGGGCCGGATTTCAGATCGGGCAGATCAAGCATGTGAAGTTGATTTAAACCGCTGTCATTGCGAGCGCGGCGAAGCAATCCAGAGTCCCTCCGCGGAGGCAGCCTGGATTGCTTCGTCGCCAGCGCAAAATTGCTTCGCAATTTTGTCGCGGGATTCTCGCAATGACGACGCCTCACCAGCTCCGCAGGGCCGCGAGCACGGCAACGCCGAACAGCGCAGCGGCGCCGAGCACAAAACCGAACACGAATGGCCAGAGGCGCGAGCGGCGCCGCGGCGGCGCGACGTCGGGCTTCGGCTCGGGCGGGACCACCATCGCATGCTCGCGCTCGATCATGCGGCGCGCGACGTAATCGGTCACGGCCTCGACGATGACAGACGTGTCGTGCGATTCGGCGAGCACGATGCGGCCGAAGCGGGTGTCCTGCACGAAGCGGTACATCCGCTTGTCGCGCCCCATCAAGATGTGCGCGACGACGTCGATCCAGAGCCTGGGCGTATCGCCCTGGCTGATGCCGCGGTCGAACAGGTCGATCTGCTCAGGCACCTGCGCGAACAGGGGATCGAGCGAATCGTTGAGGATCTCGAGCCGCGCCACCTCGGCATCGCGCAAATCGACGACGACGCCGGTCCGGTCGGCGGCCTCGATCCGCGCGCGCAACAGCGCATCGCGCAGCCGCACCGGGCGCGGCTGGCTGGGATGGATCCCGCTGGTCTCGGGCTCTGACATTGGCGGCCTCGTCCTCACTTGGCCGGATTAACCTATCAGCAACCAAAGTGTCCGCAAAGGCCCTACAATTCCAGTTACTTACGGTGCCCACAGGCCGTTCACCTGTGCCAAAAACAGACGGTCCCACCCGGCTTGCGCCGGATGGGACCCTCCGTCCTTGGACGTCTTCTTATTCAGGTTATCAGGCCGAGACCCGCGACGGCTCTTCCACGATCGAGAAGCGGACGCCCGCCTTGTGGCGGTTCTCTTCCGAGACCGAGCGCCAGGCGTCCTCGGCCTCCTTGCGGGTCTTGAATGGACCCTGCACCTGGGCCGAACCTTCCACCAGCTTGTGGAAGTTCATCGAGCCGAACTCGCCGCCGATCACCCAGAAATTGCTATTGGTCATTGTCAGTCTCCTGTCGATTAGCGTGATGCGTTAGCCGAACTGGTTCATCGTGTTGTGGGCGCCGCCAGCCTTCAGGGCAGCCTCGCCGGCGAAGTATTCCTTGTGGTCGTCGCCGATGTCGGAGCCGGCCATGTTCTGATGCTTGGCGCAGGCGATACCCTGACGGATCTCGGCGCGCTGGACGTTCTTGACGTAGCCGAGCATGCCCTGGTCGCCGAAATATTCCTTCGCCAGATTGTCGGTCGAGAGCGCCGCCGTGTGGTAGGTCGGCAACGTGATCAGATGGTGGAAGATGCCGGCACGCTTGGCCGAATCCGCCTGGAAGGTACGGATGCGCTCGTCGGCTTCCTTCGCCAGCGGCGTATCGTCGTATTCCGGCTTCATCAGCTCGGCACGATTGTACTTGCTGACGTCCTGGCCGGCTTCCTTCATCGCGTCGTAGACCTGCCAACGGAAGTTGAGCGTCCAGTTGAACGAGGGCGAGTTGTTGTAGGCCAGCTTCGCGTTCGGAACCACCTTGCGGATCCGGTCGACCATCTTGGCGATCTGCTCGATATGCGGCTTCTCGGTCTCGATCCAGAGCAGGTCGGCGCCGTTCTGCAGGGAGGTGATGCAGTCCAGCACGCAGCGGTCTTCGCCGGTGCCCGGGCGGAACTGATAGAGATTGGAGGGCAGCCGCTTCGGACGCATCATCTTGCCGTTGCGGTTGATGATGACGTCGCCATTGCGGGCGTTCTCCGCCGTCACTTCCTCGCAATCCAGGAAGCTGTTGTACTGGTCGCCGAGGTCACCGGGCTTGTGGCTGACCGCGATCTGCTGGGTCAGGCCGGCACCGAGCGAGTCGGTACGGGTCACGACGATGCCGTCTTCGACGCCGAGTTCGAGGAAGGCGTGGCGGCAGGCCCGGATCTTGGCCAGGAACACCTCGTGCGGCACGGTGACCTTGCCGTCCTGATGGCCGCACTGCTTCTCGTCCGAGACCTGGTTCTCGATCTGGAGCGCGCAGGCACCCGCCTCGATCATCTTCTTGGCGAGCAAATAGGTCGCCTCCGCATTGCCGAAGCCGGCGTCGATGTCGGCGATGACGGGCACGACATGGGTCTGGAAGTTGTCGATCTTCTCGATCAACTCCTTCTCTCGGGTCTTGTCGCCTTCCTTGCGGGCCTTATCGAGGTTGCGGAAGATATCGTTCAGCTCGCGCGAATCGGCCTGACGCAGGAAGGTGTAGAGCTCTTCGATCAGCGCCGGCACCGAGGTTTTCTCGTGCATCGACTGGTCCGGCAGCGGGCCGAACTCGGAACGCAGCGCCGCGATCATCCAGCCGGACAGATACAAATAGGTGCGATCGGTCTTGCCGAAGTGCTTCTTGACCGAGATCAGCTTCTGCTGGGCGATAAAGCCGTGCCAGCAGCCCAGCGACTGCGTGTACTTGGTGGGGTCGCCGTCATAGGCGGCCATGTCGGCCCGCATCAGCGCCGCGGTATAGCGGGCAACGTCGAGGCCGGTCTTGAAGCGATTCTGCAGGCGCATGCGGGCGACCGCCTCGGCCGACACCCCGTTCCAGGTCGGCTGGGTCTCCAGGAGCGACCGGGCCGCCTCGACCTCACTCTGATACGAGGCGGGGGCCTGGAGGGTGCTGATGCCACGGGGTTGGTAATTCATGTGCCTGATCCTTTCGCTGACGATGGCCACCAGCCATCGACATTCTTGACAATGCATTGCGAGATGCGTGTCAGAAGCTAAACGCGAGAAAGCTCAGCTCGTATAGTGTGCTTGTATTTGAATGGTGATGTCATGTAACATCGGTACTTGTAATAGATGTCACTTTGTAAATATTGTAAATACAAAAAGGTCAGCAAGGCTGTCCTTGATGTCCCTCTGGAGGCCTGAGAATGCCCGCCGGTTCCAGCAAAAAGCTCTTCGTCGGCCCGCGTTTCCGGCGGATCCGGCAGCAATTGGGGCTGTCGCAGACCCAGATCGCCGAGGGGCTCGGGATCTCGCCGAGCTATGTCAACCTGATCGAGCGTAACCAGCGTCCGGTGACCGCCCAGATCCTGCTGCGGCTGGCCGAAACCTACGATCTCGACCTGCGCGACCTCGCGACCGCCGACGAGGACCGCTTTTTCGCCGAACTCAACGAGATCTTCTCCGACCCGCTGTTCCGCCAGATCGACGTTCCCAAGCAGGAACTGCGCGATCTCGCCGAGCTTTGCCCCGGCGTCACCCATGCGCTGCAACGGCTCTATGCCGCCTATACCGAGGCCCGCCAGGGCGAGACGCTGGCCGCGGCACAAATGGCCGACCGCGACGTCGGCACCCGCTATGAGGCCAATCCGGTCGAGCGCGTCCGCGAGTTGATCGAGGCCAACCGCAACTACTTTCCGGAACTCGAGCAGGCCGCGGAGACTCTGCGCGACGAGCTCAACGTGCCGGCCGAAGAGCTTTACGCGGCGCTCGCGGCACGGCTGCGCGAAAAGCATTCAATCCAGACCCGCATCATGCCGGTGGACGTGATGCGCGAGACGCTGAGGCGCTTCGACCGCCACCGCCGCCAGCTCCTGATCTCCGAGCTGGTCGACCCGCCCGGCCGCGCGTTCCAGCTCGCCTTTCAGCTCGGCCTGGTTGAATGCGCGCAGCATCTGGAGACCATCATCGGCCGCGCCGGGCCGCTCGATGACACACCGCGCCGCCTGTTCCGCATCACGCTCGGCAACTACTTTGCGGCCGCCGTGATGATGCCTTACCCGGCTTTTCTGGCTGCGGCGGAAGCGCTGAACTACGACATCCATCTGCTGGCGCAGCGCTTCAATTCCGGCTTCGAGCAGGTGTGCCATCGGCTCACGACGCTGCAGCGGCCGAACGCGCGCGGCATCCCGTTCTTCCTGCTTCGTGTCGACAATGCCGGCAACGTGTCGAAGCGATTTTCATCGGGCACGTTCCCGTTCTCGAAATTCGGCGGCACTTGTCCGTTGTGGAACGTGCACTCGACCTTCGACACGCCTGACCGCCTGCTGAAGCAGGTCATCGAGCTGTCGGACGGCACGCGCTATTTCTCGATCGCGCAGATGGTGCGCCGCCCCGTCGCGCCGCACCCGCTGCCGCAGCCGCGCTTCGCCATCGGCCTCGGCTGCGAGATCCGTCACGCCGCGCGCCTCGTCTATGCTGCCGGCATCGATCTGGAGAAAACGGAGGGCACGCCGATCGGCGTCAACTGCCGCCTCTGCGAACGGGAAAACTGCGCCCAGCGCGCCGAACCGCCGATCACGCGCACGCTGATTTTGGATGAGACGACGCGGCGGGTGTCGAGCTTTGCGTTCTCGAATGCACGGGAGCTGTGAGAGGGCACATCTACCTCCTCGTCATTGCGAGCGAAGCGAAGCAATCCAGACTGTCTCCGCAGTGACAGCCTGGATTGCTTCGTCGCTCCGCTCCTCGCAATGACGAAGGCTTCACGCCAGCGTATGCACGATCACCGGACCCGCGGCGGCGCGGGCGTCGCCTGCAAGCAGCGCGCCCAGATCCTTCTCGATCCAGGCGATCGCACGCCTGTTCGCCTCCTCCGCCTGCTCGAACTTGTCGAAGATCGAAATCGCCGTGACGGTGTCGTCGCCGGCGTAGACGACGTAATAGGCACGGAAGCCGTCGACATCGCTGATGATCGGAACGGCGCCTTCCTTGATACGGCGCGCCAGCTCTTCGGCGCTCCCGCTTTTTGCCTTGGCCTGACGGATGGCGGCGTACATGGCATCCTCCCTTCCGGCAATCTGGTTTGGGGCTCGGTGCCCGGATCGCATGCTACGCCGAACCGCGCGGGCAATCCACGCTTGGTTAACCCGGTACTAATTGACTTCAGCGATCTGCAACCATCGATTAAGCACGCCTCAACATCGCTGCCTTAGTCTCGCCCCACTCACTTTTCGCAAACAACGGCGGCTTATTCTGCCGCGTGAAGTGACATCAGGGGGTTCATCATGCGCATTGCGTTGCTGCTGACCGCGACCATTGTCGGCGCGCTCTTTGCCAATCCGTCCCATGCCGGACCGCTTGATGCGTCCGCCGGCGCAGCGCAGGCGTTACCGCCGGGCTTCCAGAGCTACCGCGGCTACATGTTCGACCTGTCGGAGAATTCCGACCGCAAGGATGTCGACAAGCTCACCGACAATGTGAAGAGCCAGATCGACGTGGTCGAGGCAGCCGGCCTTTCGCCGCGCGTGCTGCGCTTCTTCCGCACCGTCCCGATCATCGCCAGCGAACTCGCCTGCCTCGACGAAGGCGCCGCAACCGCGTGCTACGGCCGGGTCGCTCCGAACGTCGAGCGCCGCGTGCCGCGGACGCTCACTGTTTGGGACCATGCCACGCAGCGCTGGACCAATCCCAATGCCGTCGACCTCGCGGTCGATTCGGGCCTCGGCGTGATCATGCTGCGGCCGGACATGATGCGTTACGAAAAGGAAGCCGTGCTGCTGCACGAGCTCCTGCATGCCTACCACGCGCGGCTGTTGCCGGACGGCTACGCCAACAAGGGCGTGATCGGCTATTACGCCTACGCCAAGTCCAAGGATCTCCTGCCCAAGGAATCCTATGCGCTGAAGAATCACATGGAATTCTTTGCGGTGACCGCCAGCATCTTCCTGGCCGGGAAGAGCGAATTCCACGACCCGAAGTCGCGCGAGGCGCTCAAGGAGAAGCTGCCGGACTATTACAAATATCTGGTCGGCGTGTTCGGCTTCGACCCCGATCCGGCAGCGGCAAGCGGCCCGGTCGCCTCGCTGAAGTAAGGCCAAAAACGCCAAACCGAGCCAGAGAGCCGCGCGCGCAGCGCGGCTCTTTTGTTTTTCACCGGAAGCTGGGATGACGTGTGGCCGGGAATTGCCAAGGTGGAGGCCGATCTGCATAGTCCCGCCCGCATCGATACTGTTTTCGAAGAGGATAGAACAACATGGCGGACGCCGACCTGGATGTCGTGATCCGGCAACTGGCCAGACAGCTGCATACGGGCCTGATGACCCGCGCCAAGGAGCGGCGGGATCGATTCAACGGCCTTGCGGCCAAGGCCAAGAGCAAGGAGACCGGCGATCGCTTCAAGATGATGGCCAAGACCACCATGGAGCAGGCCATCGCCGCCGCCAAACGCCTGCAGATGTCCGCCGACAACGTCGCCGACAGCTACGCACGGTCGATGCGGATCGCCGCCAGCACACCGGTCGCGGTGAAGGTGGAGAAGAAAGCCGCCAAGGAAAAGCCGGTGAAGAAGGCGAAGAAGGCCAAAGCCAAGAAGGCGAAGTAGCGCTCACTTTCTTCCTTCTCCCCTTGTGGGAGAAGGTGGCGCGAAGCGCCGGATGAGGGGTTGTTTCCGCGGATTTCACCCGCAGCAGGCTCACGCGCGGAGAGATACCCCTCACCCGTCTCGCCGCTTCCCGGCGAGCCACCCTCTCCCACAAGGGGAGAGGGTTGCAGCGGCGCACGCAGCTCCAGATATCTCTACCTTCCTGGCGCGGCGAGGCGGGTCGGCTCGGCGCTTGCCAGTTCGGCGAGCTTAGCGCGCGCCGCATCGCGGGTGTGGGCATCCTTGCCGGCGGGCAGCGCCAGCGCGGCCTCGAAATCGGCGCGTGCCTCATCCGCTTGGCCGCGGGCAAGGAAGGCGAGGCCGCGGTCAAGCCGAGACTGCGCATCCGAGGGGTCGACGCGAACCGCAGTGTTGTAGCTCAGGATCGCGCGATCCAGATCGCCGGTGGCGGCGAGCGCGAGACCGCGCTGGTGATAGGGCCCGGCGTGCCTGGGATCATGCGCGATCGCCTCGTCATAATCCTCGATGGCAAGTTCGAGGTCGCCGTTCTGCCGGCGCGCCAGCGCCCGATCGCGATAGAGCGAGGCGCGGTTGGGATTGAGGTGGATGGCCTCGTCGAAATCCGCGATCGCTCGCCGCCAGTCGCCGTGGCGTAGCGCGATCCGTCCGCGCCCCTCATAGGCGAAGGCGATCAGCGAGCCGCGCAACGGCGAGAAGCCGATCACCGCCGAGCAGATGTCCGGGTCGTCCTCGTCCCCGCAATTGACGACGGTGTGCGTGGACAGGCCAATCAGCACGCCCAGGACGATCAACAATGGTACCGCAGCTTTGGTCATCTTCGACGGCGGCAGGCAAAGGGCCGGCCACGCATCCCCTTTCGCAGGAACTGTCACGGCAGGGTGTTAACACCGGCCGGGACCGCCCTGTGTGCGACAGGTCACAAAGCGCGCAAATTAGGGCCGCGTCTTGCATCAACCCCAAGGACCGCGCGAGGACGAGCGGCCCCACGGGCTTCGCGGCGGATAGTTCTCATTGGCGCCGACCGACGGCGACGCCTGCGCACCAAGCTCGGCTGCGAGCTGCTGAAGCGCCGCGATGCGATTCTGCGTCGAGGGATGGGTGGCGAACAGATTGTCCACGCCATGACCCGACAGCGGATTGATGATGAACATGTGCGCGGTGGCGGGATTTCGTTCCGCCTCGACATTCGGGACCTGATGCGCCGCGCCTTCGATCTTCACCAGCGCCGATGCCAGCCACATCGGCTGACCAGCGATGCGTGCGCCGAGATTGTCCGCGGCATATTCGCGCGTACGACTGATGGCCATCTGCACCAGCATGGCGCCGATCGGGGCAAGGATCATCATCAGGATCGAGCCGACGATGCCCGGGCCGTTGTTGTCGCGGTTGCCTCCGAAGAACATGCCGAACTGCGCCAGCATCGAGATCGCACCCGCAATGGTCGCGGTCACAGTCATCAGCAGCGTGTCGTGGTGCTTGATATGAGCGAGCTCGTGCGCGATCACGCCGGCGAGCTCCTCGCGGCTGAGCTGGCGCATCAGCCCGGTGGTGACCGCAACCGCGGCATTCTCGGGATTGCGCCCGGTGGCAAACGCGTTGGGCTGCGGCTCGTCCATCAGGAACACGCGCGGCATCGGCAAGCCGGCGCGGCCCGCAAGCTCGGCGACGAGCCCGACCAGCTCCGGGGCGCTGCTGCGGTCGACCTCATGGGCGCCATACATCGACAGCACCATCCGGTCGGAGTTCCAGTAGGTGAAGAGATTGGTCGCCGCGGCAATGACGAGCGCAATCATGGCGCCGCCGGCACCGCCGATCAGATAGCCGACGCCCATGAACAGGGCGGTGAGGCCTGCGAGCAGCATTGCGGTACGAAGATAGTTCATGGCCGTCTCCCGAGGCCGGCCGTGGCCGCTGGAGGCGTTGCGGGCCGGCGAGCATGAGGTAGGGATGACCCCCGTCCACGTGCAAGGTTTCAGGGTGCGTCGCGGAGACGCGGCACTGGCCCAACATTGCCTTTCCGTCATGCCCGGGCTTGTCCCGCCTGCGCGGTCATGACGAAGGGATGGTTTGAGGCGCTCAATTCCCTTAAGCTTTGGCAAGATTCCCCACGCCCCTTCCCCGCCGGAAACCTCATGCTCCAGACCCGATTTGCGATCGCGGCCGCCGCCCTGCTCACGCTCGCCCTTCCCGCCTCCGCCCAGTTCGCTCCGCCACCCGCAAAGCCGGCGGCCCCCAGGGCCACCGCGCCCTCGCCGCGCGCGGCGTCGTGCCATAATGGCGCGAACTTCGATCGCTTCCTGGCCGACGTGAAGCAGCAGGCCGTTGCCGCCGGCGTGTCGCAGCGGACGATCGCGGCGGCCTCGCCTTACCTCGTCTACGACCAGGGCATCGTCAATCGCGACCGCGGCCAGCGCGTGTTCGGCCAGCTCTTCACCGAATTTGCCGGCCGCATGGCCGCGCCCTATCGCATGCAGAACGGCCAGCAGCACATCAAGCAACATGCGGCCGCATTCGCCCGCGCGGAAAAGGAATACGGCGTGCCGCCGGCGGTGATTGCCGCGTTCTGGGGACTGGAGAGCGACTTCGGCGTCAACATGGGCAATCTGCCGACACTGAAATCGCTGGTGTCGCTGGCCTATGATTGCCGCCGCTCGGAGATGTTCGTGAACGAGACCATCGCCGCGCTGAAGATCATCGACCGCGGTGATTTGCATCCCGACGAGATGGTCGGCTCCTGGGCCGGTGAACTCGGACAGACCCAGTTCCTGCCCGTGCATTACGTCAACTATGCCGTCGACTATGACGGCGACGGACGTCGCGATCTCCTCCGCAGTGAGGACGATGTGATCGGCTCGACCGCGAACTACATCGCCAACGGATTGAAGTGGCGGCGCGGTGAGCCGTGGCTGGAGGAGATCAAGGTGCCGCAAAACCTGCCGTGGGATCAGACCGACCTCACGGTGCGAGAGCCGCGCTCGAAATGGGCGCAACTCGGCGTCACCTATCCCGACGGCCGGCCGCTGCCGAACGACAATCTCGCGGCCTCCGTGCTGCTGCCGATGGGACGCTTTGGTCCGGCCTTCATGGCGTACCCGAATTTCGCGGCCTACACCGAGTGGAATAACTCGCTGATCTATTCGACCACCGCGGGTTATCTCGCCACCCGCATCGCGGGCGCGGCTCCGATGCGAAAGCCGTCCACACCGGTCGCGCAGCTGCCGTTCAACGAGCTCAAGCAATTGCAGCAGCTTCTGGTCCAGTCCGGCTTCAACGTCGGCAAGGTCGACGGCGTGCTGGGCCAGCAGAGCCGCGCCGCGGTGAAGGCGATGCAGATCAAATACGGTCTGCCGGCCGATTCCTGGCCGACGGCCGAGCTGCTCGCCCGCATGCGCGGCGGCACGGCGCAGGCGCAGCCGGCGGCCACGATCCGCTAAGCACTAGAATCGCTGTCACGCCCCGCGAAAGCGGGGCATCCAGTACGCCGCGGCCTATCGATACAACCACAGCTGCCTCGGAGTACTGGATCGTCCGGTCAAGCCTAACGATGACAGCGGGGGTATGGCGCCGATAGCACCACAAGCCCGCTCGGTAGAATTTTCGCACTGCACAAGCCGCTCGCGCGATTGTATTTTTCCATGAGGTTCCCATGTGAGTGGCTCAGGTTTTTCTCCTGAGATTTCCCCACCACAGAGCGAGCATCACATGTCCTTCCACGACGCCGTCGTTCCCGCCTATTTGCAAATGCTGAACAGCCTGACCGGCCTGCTCACGAAAGCCGAGGCGCATTGTGCGGCCAAGAAGGTCGATCCCGCCGTCCTGCTCGGCTCCCGCCTGTTTCCGGACATGCTGCCGCTCTCGAAGCAGATCCAGCTGGTCAACGATTTCGCAGCCAAGGGCTGCGCCCGGCTGACCCATAGCGAAGTGCCGTCCACACCGGACACCGAGACCAGCTTTGCCGAATTGAAGCAGCGGCTCGCCAAGACCATCGACTATGTAAAATCGTTCAAGCCGGCGCAGTTCGAGGGCGCCGACACCAAGGATGTCACCTTCCCGGCCGGCCCCGACAAGTCCATCACCATGAAGGGCCAGCAATTCCTGAGCGCGTTCTCGCTGCCGAACTTCTATTTCCATGCCGCGACCGCCCACGGGATCTTGCGTCACAACGGCGTCGAAATCGGAAAGCGCGATTACATGGGCGCGAACTGAGTTTTCCAACTCGTGCGACCGCGGCAGGGAGATCAAATCCACTGCCGCGGCCCGCCATTGCACATGAATTAAGCTGCGCAAGGTCCGTGCGCAGCTCGCCTGCGCTTTCCGTATGGCTCCTCCCTTGCGCCTCGTGTCGCAATGCACAAGTGTTCCGGACCTCTCACCGCCTGGAAGCATTCTCATGAGCCGTTCGACCAAATTGTTTGAGACCTACAAGCTCGGCCCGATCACGCTGGCGAACCGTTTCGTGATGGCGCCGCTGACGCGCAACCGCGCCGTTCCCGGCACCTTCGTACCGGGCGCGCTCGCCGCCGACTATTACGCCCAGCGCGCCTCGGCGGGACTTCTGATTACCGAAGCGAGCCAAGTCTCGCAGCAGGGCCAGGGCTATCAGGACACGCCCGGCATCTACTCAAAGGACCAGGTCGCCGGCTGGCGCAAGGTGACCGATCAGGTGCACCAGCACGGCGGCAAGATCTTCATCCAGCTCTGGCACGTCGGCCGCATTTCGCATGTCGACCTTCAGGCCAATGGCGCAGCCCCGGTGGCGCCGAGCGCGATCCGTGCCAAGGGCAAAACCTTCGTCAACGGCGGCTTCGCCGACGTCTCCGAGCCCCGTGCGCTCGAGCTCTCCGAAATTCCAGGGATCATCGACGATTTCAAGCGCGCCACGAAGAACGCACTTGAGGCCGGCTTCGACGGCGTCGAGATCCATGGCGCCAACGGCTATCTGCTCGAGCAGTTCGCCAAGGACGGCACCAACAAGCGTACCGACGCCTATGGCGGCTCGATCGAGAACCGCGCACGGCTGATGCTGGAAGTCTCCAAGGCCGTCGCGGCCGAAGCCGGCGCCGAGCGCACCGGCATCCGCATCTCGCCGGTGACGCCGGCCAACGACATCTCGGATTCGAACCCGCAAGCCCTCTACGACCATATCGTCGATGGTCTCGCCGCGCTGAAGCTGGTCTATCTCCACGTCGTCGAAGGCGCCACCGGCGGTCCGCGCGACATCGCGCCGTTCGACTATGCCGGCTTGCGCAAGCGCTTCCCCGGCGCCTACATCGCCAACAACGGCTATGATTTCGACCTTGCCACAAGGGTGCTCGAGGCGAACGCGGCCGATCTGATCGCCTTCGGCAAGCCGTTCATCTCCAACCCCGACCTCGTCGAGCGGCTGAAGCAGGGCGCGACGCTGAACGACTGGGACAAGAACACGTTCTACGGCGGCGGCGCGAAGGGATACACGGACTATCCAACGCTGGCGGCTGAACCGGCGGAGTAAGGCGTCGTCGTCGCTCCATCCTCCGTCATTGCGAGGAGCGAAGCGAAGCAATCCAGACTACCTCCGTGGAAAGACTCTGGATTGCTTCGCTTCGCTCGCAATGACGGTGTGGAAGCAAATCCACGACAATAAAAAGGAAAAAGGCCGGGATTGCTCCCGGCCTTTCGTTTTTTGATGTCGCTCGACGCGGCGCTTACTTCGCTTCCGCGCGCTTCGGGGGCTGGGCCGGCCACGACTTGATCAGGGTGTCGTAGTCGACCGTCTCGCCCTTCGGCTTCTCGTTGGCGAGCTTGCGCTGCGGGGCAATCGTGCCGTCCTTCTGGGCCTTGGCGAACCAGTACTCGGCCGTCTCCTTCTTGTGCAGCTTCGGACCGCAGGCGCCCTGCACGCCGGACTTCTCCAGACGCTCCATCACGGAATCTTGCGCAGCGGCAAGCGAGTCCATCGCGGCTTGCGGCGTCTTCGCACCGGACGACGCATCGCCGATGTTCTGCCACCACAGCTGCGCCAGCTTCGGATAGTCGGGCACGTTGTTGCCGGTCGGGGTCCACTGCACGCGCGCGGGCGAGCGGTAGAACTCGATCAGGCCGCCGAGCTTCGGCGCACGCTCCGTGAACGACTTGTCCCAGATGTCGGATTCACGGATGAACGTGAGGCCGACATGGCTCTTCTTCAGCGACACCGACTTGGAGACGATGAACTGGAGATAGAGCCAGGCTGCCTTGCGACGATCCGCCGGGGTCGACTTCAGCAGCGTCAGCGAGCCAGCGTCCTGGTAGCCGAGCTTCATGCCTTCCTTCCAGTACGAACCGTGCGGCGACGGAGCCATACGCCACTTCGGCGTACCGTCCGCGTTCATCACGGCGATGCCCGGCTTCACCATGTCGGCGGTGAAGGCGGTGTACCAGAACATCTGCTGGGCGATGTTGCCCTGCGCCGGCACCGGACCCGATTCGGAGAAGGTCATGCCCTGGGCCTGCGGCGGCGCATACTTCTTCATCCAATCGAGGTACTTGGTGATCGAGTAGACCGCGGCCGGACCGTTGGTGTCTCCGCCACGCTCCACCGAGGAGCCGACCGGACGGCAGCCTTCCATGCGGATGCCCCATTCGTCGACCGGCAGACCGTTCGGAATGCCCTTGTCGCCGTTACCGGCCATCGACAGCCAGGCGTCGGTGAAACGCCAGCCGAGCGACGGGTCCTTCTTGCCATAGTCCATATGGCCATAGACCTTGACGCCGTTGATCTCCTTGATGTCGTTGGTGAAGAACTCGGCGATGTCTTCATAGGCCGACCAGTTCACGGGCACGCCGAGCTCGTAGCCATACTTGGCCTTGAACTTGGCTTTGTAGTCGGCGTTGGTGAACCAGTCGTAGCGGAACCAGTACAGGTTGGCGAACTGCTGGTCGGGCAGCTGGTAGAGCTTGCCGTCCGGCGCGGTGCCGAACGACTTGCCGATGAAGTCGTTGACGTCGAGCATGGGGTCGGTGACGTCCTTGCCCTCGCCCGTCATGTAGTCGGACAGTGCGATGGTCTGGCCGTAGCGGAAGTGGGTGCCGATCAGGTCGGAATCGTTGATCCAGCCGTCGTACACGTTCTTGCCGGACTGCATCTGGGTCTGCAGCTTCTCGACGACGTCACCTTCCTGGATGAGGTCGTGCTTGAGCTTGATGCCGGTGAGTTCGGAGAACGCCTTGGCCAGCGTCTGCGCCTCGTATTCGTGGGTCGTGATGGTCTCGGAGACGACGTTGATCTCCATGCCCTTGAAGGGCTCGGCGGCCTTGGCGAACCACTCCAGCTCCTTCTTCTGGTCTTCCTTCGACAGCGTCGAGGGCTGGAATTCCGCGATCCACTTCTGGATCGCGGCGTCGTCGGCGGCGCGCACCGGCGCCGAGACGGCCAGCGACACCGCGACGATGGCGGCGACGCTGGACATCGTCAGAAAGCTATTCTTGGTCAATGAACGTTCCCTTCTCCTAAACTGCCGCATGTTATTCCTCCATTGCAGCGACAAACTTTTTACAGACCCGGGTTGGTCCCGGATCTGGCCGTTCCTTCGCGGGCTAGACCGTGCGGAAAATGAGCACGGCCGTGGCCAGCGAAATTCCTGATGCGATCCAAAGGCGCGAAATTTCAAGTCCGTCCTCGCCGATCGGCAGCGTGGCGAGGGCGTCAGTGCCGGCGAAAGCGATCCAGAGCAGGTGGATGACCGCCGCCGTGATCAGGGAGATGAACAGACGGTCGCCGCGCGTGGTCGGGATGCGCAGCACGCCGACGCGCTCGGCTTCGGGATAGGCCACCCCAAGCCAGGTCATCACGGCCAACGTGCAGGCGAGCGCGACAAAGAAGATCGCCGTCGGCGGCGTCCAGGCCATCCATGCAATAGATCCCATGATCTTACTCCTTGCGCATGATCTGGTCCGAAAACCGGTTTCCACTTTTCGGGATCATGCGCATCTCCTACACCCGACCGAGCGCGAAACCGCTCGCGATATAATTGCGGACGAACCAGATCACGAGCGCGCCCGGGATGATCGTCAACACGCCGGCAGCGGCCAGCAGGCCCCAGTCCATACCCGCGGCCGATACCGTACGCGTCATGATCGCCGCGATCGGCTTGGCCTGCACCGAGGTCAGCGTGCGCGCGAGCAGCAGCTCGACCCAGGAGAACATGAAGCAGAAGAAGGCGGCGACGCCGATGCCGCTCGCGATCAGCGGCACCAGGATCTTGATGAAGAAGCGCGGGAAGGAATAGCCGTCGAGAAAGGCGGTCTCGTCGATCTCGCGCGGCACGCCGGAAACGAAGCCTTCCAGGATCCACACGGCAAGCGGGACGTTGAAGATGCAGTGCGCGAGCGCGACCGCCCAGGGCGTATCGAACAGCCCGATCGCCGAATAGAGGTTGAAGAACGGCAGGGCATAGACCGCGGCCGGCGCCATGCGGTTCGACAGCAGCCAGAAGAACAGATGCTTGTCGCCGAGGAAACGGTAGCGCGAGAACGCATAGGCCGCCGGCAGCGCCACCGAGATCGAGATGATGGTGTTGAGGACGACATATTCCAGCGAGTTGATATAGCCGGAATACCAGCTCTCGTCGGTGAAGATGCGCTTGTAATGCTGGAGCGTCGGGGCGTGAGGCCACAGCGTCATCGTCGAGACGATCTCGGCGTTGGTCTTGAAGCTCATGTTGACGAGCCAGTAGATCGGCAACAGCAGGAAGATCAAGAACAGCGCCATAATGAGGCGACGGCCGGGGATCGAGTGCATCACGCGGCTCCTTCCTGCGGCTTCCGCTCGGCGCCGGCATTGGTCATGACGGTGTAGAAGATCCAGCAGACGATCAAGATGATGAGGTTGTAGACCAGCGACAGTGCGGCGGCCTTGCCGAGGTCGAACTGGCCCAGCGCGATCTTGACCAGCTCGATCGACACGAAGGTCGTCGAATTGCCGGGACCGCCACCTGTCACCACAAACGGCTCGGTGTAGATCATGAAACTGTCCATGAAGCGCAGCAGCACCGCGATCAGCAGCACGCGGTTCATCTTCGGCAGCTGGATCGCCTTGAACACCGCCCAGCGCGAGGCGCCGTCGATCTGCGCCGCCTGGTAATAGGCTTCGGGAATCGACTTCAGGCCGGCGTAGCAGAGCAGCGCGACCAGGCTCGTCCAGTGCCAGACGTCCATCACGATGACGGTGACCCAGGCGTCGATCTCGTTGGAGACGTAATTATAGTCGATGCCGATGGCGTTGAGGACATAGCCGAGCAGGCCGATATCGGGGCGGCCGAAGATCTGCCAGATCGTGCCGACCACGTTCCACGGGATCAGCAGCGGCAGCGCCAGGATGACGAGGCAGGCCGCGACCGTCCAGCCCTGGCGCGGCATCGACAGCGCGACCACGATGCCGAGCGGCACCTCGATCGCGAGGATCACCAGCGAGAAGAACAGATTGCGGCCGAGCGAAGCCAGGAAACGGCCGCCGAGATCGGTCGAAGGATCGAGCAATTCCTTGAACCAGCCGACACCGTTCCAGAAGAACTGGTTGTTGCCGAAGGTATCCTGCATCGAATAGTTCACTACCGTCATCAACGGCAGCACTGCCGAGAAGGCGACGACCAGGAACACCGGCAGCACCAGGAACCAGGCTTTTTGGTTGACGGTCTTGTCCATCAGGCGGCTCCCTCCACCAGAAGGCTGTCGACATAAACGTGGACGTGCGACGGGTCGAATTTCAGGCCGGCCGTGCCGTCCGGGCTGGTGAAGCCGGCCGGCGCGCGTGCCGCGAGTTTTGCGTCACCGAGCCGCGCCCGCGCGAAGCGGATGCGGCCGAGGTCGTCCACGCGTTCGATCTTCGCACTGAGCAGGCCGGGCGCAGGCGCGACGGCCTCAACGAATTCTGGACGGACGCCGATCTCGATCTTCGCGCCATCAGGCAGCTTGTCGTAGCTACGGTTGAGCGCGATGACGTGACCGCCGATCCTGGCCTCGCGGCCCCTCACCTCGGCCGGCAGGATGTTCATGCCGGGCGAGCCGATGAAATAGCCGACGAAGGTGTGCGCCGGCTTGTCGAACAGCTCGGCCGGCGTACCGCTCTGCACCACGCGGCCGTCATGCATGACCACCACGGTGTCGGCGAAGGTCAGCGCTTCGGTCTGGTCGTGGGTGACGTAGATCATCGTAAGGTCGAGCTCGCGATGCAGCGCCTTCAGCTTGGAGCGGAGCTGCCATTTCAGCTCGGGGTCGATCACGGTGAGCGGCTCGTCGAACAGCACGGCGGCGACGTCGGAGCGGACGAGGCCGCGGCCGAGCGAGATCTTCTGCTTGGCATCGGCCGTGAGCCGTGTCGCCTTGCGGTTCAGATAGGGCTCGAGGTCGAGCAGGCGGCCGATCTCGGCGACGCGCTTGTCGATCTCGACCTTCGGCACGCCGCGGTTCTTCAGAGGGAACGCCAAATTCTGCCCCACCGTCATGGTGTCGTAGATCACCGGAAACTGGAACACCTGGGCGATGTTGCGCTTCTGGGTTGACAGCGGTGTGATGTCCTCGCCGTCGAACAGGATTTTCCCCCGCGACGGCGTGATGATGCCGGAGATGACGTTGAGCAGCGTGGTCTTGCCGCAGCCGGACGGCCCGAGCAACGCGTAGGCGCCGCCCTGCCGCCACGTCATGGTGACAGGCTTGAGAGCAAAGCTGTCCTGCGGCGCATCATTGCCGCCGTAGGAGTGGGCGAGATCGACGAGGTCAATGCGGGCCATGTCGCACCTCCCTCAAGAAACTTTATTTGTTGACGCGTCTTCTTCACGCGAACCGCTACGCGGTTCGCTTGAAAACGCTATGGCGGGTGCCGCGACCAGCCGGTCGGCAGCATCAAACACGAAAACGTCGTTGGGATCGAGCACGGCATCGAGCGTCTGGCCGGGCTCGAACTCGTGCACGCCGTGCAGCACCGCCACCCAATTCGATCCATCGCGGGTCAGATGCACGAAACTCTCCGAACCGGTGATCTCGGTCACCGTTACCGTGGCATGGAAGGCGTGGCGGTCAGTCTCGCCATTGGCAAGCGCGAGCTGATGGGCACGAAATCCGACGCGATAGGCGCCGTCGGCGAGCGAGGAATAAAGACCGGACGCCGGCGCGGCGATGCCACCCGCATATTGCACGGAACCGTTCTTCTTCTCGATGCCGACGAGATTGAGCGGCGGATCGGAGAACACCTGCGCGACGCGCAAGGTCTGGGGCCGCCGGTAGACGTTCGGCGTCTCGCCGATCTGAAGCGCTTTCCCCTCCCACATGCACACCGTATTGCCGCCGAGCAGCAGCGCCTCGGTCGGCTCGGTGGTGGCATAGACGAAGATCGCACCGGACGCCTCGAAGATGCGCGGCAGCTCGGTGCGCAGCTCCTCTCGGAGCTTGTAGTCGAGATTGGCGAGCGGCTCGTCGAGCAGGACGAGGTCGGCGCCCTTCACCAGCGCGCGCGCCATCGCGGTTCGCTGCTGCTGGCCGCCGGAAAGCTGGAGCGGCGTGCGCTTCAGGAACGGCTCGAGCCTGAGCAGCCGGGCCGCTTCCGCGACCCGCGCCTCGATTTCGGCCCGCGGCTTGCCCTGCACGCGCAAGGGCGAAGCGATGTTCTCGTAAACCGACAGCGAGGGGTAGTTGATGAACTGCTGATAGACCATGGCGACCGAGCGCTGGCGCACGTCGACACCGGTGACGTCCTTGCCATTGACCAGCAGCTTGCCCGATGTCGGCTTGTCGAGGCCAGCGAGCAGCCGCATGATCGAGGTCTTGCCCGACAGCGTCGGCCCGAGCAGCACGTTGAGCGTGCCGCTCTCGAGCGTCAGCGAGACGTCGCGGATGTGTGGGATACCGTCCACAGTCCGGGTCACGTGATCGAGTGTCACGGTCATGAGCGTCCTCCCGCTTCCAGCAGGGGACTTTGCTGCACGGCGTGGGTCCTGATCCAGTCGTCAAGCGCCGCGATCTCATCGGCACTTAGTCGCAGGCCGAGCTTGGAACGGCGCCAGACAACGTCGTCGGCGGTAACTGCCCATTCGTGGGCCATGAGATAGCGGACTTCGCGCTCGGTCAGCGTCGCACCGAAGGCTTGGCCCAGATCGGCCGCCGATTTCGCATCCCCAAGCAGCTTGATCGCCCTCGTGCCATAGGCGCGCGCGAGGCGCCGCGCGTGCTCGTGGCTGAGGAAGGGATAGCCGCGCTGAAGCTCGGCGATCAGACCGTCGACATCGGACACGCCCATGTCGCCGCCGGGCAGCGGCCATTTGCCGGTCCAGCCTTCGCGCGCTTTCGCACTGCGAAGATAGGGCGCGAGCCGCTCCAGCGCCTCCTCGGCGAGGCGGCGGTAGGTCGTGATCTTGCCGCCATAGATCGACAGCAGCGGCACGCCGCCGGGCGTGTCGAGCTCGAACACATAGTCGCGTGTCGCGGCCTTGGCTTCGCTGGCGCCGTCGTCGTAGAGCGGACGGACGCCGGAATAGGTCCAGACCACGTCATCGGGCGTGACAGGCTTGGCCAGATATTCACTTGCCGCCGTGCAGAGATACTGAATCTCCTCGGCCGTCGCCTTCACCTTGGCGGGATCGCCGTCATAGTCGCGGTCGGTGGTGCCGATCAGCGTAAAATCGTCCTGATAGGGAATGACAAAGATGATGCGGCCGTCGGCATTCTGGAACATGTAGGCGCGGTCGTGGTCGTAGAGCTTTTTCACGACGATGTGCGAGCCTTGCACCAGGCGCACCTTGGCTTTGGCGTTGACGCCGGCGCCGCGGCCGAGCACATCCTCGACCCAGGGACCGCCGGCATTGACCAGCGCACGGGCCTGGATCGACGAACGCGCGCCGGTCAGCGTGTCGATCATGCTGACGGTCCAGATGCCGTCTGACTGTTTGATATCCGTCGCACGGGTGCGGGTGCGGATCTCGGCGCCCTTGTCGGCGGCGTCGCGTGCGTTGAGCACGACCAGACGGGCATCATCGACGAAGCAGTCGGAATATTCGAACCCGCGGCCATAGCGGTTCGGGATCAGCGGGCGGCCGACCTCGTCACGCCGAAGGTCGACCGAGCGGGTCGCCGGCAACAGATGACGGCCGCCGATGTGGTCATAGAGGAAGAGGCCGAGGCGCAGCAGCCAGGCCGGCCGCAAGCCCGCATGGTGCGGCAAAACGAAACGCAGAGGGCGAATGATGTGGGGCGCGATGCCCCAGAGGATCTCGCGCTCGATCAGCGCCTCGCGGACCAGCCGAAACTCGTAATATTCGAGATAGCGCAGGCCGCCATGCACCAGCTTGGTCGACCAGGACGACGTCCCGCTCGCCAAATCATTCATTTCGCACAGGAAAACGGAGTTGCCGCGGCCCACCGCGTCGCGCGCGATGCCGCAGCCGTTAACACCGCCTCCGATAATGGCGAGGTCGAAAATACGCTCCAACAGACGCATCCCCCGGCGACCGCCCGTTCAATCGAGCGGTTACTTTCGTTTTTGATTAGATCACACCGAGAAACGAAAGCAAGATGAAAGAGAGGCGGAAGGAAGTGAAAGCGGAACTTTGTCGGCGCCAATGAGGTGGAGAAATTGCCAGACCGAGCGCCGCATTTGAGGGCAAAGGGCTCGATCGAATCGCATGCGGGCATGGCTCGCATCAACCAGAGCGCTCAACCCCTTGAATGTAGCAACATGTCTACATATACTTGGCGGTATGGCACTGCCACGGCGAGGAGGCGCTGACGATGGTGACCACCCTGACCAGTCGGGAATTCAATCAAGACACCAGCGGCGCGAAAAAGGCCGCATCGCAGGGGCCCGTCTTCATTACGGACCGCGGCCGTCCGGCCCACGTCCTGCTCTCAATCGAGGAATATTTGCGTCTGAGCGGCGGGCACATGAGCCTTGCCGAGGCTCTTGGGCAAGTGAGCGCGGAGTTCGATTTCGATCCGCCTCGCATGGCAGGTGAGATTAGGGCTGCCGATCTCGACTGATGTTTCTGCTGGACACCAATGTCATTTCCGAACTGAGGCGGCCAGATAAAGCTGATCGCAACGTCTTCGCATGGGCCAATGCAATTCCCGCGGCGAATTTCTTCATGGCTGCCATCTCGATCCTCGAAATTGAGCTGGGCGCGCGCTTGATCGAGCGCAAAGACGCGGCGCAAGGTGCCGTCCTGCGCACCTGGATCGATGGCCAAATTCTGGTTCGCTTTGAGGGGCGAATCCTGGCCATCGATACAGCCGTGGCGCAGCGCTGTGCGCAACTTCACGTTCCCAACCCCCGGGCGGAACGCGATGCTCTCATCGCAGCGACCGCGCTTGTTCACGGCTTGACGGTTGTCACGCGCAATGTGGGGGATTTCGAACCAACGGGCGTCCCGCTACTCAATCCATGGGACGCCGCATGAATTCTACCTCAGCCGCACCACCGGCGCCGCCTCGGGCGCTTCTTGTGCCTCGCCTTGGGCATCATCGACATCCGCCGCCTTCGGCATCGCCGCCATCACCTCGATGCCCTTACCGTGGCAGATAGTGGCGAGGCGCTCGGGCAATTCCTGGTCGGTGACGAAGGTCTGGATCTGGCTGATATGCGCGATGCGGACCGGCGCGCTGCGCCGGAGCTTGGTGGAATCAGCGACCAGCATGACGCTGCGGGCGTTGGCAATGATGGCCTGCGCCACCTGCACCTCGCGATAGTCGAAGTCGAGCAGCGCGCCCTCCTCGTCGATCGCGGACGCCCCGATGATGGCGTAGTCAACCTTGAACTGGCCGATCAGCTGCGTTGCGGTCGAGCCGACCACCGCACCGTCGGCGCGCCGCACCGTGCCGCCGGCGACCACCACCTCGATGCGGGGATGGCGGTAGAGCAGCATGGCGACGTTGAGATTGTTGGTGATGACGAGGAGATCCTCGTGCGAGGTCAGCGCGCTCGCGACCTCCTCGGTCGTGGTGCCGATGTTGATGAACAGTGAGCAGCCATTCGGAATCAGCGAAGCGGCCGCGGCTCCAATCGCCTTCTTCTCGTCGGCGGCGACGAAGCGCCGCGCCTCGTAGGCGAGGTTTTCCACGCCGGAGGCGATGATGGCGCCGCCATGGATGCGCGTCAGCGATCTCCGCTCGCAGAGATCGTTGAGATCCTTGCGGATGGTCTGCGCCGAGACCTCGAACCGGCGCGCCAGCTCCTCGACCATGACGCGGCCCGAGGCTCGCGCGATGTTGAGGATTTCGGCTTGGCGATGAGTCAGTCCGGTCACGGCGATAGCCTTAGGTCAGGAAGCTGCATGGTGCGGCGGCTCGCGCCTTCGGTCAATGCGCGCGCCGATCACGGTTAACGGACGAAGGTCCTCACCACGCCATCGCGGCAGCGAGGCGCGCGAGCAGCGTGGGATCGTCGAAGGCGCTGGCGGAGGCGATAGCCCCGGCGGCGACGAGATCGGCGTGGCTGAGGCTGGTCCGGATGCCGATGGTCGGAATGCCGGCCGCTGCGGCCGATTGCACGCCGGTGCGGGAGTCCTCGAACGCGATCGAGGCCATCGCGCTGGCGCCGGCAAAGCGCAACCCTTCCTGATAAGGCAGCGGATGCGGCTTGCCGTGCAACAGCTCGGCGCCGATTACGAGCGCCTTGAAGCGGTCCGTGATGCCGAGGCCGGACAGCAGCATCTCCGCATTGAGCCGCGGGGCGTTGGTCACGGCAACCATGGGAATACCGGCCGCATCCGCCCTGTCGAGCAGCGCCATCAGGCCCGGCAGCGGCTCGATCTGCCCAGCGACGAGCTCGCGGAAGACTTCCTCCTTCTCATCTAGGATCAAGGCACGCCGTTCCGGCGCCTCGTCGGGCAGAAAGCGCTCGCCGATCGATATATTCGCGAAACCTTGCAGCTCCCTGGAGAAGCGTGCGTGATCGAAGACATGGCCGCGAGGGCCGAACACCTGATTGAAGGCCTTCAGGTGCAGCGGATCGGTGTTGGCGAGCGTACCGTCGATGTCGAACAGCAACGCCCTGCCGATAGCCTCGATCATGTCCGTACTTTCCCGAATATATGACGCATCAATACGAAAGCCGTATCAATACAGCGGCAATCGCGCAATGACGCACGTGAATGACCACGACGCGACACTCGACAAAGTCGCGCGCGGCTGCAACACTCCATGCAAGATCAAAAAGGAGGAAACGATGACGATCAACCGACGCGATCTGGCTCTCTCGACTCTTGCTGTCTCCACTCTTGCAGTCTCAGCGCTCACGACACCGGCGCTGGCAGCCTCGGCGGACGAGGAGGCCGTGGCGAAAAAGGTCGAGGCGTTCCGTCTCGCCCAGATGGCGGCCGATCCCAAGGCGCTCGGCGCGCTCTGCGCCGACGAGGTGAGCTACAGCCATTCTAGCGGCAAGGTCGAGGACAAGGCGACTTTCGTCACCAACGCCACCGACGGCAAATCCAAATTCCTGTCGATCGAGTACAAGGACCCGACCATCAAGGTTGTCGGCCCCGCTGCGATCGTGCGTTTCCACTGGGTGGCGGAACAGGAGATGGCCGCCGATGGGAAAAAAGTGCCGACCAACCTTCACATCCTGATGAACTGGCAGAAGCAGGGCGACGACTGGAAGCTGCTCTCACGAGCGGCGACGAAGTTGTGATTGACGGTGTCATTCCGGGACGCGCCAAAAGGCGCGGGCCCGGAATGCGTTCGTCGACATTCTCTGCGGCAAAATGGATTCTCAGATGCGCAATTGCGCATCGTAGCTCGCGCTACGCGCGCTCCGGAATGACAGCTGCGCTTACGCCGCTTCCTTCACATCACCGTTAACCAGCTTGCGCGCGGCGCGCTCGGCTTCGCGCGCGTTGCGGAAGAGCTGGCCTTCGAGACGGTTGAATTGGTGGGACGAGGCGAAGAAGCAATAGCCGCCCTGGCCACGAACAACGATTCCCGCGGTCTCTGAATTAACTTCGATGATGTAGCTGTCCGGCATGGCCCGTAGATTCCTCAGTGCGGGCAAATAACGGCAGCTCTGCCCAAAGGTTCCTAGGGCATATGAGGCCGTTTCCACCCCGAATCGACAGGCAACTGAGTACGCCGGGACCTCATCCGTTTTATGACTGGTTCTTGGCAAAGCCGCGGCGTCGTGACTCAGTCGCGCCGCGTTTGGCGGTGCCGCACGCATCAGGGATGAGGCGCAAGGCCGCGCGCGATTACGTCGCGATCGCGGTGTCGGCCGGGCGAACCGGCTGCGGGCGGCCGTGCTCGTCGATCGAGACGTAGGTGAAATTGCCGTCGGTGACGAGGAACGGTTGCTGCTCGCCGCGGCGTAGCGCCCACGCTTCCAGATGCACGGTGATGGAGGTGCGCCCGACGCGAACGAGGTGGGCGTGGACCGACACGAGATCGCCGACATAGACGGCCTTGCGGAAATTCATCGCCTCGATGGCGACGGTCACGGTGCGCGACTTTGCGACCTTTGACGCAAACACGCCGCCGCCGACATCCATCTGGCTGAGCAGCCAGCCGCCGAAGATGTCGCCGTTTGCGTTGGTGTCGGCAGGCATCGCCAGCGTGCGGATGCAGAGATCGCCGCCCGGCCCGGCATTGGCTTGTTCGTTCATGCCTCTCTCACTTGAAGATTGCTCACTTGAAACTTTTCACTTGAAATTGTCCCAGCCCGGATCCGGTGCAAAGCGCTCGCCGAATCTGCCGGCCAGCGCGCGGAGAGTGGATACGACGTGATCCACGCCGCGCGTGCGCGCATAGTTCAACGGACCGCCACGGAACGGTGCATAACCGGTGCCGAAGATCATGGCGCCATCGACCATGTCGGCATCATCGACGATACCCTCGCGAAGCGCCGCGACGCAGACGTTGGACATCGGCAGCACCAGGCGGTCGATCATCTGGTCGGTGACGCGCGGACCGGTCTCGGGCAACGGCGCCTTCTCGGCCTTGCCCTCGCGCCAGACGTAAAAGCCCTTGCCGGTCTTGCGGCCGAGCTCGCCCTTGGCGACCTTCTCGCGCAGCCAGGCCGGCGTCGGTGGCAGCAGATCGCCGAACTTGGTGCGCAGCATGTCGCCGACATCGAGACAAATGTCGAGCCCGACCTGGTCGGCCAGTTCGATCGGCCCCATCGGCATGCCGAACTGCTCCGCGGCAGCGTCGATCAGGCGCTGGTCGATCTTCTCGTCCAGCATCACCATCGCTTCCAGCATGTAGGGCGTCAGCGCGCGGTTGACTAAGAAGCCCGGCGAGCTCCTCACCGATAAAGGCAGCCGATCGATCGCGCCGACGAAGGCGAGTGCCTGCTTCAGCACCTGCGCATCGTTGCCGTCATGGCTGACGACTTCGACCAGCTGCAACCGCGACACCGGGTTGAAAAAGTGAAGGCCGACCAGCCGCTCCGGCCGCGCCAGCGTGGTGCGCAAATCCTGGAGCGGAATGCTCGACGTGTTGGTCGCGAGAATCGCGCCCGGCTTCATCCGCGGCTCGATACCGGCATAGACCTTCTGCTTGAGCTCGAGCTTCTCCGGGACCGCCTCGATGATGAGATCGGCGTTGCGGACGCCCTCCCCGTCCATGTCGGGGATCAGGCGATCGAGCGCGTCGCGCACGTCGGTCGGCTTGCGGATGATCTTGCCGTAACGCTCGGCCGCGCGCTTGACCGCGCCCGCGATCGGCTCCGCCTTCATGTCGGCGAGCGAGACGCGCAGCCCCTGCCCCGCGCACCAGGCCGCGATGTCGCCGCCCATGGCGCCGGCGCCGATGACGTGGACATGCTTGATCGTGTTGCCGGAGCCTGCCGCTTTCTTCATCTGCTCGCGCAGGAAGAACACGCGGATCAAATTCTGCGCAGTCGGCGTCACCATCAGCTTGGCGAACGAGGCCTGCTCTGCCTTGAGCATCGCGGCCTTGCGGCCGCCATGGGTCTCCCAGAGATCGATCAAGGCATAGGGCGCCGGATAATGCTCGCGGGACGCGGCCTTCGCGGCCTCCGAGCGCATGCGTTTGGCCAGCAGCCCGCGCACCGGGCCGAAATTCGCCGCGCGCGTCAGAAAGCCCGGCCGCGCCCGCTTGACCCGGCCAAACAGTGCGTCCTTCACCGCATTGCGAACGTGGCGCTCCTGCGTCACGGTGTCGACGAGGCCGAGCGATTTGGCGCGGCGGGCATCGATGGTGCGGCCGGTCAGCATCAGCGCCATCGACTGGGTCGGATTGACCAGCGCGGTGAAGCGCGCGGTGCCGCCGAGACCGGGATGTAGCCCCAGCATCACCTCAGGGAAGCCGAAGCGGGCGCCGTCGATGGCGATGCGCGACTGGCAGGCCAGCGCGACTTCGAGCCCGCCGCCGAGGCAGAAGCCATGGATCACCGCGACCGTCGGCAGCTTCAGCGCTTCCAGATGGTCGACCACCGCATGGGCCGCGCGGATCCGCGTCTCCACCATTGCGGCATCACCGGCGCCGCGAAATTCGTTGACGTCGGCGCCCGCGATGAAGCCGGACGGCTTCGCGGAGCGGATCACGAGGCCGGCAGGGCGCTCGGTCTCGATCGCCGCCAGCACGGCGTCGAACTCCTCCATCACGTCCGAGGACAGCGTGTTGGCGCTGGCGTCAGCGCGGTCGAACAGCAGCCAGGCGACGCCGTCGGCATCGCGCGTCAGCTTGAAGTGGCCGTAAGGACTGTCAGGCGCGGACTTGGGCCCGAGCTCCAGCACGCGGTCGCCGAGCGCGGTCATGATCTTGGAATCCATGGTCACACCGCCTCGATCAGCATGGCGCCGCCGAGCCCGCCGCCGATGCATTCGGTGGCAACGCCGCGCCGCGTGCCGAGCCGCTTCATGGTGTTGACGAGATGCAGCACGATGCGATTGCCGGAGGTGCCGACGGGATGCCCGAGCGCGATAGCGCCGCCATCGACATTGAGTTTTTCGCGGTCGATCTCACCGGCAGCGCCGTCCAGCCCCAAAATCTCGCGGCAGAACTTGTCGTCATTCCAGGCGGCGAGGCAGCCGAGCACCTGGGTGGCAAAGGCCTCGTTCAGCTCCCAGGTCTGGACGTCCTGGATGGTGAGATCGTTGCGCTTCAGCAGCGGCGTCGCCGACATCACGGGACCGAGGCCCATGATAGCAGGATCGAGTGCGGCCCAGTTGCTGTCGACGATGACGGCCTTCGGCGTCAGACCGTGCCTGGCGACCGCTTCGTCGGACGCCAGGATCACCCAGGACGCGCCGTCGGTGATCTGAGAGGAATTGCCGGCAGTGACCTGGCCCCAGGGACGCTCGAACACCGGCCTCAGTTTTGCCAGCGACTCGGCCGTCGAGTCCGGACGCACGCCATCGTCATGGTCGAAGAATTTTCCGTCGCGGGAGAACGCCGTTTCGACTTCGCCCTTGAGAAAACCTTCCGCCTGCGCATGCGCGAGCCGGCGATGGCTCTCGGCGGCATAGGCATCGGACTGCGCGCGGGTGATGCCGAAGAGATGGCCGACGACTTCGGCCGTCTGGCCCATGTTCAGGTCGGTAATGGGATCGGTCAGCCCGCGCTCCAGGCCGATGATCGGTTTGAGATAGCGCGGCCGCAGCTTGAAGGCGGCAGCGAGCTTCGCGGCGACGCCCTTGGCGGTGGCAAGGCCGGCGAACCAGCGCACGCCGGAATTGGGCCAGACCAGCGGCGCGTGGCTAAGCGCCTCGGTGCCGCCGGCGAGAATCATGTCGGCATGGCCCTCGCGGATGTAGCGATAGGCGGTGTCGATCGACTGCATGCCCGAGCCGCAATTGATCTGCACGGTGAAGGCGACCATGTCCTCGCCCATGCAGAGCCGGAGCGCGGCGACGCGGGCCGGGTTCATCTCGTCCGCGATCACGTTGACGCAGCCGAGGATGACCTGGTCGAAGCTATCAGGCGAAAACGGCTGGCGCGCCAACAGCGGCCGGCCGCATTGCACGGCGAGGTCGACCGGCGTGAACGGCCCCGGCCCCGAACGCGCCTTCAAAAACGGCGTCCGGCTGCCGTCGACGATGAAAACCGGTCGTGCCATCAGCTCGCCGCCCTCTGTTCACCGAGCTCTTGGAAGAACTGATGCACGTCGCCGGTTTTCTTGTAAATCGGCGACAGCGCCTCCGGCGCAAAATCGTCGACATCGATCACTTCAGTGACGGCTTCGCGGGCCGCGGCCAGCTGCTCGCCTTCGGCCTGCGTGATCACACCCTTGGCCACCGCATCCTTCCAGTCGCTCATATGCGCCGCGCGCATTCGCCTGGCGATGGCGTCCGTACCTGCGACCAGGTTGAACGCACGCTCCAGCCGGGCGAAGCCGCCATCGTCGTCGACATAAGCGAGGTCGGGCGTGAGGCGGTCGCGCGCGGCCGACGGCTCCAGCACCAAGCTCGCGCATTGATGCACAACCCGGTCCGAGGGACCCAGCACGCGGGCGCCGAATGGCTGGACCACGAATTTGAGGATGCCTGCGACGAAGCGGTTCGGCAGATTGGCGAGAATCTCCGCAAGCCGGTTCTCGATGGTCCGAAAGCCCGTCGCCATGCACCATTCGAGCGCGGCAAAGTCCTCCTTCTGCCGGCCCTCGTCCTCCCAGCGTTTGAGCGCGGCCGAGAGCAGGTACAGCTCGGACAGGATGTCGCCGAGGCGCGCCGACAGCATCTCCTTGCGCTTGAGCGCGCCGCCGAGCGTCAACAGCGCCATATCGGCGCAGAGGGCAAACGCCGCGGAGTAGCGCGAGAGCTGACGATAGAATGGCCTGGCGTCACCGGCGTCGGGTGCAAGCGCGAAGACGCCAAAGCTCCAGCTCCGGCCGAACGCGCGCAAGAGTGTCTCGAAGCTGTGGCCGACATGCTTCCAGAACACCTTGTCGAAGGCAGTGAGCCCGCGCTCGCGATCGGCATCCGCGAGCGCATCCATCTCGTCGAGCAGATAAGGATGGGCGCGGATGGCGCCCTGTCCGAACACGATGAGATTTCGGGTGAGGATATTGGCGCCCTCGACGGTGATGCCGACAGGGACGGCACGGTGGAGATTGCCGAGATAGTTTTGCGGACCGTCGATCACGGCCTTGCCGCCATGGATGTCCATGGCGTCGTCGACCGCGGTGCGCATCCGCTCGGTCGCGTGCAGCTTCATGATGCCCGAGATGACGGCCGGATGGATGCCGGCATTCAGCGCGGCGCAGGTCAGCCGTCGCGCCGCGTCGAGCTGATAGGCGGTCGCGACGATGCGTGCGAGCGGCTCCTCGACGCCTTCGAATTTGGAGATCGAGATGCCGAACTGCTCGCGGATGCGGGCATAGGCGCCGGTGGTGCGGGCGGCATAGGCGGCGCCGGCGGCGGAGAGCGACGGCAACGAGATGCCGCGGCCGGCGGCGAGCGCCGTCATCAGCATTTTCCAGCCCTGCCCTAGCCGCGCCTGGCCGCCGATGACGTAGTCAAGCGGAATGAAGACGTCGCGGCCCCAATTCGGACCGTTCTGGAACACCTGCATCGACGGCAGATGGCGTTTGCCGATTTCGACGCCCGGAAGGTTGGTCGGGATCAGCGCCACACTGATGCCGAGCTCTTCCTGGCTTCCCACCAGATGATCGGGGTCATAGGCCTTGAAGGCGAGACCAAGCAGCGTCGCGACGGGACCGAGCGTGATGTAACGCTTGTGCCAGTTGAGCTTCAGACCCAGCACCTCCTGACCCTCGAAGGTGCCCTTGCAGATGACGCCGGTGTCGACCATCGAGGCGGCATCAGAGCCGGCCTCGGGGCTGGTGAGGCCGAAGCAGGGAATGTCGCGGCCGTCGGCAAGACGCGGCAGCCAGCGCTGCTGCTGCTCCTTGGTGCCGAAGTGCATCAGGAGTTCGCCAGGGCCTAACGAGTTCGGCACCATCACCGTCACCGCGGCGGCAATCGAGCGGGTCGAGATCTTGCGCACCACTTCCGAGTGCGCATAAGGCGAGAAGCCGAGGCCGCCGAACTCCTTCGGAATGATCATGCCGAAGAATTTTTCGCGCTTGATGAAGTGCCAGACATCGGGCGGCAGGTCGCGCCATTCCCAAAAGATCTTCCACTCGTCGAGCATGGCGCAGAGCTCATCGACGGGGCCGTTGAGGAAGGCCTGTTCCTCTTCAGTCAGCGTTGCCTGTTTGACCTTCAGCAGCTTCGACCAATCAGGGTTGCCGGTAAAGAGATCGGCGTCCCACCAGACGTCGCCGGCCTCCAACGCCTCACGCTCGGTGTCCGACATCGCCGGCAGCACGCCGCGCGCCCAGGAGAAGATCGGCTTTGTCAGGCTGTCGCGGCGGAAGCTCATGGCGGACCTCATGCATCGGCGCGGTGATCGGGCATTTTAGCGGAAAGTGGCCGGCGGCGGTGAACACTTCACCTGCGAAAAGACGCGAATTGACGCGGCCGGGCAGCCGCCAAGGCCATAACGGCCGAGGCGTGGTGGCAGTTCCGGGAGTACGGAGGTCGGCCGATCTAATCCGGCCGCACCATCTCGAACATATTTTCCGGCTTGATCTCGAAATAATCACCGCTGCGGCCGGCGCGGACGATCGGGCGGGCGGCGGCGGTCTGGTAGACGCCGTCCTTGATCATGGCCTTGTCGATGTGAACGGCAACGACCTCGCCGAGCGTCAGCCAGGCGTTGGCCTCCTTGCCGTCGGCGCCCTTGAGCCGGACGATGTCGGACACCTTGCACTCGAAGGCGACGGGACTCTCGCCGACGCGCGGCACGTTGACGAGCCTGCCGGGCACAGCCGTGAGGCCGGCGACCTCGAACTCGTCGACCTCAGGGCCGACGTGCGCCGCCGTCGCGTTCATGTGCCTCGCCAGGTCCATGGTGGCGAGATTCCAGACGAACTCGCCGGTCTGCTGGATGTTCTCGACCGTGTCCTTCCAGTTGGTGGAGGAGAAGCCGATGATCGGGGGGACATAGCAGAACGCGTTGAAGAAGCTGTAGGGGGCGAGATTGACGTGGCCTTTGGTGTCGCGCGACGAAATCCAGCCGATCGGCCGCGGCGCGACGATGGCGTTGAAGGGATCGTGCTTGAGGCCGTGGCCCTTGGCGGGCTCGTAAAAGTGCAGGTCTTTGTCGGTCACGCGCTGTTTCCTTCTCGTCATTGCGAGCGCAGCGAAGCAATCCAGAATCCCTCCGCAGAGACAGTCTGGATTGCTTCGCTACGCTCGCAATGACGGAGTTTGTTGATCCGTCCTTGCCCGCACCAGCTGTCATTCCGGGGCGGTGGGCCTGCTTATAGGAGGAAATTCGCCGCCGCGTCAGTGCCGCGGGGACAATCCCGCGATGACGAAATCGATCATCTGGTCGATGGTCGGGCCCGGCTTGGTAGCGCACTGGGCGATCATCTGGGGGTGGAAAAAGCGCATCATCGCCGTGCAGGCGCACAGCGCGGCCAGTTGCAGGTCCGGTGCCTCGAACTCGCCGGAGGCCACGCCTTGCGCGATCATCTGGCCGATGACTCCGGCAATGCACTCCATGTGGTTGACGCAGACGTCCCAGTCCTCCTGCATCGCGATCTCGACCATCTCGTGCAGCTTATTGTCGCCGACATAGCGCTCGGTGTTCATGCGATGGATGGTGGTGAGCAGCTCACGGAAGCGCGGCAGCACCGGACCGGGCCTCGCCACGATCCGCTGCGCTTCCAGCTCGACCTCGCCCATCAGCGAGCGGGCCACCGCCTGATGAATCGCCTTCTTCGATTCGAAGAAACGATAGACGTTGGCGGGGCTCATCTTGAGCTCCTTGGCGATGTCGCCGACCGTGGTCTTGAGATAGCCGATCTGGCGGAACAGCCGCTCAGCCACCTCGAGAATACGATCCCGGGTGTCGCCTTCGATATGTTCCGAAACCAGTGTCATCTGTCAGGACTCGTCAATCAGCAGTTTATCTTCACTTATTCAGCCGCCTCAGCAAGCGGAATTGCGTGCTGGTCATCGCTCCCATGCTGCGGCGCGGCAGGCTGCTCAGGCGTGCCCGCCTCGTCCAGGCTCTTGCGGAACCAGAGGGCGTAGAGGCCCGGCAGGTACAGCAGCGTGAGGAAGGTCGCAACGAACAATCCGCCCATGATGGTGATGGCCATCGGCCCCCAGAACGCCGAGCGCGACAGCGGGATCATGGCGAGGATGGCGGCGAGCGCCGTCAGCACCACCGGGCGGGCCCGGCGGACGGTGGCCTCGACGATCGCCTCGCGGCGGGTCAGGCCGTGCGAGACGTCAGTCTCGATCTGATCGACCAGAATCACCGCGTTGCGCATGATCATGCCGGCGAGCGCGATCAGGCCGAGCAGCGCCACGAAGCCGAACGGGGCGTTGGCGATGTTGAGCCCGAAGGAGGCGCCGACAATGCCGAGCGGCGCGGTCAGGAACACCAGGATCAGGCGCGAGAAGCTCTGCAGCTGGAACATCAGCAGCGTCAGCATCACCATGACCATCAGCGGGAAGAGAATGAAAATCGAGGCGTTGCCCTTGGCGGATTCCTCGAACGCGCCGCCCGCCTCGATGCGGTAGGCAGGCTCGAGGTTGTCCTTGATCGCCTTCAGCTTCGGCGCGATCTGGCCGGTGACGTCGGGCGCCTGCACGCCGTCGACGACGTCGGAGCGCACGGTGATCGCCATGTCGCGGTTACGCCGCCACATGATCGGCTCCTCGTGGGCATACTCGATCTTGGCGATCTGCTGCAGCGGCACGGCTACGCCGTTGCGCGAGGTGATGGTGAGATCGCCGACTGCGCCGAGGTCGAGCCGTTCGGAGGAGACGGCGCGCGCGACCACGCCGACCTTCTCGATGCCGTCGCGCACGGTCGTCACCTGTGAGCCCGATATCAGCATCGACAGCGCCTGCGACACGTCCTGCGGGGTCAGGCCCATGGCGCGGGCGCGGTCCTGGTCGACGACGAGCTTGAGGTAAGGCGACTGCTCGTTCCAGTCGAGCTGGACGTCCTTGACGCTCTTGTTCTGCCGCATGACGTCGCGGACCTGATAGGCGATCTCGCGCACCTTGTGGGCGTCGGGGCCGATGACGCGAAACTGCACGGGAAAACCAACGGGAGGACCGAAATTGAAGCGGTCGACGCGCACGCGGGCTTCGTTGAGCGCACCGTCGGCGACGGCGTTTTCAAGCTTGGCCTTGATGCGCTCGCGCGCCTCGACGCCCTTTGCGACGATGACGATTTCGGCAAAAGCCTCGTTCGGAAGCTGCGGATTGAGGCCGAGCCAGAAGCGCGGCGAGCCCTGCCCGACATAGGCCGTGTAGGTCTCGATGTCCTTGTCGTCCTTGAGCATGGTCTCGGCCTTCTTCACCGCCTTTTCCGTGACGTTGAAGGCGGTGCCCTCGGGCAGGCGAAGCTGGAGGAACAGCTCCGGGCGCTCGGACAGCGGGAAGAACTGCTGCTGGACGTGGCCGAATCCGACGATCGAGGCGATGAAGACGCCGACGGTCGCAGCCACCACCGTGATGCGGTGGTTGACGCACCACTGCACGATGGCGCGCAGGCCCCGATACATGCGGGTCTCGTAGACCGCGTGCGGATCGTGATTGTGGTGCACCTTGATGTTGGGCAGCAGCATGACGCCGATATAGGGCGTGAAGATCACCGCCACGAACCAGGATGCGACCAGCGCGATCGCCACGATCCAGAAGATGCTGCCGGCATATTCGCCGACCGCGGAATTGGCAAAGCCGATGGGGAGGAAGCCAGCGGCCGTGACCAGCGTTCCCGTGAGCATCGGAAACGCAGTGGATTCCCAGGCAAAGGACGCCGCACGCATGCGGTCCCAGCCCTGCTCCATCTTCACCACCATCATCTCGACCGCGATGATGGCGTCATCCACCAGCAGGCCGAGCGCGATGATCAGCGCACCGAGCGTGATGCGGTGCAGGTCGAGCGACATGGTGTTCATGACGACGAAGACGATGCCGAGCACCAAGGGCACCGACAGCGCGACCACGATGCCGGTGCGCCAGCCGAGTGCCAGGAACGACACGAACAGCACGATGACGAGGGCTTCCATGAAGGAGTGCACGAACTCGCTGACGGCGTGCTCGACCACCTTGGGCTGGTCGGCGATCAGCTTGATATCGACGCCCTGCGGCACCGCCTTCATGAATTCAGCCGTCGCCTTCTCGACCTCCTTGCCGAGATCGAGGATGTTGGCACCCTTGGCGGTGACGACGCCGATGCCGATCGCGGCCTTGCCTTCCTGGCGCACGATGAAGCTCGGCGGGTCGACATAGCCATGGGTGACGGTGGCGATGTCGCCGAGACGGAACACGCGGCCGTTGCTCTCGACCGGAGTTTCGGCGACGGCCTTGGCGCCGTCGAGCGCACCGGTGACGCGCAGCGGCACGCGCTGCGACGAGGTCTCGACCGTGCCGGCCGGAGTCACATTGTTCTGCTTGGCGAGCGAATCGAACAGCGCCTGCGGCGTGATGCCGAGCGTGGCGAGCTTGGCATGGCTGAACTCGACGAAGATACGCTCATCCTGGTTGCCGTAGACGTCGACCTTGGTCACGCCCGGCACCTTCAGGAGGCGCTGACGGAAACCCTCAGAGACCTTCTTGAGCTGGGCGTAGTCGGCGCCGTCGCCGGTCATCATGTAGAGGATGGAATCGACGTCGGAGAACTCGTCGTTGACGACGGGTCCCAAAATCCCCGAGGGCAGCTGGCCCTGCACGTCGGCCAACTTCTTGCGCAACAGATAAAAGAGATACGGCACGTCCTTCGGCGGCGTGGAATCGCGGAAGGTCACCTGGAGCGCGGTGAAGCCCGGCTTGGAATAAGTCTGGACCTTCTCGAAGTAAGGCAGCTCCTGGATCTTCTTCTCGATGGGATCGGCGACCTGCGCCTGCATTTCCTGCGCGGTCGCGCCCGGCCACAGCACGGAGACGTTGACCACCTTCACCGTGAAGAAGGGATCCTCGGCGCGGCCGAGCTTCTGATAGGAGAAGAACCCGGCGACGCCGAGAATGAGCATCAGGAACAGGATCAGCGTCGGATGGCTGACGGCCCAGGCCGAAAGATTGAAGCGCTTCATCGCACTCTCCAAAGAGATCCGGTTGCAAAAAAACGACAGCCACTCTGTTCAACGCGTCGTCGCGAGGCAGCGAAGCAATCCAGGGGGCTGGGCAGGTTCTGGATCGCTTCGCCGCTTCAGCCAAAGCATTTGCGCTTGGGCCGAAACTCACCTCACACGACGTAACTCGTAAGCGAGACTTAAAAGGACAGTGACGAGACGATCCGCACCCTCTGGCTTGGATCGAGCTTCTGCACACCGAGAGCGACGATCTTGGCGCCCTCTTCGACACCGCCGGTGATGACGACGTCGTTGCTCTCATAGGACTTCACCGCGACCGGCTTCAGCGTGACCGCGCCGTTGTCGTCGACGACGTAGAAGGACGGCTTGCCGCCTTCGTTGAACAGTGCCGACAGCGGCAGCCGCGCAACGCGCTCGGTTGCGGCGTCCGACAAGGTCAGCGTCGCGGTCATGCCGAGCGAGACCTTGTCGTCGGCCTCGGGTAGCGAGAACTTTGCGAGATAGGTGCGCGTGGCAGGATCCGCGGTGGGCGCGATCTCGCGCAGCCTGGCTGTATATTTCTTGCCCGGCTCCGACCAAAGAGTGACGCTGGCGGCGCCCGATTTGGCACGTCCGACCAGCGTCTCAGGGATCGCGACGACCGCTTCCTTTTCGGCAAAGCGGGCGACACGGATCGAGGTCTGGCCCGCGGAGACCACCTGGCCAGGCTCGATCAGCGTTGCGGTGACGACGCCACGGGCGTCGGCGTTGAGCGTCGCGTAGGAAAGGGAATTCTTGGTCAGTTCAACCGAGCGCTCGGCCCGGTTCAGGCGGGCGCGGGCCTCATCGGCGGCGGCGCGGCTCGAATCCAGCTGCGCGTCGGTGGTCCAGCCCTTGGCCTTCAAATCCTTGGCGCGCTGCTCGGCGGCGGCGGCCTGGGCCAGCACGCCGGTCGCAGCGCTCTGCTCGGCGACGGCCTGCTCGGCCTGGAGCTTCAGGTCGACCTCATCGAGGGTCGCGAGCGGCTGACCGATCTCGACGGTCTGGCCGACTTCGACCAGACGCTTGGCAACCTTGCCGGCGACCCGAAAGCCCAGATCGCTCTCGATCCGCGGCCTGATGGTGCCGACGAAGCTGCGCTCGGGCTTTTCGGCATCATAATGGGCGGTGGCGACGAGAACCGGCCGCGGCGGCTCGGCCTTTTCAGCGACGGTGTCATTGCACCCAGCGAGAGCGGCAGCCATCAACGCCAGCGAAACACCGGCGAAGAGCTTGGAGTAGCTGGACAAAACGGTTCGGACGAACATCGGAGGACACTCCCTCGGCTGCAATGAGAGGAATGTCGACTAATCACTGATAAAAGTCAATAATCGTCAGTCATCAGGAAAGCGTGATCGTTAAGGGGTGGTAAGAATGAGAGTCAGCTCTAACGGAGCGGGACGCCACAATGTTATTAGTCCCGCCGGAGGTCCTTATGGCGAAGCCATCACGCGATAGTACTCGGGAAGATCGACGGCAACTCCGAGCGCGGGGGCTCCGGCCGATCGAGGACTTGGGTCCCGGATGTTACCTCAGCATCATTTCGGGCGGAGGCACATCGGCAGTCGCTTGCCGTCGCCACGAGCACTGGCGCCGATGAGGATCAGGCGTTCATCGATGCCGTTTCTGATTGGCGCGGGGACATCGAGCCTAAATAGCCAGTGGATAGATTCTGCCGTCGCTATCCATCTGGCCACTGACGTAGAAACTCCCAGATAGATGGTGGGCACGGCGCGCGAAGAACGCGCCTTTGCCCACCCTACGCAACTAGCCCCTCACCGCCCCTGCTCGACAAACTCGTGCTTGCTGTCGTGGCCGCCGATGAAGACCAGGATGCCGGCGATCAGCGGCAGCACCGCGAGCACGAGCAGTCCGGTCGAGGTCTGGCCGGTGGCTTCCTTGACCCAGCCGATCAGATACGGTCCGCCGAAGCCGGCGAGATTGCCGATCGAGTTGATCAAGGCGATGGCGCCGGCCGCCGCCGTGCCGGACAGCCAGGCGGTCGGCAGGGTCCAGAACACGCCGAAGCAGCAGAACACGCCGATCGCGGCGACCGTCAGCACGATCATCGTCAGGGTGGGGTCGGTGAGATAGCTGGAGATGCCGAGCGCGACGGCGGTGAGCAGCAACGGCGCGCCGACATGCATCACGCGCTCGCGCGTGGCATCGGAATGTCGCGCCCACAGGATCATCGCGATGGTGCCGAACAGATACGGGATCGCGGTGACGAATCCGGTTTGGGCGTTGGTGAGGCCGAACGCCTTGACGATCTGCGGCAGCCAGAACTGCATGCCATACAGCGCCCCGACGAAGCCGAAATAGACCAGGCTCAGCATGATCACCTTTGGTGAGGTCAGCGCTTCACTAAGCGACAAATGCTTCACCGCCTGCTTGGCCGCGATCTCGGCATCGAGCTTGGTCTTGAGCCAGGCCTTCTGCTCAGCCGAGAGCCAATCCGCCTTCTCCGGCCTGTCGGTGAGATAGAACCAGGTGACGATGCCGAGCAGCACGGAGGGAATGCCCTCGATGATGAACAGCCACTGCCAGCCCTTCAGCCCCATGGCGCCGTCGAGCCCGAGCAGCAGGCCAGAGACCGGTGCGCCAATCACGGTGGAGACCGGCACGGCGATGGCGAAGGCCGCGAGGAAGCGGGCGCGATATTCGGCCGGATACCAATAGGTGAGATAGAGAATGATGCCGGGGAAGAAGCCGGCCTCGGCGACGCCGAGCAGGAAGCGCAGCACGTAGAAGCTCGTGACGCCGCTCGTGAGCGACATCAGCGCCGAGATGATGCCCCAGGTCACCATGATGCGGGCGATCCAGCGGCTGGCGCCGAACTTCTCCAGCGCCAGATTGCTCGGAACTTCGAAAATGAAATAGCCGATGAAGAAGATGCCGGCGCCCCAGGAGAAGATCAGCGGCGTGAATTTCAGCTCGGCATTCATGGTCAGCGCGGCGAAGCCGAGATTGACGCGGTCGAGATAGGAGAAGAAGTAGGCCAGCACCAGGAACGGGATCAGGCGCCACGAGATGGCGCGGATCGTCGAGGTCTCGATTTCCGACTTGGCCGCGTCGGTCGAACCGGCATAGGTCGTAGTCTGGCTCATGGCTTCCCCCCGGGGTTGTTGCTTTTATGGGCTGATCCGGGTTTTGAGGATCGCCGCGAAAGAGTCAATGGAGCAAGCAATGCATCAGGCGCAACCGGTCAAACCCATTGCGCCGCTTCGGACATCGCTGATCCGCGCCGGGCTGGCGCTGGTCGTGATCGCATGTGGATTGTCGTTGCGCTGGTACGGCTTTCCGCTCGGGCTCCCCGCCTTCGTGGTGAAGTATGGCGGCTCACTGCTATGGGCGACCATGGTGTTTCTGCTGGTCGGGGTTTTACTGCCACGGCTGTCACGGACACAGAGCCATCGCGGCGGCGATCGCGGTCGCTGTTGAGTTTTCCCGGCTCGTCCATACGCCATGGCTCGATGCGTTCCGGCTAACGACGGCCGGTGCGCTGCTGCTCGGGCGCATCTTCTCGCCGTGGAACTTGCTGGCTTATGCGGTCGGGATTGCGTTCGGCGCTTGGATCGATTGGCTCGTGGCGATGCGTCGCGTGGGATAGCGCAGCGTAACCCACCACTGTTTGTCTCCGCGGAAGTGAAAGAGGTGGATTACGCTTCGCTAATCCACCCTACAGACCGACGAGGGCGCATCTCACTCCGCCAATTGAAACTTCTCAAAACGACCGAGCTCCTCCTCGATCTTCCGTTTCAGCTCCTTGCGCGCCGCGGTCTTCTTCCCCTCGCCGACCCAGGTCCATTTCTGCATCAGCAGCTTCTTTGCCTGGCGATCGGTCTTCAGATCGAGCGCGGCGACGATCTCGTCGCCGACCAGTACGGGGAGCGCGAAATAGCCGAGCTTGCGTTTGGCCTTCGGCACATAGGCCTCGAACAAATGGTTGTAGCCGAAAATGAGATTGGTGCGCTTGCGTTGGATGATCAGCGGATCGAACGGCGAGAGGATGTGGACGAGATCCGGCGGCGTGCGCTCGCCCGGCGCGAGCGCAGCCGGCAGTGCCCAGTGCGCCTGCTTGCCGGCACCGTCGATGGCGACAGGCACCAGTTCGCCACGGCGGACGCGCGAGGCGATCAGGGCAGCCACCGCCGTCTTGCGCGGCGCGTCGAGATGGCAGACCGAATCGAGGCTCACGACACCTTGCGATCGCAGCGCGCGATCGAGCAGATAGACCGTAATGTCTTTTGCCGATGCCGGCTTCGGCAGCTTGTCCCAGCCGAAATGGCGCGTCATCAGCTCATAGGTCTTGAGCATGCCCTGGCGCTCGCTGACGGTCACGGCACCCGTATAAAAAGCGAGCTGCAACGCCCGCTTCGACGGTTTTCGGCTTTGCCAGAGATGCTCCTTCTCGGTGAGCACGTCGTCCTCGATGTCGCGGATCGTCAGCGGGCCGGCGCGCACCAGCCGCATCACCTTGCGCATGTCGGCAGGCTTCACCGAGGCGAACCATTTGTGCCCCTCACGCCGGTGCTCGCGCATCGCGGGCAGGAAGAAGCGGAAGTCACCGGCCGGCACATAAGAGAGCGCATGCGTCCAATATTCAAAGACGCTCTTGTCGATGCTCTGGGCGTGGCGCAGGTCGGCGCGGCGGTAGGACGGGATCCGGCTGAACAGGATGTGGTGATGGCAGCGCTCGATCACGTTGATGGTGTCGATCTGCACATAGCCGAGATGGGCGACCGCGTCGGCGACGGCTTGCGCGCCGTCACCGAACGGCGCGCGCTCCTCCAGCCGCTGGGCATGAAGCCAGATTTGCCGGGCCTGTGTCGTGGTGAGTGGAATCGGTTTGGGCGCGCGGGACATTGCGGAACGCAGTGTAGCGGGATTCGCATCCAGGCAAGAAGCCGATCCAGGAGCGGACAAGGAAAAACCGCGCTGCCATCTGCTGACAGCGCGGTCGGAAGGTGCGCTACCCGCGCCTACTTCATCGACATCGCCTTCTGCGCCTTCATGTAATGCATGCAGGCGCTTTTCATCTTGCCGTTGCTCATGTCGGTGTTGGCCATGGCCATTTCCTTGTTCATGGCCGTCTTGGCCGGCGTATCCGCCGTGCCGCCCATCATGGCGGCGGACTTCATCATATTATCGCTGGTGCACGCCATCATGGCGGCCGATGCAGGGGAAACGGCGAACGCGACCAAAGCGGCTGCTGTGAGCAAGATTTTCATCGAAAAGTCTCCTCCGTAAAACGAAACCGGCGTCATGCCGGCCTTCGCAATTACGTATTCTCTGGCGAAGACGTTTCGTGGAGAAGACAATTTTCTTGCTGCGGTGCGAAGGCGGAGGGCTCAGCGGCCAGCTTTCGGGGCTCTGGAGCGGTCGCCAACACTGCCTGTTGCGACATCGGGTTCGCACGAGGCTTTGCCGCGCTCCTCCGCCTGGCAGCGATAGACGTTGCCGGTGAGACGATCGACCAGCCACATGTTCTCGTCGGTCGGCGCTCCAAGCCCGACATAGCGGGAGGTCAGTCCCGTGATCAGCGTCGACAGCAGGATCGCCACCGCGATCATCGCCGCGCCGATGTAGATGGGCATAGAGTTCAGGGACACGGTCCGATCCGGCGGGCCACTGCGATAGAACTGGTAATCACTTGGCCTCGGCACTGGATGGAACTCGGCTCCCCTTCGTTGCCCTTGTCGGAGGCTCCGCCCTAGGCGTCCATCTAGCCGAAAAATTGTCCGCAGACAGGCCATCGCGCGACGGCTTTGCGACAATCGGTCAGCGCAGGTTTCCCTGAGTGAACCGGGCCTCAATCCCCGAGCGGCGCCTGGGCGCGCGGTCCTCAGTGATGCGGATCACGACAGGACTGCGACGCCTCGAACGCTCGCCGGGCAGCGTGCGACCACTCTCTTCACGCGTCAGCGTCCGTCCTCGGAGTGGACCGCGGGTCGGCCCTCGGTGAGCCCGAAACCGCTTGAAATTCGCTGCCGTGGCCCCGGAGGCCCAGTTTCCACCGTGACCAAGATCACACCAGGGCATTTGAACCAGCCCTATGCTTGCAGCATCAAATAGCCATCAGGCGTCACAACGAGGATACGACAATGACTAGTTTCAATAAGTCTTTTGCACTGAAGGCGATGACCCTCTCGGCACTTCTGTCGATGACGGCCGGCTTGGCCATGGCCGGCGACGGCAATGTCTCTACCAACCAGATCCTGGATGCATTGAAGCCGAAGCCGGCGACCCGCGGCCTGTCCGCAGGTCCGCAGGTCGATCCGGCGGTGCAGGCCAAGGAATCGACGTTCCTGAACACCGTACGCAACCGCTCGACGCGGTCGCTGTCGACGGGCGAGCGCGAGCAGATTGCCGAGCTCGCCGCGACCAAGCCGAAGATCGATCTGGAGATCCAGTTCGACTACAACTCGGCCGACATCGCCAAGACGTCGGTGCCGTCGGTGCAGGCGCTCGGCAAGGCGCTGTCCGATCCCTCGCTGAAGGGCTCGACCTTCGTGGTCGCCGGCCACACCGATGCGGTCGGCACCGAGGGATACAATCAGGGGCTCTCCGAGCGGCGGGCCGACACCATCAAGAAATACCTGGTGCAGAACTACGGCCTCACCGGCACCGATCTCGTCACCGTCGGCTACGGCAAGACCAAGCTGAAAGACACCGCCAACGGCGCCGACCCGATCAACCGCCGCGTCCAGGTGGTGAACATGGACACCCAGACCGCGTCGAAGTAATTCACAGGTCATCGCCCATAAAGACGCCGCCTGCCGTTCCCCCGGCAGGCGGCGATATCATATCCAGCCTTGGAAGAGCATCAGCCGGTTGAAGGTCTGCATCGTCGTGCCAACGAAGGCCGCCGAGATCGGCAGCATGGCGGCAAAGCCTGCCGCCGCGAGCGCGACATAGGCCCACAACAGCCAGCGTGGCAGACCGCCCCGGCGCAGCACGTAGACCAGTGCGAGCGACGCCACGGTCGCAGCCGGCAGATAGTAATAGATGAAGGCGAGCGTACGCGGCAGCAACGCCCAGGCAAGCCAGCACCCGAAATAGAAGACTGCGATCAGGAACGCATCCCAGCGACGCGCAACGACGAAGTCGCGCAGCACGACGGCGAGCGCGGGCAGCGCCGGCCAGAGCACCAGGGGATTACCGAGGAAGACGATCGCGGAGACATTGTCGTCCGCAGTCTTGTCGAACAGGAACCACACCGGGCGCGCGAGCAGCGGCCATGACGGCCAGGCGCTCATATAAGTGTGGCCGGCGATGGCAGTGGTGGTGTTGTCGGCGAAGATCCGGCGTTGCGCCTCGACCAAATCCGGCAGCGACACGCCGTAGAGCGGGACGAAGGCCGCAAGATATGTCGCCGCGGGCAGGACGGTGAAGCAGAGCACGACGTGATGTAATCTGAAGTCGGGCCAGAGATCGGGCCGGTACCAATCCCCCGGCTTCGCGTCGGCAAACAGAGTGCGCCAGCCCTGCATCAGGCGGATCACCGCGACGATGACGATGCAGATTCCGAGCGGAAACAGGCCGCTCCATTTGCAGGCCGCAGCACAGCCGAACAGGCTGCCGGCAGCCGCGAACAATGCATGAGGCCGGTCCTTTCGAAAGCCGTGCATGAAGGCGGCAATCGCGAGCAGGCCGAAGCCGAGGGCAAAAATGTCGAGCATCGCGATGCGCGCCTGCACGTACAGCATCTGGTTGCAGCCGGCGATCAGCGCGGCGGCGATCGCAGGCCCTTGCGCGGCGAACAGCGCGAGGCCGCACAGATAGACCGCGACGATCGCGAGCGCGCCGAACAACGTCGCGGGATAGCGCCAGCCCAGCGCGGTGTCGCCGAAGGTCGCAATCGAAAGCGCGATCAGCTCTTTCGCCAATGGCGGATGCATCGGATTGAGCATCGGTTGCGACACCGCTGGTGCCAGCATCTGCCGCGCCGCCGGCACATAGTGCACTTCGTCGAAGACGAACTTCTCCGGCGTCGTCAAGCCGATCAGCAGCGCGAGATGCGCGACCAGGAAAATCGCGACAGCAATCACTGCGCTCCGCGACACATTCGGAACCGCGGCCAAGTCAAGTTGCGCTTGTGGGGATGTTTTGCGTGGCAAATTTGCGTCACCGCGGAGAATAATAGAGATCGCGGTTTTCATTGAACGCATTCTGCCGCAACTGTCACTAAGCATAACGCAGGTCCCGCGCTGCTTGTGATGATTCCGCCACATCGCAAGCGCGCGTGATCCGGTACGATCAGGGACACATCGATCGGTTGCGAAATGAATTTGCGTTTCTGGCTTTTCTCCACGCTCTTCTCGACTGCCTTGTGCGTGGCCCCTTGCGCCCAGGCGCAGACGCGCGTCGGTGAAGCCGTCGTGATCCAGAATGAAGTGGTTCGCGTAGCCGCGACCACGACGCCGATCAGCGTCGGCGACAGCATGCTCCGGGACGAGACCGTGCGCACCGGCGCCGGCAGCGCGGCGCGCTTCGTGATGGCGGACAGCACCAATCTGTCGCTCGGTCCGAGCGCCACGCTCAAGCTCGACCGCACGGTCTTCAACGACGAGCACAGCTATCGCGACGTCGCGATCCGCATGACGACCGGCGCATTCCGTTTCGTTACCGGACATTCCGAGAAGACCGCCTACAAGATCACGACGCCGCTCGCGACCATCGGCGTGCGCGGCACGACACTCGATATCCTGTCCCAGCGCGGCCGCTCGGTCGTCGTGCTGCAGGACGGCGCCGCAAGTGTCTGCACGACGAGCCAACAGTGCGTGCAGCTCACCCAGCCCGGCGACACCGCAATCATCACCTCGACCGGCGGCAAGGTCTCTATCAGTAAGACCAATACCCCGCCCTGGACCTTTGCCGCGACCTGCGCCGCCAGCGCGGGACTGTGCGCGGTGAACCAATATGCGGACGCGTCGCCGACCATCACGCCCGCCGTCCATGACGACGGCATGCTGTGCGGGCGCTGACGATGGAAGTATTCAACGTCAGGCGCTTCATCCTCGCGAGCGTGCTGACCGCCGTGGCCGCGTTTGCGTTTGTCGCGGTCGAGGCCCGTCCGGCGGCAGCCGCCACGGCGTGCGAGTCCGAGTGCGCAGGGTCGACGCCCACCCCGGCGCCGAGCTATTCACCCTCGCCGACGCCGACCTACAGCCCCTCGCCTTCGCCCAGCCCCTACCCGTCATCGTCGCCGAGCCCTTATCCGTCCTCCTCGCCGAGCCCGACGCCGACGCCGACCGGCGCGGATTCCAGCGGCGGCTCGATCGGCGGCCTCGCCAACCAGCGCTTCAACCAGATGATCACCAACCGGGTGCTCGGCACGGTGCTGCTCGGCGTCAACGAGCAGGTCAATTGCAGCAACTGCGTCAGCGCATTCGGCTCCGCCGGCTCGTTTTCGGCGGGCATCCATGGCCGCAAGGAGCTGACTAACAATCTGTCGCTGCTCGCCGGCATCGCCTACACGCAGTACAGCGAGGGCGGCTACAACATCACCAGCGCGCCGATCGGTGCGTTCGCGCTGCGCTATGACTTCACCGACTGGGGCTCGTCGCGTCCGTTCTTCGACGTCGGCACGATCCTGACGCCGTGGGAGAAGGCGCGCTACACCCGCAGCTACAACACCAGCCTCGGCCCGGTGAGCGTCACGAGTTCGACCAACGCCTCGAACTACGCCGTCTACGGCCGCGCCGGCTGGATAAGCCGCGTGTCGCCCCGCGACGAGGTCGCCGCCTCCATCGAGGTCTGGCAGCTCTGGCAGCGCGTCTCGGGCTACACCGACAGCGCAGTGGCGTTCAATCCGTTCGACGCCAGCATCGCGACCGGCACCGACCGCACCAGCCTGGTCAAGATCGGCGGCCAGTGGACGCATCTCTACGGCAGCAATATCGAGGCCAACATCAACGGCGGCTGGGTGCAGTCATTCGCCGGCCATAGCGGCATCGTCGCCACCGTGACCGGCGACGGCGTGGTGGTGCCGACCATGGGCAACCAGGGCTGGTTCGAATATGGCGGCCGGCTCGGCTTCCGCGTGCAGAAGGGCTGGATCGTGGACCTGTTCGCCAACGGCACACTCGGCCCGCAGCCGGTGGGTAACACCATCCATGGCGGCGTGGGGCTGCGGATCAATTATTAGCGGCAGGCCTTCGCCTCAAATTCCGCTGTCATGCCCGGCTCGAGGGCATCCAGTACGCCGCGGCCTATCGATTGACCAACGACCGTCTCGGCGTACTGGATCGCCCGGTCAAGCCGGGCGATGACAGTGAGTATGTGACAAGGGCACGCCCTTCACGCTGCCGACTTGCCCTCGAACGCGCGGCGCAAGGTCTCCACGTCCAGTTTCACCATCTTCATCATGGCCTGCATCGCGCGTGCGGCAGCCGCCTTGTCGGGGCTCGATAGGAATTCGAACATCACCTTCGGCACGACCTGCCATGACACGCCGTAGCGGTCGTGGAGCCAGCCGCACTGCTCTTCCTTGCCGCCATGGGCCAGGAAGGCATTCCAGACGCTGTCGACCTGGGCCTGATCGTCACAATGGATCATCAGCGAGAGCGCATGGGTGTATTCCATCTTCATGCCGCCGTTGAGCGCGACCAGGGGCTGTCCCGCCACCGTGAACTCGACGACGAGCACGGAGCCTTCCTTGCCGGACGGGCCATCTGAAACGTTGCGCTGAACATGAGTGATCGCCGAATTCGGCACGAGCGAGACGTAGAACTTCGCGGCTTCCTCGGCATCGCCATTGAACCACATGCAGGGAACGACCTTCGACATCGTGAATGCTCCTCTTCAGTTGTGATGTTCGCGCGCTCAGATCAGGCGTTCGCCATGTCGGGCTGGGCCGCGAAGGCCGCCATGTCCATCCAGTTCACGCCCCACATGTGGCCGTCCGGATCCTCGAAGCTGCGGCCGTACATGAAGCTGTATTCGTCCTTGGGGCTGGGATCGGCCACCCCGCCTGCAGCCTTGGCCCTGCTGACGATATCGTCGACCTCGGTCCGGCTGTCCGCGGACAGGCAGAACAGCGCCTGGTTTGAGGTCTTTGCGTCCGAGATCGGCTTCGGCGTGAACTGACGGAATTTCTCGTGGGTCGTCAGCATCGCGTAGATGGTCTCGGAAAAGACCATGCAGCTCGCCGTGTCGTCGCTGAATTGCGGGTTCCTGGTCGCACCGACCGCCTCGTAAAAGGCAGTGGCGCGCTTGAGGTCAGTCACGGGCAGATTGACGAAAATCATCCTGGGCATCGGAGCTCCTTGGGCGGGGTTCTGCCCAAGGACGGACGGCCAAGCGGCGATCCGACACGGCTTCCGGATCTTTTTTTGGACCCTTGCCTGCGAGGTTCTGTCGCACAGAACCCGCTGGCTTTCAGGCGATCCTCACTTCTTCTCGTTCGGATCGCGGTGAATGGGATCGACCCACAGCACGGTCTCGGGCTTCTCGACCGGCTCGATGTCGAGGTTGATCGCGACCGCCTCGCCGTCGCTGCGCACCAGCACGCATTCCAGCACCTCGTCCGGGCTGGCGTTGATCTCCTGATGCGGCACGTAGGGCGGGACGAAAATGAAGTCGCCGGGACCGGCTTCCGCAGTGAATTGCAGGCTCTCGCCCCAGCGCATCCGCGCCTTGCCCTTCACCACGTAAATCACGCTTTCGAGATGGCCGTGGTGGTGCGCGCCGGTCTTGGCGTCGGGCTTGATGCTGACCGTGCCCGCCCACAATTTCTGCGCACCGACGCGCGCGAAATTGATCGCGGCCGCGCGGTCCATGCCCGCCGTCGACGGCACGTTGGTATCGAGCTGGTTGCCGGGAATGACGCGCACGCCATCATGTTTCCAGCGATCGTCGTGATCGTGGTCATGGTGGGAATGCGAATGGTCATGGCCGGTCATGGGACTTGCTTTCTGTTGGTTCCGTGTGCGGCAAACTAACCCAAAGCCGCGACATCGAGCCATAACAAAAACGGAACCCTCATAGCCCCCGGACGTTGTCCTAGCGAGCAAACCGCAGGAGAGTTTCATGGGTAGCACGACCGACAAGATCAAGGGCACCGCAAACGAGGCAATGGGCAAGGCCAAGCAGGGCATCGGTGAAGCCACCGGGTCCGAGCGCCTGAAGGGTGAAGGTGCGGTCCAGGAAGTGAAGGGCAAGGGCCAGCAGGCCATGGGCGACGCCAAGGACGCCGCGAAGGACGCGGTCGATCGCGCCGCGGCTGCAGCCAAGCGCGCGACGGAATAACGGCGTCGCACTGAATGCGAAAAGACCGGCCGAGAGGCCGGTCTTTTTGTTTGCGGGTTACTTCACCCCGAGCAACTCTACGTCGAACATCAGCGTCGCGTTCGGCGGGATCACGCCGCCTGCGCCGCGGGCGCCATAGCCGAGCTGCGGCGGAATGATCAGCGTTCGCTTGCCGCCGACCTTCATGGAGGCAACACCCTCGTCCCAGCCGGCGATGACGCGGCCCTTGCCGATCGGGAATTCGAACGGCTCGTTGCGGTCGACCGACGAGTCGAATTTCTTGCCCTTCTGGCCGTTCTCGTAGAGCCAGCCGGTGTAATGCATCACGCAGATCTGGCCCGGCTTGGGCGAAGCGCCGGTGCCGGCGACGCTGTCGGTGATCTGCAAACCTGAAGCTGTGGTCATGGTCTTCCCTGCGGTCTGGGCCGAGGCCGTGGTGGAAACGAAATCGGACACGCCGGCGATTACCGTGATCGCGAGTGCCGACATGATGGCGAGGAGCACGCGCTGTAAACGCTGCATAAGACACCTTCCGTTTGAGGCGCAAGGTGTCTAGCGCAACGCCGACGCCGTTGCCACCCCTCACACCTCGATATTTTCGAGCCGCACGGGCAGCTTGCGGATGCGCTGGCCCGTCGCGTGATAGATCGCATTGCAGATCGCCGCATTGGTGCCGACATTGGCGAGCTCGCCGAGCCCCTTCACGCCTGCCGGGTTGATGTGATCGTCCTGCTCGGAAAGCAGGATCACCTCGACACCGGGGACGTCGGCATTCACGGGCACGAGATAGTCGGCAAGATTGTCGTTGACGTAGCGTGCATTGCGCTCGTCGATCTCGGTGGCTTCCAGCAGCGCCGAGGACATGCCCCAGATCAGGCCGCCCATGAGCTGGCTGCGCGCCGTGCGCGGATTCATGATGCGGCCCGCCGCGAACGCTCCCACCAGCCGGGGGCAGCGGATTTCATGGGTAAAGCGGTTGACGCGGACCTCGACGAACTCGGCACCGAAGGCGTAGGCGATCTTGTCCTTCATCTGATGGCCACCGACGAGCCGCGCGTGCCCGCTGTGCATCGCCGTGAAGGAATCCAGCGGCGCGCCTTCAGGCTTCCACTCGCCGTATTCCTCGACGATACCGACGCCGAGCGCGTCGAAGGCCTTCTCGATGTCGAGCGGACGATCACTCTTCGCCGCCTGGGTGCTCGGCGCCTGGCTGATGCCGAGAGTCTCCTTGGCCTTGTCGGCGAGGCTGTCGCTCGGCATCACGGCCTTGAACAGCCTTTGACGAATCCGGTCGCACACCATCATCACCGCCGAGCAGGTGCTGGCAGTCGAGTTCGAACCGCCGGCAACAGGCGCCGGCGGCAGATCGCTGTCACCCAGGAAGACCGCGACCTTCTCCAGGGGGACGCCGAGCCGCTCGGCCGCGGTCTGGGCGATGACGGTATACGCACCGGTGCCGATCTCGTGACCGGCGATCTCGACCCGGGTACGGCCGTCGCGCTGGAGGCGGACGCGCGCCGCAGACGGCGCCATCTGCGTCGGATAGCAGGTGGCGGCACAGCCATAGCCAACCAGCCAGTCGCCGTCGGACACCGATTTCGGCTGCGGCGAACGCTGCGACCAGCCGAACGCCCTGGCGGCCTCATCGAAGCATGCCATCAATGACCGCGTCGTATAGGGCTTGCCGCCGATCGGCTCGACATTGGTGTCGTTGATGCGGCGGAGCTCGACCGGATCCATGTTCAGCTTCACCGCAAGCTCGTCCATCGCGCTCTCCAGCGCGAAGAGATACGGCACCTCCGGCGGCGAACGCATGAAGCCCGGCGTGTTGCGGTCGGCGCGCACGATCGACACCAGACTGGCGACGTTCGGGCAGGCATAGAGCCGCGTCGTCGTCTTGGTGCCACCGACGCAATAGGCATCCGGGCGCGACGAAACCTCCGCGCCGTCGTGCCTCAAAGCCACCAGCTTGCCGTCCCGGCCCGCACCAAGCCTGATCTCATGGCGCGTCTCGGCGCGATGGGTCGCGATGGTGAAACCCTGATCGCGGGTCGGCACGAGCTTGATCGGCCGGTTCAGGCGTTTGGCGATGCCGGCGATGATGGCGGTGCGGGGCGTCATCGAGCCGCGCGAACCAAAGCCGCCACCGACATAGGGATTGACGACACGGACCTTGTCGGCGTCGATACCGAGCTGCTCGGCGACGCCGTTCTTCAGGCCATAGACATACTGGCTGCCCTCGTAGATGACGAGCTCGTCGCCCATCCAGGCACAACTCGTCGTAAACAGCTCCATCGGATTGTGGTGCTGGGTCGGCGTTTCATAGGAGGCGGTGAGCTTGACCTCGGCTGCGTCGAACGCCTTGGCGAAATCGCCGACCTCCGGGTCTTCCTTGAACTGCGCGTTTTGTCCCTTTGCCGCTGCCGTGGTGGTGCCCGGCGAGTCGAAGGTCGCACTCGGAGCTACGGCCGTGTAGCTGACCTTGACGCGATTGGCGGCTTCGCGCGCCGCCTCGTAACTCTCGGCGATGACGACGGCGATAATCTGGCCGTCATGGGCGATGTCGGCTGATTTCAGCGGCTGGATCGTGGTGCCGGCATAGCCGCCATTGCTGAACAGTTTCGATTCCTTCAGCTTCGGGGCGTTCTCGTGCGTGACGATGTCGATCACGCCGCGGACCTGCCTGGCATCGTCGAGATCGAAACTGTCGATGCGACCCTTGGCGATGGCGCTCGTGACCAGGAATGCGTAGGCTGGATTGTCGAGCGGCATGTCGGACGCATATGTCGCTCGGCCCGTGACCTTTGCGGCCGCGTCGTAGCGCGGCACGGGCCGGCCCATGTTTGCTTTCGGCTCGGGAGCTGCAGCGGTCATGATCAGATCTCCATCGTTACGGCCTGCTGAAGCGCGCGCGCCACCACGCGCTTGCCGAGCGCGATCTTGAAGCTGTTGTGCCGGCGGCCCTTGGCCTCGGCAAACGCGGCATCCGCCACACGCTGCGCCAAACCGTCTTCGAATTTCTGTCCCTTAAGCAGCGCCTCCGCCTCGCGCGCCCGCCACGGCACGGTGGCGACACCGCCGAGCGCGACACGCGCGTCCCTGATCGTGCCATCCTGCAGGTCGAGCGCGACCGCAGCCGACGATAGCGCGAACTCGTAAGACTGACGGTCGCGCGCCTTGAGATACACCGAGCGCGGCCAGCGGCCGGGAATGGAGAAGGCCGAGATCAGCTCACCGGGCTGAAGCGTGGTCTCGATGTCTGGCGTCTTGCCAGGCGCCTTGTGCAAGTCCGCGAACGGCAGGCGGCGCGCGCCGGACCTGCCGGTGATCTCGACCATCGCATCCAGCGCGATCAGCGCCTGGGCAAAATCGCCGGGATAGGTCGCGATGCACTGATCGGACGTACCGAGCACCGCATGCATGCGATTGACGCCATCCATGGCGGCACAACCCGAGCCAGGATTACGCTTGTTGCAATTCTCATAGGAGACATCACGGAAATAGCTGCAACGCGTTCGCTGCATCACGTTGCCACCGAGCGTCGCCATGTTGCGCAGCTGGGCGCTGGCGGCGAGCTTCAGGGAATTCGCGATCACCGGATAGTTGCGCTGGATCTCCGCATGCGCGGCCACGTCGGACATCTTCGCCAGCGCCCCGAGCCGCAAGCCGTCACTGCCGGGCTCGATCGCGGACCAGCTGCGCGCCAGCGGATTGATATCGACGATCGCGGCGGGCCGCATCACATCCAGCTTCATCAGATCGATCAGCGTGGTGCCGCCCGCGAGCGGCTGCGCTGTAGCCTTCGTCAGCGGGTTGTTCGCAGCCGCGGCGGCGCTGAGCGCCTGCAGGGCCATGTCGGGGTCTGTTGCCCTTTGATAGGAAAACGGTCGCATGCGCCTAGCCTTTCATGATCTCGGGCGCGGCCTGCTTCACGGCGGCGACGATGTTGGGATAGGCGGCGCAGCGGCATATGTTGCCGCTCATGTATTCGCGGATGTCGGCCTCGCTGCCCGCATGCCCCTCCTTGACGCAGGCCACGGCGGACATGATCTGGCCCGGCGTACAATAGCCGCATTGAAACGCATCGTTGTCGACGAAGGCCTGCTGCATCGGATGCAAATGATCGTCGGTGGCAAGGCCCTCGATCGTCGTGATCTCCTGTCCCTCGGCCGCGAGCGCGAGCGTCAGGCACGACACCATGCGCCGATCGTCGATCAGGATCGTGCAGGCACCACACTGGCCATGGTCGCAGCCCTTTTTGCTGCCGGTGAGCTTGAGATGCTCCCGCAGCGCGTCGAGCACCGTCGTGCGCGCATCGATGCGCAGGCGCTTGTCCTTGCCATTGACCCGCAGCGTGACATCGACGGGGAGCGCCGGATCCTGGGCGGCCGACACGTTCGCATCCTGCGCGGCGGCACGCGCCGCCATAGGGACCAGCGCACTGCCGGCGGCCGCCGCGATGAAGGCGCGCCGATCGAATCCGGATGGTCCGGAACCTGGTTTTTCGGACATGGAGGGCCTCCGCCGCTTCGAGCAAAAGCAGCGCACGCCTGCACCGCTCATCGGCCCTTAACCTGAAGCAATGAGCTCCGTTCCGAACGAGAAAGGGCGACGCAGCACATGCCGCGTCGCCCTTTGTCAATTTTTCCTGATCTTGCGCGGGGAACCCGTGCGCGGTGATCAGTATCCGAGCGCGCAACCATCCTTGCGCGGATCGGAACCGCCGGTGAGCGTGCCCTTGTCCCAGTCGATCCAGATCGCCTGCGCGCCGCCGAGCGGACCGACGACGCTGGTGGTCTTGTGGCCGAGCTTCTTCAGGCCTTCGACGATACCGGCCGGCACGCTGTCCTCGAGCTGGTACTGTCCTTCGTAATGCAGGCCGCGCGGCATATCGATCGCTTCCTGCACGTCGCAGCCAAAATCGAGGATGTTGGTCACCACATGGGTCTGGCCAACCGGCTGATACTGTCCGCCCATCACCGCAAATGGCATCACGGAACGGCCGCCCTTGGTGAGCAGGCTCGGCATGATCGTGTGCAGCGGACGCTTGCCGCCGGCGATGCAATTCGGGTGGCCGGGCTGGATGCGGAAGCCGCCGGCACGGTTCTGAAGCAAAACGCCGGTCTTGTTCGAGACGATGGCCGAGCCGAAGGAATGCGCAACCGAGTTGATGAACGAGCAGACGTTGCGGTCCTTGTCCACGACGGTGATGTAGATGGTCGAGGGATTCATCGGCGGCGCGACGTTCGGCAGGTCGAGCATGCCGTCCATGCGGATCTTGTCGATGTGCTCGTTGCAGTATTCCTTGGCAAGGATCTTGGCGACCTCGATCTGCATATGCTCGGGATCGGCGACATGCAGCTCGCGATGCATGTACGCGATGCGCGCGGCCTCGGCCTCAAGGTGGAAACGCTCGACGCTGAGCGGCGCATATTTCGTCAGGTCAAACCGCGACAGGATGTTCAACATCAGCAGCATGGTGAGGCCGGGCCCGTTCGGCGGGCACTGCCAGACGTCGTAGCCCTTGTACATGGTGCCGATCGGCGTCGTCGTTTCGGTGGTATGCGCGGCGAAATCGTCGAGCGTGTGCAGGCCGCCGATTCCGCGCAGGGTCTCCACCATGTCTTCCGCGATCGGGCCCTTGTAGAAGGCGTCGCGTCCGTCCTTGGCAATCGCCCGCAGCGTCTTGCCGAGCTCGGCCTGGCGGATGACGTCGCCGGCCACCGGCGGCTTGCCGTGCGGCAGCAGATACCGCTCCGTGTTGGTGCCAGCCTTCAGCTTCTCGAACTGGTTCTTCCAGTCGAAGGCGATGCGAGGGGCGACGACGTAGCCTTCCTCGGCCGCCTTGATCGCGGGCTGGAGCAGCCGGTCGAAGCCGAACTTGCCGTGATCGCGCAAAACGGTCGCAAAGGCGTCGATCACGCCGGGGATAGAGACCGCGTGCGCCGAGGTCAGCGGCACGGAGTTGATCTTGCGCTCGATATACCAGTCGGCGTTCGCCGCCTTCGGGGCGCGGCCGGAGCCGTTATAGGCGATGATCTTGCCCTCGCCGCGCGGCTGGATCAGCGCAAAGCAATCGCCGCCGATGCCGGTCGATTGCGGCTCGATCACGCCGAGAATGGCCGAGCCCGCGACTGCCGCGTCCACCGCCGTGCCGCCCTCGCGCAGCACCTCGATCGCGGCGAGCGACGCCTGCGGATGCGAGGTCGCCACCATTGCGTTGGTGGCGTGGACCGTGGACCTGCCGGGGAAATGGAAGTTTCTCATCGAATTCTTGCTCTCATTGGACGTCTGGCGCGGATGGTGCACCGGCTCGGAAAAACCGGGCCTACATGACACATTCCGGTCTGCCGGGGCAATGCTGGCATACCAGGGAAATGGCTGCCATCCGCTGGCAATGGAGCTGCTCGTTGCGGGTTTTCCGGGCACGCTGCGCCTGCTAAACGGGCGCGATGAGTTACAAGGTCGCCGCCTTCTACCAATTTGCCGCCCTCCCCGATTACCGCGAGCTGCGCGAGCCGCTGCGCGCGTTCTGCGCCGGCCTGGCGCTGAAGGGCAGCGTGCTGCTCGCGCAGGAGGGTATCAACGGCACGGTCGCGAGCCCGGGCGAGGCGATCGACGCGCTCACCCATGAGCTCGCGCACGGCGACATGTTCGGCGGCAGGTTGAACAATCTCGAACTGAAGTTCTCGACCGCCGAGACGATGCCATTCGGCCGGCTCAAGGTGCGGCTGAAGAAGGAGATCGTCACGCTCGGCGACGAAGCCGCCGATCCGACGCGGCAGGTCGGCGCCTATGTCGATGCGAGCGAATGGAACGCGCTGATCGCGGCGCCCGACACGCTGGTGCTCGACACCAGGAACGCCTTCGAGGTGGCGATGGGGACGTTCGACGGCGCGCTCGACCCAGGCATCAGGAGTTTTGGCCAGTTCAGGGAATTTGCGGCCGAGCAGCTCGATCCCGCCAAACACCGCAAAATCGCGATGTTCTGCACCGGCGGCATCCGCTGCGAGAAGGCGAGCGCGCACCTGCTCGCGCGCGGCTTTGCCGAGGTCTATCACCTCAAGGGCGGCATTCTCAAATATCTGGAAGAGGTGCCGGAGACCGAGAGCCGCTGGCGCGGCGAATGCTTCGTGTTCGACGAGCGTGTCGCGCTCGGCCATGGTTTGCAAGTCCTTGGAGTGCGAGAAGCTAGCTTGCCCGAACGGAATAAGGACGCTGCACGTGACGAATGAGATCAAGACGCTCGGCGAGCGCATCGACACGCTGGAGACGCGCCTCGCCTATCAGGACGACGCGATCGAGACGCTGAACCAGACCATCACCGCGCAGTGGAAGCAGATCGACACGCTGACGCGGAGGATCGCAGAGCTCGGCGAGCGGCTGCAGGAGGCCGAGGTGAATGCGCCGGGAGCGACCAATGAGCGCCCGCCGCATTATTGAGCGGGGTCACTGACCGGACGCCTTGAGCAGGAGGTTGCTCACCTCCCCCGACATCATCAGCCGGTTGCGACCGGCGTCCTTGGCGGCATAGAGCGCCTGGTCGGCGGCCTCGATCAGCGAGGTGACGCCGGCCGTGCGCTCCAGCGCCGGCCGGCAGGCAGCCCCGCCGAGCGAAGCGGTGACGCACCCAGCCGCATGGTTGCTGGTGTGGACGAGGCCGGCATCGCGGATCGCCCGTCGAATCCGGTCGCCGATCAGGGCGCAGCCGGCAGCGTCGGTGTTCGGCAACAGCATGGCGAACTCCTCGCCGCCGTAACGCGCCGCCAGATCACTGGAACGATGCATCTCGGCGGCGATGATCTGCGCCACCTGCCGGAGACAGGCATCGCCCGCGGGATGGCCGTATTCGTCGTTGTACGACTTGAAGTGATCGACGTCGATCATCAGCAAAGAGAGGCTGGAGCGCTCGCGATAGGCACGCGCCCACTCCTCCTTCAGCCGTTCATCGAAACGGCGGCGATTGGCAAGCCCGGTGAGGCTGTCCTCGATCGCCAGGGTTTCAAGCCGGTTCTCAAGCTTCTTCTGCTCGGTGATGTCGCGCGAGATCGCGACCACGCCGTCGACGCTGCCATTCTCCTTGCGGGTCACCCGCATAGTCGATTCGAGCCAGACTTCGGCATTCTGCCGGTGCGCGTTGCGATAGGTGACGCGCACCTCTTCCTTTTCGCCGCGCTTCATGGCATCGACGAGAGCCTGGACCTGCGGCCGGTCGTCCGCGTGAACGCCGGCGAGCGCGGGCGTTCCGATCAGTTGATTGGCGCGCCAGCCGACGACGCCAATCGACGATGGCGAGACATAGCGCAGCCGCTCATCGAGCCCGATACGCGTCACCATGTCACTGGAGCCTTCGGCAAGCAGTCGGAAATGCGCTTCCTTCTCGACCAGCGCGGCCGCCATGCTCTGGCCCCGCTGCAACTGCCGCACCAGCACAGCACCGATGATCGCGAGCAGCATGACCAGCGCGAGCACGTAGAGCATGCGAGAGATCGCCGCAGCACGCCAGGGCGCCAGCAGTTCGGCCTTATCGACGGTAGCGAGCAGGACCAGCGGATAGCGGCCAGAGCGCTTGAAGAAGCTGACGCGCTCGGCGCCGTCGAGCGGCGACTTGAAGTGATAAACGCCGCCCGGCCGCTGCAGGCCGGCGTCGCGGAACAGCGGCGTATTGGCAACGCTGCGGCCGATGAATTTCTCGTTGCTGGGGTTACGCGCGATGATCAGGCCATCGCCGTGTGTCAACGCCACCGAGCTGTTGCGGCCGATCTCGAACTGTTCATAGAAATGCGAGAGATATCCCGAGCTGATGGTCGCGAGCACCACGCCGCCGAAGCTGCCGTCCAGCTTGTTGAAACGACGCGACAGGGTGACGACCCACTCGCCGTCCAGCAGGCTCTTCACGGGCCGGCCGACATGGGGCTCCCGTTTCGGCGAGAGCTGGTGATAACGAAAGAACGCGTCGTCGTTGAACGTTGTGCCGATCGTGCCGGGCGAGGTCAGCCAGTTGCCCCGGTCGTCGATGATGGCGAGGCTGTGGATGCGCTCTATCGCCTTCTTGCGCGCCTCCTGCAGGGTTTTAAGCTTGGCGATCGTGGCCGGCTCGGTGCCGTCCATCTCCAGCCGGCTGACGACGCCGACGACGCCTGAATCCAGGAGATCGAGGCTGTCCTCGGCATGCTGCGTCAACGAGCGCGCAACATTCGCCATCTCTGCCTCGGCGCCCTTGAGCACCGCGTCGCGCGCAGCCCATTCCCGCCAGCCGCTGACGCTGAGGATGGCCACGCAGGTCAGCGCAACGAACGCAGCCGCCCGCAGCGGCAGGCGGCTCCATCCGGCTCTTTGGGTCACAGCACTCATGCGGCAGAATTCTCCGAAGATCGGAAACTCTGCTGCTTCTGTTAGTGAACCCTGAAACACCGGGATAAATATGCAGTGATGTCCCCGGTTTCCCGTAGTCGTACGGACGCCGGACTCGGCGCATCGCTAACAAGCCTTTAGCAAGCCTATCGGAATCCGGCGCTCCCCGCGGCTAGCTGAAGATGGCCTTAACCTTATCCCAGAGCGAAGGATTGTCGGCCTCCGCATCGGCCTTCGAGGGCGTCGGCTGGGCGGCGCTCACGGGATCGGAAGCGGGGAATGTATCCTTCAGACCGGCGTCGAGCTTGGCGTGGCGGTCGGCGGCGAGCGCTTCGTGCAGATCGTCGGCGTGCTTGTCATGCGGCGCGGGGTTGAATGTCTCAGCCATGGTCTCGTCCTCCGTTGGCTGGTCAACGCGGTCCAATTGCGCTTGGTTCCCCTGTTCCGCTCCGGGCTGTGGCGGTGTATCAGGAGCCGTAACCATCTTCAGGACCGTTCGTGCCCCAGTCTGCGACAAAACCGTTCATCGACGTCCTCTCCGGCCAGCGGCAGCTCATTCCGCCGGTCTGGATGATGCGGCAGGCCGGCCGTTACTTGCCGGAATATCGCGAGGTGCGCGCCAAGGCCGGCGGATTCCTCGATCTCTGCTTCAACCCGGAGCTTGCCGCCGAGGTGACGCTGCAACCGATCCGGAGGTTCGGCTTCGATGCGGCGATCATCTTCTCCGACATCCTGGTGATCCCTTATGCGCTCGGCCGGTCCGTGCGCTTCGAGGTCGGCGAAGGTCCGCGGCTCGAGCCGCTGGATGATCCCGCCAAGGTCGCAACCCTGGCGAAGCACGCCGATTTCGGCAAGCTCGCGCCGGTGTTCGAGGCCCTCAAGATCGTGCGCGGCGCGCTCGATCCCAAGATCGCGCTGATCGGCTTCTGCGGCGCTCCGTGGACGGTGGCGACCTACATGGTTGCCGGCCAGGGTACGCCCGACCAGGCGCCGGCACGGATGATGGCCTACCGGCATCCGGAGGCGTTCGCAGAGATCATCGACGTGCTGATCGAGAACTCGATCGAATATCTGCTGGCGCAGCTTGCGGCCGGCGCCAACGCCTTGCAGATCTTCGACACCTGGGCCGGCGTGCTGCCACCCGCCGAGTTCGCGCGCTGGTCGGTCGAACCGACGCGGCGCATCGTCGAAGGCGTGCGCGCCAAAGTGCCGGATGCAAAGATCATCGGCTTTCCGCGCGGCGCCGGCGCGCAATTACCCGGTTTCGTCGAGGCGACCGGTGTCAACGCGGTCAGCATCGACTGGACCGCGGAGCCGGCCTTCATCCGCGAGCGCGTCCAGAGCAAGGTTGCGGTTCAGGGCAATCTCGATCCGCTGGTGCTGATCACAGGCGGCGCCGCGCTCGACCGCGCGGTGGACAATGTGCTGGCGAATTTCGCGCAAGGGCGGTTCATCTTCAATCTCGGCCACGGCATCCAGCCGGAGACGCCGATCGCCCATGTCGAGCAGATGCTGAAGCACGTGCGGGGCTGATTTGTTTCGTTCCCGAGGGGGCGAAAACAAAAACCGCGAAAACAACCCCATGCACAGTAGAGAGGCCACGCCCGATCAATGACTTAGGGGGGACGGAAATCGGGTGCGCCGTCATCGCATCAGATCGCGCCAACATTTGACGCGTCGGGCAAAACAGGCGCATGATGTCACCATCGCACCCATGCCCGTCACGCGACCGACTTAGCGCGGCCGGCTGCGCTCGATGATCTCGGCGGCGCCCTTGGCCAGCAGATCCAGTCCTACCGCACGGCCGAGTTCGCGTGGGCGATTGGCGGGGCCCGACCGCAAGGCTTCGATGATGGTGTTTCCGGAGAGATCGAGCACGGACGCGGTGAGCGACATCTGATCGCCCGCAATGGTCGAAAAGCCCGCCACCGGCGAATTGCAATGTCCGTTCAGCACCCACAGCACCTCGCGCTCGGCATCGGCAGAAGCGTGTGCAGCGGGATCGTCGATCGATGCGAGGATGCGACGCGTCTGCCAGTCCTGTGCCGCGCATTCGACGGCGACGATGCCCTGCCCCGCTGCCGGCAGCATCTCCGCTGCGGTAAACTCGTAGGCGATGCGCTGCGAAAGGCCGACGCGGTCGAGGCCGGACCGCGCCATGATGAGCGCATCGGCAGGACCTACCTCGCCACCATCCGGCAGGCGCTGCTTCGTCTTGTTGTCGAGCTTGCGCACACGGGTATCTGCCGCACCGCGAAAGTGGATCACCTCGGCTTCTGGGAATAGGCGATGCGCATAAGCTGCTCGACGCACTGCGTTCGTTCCGATCTTGAAGCCCTTGCCATGCGATTTCCGAAACGTCTCCAGCGAGAGGCCATAACGCAGCACCAGCGCGTCATTGGGAGGATCGCGCGACAGCGTGGCGCCGATCACGAGGCCGGGCGTGTCTTCGTTGCCGGGCATGTCCTTCAGCGAATGCATCGCCGCCTGGAGTTCGCCCGACAGCACGGCGGCGCGGATCTGCGCCACGAAGGCACCGCCCTTGCCGCCATGGGGCAGCAGCTTGCTGGTCTGGTCGAGATCGCCCGTGGTGTCGAACTTGACGATCTCGACGTCGAGATCGGGCATGGCAGCGGTCAGGCGGCGCGCGATCTCTTCCGTCTGTGCCAGCGCCATCGCGCTCTTGCGTGTGCCGATCTTGAATCGCGTAGCCAAAGCCCTGGTCCCTTTCAACGCACGTCATTCTTTTGAGCATCATCTTATCGGAAAACCGGTTTCCACTTTGCGCTAACGCGGCCCTTCGGTCCGGATCATGCTCTACCGCGCATCCTCCAATATCATGTCGGAGGCCTTTTCGGCGATCATGATGATCGGCGCGTTGGTGTTCCCCGATACGAGATCGGGCATGATCGAGCCGTCGACGATTCGAAGCCCTTCGAGGCCCCTCACCTTCAGCCGCTGATCGACCACCGCGAGCGCATCATTGCCCATACGACAAGTCGAGGTCGGATGGTAGATGGTGCTGCCCCGTTCACGGCAATAGTCCAGCAGCTCGGCATCGGTGGCTACCTTCGCTCCGGGATCGTACTCGTCGACCACGAACGGCTTCAGCGCCGGCGCATGCAATATCTTGCGCAGGATCTTCAGACCTTCCACGTTGGTGGTGCGGTCGGTCTCGGTCGACATGTAGTTGATGCGGATCTCCGGCGGCACTGTCGGGTCGGCGCTTTTGATGCGCAAGGACCCGCGGCTTTCGGGACGCAGTTGGCATACCGACGCCGTGAAGCCGGAGAAACCATGAAGCTTCTCGCCCATCTTGTCGGTCGAGAACGGCAGGAAGTGGACCTGGATATCCGGCGAGGCCAGCCGCGGACTGGTCTTGAAGAAGGCGCCCGCCGTGCCGGCCGCGATCGTCAGCCAGCCCTTGCGGAACAGCGCATAGCGCGCGCCGGCCATGGTGCGGCGGAGCGGATGATTGACGGTGTCGTTCAGCGTGATCTTCTGCGAGCAGCGCATCACGATGCGGACCTGCATGTGGTCCTGGAGATCGTGCCCGACGCCCGGCGCGTCCAGCACGACATCGATGCCGTGCTTGCGCAGGAGGTCGCCGGGTCCGACGCCGGAGAGCTGGAGCAGCTGCGGCGAGTTGTAGGCGCCGCTCGACAGCACGACCTCCTTGCGCGCGCGGGCGCGGCGCAAATTGGCGCCCTGACGGTATTCAACACCGACTGCGCGGCGGCCCTCGAACAACACGCGCTGGCCAAGCGCGCCAGTTTCGATCTTGAGATTGCCGCGGGCCTTGGCGGGGCCGAGATAGGCCACCGCCGTCGAGGCGCGGCGGCCGTTGCGGGTCGTGGTCTGGAACAGGCCGACGCCTTCCTGGGTGGCGCCATTGAAATCAGGATTGTAGGGCAGACCGGTCTCGACCGCGGCATCAATGAACGCCTTCGACAGCGGATCGGTCACGACCATGTTGGAGACCGGCAGCGGGCCGCCGCTGCCGTGATATTGATCGGCGCCCCGCGACTGGTTCTCGGCTTTCTTGAAATAGGGCAGCACGTCGTCATAGCCCCAGCCGGCGTTGCCGCGCTGACGCCATCTGTCGTAATCCTCGTGCTGGCCGCGGACGTAAAGCAGGCCGTTGATCGAGCTCGATCCGCCCAGCGTCTTGCCGCGCGGCTGGAACACCTGTCGGCCCTTCAGCTCGGGCTCCGGCTCGGTCTGGTACATCCAGTTGACGGTCTTTTCCTTGAACAGCTTGCCGTAGCCGAGCGGCACGTGGATCCAGATGTTGGAATCCTTCGGGCCTGCCTCGAGCAGCAGCACGCTGTGCTTGCCGTTCGCCGACAGCCGGTTGGCGAGTACGCAGCCCGCAGAGCCGGCACCGACGATGACGTAGTCGAATTCAGGATCGGAGGGCGTCAGGGAGGAAGTTGCGTTCATGCGCTACTGTTCTTTTTGTTGGTGGGGGCGTTTCCGATCATCACTTAGCACGATCATGCAGCGACGCGCAGCGCCTCGACCAGCGACCTGAACGCACGGGCATATTCCGCACCCGCCCTTGCGATATCGGCGCGTCCGGCGCAGGCGACCGCCGCTTCCGTGACCGCGCCGAGCAGCAGCCGGGCCAGCGGCTCGACCGGCTGCCGCGCGATCAGGCCAGCCTCCATCGCCGCCGCAATCGCACGCGGCAGCTTGCCGCCGAAATGTCTGGCGTCGATCTCGCGCCAGCGCTCCCAGCCGAGCACGGCCGGGCCGTCGCGCAGGATGATCTGGCCGGTCGGGCCCTTGGCGGTCGCGGCGAAATAATGCTGGGTGCCTGCAACCATCGCGGCAAGCACGTCCTTCTCGGCACGGGCCGTGCTGTCGATCTCGGCGACGAGATCGCGCGAGACCTGGTCGAACACCGCTTCGAACACCGCCTCCTTGGTCTTGAAGTGATGATAGACCGCGCCCTTGGCGACGTGGGCCGCTTCGGCGATCTCGTCCATCGTCGTCGCGGCAAAGCCTTGCGTCCCGAACAGGCGGCGCGCGGCCGTCAGGATCGCCTCCGAAGTCGCAGCTCGCCGCTCCGCCTGTTTCGCCATGGGTCTGCTGTAGTCGAAATGGACGAGGACAGCCAGTTGACTTTTCGACCGTCGGTCGGTATTTACCGACTATCAGTCGGTTTACTCGTGAGGTGCGCTATGCCGAGCCGTGATGTCGTCGAGGCTTTCGCCAAACGATTGGAGGACGGGGATTTCGTCGGGGCGATCCTCGACTACTACACGCCGGACGCCGCCACCTATGAAAACCAGGCCGAACCTCTGGTCGGACGCGACAAGCTCGCAGCCAAGGAGCGCGGCGTGCTGGCCGCCTTCAAGGAGGTCAAGGCGGTGCGGATCGGGCCGAGCCTGATCGAAGGCGATCATGTTGCCACGCGCTGGACCTTCAGCTTCACCAATGCCGAGGGCATCATCCGAACGTTGGATGAGATTGCCTGGCAGACATGGCGCGGCGATCAGTTGATCGAAGAACGATTCTACTACGATCCGAAACAGTTGGGGCGGTGAGCTCGCCTTGCTGACACCGGTGTCATCGCCCGGCTCGACCGGGCGATCCAGTACTCCGAGACGATTGTGATTGATCCGATAGGCCGCGGCGTACTGGATGCCCCGCCCCAGTGCACAAGTGCGCACAAGGCGGGGCATGACAGTGGAATTGTTGGCGAGCAACGGGCTGCCGTCACAGCCGTAACGCGGGGCACCGCATTTGTATCGATTTGTTATCGATACGACGTCACGAACACGCAGAAGTGGTCACAGCAATCATCGCAAGCTCGGATAATTCATAGTTCGTCAAAGGTTCGCAGCGAATTCTCCTGACCGGGCCGGACAAGCGGCCCATGCTGCTAGGCTCTGGAAATGCGGACTCAAACGACCAGCTATGTCGCGCGGCTGTTCGCTGGCGATCTGTCGGCCTTTGGCGGTCCTGTAACCGACGAAGCCGTCACCGGCCATATCCGCGCCGAACAGATGTCGCTGGTGCTCGGCTATTCCGTCGGCATCATGCTCGCCAATGCCTGCAACGCCGCGGTGCTGGCGATCGCGCTGTGGCAGTCGCCCGACCGGATTTTCGCGCTGATCTGGGCCCTCGCCGTGGCCGGCGCTGCCATCGGCTTCGGTCTGCAATCCCACGCCGCGCGCCGCATCACCAAGCCGCAATTCGTCTCGCGCCGCGCCATGCACCGGCTCGTTCGCAATGCCCTTCTCCTCGGCGCCGCCTGGGGCATCGTCCCGGCCGCGTTCTTTGCAGGCGCCTCGACCGGCGGGCAGCTCGTCATCACCTGCCTCTGCTCGGGAATGCTCGCCGGCGGCGCGCTTGCCTTCGCCACGATCCCGATCGCGGCGATCGCCTTCACAGCGCCCATCTTCCTGGGGATCGCCATCTGCCTCGGCAGGAACGGCGACCTCGCCTTCCTTCTGATCGCCTTTCTCGTCGTGGTCTACGGAGGCGTGTTGTTGCGCGGCGTGTTCGTCAATTCATTCGCGTTCGCACGGCGCGTGATGCGGCAGATCGAGGCCGAGCGCACGGTGCGGCAGGATCCGCTGACCCATCTGCCCAATCGCGTCGCCTTCAACGAAACGCTCGATGCCGCCTTGAAACGGCTCGCCTTGTCCGGCGAGGAATTCGCGGTGCTTCTGCTCGATCTCGATCGCTTCAAGGAGGTCAACGACAAGTTCGGCCATCCCGCCGGCGACGAGTTTCTGGTCCAGATCGCGAGCCGCCTGCAACGCTGCACCCGCGCGGCCGAGCATGTCGCACGCATCGGCGGCGACGAGTTCGCGCTGGTGATGGCCAATCTGGCGCGGCCGGAGGATGCGCTCGAGATCGCCGAGCGCTTCGTCGCGGCCTTCGACGAACCGTTCCAGATCGAGGGCCGCCAGATCGTCGGCGCGACCAGCGTCGGCATCGTGCTGGCGCCGCGTGACGGCAGCACGCAACTCGACATCATGAAGAACGCCGACACCGCGCTCTACCGCGCCAAGAAGGCCGGACCCGGCACGGTGTGTTTCTTCGAGCAAGCCGACGACCGCTCGTCACGCGACCGTAAGGCGCTGCAATCGGATCTGGAAGGCGCCATCGCCAGAGACGAGCTGTTCCTGGTGTTCCAGCCGTTCCTCGACCTCGGCGGCAACCGCATCACCGGCTTCGAGGCGCTGCTGCGTTGGCAGCATCCCCAGCGCGGACTGGTGCCGCCGAGCGAATTCATACCGATCGCCGAAGAAACCGGCTTGATCCACGAGATCGGCGAATGGGTCGTCCGCCGCGCTTGCGCGACGGTTGCCGAGTGGCCCGAGGAGATCAGGGTCGCCGTGAATTTCTCGGCCGCGCAGTTTCACAACAACGGCCTGCTCCAGATCATCGTGCAGGCGCTCGCGGACGCGAAGATCGCCCCGCACCGGCTCGAGATCGAGATCACGGAATCGATGCTGTTGTCGAAATACGGCTCCGCCGCGTCGGTCCTGAACGCGCTGCTGGAGCTCGGCGTCACTGTGGCGCTCGACGATTTCGGAACGGGTTTCTCCTCGCTGACTTACCTGCGCAAGCTGCCGTTCAGCCGCATCAAGATCGACCAATCCTTCATCCGCGACATGCTGGCGCAGCCGGACTGCGCCGCAATCGTGAAATCGGTGATTGGGCTGGCGCGCGACCTGCGCATCGGCGTGGTCGCGGAAGGCGTCGAGACCGCCGACCAGCTCGAATATCTCCGCCAGATCAGTTGCGACGAGGTGCAGGGCTATCTCATCAGCCGGCCGGTGTCGGCCGATGGCGTCCTGGCGCTGCTCGACGGAAAGAAGCTGCGGGCGACATACGCAGCGTAGGCTCTGGAGCTTGCACAAGCGTCATGGCCGGGCTTGTCCCGGCCATCCACGCCCTACCAGACGGCACAAAGAACGTGGATTCCCGGGCCTTCGCCTCGCCGAAGCGGCTTCGGCCGCGCAGGCGGGACAAGCCCGGGCATGACGACCTCACCTCAGATCGCATCCGCCCGCAGCAGCGTGTCCACCGTGATGGTGCCCCGGGCGCGCGAAACGCAGGCGCAGATCTTCTGGTTGCTTTGCTTCTGATGGTCGCTGAAGAAGACGTCGCGATGGTCGATCTCGCCGTCGACGGCGACCACGTCGATGGCGCACAGGCCGCATTCGCCGCGCTTGCAATCGTACATGACGTCGTGGCCGCTAGCGTTGAGCACGTCCAGCATCGAGCGCTCGCGCGGGATCTCCAGCTCGACATCGGAGCCTTTCAGACGCACGCGAAATGTCTCGGTCGGCAGCGTGCCGCTGGAGCCGAACGTCTCGTAGCGGAGATCGGGAAGCGGATGGCCGGCGCCGATCCAGGCGTGGCGCGCGGCATCCAGCATCCGCATCGGGCCGCAGAACAGCGCCAGCGTGTCCTTGGGCACCGAGGCGAACAGGGCGTCGAGATCGAGCCGCTTGCCCTCATCGCTGGCGTGAACGACCAGGCGATCACCAAGCGTTGCGGCGAGATCGTCAAGATAGGCGGCCTCGGTGCGCGAGCGCACCGCGTAATGCAGCGTGACATCGGCGCCGCGCCGCGCCAGCGCCTGCACCGCACCGAGGATCGGCGTGATGCCGATGCCGCCGGCGATCAGGCAGTAGTTTGGACGCGCCCAGTCAACCGCGAGCAGCGAGGCCGGCGTCGTGATGTCGAGCCGCGCACCCGGTTGCAACGACCACACATAGCGCGAGCCGCCACGCGAATCCTCGGCGCGGCGCACCGCGATCCTTAAACCCCGCGACGAGGCTTCCCCGACCAGCGAATAGGACCGCGTCTCGGGCTGCCCGTCGATGGTGACGCTGACATTGATGTGGCTGCCGACCGGATAGGCGGCGCCGTCGAACTGGTCCGGCCGGATCAGGAATTCGCGGATGCCCGGCGAAAGATCGCGCGTCGAGACGAGCGTGGCCGGAATCCAGGTTTCGATGAAGCGCATGGCACTCCCCTCAATCGGTTGCGGACTTGATCAGCGCGAGCGCCGGCAGCAGGTCGAGATGGGTCCGATTGCGCAGTGCAAGCCGCAGATTGCGCACCGCGAGCCGCGCATGCTCGCGCATGACCGCTTCGGCGCGGGCGCCTTCGCGGTTCTCGATCGCGTCGATCACGACGCGGTGGTGCTCCTGCCCGATGATCAGGATCTGCTGCGCCTCGGGCAGCGCCGACTGCGCCATCACGAAACCGCTCGGCGAGGCGAACGGCAGCGCCGAGGCGCGATCGATCTGCCGGATCAGCGGCGGGCTACGCGACAATTCCGTGAGCAGAGCGTGGAAGCGCGCGTTCAGCGTGACATAGGACGAGAAGGCGTCGACCGAGATCGGCACTTGGCGCAGCAGCTCGTCGATCGCGGCAAGGCATTCCTTCAGCGGCTCGAGCTCGCGCGCGGAGACGCCGCGCTCGGCGGCGAAACGCGCAGCGAGCCCTTCCAGCGTGCCGCGCAGCTCGATGGAATCGGAGATGTCGCGCTCCGAAAACGCCTTCACCATGAAGCCGCCGGAGGGAATCGCCTCCAAGAGGCCCTCCTCCTCCAGCCGCACCAGCGCCATGCGCACCGGAGTGCGCGAGGCGCCGGTGGTCTCCACCGCCTGGAGTTCGGAGATGCGCTCGCCCGGACGCAACGAGCCCGACAGGAGCTGATCGCGCAGCGCGAGCTGCGCCTTCACGGTCTGCGAGACGGAGCGGTCAACCTCACGCTCGGCCATGTCGGCTTACTCCGCGGCCTGAAGGTGCTGCGGCGGGTTTTCCTTTGCCACCATCTTGTCGATCAGCTTGCGCGTCCACATCGCGCCGGCGTCGATGTTGAGATTGTAGAAGATGCGATCCGGGTTCTCGTCCATCGCGCGCTGCTGCGCCTCGAGGATCAGCTCGTCCTCGTGGAAGATGCCGGAGACGCCCTCGCGGATCTCGGTGGTAATGCGCTGCTCGCCGAGCTGATAATTGCGCACGAAGGCCCAGAAATAGTGGCAGGTCTTCTCGGTCTCCGGGGTGATGGTGTTGAGCACGAAGCCGTTGACGCCCTGGGAGCGGTCGCCTTCGGGCGCGCCGGTGCCTGATGGCGCCACGCCGACGTCGATGGCAATGGTGCACGGCGCCTCGAAGCGGATGATCTGCCAGCGATCGACGAGACCGGACTTGCCGAGTTGTTTCGCCCAGAACGGCGGCGCCTCGATGCCGCGCATCCAGCGCGTCACCGTGACAGTCTTCTCGCCATGGGTGACGTCGAACGGCGCCTCCGCGACCGCCTCGTTGCCGATGGACGAGCCGTGCACGAATGTCTCGTGGGTGAGGTCCATGAGATTGTCGAGCACGAGGCGGTAGTCGCAATTGACGTGGATGGTCTTGCCGTCGCCGGCCCAGGCCGGGTCGTGATTCCAGTGCAGGTCGGGCACCAGCGCGGGATCGGCCAGCGCGGGATCGCCCATCCAAAGCCAGATGTAGCGATGACGCTCGACCACCGGATAGGCGCGGACGCAGGCCGACGGGTTGATGGTCTCCTGCGACGGCATGAAGGTGCAGCGCCCTTGCGCATTGTACTTCAGGCCGTGATAGCCGCAGACGACGGTGTCGCCTTCGAGCCGGCCCTTGGACAGCGGCACCAGGCGGTGCCAGCAGGCATCCTCCAGCGCGGCGACCGAGCCATCGGCCTTGCGATACATCACGACGTGCTTGCCACAGATCGTCCGCGCCAGCAGTGCCGGCTTCACATCGGCGTCCCAGGCGGCGGCGTACCAAGCGTTCATCGGGAAGGGTTTTGTCACGGTCTCACTCCCAAAGCTGATGAATACGTTATGTATACAATAGCGGGGGAATGGAATCGTTCAAGGCCAGGCAGGGCGTATTATAATACCTTTATATCTAATCGTGTATACGCACCTAATCCGCCGTCATTCCCCGCGAAGGCGGAATCCAGTACGCCGCGCCGGTCATTGGTTCACTCAACTGGCGCCACGGCGTACTGGGTCACCCGCTCTCGCGGGTGATGACACCTGTTGATGCGGCGAGTCCTCCCTTGGAGGAGCAGTGGCAGCGGCGCTTGGCTCGACGACTACGCCCCGAATACCTTCGCCAATCCTGCCTGAGCCTCCTGCTGAATCGCCTTCAGGTGCTCGGGGCTGCGAAAACTCTCCGCGTAGATCTTGTAGACGTCCTCGGTGCCCGACGGCCTGGCGGCGAACCAGCCGAAATCGGTTTCGACCTTGATGCCACCGAACGGCTGGCCGTTGCCGGGCGCCTTGCTCAGCGTGGCGCGGACGGGATCGCCGGCGAGATCCTTCAGGCCAAGCTGCTCGGGCGTGACGGACTTCAGGATGTTTTTCTGCGGCGGGGTCGCGGCAACGTCGATGCGCGCGTAATGGGGCACGCCGAACTCGGCGGTGAGGTCGTTGAAGAGCTGGCTCGGATCGCGGCCGGTCTTGGCCATGATCTCGGCCGCGAGCAGGCCGAGGATGATGCCGTCCTTGTCGGTCGTCCACACCGTGCCGTCGCGGCGGAGGAACGAGGCGCCTGCACTCTCCTCGCCGCCGAAGCCGAAGCCGCCCGTGAGGAGGCCATCGACGAACCATTTGAAGCCGACCGGCGTCTCGACCAGCTTGCGGCCGAGTTTTTTCGCGACGCGGTCGATGATCGAGCTCGACACCACGGTCTTGCCGATCGCGGCGTCCTTGCCCCAGTTCGGGCGGTGCGCGAACAGATAGGAGATCGCGGTCGCAAGATAATGGTTCGGATTCATCAGGCCGCCGGTGCGCGTCACGATGCCATGGCGGTCCGCGTCGGTGTCGTTGGCGAAGGCGACGTCGAAGCGGTCTCGCATCGCGATCAGGCTCGCCATCGCGTAAGGCGAGGAGCAGTCCATGCGGATCTTGCCGTCCCAGTCCACCGTCATGAAGCGGAACGTCGGGTCGATCGCCTCGTTCACGACCGTGGCCTTCAGGCCGTAGCGCTCGATGATCGGATGCCAGTAATGCACGGCGGCGCCGCCGAGCGGATCGATGCCGATATTGACGCCGGCGGATTTGACCAGGTCGAGATCGACCACGTTGCCGAGATCGGCGACGTAGGGTGTGACGTAGTCATAGGCGTGGACGTTCGCGGATTTGCGCGCCCTGGCGTAGTCGATGCGGTTCACGCCCTTCAGGCCGTCGGCAAGATAGGCATTGGCGCGCTTCTCGACCACGGAGGTCGCGTCGGTGTCGGCCGGTCCGCCATGCGGCGGATTGTATTTGTAGCCGCCGTCCTCGGGCGGATTGTGCGAGGGCGTGACGACGACGCCATCCGCAAGGCCGGAGGTGCGGCCCTTGTTGTAGGTCAGGATCGCGTGGGAGATCACCGGCGTCGGCGTGTAGCCGCCGTCCTTGTCGATCATGATGTCGACCCCGTTGGCCGCGAACACCTCGACGGCGCTGACCAGCGCCGGCTCGGCCAGCGCATGGGTGTCGATGCCGATAAAGAGCGGACCGGTCAGCCCCTTTTCACGTCGGTAATCGCAGATTGCCTGCGTCGTCGCGAGGATATGGCCCTCGTTGAAGCTGGTCTTGAACGAGGTGCCGCGATGGCCGGAGGTGCCGAACGCCACCCGCTGCGCGGGATCGGCGACATCAGGCTTGCCGGCGAAATAGGCCGTCACCAGCCGCGGAACGTTGGTGAGCGCGTCCGGCGAAGCCTGCTTGCCCGCCGCGGGATGAACATCAACCACTGGATATACCTCGTCCTGTCGTAGAGATTGCGCAATACCATAGCATCGGCCAAGCGCCCGCCAAGAGCACAACACCCGCGATGGGGCGGCCGTTCCTGAGATCATGCTATGGTCTTTCGATCGGGGCTTTTCGAGTCGGGGCATGACGCTGTTTCAGAGGCTCTTGGTTGTTCTGATGGCCTGGCTTGCGACGGCCGGCATCGCGCCCGATGCGATGGCCGCGGAGTTCTACACCGAGGATTTGCGTATCCCGATGACCGAGGCCGGACCGCAGGGGCTGGAGGCGTTCCTGGTTCGGCCGGCCGGGACCAAGCGCTATCCGCTCGCGCTTCTCAGCCACGGCTCGCCGCGCAGTTTCGACGATCGCGCGACGATGTCCGCGCACAAATATTACGGCATCGCTCTCGAATATGCCCGGCGCGGCTTCGCCGCGCTGATCGTGATGCGGCGCGGCTACGGCACCTCGCCCGGGGGACGCATCGACAGCGTCGAGGGCTGCTCCAATGCCGCTTATCTGCCGGCCGCGGCGGTCGCGGTGGCGGATTTGCGCGCGGCGATCGAGGCGATGGCGCGCAGGGCCGACGTCACCACATCAGGCATGATCGCTGTCGGCCATTCCGCCGGTGGGTTCGCCACCGTCGCGCTGACCGCACAGGCACCAGCGGGTCTCGTCGCCGCAATCAGCTTTGCCGGCGGGCGCGGCTCGCGCGACGACGACGTCTGCAATCCGAACGGGCTGGTGCAGGCCTTCGCCACGTTCGGCAAAACCGCGCGCGCGCCAATGCTGTGGGTCTATGCCAGCAACGATTCCTACTTCGGTCCCGACCTCGCGCGCCGCCTCCATGACGGATTTCGCGCCAATGGCGGCAACGCGAAATTCATCGCGGCGCCGCCTTACGGCGACGATGGCCACTATCTCTATTCGGTGGTGAGCCGCCCGCAATGGACGCCGTATCTCGACGCCTTCCTGCGCGAGCGAGGTCTCGGCCACGACGTCCTGAGCCCGCCTGATCCGCTCCCGCCGCCGGGCCAGCTCAGCGAGGCCGCGCGCGCCGAGTTCGCGCGCTATCTTACCAGCACGATGCCGCACAAGGCTTTTGCGGTGTCGCCGAACGGCGGTTACGGCTGGCGTTCGGGGCGCGCGACGGCCGACGACGCCCAACGCGATTCACTTGGCGCCTGCACAAAATGGTCGCCCACCTGCACGCTCTATGCGGTCGACGACAAATTGGCCGGGGCTGCGCCAAGCACATCGACCGACCAGAGCTCGCGGTCGCGATAGCCTCGCTGCGCCGCTGGCCGCTCGCGCCGTCCGAGCCGGGCACCCCGAGCCGCCAGAAAATCGGTTGTTAACTCGAAAGAGATAATACCTGCTTCATGCTGCGGGATCGAACACACATCAATGCCCGCGCGACGTGGAAACGCGTTGCGATCGCCGTGCTTTGGTTGGCATCCACCTCCGTGCACGCTCAGGACAGCGCCCCGAACGACGCGGAACTGAAATTGGCGGCTGGCGATCACAATGCAGATCTCGGCGCTGGAGAGACGCCCGCATCGCGGGCGGCAATCCGAAAAATCATCGAAAGAGAAACGGCCAAGACCAATCTGCCCGCCGACATCGCGGAGGCCGTCGTCTTCGTTGAAAGCGGATACAATCCGGGCACCATTGGCGCCGTCGGCGAGATCGGCCTCATGCAGGTTCGGCCCGAAACGGCAGCGATGCTCGGATTTCGGGGACATAACGCGGAGCTCGCAGAGCCCGACATCAACATCCACTACGGCGTTCTCTATCTGAGCCGCGCATGGCGCCTGGCAGGCGGGGACCTTTGCCGAGCCCTGATGAAATATCGAGCCGGTCATGACGAGGAGTCCATGACTCCGCGCTCCCAGGTTTATTGTAATCGCGCCCGCAATCGTCTTGTCTCGATGAACTCGACGAATGTGGGAAACCAGGCTGCGGCCGTCCCAGATGTGGCACCGGCGCCAACTCCGGCACCCACCGTCTCGAAGTCGGCGCACAATCAAAAGAGACCGGCACAGCCGAAGGACGTTTACGCACGTTACCGTCAAGGCACGGCGGTCGCGAGCAGGGCCTATTGGGCAGCACAGGAAGCCCGGGTCCGCCTCATCAAGGCTCGCGTCGAAGCCAAGTGGAAACGGGTCGCATCACGCCAATAGAATTAGAATTGCTGCCTTGAGACGACCAGCGGTTGGACGAACGACATTTTTGAAACCGAACCTTGAAACCGAACCTGAATAGAGATCATGCACAATAGTTTGAGAGTTTTGTTTGCAATCGTCGCGACCGGCGCAGTGGCCTTGTCGGCCTTTCTCGCGATTCGGTTCCTGGTCGGTTTCAGTGGCTGAACCCGATCGCGCAGGCACCATGTCGTGCTGCGCCTGCGTCTAGAGCCGCTCGCTCAGCGCGAGCTTGTAGCCGACGCCGGTGACTGTGGTGATGACGGGCGTGCCGCTGCCGACCAGCTTGCGCCGCAGCCTCGCCACCAAGGCATCGACAGTGCGGATGTCGACCTCGGCCTGGCGGTTACTGACGACCTCGATCAGATAGTCGCGGCTGAGCGGCCTGCCGTCGGCACCGACGAGCGCCGCGAGCAGGTCGAATTCGGCCCGTGTAAGCGCCACCGGCTTGCCGTCGCTGCCGAGCAGCTCGCGCCGCGTCAGGTCGATGATCCAGTCGCCGAAGGCGATCGAATTATGGTTGCGCGCCGCCTTGCGGTCGATCGAGCGCCGCCGCAGCACGCTTCGCGCGCGCGCGAGAAGGTCGCGCAAATTGATCGGCTTGGTGACGTAGTGGTCGCCCGCGACCTCGAGGCCGAGGATGCGATCGACGTCGGTGTCGCGGCGGGTGACGAAGATGATGCCCGCGTTGCTGGTCGCCTGGATCTCCTTGGCGAGATCGAAGCCGTCACCATCAGGCAGCTGCACGTCGAGAAAGACGAGATCGGTCCGCGTCCGCAGCGCCTGGCGGCATTCGGCGCAGGAGCCGGCGCCGACCACGTCGAAATTGTTTTCGCTGAAATAACCGACCAGCATCGTCCGCGTCACCGGATCGTCCTCGACGACGATCAGCCGCTCGCGGCCGGCGACACGCAATTCCTGAACTGCGGAATCAGCCACGATGTTGGATGTCCTGTGTGCTTGCGGGCCGGCCTGGAAGCTCAGGTCGCCGAGCGCGCCGTCCTGTGAACGTACATTCACGACTTGTTCGAGCCCCCTCGAATTGCCTGCTGCAATACTAGGCGCGTTATCGCGCCCAAACAACATTGGTCACGATCGAGCTGGATTAAGTATGAATTGGCCCACACTTCTCATCCCACGCATCATGTTCGGGAGCCCCGCACAAGCGGCTGTTGTGCGGGCTGAAGCCCACGCCGCGGCCGCTTGCCACGCCAAGAGCTTCAAATCTACTGTGGCGCCCCGAAAAGCCCGCCCCAGGAGGTGGCGCCATGGAAGTCATCCTGCTCGGCACCGGGGGCCCGCGCCCGGACCCGCGCCGCATGGCGACGACCACGCTGATCAGGCTCGGCGAGGAAAATATCCTGATCGACGCAGGCCGCGGCGTCATGGTGCAGCTCAGCAAGGCCGGCGTGCCGCTCGGCTCGATCAACACGGTCTTTCTCACCCATCACCATTTCGACCACATCGGCGACCTCTACGACGTGATGCTCAATTCGTGGTTGCACGGGCGCAGGGACGATCTGCGCATCTATGGACCGCCGGATACCGAACGTCTCGTCAATACGCTGGTCACGCAGGTCTACGACAAGGACATCGCCTGGCGCGATCAGGGCGAGCCGAGCTTTGGCGGGTGGAAACCTGTCGTCGCGACCGACATTATATCGGGCCCCGTTCTCGACACCGGGCGCTGGAAGATCAGCGCCGAACTGGTCTCGCATGGCGACGGCCTCGACATGTCGCCGGCCTTCCTCGCACGCTGGATGTGTCTCGGCTATCGCTTCGAGGCCGAGGGCAAGGTCATCGCAATTTCCGGCGACACGGTGCCCTGCCCCGGTCTCGAGCGGTTGGCTGAGGGGGCCGACCTGCTGGTCCAGTGCTGCTTCCTCGCCACACCGGAGATCGACACCGAGCACCTGCGCCGGCTTGCGAAATTCACGATCGCCTGCGGCGATACAGTCGGGAAGGTCGCGGCCAAGGCCGGCGTCAAGAAGCTCGCGCTGACCCATCACCGGCCTCGCACCGACGATTCCATGCTGAACGCGCTGCTTGCGGACGTCAGGCGGGACTACGCAGGTCCAGTCGTGCTCGGCGAGGACCTCACACGGATCGAGGTCTGAGAACTCGAGATGCGCGAAGGCCGTCCGGCCTCAGGACGATCCAACCTCAACCCGAAACGACAACTGCTCCTCCGTTCCGGGCGCGATGTGCATCAGGCCCGGCTTGTCGGTGAACTCGCCGTCGAAGCCGGCCGGACTGGCATAGCCGCGCCAGGGCTCAATGCAGAGGAACGGCGCGCCCGACGGTTTCGACCAGACGCCAAGCTCGCGAAAGCCTCGCCATGACATTTCCAACCACGGCCCGGCGGACGCGCCCTGCTCCGCGGCATAACGGACCGAATTGCTCGCGATCCGATCGAAGATGATTGCGTCGTCGACGAACAGGGATTCGGACAAGGGCAACACGGAGCCTTTGATCGGGCTCGGCTCCGTTGCCGGACGCAGCAAGCCGCCGTCGAGACGGCGGACGGGAGATGGCTCTGCGTTCGCGAAGCTCAGCGCGTAACTCTCCTTCGCCAGTCCCGGTTGGAGCGGCCAGTTGAAAGCGGGATGGCCGCCGAGCGAGGCCGGCAATATCTCCTTGCCGGTGTTCGCGACGACTAGTGAAAGATCGAGACCGGATTCGTCGAGCGCATAGGTTGCCGTCAGGCGGAACGCGAAGGGGTAGAGCGCGCGCGTCGTCTCGCTGTCTTCGAGCACCAGGACACAGCGACTTTCGCCACGTTCCGCCCACGCAAAGCGGCTGTCACGCGCGAAGCCGTGCTGGGTCATCCGGTAGGTCCTGCCCCGGTGCCGCAATTCGTCATTGGCGAGACGCCCGACGATCGGAAATAGCAGCGGCGCATGGCGGGGCCAGGCAGGCTCCGCCTGCCAGACGAACTCGACGCCGGCATCGCTCGCCAATGAACACATCTCCGCGCCTTGCGCCTTGATGGTCGCGGTGAGGCCGCCGCTGCGGATCGTGTGCGTGTCATCAGTCATGACCGAATGGTTAGCCTGGATTGATGGCGATGTCTTTGCAGGAGGTCTAGTCCAGCTTCTACTCAGTCCCAACCCGTTGCAAGTTCGGAGGAAAATTGGGTTCCTCCTGCACGGGGCCGCAATCGTTGGGCCATATTTCTACTTATAATTGTATTTCCCTGCATGTTTTCGCTCCGCTTGAAGCGGATCCGTTGTCAACAGCCGAGCTTGATGATGGCGCGGATCGCGCGGTCGCGCCGGGCCACAGCGCGCGCCTCATAGCGGTCCAACCTAGCGAGCTGCGGCAGCGCCCGGCGTACAGCCTCGCTGGGGGGTTCTGCCTCGTCACAGGACATCGTCGACCATGGGTCCCCTGGTGTCGGTCGCGGGGGCGAAGCCTTGCGCCGCAGCGCGAGCTTGAGGTCGCGCGCTTCTTCTATGCTTCCCGTAACGGTCGGCGGCGGCTCGACGAATCCCGGTGCGCTTTTGATAATTTGCGCTTTCGCCTGGCGGACCCGGGCGAGGTCGAACGCGGCGATCGCCGCGGCGCGGGCCAACTCAAACGCGATGCGGCCTTGCAGAGGGCCAGCGATTTGCTTGGCGAGCTTCTCGATTATCTTGGTCTGCGCGGCGTTGGCCTGGAAGGGCGTGGAGAGCCCATGGCGCCAAGCGTTTTGGCTGACGCGTGTCTTGCCGCCGCGCGAGCGCGGCCCAGTGCTTTTTGTCGCATTCCGCCGATTGGCTTCAATCTGGTTTTGGTTTGCCATGATCATCCAACCTGCTCACGAGCATTGAGCTGGACGAGCGCAGGTTGCTCCGTCGCGTGTTCGACGGCGCTCCGGACCTGCTTAGCGAACGCCTCGCGATAGCTCGAAATCGCGCCCAACGCGCGATGCAGTCGTACTTGCTGCGCCGTAATCATCCGATCAAGCATCTCAAGCTGGTCAGCCTGGCTGCTGATCGCGGCGGCTTCGATCACGCCCTCATCGAGCTGAAAGTCGGCGAGCCGTTTTGCAAGCTGTCGCCGCGCGTCCGGCTGTGAGAACCAATTGCGCTCCAGCGCGGTCCGCGCGTCGCATTCGGCGGGCGTTTCGGGTGGGCCCAGAAGGCGCTCCAACACCTCCGAAATTGCTGCGCCATAGGCAAGGTTGACGATGTGGTCCTTGCAACGCCGCAGCCGCATCATCTCCCAAGCGCAGGCCGCAATGTCGGCGAGAAAAATCTTCTCGATGACGTTCTTAGGCCGGATTTCGCGCGCCAGTTCGCGTTGCAGGGACGCAAACGCGTCTTTGGATTCGGTGATGAGCAGCGAACTCTCTAGGATCGAAACGTCGCATTGCTCACTGTGATGACGCGGTACCATCGTGTGCTCCGAGCCGTCGGCCGAGACGGCAGCAGCTTGCCCTCACCTCAGCTCGGCCGTGGAGCTGGAGGCGCATGCGCTTAGTTGGCCTACGGCGTCGTGTCACCGTGCCAAGAACTGATGCGATATTTTTGAAGGTCGAAGTCTGGGCGATCCGCCGAAACTTCGCTGTCTCGGATCCCGAGACGCTGCGGGCGACGTCGTCGCCGCAGCGAAACCATACGTCGGGCTGTAGCGTTTTTCAAGCCTGCGCCACTGCACCTCACCTAAAGAATGAAGCGTAACCACGGCGCAGGTGCAGCGGCCGGCGCTTTTGCTCGTCGTCGAGTGTCACGCAAGGCCATCTTTCTCCTTTCGAGCTGCCCCCATTCGAGATAAACTTCCCCGCAGCCTCCTGTTGGAGGGAGTTGCCTCGGGCGATGCCTGAGGCGGTGTCCGGCGATGCCGACACCCGCACACCTTTCGCACGATGGACCCGTCGAAGAACAGCGAGGCCATGTCGCCGACGCGATGCGAATGCGACGAGGAGCCAATTTTAGCCCTTCCCCTCACCGTCCGCTTTGATAAGCGGGCATTGGAAACAACCATGGCGACGGAAATGGATCTTCGTTCCGAGGCTTGCGAAATCCTGCGTACGACCCGGGTGGTTCGCAGGGGAGCGCAGAGCGAGCGGATCTCGCTCTTCGGCGCGATCCTGCTGGCGCAGGCCGACAGAGCCTTGCAGGGTAATGATCGCGCGGCGAAGGTGGTGCTCGAGGTTGGCCTGCATTGCGGCATGTTCGATTGTAGCCCGACAAACCCATGGTACGACCTTAAGAAACTCGAGGAGGACGAGATCCAGGCTTTTGAACGAATGCTTGCAAAAATGTACGTCGGCGTCCCCGAGCAAGAAGGAGCGTAAAGGTTCGCGTCGCTCTTGGCGACTAGACAGCTCGCCGTCTTCGCTTAAAGGCGAGGCGGCGTGCTGCGGCGGTCCGAACTGATCTGCGGCTCATCAAGACGCCGCGCTGATCACTAAACTCAAACATGCTTCTTTATTTTTATCGCTAAACGTTCATAACAGACTGGCTCTCAGCATAGCCATATTAAGCGCTCAACGGTCCGTCTTCGTTTAGATTTTCGCTCGTTCAGGTTTCTCGGGTTTCGCCTTGCGCAGACGAACGCCGGGACCGCCGCCGTTTGCGTCGATAAATTCGACGCCTGCCGCCTCCAAAGCTCCGCGGACGGCAAGGTTATTCGCTGCGGTCATGGAAGTCTCTTTGTCCGTCGTTTCGGCACGGCGTATCGTAGTCAATCCCACTGAGGAGGCCCGAGCCAAATCCTCCGCACTCCAGCGGATTAGCGCGCGTCCTGCGCGCAGCTGCGCACTCGTCAAAGCATTAACAGTTGACTTTTTCATTCCAAGTGATACTTTTCATTCCAAATGGAAGTGAAAGTGCCTGTGTGATGTGGAGTTTAGTAAGCATGGATTCGCGAATGTTTGCAAAAACTGATCACAATCGTCGATCGTTTGTCGGCGGCTCTGATGCAAAAATCATAATGGGCAATGACGATCTCGCCTTATTGCGGCTCTGGCAAGAAAAGTGGGGCGAGCTCGTGCCCAGTGATCTTTCAAGGGATCTCTTGGTCCAGCTGGGCACAGCAACCGAACAACTGAACCTGCATTGGTACGAACTCAATACCGGCCAAGTGATCATCGACGCGCAGCGGCGTATATTTCATCCCGTGCATCGGTGGATGGCAGCAACACTCGATGGCCGCGTTCAGCAGACCGGAGCCGTGTTCGAGGCCAAATTTATGCTGCCCTGGAATTTTTCCGAAGAAGAAGCAGCTGAAAAACATATGGCTCAGCTGCAGCACAATATGTGGGTCGTCGCGTCCCGCAGCGCCGTGCTCTCAATCATCACCGGTGGCGGCAAATGGGTTGAGATCACTATTCATGCCGATCCGCTCTACCAACACCTGCTGCTCACGGCCGAAAAGAAATTCTGGCGGTGCGTTCAGAACGGCGAGCCGCCGGTTCTGTTCAACATCGAAACGCCGCGTCCACGGCTTGAGGCCGTCAAGGTCGTGGACATGTCTTCTTCCAATCATTGGGCGGAGCTGGCTGCCACCTATCTCCAAACCCGTGAGGCGCACGGAGAGCATGAGTTCGCCAAGTCCGAACTGAAGAAGCTTGTGCCGGAGGACGCCAAGCAAGCCGCAGGCCACGGCGTCAAAGCCAAACGCTCCAAGTCGGGCGCAATCAGCTTCGAGGCACTGGTTCGGGAGGGGGACCATGCACCAAGCCAGTGAGCGGATCGGCGCCATCGCTGCAGCCCTCGCCCGGGCCCAAGCCGATCTGACAAACCCAGAGAAGACACTGACCGCGGTGATCCGATCGCCGTTTCCGCGCGAGGGCGATCGCACCTTTCGTTACGCTTCCCTGGCCTGCGGGTTAGAGATCGTTCGCAAGACCTTAAGTCAGCAGGAGATTGCTACCATCCAGACCACCCGGATCGAGACGGCCACGGCCCAGATCCATCTCACGACGCTGCTTGCCCATTCCTCTGGCGAATGGATTTCCTCGGACTGGCCGGTCTGCGCCGCCAAGGACGTCGAGGCGCCACACCGGATGGGGGCGGCGCTCACCTATGCAAGGCGCTATGCCCTGTTCGCTCTGGTCGGGATTGCCGGGGAGGACGACCTGGACGCCCCAGATGCGATCGCCGGGCCACCGGCCGCCACGGAGCCGCAAGCCGCAGCAGGATTAAAGGCAAACCCACCCAAGGGGGTTCTAAACCGTCCGCCCGTCCTGTCGCCGGAACGCTCGGCGGAGCTATTGCAGCGGCTGCTTGGCGAGCTTGCCTCCCAGGAAGACGCCGATGGCCTGCTCAGTTGGGCACGAGCCACCCTGCCCCTGAAGAACACGCTTCTGGCACCTGACGCCCGTCTTCTCGAGGCCGATTACGAAAAGAAGCTCCAGGAGTTCTCCGAGCTGGATACGGCAGAACAGCAGGCGGCCCAACCGTCGGACCCAGTTTCTGAGGCGGCGCCTCTAGCAGAATCCCAAGCAGAGATGGGGCCCGCCCCTGAGGAGCATCAGACCGGCCTCACCTTCCCGAAGGAGCCACGGCGAACGCGCAATAAGCTGCATCTAGCGTTCGTCCGCAGCCAAGCCTGTCTGATTTGCAAAAAGACTCCGGCCGATGCCCATCATCTGAAATTTGCTCAGCCGCGCGCCCTGGGACGCAAGGTGAGCGACGAGTTTACCGTCCCGCTTTGCCGCTGTCATCACCAAGAGCTCCACCGGAATGGCAACGAGACCACATGGTGGACCAACATGCAGATCTCACCTCTGCCAATTGCCAAGGAGCTGTGGGACGCAAGCCCAGTTCATCGGGCCGGCAACGCAAGCGCGACCAATCAAGTGTCTGGATCCCAACACGGCTCGGAGGCACCGCGTCAATGAACGGGCGTTTCGTCTTCACGACGTGGTCACGCTGCTAGCACGATCGACAAGAAAATAGGCCGCGGGCCCCTCGCGGCAAGCGATGGGCCGCCCAGGGCGCATGCGCAGTGAATGCCGTTTAACGGCGGCCCGTCGCACCAAATTCTGAGCGGTCGCGGTCCGCATCTCGGTCATCACCTGACCACAGCAAATGCGGTGATCGCGCCAAGCCATGCGAAGCCGAATGGCGGAATTTGACGAGCGGTACATCGCGATGTCCGGATTGATGCGCTATGGGATGAGGCGGAAGGCGGCGCAGCGATCGTTGACGGAGCTTTGCTTGAAGACCGTTATGCGCGCGGGGGCGATAAGGAAAATAAAGCCGAGCGCCTAGCCTCTTTCCGCATCAGCCGCGCTTCTTCTCAGAGGACGGCTTAAATTCCACGACCTCGTGCTGGTCGCTGCAATCCAACTGCCCTTGCTGTTTTACGATTACCTCGAGCTCAAGAGCTTCAAAGGCGAGTTCATCCGCCAAGCGTTGAAAGAACGCGCGCTTTTCGGCGTCCGCCGCCAGCTGACTCATAACGGCAAAGTCTCTGGCGTCCGCGCGGAGCTTATTCAATCGTGGCCTGAGGTCCTTCATGTTGTTCCGGCCTGGGTTCAAAGCATCCTCGGCGGAAACAATAACCTTGCTTGCCGGGATGGCGCATGAGTTAACTGCAAAATAGATTATTGGTTCTTTCCTAACTGTTAGTTTAGCCGCATATTCACCGTGCCAGGCGTAGCCGTGGTCGCTCGTGGACCAAGCTTTCGGATTTGACGGGCTGGGTCGCGGCGCGAGGCCTTGTCACTCCGGCTTCGCCGCGGGTACGTTCAGATTGTTCAGTTGATGTTGGTGCTCGGATTTGTGCCAGTGGCGGTGTCTTTCGTCCCCATTTCCGGGGGGCGCTGAGGACCGACGCGGGCCTACCCGCATTCTCCCCCTTCCGCCAGGAGGGACCAGCGTTGGCGCTGCTCGCGCTCGTTGCTCATGCCCGCACTCCCGCATTTGTGCCGCCTCTTGCGCGGGGACCAGCAGAGATGGGCTTGCGATGATGGCGGCGAGCACCAAAGGGGTGACATGGGCATTGGACGACTCCTTTGCCAAACCGTTAGCCATGATCCCCGGTGCTCGGTCTCTCTGTGCCATGGCTGGTTCTGCCGCAGAGCGCTGGACCGCACCCGCGCCCCTCGATTGGTCGCAGCGCAGCCAAACGCGCAAGACCGCGCGAGCTATCATTACAGATTTCAAGGCACCAACCGCATATTGTCAGCAAGCCTGACGGAAGTAGCGGCTCTAATGCAACACCCGGGTTGCTTCTGCTAGCCGGACCTTCTCTCTCAGCTCCTCAAGATCCTGGATCATCGAGTAGTTGCACCAGATGGTGTGTGACATGTGCCAAGTTGGGCTTTCGGCGTTTGAAAATTCGATTTTTTGGTCCCATTGCTACCGTCCCCTCGCAACGAAGATCACTGGACCGACCGATTAGCAAGGAGCGTGCCAACTGTGCGTCCGCCGAGCGCTCCGCTGGAGAGCAGGGCCCGCGGCAATCAGACGCATTAAAACAGTTAATGCCTAGTCCTGCACGGCTTGATCGGTCTGCAACTGCAGCGGTGCGTGTGGCCGACCCTGTCTTGCGGCCGCGGAAAGGTTGGCAAGGTTTGCGGATCGTGGCCGCAACTGGCCTGGGTGACGGCACTGGCGTCTTGGGGCGTAGGATCTGCTCGGAAGCGTTGGCGGTGATGCCGCCTATCGTTCTTGGACCATCCGAAGCTGCTCGGCGGCATCCGCTCTGTCGCGCACCATTTGTGCCTGCCGCCGTAAGCTGCTCGGCGAGCCGACCAAGGTCGCGAACGATCTGATCTTCGCTGGCCTTGAGCCGCTCGATCGCTTGCTGCGCGTTGGTAAGTTCGCCCGACATTCCCTGGTATCGGCGCCAGCTCCGCCGAACTGGGAGCAGCCGGTTGGGTCGCATCGTGCGGTCGCTGAAGTGCCACATAGGTTGCAGTCGTCTGAGTGGCAGGCAGAGCCGAGGAGAGCTCAGGTCTTTCTTGTGGCAACGACGAAGGTGAAACGACATGCGCGCACCATCGATACATCACTGGTCGGCCGCATCGCCGTAAGATGACTGCGCAGCGAGAGCAGCTAAACAGATGCCGCTTGCCAACAGCAGACCGATCAGGCCGCGCAGTACCGGCTTTCCCCCGATGAGCGCGCCCCCGGGTCAGATGGTCGAAGCCATTTGGTGGGATTCGTCGGATGAGAAGGAGAGCGCCCGCCATCCTGATTTAAGCTGTTCATTGACACGCCCGAGTTGTTCATCTGCACGTGCGATCTGGTCATAGGCGGGACGAGCCGTTCATCTGCGCGCGCAACAAGCTCGACGTCTTCTGGTGAGAGCGCGGGACTATGAAACCGTGAGCCGGGATATATCGGTTTAATCTTAATCGGCGAATGCATTGGCGTTCCCCATCGCACCAGCTCGGCGGACAAGGTCTCATGCCTGCGAGAGAACTTTGAAAAAGACCGGATGGCAGTGCATCGCCGGGAAATCTGAAGGATTGTCCAGACTGCACGCATCTCGCCAAGCCTGCCCCCCAAGCCCATCCGACCGCAGTAGACAACTTTACTTCGGTGGTTACAACCCGGGCGCCACAAGCTCCGCCGCGTGCATCGAACAGCTGCCTACCAGCGAATTCATCTTCATTGCGGCGAGTTCTTTTTCTTTGTCGCGACGGTAAGTCGTTTTGAGGCCGCAGCTTCGGCCTTTCTGACCCGCTCTCGGAGCTCGATGAGCTGAAAGTACTCGGCTTCCAGCGGGTCGCGATAAGGGAACTGCTTGGCAGGTGCACGATAGTTCGAACTTCCATACGACGAATATCGAATCATGGAAATCGATGCCCTGTTGTCAGGCAACCCCACCCACTGGTGGTTCGGAAATACCCGATCGACGCGACGATATTCCGTCTCGGCAACTTGGCAACGAATGTCACTCGTTAAGCTTGATGCTCGCGAGATGTGTTAAAGCTGGAACTGCCGATCAGAAGTGGATCTGCACGCGAGGGCCGGCTAGCTAAACGAACAGATCGCATATCTTCGAACCGAGGGCGGCCAACCCCGAATACCATACCGCAATTGTTCGTTGCGAGTGGCAGCCACTGCTTTTGAGCTGTGGAGAATAGCGAAAACCAGAAGAATTATGAGCCGGCTCGCATTCAATCCGACGCAGTGAGTCGGAGTCCCCGAAGTGCCGGACATTTGGTTTCCACTTCTCGCGACCGCCATCGTCGGCACACTCCTTTTTCGTGCGTTCCGACGATAGACCGCCCGTGGCAATGAACCCTCAGCCGCCGCTGAAATCGCGGTTCGCTGCGCGATGCTTGACTGCGCATAAACAGCTAGGTTCCCTTCCAAGGGGAAGGTGGCCGTGAGTACCTGGTCGCTCTTTTTCTAATTGTTTTGAGCGTGGGCATTTTAATCGGCCATGCGCCATGCGCTCCTGTATCCCCGGACATCAACTTTTCGTTCAATTCGGGTTTCTTAAAGAAGGACAAAATCGTGCACTATCTCATCGTAAGCGCTGCTCCGCGCGAAATAGACCGGCTGAGCTGAGGCCGCCCGCATCGCTCGTCAAGGCGAGGCAGACTGTGGGTCAACGCATTTGTTTTGGCAGTCGCGAGGCGAAGGCCGCCTTCGCGCAGCCGTGCAAGTCGCAAAGCGTTCATTGTTCAACGCCTAGCGTCCGAGTTTGCTCTCTCAGGAGAGAAGCCGGTGCGCCCGCGAATGAGACAGCGAGACCGACATCTGAGCGGGGGCTTGCAGCTCGGCTCACGATCTGCGGCCGCGCGGCTTGGCCTTCAACAGATGATGACCTCGGGCGTCCCGCAAACGGCCCCTCCAAACCGCATCAGCTCGCTGCGGCCGCGGCATTTCTCGGCGCGCACCGAGCGTCGCAAACCCGAAGCACCTTTATGATATTTCTTCGGCCGACAGGGTGCAGATGGCTGCGTGATCAAGTGATCGGCCGCGTCTAATCAAGAGCTTTGGCAATAAGGAAATCAGCCAGCTTGCGGCCGCCTCGAAGTTGCGGCTTGAGCCATCGCGGCACCCTGCCCCGCCCCGACCAGGTCTCCGTCGGATTCTTTGGATTCCGATACTTCGGACGAACGGGCGGGTATTGGCGGCGCTTACGTTCAAACCGGGTGACTTCGTGAGCCATTCCGATCCTGCGCAGCCGTTCCTCCAATCTAGCTTTTTCCGCCAACATCGCGTCGCCAAGTTTGGCGATCACCTCGTCGCGAATTTCCGAAAGCTCGTCAAGCGATAGCAACTTCAGATGATCGATGTTCATAGGTCCGTCCCCGGTTCTAAGAGCATTAATCCATCAAGCCCAAGCAGCGGGCAAGGCACGGCTTACAAATCTGTTCCCCAATCCACATTTAATTGCAGCAACCAGCGGCGATAAAGGCAAGAAGGCGGTAATACAGTGGCGCGCGAAAAACGCTGGGCATTTAATTCGCCGATCCGGTTTGCGATAGGCAATTCTGCACTGTCACCTTTTGGCTACCGGGCACCGCACTCCGTCGCTGACCCACGTCGCTAAAAAGGCAGAAGATCGAGAACAATTTGCAGCGTGAACGAAGAAATTAGAGCTGCCATTGAGAGACTCGGACGGACGAGCTCAAATTGAAATGGAAACAGAGCGTTTATCGAGCAGATTCTGATCAGGCGCGATCATAACCGGCTGCGACGAAGGGCGGTGAAGGCGGCAGAGCGCCGCTGCCATACGGTGAACGGCCATGAGCCGCGGCATCATGGTCGAGGCTTCAGTCTCGTCGATGAACAGCAGCCGGAGGATGTTCGACGCCGCGAGCCGCAATCACCTCTCGGCGCAACAACGAAAGCGGACTATGGAAGCGTTCTCAACCGTGCACCGGTGCAGACCCACCAAAGTCCGCCGAGCTCCGCGAACAATGTTGAGCCAACTTGAAGATCTGCTCCCCTGGGCGAAGGCCAGCCTAGCGCTCAAAGAACACCCTTCTGGAGTCGGAGGCCCGGCTCGCCCGCTTATCAGAACAAGCTTGAACACGTTGCCCGTTCGCCGGCCAGCGGCATCGAACCAACGCTCGAAATAACAATGGAGCTGCTCCCGGGTACGGTCGCAGCCCCGAGCGACGCTCATCATCTGAGATTCGCTCAGCCGAGCACTCTCGGGCGCAAGGTCGGCGACGAGTTCACGGTGCCGCTCTGCCGTGCCCATCACTCAGAGCTGCATCGGTGGGCAATGAACGAGCTTGGTGGGGTAACTTGCAGATCACGCCGTTGCCGGTTGCGCTGAACTTATGGGGACTGGCCCCCTTCGTGGCCCACGCACCGCTCAGGCTTTGAGCGGGGCTGTTGTCGCACGCCCGGATTTCGAACGCTCATCATCGTGAATGCCCGCGCATCAGCTCACCCCGTGGCGCTGCTGACAAACCTGTGGGTATTGGCACCCGCCTCACTGCTACTGCCGGCGCAAAATCTTGCGAACCACGCGTAGCATGCAGCTGACGATCTTTGCCAATCTCTCAGGGGTTGCGATCGCATTTGCGCAACTGCTGGTAGGTCCAGCAGCTTTTGCGCCACCTTGTTCTGCGCAATGCAGCAACTGCGGCACTCACCAGATGCCGAGACCCGGGCTGCTGGGATCGGAGCTCATCTGCGCCGACATCCCAAGCTGGTCTCCAGCACTCCGTTCGGTTTCCAATGCTAGAGGCGGATCTTAGGAACCATTTCCGGTCGAAGCCGTTGATCAAACAACCTATAGTGATGTCCGCGCAACGACGCACGTCAGGCCGGCGACGGCACTAATGCTCTTCGCCTTCCGCCCGCGTCTACGGCAGACCGTACGTAGGAAGTTATAAGTACGTGGGGAGCTCCAAATGCACCCTTTTCAGCCGCTTTAGCCGGAGCCGCGCTGGTACTCGGGGAGGTGATGATCGGGTTTCAGCCCGGCAATGCGGGACAATTGGACATGCCCCCGAGAACGCTCTCGGTGAACCAGCACATCCAGTTCGGGACCCCCACGCTGCCACCGATGGCCTACACTATGTTTTGCCTGCGCTACGGGGATGAATGCCGCAGAAGGCCGTTGTTTCGCGGCGGGGCGGTTCGCCTCACTGACAAACGCTGGGCCGATCTTAAGCTGGTTAATCAGACCGTTAATCGCAGCATCATTCCTGAGAACCAGGAATTGGGCCCAGTTGTCGAAACCTGGTTGATCAATCCGAGTCGGGGCGATTGCAACGACTACGCAGTGAGCAAGCGCCACGAACTGCTCAATCGCGGCTGGCCCGCGGGGGCGCTGCTGCTGAGTGAGGTCGTCACAAAATTGGGAAAACATCATCTTGTTGTCGTCGTGCGTACCCGAAGCGGTACTCTAGTTCTCGACAATCTGACGCCGCAAATCAAACCGTGGGCGCGTGCGCCGTATCGCTGGGTACGAAGTCAGATGCCGAACAACCCTCAGCTGTGGACCACAATTGCCGACCTCGGGGAGTGAGTGTGTCTCGAGTACGTCGACAAAATTCCCGAGCCCGACCCAAGTACCTCCCTCCGTACCCTACGCTGGAGCTTATCCGATCGTGGCCCGAGAGCCTGACCGAAAAAGGTGCGCGGTTTCCTTCGGATTTGCAAAGTTTCGGGGGAGGACACCATAGCGCGGGACCAAAGCCGCTCGTAACAAGCATCAGCGCAGTGTCCTGCGTTACACAAGTGATTTGCCCGGTACAGAAGGGCGTTGATCGTTCGGAAGATACCGCCGCGACGGCGGTTGGGCCGGCGCGCGGTCGATCTGCGCGAGATTGTGCAGGCGATCTTCTATATTTCTGTCGATGGCGAGCCTTGTCGAAGGAGCTCCCGCTATACTCGTTCTGTCGACGATTAAAGATTCATTCCAGCCCTGGGCTCTCGCTCATTCGTTAACCACGCTGAATGCCGGCAAGATTGAAACGTGACAAGGGGCGTCGTTCTGCGCAGGTGACGCCCGAGGCAGTCGCCGTATTCCGACAAGGCATCGAAATGCTGCGCGGCCCTTACGACCCATACGAGTTCAGGGATCTAAGGATCGCAATGGCCGCCGCTCTCGGCCGATCAAAGTTCCGCGCATCGCCGCTGGATTGCGAGCGAAGGTCGTTGATCGGCTGCGACGTTGGATCGTCCGACGTCGCGTTCGAACCGCTTCTGAAGGAGATTGGGATGGGGCGCCTATTCATGACGGACGCTGAATGAAGAGCCTGGCGACCTTCTCGATTATTCCTTCGCACCTGCCACAGAACGTCTCGTCGACGAACAACATGGTTTGCGACTAATGACGAGACGGCGGATACGGCCAGCACGATGACAAGAAGATCCAACATCATCCTCAGCCTCGAACTCTCAACACTTCACGGGATCACCTGAACTCACGGAGCACCCCGAGGCGCGCGCGGTTAATTGAGCAAGCCGAAATCAGTTTCAGGGAAATAAATCCCTTCCGGCAGATCCAGAGCGGCCGAAGTCAATTATTGAATTTCGATATATACAGCCGCAACGTCCGGCCTTATAATACAACTTTAATAGTCTGATTCAAATAAGTGGCGATCGGAAGCGCCGACCTTAGTTCCGTCCAAAATTATTTTCGAAAACCAGAAATACGTATAGGGTTATTCTATTGAGCTATGTTTTGCAGCGTTGACTTATTGTGAGGGGCCAATGGATGCTTTTTGTAGTCCGCGTCGCCGCCATTTTTCCGAGGAACTTCAAAAGCTAAACGACTTGATGCTGGAAGTCCAAGGGCTGCGCAGGCGCGTTGCGCTAGCAGAGATCGAACTCCGAAAACAGACGGCCGCTAAGAAAGCGCCCCTTGCGACAAGGCGAGGCCTTAGGCTCGTCGTAGATGCGAGCGTCGGAAAGACGGCCATTTCGACGTAATTCTTTCCTTGGGAGATTCCAATGAGCGTGGCTCTTCCCTATATCGGTCTTGTAGTGTGTTTCGCAGTATCGGGTTGGCTTACACTTACTTACATGCTTTAGCCTCGGCGGGCGCTCCTGTTCGTTGCTTAATGATACCGAGCAGCGGTTTCGACATGGGTTGGCTACTGCGAAACGCCGTCGACGAAAGCCTGGCATTCGTCGTCGGCTGTGACCGCGAGCCGGTCGATGTTGTGCTGGGGCCTCGGGCGCAGCTTTGGAAATGGGTTCGGTCGGTAGGCGCGGCAGGGACGCCTGAACAAAGCGATTATTCGGCGTACCTTCTGGCCGCCATGCCGCCGCCAGCTGTAGCGCGCAGCCAGCCTTTATCTTATCAGAATTCCTGCACTAGTTTGGTTTTTAAGAAAGGAGACGTCAGGTGGCTAAAGCGACGCTCCAACATTATTGATGGGGCGGTCGAACAACATGGCGCGTTGTTCGCAATCCACGCACTTATCCGATCCGCTGCGCAAAGGCGCGTCCGCTGGTTCGGCTTACTCGACCTAGCTGCTTACGAAAACGCTGTAGGCTCGGCTTCGAGCGGACGCGTGCGGACAACGACGTCCAGCGCCTCGGGCGCATGATGCTCATCGCTGCCGTGCTCGATCGCAGGCAGCGCAGCGCCGCACCTCGGAAGCCCCTTCGCTTCGGCGCAGCATGGTCCAGCCTTGTTCCTCAAGGTAGCGCCAGCCCGCCGGCGCGCGCTTTTTTTGTAGTCGCTTAAGCTCGGCTAGGAACGGATCATGTCATCGAGCGCAGGCGATCGATGTGGCGGCCGAGCAAGTACGCCGTCTGCAGGCGCGGAGTCCGAGCGATCGAGCAGCCGGGCCGGTTAAGGAGGAGCATTTTAGATGCGGACCTTCAGAGGAAACGTCTTACGCGCTGACGCGAGGGGGTAAACGGACAACGCACTTGGTCCTGGAACAAAATATGTTTTATTTAATTATTTAATATGATTTAATTCCGTTCGACTAAGTGGGAAACACGATGCCAGTCCAGAACGACGACCGCCGCGCATTCTTGAAACCTGTGGGAAATTTTCCTATCAACCTCTCTCCCATCGGATGCGATTGCCCAGTCTGGTGCAAGGGCCGTCCATCATCACGGCAATAATGGTTGGGGCAACGGTGGCGGCGATGGCAGCCCAAATGGCAAGGACGACAGAGTCCGCTGAATTGATGACGGCCTTTCGGAAGGAGACACAATGCAGCCCAAGCGTTGCGACGGGATTGGCATTTCGCCTCCTTCAGCGTTTCGCTGCGCTGGCTAGCGACGTAGCTGCCGCGCTTGTCGCGCTGCTTATCCCGAGCACAGCTTTGAAGGAAGTGAACCGGCCCCTGAGGGAGGCGACGGTAGCAAGCAGTTGACTGCCCATCCCCATCAAATACCCGCAGCGTCGTAAGTGGAGTTGTTTAGTGTTCGCGGTCCTCATCTTGTCTACGATGATCTCTGTCTCCTTTGGCGCCGGTTACTTGACCAGAGATCTCATTTCTCGTAGGCGCCGCGCCGAAGAGCGCCGCTGGGCACCCTATTTGCAGCCCAGATGGCTACCAACTCAGCCTGCAAACCGAAACGAAAAGGAGTCTTCGCAGAAGGGTGAGCTTGGTCAAATGCTGACCCGATGGGATCAGCGCGCACGCGCGCGGCGGAGCTTGCGGCGCGGTTAGTTGACCCCCGGCTATCTGCCGCTTTCGCGGGTGTCGGCGCTAAGCCTCTGCCTTGAAGCAAATGAACTCACCTCCCGAGCGGAGCGGACAGGCCGTTGAGAAGTCGCTAAGCTCAGCCATATCGCCGTCAATGGCGGTCCGTGAATAGCATTCCGCTCAGGTCGAGCTACCGCCGGAAGGCGGCGTACACAATCGGCCACGTAGCCGCTAAGTCCGGGATCACCTCTCGCAATCCGCAAGCCCATTGCGCGCCTCGTTTTTGCCACGCTCGACTGGGCGCCGAACGCGGGATACTTTGCGACTGCGCAGGCCAATCGCATTCGGCGGCAAAGGCCGCGCATTCCTGTGCATCGGCCGGCTTGCGGGCTGGCGATCATGCAGAGCAGCAAAAGAACTCGGAAAGAGCGATGCAGCTCAATTCCCAGAACTGAGAGGGAGCTCTAACTCAACCTTGAGCAGCAAGCGACTCGCACGGGTTGACCGCAGAACAATAGCTCGACGCAAGCCGCGGGAGGCACTATTCGATTGGCTATGTCCCGCAAACTGATCGTTTTGGCGGCCTGGTGCGTACTAGGCTTTATTATCTTTGCGACATTGTCGCCGATTGGGATGCGTCCAGGTACCGGTTCCGCAGGTATCGAGAGGTTCCTCGCTTATGGCCTGCTTGGCGCTCTCTTTGTCATGGCGTACCCTCAACACTTGCTACGCGTCATAGCTTTAGTCCTCGTCGTGGCAAGCGCGCTCGAATTGCTGCAACATTTGACGCCAGATCGGCACGGCCACATCGCCGATGCCGGAGAGAAGATCGCGGGAGGCGTAGCCGGAGCCAGTATTGCAAGACTGGCTCAACTGCTAATTCGAGCAGCGGCTTGAGGAAAAGCCGGTAGACCGTTCTTTGTCTGCCTTCTGGAATGATGTGCAAACGGGCCGCCGCTCAGGCGCCGACTGCTGGCGTCCGGCCTTATCACCGCGTGTGCAGGTGACTGCGGCACCCTTGTTAGCGCAACTCGTATTGGCTACATCGGGAATCCGCGCGCTTTACCAAGGTGAGCTCCTGAAGACCATATGGTGGCGCGCAGCGCAACAGTGCGTACTCAGAGTAATACGGCGCAGGTGCGCGCCAACACAGGTGGCCGTCGACGGGAACTTCATAAGCAGAAGCTCGAATCGTATATGTGCAAGGATTTGCAAGATTGGGCTCCTTCCTAGCCGCGTATTGAGCTTGGGCTTCGGTGTGCAAACCGAATGCAATCAAAGCGATCGGAAGCACGCGCAATTGAGTTACTCCAAATTTGGCCGCCGCACGGCTTTTAACTTCACTATTATTTTCGATATTTAAAGCCGAGATATTAAATGTCAATTTATTATTTAAGTCAACAGGGGGGGCGCTTCGTCGAGGCCGCTGCGCCGCCTGAACCTGATGAGATATCTACCCGACCATGGTTTCCCCTTTCCAACTGAAAGAGCGGCGCCGCGAGATAGTCGTCGCGCTCGGAGCCGCATCGCCCCATCAGCGACGAGCTTCAGAAGATCGCAGCCATTCAGCAGACGATCTCTGCTTTCGAGGATGTCATCGCAGATCTCGACGCCGAATGCGTCAATCGGGCAGCTTGTGCGGAGGACCGGCTTGCTCAAGATCGAACCGCGAAGAAGATCATGCGCAACTGGGGTATGGGTACCCGCCTATCTATTATTGAGACCTTTCGCTCAAACGGCCATTATGCCCCAGGATGACGACGGTTCGATTTGGGCGTTGCCCACCCCATTGGCAGCTGAACTCTACAGGATCAATCCCCGTATGGGAGTGCCGCGGTGCCTTGGAGGTACTGAACCGACTCGATGGAGGAGCGGCGGCCGTTTCGTTGCGGTCTTTATTGCTTAGCGGCGCGACGAAACGCTGCTTGGCGCGCGTTCCCATCATCATGAGCGCCATGGCCTGCGATCAGTTTCCAAAAGCATCGAGCTAAACGGGATACAATCGATAAAAAGCGGGAGGAAGCGCAGGGAAAAGGCCGTTTCACCTTGGGAAGGAGCGGCCCACGATTGGCTAATCGCGCGACCCGCTCGGCCGTCCAACGCTCTCATAGACGAAGCCAGCCGCAGCCATCTCCTCGGGGCGGTAGATGTTGCGGAGGTCGACGATGACGGGCTGCGCCATGGTCGCCTTCAGCCGGTCGAGGTCGAGCGCACGGAACTGCACCCATTCGGTGACGATGACGATCGCGTCGGCGCCTTCCGCGCAGGAATAGGCGTCCTCGCAATAAGTGATGCTGGGCAGTTCGCTCTTCGCCTGCTCCATGCCGACGGGATCGAAGGCCTTCACCTTCGCGCCCATGTCGATCAGGCCCGTGACCAGCGGGATCGACGGCGCATCGCGCATGTCGTCGGTGTCCGGCTTGAAGGTGAGGCCGAGCACGGCGATGGTCTTGCCGCGCAGCGAGCCGCCGAGCGCCTGGCTCACTTTTCGCGCCATCGCCCGCTTGCGGTTTTCGTTGACTGCCAGCACGGATTCGACGATGCGCAAGCTCACGTCGTAGTCCTGCGCGATCTTGATCAACGCCTTGGTGTCCTTTGGGAAGCACGAGCCGCCGAAGCCGGGGCCGGCATGCAGGAATTTGGTACCGATGCGGTTGTCCAGGCCAATGCCACGGGCGACCTCCTGCACGTTGGCGCCGGCCTTTTCGGAGAGGTCCGCGATCTCGTTGATGAAGGTGATCTTGGTCGCAAGGAAGGCGTTAGCCGCGTATTTGATCATCTCGGCGGTGCGGCGTTCCGTGAACATCAGCGGCGCCTGGTTCAGTGACAGCGGCCGATAGATATCGCTCATCACCTTGCGGCCGCGCTCGTCGGCGGTGCCGACGACGATGCGGTCGGGGAATTTGAAGTCGCGGATCGCCGCGCCCTCGCGCAGGAACTCAGGGTTCGAGGCGACGACGACGTCGGCCTTGGGGCTGGTTTCGCGGATGATGCGCTCGACCTCGTCGCCGGTGCCGACCGGTACGGTCGACTTGGTCACGACGACGGTGAAGCCGGACAGCGACTGCGCGATCTCTTTCGCGGCCGCATAGACGTAGGACAGATCGGCGTGGCCGTCGCCGCGGCGGGAGGGCGTGCCGACCGCGATGAACACGGCATCGGCATCCGCGACCGGCTTGGACAAATCGGTGGTGAACTCCAGCCGCTTGGCCTTGACGTTCGTCGCGACCAGTTCGTCGAGCCCGGGCTCGTAGATCGGGATCTCGCCGCGATGAAGGGCCGCGATCTTCTTCTCGTCCTTGTCGACGCAGACGACGTCGTGACCGAAATCCGCAAAGCATGCTCCGGACACCAGTCCCACATAGCCCGTGCCGATCATAGCAATTCGCATGAAAACCTCTCTCCGTTGAAGACGGATCCGGTGAACACCCCAACATTTCTTTATCCGGCCACACGGCCAACATTGGGGCAAGCTGCTGCGGGCGAATAAATCTTCGCCGGTCAGCGCGGAACCAGCGGCGGGCATTTACGATGCGACGCGCCGGGGATGGTCAAGCCAGGTCCTTGGGTTCGTATCGTGCACAGAGGCGGGCCCGCTCTGTCGAAACGGCTTACCCCCCGTCAGCAGCGGTGATAGTCGTCTTCAATCCGGATGATGTCGTCTTCCCCGAGATAGCTTCCAGTCTGGACCTCGATCAGCTCCAGCATGATTTTACCGGGGTTCTCCATCCGGTGCACCGCGCCCATCGGGATGTAGATCGACTCGTTCTCGTGCACGCTTTTGACGGTCTCGTTGACGGTGACGCGGGCCGTGCCGCGGACGACGATCCAGTGCTCGGCGCGATGATGGTGCTTCTGCAGCGACAGCCGTCCGCCCGGCTTCACCACGATGCGCTTGACCTGGTGGCGCTCGCCCTTGTCGACCGACTGGTAGCTGCCCCAGGGCCGATGCACTTTGAGGTGCTCCTCGGTGACTTTCGGCGCGACCGCCTTGAGTTTTGTGACCAGCCGCTTCAGCCCGTTGGCGTCTTTTTGGCGCGAGACCAGCACTGCATCGGCCGTCGCAACCACGATAAGATCATCAACGCCTTCGAGCGCGACCAGCGCGGCATCGGTGGTGACGTTGCAGTTGCGGGAATCCTCGAACACGGCGGCGCCATGCGAAGCATTGCCTTGCGCGTCCTTGTCCGACAATTCCCACACCGCGTGCCAGGAGCCGACGTCGGACCAACCGCAGGACACCGGCACCACCGCGGCGCGCGCGGTCTTCTCCATCACCGCATAGTCGATCGAGATCGCCTTGGCCGCGCCGAACGCCTCGGGCTCCAGCGTCACGAAGCCGAGATCGCGTCCGGCGTTACTAACAGCAGTGGAAATCGCCTCCACGCTCGCCGCATCGACCCTGCGGTATTCGTCGAGCAGGACACTTGCCGGGAACATGAAATTGCCGCTGTTCCAGAGATAGCCGGAATTGACGTAGTCGGCCGCCTTCACCGCATCCGGCTTCTCGACGAAGCGCGCGACCGCGTGCACCTCGCCGGAGATGACCTCGCCCGGGCTGATATAGCCGTATTCGGTCGCCGGCCGCTCCGGCTTGACGCCGAACGTGACGATGCGCCCGGCACTCGCGGAGGTGAGGCCTTGGCGGCACGCCGCGACGAACGCGGCATTGTCCTGCACCACATGATCGGCGGCGAGCGCGAGCACGATCGCCTCACTCGAGCGGTTCTGCGCGAACACAGCGCCGGCTGCGATCGCCGGGCCCGAATCCCGCCGCATCGGCTCGAGGATCACGTCCGCCTCGATGCCGATCTCAGCGAGCTGCTCCAGCACCATGAAGCGGTAGGACGCATTGGTGATGACGATCGGGCGATCGAACAGCGAGGCCTCCGAAACGCGCAGCAGCGTGTCCTGGAAGGTGGAGCGCGTGCCGAACAGCGGCAGGAATTGCTTGGGGCGCACCTCGCGCGAAGCCGGCCACAGCCGCGTTCCGGCACCGCCGCACATGATCAGGGGGATAATTTTTTGGGACACGTGTGAGCTACTCAAGAGAGGGTTTATATGCGGTGATAATTTCGATACCATTCGACAAAGCGGCCCAAGCCATCCGCCAGTGGCGTCGAGGGCGTGAAGCCGACGTCGCGTTGCAGGGCCGAAATGTCGGCACGCGTCTCGAGGACGTCGCCGGCCTGCATCGGCAGAAGCGTGCGGATCGCGGGCTTGCCGATGATCTTCTCCAGTGTCTCGACGAACTCGATCAAATTGACCGAGCGGTTGTTGCCGATGTTGTAGACGCGATACGGCGCATAGCTCGACGAGTTTTCCGGCTGCTCGGCGTTCCACGCGGGATTCGGCGTCGCGGGCCGATCGAGGGTGCGGAGCACGCCCTCGACGATGTCGTCGACATAGGTGAAATCGCGCCACATATTCCCATTGTTGAAAAGCTTGATCGGCTCACCCGCAAAGATCGCGTGCGTGAAGAGCCAGGCGGCCATGTCGGGCCGACCCCATGGACCATAGACAGTGAAGAAGCGAAGACCGGTCACCGGCAGCTTGTGAACATGTGCGAACGTGTGCGCCATCAGCTCATTGGCCTTCTTGCTCGCGGCATAGAGGCTGACCGGATGATTGACTGAATGCTCGGTCGAATACGGCAAGGTGCGATTGGCGCCATACACGGAGCTCGACGAGGCATAGACGAGATGCGACAGACCGTGGCGCCGGCCGGCTTCGAGCACGGTGACGAAGCCATCACAATTGGCGCGGATGCTGGTGACGGGATCGTCGATCGACGCGCGCACGCCGGGCTGCGCCGCAAGGTGCACCACGCGGTCGGGCGAGACCTCGTCGAACACACGCATCACCGCAGCGAAGTCTGCAAGGTCGATCTCGTGGAATGTGAAGGCATCATGCTTGAGCGTCTCGAGGCGAGCGCGTTTTAGCGCAGGATCATAGTAAGAAGTTACTGCGTCGACGCCGACAACTCGTTCGCCGCGCGCAAGCAAGCGCTCACAGACATGCTTGCCGATGAAGCCGGCAGCGCCGGTAACCACCACGGGCGGTGAAGTTGTCATTTTGTTCATTCCGCGAAGCCATGCCAGAGCAGGACATGAGAGACAGAACACCCACTTGAGCGGCCAATTGAAGGCGGAATGGCCGCCAACGAATTGGGAATGCCGCTTTGCCCGGGTTGGCTATCGTGAGCGCCAGATCGAGACCGGCAAGACCGAGTACACCGCTTGCCCTAGACTGAAGGCGGACAGATGGCCGCCATTGCGCAAGCAGTGAAGATCTTACCCATCCATAGCCTCCGATCATGCTCCTACCTCGGTCCGATCAAGCTCAACATTTCACCCGATGTTGCATCGGGGCGGTGCCCTTAAAACGGGGAATAAACAGTGAAAGCATGGCACACAGTTGGGGGCGTCTCCAAGTCGAAAGACCTGAAAAGCTCCGCAAAACCGGGAGTGACGTCGCTGGCGCACGGAACATACCAGAAACTTCGAGATAGCTAACAGGTAAAAAGAACCGAGGCAATGAACACGCCTGATAGGGGATATCAAGCAGCAGGCACCAACCTCGATGGGGGTGCCGGGAGCTTTGAAAATCGATAAACCTGCGGGAGGCAGCTCGACCTAGGGAAGCCGGCATCGAGTCATTCACCGCTTAGGCTGAAGCTGCTGTTGCAATAGTTGCTCGCGATCTTGGATCGCCGGGCGTCAGCGCGTGCTGAGGAGACGTGCAACTTTGTCGGTCGGAGCGCCACGACCGCTCAGGGTAGTCCACTTGAATGCGTCCTCGGGGTGCCCGATGGAGCTATCTTCGTGTGAAGCAATCGAGCATCGCATAGGGTCCGACGACATCCTTGGCATCGTCGTTCGCTTGGAATGCAGATTGGATCGCAACCGGGCATCCGACATCAAGCCCGCTCAATTTTGAGTCCGCCATCCTGCGAGGTGGCCCGCCGTCTCTTGAAGAAAGTAGCTGTCTGGGAACTAGTATCGCTCCTAGCAATTTGATAGAGAACAGCAGGAAGCTCGGGATGAGCAATGACCGCTATCCGATCATAAAGCTTTGGACCCCTGAAGACGAGCGGCAGTTGCGCGAAATGATCGGTCGCGGCTACCGAGCCAACGAAGTCGCGGCAGCCCTGGATCGAACACAGAAGGCAATTCGCAATCGCGCCAACCTGCTGGGGCTGATGTTCGGTCGCGCCAGAAACGCCCCTGCACAAAACACGCCCTAAAAGCTGAGCGACTGATGACTAGTAAGGTGAATTCGGCCGGCAGTTGTCGCAGCGATCCGATGGACGATCTGGAAGTGAGATGCCAACGTTCGCCTCGCCTTCGGCAAAACGTTACACCATCAGCGCAACCAACTTTACCGCCGCGCAGACGGTCATGCCCCACAATGCCAAGCTGATCAGCAGCGCATCGCCCATGCTGCATCCGTGCGTTAGTCACGTGCCAAATTGGTGATGATTCGCCGAACTTGCCAGAGAATCTTGTTGTGCACCGCCAAATCCCTTGAGAAGGGGCGTGGCTGTTAAGGTTTACTGGTCAGGTTAACCTCAGCAAAGCTTCGTTAAACAGGGAAATTCGGTATGACCTCGACCAGAGGAAATCCGAATGTCAGATAGAACCGCGGATCAAACCGCAGATACCCACGAGCCGCGCAGGCTGTTCGATCTGGTCTTTCCCCTCGCCTTCGGTGCTGTAGCCGCCCTGGCTACGATTGTTTGGTTGGGGGCGATCGGGGTGGATTGCTTGGCACCCAGTTCGCTTCCTGGTCGCCTGCATTCTTGATTAGCATGGTGGATAGCATCTGCGAATCGCAGGTTCATCCGATCACGTTGTTTTGGGGGTATACACGGTCATTCTCCGTGGGGTTAGCTGATGCACTGACACGCACATGCCTTGTGGGCTTGCAGAAGTGGCGCGCGGAGGCACGGACAAGTCCCCCGACCGTTGGTCCCCGCAAGACGATCTAAAGATGATCATGCTCACGGCGCGAGTGTTCTCACCGACGGATCGCCGTCGCTCGCTGGAACTGTCCGAGCGCATTGACGCCAAATCGCATAGCCGCATCACTGATGCCGCAGAGAAGACCGCGGGCGGCACGAGCCGGGACGAATAGGCCTTGGCCGCTCCCTGGAGCCTACAAATTCGACAGGTAAGCGGCATATGCGCGCTTCAAGCCATCATCAAGTGAGGTCGTCGCGCGCCAGCCGAGCCCTTCGAGCCGGCTGACGTCAAGCAGCTTGCGCGGCGTGCCGTCGGGCCGCGAGCTGTCGAAACTGATCTCGCCGCCGTAACCGACGGTTTCGGCGACGACCCGCGCGAAGTCGGCGATGGTAATGTCCTCGCCCGTGCCGATATTGACCAGCTCGGCACTCGAATAGGTCTTCATCAGATGCACGCAGGCATCGGCCATGTCGTCGACATAAAGGAACTCGCGCCGCGGCGTGCCGGTGCCCCACACAATGACACTCTTCGCGCCCGACATCTTGGCCTCGTGGAAGCGGCGGATCAGCGCCGCGACCACGTGGCTCATTTCGGGGTGATAATTGTCGCCGGGGCCGTAGAGATTGGTCGGCATTACGCTGATGAAGTCGCTGCCATACTGGCTGCGATAGGCCTCCGCCATCTTGATGCCGGCGATTTTTGCAATTGCATAGGGCTCGTTGGTCGGCTCGAGCGGGCCAGTCAGCACGGAATCTTCGCGCAACGGCTGCGCCGCCAGCTTCGGATAGATGCAGGACGAACCCAAGAACATCAGCTTCTCGGCGCTGTTCCGATGCGCGGCCTGGATCACGTTCGCCGCGATCGCGATGTTGTCGTAGATGAACTCGGCGCGCAGCGTGTTGTTGGCGACGATGCCGCCGACCTTTGCCGCGGCGAGGAAGATCACCTGCGGCCGCGTCCTCGCGAACCAGTCGAACACCGCGGCCTGGTTGCACAGATCAACCTCGTCCCGGTCCACGGTGACGAGCTTGACGTCCTCCCGCGCCAGCCGGCGCGCAAGCGCGCTGCCGACCATGCCGCGATGGCCGGCTACGTAGACACTCTTGCCTGTCAGCTCAAACGCAGCGCTTGCCACTCGTCGCGTCCCGTTTTGCTACCGCCAGATCGCTCGCCATCATTTCCGCGACGAGCTCTGCAAAGCTCCGCTTCGGCGTCCAGCCGAGCACCTTGCGCGCCTTGCTGGCGTCGCCGACGAGGAGATCGACCTCGGTGGGGCGGAAATAGGTCGGATCGATCTTCACCACCGTCTTGCCGCTCGTCTCGTCCACGCCGGTCTCCTCGACGCCTGCCCCGCGCCATGCGATACGGCGGCCAACTTGCGCGAACGACAGCTCGACCATCTCGCGCACCGAGTGCATCTCGCCGGTGGCGAGCACGAAATCGTCGGGCTTGTCGGCTTGCAGGATCTTGTGCATGCCCTCGACGTAGTCGCGCGCATGGCCCCAGTCGCGCTTGGCTTCGAGATTGCCGAGATAGAGCGTCTCCTCCAGCCCGACCTCGATACGGGCGACAGCGCGCGTGATCTTGCGGGTCACAAACGTCTCGCCGCGGATCGGGCTCTCGTGATTGAACAGGATGCCGTTGCTCGCGAACATGCCATAGGCTTCGCGGTAGTTCACCGTGATCCAGTAGCCGTAGAGTTTTGCCACGCCGTAGGGCGAGCGCGGATAGAACGGCGTGGTCTCCTTCTGCGGGATCTGCTGGACGAGGCCGTAGAGCTCCGAAGTCGACGCCTGGTAGAACCGCGTCTCCTTCTCCATGCCGAGGATGCGGATCGCTTCCAGCAGGCGGAGTACGCCGATGCCGTCGGCATTGGCCGTGTATTCCGGGCTCTCGAAGCTGACGGCGACGTGGCTCTGGGCGGCGAGATTGTAGATCTCGGTCGGCCGGATCTGCTGCACCAGGCGGATCAGATTGCTCGAGTCCGTCATGTCGCCGTAGTGCATCAGGAACGGCACGTTACCGACATGAGGGTCCTGGTAGAGATGATCGACCCGCGCGGTGTTGAACGAGGACGACCGCCGCTTGATGCCGTGCACGACGTAGCCGAGCGACAGCAGGTATTCAGCGAGATAGGCGCCATCCTGCCCGGTCACGCCGGTGATGAGAGCGATCCGCTCACTCATGTCGAAATGCCCTGTTCCTATTCCAAGTTCCTGGCGGCAGTTAGACCCTGCGATCGCCCTCTCTAAAAAACCCCGATCAAGTTAATCCCGGGGGGACCACCCTTCTCTGGACATATCGGGCAGCCCGGTCAACCAAAACATGGCCTGGCGCGGCGAAACGGGGGGCAGTCTCTCCCACGTTGAGTCAGACATCGGACCACGAAGGCAGATTGGGGGGTTGCAACGCAAAGCGCCGCCGGGCATTCGCGCGATCAAAAACAACCGGCTGATTTGATGGCAGGAAGCTAGTCTGCGGACCGCATTTTATCCGCTCCTAACATGGAAAGGGCGGTTGGCCACGTCGCTTACCCTGTGCGCCCGCTCAAACAATGACGGCTCCAGACGGACCGTCGCGCCCAGCTAGGCCTAGAGTCCCGCTCTAGCGGTCCCAGCCGTTTGATATGGTCAGGTGCAGTTCACTTTCAGCAGGTCAAGCCATCTTTCAGGACTGGCCACACGATCGGCTTGCAGAAAAGACCCCGTCGGTCGATCTCCCGACGAAGCTGATCAGCGCGTTGGTCGGCATCGCCAACCAGGCGCGTACCGCGCGATAGATCGACGTGTAGTTCGCGCAGAATGTTTTCATACATTTGGATGAGGAAGTAGTCCGACAGGCTGCGGAAATAGTCCATGTGCAATCAACGTCGTTTTCAAAAAAGCAGCCAGAGGGTGAAGTACCAGCTCATCCATCCGATTGCAGAGATCCACGCGATCATCGCCAAGCCGGCGAGGCCGAAGAAGAGTATCGGAACTAAGTAATCGCTGGCCTGGCGCCGGTCAGTTCGCGCGATGGCCTCGGTCCTATCAAGCATTTGTCCCTGCCTTGGAGAGAAGGACATATCGTTCTCTGCACAGAGGCACAAATACTCGTTGCAATTAACCTCACTGATCAACCTTAAGGAATGCGCCTGCTCTCCGCGGGAGCTGAAGCCCCGTGTGCAAGAGCAAGCCAGAGGGCCTTTATGGGGTATCGGCCTTGCAGCACAGCCGACCAGCAAGGCAACGGCGAACAATCGAGCGCCCGACGGATGGCGTGCGACGGGAATGTGATGACGCCATTGAGGCCGAAAACGATCGCAGACTAACTGCAAAGCTGATCATCTGCCATAGCTGCGTGACGAACAACCTTCAGCGCGACGCAACTGGATCAGTCCCTTGAAGAGAGCGATGCTTACTTATTCCAGCGCCAATAACCCGCTCACCGGAGCGGCAGCTTCCCTGAGGGAAGCTTGCAGCCCGGTTTTGACCATGGCTCTATGTGATGATTAGCAGCCGCTAATAAGAATCATCTTAGGTGGGCCACGCCTGGTATGGACGCACATCGGCTTTAAAGCACGACCAGGCGATTGGACTCCCGAGGAGGTGGCTTTGCTCTTTAGTTTGGCCAAGGAACAAGTGAGCGCCCTACGCGCGGCACGGATCTTTGGCCGACGGGTTAGCGCTGTTCGCCGCCGAGCGCGGCAGATGCGAATCGTCCTCTACAAAAATGAGAGCTCATCGCGTTCCTGCCGCAAGCGGCTTCGTCGACTGAGCGGAGAGCACTCCCGAGCGAGTAAACCAGACCGATAAAGTTCGATGGAAGTTTTTGAACCACCTTTCAGCTGTCTCCGGTATGTTGATTGAGCGTTCACCCGTGAGGCACTCATGAGATATCTACCGGACCATGGCTTGCCCCTTGTTCAGCTGAAAGAGCGGCGCCGTGAGATGGTGGTGGCGCTTCAGAGTCGCATCGGCCCGATCGGCGACGATGAGCTTCAGAAGATCGCTGCCATCCAGCAGACAATCTCTGCTTTCGAGGATGTCATCGCAGATCTCGACGCTGAGTGTCTTGATAGGGCAGCTTGATCGAAGCCGATCGGCTTAGGCCCGGATCTCGACCAAGATCATGCGCCACCGGGGCGACGTATGGCCTGACCGCCCAGCTTTATGACGATCCTTTCGCTAAAGCCGCTGTCATGACACGGGATGATGGCGGTTCGGTTTGACGTAGCCTTAAGCGCCCAAACATCACCTCTTCGGCGAAGCCCTATTTCCCCAGGTGCAACGGCAATGGAAACCGAATCACCGCTAATCCTTCCGACACTGAGACAAGTAGGCGACATTTCCTTTAGACCTGATCTCTATGCTTGGCCGGCGAAACAGGTAAGGAGGGCCGGGTTTGGCCTGACGCATCTTGGACGCCTGATATTTGGGCGCTCACAAGATGGCTCTTTGAACATCCCACGTCGCTCCTGAACTGGAACGAACTAAATCGGACGGCCAGGACGGAAAATGCTAACGTGAGTGATGAAAATCCTTCTTATCGTTGCATTACTCGCCATCTCATCATCCGCCGCAGCTCAGATACCAGCGCCCGAGACTTCGCCGGCCGACACATCGATCCGAGACCAGATTAAGGCCGCGCGCGCAAAGGATAAAATCGATGAGGCCGCTGGTTCGAAAGAGCGGTGGTGGAATCGTGATGCTAATGGCAAAAGGCCCTGGAATATCCCGGTCAAGCCGACGGACTCTCCCCTTTAAAACTCTGAGCGCATCGGAGATTAGCCCAGAGAGCGGAAACTGACCTCAGGAACTATCACCTTCAGAAGCGGGTTGTCCTCGAAACCCAGGAGACACGCCATGAAGCGATCATTTGTCGTCGCGCTTACTTGCCTTGCCCTTAGTTCGACCGCCCTCGCCCAAGGGGGCGGAGGAGGTGGAGCCGGTGGTGGCGGCGCCGGTGGTGCAAGCGGCGCTGCAAGCGCGGGATCAAGCGGCGGAGGTTCCACCGCTACGACCGGAACTTCGCCCGCCGGCAATACTAACTCAGCCGTTTCGAACCCCAGCGCAACCCAGGCGACGCCGAACAAGAGCACGAATTACTTCAACGCTGGTGCGCCAGCCGCGAACTCGGCCACCCAAGGCGGCATCGCGCCCCCCCATAATAATGGGCAGCGCACAGCCCCGACCACTCCGAATAATACATCGGCTCCCGCGGCCAATTCTCAAAATCCGGCCCAGGCAACCGTCGCATCTGAGCAAAACAATGCTCTTTCAGGAAACAAGACTGCCGCTCCCGCGGCCGGTGCCGTCAGCGCACCTGGCGTCGGCGTCGGCCACTCCGCAAACGGCCAGCCGATCGGCAGTTCGGGTTCCGGGCTTGGGTCGCCTGAACAACCGATCGGCGGAAAATAGATCGCATCTTCTATTGTTGTAAATCGCGAACGCTCGCCAACTCGGCGGGCGTTTTTTGCCACGCTGAAGATAGCGAACCGACAGCCCGGGAGGGCGTGGATAATCAGGGCTTCGATGAGAGGGACTTCTGCTAATGGCTATGGGGCAGATATGACGCGCGGTCTCGTTTACATCGCCATTTTTGGTGCGCTGATTGCCAGCTGCATTGTTCTAGGTTGGTATGGCCGGCTACTGTGGCTGATGGTCAGCCCCGATTGACGCGCGAAACGGAGCGGCTCGCTTGGCGAACGCCGTCGGACCGCGTCTTCAAGAAGGCCTTACATCCGTGTGGCCAAACACGCGAGCTAAACCGCTCGCTTTCTCGTGGCCAGAAAGAGCCAATCGATGGGACTGGAGAGAACAACGCCACACGTCCAACGCCTGCAGATGAACTTGCCGAGAGTGCGATCGTCCGCACCCAAGCTGGACAGTAAAATCCAGATTCCGCCTAACCATTCTGCAGCGTGTCTGTATTAGATGCCGCGCTCACTGGGAGTCAGCGGCTGCGCTAACAACAATGGGTGAGCCTGGTCTCGACACTGTGATCTCAACCGTCGATTTACCCTCGTCGTGACGGTTCTTACCCACCACGACAAGGGAAAATCTATCCGTGCCAGCGAAGTCGGGCTTAGCATGATAGCGAAAGCCGGGTCCCACCAGAACCAGCTCGCCGCTCGTCGGCTCTTCTGCCACCTCAACCTTGTAGATCTGCATTGTTGACCAGCGTAGGCCTTGGATGCAGTCAGCGCCTGGCGCGATCTTCATCGTCCACTCGATCCTATCACCGGCAAGTTTGTACGGCTTGTTGTCGCGGAGGCAGTTGGGGGTGGCGCTGGCTGGACCTGCTACAACTGCAACAAGCAACCCCGCCTTCAATACGCTGATCAAGCTTCGCATAGTTGTTCATCCTCTGACACGTGCGTGTCAGCATGCAGGTTGCGATTGAACGTTTGGTAAGGGAGCACTAGCAAGGCGATAAGTTGGTGAACGCATAGCTAACACCGGTAGTCGCCCAAAAAATGCGCAACTCACTCCGAGGTCGCCGTCCCTGAAAGCAATGAGACCAAGGCGCCGGCTCATGCGAATTGAGCAGGGCTCCCGGACTTCTTCAAGGCGCCGATTTTGACACTCTCCTTGCCATCAGCGCGCGGCGGTGCAAGCGGCAGTGGGAGTTGGGGCGCGACCAGAACCTCCGGCGCCGCGTCCGCTGCAGGAACAACAGGCCATGCCGCTGCGGCGACATACCCCTCGAGCGCCCCTTTCAAAACCCCGGACAAGGCACCGCACCGGCCGCTTCACGGCACCAAGGCCCAACCGAGCCCTGATTTCCCAGCACGTCTGATCAGTGTGATCGGAGCAATCGTAACGTGCAGGCGCGACCCGAGGCACCAAAGACGGAAAAGCTTGAAAAGCCGTAATTCGCAAGTCGCAATACATCGCCGCCTACTCCGGCAGCGAAGTCCGCAATCGTGTCGGAACCATAACCTTTCGAGACGACGAAGGTGTCACGTCCGGCCCCTCCCGTGAGGAGGTCATTTCCAGCGCCCCCAAAAAGAATGTCCGAGCCAGACGTTCCAGAAAGCACACTGGTGTAAGCGCCGCTCAACAACTTGGTTTGTTTTGCCATGACTGCTTGCCCTTTTCATGCAGCAAGCAATCAAATGCCCCTCAATCCGAACTTAGCAGGAAGCCAACAAGTGAATGATGTGTGCGAGGGCGACCGACAGACTTAACGGCCTCCTAGATTCTTGTACATCAAGAAGCAGAGGCCCGGGAAATTACGGAGAGGGGCTCTGTCCGCACCACAGCAGGAATTGAATTCAGATGCTCTGGAGCAGTCATGGGAGTTTCGGGTGGCGCGCCTCGAACTCAAGCAAGAGCGCAATTGAAACATCTGCTTGACGGGCAATGGCATATTTCGCATTAGCGGAGCAGCACTTCTAAATGAATTTGCTCCGAGCAGCGGTATGGCGATGTTTGTTCAAAATCCGATCTGGATCCTAGGGGCGTCAGTCGTGGCGCTGACAGTGAACTTCGATACATGCGCCGTTGCCGGTCCGAGTGCCGACGCTGCACGCAAATGCATGCGCTTTTCTTATCTGGCGTATCCCTACAAGCGACCCGGCTCGGCCCCCGGAACGGCAGATCGTCAGACCTACTTCAGGGAATGCATGGGCAAGGACGGCAATGTCCCGGAGCCAGCTCACGCAGCCAGCTCGCCAAAAGGCGACGGCTAGAGGCGACGAGGTGCTCCCCCAGCGACGACCCTTTCGCTGCTATTTCTCGGTGCTCCCATCCTCAACCTTGCCGCCGTTGGCGACGCACTTGTTGAAGAAAGCCCGCTGATCCTTGCCGCTGCCCTTGGCACTGCCCGCTGCGGGATTGCCCCGTTCGCGAAGCGGAAACTGCTTGGCCGTGAGAGCGCCGCACCTTTTAGCGACCTCGGCAGTGATCGCAGATGCCGGACTGGTGGCCGAACCAAAAAGTGAACAGAGAAAAATGGAGGCCGCGAAGCCGGGGGTTAATCTGATGCGCACAATGCCTCTCCCTGCCGAATGGATACTGACACTTTCAGTCCCATCGGCTAATGCGCCGTACACTAGTTTCTTTTGAGAATTTTGAAACACCGGATTATGATAGTAAATGATCCATCGGCGGGGTGCCTAAGCAGTATGACGTCCCGTGATTTGCGAGTGCCCAGCCTAGACGAAGGAGAACAGACCGGGTCTGAGGTCCAGTTCGCGCTCGTCATCGCGCGCATGATCGATACCGTTAAGAGCGACCCGGAGCTGATGCGCCGGACCGTTTACGATCTCGCGCGCCACAAGCTTCAAGAGCAACTCGGCAGTTCTGGTCCGGCCGAGATGAAGCAGGCCGAATTGGCGCTTGAAGCTGCCATTCGCGGTGTCGAGCAATTCTCGCAGGAGCAGATTTTTCCGGCACCATCTATGGCGCCGCAGTTGGATGGCCCCTTGGTGCCCCCGTATTCCCCTCGCCCCACCCCTTTGGCCGCCGGGGTCGGGCTCGAATCCGTTGCTGAACGCCGGCATCGCCTTTTCTGGACCGCCGCCAAGCGCTCCGGGGGCGTACTTTTGATTGCTGCATTGTTTGTTGCGGTAATCTCTCAACGCGAGCGGTTGGACTCGCTTGGAAAGGCCGTTCACAGCTATGGAAAATCGACGTCGCCGGAACAACCTGGGCCCTCGCCGAGCGCGAACTTACCGCCGAACCCGCCTACGCCGCAACCAGGTTCGCTGCTGCCGAGAGAGTACGGCATCTACGCGGTTGGCGATAGCTCATTAACTGAATTGCAGCTGCTGCCCGGACGCCCGCCTGACATCCGGATCGCTGTTTCGGCCGCCTTCAGGCTTCCCAGGAGTGCAAGCCTGCCGAATGGACACCCCAAATTCCTGGTGTTTCGGCGCGATGTGGCGACGAACATATTGGAGCGCGCCGAGGTGCGCGTGATCGCAAAGATCACACGCGAATTTTCCAGCGAAGCTGCTGGAAAACGGCCCGGCGAAGACGATGTCTGGGTCATCAGAAATTTCTCGTATTCATACCGGGTTTCTCCGGTGCCTGAAAATTCCGAGATGTACGAGGTCCACAGTGAGGATCCGGGGCTGGAACTCCCTCCGGGCAATTACGCGCTTATCCTCAAGAACCAAGCCTATTATTTCAGCGTCGCTGGCGAGATTGCCGATCCCAGGCAGTGCATAGAGCGGGTTGTCACCACAAACGGCACCTTTTATTCGGCCTGCAAGAAGCCCTAGCTCTTTCAAATATGCCGCCGATGCCTAGCTCTGTGGGGACGATTGACGGCCGAAACGAGGGAGATTCCGATGAAACCGAAACTATTTGCGATCTTTCCGCTTATTTTATCTCTCGCCGCACCGGCCTTTGCCCAAGGGACGCAGCAGAAGAACACTTCAGTCCGAACACAAGGCTCTACTGCTGGAACCCGACCGCCGGTGGCGACGCAGCCGAGCAACAATCCATTCCAGAACCCCATCGGGCAAGGCGTGCCTCCGGCCGCCTCCGCCAACCCTGCTCTCAACAGCAATCGCACCTTTGCGCCTCGCTAGGATTGTGAACGGCCTGCGTCGCCATGTATCACCATTTAGTGTGAGACGACGTCTACCTCGATAGACGAGGTTCCGCCGATATGCAGCGAGGTTCCCGTGATCGCAATCTTGAAATGGTCGGCCCCCTGTGCCGCCGGGGCCGAAAAATAGCGAAATGAAGGGCCTTGCAAGACAAGGCGGCCTGATTTCGGTGGGTCTACAACCGTGATCGCGTCAATCATGATCGTCGACCAGCGTAGCCCCTGAATACATTCAGCGCCGGGCTTGATTTTCATCAACCACTGAACGGTGTCCGATTGTAGCTTGAAGGCTTGCGGATGCAGGATGCAGGTACCACCGGCTGACACCGGTAACGGATAGCACGCAAGAATTTGAGCAACCAACGCAACGATTATGAGATTTCGCATAGGCTTCTGACCCCATCGGTCCTGCTCACTTCCAGACAACGCTCTTCATGAACCAAACTAGTCTGCCCCGCTTGGTACCAGTGAAACCGCGCTTACCAAACACTGCTCCGATCCCGCACGCGCTTGCCACCGTCTCGCGCCCTTGGCCGCGATTGCCGACGCTGGTGCCGCGGCCAACGACCAAGCTATTATAGCCTCCCTCTTCCAAGATCGATCATCGTTTAAACGTGCAACAGAAATAGATCGCCGGCTGAGGCGTGGGACAGGGTGAAATGCGCGCTCGCCATGCCGTGCTGAACGCTGTTGTCAACGTAGAGGTCGTGCAATGCCTGCGCGAGCACCTGCGAGCGGGGCACGGGTCCGTCACCTAAAGGGATCGCCGCAGATGTGGATCCGGGCTGCGAGGTGATAGCGGAGAAGCTAAACCCGTCGATTGGCGGATCGATGACGAGGGTGCCGCCATTTCCATCGGTTGAGAGATTGAACGTGGAATGGGTGTAGTCGCCGGCCAGCGTGATGTGCGCGACGTGGTTCTGGGCGTCCGAGACGGTGAGGACACCGCCCGATACATCGCCCGAGTATGAGGCCTTGGTTGCCGATCCGAACGAAATGTCTTTGAGATCGAGAATATCCGAGCTGGACGGATCACCGTTGCCGGAAAGGCCGTAAATCGTGCCAGTAAATTGCGTGGAATGATCGAGAGTGAGGGTACCGGTGACGCCCTTGAACGTGACCGATCCAGAGGCTGCTCCAGTCAGTTCGAGCGACGCCCCTGGCTCGATGACGGTCGCTTGGCTCAGGTTGCCGAGAGCAAGAGTGATCTTTCCAGAAATATCAAGTACGGTCGACGAGCTATTGATTACGCCATCGCCATTGAGATCCTGATGCAGCACCGTCTCGATCGATTTCAAGGATGCGCTCGTCCCCGAGACATTGCTGAGCAGGTTGGAGGTGAAGTTGCCGTTGCTGTCGGTGGTCCACACCGTGAACAGCCCGGTCGAGGTGTTCT